>JACQDM010000002.1 GCA_016201045.1 Afipia sp. | reverse complement strand
CCACCGGACGATGACGACTGCGAGAGCGGCGCGTCCGCCGCTCTCCGCAACATGATCGTTACTCCGCCGCCTCGGCGGTCTCGCCGCCGGGGCCTTGGCGCTGCTGCTTCGAATTGTGCAGATCGACGTTGAGGCCGAGCGAGCGCATTTCCTTCACGAGCACGTTGAACGATTCCGGGATACCGGCCTCGAACGTGTCGTCGCCGCGCACGATGGCTTCGTAGACCTTGGTGCGGCCCGCGACGTCGTCCGACTTCACGGTGAGCATTTCCTGCAGCGTGTATGCAGCACCGTAGGCTTCGAGCGCCCACACCTCCATTTCGCCGAAACGCTGTCCGCCGAACTGCGCCTTGCCTCCCAACGGCTGCTGGGTCACGAGCGAGTAAGGACCGATCGAACGCGCGTGGATCTTGTCGTCCACGAGATGGTGCAGCTTGAGCATATAGATGTAGCCCACCGTCACCTGACGATCGAACTGATCGCCGGTACGTCCGTCATAGACCGTCGACTGACCAGACTTGTCGACGCCAGCGAGTTCGAGCATCGCCTCGATGTCGGTTTCCTTCGCGCCGTCGAACACAGGCGTCGCGATCGGAACGCCCGGCTTGAGGTTGCGCGCGAGTTCAACCAGTTCGCTGTCGTTGAGCGACTTGATCGTATCGTCGTCGCCGTAGACCTTCTTCAAGGTTTCCTTGAGCGGCTTGAGATCCTGCTTCGACCAATAGGCCTCCGCAGCCTGACCGATGCGTTTGCCGAGACCGGCGCACGCCCAGCCGAGATGCGTTTCAAGAATCTGGCCGACGTTCATGCGCGACGGCACGCCGAGCGGATTGAGCACGATGTCGGCATGCGTTCCGTCTTCGAGGAACGGCATGTCTTCGATCGGCACGATCTTCGACACAACACCCTTGTTGCCGTGACGGCCGGCCATCTTGTCGCCCGGCTGAATCTTGCGCTTCACCGCGACAAAGACCTTGACCATCTTCATCACGCCCGGAGGCAGTTCGTCGCCGCGCTGCAGCTTCTCAACCTTATCGAGGAAGCGCTGTTCAAGGCCCTTCTTCGATTCGTCGTACTGCTTCCGCATGGCTTCGATCTCAGCCATCAGCTTGTCGTTCGGCGACGCGAACGCCCACCACTGCGACTTCGGATACTCTTCGAGTACCGAACGCGTGATCTTGGTGTCCTTCTTGAAGCCCTTGGGACCCGCGATGCCTTGGCGGCCTTCCAGCAAATCGGCCAGACGGCTGTAGACGTTGCGGTCGAGAATGGCCTGCTCGTCGTCGCGGTCCTTGGCGAGGCGCTCGATCTCTTCGCGCTCAATGGCCAGAGCGCGCTCGTCCTTGTCGACGCCGTGACGGTTGAACACGCGCACTTCCACGATCGTGCCCTGCACGCCCGGAGGCACGCGGAGTGACGTATCGCGAACGTCCGACGCCTTTTCACCGAAGATGGCGCGCAGAAGTTTTTCTTCCGGCGTCATCGGGCTTTCGCCCTTCGGCGTGATTTTGCCGCAGAGGATGTCGCCGGCGCGAACTTCCGCGCCAATGTAGACGATGCCGGCTTCGTCGAGATTCTTCAGCGCTTCTTCCGAAACGTTCGGAATATCGCGTGTGATTTCCTCTGGACCGAGCTTGGTGTCGCGGGCCATGACTTCGAATTCCTCGATGTGGATCGAGGTGAAGACGTCGTCCTTCACGATCCGCTCGGAGAGCAGGATCGAATCTTCGAAGTTGTAGCCATTCCACGGCATGAACGCGACGAGCACATTGCGGCCGAGCGCCAACTCACCGAGATCGGTCGACGGACCGTCAGCGATGATATCGCCCTTCTTCACCGAGTCACCCACCTTCACCAGCGGACGCTGGTTGATGCAGGTCGACTGGTTCGAGCGCTGGTACTTCATGAGGCGATAGATATCGACGCCCGACTTGGTCGGATCGAGATCTTCGGTCGCGCGGATAACGATACGGGTTGCGTCGATCTGGTCGATCACGCCGGTGCGGCGAGCCGCAATCGCAGCGCCCGAGTCGCGCGCAACGACGCCTTCCATGCCGGTGCCGACGAACGGCGCTTCGGCGCGCACCAGAGGCACGGCCTGACGCTGCATGTTCGAGCCCATCAGCGCGCGGTTGGCGTCGTCGTTCTCAAGGAACGGAATGAGCGCGGCGGCAACCGAAACGAGCTGCTTCGGCGACACGTCCATATAGTCGATGCGATCCGGCGGAAGCTGCAGCACGTCGCCGGCGTGACGGCAGACGACGAGTTCTTCCGTGAAGCGGCCACGGTTGTCGAGCGGCACGTTGGCCTGAGCGACGCGGTAACGTCCCTCTTCCATCGCCGACAAATACACGACCTCGTCGGTGACGCGGCCGTCCTTGACCTTGCGATAAGGCGTTTCGACGAAACCATATTTGTTCACGCGCGCGAATGTCGCGAGCGAGTTGATCAGGCCGATGTTCGGGCCTTCCGGCGTCTCGATCGGGCAGATGCGGCCGTAATGCGTCGGATGCACGTCGCGAACTTCAAAGCCAGCGCGTTCGCGCGTCAGACCGCCCGGTCCAAGCGCCGAGAGGCGACGCTTGTGGGTGATCTCGCTCAACGGATTCGTCTGGTCCATGAACTGCGACAGCTGCGATGAGCCGAAGAACTCTCGCACGGCTGCGGCAGCAGGCTTCGCGTTGATCAAATCTTGCGGCATGACAGTGTCGATATCGACGCTCGACATGCGCTCCTTGATCGCACGCTCCATGCGCAGCAAACCGATGCGATACTGATTTTCCATCAGTTCGCCGACCGAACGCACGCGGCGGTTGCCGAGATGGTCGATGTCGTCAATGTCGCCCTTGCCGTCGCGCAGATCCACCAGCGTCTTGATAACAGCCAGAATGTCTTCCTTGCGCAGCGTGCGATGGGTATCCGGCGCGTCGAGTTCGAGACGCATGTTCATCTTCACACGGCCGACGGCGGACAGGTCGTAGCGCTCCGAGTCGAAGAACAGCGACTGGAACATATTCTGTGCAGACTCAAGAGTCGGCGGCTCACCCGGACGCATCACGCGATAGATGTCGAACAGCGCGTCTTCGCGCGTCATGTTCTTGTCGGCGTTCAGCGTGTTGCGGATGTAAGGACCGACGTTGACGTGGTCGATGTCGAGGATCGGCAACTCTTTATAGCCGGCCTCGTTCAGCGACTTCAGCAGCTTCTCGGTGATCTCTTCGCCCGCTTCGGCGTGGATTTCGCCGGTCTTCGGGTTGACGAGGTCCTCGGCGAGATACGAGCCGACGAGTTCATCGTCGGACATGCGCAGAGCCTTGAGGCCCTTTTCCTGCAACTGGCGTGCAGCGCGCACGGTCAGCTTCTTGCCAGCTTCGAGCACGACCTTGCCCGAGTCGGCGTCGATCAGATCGTTGATCGTCGAATAGCCGCGGAAACGCTCGGCCGAGAACGGCACGCGCCAGGCATCCTTGGCACGCTTGTACATGATCTTCTTGTAGAACGTGGACAGGATTTCCTCGCCGTCGAGTCCAAGCGCGAACATCAGCGACGTCACCGGAATCTTGCGGCGGCGATCGATACGCGCGAACACGATGTCCTTGGCGTCGAACTCGATGTCGAGCCACGAGCCGCGATAAGGAATGACGCGCGCTGCGAACAACAGCTTGCCGGACGAATGGGTCTTGCCCTTGTCGTGATCGAAGAACACGCCGGGCGAACGATGCATCTGCGAAACGATGACGCGCTCGGTGCCGTTGACGACGAAGGTGCCGTTCATCGTCATGAGCGGAATGTCGCCCATGTAGACGTCCTGCTCCTTGATATCCTTGACGGACTTCGCGCCGGTTTCTTCGTCGATATCGAATACGATGAGACGCAGCTTCACCTTCAGCGGCGCAGCGTAGGTCATGCCGCGCTGGCGGCACTCGTCGACGTCGTACTTCGGCGCTTCGAATTCATACGACTCGAAGTGCAGTTCCGACGTGCCGGAGAAATCCTTGATCGGGAAGACCGACTTGAAGACCGCCTGCAGACCTTCGTCCAGACGGCCGCCTTCCGGCTCATCGACCATCAGAAACTGGTCGTAAGACGCCTTCTGAACCTCAATGAGGTTCGGCATCTCTGCGACTTCCTTGATGTGTCCGAAGAACTTGCGAACGCGTTTGCGGCCGGTGAAAGTCTGCTGCGCCATCGTGGCCTCTCATTCTCTCGCCGCTGTTGACTTGCGGCATCTTCCGGAGTGCGATTGCGCACCGCATCCGGGTTGAATTTCAAAAACGCCCGAGTTCCAAAAATCCGAATCTCAGGACGCAAAATGACGCGCGGGGCGCGCTGCATGCGCCCTGCCCGTCAACACAAATTCTACGGACTGCAAAAGCCCGAAATCTTCCGTCTCCCAACGTCCCGTTTCCGAAATCGACCCGCGTTTCAAAAACGATCCGTCCTTTCGTGCCTCCACCCATATGGGCGGTTTTCGTGTCTTTTCGAGGGGTTACGCCCGCGATCGACACACATTCCCGTGTTGTGCGGTGTCCGGGCCGACCCGCGAAGGCCGGCCCGAATACCAAACGCCTTACTTGAGTTCGACCTTGGCGCCGACCTTCTCGAGTGTCGCCTTGATCTTCTCGGCTTCGTCCTTCGCCACGCCTTCCTTGAGCGGCTTCGGCGCGCCTTCGACGAGGTCCTTGGCTTCCTTGAGGCCAAGACCCGTGATGGCACGGACTTCCTTGATGACTTCGATCTTCTTGTCGCCGGCCGAAGCAAGCACGACCTGGAAGTCGGTCTTTTCTTCAGCAGCCGCGCCACCGCCGCCGCCAGCACCCGGAGCCGCAGCAACCGCAACAGCGGCAGCAGCCGAAACGCCCCACTTTTCTTCGAGCATCTTGGCGAGGTCAGCCGCTTCGAGAACGGTGAGCTTCGACAGGTCGTCTACGATCTTCTGTAAATCAGCCATTTTATCTTTCCTTCAGCGTATCAGTTCGAACCAGTTGAGATGATTGGCATCACGCCGCATCACCCTTTGGAGGCATAGGCCTGAACCACGCGAGCCAGCTTCGCAGCGGGCGCGGTGGAGAGCTGAGCGATCTTGGTCGCCGGCGCCACAAGGAGGCCGAGGATCTTCGCGCGCAGTTCATCGAGCGACGGCAGCGAGGCGAGAGCCTTCACCGCGTCGGGATTCAAGACAGTCGTTCCCATCGCACCGCCGAGAATGACGAACTGCTCGTTCGTCTTGGCGAATTCGACGGCAACTTTCGGCGCTGCTACCGGATCGTTTGAAGTCGCGATCACGGTCGGCCCCTTCAGCAGGGAGCCAATGGAAGCAACGTCGGTGCCTTCAAGAGCAATTTTAGCGAGACGGTTCTTCGAGACCTTCACGTTGGCGCCGGCCTGCTTCATCTGCATGCGCAGTTTCTGCATCTGGGCCACGGTGAGGCCGGAATAGTGAGCGACGATCGCCACGCCAGTGGACCCGAAAGTCCCCTTCAGCGCTTCGACCGCCTCTTTTTTTGCCGCTCGTTCCACAGCAAGCTCTTTCCGGTTTGGCGGTTGTGCCTTGAGCAAAACCGCCGGGTTGCACCGATCGTCTTGCCAGGCTCGTCTCGAGACTTGTTCTCAGGACACGTCGGGCACGACGACATTTCGGAAGCCTGCCCTCTCGCCCCAGACCGCCCGAAAGCGGCCCGACACGAGGTGTCGAGGTTCGAACCAAATCCGCTGGCGCCGCCGGAGGGCAGCGGGTCGCGAAATCCGGTTTTCACCCGTCTGTGCAGGAGATTAAGCGTGGCGGATGCCATGCACCTGCAGTCTTGGACAGGATGAAGCCTTCTTCGGTCCCCGGAGGGTCCAAAAAGGCCTCTGTCCGTTTCTTCTTATAAAACAGCGGGTTGCCTTTCTTCGATCGAACAGTCCAAGCGGAATGGTCGACGTTGAAAGGTCTCCTCTTTGTCAAATATTCGGAAAACGAACACGGACGTGCCGACAACAGCCAGCACGCCCGGAAAGGAATGTTTAACGAGTCTGAACGCCCTTGCCAAGGGGATTCTGGCCTTCGGAAGCATTTTTCGGGCCAAAAATCAGGCTGTTGTGCGCTATTTGACAGGATAGCGCAGCGGCTGGCCCGCAAAAAAAGCGTCCAGATTGGCGATGACGCAGTCCTGCATCGCTCGATGGCCTTCGATGGTGTGGCCGCCGATATGAGGCGTCAGCACGACGTTCGGAAGCCTCGTCAGCACGTCCGGCACGTGCGGCTCCTTCTCGTAAACGTCGAGGCCCGCCGCCGCGACCGCATGACTCTCCAGTGCCGACACAAGCGCCGATTGGTCAATCACCGAACCGCGCGAGATGTTGACGATCGTCCCACCCGCGCCGAGCTTCTGCAGAATTTCCGCGCCGATGATGTGCTGCGTATCGGGACCTGCACGCACCGCGACCATAAGCACATTGCACCACTCCGCCAGCGCGGCGAGTGTTGGGAAATACTGGTACGGCACATCATGCTTGCTGCGGCTGTGATAGCCGACTTCCGTTTCGAACGACGCGCAGCGTGCCGCGATCTTGCGGCCGATTTCGCCCATTCCATAGATGCCGATCTTGCGCCCCGTCATGCCCAGCGGCGGACGCATCGCCGGCGACGGCTTCGAGCCCGCCCAGTCGCCGCTGCGAACATAGTCGCTCGCCGGCAACAGACGCCGCGTCGCCGCCAGCATCAGCGTCATTGCGAGATCGGCAACGGACGCCGCGTTCGCACCGGGACTGTTGCCGAGTGCGATGTTGCGTTTCTTGAGTTCGGCAAGATCGACGCCGTCGTATCCGGTGCCGTAGCAGATGATCGCACCGAGTGATGGCAGCGAATCCAGAACGGCATTCGGAATCGACTGTCCGCCTGCCGTAATCATCGCGCGGATCGGCTTGAGTTGCTCGGCGCCGAACTTCTCGGCCGGCGGTTTGCCTGCGGCATCCAACAGATCGTAATGCTCGCCGATGCCCACGAGCTGCGCTTTCGGAAACCGCGAATAAATCAGAACCTGCTCGAGCATCGCTTTCTACTTTCCAATCCAAAACAAAACGGAGCGGCTTGTGACCGCTCCGTTCGTCAAACTTCAAACTGCAAGACCGATCAGGACGAGAGTGTGCCCGGCTCGATCTTTACGCCCGGACCCATCGTCGATGAGATCGCGACACGTTGAATGTAGGTGCCTTTTGAGCCAGCGGGCTTTGCTTTCGCAACCGCATCCGCAAGCGCTTTGACATTCTGCACGAGCTTCTCTTCCGAGAACGATGCCTTGCCGATACCGGCCTGGATGATCCCGGCCTTTTCGACACGGAACTCGACCGAGCCGCCCTTGGCGCCACGCACGGCGTTGGCGATATCCATCGTCACCGTTCCGATTTTCGGGTTCGGCATCATGCCGCGCGGGCCGAGCACCTTACCCAGACGTCCGACCAGCGGCATCATGTCCGGCGTGGCGATACAACGATCGAAATCGATCGCACCGCCATTGACCTTCTCGACGAGGTCTTCAGCACCGACAACGTCGGCACCCGCAGCCTTGGCTTCTTCAGCCTTGGCGCCGCGTGCGAACACGCCAACGCGAAGAGTACGTCCAGTGCCGTTCGGCAGCGTGACGACGCCACGCACCATCTGGTCGGCGTGGCGCGGATCAACGCCGAGATTCATCGCGATCTCGATGGTTTCATCGAACTTCGCCGAGGCGCGTTCCTTCACCATCTTCACGGCGTCCGCGAGCGGATAGAGCTTCTCGCGATCGATACCCTCGCGGGCTTTGCGAATTTTCTTGCCTGCAGCCATGTCCGTTACCCCGCCACTTCCAGACCCATTGAGCGGGCAGAGCCCTCGACCATCTTCATGGCCGATTCAATGGTGTCACAGTTGAGATCCTTCATCTTCTTCTCGGCGATCTCGCGCACCTGCGCTTTGGTCACCTTGCCGGCCTTGTCGCGGCCCGGCGCTTTCGAGCCGGACTGAATCTTGGCCGCCTGCTTGAGAAAGAAAGACATCGGCGGGGTCTTCATTTCGAACGTGAACGAACGATCCGCGTAGATGGTGATGACCACCGGGATCGGCGTGTTCTTTTCTTCCTTGGCCGTCTGCGCGTTGAACGCCTTGCAGAATTCCATGATGTTGAGGCCGCGCTGACCGAGCGCGGGTCCGATCGGTGGCGACGGGTTCGCCGCACCGGCCGGGACCTGCAATTTCAGGTATCCGGTCACTTTCTTTGCCATCGTTGACTCCTGTTAGTGGTGCGGCTTGAGACGGCTGGCGACCGCCCTCACCTCCCACGGCTTAAAATCATCCCGACTTGGGATGTACGCGATCAGACCTTTTCGACCTGACCGAATTCCAGCTCAACCGGCGTTGCACGGCCGAAGATCGATACCGCGACCTTCACGCGCGAACGCGCTTCGTCGATTTCCTCGACCACGCCGGAGAACGACGCGAACGGGCCGTCGGCCACGCGCACATTCTCGCCGATCTCGAACGACACAGACGCCTTCGGACGCTCCACGCCTTCCTGCACTTGATGCAGGATGCGCATGGCTTCGGCTTCCGAGATCGGCTGCGGCTTGTTTTCCGCGCCGAGGAATCCGGTCACCTTCGGCGTATTCTTGATGAGATGAAACGCCTCGTCGGTCAGGTTCATCTTCACCAGCACGTAGCCCGGGAAGAATTTGCGCTCGGTATCCATCTTGCGGCCACGGCGCACTTCCGTGACTTTCTCGGTCGGCACCAGAACTTGCTCGAACAGGTCCTCGAGCCCGCGCTGCTTTGCCTGCTCGCGAATGGATTCGGAGACCTTCTTCTCGAAGTTCGAATAGGCGTGAACGATGTACCAGCGCATGCTCATTATAATGTAATCCGCACGTCAGCCGTGGATGCCGAGAATAAGGGTAACGACGAAGCGCAGCAGCTGATCCGCGACGAAGAAGAAAATCGAGGCGGCTGCGACCATCACGAACACCATGATCGTCGTGATCATGGTTTCGCGGCGCGACGGCCACGTCACCTTTGCGGTTTCGCTGCGCACTTCCTGCAGGAATTTGAACGGGCTGAAAGCCATCGCTTGCGATCCGGTCTCTGTCGTCGTGATGCAGATGTGAATTTTTAGAATCCGGACAGCCGTGTCGTGCACCCAATCCTTGCTCTCAAGGATGAGCCGCAAAGCGGGCTCGATTGTCCGGGGATTTCAGTGCCGCGCCGGATATCCGTCAAACGGGCCGACAGCAGGTGCCGCTATCTACTGCGGACCCGCCGAAAGGTCAAGGTTTCCAAGCCCGCAACCCGCCACCCCGAGTGTCAGGAAAACCGACGGATTTGCCAGGAAATCCAGCGATTTACTCGCCGAACATATTGCCGTCCCTGATCGAACAGCGTTGCCCAGCGATGGTCGCCGTCGTCAGCATTCGCAGCTTTGTATTCAGACCGTGCATGACGATTCCCGGAGCGCCTTCCTCCTTGCCGTAGGAGACTTCAACCGAGCAACTCTGGTAGCTGTCGTCAAACTTGATCGTCACGCGCCGCGCGCCGCTCTTGAATTGCTTGTCGCTCATCAGCGAATGACCCTCGAAATGAAATGCCGCGGGCGTACTGTTTAGCGCAGCGTTCGCGGTCTTGATGACGCTGCCGTCGGGGCCTTTGCTTGACGCCGAAGTGTGCGCGATGCGCTTGCCCCTTTTGCTCATAATGGTGCGCGAGCCCTGAGAGAACAGGCGACCACTGGTACTGACGTAAATTCCCAACTCGACGTTGACGTTGACGTAGCGATCCTGCCCCTCCGTCGTCTTCTCCGAGCGTCCCTCGGCCCAGCCAACCGAAATCGATTTTCCAAGGAGCTGGGCCGGGGCGCCGGCGCATATTGCGCTAGTTGCGGAAAGAAAGAACGCGAGCGAACAAACACCGGAAAGACCGATGACGCGATTGAAATTTCGTTTTGAAGAAAAAGTCATGTTCTGCCCCCGCAAAACAAAACTCGGCAAGGCAGATTTAGACCATCGCATCAGCCATCAGAAAAGACAGCAATGATGACGTTGCTGTGCGACGTGCACACGCCTGCCCAGATGCGGCGGGATTATTTCGAGAACGAGAACAGCGCCTTGCTGCGGGTTGCCAGCGGATACCGGCTGAGCGTGGCAGCCGTGGCTGTCAGCCATATGCGCATCCATTTCTGCCCTGGACGATCGACGTATCGCCAGGTCAAGAGCGACAGCAACAGAATTGCCGACAGCACCAGCGTTACGGTCGCAACCGGATCCTGCTCCCCGCCGAGGCGGCGGAACGCGATGTAACCGATTTCCGCGTGGAACAGATAAAGCGGATAGGTCAATCCGCCGAGGGCGAGCACGATGGAGGCCGGCAAGAAAATGCGCGGGGTCCGTATCGCCGCGAACGCGAGCACAATGATGGCGACGCAAACCGGGGCGACGACATAAGGGTCGAATGCCGTTTTGAATTCCGCTGCCATCAGATACGAGTTCAACACGCCCTGCGTCACTGCGACGGTTGCCGCGAATACAAGAGTGACGAGCGTCAGCAGATTGCTGCGGCCACGATAGATTTCGTAGAGCATGACGCCAGTGGCGAAGAAGCCGCTCTGGTCGGTCAGCAGCAACTTGGTCAGCGTGTGCGAATGGAGCGATGCCTCGTTGAACAGCGAAATCGCAAGCCACGCCGGCAGAATGACGGTCGGCAATTTTTCCAACTGATGAATCAGCATCAGCAGGAATACCCAGCCATAAAAGGTCAGCTCAAGGATAAGTGTCCAGTAGACGAGATCGACATAAGGCTGCCCCAGCGCGGGGGCCGCGATGAAAAGATTCGCCAAATATTGCTTTGCGCTGACGCTGAACTCCGGTCCACCGAAAAAAAGCGACGCCAGAAAAGTCAGCGTCATGCAGAACAAAAACGCCGGATAAATTCGCGAGATGCGGGCAATCAGAAATTCGCTCGCAGTGCGTCCCTGCGCTGAGAAAGCAATGACGAAGCCGCTGACGACAAAAAACAACTGAACGCCGAGATAGCCGTAGCGCGCAAAGCCACTGAGGCCCGGAAGCGCTACGTAGGTGATGCCGTTCGAGGTCGGCCCGTTGAATCCGAAGTGATAGAGCACAACCCCGGCGACAGCGAGTAACCTTAACAGATCGAGTGCATCGACCCGGCCCGTCGGAGTCGGGACCGTCGTATGAGCTTGCTGATCTGTCGGCATGGATGGCTCCCAGTGCGATCTATTCGGTTGAGCAAGCGGCGTGCCAGAAAATGTGTGCCAAACACGCACAATGCGACCAGGCCGCTCGCGGAAACCCGCATTTCCGAAGGCGCAATCTGTTCAAATTGATACGGTCGCCCAAAGCGAGACGGCCAGGCGTCCGCAACCGGCTCGTTAACTTACCAGAGCGCGCCTTCGCGCCTCCATTCAGCAACGGCTTGCCGAATCCCCGATTCAAAATCGCGAGGCCGAACCGAGAGAGTCGATACCATCTCATCAATCGGCACGTTCACGTCTTCCCGGAATCTGCGTACCACATTGGCGTCGAACCTATTGACGCCAAACTTGTTGAGCACCGACAGAGCTGCGACGATCGGAAATGCCGGAACGCTCACGATTGGCTTCGGACATTGAATGGAAGAGGCGCAGCTCTGCACCATTTTGTGCCAAGTCAATGGAGGACCGGCGATGGCGACAACGTTCGGACCGCTCCAGTTTTTTGTCGTCGCTGCAAAAAGACACTGCACGACGTCATCGATATGGATGGGCTGGACGATCTGACGCCCGCCGCCGGGTGCGGGAATGATCGGCAACCGGCGAATTGCAAAAAGCAGCCGCCGGATGTTGTTCTCCTGCTTCCCGCCATAAATCATCGTCGGGTGAAGCATGACGCCGCTGCGATTGCTGCTGAGAAACGCCGCTTCGGCACCTCGGACTTGCTCGGCCGCCGGGTTGGGGACTTTCGAGTAGCGCCATGCCGAGCCAGTCAGAACGATCTTGCCGACACTTGAAGAAACTGCGCTGAGAATACGATCGGTAAATCGAGCATGCGCGCACGAAACGACCGTGTAAGCGCCTTTCATCGCCGCCGCCACACCCGCGCCGGTCGAAAGATCAGCCTGCGCGTCGCCATCGCCCGATCTCGAAACCCGGCGGACATCGTGTCCCGCGTCCTTCAGCCTGGCAGCCAAACTTTGCCCGATGTCGGAAGACGCGCCGAAAATAACGATCATTCGAGAAATCTACCGAAACAATCTGGCTGTCTCTAGGGTTGGCGCTGTCCAAAATTTCCCGCTAAACCAGTGCTCCACAACGGATTTCAGACCGCTCAAAGTTCGGGACGAAACGACGACTTTTCGCATGACAAAACCCGGTCGTTTGTTTCCCGCGCCCGCCAACTATCGCCCCGACATCGACGGGTTGCGCGCGTTCGCCGTGCTTTCGGTGGTGCTCTATCATGCCTTTCCGAAAGTATTGCGCGGCGGCTTCGTCGGCGTCGACATCTTCTTCGTCATTTCGGGTTTTCTGATTTCGTCGATCCTGTTCAAGGAAATCACGCAGGGGCGCTTTTCGCTCTCGGTTTTCTACGGGCGCCGCATTCGCCGTATATTTCCTGCGCTTGCTGCCTGCCTTGCCGCTGTCCTTGCCTACGGTTTCGTGGCGTTGATGCCATTCGAGCTGGCTCAACTTGGAAAGCACGTCTTCTTCGGCGCTGGCTTTCTTTCGAACATCGCGCTTTGGA
Organism: Afipia sp.; assembly: GCA_016201045.1. Taxonomy (GTDB): domain Bacteria; phylum Pseudomonadota; class Alphaproteobacteria; order Rhizobiales; family Xanthobacteraceae; genus Afipia. The sequence goes on along the minus strand of JACQDM010000002.1, from coordinate 749,583 downwards.
GCGAGACCGGATATTTCGACAGCGCGGCTGCCTTGAAGCCACTTTTGCATCTGTGGTCGCTGGGTGTTGAAGAACAATTCTATATCGTCTGGCCGGCAATGCTGTGGATCGTTTTCAGAATCAACGCGCCGGTCGGGCGGCTGCTGGCCTTACTTTTTGTTTTATCCTTCGCGATCAACATCGCACTGTCCGTCAGCAATCTCTCGGCCGACTTTTATTCGCCGTTCTCCCGGTTCTGGGAACTTCTTGCGGGGGCCGCGCTGGCGTGGCGCGGCGACATCGCGTTGAAGCCCAACGCAAGATCGTGGATTTCTATTGCCGGGCTCGCGGCCCTTGTCGCATCGGTCGCGCTGTTCAGCGCGGACATGCATTTTCCGGGTTGGCCCGCGCTGCTTCCGGTTGCAGGTGCAGCGGCTATCATCGTGGCCGGCCCCGATGCACCTACGAACCGGATCGTGTTTTCCAACCGCGCCGCCGTCTTCATCGGACTGATCAGCTATCCGCTTTATATCTGGCACTGGCCGATCATTTCCTATGCGCACATAGTTCGCATGGAAAAGCCGCTGACGCCGCTGCTGGCCCTCGCCTTGGTTGGTCTCAGTATCCTGTTGGCGTGGATCACCTATCGCTTCATCGAATATCCGATCCGGTTCGGCGCGCATCGTCATCGCGCCACGCAATTCATCGCCTCCTGCGTAGCATTGCTCGGCGCGTGTGGACTGATGGTCTGGATCAATCAGGGATTCCCGACGCGCTTTCCTCCCTACCCCGGCGGACTCGATATCCGCGGCATCAGCGCGGCGAAATTCGACTCGATCTATGCCCCGACCAAGGGCATGGACGTGACCGACCACGACACCGTCCTCGTGTCGCACATCGGTCATGGCAACCGCAAAGTCGCGCTGGCCGGCGACAGCCTGCTGATGCATTACGGGCCTCGCGTGCAGCAACTCGCCGACGAGGGCAATCTCGCGGCCAACGTTTACTTCGTGACACTTCCGAGCTGCCCGCCGATACCGCAGGTCTCGCATTTCAGCTTCACCCAATGCGCAACCGAGCCGCGCCTGCTCGCCGATCTCGTCAAGCGGGAAAAGATTCAGTCGGTCGTGCTGGGGGCGTCATGGATCGGCTACAACGGCAAAGATATTTTCGTCGAGCGCGACTCGAAACGTTTGGCGCTGAACACAAAGGAAGGTTTCGACGCGCTTTACGCCAACCTTGAAGACTATGTACACGCGCTGCAAAGCGATGGCGCGAAAGTCTATTTGGTTCTGGGATTGCCGCTGAGCGGCCGCTTTGATCCGAGCAAGATGGTGACGCGTAGCATGACAGGCATTCGCATTGCGCCCGATGTCGATACGCCGCTCTCTGTAGCTGCACTACGCGCCGACCATACCGCCATCGATGCCAAGCTGCGCTCCATCGCCAGCAATACCGGCGCGGCGCTGCTCGATCCGTTCCTCGACATCTGCGGCTCAGGCGACGGCTGCTCGCCGCTGTTCGGAGCAGGCGAACCGAAATTCACCGACAGCATGCATCTGCGCCCCGCATTCGTCCGCGAGCACCTGCATTTCCTCGATTTTTTACTTAAATAAGCCGCGTACCGATGGCAGGAGTGGCAGGGCTCGAACCTGCGACCCCCGGTTTTGGAGACCGGTGCTCTACCAATTGAGCTACACTCCTATCGGGCGCTTCTATAGCGAACGATTTTCTCCCCGTCACGCCCTCAAATGCCCCTTTGGAACCGGATTTTCCGGCGATTGCGGCGCTCTGGCGCGGCAGATAGATTCACTCCTGCCAGTTTCAAAAGTCGAGGATACCGGCGTGCCGCTTCGCAATTTCTTTCGCCGGATGCCTCTGACGCGTCGCCTGCTGGCGCTGACGCTGGCCGCCTCCCTGCCCGGTCTTGCCGCGCTCGGCTACAACGCCATCGATCTGCGCAATACGCGCTACGACGAGGCCAGGGTCGAGGCGCTTCGCAACACCGAGATCGTCGTATCCGACCTCGATCAGATTTTCGACGGGATCGCAGGCGCACTCCACGCGGTGGCCGAGGCCGGAGAAGTCAGCGAGATGACGAGCGCCGCCTGTACCGACTATATCGTGCGAGTCCGGCCGACCATCGAGCCGCTCACTGCAATCCTTGCCGTCGGACTTGACGGTAACATTCGCTGCTTCAGCGACCCGACGCTCGCCTCGCCCAATCTTTCCGAACGCGACTATTTTCGCGACGCGGTCGATCATAAAAAATTCGTCGTCGGCACGTTCACCGCCAGCAAGATTTCCGACCGCAACGTGATTCCGCTGGCACTTCCCATCGTGCGCGGCGACAAAGTTGTCGGCGCGATCGTTGCAGGCCTCGATCTCGAATGGCTCGGTCAGCATCTGCGCGAGCGCAGCGGATCGCGAAGCGGCACAATCGTGATTGCGGATCGCAACGGCATCGTGGTGTCGCGCCAGCCAGACGGCGAGAAATATGTCGGCAAGCCGCTGGCGACTGCAAATTTGGACCGGATCAACGGGCCTGCACCGGGAGTCGCCGACATTATCGGCGTCGATGGCGTTCCAAGAATTATCGGCTACGTTCCGGCTTCGGTAACGCCGTTCGGGCTTTACGTCAGCAGCGGCATCTCAAGAGAAGAAGCCTTCGGCTCTATCGACCGCGCGCTGCGCAACGGCATTCTGCTGTATGCGCTGGGAAGCACGATTGCGTTTCTGCTGGCATGGATCGTCGGTGAAGGCATGATACGCCGCCCGCTGATGAAGATGGTTGCAACAGCGCAGGCGTGGCGGCGCGGCGACAATACCGCACGCACGCGCATCGCGGGACGCGAAGACGAGATCGGCGTGCTCGGCTACACCTTCGACCGATTGATGGACGAGAATGCGTTGCGCGAAGAGCAGCGCGCCACCGCTGAAGAACGCCGCGAAATTCTGGTCCACGAACTCGCCCATCGCGTCAAGAATACGCTGGCGACGGTGCAATCCATCGCGGGCATGAGCTTTCGTCATAGCCAGGGGCCGGAGGCGCTGCGCCAGTTTCAGGACCGTCTGCAGGCGCTCGTTCGCGGCCACGATCTGCTGACGCAAAAGAACTGGCAGCACGCCGACATCGCGGAAGTTGCGGAAGCAGCGATGGCACCGCTCAAGGAAGAAAGCGGTCATCGCTTCACGATTTCAGGGCCCCCGGTCGACCTGCCGCCGACCGCCGCCGTACCCGTCGCTATGATTCTGCACGAGCTTTGCACCAACGCGCTGAAATATGGTGCGCTGTCGAACACCGGGGGCCGGGTCGACATCAGCTGGACGACGGAACCCGATCCGAAAGGCGTCGCCATCGATCTGACATGGCACGAATCCGGCGGTCCGCCGGTCCAGCCTCCGCAGCATGAGGGGTTCGGATCGCGCATGATCTCAAGCCTCGCCCAGCAGATGAACGGCAGCTTCAAGGCAAGCTATGACCCGGCGGGAATGATTTGCGAGATTCGTCTCGTGACACCTCAGTTCGAGCCGCGCGAAACCTGACGTTTCACCTTTGCGGTTTCGCCGCGATACCGCCAGTCGTCCACGCGTTTTGTGCTGCAGCATCAAGGAATTTATTCGCTTCCATCGAACCTTAGCGCTGAACATTGCGTCCAACAAAGCCATCTGCCCTTGAGTCGGCGCGGCTAAGGGCTATTCTGGCCGTACATTTAAATAAATGCCCGGCTTCTTCTGGAGGCTCGCGAATTGCGCATCCGTCACCTTTTATTGACCGCACTCTTTCTCGCGCTAACTGCGACCGGCGCATCGGCCGAGAAACGCGTCGCGCTTGTGATCGGCAATTCCAGTTATCAGAACGTGCCGAAGCTGACCAACCCGTCGAACGATGCCGCCATGATTGCTTCGACGCTGAAGGCGTCGGGCTTCGAGTCCGTTACGCTGCGCGCCGACGTCACCAAGGACACGATGCGAAAGGCGCTGCGCGACTTCGCCGATCAGGCGCGCGATGCGGATATCGCCGTCGTCTACTATGCAGGCCACGGCATTGAGGTCGATGGTACCAACTTCCTGATCCCGGTGGACGCCGTTCTCGAACGCGACACTGACGTCTACGACGAGACCTATCCGCTGGATCGCGTTCTCGTCGCGATGGAGCCGGCAAAGCAACTGCGGCTCATCATCCTCGACGCATGCCGCGACAATCCGTTCGGCAAAACCATGAAGCGCTCGATCGGCACACGCGCCATCGGTACGCGCGGCCTCGCCAAGGTCGAACCCGTCAATCCCAACACCATGATCGCCTTCGCCGCGAAGGCCGGCTCGACCGCCGCCGACGGCGACGGCAAGAACAGCCCGTTTGCAAAAGCGCTCGCGGCTCACATCGCGACGCCCGGCATGGATCTGCGCAAATCGTTCGGCTTCGTTCGCGACGATGTTTTGAAGATCACCAACAACCAGCAGGAGCCGTTTATATACGGCTCGCTCGGCGGTAACGACGTGGCGCTGGTGCCCGGCCCGGTTGTTGCTGCGACCCCGCCCGTGTCGGGCGCGCCTGTCCAGCAATTCGCACCCGTCGACTCGACGGACCGTATCCGCCGCGACTACGAGCTCGCGTTGCAGGTCGGCACCAAGGATGCGTGGGATTATTTCATCGCCAATTATCCTGAAGGCTTCTACAGCGATCTCGCCCGCGCGCAGAGCAAGAAGCTGGCGGCGCTTGCGCCTCAGCAAGGCACATCGCGAACGACGGCACCCGGAGACGATAACCTGCCGAGGCAGTTGCTCACCGAATTGCGGCGGGTCGGCTGCTATGCGGACGATCCCGTACCCACATGGAATGCCGGTGCGCAGCGCTCGCTGGACCTCTTCAACAAATATGCCGGCACCCGCTTCGATGTGAAGATCGCAAGCCTCGACGCGCTTGAAGTCATCAAGGGACGGACCGGACGCATTTGCCCGCTCGTCTGCAAGCACGGCTATCAAGTCGATGGCGACAATTGCACCAAGATCACGTGCAAGGATGGCTACGAAGTCGGCGACGACAACACCTGCGAACGGATCGTCGTGCGCAAACCGCCGCCACCGAAATATGTGCCGCCCGTCGCATCGCGTCCGGATCGCGATACACCGCCGCGCCGCGCTGCGCAGGACGCGCCGTCCGGGCAGTTGTTCTGTCCAGGCGGTGTGTGCAGACCCGTTGCGCGTGGTTGCCACGTAGTCAACGACACGACCACGAACGGCGGCATCATGAACGGCGGCGCCTTGGTGTGTAACTGAGTCGAAGAAGAACGTTCTTCCGTGAACCCCTCCCGCGTCACCGACAACAGAGGGGAATCGGCAACTTGAGCGGCTTGCGCTCGCGCAATACCGGAAATTTGCCGCGGATTTGGTTCCGCATTCTTGGGGGCATCGCAATGCGCATCCGAATTGCAATTCTGGGAATTGCAGCGTTAGCGCTCGGCTGCGGGCCGGCGCTCGCCGAGAAGCGCGTTGCGCTGGTGATCGGCAACTCCGCCTACCAGAACGTCACGGCGCTGCCCAATCCGGTGAATGACGCCGCGGCGATCACGGCGACGCTCAAAGGCGCAGGCTTCGACGTAATCGACTCGCGGCGCGATCTGAAGGCGAATGAAATGCGCCGCGCGCTCCGCGATTTCTCCGACACCGCCCGCGATGCCGATGTGGCCGTCGTCTATTACGCAGGCCACGGCATCGAGATCGACGGCACCAACTACCTTATCCCCGTCGATGCGTCGCTCGAGCGCGACATCGATGCGTTCGACGAGGCAATTCCGCTCGACCGCATCCTCACGGTGATGGAGCCAGCCAAGCAGCTGCGGCTTGCGATCCTCGATGCGTGCCGCGACAATCCTTTCAACAAGACCATGAAGCGCACGATCGGCACCCGCGCAGTCACACGCGGCCTTGCCAAGGTCGAGCCGACCAGTCCGAATACGTTGATCGCGTTCGCGGCGAAGGCGGGTTCGACGGCGTCCGATGGCGACAAGAACAGTCCGTTCACGGCCGCACTGGTCAAATACCTGCCGAAGCCGGGTCTGGATTTGCGCAAGGCGTTCGGATTTGTGCGCGACGACGTTCTGAAAGTGACGAACAACCGGCAGGAACCTTTCGTCTACGGCTCGCTCGGCGGCAACGACGTCACCCTCGTTCCAGCCATCGCAGTGACACCGCCGCCGGCCACAGCGGCGCCCGATCAGAATGCAGCAGCGCGGCGCGACTACGAACTTGCCGAGCGCGTCGGCACGAAAGCGGTGTGGGACTACTTCATCACGACCTACCCGACCGGCCTCTACACCGAATTGGCGAAAGCGCAGCGTGATAAACTCTCGGCCGAAGCCGCACGGCTTGCCGCAACCGAAAAAGCGAAAGCCGCTCAGGACGAACAAACACGTCTGGCCATCGAGGGTGCGAAGAAAGCGGCGCAGGACAAAGCCGCAGCCGAAGCTCTCAAGGCCGAGCAGGCGCGCGTCGCAGCAGAACTCGCGAAGAAGGCTGAAGAAGCCAAAGTTGCCGAGGCCGAGCGCGCAAAAGCCGCGGCTCAGGCCAAGGCAGCGGACGAAGCGAAGGCTAAGGAGGAGGCTAAGGCGAAAGCGGAAAAGCCCGTTGGCGCGGTCGCTGCACTCACGCCGCCCGATCAGACCGCGCAACCTCCGAAGCCGGACACCGTTGCGGTCGCAGAAATCCCGAAACTCTTGCTGGGTGAACTGCGCCGCGTCGGCTGCAACACCGGCGCTGTCGGAGACACGTGGAACCCCGCTGCGCAAAAGGCGATGGAACTATTCAACAAAAACGCCGGGATGAAGCTCGATGTCAAAGTTGCAAGCCTCGACTCGCTCGACGCGGTCAAGAGCAAGCAGAGCCGTGTCTGTCCTCTGATCTGCGAACGCGGTTACAAGGCTGAGGGCGATCGCTGCAACAAGATCGTCTGCAAGGCAGGCTATCAGGTCGGAGACGACAACAGTTGCGAGAAGATCGAAGTCAAGAAGCCCGCGCCGCCAGTCGCCAAACGCGACGAAGCGCCGAAGCGCGAGGAACGCGCGCCGAAGGAGGCCGCAAAACCTGCCACAGGCGGCATGCAGACCATATGCAGCTTTGAAATCCAGGGATGCAGGCAGGTCAACAAGGGTTGCCGGGCGAACTCCGCGGGCACCGGAGAAATTTGCAACTAGGGTTTGGAGTTAAACGGTATGGCATCCAAAACATCGAAAAAAAACACAACCCATGCGGCGCTCCTCATGGCGATGACGCTTTCATTGTCCGGCGCCGCTAACGCAGCCGCGCCTCAACAGCTCTACAACAAGACCATCACGATCACATGGGGCGAATCCGGGACTTACAAACGGATTTCCGACGGGATGAACACCAATCCGGTCGGCCAGTTTCAGGCAACTGTCTATGTCAGCAGCGCCGGACGACCGTTTCTTCGCGTCACAAATACCTCTGGGCGTTACGGTGGAAAGAGAGAAGCTGGACCTGAAACGTCTTCGGGCGGCATCCAGTTTAACGGCAACACGCTCACCATGGTCCGAGAAAATATTGGTATTGCGCGGCGACTTCTGACGACGTTCGACGGATCCTTCGCCAGTTGTTCGACGACGGTCACCATCGGGAAAATCAATGCGCAAGCCACGATGAAGGGGTTTGACGGCGCAGAGTACCATATCATCTCGATGCAGCCGGGAGCCGCAAGCTGTTCGATCCGCGAGGGTAACGCGCTCGCGAATTGACGCTTTCGCCGGTCCGTTTTTTGCGTCAATCTTTCACTGACCGGAAGGCGGGCTGACCCGCGACCAAAAAGCCGAGGAAACCATGAACGTCCACACCGCGCCGAGCGTTGCGAAATCCACACCCGCCCTTCCCTCCGCGAAACCTGAATCGATCGGACTTTCACCCGTCCGCCTCCAGAAGATGCGCGATTCATTCCAGCGCGAGATCGACAAGGGCACGACCCCCGGCGTGGTCTCGATGGTGGCGCGGCACGGGCAGATCGGCTGGTTCGAGGCGCAGGGCAGGCAGAACCCGGCCGAAAGCGCGCCGATGTCGCGCGACAGCATCTTCCGCATTTATTCGATGACCAAGCCGATGGTTTCGCTCGGCATCATGCAGCTCGCCGAAGATGGCTACCTGCTGCTCAACGATCCGGTCTACCGCTACATTCCCGAATTCCGCGATCAAAAAGTCGGCGTCGAGCGCAATGGCATTCTCACTTACGAACTTCCGCGCCGGCCGGTGACGATTCAGGACTTGCTTCGCCACACCTCCGGGATCGTCTACGAATTCACCGGCATGAGCATCGTGCACCGCATGTACGCGCGCTCGAACGTTACCGCCCGCGACATCACCAACGAAGAACATGCCAAGATCGTCGCCGGCATGCCCTTGATTTGCCAACCCGGCACGCAGTGGAACTACAGCCGCTCGACCGACATTCTCGGCCGCGTCATCGAAGTCGCCTCGGGCAAAACGCTCGGCGAATATTTGCGCGAGAAAATTCTCGCTCCTCTGCAAATGAACGAGACGGCATTCCATACGCCACAGGAAAACAAATCCCGCCTCACCCAGCCATTCGCGAAGGACCCGTGGACCGGCGACAAGGTCGAACTGATCGATCCGCTGGAAGTTCCGAAAATGGAATCCGGCGGCGGCGGATTGATTTCAACCGCGATGGACTACGCGCGCTTCTGCCAGATGTTGCTGAATGGCGGCATTCTCGACGGCAATCGCGTGATCGGCCACAAGACGTTGCGATTCATGGCATCCGATCATCTCGCACCGGATGTGTTTATCGAAACCCATCTCGTGCCGCCGGGCCATTCGTTCGGTCTCGGCTTTGCGGTGCGCACGCAGGAAGGCATGGCACCGTTCGCCGGCTCTGTCGGCCAGTTCTTCTGGAGCGGCATGGCCGGTACATTCTTCTGGATCGATCCGAAGGAAGATCTGTTTGCCATCTTCCTGTCGCAGGGACCGGGGCAGCGCGAATATTTCCGCACGCTGGTGCGCAGCCTCGTCTACGCGGCCGTGGAGTGACGCGGCCTAGCTGATCGTAGCGCCACCGTCGATCACGATAGTCTGCCCGGTCATGAAGTTGCCGGCAGCTGACCCCATTAACACGGCTGCGCCCGCAATCTCGTCGGGAATTCCGATGCGCAGCAGCGGCGAGCGCGCCGTCGATGCCTTCAGCGTATCCGGATTGTCCCACAGCGCTTTCGCGAAATCGGTTTTGATGAGGCCGGGCGCGATGCAGTTGACGCGAACATTGTGCGGGCCGTATTCGCAAGCGAGATTGCGCGCAAGCTGCATGTCGGCCGCCTTCGAGATCGCGTAAGCGCCGAGAACCGTCGACCCCTTGATGCCGCCGATGGACGAGACAATGACGATCGAGCCGTCCTTGCGCTTGATCATCTGCGGCACGACCATGCTGATCAGCCAGTTGTTGGCGACGATATTGTTCGACAGAATCTTGTTGAACTGATCGTCCGAGATTCCAGCAAGCGGACCGTAGTAAGGATTCGACGCTGCGTTACAGACCAAAACATCGATCTGGCCGAATGCCTTGTTGGATTCGTCGACAAGGTTCTGCAGATTTTCCTTCGACGAAATATTGGCGGCGACCGCAATCGATTTGCCTTTGCCGTATTTTTCATTGATTTCCTTGGCGACCTGATCGCACGCATCCTGCTTGCGCGACGAAATCACAACCTTTGCGCCATGCTCGACCATGCGCTCTGCGATAGCGCGGCCGATGCCCTTGGTGGAGCCTGTGATCACAGCGCTCTTGCCGGTCATGTCGAACAAGGTCATGTTTATCTCCTTACGCGAGTTTGGTTTCCGGTCCTGCCGGCTGATGCATCGCCGCATGCTGCGGCCCGGCAATCCAGGGCTGCTGGTTGATCATCGGCACGCGCCAGCCGCTGTGCTCATTGCCCGACAGGTGATCGAGCCGCGTCACCGAGCAGTTGTCGATGGTGAACGCGAAGCCCGCGTTCGCTTTGAGTCCGAGCGCATGCGCAATCGCCGCCTTGATCGGTCCGCCATGCGAGACGCAGACGATGTCCTTGCCGGCGTGCAGCGCGCCGATGCGCGCGATGCCCGCGACGGTACGGTCGAACAGATCGTTGAAACTTTCGCCCCCCGGGGCGCGTTCGTGGGCGGGCGCGAACCAATAGCTCGCGATCGACGGCGGACGCGAGGCAAAAAACGCTGCGCGATTCATGCCCTGCCACTCGCCCAGGTTTTGTTCGGCAAATGCCTCGTCCTTTTCCATCGCCGCAGGCTTCGGAAATCCTGCGGCCCAGATCGCCTCGGCGGTCTGGTGCGTTCGCTTCAGATTGCTGGCGACCCATGCCGCGTTGCGCGGAAGAAATTTCGCGACGCCCTCGAAGACATGGTGATCGCTGCAGTCGCACTCGATATCGATCTGCCCGTAAATGTTGCCCCCATCGGACCGCACCGGCGCGTGGCGTACCCACCACCAGCGCGTCGATATCACGCCCGACGGAACGGAATGCTGCGCGAGAAACGGTTTGGCGGGCGCTTGCGACATGCAATCAGATCGGCTTGCCGGCGTAAGGCATCGACGCGGTCAGACCGCCATCGACCGGGAACGCCTGTCCATTGACGTATGACGCTTCGTCGCTCGCGAGAAACAATCCCATCGCCGCGAGTTCGTGCGGCTGGCCTGCGCGCTTGAGCGGATTGAGTTGTCCAATCTTGCCGTCGGTGCCGCGCTCTTTGGCATTGTCGAAAATCGGTTTGGTCATGCCAGTCTCGATCAGACCCGGACATACCGCGTTGATGCGCACGCCTGTTCCCGACAGTGAATAAGCCGTGGTTTGCACGAGACTGATGACGCCGGCTTTACTGGAAGCGTATGGATGCCCGCTCGCGCCGGATTTCAGGCCAGCGACCGAGGCCGTGCAGACGATCGCGCCGTGTCCCTGCTTCACAAGATGCGGGATCGAATGTTTCACCGCAAGGAAAGGCCCGATCAGATTGACGCGGAGAATTTCCATCCAGTGCTCCGGCGTCTGCTCGGCAAGCGGCACGAGTCCGCCGCTGATGCCCGCATTGGCCCAGATCGCGTCCAGCTTGCCGTAGGATGAGATCGCCTTCGCGATGAAGTTCTTGACGTCGCTCTCGGCGCCCGCGTCCGCCATCACGGCTTCCGCTGTGCCGCCCGCCTTCTTCACTTGTTCGACGGTTTCTTTCACGCCGTCGGTCTTGTCGACGGCGATCAGCTTTGCGCCTTCCTTGGTGAACATCAGCGACGCGGCGCGACCGATGCCGCTGCCTGCGCCCGTGATGATGACGGACTTGCCTTGAAGGCGACCCATGACGTTCTCCCGATTGTTCGTGAATGAGAGCGAAAAACTCAGCTCGCTCCGGCCTTCTGCGCAAAACTCCACGACGCTTGCGCGAGCGGAATGGTACGCGCGGCAGACTCCGCCGCTTTCGCGCTGGCTGCCGTGCCGTCCTTGATGCGCTTGGCGATGCCTTGCGTGATGCCAGCGAGACGAAACAGATTGTAAGAGAAGTACCAGTTGATGTCTGGAATTTTGACTCCACCCGACGCCTTGGAGTAGATCGCGACGGCGTCTTCCATCGTCGGAATGTTGAGCGCCTTGAGATCCGCGCCTTCAAGACCCGGCATCACCCATTGCATCAGCAAGTACGTGAAATCCGCCATCGGATCGCCGAGCGTGGACAATTCCCAGTCAAGAACCGCTTTCACCTTCGGCTTGTTCTGATCGAAAATCATATTGTCGAGACGATAGTCGCCGTGAACGACGGACACGCGCTCCTGCTGCGGCAGCGTTTTCGGCAGCCACTCGATCAGGCGATCCATTTCAGGAATCGTCTCAAGCTCAGCGGCACGATATTGTTTGGTCCAGCGATCGACCTGACGCTGGAAATAGTTTCCCGGCTTGCCGAAATCGCCGAGGCCGATTTTTTCCGGATCGTAGCTGTGAAGTTTCGCCAGCGTTTCGATCTTGTCGGTGAAGATCGCGCGGCGCTCATCCGGCGATTGATTGGGGAGCTGCGGATTCCAGAACACCCGCCCCTCTTCCATCGACATAATGTAGAATGCCGCGCCGATCACTGCATCGTCCATGCACAGTGCATAAGCGCGAGCGACGGGGAAACCCTGTTTGTGAAGCGCGGCGATCACCTTGAATTCGCGATCGACGGCGTGCGCCGACGGCAACAGCGGGCCGAACGGCTTGCGTCGTAACACGTATGACGTCGTCGGCGTATCGAGACGGTAAGTCGGATTGGATTGACCGCCCTTGAACTGCAGAACCGTCAAAGGCCCTTTGAAGCCCTCGACATGTTCGCTCATCCACGCCGCGAGAGCGGCATCGTTGATGCGATGCCGTTCCTCGACAGGTTTCGTCCCCGAATATTCAGCGTCGTTTCTCACGCCGAGCGCCATACACGGCCTCCGATCGGTGCGTCTTAGTGTTTGGCCGGCGCTATATTCGCGTATTTGCGAAGTTCAAGCCGTGCGATGGCACGATTGTGAACTTCATCGGGACCGTCCGCAAGACGCAGCGTGCGGATGCCAGCGTAGTCCTTTGCAAGGCCGGCTTCGTCCGAAACACCTGCAGCGCCGAACGCCTGGATTGCGTTGTCGATGATGCGCAGCGCCATGTTAGGCGCAGACACCTTGATCATTGCGATTTCAAGCTGCGCGGTCTTGTTGCCAACCTTGTCCATCATGTCGGCGGCCTTGAGGCACAACAGTCGATTCATCTCGATGTCGGTTCGCGCTTCGCCGATGCGCTGCTCCCACACCGAATGCTCGATGATTTTTTTGCCGAACGCGGTGCGCGAAGACAGGCGCTTGACCATCTTCTCCAGCGCTTCCTCGGCCTTGCCGATAGTGCGCATGCAGTGATGGATACGGCCTGGCCCCAGACGGCCCTGCGCGATCTCGAACCCGCGGCCTTCGCCGAGCAGAAGATTGCTCGCCGGAACGCGAACATTCTCAAGCCGAATTTGTGCATGGCCATGCGGCGCGTCGTCGAACCCGAATACCGGCAGCATCTTCTCGATGGTGATCCCCTTGGTATCAAGCGGTACGAGAATTTGCGACTGCTGCTGATGCTTCGGCGCATTGAAGTCGGTTTTGCCCATCAGAATCGCGATCTTGCAACGCGGATCGCCCGCACCCGACGACCACCATTTGGTGCCGTTGATGACGTAGTGATCGCCGTCGCGCTTGATGCTGGTCTCGATGTTGGTTGCGTCCGACGACGCCACCGCAGGCTCGGTCATCAGGAACGCCGACCGAATCTCGCCGTCCATCAGCGGCTTCAGCCACTGGCGCTTCTGCTCCTTGGAGCCATAGCGCATGATGACTTCCATGTTGCCGGTGTCGGGAGCGGAGCAGTTGAAAACTTCCGACGCGAAGCCGATGTGGCCCATCTGCTCGGCGAGCAGCGCGTATTCGAGATTGGTGAGACCAGCGCCGCGGAATTCATCGTCCTCATGCGACGACGGCGGCATGAACATGTTCCAGAGACCTTCGGCCTTCGCCTTCTTCTTCAGATCCTCGACGACCTGAATGACTTTCCAGCGGTCGCCGGTCGCATCCTGCTTCTTGTAATCGGGAACGGCAGGACGAACGTGCTTGTCCATGAACGACGAAACGCGATCGAGCCATTCCTTCTGGCGTTTTGACATCGTGAAATCCATGGGACGCTCCTCGTTTGCTGTTCGCTGAAATTTCCTGAACCGGACGCAACATGCAATCCACCGTCGTTCCGAAACGTCAATCATGCTGACGTTGCGTTCCGCGAAGGATCGCCTTGCCGAGCCGCGATCTTGCTGGTAGCTTGATTTCATACATTTGTTTGAATGACAAGCCGTTCTCATACAAATGTTTGATTTCGTCTCGCAGTGCGGAATTCGCACGCGCTACATGTGGTGCCGATGTCGAGCGACCAGACCAAAGCCGCGATTTTGACCGCTGCCGAAAAGCTGTGGGCTGAGCGCTCGTTCGGCGAAGTGACGATGCGCGACATCGTGGCGGCGGCCGGCGTCAACCTCGCGGCCGTGAATTACCATTTCGGCTCCAAGGACGAATTGCTGGCGGATCTGTTCGTCAGCCGCACCACGGTACTCAACCGCGAGCGCTTCGCGGAGTTGAAAGCCGCCGAAGAAGCCGGCGGCGGGCAGCCGAGTGTTGAAGCAATCCTGCTTGCACTCGTTGGCCCTCCCCTGCGCTGGTGCCTGAGCCCCGATCACCAGATGTCGGCGGCCGCACGCTTCATGACGCGCGCCTCGGTCGAAACCGTGCCGCCGATCAAGAAAATCGTCGACCGCGAATTTCGCCATCTTCAGCGTTTTGCGACGGCGCTGCGCCGCGCGTTGCCGAACCGCGACGAGGCAGACATTTATTGGGGACTGCATTTTGCGCTGTCGATGCAACGACAGACCGTGACCGACCGCGAACGTCTGCTCAAACTCTCCGGCGGCGCATGCACGACCGACGACACGGAAGCTGTCATCAGACGAATCGTCGCGGTTGCGGAAGATGCATTGAAAGGTAGTGAGCGCAAGCCATCGTCATTGCGCGCTGCGGCTGGGCGAAAGGCCTGAACTATTTCGTCCGGGCCGCCGCCTTGTCCATCGCCGCTTCGATCGCCGCGAAGCGCTGCTTCATCTCCACGCCCATTTCGGGATGCGTGAAGATGTAAAGTTCGTCCTCGCGGATCGCGCTGATGACGCGCGCGGCGACATCCGCCGGATCGATGCCCGCCTTTATCATTTCGGCGATCATCGCGACCATCGCTGCCGCGGGACTGTTGGGCGCATAGGCGTTCGCAGGCCCATATTGTACAGGCCGGTTGCGTCCGCTCTCGCCTATGCGTGTGCGCACGAAACCCGGACAAAGTATCGATATGCCGATTCCGAACGGCTTGATCTGCGGCGCGAGCCCCTCCGACATTGCAACAACCGCGAACTTGCTGGCGGTGTACGGACTGAATCCCATGCCGCTCATCATGCCCGCCATTGAAGCGGTGTTGACGAAATGGCCGCCCTCGCCATGTGCGCGCATGTGCGGCAGGAAAGTGCGCGTGCCGTGAAGAACGCCCATCAGATTGACGTCGAGTACCCAGTTCCAGCTATCGAGCGAAATGTCGTCGATGCCGCCACCCGCCGCGACGCCGGCATTGTTGCAGACGACGTGAACCTTGCCGAACGCATCGTAGGAGTCCTGCGCGGCCCGATCGACGCTTGAGGCATCTGCAACATCGCAGACGACGCCGCGCACATCGGGACTCACATTGTGCAGGCTCTTGACGGCATCGGCCAATGCATCCGCTTCGATGTCGGCGAGCATGACCTTCATGCCGGCTTCGGCGAACGCGCGGCCCATCGCAAGGCCGATCCCGCTCGCGCCGCCGGTAACGAATGCCGTTTTGCCGGAAAGATCCTTCATCATTCCCTCACTTGGATTGCGCGCGAATATCGGACGGCGTTACCGAATACGCCAGATTAAAATATGAGTAGATCGGCGCGGGTGCGGTGCCCGCAGCAGACAGCGCTTCTGCGCCAAGCTCGCGCTGAGCAATGGTGCCGAGCGCTTCTGCGTCATAACCGGAAATCAGAACGATCCAGTCGGCAACTTCATCGCCTCCGCGTATTTTCTGTTCGTTCGTTTGCGCAAGATCCGGCGTTTGCGTGATAAGCAGATGAGCGCCTGTCACGCCCTGCCGCACCGGCAATCCTGAAAGCACGTTGTTCAAAAGTTGACGCAGCGAGTCCTCGCGGCCCTTTTGCGGCGATAGGCGCAGCGTCATCATCGCGCGACCGATGCCGCCGCCGAAGCTCTCGACGATCCGGCACTGGCTTCGCACCATGTTGCGATGATGCGGC
Organism: Afipia sp.; assembly: GCA_016201045.1. Classification (GTDB taxonomy): domain Bacteria; phylum Pseudomonadota; class Alphaproteobacteria; order Rhizobiales; family Xanthobacteraceae; genus Afipia. Next base: position 733,695 of record JACQDM010000002.1, on the reverse strand, counting down.
ATCATCTTCTTCGACCACGGCGTTGGATTGTTAAGGCTGCCGAGATAGCGCGGTGACGATAAAGTCGCGTAACTCTCAAGCTCATACATCACGAAGAAGCCATCGCCGCCTTCCGCGCTCGCCCAGCGCGATCCGCGCTGAAAGCCCGGAATACTCATGCGCTCGGGAAAATGCTCGTGCGAATGCCAGTCCTCGAACTCGGCGCGGTGCGAAGGCACGATGTCCCACCACATCGCGACGGCAGCTTCACCTAGAAGTGTCATGCCCTGCGACAATCTGGAGCGGGTAAAGGGAATCGAACCCTTATCTTCAGTTTGGAAAACTGTTGCTCTACCATTGAGCTATACCCGCGCTGGCCACCGACGGCTGATTATTGACGGGAAAGCTGGAGCGGGTGAAGGGAATCGAACCCTCGTATTCAGCTTGGAAGGCTGCTGCTCTACCATTGAGCTACACCCGCGAACATTCGTTGAACTAGCATGGCACTTGGTGTGTCTCAATACTAAGTGCACAGCGTGCATGCAGCCCCGGAACGTTGCTTCAGGCTCCGGGTTCTTGGTCTGAACATAAGGAGAAAGCCCATGCGTAACGCACTTTTGGCCTTCGCTACCCTTGCTGGCGTGCTGGCGCTCAATGCCGGTGCCGCGCAGGCGCGGGACTACCGCTTCTGCCTTTTGGAAGGATGGCAGCCGGGTCCCGGCACCTGCTACTACAACACCTATGCGCAATGCATGGCGAGCGCCTCCGGCCGCAACGCCTATTGCCAGGAAAATCCGAAATACGCGTTTGCGCGGCAATATGGCGCGCGTCCGTATCGCGGCTATTGACCGTTCATCAGCTGAAATGAAAAACGCTCGGGAAAAAACTTCCCGAGCGTTTTAATTGGTGGGGGAAGAAGGACTCGAACCTTCGAAGTCATAAGACGGCTGATTTACAGTCAGCTCCCTTTGCCACTCGGGACACTCCCCCGTCTGACGCCATCGCGACCCGCCCGCCGGACGGCGGCTGGAAGGCCAAAGGTGGCGGAAAAACGTGCCCGCACGCGGGCTCCCGATTGGCGCGTTTATGGGCGATGCATGCGGGTAAAGTCAACCAAGGCCGTCCAATTTATGCCCCGGCCGGAACGCCCCAAATTGCCATTATTTCAACTGCGTGGGACAAGCGCGGCATGAACGACCGGACGCGAAAATCGCATTTTGGCGGCGGCAAAGGTGCCGCGCGGGACTACGGCCGGAACAAGGGGCGTGACGGCGGACGCCCAGACCGGCGCAACGCTGGCGGCAGAGGCGACCGCCGGCACGGCGAATCCAGCGATGGGCCGGTGGTCCTTTACGGCTGGCATACGGTCACGGCAGCGCTCGCGAACCCTGCCCGGCGCATCCGCAAGCTCCTTGTCACTGAAAACGCGGAGCGTCGCCTGAAGGACGAGAACATCGACACGCGCGTTCCGCCCGAACTCGTGCGCCCGCAGGACATCGATCGCCGCCTCGGCCCCGACGCCGTGCATCAGGGGCTGCTGGCCGAAGCCGATCCCTTGGACGCGCCGCATATCGGCGACCTGCCGCAGGATGGAATCGTGCTGGTACTCGATCAGATCACCGATCCGCACAATGTCGGCGCGATCCTGCGCTCGGCGGCTGCGTTCAATGTGAAAGCCGTGGTGACGACGTCGCGCCACAGCCCGGAGGCCACCGGCGTACTGGCGAAGTCGGCGTCCGGCGCGCTCGAGCATGTGCCGATCGTGGAGGTGCCGAACCTGCATCGCGCGCTGGGCGAGATGAACGATGCCGGCTTCATGACAGTCGGTCTCGATAGCGAAGGCTCGGAAGACCTCGCCGCGATCAAACTGCACACGCCGCTTGCGCTGGTTCTCGGCGCCGAAGGCAAGGGGCTGCGTCAGCTCACGCGCGATACCTGCAGCGCCGTCGCGCGCATGGACATGCCCGGCGCGATCAAAAGTCTCAACGTGTCGAACGCGGCAGCGCTGGCGCTCTACATCGGCGCAAGCCGTCTCGGATTGTTGAAAAGCTGAAAGCAAAACGCCCGCCTGCGATGTGCAGACGGACGCCGATTTTCAGATCAACCAAAAATCAGAACTTGTAGCGCAGCGGGTGGCCGTAGCTGCCCGGACGCGGCGCGTAACGAACGCGCGGGCCGTACATGTGCGAGTAGCGCGGAGCGTAGTAGCGATGCGCGTAGCCATAGCGATAGGCCGGGCGGCGTGCATAGTGATACACGGGGCCGACGCGATACGGACGGTAATGATAGCGGCGCGCAACGGTGTAGGCCGAAGGACCGACTTCGTCATAACCCTGCCAGCCAGTCACGGTACGCTCCTGATAGACAGGCGCAGGCGCATAGTTGCCCGGTCCGGTGTAGGTCGGACCCTGATTGACGTAGTAATACTGCGGACCCGTCGGGTCAGGCAGACGCTCGGCGTGATAACCGTAGCCGACATAGCCGCCGCAGCCACCGGCGATCACGCCGCAACCTGTTGCGACGACACCGCAGCCGCCTGCGACAACGCCGCAGCCCCCCGCGTAGCCGTTATAGCCGTAGCCGGCGCGATAGCCGTAATTGTAGTTGTAGCCGCTCTGAAACAATCCGCCGCCGCAAGGATTGAAGACCTCGCACGCGGATGCCGTTGCGGCTCCGAGGGTGACGGCCAGCGCCGCACCCGCAACCAATTTTGTGATCGTCTGACGCATTACTCTCTCCTGTTGAACGTTTGTTGCTTGGTGCTTTTAGTGATGATGGGGATGCGGACCATGCGGTGAATTTCCGCCGACCTGAGGTGCAACGATGATCGGTGGCGGATTGACCGGCACCTGCGGTGCCGGCGGCGCGGACTGCGCCGACCACGAGCGGTAATAGCTTTCCGCCGGTTGCGGCAGCACGCGATTGGCGGGCGGCTGAATTTCAAGGCGACCATAACCAGGGACGCGTCCGAAACTCGGATACCAGTGACCGACTTCAGGTGCGTAATAGCGATCCCAGCCGCCATAAACTGTCGGCTGAACGTGAACGTTCTTGGCCAGGCCCCAGTCGCCTTCGACCACGGCGTACGAGACTTCGCGGCCGTTGATGAAAACGGGCACGCCGGGCTTACCCGGAATCACGCGCACGGGCCCGGTATCGGCAACTGCCGAAACCAGCGAGGCGAGCGACATCAGAACGACCAATGCAAAGCGCATGAGGCAGCCTTTCAAAAGCTGCCGGACCCTAATTCAGTTGCTCCGGTAAGGTGTTAAAGGCGCAGTTCATTCGCCAGGTAAGCCTAACGCGTAAGCATCAGGCGTCCGTCAATTGTGAATCATTGCGATAACGATTGGGAAATTAACCAGCAGCTCCCCGGCCGATCTTGTCCCCCGGCGGCGGCGCTGATAGCTGTTTCCCCGCACATGACGCTAAAAAGTACGAAGCGGATTTCGGAAACCGTCATGCATTCTTGGATTTGGCCGGTTTAGCTCAGCGGTAGAGCAGCGGTTTTGTAAACCGAAGGTCGGGAGTTCAATCCTCTCAACCGGCACCACCATTCCCGCGACTGTGAAGGATCAGGCGATGAACGAGACCGGCGGCTTCCGCACGCACCACAAGGTCGCACTCGCCGTCATCGGGATCGCTGCAGTCTTGGCGTTTCTTTACAATCTGGGAATCTTCGACATCTGGTCCGTCGAGCAGATGCGCAAGTAAGCGGTTCCAGTTCCTCCGCTCCGATTCAATTTTGCTGTCGGCGCTGAATCGCGGCGTGATGAATTGGCAGCAACGAAAAATCCGAGTTCCCGGAACAACAGCAGCAGTCTCGTGTTCTTCCACCTCTCATTTTGATCTGAAGGAGGAACACATGATTGCGAAATATCTCGCTGCAGCGATGTTTGGAACCGCGTTGGTGAGCGGAGCCGCGCTCGCGCAAACCGCCAACACATCGACTTCGCCATCGGCCAGTGCCATCAGCACGGCGCAGGATGTGAAAGGATCGTGGCGCGCTTCGAAACTCGTCGGCCTGAACGTCTATAACGACGGCAACGAGAAGGTCGGCGACATCAATGAAGTGCTGCTCGACAATTCCGGCAAGGTTAGCGCCGTGATCCTCGGTGTCGGCGGCTTCCTTGGTGTCGGCGAGCAGAACGTCGCGGTCAATTTCGATCAGCTGAAGTGGGTCGATGCACCCGTGAAAACATCGTCGGCGAGCGGCACCGCCCCGATGGGTGCACCGGCATCGTCCACCACGACGACGGGCTCGGCGTCGGCGATCAACAGCGGCTCGATGGGCGCGGCGCACGACAACTGGTACCCGGATCACGCCGTCATCAGCGCGACCAAGGACCAGCTGAAGGCAATGCCGGCGTTCAAATATTCGGACTACAAGAAGTAACGTTCGTCCGGTCCAAAATCTGCATCGACGGCTCCCGATTCGAACAGCGAATCGGGAGCCGTCGCGTATCCGAAGCCGGAGTGGGGCAGCTTAGAGATACGACAGCAGACAGATCGCGTTGGCAGATGCGGCCACGACCAGCACCATTGCCAACGCGGCGTTCAGCGACAGCGATTCGATCGCCGCCAATTTGGGAATCATCATCATGGATAGGATTTGATCGGCAGGCCCGCGAAGAGTCCCGCACATTGTTTTTAGCGAGTCCCCTTGCCGATTTTTCAATTCCGAGTCCGATTCTCTTGGATTTCAGGCAGCTGCGGCCATTGATCTTGTGCGGCGCAAGATTGTCTTGAGCGGATTTAGCCGCAAGATGCGCCTCGCTTTCAAAATCAGCGAGACGCCATGACCGCCAAAAGACTGATGAGCGAATTCCCGCCCGCGCGCGACAAGATCGTCACCTTGGCGAACTGGCGCCGGCAGCCGTTCAGCGACTGGAGTTTCCACAACGTCCGTCAACTGTTGCCGACGGCGAACATCCCGGCGTCCAAATCGCCTGCCCCGCTCGACAACGCGCTGGTCGAATTGGGTCACGTCACGTTCGAAGGCTTCGGCGGCAAGCAAGTCACGCTCAACGGACTATTGCGCGAGACCCGCGCCAAGGGGTTCACGGTACTGCATCGGGGCAAGATCGCGAGCGAATGGTTCGCGCATGGCCTTGATCCGCTGGCGCCGCACATCGTTTTCTCGGTAAGCAAATCGATCACCGGCGCACTCGGCGGAATTCTTGTCGATCGCGGACTGCTCGATCCGAAAAGGCCCGTGACCGACTACGTCCCCGAGGTCGCCGCGTCCGTCTATGGCGGCTGCAATGTGCGCCACCTGCTCGACATGACGGTTGGCATCTCGTTTGTCGAAGATTACGAAGACCCCGACGGAGACGTCGCGAGGTATCGTCTCGCCGTAGGCTGGGATGTGATCCCGCCCGGAAAATTATCACCAGCGTTGCGCGAATACCTCGCCACGCAAAAGCCGGACGGCAAGAAGCACGGCGAGACATTCCATTATGTCTCAACCAACACCGACCTGCTCGGCTGGGTCTACGAGCGGGCAGCCGGCCGCGCATACGCGGAGCTATTGAGCGAACTTCTCTGGCAGCCGATGGGCGCTGAAGTGGACGCTTACATCACGCTCGACCGCGAAGGCGCGATGCGAACGGCCGGCGGCATCTGCGCGGCTCCGCGCGACCTCGCGCGCTTCGGCGAAATGATCCGGCGGCGCGGTGTCGCGAATGGCAGACAGGTGGTACCGGGTTGGTGGATCGACGACATCGTCGACAATGGCGACCCGCAACCGTGGGCGCGCGGCGAATTCGCCGAAGTCTTCCCGGGCGCGAGCTATCGTAGCAAATTCTACCAGATCGACCGCAAGCGCCACACATTGATGTGCTGGGGCATCCACGGCCAGTTCATCTACATCGACCCGCCATCCGAAGTCGTCGTGGTTCGCAACGGAGCGGACGACACGCCTGCGGATTTCGACAGCGTGCGAGCATGGCGGCGCGCATGCGACGCAGTGGCAAAACGCTTTTCCTAGCGCGTCAGCTTTTCGAGTTCTGGAAACGGCGCGTAGGTCGCGCCCGCGCACATATCTTCCGGCTTTTCGATGATACGGTCGAGCCGCCCATCGACGAACAACGCGCCGCGCTCTTTCGAGCCGCCATAGCTGCCATCCGAATCCCGCGCGTTGAATTTCATGCAGGCGACATAGCGTTGTCGGCTGCCGATCTTGCGCAGGACGGGCTCGGCGATCATGGCCTCCCGGATTCCGCGCGGATCGTTGAGATAGGTCTTGAGAAGCGCCAGCAACTCGGCCCGATAGTTCGGCGGGACGACCTGCACGGCTTCGTCGCGATCCGAGGTGAAGGAAAGATTGTCGCTCGACGCGCAGTCCGCCATCGCGGCAGCTACCGACAGCAGAAGCACGACTTTCAACGATGTCGCCGAATTACAACGCATTCAGTCCAAACCCATTCTCTCCGCGTTGATACGCATTGTGGCATTGACATGGCAACCAACGAACGCTTGATTGCCCGCACGGCACAGGTGCCAGCGCAAGCTGGCGAATAGGGAATTCGGTGCCGCCGTGATGAACGTATTGCGTCGATCACGGTGAAATCCGGAGCTGCCCCCGCAACTGTCAGCGGTGAGCCGTTGTCCAAAAGGCCACTGAGCAAGGCTTTCGAGCCGAACTTGGGAAGGCGGGCAACGGTGACGATCCGCGAGCCAGGAGACCTGCCTGTACCGGTCATCCTTCCGTCGCACGGGGCGTGCGAAGGGGCGGTGTTCCGCAGCGGTGACGATGTGTAACCGTTGCGGAGGACTGGCCGATGGCTCGTTTCCTCAAGTGTGATGTAGAATTCGGCAGCGTTCGCTTGCCGTGCTTCGTCATGCCTGATGGTCACGAATACTCACCTCCGCGATTTCAAAAATCGATGGAGAACATTCGTGACTTCGACCTCTAGCAAAATTCGATCGCGAGCGCCGTTTAACCTCGCATTCATCTCTGCGTTTCTCGCGGCATCGGTGACGACCCCTGCTCTGGCCCAGAGCACGTCGCTGCCCGAAATCAACGTCAGTACAACGCGGCTGAGCAACACGGGCGGCAATTCAAACAGTGGCAGCGCAACCGTACCCGGGACCACAACCGCACCTGCGCCGAGCATCGGTATCGTCGGCGCATCGACGACGGTCATCACGTCGGACGACATCGCGCGCGCGCCAAACCAGACCATTCAAGAGATCATCGCAAGTGCACCGGGCGTCCAGCTCACCAATCTTTTCGGCGCAGTGAATGGCACCGGCAGCGTGGTGGACGTGCGCAGCTTCGGCGCATTCGCGTCATCGAACACGCTGTTTCTTCTCAACGGACGCCGGCTGAACGAAGCCGATCTGCAGGGTGTCGATCTGTCGACGATTCCGATCCAGTCGATCGAGCGAATCGAGATCACGCGCGGCAATTCGGGTGCAGTGCTCTACGGCGACAACGCCGTTGGTGGCGTGATCAACATCGTGACCAAGACGGGTGTCGGCGGCAAACCCTACGCAGGCCGCATCGAAGGCGGCGTCGGCTCGTATGGCCAGCGGGGGGGCAACGCATCGGTCAGCACCAATGCCGGGCCGTGGTCATCGTCAATGTTCGCGAACGCCGTTCACTCGGACGGCTACCGCGCCAACAACAAGCTCGATCAGCAGAACGCCGTCGGAGATATCCGCTACACGACACCGGAGTTCACCGCATTTCTCAATCTCACCGCTGATCGTCTGCAACTCGGCTTTCCGGGAACGCTCGCGAACATGTATTCGATCGATTTCGGCGCGACATTTTTCAGCACGCTCGGCGATCCGCGCGCGACGCGAACGCCCTACGACTACGGTCAAAAGCAAGGCAACAGCGTCACAGCCGGATTCACCAAGTCGCTATGGACCGGCGCCGAGCTGATTGTCGATGGCGGCGTTCGCAACAAGAAACAGCAATCCGGTTTCTTCGGCGATCCCGCCAGCATCGGCGGATTGAACTACGCCTATGTCGATTCGACGCTACAGACCTGGTCGGTCACGCCGCGCCTGAGCATGAAGAACATGTTCGGAAGCATTTCGTCGAACATCCTGACCGGCATTGATTATTACAACTATCAATACGACTCCAACCGCAGCCAGCAGTATTTCGATCCGCCCAATCACGTCTACAATCTCTCGCAGCAAACCGTTGCAGGTTACTGGCAACAGACGCTTGGCCTGTTGCCGACGACGGATTTCTCGTATGGCGGACGCATCCAGTATATGTCGCTGACCGCGCGCGACCGTTACGACCCGACCGCACCGTTCGGATCGCTTGCCGCACAGGCGTCGCCACTCGACAAGACGGAAACCAACCATGCACTCCACATCGGTCTCGAACACAGATTGAATCAGACGTTCACATTGTTTGCCCGCGCTGCGCAGGCATTCCGCACCCCCAATGTCGATGAGCGCGTGGTGACCGGCCCCGCCTACCAAGGTCCGCCGTTCTTCACGCCGATCCCACAGACGTTTCAGCTCAACACGCAAACGTCCTACGACGTCGAAGGCGGCGTTCGCTTTCATAGCGGCGGCTTCGACTTTCAGACCAGCTACTACGATATGCATCTGAAGAACGAGATCCACTTCAACCCGGTGCAGTTCTTCAACTACAACCTCGATCCGACGCATCGCTACGGCACGGAGACGAGCGCATCGCTGCGCATCAACGAGGCCTTCATGCTGAAGGGCGGGTTTGCCTTTACGCGCGCGGTGTTCGAGGAAGGTGCGTTCGCCGGCAACGATGTGCCGCTGGTCTCGCGACTGTCGGGAAGTGCCGGATTTTCGTGGAACGTCTGGCACAAATATCTGGTGTTTGATGCCAACGCGCGATTCTGGAGCAGTCGGCGATTCGACAACGATCAGCCGAACACCCAGCCGCTGATTCCGGCGAACGCGACAATCGACCTGAAACTGAGCGGCACCGTCGACCAGTTCTTTTGGTCGGCCGCTGTCATCAACTTGCTCGACAAGCAGTATTACGATTACGGCATTGCCAGCGCCACGATGCAGGGCTCATACGCGATCTATCCCCTGCCCGGCCGCGTCTTCATGGCCAAAGCCGGCATGACGTTCTGAAGCCGTCTCCAAACAGCGCGGCCCGCGATCACCGCAAAAAGCGATGACGCGGGCCGTACTTCTTCCAGTGGCACCGGCGGTACGGGGGCGAAGCAGCCGCTGCCGTGGAAATTCACAGACGTGAAATCAGATCTTCTTCTTAACGATCACGGTCTTGGCGGGAGCAGCCGCCGAAATGCGCTTCACGGTGACCTTTTTCACGACTGCCATGTGCTTGCGCGCATGACCATGGGTGAAGTGCTTGCGATGATGACGATGCACCTTCTTGACGACGACGGCCTGCGCCTTGGCGTTGGCAACCGACGGCTTCATGGTCACGGTCTTGGCGGCAGGTGCGCGCTCGGTCTTGATGACGGTTGCGGCGAAAGCAGGCGCGGTCAGCAGCGAAGCTGCGATCACAACTGCGGAAATTTTCTTAAACATGGTCGTCTCCTATTCCTCTTGGATCGTCAGGGTGGCCGGTCGGATGGCCGGGTTGCCGATCATGGAGACGAACTTAAGAACGGTGCGCTGAACTCAGGCTGAAGCAAGATTGCAGACGGCGTTCATCTGCATGACGCCTTCGTTAGCTGCGTTGTGATGCGGTGCATCAAAATGGCGAAGATTTGGCGGGAGGAAGCCGGAATGTTCGAACCAAGCCCGTGTTTAATCCGACAAAGCCGGTATATGCTGCGCTATTCCCGAGGGAGACGTCACATGAGGATTTCCACCACCTGCCGTCTAGTCTTTGCCTTTCTTTTTTCCGCATTTTTCGTGATGCCGACTTTCGATGTCGTGATCGCCGCGGGCGGCGTCGATCCCAATCCGGCTCCGGTGACGACGCCTCCCGCAAAGACAACTGCGCCTCCCGCCGCAACGACGAACGCGCCCGCCAAGGACACCACCGCGAAGAAACACTGGTGGCAGAAGCTGGAGCCGGGCAGCAAACCCGCTGACAAAAAATCGTCGATCGACGATCCGGCTTTCCTGAAAGGCTATCGCGAAGCCTACGCGACGATCTACGAGCGTAACGACTATTCTGCGGCGATTCCGCAGCTCGAAGCGCTCGGCCAGCCGGATCGCGCCGACGTCGCCAACCTGATCGGCTATTCCTATCGCAAACTCGGCAACTATCAGCTGGCGAGCCAGTGGTACGAACGCGCGCTGAAAGCCGATCCGAACCACGTCCGAACCTGGCAGTATTACGGCCTGTGGCAGATCGAACAGGGCAATCGCGACCAGGCAATGTATCATCTCGGCAAGATCGAAAAGATCGCCGGCAAGAACTGCCCGGAATATGCGTCCTTGGCGCAAGCGCTGACCACAGGCCAGACCACCTACTGACGACGCAACGCGTCGCATGAATACGGCACCTGCCTCGATGCAGGTGCCGCTTTCGTTTGGTTAATCGCATCCCGCGCGCCTGCCATGCCTCGACATCGGCCCTCAAGGTCGTATAGACGAGGCGGCTCCGCCGACATCGCGCGGCGTGCATCGAGATTGACGATCGAGATATGGCTACGACCAAATATCAGCGCATCGCTTTTGTCGCCGGCCCCAGCGCCGAAGCGCAGGCTGCGCTTGCGCAACTCGTCAAAGCCTACGGCAATCAGCCCGCCGACAAGGCCGACGTCGTGATCGCGCTCGGCGGCGACGGCCTGATGCTGCAGACGCTGCACGCGCATATGCATTCCGGAATCCCGATCTACGGCATGCATCGCGGCACAGTCGGCTTTCTGATGAACGAGTTCAGCCCGAACCACCTTCTTGAGCGGCTCGAAGCCGCGAAGGTCACCGTCATCAATCCGTTGCTGATGCGCGCCACCGACCGCCACAACAAAGTGCATATCCATCACGCCATCAACGAAGTGTCGCTGTTTCGCCAGACCCATCAGGCCGCGCGGCTTCGCATCCTCGTCGATGAGCGCGAGCGCATGGCGGAATTGATTTCGGACGGCGTCATGGTCGCGACGCCAGCCGGCTCGACCGCCTACAATCTTTCGGCGCAGGGCCCGATCCTTCCCATCAATGCCCCTCTGCTTGCGTTGACGCCGATCAGCCCGTTCCGCCCTCGCCGCTGGCATGGCGCGCTGCTGCCGAATACGGCGTTCGTCGTGATCGAGGTTCTGGAATCCGACAAGCGCCCGGTCGCGGCCGTCGCCGACCACGATGAGGCGCGCGACGTGCAGCGCGTCGAGATCATCGCCGACAAGACCATCTCGATCAGGATGCTGTTCGATCCCGGCCACAGCCTCGAGGAGCGAATCCTCAGCGAGCAGTTCGGCTATTAGAGGCCCCTGCAGGGCGTAGGGATAACCATTCGTTAACGGCAGCGGCATATAGTTAACGTCGTGTGTACCTTTCCGGTGCGCCGTTCGGGCTGCCCATGTACCGTATCGATTTCAACAAGCTGCGGTTTCTCGTGTGCGACGACAATGCGCATATGCGCCGCATTCTGCTGACGCTGCTGCATTCGTTCGGCGCCCGCGAAGTCTATGAAGCCGAGGACGGCGCGACCGCCCTCGAAATGTACAGTCATTACGTTCCCGACATCGTCATAACCGACTGGTCGATGCCGATCTTCGACGGACTCGAACTTGCACAGATGATCCGCCAGCCGGATGGCGCGGGAAATCCCTACGCGCCGATCATCATGCTCACCGGCCATTCCGAAAAACGCCGTGTGATGACCGCGCGCGATGCCGGTGTCACCGAATTTCTGGCAAAGCCGATCTCTGCAAAGGCGCTCTATCAGCGTATCCTGACGGTGGTCGCCAACCCCCGTCCCTTCATCAAGACCAAGAACTATTTCGGACCGGATCGCCGCCGCAATCTCAACAACACCTATATCGGTGTCGAGCGCCGCAGCGGCGGCCCTGCGGAGGTCGTCCAGCAACCGTCATTGCTGGACAAAGCTCGCGTCGCCGGGTGAGGCATCCTCATGGCCAGCAAGAAACCCGACTCCGCGATCAAGGTCGAAACCTACGCCGACTATCAGATCATCACGCAGCCCAATCCGCTGCGCAAACTCGTCCGCCGCATCGACGAGAAAGACAAAGACGATCCAGTCGCGCGTGCTGAAAAGGCGCTCGCTTCCCTCTCCGGCGAATTCAAGGGCTGGATGCTGGCGGAATGCGAACGGCTCAGCGCTGCTTACGCCACCATCAAGGCTGACGGCATGAATACGCAGAACCGTGAGGAGCTGTTTCGTGCCGCGCACGACATCAAGGGCGATGCGGCGACTTTCGGTTATCCGACTGCCGCAGCAGCCGCCGAAAGTCTCTGCCGGATCATCGAGCATTCGCCGGATCTGATCGCCGTTCCCGACGAACTAATCGCGCATCACGTCAATGCCATCCACGCGATCTTCCGCGAGCAGGCCAAGATCGAAGCCGCGGGCATGGCGAATGAGTTGAGCAAGCGCTTGCGCGGACTCGCCGACGAGTATCTGATCGCGGTCAACAAGGATCGCCCCGAACATCTCGAAGCGATCCTGTCGCCAAGCATCGCTCCGGCCGGATAGACCTATTCCGCAGCCATTGCGAAAATCTGTTGCGGCGACGCCTGCGCCGTCAGATGACGGTCGCCCCATTTGCGGATCGCCGCAACCACCGGCACGAAGCTCCTGCCCTTGCGTGTCAGCTTGTATTCCACCTTCGGCGGGACAACCCCGAAATCCCTCCGCTCGATCAAACCCATCGCCGTCAGCGCCTTCAGTTCACGGCTGAGCACGCGCGGCGCGATTTCCGCCGACGACGTCGCTGTGCCGCGCAGCAGCCCGCTGCGGATTTCACTGTAGCGCTTCGCGCCGCCCTTGAGATCCCAGACAATCCGCAACTTGTATTTGCCGCTGATCATCTTCTGGAAGGCCGCCACCGGGCAAACTGCTTCCGATTTTGCCATCGTCATCGCTCCGTCATCGACACACAAGGCTAGCGCGAAACGCTACCACGCGCAAAAAAGTTCATAGTATCAATTTTGTCCATACTTGCCTTCCCGAACCTATGCGCCGGATACTTGCGGCCAGCATCAGGAGCGAGACATGAAACAAACGATGATCAGATACAAACTAACAGGTGCCACAGCGGAAGAGTGGCATCGCGACGTTGCGAAATTCATCGCCGCCCTGGACACCGATCCCGCGATCAATGGGCGCATTTCCTACCGTGTCATGAAAAGCCGCGACGGCAACGACTACTACCACATCGCCACGCCTGCCGATGACGATGCCGTAAAAGCGCTGCAGCAGAGCACGTTTTTCAAACCGTATCAGGAGAGGACGCGGCAGGTCGCGGGTGGCGACGTTTCGGTCTCGCCGCTCGAATTGGTCGCAGAGACGCGGCGCAAGGCGTAGCCGAAACTAAGATTCGAGCGAGACTAGGCAGCGATCGAACGGTCGTTGTCCTGGCCGGCGAATCCGTCGAAGCTCGCGTAGTCGTCGAAAACCGGCTCGATGCGGTTGTCCCATACGAAATCTTCTTCGATCTCTTCGGGCTGCTCGACCAACTCATTGTCGTCGTACTCAACTTCCGGCGCTTCGAGCGCAAGCATTTGCGGGTCGTCGTCGTAAGGTTCGACCGTATCGAGCGGCTCGGCAAGGATCATCTCGTCGGTAGGCTCATCGAAGTCCTCGACCGGATCGGGGAATTGCATCGCTGCGACCAGTTCGTCGCAATAGAGCCGCGCTTCTTCTAGGGCGGATTCCGTGGCGAAGCGCCGCAGCAGAATGAGCAGCGACTGCGCAGCGGTTCCCTGCTCGCATTGCGTCAATACGCGCTCGACCATGCGGCGGCTTAGGCGCGTCGCGCCGCCGACGGTGCCGACAAAGCCGACTTCGCGGGTAGCATCGAGAGCTGCGCGGAATGCGGGATAGGTCGATTCAGGAATACCCGCTTTCGCAAGCAGCGCGTTGAGGCCAACGGCCCCGCGGTCGTGGAGCAAGGCTGCGACGCGATTACGCGCGAGGCCCGACAGTTCGACGAGCGCTTCCTCGAACAGATCGAGATTGCCGCTCAACAGGGCGCGCAGCACGAGACCGGCATTGAGCTGGCCCGTGCTGCGCAGATGTTTGATGAGCGCCGCCATGTCCTGGCCGCGCGACTGAGCCGCAACATTGACGGTGGAGCGTTCGAGGGCTTCGGAGGCCGCGCGCTGGGCACGATCCGGATTGAGCCATTGGCGCGCGGCGACGAAATGCGCCAGCGTGCTCGACAGCCGTTCGGCCAGAGCAAGCCGCGTTGCGGCGGGGAGGTCTTCCAGTGCGAGAAGCGCTTCGCGAATGGCGGCAAGATGACCGTGACGCTCGACAATGCGATCGATCGAGAACGGGACAAGCGCGGCAGCCGGGTTCTCGATCAGTTCGAGCGCGGCGGACGCACAGCCGACTTCCGCGATCGCGGCCGACACCGAGGGGGGCAGTTCGGCGCGGCGCGCGATCGCGCATTGGGTCTCGGGATTTCCTGTCGCGACGATATCCACGAGGTCGGCGTCGATGAGAAGCGGCGAATGCTCGAGAATTGGAATGGCGACCGACGGCTGATCGACCGACAGCGCCGCGACGATGGATGCCGGAACGTCGGCCGAGCGCGCGAACACTTCCGCCATCGCCTGCCGCACCAGCGGCGAAGGATCGTCGAGAAGCATCAGCAGCGCGCCTTCAGCGGCGGCGCGATCGTCTTCCGATAAATCTGAAATAAGCCAGGCGCGGGCCAATGCCCGTGTCGCCTCTGCGCGCTCGCCTGCGGGGGCGGTGCGAACCCAGTTGATAAACTGCCGAACGATCATGGGTATTCCGGCTTACGCAACATGATGGCATCACCACGCGATGCCGACTGTCAGAAACCGTAAACCATGACACTTAAGAAACAGTTCACCATAAACGCCCGTGTTTATTGAGCTTTCGTTAACTCACGTAAATCGGCGCTTAACTGAACGCACTCCACAGGATCGCTACGCCCGCGACCAGCATCATCGCGTCCATCATCAACCGAAACGAATCCGGATCGAGTTTCAGCACGAAGCGTTTGGCGACGAAGGCTCCGGCGAACAACGACGAACCCGCGATAAGGCCGTTGAGAAACACATCGAGCGGCATCGCGTCGAAGCGGCGGAACGTCAGTGACTTGGCGATGTAAACCAGCAGCGACCCGGCCGCTTCCGTTCCCAAGAGCGCACCCTTGACGAGCCCGAACGTCATGAAGATCGGGACCGTCATCGGTCCGGTCGATGCGACAATGCCGGTGAGAAAACCGGCGAATGCACCGACAACCATCATGGCCCATAGCGGCAGCGCGATGTTGCGGGCTGCGAGCCAGCGCCGGGCCGGGATCATCACGATCAGAAAAACGCCGATCGCGATGTCGACGACATGCGACGGGAGCGCCAGCAGCGTCCGCGCGCCCAGCACTGCGGCAGGGACCGCGGTGACCGAATAGGCCGCCACGGCTTTCCAGTCGACTTCGCGCCACCACACGATGATGCGTGAAAGATTGGCCATGACTGCTGCAATGGCCATGATCGGCACCGCCTGCTTCGGCCCGAACTGATAGATCAGAACCGGAAGCAGCATGATCGACGAGCCAGTGCCGACGATGCCACTGATGACACCGGCGACGAGACCGACAATAAGAACGAAAAGATAGGTCAAGGAAGGCTCCGTGCGGCGACGGTCGCCCTCTACACGCTAGCTGGAGAACACGCCAGCACGATCGCTGAACAGATCCATCTGTATGGATGACTTGGCGGTTCCCGGCGCAGGCAAGGTCGAGGTGAGCGAGGTCGAATTGCCCCACAATTCGCGCACTGCCGGTGAAATCGGCTCCGGCCTGTCACCGGGCTGATAGAGCGAACGGAACATCGGCTCTGGCGAAGTTTGCAGCGATGCGACCTGCTGGACGGCGGGCGCGGGTGCCGGCGTGCGGACCTGCGGAAACTGCGAAAGATAAGCCGCGTTATCGACGGGCGTGAAAGCGGCCACGCGCGTCGAATCCCGCGATGCTCCAGCCGACGCCAGCACCGTCTGCGTCGCCTGCGAGTTTGCAGCCGTCTGGTAGCGCGACGTCAGCACCGAGTAGACCTGCGAGATGGTGCGTGGAGAGCCGTCGCGGTCATAGAAGATCGAACGATTTGCCGCTGCCGCTGTGGGGAATAGCGCCGCGCCGGATTTGTTCGGATTGTCCTCGGCGTTGGAAATCAGCTTCGACGCGCCGCCCGCGCCCATGACATGCGCGATGTAGAGTTCGCCGTCGGTCGGACGGCGTCCAAGCGCGCCGGTTAATTTGAAACTGTTGGATTGCGTCAGCACGCCTGCCATAGCTGCGGCCGCTGCCGGATCGTCGCGGAGTTTGAGGATTTCATCGCGGGTCGCGCTGTCGCTGACCGTATATCGGCCGTCAGCGGTCCTGGTGATGGAATCGGCGTATTTGCCGAAGCCGAGTTTGGGACCGGCTTCCTTGACCGTGCCGAGCCAGGTCTGATCGATGAATTGAAACAGCCCCCGCGCCGACGAGGTCGAGGCTTTCGCGCTGGTATTGAAGTTGGATTCCATTTTCGCGGTGGAGACGAGATATTCGAAGCTCGCCCCGGTCGCGCTCGCGGCGTTTTTGATCGAACTCGCGATTTTGGCGCGAGCCGAATCCAAACCCGCAAGAATGGTGGACGTATCGATCGCCATGCCAGCCCCCGCTCCCCAGGAACCTATGGGGACGATGGGGCATTTATGGTTAACGGCGGGTTAACTTTTGCGGCATGCGCCGCTTTACGCCGGACACGAAGCTGCCATGCGGGCATGTCATGTCGGCGGGTACATCGTTTGCATTGCCTACCGCGATGGAGGGTCTTGGAATGATGGACTCGTTCAGTATCGCAGATACGACCTGGGTGTTCTTCGGCCTGGTTGGCTGCCTGTTGATCGCCTCGACGGCTCTGTTCTGGAGCATCGAGGACCAGCGGGCCAAACGTCAGGTCACGCAGAAACGCCGCTTCTGAGCATAAGGCCTAGCGATAGACCTTGGCCGGATCGAACTGCCTGTCCGCGTCGACGAAGCTCAGCTTCGCCGAACCGTCCTTGTTCGTGACTGCGCGATAGAAGCATGAGCGCCGGCCGGTGTGGCACGCACCCTCGCCTTTTTGTTCGACTTTGATCCATACCGCATCCTGATCGCAGTCCATCCGCATCTCGACGACGCGTTGGACGTGACCGGAGGTCTCGCCCTTTTTCCAGAGCGCCTTGCGCGAGCGGCTGAAATACCACGCCTCGCCGGTTGCGATGGTCTTGCGCAACGCCTCGTCGTTCATGTGCGCGACCATCAGCACGTCGCCCGACGACGCATCGGTGGCGACGCACGTCACAAGGCCGGACGCGTCGAATTTGGGGCTGAAGGTCAACCCCTCTTCGATGTCGGTGGATGAGGAAGAAGTCACGGTGGAAGCTTTCATTCGGAGGGCGAGAGGAGCGCCTTCGAAGAAGCGTTACACTCCGCGCACCATGTTGAGGAAACGGGCCTGCTCGTCAGGATTATCATGAAACACGCCGGTGAAGCGCGTCGTCAATGTCTTGGCACCGTCCTTGGCGATGCCGCGCACCGACATGCAGGTATGTTCGGCTTCCATAACGACCGCAACGCCGCGCGGTTTGAGGATCGCATTGATTGCACCCGCCACCTGCGCGGTGAGATGCTCCTGCGTCTGCAGGCGCTGCGCGAAAATATCGACCAGACGCGCGAGCTTCGACAGACCGACGACGCGATCGACCGGCGCGTAAGCGATATGCGCCTTGCCGTAGAACGGCATCATGTGGTGCTCGCAGTGCGAGTTGAAGCTGATGTCGCGGATCAGCACGAAGTCGTCGTAGCCGGCCGTTTCACCGAAGGTGCGGTTGAGCACTTCGGCCGGGCACTGGAAATATCCCTGAAACAGCTCGTCATAGGCTTCGACCACGCGGCGCGGCGTATCGAGCAGGCCCTCGCGCTTGGTGTCTTCGCCGACATAGGCCAGCAGCGTTCGCACGGCGGATTCTGCTTCCGCGCGCGAAGGGCGCGGCGCATCCGCCTTGACCGGGGCGGCCATGTAATCGGATTCGGGAATTTCGGGTTTGTCGGACGGCTTGCCGCCGCGAATTGGCTTGATGATTGCGTCCATTTTATCTCCGTTCGACCGGTCCCATAACCACAATAACAACCCCTTGTGGCGGAGGCCGGAGTGTCACCGGTTCATCTAAGCAAGCCGGAAACCCTGATATGTCCGGGTATCTCACGACGCAGGCTGGTTTTTCCTGCGGTCTCATAACTATATAGGGTGTCAGCCGGACCCGCCAAGGGTACGGCCGGCAAAGGTCTTATGCGGCAGCGGTTTCAAACATCATGCTGAACGACATCTACAACAAGAAAATCATCGAGTTGGCCGGGAATATTCCGCGTCTGGGCCGGTTGCCGGACCCCGACGCCTCCGCCACCGCGCATTCGAAGCTGTGCGGCTCGACCGTGAAAGTTGACGTCAAGATGAAGGACGGCGTGGTCAGCGATTTCGCCCATGACGTGAAAGCCTGCGCGCTTGGACAGGCTTCCTCCTCGATCATGGCGCGGCATGTGATCGGCTCCAACGGACCGGAGCTGCGCGATCTGCGCGAGACCGTTCGCAAGATGCTGAAGGAAAACGGCAAGCCGCCGGAAGGCAAATGGGCTGACGTCGCATTGCTCGAGCCGGTACGCGATTACAAGGCGCGCCACGCCTCAACACTGCTGACATTCGATGCCGTTGTCGATGCGGTCGGACAGATCGAATCCAAGCAAAGCGGCAAGCTCGCATCCGCGCAAAGTTGAAGCCGCTTCCGAATTCCTACTTGTGATCTTGCGTTGGCGCTGCACCGCCCGTCGGCGGTTCGGCCAGCGCGGTCTTTGTCGATTTTTGGGGAGCTTGAGCACTCACGACGCGATCCTGCACCGGCTTGGCGTCGGCAACCGGCATCTGCGGATGAGTGATCCCGGCGAGCGCGTCGTTCGTCATGAGATTGGTCAGACGCAATTCTGCCGCCGTCAGTTCGTGCAGCGCCTCCCAAGGCGGCACGCTCAAGGCCAGCGACAGCAGATCGCCCGATCCACCCATCTCGAAAGTGTATTTCGCCAGACGTCCGATGTCGCGCTCGACGATCATCATGTCTTGCGCCGAATAACTCGCGGCCTTGGCGTCCTCGGCGCGGTCGCCCATCCAAATCTGATGCACGCGCACATGCGCGCCGTCGGGAATGGTTCGCGTTTGACCCGACAGCAGGAGGAATACGCACATCGATTCACAATAGGCATTTGGCAGAACGTCACGCTCGACGCCGCCGCCGATAGGCGTGCGCTCGATGATCATGCCGACGGCCGTATTCAGCCGCAGTGCGCGCCAGCGCCGCCCGAGCACAATGGCGTCGAGCACCGAGCCACCGCTGGAGTCCAGCATCACCGTGACGTTGCTGAGATTGCGGTCCTTGATGACCTCGTCGAATTTCGCAGGCGTGTCGCTGGTGATGATGCCGACGGCGGCGATCCAGCCGCCGCAATCGGGATCGCACGCGCCAGCAGCGGCGTCGTGCCAGGTGAATGTCATCGGAAGCTTGCGCTCTTCGAGGGTGTCGGCCGCGTGTGCCGAAGGGCCGAGCGTGGCGAGGCCAGGCACAGAGAGACAAAATGCGGCGGCGCAGACCTGCGCCCAGCCGCTGTATGTAAGCGACCTCACAAGATGCAATTCGGTTCCTTCCCCGCCCGACAGAGCAACGGCAAACCTCGTCCCACACAACGAATCTTGTCATGCGGTTGTTATCAAAAACTAACCGCCGCCGAGATTCGCGTCTATTGGACTTTGCTGCAACGCGGCTTCAAATGTGCGATAGAGAGCCGAGTGTTGCGTGAAAGACAGCACGCTGTAGTTCCACGCCAAGGAACTGTTCGATTGACGGCCAACGAATCGGCACGGCGCACAAGAAAGTCACAGGAAGCCTTTTGCGATGTGTTCCGAATGCGCCAGATCGGTTCTGAGAGTTCCACGGCTCGCGGGGCGCGGCATGATCTGGACATACCGGCACACGCTGTCGCTCCTCGTCGGTTCCAACTGTCGGCACGTGCCAACCTGTTCCGTTTACGGCGATGAAGCGATCGAACGCTTCGGACTCTGGGCAGGCGGATGGATGACGCTGGCGCGGCTGCTGCGCTGTAACCCGTGGGGGACATCCGGCATCGACAAAGTGCCGCAGACAGCACCACGCAATGCGCGCTGGTTTCTGCCGTGGCGCTATGCCCGCTGGCGCGGCACGAACGTTTAACGCGGCTGAATAGCGGCACGCGGCCGCGTTGCGATCACGAGCGCAATCGCCACAAGCACGAAGACGATGGCCGCGATGTTCATCGCGCCGATCATGTCGCGCACGTAGAATATGCCGCCGATACCGGAACCGATGGCCTGTCCGATATAGAGAGACGACGTGTTCAGCGACACCGATGCACTGGCAAGCGCGGGCGCGGCTCCGGCCAATCGAACCTGCTGCATCGAGTTCGACGGCACGAAGCCGAGACCCCAGAACACCGTCGCCGCAAACATCGCGACCAATACGCCGCTGCCGAGCGCCCATCCGGTTACGCCGAGCAACAAAAACGCCGTGCAGGTCAAAGATGTCTTCCATCCACCCCACGAATCGACAACACGGCTGGCGATGATATTGCCGATGAGACCCGTGATGCCCCAGACGAAGAACACGCTCGCGATGGTTTCCGCGCTCGAATTCATCAACTTGGTCATCACCGGGCCGATGAAGGTAAAGATCACGAAGGGTCCCGATGTCTGCACCACGGTAATCAGCAGAAGCATCACGATCAGCGGGTTACGAAACAGTTCGCCCCATGTCTCCAATTCCACCGGAGCACCGAACAGTCCGCGCGGCAATCGCCACGCCGTCAGCACCGCTGCAATAAACGCGATGCCCGCACTGAGCGCATAAACCGAGCGCCAGCCAAAATGGCTTGCGAGATAAGTCACGACCGGCAGACCGAACGCCGCCGATAGCGACCAGCCCAGAAAGACGAACGACATCGTGCTACCGCGATGCTCGGCCGGTGCCATCAGCGCGGCTGCGCCCGCTGCCTGCGGCGTGAACAGCGCGACGACCGCGAGCATGATGAGACGCAAAGCCAGCAGCGAATAGTAATTCGGCGCGAGTGCCGATGCCGCGTGAGCAAGCCCGACGATGACCAGCGTGCTCGTCAGCAGCAGGCGCCGGTCGAAACGGCTGGTCAGCCACGCGGTCAGAGGCGAGCCGATACACAACACCGCCGCGCCGAACGTGATGAGCAAGCTGGCATCGCGCACCGACACATTGAGCCCGTCGGCCAATTCGCCGAGCATGCCGGCCGGACCCATGACGGACAGGCCGGTGACGAAATTTCCGATGAGCAGAGAGGTGGGAGCGAAGCGATTCATCGCATCGTGTTAGCAGACTTGCCATTCAATGCAACTGCATGAATTATCATCCGTTGCATTCAATTATCTCATCCGGCTTGCGAAGCACACTCCGGCTGATATATCCCTGCCCTATCGCTTACCTGCGTCGGTTCGCAGGAGTGAGCAAACAGGAGCTGGGCTGCGGCCCAGAAGATAAAATGAGCGACCAGGTCGCAGTGACTTTTCCCGACGGCGCACGCCGGGAGTTTCCCAAAAACACCACAGGCCTCGACATCGCCAAGGGCATCTCGCCCTCGCTGGCGAAACGCACCGTTGCGATGGCGCTCGATGGCGAAGTGCAAGACCTTTCCGATCCGATTTCGCGCGATGCGAAGATCGAATTCATCAACCGCGAAGACCCGCGCGCGCTGGAATTGATCCGGCACGACGCTGCGCATGTGCTGGCTGAAGCCGTGCAGACACTGTGGCCCGGAACGCAGGTCACCATCGGCCCGGTGATCGACAACGGATTCTATTACGACTTCTTCCGCAACGAGCCGTTCACGCCGGAAGACTTCGCCGCCATCGAAAAAAAGATGCGCGAGATCGTCGCGAAGGATCAGCCCTTCACCAAGGACGTGTGGGATCGCGAGAAGACCAAGCAGGTGTTCCGCGACAAAGGCGAGAACTTCAAGGTCGAACTCGTCGATGCCATTCCCGGCGACGAGCCGATCAAGATTTACTATCAGGGCGACTGGTTCGATCTCTGTCGTGGGCCGCACATGACGTCCACGGGGAAAGTCGGCAACGCGTTCAAGCTGATGAAGGTCGCGGGTGCATACTGGCGCGGCGACAGCAATAATCCGATGCTAACGCGCATCTACGGCACGGCGTTCGCCAAGCAGGAAGACCTCGACGCTTACATGAAGCAGCTCGAGGAAGCCGAGAAGCGCGACCATCGCCGTCTCGGCCGCGAGATGGACCTCTTCCATTTCCAGGAAGAAGCGCCGGGTTCGGTGTTCTGGCATCATAAAGGCTGGACGCTGTTCCAGATGCTGGAGAACTACATCCGCCGCCGCCAGACCGAAGCCGGCTATCAGGAAGTGAATTCGCCGCAGTTGATGGACCGCGAATTGTGGGTCACGACCGGGCATATTCCGACCTATTCGGAAAATATGTTCATGACGGCGAAGCGCGAGGACGACAATCGCGTCTATGCGATCAAGCCGATGAATTGTCCGGGCCACGTTCAGATTTTCAAGAATGGCTTGAAGTCCTATCGCGAACTGCCGCTGAAGATCGCCGAGTTCGGCAAGGTCCATCGCTTCGAGCCGTCGGGCGCGATGCACGGGCTGATGCGCGTGCGCGGATTCACGCAGGACGACGCGCACGTGTTCGTCACGCAGGATCAGATCGCCGAAGAATGTCTGGCGATGAACAATCTGATCCTGTCGATCTACAAGGATTTCGGTTTCGACAATGTCGAAATCAAGTTCTCGGATCGGCCGGAGAAACGCATCGGCGCGGACGAATTGTGGACCACCGCCGAATCCGCGCTGATGAAGACACTGGAAGAAACCCAGCATCCGTGGTCGCTGAACAAGGGCGAAGGCGCGTTCTACGGGCCGAAACTCGAATACACGCTGAAGGATGCCATCGGCCGCGAATGGCAGTGCGGCACGATTCAGGTCGACTTGAATCTGCCGGGCCGTCTTGGTGCTTTCTATATCGACGAGCACTCGAACAAGGTGACGCCGGTGATGCTGCATCGCGCGATCCTCGGTTCGCTTGAGCGCTTCACGGGAATCCTGATCGAGCATTTCGCCGGTCACTTCCCGCTATGGCTCGCGCCGTTGCAGGCTGTGGTGACGACGATCACATCTGACGGCGACGACTACGCGCGCGAAGTTGTGGAGGCGTGCCGCAAGGCGGGTCTGCGCGTGGACATCGATCTTCGCAACGAGAAGATCAACTACAAGGTCCGCGAACATTCGCTGGCGAAAGTCCCGGCCCTTCTCGTCGTCGGCAAGAAGGAAGCGGAGTCGCGTTCGGTTTCGATTCGCCGGCTCGGCAGCGAAGGTCAGAAGGTCGTGTCGCTCGATGAAGCTCTGGCGTCACTGGCCGATGAAGCGACACCGCCGGACGTCAAGCGCGCGCGGCAGGGATTGAAGCAAGCGGCGGAATAATGCCGTCCGCACTCGACCTTCTCAGAACACGCCGCTCGATCAAGCCATTCGAGATGAGCGGTCCCGGTCCCTCGCCCGCCGAGCTCGACACCATCCTCACCATCGGCGCGCGTACACCCGATCACGGCAAGATCGTGCCGTGGCGTTTCATTGTGTTCGAAGGCGGTGCACGTCAAAAAGCCGGTGACATCTTCGTCCGCGCATTCAGGGCGAAGAATCCAAGCGCCAGCGAGGACCAGATCATGAAGGAACGATCGCGCTTCACCGACGCGCCGCTGGTGATCGCGGTCGTCAGCAAGACTGCGCCGAATCCGAAAGTGCCTGCCTGGGAACAGGAACTTTCAGCTGGCGCAAGCTGCATGAACATCGTTCACGCCGCGCACGCGCTCGGCTATGCCGCGAACTGGCTGACGGGCTGGATCGCATTCGACCGAGACGTGCTCGGTGCGCTCGGCGTAAGGGCCGACGAGAAGGTCGCGGGCTTCATTCACATCGGCAAAGCAAACAAGCCGCCGGAAGACCGCGCGCGCCCCAACCTCATGGACATCGTCACGCGGTTCTAACCGCGCTATTCCGCGTCCCGCGCAAGGCGTTGAAGCTCAATAATTGGGCAGCGCGTGCGGTTCGCCCTCGCGGGTGAAAAATCGGCGCAGTCTCGCAATGGCTTGATCGGTCACGGCTTTCGAGATGCGCGCTGTTGCAGGCGCGATTGTATACACGATGGCATACGGCTTGCTTGAAACTCCATGACGCAATGACGTTGCGGAGAATTCGCGCATGTCCAAACACCGCCTCGATCCGGTCGGCACGATTGCCGCCGAACCATCGTCGATCGCGGTGGAGTGGCGCAAGACTGCGCTCGTCATCATCGACATGCAGCGTGATTTCATGGAGCCGGGTGGTTTCGGCGAAACGCTCGGCAACGACGTCAGCCGTCTTGCGAACGCGGTGAAGCCCTGTGCAGCCGTTCTCGATGCCGCGCGGGATTTGGGAATGCTCGTCATCCACACGCGCGAGGGACACAGACCGGATCTGTCTGACGCGCCGCCTGCGAAGATCGAACGTGGCGCGCCAAGCAAACGCATCGGCGATGCCGGCCCGATGGGACGCATTCTCATTCAGGGCGAGCCCGGCCACGACATCATTCCCGCGCTTTATCCGATCAAGGGCGAGGTGGTGATCGACAAGCCCGGCAAGGGCGCGTTCTACGCGACCGCGCTCGGCGAGATTCTCAAGCAACATGAAATCGAGAATCTTCTGGTGTGCGGTGTCACGACGGAAGTGTGCGTCAACACCACGGTGCGCGAAGCCAACGACCGCGGTTATCGATGCGTGGTGCTGGCGGATTGCTGCGCGTCATACTTTCCGGAATTTCACGAGATGGGTCTGCGCATGATCAAGGCGCAAGGCGGCATCTTTGGCTGGGTCAGCAATTCATCAGCGGTGCTGGACGCGATCGCGCAATCCGCACCGAAAAGCATTTCAGCAGGAGGGGCACGATGAGCACGGCAACGACGACGAGCAAACCGGCGCTGTGGACGCCGGGCGACTGGAATGCGTTCTTCGGTTTCGGGACCAACATTCTCGTCAACATGCTGGTGCTGACGGGTCTGCTGCGCTTCGTCATCAAGATGCCCGACAACATCGTGTTCGGTCGCATCCTGCCCGCGCTCGGCCTGATGATGTGTCTGTCGACATTCTACTACGCCTTCCTCGCCTATCGTTTGGCGCAGAAAACCGGACGCAGCGACGTGTGTGCGCTTCCATCCGGTGTTTCGGTGCCGCACATGTTCATCGTCACTTTCGTCATCATGCTGCCGATCACGCTGACGACGGGCGATCCGATCAAAGGATGGGAAGCGGGTCTTGTCTGGGTGTTCTTCCAGAGTTTCATTCTGATGATCGGCGGCTTCATCGCACCTATCGTGCGCCGCATCACGCCGCGCGCCGCCCTGCTCGGCACGCTCGCGGGCGTATCGATCACATTTATCTCGATGCGGCCCGCGCTCGAAATGTTCATGACGCCGCAGATCGGTCTCGTCTGCTTCGCCATCATCATGGCGAGCTGGTTCGGCGGCGTGCGCCGTCGATCACGTGTTCTCCGGCTTCCAGTATCTCGGCGTTATTCTCATCACCGCCATCCCCTATGGCATCTACGATCTGGTCGAAGCGATGGACAACGTCGAATCCGCTGAAGCCGCCGGAGATCACTTTCCCACGACTCGCGTTCTCACTGCTGACGGCGTCGTCAGCCTGATCGGCTGCCTGATGGGCAATCCCTTCATCAACGCCGTCTATATCGGCCACCCCGGCTGGAAGGCGATGGGCGGGCGCATCGGTTATTCAGCCGCGACCGGCCTGATGGTGATCGTGCTGTCCTGGTTCGGCGTCATTTCCCTGATGCTTGCGATCATTCCTGTGGTCGCGATCTCACCGATTCTGCTCTATATCGGCATGCTGATCTGCGCGCAGGCGTTCCAGACCACGCCGCGCGAACATGCGCCTGCGGTCGCGCTTGCGCTGACGCCGCATCTTGCGGCTTGGGCGACGGTTTTGATTAACGGCGCGCTCGGTGCAGCGGGTATGCAATTCCCCGCCGTACATGCCGGCGAATTCGTTGCCAAGATGCAGCAGAACGGCGTGTTGTTTCACGGCCTCGAAGTGATGGGCGGCGGCTCGATTCTGACAGGCCTCGTGCTCGGCGCGATCGGTGTGTTCGTGATCGAGCGCAAATTTATCAACGCATCGGCGTTCGCGCTTGCCGGAGCCGTGCTGACGTTCTTCGGTTTCATGCACGGTGAGGCCATCGGACTTGGCGTCACGCCGGGCGTCGCGTTCGCCTATCTTGCGGTCGCAGCGTTCTTGTTCGGAGTTGCGCGGTATGGGGCGGTGCCCGTGATGGAACGTACCGGGACGGTGGCAGCGCCCGCCGAGTAGTTAGTTCTGCTTGGTCAGCACTTCGACTTCGCGATCGACGCCGTTGGTGACGTTGAACGGGCTTTCGTAAACCTTGCCTTCGTTCTTGGCGATCACGCGGTACTCGCCTTCGGAGAGAATGACCCGCGGGAACGCGCCGTTGTATTCCTTGATGATATCGCCGGCCGGCGTAATCACGGACCAAGCCGTGTTCGCGAGCGCTTCGCCGCCCTTGCTGCCGACGAGCTTCAGCGTGATGACGGCAGCGCGATGGGTGACGGTCACATCGGTGAGCTTACTGGCGGCAACGCGAATGTCGGAGCGCACGATGGAATTGGCGTCGCCGTAATTCGAGATGATGTAGTAAGTGCCTTCCGGTACCAGGACAACATCGCCTGCCGCAACGTTCGTCGCGATCGGCGCGCGTTCGCCGATTTCAAACTGGCTGCCCTTGTAGATCGAGAACGTGATCTGGCCGACGGGAATGCGGCTCGTGCCGACGCGGCCTTCGATGCGCAGTCCACCGGCCGGAAGGTCGAAGGATTCGCGCACGGTGTCGCTGCGCACCGTTACCGGACGCACCGCGCTGACGAGACCCATCGCCGCGTGGACGACATAGCCGCCGGGGGCGAGCACGATGTTCGGCGTCGCGGTCTTTTCCTCGCGTACGAGCTGGAACGCACCGCTCGCATCCGGCCTGTCGGTATAGACGCGCCACGTGATGCCGCTGTTGATGACCGGCATGTCCTTGCCGTAGCGCGCGCTCAATGCAAGCACGCCTTGCGATGTTGTCGCGGCCGGTTGAGGTGGTGTCGCCGTTGTCACCGGCGGCTGGGTCAGCGTTGCAGGCAGACCGGGTGTCGCCGCAGGACCGGAAGATGGCGCAAGACTGATCGCAGGGCCGGATGGCGTCGGTGCTTCGGGGACATTCGCCGGAGGGACCGGCGGTGGACGGTCGCTGAAGAACTGCGCGCTTGCGGAATTGATCGACCAGACGAGCGCCAACAAGCCAAACGCCAGCGCACGGCGCGCATGCTGCTTGCGTGAATTGTGGCCGATCCCCAGGGTCGTCATGGGCCGGTTTTTCACCGAAAAGGCGGCAAATTCAAGCCTCGGATTGCGGTTAACCGCCGCCCGAACGGCCCAGTAGCGTCCTCGCCAAATGGTCTAAACGTCCACGTTCAGTCACATTTGCACTCTACGCGACACATTCATTGCGGCACAAAACTTCGCAATCCGCATTTATTAATGCGACGCGCATTGCGATTCGATGCCGCGATTCGCCAAGGAGGCTGTCGGTGCTGGAGAATTGGATCGGGTTCGGGCAAAATCCAACCGGCAAAATCAAGGCAGACTCCGTGATCAAGCGACCGAAAATCGGGCTGGCACTTGGCGGCGGTGCCGCGCGCGGCTTCGCTCATATCGGCATCATGCGCACCCTTCTCGCCAACGGCATCGTGCCCGATATCATCGTCGGCACATCCATCGGCGCGGTCGTTGGCGGCTCCTATGCCGCCGGTCATCTCGACACGCTCGAAGCGTGGGCGCGTGGCCTCAAGCCGCGCAATATTTTCACCTATCTCGATATCCGCCTGAACGGCTCCGGCCTCATTGGCGGCGGCAGACTGGCAACCGAACTGGAAGCAGCGCTGGGCCGCGTTCATATCGGCGACCTGCCGCTGAAATTTGCAGCCGTCGCGACCGAAGTGAAAACCGGCCACGAGATCTGGCTCTCGAGCGGCAAGCTCGTCAACGCGATCCGCGCCTCCTATGCGCTGCCGGGAATCTTCGAACCCGTCATGATCGGCGACCGCTGGCTGGTTGACGGCGCGCTCGTCAATCCGGTGCCGGTGTCGACCGCGCGCGCGCTCGGTGCCGAAATCGTGATCGCCTGCAACGTCTCGACCGATGTCGCCGGCCACGGCACCATCATTTCGGGGTTCGGCGAAGGCGATGCCGAACCGGAGGCAGAAACTTTGCCCGAACCCGTTGCGCCGAAGCGCGGCATCGGCAAATTCTTTTCAGCAGAAAAAACGATGAAGCGCGAATTCTTCGGCAGTGCCGCGCGCCCCGGAATCTCGGGCGTGATGGTCGACGCCTTCAACATCATGCAGGACCGCATCACGCGCGCGCGCCTCGCAGGCGATCCGCCGGACGTGCTGATATCGCCGCGCGTGGGGCGCATCGGCTGGTTCGATTTCCATCGCGCCGAGGAAACGATTGCGCACGGCGTCCGCGCGGCCGAGCGCAACATCGAAAATATTCAGGAAGCGATCAATCTGCTGACGCCAACCGCGAGCCAGTCGCCCGGCCCCGTGCAGTCCGCTTCGGCCTGAGATTGATGAAGATCACAATCACCGCCTTTGACCGTTCGCCCGACGGCGGCAGGGGACTGGCGCGCGACACGCGCGTCCGCTGGGCGCTCGAAGAAGTCGGCCAATCCTACGAGGTTCGTCTCGTTACGTTCGATGCAATGAAGCAGCCCGCGCATCTTTTGCTTCATCCCTTCGGACAAATCCCGACCTATGAGGAAGGCGATCTTGCCTTGTTCGAGACCGGAGCGATCGTTCTTCATATCGGCGAGCGCCATGCGGGCTTGCTGCCGAACGACGCCAACGCGCGATCTCGCGCGATCATGTGGATGTTCGCGGCCGTCAATACGGTTGAGCCTCCGATCCTTGAGCTTGTCACCGCCAGAATTTTCGAGGGCGACAAGCCTTGGGCGAAGGAGCGCATACCGCTGGTCATGGGCCACGTGCGAGAGCGTCTGAAACAATTGTCGACACGCTTGGGCGATTCCGAATGGCTGGACGGCGCGTTCAGTGCAGGCGACCTGATGATGGTGTCGGTACTACTCAGGCTCAGAGCATCTGGCATTCTCGAAGAGTTTCAGAATCTGGCGGCTTACGTCGCGCGCGGCGAAGCGCGTCCCGCCTACAAGCGCGCCTTCGACGCGCAGTGGGCCGTCAACAATCGCAATTGACGCCAGCCGCTACGCAGTCTTGATGTAGTCGTGCAGCGCTTCCTGCTCGCGCTCGAACTGAGCGACGCGCCATTTCACGACGTCGCCGATGGAAATCAACCCGACGACGCGGTCGTTTTCCACCACCGGAATATGCCGGAATTTTCCCGACGTCATCGTTTCCATGATGCTACTGACGGCGTCACGTTCGCGGCAGGTGATGACTTTCGCCGTCATCACGTTTTTGACCGGCTCATCGAGAGCGCTCGCACCCTTTTCACCGAGGACGCGCACGATGTCGCGTTCGGAGAGAATGCCCTCGATTTTCGAACCGTTCATCACCAGCACCGCACCGATGCGCTTCTGCGACAAAATTTTCACGGCAGCGAAGAGCTTTGCGTCGAGTGCGACGCTGACAACCTGATGACCTTTGGTATCCAGAATGCCTCGAACTGTCATTGTCGTCTCCCAGTTCAAACGCCGGCGCGGAAAATCCGCACGGACCTTTTCTCAATGAGTCAAACAACGAATCGTGAGTTTGGTTTCGCCTCTTTGCGAAACGCCGATATGCAACCTTTTGGGGAATGATGAACCTGACCGTTCGCCTTCGCAATATGCAGTGCAGCGAAGCCGATGATCTCAGTGTAAGTCGCTGGCGCGCGGCACCGGATCGAACAGCGAGAACAGCACGAGGCCTGCGACAAAACCGCCGATATGCGCCTGCCACGCAACGCTCTGTACGGATGAGCCGACGCCGATTGCGCCGATGCCGAACACAAGATTGATGCCAAACCACACCGCGAGAAATCCGAGCACCCGCGGATTGCGCAGCGATTGGCTGAGCGGGAGCGCCGGAATTTGCGCGGCGGTTTGCGCATCGCCCCGGCCGAACGACAGGAAACTTCCCGACTGGAATGCGAAGCGGATACACGCCGCCATCGCGCCCGACACTGCGGCGGAAGCTCCAATCATCGGTGCAACTTCATGCTGATGCGTGATGAGATGCGCAAACGCGCCCGCGATCGCAGTGATCGCGAGAAAAGTGAAAAACCGCACCGGCGGAAAACGCCGCGCGAGCGCGCTGCCGAACGGCAGCATCCAAAGCATGTTGAACAGGATGTGGCTGAAATCGGCGTGCAGGAATGCGTAAGTCAGGAACGTCCAGATCTCCGCGCCAGCGCCGCCGGGGAATTGGCCTGCCATCACGGATGAATCGTAACGTGCGGGAACGAAGCCGAAGGCCCAGATCAATTCCTGATCGGTCGCGAGCGGCAACAGCATCCGCAAGCCATGAATGAAGGCCATCACCGCGACAAGCGCCACCATCGCGCCCGGAATCGTCAGGATCGGCTCTCGCGGCTGCGGCGGTGGAATTTCGGGGACTTGCAAGGGAAAGCCTAAGCGATCGTCGTCTCAACGCAGATAGGCGTCTTTGGATCGGCCGCGCAAGCGCAACGGCGTCGCGCCGAAAAAGAAAAAGGGAAGGCGCATGCGCCTTCCCTTTGGACTTCCGGTCTTGCTGCGCGCGGTCCGGGCGTTCCCCACCCCTCCCCGCACAATGACCAATCTGTTCGTTGCCACCTGTATATCCGCCGCCCAACCCCTGGAGAAAAGCTGAGCGGCTTGGAGTACGCAGACACTAGCTGCGATCCGGAATTACGCGAAGCTCATAGTTAACTTAACGTTAACACTGCAATGCCCGCCCGTTTCGTGCCTGCGGCATGGACGCTGCAACGCCTGTCCCGCACAACAGAAAGGGGACCGCGCAATGCGTGAATACGGGACAGGTCTGTCTCACGTTCGCCGCGCGCGGGTCAGGGTGGGACGATGAAACATTCAGCCAGCCGCGAGTTCTTCGCGTATTGGGACGGCAAGCGCGCAGGCGCAGCCGCGCCCGAACGCAGCGATCTCGAGCCGGAAGCCGTGCGCCATCTGCTCGGCGACATTTTCGTGCTGTCCTACGACCGCGCGGCAGGCTTTCCGTTTCGTGTCGCAGGAACGCGGCTCTGCGCGCTGCTCGGCGGCGACGCCAAGGGCAAGAGTCTTGCCGATCTCTTCGCACCCAAGAGCCGTGCCGAGTTCGAGGATATTGTCGGCATCGCCGCGGAAGAAATGCTGGCAACCGTGGGCGGTATCGCTGCCGAGGGTGCAGACGGCACGACGATCCATCTCGAACTGTTGCTGCTGCCGTTCGGCACTCGTTCCCACGCCCCGCTCAGCCTGACAGGTTTGATGGTACCGATCGGGCGCGACGACGCTCACGCCTTTGCGCCGCTCAAGAATCTCACGCTCATCTCATGGCGCCATGCCGGCGAAGAGCAGAAATGGCTCGGCCCGCGACTCTTGCGCAAATGGAGCGTGGTGCGCGGCTTCACTGTCTATGAAGGCTTGCGCTGACACGCAGACCAGGTTCGCTATTTCAGGTTGCTAACGCATCGTTAACCCTGTGCCATCTAAGGTTGCGTCATACCGACAAACCGGCCGACCCGGTGAAATGATGGCGTTGCCGCAGAGACAATCAGTTCCCTCGACCGAAGAACGCCGCCGCTTCCAGCGCGTGAAGGTCCAATTGCTTGGCCGCTACATGCTGGCTGACCGGCGTGAATTCCCTTGCCAGGTCATCAACATGTCGCCGGGTGGCCTTGCGCTCCTCGCACCGGGCATCGGCAATGTCGGCGAGCGGGTCGTGGCCTATCTCGACCATATCGGCCGCGTGGAAGGCAAAATCACCCGCCAACTCGACAACGGCTTTGCCATGACGGTCGGCGCGACACCGCGCAAGCGGGACAAGCTGGCCGCCCAGCTCACTTGGCTCGCCAACCGCCAGATCCTCAATCTGCCTGAAGATCGCCGCCACGACCGTATCGTGCCGCGCAATCCGATGGCGGTGCTCAAGATCGACGAAGACGGCCGCAAATTGCCCGTCCGCATCATGGACCTTTCGCTGTCCGGCGCGGCGCTGGCTTCGGAAATCCGCCCAGCGGTCGGCAGTGCCGTTACGCTCGGCCGCGTTCAGGCGCGTGTCGTGCGTCACCTCGAGGAAGGCTTCGCTGTGGAGTTCGTCCACGCGCAGCTTCCAGAAACAGTCGAAGACAGCGTAAGCGCGCAGTAAACCGCCGCGGTTACCGACTCCTGATTTTTCTGAGCTTTCAAGGCGATATCCCTCACCGGATGTCGCCTTGATGCGTTGTGAGACACCGCAAGCGGTCCCCTCGCGAGCGCGGCCCGCGCTCGCCTTTTGCAGCAATTTCAACGCGCTGCGCGCCAATCGATAAAATTTGAATCAAATTCGAAAGTCTCAAATTTGAGACGAATTTGATTCAAGTAAGCATCAAATAAGTCCCTGTTTTTACTCGCCTTTGCATCAAATCCACATGCCGTAATTCGGCCCGCTGAAAATCCTTCCGCGCATTCTGGTCCCAACAAAAAAAGGGGGCCACAATGTTTTCAATCAAGGGACGGGAGAATTTCGTTCGAGGTCTGGCGGTTGCCATCAGCCTCATCGGAATGACGGCGAGCGCCAATGCCGCCGGGGACAAAGTGATTTATGCCAGCCTTGGCGATACGGCGCGTCCGCCGATCGGCTGGGTCGAGTTCTGTGCCGACAATCCGGCCGATTGCCGTGGCGGCGCGACGCAGCCACGCGACATCGTCATGACGCAGACCGCATGGAAAGACATGCTCCGCGTCAATCGCTGGGTGAACGAAACCGTCAAGCCGATGACCGACCAGGAACACTGGGGCGTCATCGAGAAGTGGTCGTATCCGACCGACGGCTACGGCGACTGCGAAGATTACGTGCTGATGAAACGCAAGATGCTGATCGACGCCGGCTGGCCTCGTGAAGCGCTGCTGATCACGGTCGTTCGCGACAAGAAGGGCGAAGGCCACGCGGTTCTCACCGTGAAGTCCGACAAGGGCGAGTTCGTTCTCGACAACCAGAACGAAGACGTCGTGGCGTGGACCGAGACGGGCTACCGCTTCGTCAAGCGCCAGTCGCAGGCCGATCCGAATGTGTGGGTGTCGCTCGGCGACTCGCGTCCTGCCGTCGCCACCGCAAGCTCGCGCTGACATTTCAAAACAACAACGGAGCTACACGACCCGGTCGTATCCCCACCCCTCCCCGTCCCAGACCGGATCGTGCGCGGCCGAACCTTCCCCCAAGGTTCGGCCGCACCCATTTTCATTTCGCCGACGAAAAAAGCCGGTTCTCGCGAACCGGCTTCAAGTCTACTGGAGTTGGAAATCGTCAGTTCAGATGGTAGTTCACGCCGAACGTGACGGTCGAAATCTTGTTGCTGACATTCATTGGCGTCGCGACGAGACCGCCGGCGGAGCTTGGCGTCTCCAGCTGCGCGCCGAAGCCGAGGTAGTTGTATTCAACGCGCGCCGACCAATTCTGCGCGAAGGCGTATTCTAAACCACCACCTACTACATAGCCGGTGTGGCTGAAGCGTCCGGTCGATGTGCCGCCGAGACCGTCGGTCGCATCTGCCCTATCGCGCGTGAACGCAACACCGCCCTTGCCGTAAATCAAAGCGCGGTCGAACGCATAACCGGCGCGACCTGCAACCGTTGCGATGTAGTCGTTCTTAACAGTCGCAGTACCTACACCCAATGCCATGCTCTGCTTGATGTCGGCCCACGCGTAAGTGCCTTCGACGCCGAGAACCAGCGCACCGATCTGATAGAGATAACCGACCTGGCCGCCGGCGACGCCACCCTTGGTATCGACGATGCTGTCGGGCGTAGCGCCCGTCGGATCGCTTCCGGTCATGCGGCCCCAACCGTATCCGCCATGAGCGCCGAGATAGAGGCCGGTCCAGGTGAATGGAGGCGGCACATAGGCTGCCTTGACGTATGGCGCCGGTGCCGGAGCGGACATGTCCGCCGCAAGTGCCGGAGCTGTCAGCGCGACCGCGCTCGCCGCCGCAAGAAGAAGTGTCCGCATCGATGCCTCCCAATGTCCCCAAGCGCGGAGCGGCACCGTTGCCGCGCCACGATCATTCGTCTGTAATTCCTAGCGAATTTTGGGATTGGACGCTTGGACTCACCGGCGCGCGGCTTGGACCGTGCGGCGCCACTCACGCGCGAAGCGGTGTCGAGACACCCGCGCGGAGAAAATTGCTTGGTTAACGCGGTCTGAATCGTTTGCCTTTGATCCATTCAATCGATTCAAATTTTCCGAAAGTTCCATCGCGTATAACGCTCCTCAGATCGGAGTACTCACGATGGCGATTTTCAAAAGAGAGACCCGCAAGCCGCGTCACAAGATGCAGCAGCATGTGTGGATGACGCTTGACGGCGGATTTGCAAAACGCAACTGCACGGTGCTGGACCTGTCGCTCTCCGGCGCGAAGATTCTGGTGCACGACAAGGGCCCGATCGACGGCAAATTGTCGATCGCATTCACCGGCGACGTCCGGAAGACGACCCGCTGCCGCCTCGTCTGGCAGAAGGGAAGCGAGATCGGTGTCGAGTTTCTGAACGCTGCCTGATCGTCAACCGATTTTTTTCAAGCCGGCCTTGAAGCGCTTGCCGTTGTGAACGTAGTGCGGCGCGCCGTAGGTCATCGCCTTGACCTGCTCTTCCGTCAGCGTGCGAATGACGCGCGCAGGTGCGCCGACCACAAGCGCGCGATCCTCGAAAGTCTTGCCTTCGGTGATCACCGCACCGGCGCCGACGATACAGCCCTTCCCGATCTGCGCACCGTTCATGATGATCGCGCCCATGCCGACGAGCGCGCCGTCTTCGATGGTGCAGCCGTGAAGGATAACGTTGTGGCCGACGGTGCAGTTCTTGCCGATGGTCAGCGGAAATCCCGGATCGGTATGGAAGGTGCAGTTGTCCTGCACGTTCGATCCCTCGCCGATCTCGATCAATTCGTTGTCGCCGCGCAGCACCGAGCCGAACCAGACGCTCGCGTTGGTCTTCAGACGCACGTTGCCGATAACGGTCGCAGTCTCCGCAATGAAGTACTGTCCGTCCGCTGGAAGTTCGGGAGATTTGCCGTCGAGTTCGTAGATCGCCATGTCAGTCTCCAATGAGCGGAGACCATGCCACGAACGGATGCGCGATGGCGAGTGGCGAAATCAGGCGACGACGCCGGCCGCTTTCAGAGCCATGAGAACGCAGGTGCCGGACATCATGCTCCAGAAACCGGCGATGATGGTCGCCATCATCACGAATTCGACACGGCGCTTTTCGATGCGGTGTCCGCGCAGCGTGTTGCGCATGATGATGAAGGGTGCCGCGAACACTAAAAACGGAACGGCCGCGAAGGCCTTCGGAGCTTCCTCGGTGAGCAGACCGAAACCCGCAGGCTTGGTAAGGAATGCCTGATAGCCGCTGCTCAATGCACCCGCGAGCGAAAATCCGATCAGCAATGAAAACAGCGAATTGAACGCTTCC
The DNA here is from genome assembly GCA_016201045.1 of Afipia sp. Classification (GTDB taxonomy): domain Bacteria; phylum Pseudomonadota; class Alphaproteobacteria; order Rhizobiales; family Xanthobacteraceae; genus Afipia. The sequence goes on along the minus strand of JACQDM010000002.1, from coordinate 697,761 downwards.
GGCGACATCTGAAATTCCCAGCACGCAATACTCACTCGGCGCCGGGAGACTTCGCAAAATACGCACGCCGCCGCCACTTCATCCTTAAAGAAAGGTTAACAGTGGCGCGGCTGCGTTGCATGGCTTGGCCACCCCGGCGGCGCGCGGAACCGGCAAAAATTAAACGACTGCATGGCATAGTGGGGAGATTCGACCGTTTGCCCGCAGAAAGCGTGCCCCCGATCATGTCGTCCTACTATTCACCATCGCATGCGCAGAGGCGCGGCCGTCTGCACCCGCAGGGCCGTCGCAGCCATTTGATGCCGTTCCTGATCGCGGCAGCAGCCGGCCTCGCCGCCGTTCTGATCGTCGTCTATCTGCTTTGGCCGACGTGGGATGCCGAGAAACCGTCCGATCCGTCGCATCTGCCGATGACGATCGGCGGCGTGGCGTTCAACGTGCCGACCAAGGCAATCCGCGTCAAACTTCAGAAGCGCAGCGGCCCGCAGGAGCGCGTCGATCTGAATTTCGACTATCCTTCGCTCGCGCCGCCCGACGCGCAGGCGCACGTCACCGCCGAAACGGCGGAAGACAACCTGCCGCAGATCGACCGCATCTTCCTGTCGATTGCCGCGCATCACGATGCGCTGTCGCCCGACGAGCGGGTGCGGACGATCTATCCGCGCTATCTGGATTCAAACCCCGCGCGCGCGACCGAGGGCTTGAGCGCGCGCCCGTTCCGCGACAACACGCCCTACACTGGCGAAGATTTGGTCTATTCGTCGTCGCCGCAATTCATCGCGCGCTGCATGCGCGACGGCGTCACGCCCGGCATGTGCCTGAGCGAGCGGCGCATCGACGGCGCGGATTTGATTTTCAGATTTCCGAGAAGCTGGCTCGCGCAATGGCGCGATGTCGCGAGCGCGATGGATCAGCTTGTCGCGCGGATGCGGAAGGGGCGGAACTGATTGCGTATCACAAAACGTCTTGTCTAAAAAGAATAGTGAAGAACACAACGGTATAAAAATTTAGAAGGACAAACGACAAAAGCGACAACAGTCCTGTGGCTTTATAATTTCCCGACAACGCCGCTTTCAAACTTCTAATTTCGACAATCGTCGATATCCAAATCGGAATTGCTAGGACTATCGCGAGAACCAGAAAATTTGATACATACGGATGTTCGATCGATATTTCCCAATAAGTATAAAAACCAATGAATACGATGACCAAGAGGCACGACAGTAGGGAAATTGCAGCTTTAAAATATCGAAAGATCGTCGATTTTCTAAAATAGCAGTAGAAAAAAACAGGCACGCCGACGACGATGCATGCGATCAAAAAGTCGCTAACCGGATCTGCGTAGAAGTCTAACAAACCAGGAATTGACAGACCTTCGCCGGGACGCGCCCAAGGATCACAGGGGCCATTGGGACAGGCAAAGCGCACCTCCGGATGAAACAACGATCCGTGATTCTCCAGTCGTCGGAGAGACGGCAATCAACCTGCCTCGTCCATCAGATCGTCTTCCAAAATGGCCATCTGGAACTGGAACGAACGGTCGTCGTCCTCGTCATCGACGAACAGCACGCCGATGAATTCTTCGCCGATATAGACTTCCGCGGAGTCGTCCTTCTTCGGGCGAGGCACCACGCGGATTTTCGGATTTCCGAACAGACGCTTGAGATAGGCGTCGAGCTTTCTGACTTCCTGAACGTCCACGGCGCGGCTCCCGCTTAAGTTTTGTCTGCGACAGCTTTAGTGGGAGTTGCGGGTCTTCGCCAGATCAAATTCCGGCCAATCCCACGACAATCTTCCGCACAAATTGCTTGCCGGTCAGGAACCGAGCGACATGAACATCTGGTCCATGGTGCGCGACGGCTCGGCGCAACCCGCCTCGCCGACGATTTTCGCAGGCACGCCTGCGACCGTCACATTGTGCGGCACGTCTTTCAGCACCACCGAACCCGATGCGACACGCGCGCAATGGCCGATCTCGATGTTGCCAAGAATTTTTGCGCCGGCACCGAGCATCACGCCGTGCCGGATTTTCGGATGGCGGTCCTCGTTCTCCTTGCCGGTGCCGCCGAGCGTGACGCCGTGCAGGATCGACACGTCGTCTTCGATTACCGCGGTCTCTCCGACGACGAATCCCGTCGCGTGATCGAGGAAAATCCCGCGCCCGATCCTCGCAGCCGGGTTGATATCGACCTGAAATTCCGCCGACGAGCGGCTCTGGATGTAATAGGCGAAATCCTTGCGGCCGTTTTTGTGCAGCCAATGTGCGAGGCGATGCGCCTGAATGGCATGGAAGCCCTTGAAGTAGAGCAGCGCGTCGATGAAACGAGAGACGGCCGGATCGCGGTCGTACACGGCGACCAAATCGGCGCGGAAAATGTTGCCGAGATCGGGATCGGCCTGCAGCGCGTCGTTGTAGGCCTGACGGATCAGATCGCCGGACAGCGCCGAATGATCGAGACGCTCGGCGACGCGATGCACGACGGCGTCTTCGAGACGGTCGTGATGCAGTACTGAAGAGTAGATGAAGGTCGCAAGCTCAGGCTCGCGGCGCACGATTTCTTCCGCCTCGTCGCGGATGCGGGTCCAGACCGGATCGACGGTCGAGAGTGAAGGCTTCTGATCGTGAAGATGCTGGGCCATTGCGATTCATCCGGCGGGATCGAGGTGAACGATCCTAGCACATAATCGCGAAGCGAAAGCCCGCAATGCCTCATAGGGTTTACGGGAGAATGATATTCTCCATCGCGGAGTATAATATTCTCCGCAAATTCACGGGCGTTTCGTCAGAAATTCAAGCACGCCTTCTTTGTAAACGCGGTCGCCGACGGCGCGCATGTGATCGCGTCCCGGTATGTCGAGAACCTGCGATCCGCTAATGATTTGGCCTAGTTCGGGGCCGGAGCCAGCAACATCGTCCGTCGTGCCGACCGCGATCAGCGTCGGTACCTTGATGGAGGCAGCTTCCTCGCGCGTCATCAGGCGGCGCGACCCGCGCATGCACGCCGCAAGCGCCCTGCGATCGGAGCGGGTCTGGTCTGCAAACGCTCTGAACGTGCGGCCCATCGGGTCGGTGACGTCATCGAGCGACGCAGCCTCGAGTGCAGTCGCTACATTTTCGCCCGGACGCCCCGTATCGTCGATCAAGCCGATGCCGATGCCGCCGAGGATGGCAGACCTCAATCGTTGAGGATAATGAGCCGCGATGAACGCGGTGATGCGGCCGCCCATCGAGTAGCCCATCATGTCGGCGCGTTCGATCTCCAGATGATCCATCAACGCGCGGACGTCACCGGCCATCGTGCCGATGCCATACAGTTCGGGATCGTAGAGCTTGCTCGACTCGCCGTGGCCGCGATTGTCGAGCGCGACGACGCGATAGCCGGCCTTCGTCAGCGTCGAAATCCATGATGGATAGATCCAGTTGATGTCCTTGCTGGACGCAAAGCCGTGAACCAGAACGATTGGATCGCCCATTGTGTTATCTTGGCCCTCGTCGAGATACGCAATTTCAACGGAGCCGTGATGAAAGCTCGGCATCGGCCAGTCCATGTCAGGAAGATTCGGGAAGGGGTTTAGCCGCGACGCGCAGATGTTGCCAGCCGCGTTATGCGGCAATCGCTGAATTCTGCGCGAGCAGAAGTTCACGCCGCGCGCGTTTGAGTTTCTTCCGCTGCAGATAGGAATAGGTCAATCGTTCGGTCGTCGCCTTGATCGAGGCAAGAAGCCCTATCAGCGCAAGACATGCGCCGAATACCCACCACGCGAGATTGAACGCACCGGCCGCGATCAGCAATGCGCCGCGGCCGAGCACTTTGACTATCGCGCGGGTCTGGCTGCCTTTCTTCTCGGCGAGTTTCGCCGCACGCGCAACATCCGCAGGACCGTCCGCGATGCGCAACACGTCGAGCGCGCCCCTGGTGCCGGCCTTCTCGGCGACACGGCCGGTATCCTTGGCGAGACGAACCAGAGCACCGGCTTTCTCGGCCCTGAACGCGGCCTTCACCGCGCTGACCGTTTGGCCGGGCCGTGCAATCGATGCATCAGCGACAGCCTTTTGCAGCAGCGGTCCGTCGACCACGCCGCGCGCGGAGCGCCCGGCCCATTCCGTCAATCCCGCGCCGAGCCGTCCAACCTTGCGCGCATCCTTCACCATTGTGAGGCCCGCGCGCACCGGCGCCGCCCCGCCAACGGAGATGTAAGTCGCAGCGGTGACCGCGATGCCGGCCGTCGCAAGGCCGAGCACCAGCCGATCGGCCTCCTCGCCCATCACCAGATGCTTGCCTTCGCGGATCACATCGCGGATGTCGCCGAATACGAACAGATCTCCGGCTACCGTTCCCGACAGGCTCGCCACATCGTCGGCCTCGCCGGTGATGAGACCCTTTGCGAAACGCGTAGCCGTCGACGACGTCGAATTCTCCTGAGCGACAGCCGCATCGACCTGCGCGGCGACCTCAGCCGCAACCGGCGATCCATTGTCGCCTGCAAGATCGGTGAAACTCTTGGCGAGATCGGCATCGTTGGCTTTCAAAGCCTCGTCGACATTCTCGCCGATCACATTCGGATTATTCCGCAAGGCGGAATCCAACTGAATATCCGACAGCGCAACCGGATCGTCCTGCGCCAGCAATAGCGTCGCTGCGTCCCGCGCGTGCGGCCATAGAAGGGCGAGGACAGCGGCACAGAGCACCGCGCCCGTCACACCTATGCCGATCCGCCAACCGCTCTTCATACTAAAGCGCTATCCGTCGGTAAATTTGTCGCATGGGATAAGTGGGTATGCCGCATTTGAGACACAACCTCCCCAACCAAAGAAGGGCTTTCCCAACGGGGCGGTTTTGTGTCGAATCCGATCCGTGGGCAGCGGTTATCCGGCCTTGAATTGGAAGCCGCTCTGTATGAATTCGCTGCAACCCGTTACTATCGAATCGGCGGCGCGCTTTTGCGTCTCGCGCCCCGCTGGAATTTGGAATTTAAGGCAATCCGTCATGGCCGATCACGTCGTCCCCCATTTTCAGAACGATACCGGCGTTGCCGTTATCGAGATCGGCTCGCGCGAATTCATGTGCGTCGGCGCGAATCCGCCGTTCGACCATCCGCACGTGTTCCTCGATCTCGGCAACGACAACGAGATCATCTGCCCCTATTGCTCGACGCTGTTCCGCTACGCCGCCGACCTCGGCCCCGGCGAAGCCCGCCCGCCCGAATGCGCCCTGAAGGACAAGGCGGCTTAACGCTTTTATGCGTTCACCACGTCATACTTTTGCGCGTCCCTTGGAATCCGATCTGGGCTATGGACATTGCCACAGGGGCAATTTCCGGCTCACTTTCCGGCCAGGGGACATCGGCGCGTCGTGGCGTTATCGCGTAGCATCGTCATTGCGGGCGCAGGCATCGGCGGCCTGACGGCGGCTCTTGCGGTCGCGGCACGCGGCTTTCGCGCAGTCATCATGGAGCGCGCCGAAAAGCTCGAAGAAGCGGGCGCCGGGTTGCAATTGTCGCCCAATGCAAGCCGCGTGCTGATCGATCTCGGGCTCGAAAAAGACCTCGCACCTTACGCCATCGCACCCGAGGGCATTTCGGTGAACAGTGCGCGTTCAGGCGGCGAACTCGGCCGGATTCCGCTCGGCGGCACCAATACGAAATACGGCGCGCCCTATTGGATTCTCCGCCGCGCGGATTTGCAGGCGGCCCTTCTCGCCCGCGTGACCACCCATCACGACATCGAGCTGCGCCTCGGCTGCACGTATGAGGATGTCGCGAGCTACGCCAAGGGCGTCACCGTCGTTCAGCGCAAGGGCTCGATGCGCCAGCAGGAACCGGCGCTCGCATTGATCGGCGCGGACGGCGTATGGTCCACCGTGCGCAAGCAGCTTTACCCGGATGTGCAGCCGGCGTTCAGCGGGCGCATCGCCTGGCGCGGCACGGTCGGTGCCGATCAGCTGCCGCGCGAATTCAACGCCAAGCGCGTGCAGCTCTGGATGGGACCGAACGCGCATATCGTCGCCTATCCAATGAAGGACGGCAAGCGCATCAACGTCGTCGCCATTATCACCGGAGAGTGGAATAAGCCGGGATGGAGCGAACCCGGCGACACCGCAGAAATCACGCAACATTTTCTGCCCCCGATGTGGCCGATTGCGCCGCGCATGCTGATCGGCGCTGTCGAAGGCTGGCGCAAATGGGCGATGTTCGCGATGAAGGACGGCGGCGTCTGGGGCAAAGGCACCGTCGCGCTGCTCGGCGATGCGTCGCACGCGATGTTGCCGTTCGTGGCGCAAGGCGCAGGCATGGCCATTGAAGACGCCGCGGTGATTGCGAAGTGTCTTCAGGACGGCAAGGACAATGTCACGGCTGCGTTTGCGAAATACGCGAACCTGCGCGCGCCGCGCGTATCGCATGTTCAGCGCACTGCGCGCACCACCGGAGAAATCTACCACATGCGCGGGTCGATCGCGTTCGCGCGCGATCAGGCGATCAGGGTGCTCGGCGGAGCGAACATGCTGGCGCGGCAGAACTGGATCTATAGCTGGCGCGCGGAATGACGCATTAGTGCGTCGCGGCTTTAGCGGAGCGCGACCAATAGAGCGCCAGCGGCCCGACGAGTACCGCAGCCGCCATCAGACAGAATGCAGCGGTCCATGCCGATGCACTTTGCGGCCCGCCTGCCGCATCGAGTGCCACGCCGACGCCCCACGATCCCAAAGCCGCGCCTGCGAACCCGATAGTCGAATGCATCGCCATCGTCGCGCCGCGATAGCGCAGATGCGACGCCATCGTCATGCCCGAAGTAAGTGCGCCGGAGTCCGCCGGCACGGTGATTGCAAATATCGCGACCAGCGGCAGCAACAGCAATGCCGGCTGGCTGGTGCTGATTCCGATCAGCACGGCGACGGCAGCCGAAACGATCATGATCGCCATGATCGCGCGATGACGGCCGATCCTCAGCGCAAGCTCGTTGCCGAAAACGCTGGACGGCATCGCCAGCAGCGAAACCGCAACGCTGACCGCAACCGGCGACAGAATGGCCGAGCTCGTGTTTCTCATCGCGACGAAGGTCCAGAACGCCACGACCCACGTGCGCAGTCCGTAAAGCTCGAAGCAATGCGCGCCGTAGCCGATCACGAATCCCATCGCGGAGCGGTTGGCGAGCACGGGCGCGAAATCGAGCAAGCGGCCTTCGGCGGGATGCGGCTTCACGGGCTTCAACAGAAGGCACGCCGCAATCATCGCCAGCGGGCCTAAACCTGTGACCGCGAAAGCAATGCGCCATCCCCATCGCTCCGCAACAAGCTGCGAGATGAGGAACGACAGACTGACCCCCAGCGAAAAGAACGACGTGTAGAGCGTGATCGCGCGCGATGAGTCTCCCGGCGACAGCCGATCCGTCAGCGCCTTGAGGCCCGGCATATACGCGCCGCCGAATCCGATTCCCGCGAGACCCCAGATCAGCGCGCCTGAGAAAAGACCCTGCGCCAATACGCCGAACATCACAGTCGCTACAGCGCTAAGTGCAGAGCCGCCGATCAGGATCAATCGCGCATCGATGCGATCCGTCAGCGTCGCCAGCACCGGAACGGAGAGCATATAGCCGGCCGCGAATCCGCCCGCGAGCAGCCCGGCATCCGCGCCGCTCAACCGCCATTCGGGAATCAGGAACTGCGCAAGCACCGACGGCACGGCAACATGCGGCAGCAGGCTTCCGAGCTGGCCCAGACACATCGCCCAGATGACGGAGCGTCCTTCAAGTCGCGCGATGGCCCTACTCCTTATTGCTTCGTGCGTTTTTTCTTGACGGGCTTCGGTGCTGCGATCACCGGCGGCGGTTCGGCGGCGCAGTTGTTCGCCGCCATTTTCTGATCGATCAGATCGCGCTGCGCTGTCGCCTGCGAATAATCCGCCTGATAGGCAAGCCCGGATACCAGCGCGCCCGCAGCACCCGTCTCGGCTTTCGTGATCAACGCTTCCAGATCTTTTGCCCTCTTGTCGGCGGCCTCGCGCGCCGTCGCGAGCTGCTTGCAATCGTAAAGATCGTAACGCGACGGATCGACGAACATGTTCGACGTCACCCCGCCGGTGGCACAGCCACACAATGCTGACGCGATCGCGCACAGCACGGCGCCATTCACGATGCGCGTTGCCGTGGATCGGGACTGTCGGCGGCGCTGCATCATGCGTTGGAATTCCGGGGTGTGATTGGTGCGGGCGCCGGGACTCGAACCCGGACGGGATTGCTCCCGAGGGATTTTAAGTCCCTTGCGTCTACCAGTTCCGCCACGTCCGCGCGCCGGCGTTGTAGCACCGCGCCTGTCGAGGCTGAAAGCCGGTTTGGCGACGAATATCGCTCCCTCGCGTTAACGAGCCGCAAACGCGCATCAAATGAAGCGCCCAATCCCGCTTCATTGAAGGCAAAAACATGAGCATCGCGCGGTGCAGCGGCCGAATCGTCCGCGAAACCCCGGCCAATACGCCGCAGCGAAAGCACAACATTTGGACTGGCCGTTGCCGGAGGGTTCAAACACGATCCCGCATTGTTCGCTGTCCGGACTTTTCATTGAATGCGCTGCCTCGTCGTCGCCGACCTCCATTATTCGCTGCCGCAATTCGACTGGCTTGTCAGCGCGGCTCCGCATTTCGATCTCGTGGTGATTGCGGGCGACGCGCTGGACATCGGTTCAATCGTGGACTTCCGCGCGCAGATCGTCGTGGTACGCAAATATCTCGAACTGCTCGCCGGAAAAACGCGGATCATCCTATGTTCGGGCAATCACGATCTCGACGAGCGCGACGAAGCCGGCGAGAAAATCTCGAAATGGATCGCTGCGCTGGACGACCTGCATGTCGCCCATGACGGCGAAAGTCTCACTGTCGGCGACATCGTGTTCACGATCTGCCCGTGGTGGGACGGGCCGCGCGTGAAGGAGCAGATTGGAAAGCAGCTTGAGGATGCCGCTCATGCCCCGCATCCAAGCCGGTGGATCTGGGTACATCACGCGCCTGCGCTCAACTCGCCGACAAGCTGGGGCGGAAAGCGCTCATTCGGCGATGCTGAACTCGTGCAGTGGATCGCCGCCTATCAGCCCGACATGGTGCTGTCGGGACACGTTCACCAGTCGCCGTTCGTCAAGGATGGGTCGTGGTACGACCGCCTCGGCAAAACATGGGTCTTCAACGTCGGCCAGCAGATGGGCCGGCCGCCGACGCACATCATGATGGATCTCGACCAGAACAAGGCCTACTGGTTCTCGGCCTATGGCGAACAGTCGATCGATCTCGATCAGCCGCTGCATCGTCCCGCGCAGGACATCACGTCCGTTCCCGACTGGCTCATAGCCGTGAGTCGGGCAACCGCTCCGGCACCCGGTCCGAGCCCGGAGATGGTGCCGATCCCGTCAGGTTGACGAGGCTCTCAAGCACCGAGCCGATCAGCGACAGATGATTGCCGCTGCCGGCATATTGCCGCTTGATGTCTGCGAGATAGGTCGTCGCCGCATTGAGCCGCTGCGCGAGAAGCTGCGCCACCAGCAACGCGACAGCGGGTTGCGATTTCAGAAACGCCGCCGCGTCGTCGAACTGATAGACCTTCGAGGCCGTCGCCGCGCGCACGGTTGCGGTATGCGGCTTGCCGAGCAGGACTGACATTTCGCCCAGGATCGCACCGGGCTCAGAGACGGTGGCGACCACCGTGCCGCCCTTCAGCACTTCGAGTTTGCCGTCGATCAGAACATAAAGGCGGCCCGTAGTCTCGCCCTCGTTGAGCACGAGCGCATCGGCAGCAAAATTCGCCTCGACGCCGCCGACGCAATGATCCAGAACCGCGCGCATATCGACCATTCCCCAATTCGCCGAAAGCTAGGCTGGCGCAGCGAAAACGTCCATCGCATAACAATGCAGCAGCTGCGCAAATTGCCAGCAATACACCGGCGAATTTGTCTACAAATCGGACCGGCAAGAAACGGCACGGAGGAAAGCGCAGATGGCCTACGAAACGATCAAATACGAAGTCGCCGATCATATCCTGACCATTACGCTGAACCGTCCCGACAAGATGAATTCGTTCACGCATGTGATGATGAACGAATTGATCGCGGCGTTCGATGCCGCCGACGCCGACGACAATGTGCGCGCGATCATCGTGACCGGCGCGGGCAAGGCGTTCTGCGCCGGCGCGGACCTGTCCGAGGGTGGCGCCACGTTCGACCGCGCAGCGCGAAAGGATCGCAAGACCGCGCCGTTGCGTCCCAACGGCGAAGTGGAATGGAGCGACGAAGCCGTGCGCGACGGCGGAGGGCGCGTGACGCTGCGCATGTATAAAAGCCTGAAACCCATCATCGGCGCGATCAACGGGGCAGCCGTCGGCATCGGCGTCACCATGCAGCTTGCGATGGATGTGCGCCTGGCTTCGGAGAATGCGCGGTTCGGATTCGTGTTTGCGCGGCGTGGCATTGTGCCGGAAGCGTGTTCGAGCTGGTTCCTGCCGCGCCTCGTCGGCATCTCAAAGGCGCTTGAGTGGTGTTACTCAGGCCGCGTGTTCGACGCGAAGGAAGCGCTGGACGGACGCCTCGTCAGCAAGGTCCTCCCCGCCGACGAATTGCTGCCCGCCGCGCAAGCGATGGCGCGCGAGATCGTCGAGAACTGCGCGCCGGTATCGATTGCGCTCATTCGGCAAATGATGTGGCGGCTGTCGGCGCTCGACGATCCGATGGAAGCGCACAAGATCGACAGCCGCGGAATTTATTCGCGCGGCGCATCCGCCGACGTGAAAGAAGGCGTAATGTCGTTTCTCGAGAAACGCCCGGCGAAATTCGCGCAGACCGTCTCCAAAGACATGCCGAGCTATTTCCCGTGGTGGGACGAGCGGACCTACGAGTAGTTAGCGGATCGTCAACGCAACGCGCCCGATCGCTTTGCGGTCGATCAGGAGACGCATCGCTTTCGCACAGTCTTCGAGCGGAAGCCGATGCGAGATATGCGGGGCGACGCGCCCCTCCTCCGCAAGCCGAAGCAGCGCCTTCATGCGCGCGGCGCCGAGCGCGGGATTTTTACGCGCAGCCTCTCCTGCGCGCACGCCCAGCACGCTCGCGCCCTTGATGAGAACGAGATTGGTCGCAGCCTTGCCGATGCCGGCGGTGAAACCGACGACGAGCAGCCGCGCGCCCCACGCGATGCAGCGAAGACTCTGCTCGAAAATCTCGCCGCCCACCGGATCGAACACGACATCAACACCGCGGCCGTCCGTGATGCGCTTGACCGCATCGCGAAACGGCTCGCGCGAATAGAGAACGGTGCGATCCGCGCCCTTCTGTTTTGCGACGGCGAGCTTCTCTTCACTTGACGCACAGGCGATGACGGTCGCGCCGAAAACTTTTCCCAGTTCGACGGCTGCGAGGCCGACGCCGCCGCCCGCGCCATGAACCAGAAGCGTCTCGCCTTCCTGAATCTGCGCGCGATCGACGAGCGCGTGACAGGCCGTGCCGTGCGCCGCAAGAAATGTCGCACCCTGCGCGAAATTGAAATTTCCCGGCAACGGAACGATCTGATGCGAAGGCACGACGATTTCATCGGCGTAGCAACCGAACCGCGCCTTCGCGATCACACGATCTCCCGCTTTCACGCCTTGAACATTCGCAGCTTCGATCACTTCACCTGCCGCCTCGACACCCGGCGTGAACGGTAAGTCCGGCTTGAGCTGATATTGGCCCGCAACCATCAGCGCGTCGGGAAAGTTGATGCCGGCAGCGTGAAGCGCAACACGTACCTGCCCCTCATCAAGCGTCGCCCGCTCGAAATCTTCAAGAAGCAGATTTTCCGGCGGGCCAAGTTCGCGGCAGACGACGGCGCGCGGCACTCAGACTCGTCCGATGGTCTTATTCGCCGCCGACGACATGCGGCTGATCGCATCGAACACCAGCGGCAGGCGGTCATTGCCGAAATACATGTCGGTCTTGTTGACATAGATTGTGGGCGAGCCGAACGCGCCGCGCGCGATGGCTTCGTCGGTATTCGCCTTAAGCTGATCCTTGGTCGACTGTTCGCCGATGCCTGCAAAAAATTCTCCCGGATCGACCCCGGCGCGCTCGCAGATTTTCGTCAGCACGGCATCCTGCGAAATGTCCTGATCGTCACTCCAGTAGGATTCGAACGTCGCGGTGGCAAACGGAATCAGGTCGTCCGGATACGCCTTCTGCACCCAGCAGCAGCCGCGCATCGATTTGACAGCGTTCACCGGAAATACGCTCGGCGGCATCTTGATCTTGATTCCGGCAACGCGCGCCCAGTCCTGCAAATCCTTCGCGGTGTAGGCCTGCTTTGCGGGGACGGGATTGGCGCGCGTCTCGTACATCGTCTTGTTGACGGTATTGAAAATCCCGCCGACCAGAATCGGCCGCCACGCGATCTCAACGTCGAATTCTTCCGCGAGCGGCTGGATGTTGTGGAACGCCAGATACGTCCACGGCGACGAACAGTCGAAGAAAAATTCGATCATATGAAAGTCCTCACTGCGCCTGCTGCGCGGCCTTGCCGAACATCTGCTTGCGTTGTTCGTCGGTGAACGGCGTCTTGTCGAATTTGCCGACAGCAAGCCCCGCCTGTACTTTCGGCCGCGCGCGAATGTCCGCGTACCATCGCTTGATGTGCGGGAAATCGTCGAGGGTGAAGCCTTGAGCTTTATGAGTCATCGTCCACGGAAAGCACGCGATGTCGGCGATGGTATAGTCATTGCCCGCGACATACGCGCCCGTCTTGCCGAGTTGCCTGTTCAACACCGCATAGAGGCGCGAAGCCTCGTCGCGGTAACGCTCGATCGCGTAGGGAATTTTCTCCGGCGCATAGAGCGCGAAATGGCCGTGCTGGCCGAGCATCGGGCCGAGCCCGCCCATCTGCCACATCAGCCATTGCAGCACGTTCATCCGCGCGCGCAGATCGGTCGGCATGAAGCGTCCGCTTTTCTCGGCAAGATAAATCAGGATCGCGCCGGTCTCGAACATCGAGAGCGGCGGCCCGCCATCGGCGGGAGAATGATCGACGATGGCGGGAATCCGGTTGTTCGGCGAGATCGCCAGAAACTCCGGCCTGAACTGGTCGCCCTCGCGAATGTTCACCGGAAACACCGTGTACGGCATCCCGAGTTCTTCCAGCATGATCGAGATTTTCCAGCCGTTCGGTGTCGGCGCGTAGTGAAGGTCGATCATTGGGTTTGTCTCGCGGCTAAAAGGCTCGCAACCCTAGCCTTGGGCGCGATCACATTCCATCCCGCAGCCGCGAACAGCTTGTATGCAAGCCCTCAAGCATGGCAGATAAGCGCAGCAATCAAAAACAACGGGAAACGCCGATGCTGTTCCAGACAACGATCGCCGGTTCATTGCCCAAGCCCGAATGGCTGGCGGAAACCGAAAAGCTCTGGGCGCCGTGGAAGCTCAAGGGCGAGGAACTGGTTCACGCCAAGCGCGACGCGACGCTGCTAGCCGTGAAGGTGCAGGAAGATGCCGGCATCGATCTTGTCACCGAAGGCGAACAGGCGCGCAGTAAATCGACGCACAAATCTAGCGGGTCGGAGCAGCGTGGAAATCGCGCCAGAATGCAAGCGATGAATGTAAGTTTGTAGCCACATGATGAACCTCACTGGACAGAAAATTTTTCCTTCACATGCGGCGACGCTCGGCTTCGTAACGGCCGCAGCCATTGTAGTGGATATGTTTGTGAGTGTCGTCGTCGAGCCCCGCTTCAAAGACGCAAGGAGCCTCCAATTCGAAATCGTTGCCGCCCTTGAACTAGCTTTTGGCTTGTTTATTTACGCGCTTTTTATCGCGGGCGTCGTCCTGCTGCTGCGACGCAAGATTTTCTTGTCGTCGTGCTACCTCGCCGCCTTCGCCGCGACATACGTATCGGGTTTTGCCGTCGCATCGCTCAAGGACAATCGATTGGTGTTTCCCTCCCGATCCCATCGCGAAATTGCCGACATCTATCAACGGCAACAGGCGAATTTCGATGAATCCAACCGAATGCCGCGTCTGGTTTTCCTCGACGAGCAGTGTCATCCGCCTAACGGCTGCGGATGCTGGGTCTTGATGGATCCTGAACACCGAAGCGGGGTCGAGACCGAATTAGGCGGCTGGCGGCGACCGACAATCTCGATATTTCCGCAGAACCTGCTTCCTGTTCGTTTTGCTCTCGTACACGTCAGAGCGTTGGACTCGTCTGCCTATTCGGTTCTTGGGTGCGGGATAGATACTCAGCCACCGTTGATACCACATTAAGAAATAGATCTGCCCGATACGATGAAGGAGAAATGAGAGCGTCGCGCCCAAAGTCGAGATGGCAATCCGCCTAATAGAGGCGGCTACACCCTAACCCTCGTTACGATCACATTCCATCCTGCTGGCGCGAACGGCTTGTATGCCAAGCCACAAGCATGGCAGATAAGCGCAACAATCAAGAAACAACGGGAAACGCCGATGCTGTTCCAGACGACAATCGCCGGTTCATTGCCCAAGCCCGAATGGCTGGCGGAAACCGAAAAGCTATGGGCGCCGTGGAAGCTCAAGGGCGAAGAACTGGTTCACGCCAAGCGCGACGCGACGCTGCTCGCCGTGAAGGTGCAGGAAGACGCCGGCATCGACATGGTGACGGAAGGCGAACAGGCGCGCCAGCATTTCGTTCACGGGTTTCTGGAGCGCGTCGAAGGCATCGACTTCGCGCATAAAGTGGAAATGGGAATCCGGAAAGATCGCTATAAGGCGATGGTACCGCAGGTCGTCTCAGAGCTGAAACTCAAAGGCCGCGTACACGATGCGGAAGCGAAGGCCGCGCGTGCACACACGACGCGCAAACTGAAATTCACGATGCCGGGGCCGATGACCATCATCGACACGCTCGCCGATAAATTCTACGGCGACCGCGTGAAGATGGCGTTCGCCTTCGCCGACCTGCTCAATCAGGAAGCCAAGGCGCTGGAAGCCGACGGCATCGACATGATCCAGTTCGACGAGCCGGCGTTCAACGTGTTCATGGACGAAGTCAACGAATGGGGCATCGAGGCGCTGACGCGCGCCGCGAAAGGCCTCAAATGCAAGACCGCGGTTCACATCTGTTATGGCTACGGCATCAAGGCCAATACCGACTGGAAGGAAACGCTCGGCAAGGAGTGGCGGCAGTACGAGGAAATTTTCCCCGCGATTGCCAAGTCGCCGATCCAGCAGGTCGCCATCGAGTGCAAGAATTCGCGCGTGCCGCTCGACCTGCTCGCACTGCTCAAGGGCAAGGTCGTTCAGGCCGGCGTCATCGATGTCGCCAGCGACAAAGTCGAGGCGCCTGAAGACGTCGTCAGAACAATCGAAGCCGTGATGAAATTCGTGCCAAAGGAAAACATCATGGCGACGACGAATTGCGGCATGGCGCCGATGAACCGCAACATCGCCGAAGCCAAGCTCAACGCGCTTGGCGCGGGCGCGAAGCTGGCACGGCAGAAACTCGGCTAGTTCCGTTCAGGCCGCCGCGCGATGTTCGTCGCGTGCAGCAGTCCAGACCTCACGCGCGGCATCGGCGTTGAGAATGGCGATGCCGATTCCCACAATCAGGTCGGGCCACGCCGACAATGTGTAAGCCGTGACGATGCCGGCGCCGATGATGGCGACGTTGGCAAACGCATCGTTGCGCGCGGAGAGAAACGCCGCCCTGGTCAGGCTGCCGCTGTGATGACGGAAACGCGCGAGCAGAAACGCGCAGCTCAGGTTGACGGCGAGCGCGCCGAGGCCGGTGACCGAAAGCCTCAACGCTTCGGGCGGCACGGGCGCGTTGAACTTGCTCCAGATCGCCCACACCGTCGCAAGCGCAGGCACCATCAAAATTGCGGACAGCACCATGCCGATCCGCGCTCGGGCGCGCAGCGACCAGCCCAAGGCCATCAGGATGAGGATATTGACAGACGTGTCCTCAAGAAAATCCACGCTGTCCGCGAATAGCGAGACCGAGCCGATGGTCAGCGCGACGACAAATTCGATTCCGAAATAAAGAAAGTTGAGGATTGCGACGATGGCGACCGCGCGTCGCAACGACGGATCGCTGATGTCATCGCGCGGCATGCTAAGCCTTTCGTATCAGCGCGGTCGCGGTCGCCGCCGCAAGCCCCATCGCATCGTCGAGCATCGCGGCGAGAAAGCCGCCCTGCACGTGGCCGATCGGATTGCCGAACTCCGGCCGTCCCTCGAATTCAAGTTCGACAGAGTGGTTGACCGGATCGTGACTCAGAATTTCGATGCCGAGCGTCTTGGCGCATTCGGGCGTCGGGATTTTGCCCGCCTTGATGGCGTCGAAAAACGTGCCGCTCACGGACGCGCGACCTTCAGTCCTGCGAGCATGGCCTTCACCTCGTTCATCGCGGCTTCGAGTTTGTCCGCGTCGCGAGAGCGCACCACGATATTGGTATTGGGCTTGGAATCCTCATCGAGAAACGGATAGGAGCCGATGCTCGTGTTTGGGTGCGCCTTCTGGATGTCGCGCAGCGGCGAGCCGATATCGCCTTCGCGCGCGTTGGCGCGAACCGAATCCGACAGCATCTTCATGCCGGATTTCAGTTTCGGCGCGACGATGTCCATCATTGCCTGCATGATCGACGGCACGCCCGCCATGACAATGACGTTGCCGATCATGAAACCGGGCGCCAGAATCGTCGCGCTCTGCACGAGTTCCGCGCCGTCCGGAATCCGCGCCATGCGCAGCCGTGCCTCGTTCAGATCGTCCTTGAAGCGCTCCTTGAATCGCGCGACCACTTCCGGGTGATGATCGATGCCGACGCGAAACGCCTTCGCCACGCTGTCGGCGGTGATGTCGTCATGGGTCGGCCCGATGCCGCCGGTCGTGAACACATAAGTATAGCGCTCGCGCAGCGCGTTCAGCGCGGCGATGATGTCGGCCTCGTCGTCGGCGACGACGCGCACTTCCTTCAGGTCGATGCCGATATTGGTCAGGTATTCGGCGATGAAGCCGATGTTCTTGTCCTTGGTACGCCCGGACAGGATTTCGTCGCCGATCACCAGAATGCCGGCGGTTACGATTTCGCTCATCTTCGTTCTCCACCGCCGGGCGGCTCGCCGGAACTTAAAGACCTGCAACACATTGAACGGACGGGATTTTGCCGCTTCCTGCGGCAAGGTCTCGCCCGTTTTTCAGGCAATGACGTAAACCTTTCGGCCATTTGCCTCAGGTCAATGCATATCGCGCTGGCCCAAGCCTTGCTACCATCACTTTAAGCTCGCGGACTCCCGGCACCGCAGCGCGAAGGAAGCAGTCCGCGTTTATGGCATTGGCGTTTGACGAGATGAACGGGCCGAAGGGCGATCTGCGCCCGGCCTATCAAGCCCTCTCCGCCTGGTTGAAGGAGACGCCGCCCGACGCGCTGGAATATCGCCGCCAGGAAGCCGAACTGCTGTTCCGCCGCATCGGCATTACATTCGCAGTCTACGGCGACAATGAATCCACCGAGCGGCTGATCCCGTTCGACGTCATCCCGCGCATTCTGTCCGGCAAGGAATGGACAGTGATGGAGAAGGGACTGAAGCAGCGCGTCAAGGCGCTGAACATGTTTCTCAAGGACATCTATCACAACCGCGACGTGCTTCGCGCCAAGATCATCCCCGACGACCTGATTTTTCAGAATCCGGTGTTCCGTCCTGAAATGAACGGACAGGATGTGCCGCACGATGTGTATGTCCACATCGCCGGTATCGACATCGTGCGTGTCGATGCCGAGAATTTCTATGTGTTGGAAGACAACGCGCGCACGCCATCGGGCGTGTCCTACATGCTGGAAAACCGCGAGATCATGATGCGGCTGTTTCCGGATCTGTTCGCGCGTCATCGCGTGGCGCCGGTCGAGAATTATCCGGATGAGTTGCTGGCGGCTTTGCGCTCGGTTGCGCCGACCTCCGGATCGAACGAGCCGACTGTCGCGCTGCTGACGCCGGGCGTTTACAACTCTGCGTATTACGAACATTCGTTCCTCGCCGACAAGCTCGGCGTCGAACTGGTCGAGGGCCGCGACCTGATCGTCAAGGACGATGAAGTGTTCATGCGCACGACCGAAGGCTTGAAGCGCGTGGACGTGATCTACCGCCGCGTCGATGACGACTTCCTCGATCCCCTCACCTTCCGTCCCGATTCCGTACTCGGCGTGCCGGGCCTGATGTCGGCCTACATGGCGGGTAACATCACACTGGCGAATGCGGTCGGCACCGGCATCGCCGACGACAAGGCAGTCTACAGCTACATGCCGGACATCGTGAAATTCTATCTCGGCGAAGAGCCGATCCTGAAGAACGTGCCGACCTATCGCTGCCGCGAAGAGAAAGACCTGAAATACGTCCTCGACAATCTGAAAGACCTCGTCGTGAAGGAAGTTCACGGCTCCGGCGGTTACGGCATGCTGATCGGCCCGGCTTCGACCAAGGAGATGATCGAATCCTTCCGCAAGAAATTGAAACATGAGCCCGAAGGCTTCATCGCGCAGCCGACGCTGGCGCTCTCGACCTGCCCGACCTGCACCGAAAAAGGTCTGGCCACGCGTCACGTCGATCTGCGGCCGTTCGTGCTCACCGGGCGCGATCACGTCACCGTCGTGCCGGGAGGCCTGACGCGCGTGGCGCTGAAGGAAGGCTCGCTCGTCGTCAACTCAAGTCAGGGCGGCGGCACCAAAGATACCTGGATCCTCGACGAGTAAGATTGCCGCATGCTGTCGCGCACCGCCGAAAACCTGTTCTGGCTGGCCCGCTACGTGGAGCGCGCGGAATATCTCGCGCGCACCATCGAGGCGACGCTGCGCGCGACATCGTTGCCCGATACCTACGGCGGCAAGAGCAACGAATGGGAATCCGCGCTGCTGACCGCGGGCGTCGACGACTCCTTTCATCAATTCCACGATGAAGCGAATGAGCAGACGGTCGTCGAATTTCTGTCGTTCTCGCTCGACAACCCCTCCTCGATCCGCAACTGCATCGAGAACGCGCGGCTGAATTCGCGTTCGGTGCGCACGGCGCTGACCTCGGAAATGTGGGACACCATCAACGGCGCGTGGCTCGAATTGCAGGGCGCTTGGCGCAACGGCGCAAAGACCCGCGAGCAGCTCAACAATTTTCTGCGCTTCGTGCAGGAAACCTCGTTGCGCTTCGACGGCTCGGCCTACCGCACCATGCTGCGCAACGACGCTTACTGGTTTTCGCGGCTCGGGTTGCATGTCGAGCGCGCCGACAACACCGCGCGCATTCTCGACGTTAAGTATCACGTGCTGCTGCCGGAGGAAGAACATGTCGGCGGCCCGCTCGACTACTATCAGTGGACCTCGATCCTGCGCTCGGTCTCGGCGCTCACCGCCTATCACTGGGTCTATCGCGAAACGCTCAAGCCCTGGCTGATCGCGGACCTTCTGATCCTGAACGAGTCGCTGCCGCGTTCATTGGCGAGCTGTTACGGCAATCTCGTGCGCAATCTCGACCAGATCGGCGTCGCCTATGGACGGCAGGGTGCCGCGCAGCGCCATGCACGCGGCGTCCGCAACCGCCTCGAACACAGCCACATGGACGATATTTTCCAGCGGGGCTTGCACGAATTCATTCAGGAGTTCATTGGGGACAACGCGCGGCTCGGCGATATCATCTCCAAGCAGTATCTGATCTGAGTCAGCGTTCCGCATCATACCGAAGATTCGTCTCAACCCATGCGCCTGCGAATATCCCACTCGACCACTTACAAGTATGAGCCGCCGGCCAGCGGCGCGATCCAGATTCTGCGCATGACGCCCGGCAGCCATGACGGACAATATGTCGCCAACTGGCAGATCGACGTCTCGAGCGATTCCCGGCTCGAAACCCATCAGGATGCGTTCGGCAACGTGACGCATGTTCTGACTCACGGCCCGCTCTCGGACCTCACCATCACTGTCGGCGGGCTGGTCGAGACCCACGATACCGGCGGCGTGCTGCGCGGCACCGACGAGCGTTTTCCGCCATCGCTGTTTCTGCGCGCAACTGCCCTCACCGACCTCAACGATCAGATGGCGAAATTCGCCCACGATCTGCGCGCGGAAACCGAAGGCGACGTGCTTGGATTTTGCCACGCGCTGCTGCTGCAGCTTTACGATCACATGACGTTCGACACCGATCCGACGCACAGCGAAACGACCGCATCGGAGGCGTTTAAATTACGCCGCGGCGTGTGTCAGGACTACGCGCACATCTTCATCGCCTGCGCTCGCAGCGCCGGGGTCCCGGCGCGCTACGTGTCGGGCCATCTGCTGCGCTCCGACGACATGGTGGCGCAGGACGCCGGGCACGCATGGGCCGAAGCCTATGTCGACAAGCTCGGCTGGGTCGGCTTCGACGCCGCGAACGCGATCTGCACCACCGACGCCTATATCCGCGTCGCCATCGGCCTCGACTATCTGAGCGCGGCGCCGGTGCGCGGCACGCGCTACGGCGGCGGCAAGGAAATCCTCAATGTCGCGGTCAAGGTCGATCAGGCCGGACGGCAGAGCCAGTCGTAAAATACTCCGCGACTGTTGCCCGCAGCATTTGGTTTGTCTAAACCGCTAGGGCTGTTTTTGGGACAATCAGTGGAGTGGATTTGACATTCGCTCCCCGTTTGCAGAGGTATCCGACGCGAATGTCAAATCCAAAACTCCACTGAAATTTATATTTGCGAGTGGTCCTTTGATTCTAACATTCGCAAAAGATGGCCGCCGAACCGGGATGCGAATGTTAGAATCGGACCACTCGCTATGACCTATTGCTGCGGAATTCTGGTGCGTGACGGCCTGATGATGATGGCCGATACCCGCACCAATGCCGGTCTCGACAACATCTCCACCTTCCGCAAGTTGCACGTCTTCAACAAGCCCGGCGAGCGCATCATGGCGATCGCGACCGCCGGCAATCTCGCGATCAGCCAGTCGGTGATTTCGACGCTGACCGAAGGCATCGAGGATCCCGCCACCGGCGAGCTTCAGACCCTGATGAACGCACCGACGATGTTTCAGGCGGCGCAGCGCATCGGCCACGCCATCCGCGAAGTCCACAAGCTGGAGGGCAACGCGCTGCGTGCCGAGGACATCAATTTCGACGTGTCGTTTCTGTTCGGCGGCCAGATCAAGGGCGCGCGGATGCGGCTGTTCATGATTTACACGGCGGGCAACTTCATCGAATGCACCACCGACACGCCGTACCTGCAGATCGGCGAGCACAAATACGGCAAGCCGGTGCTCGACCGCGCGATTTCCTACGACGTCGATCTGTACGACGCGCTGAAAGTCGGCCTCGTCTCGATGGATTCGACGATGCGCTCCAATCTCGGCGTCGGCATGCCGATCGACATTCTTCTGGTGCGGCCGGATGTCTGCGACGCTGACCTGAACTACCGTATCGAGTCCGGCGAGCCGTATTTTCACGATCTGCGCTCGCGCTGGTCGGCGGCGTTGCGCGCGGCTCATCAGAACATTCCGCGCCCGCCGTATGGAAATGCCGAGAGCAGCTAGCCATAGATAAATAACTTAACCACCCGGTTGTGCCCGCGAAGGCGGGGACCCATAACCACCGGCCGATATGTTGAAGAAGACGTATCGAGGTCAACCTTCAAACGCGGCGACAGGGAGTATGAGTCCCCGCCTTCGCGGGGACGACGCCAATCAACAAAAATAAAGGGAGACGAAAATGTCCACACCGAAAGTCGCAATCGTCACCGGCGCAGGCTCCGGCATCGGGCGCGCGTGTTCACTCGCGCTGATGAAAGCAGGATTTACACTGGTGCTCGCCGGACGGCGCAAAGACGCGCTCGACGAAACAGCGACGCGCGGCAAGGACTTCGGCAAGAGCCTTGCGGTGCCGACGGACGTGTCCGATCCGGCGTCGATCGCAGCACTATTCGCAAAGACGATGGAGACGTTCGGGCGGCTCGATCTTCTGTTCAACAACGCGGGCATGGGCACGCCCGCGATTCCGCTGGAAGATATTTCGCTCGCGCAATGGCAGTCGGTGGTGAACACCAATCTCACCGGGCCGTTCCTCTGCACGCAGCACGCCTTCCGCATCATGAAGGATCAGAAACCGCAGGGCGGACGCATCATCAACAACGGCTCGATCTCGGCCTATGCCCCTCGTCCGCTGTCGTCGCCTTACACCTCGACAAAGCATGGCGTCAGCGGACTGACGCGCTCCACCGCGCTCGACGGCCGCAAATACAACATCGCCTGCGGACAGATCGATGTCGGCAATGCCGCCACTGAGATGACCGACCGCATGACCGGCGGCGTGCCTCAGCCGCGCGGCGACGTGATGGTCGAGCCGCGCATGGACGTGCAGAATGTTGCCGATGCGCTGGTGTTCATGGCGACGCGCCCGCTCGATGCCAACGCGCTGTTCCTCAACATCATGGCGACGCAGATGCCGTTCGTGGGGCGGGGATAATCGCGCTCAGTGGAGCCGAAACACGCCGTCGATGGCTTTCATTTCGGCCGGCCTGATGAGCTTGGAATGCGCGACCGTGACGCCAACCAGCGGGCCTTCGAGCTTCGCCTGCCAGAATGCGAGAAAATCCTGCAGCGCGGGAAATTTCGGGAACAGATCGTAGTTCTGCCAGACGTAGGATTGCAGCAGCCAATGATGGTCGGGGCGGCGGTAGAGAATTTCCGCCGTGGTCAGGCCGTAGCCTGCGAGCTGCTTCTTGAAGTCCTCCGAGGCGACGCCGCCAGCCAACGAACCCTTCTGCACCATGCGATCCTCCGATCCGGCACGAAAAGTGTCGAGCGGGAATCAAGCACCCACAAGATGAAAAGTTTACTAAGCTGTTGATTTCGCAGGCATTGGCAGCATGGTTCCAGTACTGCTAGCAGCGGCCAGGCCCGAAACAAGGTATCCGCCTTTCGGGACCATGCGGGCGTTAACGCCACTTAACGAATTCCGGCAGTCACGTCTTCTGAGTGCCAAAAAATTTGCTAGAAGCCCTTGCCCGCGCGGCGGCATTTCCCTATGTCCGCACCAGCCGCGGTAGCACTCGCAATCCGCGACTGCCAAATTCTCAAAAGACGAGCATCATCAAAGTTTTAGGAGGACTGCATGAAATTCCGTCCGCTTCACGACCGCGTCGTGGTCAAGCGTATCGACGCCGAAGAGAAGACCGCTGGCGGCATCATCATTCCGGACAGCGCGAAGGAAAAGCCATCGCAGGGCGAGATCCTTTCGGTGGGTCCGGGCGGCCGCGACGAAGCCGGCAAGCTGATCCCGATCGACCTCAAGGTCGGCGACATCGTGCTGTTCGGCAAATGGTCGGGCACCGAAGTGAAGATCGACAATGTCGACGTCCTGATCATGAAGGAAAGCGACATCATGGGCGTCATCACCGGACAGTCCACGTCAAAGAAGAAGGCCGCGTAAGCGCGACTTCGCACTGAACTGTCATGGCCGGATTTCGTCCGGCCATCCCGATAACGAGGGCACAATGCCTCATCTGTCGGGATCACCGGGACAAGCCCGGTGATGACAATAACGAAATCCGATTTTGGAGAAACACATGTCAGCCAAAGAAGTGAAATTCGGCGTCGAAGCCCGCGACAAGATGTTGCGCGGCGTCGACATCCTCGCCAACGCCGTGAAAGTGACGCTCGGCCCGAAAGGCCGCAACGTCGTTCTCGACAAGTCGTTCGGCGCTCCCCGCATCACCAAGGACGGTGTCACCGTCGCCAAGGAAATCGAGCTTGACGACAAGTTCGAAAACATGGGCGCGCAGATGGTTCGCGAAGTGGCCTCGAAGTCGGCAGACGCTGCCGGCGACGGCACCACCACCGCGACCGTTCTGGCTGCGGCCATCGTCAAGGAAGGCGCCAAGTCGGTTGCGGCCGGCATGAACCCGATGGATCTGAAGCGCGGCATCGACCTCGCGGTCGAGGCTGTTGTCGAGGACCTGAAGAAGAACTCCAAGAAGGTCACCTCGAACGACGAAATCGCACAGGTCGGCACCATCTCGGCCAACGGCGACAAGGAAATCGGCGACTTCCTCGCGAAAGCAATGCAGAAGGTCGGCAACGAAGGCGTCATCACGGTTGAGGAAGCAAAGTCGCTCGACACCGAACTCGATGTCGTCGAAGGCATGCAGTTCGACCGCGGCTACATCTCGCCGTACTTCGTCACCAACGCCGACAAGATGCGCGTCGAGTTCGACGACGCCTACATCCTCATCAACGAGAAGAAGCTCTCCTCGCTGAACGAACTGCTCCCGCTCTTGGAAGCCGTCGTGCAGACCGGCAAGCCGCTTGTGATCGTCGCTGAAGATGTCGAAGGCGAAGCTCTTGCGACGCTGGTTGTGAACCGTCTCCGCGGCGGCCTCAAGGTTGCCGCCGTCAAGGCTCCGGGATTTGGCGATCGCCGCAAGGCCATGCTGCAGGACATCGCAGTGCTGACCGGCGGCCAGGCGATCTCGGAAGATCTCGGCATCAAGCTCGAAAACGTGACCCTGCAGATGCTGGGCCGCGCCAAGAAGGTGATGATCGACAAGGAAAACACCACCATCGTCAACGGCGCCGGCAAGAAGGCCGACATCGAGGCGCGCGTGCAGCAGATCAAGGCGCAGATCGAGGAAACGACGTCTGACTATGATCGCGAAAAGCTGCAGGAGCGCCTGGCGAAGCTCGCAGGCGGCGTCGCCGTCATTCGCGTGGGTGGTGCCACCGAAGTCGAAGTGAAGGAAAAGAAGGATCGCGTCGATGACGCGATGCATGCGACCCGCGCTGCGGTTGAAGAAGGCATCGTGCCGGGCGGCGGCGTCGCCCTGCTCCGTGCCTCCGAGCAGCTCAAGCGCATCCGCACCCAGAACGACGACCAGAAGACCGGCGTCGAGATCGTCCGCAAGGCGCTCTCCACGCCTGCCCGCCAGATCGCCATCAACGCAGGCGAAGACGGCTCGGTGATCGTCGGCAAGATTCTGGAGAAGGACCAGTATGCTTACGGGTTCGACTCGCAGACCGGCGAATACGGCAACATGGTCTCCAAGGGCATCATCGACCAGACCAAGGTCGTGCGTGCGGCGATCCAGAACGCGGCGTCCGTTGCGGCGCTCCTCATCACTACCGAGGCGATGATTGCCGAATTGCCGAAGAAGGCAGCGCCTGCGGGCGGCATGCCTCCGGGCGGCGGCATGGGCGGCATGGATTTCTGACGCGCAGTCAAACGCGACTACGAAATGCAAAACCCCGGCGGAAACGCCGGGGTTTTTGTTTGTAAATCGTTGAAAAGCCGTTATTTCTGGCTAATAGGCCCACGACCCGGAAACCTCTCCGTTCCCTCCCCTGGCAGGTTTGGAACACGGCTGTTGTCCGACGTACGGGTCGCAGGAACAGGGTGAGGCCCTATCCTGGGGCCTAGCTGAGTTGTCTCGAAACAACTCGGCACCCTCTATTATCCCCAGGCGGTGTCCTCTGCAAGCGGTTTTGCAAGATTGCAAGCAAGATTGCAGAAAACTTGCTAATTAGTGGCCTCGGTAGTCTCCACCTCCGTTGCTGCCTTGAGACGATTTATAACGAGCCCACGCCAGGCTTCACGCAGCCGGGTCTCTACGCGACGGCGCGCCTCGCCGACTTCTTCGGTTTCTTCGAACCACCTGCTTATATCTGCAAGGACTTTAGACCTATATCCGGACCCTTGCCCCCAGTATGCAGCTAGCCCCTTCCAAAGATCTGACGCTGAATCTAAATAGGGCTTGAACGCAACACGCCCAATCGTGACCGCCTGAAGCAAAAACTCCTGGCGCCATTCTTCGAGGTCTTCCCTCAACGATTCCAAGATAGTCACAGCCTCCGGCAAACTCGAGAACTTTTGCGAAAGGCCCTCAAGTCGGCCATCGATCTTGGTGAAAACCTCGTGCGTACGAAAATTCGCGTCAACTCGAACACCGAGTCCTATAATGTGCATGACCGAAAAATTTGACCATTCGCCGCGACGATTTACAGATGCCGCGATAGAACTGGCGTGGCCCTTCCCAATTTCATCCAGCAGAGTTTGATGAGCCGGTCTTACTAGAGGTTGAAGCCTCCCATAGGCTTCGCACATTCGAACAACTTCTTCTGCCAAGGCAACTCGCGCTTGTTGAATTTTTGCTGCGTCTGCATTTGTCACTAAATCGGCGGACACATCGACAAATCTGCTTAAGCGATCCAGTTGCCGCTGTCGCAAAACACCTATTCGCCCGCCAAGCTGATCCCAAACGACAGAGGGCATATCGGTCATTGCATTGAAGAAGACTACTGGAACATCTGGGAGTCCTTCCTTTCGGAACGTATCAGCGACCTGTAATGCACGGATTGCATAACCGTCTTCTGCCGTTTCCGGTTGTTCGCCACTTTCATCAATTATCTTCATGGCTTCATCACCGCGAGGCAAAACCAGAATCACGATGCGCTGGCGATCTAAAGCGTCCGAACCAAGTGATTTAAGCTCTCCAAGCATTTTAAGTGCCTCAGCGCCCGGCGCTTCATTAAACATGCAACAGAGAATTGATAACGTTCGAGCATCATCTAGATGGGCTCGAAGGTCTTGTCTTAGTGTTGTTCCATGGATTCCTTTAGTGTCTACGATCGTAACGTCGTAACGCATTTTTCTTAGAAATGACGGCGGTACAAAAACAGTGACACGTTCAGGGAGCGAGAAACGCTGATGTTGTCCGTAATTTATTGTCGTAATATTTTCTGACAGCCACCGAAGGCCGTTTTCAGTGCTTTCCGAAAGTATCAACTGAGTCTCCGTCCGATCATTTAAGTTCATGCGGACGATTACTTCTTCGATTACATCGTCTACGGCATTTTTTTTCTGATCTAACAAATCTCGAATTGGATCCACGTTTCCACGTTTCTCGTCCCGCGACCGACGAAGATCGGCCATATTACGAATGGCGCGCTCTAGTTCCGTCGAAACTCCACCCTCGTTTTTTGCTAGTCCGTTTACAAGATCAGCAACGAGTAGCCGAACGGCATCTTCGCTCATGGGTTCTACGGCGATGCCGTAAGCTGGTGCCGCGCGAACCACAACTTCGCTAATAGTTGTGCGACCGCCGGTAGCTGGAAAAACAGGCTGACGAATGCCGCCCTTTCCTTCGACGACGAGGTTTGTCAGGAGGGAAAGCGCAGTAGTTTTGCCGACGCCAACAGAACCGATCCAAGCCATCGAGTGATCCAATCGACCAACGAATGCGATGGCAGTTTCAAGACCACTTTTGATCTTTGTGATCGGAACATCGAGCAAAGGATCATAATCTTCACTTGTCGCAAAATCTTCGAGCCGTTGTAGTGCTTGCTCGCCACTCCAAAGCGCCTCGCGGTCGGGATGAAAAAAAGACGGGCGGTCGGACAATCGCCAATCCCGCGAATAAAACGCAGCAATCTCGGAGCCAATACTTGTGCCAAGGGCCTCAAGATAGCGGTGAGCCATAACGTCATCAGTAGTGACGTCAGCTTTTTCCAAGCGTGAGATCACGCTTCCGCTGACACCCAGACGCAAAGCCACATCATTCTGCTTAAGGCCCGCCTCTTCCCGCGCGCGCCTCAATACGCTTGTAGGAATGCCCATTTTTTATCTCTCTATAACCGCCAGACCGTATTGTGCAATATTGTAAACAATCTTGCAACAAGCTTGCGAGGCGTTGTAGCGAAGTAATTTGGCTATTGACCGTTGATCTAGTGCGGACTATATTCCTATCCATCCCGCCCCAAGTTTGAGGGGCGTTTCGCGATCGTCACGATGCGCGGGGCGGGATTTTTTCATTCGCCCGTGCTGACGGCGCGCTTCACGCAAGCCGGCCCAAACCGCGAGGTCCCGGCGCTTCGCCTTGCGCCATGAACGGGGGCACGACACATGGATCGGCCTCCGGGGGTCCTGTTCGCGGAGCAAGCCGGTTAAACCATTGCGCGCGGAGCGCCGGATGTTTTCGGCGTGTTCGTGGTGACTATGCTCGTGTGCTTTTCCACTTTTGCACGCGAGGCTGCGGATGCGTTGCGCATCCGGCGTTCCGTGCGCCCTCGTTATGAGGGCAAGCGACGCGAATTTTCTACGGCGCGCCCGCGCCGCAAATAACAGGGCTGATGATGCATGACCCCGACCGGCACGGCCGCGCAGCGAAAAGTGTGAAGCGGTTTTCGGATCAGGTGCGCCGGCAAGCAGCGTATGTCAGCGCGGTATCAACTCCGGCGGCGGCGAACGGTCGAGCACATCGCCCTTCGCGCCTTCGGCAAGATCGATTTCGTAGGTTTCGACCACGATGCCGCTACGCTTGCGCTTTACGTCGCCGATTTTCTCGATTCGCTCAAAATTATCCTTGAGACGGTCTGGTCCGTTGAGGAAACCGACCAGCAGCACCTTGCTCTTCAGCAGACTGGCATCGGGCTCCGGCATATTGTCCCAGCGGTAACGATCGCCACGCTGCGCGACGCAGGTGCCTTTGGGCATGTAGAACATCATCCACGCCGTCGATCCGTAATCCTGCGACAGAATACACTGCGCGCCGGTCTTCACACGCAAGGCTTCGATCTCTTGCGCGAGTTCGGTCCAGCCGACGCCGACGCTGCGCACGCTGGCGTCGCGGCGATAGCCCGACAGCAGGCCGGTATTGGTCTGAACGATCAGCAAGAGAAAGAGCACCACGCCTGACGCGAAAGCCCATCGCCGACAGAATTCCACCGTGCGCCGATTGCTCGGCTTGTCCCAGCCCACGCCCCACGCGGCGTAAGCAGCCGCAATCGAAAATGCGGGGTAGATCGGCCCGAGCCAGTTCGCTTCGACCCGATCGTGAAGCGCGTGCCAGAGAAAGTAGACGAAGATAACCCAGAAGCTCACCGTGACGAGACCGCGCGCGGCGTCCGGGCCCGGTCCGCGCTTTGCCAGCGCAACGAGACCGAACACGCCGAGAATAAAAACGAGTGGCGTCGCAAATGCGAACTGCGTCGGAATCATCTCGCCGATATATTTCAGCGTCATGCCTTCGACCCGCGCCCGGCCGAGCTGCTTGACGAAAGATACCCATTGATGATCGGCGTTCCACAGGACCGTGGGAGAGAACACAGCAAAGGCAATGATGCCGCCGAGATAGGGCCACGGCGACGCGAGCCAGCGCCGCATGCCTTTGAACCAGACGAGCCACAGCAAAATCTCGGCGCCAAAGAACAGCGCGGTGTATTTCGACAGCAGCGCGCAGCCGACCGAGGCGCCGACGGCGAGCCACCAGACGCCGCGTCCGGTCTCGTAGACCTTGGCGAGAAAAAACAATACGAAAGACGATGCAACGAGAAGCGGCGCGTCGGGCGTAACAATGGTCGTTCCGACCGCCGCCATCAGCGTGACATTGAGGAAGATCGCCGACATCGCGGCCACAAGCATGCTATCGAACAGAATGAGCGCTGTGCGATACACCGCCCAGCTCATCGGCAGCGCCAGAAGAATTGAAACGACACGCACGCCGAAGGCGGTGTCGCCGGCGATCATGGTGCCGAGGCGGATCACGAAAGCGACCATCGGCGGATGATCGTAATATCCGCCCGCCAGATGTTTAGACCACGTCCAGTAATAGGCCTCGTCGAATGTCAGCGGCGTGAAGGCCGCGACCGCAAGACGCAACGCCACAAGCGCCGCCACGGTGACGGCCGCGGTGCGTGCGAACTTCGGATCGCCGGGTGTCATTTGGTGCGCCAGACGAAAAGGCTGGAAACCGCGTAGTTCCACACCACGCCCATCAGCGCGCCAGACGCGCCGGCCAGCCACCAGATCGGCTCCTGATCGTAGACGGAGAACGCGACGCCGACATTCGCCAGAAAGCCGACGCTGCAAACCAGATAAAACAGCAAGAGACCGCGAAGAATGCCAAAGCCCTTCAATCGCTGATCGCGGTAGGTGAGCCGATTGTTGAGAAAGAAGTTGCCGGTCATGGCAACAAACGCGGCGATGGCCTGCGCTTCAGCGAATTCGACGTTGAACCGTTCCAGCGAAATGTAGAGCGTGACAAGATGGACGAACAATCCGATCGTGCCGACCAGCGCGAACAGAAGAAAGCGCAGCGACACCAGATCGTGCGTCAGCTTCGCCAGGACGAGGCCGAGAAAATCCAGCACGACCATCGAGTCGAGCTTGCTCTCGCCGTGAAGGCGCGTGCCGAACGAATAAGGCACTTCGACCACGCGCAGCTTGCCGCCTGCGGTCGCGACGAGATCGAGAAGAATTTTGAAACCCTGCGTCGAGAGCGACGGCGCGAGTTGCTCGAAGCGATCGCGCCGGATCATGAAGAAACCGCTCATCGGGTCGGCGACGTTGACGTGCAGCAGTCTGGTCGCGATCTTGGTCGCGAACACGCTACCGCCCAATCTTGTCGCGCCGAAACTGTCCGCGCTGCCGCCGCTGACATAGCGGCTGCCGACGACGAGTTCAGCCTCGCCGTTCTGCAAAAGGCCGAGCATCTTCGGCAGTTGCGTCTCGTCGTGCTGCAAGTCTGCGTCCATCACCGCCACGTAAGGAGCCGACGACGCGAGGATGCCTTCGATGCAAGCACCGGCCAGTCCACGGCGTCCGATGCGCCGGATACAGCGTGCGCGGGGGTCGGATTGCGCAAGTTGACGCACCACGTCCCAGGTCCCGTCCGGCGAGTTGTCGTCGACGAAGATGACCTCCCACGCGACACCGGCAAGCGCCGCGTCGAGCTTTGCGAAGAGCTTCGTTACGTTGTCGCGTTCGTTGAAGGTGGGGACCACGACGCACAGCTGGCGCGTGGCTTTGGCGGCTTCGGTCATGGCGCAGCGTATATCCGGCGCAAAGCGCTATGCCAAGCCGCTGGAACAGAGGTCAAAACCCGGAAAACGGGTGGAAAACCAATACGTTCAACCCGAACATGCCAACGGCCACGGAGGGATCCGATAAGAGATGTCGTTCAGCGCGTACATCCGGCGCCTATTCGTCTCTAAAGGTATCTTCTCGTGGCCGTCCCGGCGATGGAGCGGGGGCTGCGACATCGCCGTTACAAAGCTAGATAGGTACGGTCTCGATAGCGCACAAGGGCATTCAAGGACATTCGATGGCAGGAAAATCGGGAGCAATTCACATCGGCGTCGGCGGCTGGACCTTTCCACCGTGGCGCGGCGCGTTCTATCCGGAGAAGCTCGCGCAATCCAAGGAGTTGAGCTACGCGGCCTCTAAACTGACATCGATCGAAATCAATGGCACCTATTACGGCTCGCAGAAGCCGGAGAGTTTCCGCAAATGGCACTCCGAGGTGCCGGACGGATTTATTTTCTCAGTGAAGGGGCCGCGCTTTGCGACCAACCGGCGCGTGCTCGCCGAAGCCGGAGATTCCATCAAGCGTTTCTACGATTCCGGCGTGCTTGAACTGCGCGATGCGCTCGGGCCCGTGCTATGGCAGTTCGCGCCAACCAAGAAATTCGACGAGGCCGATTTCGGAAAATTCCTCGAACTTCTGCCGCGCAAACTTGAGGGACGCGCGCTGCGTCACGTGGTCGAGGTCCGCCACGACAGTTTCAAAGTGCCGGAGTTCATCGCCCTACTCCGAAGGTTTGCAATTCCGGTGGTCTATGCCGATCACGGAAAATATCCCGCTATCGCTGATATCACCGGCGAATTCGTCTATGCGCGGCTGCAGACCGGCAAGGACACGGTCAAGACCGCCTACCCGCCCAAACAGCTCGATGAATGGGCCAAGCGTTTCGAGACATGGGCGAGCGGCGGCGAGCCGAAGGATCTGCCGCGCGTCGACAAGTCCCCGGCCAAGAAACAACCGCGCGACGTGTTCGCCTATGTGATCCACGAGGGAAAAATTCGTGCGCCTGCGGGTGCGATGGAATTGATCGAGCGCGTAAAATGATCATCTAATCGGGCATGGCCAAAGCGAAGAAGCTCTTCACCATCGGTTACGAGCAGACGCCCGCTAAGTCCGTGCTGGACGAACTTGAGCGCGCAGGCGTGAAACTTCTGGTCGACGTGCGCGCCGTCGCCGCCTCGCGGCGTCCTGGTTTCTCGAAGTCGCAGCTTGCCGCCGGGCTCGACGAGCGCGGCATCGCCTATTTGCATCTGCGCGGTCTCGGCACGCCCAAGAACGGACGCGAGGCCGCGCGCAGCGGCGACATGAAGGCGCTGGCGAGAATCTACGGCGCGCATCTCAAGACGCCGCAGGCGAAGGAAGAAATGGATGAACTGGCCGCGCTGGTTAAGAAATCCGGGCCTATCTGCATCCTGTGCTACGAGCGCGATCACAAGGATTGCCATCGCAAATTCATTGCCGAAATCATCGAAGACCGCGAAGGCGTGAAAATCGAAAACCTTGTTGCCTCGCAAATCTGATCCCTCATCGCACAACTAGAACTTTCGTCACGTTCACGGCGCGTTCTCTTTTGTCCGCTGGACGGTGAGACCCCCGGACGTTCTAATTCCTAAGACTTTTGCGTAAGCATTTGTACGGGGCTTTGGGGGCTCCATGCGTTGCGTTGGAACGATACGCGCAGTTCGCGTAGCCGCGGCCCTGTTGCTGGCCTGCGGGTTGTCACCGGCATTTGCCGATCCGCTTCTCGACGACATTCCCTCTTCGGGCGAACTCGGCAGTCAACGCGCACAGCAGTATCTTTACTTCGCGGGCTTCGATCTGTGGCGCAATGGCGGCTCGTTCTACGGCGGCGCGCAGTGGGCGCCGGGTGGGATTAACAACGACGGATTTACGCTTAAGGTTCTGCTGGCTGAGGGAAGCTACAAATATCTGTCGGGCGGTATCGACACGCGCGGCACTTACCTGCTGGCCTCGGTAATGCCCGGATGGCGCATCAAGCGCGGGAATCTGGAGATCAAAGCATTCGCCGGTCTCGATCTGCAAAATCACAGACTCTCTCCGGACGACCCCAGCAATAGTTTGCGCGGCAATCGCGCCGGATTGCGAGTTAACGCCGATCTGTGGTGGGAGCCGATCCCAGCGACGATGATGCTGGCCTCATCGATTTCAGGCTCGACCATTGGCAACAGCTTCGGCATCAGAGGTGCCGCAGGCTGGCGTGTAACAGATCGGCTCTGGGCCGGGCCGGAAATTGAAACCTCTGGCGACGAGGTCTATCGGCAAAACCGCTTTGGCGCGCACGTCACCGCGCTCAAGACCGGCGAGTTCGAGTGGGCGCTCGGCGCGGGTTATGTCGAGGACAACAGCCATCGGTCAGGCGCTTACGGGCGGCTCAGCGTGCTGACGCGGCGATAGGCGAACTAAGCAAGCCGCCAGATCGCCATCGGCTGCTCGTAGCCCTTCACCGGCACTTCGCCGAGCAGCACTGCGTCGCCACCCTCCTCGCCCAAGGCGTCCCGAACCGCCGACGAAATAAGAAACTGCGAATTGAAGTCCTTGTTGAGTGCCTCGATGCGCGACGCGAAATTCACGGTGTCGCCCATCACCGTATATTCCTTGCGTCGGGGCGAGCCGATATTGCCGGCGACCACCGCGCCGAAATGCAAACCGATCCCGATCCGCAATTGCCAATCGTTCGTCTTGTTGTTGCGTTCCATCGCGTTCAGCATTTCGCGGGCGGCGGCAACCGCATGATGCACCGCTCGCGGATCGTCGAGCGGCGCGCCGAACAGAGCGAGAAACCCATCGCCGAGAAATTTATTCACGATGCCGTGGTGACGATCGAGAATTTCGACGAGATCTGCGAACGCGCCGTCAAGACGCTCGACCACCTGCTGTGGCGTTCGCGTGCGTGCTGCGGACGTAAAGCTCCGAAAATCGACGAACATCACCGCGACCTGCCGATGATCGCTCGCCGCGCTTGCGCCTTCCGTCAGTAGCCGTTCCGCGACTTGCGGCGAGACGTGCTGACCGAAAAGATTAGTGACTCGATCGCGCGCGGAGGCAGCTACAATACTCTTTTCGAATTGCCGCCGCAGTTGCGAACCCACCGCGCCCGCGAGCACGCCGCATGCGAGAATGATGAGGCTGCGCGCGCCGTGGTAGCCAGCGCTTGGTGCGGGATCGAATGCGCTGACCGGAAGGTAATACATCGCCATCAGAAACAGTTCGGTCGCGGCGACGAAGCCGGTAAAGACGGACAGCCAGAAATCGAGCCGCAACGTCGAGACGATTACGAACATCAGATAGATCAGCGGTACGATGAAGCCGAGCGCGCGTTCGCCGCCCATGTTGCCCATCTGGACAGCCAGCATGCACGTAGGAACACTTGTCTCGATCAGAGCGTTGAGATAGCGGCGCCAGACCGGCAAGTCGCGACCGAGCGCCAACTGGCGCTTGATCAACGCATAGACCGCGATTTCGAACAGGAAGAACGGAACGATGATCGAAAATAAATAGATCGGCTTCAGCGTGCCTTCCCAGATGCGATTGAGGACCTGCGGCGCAATCAGGAAGGTGACCCAGGCAACCGAACCAAGGAGTGCGGCCGCTATGATAAGCGCCTTTACTCGCAATAATTCGGTCTGAAGCGTTTCGCGAATCAGCGCATGGCGATACGCGTCCGAGACCGGCGTATCCGAATTCAGCCCGTTTGCGAGTTGGGAATCCGCCATGACCTGCACTTGGCGCATTCTACAATAGCTATCAAACCGAGTGTGACGATTTTGGCGCTCAGTCTAGCCCTTGGCGTCGCAGGCCCAGGCGCGGATCACGCATTCCTTGCCGCCGAAATCGTAGCATTTCTTCATCGCGGCATTCAGCGTGTTGGAAATGCGCGAGGCAACGGCGTAGCCGTGCGCTCCGCACGGGTTGGCCATATCAAGGGACAACGCGGCGCAGGCGCGCTTCATGACGACAGCCTCACAGGTGCCCTTGCACTGCTTAAGCGCGGCCGCGCGGGCGGCGTCTTCGGCCGGATAATCGTAAGCCTGGCCGTATGCGCCGCATTTACCGACCGCCAGCGCGCCGGCCGCGTCGGCAGTGACGGGCATTGCGGCAAACGCGAATAAAGTAAGCGAGGTAAAAAGCGCGCGGCAATTCGCGGCTTCGAAAATGGTCAAAGTCCCCTCCCCAGAGGCCGTGAGGGCGGGAATCTAGCCGACGGGTCGTTTCAACTTGGTGAACGAACCTTCGCTCTGCGGGCGTCGGCCAGCATTTCGGGCGTATCGATATCGAGAAAGGCGCTTTTGCCTTCGACTTTCACTTCGGCCACTGCCTCCGCGTGCTGTGCGATAAGATGCCGCGCGCCGATATCGCCGTCCAGCGCCATCAGTTCGGGGAAAAAACGACGCGACCACAAAACGGGATTGCCTCGGCGTCCACCCGCGACCGGCACTGTTATCAATGAGCCGCGATCCGGCGCGAAGGCATCGATCAGGCGGTCGATCAGGTGGGCATCGATCAGCGGCATGTCGCCAAGACAGACCACGGCTCCGTCGGCCGACGCGGGGACAGCAGCGATGCCGGCTTTGACCGACTTCGCAAGGCCGTCCGCGAACTGCGGGTTGCTCACCAGTGTCACATCGAGTCCCTTCAATGCTGCCGTGACCTCAGGGGCCTGATGGCCGGTCACGACGATCACAAAGGACGCCTTCGACGAAAGCGCCTGTTCGGCAACGATCCGTACCAGCGGCTTGCCGTTCAACTCGGCGAGCAATTTGTTCGGGCCGCCCATTCGTGTTGAACGCCCGGCCGCCAAAATAACGGCAGCGACATTGCGCGCTTCGCTCGTTTCAATAGGCACGCGCGGCTGCGGGCGCGTGACGATCTCCATCAGGAGACCGCCAACGCCCATTCCGGTAACATCCGCGCGCGTGACTTCCAGCCCGGCGAGCATCCGCATCAGGATCCAGTCGAAGCCGTTTTCTTTCGGCGAGCGCGCGCAACCCGGCGCGCCCAACACCGGAATTCCTTTCGCCCGACCGAGCAGCATGAGATTGCCGGGATCGACCGGCATGCCGAAATGTTCGACCTTGCCTCCAATCTGCTCGATTGCCGCAGGGATCACATCGCGGCGATCCGCAATGGCGGACGCGCCGAAAACCAAAATCAGCTCCGCGCCGAGCGCGCTCAGCTCCTCGATGGCAAGCGCGAGCGCGTTCTTGTCATGCGCGACCCGCCGCTCGCCGACGATTGTCGCGCCCGCCGGTGCCAATCGCTCAGCCGTCACCTTCAGCGTCTTGTCGATGACCTTCGGCGCGAGGCCGGGAAGCATCGTCGAGACGATGCCGACTTTCCTGATCGTGAACGGAGCGACCCGCATGCGGCCCGTCTTCGCGGCTTCGACCGCAGCATCGCGAAGCGTCGCCTCAACGCCGAACGGAATGATCTTGACTGTCGCGATCATCTCGCCGGCGACGACAGGCTTAAACGCAGCGAGAGTCGCGAAAGTAATCGCCTCATCGACGCGATTGATACGATCCACGGCGTTGCGGTCGACCACCAGAATTCCAGCATGCGCCGCGAATAGATTCGATCGGCCGGTAAACGCATGTTCGGCGCTCACGCCATCGCCGGCCACCGCCTGCGCGATGCTTCCGGCGGCCTCGTCTTCCGAGACGTCGCCATTCTCAAGACAGGCAACGACAACCTCGTTGACCCCGGCCTGCTTCAGCGCCGCGACTTCCGCCGCGCCAATGACGGTGCCCTTCTTGAGAACCATCGATCCCATCCGGATCGCGTGAACGGTGATGCCACCAATCGCTTCGTCGGGCGTGACCGGGCCGAACTTCATGCCGCCGACTTCGTCTTAAGCGGCGCATCGGCCGGTAGCCGCAAACGCGCAGTGACTTCCGCCATGATCGCGACAGCAATCTCGGACGGCGACACAGCACCGATGTCGAGGCCGATAGGCGCATGGATACGCGTAAGCTGGGCATCGGTCGCGCCCTGCGTTTTCAGGCGATCGAGACGCTTGCCATGCGTCTTCCGCGAACCGAGCGCGCCGATATAGAAGCAGTCTCGAGCCAGCGCATGCAACAATGCCGGATCGTCGATTTTCGGATCGTGTGTAAGCGCAACGAAGGCCGTGTAGCGGTCGATCTTGAGGGGTGGCAGCGCAACTTCGGGCCAATCGGCAAACAGCGGAATATCCGGAAAGCGCTCGGGCGATGCGAAGGCCGTGCGCGGATCGACCACATACACGTCGTAGTCGAGCGACTGCGCCAACGGTGCCAGCGCCTGACTGATGTGAACGGCGCCGATGATGACGAGACGCGCGGTCGGCGCATACACGTTTAGAAACAGTTTCTTTCCATCAGTCTCGATCATGCCGCTCTTGCCCATGCGCAGATGCTTGTCGAGTTCGACATGAAGCGGATCGCTCTGGATGTCCGCAGCCTTGATCAGACGTTGACCGCCGCTGACGACATCGGTCACGACGACGACCGCGCGCCGCGCTGCGCGTTCTGAATTCAGTTGAGAAAGCATGTCCTGTTTCAAGAATTACCGACCTTCTCGACAAACACGCGGATCGTGCCGCCGCACGATAGCCCGACGTTCCACGCCGTCTCGTCCGCCACGCCGAATTCCAGCATCTTCGGCTTGCCGCTTGCAATCACGTCGAGCGCCTCAGTGACGACCGCGCCTTCGACGCATCCGCCGGACACCGAGCCAAGAAACGCACCGTCGTCGTTGATGACAAGACTCGATCCCGCAGGCCGCGGCGCGGAGCCCCATGTCTCAACCACCGTCGCGAGTGCAACGCCATGACCGGATTTCATCCAGTCTTCAGCGACTTTGAGAATGTCTTCGTCACTGTTGAGCATCGTCGATATCCTTATGCAGCCGAGCGAGCGTCGAAGCGGCGAGGAACTGCCGGCGACGAGAGCGTCGCAATGAGACCTTCCATCGACTTCAAGTTATGCACGGGGCGGAATTCATCAACATGCGGCAGCATCATTTTGATGCCCTGCGCCTTGGCCTCAAAACGGTCGAACCGCAACAGCGGGTTGAGCCAGATGAGGCGGCGGCACGAGCGATGCAGCCGATCCATTTCAAATTCGAGACGCGAATCCGCTTCGCGCTCGAGCCCGTCGGATATCAGCAGCACAATCGCGCCCTGCCCTAGCACGCGGCGGCCCCAGAGATTGTTGAAGTTATGCAGCGACGTCGCAATCCGGGTGCCGCCCGCCCAATCTTCGACAGATGACGAACAGGCCGCCAGCGCCTCATCGGGATCGCGGGCACGCAATTGCCGCGTGACGTTAGTGAGGCGGGTGCCGAATAAAAATACCGATACTCGCTTGCGCGCATCGGTGATGGCGTGGAGGAATTGCAGGAACAGCCGGGTGTAATCGGTCATCGAGCCGGAAATATCGAGCAGTGCGACAATCGGCGCGGGCTTGTCGACGCGGCCGAGGCGATGAAAGTTCACGATCTCGCCGCCTGTGCGCAGGCTGCTGCGCAGTGTACGGCGTAAATCGAGTCTGTGACCTCGTGCATCGGGCGCAAAGCGGCGCGTGCGCAATTCAGCCTGCGGCAGCTTCATCGCGGCAATCGCGCGCGTCACCTCCGCAATCTCGGCCGCACTCATCTGCGCGAAGTCTTTCGACTGAAGAACCTCGCGGTCGGAGACCGAAAGCTGGACATTCTTCTCCTCGATATCCGGCGCGTTGACGCTTCGGCTCTGGGAGAATGCCTCTTGAACGCGGCGCGAAGCCGGCGGCGGCGGCTTCTGCGCGCTCTGCGGCAATGGCACGGAGTCGAGCATATGAATGTTGCCCTGCTCGCGGCGGAAGAACAGATCGAACGCCTGCGCGAAGATCAGCGCGTGCTCGTGGCGTTTGACAAAAATGGATTCCAGCGTCGTGAACAGATCCTGACGGTTTCC
This sequence comes from Afipia sp., assembly GCA_016201045.1. Taxonomy (GTDB): domain Bacteria; phylum Pseudomonadota; class Alphaproteobacteria; order Rhizobiales; family Xanthobacteraceae; genus Afipia. The sequence continues at coordinate 658,973 of JACQDM010000002.1, read as the reverse complement.
GATGTCGATGAGCTGCATCGCTTTGAGCGCGTCGATCACCGCGCCCGGCCCAATTGGCAAGCCGGCAACACGTAGCGAACGCGCAAAGGCAATGACGTTATCCGCAATCTGTCCCGTCGCTTGCGTATCGCGTTCGCCCGGCATGGTGCCCCTAGTCGCTGACGGCTTCCTTGATGACTTTATTCAGTGCATCGCCCTGCATGCGGCCGATGTCGTCCTGATACTTCAGAAGCGCGCCGAGCGTGTCGCCGACGATCTGCGGCGAGAGCGATTTCGCATCCAGCTCTGTAAGCGCCGTCGCCCAGTCGATGGTCTCGGCGACGCCCGGCACCTTGAACAGTTCCTGCTCGCGCAGCGCCTGAACGAAGCCCACGACCTGCTGCGAGAGTTTCGCGCCGATATTCGGCACGCGCGATTTCACGATAGCCAGTTCGCGTTCGGCGGATGGGTAATCGACCCAATGATAAAGGCAGCGGCGTTTGAGCGCGTCGTGAATTTCGCGGGTGCGGTTCGACGTAACGATGACGATCGGCGGCTGCGGTGCCTTCACCGTCCCAAACTCTGGAATCGTCACTTGAAAGTCGCTGAGAATTTCCAGCAGATACGCCTCGAACGCTTCGTCGGCGCGGTCGAGTTCGTCGATCAGCAGCACGGGCGGACCCGCCACATCCGGCTCGAGCGCCTGCAGCAACGGGCGCTTGATTAGAAATTTATCGGCAAAGATATCGCTCGAAAGCTGCTCGCGGTCAGTCTCGCCTCCGGCTTCCGCCAGGCGAATTGCGATCATCTGCGCGGCGCTATTCCACTCGTAAACTGCGGAGGCAACATCGAGGCCTTCGTAGCACTGCAGACGGATCAGCTTGCGGCCGAGCGCGGCGCTGAGAACCTTCGCAATTTCCGTTTTGCCGACGCCCGCCTCGCCTTCCAGAAACAGTGGCCGGCCCATCCTCAGCGAGAGGAATACAACGGCCGCGAGCGAGCGTTCGGCGAGATAGCCGTGGCTCGTCAGCAAATCGAGCGTGGCATCGACTGACAATGGAATCGCGGAAGGCTTTGCGGTCAATTCTCGGACTCCCGTTCCGGAAACGTCAGGTCTTGGCCGTCGCCGCTTCCATGGCCCGGCGCGCGAGAACCTGAATAAGATGGGCGCGATAGTCTGCGCTGCCGTGCAGATCGCTGTTCAGACCGTCAGCCGAAACGCTGAGTCCGTCGAGCGCCTTCGGTGAAAATCGTTTCTTCAACGCGTCCTCGAAAGACGTTACGCGAAACACGCCATTGCTTCCTGCGCCCGTTACGGCGACGCGCACATCGGACGGGCGCTTGGCGACGAACACGCCGACCAGTGCATAGCGCGATGCCTGATTGCGGAATTTCTGATACGCGGCCTTTTTCGGAACTGGAAACATCACTTTGGTGATGATCTCGTCAGCCTCGAGCGCCGTTGCAAACAAGCCCTGGAAAAACTCTTCCGGCTTCAGCTTGCGTTTGTTGGTCACAATCGTCGCGCCAAGCGCGGTCACCGCCGCAGGATAGTCAGCCGTCGGATCGTTGTTGGCGAGCGAACCGCCGATGGTGCCTTTGTGGCGCACGGCGGGATCGCCGATCAAACCGGCGAGATGCGCGAGCGCGGGAATGGCTTCTCCAACGATGGCGGAGCCCGCGACTTCGGCATGCGTCGCAGTCGCGCCGATGACGAGGCTGCGGCCTTTCATCTCGATGCCGTTGAGGCCTTCGATATGCGACAGATCGACGAGATGCGGCGGGTTGGCGAGGCGCTGCTTCATCACAGGCACCAGCGTGTGGCCGCCCGCGATCACCTTGGCGTCCTCATTCTTGGCAAGGAAATTGGCGGCCTGACGGACGGTGCCCGGACGATGATATTTGAATTCGTACATCGGTATTCCCTACGCCATATCCGACTTCGCCATCGCCTTCGCTCCGGCGGCGATCGACAGCACGATATTCTGGTAGCCCGTGCAGCGGCAGAGATTTCCTTCCAATTCCTCGCGAATGGTCTGATCGGAAAGATCGTGCCCCTTGCGATGAACCATATCGACGGCGGTCATGATCATGCCCGGTGTGCAGAATCCGCATTGCAAGCCGTGATGTTCGCGAAACGCCTCCTGCATCGGATGCAGCGGTGCGCCGTCGGCGGCGAGACCCTCGATGGTTTTGACCTCATGCCCGTCGGCCATCACCGCAAGCGCGGTGCATGCCTTCACCGCTTTGCCATCGAGATGCACAACGCAGGCTCCGCATTGCGACGTATCGCAGCCGACATGCGTGCCGGTCAGCCTCAGGTTCTCGCGCAGAAATTGAACCAGCAGCGTTCGCGGGTCGATATTCGCGGTCACCGGATTGCCGTTCACGATCAGTGAAATCTTGGCCATCGAAACTCTCAGTCTGTCGGGCTTGCGTCGCGGGGCCGCGCTTTGGGCGCGGCGAAAAACTATTTAAATCGTTCCATTTGCATAGTATGGGTCAAGGCGGCCTTGAGCAACCTCGGGCCGCCATCTCTGGAACAAGAAGGCTTGATTTGGCCGACGGCCAGATATGCGAAAAGGCCTTCAGCCCGCTTTCACAGCATCGGCGAATTTTGCGAAAAATTCATCGGCCAATTTCTTGGCAGCGCCGCTGATGAGGCGCTGTCCAAGCTGCGCGAGTTTGCCGCCGATCTGGGCCTCGACATTGTAGGTCAATAGCGTCCCGCCATCCTTGTCCGCCAGCGCGACCGTCGCGCCGCCCTTCGCAAAGCCCGCGACACCGCCCTCGCCTTCGCCGGAAATCTTGTAGCCGTTCGGCGGGTCGAGATCGCCGAGCGTGACCTTGCCCTTGAAGCGCGCCGATACCGGCCCGACCTTCATTTTCGCCACGGCCTCAAACTGATTGTCGCCGGATTTCGTCAGTTCTTCGCATCCGGGAATGCACGCTTTGAGCACCTCGGGATCGTTCAGCTTCTCCCATACAACCTGCCGTGACGCCGGAAGCTGGACCTCGCCGGTCATTGTCATTGCCATGTCGTCGTCTCCGCATTGCCGATCCGTTGCATTCAACTATGCCAACGCGAGCGCAATGAAAAGGGGCAGCCAACACCAACGTGCATTGCAAAACTACACTGGACATCGACCGTTGGCTTGGCATGCAAGGGCTGCTTGGCTAGGGTCCGCTCATTATGAGCACGTCGTTGTCACCGCTGTTAGCGCCCTTCCTGTCGAGTGTTGCCATGCAGGCCGTCTGCGATGACAGCGCGTATGTTCAACATATGCTCGATTTCGAAAGCGCGCTCGCGCGCGCACAAGCTGCTACGGGCATCATTCCAAAGGCTGCGGCAACGTCCATCGGCAAGCAATGTGTCGCTGCGCATTTCGATATCGCAACGCTCGGCGACGGCGCGACCAAAGCCGGCAACCTCGCCATCCCGCTCGTCAAGATGCTGACCGCGCAAGTAGCAAAATCCGACGCGGAAGCTGCAAAATTCGTGCATTGGGGCGCGACCAGCCAGGACGTGATCGACACCGCAACCGTGCTGCAATTGCGCGATGGCATCGACGTACTTCTGAAAGACCTTGACCGCACCATCGCGGCATTCGCCAAACTTGCAAATCAACATCGGAACACGGCAACTGTTGCGCGGACGCTTCTCCAGCAAGCGCTTCCGATGCCATTCGGGTTGAAGCTCGCCGAGTATGCATCTGCGCTGCATCGCTCTCGCGCACGGTTCAAGAGAGCAAAGCGCGAAACACTGGCGCTGCAATTCGGCGGCGCGGGTGGCACGCTCGCCTCGCTCGGAGCGGACGGACTCAAGATCGCCGAGCATCTTGCGAAGGAATTGTCGCTGCCATTGCCCGACGCGCCCTGGCACACTCAACGGGATCGGATCGCGGAATGCGCATCGGTATTTGCGATCCTTGCCGGCACTTGCGGCAAGATCGCACGTGACGTCACCTTGTTGATGCAGACCGAAGTGGGCGAAGCATTCGAACCTGCAGGCGAAGGGCGCGGCGGCTCGTCGGCGCTCCCGCACAAGCGCAATCCAGTGGGGGCTGCATCGGCCATCGCTGCGGCAACGATGGCTCCCAACCTTGCAGCAACGATATTCGCCGCACAGGCTCAGGAACACGAGCGAAGCGCGGGATTATGGCACGCAGAGTGGCCGGCGTTGCCGACGCTGATGCTGGTCACATCCGGAGCGCTCGCGGCCGTCGCCGATATTGCCGAAGGCATGACCGTCGACGCCGAGCGGATGCGTACCAATCTCGACAGCACGCGCGGTCTTATCATGGCCGAGGCCGTTTCAATGGCGCTGGCGAAAAAAATCGGCAAAAGCGAAGCGCATAAAATTATTGAAGCGGCCAGCCGCAAATCAGTCGAGACGAGGCAGCATCTGCGCGACGTGCTTGCGAAAGATTCTCACGTCACCTCTCATATTGCGCCCGATAAGCTGAGCGCGCTGTTCGAACCGATGTCCTATCACGGGGTGTCGCAGACGCTGATCGACCGGCTGCTGGCATCGCTGCAGAAAGACTAGATTGGAAAAACGATGCCGATGATCGATGCCGATGGCTGTCTTCTGAATGTCGCGGTCGAAGGACGCGATGGCGGCCCGACACTGATGCTGTCGAACTCACTCGGCTCGACGATGCAGATGTGGGAGCCGCAGATGGCGGCTCTGGCCAAGCTGTTTCGCGTCGTGCGATACGATCGCCGCGGCCACGGCAAATCCGGTGTGCCGCCGGGACCGTATTCGATGGAACGCTTCGGCAAGGATGTGCTTGCGATCCTCGACGATCTCAACATCGAGCGCGTGCATTGGTGCGGATTGTCGATGGGTGGAATGGTCGGACAATGGCTTGGTGCCAACGCGCCGCAACGGATCGACCGGCTGATCCTCGCCAATACCAGTTGCTACTATCCAGACCCGACAAACTGGAACAACCGCATCAAAGCCGTGACGGAAGGCGGCATCGCATCGGTTGCCGACGCGGTGATCGCGGGATGGCTCACAGCAGATTTCCGCGACCGCAATCCTCAAACAACGGAGCGCATGAAATCGATGCTGATCGCTTCGCCCGTGGAAGGATATATCGCCTGTTGCGAAGCCTTGAGCAAACTCGACCAGCGCGAATTTCTGCCGAAGATAAAAGCCAAGACGCTGGTGATCGCGGGACGCAAGGACATGTCGACACCCGTCGAAGCCGGTGAATACATCCGCGCCCATATTCCCGGCGCCAGCATGACGCTGCTCGACGCGGCACATATTTCCAACGTCGAGCAGCCGCACGCATTCACGGAAGCCGTTGCTGGTTTCCTCACGCAACGCTGAGGATCACGTCATGGATGACGACAAGCGGCGTCAGCAGGGTGAGGTGCAACGCCGAAAAGTTCTGGGCAATGCGTGGGTCGACAAATCCGCCGCGAACAAGACACCGTTCAATGCCGAATTTCTCGATCTCATCACGCGTTACGCATGGAGCGAGATCTGGACGCGGCCGCATTTCGACGAGCGCGCACGTCGCATTCTTGTAATTGGCACCATGATGGCGCTCGGACATTGGGACGAATTCCGCATGCATGTGCGCGCCGCCCTTTCGGAGGGCGGCTTTACGGGAGACGACATCAAGGAAATCATCCTGCAGCAGGCAATCTATTGCGGGGTGCCGGTAGCCAATCACGCCCTCAAGGAAGCCGCCGCGGCAATTCAGGAATTGGGAGCGCCCAGGGGATAGCCAACGCGATCGTCCAGCTTTTTTACGGCAGGCGCTCGCGACGTATCGACGATCAGAACGATCGCAGCGCCGATCAGAAGCAGCGACTCACTGGCGTGCAGACGCAACGCCGCAAGCTCGCCGACCTTGGACGCGGCGAGCAAGCTCGCCATGCTGATGAAGGCACCAATGCCGAGTGCATAGCCGAGCGCTTCGTCGCAGTTGCCCTTCCTGCGGATCGACTCCCGCACGATCAGAACGAGAAACACCACAAAGAACGCCGCGACCGTTACCTTGGCCAGAGCCAGCAGCCACGCAAGACGAACGGTCGTGACGGCGGACAACGCGAGATTGTCGCTGACATACATCGCAGGCGCGATGTTGGCGCGGTCGTAAAGACCGCGGATAGGCGAAATCCAGATTTTCAGAGCGGCGATAGTCCACGCCGGGATGAAGTACGACGCCAGCAGTGCGCCATTGAACGTACTGAGCCGCCAATCCCTGTTCATTCTGCCTGCGCCCCGCATTTAGGTAATGCCGAACCGGCACCCCATTTTTCTGTTGGGCGGCAGCTAACGCCGCTCAACTGCAAGCGGCAATTTAAACCCTTTTTTAACCTTACCGGCAGCGGCGGACCCCGCTACCGCACCAGACAGAACAAAGAAAATCCCGCCTTTCGGCGGGATCTTCCTTCGCGGGGCTTGTCCGGAACGCTTTAGCGGTTCGGATTCTGCTGCCCCGGATTCTGGCTCTGCTGACCAGGTTTCTGGCCGCCGCCCTGCTGCTGACCCGGCTTCTGGTTCGGGTTCTGACTCTGCTGGCCGGCGTTCTGGTTCTGATTGTTCTGGGACATCGAACATTTCTCCTTGGTTGAACGAACGATAACCCCGGTGAAGCAGCGTTGGTTTCATTGGAACAGCGGTTCCGGCGTGACCATTTCGAGGCACAGGAACAATCGTGGACGGACGGGCGCACCGCAGCGGCTCCGGTTGCCGCCTCCAGTTCCCACTGTTAGAAAATGACACAAGCGACGATCCGGCCGGGCTTCGGCGCATTCTTCCACCTGCGAGATCGCAGGGGATCCATTGCGGGATTCATTTTGGATTATTTTGCCCAGCAGATGATCAACGGCCTTGTGCTCGGCTCCATCTACGGGCTGATCGCAATCGGCTACACAATGGTCTACGGCATCGTCGGCATGATCAATTTCGCCCATGGCGATATCTTCATGATCGGCGGATTCATCGCACTGATTGCCTTTCTCGTTCTCGTCTCAATCGGCCTCAGCTCGATCCCTCTCATCCTGATGCTGGTTCTCGTCGTCGCGATGGCGATCACCGCTCTTTATGGTTGGACGGTGGAGCGAATTGCGTACCGGCCGCTGCGTCAATCGTTTCGTCTCGCGCCAATGCTGTCGGCCATTGGAATGTCCTTCGTTCTGTCGAATTTCTCGCAAGTTGCGCAGGGCGCGCGCGTGAAGCCAGTGCCCCCCGTGATTACCGGCGGCTACACGCTTCTGGAGCGCGACGGCTTCGCTGTCCGGCTCTCTAACATCCAGATCATCGTCGTCGTCACCACGATGGTCCTGCTCGTAGTCTTCTCGTGGCTCGTGGCGCGCACGCGACTGGGCCGCGACATGCGTGCATGCGAACAGGATCAGACGATGGCGGCGCTGCTCGGCGTCGATGTCGATCGCACGATCTCGATGACGTTCGTGATAGGCGCGGCACTCGCGGCCGTCGCAGGCATGATGTACCTGCTCTATTACGGTGTCGTCGATTTCTTCATGGGCTTTGTCGCCGGCATCAAGGCGTTCACTGCCGCCGTGCTCGGCGGAATCGGCTCCCTTCCCGGCGCAATGCTCGGCGGATTGGCCATTGGACTGATCGAGACATTCTGGGCGGCTTACTTCTCGTCCGAGTATAAAGATGTCGCAGCGTTTTCGATTTTGATTATCGTCCTCATCTTTTTGCCGACCGGCTTGCTTGGCCGTCCTGAAGTCGAAAAAGTTTGAGAGACGACGTGGCGCGCACAACCGATCCTCTCGCGTCCGTATCCCCTGCACCGGGGCGCGGCACCGCATTCATCCTGAAGAAATCTTTGCTCAGCGCACTTATTGCGCTCGTACTGTTTTCGCTGATGGTCGGCGTTCGCACCGAAGCAGGACCGACCGGCCAGCTCATCTATTGGACCCGCTTTGGCGATCTCGCGATGCTGGTGGCAACAGTTTTTGCGGGCAGCATTTTCGTTGAATTGCTCCGCGGATCGGTGACCATATCGGCTCTCGAATCCCGCATTCCGGGCTCTATCGGCGCCGGGCTAAAAAAATTCCGCCGCATCCTAGTGCCGGCCCTGCTGGTGTTCACGGCACTTGTCCCGATCGTCTTCTACGACCAGCGCTACATTCTCGACCTCGGTATTCTCGTTCTGACCTACGTGATGCTCGGCTGGGGGTTGAATGTCGTCGTCGGCCTCGCCGGACTGCTCGATCTCGGCTACGTCGCGTTCTATGCGGTCGGCGCCTATTCGTATGCGTTGCTGGCGACGACTTTCGGATTGTCGTTCTGGGTCTGCCTTCCGCTCGCGGGAATTCTCGCCGCGTTCTGGGGCATGCTGCTCGGCTTTCCGGTACTCCGGTTGCGCGGCGATTATCTCGCCATCGTCACGCTTGCCTTCGGCGAAATCATCCGCCTCATTCTGCTGAACTGGCAAAAAGTCACGGGCGGACCCAACGGTATCTCGGGAATTCCCCGTCCGACGTTTTTCGGAATTCCTCTGACGAACACCGAAGACGGTCTCGCCGCCAAACTCGGAATCGCATTTTCACCGACCCATCGCGTGGTGTTTCTGTTCTACCTGATCCTCGCGCTCTCCCTGCTGACGAACTGGGTGACAATCCGCCTGCGGCGATTGCCGATCGGCCGCGCATGGGAAGCGCTGCGCGAGGACGAAGTCGCCTGCCGCGCACTTGGCATCAACACGACGAAAACCAAACTGACGGCATTCGCGACGGGCGCGATGTTCGGCGGATTTGCCGGCGCATTCTTCGCAACACGCCAGGGCTTCATCAGCCCGGAGTCTTTCACGTTTCAGGAATCAGCCTTGGTGCTCGCCATCGTCGTGCTCGGCGGCATGGGATCGCAACTCGGCGTCGCGCTCGCAGCGTTGGCCATGATCGGCGGCTTTGAACTGTTTCGGGGATTTGAACAGTTCCGCATGCTGGTGTTCGGCGGCGCAATGGTCCTGCTGATGATCTGGCGACCGCGCGGGTTGATCGGACATCGCGCACCGACCGTCTTCCTGGAAGAGGCGAAAGACATCTCATCCGCTGTTGTCAAGGAAGGCCACGGATGACCGAAACATCCGTCTCGGCCGACATCCTCGATGTGGCACACCTATCGATGCGCTTCGGCGGCATTGTCGCCGTCAACGACTTTTCGTTCGCAGCCAAGCGCGGCGACATCACCGCGTTGATCGGACCGAACGGTGCAGGCAAGACGACCGTCTTCAACTGCATTACGGGTTTCTACAAGCCGACGACGGGAATGCTTCGGCTGATGAGAGACGATGGCCGCGAATTCCTGCTCGAACGGTTGTTCGACTATCGCATCTCGAAAGTGGCGAAGGTCGCGCGGACGTTTCAGAACATCCGGCTGTTCGCTGGGATGACGGCGCTGGAAAACCTGATGGTCGCCCAGCACAATCCTTTGATGCGTGCCTCCGGCTATTCGTTCCTCGGCTTGATCGGCGCGCCCGGCTTCCGGCGCGCCGAGACACGCGCTGTCGAACTCGCAAAATACTGGCTGGATCGTATCGGGCTCCTCAACCGCGCCGACGACGCGGCAGGCAATCTTCCTTACGGCGACCAGCGGCGGCTGGAGATCGCCCGCGCCATGTGTTCGGAACCGTTGCTGCTTTGCCTCGATGAACCGGCGGCTGGCTTGAACGCGCGGGAAAGCGACGACCTCAATACCTTGCTGCGCACAATCCGGAAAGATCACGGCACATCGATTCTGCTAATCGAGCACGACATGTCGGTCGTAATGGAAATATCCGATCGGATCTTCGTGCTGGATCACGGCGTCAAAATCGCGGACGGCACTCCGAACGAAATCCGTAACGATCCGAAAGTCATCGCCGCCTATCTCGGTGCCGATGAGGACGCCGCGATCAAGGTGATGGAGGAAAGCGCATGAGCGCAGCATCCCTCCTTTCCATCCGTGGCCTGCACGCCGCTTACGGCAATATCGAAGCGCTCAAGGGGGTTGATCTCGATATCGCACCCGGCGAGATCGTCGCGCTCATCGGATCGAACGGTGCCGGCAAATCGACGCTGATGATGTCGGTGTTCGGCAAGCCGCGCGCTAAATCCGGCGTCATCGAATTCGATGGCTGCAACATCACGCAGATTCCGACGCATTTCGTCGCGCGGCTGCGGATCGCGCAATCGCCGGAGGGCCGGCGGGTTTTTCCGCGCATGAGCGTCGCGGAGAACCTGCAGATGGGTGCGGACGCTGTCGAGGGCAACACACCGGCCGAACGAGCGGCGAGTCTCGACCGCGTGCTGGCGCTATTCCCGCGACTCAAGGAACGTCTCACACAGCGCGGCGGCACGTTGTCGGGCGGCGAACAGCAGATGCTCGCCATCGGTCGCGCCCTGATGAGCCGGCCACGCCTACTGATGCTGGACGAACCGTCGCTCGGTCTGGCACCGCTGATCGCGCGGCAAATCTTCGACGCGATCAGAACGCTAAACAAGCAGGACGGCCTGACCGTTCTCATCGTCGAGCAGAATGCCAATCACGCGCTGAAACTGGCGCATCGTGGCTACGTGATGGTCAACGGATTGATTACGATGAGCGGCACCGGCGCGGAGCTTCTTGCGCGGCCAGAGATACGCGCGGCCTACCTAGAAGGAGGCCGCCACTGATGCTGTATGCCAGCGAGAACGTCTTTCAAGTATTGTTTGTAACGCTCGTTCTGGGTGGCGGCTGCGCTTATCTCGCCGGACGCGCCATCGCGTCTACATGGCGAAGCATATGGGTCGTCGTCGGTGCGATGCTGGCGATGGGATTAGCCGTGAGGTTCGTGCACTTCGCGCTGTTCAACGAGGCGCTGCTGAAGCCCGGCACCTACGCCGTCGAAACGCTCGTCCTCTTGGCGATTGCCTGCCTGTCGTTCCAGCGCACCCGTGCGCTGCAAATGGTACGGCAGTATTATTGGCTTTATGAGGCTAATGGCCCGCTGGCGTGGCAGCTGCGGCAAGATGTGCCATCGAAGCCGTAATTCGCGGCTGAAATTGCCAATGACTTCGTTCGGAAATCAGCGGACAATAGCTCCGAAACCGTCCTTTCGACCTGCGAACTCCATGAGGATCCCATGAAACCTATCCGCCTGCTCGGTCTTGCCTTCGGCGCCTCGATTCTGCTTTCGACGGCTGCGACGGCGCAGACCATTCCGGTCGCAGTCGCGGGCCCGATGACCGGCAGCGAATCCGCATTCGGCCGTCAAATGAAGAACGGTGCCGATCTTGCGGTGGCCGACATCAACGCGGCCGGCGGATTGCTCGGCAAGAATCTCGCGCTTCAGATCGGCGACGATGCCTGCGATCCCAAACAGGCCCGCTCGGTTGCCGAAAAGATCGCTAGCTCCGGCGTTCCGTTCGTCGCAGGCCATTTCTGTTCGTCGTCGTCCATTCCTGCGTCGGAGGCTTACGCGGACGGCAATGTGCTGCAGATCACGCCTGCCTCGACCAACCCGCTGTTCACCGAGCGCAAGCTGACCAACGTGCTGCGCGTCTGCGGCCGTGACGACCAGCAGGGCGTCGTCGCAGCGCAATACATTCTGAAAGCCTATGCCGGAAAAAATATCGCGATCCTCAACGACAAGACGACCTACGGCAAAGGTCTCGCCGACGAAATGAAGAAGGCGCTCAACGCCGGCGGCATGCAGGAAAAACTGTTCGAGTCCTATAACAAGGGCGACAAGGATTTTAACTCCATCGTGTCGCGTTTGAAACTCGCCAATATCGATCTGGTTTATGTCGGCGGCTATCATCAGGAAGCAGGTCTGATCGTTCGCCAGATGCGCGATCAGGGCTTGAAGACTGTGCTGATGGCGGGCGACGCGATGAACGACAAGGAATTCGCATCGATCACTGGCCCGGCAGCGGAAGGCACGCTGTTCACGTTCGGCCCAGATCCGCGCAACAAGCCGACGGCAAAGGCAATCGTCGAGAAGTTCAAGGCGAAAGGCATCGATCCGGAAGGCTACACTCTCTACACTTACGCCGCTTTCCAGATCTGGTCGCAGGCCGCAGCAAAAGCCAACTCGACGGATACGAAGAAGGTGATGGACATCATCAAGGCCGGCGAATGGGAAACAGTGCTCGGCAAGCTGTCATTCGATGCCAAGGGCGATATCAAGGCGCTCGATTACGTCGTCTATAAGTGGGATGCGAAAGGCAACTACGCCGAAATTGAGCCCGGCAAAGGTACCTGATCCACTCTCACGGAATTCAAAACCGCTCCGCTAACCGGAGCGGTTTTGTTTGAGGTCACCCAAAATTCTGCAGCGACGGAAACGTCTCAAGCAGCCAGATGCTGATCCACGAAATGCCACCCGAAAGAAACGCTATTCCGGTCAGCACCAGCAATCCGCCCATCACACGTTCGACTGTCAAGAGATGTCTCTTCATGCGCGCGAACACGGACGCGAACTGTTCGACCATGAAAGCGGCGATCAGGAACGGCACGCCCAGCCCCGCCGAATAAACCGCCAGCAGCACCGCGCCCTTGGCGACAGTCGCCTCCGATGCGGCGACCGACAGAATGGCGGCGAGGATCGGGCCGATGCACGGCGTCCATCCGAACGCGAATGCGAGACCCATCACATACGCGCCCCAAAGTCCCATAGGCTTCGGCGCTGTCAAACGGCCTTCGCGCATCAACAGACCGATGCGCGTGAGGCCGAGGAAGTGCAGTCCCATGACAATGATGACAATGCCGGCGACGATCGACAGTTGGGCCGACCATGCTCGAATGAAGCTACCGATGTAACTTGCGCTGGCACCAAGCGCGACGAAGACCGTGGAGAAGCCCAATACGAAGAACAGCGCGGAAATCATTACCGCACGCCGCGATGCCGCCGCGCCTTCGTCGTTCTCGACGTGCTCGATGGTCGCGCCGGTGAGGTAAACCAGATACGGAGGGACCAGAGGAAGGACGCAAGGCGACAGAAAGCTGATCAGACCTGCCGCGAAAGCAGCGTAAACCGAGATATCCGATTTCATCTTAGCGACCGTCTACTTCTTCAATTCCATGACTCGACAGATGATCTGCCACAACAGCGTCTACGATGGAACAGTCCCATTCGTTTCGTGCTGTACGTCACTTGGTTGAAAATCGTTGCGAATACGGCATTTACCGCCTCACCCCACAGCGTTGTGATCGGCCGTGACAGCCGCGTTGACGCTCGCCCGCAGTTGCGGTCTTGTTGCACGTGAAAGTTGGGACTCGATGCGAAATCTGATGACCGATGTTGCCGGCGTCCGGGTCGGCCATGCAGACGACGCAGTGCTTGCGTCGGGCGTGACCGCGATTGTGTTCGATCAACCTGCAGTCGCAGCGATGGACGTGCGCGGCGGCGGGCCCGGCACCCGCGAGGGCTCATTGCTCGATGTCGCGAATACCGTTGAAAAAATCGACGCCATCGCTCTGTCGGGGGGCTCGGCGTTCGGTCTTGAGGCCGGTGGGGGCGTTCAGGCCTGGCTCGCCGAACAGGGCCGCGGATTTGCGGTACGCGATGCGCTCGTTCCCATTGTACCCGGCGCCATCGTTTTCGATCTGCTCAACGGCGGCAACAAGAAATGGGGACGCTTTGCACCCTACCGCGATCTCGGTTATGCCGCTGCTGCTGCGGCAGGAGCAGACTTCACGCTTGGAAGTGTGGGCGGAGGGCTTGGCGCGCTCACCGCCAACTTCAAGGGCGGCATCGGTTCGGCGTCGGAAAAAACGCCGCGTGGCGTCACCGTCGGCGCGGTTGTTATCGTCAACGCGCTCGGCAGCGTCACCGTCGGTGACGGGCCGTGGTTCTGGGCGGCACCCTTCGAGCGCGATGGAGAATTCGGCGGAAAAGGGTTTCCCTCGAAATTTAGCGACGACATGCTGTCGATCCGCCTCAAAGGCGCGCCGGCGACTGCAGCCATCGAGAACACCACGATTGCGGTCGTCGCCACCGACGCCGCTCTCACCAAGGCACAAGCGAAGCGGCTTGCGATGATAGCGCAGACCGGATTCGCGCGTGCGATTTATCCGGTTCATTCGCCGATGGACGGCGACATCGTTTTCGCAGCATCGACAGGGCAAAGGCCAATCGAACCGTTATTGGAATTGACCGAACTCGGCGCGGTCGCGGCGAACGTGCTGGCCCGCGCCGTCGCGCGCGGCGTCTACGAAGCCGAGGCCCTTCCCTTCTCCGGCGCGTTGCCATCGTGGAAAAAACGGTTCGCATAGCGCGCTCGACAAGACAAACCAAACGCGATGCAGCCTCCGCATTTCTTGCGCAGGCTGCATCTAGTTGTGTGTAGAGTTAGTGCTTGGTGAAGTTTGCCGCTTCATTCGTGATGCTACAGATGCACCACGCCGTATCCTACCGATCAGACGCTGACCGACAGGGATTGCTTCGCCGACAGCGCAAGCGCGTCGGCCTGTTTCTGGATCATCTTCTCGACGAGATTGTAGGACGAGGACGCCGTGTTCGATGCGATGGAGTTGCTCGCCGACTTGGCCGGTGTGTTCAGCGTAACGGTGGACCCGTCGGAGTAGGTCAAGGTCGTCGTGGTCGAGCCGTCGGAGTTGGTGGTCGATGAGCTGGAAGCGCCGTCGAGCGCCTGCAGCAAAGCGTCCTGACCGCCGCCCTTGCCACCGCCCGCGCCGTGCGCGTGGTGGTGACCGTGACCGCCGCCCTTGCTTTTCAAGGCTGTCGACAATTCATCGAGACTAACCGATCCGTCGCCATTGGTGTCGAGCTTTCCGAACACGCTGTCTGCGTTGGCGATGTTCGTGCCGCCTGCGCCAAGATTGGATTCGAATTCCGATTTGCTGATCTGCCCGTCGCCATTGGTATCGAGCAGGCCAAACAGATCCTTCAACGCATCCGACTGGCTTGTCGTCCCTGACGACTGCGTCGAACTCTGAGCTGCAAACAGCGCGTTCAGCGTATCCGGCGAGAGCGCGCCGCTCGAGCCGCCGGAGATCGGGCCCGACCCCTGCGCCGAGGCCGATGTCGTGCTTGTGAGACCGAACGACGATGTCGTATTTTGAGTGAGGCCTGTCGTCGTCTTGCTGGTGCCGGACTTCGACGCCAGCGAGGACAGCAAATCCAGCGCGCTTGATGCCGCGCCTGCCAAAGCAAGATACATCACATACTCCCATACACGCCGCGCAAGGCGCAGCTATCCCAATGCCTTTAGGGGAGCAAAGGCTGTGCCGTGTTGAAATCCCAATAAAAATGCCTATTTCTTTGATTCCACCGCGCCGTTTGACGCGGCAGGTTCTGCCGCAACGGCAGAAACTGCCGGGCGAAATGCCTCGCGCATCCACAGCTTGCATTGCCCGGCACGGTGCGGCGTGTTAGGCGAAGCCGAACAAAAACCACCGCCGAATCCACCGATTTCGAGCCCCGGAACCGCCCGATGACTCAAGCCTTCGCGTCGCGCCCGCTCGTGATCGCGCCGTCCATTCTGGCATCGGACTTCGCAAAGCTGAGCGACGAGGTCCGCGCAGTCGATCGGGCCGGTGCCGACTGGATGCATCTCGACGTGATGGACGGCCATTTCGTGCCGAATATCTCGTTTGGACCCGATGTCATCAAGGCGATGCGTCCGCACTCGAAGAAAATCTTCGATGCGCATCTGATGATCGCGCCCTGCGATCCGTATCTCGAAGCCTTCGCAAAGGCCGGCTGCGATCACATCACGGTGCATGTCGAGGCCGGCCCGCATCTGCATCGCTCGCTGCAGGCGATCCGCGCGCTCGGCAAAAAGGCCGGCGTGTCGCTCAATCCCGCAACGCCGGCGAGCGCAATCGAGCACGTGATCGATCTAGTCGATCTCGTTCTGGTCATGTCGGTCAATCCGGGTTTCGGCGGACAGTCTTTCATTTCATCCGCACTTGAGAAAATCTCGAATGTGCGCGCGATGTGCGCGGGCCGCCCGATCGACATCGAGGTCGATGGTGGCGTTACCGCGAATAATGCCGCTGAGATTACAGCAGCCGGCGCCAACGCCCTAGTTGCAGGCTCCGCCGTGTTCAAGGGTGGCACGATGGAAAGCTACAAATCGAACATCGCGGCGATCCGCAATGCCGCCGCATCCGCGCGCGGGGAAGCGATATGATCCCCCGCTACTCGCGCCCCGAAATGACGGCGATCTGGGATCCGCAGACACGGTTCAAAATCTGGTTCGAGATCGAGGCCCATGCTGCCGACGCGCTCGCGGACCTCGGCGTGATCCCGAAGGATGCCGCGAAGACAATCTGGGCGAAGGCGAAGAACGTCACGTTCAACGTCGAACGCATCGACGAGATCGAGCGCGAGACCAAGCACGACGTCATCGCGTTTCTCACGCATCTTGCCGAAATCGTCGGACCAGAAGCGCGCTTCGTGCATCAGGGCATGACATCATCGGACGTGCTCGATACCTGTTTGAACGTACAGCTTTCGCGCGCCGCGGATCTTCTGATCGCCGACATCGATAAGGTTCTTGCCGCGCTCAAAATGCGCGCGTTCGAACACAAGATGACGCCGACCATCGGCCGCTCGCACGGTATTCATGCCGAACCCGTGACATTCGGACTAAAGCTCGCTTACGCCTATGCCGAATTCACCCGCGCGCGCGAGCGGCTCGTTTACGCGCGGAAAGACATCGCGACCTGCGCGATCTCAGGTGCCGTCGGCACTTTCGCGCAGATCGATCCGCGCGTCGAAGCCCATGTCGCAACAGCCATGGGTCTCGCCGTTGAACCGATTTCGACGCAGATCATTCCGCGCGACAGGCATGCGATGTATTTCGCGACATTGGGTGTCATCGCCTCATCAGTCGAACGTCTCGCCACTGAAATCCGCCACATGCAGCGCACCGAAGTTCTGGAAGCCGAAGAATTTTTCTCCGAAGGCCAGAAGGGTTCGTCGGCGATGCCGCACAAGCGAAATCCTGTACTGACGGAAAATCTGACCGGCTTGTCGCGCATGGTGCGTGCCTATGTGACGCCTGCGCTGGAAAACGTCGTGCTATGGCACGAGCGCGATATTTCCCACTCCTCCGCCGAGCGCATGATGGGACCCGATGCGACGGTAACACTTGATTTCGCGCTCAATCGTCTGGCGAGCGTGATCGAGAAGCTGCTGGTTTATCCGGCCAACATGCAAAAAAATCTCGACCGGCTTGGCGGTCTTGTCCACTCGCAGCGCTTGCTGATCGCGCTCACCCAGAAAGGCGCGTCACGCGAGGACGCCTACAAGCTCGTGCAGCGCAACGCGATGCCGGTCTGGCGCGGCGAAGGCGATTTTCTCACACTTCTGAAACAGGACGCCGACGTTAAGAAATATCTGGGTGACAAAGAGATCGAGGAACAGTTCGATCTCGGCTATCACCTCAAGCACGTCGACACGATCTTCAAGCGCGTGTTCGGTTCAGCCTGATTTGCCGTCCACCATCCGCATCAGAACGCGGTCGCGCTTGTAGAAGTGATGGTAGAGCGAGGCGAGAAGATGCAGCGCGACAAGCCCTGCGAGAATATACGCACCCCACATGTGGTTTTCCTCGTAAGCGTGCGCGGCGGCTCTGTCCGGCGACGTGAACTGCAGCACGCGAAACAGCCCGAAAAAACTGGAATAGTCCTGAGTGCGCGCACCGGAGTGCGCCCAGCCCAGCATTGCGACGACGAAGGTCACGAGATAAAGCGCAAAATGGCTGATCCATGCCGCGGCGCGTTCCCAGCGCGGCGTTCCGGACGGAAGCGCCGGCGATGGATTGAAGAGTCGCCACACAATCCGCAAAACCAGCAGCAGAAGGATCACATAGCCAATGTCGGCGTGAATCGAACGGTAGAAGAAACGGTCGGACCGCGCTGTGAAATGATTCATCCAGTAGCCGTATCCGAGCATGCCGATGATGAGTATGCTCAGCACCCAATGAAGCGCCCGCGAGGCTGAACCCCAGTTCGTTTTCGTATTCCGAAACATCGTTCGACTTTCTCCTTGCGCATTACGAAAGCCACAGCCGCACGAGCGCAACAAGTGTCTGGTCGCCCAGATTGCGATGCCCTGCCTTGAATCGCTCTAATCGGCCCGATTGAATGACCGGAGGAGATCGGGTTTTATTCCCCGATGCCTGAGACGATTCTCGTGTTCGATTCCGGCCTTGGCGGAAACACCGTGCTGCGCGAGATCGTGAAGCTGCGTCCTGGCGCACGCTACATTTACGTCGCCGACGACGCCTATTTTCCTTACGGCCAGCATAGCGAGGCCGAGATCGTCACGCGCGTGGTGCCGCTGATCGGCCAGCTGATCGGAGCTCACGATCCGAAATTGACAGTGATCGCCTGCAATACAGCCTCCACGTTGGTCATGGATCATCTGCGCAAGGCTTATCAAGTTCCCTTTGTCGGTACTGTGCCCGCGATCAAGCCGGCCTGCGCGTCGTCGAAAACCAAGCGTGTTTCGGTTTTGGGCACGAAAGGAACCGTGCAGCGGGAATACACCAAAAAACTGATCGCCGATTTCGCGCAAGGCTGCGACGTGAAGCTGATCGGCGCGGAAAATCTCGCAGCTCTCGCGGAAGCATCGTTGAAAGGCGAACCGATTAGCGATCGCGATATCCTCGAAGAAATCGCGCCGTGCTTTACCGATGGCGACGCGCGCACGGACACTGTGGTCCTGGCCTGCACGCACTATCCGCTGCTGCTGGACCGCTTCGTCGAGCTCGCGCCCTGGCCGGTCAACTGGATCGACCCTGCCCCCGCGATCGCGCGGCGCGTCAACGATCTGCTCGGCACGCCCGCATCGATCGAACCGCAATCCGCACGAATTGTCTTCACGTCCGGGCAAGTGCCCTCAGCAGCGCTCGTCAAGGCACTAGCGCCGTTTTTCGGCGCAAGCCATATCGCCTGATCGCTCACGCACGCGGTTATTCCGTCGGGTCGAAAAAAGTGTGCGCTGCGGCGGCCGCGCGCCCGTGCTTCCACCATGCGGGCTTCGCTGCTAGCCTTTCGGCGGTCCGTTCCAGAGAGAACGGCAAAATGGGAGATAAACATGCTCAAGAAGATCGTACTCGGCCTGTCGGTCGTCGCGCTCGTCGGCGGGGCCGCGCTGGCACAAGACAAGATGGCTCCGGCGCCAGCACCCGCCAGCAACATCAAGCGCACGCCGCTGCAGAAAGTCGAAAACTTTCCGGCTGGCTACAACATCATCACCGTTGTCGCTGAAATCGCCCCCAATACTTTCGCAGGCCGCCATACCCATCCGGGCGTCGATACCGGATATTGCCTCGAAGGCTCCGGTACCTTCATGATGGAGGGCAAGCCCGATCAAGAGATGAAGCCGGGCGATTCCTATGCGGTGCCCGCAGGCGTTCCCCACGATGTCAAGGCTGGACCTAACGGCTTGAAAGTAATGGCTGTTTATGTGGTCGAAAAGGACAAGCCGGTCGCCAGCCCAGCCCCGAAATGAGGCTCTGAGACGGCCTCGAAACGTTTGACTTCGCAGCGTTTTCTACCTATGAACACCCTGCTCGCGGGCCGTTTTACGGCCCGCGTTGCGTTTCGCGACCCGTGGTCCACCTCGTCAGGCTTATGAGGTAGATCTGTCGGCACCTGGACCATTCCCGGTGCACAGGAGGGCGCGATCCTCAAACACTTAAACTCAACATGAGGACGCGATGACTAAGCGCAGTGAGGCGAAGTACAAGATCGATCGCCGTATGGGCCAGAATATCTGGGGCCGCCCGAAGAGCCCCGTCAACAAGCGCGAATACGGCCCCGGTCAGCACGGCCAGCGCCGCAAAGGCAAGCTCTCCGACTTCGGCACGCAGCTGCGCGCCAAGCAGAAACTGAAGGGCTACTACGCCAACATTTCTGAGCGCCAGTTCTACGCCATCTATGTCGAGGCAACCCGCATGAAGGGTGACTCGGGCGAGAACCTTATCGGCCTGCTTGAGCGCCGTCTCGACACCGTCGTGTACCGCGCGAAGTTTGTCTCCACGATGTTCGCTGCCCGCCAGTTCATCAACCACGGTCACGTCAAGGTGAACGGCAAGCGCGTCAATATCGCCAGCTACAAGGTAAAGGTCGGCGACGTCATCGAGATCAAGGAATCGTCCAAGCAGCTGACCTTCGTGCTCGAAGCCAATCAGCTGGCCGAGCGCGATGTGCCGGATTTTCTCGACGTCGATCACGGCAAGCAGACAGCAAAGGTTTCGCGCATTCCGAACCTGTCGGAAGTTCCCTTTCCGGTCCAGATGGAGCCCCATCTGATTGTCGAATTCTATTCGCGCTGACTTTTTATTAGCGTCGAATTGGAAAGGCCGCCTCATTGGGCGGCCTTTTTGTTTGCGGCTACTTCAGCGCACCATAAACCATGCTTTTGAAGGCCGACTGAATGCGCCCGCGCTGGGTTTGCGTCTGCATCATCAGGATGGCGAACATGTCTTCCTTCGGATCGGCGAGAAAATAAACGCCGCTGCCGCCGCTCCATTCGAATTCGCCGATCGATCCCGGCCAATGGTTGACCCCCTGCTCGGTCCGTACCGCAACGCCGAGGCCGAAACCGTAGCCCGCGCCAGGAAAGTAGTATGCCCACGGTTTCACACCGGACGCGGGACCGATGTGGTTTGCGGTCATGAACTCCACCGTCTTGCGGCCAAGGATGCGCTTGCCGTCGAGTTCGCCGCCATTCATCAACATCTGCACGAAGCGCGCATAGTCCTCGATCGAAGCCACCATGCCGCCGCCGCCTGACTGCCATTTCTGCACGACGCGCGGATCGCGGTCGAATTTTTCGTTGGCATTCGGCTCGGCGATCAATTTCAGTTTTGCTGCATCGGTGACGAAGAAGCTCGTATTCGTCATGCCGAGCGGATCGAGCAGATGCGACTTCTCGAAGTCATAAAGCGTCTGTCCGGATACTTTCTCGATCACCGCACCCAAAACATCGGTGGCGTGACCGTAAACCCAGTATTCGCCGGGATTGGCGATCAGCGGCAAGGCGGCGATGCGATCGGCAAGCTCGGCGTTCGTCAGATCGCCGCTGAGCAGCCTTGCGTCTTCGTAGGGCTTCTTGACCACACCGTAAGCGAGCGAAGCGTAAGGAATGCCAGCGCTCTGCCGCAACAGATCGTGGATCAAAATCGGGCGGTTCGGCGCAGCAAGATCAAGCTCCGGCCTGCCGCCGGCGCCCGCTTTCTCGACGCCAACTTTGATGTTGTAAAACGACGGGATATATTGGCCGACCTCGGCGTCGAGCGCGAGTTTCCCCTCCTCGACGAGCACCATCGCCGCGACAGACGTAATCGGCTTCGTCATCGAAAAAAGCGTGAAGATCGTGTCGGGCGTCATCGGCATGCCAGTCGCAGGACTGCGCGTACCAAAGCCTTCGTAATACGCGGTCTGGCCGCGGCGGCGGATCAGCACGATCGCGCCGGGAATCCGCTTCAGCGCAATTTCATGTTCCAGATAGGTTTTGATGCGTGACAGCCGCTCAGGAAGAAAACCGGCCTTGACCGCATCGGTCTTGCCCAGCGGCTCCGCCAATGTGGCTGTCGACGAGATCAATCCTGCGAAGAGAACGATGGCAGAGGCAAAGCGGTTCAAGACGAAAATTCCTGTCAGTACGACCGTGAACTCTATCCGCTGAGACCATCCGCGCATAGCGATCTACGATCTTGGATCATGCCCGCTTTTTGACTACACCAACTCCATGAAAATGACCCCTACACCCCGCGATCCGAAATCGCCGCCGATCCGCATCAACCTGATGTCGGACACGCAGACGCGCCCGACGTCCGCCATGCGCGAGGCAATGATGCGCGCGAAGGTCGGCGACGAGCAGATCGGGGACGATCCGACCACAAACGAATTGTGCGACCGCGTCGCGAGCCTTCTCGGCAAGCAGGCCGCGGTATTCATGCCGTCCGGCACGATGTGCAATATCGCGGCGACGCTGGTGCGCTGCCGCCACGGCGATGAAATTTTAGCACATCCCTCCGCGCATGTTCTGACGCGTGAAGGCGGCGCACATGCCGCGCTCGGCGGATTTCAGATCACACCGCTTGCAGGCGAAGATGGCATCTTCGCACCTGAGACGCTGCGCGCGGCTATCGTTCGGCCAAACCGCTACTCCGCGCCGCAGCGCGTCGTCACGGTCGAGCAGACGGCGAATATTGGTGGCGGAACGGTGTGGAGAAAATCCGATCTCGATGAGATCGTCGATATCGCGCGCGACAATAAACTTTTCACCCATATGGATGGCGCACGGCTGATGAATGCCGTCGTCGCCAGCGGCGTATCAGCGAAAGATTTTTCGAATGGCTGGGACTCGGTCTGGATCGATTTCAGCAAAGGTCTCGGCGCGCCCGTGGGTGCCGTGATTGCGGGCAGCGCCGAATTCATCGATGAAGTCTGGCGCTGGAAGCAGCGCCTCGGTGGCGCGATGCGCCAAAGCGGCATCAATGCCGCCGCCTGCATCTACGCGCTCGATCATCATGTCGACCGCCTCAAGGACGATCACACCAATGCACGCGCACTCGCGCGAGGCCTCGCGCAAATCCCCGGCATCGCAGTGAACCAGCCCCAGACCAATCTGGTGTTCTTCGACCCGGCGAATTCGGGCGTCGATACCAAGCGGTTGATTTCCGAACTGGATTCGCGCGGCATTCTGGTCGGCGCGCTCGATCACCGCATCAGGGCCTGCACGCATCTCGACGTCACGACGGCGATGGTCGATGAGATGATTGCCGCCGTCCGGCAGATTGTCGCGCAAGCCTAAAACGCATTCGGGCAGGCGCGAGGCCTGCCCGAACAACGGATCAAACTGACATCGTGGATCAGCCAGCAGTCTGCTGAACGGCGACGCCCTTGTCGGCGAGCAACTGCTGTAATTCGCCTGCCTGGAACATCTCGCGGATGATGTCGCAGCCGCCGATGAATTCGCCCTTCACGTAAAGCTGGGGAATGGTCGGCCAGTTCGAATAGATCTTGATGCCGTCGCGCAGTTCGGACGATTCGAGGACGTTGAGGCCCTTATACGCCGCACCGACATGGTCGAGGATCTGGACGACCTGACCGGAAAATCCGCACTGCGGAAACTGCGGCGTGCCCTTCATGAAAAGCACCACGTCGTTGGACTTCACCTCGTTTTCGATGAATTGCTCGATGCTCATAGTCCCGTCCTTTGAATTTTTGCGCAGGATCGGCCTGCTGAAGGCCGGATCGCCGATCAGCCTTCATTTCAATCATATATGTAGCCCGAAACGGTTCCCCAGCCCAATCAAATTGCCGCGTGGGAGCCATGCTTTCCCACTCGAATGCGCGAGAAAGCGTAACGGCGGCCATAGCCGCCGCGTATCCAAATCATGGCCGGGGATGCCTTTTATCTTCTCAGGAAGGCCCTATTTAGGAACAACCCTGCTTCGGAACGGATAGTCCGAAGCACCGTTCTCTCCAAAACCGGAGACCGTCGTGACGAATCAGGCTGCCCTACCAAAGACGCCCGCCACGGCTTCCCTTTCAAATCCGTCCGAATCCTCTTCTGGCCTCGCAGAGCGACTGCTGACGGCCTTTCGCACGGTGCGTGACGAGACCGAGCGGCGCGCTGCGCCACTGTCGCCAGAGGATCAGGTGGTGCAGTCCATGCCGGACGCGAGCCCGATCAAATGGCACCGCGCGCACGTGACGTGGTTCTGGGAGCAGTTCCTGCTCGGCGAGCACAGCCCCGGCTACACGCCGTACCATCCCGACTACGCCTACATCTTCAACTCATACTACGTCAGCGCTGGACCGCGTCATGCACGCGCGCAGCGCGGTCATCTCACCCGCCCCGGTGCCGACGAGGTCACAGCCTACCGCAAGCATGTCGATGCGGCGGTGGCGAAGTTCTTCGGCGAAGCGGACGAGGCAAAACTCGCATCGCTCGAACCCCTCATCGAAGTCGGCCTTAATCACGAGCAGCAGCATCAGGAATTGATGCTAACCGATATTCTTCACGCCTTTGCGCAGAATCCAATTCCGCCCGCCTACGATCCGAAATGGCGCTTCCCGAAAGCGGCGCGGAGTGGCGACGAATGGGTGACACTGACCGAAGGCATTCACACCATCGGCCATCAGGGCGATACGTTTCATTTCGACAATGAGAAGCCTCCGCACCGCGCGCTCGTCGGCCCAGTGAAGCTCGCACGCAATCTTGTCACTAACGCTGAATGGTTGGCATTCATGGAAGACGGCGGCTACACATCGCCCACACTGTGGCTGATGGACGGTCATGCTGCCGCATCGAACGAGGAATGGCAGGCACCCGGTCACTGGCGCAAGATCAACGGAAACTGGAAGATCATGACGCTCGGTGGCCTGCAGGACGTCGATCTTGCGGCACCCGTCTCGCACGTCAGCTACTACGAGGCCGATGCGTTTACGCGCTGGAGCGGAAAGCATCTGCCCACCGAGAAGGAATGGGAAGTCGCTGCGCGCGCCGGTCAACTGAACGACGCCTTCGGCATCGTGTGGCAGTGGACGCGCAGTTCCTATTCGCCCTATCCCGGCTACCGCGCCATTGAAGGCGCGCTCGGCGAATACAACGGCAAATTCATGGTCAATCAACTGGTGCTGCGCGGCTCGTCGGTTGCAACTCCGGACGGCCACAGCCGTATTTCATATCGTAACTTCTTCTATCCGCACCACCGCTGGCAATTCACCGGCTTGCGGCTCGCCGACTATTCGCTCTGACCTAAACGCAACGAGATCGCCATGAACGTTCATGTGACCGCGCTGGCCAACACTCCACTGCTTGACGATTCTAACGCTGCATTCGCGGAGGATGTCGCGTCGGGATTGTCCCAGCATCCCAAGCAGCTGCCTCCGAAATATTTCTACGACGAGGCTGGATCGAAGCTGTTCGAGCAGATCACGCTGCTGCCGGAATATTATCCAACGCGAACGGAATTGCGCATTTTGCGCGATCGTGGCGCGGACATCGCGGCTGCAATTCCGGAAGGCGCGGCACTGGTCGAATTCGGCGCTGGCGCGACCACCAAAGTCCGTTTGATGCTGCATCAATGTTCGTTCGACGCCTATGTGCCTGTCGATATTTCCGGCGATTTTCTCAATGCTCAGGCCGAGGGCCTGCGAAATGATTTTCCAGACCTTGCCGTCTATCCGGTGATAGCAGACTTCACCAAGCCGTTTGCGCTTCCGCCCGAAGTGAAAGACATGCCAAAAGTCGGCTTCTTCCCCGGCTCGACGATCGGCAATTTCGATCCGCATGAGGCCTGTGCCTTTCTAAAAAGTGCGCGCGATATTTTGGGCAACGGTGCCACGATGATCATCGGCGTCGATCTGGAGAAGGACGAACGCGTGCTTCACGACGCCTACAACGATGCAGCAGGCGTCACTGCACAATTCAATTCCAACGTGCTCGTGCGGATCAACCGCGACCTCGGCGGCAATTTCGATCTCCCGAACTTCGTCCACCGAGCGATCTATAATCGTGAACGGCACCGCATTGAGATGCACCTCATCGCCAAGAAGGCGCAGACCGTGCGCGTGCTTGGAAACTCTTACGCATTCCGAGCGGGCGAAAGCATTCACACCGAGAGCAGCTACAAATATAGCCTCGACCGGCTCGCGGCGCTCGCGCGCGGCGCAGGCTGGAAGCGGCAATCGTCGTGGACCGATCCGGACCGGATGTTCTCAGTCCACGCGCTGGTCGTCGGCGCTTAAGGCTTTTGGATTTCCGGCTCGACAGGTGTCCTGCTGCGAAGCGACCACGCTTCCCACCCTGCGACGATCATCAGAATGACCGACGTCAGCGCGCCGAGCGCGAGCGGCGGCAGGTTCGGCGCAGCCGGAATCGATAGTCCAAGCAGAGTAATGCCGATGAGATGCGACAGCTGAAACCGGCCGTGAATGGTGTGCTTGAACAGGATCACGCCGACGAGATAGATCAGCGCGCCGCCGACGATGCCTATAATTTCTTTTACCCCCGAATGCCCGTCAGGGTGGGCCAACAGAAGTTCGTCGCCGACCGCAGAGACGACGATACCCGCGACGATCAGCAGATGCAGATAGGTGTAGGCCAGCCGCGCCATAGGGCCGGTCTCCTCCATCTGCGAGATGTGCTCCGACCCCGCTTCCGCACCGATATGGAAATAAATCCACCACATCGCGATGCTCCCGAGCATGGCAATGATGAATGCGGCAATCATCGGCGCAGCCCATGACGCTTCGGAAAAGGTCGCTCCGGTGATGACAACGGATTCGCCGAGCGCAATAATGATAAACAGTGCGGCGCGCTCGGCCATGTGGCCACCTTCGACCTGCCAGTCGCGATACTTCGTGGCCCCCAATCCCGGCGTCCAGAAACGGGCCGAAGGTCCGACATATTCGATTGCGATAGCGACGATCCAGAGCACGAGACGCGCTTGTCCCTCGAGAAGACCCCCGGCGATCCAGATTGCGCCGCTGGCCGCAAACCAGATCAAAATCCGAACGAAGTTGCTCCGGTGGCCGGTTTCCGATTTCGGCAACGTGAAAAGAAAGAACGCGCTGCGGCCAACCTGCATCGCCACATAGGCCAGCGCGAACGCCAGTCCCCTGCTCTCGAAGGCTTTCGGGATTGAGGTCGACAGTACGAGCCCCGCGAGCATCAGACCGAACAGCATGACGCGCACCGGCGTCTTGTCGGGATCGAGCCAGTTGGTGATCCAGGACGTAAAAACCCAGACCCACCACACCGCGAACATCAGGATTGCGGTTTGCAGGACTCCAAGCGGCGTGAAATGCGCCAGCATGGTGTGGGAAATCTGCGTGATCGCAAACACGAACACGAGATCGAAGAACAATTCGACATAGGTGACGCGATGATGGCCGTGTGACGATGTCGCGCGTAGCAGCGATCGCTTTACGAGACGCATCGGGCGATCAGGATTCCGGCACGCCGGTCTGCAGCGCCAGCGCGTGCAGGACTCCGCCCATCTGACCTTTCAGCGAATCGTAAACCAGCTTGTGCTGCTGCACGCGGGATTTGCCGCGAAACGATTCCGAAATGACGGTTGCCGCATAATGATCGCCGTCGCCGGCCAAATCGCGAATCTCGACCTTGGCGTCGGGCAGCGCGGCCTTGATCATGGATTCGATTTCGCGGGCATCCATCGGCATTCTTGACGTCTCCTGATCTTCCGCCCGGCAGCGGCACATTCAGAGTCTAGCGCATGATCGGAGCCGCGCAAGTATCGCAGCGGCAGCGGATGGTCTCAGGTTTTCCCGGACATGTAGCCCGGAAGCCAGCCCTCGAAGGCCGTCTTGAGCGACGCCACTGAAACGGGCGATTCACCTTCGATAGCGATGTCCATGCCGCCGGTCTTACCGATCACGTGGCACGGCACGCCCACCGCCTTCATCTTGCTCAGCACCGGCAGCAGATGCTCTTCGGGAACCGTGACGACATAACGCGCCTGATCCTCTCCGAACCAGTAAGCGTGCGGTACGAGTTCATCAGGCGGCGCATCGAGAATGGCACCGATCCCGCTCGCCATCGCCATTTCCGTCAACGCGACCAGTAGGCCACCGTCCGACAGATCGTGAACCGCACTGGCCGTGCCACCTTTGATCATACCGCGCACGACATCGCCATTGCGGCGCTCGAGCGTAAGCTCGACCGGCGGCGGCGCACCCTCCTCGCGACCGCAGATCTCGCGCAGGTAAACCGACTGCCCGAGCCAGCCGTGCGTGTCGCCGATGAGGAGGATCGCTTGGTTCTCGGCTTTGAAGGCGAGCGTCGCGGATTTCGTGAAATCGTCGAGGAGCCCGACACCGCCAATGGAGGGCGTCGGCAGAATGCCACGGCCGTTGGTTTCGTTGTAGAGCGAGACGTTGCCCGAAACGACCGGGAAATCCAGAGCGCGGCACGCCTCGGAAATGCCTTTCAGGCATCCGACGAACTGGCCCATAATTTCTGGGCGTTCAGGGTTACCAAAATTGAGGTTGTCCGTGATCGCGAGCGGCTTACCGCCGACGGCGGTGATGTTGCGCCAAGCTTCCGCAACCGCCTGCTTGCCGCCTTCGAACGGATCGGCTTCGCAGTAACGCGGCGTCACATCGCAGGTGAGCGCAAGACCTTTTGGGCCTTCTTGCACGCGAACCACCGCCGCGTCGCCGCCAGGACGCTGCACTGTGTTGCCGCCGATCACATGATCGTACTGTTCCCACACCCAGCGCTTCGAGCAAAGTTCGGGCGTCGCGATCAGTTTCTTGAGCGATTCCGAATTCGCCATCGGCGCTTTGACGTCGCGTGCGTGAATGACAGGCAGCGATGGCGACGGCACATGCGGCCGGTCGTAAAGCGGCGCTTCGGACTCAAGTTCCTTGATCGGCAGATCGGCCATCACGTCACCACCGTGCTTGACGA
The DNA here is from genome assembly GCA_016201045.1 of Afipia sp. Taxonomy (GTDB): domain Bacteria; phylum Pseudomonadota; class Alphaproteobacteria; order Rhizobiales; family Xanthobacteraceae; genus Afipia. Next base: position 630,597 of record JACQDM010000002.1, on the reverse strand, counting down.
CGAAACGCTTGGACGGCGTGGTGTAGCCCACGACCGCAAAATCCAGTCCCCACTTCTTGAAGATCGCTTCGGCCTGCTTTTCCTTCTCGGGCTTGAGCACCATCAACATTCGTTCTTGGGATTCGGAGAGCATCATTTCGTAGGCGCTCATGCCCGTCTCGCGCGTCGGCACCGTATCGAGATCGAGATCGACACCCAGATCGCCCTTCGCACCCATTTCAACTGCAGAACATGTAAGACCCGCAGCTCCCATGTCCTGAATGGCGATCACGCAATCCGCTTCCATGATTTCAAGACAGGCTTCGAGCAGTAGTTTTTCCGCGAACGGATCGCCGACCTGCACCGTCGGGCGCTTCTCCTCGCTGTCATCGTCGAATTCTGCTGACGCCATCGTCGCGCCGTGAATTCCATCACGGCCGGTTTTCGAGCCGAGATAGACGATCGGCATGTTCACGCCGCTCGCCGCCGCATAGAAAATCTTGTTGGCTTCCGCGATACCGACCGCCATCGCGTTGACGAGAATGTTGCCGTCGTAGCGCGTGTGAAAGCGCATCTGCCCGCCGACGGTGGGCACGCCGAACGAATTGCCGTAGCCGCCGATTCCCGCGACGACGCCTGACACCAGATGACGCGTTTTCGGATGTTTGGGATCGCCGAAGCTCAACGCGTTGAGACACGCAATCGGGCGTGCGCCCATCGTGAACACGTCGCGCAGAATTCCGCCGACGCCCGTCGTCGCGCCCTGATAAGGCTCGATGTAGCTCGGGTGGTTGTGGCTCTCCATCTTGAAGACCACCGCCAGCCCGTCGCCGATGTCGATGACGCCCGCATTCTCGCCTGGACCCTGAATGACCCACGGTGCTTTCGTTGGCAGGCCGCGCAGATGCAGACGCGAGGATTTATACGAGCAGTGCTCGTTCCACATCGCCGAGAAAATCCCAAGCTCAGTGAAACTCGGCACGCGTCCGATCAGTTTGAGAATGCGCTCGTACTCGTCCGGCTTAAGGCCGTGCGAGGCGACGAGTTCTGGCGTGATTTGGGGTTCGTTGGGAATCATGCTGCCGATACGCGATCTAAGCCTCTTCTTATGTGGATCAAGCACATGAGAAAAGGGCTTTTTGCTGCCACTTCTGCGCATTCCGCGCAAAGCTGGGGACACCTGCGAAAGAGCCAGTTTGCGCATCAGTTCGGGATACGATTTAAGACGAAACACGCGACCGACCATTGACGGAGCCGACCGGCCTTGAACGACATCCTGCAAAAATCACCCCGCCCACGTCCGGACCTGTTGATCGCGACCGAAGGCGAATTCGCCGGCTGGCGGACCTGGAGCCGCGACTCTTTCGAGTCCAACAACGGCCCGTTCTGGCATCGCTTCGAGGACGACGGCAGCGTGCGCTGTGCATTCCGTGTCGAGAGGAAGCATCTCAACGGCATGCGTAACGTTCACGGCGGTTGCTACATGACGTTCGCCGATTATTGCCTGTTTGCGTTTGCCGCGCGCGAACTGGAAGCGCCAGCCGTTACCGTGTCTTTCGCGTGCGAGTTTCTCGACGCAGCAAAGGAAGGTGACCTGATCGAAGCCACCGGCGGCATTACGCGTGCCGGCGGCTCGCTGATTTTCTTGCGCGGCACGCTGGTGTGCGGCGGGCGCCCGCTGTTCACGTTTTCAGGCACGATCAAGCGAATGAAGAGGAAAGCCTGACTATTGCGCGAATGCGTTGCCGCTCTGCACCGAACAGCTTGGCTGGGATGTCGTCACGCCGGTGAGCGTGTACATCTCGCCGTTCGGACCCTTGCGCTGCATCTTGCCGCCGACCGCGCCTTCGATGATGTTGGCTGTGCAACTTGAAAAGCTGGGATCGAATGTCGCGGTGATCTGGCGCGCGCCGCCCGCATAGGAAATCACGCCAACCAGCTTGTCGCCCTGAAAGTTGAAGCTGCCGCCGTGGCTCGCACTCGTATTGTCCGGATCGAACGTGCCGCCGCGCTGGAATTTACCGTTTGACGCGGTGTGCTTCATGAACAGGCGGCCCGCGCTGCTGATGTAGACAATGCGCTGAACCGAGGTGTTGAAGCTCTTCTGCTGGCCCATCGCCGATGTTGCCATGCCCGAAGACACGAAGGAGATCGTCACCGTCTTGTTCAGCGCTCCGGAAGGAGCGGCCACCGAAACCGCAGGGCTCACGACGACCGCTGCAAATACTGAAATTGCCGCTGCCCAGCGGCGATTGAAATTCCTCATTGCGTTCCCCCTATTTTCAAATAACGACAAGTAGAATTACCGGCGAAAAATTGGACGTGCCGCGTTCGCGCTTGGTCGCGCCGAGATCGGACAAAGTTCACGTCTACGCCAAATCGAGGCAAATAACGAGCTTGTGAGCTATTGCTCTGCAAAAGCATTGCCGTCGCGGATCGAACACGACACGGCACTGATGTTGGCCTCCAAGGTTTCGTAGGTGTTGCCGTCCCAGCTTTTCCAGCGGATCGGCCCATCGCCGGATTTGCCGTACACCACGCTCGCCGTGCAACTGTTGAACGATGGGTCAAAGGTGATGCGGGTTTGCCGCGCGCCGCCTTCGAACGCGGATGTTCCCACCATCATGTTGCCCTGAAATACGAGCGTGCCGGCGGCCCGCGAATCCGGCGCCGTTTCATCCTTGCGTCCGCCCGACTTGTTCGAGCGCGACGCCCGGATGAACACACGGCCAGCGTTGCTGACATAGGCCGTGCGAACGGCGGTCACTTGGGCGTTGAAAATTCTGGTATCGGGCGGGCGCCGTTGTTGCAGCGACTCGTTCCAATGAATGACGACGGTCTTGTTGTAGAGTTGTTTCGGCGCATTTTGCGCCAAGACGGGGCTGCCGAGTAAACCAGCCGCAGCAAGCAGCAATCCAGCGCAGAATTTCATCATCGTTTCACCTCACGCTTCATTGGACAGCGCACGGACCGCGATTTGAATTCTTCTTTTGCTTTGGGCTCAGGCCGCCTGTTTCAGATGTGCGACCAGTCCCGCGAACAATCCGCGGCCGTCCGTGCAGCCCATGATGTCTTCGACATGGTTTTCCGGGTGCGGCATCATGCCGAGCACATTGCCCTTGTCGCTGACGATGCCCGCGATGGAAGCTGCAGCACCATTGATGTTGTGGGTGTCGGCGACTTCACCCGTCGGCGAGCAATAGCGATACAGCACGCGGCCGTCGCCTTCGAGACGCCTGAGCGTTTCTTCATCGGCGGCGTAGTTGCCCTCGCCGTGCGCGACCGGCACGCGGATTACCTGCCCCGCATTGTAACCGCGCGTGAACGGCGAATCCGAACGCTCGATGCGCAGATGCACGTCACGGCAGATGAATTTCAGTTGTGCGTTTCGCATCAGCACGCCGGGCAACAGTCCCGACTCGCAAAGGATCTGAAAGCCGTTGCAGACGCCGAGGACAAGACCGCCATTGGCTGCGTGCTTGCGGACCGCGTCCATCACCGGAGCGCGAGCGGCAATCGCGCCACATCGCAGATAGTCGCCGTAGGAAAAGCCGCCCGGCACGACGACGAGGTCAGTGCCCTTCGGCAGCGAGGTCTCCGCGTGCCACACCATCGCGGGCGCGACGCCGGAGATAAGTTTCAAAGCGCGCGCCATGTCGCGTTCGCGATTGATGCCGGGGAAAACGAGAACGGCGGATTTCATCCTAGCCGATTACCTCGACGCGATAGTTCTCGATCACGGTATTCGCTAAGAGTTTGTCGGCGGCGGCTTTCAGCGCGGCTTCGGCCTTCGTCTTGTCGGTGGCCGACAACTCGATGTCGAACACCTTGCCCTGCCGCACGGACGCCACACCATCGACGCCGAGCGATTTCAGCGCGCCCTCGATGGCCTTACCCTGCGGATCGAGGATGCCGTTCTTCAGCGTAACGGTAACGCGCGCCTTCATCAGCTTTTGACCAATACCGGGCCGGTGCCCGCCGGACGCTCGTTTTCAATGAGGATGCCGAGACGCTTGGCGACTTCGGTGTAAGCCTCAAGCAAGCCGCCGAGATCGCGGCGGAAGCGGTCCTTGTCGAGCTTCTCGTTCGACTTGATGTCCCACAAGCGGCAGCTATCCGGCGAGATTTCATCGGCGACGATGATGCGCATCATTTCGTTCTCGAACAAACGTCCGCATTCCATTTTGAAGTCGACGAGACGAATGCCGATGCCCAGAAACAGTCCAGTGAGGAAGTCGTTGACGCGAATGGCCAGCGCCATCATGTCGTCGATTTCCTGCGGCGTCGCCCAGCCGAACGCGGTGATGTGCTCTTCGGACACCATCGGATCGCCGAGCTGGTCGTTTTTGTAGTAAAACTCGATGATTGAGCGCGGCAGTTGCGTGCCTTCCTCGATGCCCAGGCGCTGCGACAACGAACCGGCGGCGACGTTGCGCACCACAACTTCGAGCGGAACGATTTCCACTTCGCGGATCAACTGCTCACGCATGTTGAGCCGCTTGATGAAATGCGTCGGCACGCCGATGTCGTTCAGATGCTGAAACACGTATTCGGAAATACGGTTGTTGAGGACGCCCTTGCCCTCGATGATCTGATGTTTCTTGGCGTTGAACGCGGTGGCGTCGTCCTTGAAGTGCTGGATCAGGGTGCCGGGCTCCGGTCCCTCGTAAAGGGTCTTGGCCTTGCCTTCGTAAATGCGACGCCGACGGCTCATTGGGATGTACCGTGTCTTGTTGAAGTCCATGATGGGGTGCTCCGGATGATTACGCGACCCGCGGCGGAGCTGCCACGAAGCCCGGAAACGTGAAACAAACCGCGAACCGGACTCATCGGCAACCTAACCGATTGACCCCCTCGATACAACGCGGCGAACCTCGTTTTACCGCCTTGTTTCGGGCCCTTGCTGCGACCTAAAGCCATCTGCCTTGTTAGGCGCGGAACCTGTACCCAGAGGCCATGCGAGCCGGTTTCCGGCATGGCGGATTTGCGAGACGGATCAGATATATGACGACTTTCGACAAGCGCGAGGAGGGCTTCGAGAAGAAGTTTGCCCTCGACGAGGAGCAGAAGTTCAAGGCGGAGGCCCGCCGCAACAAATTGTTGGGCCTATGGGCGGCCGAAAAGCTCGGCAAGATCGGCGATGACGCAACTGCCTACGCCAAAGAAGTCGTCGCCGCCGACTTCGAGGAAGCCGGAGATGGCGACGTGCTGCGTAAAGTCGCCAAGGACCTCGCCGGCAAGGGTGTCAGCGAACTGGATATCCGCAAGAAGATGGACGAACTTGCCGCAACCGCCGCGATGCAGATCAAGGCCGGACAGTAGAAGCCAGCAGCCCTATTTCAGCGTGATCTGATAGGTCATCGATCCGTTGATGGTGAAGCCTTCCTGCTGTCCGGAATTTCCGTAAGGTCGGCTCACGTTCAGATTGCTGTTGATGTTTTCCATCCGGCAAGTCGCTGCCAGCGTCTCCATCAGCACGCCGCATTCCCGCGCGGCTGTCTCATAGATCTGCCGGCGTGCACGGTCGCGCAATTTCTGCGCCGCCTCGCCGTCATCCGTCGGGCCCGGCACGAAATAGCTGATGTTGCTCGACACCCGCACGAAACCTTCCTGCCGCTGCTGCTGCGAACTGAACTCCGACGCCACGCGCGCGGCGAGCGGCTGTACCACGGGCGACTGAGCGGACGCCGAAGCCATCGTGAGCGCGCTCACGCAAGCCGCAAACATCATTCGATTTTTCATGCGATTTCCCTGCATTGCATTCATTGCGCAGCGATAGCGGCCGCGCATTGCGAATTTGCAAAGGCGCGAATGAGAAAATGCGATTGCTCTTTCAAGGTGCGTTAACTCACCTGTGGAACTTCACGGGCCAATGCCAACAATTGTCACATAAGCAAAAGCCAAGCGTGCCGATTCAACGGCCCGCGTGGCATTCGCAATTCGGACGGCGAGGCTAGCTGTTACTCGCTTTGAGCTTGAGCCAGGTGGTGCGAACGTTGTTTTTCACCTCGCCCCACTCCGCGCTCGCAACATCCCAATTTACTATCTGGCGCGACGTACTTGCGGTTGAACCGCTCGCAACCGTCGATGTCGCCATCGAATCGTGCACGTAAACCACAGCGACCGTCAGCAGGACGCCAAGGATGATTCCCAGAAATTCACGCATGGATGAACCCTCCATTCCAGAGTTGAAGTGCCAGTCGCGTCCCGCTCAGAGCTTTCCGAGCAGAAGCAGGATCAGCAGAATAACAATGACCAAGCCGAGGCCGCCGCCACCGTAATGGCCGGTGCCGTAGAACCGTCCGCCGCCGATGCCGCTAAAACCGCCCAGCAGCGCGATAATCAAAATAATCAGAATAATGGTACCGAGAGACATCTTGAATTCTCCTGTCCTGGTGGGTGCGCCGCCAATGCCGGGACAAGAATCAAACGGAACTTTTGTTCCAGCTATATTTTGAAAACGGTTTGGAACTATTTGCCGTCTTCGGCCGTCGCACCGGCAATCGAATCGAGCACAGCGCCCAGCCCGCTTTGGACATCGGCCACCTTCACCGCCACAACGCGATAACCGCGTTCAGAAAGCCATGCGGCACGAGCCGCTCTTTCACCGACGACGATCTCGGCCTCGCCCGGATTGACAAGTTCGATCGCCACGCGCTTCGGGAACGAGACGAAATCTGGGATGTGCTTGCCGACAGGCGTCTGCCGCTTGAATTGCGCCGCAAACCGCTTGTCGGTTTTCAGCGCATTCCACAGCATCCGCTCCGCATCGGTCGGATTTCGCCGCAGCATTTTCGCAAGGCCACGCACGGTACCGCTCTCGCTTGGCGATCTTGCTTGAGAGTGCTCGGCAAGCAACGCGCGCAACCTCTCCGCTCCCGAACTGTCGAGCACGCCGCCTTTCGCCGGACCCTTGCGCCCTTCCGCAATCGCCATCACTACGCCGTGCAACGTGTGCATGTCTTGCTTGGTCGGCTCCATCCGCGAAAAAATGTTGCGAAGGTTGACCAGCATCGTGTCGCGCTTCTCCGGCGGGCGCAGAAATTCGACCTTGTCGAGCTCGGCGATCAGATTGTCGAAGAACGTCTGCATCTGGTGCGATGAGGCGCGTTCGGATCGCTCCGGCATGGCGAACGGCAATTCCGCGCCGGTCGCATGCTTGAACCATTCGTAGCCCATCAGCAGAACGGCTTGCGCCAGATTCAGAGACGCAAAGGCCGGATTGACCGGAAACGTGATGATGCGGTTGGCGAGTGCGACCTCGTCGTTCTCAAGACCGTAACGCTCGCGGCCGAACATGATGGCGGCCGTTCCCTTGGCCGCCACTTCGGCGACGATCTCACGCGCGGCCTCTTCGGGTCCAACCACCGGCTTGGCCTGATCGTGTGCACGGGCGGTTGTCGCAAATAAGAGCGAGCAGTCCGCGACTGCGGCCTCGACCGTGTCGAACAACTCGGCCTTCTCGAGAATATGGTCCGCGCCGGCCGCGGCGCGCTGCGCGGCCATGTTCGGCCAGCCGTCGCGCGGATTGACGATGCGCAGCCGCGTCAGCCCTAAATTGCCCATCGCGCGCGCGCACATGCCGATGTTCTCGCCAAGCTGCGGCTCGACGAGGACGACCACGGGGCCTTCGATGATTTTCTGCGTTTTGGTTTTGTCCGTTCCGGACATTGACGGCCTTTGGGCTGGCTTTCTGAATCGGCGCGCGAGCGCATTGATTCAACCAGTCAGCGCCCTGAATCAACCGCTGAAGACGGTGATTCAAGCCGCGAAGATTTTGATTCAGGCAGTGAAGGATGTGAATCAACTTCTCAAGAAGTCGATTCAACGGCTTAAGAGATTGAATCAAGTTCTGAAGAACCCGATTCAAGTCACGGAAATTGCTACAGAATCCGCCTTTACTAGCCTAAAAACTATAATAGTATCAATAGGTTACGAAACTCTTTGGATTTCGTCGTTCGCGGCGAATTTTTCATTTCCCCACCGCGCTCAAAACGCGCAGGCGTGCTGCTTATGGCTGGCTTTCGCAGCCCCGGTTGCGATGCTATAGCCCGCCCAATCCCATCCGCTTGCCGGCATCACCCCGAAGAAGGCCCGATCCCTCATGGCAAAAATCAAGGTCGCAAACCCGGTCGTCGAACTCGACGGCGACGAGATGACCCGCATCATCTGGCAGTACATCAAGGACAAGCTCATTTTGCCATTCCTCGATGTGAAGCTCGAATATTACGACCTCGGGATGGAGTACCGCGACAAGACCAACGATCAGGTCACGATCGACGCGGCCAACGCGATCAAGAAGCACGGCGTCGGCGTCAAATGCGCGACCATCACGCCGGACGAAGCCCGTGTGAAGGAATTCGGCCTCAAGGAGATGTGGAAATCGCCGAATGGCACCATCCGCAATATCCTTGGCGGTGTAATCTTCCGCGAGCCGATCATCTGCAAGAACGTGCCGCGACTCGTGCCCGGCTGGACCAAGCCGATCATTATCGGCCGTCACGCCTACGGCGACCAGTACCGCGCCACCGATTTCAAATTTCCGGGCAAGGGCGTGCTGACGATGAAGTTCGTCGGCGAAGATGGCACGGTGATCGAAAAGGAAGTGTTCAAGTCGCCGGAATCCGGCGTCGCGATGGGGATGTACAATCTCGACGGCTCGATCCGCGATTTCGCCCGTGCCTCGCTGAACTATGGTTTGTCGCGCGGCTATCCAGTTTACCTGTCGACCAAGAACACGATCCTCAAAGTCTACGACGGACGTTTCAAAGACATCTTCCAAGACATCTACGACAAGGAATTCAAGAAGGATTTTGAGGCGAAGGGCCTCACCTACGAGCATCGCCTGATCGACGATATGGTCGCCTCGGCGCTCAAGTGGTCCGGCGGTTACGTATGGGCCTGTAAGAACTACGACGGCGACGTGCAGTCCGACACTGTCGCGCAGGGTTACGGCTCGCTCGGTTTGATGACCTCGGTGCTGCTAACACCAGACGGCAAGGTCGTCGAAGCAGAAGCCGCGCATGGCACCGTGACGCGCCACTACCGCGAACATCAGAAGGGCAAGGAGACCTCAACCAACTCCATTGCCTCGATTTTCGCGTGGACGCAGGGCCTCGCCCATCGCGCCAAGCTCGACAACAACGCGGACCTCGCAAAATTCGCCAAGACGCTCGAAAAAGTTTGCGTCGATACAGTCGAGGCAGGTTACATGACCAAGGATCTCGCACTGCTGGTCGGCGCGGACCAGAGGTGGTTGTCCACGACCGGCTTCCTCGACAAGGTTGCAGAAAATCTCACCAAGGCGATGGCGACCTGAGCGGGCGACCGCCGGAACAGAAAATGCCGGACGCGATTGCAGCGTCCGGTGAAGACATTGTTCTCACGCTTCACGCCGAAGGTGCTCAGATTTACGAATGGAGGCCGGATGCGTCCGGCGAACCTGGCTGGGTGTTGCGCGAGCCGACAGCGACTCTGATGTTGGACGGCAAAACAGTCGGCCGCCATTACGCCGGGCCGAACTGGGAACACCACGACGGCAGCGCCATCGTCGGCAAAGCGATTGCAAATGCACCTGCAACGACGGCCGACGACATTCCGTGGCTGAAGATCGAGGTCGTTTCCAAATGCGGCAGCGGCGTGTTGAGCAATGTGACCGCCGTGCAGCGGATCAACACAATCGGCGGAAAACCCGATAAATTGCATGGCAAGCCCGGCGCGTTTTTGAACGTACCGTATTCGGCGGATTACGTGTTTCTAAAAAAGAAATAGCGCCCGTTAGCCGGCGAGCGCCTTCTCGATCGCTTCAAGTGCTGCGCCCGCCTTGTCGCCATCCGGCCCGCCCGCCTGCGCCATGTCGGGCCGGCCGCCGCCGCCCTTGCCGCCCAGCGCTTCTGCACCCTTCTTGACAAGATCGACCGCGTTGAACTTCGACGTCAGATCCGACGTGACGCCCACTACCAGACCGCCCTTGCCGTCGGGCGCGTTGTTGGCGACCGCGACGATGCCGGATTTCAGCTTCTGCTTGCCTTCATCGACCAGCGCCTTGAGATCGTTGTTCGGCAATCCGCTGACAAGCAGCCGCATGAACTTGGTGCCGGCGATGTCGATCACGTTGGATGCGTCGTCACTGCCTGCGCTGCTGCCGCCGCCACCCATCGCGAGTTTCTTGCGCGCATCGGATAGTTCGCGCTCGAGTTTCTTGCGTTCCTCGACCAGCGCCGAAATGCGGCCGGGCAAATCGTCGAGGGTCGTTTTCAATTCTGCCGCAGCGGTTTTCGCCGTTTGCAACGTGGCATTCACAGCGTGCCGCGCGTTGTGGCCGGTCAGCGCTTCAATGCGGCGCACGCCGGATGCGACAGCACTTTCGCCGGTCACGGAAATCAAACCAATGTCGCCGGTGCGCTTGACATGGGTGCCGCCGCACAGTTCGACCGACCAGCCGAGCGCGTTGCTCGCGGCACCGTCGCGCGCATTGCTTCCCATCGACACCACGCGCACTTCGTCGCCGTATTTCTCGCCGAACAATGCGCGCGCGCCGGATTCCCGCGCATCGTCGATCGCCATCGAACGCGTGACGACTTCGCCGTTTTCCAGCACAACATCGTTGGCGATGTCCTCGATACGGCGGAGTTCGTCCGGCGTGATCGGCTTGTTGTGTGCAAAATCGAACCGCAGACGCTCAGGCGCCACCAGCGAGCCGCGCTGCGCGATGTGATCGCCGAGCACCTGCCTCAGCGCTTCGTGCAACAGATGCGTGGCCGAATGATTGGCACGGATGGCACTACGGCGCGCATGATCGACTTTCAACTCAAGCGCCATGCCAGTTTTCAGCGCGCCTTTCTCAACTGTCACCTGATGCACAAACAGATCGCCGGCTTTCTTCTGCGCGTCGGTGACCTTCACGCTCACGCCGTCGCCCATCATCGTACCAGTGTCGCCGACCTGACCGCCGGACTCGGCATAAAACGGCGTCTGGTTCAGGATAACAGAACCACTCTCGCCTTTATTCAGCGCCGCAACTTCTTTGCCGTCCTTCACCAGCGCGGTGATAACGCCCTCGGCGATTTCCGTGTCGTAGCCAAGAAACTCCGTCGCGCCGAGCTTCTCCCGCATCGGAAACCACACACCTTCCGCAGCGGTGTCGCCCGAGCCCTTCCATGATTCTCGCGCCTTCGCCTTCTGCCGCTCCATCGCGTCGGTGAACGAGGCGATGTCGACGCTGATGCCACGATTACGCAAAGCGTCCTGCGTCAGGTCCAGCGGAAAGCCGTAGGTGTCGTAAAGTGTGAACGCCGTCTCGCCATCGAACATCGCGCCCTTTTTCAGCGAGGCGCTTTTCTCGTCCAGAATCGAGAGCCCGCGCTCCAGCGTCTTGCGGAAGCGGGTTTCTTCGAGCTTCAGCGTTTCTTCAATGAGATTTTCCGCACGCACCAGCTCCGGATACGCCTGCCCCATTTCGCGCACCAGCGCCCAGACCAGCCGATACATCAACGGCTCTTTCGCGCCGAGCAACTGGCCATGCCGCATTGCGCGGCGCATGATGCGGCGAAGAACATAACCGCGGCCTTCGTTCGAGGGCAGCACGCCGTCCGCGATGAGGAACGACGATGCGCGCAGATGGTCCGCGATCACGCGCAAAGACGCCTTCTGCGCTCCCTGCGGATCGGCGTTGGTGAGCTTTGCAATTTCATTGATGAGCGCAACGAACAGATCGATGTCGTAATTGTCGTGCTTGCCCTGAAGGACGGCCGCGACGCGCTCGAGCCCCATGCCGGTGTCGATCGACGGCTTCGGCAGCGGATTGCGCGTGCCGGGCTGCGCCTGGTCGAACTGCATGAAGACCAAATTCCAGATTTCGATGAAGCGGTCGCCGTCTTCATCTGCCGAGCCGGGAGGGCCGCCGGGAATCTTGTCGCCGTGGTCGAAGAAAATTTCCGAACACGGGCCGCACGGGCCGGTGTCGCCCATCTGCCAGAAGTTATCGGATGTCGGAATGCGGATGATTTTCGAATCCGGCAGACCCGCGATCTTTTTCCAGAGTTTCGCGGCCTCGTCGTCCTCGGAATAAACCGTGACCAGCAGTCGGTCCTTCGCCAGCGCGTAGTCCTTGGTGATCAGATTCCACGCCAGATCGATCGCGCGTTCCTTGAAATAATCGCCGAACGAGAAATTGCCGAGCATCTCGAAAAAAGTATGATGCCGCGCGGTGTAGCCGACATTGTCGAGATCGTTGTGCTTGCCGCCGGCGCGCACGCATTTCTGCGACGTGGTTGCGCGCTGATATGGCCGCTTCTCCACGCCGGTGAAGACGTTCTTGAACTGCACCATGCCGGCGTTGGTGAACATCAGCGTCGGGTCGTTGCGCGGCACGAGCGGAGACGACGGCACGATCTCGTGTCCGTTCTTCGCGAAATAATTCAGGAATGCCGATCTGATCTCGTTAACGCCGCTCATCTCTGGTGTCCTGTATCCAACGTTCGTCTCACTCGCCGCGCCCTCCATACGAACGTTGGATACAAAAGGACACCAGCAATAATTATTCTAGTGATCCTTCGGTTCTGACATTCGTAAAAGTACTCGCGAAAAATGCATACGAATGTCAGAACCGGATCACTAGTCCAGTCGAATTGAAACCCGGCGCACTGCGCGCTGCCGATACGGTTCTGGTTCTAGACGGAACGCATGCGGAATGTCCAGAAAGTGGGCAGCGAATCAGCGGTTTACGCATACTTTCGTCGTGCTTCTGCCGAGAAATATTTGAGACAATCGTTGATACGTTTTGCCTCAGATTGACAGACCCTCGAAAGGGGTGTTTTGGTCATTATGTATTGAGTAGTCGCGCCGGGAGAGACCGGCCCGCTTCCCGCAAAGAAGCAGGCTGGCGCCGAAGGAGCAACCGCCCCGGAAACTCTCAGGCAAACGGACCGCGCGACGGACTGAAATCTGGAAAGAGATGCGGCCGGTCAGCGGTGCGGCATCCGCCGACGGGATAATACTCTCAGGCGCAGCGACAGATGGGGCTTCGACTGGATTTCGGGAACTGTCCCGCGATCAGTCAGGAGCCTCGACATGCTTGCAGCCGCCGATTCGTATTCCGCCCCTGCATTGAAGCGCGTTCCGCTGCACGATCTCCATATCGCACGCGGTGGCAAGATCGTGCCGTTCGCCGGCTATGAGATGCCGGTTCAGTATGCCGCAGGCGTGCTGAAGGAACATCTACACACGCGCAGCGCCGCCGGACTGTTCGATGTCTCGCATATGGGACAGATCATACTCCGGCCGAAGTCAGGCAAGATCGAAGATGCGGCCCTCGCACTGGAGCGCCTCGTGCCGCAGGACATCGCCGCGGTTAAACAAGGCCGCCAGCGCTATGCGCAATTCACGAACGACACAGGCGGCATCCTCGACGATTTGATGGTTGCAAATTTCGGCGATCATCTGTTTCTCGTCGTCAACGCCGCATGCAAGGACGCGGACGAAGCGCATCTTCGCAAACATCTGTCGGATGTCTGCGCCATCGAGCCGTTACCGGACCGCGCGCTGATCGCGTTGCAGGGACCGAAGGCGGTTGACGTTCTCGGCGGGATCGCGCCGATGCTGTCCGCGATGAACTTCATGGATGCGGGACCGCGTCGCGTACTCGATATCGACTGCTTTGTGTCGCGCTCCGGATATACCGGCGAGGACGGATTCGAGATTTCGGTTCCCGCGAAGGATGCGCAGCGGCTAGCGGCAGCGCTGCTCGACGATGCCGCCGTTCTGCCGATCGGCCTTGGCGCCCGCGACAGCCTGCGTCTCGAAGCCGGGCTGTGTCTCTACGGCCACGACATCGACACAACGACGACGCCGGTCGAAGGCGCGCTTGAATGGAGCGTTCAAAAAAGCCGCCGCACGGGCGGCGCGCGCGCGGGAGGATTTCCCGGCGCGGATACCGTCTTGAGGCAATTCGACTCGAGCGCGGTGCGCCGCCGCGTCGGTTTAAAGGCGGAAGGTCGAGCTCCGGTTCGCGAGAGCGCTGCGCTCTACGCCGACGAAAATTCGCTAGAGAAAATCGGCATCGTCACATCGGGCGGCTTCGGCCCGTCGATCAACGCGCCGGTCGCGATGGGCTATGTGCCGACCTCATTTTCAATCGACGGATCGCGCGTATTTGCCGACGTGCGCGGACAGCGATTGCCGATGCGGGTCGCGCCGATGCCGTTCGTTCCCCATTCCTACAAACGCTGAGGAAGTCATGACCACGCTTTTCACCACCGACCACGAATGGCTTACCATCGACGGCGACGTCGCGACCATCGGCGTGACCGACTACGCGCAATCGCAACTCGGCGACGTCGTGTTCGTCGATCTGCCGAAGGTCGGACGCGCGCTTAAAAAGGGCGAAGCGGCAGCCGTGGTCGAAAGCGTGAAGGCCGCATCGGACGTGTACGCGCCGATTTCCGGCGAAGTCGTTACGGTGAACGACGCGCTCATTGCCGAGCCAGCGCTCGTGAATTCCGACGCAGGCGGCAAGGCTTGGTTCTTCAAGGTCAAGATCGCCGACAAAAAGGAACTCGACGGCTTGATGAGTGAAGCCGCCTACAAAGCGCATACGGCTTGAGGAATTTGCCATGAGTGGACTGAACGCCGAACCCGCAACCGATTTTGCCCGTCGCCATATCGGCCCCTCGCCGTGCGACATCGAAGCGATGCTGGAAATCGTCGGCGCGCCGAGCCTCGACACATTGATGGATGAGACGCTGCCCGCTTCGATCCGGCAGAAATTGCCACTCAAGCTCAACGGCGGTCTGCATCTGCCGCTGAGCGAGACGCAAGCTCTCACGCATATGCGCGACATCGCCATCCAGAACCAGGTGTTCACATCGTTGATCGGCCAAGGATACTCGGGCACGATTTTACCCGCCGTCATCCAGCGCAACATTCTCGAAAATCCGGCGTGGTACACGGCTTACACGCCGTACCAGCCGGAAATCAGCCAAGGCCGGCTCGAAGCGCTGTTCAACTTCCAGACGATGATCTGCGATCTCTCCGGGCTCGATGTCGCGAACGCCTCGCTGCTCGACGAAGGCACGGCGGCGGCGGAAGCGATGGCGCTCGCCGAACGCACGTCATCGATCAAAACGAAATCATTTTTTGTCGATCATGAGGTTCATCCACAGACGCTGGCTGTGCTGCGCACGCGCGCCGAACCGCTCGGCTGGAACGTTGTCGTTGGCGATCCGGCGACCGATCTCGACAAACACGACACCTTCGGCGCGCTGTTTCAGTATCCCGGCACGCACGGAGCGATTCGCGATCCGCGCGCGGCGATTGCTGCGCTTCGTGCCAAGGGCGGCATCGCGATCGTCGCCGCCGACATTCTCGCGCTCACGCTGATCGCCTCACCCGGCGAACTCGGCGCCGATATCGCTATCGGATCGACGCAGCGTTTCGGCGTGCCGATGGGCTACGGCGGGCCGCACGCCGCCTATATGGCGGTGAGGGAGGCGCTGAAACGCTCCCTGCCCGGCCGCATCGTCGGGCTGTCCGTCGACTCGCGTGGGCAGCCCGCCTATCGCCTCGCGCTGCAGACGCGCGAGCAGCACATCCGCCGCGAGAAGGCGACCTCTAACATCTGCACAGCGCAGGTTCTGCTCGCAGTGATCGCGTCGATGTACGCGGTCTACCACGGCCCCGAAGGGCTGACGCAGATTGCGCGTAACGTGCATTGCCGGGCGACCGTGCTGGCGGCGGGATTACGCGAGCTCGGTTTCGTGCTGCGCCATAAGGCTTTCTTCGACACGGTGAGCGTGACGGCGAAAGACGCGCGCGACATCCTTGCGCGCGCACGGAACGAAAACATCAATCTGCGCATTGACGGCGAAATTATCTCGGTTGCGCTCGACGAGACAACGACGCCTGAGATTGTCGAAGCGGTGTGGCGCGCGTTTGGCGGCAAGCTGTCATATTCTGAAATCGAGAAAGAGGTGCGCGATGCGCTGCCGTCCGATTTGAAACGCGCGGGCAAACTCCTCGCGTATCCGGTGTTTCACGCGCATCGTTCCGAGACCGAGATGCTGCGCTATATGCGCAAGCTGTCAGACCGCGATCTGGCGCTTGACCGCGCGATGATTCCGCTCGGCTCCTGCACCATGAAGCTGAACGCAACGACAGAGATGATTCCTGTGACGTGGCCGGAGTTTGGATCGCTGCATCCGTTCGCGCCCAGCGAACAGGCTCGCGGCTATCGCGCGATGTTCACGCTGCTCGAAAAGTGGCTCGCTGACATCACGGGCTACGATGCCGTATCGCTGCAGCCGAATTCGGGAGCGCAGGGCGAATATGCCGGCCTGCTCGCGATCCGCGCCTTTCATGCCTCGCACAGCGAGCCGCATCGCAAGGTCTGCCTCATTCCGTCGTCCGCGCACGGTACCAATCCGGCGTCGGCAAGCATGGTCGGCATGGATGTTGTCGTGGTCGCGTGCGACGCGCACGGCGATGTCGATGTTGACGATCTGCGCAAGAAGGCCGAACAGCATTCGGCAAATCTCGCTGCAGTGATGATCACTTATCCGTCGACGCACGGCGTGTTCGAGGAGCATATCCGCGAGATTTGCGACATCGTTCACAAGCACGGCGGGCAGGTCTATCTCGACGGCGCGAATCTGAACGCGCAGGTCGGGCTGTCACGGCCGGGCGACTACGGCGCTGACGTCAGCCATCTCAATCTGCACAAGACGTTCTGCATTCCGCATGGCGGTGGCGGGCCCGGCATGGGGCCGATCGGCGTGAAGAAGCACCTCGCGCCGTTTTTGCCGGGGCACATCGGGAAAGACGGCAAGGCAGCGGTCGGCGCGGTCAGTGCCGCGCCCTACGGGTCGCCGTCGATTCTGGTGATTTCCTATATCTATCTTCTAATGATGGGCGGCGAAGGGCTGACGCGCGCGACGGAAGTCGCAATCCTCAACGCCAACTACATTGCCAAGCGGCTCGATCCGTATTTCCCGGTGCTCTACAAGAACGCCAGAGGCCGCGTCGCGCATGAATGCATCGTCGATCCGCGCGCGTTGAAGGCTTCAAGCGGCGTAACGGTGGATGACATCGCCAAGAGACTGATCGACTACGGCTTTCACGCGCCGACCATGAGCTTCCCCGTGCCGGGCACGCTGATGATCGAGCCGACCGAGTCGGAAGCGAAGGCGGAGCTGGATCGTTTTTGCGATGCGATGATTGCGATCCGCAAGGAAATCGCCGAGGTCGAGAGCGGGCGATTCAAGATCGAGGCGTCGCCGCTCAGACATGCGCCGCACACGGTGCACGATATCGCCGACGATCAATGGCAACGGGTCTATAGCCGCACAGAAGGCTGTTTCCCTCAGGGGGTCTCACGCGCCGACAAATACTGGAGCCCGGTCGGGCGTGTCGATAATGTCTATGGCGACCGGCATCTGGTGTGCTCGTGCCCGCCGGTGTCGGACTACGCGCAGGCGGCGGAGTAAACAAACAGGCGCTGGGGATGTCTGCAACTCAACATCCTCAGCGCCCATTCGCTTATCGAGACCCACCTACGCAACACGAGTCTCTCAAATTAAGACCTGTCTCTCAAATCAAGACCTGGCAGCTCAGTCCTCCGCCGGCTCCTCGCCGTCGGCATCGCGCTCAGGTGAGCCTGCCAGAATCTGCTCGGCGATCAATCCCGAATTCTGCCTGATCGAGGCTTCGATCTTGGCGGTCATGTCCGGGTTCGCCTTGAGAAACGCCTTTGCGTTCTCGCGGCCCTGGCCAAGCCGCACGCTGTCATAGGAAAACCACGCGCCGGATTTCTCGACGATCCCCGCTTTGACTCCGAGATCGAGGATTTCGCCCATCTTGGAGACGCCCTCGCCGTACATGATGTCGAACTCGACCTGCTTGAACGGCGGCGCGAGCTTGTTCTTGACCACCTTGACGCGGGTCTGGTTGCCGACGACTTCGTCGCGCTCCTTGATCTGACCGATGCGCCGGATGTCGAGCCGCACGGAGGCGTAGAACTTCAGCGCGTTGCCGCCGGTTGTGGTTTCGGGCGAGCCGTACATCACGCCGATCTTCATGCGGATCTGGTTGATGAAAATCACCATCGTGTGGGACTTGTTGATCGAGGCGGTGAGCTTGCGCAGCGCCTGGCTCATCAGCCGCGCCTGCAAACCGGGAAGGCTGTCGCCCATCTCGCCTTCAAGTTCGGCGCGCGGCACGAGCGCCGCAACCGAGTCCACGATCAGCACATCGACCGCGCCGGAGCGCACCAGCGTGTCGGCAATCTCGAGCGCCTGCTCGCCGTGGTCGGGCTGGGAAATCAGAAGTTCGTCGACATTGACGCCGAGCTTGCGGGCATAGACCGCATCGAGCGCGTGTTCGGCGTCGATGAAGGCGCAGATGCCGCCCTTCTTCTGGGCTTCGGCCACGCAATGCAGCGCCAGCGTTGTTTTGCCGGAGGATTCGGGGCCGTAAATCTCGACCACGCGGCCTTTCGGCAGACCGCCGACGCCGAGCGCGATGTCCAGTCCCAATGAGCCGGTCGAGATCGTCTCGATGTCCATCGAGCGGTCGTTCTTGCCGAGCCGCATGACAGAACCCTTGCCGAACTGGCGCTCGATCTGGGAGAGCGCGGCCGACAGGGCCTTGGTCTTGTCCATGGACGATCCTTCGACGATACGCAGGGCGGCGGGGGCCATCGTGTTGCTCCTTATGACGGGGATTCGCCACCCGGACAAACGGCCTGCGCCGCAGGCTGCTTTCCAAGGACGGACCGGAATCGGGCCTTATTTGAGGGCCTTGTCCGATGGGAACCAATGTACCCTATTTGTTCTCCGTTCGCAATATGTTCTTTTTAGAGCAGGTGGTGCTGGCCTGTTTCGACCCCTAGCGGCCTAAGTTGAATTTGGGGGTGGCTATTGAATTTTACGGCTTCAGACGAAGCCAAATCCGCTTTCCTACTTGAACTAACGTTCTACAACTTTAGTTGTATAGGTGCGCCCGGAAACGGGCCTCGACCAGCGAGGAGCGACAACGCCGGGCAACTGGAGGTTCCAATGGCGATGCACCACGATCATACCACCGACATCGAGGATGCTGCGTTCGATGCAACCGCGAAAATAGCGGGATCCGTTATTGGCGTGCTTGCGATTGCAGTCGTGGCGTTCTGGTATCTTTCCTCATAGCCGCGCCACGCGCGAAGCTGGATCGAGGCCGCCTCAGTTGGCGGCCTCTTTCATTAGCTAGCGTACCATCATCTTTTTCCCGCAGCCTTTCGAAGCGCATCGTCGATTCTCACCTGCCAGCCAGGCCCCTTCTTTTTGAAATGCTCAATCACATCCGGACTGAGGCGAAGCGAGACAAGCGTCTTCGTAGGAGCTTTATTCGGACCTCGGCCGCGCTTGATCGTGGCTGCAGCTTTCGGAAACATCTCAATGAATGGTTTCGCACCGGCCATCGCTTTCGCCGTCCACGCCGGATTGTCCGACACGGCTTTCATGTCAGCGGCGCTATAAGGTTTAGCTGTTTTCTTTTTTGGCATTGAACAGTTTCCTTTCATCCTTGCGGGCCGGGCGCATCGAAATAACGGAAACGCCTTCGATACCGTATTGCGCGAACACGACTGAGATCACGCCGTTCGCATCTTCGCCAATGGCTTGAAATCGGCCGCCTCTGGCAGGGCGAACAAAAGCGCTGAAGAAAAAGTCCTCGGTGAGCGTCGCGAAATCCAGACCATGCTTTGCGATGTTGGCAAGACGTTTCGATCGATCCCAGATGATTTTCATTAGTTATATTGTAGCTACAAAATAACAAGACATCAATAAGCAAAATGAGCGGATTGTTTAGATGATGATTGGCGCAACGACCCCTGCACCTCTACCCCGCACGCGCCATTTGGCGGCCGGGTTGATCGTATTCTCGTTCGCGCCCTCATAGCGAGGGGCAATGGAGCGCCGCGAGGCGCAACCTTGTCGTCGTCGCGTCACGTCTTCACCCGAGCGAAGGGCAAGTCCGAAACGCGCACCGCCTTGCGGCGCTCCAGTGCGCAGATGTTTCCAACGCGAACGCGCCAAAACATCCGCTGCGGCTTTTCTGTCGAAGGGACCGCTCTTCCGGGCGCGGGATCCGAAAGCCTCTTGGCTCAAAGCCAGAAGACTCGCGTTCATCCCGGCTGATTTCTCAGCCGTTCAGCCGCACCGCGTGCAGCCACCGAAGGCAGAGCCACGTAGTTGGCCCGGTCGGTGACCCTTCGCCTCCCGGACATGCGGTTGCGAACCACACGCGCGGGCACCGCACTTCATTCCACTTCAAGCACGCCTCTAGAAGCGCCCCTCATGAATGAAGCGATAGGAATATAGTCCGTTTATGAGAAAATGTCAAGCCCTGGAAAGAAGTTCTGCAATCGTGCGTTCACCCCTGTCCTCTTCACCATCATTCCGCGGCACCCGTCGCCGTACCGACGAAAGGCCACATCAACCGGCGGCCCTTTTCTTGCATCGCTTTCCGGCAATGAATTCCGCCTCCTGAAAGCCCGCTTATGCCCAAAATTCCGCGCCGCTACAGCCATTTCGTTTTCGGCGTCATCCAGTCGGGATTGACCTCGGCCATCGCGGCCGCGGTCGCCAGCGCGCCGTTCTTTAAGGAAGGCACGTTCTTTGTCCACTGGCTCCGGTCCGCACTGGTGGCGTGGTTCATCATGCTGCCGGTGGTTCTGTTCGCGGCACCCGCGATCCGCAGGCTGACAGCGCTCCTGACCAGCGACGACTAGAACGGCGGTCAGGTGCGGCGGCGAACGGTCCCGCGTTTTTTCGGCGGCGGGGCCGGCGGCGTGCAATCGTACTTCACTTCATATTGGGGCGCGATCAGCAGATAGGAATCGGTGATGCGGCAGTCGCCTCGCCCGCTGCTGGACAGATATTCGCTCGCCGCCGCCTCGAAATTCGCCTTTGGCGGGGTGTCGTTCTTAAGCATCAGATTGGCGCGCAGGCTTTGCGCGGTCGCCGAGGCGATGCTCGACGACACCAGCATCTTGTTGGCTTCAGGCTTGTCGAATACGCGATAGGTGTCGTCCGGCATCGTCACGTATTTGACGTCGACGAACGAATATTCCTGCACGCTGTCGGACATGGCTGCGCAGCCGCCGCATGCAGCGGTCAGCGCAAGGCCGCAAACAATCCGAAAAAAGCGATGATCCAATTCCCGCCCCACGTGCCGCTCAGTCCGTCGTGCGTATGACGTACCAATACAGCGCGGGATAGCCAATCAGCGTCATGACCGCCGATTGCAGAAACAGCATTTCGTGGGACTGCTTCATGGACCACAGGACGACATTGCAAGCGATCCATAGAAGCGCGAGGAGCGCTGCGAAAGTGTGAGTGAGAACGTAAGTCATGGTCGGCATATGGAAAGGCGCCGGCAGCAGTGCTACGCGGCAAATGGCCGCCTTGCGCGAAGCGTTCCATGAGAAATTTTCGGCGCGGTTTTCGGTCTTCAAAATGTGAACGGGCGCAGTGCAGCGGTACCCGAATTTCCGTGGACGGCGATTAAGGCAAGTGCGTAAATTTGCCGGGCGGGATTTTCATGAAAAGGAGAGGCCATGACAAAGCTATCGGTTACGATAGGCGCTGCGGCGATTCTTTTATTTGCGTCCGCGAGTGCGAATGCGGCGGGACTGAATCATTCCAACGTGCCGAAGAACTATTCGCCGATCGTCAAGGAAGCGGCCTGCCGCGGCTTCGGCCCGCACTGTCCACCGGGCTTCACCTGGACATGCACCCGTTATCGCGGCTGCTGGTGCCGTCCCTGCTACTGAGTTGCACTGACATCGCATCGAGAAAAGGCTGTCCGTAAGGCGGCCCTTTTCGCTGCGCGTTCGATATTGCCGCTTGAACTTGGCGTCATGCGGGTGCCACAAATCCGCATGGCCAACACTGCGCCCTCGCCTCGCCTCCGGACTTTTGCCGCAAGCCTTGCGGGCGCGGGTCTGCTGTTCTGGCTCTATACGTTCTACCACATCGCGCATGTGCCGCAGGGCGACGGCACCGGCTTTCAATGGCTCGCCGTCATTCCGCTCGGCGGTATATTCCTGATGCTAACGCTGCCGTCGCTCATCCTCGTGCTGATCGGACGGCTCTTGCAGCTTGCGGCCGTGCTCGGCCTCATTGGCCTTGCGGCATTCGGCTATATCTGGATTCAGTTACTCGCCGAATTTCCGAAACACTGATTACTGCGTGACCGGCTTTGGCTTCTTCGGGGCGGGTTTGGTCTGCGTTTCGGCGGCGCGCGCGCCCGCCCACGGATCCGAACTCACTTTGGGGTCCGGCAGTTTCGCACGGGCGGCCTTTGCGGCCTCCTCGTTCGCCTTCATTTTTTCCTTTTCCTCGTCGGTGTAGTTCTTGCCTTCATTCAGGCGGAACCCGGGGGTGAAATTCGTGCCGCCGGTCGGTGCTATTCCCTGCGCCAGAGACGGACCCGCCGTCAGACAGAGCAATGCAACCGCATGAATCAAACGCATCGAACTCTCCCTCGCTCGCGGCATGCCGGTCTGCCGTCTCGTTCCGGTCAGAGAATACCGCATGGGCGATTTCAAGGCAAAAGCCCGTTCGACTGCTAAATCAATGTTGAACGTAATACCGCACAAACCGGGGGTATCCATTCATCCTCTCCCAACGCGCTAGCGTTAGGCTCGTCCTGTTTTTGGCGGGATAGGCCATGACGGATATGACGGAAAAGCGGAATGCACCGCGGCATCGCGTGTTGAAGGGAGGCACCATTTCCTTCGGCGGCGCGGGCATCGATTGCACCGTGCGCAACATGTCGGATAGCGGAGCGGGACTGGACGTCGCGGAGATCGAAAAAATCCCGCCGTCGTTCAAGCTTGCGATCGCGGCGGATAATCTTCTGCGCCGCTGCCAAATGGTTTGGAGCAAGGGCCGCCGCGTCGGCGTGAAATTCGACTAGCGGAAAATGAAACGGGCCCCGGCCAAAGCCGGAGCCCGATCAAATAGCTCGCTCAGCCACAAGCGGAGTTATTTCAGGGAGGTATTGATCGACGTGAACTTGCTGCCGAGGGTGGTGCCGAGGCCGTTGACCGCAGCGATGATCGCAAGGCTGATACCAGCCGCGATCAAACCGTACTCGATAGCAGTCGCCCCTGATTCATCCGACATGAAGCTCGAAAGAAGGCGCCGCATTTAACAATCTCCTATTGTCGGCACACGAGTTTCTCCCGTGCCAATAACGGAAACTTAAGTTCCACTGGTTGAAGGCGGCCTAACGAACAGGGTTAAGAAATCTTCGCGACCTGCTTTATTCCATCGTTGCCGCGTAACGCGGCAATGCGTCGTCAGGCATCGGCGGCGCGCCCTTCTTCGGCTCGACGCCCATCACGGCGCGTGCATAGCCGAGGCTGACGACGACGATATCGCGCTGCTTCTGGTACGATTTCGGCTGCGCATCCTCGATGATGAGAAGCCCCGGCTCGCTGACATTGATGCCGCCCGCCTTGAACCATTTCGGGCGCGCCAATCGAAAATCGTCAACCGATTCAGTCGTGAACCTGATTTGCGAAATGGCAACGCGATAGCCGAGTCTCTCGAAATGCCCGACAATCTCGTTGTCGGTCATCTTGATACGCGCGCGAATGTTCTCTGCCTGGCTCGCCATCGGTGCGACCCTCTCGCATGGAAAATATTTGGTTAAAATTCGCAGCCAGCTAACAAGTTCCGGTGCAACGATACCGTAGATTCCCAACGAAAAGATTGATCGGTATCGGGATGGCATTCGCCTCCGCCGACAGGCGGCACGTAGTTAACGAAGCCTCAATTTCAACGCGCTGATTTAACCGTAACCCCCAATTCGATTTTGAGATTCGGTCGCTATCGTCGTTGATAGGACGAAGAAAAACGCCGGTCGCAAAGGCCGGGAACGGGGATTGGGACGTGGCCGAGATTGCAAACGCCGCACACGCCACCGGCTCGCGACGCGAGATCGGCTTGGCGCGCCCGGTTGCAAAGAGCGCGGCATTGCCGCCGCTTGGCTCGCTCGAGCGCTGGCGAAACCTTAGCGCGACCGCGATCGAGCCCAACGGTTATTATCTGCCGGACTGGGAAACGGCAGTGAACGCAACCGCGCGCAACCGCACTGGAGTTCTCGCTCTTTCGGCAACGATCGATGATTTCGCTTCTAGCGCGCGCCTGATCGGCGTGATGCCCGCCGTCTCAGCATGGCGCGCATACAAACTTCCATTGCCCGCTCTCGTCAACGCCGATCCCTACGGCACGCTGGCGACGCCGCTCCTTGATCGCGACTTCGCAGACGATGCCGTCGCCATCATGATGCAGCACGCGCGCGATGCCGGCGCGCACGCGCTGATCTTGCGCGATATTCCCATTCACGGCGCGGTTTTGACGGCTTTCACCCGCGCCCTCGAACAGGACGGTATGCGCCCGCGCATCCTGTCATCGCATGTCCGCGCCTGCCTCGACGCAACGCGTGATGCGGACGATCTCTTGCGTGAGGCGTTGGGACCGAAGAAGCTGAAAGAGCTTCGCCGTCAGCGCAATCGGCTTGCGGAGCATGGCGAGGTGATTTTCACCATCGCTTCCGCGCCAGGCGAAATCGAACGCGCGCTCGAAGTTTTTCTCGATCTGGAGGCCAGCGGCTGGAAGGCCGAACGCGGCACCGCGCTCAAGCAGGACGCGGGCGATGCCGCCTTCATCCGCCGTGCTGTACCGGCTCTCGCGGCAAAAGGCCAGTGCGAGATCGTCACGCTCCATGCCGGCGAAACGCCAGTCGCATCAGCCATCGTACTGCGGCATCTCGACCGCGCGTTCTACTTCAAACTTGGCGTCGACGAGCGTTTCGCAAAACACTCGCCCGGCGTTCAGCTTACGCTGGAGGTGACACGTCATCTTTGCGCCGATCCTGCAATCAAGCTCGTGGATTCTACCGCAGCGCCCGATCACCCGATGATCGACCCGATCTGGCGCGGCCGTCTCGCCATCGGCGACGTGCTGATTCCGCTGTACCGCCGCGATCCCTTGATTCCGGCAATTCGTTTCGCGCTGTTCGCGCGCCGCGCCGTGCGCGAGCCCGCCCGCCGCATCGTTCATTTCATTCGTCACATCCGGGAGAAAAAATCATGAATGCGAACACCAATATCGCGCCGGTCATCACCGCCGACAACGACGCGCTGATGCGTGACTTTCCGCTGAGGCCGTTCGGCATCAAGCACAAATTATCCGGCCATCCATTGCTGTCGCTGACGCGCATCGCAAAGCTCGCAGCCGACATGCCGCGCGACCTGATCGAATACAATTCCGGCAACGCGCAGATCAGCCAGGA
This sequence comes from Afipia sp., assembly GCA_016201045.1. Classification (GTDB taxonomy): domain Bacteria; phylum Pseudomonadota; class Alphaproteobacteria; order Rhizobiales; family Xanthobacteraceae; genus Afipia. Next base: position 605,280 of record JACQDM010000002.1, on the reverse strand, counting down.
TCCGGACAAGGTGAAGGCTGTCGACCTCGATCCGGTCGAAATCGTCAAGCGCATCGAAAGCGCCGGCGCATGGATGGTGCTCAAGCGCATCGAGAAAGATCCCGAATATCGCGCGCTGCTCGAAGACGCGCTGACGTCCGTTGCACGCGCGCGCGGATTCAACAGCGTCGAGGACGCAGGCTTCTCGCAGATCGAGGGATTTCTGTTCGTGTCCTCGCCGAACTCGACCACGCCGTTTCATATGGACGCGGAAGACAATTTTTTCGTGCAGATCTACGGCGACAAGACATTCGCCGTGTTCGACAACACCGACGGCAGCATCGCCAATGACGAGCAGGTGGAGCACTCGACCACCAAGCACCGCAACGTGCCGTACCACGACAGCTTCATGCCACGCGGCACCGTGTTCAAGCTCAGGGGCGGCGACGGCTGCTACATTCCCTATCAGTGGCCGCATTGGGTGAAGACCGCGGGCACGCACTCGATCTCGCTGGCGATCACCTGGAAGACCGAAGAGGTGAAGCGCCTGAACGATCTTCACTTCTGCAATTCGTTCCTGCGCTCGGTCGGAGTCGCGCAGTCCGCGCCCGGCAAAAATCCGGCGCTCGACGCGGTGAAGCTCGCCGCGTGGCGCAGCGCACGGGCGGCGGTTGAACCGCTGCGCTCGTCGGAGACTATGCGCCGAATTATCCGCCGCATCGCGCTCGGCAAGAACGCGAATTATTATCTGAAGAAGGCGTGAGGCGGCTTCGCCGCAACGCACACTTCATTCCGCAAACGATAACGGCAACCGATCCGAATAGGACGGTTGCCGATTTCGTATGACAGTCCGCGCGCGCAGCGGCTACGCTGCATCGCGAATCCTCACGCCGGGGCCACCATGAATCGCGACCGTATCGACTTCCTGTTCCTCAATGTCGGCCACTTCCTCGATCATCTGTTCACGCTGATCTTCGCGACGGTGGCCGCGCTTGCGCTGTCGCGCGAATGGGGGCTCGGTTACGGTGAGCTTCTGAAATATGCGACGCCTGGATTCTTCGCGTTCGGGCTGTTCTCCTTGCCCGCCGGCTGGCTGGCCGACAAATGGAGCCGCGAGGGCATGATCGCGGTATTCTTCGTCGGCATCGGCGCGGCATCCATTGCGACAGCCTTCGCGCAGACACCGCTGCAAGTCGGCATCGGGCTTTTTGTCGTCGGCGTATTCGCGGCAATCTATCATCCGGTGGGCTTGGCGATCGTCACGCAGAAGTGGAAGAACACCGGCATGCGTCTGGCCATGAACGGCATCTGGGGCAATCTCGGCGTCGCTTCTGCCGCGCTTATCACCGGCTATTTCATCGATCACGGCGGCTGGCGCATGGCCTTCATCATTCCGGGAGCGATCTCGATCGTGCTCGGCGTCATCTATACGCTGCATCACTGGCGCGAAGTCTCGTCGGCGCATCGGAAGGTGCCGGTTGCGGCAGCTCGCAGCCCATCGCAGTCCGCGGCCATGAGAGCAATGCTGCTGCGGATTTCGGCCATCGTGTTTCTCACCACCGCCGTATCCAGCCTGGTGTTTCAGTCCACGACGTTCGCGCTGCCGAAGATTTTCGACGAGCGCCTGCAAGGCATCGCTGCGCAAATCACGCAATGGCTCTCATCAACAGGCGTGCCTGCGGCCAAGGGCGATATCGCCACCGCCATCGGCGCATTCACCTTCATTGTGTTCGCGATGGCCTCGATGGCACAGCTCGTCGTCGGCGCACTGCTGGACAGACTCGGTCCGCGCACGGTGTTCATGATCGTCGCCGCCATTCAGGTCGTGTTCTTCGCCGCGATGCCGGGTCTGCGCGATGGTTACGCGCTGGCGGCCGCGCTCGGTTTCATGCTCGGCGCATTCGGGCAAATTCCGATCAACGATTTCATGATCGGAAAAATGGCGAGCGGAGAAGCGCGGGCGCGCATCTACGGCGTGCGTTATGTCGTCAGCTTTACGGCCTTCGCGCTGGCACTGCCGCTGATCTCGTTCGTCTACGGCAATTACGGTTTCGACACGCTATTCCGGCTGATGGCAGGCGCGGCTGCATTGATATTCATCACAGTGTCGTGCTTGCCTTACAAATTGCCGGCGCCCAATGCGGCGCCGGTCGCAGCGTAGAGGAAACGATGAGCGACCTACCTAACTGGCTGTCGCTCATCTCGCCGAAGTTCGATGACTTCCTCAAGAACTCTCAGGCTTGGGTCAACGATTTCCGCAACCTGCTCCACGCGCTTCTGCTGCTGCAAGTCGCAACGCTGCTGGTGCTGGTCTATATCGCCTGGCGGTTGTCTTAAGCGGCCGCGTTGATTTCCTGCGACACCTGACGGATCGCTTTCGCAAGCTGCTCGGCCGGCTGCGCGCCGGACACAGCGTACTTGTTGGCGAACACGAATGTCGGCACGCCGGAGATACCCTTTTCGGAGGCATCCTTCGCCTGCGCCGAAATCAGTTCGACATCCTCGTCGGTCGCAAGACGTTTGCGAATTTTCTCCGCGTCCATGCCGATGTCGGCGGCGGCCTTCACCAGAACCTCGGCGTCCGTGAGATCGCCGCCGTCGCGGAAATAAAGCTCCATCAGCCGCTGCTTCATCGCTGCCGCCTTGCCGTTCGCGTCGGCCCAGTGAATAAGACGATGGCAGTCGACGGTGTTGGGCTGACGCCTCACGCGGTCGGTGTTGTATTCGAGCCCTTCGTCGGCAGCAGCCTGCGCCACGCGGCCTGCGATGCCTTTATAGGCTTCGGGGGAGCCGAACTTGGCGGTGAGATATTCATCGCGCGTGATGCCCTCGCGCGGCACCCATGGATTGAGAAAGAACGGCCGCCAGTGGACATCCACCGGCACGTCGCTTGCCAGCGCCAGCGCATCCTCGATCCGCTTCTTGCCGATGTAGCACCAGGGGCAGACGACGTCAGACACGATGTCGATCTGAAGCGGCTTGGTCATGGCGCAATCCTTTCAGAGGCTGCGTCACAGATAGGCGCGAGCCGAAAGACCCACAAGCTGCGTTGCACCGCGATTTCGCAGGGCAGAACCGCGCCCAATCATCCACAGGGTTGAATGTTTGTCGCAGGCTTTAAGCCTTGCAACCCGGTCCACAGCGGCGCTTGATTCCCCAAGCCGCGCTCGTGCGGCGCAAAGGGGGTATTCACATGAATCTCAGCGCACCGACTCTGCCGGTTTTCCTGATTTCCGTCATTCTGGCGATTCTGGCCGTACTTGTCGTTTACGCCGGCGTGAAAATCCCGGTCGTCAGCGGCAACACGTTCGTCACGCTGCTGATCGGTTACGTCGTCCTGCTGGCGGGCAACCTGTTCAAGGGAATCTGACGCGGCCAAGCCACGCGATTGCTACAGCGCCGTCAGGTCGATGAAGCCCGGTTCGCGAGAGCCGGGCTTTTCGGCATCCGGGAGAGAAGCGATTTCGTGCGTGCCGATTTGGTCTTGCTCGGCTTGCCCGTACCGCGCGCATGGGGATGCGCCGCGCTGAACTTCAGCTTTTTCGCTTTTGCCTTTTCGAGCTTGCGCTTGGCCTTCTCGGCTTTCTTCAGCGCCCTCTTGTCGGCCTTGAGTTTGAGCCTCACTCTTTCGGCGCGTTCCTCGGCACGCTTTTTGGCGCGCTTCTTTTCACAGGCTGCGCATTTGCACCCGATAGGCTTCAGGAATTCCTTGAAGTAATCCGTGCCGTAATCGTAGTTGATCTCGTCACCCGGATGGATGGTCTTGATCGCGCGGATATAGACGCGGCGCTTCTTGGACTTGACGTCGGATTCGGCGTTCGGCCTGCAGGCATGGTTGATGTAACGGGCAATGTTCTTGCGGACCGAGCCGTCGATGGTCCAGCGGTTGGTGATCTCGAACAGGTATTTGTTGTCGATCGCGTCGTGCTTCTTGTTCTTGGAATCGAGCATCGGCCCGAAATACCGGATGATCCGCGTGCCTTTCTTGATCTTTTTGGTGGCGAAGAGGCCGAGCCCAGTGGGGGAACGGCCAATACGGTAGGGCTTACGGGCAGAAATTGCGGGCATGACGGGACGAAGGCTCACTGAACTTCACGAGTGCGGGATCGATACTTCATTTGTAGTGCGATTCCGATGACAATGTCATGTCTTTCGATTCAGACTGTTGAACGGCTGTCATACGGGACGCGACCAAGCACATCGGCATCAACATCGCTTCATCAGAAGGGTTCCGGGAATGCCCTGCAGATCATCGACCGTCGTTGCGGCCCTCTTGCTTGCTATGCCCCGCACTGCCTCTGCGCAATCCGCCCAAATCGTCAGCATCTACACATCCACCGCGCCGAAAGACTGCCGCGTGCTCCACAAGGGCAACGATGACGGCGGCGGTACGCGCGCCTGCAAGGGTCCGGGCGGCCTTGCCGTCGTGATCAGCGAGGGCGATCTGCGGGAAACCGTGTCGGCGGCGCGGACCGTCAAGATTGCGGAAAACGAGCCGGCGGCTAGATCCTGGTTCGGCCCGTTCAGCTCGACGACGCATACCATCGAGTGGCGCACCACCGACAAGTCAAAGCGGCCCTTTGCCATGATCCAGCGCTGGCACCTCGCCGACAATGACGATGTCGGCAAGGACAATAGGCCGATTGAAAAGCCCATGCTCGTGGTGACGCGGCTGCCACCGGGGAAAACCTGCCACGTGGCCTATATCGATGTGCAGGCCAATCCCAATGCCAATGACATTGCCCGCAAGGCAGCCGACGAGATCGCGCGCGATTTCGTGTGCGGAACGGACAGTCTGCGTGTGATCGGCAACAGCGGACGCGCGGTCGAGCTTGCGCGGCCGGATTAGGGATAATTAAGACTTCCCTGGAGCTTCGGACTTCAGCATCGCTGCGAGCAAGGTCTCTTCCGTCGTGCCCGGCGGCAGGCCGGCCATGATGTTGTGGAGACGGCCATCGAGATAGAGCAGCGCGAAGCCGTGGACCATCGACCACAGCCGCGCGATGTCGGCGGCCTGCGCCAGCGTCAGACGATCGGGAGAGACCTGTTCGTGGCGCTTAGCACCGACCGCGCGCGCCAGATTCTCGAAGGCCTGCACCGATGCCTCATGCAGCATCGGCCTGTCGTAGTCGAGCTTCTCGGCACGAAACATCAGCTGGAACATGCACGGGTTGTCCCGCGCGAATCCGACATAGGCCTTCGCCCGCGCCTCGCCCTCAGAGATTCCTGCAGACTTCGCCTGCTCGGCGGCGGCACTCATCGCCTCGCGGAAACGCTTGAAGCCGATGGCGGCGAGTTCGCTCAGAAGCCCGGTTACGTCGCCGAAATGATGGGCCGGTGCGGCATGCGACACGCCGGCCTCGCGGGCGACGGCCCGCAGCGTCAGCCCCGCAAGCCCCTCCCGCTCGGCGACGCGCTTGGCCGCGAGCAGTAACGCCTCATGCAAATCGCCGTGATGGTAGGCGCGCTCCGAGGTGGCCGCGGCATTCGCCAAAGCCTTCTTTTTCAGCGCAGACGCGGTCGCTTTCGCCTTTTGGACGGCGATTTTGCCTGAATTGGCCGGTTTGGCCGCTTTGGGGGCCCGGATGCTCATAAGGGCGAAAATACGTCTTATTTTGACGGTGTCAAGATTTTGCTTGACGGGGCGCAAGGCATGGCCTATTTGATCTTTACAACGTCAAGATAACTGCCTCCGGGACGACCGCCATGACCCTCTTTCTCATCCTTGCCCCTTTCGCGACTTTCGCGGCGCTGATGATGACCTCGACCATCGCCGCAAGCCTTGCAGCATCGGCTCTTGTGGCCGCGGCGGTGCTTACGTGGGAGCAATTCAACGGCCGCTCGCTCAAAGTCATCACGCTCGGTGCGCTCGCGGCCTTCTCAATCATCCTCGCCTATCACACGCTGGCCAGCCCCGTCAGCGCAACGACCACGCGGCTTGCGGTCGACGGCGCGCTCGCTGCGATTGCACTGGTTTCGCTGGCGATCCGCCGCCCGTTCACGCTGCAATACGCCCGCGAGATGGTCGATGCAGAGACGCAGATGCGCCCGCGTTTCATGGAGACGAACTACATTCTCACGGGCGTATGGACCGCAGCTTTCGCGCTGATGTTCGCAGCCGACGCACTGACGCTCTATGTCGCCGATCTTCCGATCTGGATCATCGTCGGCATCGCCTTCGTCGCCCGCAACACCGCGACATTGTTCACCCAGTGGTACCCCAAGCGCGTGGTTGCTTACGAAGCAGCTCAGACCGCAGCCAAGGGCGTTTGAACCGAAAGGCCTGCCAAAGCGACCAATATTCAACCCAGCACAATTCGACGACACTTAAAGGAGGGCATCATGGCCCGCACATTCCTGAATTCGATTCTCAGCTTTCTCTCCACCGCCGTCTTCTTCGCGACTTTCCTGCTCGCCGGCGATGTACTCACCGCAGCCGTGGTCGCGACCGCGACCGCCATCGTGCAATTCTTCATTCGCCGCGCCCAGCACCGCTCCGCTGTGCTTCTTCTCGCAAGCCTCGCCATCGTGTTCGCGCTGACCGGCCTGTCGCTGAAAGGCGACGACGCCTACGCCGCGACGCTGCCGCAGGCCCATGTCAGCGAGCAGACCCGCGCGCACGTGACGCCTTGCAGCTGCCGTGCGGCTCTGCATGCGACCGAAGCGAAGCTCACTGCGGCACCGTTGCTCTGATGCCGGCGCCCCACCCGGCTTGCACCACCGGCCATTGCGTGTGAAAACCGCGCAATGGCAAACGTTTTCAAACAACTCTTTGCGGATTTCTTTTCGACCATCGTTTTTCTGGCGGTCTATCTTGCAACCGGCGACGTCCTGATCGCGACGGGCGTTGCGATTGCAGGCGCCATCGCGCAGTTCATCTATTCGCGCATCACCAAGCGAAAAATCGACGTCATGACGTGGGCGAGCCTTGCGCTCGTCATCGTGCTCGGCTCGGCCACCCTCCTCACCAACGATCCGCGCTTCGTGCTGATGAAGCCGTCTATCGCGCATTTCGCCATCGGCGCGATCATGCTCCGTCGCGGTTGGATGCTTCGCTACTCGCCCGACATCGTGAAGGAGAATGCGGCTGACGTCGTCACGATCGCAGGGTACGCATGGGCCGTTCTGATGTTCATGCTCGGCGCGGGCGTCATTGCGACGGCGCTGACGGGCGACGTCAAGCTCTGGGCCTTCTACGTCACGGTGATCGCGGTGGGCGCGAAGATCGCAGCGTTCGCAACGCAATACCTTATCACCCGCATTGTCATCACGCGACGGCTGCGCGCGGCGGCGTTGCAGGCGCGATGAACGCGGCTTAAGATCGCAACTTAAAAATTGCCCAAAGCATTTTTCGCCGGCGCCGATTGTCTGGGAGGATTTCGACATGTCGCGCAATGTTGTTTTAGCATCGGTATTTTCCGTCGCGATCGCACTCATCGCCAGTACAGCACATGCCGCGGCCTCCGAGGCGTTCAACAAAACAGTCACGATGTCGTGGAGTACGTCCGGCATCGCAACGTCGGATGACGGCCAGCAGCGCTCGTACACCAACATCAACACCCGGACGGTCTATATCAGCTCAGCCGGGCGAACCTTCCTGCGCATGAGCTTGCGCGGCGGCAAAGCAGCGCGCAGCGGCGAGCGCGGCCCGGAAGACGCCGGCGCGAAAGGCAGCGTGCGGCTCGAAGGCAATCGCCTCGTGGGCACCGAAGCCTTCGAAAGCGGTGCACGGCAGTATATCGCGACATTCGACCCCGGTTTTACGAGCTGCACGGTGCAGGTGGTCGATGCAAAAAGCGGCGGCGCGGCGATCAGGCGCAAGGGGCCGGACGGACGCATGTATACTGTGACCGCGGCGACCGGATCGCCGTCATGCTCCGTACAAAGCGGAAACGCATTCGGCGGCAGCGAATAGTTTACCGGGCGACAGTCTGTCGCTTGCCTCACTGGCTGCGAACACCTATCACCGTCCACATCAACGATACCGACACCTAGGGGGACATCATGGCGGTCGACGGAAACTGGAAAATCACGATGAGCACGCCGATGGGCGATCGCGACGCAGGACTGTCGCTCAAGAGCGCGGGCAGTGCATTGACCGGCAAGCAATCGGCCGAAGGCAACGAGATCGAGATTTTCGACGGCACCGTCAACGGCAACGACGTGGCGTGGAAGGTGAAGATCACCAACCCGATGCCGCTGACGCTCGCCTTCACCGGCAAGGTCAACGGCGACGTCATCGAAGGCGACATGGGCATCGGCCCTATGGGCTCGTTCCCGTTCAAGGGAAGCCGCGCCTGAGGCTAGTCCGCAGCGTCAGTAAGCGCTCAGCACATCGATCTTTGCATTCGCCTGAATGAGCCGGCGCGCGATCACGGCCGAAAGATTCTTGAGAATGCGAAGGCTGACGGCCGGGTATAAAGCCCCATGTCCGGTGAGAGCGTCGATGGGGAGTTCAAGGCACTGCACGTCGGTATCGGCCCAGACGTCCGCGCTGCGCGTGCGTTCGATCATCGCCATTTCACCGAACTCTTTTCCCGGCCCCAGCGAAGCCAGCCGGACGCCGCTTGGCAGCTTGATGCTGACCATGCCGCTTTGGAGAAAGAAGACTGAATTGGCGATTTCACCGGCTTTGACGATCTGCTGCCCCGGCTTGTAGTGCCGCGCAGTCGCGAGGGATGTAATCGCCTCGATTTCCGCTTCCGTCAAATCGGCAAGCAGAGCTTGTTCCTTGAGATGCGAGGTTTCCTTGACGACCGAAAAGCCGCCAAAGCGATAAATAATCTGGTCTTCGGCCCATTCGATCGCGTCGTCCAGCAGCAGGAAGTGCCGCGGCTTGCGGTCGTCTCCGGTTAGCGAGACAACGGTGCTGATTAAATTCGACGTCGCTTCCACGCCCGACAAAATGACGGTGATGCCAAGTCCGCCAAGCGTTTTAATCGTGCTGGCCAGCAGGCGGCTGCCGGCCATTGTCAGGTCGGGCACCCTGCGAAAATCGAGTACGAGTAAAGACGCCTTCGATTGGGTGCCGGCGAGCCGGCGCGTGATGTAGTCGATGGCCGCGAAATTCAGCGCCCCGACCAGTTCAAGCACCCGAACGTCGTCGTGCCGATCCTCAAGAATTTGCTGTTCGTGGGGCTGGCGGCTGCGGCGCGACGACACGGATGAAATGTCGTAGTCCGACATCACGCATGTTCGCACATCGGCGTTGCGATTGAGCACATGAAGATCGAAACGCGACGAGATGGCCTTGCACACCTCAAGGCCGCGCACGCTGTTGCCATGACTGTCAAGACGGGGCGAATAGGTTCCAAGACCGATTTGCGCGGGGAGCGCCGCAACGATTCCGCCGCCGACGCCGCTCTTGGCAGGGATGCCCACACGATAGATCCATTCGCCCGCATAGTCGTACATGCCTGAACTGGTCATGACGGACAGAACGCGCGCGACGACATGCGGCTTGATGACCTGCTTCCCGGTGATCGGGTTGATGCCGCGATTTGCCAGCGTGCCCGCCATCACCGCAAGATCGCGCGCCGTCACCAGAACGGCGCACTGGCGAAAATAGGCGTCGAGAACGTCATCGACGTGGTTTTCGACCACCGCATAATTGTGAAGGAGCCACGCAATCGCGCGATTGCGATTGCCGGTGGCACGTTCGGATTCGAAGACCGACTCATCGACATCCAGATCGCGTCCGGCGAATGCACAAAGCGACTGACGGATACGCTCGAATGCATTCTTTCCTTCGACCCGGTAGATCAGCCCGGAACAGGCGATCGCGCCGGCATTCACCATCGGATTGAAGGGTTTGTTGTCGGATGTCAGCCTGATCGAGTTAAACGCTTCGCCGCTCGGCTCGACGCCGATGGCAGCCTCGACGCGATCCTCGCCAAGAAGCTCAAGGGCAAGGGCAAAAACGAAGGCCTTTGAGACCGATTGAATCGTGAACGGGACGCGGCTGTCGCCGACTTCGTAAACATGCCCATCAATCGTGGCGATTGCTATTCCGAAGCCGGACGGATCGACCCGCGCCAGTTCGGGAATATAGTCTGCGAGATTCCCGGATTGATTGACCGCGAATTCCTCGTGACACGCTTCGAGAAATTGCTGCAAAGGGGTCTGGACGGCGTACCCTCCCTGCAGCAGCAACTCGGTATCGCGGGAAGACTGATGATTGAGCGCGTCCACAACAGCTCCAATGCCAAAACATCCAACAGGCAACTATCATGCCAGCATTAAAAAATGCGAACATGAATTTCGATACGGGAATGCGGAGACGTCGGCCTCATTTCGCGCCAAGAAAGGCGCCGGAGATAAAAAATTACCCCAAATTCAATTCCTTGAAAAAGTCGTTGCCCTTGTCGTCGATAATGATGAAGGCGGGAAAATCCTCGACCTCGATTTTCCAGATCGCTTCCATGCCAAGCTCGGGATACTCGACGACCTCGACCTTCTTGATGCAATGCTCGGCGAGATTCGCCGCCGATCCCCCGACCGAGCCGAGATAAAATCCGCCGTATTTCTTGCACGCATCGCGCACCACGGAGGCACGATTTCCTTTCGCCAGCATCACCATCGAGCCGCCGGCGGCCTGAAACTGATCGACGAAAGAATCCATGCGGCCTGCCGTTGTAGGTCCGAACGCGCCGGACGCATAACCCTCCGGCGTCTTCGCCGGACCCGCGTAATAGATAGGATGGTTCTTGAAATAATCCGGCAGCGTCTCGCCCTTGTCCAGGCGCTCGCGCAGTTTCGCATGCGCCGCGTCGCGCGCAACGATCAGCGTGCCGGTCAGCGACAGCCGCGTCTTGATTGGATAGCGCGACAGCGTCTTGCGAATCTCATCCATCGGCTGGTTGAGATCGATTTTCACCACCTCGCCGCCGAGCTTGCTCTCGACCTCCGGCAGATATTGCGCGGGATGATGTTCGAGTTCTTCCAGGTAAACGCCGTCCTTGGTGATCTTGCCGAGTACCTGGCGATCCGCCGCGCATGACACGCCAAGCCCGATCGGCAGCGACGCGCCGTGGCGCGGCATGCGGATCACGCGCACGTCGTGACAGAAATATTTGCCGCCGAACTGCGCGCCGACGCCGAGGCTCTGCGTCATCTTGAGAATTTCCTGCTCCATCTCGAGATCGCGGAACGCGTTGCCGTCCGGCGAACCATGCGTCGGCAATTCATCGAGATAGCGCGCGGATGCGAGCTTCACCGTCTTCATGCAGAGTTCAGCGGAGGTGCCGCCGATGACGATGGCCAGATGATACGGCGGACACGCGGCGGTGCCGAGGGTGAGCACCTTCTCTTTCAGGAACGCGAGCAGCCGGTCGCGCGTCAGCAACGACGGTGTGCCCTGAAACAGAAATGACTTGTTTGCCGAACCGCCACCCTTGGCCATGAACATGAATTTGTACGCATCGTCGCCTTCCGCGTAGATCTCGCACTGCGCGGGCATGTTGTTGGCTGTGTTCTTCTCCTCGAACATGGAGAGAGGGGCGACCTGAGAATAACGCAGATTGCGCCGCAGATAGGCGTCACGCGCGCCCTCAGACAACGCCGCCTCGTCCTCGCCGTCGGTGATGACGTTGCAGCCCTTCTTGCCCATGATGATCGCGGTGCCGGTGTCCTGACACATCGGCAGGATACCGCCGGCAGCGATATTGGCGTTCTTCAGAAAATCGAACGCGACGAACTTGTCGTTGTCGCTCGCCTCGGAGTCGTCGAGAATCTTGCGAAGCTGCTTGAGATGTCCCGGGCGCAGATAATGATTGATGTCGCCGAACGCGGCCTCGGAGAGCGCCCGCAGCGCCTCGCGCGACACCACCAGCATGTCCTTGCCCATCACCTTCTCGACGCGCACGCCGTCGGTGGTGATTTTCCGGTACGGCGTCTTGTCCGCGCCTAAGGGAAACAGCGGCGTGTGCTTGTAGGGCGGGACGGCTTTGGGTGTCGGGATGGCGGTCGGGGCGTTCATGTTAGTCACCAATATGATGCCAGGATTCTTCCGGAAGCTCGCGCAAGAAGGAGGCTATTTCTTGCAGTTTATTGTGCCGATCGGCCCATTCAATATGCTCTGCCAGTCGTAACATCTTTAACATTGCTGGTGTGTCATGCCACGCGGCCAAGATCAGCGGCAGCGACGGCTCCCATCCCACGCCAATCTGCTTCCGATTCGGCAGTTTTTCCCAAAGTTGCTGCCAAAGTTGCGGCTGTGGGCATACTCTATCGTTATGACGGCAATAAGCGATAAGCGCATCGCAAGTTTCTATCGGTTTCGTCATTCACCCCTTCCCGCCTTGCTTCTCCGCATAGGCATCGACCAGCGCGCGGATCATGCGCTGATAGGGAACGCGGCGCTGGCGTGCGGCGCGCTTGAAGAAAGTTACTGAACGCTGCGACAGGCTCAACGTCACTTTCACATTATCTTCACGCAGCACCAGCCTGTCAGGCGGCGGAAGGAAGTCCTCGACCACTCTGATCCGACCGATCTCGCCATTGCTGTATTTAACCGGGGTCTTTCTTGTGAGCGGCTTTTTCATAGATCGCCTTTCCTTTCCGCCAGTATCCAGCGCCGAAAATCCGAACTCTTCCGTTTCGCCATGTGAAGCGCACCGTCATGACCGCGCCCTCAATACGACCGAAACAGAAATAGCGCGTCTCGCTGCCGCTATGATCGAGGTCTTCCGCGATCACGCGGTGCGGGTCCAAAAACGCGGATTGCGCAAGTTCAAATCCGACGCCATGTTTGGTGCGGTTAATCCTGTCTTTCGCGGCATCCCACTCGAAATCGGACATCCGGCAATATCCGTCTATATGGAGAAGATACCATACATTTGTATGGCTTACCAGCCGTGCTTTGGTCGGGAGTCGGAGTTCGCGGCTATGAACAAGGCATTATTGTCATTGCCGGGCTTGACCCGGCAATCCATCTTTTCGAAATATGATGGATACGCGGGTCCAGCCCGCATATGATTCATTGCGCTGAGACGCCGTCTTATCTTGTAGGGACCGTGCGAATGATGAATTCGAAGACGACAACAATCGGCCTCACGCTTGTTGCGATGGGGTTTATCGCGGTGCTCACCTCCCCCGCCCGCGCCGACCGTTGCGACGATCTCGCCAAGCAGCTCGCCGATCAGATCACCGGGCTGAAAGTGGGTGCTGTGCGCGGCGGCGAAATCGCGCTGACCCATCCGGCGGTGACACGCGCTGCACTCGGCTGCGCGGGCAAGAACCAGACGAACTCAATGTTCGCGGCGACCGACAAGGCAAAGCCGTCCGACGCCTTTTACGATTTTCTCGCGCAGGCGTCGGCGCTGGTTTTCACCATCACAAAGGACGACACGCTGCGCGGCATTCAGCGCTGCGTCGGCCGCACCAACATTATCCGCGGCTACGAACTCGACACGCGCTATCGGAAACTGAGTATCCGTTGCGATGTTGCGAAAACCGGCACGCGGATCACGGTGACGCGGGAGCGGGATGAGTAGTGTGGCGCGTATGCCGGCGACTGTATGTGCGGTTTTAAACCGAATCCGAAATCTCACGCCGCGCGAAGCGCACCGCCCGCGAGATACCGCGCCTTGCTCAGGTCGAACACCACATGCGGCGCGTTGCCGGTCGCCTCGCGCAGTAACGTCCCTTCCCGCCTGACGCCGCCGATCTTCTCAACCGCGCGCTGCGAGCGCCAGTTCGTCTCGCCGACCCAGAAGATCACATTGTCGACGAAGGTGAAGGCGTGATCGAGCATCAGCCGCTTGATCTCGCGGTTGGTCTTGCCGCCCCAGTGATCGCGCACGATGAAAGTCCAGCCGATCTCGACTTCGCTCTTTTGCGGGTCGTAGCCGAAATAGCGGCTTGAGCCGATCAGTCGCCCGCCCGTGCGCTCGACGAACACGAACGCCATTTTCGAGGCGACGGCGTTGTCGAAGAATTCGCGGAACACCGGCTCGGTGTAGCGCGTCGTGGCAGGATGCAATCTCCAGATGTCGGGATCCGCAGCGGCGGCGAACAATTCTTTCCAGTCAGCCGGTTCGATGGGGCGAATAACGATAGTCTCGCCCGTGAGTGTCGGCTGAAAATCCGGATGCGGCACGCGTTCATCCCCGATGCGAATGCGGGCACCATACACCCGCCGCATTAGACTAGATGCGAGAATGACGAATGGAAACCCGGAACGTCAGGCCGCGACGCAGCTCTTGACGAACAGGCGGCGCGCAGCCCCGCGATATTTCGCGTCGATCGCCTGCTGCAGGCAATCGAGCCGCGCCTTTGCCACGCAAAGCTGCAGCTGGTCGCGCGCATCGCCGCGCTTGAGATGCTTGGCAGCAACGCTCTGGCGGCAGGTTTCGCGTTTGCCGACCTTCGGCCCTGTGACTTGGCTCAGCGCCGCAGCCCCGTCCTGCGGAACCGAGGCGACGGCCTGAGGCAGCGGGGATTGGACGATCGCGAAATAAACCGCGACGCCGAACACGCACACATAGAGTGCCGGAATGATGAAGCGCATCGGTTCCTCCTGCCTGTCTCGCGGGCAAAAGACTGCCAGAATGAGTCATCAATGCGGCAAATATGACGATTCGCAAAGTCTCGAATGCGTGAGAGGCGAGCGCTACTGTCCTACCGGCTTGTTGTAGTCGGCGTCGGAGACATGTTCCATCCAGTCGACGAACTTGCCGTCCTTGGATTCCTGCATGGCGATATGCGCCATCACCGTCGCCGGTGCAGCACCATGCCAATGCTTTTCGCCCGGCGGAATCCAGACCACGTCGCCAGCGCGGATTTCGCGCACCGGCTCGCCCTGTGTCTGTACCCGCCCGCATCCTGCGACGACATACAGCGTCTGGCCGAGCGGATGGGTGTGCCATGCGGTCCGCGCACCCGGCTCAAACGTCACACGCGTCGCATTGAGATGCGCAGGCGCTGGCGTTTCGATGATCGGGTCCTGGAACACCGTACCAGTGAAATACTCGGCGGGCGCGCGTTTGGTCGGTACGCTGCCGGACGGAATGATCCTCATGTCAATGCTCCGGATGATGTCGCGCGCAGGCTACACAAGATCGAGCGCCTTGTAATGGTCCTGAAAAGCAATCGGCGCGGATACGATCCGCGCCGAGCCTAAACCATTCAAGAGCCGACTAGTTCGCAGCAAAGCAATACAGCAATGCGCCGCCGCCAGTGCTCTTCAGATCGTTTTGCGAACAGCCGCCGTCCAGTCCGCGCGACGGATGCGAGGCGTTCCATGATTTTGCGGTCGGTGTCCGGCGGAAAAGCCATGCGGCAAAGGCAAAAAGCGCAGTTGCGATAAAACCAAAGGCACAAATGGAAACAGAACGAACGGTCATTTATTTCTGCCGGAATTTTCTTGGCCGGTCGAAGTCAAAGATTCGGCTGGCATGTCATCAACACACCGAGCCGCGACTTATTCAGCGATCACGATCAACACACAAAAAGGGGCATCATAGCCACGTGACGCCCCTCCATAATATCAGTTCACCTCAAGCCTGCTGGATCGCCGACAGCTCCCAGCTGCCCCCGGTCCGCCGCAGAAACGTCCACACTTCGGTGACCTCAATCGGCGTCTCGCTGCCTTCGACGATCTTGCCGCTGATCCGGTCGACCGTCTTGTCGACGAGCGTAAAGCGCAGCCCGAGGGTCGCATAGTCGGTCTGACCCTCGCGCCAGGCTTCGGCGAGATCGCCCTGCAAGAGCTTCACGCCACTCACGCGATTGACCAGGCCGCGCTTGCTGTTATGCGCGAGGTCTTCGATGAAATACGAGACCATCTCCGGCGTCGCCAGAATACGCAGCTTCTCGACATCTTCGTTTGACCACGCGGACTGGATTTCGCCGAGCAGCCGCTCGAACGTGTCGTAGTCGTCCGGCCGGATTTCAAGCGGCGCGCTTGAAGAACCGAAACCAAACGCCGAGCGCGCGTTCTGTAGCGGCCCATTGTTCGGCTGCGGCGTTGCCTGCATGTTGGCGTAGGCCGGCGCGTTGCGGCGTTGCCACCACGACATCGCGAGCCGCACGACGAAATAAATCAGCGCAAGCTGAATTACGAGACCGATGATCGACGACAATCCGCCGAGACCGCCGAACAAACCGCCGCCAAACAGCATGCCGAGCAGACCAGCACCGAGAAATCCAGCGGCCAGTCCGCCAAGCATGCCCATGCCGGGGCGATTGAAGAATCCGCCGCCCGCATTCGCCGGCGAGTTAACGCCCGGCTGAGTCCAGCTTCGCTGCATGGGCTGGGCGGCGTTGGGAGCGGTCGTCGTCGAAGGTGGCGCGGACCAAGTGCGCGTTCCGCGCGAACCGTAACTGCCACCACCGCCGATGCGGGCGTCGGCCGACGACGAAATGACGATAGCGACCGGCATCGCCAGCGCGGTGACGATGGCGAGCGATTTCAGAACGGCGCGCATGCGCTGCAAGAAATTCATGAATTGTCCTCCATCCCCGGCAGGGGGACGCGCCTTAACATGGTGCATGGCGCACGAAAGAAAAGCCGTCTTACCCAGTATCCGGTGCGGCGCTCAGTCGCGGAGGGAACCCTTGCCGGATCAGGGCGCGCTGACGGTCTCTTTGACCTTGGCGACGAGTTGGCTGAGCGTAAACGGCTTGGCGAGAAAGTCGAACTGTTCGTTCTCGGGAAGGCTTTTCTCAAAAGCGTCCTCCGCATATCCGGACACGAACACGATGCGCAGATCGGGATTTTTCTTTCGCATTTCGACAAGCAGCGTCGGACCGTCCATCTCGGGCATGACAACATCGGAAACCACAAGATCGATCTCGCCCTCTTCGCGTTCAAGCGCTTCCATTGCCTCGACGCCGTTGGCGGCTTCGATCACGGTGTAGCCGCGCGAGCGCAACCCGCGTGCATTGAGCGAACGCAACCCGTCCTCGTCCTCGACGAGCAGAATGGTTCCTTGCCCGGTAAGGTCCTGCACGCGCGGCTTTTCGGAAGATGCCGCGCCGTTGCCGCCAATCGCCGGCTCGGACGTATCCGCTTCAGGCGAATAGCGCGGCAGGAAAATACGAAATGTCGTGCCTAAGTTCGCAACGGAATCGACGTAGACGAAGCCGCCGGTCTGCTTGACGATTCCATAGACGGTCGAAAGGCCGAGTCCGGTTCCCTTGCCGACTTCCTTGGTCGAAAAAAACGGCTCGAAAATCTTGTCGACGATTTCGGGCGGGATGCCCGTGCCCGTATCACTGACTTCGATCAGCACATAGTCGGCCGCGGGCATACCCTTATATTGCGGCCGCTCGGCGTCTTTCGCAGGGACATTCGCGGTCTTGATGGTGAGTTTGCCGCCATCCGGCATCGCATCGCGCGCGTTCACCGCAAGATTGACGATCACCTGCTCGAATTGCGAAAGGTCAGCTTTCACAGACCACAGGTCGCGGCCGTGAATGACTTCGGGTTTCACCTTCTCGCCAAGCAGGCGCTTGAGCAGCACGTTGAGGTCGGACAACACGTCGCCGACATCGAGCACCTGCGGGCGCAGGGTCTGCTTGCGCGAGAACGCGAGCAGTTGCCGCACCAGCGCCGCCGCGCGCGTCGCGTTCTGCTTGATCTGGATGATGTCCTGAAACGACGGGTCGGTCGGCTTGTGCGCGTTGAGCAGAAAATCGTTCGCCATCATGATGGCGGAGAGCACGTTGTTGAAATCGTGGGCGATGCCGCCGGCAAGCTGGCCGACAGCCTGCATTTTCTGCGACTGCGCCAGATGATTTTCGAGCGTGCGCTTCTCGGTCGTCTCGAGAAGATAGACGATGGCGGCTTCGGTGTCGCGGGAGTCCTGCTCGACCGACGTGACGAAGAATTGGCCCCAGCGCTCGCGCTCGCCGTCGAGCATCGCTTCGACCGGCGCAATGTCGCCCTGCCCTTCGGCGGCGCGCGCGATGGCCGTTGTCAGTTGCGAACGGTCGCGCTCGTTGAGAATCGAAAAAATCGATTTGCTCGCAGCGTTCGCCGGTGACAGGCTCTGCGCGAGCTTGGCGAAACGTGCATTGGCACGGACGATATCGCCCGCTTTATCGACTGTCGCAATCGCCATCGGCGTGTGATCGAAGAAGCGCATGAAACGCACTTCGGCCGCGCGCTGCGGATCGGAATTGTCTTCCTGCGCGCGATTGATGGCGAGCGTGCGCGACGCGCCCGGCACGCCATCGGCACCGAAGGCGAGCTTGTGATAGAGCCGCACCGGCACCGTCTTGCCGCCGCGCATGCGCAGATCGACATCGAAGACTTCAGTTTTCACCTCGCCCGGCTCGGGAACGATGGACGTCAGCAGTGCTGCACCATCGCCAGACACGATGTCGGAGACTTTGAGACCGCCCGAACCGATTTCGGCCAAATCGTAGTCTAGCCAGTTCGCCAGCGTCGCGTTGACATAGACAAGCTCGCCCGCCGGATTGACGGAGAAAAAGCCGCACGGCGCATGATCGAGGTATTCGATGGCGTGCTGCAGTTCCTGAAAAACGTCCTCCTGCCGTTCGCGATCGCGCGTGATGTCGGCAATCGACCACACCGCGAATTTCTGTTCGCGCTTGCCGCCGCCGAGCGGGCGGACGCGCATGCGAAGCCAGCGGCCATGCGAACTGTCGCTGCCCGCGATCCGCACTTCTTCCTGTTGACGCTTGCCTTCGCGCGCGGCTTTCAGAAGGCGAAACACCGCTTCCGATACATCCGGATTGCCGATGAACACGCGCTCCACCGGCCGCACATCGTTCGGACCGGAAGCCCCCGTAACAGCGAGATAGGCGGCGTTGGCATAGACCACATGACCGCGTGAATCTGTGACAGCCAATCCATCGAATGCGTGATCGGCAATTGGCCTTGCTATCGGGTCTTCGGTCGCGCCGCCGGCGAAACGAATAATGCCCGCCGCAAACGCAAACAGCGTGAACAGGCCGATCATGGCCAATAGCGCGAGGAAGCCAAGAATATAAGGCTGCGCCTGAGCACGGCCGAGCGTCATCATCCAGATTGCGGCAGCCACAATCGCGCCCGCGACCAGCAGCACCAGAAAAATGCTGCCGCCGCGCCGTGGTGGTTCATGCACGGGAGCGAAGGACGGGGCTTTATTGTCGTCTTGATCGGATGTCATCGAACGCTTCGCAGCCCACGGCGGGGTACCGTCATATTCCCTTGAGTGCCTGAATCCGGCCTCGGGATGCAAGCGACATTACGACCGCCAATCGGTACGCGCCAGACCCCGTCAGCCACGCCCGGTAATCCCCCGCTTGAGCTTCATGACGTAGCCGATGACTTCGGCAACCGCGTGATAATGCTCGACCGGAATCTCGTCATCGATCTCCACGCTCGCATGCAGCGCGCGGGCCAGCGGCACGTTCTCCACGATCGGCACGTCGTTGTCGGCGGCGATCTCCCTGATCTTCAGCGCCATCAGGTCGACACCCTTGGCAACGCAGATCGGGGCGGGCATGCCGCGCTCGTATTTCAGAGCGACCGCGTAGTGGGTCGGGTTGGTGATGATCACCGAAGCCGTTGGCACCGCCGCCATCATTCGCTTCTTGGCGCGCGCATAACGCAATTGCTTCAACCGGCCCTTGATGTGCGGATCGCCTTCGGACTGTTTGTATTCTTCCTTGATTTCCTGCAGCGACATTTTCTGCCGCTCGAACCATTGGCGATATTGAAACAGGTAATCGAGCGTCGCGACGACCGCGAGAATGGCGACGACCGTGCCCATCAATTGCGTCGAGATCGTTTTGGTGACACCGAGAATGGCCACGGGATCGAAGCGCACCATCGCATCGACGCGATGTCGCTCCGGCCACAGCACGAGAACCATCACCGTTCCGAGCGCGACGACCTTGAATATGCCCTTGAGGAAATTCGCGCCCGCCTGCTTGCCGAACAGACGCCCCGCGCCCGCCATAGGCGAGATTTTGCTGAATTTCGGAACGATCGGTTCGGTCGACCAGACCAATCGATGCTGCACGAGATTGCTGGCGACGCCGGCAATGACCAGAAGCAACAACGGAACGCCGAGGACCGCGATGAGCATCCCTTCAAGGCTGGTCACAAGCTGAAGGAGGCCCGGACCATCGACCCGAATTTGATGCGCATTCATCAGGAGATTGCGCATCGGATTTTCGATGCCCGCCCCGATCGAGCCTGAGAACGATGACAACAGCAGCGTCGAACCCGCAATTACGAACCAGGTATTGACCTCCTGGCTTTTGGCAACGTCGCCCTTGTCGATTGCGTCGTCGAGACGCTTCTGTGTCGGGTCTTCTGTTTTGGAGTCCTTGTCCTCGTCTGCCATCGGCTGCTAACTCCGTGGCGCAAGTTCGTGAAGGACACCGCCCTGGTAATCCATGAACAGCGCCATCATGGTTCCGAGAATAGCCGCAAGGATCAGGAAGCCAGCCAGCATCGATAGAGGCACGCCGACGAAATAGACCTGCATCTGCGGCATCAAACGCGCGAGCACGCCGAGACCGAGATTGAAGACAAGCCCGAAGACGATGAACGGCGCGGCGAGCTGAATGCCGATCTTGAAAGCGCCGCTGAAGGCTTTAGTCGCCAGAGCAGCGATGTCCCCGCTCGGCATCAACTCGCCGGGAGAAAAGATCGTGTAGCTGTCGTTGAGTGCTGCGATGACAAGATAGTGCGTGTCGGTCGCGAACAATAGCGTGAGCCCGAGCATCGTCAGGAAGTTTCCGATCAGCACGCCCTGCTGGCCCTGCGTCGGATCGACAGAGGTCACAAAGCCAAGACCCAGCTGCTGCGCGATCACCGACCCTGCGACGGCCAAGGCCGCGAGCGTGACGCGCGCCGTCGCGCCGAGGACGACGCCGATGATGATCTCGTGGACCATCAGCACCAGCAATGGCGCCATCGACGTCATGCTGATTTGATAGGCGCTGCGATGGAGAGGCAAAATGATGAGCGTGAGAGCGAGCGCGATACCGAGCCGGACGCGGACAGGAATATTGGTTTCGCCGAATCCGGGGAGCAGCATCACCATCGCACCGATACGGGCGAAGACGAGCATGAAGGACGCAGCAAGCGCGGGCAAAAGCGAGATGTCGATGCGCATGGTGTGTCCGTCCGAACCCCGATCAGCGATTGGCCGATCATGCGCTAGCCACCGACGATTCGCGACGACAACCGCAGCATCTGGCTGTTCATGGCGTCCGCCATGAACGGCAGCGCCAGGATCAGCGCCACGAAAATCGCGAGGATTTTAGGAACGAACACCAGCGTCTGTTCCTGAATCTGCGTTAGCGCCTGCAACAGCGAGATCGCGACACCGACCACGAGGCCGACGATCAGAAGCGGCGAGGAAACTTTCACGATGGTCCAGATCGCATCGCGAGAAACGTCGAGAACTTCAGCACCTGTCATTGCATTCCCCTGCCGCAAACTTTCAGCCGTCAGATCGGCATCTTCATGATGTCTTCGTATGCGGAAATCACCTTGTCGCGCACCGACACCAGCGTCGAGACGGCGACATCGGTTTCCGCAACCGCTGTCACAACGTCCATGACGTTCGCCTTGCCCGAAGCCATCGCGATGGTCTGGGCGTCGGATTTCTTTCCGGCTTCCATGACGTTGTTGAGCGATTCCTTGAGAAGGGAAGCGAACGACATGCCGCCGCCTTCGCTTGCTTTGCCGGCACCGGCAGCAGCGCCGCCCCCGGAATCGATGATCCGCGCAAGGCTCGCATAAGCATTCGCAGCAACAGATGGTGACGCCATGATTCAGGCTCCAAGTCAGGCCTTGAGAATGTCGAGGGTGCGCTGGATCATCCGGCGCGTGGCGGAAATGATGTTGAGGTTCGCTTCGTAGGATCGCTGCGCATCGCGCATGTCGGTCATTTCGACGAGCGAGTTCACGTTCGGATACTTGACATTGCCGCTGGCATCCGCCGCCGGATTGCCCGGCTCATATTTGGTGCGGAAATCGGATTTGTCCGGTTTGATCTTGCCCAGCGTCACCACCTGCGCATCGAGCGTGCGATCCAGCTCGGACGAAAACGTCGGAACCTTGCGGCGATAAGGATCGCCACCGGCTGTCTTCGCCGTCGAATCCGCGTTGGCGATGTTCTCCGAGATCACGCGCATGCGGCCCGCCTGCGCCCGCAAGCCGGACGTTGCGATGTTCATCGATCTGCCGAAGTCGCTTCCATCAGCCATGATTTCACTCCTTCAATTTCTGCCCGTCATCGCTTGCCGATCGCGGTCTTCAGGAGACCGAGACTGCGGCTGTAGAGCGACGTCACGGCCGCGTAATCCATCTGGTTCGCCGAGACCTTCACCATCTGATCTTCGAGGCTGACCGAATTGCCCGCAGGACGCGTCTGATACGCGCCGCGATTGCTCGAGGTGAAGTTGTCGCTCGCACCCGCTGCCTGAATGTGGTTGGCGCTGGTTCGCACCATGCCGAGCGAGCCCATGCCGCCGGCGACGGGACCCATTCCGCCATTGTCGAATTTTGGCTCGACCAGATCGCGCGGCTTGAAGTTCGGTGTGTCGGAGTTCGAGATATTCTCGGCCAGAACCCGCTGCCGCTCCTGATGCCACTGCATCTTGGTACGAAGCGCAGCCAGCATAGGAAGATCGGTGATGGCCATGACGGCGGTCCTGCGTTGCCGGAACTTGCGCGCCGGTAGGCAGAATTTGCCGCGTGTATGGTTAATAGTGAGTTAATGCCCGCAAACGGCCCATTTTCGCCATGTTGGGCCTGATAAGAGGCAAGTCATTGAAGCCGGGGCGAAAGAAGCGTTTTGGGCTCCGGCGATGATGGGTTAATAAAGTCTTCAGGCGGCAGCGTGGCCTCTGAAGTTAACTGTCGGCAGGCATTTTCCGTTGATTTCGCTTCGGTTTGTGGTTTCGCGACCTGCCTGCGCCGAATCTGACATATAAAGTGGCGTAGTCGCACGGGGACTGGGAATGGATAACAAGATTTTGGTGTTCGTTGCCCTGCTGATCGTGCTGGTTCTGATTGGCGCCGCCGCGTGGCTGGTTCGTAAGTTCAGTTCTGGAAATGTCAGTGGCGCAAATCGTGGTCGTATGCCGCGTTTGGCCGTGATCGATGCCGCCGCTGTCGATGGCCGCCGCCGTCTCGTGCTGGTCCGCCGTGACAATGTCGAACATCTCATCATGATCGGCGGGCCGACCGACGTGGTCGTCGAGCCGAATATCGTGCGCGGTGCGCCTCAACGCGAACAGGCGCCGCAACGCGCGCCCGCCGGCACCGAATTGCCCGGACGCGTCGCACCGCTTCCCGACGCAGAGTGGCAAGAGCCGGCCGCATTCGATCATCGAGAACCCGCAATGCCGGAGCCGCCGCGTGCCGCTCGCGCGCCCTATCCCGACGAATTGCGCCGCCCTTCTCCGCCGATCGCCGACTATGATGCAGCCCCAAGTTTTACGCCGGAGCCGATGGGACGCGTTGAGCCTCGTGCGACCCCACGCGCTGAACCCGCAATGCCGCGCATGCCGCGCGCAACCGACATTCCCGCAAAGCCCGCTGCATCGCGCCCCGCGCGTCAGCCCGATCCTTTGCCGTCATCCGCCGATCAAAATCTCGCGGACATGGCGCAACGGCTTGAAGCCGCGCTGCGCCGTCCCGGTTCCGAACTTCGTCTCGATGGCGGCGAAACGCGCGCGCCTGCGGTAAATCCTGCGGATCGCGTCGGAGCACCTGCGCAAGGCCGCCCGACGGCCCGTGCTGCGGCACCCGCCGCAAAGCCGGGCTTCGATAATCTTGAAGACGAGATGGCGAGCCTGCTCGGCCGTCCGAAGCCTCCTGCGTGAGCGGCGCCAAAACACCGCGTAGAGTTTTATTCCTTCTTGTCCTCCTTGCCGCCGTATCTGCAACCGATCCGGTTGCGGCGCAGGACATCAGTATCAATCTCGGTCAGGGCAATGGCGGCGTTACCGAGCGCGCGATCCAGCTGATCGCGCTGCTGACGGTGTTGTCGATCGCACCGTCTATCCTGATCATGATGACGTCGTTCACGCGCATCGTGGTTGTGTTGTCGTTGCTCCGCACCGCGCTCGGCACGGCAACCGCCCCGCCGAATTCCGTCATCATCGCGCTCGCGCTATTTCTGACAGGCTTCGTGATGGGGCCCGTACTGCAGAAATCCTACGACGACGGCATCAAGCCGCTCGTCGCCAATCAGATCAGCGTCGAACAGGCCTTCCAGCGCGGCGTCGTTCCGCTACGCGGTTTCATGCAGAAGAATGTCCGGGACAAGGACCTCAAGCTGTTCATGGATCTGTCCGGCGAACCGCCGCCGGCCACGCCTGACCAGATGTCGCTCCGGATTCTCGTTCCGGCCTTCATGATCTCTGAACTGAAGCGCGCGTTCGAGATCGGCTTCCTGCTGTTTCTGCCGTTTCTGATCATCGATCTCGTCGTTGCATCCGTACTGATGTCGATGGGCATGATGATGCTGCCGCCGGTCGTGGTGTCGCTGCCGTTCAAGCTGATTTTCTTTGTGCTGGTGGACGGCTGGTCGCTTGTCGCGGGCAGCCTCGTACAGAGCTACGGCGGCGGATAGCGGCGTCAGCGCCGCGCGGCCTTCGGCGCGGTCTTCAGGCCGACAATCTCAGGCAATGATCCTGTCGGATTCGGATCGGCCTTGATCTCGGGCGGCAGTTTCGCCCGAGCCACAGCGTCCGGGAAACGGGTTTTCATTTCGCGCAGGAAGCCGTCCAGCGTATCGATGCTGGCGGCAATCTTTGCGATCCGCACGAAATCGGCGCTATTCGCCGAGGCGGGCTTGCTCGCTAGATCGAACGGCGCGCGATCCTCTTCGCCGTCCATTTTCGGCGCATATTTTTCGCGGAAGCGCGCGAGGCCAATGGCATCCTCCGCCAGCGAATATCCGATCACAGCGCGAACGATGTCGCTCTTTTCCGGCGGCGTCAGTGGCTGGAAATCCTTCCAGCGATTGCCGTAGAGCAATTCGATCTGTTCGGCGGACTCGCGCCAGCGCCGTGCCGCCCAATAGATGTCGGAGCGCAACCGTATCGCTTCGCGGCCGGTGACATTGGACACGATGTCGAGCGCGAGATCGTAGCGACCGATATCGCTTTGTGCGCGCGCTTCAAGCAGCAGGCGCTGTTGCCGCACTTCGCCAGCAAGATCGGCAATCCGCGTCGAGCGAAGCGCCGCGATTGCGCGATCCGGCTTGCGATTCATCAAATAGATCATCGCAAGGCGCGTTGCGACCTGCGCACGGGCGGCACCTTCAAGACGCTTATCGACCTGATATTGCAGCAACTCGCTGGCTTGGTCGAGCAGATCGACGGCGACGAGCCGGTCGGCGAGCCTGCGGATCATTTCGTCGCCGCGGCGGCCGATGGGTGTCAGTTCGCGATAGTCGTAGAACAGCCCGAGCGCTTCCACCGGGGGCAGATCGTCGCCTTTCGTGCCGTTGAAAATTTGCTCGAACAAAGCGGATGCCTCGTCCTGCAGTTTGCGCGAAATCTCGGAATTTGGCTGGAGCTTGGTCGCGGTGCGAGATGCGGCCAAAGCATCGGCATACTTGCCCTTGCTTGCATAGGCTCGCGACAAGAGCTGCAGGTTCTTGATCTCGATGTCGTCGCCGCGCCAAACAATCGATACGGTTTCCAGATCGCGCAGCGCGTCATCGTCTCCGATTTCGTTGCGTTTCTGCCGCAAAGATACGCTCAAGATCTTTCCTTCCGCCGCAGCGGGGCGATCCGCTGAGTCCGCAGCCGTCTGATATTCCAGAAGTGCATCCTTCTCGCGGCCGAGTGCTTCCGCCAAGCGGCCGCGCAGCACCGCCGCGTCGGCAGTTTGCTCCGGAGCAATGCCAACAACGTCCAGATCGTTGCTGCGGCTGGTCGCGCCGGCATAATCCTTGACCTCAAGCGAAGCCCGGAACGCATCGAGAATTGCTATCCGCTGCAAATCAATCGGCTGCGATGTCAGCGCGAATTCGACATTCTTGAATTTCTCGCGCGCGTCTGCCCAGCGCCCCATGCGGGCGAAAGCCAGCGCCTTCCAGAGTTGAGAATCGAAGTTTGTGCCGACCACAGGGCTTGCAAGATCTTTTAGCGACTGTTCCGGATGCCCCAACAGCGTGCTTGCAACAGCGTGCACGATCAATGCGGACGGATCTTCGCTGCCCTGCTTCACCTCGGACAACGCAAGATCGAGAATGCCTTTGGCCTCGGGATAGAAACCACGCGCCATGTAAAAGCGCGCGAGATCGAGATGAGCTGGCATTCGTTGCTCGCCGCTCGATTGCGCAGCGGCCGTCATCAGCCTGTCGCGCCTTTCGATAAAGTCGGCCTTCTGGTCCTCGCGCCATTCGTTAATGTCGAACACAGGCTTCGCAATCGAAGTCGCGCGTTCCGGCGCCATCATCGCAGCCGAAAGCGTCAGGCCGCCGGGGCGGCCGAGCATGGCCTTATCGGTCGACAGTTCTATCGAGAGATCGTCAGCATTCGGCTGGACGACGATACCGTGGATCGTTTCAAGTAGCGAAAACTCGACGAAGCTCTGCCGCTTCATCAGTCCGCTTGCTGGGCCGGGCGCCGTTACGACCAGAAGCGAAATTCCCGCGTCCGGATCTTCGAGGCGATGAATCTGTCCGGGATTGGCAACGGCGATGCTGACATTCGCACGCGCCGGGTCTGCGACGTTTCTGGTGACAACGAGCGGCTGCGACGGCGACAGAACCTTGTCGGCAATCGTCAGCACCCATCCGCGTTCACCCGCGCTGAATGCGGCGAGTTGCGGTCGCGCCAGACGTATGCGGATAGCCCTGCCTTTGGACAGATTGAACTGGGTCACATCGGAAACGATGGACGATCCGTCACGCATGATAGCGCCGGTATCGAAAGTCTCGGCCGTATCGAAAACTACCCAGATGGAATCGGCGCGGCGGAACGCTGCGGCGGGCACCGGAGTCCTGAACGGAAAAGTCAGCCGGAAATCATCGCTGGTGCGCTTCGTTTCGACTGCAACCGCCGCGTTCGGCGAAGGCGCATCTGCGCTGACGGCAGGCGAAGGCGATACAGTAACAGCCGACGGCATTTCGGTTTTCTTCTCCGGTGGAGGCGGCATCTGAGCCGGCTCCTGAACCCTCTGTTCCGTTTCCGTAGCAGGCTTCGTAGCTGGGTCCGCCTTGGCTTCGCGCGCAATGTCCGCGGATGTCGGCGGCACGATCTCCGCCACCTTCGCTGTTGGTGGGGGGCTTGGCGCGGTTTGCGGTTCCATCGAAGCCGCAGCCTGCGATTTTACTATCTGCGGGATATTCATTTGCGCGGCCGGCTTCTCGGACTGCTGAAATCCGATATCGACGACGTAATTCCGATCTTCACGGAACGCGTGGACATCCACCTCGCCGATCAGCGCGATATTGATTTTGGATGCCTCGCCTTCGATTTTCTGTTCGATCGACTTGATGTTCGACGGCATTGCGATCTTGGCATCCGCCAGATCGAACGTCAGAGCGGAGTTGAACGAGAGAATGAAGCTGTCGCTGTTGAGTGACGACGACACCGTAACGCCGTCGGGTGTCTCAAAGATATAGCGCACGAATGTCGGTTGCACCGATGCGCGAACGCGAACCGGCGGGCGTTTTTGGGCTTCGTCCGCGATTTTCTGCGCTCGCAACGCGCGCTCTGCAGCAATCGCGCGGTCCGACAATTCTTTGACGACTTCCGGCGGCAGGCCCGGCGGCAACCCAGCCCATCCCTCCGGCAGAAGATCGAGGAAGATCCGTTCGCCAGCCGTCATCAGATTGACGTTGACCTTCCGAACGAGAGCCATGCGGATGGCCATGCCGTCCGGATCGCGCCGGACCGAACCGACATAATCCGGCAACGCTTCGGACAGTTTGTCGACGGAAACATCGACCGGCGACTTAAAGCGAATGACGAGAATACCGCCCGCAACGACTGCTTCGGTCGGCACATCCTGCTCGAATTTCAAAACAAGCCGCGCGAATTTTCCTGGTGCAGTGAGCGTAGCCTCGCCCTTGATAGCTTGGGCGGTCGCTGGGCTGCATATGAGTAAGAGAGCCGTGAAAAGCGACAGTGCGATTGCGGCCGCTCTTGCACCGAAGGCGCGGTCAACCTTTCCGGAGCGGGCAGCCGTGCAGGACATTCGTGTTTCCGTCCGGACCTTCGCCGGCCTCTCGCGGCAATCTAGGATTGGCCGATTAAGGACTTGTTAATCACAACCGCTCAATTGCGAATGGGTTGAGCCTTGCCTTCGATCTTGGGCAGATTGTTCATCGACGACGACGGATCGCCTCCGGCCCGGCGGGCCAATTCCACGGTCAGCCGCTCAGCCGCCTCCGGCTGCATCTGACCCAGAATGTCCGACATCTTGCGCGGCGCGATCTGCGAAGCGATCTCGAACAGCACCGTCATTTCCAGCCGGTCGAAGACTTTCGCGGCATCCTTCGGTTTCATGTTCTCGTACATGGTCACGATGCCCTTGAACCGTTGCGCCTCGGCGTCGTCCTTCTGCTGGCTCGCGGTCTGAATGCGAGCCTCGGTCGCCTTCATTTCCTCGATCCGGCCTTCCATCCGCTTTTCGGCGGCCTTGATGAGATTTTCGCGGATATCGACCTCACGCGCGCGTGTTTCGATCTCCTGGCGGCGCGATTGCAATCGCTCAAGTACGGCCCGCTCTGAAGCCGTGACCGGCCGGCTCTGGTCCGGGTAGACGACATTGGCATTCGGCGTTTGCGTCGCCTCGGGCGCCTTCACCACCGGCATTTCATCCTTCTGCTTGGCCTGCACCGAGCCCGTAATGTCGGATGCGTCCGATGACCTGCTGGATGATGGATAGTTGAATGTTTCCTGTGCCCAGGATTTCGGCTTCTGCGTCGTGTCTTCGCTGAAAATGTATCCGCCTTCCAGAACAAGGCCCGATACTTTGAGCACGACCAGGCAACTGATCGCGATCAGCAGTATCGGAATGATCCGGATATCGCGGATAATGCTCATCATGCGGCGCGGCCGTGATCCCGTCGGCGATCCGAGAATGCCTGTGCCGCAGCGAGAACCGCCTTCGCATCCGCGCGCGGAGGCGCTTGCGTGACGGGTGGCGCTTCATGCGGACGCGCAGCGAGCGCGATCTGCGACAGCCGGTGCAGGATTTCTTCGCCTGCGGCCACCTGCTTTTTCAACTTCGCCGCGAGCTCAGCGCCATTGAGAAGCTGATTACCAAGATTCTCGTCGCATTCGCGAACCGTCACTTTAAGCCCGCCGATCGCACGTTCAGCAATTTCGGTGGCCGTGACGAGTTCGGCAATCGTTCCGCGCATCGACTGCTCGTCGTTTCGCAACAGCTTCAAACGCTTGTTCAGCAGCGCGCAGTAGCCGATCGTCAGCAACATGAGCACCGCGACCAGACTCTCGATCGCTAGTCCAAGGGAGTGATTCATTGTGCCTCCATCAATTTGGTTTGTTCGTCGGCTTTTTCGAACATCGCGAAAGACGTCTGCGGCTTTCGCAACGGTTTCATCACGCGAATGGCGACGCGGTCGCCGACTTTACCCATCCGACCCTCGCTCAGCACGACATCGCCGCAACGCACCGAGACCAACGCATCGGGACGGATATCGAGCGGCAGCGTGTCGCCGACTTTCAGAGTCATCAGCTGCTTGAGCGGAATTTCCGATTCGTAGAGCACAGCATCGACGGCGATTTCCGCCTGCGCGATTTCGGTCGCCAGATGGCCCTCCCAGATCGGGTCGCGGCCGAACTTCTCACCCATGAACATCTGCAACAGCACGTTGCGGATCGGTTCGATGGTGGCGTAAGGCAGCAGCAGTTCGATGTTGCCGCCGCGATCTTCCATATCGATGCGCAGGCGCACGAGGATCGCCGCGTTCGCGGGACGGCTGATCGCGGCAAAGCGCGGATTGGTTTCAAGCCGGTCGATGCTGAATGTCACGGGCGAAAGCGGCCGGAACGCCTGCTCGGCATCCGCGAGCACTACTTCGACGAGCCGCTTGACGAGGTTGGTTTCGATGGTGGTGTAAGGCCGGCCTTCGATGCGCAACGAAGCCTGACCGCGGCGTCCGCCGAGCAGCACGTCGATGATCGAATAGATCAGGTTCGAATCGACAGTGAACAGGCCGAAGTTTTCCCACTCCTCAGCCTTGAAGACAGAGAGAACGCAAGGCAGCGGGATCGAATTGAGATAATCGCCGAAACGCACCGAGGTGATGCGGTCCAGCGAGACTTCGACATTGTCGGAAGTGAAGTTGCGCAGGCTTGTCGTCATCAACCGCACGAGGCGGTCGAAAACGATTTCGAGCATCGGCAGACGCTCATAAGACACCATCGCGGAATCGATGATGGCGCGGATGCCGGAATGCTCGTCGATGCTGACTTCGCCGTCGCTGAAGCCGAGCAGATTGTCGATTTCTTCCTGCGACAGAACGCGCTCGCCGCCGGCCTTGCCGGTGCCGAGCGAACGGCTGCCGTCGTCGACCATGGCGGCCCACTGCTCGGCCATGGTCTCGGTAAGTTCATTCGCTTCGGCTTCTGCTGCAGCCTCCGCAGGATCTTCGGTGTCCAGCGCGCCTTCCCATTGGGCGGCTAGCGCGTCCTGATCGACGTCATCCCCCGGAGTCATTGGTCGAGCTTCCGTTCCATCACTGAATGACGACTTCCTTGAACAGCACGGCGTTCACCTGAGCGGGCGAGATCGCAGCGTTGACCCGGCGGGTCAGTTCTTCCTTGAGGCGAAACAGTCCGATCGATCCGTTGAGGTCGCCGGGGCGCAATTCGCGCATGTAGGTTTGAAACAAGTCCATCACGCGCGGCATCGTCGGCTGGATCTGCGCGATCAGAGGTTGATCCTTCACTTCGAGCACCACCTTGACCTTCAGATACTGCACGCGCTCGCCGGGAGCGCTGGCGAGATTAACCAGCACTTCCGGGACATCCATGAACACAGGCGGCTTCGGCGGCGGCGCTTCCGCATGTTGTTCGGCATGACCGCGGAAAAAGAAGAACCACCCGCCACCGGCTGCCATGAGAAGGAGCGCGACCGCGCCGCCGATCATGATGAGTTTGCGTTTGCTTTTCGGGGGAGCGGCTTCCGCAGCGCCGTCTTCGGTCTGATCTTCGTCTGCCATTGCTCGCCGCCATCATGATTGGGCTTCGGAGCGCCGAACTGGCTTGAATGACGCGATACAAAGGCCGTCGGCGCACATGCGCCCTGCTTCATGGACCGTAGGTTTGGAATGGTTAACGGAATCTTTCTTTTGGCCCGGCGGTGGGAAAAATTTGCCGGGACAGCATGGTCACCAAGAGCTTATTGCCGCCCATGGCCGCACTCGATTTTCGATAAGTATTTGAATTTATTATATTAAAATCATTGGCACACTCCTCGCATTAACCATGACGGACCGTGGCTTGGGAGAGCTTTGGCGGTTCGGACGAACAGCATTGGCCTTGGGAGAGGCTGGCGCAGTTCAACGAGGGGAGAATGACCGATGGAGAATACGCTCCTTGTCGCACTATCGCGGCAAATGTCGCTCGAGCGACAGATCGACATCATTTCGAACAACGTTGCCAACGTGAACACGACCGGCTTCAAGGCCGACAAGTCGCTGTTCGAGGAATATCTGAAGTCCGGCGCGCACGAAGACAATTTCAGCGTCCGCGATCGGCGCGTCAGCTTCGTTCAGGATCACGGCACCTATCACGATCTGTCGTCCGGACCCAATGAGCTGACAAAGAACCCGCTCGACGTCGCAATCGACGGCAAAGCGTTCTTCGCTGTGCAGACCTCCGGCGGCGAACGCTATACCCGCGACGGCTCGTTCCAGATCAATGCGCAGGGACAACTCGTCACCACGGGCGGCGATGTCGTGCAAGGCGCCAACGGCCCGCTGGTGTTTCAGCCGACCGACCGCGACATCAACATCGCCAAGGACGGTACGATAACGGTTCGCGAAGGCACCACGACGCAGACCGACTCCATTCGCGGCAAACTTCGTCTGGTTTCTTTCGACGCGCCTCAGAGGCTTCAGAAGGAAGGCCGCAACTTCTTCTCCGCACCAGCAGGCGTGAACCCAATTCCCGACCCCAAGTCGAGCGTCAATCAGGGCTACGTCGAAAAATCCAACGTCAATGCGGTCACGGAAATGAGCCGCATGATCGAAGTGATGCGCACCTATCAGAACGTTTCCGCGCTGATGCAGCAGCAAAGCGATCTTCGCAAGACCGCAATCCAAAGCCTCGCTGACGTTCCGGCTTAAAAAAGGAATTATCCGATGCAAGCAATGTACACCGCAGCAACCGGAATGGCCGCACA
Source organism: Afipia sp. (assembly GCA_016201045.1). Taxonomy (GTDB): domain Bacteria; phylum Pseudomonadota; class Alphaproteobacteria; order Rhizobiales; family Xanthobacteraceae; genus Afipia. The sequence continues at coordinate 572,984 of JACQDM010000002.1, read as the reverse complement.
GGAATTGAACGTGCAGGTCATCTCCAACAACATCGCCAACCTGCGCACTACGGGCTACAAAAAGCAGCGCGCGCAGTTTCAGGATTTGCTCTATCAGCACGTCCGACGCGTCGGCGCGCAGGCGTCCGACCAGGGAACGATCCTGCCGGTCGGTGTCGATATCGGCGGTGGCGTCAAAACCGTCGGCACGCCGCGCTTGATGACACAGGGCACGATGTCGCCGACCGGCGGCGATCTCGACATCGGTATTCGCGGCGAAGGCTTCTTCAAGATTCAGGTGCCGGACGGTACTTACGCCTACACGCGCGACGGCTCGTTCCAGATGGATGCGCAGGGCCGCATCGTCACGTCGCAGGGCAATCCCGTTCAACCGACGATCACGATCCCGCAGAACTCCTCGGGCCTCACGATCAATGCACAGGGCCAGGTGTCGGTTACAACTCCCGGCAGCACGACGCCGACCGTCGTCGGACAGATCGGCCTGACGCGATTCATCAACAAGGGCGGCCTCCTCTCCATCGGCGACAATCTGTTCACCGACACACCGGCATCTGGCGCGCCGCAGGACGGCATCGCCAACACCGATGGCTTCGGCGACATGCAGCAGGGCAACCTCGAACAGGCCAACGTGGAAGTCGTGTCTGAAATCTCCGATCTGATCGCCGCGCAGCGCGCCTACGAAATGAACGCCAAGGTCGTCAGCGCAGCCGATCAGATGATGCAGTCCACCACCGGCATGTTCCGCTAAGGGAGATGAAGATGACAATCCGCACGCTTGTCTTCGCAGCCGCCGTGCTCGCTGCTGGAATCGATACCGCCATTGCACAGTCCGAACAGGACGCTCCGGCAAGCCCCGTCCTGCGTGCAAGCATCACCGTCAACAGCGACGTTGTCCGCATTGGCGACCTCGTCGAGAATGCAGGAGCCGCCGCGCAGATTGCCGTCTATCGTTCTCCCGATCTTGGAACGACCGGCACACTGCCGGCCGCGCAATTGCTCGAAACGCTACGCAACCACCAGGTCATCGGCGTCGACGCCGGCAAAATTCGCGAAGTCTCGATCACGCGGTCGGCTCGCACGCTGGCAGTGAAGGATATAACGATGCAGGTCGCGCGCGCGCTGGAGCGCCGTAACGGTCTGGGTGACGCCGCCAATTTGTCAATCACCTTCGACCGCGACCTCGGCGATCTGCAGCTAGACGCGTCGAACAGTGGCGACATGCGAGCCTCGGCCGTTCGTTTCGACCAGCGCAATGGCCGCTTCGATGTCACCTTCGATATTGCGAACGATGCCAGCGGAACTCCGACCAAGCTGCGTTTTACGGGCATCGCCATTGAAACCGTGGAAGCTGCAATCCTGACGCGCAGCGTCGAGCGCAACGAAATCCTGAAAGTCTCCGATGTCAGCATGGAGCGCCGCCCCAAAGCAGAAGCCGGCAACGATGCCGCTCTGCGCGACCGCGCCATCGGCATGCAGATGCGTAAAGCCATGCGCGCCGGCCAGCCGTTGCGTGCCGCAGACCTCAGCAAGCCAGACCGGGTTGCACGCGATCAGGTCGTCACGCTGATCTACGAGACCCCCGGCCTCTATCTCACCGGCCGCGGCAAGGCACTCGAAAGCGGCAGCGAAGGCGACACGGTCAACGTGCTCAATCTGCAATCCAAGCGCACCGTGCAGGGCGTCGTGGTTGGACCGGGTCAGGTATCAGTGTCAACGACCGTTCCCAGCATCGTCACAGCCTCCGCATCGACATCAATCGCCGACCAGACATCGGCAGCAAACGCATCCACCGACAGCAAGAAAGCCGAGTAAGTCATGTTCCAGTCGCGCAAGTTCAACAAGGTTCTTCTCGCAACAAGTCTTTTCGCTATCGGCGGACTCGGAGGCGGATGCTCCTCACTCGATCGCCTCGCGGCAATCGGAGAAAAGCCGAAACTATCGGCCATCGATAACCCCACCACGCAGGCAGGCTACAAGCCGGTGTCGATGCCGATGCCGGCACCGCAGGCGGCGTCCTATAATCCGAACTCGCTGTGGCGAAACGGTTCGCGCGCCTTCTTCAAGGATCAGCGCGCGCATCAGATCGGCGACATTCTCACCGTCACGGTGAATTTCACCGACAAGGCCAACATTGCCAACGAGACGCAGCGCAGCCGCGCCAACGCATCCGATTCCGGCATCACCAACTTCTTCGGCATCACCAAAGTGCCGTTCACCGCAACGCCGGTCCCCGGCCGCCTGCTTTCGACTGATTCAACCGCGTCGAGCGACGGCAAGGGTTCGGTCAACCGGCAGGAAGCGTTGCAGACGAACGTGGCGGCCGTGGTCACGCAGCTTCTGCCGAACGGCAATCTCGTGGTCGAAGGCAAACAGGAAATTCGGGTGAATTTCGAAATCCGCGAGTTGATCGTCGCCGGTATCGTGCGGCCGGAAGATATTCAGAGCGACAACACCATCGACTCCAGCAAGATCGCGCAGGCCCGCATTGCTTACGGCGGACGCGGCCAGATCACGGATGTCCAGCAGGAGCGCTTCGGCCAGCAGGCCGCCGATATTCTGCTGCCCTTCTAGTTCGCTCTTTCCAAGCTCCCACACCATGCGGCGAACCTAGGCGCAGCAAGGTGTAACAACGCGGCCTTCGTCAGCTCCCCTGACGGAGGCCGCGGCTATTTGAATTTGGATGGCCGATTGGGTGCCGAGGTCGAGCCGCAACTATTCGTCGCGGTAAACCTTCTCGCGCTTTTCGTGGCGTTCTTGCGCTTCGACCGACAACGTCGCAATGGGGCGCGCTTCAAGGCGCTTCAGCGAAATCGGTTCGCCCGTCTCTTCACAGTACCCGTAAGTGTTGTCGTCGATGCGCTGGATGGCGGCGTCGATCTTGGAAATCAGCTTGCGCTGACGGTCGCGCGCTCGGAGTTCGATTGCGCGGTCTGTTTCCGACGAGGCGCGGTCGGCAAGATCCGGATGATTGACGTTTTCTTCCTGAAGCTGCTGCAGAGTCGTTTTCGACTCTCGCAGAATCTCTTCCTTCCAATCGAGCAGCTTGCGGCGGAAATATTCCTTCTGCCGCTCGTTCATGAAGGGCTCTTTGTCGGTCGGCCGGTAGTTCTTAAGTTTTTCCAAGGCAGTCCATCTCAACTTGCAAGGCGGGCTGGTCTGGCCCTCCCGCGCGGCAGCTTATATAGCGCTGCCCTGAGACAAACAATATCGCCGAGAGGGCAGATATCCCCTGCCCGCGAGCCTTTGGAAACGTGCTTTCCGGAACCAAAGGTCGTCAAAAGCCCTCGCAACAGGCCTGATTCAGGCGCAGGCCGCGCGGGCTATTGCCCTGCCTTGGCTAGTTCGACCTCGACGCGCAATTCGATCTCCGACAGAACCTGGTCGAGACCCGGATCGCCGGACGCCGTTTTGAGATCGGCCGCCGCCGAACGCAGTCGAGCCACCGTCTTGGAATCGAACGAGCCGGACAAAAGCCCGATCTTCAGGTCGTCGAGAACGTCAAGCGCACCGCGCCCGCGAGCGATCGAACGTTTGCGCCGCTCAACGGAGTCTTCGACGCCTTGCAGCGCCAGCAGTGCGTCGATGCCGCCGGCTGCACGCGGTGCGGTCGCGGATCGCGTTTCGGTCGTCGTTTCGTAGTCGCTGAGGGAAAAGCTGGTCGAGCTGGTGCGCCGCGCATTTGACGCCGGCGACGCCAGAGCTGCCCCGTTTGCTCCGTATATCCGCATCTGTTGCGTCTCGTTCCTCGATCGGCATCGCGCCAACGCGCGAACCCTCACCGTTATGGTGGCGGTTTATGGTTAACGATGCGTAAACAACCCGGCAATTTGTGCCGAGGCGGCAACTTCGCCGACGGATTCATTGCCAGCGAAATTCGACCAAGAGAAAATTACGTCGATAATACAATTGCTTGTCCACAAGCGTCGCTGTGGCACGGCTCTCGCATAGTTAATGGCGGACTAACCTCGTGGGGAGCACGGGGCGCGGGCCACAACGACCTCAGCGGGGAGCAGAGGATGTTTCGGATTTTTCAGTCGGCCTGCATGGCCGTCGTCATGCTGACAGCCGCGCCGTTCGCTTCGATCGAGCCGGCCCATGCCACGTCGCGGATCAAGGATCTCGCGAACATCGAAGGTGTGCGCCAGAATCAGCTGATCGGCTACGGACTCGTCGTCGGCCTCAACGGCACGGGCGACACGCTCAACAACATCCCATTCACCAAGCAGTCGCTGCAAGCGATGCTTGAACGCATGGGCGTTAACATTCGCGGCGCAACGATCCGCACCGGCAACGTCGCCGCCGTCATGGTGACGGGCAACCTCCCGCCATTCGCGACGCAGGGCACCCGCATGGACATTACGGTGTCGGCCCTCGGCGATGCCAAAAGCCTGCAAGGCGGCACTCTTCTCGTGACGCCCCTGCTCGGCGCGGACGGTAACGTCTATGCTGTGGGTCAAGGCTCGCTCACGATCAACGGTTTTTCTGCCGAAGGCCAAGCTGCAAGCGTAACCAAAGGCGTGCCGACCAATGGTCGTATCGCCAATGGCGCTTTGGTCGAACGTGAAATCGAATTCGCGCTGAACCGGCTTCCGAACGTTCGCCTCGCGCTGCGCAACGGCGATTTCACGACCGCCAAACGCATCGCCGCAGCCGTCAACGATTTTCTCGGTGCCAAGTCGGCCGAGCCCGTCGATCCTTCTACCGTGCAGCTTACCATTCCCGGCGAGTTCAAAGGCAACGTCGTCGCCCTCCTCACCGAAATCGAGCAGTTGCAGGTCGAGCCGGATCAGATCGCGAAAATCATCATCGACGAACGTTCGGGAATCATCGTCATGGGCCGCGATGTGCGCGTCTCGACGACAGCCGTCGCGCAGGACAACCTCACCGTCACGATTTCCGAAAGTCCGCAAGTCAGCCAGCCTGCACCATTCTCGCGCGGGCGAACCGTGGTCACACCCAACACGCGCGTCGGCGTTCAGGAGGAAGGAAAGAAACTGGCGGTCGTCAAAGATGGCGTTTCGCTTCAGCAACTGGTCGACGGCCTCAACGGTCTCGGCATCGGCCCACGCGACCTGATCGGAATCCTGCAGGCGATCAAGGCCGCCGGCGCGATCCAGGCCGACATCGAGGTGATGTGATGAGCACCTCGGTTTTCCAACCAACCTTGAAGGCCCCCACCCTTAAGAATCGACCCGATCTCGCGCTGTCCCAAGCGCTTCAGAAAGTCTCGCCGCAAGCGCAGCAGAAGGCCAAGACGCAGGCACAGGATTTTGAGGCGATGTTCCTCAACACGATGTTCTCGCAGATGACCAGCGGCATCAAAGCCGACGGTCCGTTCGGAAACACGACCGGCACCGGCGTGTGGCGGTCGATGCTGACAGACCAGTACGCAAAGAATTTCGCCGCGGCCGGCGGCGTCGGAATCTCCAAAGACGTCTACCGCACGCTGATTCTTCAGCAAGCCAACCGCGCGGGTTAAACCGAAGAGGCCACGCATGACACAGAATTCGCAGAGCCAAACGCCGTCCACTCCCGCCGACGCGCGCGTCATGGCGGAAGGGCTGATGCGTGTCATGACATCGTTGCTCGGCATCGTCGAGCGTGAGACCGAACTGGTCAGGGCCGGCGACGTGCGAGGCGCGATGGCGCTCGAAGGAGAAAAGAGCGAGATGTCGCGGCAATATGTCAGCGCCATCTCAAAGCTCAAAGGCAGCCGTGACTATCTGACAAAGTCGGCACCCGACCTGCTTGCGGCTCTTCATAAACATCACGACGTGTTTCGCGCCATGCTTCAGGTCAACCTGACCGTGCTGGCAACCGCGCATGCGGTCTCCGAAGGTATCGTGCGCGGCGTAAACGGCGAGTTGCAAAGGCGCAACTTGCCGAATGGCTACACGTCAGGCGGACAGCGCACTGCCCCCGGCCCGCGACAAGTAACGCCGCTTTCGGTCAGCCGTTCGCTCTAGCGGCTGAATTCGTCCGGCTTGCCGGACGTTTCACATTTGAATCAATTCATCGCTTGCGTTTAAGGACCGCGTTGATGCGGCCGCTGCCACTATGGCTGCCGGGAGGGTTGGGGTTTGACTCAAGGGAAGCCCGGAGGCTGCCATGGGTACGGACTTCAGCATCAAGCCGGTCGGGGGATCGGTTACGCCGCCATTGGTCGAACCGACACCGCTGGGTGCGAAGTCGGCTGTGCAAACGGATTTGCCCGCGCACAAGACCGTGACGGCGGCCGATGATTCTGTGGTCGTTCAGAACAATCCGCAAGCCGCCAACGATCGCCTGTCCCGTCAGGTCGTCATCGATCGCGCCGCTGCGGAAATCGTCTATCGCGTCGTGGACAATCGTACCGCGCTTGTCGTGCGACAGTTTCCGGATGAGGCACGATTGCGTGCCCGCGCCTATTTGCGCGCGCAGGACATCGCGCGTCAGGACAAGGTTCACAAGAAAACGGATATGAAGGCCTAAAGCGCCGAGCCCTAGCTTTGATTGGCGTATGCTGTCTCGAGCGACTGCGCGCCGGTTGCAGCGTTGGTCATGACGGTCTTAATCTGCGCGACGCCTGCTCTGGTCAGCGTGAATTTGGAATCGCCGAACTTGAACGAATTATCTTTGATCAAGACATCCTGATACTTGACGGTGGATCCGCTCTGGTAGCGGACCTTGGCACGAAATCCGATGACGTTGGAGATTTGGATCGTGAACTTGTCGTTGTTCGCGTAGTTGCCGGTCCAGGTGCCCTGATAGCTCGGCGCATCCACCGGCACATACGGCGTCTTCGAATAGTTCGTCATATTGCCGACGGCGGCATAATTCGAAGAGATGATGCTGTAGATGTCGGCCACGGGCGGTCCCGTTTTTTGTGACTATGCGCGGCCCGACAGGCCGGCGGCGAGATTGCAGTTGATGTCGATCAGCGGCTTCAACAGCTCGCGCTTCGGATTCATCTGCATTTCCATCGTCTGGGTCATGACGAAGGTGCCGATATTGGCGATGTTCTGGCGAATCTCGATCGACTGCGGGTTCTCGTCGCTCGATACGGCGCTGAGCAGGATCGACCATAGCTTGCGGTTGAACAGCACCGCAGAGTCGACGTCGGTATCAGGCTTGCCCCAGTTCGCAACCACATCCTGCAGCTTGTTCGCGGCCTTCAAGAGGGCCTGCGCTTCGATCTCGCGCGGAGAGGCAGTGGTCTGGGCGGTCTTTGCGTAGGCCTGAGCGGCGTTAGACATTCAATTCCCCGAAATCTGTTATCGCCGGACCCCAATCCAGCCCGGAAACACTAAAGCGGGTCGCTTAAAATATGATTACTTCTTGGTTGACGGCCTGTGTCTTACTCCCCCGCAAATAGAAAAACGGCGGGGTTTCCCCCGCCGTTTCCTGTCTTGAGTTGCTTCTTCGCTATTAGCGGAGGAGCTGAAGAACGCTCTGCTGCGACTGGTTGGCCAGAGCGAGCGCGGAAACCGCGATCGACTGACGGGTCGAGAGAGCCTGGCTGTTCGCCGCTTCTTCGTTGGTGTCGGCGAGCGTCAGGTTGGACGAGCCGGTCTGCAGAACGTTGATCAGGTTCTTCGAGAAGTCCTGACGGATCTGCACGATCGACAAGTTCGAACCCAAAGCCGAAGCCTGCGAACGAAGCTGGCTGCTGGCGGTGTTCAGCGACGACAGGACCGTGTTGGTCGATGCGTTGTCGATGAAGTCCGTGCCAGAGGTCAGCGAGGACAGGCCGAGGCCGGCCGCGCTGAAGTTGACGCCCGTGATGTTCAGGGTCGACTTGCCGGTTTCGTTGAAGGTCAGCTTGAGCTGATCGCCATTGAGCAGGTTGATGCCGTTGTACGACGAGTCCTGCGAGGTCGTGTTGATCTGCGACAGGATGTTGTTGTACTGCGACACGAGGTTCGCACGAGTAGCCTGCGAGTTCGGATCGGCAACCGCGTTGACAACCGTCGAGGTTGCGAACGGCGCACCGCCAACCGAAACCGCCGTACCGCCGATCGCACCGATGTTAGCCGATGCCGAGTCGTTGGTGGTGGTCAGGGTCAGAACACCCGTGGTATCGATCGTGGCCTGCAGGTTGTTCGCAGCCAGAGCAGTGTTGAGCTGATCGAGCGTCGAAACCTGGCCACCACCTGTGCCGAAGGTGATGCTGGTTGCAGTACCGCCGCCCGTTGAAGCGATGGTCAGTGTTTTGCCGTTCAGCGCGTTCACACCGGCGGAGCCAGTGTTGTTGGCCGAGACGATACCGGTCGATCCGGACGCCGTGCCGGCGGCTGTGACTGCCGACAGAGCAATGCTGGACGAAGCACCCGTCGTCGAAGACGTGAACTTCAGAGCACCACCGACAACGCTCGCGACCGAGCTGCCGACCTGATAGTTGATCAGGTTGGCAACATCCGTTGCGCTGAGGCTGGCTGCGTTGATCGGCGAGCCGAGGCCTGGGCCGGTTGTGTTGTAGGTCGACACCGTCGCCGCGCTCAGCGTGACGCTGTGAGCGTTGCCATCGATGGTCACAGTGAAGGCATCCGACGCAGCCGGAACCAGAGCCGAACCCGAGTTGTTCGCAGGAGCAAGACCCAGCGAACCGCCGTTTGGCGTGCCGCTGAAGCCACTGAGTGTGACGTTCGACGATGCACCCGTCGTGCCCGACGCGACGTGAAGTTCGCCGGCGCTGAACGTAACAGGGGTGGTCGCAGTCGTATTGCCGTTGAACTGGTAGTTGATGATCTTGGCAACGTCAGCGCCCGTCAGAGCGGCTGCCGAACCAGCGATCGTACCGCCAGCGCCAGTGAAGGCAGTGACTGCAGCCGCGTTGATCAGGATGGCCTGCGAAGTGCCATCCACGCTCAGGTTGAAGCCGACCGAGCCGGACGAAACGTCGAGAGTAGCGAAGCCCGAGCCGTTGACCGTCGTAGCGGCGGTCGCAGCCGAACCCGTGCCCGAGACGTTGACGGTCGAGAACGCGCCAGCGGTGACGGTGCCGGAGGTTGCCGAACCAGCGGTGCCAAGCAGGTTGGCGCCGGTTGCGCCGGTGATCGCGGCGCTGGTCAAGGACGACTTGGTGTAACCGACCTGCGTCTGCAGAGCCTGGTTAGCGACCGACTTCGCGCTGTCGATCAGCTTCTGGAGCGACGAGATGCCGGTGTTGGCAGCCTGCAGAACCTGCACGCCGTTGCCGATACCGTCGAGAAGATTGTTGATGTCGCTGGCGCGGCTGTCGAGAGAAGCAGCCGTGAAGTAGTTGGTCGGGTTGTCGAGAGCCGAGTTGACCTTCTTGCCGGTGGCAAGGCGGTTCTGGGTGGTCGACAGGAGGTCCGCGGTCGACTGAAGCGACAGCAGGTTTTGGCGTACTGACGCCGAGAGAACGATACTAGACATTGGTCTACCTTTCTGGTGAAGAACGCAAAGTGTGTGAGCGCAACGCCAACTTTCGCTGGCGCCTTTGCCCACATTGGAACCAACAGTCTAAAAAAGCATGAATCGGAACTGACCTCCGGCGCGCGGATCGTTCCGGATTGACTAGTGTTTTTTACCGTTGCTTTGATTTGCCAGCAGATTTTCACAACGGGCGATTGGAGGGCGCGCCGAAAATTTACGCCGCATTAACCATGATGGGAAAGGATCGTCACCAACACCGATATAATTTGAAACAGTTTCCCGTCCGGAGAATGCAGATGGCGTTGAAGGTCGAACTCAAGCCGAACGAGCGTATCATTATCGGCTCATGCGTCATTACCAATACCGAGCAGCGTGCCAAGTTGCTCATCGAGGGCGAGAAGATTCCGATCCTTCGTGAGAAAGACATTTTGACGCCTGCGACCGCCGACACGCCGGCCAAGCTGCTCTATCTCGCGGTCCAGCTGATGTATATTTCGGAAGACCCGCAGGAACACCACCGGGTCTATTTCGATCTCATGCGCGATCTTCTCAGCGCCGCTCCGAGCACGGCCGACGCCATTCAGGAGATCAATAACTACATCTTAAGCGGCGACTATTATAAAGCCCTCAAGGAATCGAAAAAGCTGATCGCCTACGAGGCGGAGCTTCTCGCCAAGGCAAAGACCGAAGGTAAGAGATCTATCCGCGGCGCTGCCTGACACCACACGCAAACGACGGCACGAAACGGCTTCCAGAAGGAAGCCTTTTTCGTTTGCGGAGTGTAAAATAGAGTACGATCAGCCGATCGGCAGATATTTCAGCAGACTCGTCTGATAGAGCTGGGCCGTGGTCTGGTACGACGCCTGCAGGCTGGTTTGAAGCGCCAGAATTTTCGTGGCGACCTCATTATTGTCGATACCCTCGATCGATTCCAGCATCGTCTGCGCGAGATTGGCGGTTTGGGCCTGGCGGTCTGTCGCCTGCTTGACCGCAGACTGGGCACCGGCCAGATCCGCCTGAACATCTTGAATCGTCTGCTGGCCCGGCTGGGTCGCAAGACTGTTCGTGACACGCTGATTGAGTGCCGTAATCTGTGCATTGGCGTTCGGGTCGCTGACCGACGTCGTAACTGCCGCATAGACCGCGAGGGTCTGAAGCTGGTTCTTGAACGCCTGCTCGTCGGCGCGCATGCCGTATTGCACGGTGATCGATTGATCGACCTTGGCCACTGCCGTACCGCGCGCCGGATCGGTGCCGGTTTCGCCGGTGTACCAGCTCACGGTGTTTGTCGGCGTTCCGGCGACCAGCGTCGTGGCCGTATTGAACGGTGAGGTGCCGACACGGAGCGGCGGCTCGTCGAAGAAGTTATTGGCAGCTTGTACCGCCGAAGCCGCGACGAGAGATGTGTTCGACAGATTTTGAATCGACGCCGTCAGCGCAGCGCTGAGATTGGCAGCGGTAGCCGTGGAATTTGCTCCGATCGCGAATGAACCGGCGGGAGTAGGCACCGCCGAGGTCGCCGTGAGCTGAATCTGCTCCGAACTGCCATCCGGCAACGTGAAGGTGACGTTGATTTTGTCGCCTTCGCCCGGATTTGTTGCGCCAAGGTCGATTGTCGTGCTCGCAGGCGATCCGCCGACAGGCGTGATGGTTCCGCCGGCTGTGAAAGAACCCGACACGGACGCCAGCTTCATGCCGAACGGCAAACCTGCAGCTTCTTCGGACAACGTGACCTGCGTTGGAGCAGGTGACGTCACCACAAGGCGGCCCATGCTGCCGACGCCGAGATCGGCAGCGTTTCGTTCGGAAATGACCTGCTTCAGGCCCGCCTGCGTGTTGGTGCCATTGAGAATGACATCGGCAGGGGCCGTCGCAGGCGTGTCAGTTGCGCGGCCTGAGAAGAGATAGCGCCCGCCAGACTGAGTGTTGAGCGCAGCGACGGATTGCAGGAAAGCAGCATATGCGGTTTTTTGTCCAGCGGTCTGTCCTGAATTGTCGAGCGTGATCGACGATCCGATCGCTGCAGCCTTGGTCGTGCTCGCCGAATCGACCAGGCTCTGCAGCGACAGATTGGCAACGCTGATGCGTGTGTTCACGTTGGTCGCCGTGTCGCCATAGCTGCTGAGCGCCGACAATTGCGCGCGCAAGCCAGTAGCAAAACCGCGATCAACGCCGAGACCGGCATAGGTGCTTGACTTCTGGCCGCTGGAAAGCTGCTGGGTGAGATCGTTCAGCTGACTCTGAATGTTGAGGATGGACGAACCCAGATAGTTTGTCCGGCCGCTAACGCCATCGATTGCCATGAGGACCTCAGATTGACTGGAGGAGCGACGTGAACATGTCCTTCACCGCCGACATCACGCGCGCATTGGCCGAGTAGGCATTCTGCAGCGCAAGGAGATGAGCCATTTCGTCGTCGATGTTCACGCCCGACGATTGGTTGAGTTTGTTCTGCAGGGTCGAGAGCACGACGTCCTGACCGCTGGCGACCTGCTTGGCGGACGCCGCCGCCTGACCCTGCGCGCTCGTGAACTGCTGCGTAAAATCCAACAGCGTTCCCTTGAACGGCGAATTCGTCGATCCGATGCCGGTCTGCGGCGAATAATAAAAGGAGCCGCTGGTCAACTGCGACAGAATGAAGTCGGAGCGCGTCGTGTCGCCGGCTGCCGTCAGCGGCGAGGTATTGTAGACGATCAGTCGCGACGGGTCGCCGATCAACGCCGTATTGACCGAGATGCGTCCGGCGAGGCCGATCTGCTGCGATCCGTTGCCGGTGATCGCGCCGGTGTAGGGCGATCCGTTGTCCGTGAACAGGGGAAGCTGCGCATTGCCGCTGGTCAGCGAAGTGACAGTTGTTGTTGTCGAAGCCGAGTTGATCGGGGTGAGGCCGCTGCCTGAACCGTCGAGAATTTGAAGCGTCGTGCCGGATGAGGTGAACTGGACATTGGCAGCGCTGAGCGCAGTGTTGAGCTGCGACGCAACGGACGCAGCACCGCCTGCGAAGCTGATGCCGATAACCTCGTCGTTGGGATCGATAGTCGCGTTGTTCGACAGCGGCAGCGCGGACGGATCGTCCACGCGCACGACTGTCACGTTATGGACCTTGCCAGTCGATGTATCGGTGTAGCTGAAATTGACGGTGTTGCCGTTCTGAACGTTAGCGAGATCGACGGAAAAGCCGGCCGGCGGACCCGTGACGGCACTTCCGCTGGTTGTGATATCCGACATCGCGCTCGACAGAGACGCTGCAAGCTGGTCGACCTGCGTCTGGGCCTGAACAAGCGTCTTGTCGCGAAGATCGAGATAGCCCGCGATCGCGCCCGAACGTATGGCATTGGTCGCCACGAGATCGACGCTGCCGCCATGCGGAAAGGTCAGCGTAATCGAGCCGACATTGCTTTTGGTCGGGTCGGAATTCCATAGCGTGTTCGGCGTTATCGTACCTTGCGCATTAAAGCTCAAGGTCGCTGCCTCGCTGCCGACAAGCTGTACACCGGAGTTGGTGAAAACGTTGATCTGATTGTTACCGGCATCGACGACGCGGATATCCATCATTTGCGCAACCTGCGTCACATACTGATCGCGCTGATCCAGAAGCGATGCCGAAGCCGCGTCATTACCCGACGTTCCGAGCAACTGCGTGTTGATGCTCGCAATCTGCTTCAGCGCGTTGTTGACCGTACTGACGGAATCGTTGATCGCGGATTCGGCGTTGGCGCGAAGCGACTGGATTCCCTGCGTGGTCGTATTGAGCTGCTGGGCCAGAGATTGTGCGGCGTTGATAACGGTCGATCTGGCTGCGGCCGAATCCGGGCTTGTGGAGAGCGCCTGCAATGCGCCGGTCAACGCGTTGAAATTGGCTTCGATCGTCGCGCTTGAACTGGGGTCGCCGTAAACGCCCTGCAGATTCTGCAAAGCGCTGGAGCGTACATCGGCGTAGGCCGCACCGGACGTCTCGGTCAGGATCTGCTTCTGAATATAAGTGTCAAGCTCGCGGTTGACGCCGGTGATGCGCACGTTGGCGCTGTCGCCGGCGACCGTCTGAATTTGGGTAACCGTCTTGCGAACGTAACCGGGCGTTTCGGCATTGGCGACGTTCGACGAGACGAGCGACAGAGCCGCCTGGTTTGCACGCAGACCGGAGATCGCCGTGTTGAGAGCTTGGCTCAGACCCATAACAAACTGTCCATCTCAATTGGCACCGCGTGCAAACTCCAGCGCGTTACCGCAGCACGTTCAGGAGGTCCTGCACCATCTGGTTCGAGGTGGTGATGACCTTGGTGTTGGCCGAATAGGCCTGCTGCGTTACGATGAGCTTGGTGAACTCGTCGGCGATGTCGGTGTTCGATCCTTCGAGCGACGAGCCGACGATGGTGCCGCCTTTGCCGAAGAGAGCCGCGCCGGATTCGTCGGTGGCTTCGAACGCACCGCCGTCATCGCGCTTGAGGAAGTTGGTGCCGTTGAACGTCGCCAGCGTAATCGCCGCGAGATCGATGTTGCGGCCGTTGGAGTAGTTGCCGACCACGCGGCCGTTGTTGCTGATCGACACCGTCTGCAGCTGACCGGCCGGGAAGCCGTCCTGCGCGATCTGGTTGACCTGCACGTTGCCGTTGGCGTCAGCGAACTGCGTCAGACCGCCCGAACCGAAATTGATAGTCGGGCTGCCGAGCGATACGCCGCCGACAGTCGCGTTCGAGAGCGTCACGGACGCGACGACCGGATTCATCTGGCCGTTCGCCTGGAACGTGAAGTTGGTGCCGGCGTTCTGCCATGCCGTCGCGCCGCCAGTTGCGTTCGGATCGACCTGATAGAACATATTCCAGACGTCGGAGTGACCGGCGCCGAGCGTAGCGCTGTCCATCTTGGCCCAGCGGAACTGCAGGCTGACGGGCGAACCGGAGACATCGTATGCGGTGACCGCGCCGCCGCTCACGGACTCGTTGATAAAGGCCTGCTGATCAGAGCCGATAACGGTTCCGACACCGACCGTGCCGCCGCCCGTACGGGTAGCGGAAACAGTGCCGACAAAGCCGAGCGCGCCAAGCGCCGACGCGTTGTTGGTTGTGATCGAAACGTTGTTGTTCAGGCCGGTGTTGATCGTGACAACGCCTGTGCCGCTGACGCTCGATGGATTCGTGGTGTTGTTCGTGATTGCATCGATCTTGCCGAGCAGGGCGTTGATTGTCGAATCGACCGTAATATGAGTCGCGTCGTTCGTACCGCCCGAAGCCGTAAATGTGATCGGAGTGCCGTTGACGGTAATGGTGTCGCCGATGCCGAAGTTCGACGTGATCGAGTCGGTATTCGACAGACCGGACAGCAAGGTCGATCCGCTAATCGCGGTTGGCGTCGTCAGCTTGCTGTTTTGCTGGGTTCCGGATTTCGAGGCGTTTGCAAACGGCGTTGCCGGTGTGCCGATAATGCTCGGGTTCGCCGTAAAATCAGCGACGTTGAGCAACTCCGAACCGGGCGACGACGTGTCGTGCTTGGTGGTCAGCGGATAGCTTGCGAGGTTGGCACGATAAGTTACCGCCGTGGTCGGCTGCGACGGCAGGAAGTCGTTACCGAATTTCAGAACCTGCGGGACGCTGCCGGTGACGTTGCCGGTCGTCGGGTCGATCGGAAGACCTTCGAGATAGTAACCGGCGCCGTTGACGAGAAACCCATTCTTGTCGAGCGTGAAGTCGCCACGGCGGGTGTAGCGATCCACACCGTCGAAAACCGGAAGATTGTCGGTGAAGCTACCGGGCTTCTGCACGGCGAAGAATCCATCGCCGTTGATCGCCATGTAGGTGGCGACTGAGGCAGCTTGGACGTCACCCTGCACGGAGTTGGTTTCGCGCGAGCCCGCCGTCACGCTGCCTGCGAGCTGGGCGGTCGTTCCGGTGTCGGGAATGAGATCGAGGAAACTGGTGTCGATGCGTTTGAACGCAGTCGTCTGCGAGTTCGCGATGTTGCCGGAGATGTTCTCCAGTGCATACGACTGAGAACGCAAGCCTGCGACGGATGTGGTCAGCGCGCCAAAGATACCCATAACATCATCTCCAACTTCGATTCCGGGCGGCCGCCGGTGCCAAGACATGGCCGCGTTCGAAGGTGGATTCGCAAGCGCTGTGCCAACGATAATTATCGTTATATATCAAATACTTAAAGAAAATGCCCCGGCCGATTGACCGGGGCACAATTGCCTAGCGCGGCAAGATTTGCCGCCAGGACTCCGCGTTAGGTGGCGGAGGCGTCAGGTTTGAAGGTGAGAGCGAGACCGTTCATGCAGTACCGAAGACCCGTCGGCTTCGGCCCGTCGTCGAAGACATGTCCGAGATGACCGCCGCAGCGGCGGCAGAGCGTTTCCGTGCGGACCATCATGAAGGTGCGATCGGATTTTTCGACCAGCGCGTTCGGGAGCGCCTGATAGAAACTCGGCCAGCCGGTGCCGCTGTCGAACTTGGTATCGGACGAATATAAAGAGAGGTCGCATCCGGCGCAGGCGAAGATGCCCTTGCGGTGCTCTTTGTTGAGCGGACTCGAGAACGGCCGTTCGGTGCCGGCTTCGCGAAGGATGTTGTACTGCTGAGGCGTCAACTGCTTGCGCCATTCCTCCGGCGTTTTCTGCACTTCGAACTTCTCTGGCATTTTGTCGTCGGCCTTGGCCGCGCCGCCGAGGCCCAGCCAGCGGAATGCGGCGAAGGCAGCGAGGCTGGCGGCGGACGCCAGCAGAATGCGTCGGTCGATCATGGTCAGTGCTCCCTGCAATTCGGATAATAGGCTGTCCATCACCAGTTACGCCCGCAACGTCCGATAGTTACACGCACCCGGACCGTTATTGCTCACGTTCGCGCGAGCAAGCGATCAGCTGTTTTCGTTGGGGCGCTGCATCGCCGCAGCCGCGCGCTCACGATCAGCCTCGACACGCGCCTTTGCCTTGGCCAGACGAATTTCCCGCGCCCGTTCGCGCGCTACTGCTCGCGCCTGAGACCGTTCGCGAACGCGCGACAGCAAGCCCATCGCCGCTGACTTCTTGCGCGAGAACGACAGAAACGCCTGCCCCGCAACGCGTCCTGCGGTGCCCCCGGCCCAGACCAGTTCGAACGGCGAAAACAAACGCCAGCGATCGTCGCCCCACAGGATGCTTCGCGCGACCAGTTGTCCTGCCATCGCCGAGGTGTTGAGGCCCTGACGGCCGAAACCGCTGATCACCCACATGCCTTTGCGAAGCTGTCCGACCTGCGGCATTCCATGCACCGTCTGACCGTAAACCCCGCTCCAAGCCTCTGAAATCTCTGGCTTTCCGAGCTGCGGGAAGATTGTGGCGATGCGGCTTCGCGCGCTGCGGGCGTGGCGGCTTGCATCGCCTTGCCACGTCGTCTCGCGGCTCATCCACAACAGCCGATCGCCATCGACAATGCGAAACTGATCGACGCCGTCGCTGTCCGTCACAGCCCCACGATAGGTCATCGCTTCGGCGAGATCTTCGCCGAGCGGCCCGGTCAGCGCGGCGTAGCGCCATGTCGGCATCATCGTGCCATGCAATCGCTGCGCGGGCGCGCCGATATGAACATTGCCGGCAAGAATAATGTCCGAGCATCGCAGCATGACATCCGGCGTATAGACCCGCTTGCGGACGCCGTTCGGGTCCACGCGAAGAACTGGCGTGTTCTCGAAAATGCGCACACCGGCTTTTTCGGCGAGTGCAGCGAGGCCATGCACATACTGTCGTCCGTCGATCGACAACGCTTTCGGAAAATGGATCGCGTGAAAATAGCGCCGTGTCTTAAGGCTTTCTCGCACGCGGTCGACCTGCCAGCCTTCGACGTCCGAGCCGAAATCGCTGCCCAGCATCTGCAGGCGGCGGATCAGTTGCTCGCCGGCATCGACGTTGGAGACTTCGAGAACGCCGTCGGTCAGCGGCATCGCCGCATCGCTCGCGGCGGCGCGAACGTAGTCGACGCCTTCTTCCGACATCTTCCACAGATCGCGCGTATCCTCGAAGCCGACGCGCTCGATGATCTCCTCGACCGGGACGCTGTAGCCCGGCATCACCGTGCCGAGATTGTTTCCCGATGCGTTCCAGCCGACGCGGCGGCTTTCGAGCAGGATGACGCTCGCGCCCATTCTGGCGGCTTCACGCGCGGCCGTCAGACCCGCCAAACCTGCTCCAACAACCACGATATCGACGTCGATTTTGAATTTCAGGCGCGGACGCTCCTGCGCACCGGAATCTGCCGCTATGCCATTCGCTTCACTTGTCATTTCAGCCGCGGCGGGTCCGTATGGCGAGAAGGTGACCGACTTGGAATCGAAAGGCGAAATTGTGTCACCTTGTCCTCGGCGGACTTGTACACTATTCCGGGTCCGCCTCCAGTCCAAGTCGGCAATCCAGCCCGGCCGGAACCTCGCTCAGGGAAAATGAGATCACCGAATGCGCCGGTTGATTTTGCTGCGTCATGCCAAGACCGAGCGCGACGCGCCCTCCGGACGCGACTTCGACCGGCAGCTTGAACAGCGCGGTCTCCTGGACGCGCGGGACATGGCACAATGGCTCGTGCGGAATGGCTACACGCCGGACCTCGTCTGGGTATCGACCGCGCGGCGCGCGCAGCAGACCTGGGACATTCTCTCGCAATCGCTGACGGCGGCGCGCGCCGAGCATTTCGACGAACTTTATAACGTGGACGCGGGCGACCTCCTCAACATCGTCCGCAATGCGGATGCCTCCGATCCGAAAACGCTGATGATCGTCGCGCACAATCCGGCGCTGCACGAACTGGCGCTGGCGCTGATTTCAGCCGGCGATACGGCAGCGCTCCGCGAGATTGCCGCCAATTTGCCGACCACAGGCGTCGCTATCATCGACTTCGCTTCCGACGACTGGGGCGATGCCGGTTTCCGCAAGGGTACGCTGGAGCGCTTCGTCAGCCCGAAACTTCTGAAAGCATGGTCGGACAACAAACAGCAGTCGTGACCTGACAGGCGGGATTTCAAATCGCGAACGCGACGACGATCTGGAGGCTGCGATGTTCAATTCGATTCTGGTGCCGATCGACCTTGCCGATACCGATCTCGCCAAGCCCGCCATCGAGACCGCAGCATCGCTGTCGAAATCATCCGGCGGCACTGTGCGCCTCGTCAACATCATGCCGATGACTCCGGTGATGCTGTCCGAATACGTGCCGCCGGATTTCGACGCGCAGCAGCGTCAGTCCTCGAACGAAGCTCTCGCCATTGTCGCGCGCGAATCCGGTATCGATTCCGGGCGCATCTCCACATCGATCCGCCAAGGCGGCATCTACCACGAAATTCTCGAAGAGGCCGCCGAGGTCAATGCAGACCTGATCGTGATGACATCGCATCGCCCCTCGATGCAGAACTATTTTCTCGGCTCCAATGCGGGACATATCGTGCGCTATGCCAAGTGCTCGGTGCTGGTGGTACGGAGGTAAAGATGCGTCGTCACCCAGAGGTCCCCTAGGCGTCCGCGAAAAACCCGGCTAGCGTTGCGTGTCGCCGGGGGTGATCCCCATCATCTGGCGGCTAGGTTTGGCCGGGCCGGCCAACGTCGCCCGGCCGAGCTGAACGATTTTACCGGCGTGACCGGACACAATTTTCATTCCGATGCCCGTCATTGCGGGAGCGACGATGGTTCGTATTCAAAAGCCGATCTGCGCCATAGTGGCGCTCAGCGCGATGCTGACTTCATTCGCCGCTCAGGCAAGCGATTACATTCCGCTCAATCCCTCGACCATTCGCGGCAAGACGATCCTGCTCGATGAAGGAAGCAGCCTCGAATATCGCGCCAATGGGATTTACGTCTACACGCTCGGCGGCCGCTCGCAGCAAGGCACATGGCGCATCGGCGCCAACGGCGCGGTCTGTGTCGATTTTCCGAATGGCCGAGGCCGTTGCGATTTCTATCTGGAGAACGGCAGCTCGCTATTCCTGCGAAACAGCTATGGAAAGCTCTTCAAAGTCCGCTTCGCGCAATAGCACCGTCTAAGGCAGAACATCCGCCGGTAACGCATCGAACGTATAGCGGCGCGGACGATTGCGCTTCATGAAGCCGCCGATCTGCCACGCGAACAGCGCGGCAAATCCGACAAGAAAAAAAGCGCCGCCGAATTCGCCCGTCCACAGCGCGCGGACCAGAAGTCCGGCCATCGCGATTCCGACCAGCCCCATCAGCGCAAGCCCCGCGACATAAATTGTCGGATTGATCCCCACGACCAGAAAGGCGTTGCTGCCGACGGCCTTGAGGCGGCGATGCAGTTCGACAATGAACGCGCGATAGCCGTCGTCCTGCCGCGCCATCAGCGCAACGGTGTGCCATGTGGTGGAATAAAGAGTGACGCGCTCGCCGTGCGAATCCTCGACGTCGGCGCGAAAGCGTTTCGACTGCATCGACACCGGCCGGTACGACAGGCGAATGGCGGCAATCTTGTCGAGCGGCCAGATGCCGGACTTGCCCGAGACCTGCCACGACAGTCCTTCGTTCGTCAGATCGAATTGCCGCGCGCCGCCGACCAGCGACGGCTTGAACACATAATGCGTGCCGTCGCCGGCAATATCCGCCGGCTTCGGCGTCACCTGAAACATGTCGCTCAATCGCGCGCGCATCGCTAACCCCAAATCCCGAGAGCGGCTGACTTGCGTGCCGCCTCGTCTCTATCCTACAAGCTCTTAGCAGCCGACCGCCCCGGACCAAACAGCACAGCATGGCCGAGACAACCTATTTTCCGCGCCACATCATTCTTGCCGCAGCGACGATCTTCGGCGTGTTGCTGTCGCTCGCCGTCCATATCCTGATCCAGCGCTTCAACCTCAATCTCGGCGATCTGTGGCGGCAGGACACTGGCACACTCATTCCCGCGACCGCCGCGGTCGCGTGGTGGGTCCTTGCTGCGGCGTCATTCGTTGCTGGTTACTTCACCGCGTCGCTGATGGGCAGTTCGGTGGAGGGGAAAATTTCGGTCCGCATGCGGCAGCTCTTGATCTTCGTCGGCGTCCTCATGCTGGCGGCAGCCGGTCAGGCCGCGTCTGCGCCAAGCGCCGTTCCGACGCTTGCGGGCGTCGTGGCCGGCGTCGTGGCGTTGTGTCTTGGTGCCGTGATGGCATTCTGCGGCGCTCATTTTTCACTTCGGCGTACCTAGCAAAATGCCGCACGGAATCGTTGGCATCTCGCGCCGTGTTTTCGACATGATGTTTGTGTGACGCTGACGCCGGAATCGCCTGCCGGGCAGGCCGTTAAGCCTTATAAAAACCCGTGCTTCACCCTATTTTCCCTTTGCCGGTTTTCGCGTATGAGTCCGTCGCGGTCGATGCGCTTGGCTTCGTTAACGGGCTGACGGCTGCGCCCTGCCGGGAGGACGAATGCAACGACTGCTGAACACGTTCGCGCGTGTTTTCAAGGAACGGATCGGCTGGAAACGGCTCGGAATCGCCGCAAGCCTTCTCATTGTCACCATTGCCGTCATTCATCTGTTCCACACGCTCAAGCGCGTGGACAAATACGCGGTGCTGTCGGCGGTCGCGGACAAGTCCGAGCATCACATCGTCATGGCCGCGCTGTGCGTGGTGTGCGCGTTCTTCACCCTGACCTTCTACGATCTGTTCGCGCTACGCACGATCGGCAAGAATCAGGTGCCCTATCGCATCGCTTCGCTGGCGAGCTTTTGCAGCTACGTGATCGGCCACAACATCGGTGCCACGGTTTTCACCGGCGGCGCGATCCGGTTTCGGATTTATTCCGACTGGGGCCTCAACGCGATCGACGTCGCAAAGATCTGCTTCATCTCCGGCCTGACATTCTGGCTCGGCAACACCTTCGTGCTCGGCTTCGGCATGATCTGGCATCCGGCTGCCGCCGCGTCCATCGATCTGCTGCCTGAAACGATCAATCAGATGATCGGTGCCGGCATTCTCGGCGGCATCGCGACCTATCTGATCTGGATCGGCACCGGCAGGAAACGGCGTGAACTCGGCAAGGACGGCTGGATGGTCAAGCTGCCGTCGGCGCCTTTGACGCTCGTTCAGATCCTGATCGGCGTGATCGATCTCGGGTTCTGTGCGCTGGCGATGTATATGCTCGCGCCGACCAGCCCCGATCTCGACTTCATGACGCTCGCGGTCGTCTTTATTCTTGCGACGCTTTTGGGTTTCGCAAGCCACGCGCCGGGGAGCCTCGGCGTGTTCGATGCCGCGATGCTGATCGGACTGCCGATGCTTCGCCAAGAGGAATTGCTGGCCTCGCTCCTGCTCTATCGATTTCTCTATTTTGTGATCCCGTTCGGCATCGCCATCTCGATCATGGGCTCGCGCGAACTCTGGCTCAACGTCGTGCAGCCCTGGTACCTCAATCGCAGGGTCGGCGAGTTCAAGCCCTCGATGGCAACAAAGCCGCAGCGCGCGCCGGCTCGAAAGACCAAACAGGCGGCGGAGTGACGAACGCCCGCCTTTGAGGCTTGTGGCGCGTAGGGCGGCTGATCTATCGTCGCGCGGCCCCCCACATTTTGGCCTCACCTTTCGGTTTGATACAGGCATGATCCGGTTACGCGCGTTCGTTGCGATTGCTGCGCCCCTGCTGGCGACCCTGTTTTTCGCCACTCCCAATTGTGCGCTGGCGCAGACGCCGCCTACGCAACCGCCTTCCGACACGCAGACCGCTCCCCCGCCCTCTCCCGACAGCGGCCTCTCGATTTCGTGGGAGGTGCGCAATCGTTTCCGGCTGTTTCGGGAGGAGCGCGACTTCCAGCTGCAGGCCGATGCGCTGAACGGACGAACCATTCTCGGCTCGGAAGATGCCCTCGCCGCGCAAAGCGACGGGCGCGGCTGGGCACGCAATGCGGTTGCGCGCCTGTGCATCGATCCGACGGGCCGCGTCACAGAACCGTGCACCCGCGACAACGTCAAGGAAAGCTACCTCACGCCGCAGGATCATCCGGTGACGGTGCGCCTTACAGGTGCCGTTCCGGTCGGCGCGACCTGCGCGTGGACCGTCGATGACGGCGAAGCCAGTCCGCGCGCGCAGACGATCGATTGCAGCGAGCCCTTGAACTTTCGCGCGCGTTACGGACGCACGACGAATGTGAGCGTGGATGTATCGAGCGGTGGCGATCAGCCGCAGCGTCTGACGACGCCAATCGCGGTGCGCGACATTCTGATCGCAGGTCTCGGCGACTCGATTGCTTCGGGCGAAGGCAATCCCGACCGCGCGGTCGAATTGTCCGACGATGGATTTTGCTTCCGCTCATACTTGGGCGGACCGGCGGGCATGTATTTCCGTCCGGGCCGCGCGAAGTTCAAGGGCGCGCGCGCCTGCGATACATCCGACGGCCAGAGTTTGCAGAACTGGCAGAAGGCCGGCGCGCAATGGTTCAACCCGGCGTGCCACCGCTCGCTCTACAGCTACCAGACGCGCACGGCGATTGCGCTTGCGGTCCGCAATCCGCAGATTGCAGTGACGTATCTGCCGCTCGCCTGCACCGGCGCGACCATCGCGCAGGGATTATTCGGTTCGCAGTCCGCACGCGAATGCGCCATGACCAAAGGCGGCTTCAACTGCACCGGCACCGTGGCTCCCCAGATCGCCGAACTGCGCGAGGCGCTGACGGCGGCGGCATCGCGCCAGCCGGGACGGCAACTCGATCTCGTGATGCTGTCCATCGGCGCCAACGACATCAATTTTTCCGGTCTCGTCGCCGATGTGATCGTCGAGAGCGGAACGGAACGCGCGCTGTCGCAACGCACCGGCGTCATCGGAACGGTCGATGCTGCCCGCGATATTCTCCAGCGCGAGCTGCCGGCGGATTTTGCAAAGATGCGCGAGGCGCTGAAGCCGCTTGTCGGCGGCGACCTGTCGCGGGTGATTTACGTGTCCTACGCCAATCCGGCGCTGATGAACGGCGCGCCATGTCCCGGCGGCCGCGCCGGTTTCGACATCCACCCGACGTTCAACGCCAATCCGCAACGTCTGGCCGACGTTGCGAATTTCGTGCAGAGCGAATTTCTGCCGCGCATCAAGCAGCTCGCGACCTGCAGCGGCAATGCGCTGTGCGCCGACGGCAAGACCGACCGCATGACTTTCGTCGATCAGCACCAGCCGGCCTTCGCCGACCACGGCTTCTGCGCGCATACGGAAACCGATCCGCCGTTCGATCAGCAATGCTTCTCGCCGAAAGGCGAGAGCTTCGTGACCGACATCGTCGATGCCGCCAACAACCCGCTCGCCTGCGGCGCAGGCGCCAGCGAATTCCGCGCCTATGCGCCGCGCGCGCGCTGGGTCCGCGATGCCAATGACAGCTACTTCGCCGCGATGACCTATCCGCAGGCGACGCGCGCACCCAATCGTCCCGGCGATATTCACGATGCGACGTGGGGAATTCTCTCCGCCGTTTACGGCGGCGCGATCCACCCGACCGCGGAGGGTCACGCAGCGATGGCGGACGCGGCACTGCCGGCCGCAACATCGGTGCTTGGTCTCGGCACGCGCGAAGCGCCGGTCACGAGCGAACCGATTGCTCCGGTTCCGACACCCGAAACGCGGTAGCCGCTGCTTCAGAATTTTCAGATCGCGCTTGCTCGTCCAGCAGACGGCCCAGCAAGACCGCGTCGGCCACTGCATAGACAATCATCGAATTGTCTCTGCCGCGGATCTCGACTTCTTTGCGCGAAAGCGCGTCGGATCGGATGCCAGCGCTTTCGCAGACCTCTTCCGAGACGACGACGACGCAATTCAACGCCTTCGTCATGTCCTGAAGGCGGGCCGCGACATTGACCGCGTCGCCGACCGCCGTGAACACCGCATGATCGCGAAAACCGATATCGCCGATAATGACCTCGCCCGCATGAATTCCGATGCCGAATTTGATCGGCTCCGGCAATTCGGATGCGAATTCGCGATTCATGCGGTCGACGTTTGAGGCGACCAATGCCGAAGCGCGTATTGCCTGCCGGCATGCTGTTTCGCGATCGGTATCGAGCCCGAACAATGCCAGCAAACCATCGCCGACGAACTGATTGGGTTGACCGCCGGCATCGACCACCGCTTGCGAGGCGGCCTCCAGAAAACGATTGATGAGGAAGACAGTATCGAACGGCAGACGGAGTTCTGCGAGCTTTGTCGATCCGCGCATATCCACGAACATGCTGACGACATACCGCTCCTCGCCAATGTTGACGCGGTTGCGATTGCGGACGAAATCGGCGCCGATATCGGCAGGCAGCACAGGGATGACGGCCACATCGGCATGCGGCTTCAACTGGCAGGCCAGACGTATCGACGAATTGCCGCTCGCTCCGACGCGAGCAAGGACGAATGCCTCACGACCCGACGGGAGCGGCAACGTGGCATTGTCGCTGACAACACGAACGCGGCAGGTCGAGCATCGTGCCCTGCCCCCGCAAACACTCGCATGGGGTATATTGAAGCGCAGACTGGTTTCCAGCAGAGACAAACCCCTGGGTACGCGCACCTTTCGATAGGGATAAGACACGGTGATGCTGCCGCGCCGGCGCTCGAACAGAGAGCGAGCGCTTCGCGCCATCAATGCAAGGACGATGGCGCCGCCGTAAAAGATCGGAAAATAAAACAGGGTGATGTCGTCGATCACGGTGCGTTGCGCCGGCGGCGTAGGTTTGAAATTCTCGGCGCGCCATCCGGGTGGCGATTTCATTAGCTGCGCAACCTCAAAAGCTCCCCGATGGGTACCGCTCATGGCAAGCGGCGGAAGCAACACAGCCACCGCCAGCAAAAACGGTGCCGCCCATTTGAAAAAGGGTTTCAGGCGCAACCAGAAATAGATGCCGATGCAGCCATGTATCCAGGCAACCGTCATCAGCACGAACTGAACAGCGACCATGTGCGGTCGATTGACCCAGTATGCGAATAACGGCGTGGCATAATTCAGCGGATCGCGACCGAACAAAACGCTTCCGAGCCACGTCACCCCGAGATGACTTGCGACCAGAAAGGGAATGCTGAGGCCCAGCAAGAGCTGGGTGACTTCAATGGCCGTGTAGCGAAAGTGCCGCCGCTGGTAGAGCGCCCAAATGCCCAACGACAGATGGATTGCGGCAGCGGTATAAAGCGCGAAATTGACCGCCGGTATGCGCCACCACCAGACGTGAAACCGGAGCCACGTCTCCATCAACGGATATGAATAGTTTCCAAGCGCGTGATTGAAGAAGTGCGAAAAGATGTAGGCGAACATCGTCAAGCCGCAGACGAGCCGCACCTGACGAAGGCCGATCCCGCGCAGCCAGCTCACGATTTTTGAATCGAGTTTCCCGCCTGCATCGGTCGGGCGCACATCCACAATGACGGCTGTTCGAAGGGTCATGCCGAACCGCACTCGATCAAAACTGAAAAAGTAATACGCAAAGTTTTATAAAGAAAACCGGACACCCGCGAATATCGGCGCGCGGCATCTCATAAGCCGCTCCCTGTGCGCAACCATAGCACCCGCACGCTGCCGATCAATGGATAGCACAGCCGGATTTGGCCGATGGCGGCTACGCAGTTGCGACGCCGCGGCAGGTGAAGCCGACGGGCTTCGGCGCGTTCGGCAAATAAAAGCGCTCCATCGCACCGATCGAAAAGCCAGCGTCCTTCAGAAGCGCCGCCGTATCGCGATTGAGATTGCAGCCACAGGCGAGTTTCTTCCAGATCGGATTGAGCCGATCCTGCCACCGCACCACCGATGCGTCGTCCGCTCTGCCGTGCTCGCAGAAAATCAAAAGGCCGTCCGGTTTCAGCACGCGGCGGATTTCGCCGAGCACTTTTTCCGGCTCTCCCACGGAGCAGAGCGTGTAGGTGAGAACCGCCGTGTCGGCGATGTGATCGGCGAGCGGAATTTTTTCGGCCGGCGCGCGGATCAGCTCGACCGGCACCTTTGCATCCTTCACGCGCGCGTCCGCGAGCGCGAGAAATCCCTCGCCCGGATCGACGCCGATTACCCGCGTGACTTTGGAGGAATCGTAATAAGGAAGATTCAAGCCGGAACCGAAACCCGCTTCCAGCACGACGCCGCGCGCCTGCGGAAGCACGAATTGCCGCTGCTCGGCGACATCCTTGAGCGAGCACAACGCGCTGACGATGCGCGGCCCGACGTAACGATCGTAGAAACCCATAACAACTTCTCCAAATTCAGGTTCGGAGTCAGTCGCAGTCGTGACGGTTTAAGTTCAGTTGACGCCGAGTTTCTTTTGCAGGCTCGATGACGATGTCGTGTACTGGAACACGACGCGCTTGTCCGGGAATACGTAGCGGCTGGCCTTCTGCGACATCAGCGCGGCTTCGTGGAAGCCGGAAAGAATGAGCTTCAGCTTGCCCGGATAGGTGTTGATGTCGCCGATGGCGAACACGCCCGGAATGTTGGTCTCGAAATTTTCGGTGTTCACCGGGATCAGATTGTTGTCGAGCTTGACGCCCCAGTTCGCAACCGGGCCGAGCTTCATGGTCAGGCCGAAGAACGGCAAAATGGTATCGCAATCGACCTTGAAGGTTTCATTGTCGCTACCCTTCACGACTGCGCCGGTGAGCTGGCCGTTGCTGCCTTCGAGCCCCGTGACCTGACCGATCTTCAGATCCATCTTCTTCGATGCGACCAGTTCGCGCATCTGCTCGACGCTGTGCGGTGCTGCGCGGAAGTCATCGCGCCGATGAAGCAGCGTCATGCTCTTGGCGATCGGCTGCAGATTGAGAACCCAGTCGAGCGCGCTATCGCCGCCGCCCACAATCAGCAACTTCTTGTCGCGGAACTGCTCCATCTTGCGCACGGCATAGAACACCGACTTGCCTTCGTACTCCTCGATGCCGGGCACCGGAGGACGCTTCGGCTGGAACGAACCGCCGCCGGCCGAGATCACGACGACCTTGCACTCGAACACCTGACCGGCATCGGTGGTCACGCGGAACAGCGGATCGCCGATCTTCTCGATTTTTTCCACCATCTCGTTGAGATGGAACGTCGGATTGAACGGCTTGACCTGCTCCATCAGAGCGTCGGTCAGGCCCTGCCCCGTCACCATCGGAATGCCGGGAATGTCGTAGATCGGCTTTTCCGGATAAAGCTCCGCGCACTGGCCGCCGAGCTTGTCGAGAATGTCGACGAGGTGCGTCTTCATGTCGAGCAGGCCAAGTTCGAATACCGCGAACAGGCCGCAGGGACCTGCGCCAATGATCAGGACATCCGTTTTGATTGTTTCGGCCATGCTCGTTCCGGTGCGCTCAATGAATTGGATTTTGATGAGAAATGGCGGGAAAAGCCCGCGTTTCGGCGTCTGTCTAGCCAAGATAGGCGCTTCGGGGAAGCGATAATTGCGCCGGTCGGGGCTGCTCTAACGCATTGTGAGAAGGCGAATTTCGGCTGTCGATTGCCCTGATTTTCCCATAAAGCAACATCGTCCCGGAGATCGGCCCTTGAACGCACCTGCCCGCCTGAATTCGTCCCCCCGCTTGGAAGATTATCCCTTTCGGCTGGCCGACAATGTGCGCTTCGCAGACCTCGATCCGCAGCAGCATGTCAACAATGCGGTGTTCGCGAGCTATTTCGAGACCGGGCGCGTCACCCTGATTCGCAATCCGCAGTACGGCCTGATGCCGGAAGGCCTGAGCTGGATGCTGGTTCGCCTCGACATTACATTCAGGGCCGAGGTGCGCTGGCCCGGCACGATCGAACTCGGTCTCGGCGTCGGGAAGATCGGACGCTCGTCGGTGTCTTACTCTCAGGTGGTGTTTTCAAATGGTAGCTGCGCGGCGTCCGCCGACGCGATCACCGTTCTGGTCGATCAGGCGACGCGCAAGCCGGTTGCGGTGCCCGAAGACATCATCGCGAAGTTCAAGCCGTGGATGATGCCTGGATGATGCGCGAAACCGAATTCAAGTAGCGGCATTGAACCGAAACGAATGTCGAACCGTCGAACGAACAGGCAAAGGAAAACAACATGAAGAAATACGCTCTGATGCTTGCAGCGGCAGCGCTGCTCGCCGCGCCTGCGCTCCTGACCTCGGCGACGCGCGCCGAGGCGGTGCAGTATCCGGTCTGCCTGTCCTACGTCGAAGGCTGGTCTGGCATGATCGAGCGCTGCGAATACACATCCATTCAACAGTGCCAGATGTCGGCACTGGGATTGAACGGAAGCTGCTACGACAACTGGCGCTATGCCTATGCGCAGCCTGTGCCGGTCGAGCGCCCGTTGAAGCGGCGCTATCGCCGCGATTATTGATGTCGATCTGACCGCAAAATGAAAAACCCCGGAGCGATCCGGGGTTTTGTTTCAGGCGATCGATTTCAAGCCTGCCGCTCCGGCGTCGTCACCGAAAGCCCTTCGAGGTCTTCCGTCACCTTGATCTGGCACGACAGCCGCGAATTCGGCCGCACGTCGAAACCGAAATCGAGCATGTCTTCTTCCATCGGCGTCGGCGCGCCGACCTTCTCGCCCCACGGCTCATCGACATAAACGTGGCAGGTCGCGCAGGCGCAGGCGCCGCCGCATTCGGCCTCGACACCGGGTATGGCATTGCGGATGGCAGCTTCCATCACCGTGGAGCCGACTTCGGCTTCGACCGTGCGCTTGGTGCCCGTGTGATCGGTGAAGTTGATCTTGACCATAATATCTCGTGCTGCGGTGAAATAGCGATGCAGTCCTATAACGGGTCAATCCGCAGGATGCCAGCGCTACAAATGCCAAGAAATACAGGGATTTTAAGGGTCAGGACCGCCGCAAAATGCCGTCGATGGCGGCTGTCGCCTCGTCCAGCGCATCCTGAAGCGCCTCGAGTGCAACCGTCAGATCGTGCTCGTCGCGCAATGCGCCCTCCAGATGCAGCGCTGCGTCGGCGACACGGAAAGCACCGATCGCACGCGCCGAACCCTTCAGCGTGTGGGCTATCGCGGCGGAGTCATCCGGCAGTTGCGCAAGACGCTGCATCAGATCTCGGCTCTGGGTTACGAACATCGACAGCACGTCTCGCTCAAGCCCCGGCTCTCCGAGCGTCATGCGTGCGAGATGTTGGAGATCGATGGGCGGGTCTTCGGGAACAAGCGGCGGCGAAGGCATCCAGTGAACCTGTTCCAGATGGAGAGGCATTGATCGGACCCGAGTTCTAACGGCTCCGAAGCGTTGGGAACCGCGTTGAACGCGACCCAATCACAGGTCTGGTTAACGGAACGTAACGCGTACCTGCCGCCTTTTTGCCATCATTGAGGTTCGGCGGCGACGCAATCTCTCCGAAAGCGCTCGTAAATGGCGGTGATTACTTAATTTTTTGCGCGCGCGGATTAACGATGATTAAAATGATCTTAACGCGCGGCATTTCATTCGCGCCGCCGAGCCAATAGGATGTTTGGAGAAGTCCGTGACAACCCGCTGGGCGGGCGGGAATTCACGATCGCACTGCTCACGAGTATTGGGGCTACATTCCAGGCGCGACCGGCCAAGTTTTGCGGCGCTTGTTGGAATGCGTAACGGTAAGGGCGTACACGGCACATGGCAAAAAATCCGAAGATCAAGGATCCAACCGAAGTCGCAATGTCGGCTATCCAGGATGCGCTGAGCATCGACAGTCCCAAATCCGAAAGCGGACGCCGCAGCTCGCTCCGCCGCGACACGACAAGTCTTCCGCTCGATCTTCGCGCCGACGATGACGGCCTTCAGCCTTCGCGTTTTGCGCGCCCAGCCAACGACGATCGCGAAGCGATCGGCGAAATGCTGCAGACCATCCAGAAGGGCCGTCCGCGCCGCAGCGCCTACACGGTCGCTTCGATCTTCGCAGGCTTGTGGATTCTCGCAGGCGGCATTCTCACTTTCCTGTTCATGCCGGCGCTCGAATCCATTGCCGGTCAGGAAGGCGGCGGCGCGCTGGCGCTGATCGGTCTTGCCGGCCTGTTTCTGGCACCGCTTATTCTGTTTTATTTCATGGCGATGCTCGCCTGGCGCAGCCAGGAGCTGAGCCTCATCGCGCAATCGATGGCCCAGATGGCGATGCGCTTCTCCGAACCGGAAAAGCTCGCGGGCGACTCGATGGTGAGCGTCGGTCAGGCGATCCGCCGCGAGGTCGCCGCGATGGGCGACGGCGTCGAGCGTGCGATTGCGCGAGCCGGCGAACTCGAAGCGCTTGTCAGCAATGAAGTCTCCTCGCTCGAGCGCGCTTATAGCGACAACGAAGTGCGCATCCGCGCCCTCCTCGACGATATCGCGACCCAGCGCGAGAACCTTGCAGGCCAGGCCGAGCAGGTTCGCAATGCGCTGTCCGGCGTGCAGATCGATCTGCGTCAGGACATCTCGACGATCAGCGACTCGATTACGGGCCGCGTCGATGAAATTTCCAACAACATCAGCAACGCTCTCGAAGAGCGCGCCGAGCACATCACCCGCTCGCTGACGACCGCCGGCGACACCATGATCGTGGCGCTCGGCGAGCGCGGCGGCGACCTGCTTGACCGTCTCGAGGAAGCGTCGAACCGCACCGCTGCAACGGTGCTCGACGCCAGCGAGAATCTCACCAACGCGATGAACTTCAAGACCGGCCACGTTCACGAGGAATTCGCCGATCTGGCCGACCGCGTCCACGACATGCTCAACGAGCGTCTCGACCGCGCGGCCAGTGACTTCAGCCAGCGTTCGGCCGTCATCATCGACGACATCGCCGCGCGCACCGAAAACGTGCACGGCACCATCATCAATTCCGGCGAAACCCTGCTCTCGCAGATCGATCTGCGCGCCGCCGATCTCGCTAACAAGATCGAATCGGCCGGCGACCAATTAGCCGAGCGCGTCCTCGTCAGCGGCGACAAGGCGAGCGAGTCGCTCGACGCCACCGTCAACGCGATGGTCGAGAAGGTCGTGAGCCAGACCGAGACCGCGCACGAAGCGCTGTCGGGACAGATCACCTCGTTCGAAGGCCTGATCAAGGAACAGGGCGCTGAACTCGCCGAGCGCTTCGCTCGCGACAGCGGCACCTTGGGCGCGCTGATTACGCGCCATGTTGCCGAGTTCGACCGCACCGTGAAAACCTATGGCGGCGAAATCGTCGAGCGCATGGGCAGCCACACCCAGAACGTCAATGACAGCCTGAAGGGCTACATCGACTCGTTCGACAGCCGCGTCACCAATCACGGCGAGACTATCCACGCCAAACTCGACCAGCGCCTGACCGATTTCCAGAACAATCTGGATGGCCGTGTCGAAAGCCTCGACTCGACGCTCGCCGGCAAGGCAGCCGCGCTGGCCGAAGCCATCGAGACCCGCAGCACGCAGCTTGGCACCACCATGACCGCGCGCTTCCAGGAAATGCACGATGGCCTCGAAATCCGTTTCGGTGCAGTCAGCGCCGATATCGCCGCGCGCGTCGGCCAATTCGAGAGCCTGCTCGACAGCCGCGTGGAAGCGGCAGCGGCGCGCGTTATCGCCAGCGGGCAGAACGCAGCCGACATTCTCGTTTCACGTTCGGAGGAAATGTCGCTCGGCATCAAGTCCAGCGCCAATGAGGCCGAGAGCGCACTCAACGAGGTCGCCTCGCAGCTGCGCTCGATCAGCAACGATGTCTCGCGCACCGTGACGACCTCGACCGATATGCTCGGCGCAGCCCTCACCGGCCGCATCGATGCGATCACCGAGGGACTGCGCAACCAGACCGATCAGCTCAGCCAGATGATCGACGGCCGGCGCGGTCTGCTGGTCGAAGCCATCGGCAGCAAGTCGGAAGAAATCTCCACCGTCATTTCGAGCGCGACCGATCAAGCTCTCAAGTCCATCGAAAGCCACGGCGGCGCCTTCACCGTCGCGATGATGAACAACTCGTCGGATCTGGCCCGCCAGATCAACACCGCGAGCGAAGTCGCCATCGGCGCCGTCAACAAATCGCTCAAGGATATCGAGGAAAGCTCGCGTGCGGCTATCGACCAGTCGCGTCAGGTCGCAGCAACCACCATCAGCGAATTGCAGGAAACCAACAAGGCGTTGCGCACCGACACGCTGGCGCTGTTCGAGCGTCTGCGCGAGGGCAACATCCTCCTGCAGGAAACCCTCACCGGCGCCCACGAAAATCTCAACACGCTGGAGCGCACGCTCGTCACGCGAGTCGCCGATTTCGTCACAACGATGAACGATGTCACGACCAAGAACGGCACGTCGAGCGCTGCTCTTGCCGAACAGCTCGACATCTTCAATAGCCGCACCGCCGGCGCGCTCGACAATCTCGGCTCGCTTGCCGTGCAGTTCGAAAGCCACGGCCGTGCGCTCGCGGATGCTGCGCATCTGATCGAGACCAGCAACATCAGCACGGCGGAATCCGTGACCGAGCGCAACACCCAGCTTGAATCGCTGATCAATACCATCGATCTGCGCACGCTCGACATGGATGAGCGGCTGCACCGCTTCACCACCCTGCTCGATCAGTCGCTCGATGCCGCCGAAGGCCGCGCGCGCGAAATCGCGCAGGTCGTGGCGGAAGCCGCCGGCGAAAGCTCGGCCTCGGTCGGCCGCCAGTTCGAATCCGTGCGTCTTGCAGTCGAGGACGAGCGCCGCCAGACCGCAGAAGCGATGGCCGAAATCTACGACCAGGGCACGCGCGAAGCCGATGTGATGTTCCGTCAGTCGGCGGACAAGTTCGCCTCCATCGTTCACAGCATGAAGCAGATGGCGGCCGAACTGCACACCGAACTCGAAGCCACCCGCGCCGAACTGCGCAAGGGCGTTCTCGAAATGCCGCAGGAGGCCGCCGAGAGCACCTCGCAGATGCGCAAGGTCATCGTCGATCAGATCGAGGCGTTGGCCGAACTCAACCGCATCGTCGCGCGTCACGGCCGCGGCCTTGACGTCACGACCACCGCCGCGCGCGTGCGCGAGGAAGAGCCGATGATGGCGACTGCCGGTGCTCGTCAGGAGTCCCGCCCCGCTCCGCGCCCGCGCGACAGCGGATCGAGCCTGCCGCCGCCGGAATTCGCGCCGTCGGGTCCGCGCCGCACCGACGCGCCGCCGGTTGCACCGAACAGCGATGATCGCGACGGCTGGCTCTCGAACCTGTTGAACCGTGCCGATGGCGGCGACGAGCCGCGCGGACGCGGCCAGCGCGGTCCGTCCGGCAATCCGCTGGAGCAGCTTACGCTCGATATCACGCGCCTCGTTGACCGCGATCTCGCCTCCGAAATGTGGGAACGCTACCAGCGTGGCGAGCGCAAGGCGTTCACCAAGCGGCTTTATACGCCGCAAGGCCAGAAAGCGTTCGAAGAGGTCGCTCGCAAGTATCGCGCCGAGCGCAACTTCAAGGCGACGGTCGATCGTTACATCAACGAGTTCGAAAAATTGCTCGACGACGTATCGCGCGACGAGCGCGGGCCGTCGGCCCTGCGCAACCAGCTGATGTCGGAGACCGGCCTTGTCTATACGCTGCTCGCGCACGCAGCAGGACGGCTCGGCTAACGACTGAGTTCATTCGAACGAAAAAGCGGAGGCCATCGCCTCCGCTTTTTATTTGCCGCCGAAGATGTTCAGCGCCGCATGTTGCAGCAGCATGATCGTCTTGGCATCGTGGATGTCGCCGCGTTTGAGCATCGCCATCGCCTCGGTGAACGGCACTTCAAGAATCTCGATGTCCTCGCCTTCGTGATGAAGACCGCCGCCGCCGCCCACACGGTCAGCAGGTGAATAGCGGGCGGTGAACATATAGAGCTTCTCGGTCACGGAGCCGGGACTCATATAGGCCTCGAACACACGTGTCACGTTTTGGATGCGATAGCCGGTCTCTTCCTCGATCTCGCGGCGGATGCCGTCTTCAGGCGTCGGATCGTCGAGCGTACCGGCGGGCACTTCAACCAGTTCACCCGCTTCGCCGTGATAGAACGCTGGAAACCGGAACTGGCGTATCAATATAATCGTTTCGCGATCGGGATCGTAGAGCAGCACGGCGATGCCGTCGCCGCGATCGTAGGTCTCGCGAACCTGCGCCTGCCACGATCCGTCGGTTCGTCTGAAATCGTAGGACGTCCGCTTGAGGACGGAGAAGCCTTCGGCGAGAACTTCGACGTTCTTGATGCGAACGCGCTCGCTCATGCGGCGATCCGGCAGCGCTTAGCGCTGCTTCGCTTTCGCATCGTTCGGGTTCGGCGCCGAATCGCGGCTGCCGGAGCCGAACAGCACGCGGGTCGGGTTGCGGTCGAAATTGTTCACCGCACGGTCGATGTCCGCCAATGTCCTGCGGCCGTCGGCGATCAGGCCGGCGGAGCGCTTGTCCAGATTGTCGGCGAGTTCACGAAACGATTTCGCCGCCCCCTGCAACTCGCCTTCCTTGCCCATCAGCCCGTCGACGCCAGCCATGATGCTGTCGATGCGCTGTGCGTTGTTGGAAAGGCTCTTCGAGAACACCTGAATGTTGGCCATGCTCTCGTGCAGCGCCTCCTGGTTCTCCGTCACGAGCTTGTTGACGTTCTGCAGCACGCCGCGCACCGCCTCGCCGATGTCCTGAATGGCATTGGGATCGGCGGTGAGCGTCGGCACGCCGTCGTCGGCAACCGGCACGCCGCCTGCTTCGATGGAGCCGCCCTTGAGCGAAACCGACGACACGCCGGTCAAGCCTGCGAATTCGAGGCCGACCAGAGAATCCTTGCGGATCGGCGCGCTCTTGTCGACCGAGGTGATGACGACGACGCGCTTGGGGTCGTCGAGCTTGATCGAGGTGACTTCGCCGATCTTGATGCCGTTGAAATTGACGTTGCCGCCGGTGCGCAGGCCCGACGCCGCACCCTCGAAGATGATGCGTAACGGCGTGCGCGCAGCCGCCGCGCCAAGATTCTGGAACCAGAACACAAAGCCAAAGGCCGCGGCGACCACCGCCAGCGTGAACGCCCCGATCAGGACGTAATTTGCCTTTGTTTCCATAGACTTAGCTCCAACTCAAAGAACGCAACAAAATACTTTGAACCGATGACTATCGCCCGAAAGTCAACGATGCCCGCTTGCCGTGGAAGTAGGCCTGCAGCCACGGATGCTGCGAGGCCATCATGTCGTTCAACGTGCCTACCAAGAGAACCTTTCGATCCCCTAACACTGCGATGCGGTTGCAGGCCGTTTTAAGGCTGTCGAGGTCATGGGTTACCATGAAAACGGTCAGCCCCAAAGTCCGCTGCAGCGTCATCACGAGCTGGTCGAACTCGCCCGCGCTGATCGGATCGAGACCCGATGTCGGCTCGTCCAGAAACACGATCTCAGGATCGAGCGCGAGCGCGCGTGCCAGCGCGACGCGCTTGATCATGCCGCCGGAGAGTTCCGACGGGAAGCGATCCGCAACCTCCGGCTTCAGGCCGACCATCGCGAGCTTGGCGATGGCGATTTCGTCCAGGAGCCGCTCCGATACATTCATGAATTCGCGGACGGGGAATTGGATATTTTGTCGCACGTTGAGCGAGGAGAACAGCGCGCCATGCTGGAACAGCACGCCCCAGCGGCGTTCCACGGCGCGGCGCTGGTCTTCGTCGCAGGAATCCATGTCGATGCCGAACACCTCGATCTTGCCGGACATCTTCGGCATCAGACCGATGATGGTGCGCGTCAGCACAGACTTGCCCGCGCCGGACGCGCCGACGAAGCCGAGAATTTCCCCGCGCCGCACATCGAGATCAAGATGGTTGAGGATCAGATTGTCGCCGAAGCCGACCGTGAGGTCCCGCACCCGAATGATCGCATCGTTGGAATAAGTCTGCGCCATCACCCCCGCCTCAGACGTTGATCGCGGCGAAGAAGATCGCGAACAGGCCATCCATGACGATGACCAGAAAAATAGATTTCACGACCGATTGCGTGGTGTGCTGACCGAGCGATTCCGCGCTGCCTTTCACCGCCGCGCCCTCGACGCAGGCGACGACGCCGATCACCAGCGCCATCACCGGCGCCTTCACCATTCCGACGATGAAGTGATTGATCGAGATCGCCTCGCGCAACCGCTGCAGGAAAGCGTCCGGAAGCACCCCGCCATAGCCCCATGCGACGAGACCGCCGCCGTAGAGTGCCGCCATCGCGCCGAGGAACGCCAGAATGGGAAGCGCGATAATCAACGCCATGACGCGCGGAAGGATCAGCACCTCGGTCGGATCGAAACCCATCGTCCGCAACGCATCCACCTCCTCGCGCATCCGCATCGAGCCGAGTTCGGCGGTGTAGGCGCTGCCGGTGCGGCCCGCGACCATGATCGCGACCAGCAAGACGCCCAATTCGCGCAGCACCAGCACGCCGAGCATGTCGACCACGAACACGTCCGCGCCGAATTTGCGGAAGTGGAAAATACCCTGCTGGGCGATGATGCACCCGATCAGGAACGTGATGAGCAGGATGATCGGCACCGCGCGCCAGCACACCTGTTCGAGCTGATGGATCAGCGAAGTGAAACGGAAGGTCGTCGGATGGCGCGCGACTCGCGCAGCCGCGTTCAGGATCGAGCCGGTCATGGCCAGCAGACCGAGCAGCGTCTTGCCGACATCGACCACGCTGCGGCCGACCGATTCCAGCATCGTGGTCAGCGTCGCGGGTTCCTTGGGCGTTGCGACGCCCTCCTTCACCCGGCTCACCTCATCGACGAGACTCGCATAGTTCGGCGACAGCCCCACGATCCGAGGCGTGACGCCGCCGCTGACGAGATTGCGGCGCATGCGCTCGATCAGCCAAGCTCCGAACGTGTCGAGGCGTGCAACCTGCGACACATCGATGATGATGCCATTGTTGGTCGCATTGTCCTTTTCCGCGCGCTCGACGATCTTTTCGAGACTGGGCGCGCGGTGGACGGTCCATTCGCCGGTTGCGCGCAGCGCCAGAACCGAACCCATCGGGACCTGTTCCAGATTGGGATTGCTCTCTACGACCGCTTCTTGCAACGCCGGCTCCTGAATCGAATCTTCGCGCTCTTGAGCGAGCAATCTAACACGAAGCACCTGACCTGTACGGGGACGCTCCTAAGAGCCATAATTGGCTTGATCCGGCAACCCCGCCCTCCGCCCTCTCCGATCCGGCCCCGTCACACCAATGACCGCAGCGCCCGTCACCGTTGAAGCGCAAATCGAGCGCTGGCCGATCGCAGGCAATTTCACCATCAGCCGGGGCGCGAAAACAGAAGCCGTCGTGATTGTGGCGCGGGTAAGTCGCGGGAACCGGACCGGGCGCGGCGAATGCGTGCCTTACGCCCGGTACGGCGAGACGCCGGAGGCCACGCTTGCGGCCGTCCAGAGCGTGAGCGATATTTCGCTCGACCGCGTTGCGCTGCAAACGCTGTTTCCGCCGGGCGCGGCGCGTAATGCGCTCGACTGCGCGCTGTGGGATCTGGAAGCCAAGGAGAGCGGCAGGCGGGTATGGGATTTGATTGGAGTTGCTGCGCCGAAGCCTTTGACCACAGCGTTCACGATTTCGCTCGGCACGCCGCAAAGTATGGCCGAGGCCACCGCGAAGGCGGCGCATCGTCCGCTGCTCAAGATCAAACTGGGTGGCGACGGCGACATTGCGCGCATCAAGGCGGTACGCAAGGCCGCGCCGAATTCCGAACTGATCGTCGATGCCAACGAAGCATGGACCGAACAAAATCTCGCGCAGCATCTTGCTGCCTGTGCCGGCGCCGGCGTGACAATGATCGAGCAACCGCTTCCCGCCGGCAATGACGCAGCACTCGGCAGGATCAAGCGCCCGGTGGCTGTGTGCGCCGACGAGAGCGCTCATGATCGCGCGTCATTAAAAGGCCTGCGCGAGCGTTACGACGCCATCAACATCAAGCTCGACAAGACCGGCGGCCTGACCGAAGCACTGGCCATGGTGAAGGACGCGCGCGAGCTCGGTTTCGAGATCATGGCGGGTTGCATGGTCGCGACCTCGCTGTCGATGGCACCTGCGATCATGATCGCGCAGAATGCGCGCGTCGTCGATCTCGACGGACCGCTGCTGCTGGCGAAGGATCGCGAACACGGCTTGCGTTACGACGGTTCGACTGTCTATCCGCCCGAGGCTTCGCTGTGGGGCTAGCTCAAACCCTCGACGCCGACGAGCCGCGCCGAACTGCAAGCGTCGCGAATGGCCTTCAGGCCCTGATAGGTCGGGCCGTTGTAGAACGACTCCCATGCCGCAACCGAGGGAAATTCCAGCAACACGATCCTGCGAGGCTGCCAATCGCCCTCGTAAACTTTGTGCGCTCCGCCGCGCGCCAAATATTTCGCGCCGGCTTTTTCGAGCGCCGGTTTCACGCCATCCATGAATTCCTTGTATTGAACGGGGTCGCGAATTTCGACGTCGAAGATCACATACGCTGTCATTTTCAGTCTCCTGTTTCTCCCGCGCCGTGATGCGCATCGAGCCGCGTGCGCCAAACCAGCATCACGATGCCGCCCGCCGCCGCCATCAAAGCCATCGCGAAATACATGCCGCTGCCGAAGCGCGCATAGAGCACGCCCGAAATCATGACCGTGATCGCACTGACCACGCCGCCGAAGGCGACGAGATAACCCTGCGCGCTCGCAAGCAGATGATGCGGTACGCTTCGCACCAGCAACGTGTAGATACCGACCTGCGTGATGCCGAATGTCAGGCCATGCATCGCCTGAACCGCGATCAGAACTTCAAGCCGCGGCTCCATCGCCGTCACGATCCATCGGACAATGGCGCTCATTGCGCCGATGATGACAAGCGTGGTCGCTTCAAACGTGAATCGCGGCGAGATCGCGAAGATCGCGATTTCCGCGATCACGCCCACCGACCACAACAGCGCGATGGAAAATCCGCTGAAGCCTGCCCCCTGCCACATGATCGAGGAGAAACCGTAATACGCGCCGTGGCTGCCTTGAATGAGCGTGTGCGCGCCGATCACCGCCCAGAACAGCTTCTGCTTCAACAATCCGCTGGCGCGCGGCGCTTCGGCCGTCACCGGCGGCGCGTGCAGCGGCTTCAAACCGAGACTGACGAATGCGCTGAGTGTCGCGGTCGCAGCGATGATCCAGATCAGGTGATCGGACTTCAGAAAATCGAGCAGCGCACCGCAGACCAGCGCGCCGACGATGAACGATGCCGAGCCCCACAGCCGCATCGGGCCGTAGTTCAACCCGTAAGTCGCGACGCCCTTCAGCGCGTAACCATCCGAGAGCGGCGACAGCGGCGTCCAAACGCAGGCCAATAATGCGAATGCGATCAGGATCGGTATCGGCTCGCGCAAAAATCCGATCGCGCCGAATCCTATCGCCGTCAGGAACGCCATCGCAATCATCGCGCCGCGCAAGATATTGCGCTGTTCGGCGTAGGCCGTGACGAACGGCAGCACCGTAAAGCGCGACAGCGACGGCATCGCGGTAATGATGCCGATCCATTGCGCGTCGATGCCGATGTTCTTCAGCCACACCGAGAAAAACGGCAGATAAGTTCCGAGCAGGCCGAGCAGCGAGGCATAGAAAAGGCTTGTCCCCAGCGCAAATCGCCGGGCAACGGATTGCCGGGACTGGTCTTTTTGTGATTCCGTGGAGATCAAAGCCGTTTTGATTCGTGATCGTTGCTGCGAAGTATAGCGAGCGTATCATTCGCGGCGAACCTTCTGGCTGGAAATGTAATGGCCGAACAAGCCTTCGCCCTTTCCCCGATGACGGCCAGCGCCAGCCTGCCGACGCAGGCGGACTACGACGCGATTGCCGGCGCGTTCATGGAAACGGCGCGCGGACGCTGGTTTCTCGCCGAATACGCCCGCCG
The DNA here is from genome assembly GCA_016201045.1 of Afipia sp. GTDB lineage: Bacteria > Pseudomonadota > Alphaproteobacteria > Rhizobiales > Xanthobacteraceae > Afipia. Next base: position 532,916 of record JACQDM010000002.1, on the reverse strand, counting down.
CAATCGCAATGCCGACACAACGATGGTGCTGGAAGCCGTCGCGCGGATCGAACAGCAGCTCGCTGCGCAGAAACAACCGGCAGTGCCGAACCCGGCACCCGATCTCATTCCGGCTGTGACGGCAATCCTCAATGCCGCGCGGCAAGCGGCGGAGACCGCACTCACAAAGCCAGACCTCAACAACCCGCTGGCACCCGCGCGCAAATGCGCGGTGATGATCCGCGAAATTTCATGGGGGCTGCGCGAGTCCGGCGCGGACAACCGCGTCTGTGGACTGCTCGACGCGCAGGTCGAGGCCATCGATGCTGCCTGCGATGGATTTTCAACCGACGATCTGCGCGGCGGCGTGTTGAGCGCGTTCGATCATGCGGCTGCGCAAATCGCCGAACTTGCGAACAACGCGCCGCAACCTGCAGCCCAAACTGCCGTCGCCCCGGCTCAGCCCGCGCCTGCGGAGAAACCGCGTATCGTCCCGGTGAAGCAAGAGGCGACAGTCGTGCGGCTGGAAACGCCGCAATCCGCTCCGGTACAAAAACCTGCACCGAAATCCATCGCCGAATCCTCGCTGCATGCGAGCATCGGCGGCAGCCTCGGCGCGAGCTTACTGGTCAGCGGCCTCGTGCAAAAACCGCATGCGCCGAAGAAAGACCCGCTGGCACCGCTCCGGCGCATGACCAGCGCCGAGAAAATCGCGTTCTTCAGCTAGCTGCCCTGAATCAGCCGCGCGAACAGATCCGCGTCGACATTGCCGCCGGACAATACGATCGCGACCGTCTTGCCTTTCGCGTCCATGCGTCCCTGCATCAGCGCCTCCAGCGGCACCGCGCCGCCCGGCTCGACCACGAGCTTCAATTCATTGAATGCGAATGCCACCGCCTTGCCGACTTCGGCGTCGGTCGCCGTCACACCGCGCGCGACGAGTTTGGAATTCACCGCGAAGGTGATCTCGCCGGGGATCGTCGCCATCAGCGCGTCGCAAATGGTTTTGCCCTTGTGTGTGTGCGGTTCACGTTTGCCAGCCGCGAGCGAGCGGGCATGATCGTCGAAGCCGTCGGGCTCCGCGGTCATCAGCGTCACATTGGGAAATCTCGCGCGCGTGGCAATCGCGATTCCCGCCATCAGCCCGCCACCGGACGCGGGCGACGAGATAATGTCCGGCGTCACGCCAAGCGCGATCATGTCCTCGGCGATTTCGCGCCCCACCGTGCCTTGGCCTGCGATGATCTTCGGATCGTCGAATGGCGGCACCAGCGTCGCGCCGCGCTTGTTCTGAATGTCGCGTGCAATCGCCTCGCGATCTTCCTTGTAGCGGTCGTACAGCACGACTTCGGCGCCATAGGCCTTGGTGCGGGCGATTTTCAACGCGGGAGCATCTTCGGGCATCACGATGACGGCCGGCATTTTCAGTATCTGCGCCGCGGCGGCCACACCCTGCGCGTGATTGCCGGATGAGAACGCGACGACGCCCGACGCGCGCCGGTTTTCGGGAATCGACGAAATCTTGTTGAACGCGCCGCGAAATTTGAACGAGCCAGTCCGCTGCAGCACTTCGGCTTTCAGAAAAACGCGGGCGCCGGTCAGCGTGTCGAGCGCTGGCGACGTCAGGAGCGGCGTTCGGACCGCATAAGGCGCAAGCACTTTGGCTGCGGCATCGATATCGGCAATCGTCGGGGGCTGAATCATGCGCGGCTTGTATCGCGCTTTGCCTCAGTGCGGCAAGCTAGGCAAAGGCAAACCGCTATGCGTCAGGCGGCGGTAACGGACTGTCCGCGCGCGAGGCGAAGGCGTCGGACGAGCCGCTGCCGCCAGCGTCGCTTGATCTGCGGCGGACGTTCGCGCGTGACGTTCTCGACGAAAACACGCGCGCAAGCGTCCCAGCTTTGGCCAAGCGCAAATTCGCGGCACGCATCGCGCGACACGTGCAGCGCGGCGAGACAGGCCGACTGCAGATCGTGATTGAGCACGCCGACCGGCGCATCGCCGATCACGTCGAGCGGGCCCGATACCGGATAGGCCGCGACAGGAACGCCACTGGCAAGCGCCTCAAGCAGAACTAGGCCGAACGTGTCAGTCTTGCTCGGGAACACGAACACGTCCGCGCTGGCGTAAACCTGTGCCAGTTGCTCGCCCTGCATCGTGCCAAGAAAAATCGCGCCGGGATATTTGCGCTCAAGCTCTGCGCGCGCCGGACCGTCGCCAACGATCACTTTGGTGCCAGGCAATTCCAGATCGAGAAACGCTTCGAGGTTCTTCTCGACCGCAACGCGGCCAACGGAGAGGAACACCGGGCGCTTGAATCCGAGATCGACATCCTGCGGGTGAAACAGCCTGGCGTCGACGCCGCGCGACCACAGCACGACATTATTGAAGCCGCGTCCGCGCAATTCATCGGCGAGTGCCGGCGTCGCCGCCATCACCGCGTCGCTTGCGCCGTGGAAATAGCGAAGCACCGCCCAGATCCACGACTCGGGAATCGGAAACCGCGCGGAAATATATTCGGGAAAGCGCGTGTGGAAGCTCGTCGTGAACGGCACGTTGTTCTTGCGGCAATAACGGCGCACCAGAATGCCGATCGGCCCTTCCGTCGCAATGTGAATGTAGTCGGGTGCGGCCTGTTCGATCATTTCCGCGATGGTCCACGGCCACGGCAGCGCCAGTTGAATGTCCGCATAACTCGGCAGCGAAATCGTTTTGAACGATTGCGGCGTGAGGAACGTCACATCGACGCCCATCGCCTTCGCCGAGTCGGCCATCATGTTCAGCGTGCGGACCACGCCGTTGACCTGCGGGTGCCACGCATCTGTCGCGATAAGAATTTTCATTTACGCCGCCTGCGGCTGAGGTACCGCGACAGGACGGGCATGACGCAGCGGATCGGTCCATGTCAGGATTTCAAAGCGGCCGTCGTGGTGCTCGACCAGCGCCGTGCAGCTTTCGACCCAGTCGCCGCAATTCATGTAACGCACGCCGTTCATGTCGCGGATCACCGGGAAATGGATATGCCCGCAGATCACGCCGTCGCAGTCGTGGCGCTTGGCTTCGTTGGACAGCGTGTCCTCGAACGCGCCGATGTAGTTCACCGCGTTCTTCACCTTCTGCTTCGCCCATTGCGACAGCGACCAGTAAGGCCGGTTGAACAGCTTGCGGAAGGCGTTGACCAGGCGATTCATCTGGATCGCGAAATCGTAGGCGCGGTCGCCGAGATGGGCGAGCCATCGCGCGTTCTGCACCACGAGGTCGAAAATGTCGCCGTGGATGACGAGATATTTCCTGCCGTCTGCGCCCTCGTGGATCGCGTTCTCGACCACTTCGATGCCGCCGAAATGCGTGCCGTAGTAGTTACGGAGGAATTCGTCGTGGTTGCCGGGAATGTAGATCACCTTCGCACCCTTGCGGACGCGGCGGAGCATCTTCTGCACGAAGTCGTTGTGCGATTGCGGCCAGTGCCAGTTCGATTGCAGCGCCCAGCCGTCGATGATGTCGCCGACGAGATAGATCGTGTCGGCATCGTGGACGCGGAGGAAGTCGAGAAGGCGGTCGGCCTGCGAGCCGCGGGCTCCGAGATGGACGTCGGAGATGAACAATGTGCGAAAGTGGCGTTCGGGTGTGCTTTCGCTCACAACCTGTCTTTCCATGCGCGGGCCAATACCAAATTCTGATGACAGTTCAGTGACAACTTACGCAATTCTCGGCTCAAGCGTTCGCTCGAAAGAAACCAGCGAATAGATGCCGAAAGGCGCAACTTTGCGTCGTTCGACAAGGCTCGTGTTTTCATTTGATTGCGCCCACGCCTGAAGCCGCGCGAACGGAAACTCCGGACGCAGGCCGAGCTTCCGGGTTTTCTTCGCCGCCCAGCGCTCCAGCGCCGCCGCGAAGCCGACTTCCGAGTAGAGGTGGTTAACGAGGATGATGCGGCCGCCCGGCTTCACCACGCGGTGACACTCCGACAGAACCTGCTCGGGATTCTCGACCAGGGTGATGACGAATTGCGCGACGACGCAGTCGAACGCCGAATCCGCGAATGTCATGTGGTGCGCGTCCATCCGATGGACGGCTTTGACGAAGGGATATTTGCCGCTCGCCATCTTGGCGCGGGCCTTTTCCAGCATCGCCGCGCTCATGTCGATGCCGGTGATTTCGGTGCTGTCGTCGTAGTCGTCGAAAGAAAGACCCGTGCCGACGCCGACTTCGAGGATTTTGCCGCCGATATTGCGCGCCGCTTCGGCAGCGGCGCGGCGGCCCATCACCATCACGGGTCCGCAGACCGCGTCGTAGATCGGCGCCCAGCGCGCATAGGCGGTTTCAACGGTAGATTTTTCGAGGTCTGCGGTGGCCATGTGCAATTCCGGAAGAATCAATCTTCCCGGAAATTACCGTCGTCATGCGACAGTCAGACGACAGGGCGCCTTAGTGCCGAAAGGCGTGGAAGTGATCCACCGGCCCGTGGCCGTGACCGATGCCGAGTCGGTCGGCGGCGGCGATGGCGGCGCTCACATAAACCTTCGCGTTGCGTACCGCCGCTTCAAGCGTCTCACCCTTGGCAAGACCTGCCGCAATCGCCGACGACAAGGTGCAGCCGGTGCCGTGCGTGTTCTTGGTGTCGATGCGCATCGCCGCAAGGCGTTCGGCGGAATCCCTGGTCACGAGAAAATCCACGCTCTCCGCGCCCTTGCCGTGCCCGCCTTTGATCAGCACGGCGGGGCAGCCGAATTGCAACAGCCGCCTGCCCTGCGCTTCGATCTCGCTTTCGCTTGTCGCAATGGGCGCTTCAAGCAAGGCGGCGGCTTCCGGCAAATTCGGCGTAACGATTATCGCGCGTGGAAACAGTTCGCGCTTGAGCGCTTCGACCGCATCCGGCGACAACAGCCGGTCACCTGACGTTGCGACCATCACGGGATCAACAACCACGTGTTTCGGCTTCCAGCGATCCAGACTTGCTGCGATGGCCTCGATGATGTCGCGCCGCGACACCATGCCGATCTTCACAGCCTTCACGACGAGATCGGAAAACACTGCATCGATCTGTGCCGTGACGATATTTGCCGGCGCGTCGTGAACGGCGGTGACGCCTTGGGTGTTCTGCGCCGTCAGCGCGGTGATGACCGACGCGCCATAGACGCCGAGCGCAGCGAACGTCTTGAGGTCGGCCTGAATTCCCGCGCCACCGCTCGAATCCGAACCCGCAATCGTCAGCGCGACCGGCATGCTCATGGTGATGTCACTGTTCCCGCTGGATCGCGCCCTTTATCGCGCTCTATATAGAGCCTGCGCGCCCTTGCGGCCATGCCGGGATTTTGGCTTGATGGCTGCGTGCAAGCTCTGGAGACGCAGCGATGGCGCCCTTTTTCGTTCAGATCAAATGCAAGATGGGGCAGTCCTACAAGGTTGCCAATGCGCTGGCCGAAGCCGAGATCGCGTCCGAAATCTATTCGACCGCCGGCGACTACGATCTGTTGGTGAAGTTCTACGTCGAAAGCGGCACCGATATCGGACACTTTGTGAACGAGAAGGTGCAGGTGATCCCCGGCATTCAGGACACCTACACCATCATCACCTTCAAGGCGTTCGGAACCTGACAGAGGCGCAACCGCCTCTATTTGTGATCGTGAGCGGCGACGCGCTTCGGTTTCGGCGGACCGTCGACCGGCGGCAGCGACTTCAGATAATTCGCCATCGCGGCGCGATCCTCGTCGCTGAGCTGCGACGTATTCTTGATGACATGCGCCATCGATCCGCCGGCCGTGTCGCCATCAGGCGTTATGCCGTCGCTCAGGAACGAGGCGATGTCCTTCTCGCTCCAGTCTTTCAAACCTTTCTGCGTGATGTTCGGAATCCAGCCGCCGGGATGATCCGGGTCGGGCCCGCCAGCGAGGCGCTGCGACGACACGATGCCGCCGATCAGGTTGCGCGGCGAATGACATTCCGCGCAATGGCCGAAGCCGTTGACGAGATAAGAGCCTCTGTTCCATGCAGCGGACTTCTGAGCGTCTCCGATGAACGGGCGATCGTCGAAGAACAGGAACTTCCAGCCGCCGACCAGACGGCGGATGCTGAACGGAAACTTCACGTCGTGATCGCGTACTTTCCCGGACACGGGCGGCAGCGTTTTCAGATACGCAAACAGGTCGCGCACATCCTCGATCTTGCCGTGCGTGTAGGAGGGATATGGAAACGCCGGATAATAATGCTGCCCGCTCGGCGACGTTCCTTTGGTGACGGCGGTGACAAACTCGGCCTCGGTCCAGTTGCCGATGCCATTGTCCTTATGCGGTGAAATGTTCGGCGTGTAGAACGTGCCGAAGTCGGATTTGATGGCCAGCCCGCCGCCGAGCGCCGTGCGATCCTTTTCGCCGGGAACCGCGTGGCACGATGCACAGCCGCCGATGTTGAAGATGATTTGACCGTTGGCGACGTTGGGCGTGTAGGCCGGCAATGCGCTCGCAGGCACGACACCCGGAATGGTCACGAACCAGAACACCGCCAGCCCAGCAATCGCGGCGACAACGGCCAGCGCAAAAAGTTTCTTCAACATTCATGCCCCCAAAACACGCGGCCATGAACTAATCCGCCCCGGCCGGTGTTCTTATCATGCCATCGATTTCAGGCAGGGAGAACACCATGAAGAATATGACGTTTGCAATCGCCACCGTCGCTTTCGGCTCGTGCGTCGCACTTGCAGGCCCCGCTTTCGCCGAAAAAATGACGATGAAGGTGCCGCTGACCAGCGCTGCCGAAGTGCCGCCCAATACGAGCGCCGGAAAAGGCAGCGCCGATGTCACATACGATACGGCGTCGAAAATGCTGACCTGGAAGGTTACGTATTCCGGGCTTACGGGGCCGGCCACGATGGCCCATTTCCACGGTCCTGCCGCAGCCGGAGCCAACGCGCCCGTGGTCGTGCCGTTCAAGGATGCTGCCAGCGGTGCCGAAGGCAGCGCCACGCTGACCGATGCGCAGGCCGCCGATCTGATGGCCGGCAAATATTACATCAACGTCCATACGGACGCGAACAAGGGTGGCGAAATTCGCGGTCAGGTCGTCAAGTAACGAGCACAGCCACCTTGGCGAAATGACGAAGGGCGGATGCATCGCTGCATCCGCCCTCTTGTTTTAGCCAGTCGTCGAACGGTTAGCCGTTCTTGACGCGATAGGTCTCGTGGCAATCGCCACAAACCTTGGCGATCGCAGGCATTGACGCCTTGAACGAGTTCAGATCCTTGGCCGATCCCTTCGCTGCTGTCACCGCTGCGGAGAAAGCCGCAATCTGCGCAGCGAAACCAGCCTTGTCGTCGAATACCTTCGGTGACGGACCGAAATCGCCCGATGGCGCAGCCGTCTTGGCACTGTCGGGATAAAGCGTGGGCAACTTTGCTGCGGTATCGGCCAGCGTCGCAAGCGCCGCATCGATATCGGCCTGAACGTAAGGCTTGTCGCCCTTCATCGTCGGAAGCAGAACAGTGGCAAGAACCTTGCCGTTGCCCTTCATCAGCGCGGAACCCTCAGGCGTCGCCAGAACAGCACTTGCACCGAGCAGCAACACGCCAGCCGCAATCGAAATACGCTTCATCGAAATTTCCCCCAAGGGTTGGAGCCTTTAGTGGCTTTATACCGGCCCTAAAACACCATTCCCGCCGAGTCTTGGCAAGCCCAAGAATCCTGAAGAATTTTTGCGGCCTTGGGGGAATTTTACCGAACCTAACCGCGTCGGGAAGCGTCTATTGCCATCCAGACGCGCTCGGCGGTCGCCGGCATGTCGATGTGGTCCACCTTGAATTCGCGCCACAACGCTTCGGAAATCGCATTCATCACCGCCGGGCATGAGCCGATCGAGCCCGCTTCGCCCGCGCCCTTCACGCCCAAAGGATTGGTGACGCAGGGGACGTTATGGGTCTCGAAATGGAAGGCCGGTGCATCGGCGGCGCGCGGCAGCGCGTAGTCCATGAAAGTCCCCGTGACGAGCTGGCCATCCTTGTCGTAGGTCGCCTGCTCCATCAGCGCCTGGCCGATGCCTTGGGTGACGCCGCCGTGGACCTGCCCCGCCAGCAAAAGCGGATTCAGCGTGACGCCGAAATCATCGACGATCACATAGTTGACGATTTTCGTGACGCCGGTTGCCGGATCGATCTCGACCTCGGCGATATGCGTGCCGTTCGGATAGGTACCATCGGCCTGCGTGAACTTGTCGGTGCCGGTGAGCTTCGATGGATCGTTTGCTTTCTTGGCCAGATCCGCAAACGCGATGGCCTTGTCCGTTCCAGCCACGCGAATGCGGCCGTCGCGGATTTCGAGATCGCCCGCGCTCGTTTCCAGCGCTTCCGCCGCCAGCGACTTGAGATTGTCGCCGAGCTTTTTGGTCGCCTTTTGTACGCTGACGCCGCCGGTCGGGATCGCACTCGACCCGCCAGTGCCGAGACCCGTCTTCACAATGTCGGTGTCGCCCTGAATGACGTGAACCTTCTCGGGCGGCAATCCGAACTGTTCGGCGACCACCTGTGCGTAGGCGGTCTGATGCCCCTGCCCGGTTGACTGCGATCCAATGAGAACCGTCACCTCGCCGTTCGGATCGAGCCGCACGTTGGCGGTTTCCTCGCCCATCGTGCCGCAAATCTCGACATAGGTGGACATGCCGATGCCGCGCACGAGGCCGGCCTTCTTCGCGGCCTTCGCGCGCTTGGGAAATTCCTTCCAGTTGATCACGTCCATCGCGCGCTTCATGTGTGCGGTGAAATCGCCGGAATCGTAAACCTTGCCGGTCGCGGTCTTGTACGGCAGCGATTTCGACGGAATGAAATTCTTCTTGCGGATCGCCTCCGGCGTCATACCCAATTTGCGCGCGGCAACATCGACCAGCCGCTCCAGTACATACGCTGCTTCAGGACGGCCCGCGCCGCGATAGGCATCGACCGGCACGGTGTTGGTGAACACGCAGCGCACGCGGCAGTGGAACGCCTGCAGATCATAAAGACCCGGCAGCATATCCGCGCCGCCATAGGCGATGTAGGGCGCGAAGGTCGAGAGGTACGCACCCATGTCGCTCATCAGATCGACATCGAGGCCGAGGAATTTTCCGTCTGCCGCCAGCGCCATGCGCGCGGTGGTGATGTTGTCGCGGCCCTGCGCGTCGCCGACGAAATGATCGGAGCGATCCGCGATCCATTTGACGTTCTTTTTCAGCTTGCGCGCGGCGAACGCTGCGAGCGCATATTCGCGATACGGAAACAGCCGCGTGCCGAACCCGCCGCCGACATCCTTGGCGATGACGCGCATCTTGTCGGCCGGAATTTTCAGGATGTTCTGACAGAGAATGTCGCGGATGCGATGACTGCCCTGACTGCCGATGGTCATGGTCAGGTGATCGGCCTTCGCGTCGTATTCCGCGACCGCGCCGCGCGGCTCCATGAAGTTCGTCACCACGCGCGGATTGACGATGGAAATCTCGGCGACCGCGTGCGCGCCCTTGAACGCAGCTTCGGCCTTGGCCCTGTTACCGACGGACTCGTCGAACAGCACGTTGTTCGGATATTCAGGACGCATGAGCGGCGCGCCGGGCTTCACAGCGTTGGCGACACCGATGGCCGCAGGCAGCGGCGACCATTTCACGTCGATGGCTTCAATCGCGTCCCGCGCATGATCGAGCGTATCGGCGACGACGAACGCGACCGCATCGCCGACGTGAAAGACCTTGTCCTTCGCCAGAATCGGATAAGGCGGCGACTTGAACGGATTAGCCGGAAGCTGAAACAGGCACGGCAATCCGCAGAGTTCGGCAACATCGGCCGCGGTGAGAATCGCAGCAACGCCGGGCTTGGACTTGGCTAGCGAGGTGTTGATCGTGAACGTTGCGTGTGCGTGCGGCGAGCGCAGCACCAGCGCATGCAACGATCCGGCCGGCGCGTGGTCATCTGTGTAGCGGCCCTTGCCGCGGATCAGCGGATCGTCTTCCTTGCGGGTGACGCTCTGGCCGACACCGAATTTCACTGCCATTTTATTCAACTCTCAGAATGCAGGAATTTGCACACATATTGCAGCGGATCGGCAGCGGGCGCAAACGGCTTTGCCGTCACGCCGGGCGGATCAGCGATGCAAGCCAGCGCGGCCCGAACAGCGCCAGCAGCGATACCGCATAAACGACGGAACCGATTGCCGTCAAAATCAGCAATGCGGTTTCGTCGCGGAACGATGTCATTCCTGCAAGCGCCGAAGCCAGCCAATGCGCGGAAAACCAGAGCGCCGCTGCGAGCACGATTCCCGATAACAAAAGTTTGAGCAGCGACATCACGAACGCGCGGTCGATTTCGAGAAAATCGCGACGCACCGCAAAGAACACCACCAGCAGCAGATTGATCCACGCACCCACCGCAGTCGCCAGTGCGAGACCGATCTGCGCCAGCGCGCCGACCAGCGCGAATTTCAGGGCAACATTCACGACAACGCCGGTCAGCGCGGCGACCACCGGCGTTTTTGTATCCTTGCGTGCGTAGAAGGTCGCGACCGCGCTGCGGATCAGCACGAACGGAACAAGCCCGATGGCATAGGCCGCGAGCGTCGCGGCAGCCGAGGCCGCGTCCGCTTTGGTGAACGCGCCGCGCGCGAACATCGCGCGCATGATCGTATCGGGCACGGCGAGAAATGCCGCCACGAAGGGAATTGAAAACAGAAGCGTAAACTCGAAGGCGCGGCGTTGCGACGCCATCGCGCCCGCGTGATCGTTGGCCGCCATCCTGCGCGACATTTCCGGCAGTAGCACCGTCCCAATCGCAATGCCGATCACACCGATGGGCAGTTGATTGAGGCGATCCGCATAATAGAGAGCGGACAACGCGCCGGCAGCGAGAAAAGTCGCGATAATCGTATCGGCGAATAGCGCGATCTGCGTGCCCATCGAGCCGACGGTCGCAGGCCCGAGCGCACGGAAAAATGCGCGCACGTCCTCGTCCCATTTCCATGTGGTGAATGCCGGCAGCACATCGTTTTTCCATGCGTCGCCCGCGAGCAGGAAATATTGCAGGAAGCCGGAAATCAGCACGCCCCACGCTGCCGCATAACCCGCACCCGGAAAGAACGCGGCCAGCGCGAGCGTCGCCATCATCGAGATGTTGAGGAATATCGGCGCCGCGGCAGCGCTCGCAAAGCGATGCATCACGTTGAGCATGCCGCCGTAAAGCGTCACCAGCGTAATCAGCAATAGATATGGAAAGGTGATGCGCGTCAGCGAAATCGCGAGTTCACGCTGCGCCGGATCGTCGGTGAAGCCGGGTGCGAGAATGCTCATCGCCTGCGGCATGAAGACAAGCGCCAGCACGAGCAGCACGACCTGCGACGCGAACAGGACCGTGAAGATACGGTCTGCGAACAGTTTTGCAGACGGTGCCCCGCCCTTGCCGACCACATGCGCATAGGCCGGAACGAAGGCGGCGTTGAACGCGCCCTCGGCGAAGATCGCGCGGAAATGATTGGGAAGACGAAGCGCGACGAAGAAGGCGTCGGCCACGGGACCGGCACCGAGGATCGCGGCCAGCATCACGTCGCGCGCGAATCCGGTCAGCCGCGAGAGCAGCGTGTATCCGCCGACGGTGAAGATTCGCCCGAGCATGAATGGGTTTTACAGCATAGGCGCGGCGCGCAATATGCGCGAAGCGTCAGGTCAGCGCGTCGCGCACAGCCTTGATGACGCGATCCTGCGCCGCCGCGTCCAGATACGGATGCATCGGCAGGCTGATGACGTCCTGCGACAACCTTTCGCTGACCGGCAATCCGCCGTCCGCCACGGGATAATGCTTGTAGGCGGTCTGCTGGTGCATCGACTTCGGATAGTAGATCGCGGTCGGAATGCCCTGCGCCTTGAGTGCATTCGCGAACGCATCGCGATCGTGACCCTTCGGCAGGCGGATGGTGTATTGCGCCCAGGTCGAGATATTGCCGTCGGCAACGCGCGGCGCAGTGACGATGTTATGCAGCGCATCGAAGTAACGTTGCGCCACCTTGTTGCGCGCGGCGATTTCCGCGTCGAAGATTTCCAGCTTCTCGATCAGCACAGCGGCCTGAATGGTATCGAGACGCGCGGTGAGACCGATGCGGACGTTGTCGTATTTCTCGGTGCCCTGCCCGTGCACGCGCACGCTGCGGAGCTTCTCGGCCAAATCGGCGTCGTCGGTGAAGATCGCGCCGCCGTCGCCATAGCAGCCCAGCGGCTTGGCCGGGAAAAAGCTGGTTGCTGTAGCGAGCGCCAGCGTGCCGAGGCGCTTGCCTTTGTACGTCGCGCCGAATGACTGCGCGGCGTCGTCCAGAACAAACAGACCGTTCTCTTTCGCCACAACGGCAACCGCGTCGTGGTCCGCGCTCTGGCCGAACAGATCGACCGGGATCACAGCCTTCACTTTCAGGCCGAGCTTCTTCGCGGTCGCGATGCCCTTCTTGAGCGACTCGACATTCATGTTGAACGTCGTCTCATCGACATCGACGAACACCGGCGTCGCACCCGCAAGCGCCACGACCTCGCCGGTGGCGCAGAACGTAAACGACGGACAGATCACCGCATCGCCGGGGCCGACGCCCTTGGCCATCAGCACCATCAGCAGCGCATCGGTGCCGCTGGCGCAGGCGATCACATGCTTGGCGCCGCAGTAAGCCGCCAAATCCGACTCAAACTGCGTGACTTCAGGCCCGTTGATGAACTGGCAATGCGTCAGCACTTTCGATACGGCGGCATCGATCTTTGCGCCGAGACGGCGGCGCTGTTCGCCGATATCGATAAACGCAACAGGGTCCGGGCGCAGATGCTGGTTCATTGCTCTTGGCCGTGATCTTTAAGAGAAAACTTAGCTTGCGACCGCGCGCGGGCCTTTGCGCAAAGGTTGCGCGATGGCGCCTGCCGGCGCTTCGAGACACTTGATCGCGATCTCGAGCGACGCAACGCCTTCCTCGCCAGTGACGGCCGGTGCACTGCCCGAACGCACCGCGCCGAGAAACGCCATCAGTTCGGCACGCAGCGGCTCGTCGTGCCCGACCGACAGATGGCGCATCGAATAGCTGCCGTCACGCTGGAAGCCGAAGCACTCCGTCACCTGCCGCGTCAAAAGATCGCCCTGCACATATTTACCGCGCGTCGCAACCGTCACGTTGCGCGCCTTGAACGGCGTCAGCCAGTTGGTGTTGATGTGGGCAAGCACGCCGGAGGCGGTGCGGAACTGCAGCAGTGCGATATCCTCGCGCTCGGCGACGGCGCTCGCAAGCTGCGGCTGAACGTCGACGATGTCGGATTCGGTGAACCAGCGAATCAGATCGATGTCATGCACGGCGAGATCGATCACGACGCCGACATTCGACATGCGCGGCGGGAACGGGCCGACACGGGTGATGCCGATGGAGAGAATTTCCTCGTCCTTGATCGCCTGCTTGATCGCGGCGACCGCAGGATTGAAACGCTCGACATGGCCGACCATCAGCGTCACGCCGGCCTTCTTGGCAGCGGCAACGATCTCGTGGCCTTCTTCGGCCGTGGAGGCAATCGGCTTTTCGACCAGCACATGAATTCTGCGGGCGATGCAGGCGAGTGCCACGTCGCGATGCAGATGCGTCGGTGCCGCAATCGTCACGGCATCCAGACCGGCGTCGAGCAACTCCTCGACGGTGAAATACGTCTTGCAGCCGACGATTTCTTCGGCGCGCGCGCGATGCGCCGGCAGCGGATCGACGATGCCGACGAGCGTGACGTCCGGCAGTCCAGCCAGCACGCGGGCGTGATTGGTGCCCATCACGCCTGCGCCGATCACACCCACGCGCAACGCGCGCACGGCGTCCGCGTTCGTCGTCGCAGACTTGGCAGAACTCATGAGACTGAAACCTTTTTGAATTGCGAAGCGCGATCCCCGCCGCGCCGGATGGTGTGGTAGCACGCCGTCACATGTGTGGCGAACGCCGGGGTGCGAAACAAGGACACGTTTTGAGTCCGAAAGTTACACCCCGGAAGATCTATAACTATCTGAAATCATGAGCGTTTATAGTCATCCTCGATGCGAATGATGTCATCCTCGCCGAAGTAGCTTCCGGTCTGGACCTCGATCAGCTCGAGCGGAATCTTGCCTGGGTTTTCCATCCGGTGCGTCGCGCCGATGGGAATGTAGATCGACTCGTTCTCGTGAACCATTTTCTGCGTGTCGTTCACCGTCACCAGCGCAGCGCCGCGCACCACGATCCAATGTTCGGAGCGGTGATGATGCTTCTGCAACGACAGCCGCCCGCCGGATTTGACGATGATGCGTTTGACCTGATGACGCTCGCCGATGTCGAGCGACTGGTACGAGCCCCACGGCCTGTGAACCTTGAGATGATCCTCGGTCACTTGCGGCGCTGTGGTCTTCAATTTCGCGACGAGGCGCTTGAGGCCGTTGGCGTCCTTCTGTCGTGAGACGAGAATAGCATCCTGCGTCGCGACCACGACGAGATCGTCCACGCCTTCGAGCGCGATCAGCGCCTTGTCGGACGAGACGTTGCAGTTGCGCGAGTCCTCGAACACCGCGACCGCGCCGCCCTGCGCGACGTTGCCCTGCCCGTCCTTGCCGGACAATTCCCACACCGCATGCCATGAGCCGACATCCGACCATCCGCACGACACGGGAATGACGGCGGCTTGCTTGGTTTTTTCCATCACCGCGTAGTCGATGGAAATGGCTTTCGCTTTCTCGAACGATTCCGCCGGCAGCGTAACGAAGCCGAGATCGCGGCCCGCGCTTTTGACAGCTTCCGACACCGCGGTAACACTCGCGGCATCGACGCTTTTATATTCGTCCAGCAACATCTTCGCGCCGAACATGAAGTTGCCGCTGTTCCAGAGATAACCATCCTTGACGTAAGCGGAAGCCGTCGCCGCATCCGGCTTCTCGACGAATTTCGCGATAGCCATCACGTCGCCGGAAATTTTCGCGCCGGGCTGGATATAGCCGTATTCGGTGGCCGCGCGCTCGGGCCGCACGCCGAACGTGACGATGCGACCGGCGTTGGCGACATCGAGCGCTTTGCGGCAGGCATCGACAAACGCGGGCGTATCCTGCACGACATGATCGGCGGCAAGCGCCAGCACGACGGCCTTCGGATCGCGCGTCAACGCGAAGGCAGCGCCAGCGGCAATCGCCGGACCGGAATCGCGGCGCGCAGGCTCGAGCAGAATGTCGGCGTCGCGATTGATCTCGGCCAACTGCTCCAGAACCATGAAGCGATAGGACGCATTGGTGATGACGATGGGCTTTGCGAACAGCGACGGATCGCTGACGCGCAGCACCGTGTCCTGAAACGTCGAGTTTGCGCCGAACAGCCGCAGAAACTGCTTGGGACGGTTCTCGCGCGACGCCGGCCACAGCCGCGTGCCCGCGCCGCCGCACATGATAAGAGGAATGATGTGATCGCTCATGCGGGATCTGAACTCAGCCTGCTGTCACAGCTTGTGATAATCACGATACCACGCGGCAAAGCGCGCGATACCGTCTTCGATCGACGTCGATGGCGAAAAGCCGACCTCGCGCTTGAGATCGTCGATGTCGGCATAGGTCGCAGGCACATCGCCGGGCTGCATCGGCAGCATCTCGGTTTTTGCCTTGCGTCCGAATTCCTTCTCCAGAACAGCGACGACCTTCATCAGCTGTTCAGGATGATTGTTGCCGATGTTGAACACGCGCCACGGTGCGGAACTCGCGGCCGGATCGTCGCCCTTCGCGCCGGGTTGCCCCTGCGGCGGCTTGTCGATCAGACGCACCACCGCTTCGGCCACGTCATCGATATAGGTAAAGTCGCGAAGCATCTCGCCGCGATTGAACAGCTTGATCGGCTTTGCCTCGACGATGGCCTTGGCAAAAATAAACATCGCCATGTCGGGACGGCCCCACGGCCCGTACACCGTGAAGAAGCGCAGGCCGGTCGAGGGAATCCGATAAAGATGGCTGTAGGAATGCGCCATCAGCTCGTTGGCTTTTTTCGACGCCGCATAAAGGCTGATCGGATGATCGACATTGTCGTGCACCGAGAACGGCAGCTTCGCGTTGGTGCAGTAGACCGACGATGACGATGCATACAGAAGGTGCTTGCACCCGTTATGGCGGCAGCCCTCGAGAATGTTCATGAAGCCTTCGAGGTTCGCGTCCGCATAGGCGAAGGGGTTCTCGATCGAATAGCGAACGCCCGCCTGCGCGGCCAAATGAATCACAGTCGCAAATTTGTGCGTGCCGAAAAGCGATTTCGTCGCCATGCGCTCCGCAAGATTGAGCTTGGTGAAACTGAATTTCGGATCGTTCTTCAGGATCGCAAGGCGCGCGTCCTTCAGCTTCGGATCGTAATAGTCGTTGAGACTGTCGACGCCGACGACGCTCTTACCGCTCTGCAGAAGACGTTGCGCGACATGAAAGCCGATGAAGCCCGCGGCTCCGGTGACGAGAATGGGTTTCTCGCTCATCACAGCCGCCACAGTTCGATGCCGGCGGGTTTGGTGGCGCGGTCGAGACGGATTTTCACGTCGAGTACGAGGCCCTTGCCGCCGGCGAGCAATCTCTCGATCAGCGGCCAGCCTGCGTCGAGATATTCCTTGTGCGCGACCGCCATGATCACGGCGTCCGCCGGCTTCAACGCATCGAGTTTCGTCAGCGTCACGCCGTATTCGTGCATCGCGTCCGATGGCTGCGCTTGCGGATCGGCAACCTGCACTTTTAGCCCGAACGATTCCAGTTCGCGGATGACATCGACAACGCGCGAGTTGCGCGTATCGGGCACGTCTTCCTTGAAGGTCAAGCCGAGGACCGTCACGATACCGTTGCCGACATTGCGCTTGAGCAAGCCGCGAATGCATTCGCGCGCGATGCGCTGACCCATGCCGTCATTAATGCGGCGGCCCGCGAGGATGACCTCGGGGTGATATCCGGCCTTCTCGGCGCGATAGGTCAGGTAATAAGGATCGACGCCGATGCAGTGTCCGCCGACAAGGCCCGGCTGGAACGGCATGAAATTCCATTTCGTGCGCGCGGCGGCCAGCACATCGCCGGTGTCGATATCGAGCGCCTGAAAGATCAGCGACAGTTCGTTCATGAAGGCGATGTTGAGATCGCGCTGCGTGTTCTCGATCACCTTCGCAGCTTCCGCCACTTTGATCGACGGCGCGCGATGGATGCCTGCCGTGACGACAGAGCCGTAAACGTCCGCAACGACATTCAGCGTCTCGGCATCCTGACCCGACACCACCTTCATGATCGTCTCGAAACGGTGTTGCTTGTCGCCAGGATTGATGCGCTCCGGCGAATAGCCGACCTTGAAATCGCTGCCGCATTTCAATCCCGAAACCTTTTCGAGAATCGGAACGCAATCTTCCTCGACCGCGCCGGGATAAACCGTCGATTCATAAACAACGATGTCGCCCTTCTTCAGCGCGCCGGCGACGGTGCGCGAGGCGGCGAACATCGCGCCGAGATCGGGACGTCTTGCCTCGTCGATCGGCGTCGGCACCGTGACGATGAAAAAATCGCAGGCGGCGAGCGCCTTCAGATCGCTCGTGAACGACAGCGACTTAAGCGCGAGGTCGGCAGTGTCCACTTCATGCGTGCGGTCGCGGCCGGATTTCAGTTCGGAAATTCGGTTGGCGTCGATGTCAAAGCCCACCACCGGAACACCGGCGCGCGCGAACGACACCGCGACCGGCAATCCGACATAGCCAAGACCGATGACCGCTATTTTGCGTCCGTGTGCCAATTTGAACTCATGCTAAAAACGTGGCTCGTCTCGCGCCGGAAAGGCGATGATTTACGCCGGGTTTTCGAGGCTGATTTGCCCCTCTTTAGCCGCCGCGCCGCTGCCGCCGCAAGTCGTGACGGCATCCCCGGCTTTGTCCTATTGCCAGACGGCTCCCGACACCATACCAAGGCGGGGAAATTGACCCGGCAAAACCCTGATTTCAGGCCGTTTTGACCTAACTTTCCCCGTTAACGATACGGCCCGGAATGCGCGGATTTCTGCTCCTTGCCGCTCGAATTTTGGTTTCGGCGGCGCTGCTCTATTTTGCATTCCGCGGCATCAATTTCGCGGCCATCCAGACGCGTCTGTCCGGCATCGATCCGTTCTGGATTTTTCTCGCCATTCTCGGCACCGTCTTCCAGATTTTCCTCGGCGCGCTGCGCTGGCGCGAGATCAGCACAGCGTGCGGTGCTCCGCTCGGAACGGGGCAGGCGTTCCGCTACAACATGATCGGCGCGTTCTTCAATCAGACGCTGCCCTCCACCATCGGCGGCGACGCGATGCGGCTGTGGCTCGTCAAGCAGACCGGCGCGGGCTGGCGCGCGGCGACCTATTCCGTGCTCGTCGATCGCGCCATCGGGCTGATCGCACTCGCCATCATCGTGATCCTCAGCCTGCCGTGGAGCTACGATCTCGTCGCCAATCATCGCGGGCGCATCGCGCTGCTGTTGGTCGATGTCGGCGCTATCGGCGCGGGCGTCGGATTTCTGATCCTCGGCTATATCTCGTGGAAGTGGCTGACGACATTCTGGCCTACCAAACACGTTCACGCCTGCTCGGTGATTGCCAATCGCGTGATCTTCAACCGCCGCAGTGGGCCGAAAATCGCGGTGCTGTCGCTGTCGATCCACATCATGGCCGTCGTCATCGCATGGTGCGCGGTGCGCTCGATCTCCGCGCCCGCCGCGTTCGGGCAGCTGTTCATGCTGGTGCCGCCGATCATGCTCATCACCATGCTGCCGATCTCGATTGCCGGATGGGGCGTGCGCGAAGCAACCATGATGGTTGCGTTCGGCTATGCCGGATTGGCGCAGGCTGACGGCACCGTGGTCTCCCTTCTGTTCGGTGCGACATCCTTCGTTGTCGGCGCCGTCGGTGGCCTGATCTGGATTCTCAGCGCCGAGAAGAGTAAAGCACCGGACGACATCGAGCCCACGGAAGAGATTTAGCCGAGGAACAAATCCGTGCAGCGGTCCAACGCAGCAGTCGGCGCGGATATCCAGGCCCGTTCCCTGGGACAACTCGGCTACCGTCCGGATATTGCGGGACTGCGCGCGATTGCGGTCCTGAGCGTTCTTCTTTTTCACTTCAAGATCGAAGCGTTCCGCGGCGGCTTCGTCGGCGTCGACATCTTTTTCGTGATTTCCGGCTATCTCATCACCCGGCAAATCCTCGAAAAGGCGACCGCAGGCCAATTCTCTTTCTGGACATTCTATGCGCGCCGCATGAGCCGGATTTTGCCTGCGCTCATCTTCACGGTTGCGGTAACTTTCCTGTGCGGACTGCTGTGGCTCTCGCCGGAATTCATGCGCGGACTTGCGAAGGAATCGACGCACGCCCTGCTCTCGATTTCCAACATTCAATACTGGCGCGAGGCCAACGAATATTTCGCACCGAAATCCGACCAGCTCGCGCTGCTGCATTTCTGGTCGCTGTCGCTCGAAGAACAATTTTATTTCGTCTGGCCTGCGCTCATTCTGCTGTCGCTGCGGCTGTGGAAGCCGCTGCCATTCATTGCCTTTATGTCAGCTTGCTCGTTGCTGGCCGCGCTGGTCTGGAGCTTTAAAAATCCGCAAACGGTCTTCTTTCTGATGCCGTTTCGTATTTTTGAATTCGGACTGGGCGCGCTCGTCATATTTACAGAACGTTTCAGGCTCGGCGGCGCGAAAGTCGACACACTTCTGTTCGCCGGACTTGCCGCCATCGCCATCGGCGTCTTCGCGCTGGGTTCCACTTTGCCGTTGTTGGGAGTGGCCGTCGCCATTCCGAGTCTGGGCGCTGCCGCGATCATTCAGGTGCAGGGCGCATCACGGCTATCGCCGCTGATTGAAAACCGGCTGTTTCAGTTCTTCGGCGAAATCTCCTATTCGCTCTATCTGTGTCACTGGCCGATTTTGTTCTTCGGCCGATTCATCTTCGGAGACGCGGCAGAAGGCGTGAGCGGAACCATCGCAATGGCTGTCGTCACGCTCGCCGTGGGGGCTGCGATGTATCGGTTCATCGAGCAGCCGTTTCGGTTGTCACGCGGCGACGCGGGACACAGCAGCCGCAAGATCGTCGCGACCTATCTCGCGTCCATCGCCGTGCTTGCGGTCGTCAGCCACACGACCTTCCGGCACGATGGCTGGCCGTCACGCCTATCACCCGCAACGGCAGCGATTGCACAGCTTCAAAGTTTCGGCATGTCCGAATGCGCCTTCTTTGGAAACCGGCAGTGCGAATTCGGCGCGGTCGCGAAACCTGTTGGCGTCGAGCTGGTCGGCGACTCCTACGTTCAGCAATATGTTGCCGCGCTCAATCCGATCCTGAAAGAACTGAACCTGCGCGGCGAATCCTCGACGTTCGGCGGCTGCCCGATTCTTATCGGAGTGAAATCCACCACAGCACGCTCGGAGGAGTGTCTCAAAGTACGCGATGACATTTTTGCGCGGCTCGACAAATCGGCGACACCGATCCTGTTCAGTCTGGCGTGGCCGGGATATGCCGCCACCATCGTGCCCGAAAACAGCGACACGAATGCGCCTCCTGGCGGAATGCAACTCCTTCAACGCGCGACCGAGGAAACCATCGGCCATTTCGTCGCGACCGGCCATCGCGTGATGCTGGTCGGCGAGCAGGTGACGAATGCCTGCAAAATCGACCGGCTGAAATTGCTGCCGGGTCCGCTGCCTCACGCGCCGCAGGCGAAATGCCCCGAACTGACGAAAGAGACCGCGCTAAAACAGACTGAAGCCATCAACGGCATGCTGCGAGCAATACAGGCGAAGTGGCCCGACAAAATCACTCTGCTGTTGCCGGCGGACTATCTGTGCGACACGACCTGCGTGCTGACCGAGCACGGTCTGTGGCTCTATCAGGACGAAGGCCACCTCACCGTCGCCGGCTCGCGCTTCGTCGGCAAGCGGGCCGACAGCGTGCTGAGGAATTTTTTGAGCGGCACGCCGCGACAGTAGTGCCGCGTGGCTAAATCGCCTTGATCTTGAAGAAGGCGACGATCACCATCTTCAGCAGCATGACGCCGTGGCGGAAGCGGGAGATCTGCGTTTCGCCGTAGGAGCGCGCGGCGTAGCGGATCGGCATATCGACCGATTTCAGATTGAGTTTCGACGCGCCGAAAATCAGATCGAAATCCCCGAACGGATCGAAGTCGCCGAAATAGGCCTTGCCTTCGCGCAGGCGATAATAGTCCGTCCGCCGCATCACCTTGGTACCGCACAGCGTATCGGTGTAACGCTGGTTCAACAGCCACGTGAACAGATACGAGAACGTCTTGTTCGCGATCAGGTTTAGAAACCGCATCGCCTCGTCTTCGAGCGGATAGACCAGCCGCGATCCGTTCACGAACTCCGCCTGACCCGACGCGATCGAATTCCAGAATTTCGGCAGTTGCTCCGGCGGCATCGTCAGATCTGCATCGAGAATCATCAGCACATCGCCGCGCGCGACGTCATAGGCGGTGAACACAGCGTCGGCCTTGCCCTTGCCGGGCTGGCGCATCAGCTTGATGTCCTTATCCGGATAAGCGGCCTTGACCCGCTCCATCTCCTCATAAGTGCCGTCCTTGCTGTGGCCTTCGATGAAGATGATTTCGATGTCGTCGCAGAACTGCGGCAGGCGCTGCACGGCAGGCTCGATATTGCCGCGCTCGTTGCGCGCCGGGATAACGACGGTTGCCGATTTCAGATTGTCGGAACTGCGCAGCGACCGCGACACAACAAAGTGGCGCAGCGCAAGCTGGCGAAAACCCGGCAGCACGCTGATGAAGCGGTTGACCAGCCGCCCAAGGCCGAGCAGCGACACCGGCATCAGCACGCGCTGTTCGGATTTGACTGGATCGAATCCGGCGAGCGCCGACAAGGCGCGAACATCTGCCGGCGACAAGACGTTCTGCGGCGGCGTGGGCATGCGCTGGCCCATCCATTCGGCGGTCTTGAGAATTGGCTGCCACAGGTGCGAGAAATAGCCGACGATCAGGCGCGTGTGACGCGCGCACAGCGGATGGAGTTGCTCGAAGAATCTCTGAATATCCTCAAGTGCGCCAATCGTGTCCATCACCAGAATGAAATCGAACGGCTCGTCGAAACCTGCAAACGTCGCGGCTTCTTCGGCGTCGCCTACCCTGAACTCGAGATGCGGATGCAGCTTTCTCGCCTGCTCGATCATGCCGGGGCTGAAATCGATCCCGAGACCGTAAGAGGGTTGCAGTGCCGCCAGCGTATCGCCGGTACCGCAGCCGATTTCGAGAACGCGCGCGCCCGGCGGAATCAGAAAGTGGAGGTAGCGTTCATCTTCGCGGTGGAAGAATTGCGCCTTCGCGCGCCAGCGCTCGCGGTCTGCGGCGTAGGCTTCGGAGTGCTGGAGGATGGCCGCCTTGCGCGGAGACATATTGGTCATTTGAATTCTATTTCGGTTTTCGAGATCAGTTGAGCGAAGCGGCCCGCGCGGGTTTCACCCACCGATCGGCCCAGCTTTCTGCCATCAGGACGTTCCACAGCCAAGCGCCATGATTGCGCGTGCCGTGAAGATGTTCCTGCCACCGGCTTTGCACGCGCGCTGCGTCGAACCAGCCCTGCCGGGTCAGCCGCTCGCCGGCGAGAAGGTCGGCCGCCCATTCCTTCAATGGTCCGCGCAGCCAGTCGTCGAGCGGAATACCGAAGCCTGTCTTGGGCCGCTCGGTGAGATGTCCCGGCACATGCCGTTCGAGCACCTGCCGCACCAGCCACTTGCCCTGCCCCTCTTTGACTTTCATATCGGGCGGCACGCGGCAGGAAAATTCAGCGACATCCTTGTCGAGAAACGGAACGCGGGTTTCAAGACTGACCGCCATCGCCGCGCGGTCCACTTTCTGAAGAATGTCGTCGGACAGGTAACTCAGCGCGTCGGACAGCGTCATGCGATCGAGAGGGTCGATGGGGTGGCGAACATTCACCATCTCGTCGTTGAACCAGCTCGCGCGCTCGTTGCCGCCGACAACCGCGCTCGCAGGCTCGTCATCGATCGAGCTGAGACGCCGGTACATCTCATCGAGCGTTTTGGAATCGACGATCCGCCCGATCTTGGCAAGCTGATCGCCGGCACGCAGAAGCCGAAACCGGCGCGGCAAAACCTTCCCCGCAAGCTGCCCGATGGAGTTCGCCGGCTCCGGCGCAACGAGCGCGATCAGCAACGCCAGCGCCCGCTTCACCGGATGGGGCAGTGTGCCGAACCGCGCATGCAGCCGTCCGCCCCAGACGTGGCGATTGTAGCCGCCGAACAATTCGTCGCCCCCGTCGCCGGACAGCGAAACCGTCACGCTCTTGCGTGCTAACGCCGCAACAAGATGCGTCGGAATTTGCGACGAATCCCCGAATGGCTCGTCATACATCTGTGAAAGATTCGGGATGATGCTGCGCGCATCGCTGGGTGACACAATCATCTCGGTGTGATCCGTGCCGAGATGGGTGGCAATGCCTCGTGCGTGTTCCGCTTCGTTGAATTCCGCTTCGGCAAACCCGATCGAGAACGTCCTGATCGGTCGCGTCGACTGCTTCTGCATCAGCGCGACGATGGTCGAGGAATCGATGCCCCCGGACAGGAACGCACCGAGCGGCACGTCCGACAACGATTGCCGCGTCACCGATTGCGACAGCAGCCGCTCCAGCTCGTCTGTCGCTTGCACCGGATCGCGAAGGCGCTCGCCCTGTCCGCTGACGACCTTGTCGCGCATCGACCAATATTGTGTCGGTCTCGGAAAATCTCCCGGCTTTTCACGTAATGTAAAAACGGCAAACGATGACGGCGGCAGCTTCCGCACGCCGTTCCAGATCGTCCAGGGCGCAGGCACGTAGGAATAGCGCATGAACGATGTAAGCGCGTCGCGATCGACGATGCCGCTCCAGCGCGGATGCGCGGACAGCGCCTTGAGTTCGGATGCGAAAACCAGATCGCCATCGATCCAGCCGTAGAACAGGGGCTTCTCGCCGAAGCGGTCTCGACAGAGCGTCAGCGTTTGTTCGCGCGCGTCCCAGATCGCGAACGCGAACATGCCGATGAAACGCCGAAGCGCAGCCTCGACGCCCCAATGCCTCACGGCATAAAGCAGGGTTTCGGTGTCCGAATGTCCGCGCCAGTTGGGAGCCGCGTTCTCGGCCTCAAGCGTCTTGCGAATGTCGAGATGATTGTAGATCTCGCCATTGAACGAGACTGTGAAGCGGCCGCAATCGCTGTGCATCGGCTGCGCGCCGGCCGCCGTCAGGTCGAGAATGGAAAGGCGGCGATGACCGAGGCAAACCTTGGCCGCTGCATCCGCCCACACACCGTCGGCATCGGGGCCGCGATGTACCAGTGTCGCGATCATGCGCCCGACCGTTTCGCCGAGGTTGCCGCGCGCGGAGTCTGCAGTCCGCATGATTCCGGCAATGCCGCACATCAGTGTCGCGCCATCGCGTTGGCGTGCCCGTCTCGCGCAATCGCAGCACCCGCGAGCGTGTCGTAGACCGTCTGCATGCGATGACTGTAAGTATGCTTCGACATCACCAGATCGAACGCGGCATCGGCGATGCGCTGGCGTTCTTTGGCATCGCGAAAACAGGATAGCACGTCGTCGATATTTGAAAAATCGGAGTCGAGCGCGAGATAATGCTCGTCGGCCTTGAGGATGTCGTTGAACCGGCCGCGGAACATGATCTGGCAGGTTTTGGTCCCCGCCGCATCGAAGTGGCGCGAGCTGATGCATTTGCCGGCCGGGTTGGATGGCTGCCGCCCTGCGAAGAATTTTTCGAAAATCTCGCAGTGATCGAGCTGCTCGTTGACCAGCGCCTCGTGCCGCACGATGCCGCCGGCCATCAGACGGCGCGCGAGCGACTTCATCCACCACGGCAGCTTGTGGCCGAATTTGCGCAGCGCCGAGTCGTTCCGCAGCACGACGCCGCGCGGTTGCTTTGCGAGCACATAGTCGCGGATCGCGTTCATGGTCCTGTCGTCGCGTTCGAGAAACGCGGTCCCCGCCTCGGTCGCGACCGTGCCCTTGCAACGATTCAAGTAGTCCGCCCAGCCCTTGCGGTCGAGACGCTCATCGGAGACTTCGACGTTGAGACCGCGCTGCGAACCGTGATCCGCAAACCATTGCAGCAGGCGGTTGCGGTCGTCGTCGCCGAGATAAGGCAGATAGCGCGCCGCGCGAACGCCGATATCGAGCGGGCGCGACTCGATAGCCACGGTCGGCTTGTAAACGGACGGATTGACCGCGTGCGGGATCGCAACGACGCCTTTCGTCACAACGTCGCCGAAGAGATATTCACCGGCTTCGCGCAAAAGCTGCGTGGCAACGAAGTCCGGCTTCAG
This sequence comes from Afipia sp., assembly GCA_016201045.1. Taxonomy (GTDB): domain Bacteria; phylum Pseudomonadota; class Alphaproteobacteria; order Rhizobiales; family Xanthobacteraceae; genus Afipia. Next base: position 507,608 of record JACQDM010000002.1, on the reverse strand, counting down.
CCTGCCGAACAATTCCAGCTTCTCTGCGATAGGCGATCCTGGAAGGCTGACTTCGTTGCCGACGAAAGTCAGCAACGGCACGCTGCGCGAGGCTAGCGCCTCGACATGCGGTTCGAGATACATTTTCGTGTCGCCGTTGGTGGAATGCATCAGCACCACGGCGTCCACCTCACGCAACAGCGCGGAGATCTTCGCCTTCGCGTCCGCCGCAACGATGTTGACTGCAACCGTATCGAACTGCGGCGCGGCACTGAACGCATCGAGCCAGTCGTCGAAATAGGACAGGCGGTCGGTGTAGTTCGCGTAGCCGACCAGAAGACGCATACGGCTCGATGCCATCATGCAGCCTTTATGATGTCTGCAATCACGTGCGCGGCGCGTCCGTCGCCGTATTCGCCGATGTCGCGACGAGGCAAAAACTCCGCGCCCTTCCACAGGCGATTCCAGCCATGCGTGACGGTCTCGACCCACTCGGTTTCGTCGCGCAGTGTCGTGCAGGGTACACGATGGAAATATGCCTCCTTCTGCAGTCCGCCGGAGTCGGTATAGGCCGCAGCGGCACCGTTCAAGAGCGTCGCCATGTCGAGATAGCCGACAGGGCCGATGACGCGCAGGCCATCCAGCGAAACGCCGGATTTTTCCGCCGCCTGCCTTGTGCGCGGATGCAGCGGCAGAACGATCGGCAGATTCTTCGCTTCGCGCTTGAGAAAATCAACGATCGCCCTGAGCGATTTCGGATCGTCGGTGTTCTCCGCGCGATGCACCGTCGCGAGCGAATACTGTTTCGGTGCGAGCGACATGTCGGAAACAATTGTCGAGCGGCCCTTCGCACGGCTGGCCGCGAATGTCGTCGCGTCATACATCACGTCGCCGGCATGATGGACGCCGGTTTTGATTCCTTCCGCTTCCAGATTTTCGACCGCCTGCGATGTCGGACAGAATTGCAGCGACGCGAGGTGGTCCGTCAGCACGCGGTTGATTTCCTCCGGCATGCGGCGGTTGAACGAGCGTAGCCCCGCTTCGACATGGGCAATCGGGATGTGCAGCTTGGCGGCAGCGAGCGCGCCGGCCAGCGTCGAATTGGTATCGCCATAGACGACAACCCAATCCGGTCTCTCAGACATCAATACCGGCTCGATGGCCGACAGCATGCGCCCCGTCATGTCGCCGTGCCCGCCGCCGTGAATATCGAGGCGATGCGCGGGCGGCGGAATATCGAGCTCGTCGAAAAACACATCCGACATATCGGCATCGAAATGCTGCCCGGTGTGGATCATCACCTCGCGCAGGCCATCGCTTTCGCGAATGGCACGGCTTACCGCCGCAGCCTTGATGAACTGCGGACGCGCGCCGACGACGGTGAGAATCTTGCGTGTCACGCGCGATAGGCCTTCACCTGCGGTACGAAGCGCGCGTGCTGCATCATGCAAGCCAGGATGCGTGCGCGGTTGTCTCGCGTCCATTGCACGGTTTTCGCAAGCCCGTCTTGATGCGCGATGGATGCCTTGAAGCCGAGCATCTGCATCGCCTTCGAAGGATCGCCGAATCGTTGGCCGGAGCGATCCCAATCGCGCGCAGGGGTCAGCGCAATCGGCGTCTTGTTATCGGCGAGAGCATTGATGCGTTCGGCGAGGTCCTTGATGGTCGTCTCGACGCCGGAGGCGAGATTGTAGATTTCGCCGGGCTCGCCGCGCAGCGCAGCCGCCATCAGGCCCCGCGCCATGTCCTCGACGAAAATAAAATCGCGCGATGCGATGCCGCCATTCTCGACCGGCAGCGCCTCGCCATTCAGCGCCTTCCAGATAAAAGTCGGCGTCACGTTGCGCCACACCGTGTGAACGGTGCCGCGCCAACGCCCGGCACCGAGAATTTCGCCGGGACCGTAGACGTTCTGAAATCGCGCCTTCACGAACGGCAGCTTGTGCCGCGTGAAATAATAATTGCCGTACATCTCGCCGACGAGTTTCGAGATCGAATACGGGCTGTCGTGGAACAGCGACACCGGCGCGTCTTCGGCCGTCGCCTCCGCGCCGTCGAATGTCTTTTCAGCGACCGCGCAGCCTGCCGCGGCGTAGACGACCTTACGCAACGATTTCATGCCTTTCAGGCGCTCGAACAGTTTGAGCGTCGTGATCGTGTTGTTGGCGTGATCGGCCAGCGGATCGGCAATCGACGATTGGTTGCCGTGATAACAGGCGAGATGAAACACATAGTCGAGATCGTTCGGAAGCGCAGCCAGAACATGATCGTCGGCAATCGAGCCGAGACGGAAATCGACGTCGTCGCCTTCCGGCACGTTGGAAATATCCGCCGACAGCAGATTATCGACGATGGTCACGCGGGCCGGCTTCCGCTCGCGCAACAGACGCACGAGGTTCGAGCCTACGAACCCGGCACCGCCGACGACCAGCACATTGGCACTGGAAAAAGTTTCGTTTGCCATCGTCAAGCTCTTTTCGTCAAAGATCCAAGTGTGTGCATAAGCGCCGTCCGCTCAATGTTTCGCCGCAAGATGGCTGTAGACGTCGCTGACGCCGTGCTTGTCGTACCACGACAGCATTCGCGTTATCGTCTCGGCGAACGGCACCCTCGCCTTCCATCCGAGAACCTTCGCTGTCAGCGCCGGATCGGGCACGACCGCAGGCACGTCGTCATCGCCGACCGGCACCACTTTCACCGATGGATCGGGCGGCAGATTGAGATGCACGCGGACAGCATCATAAACATCCTTGATGGTTCGGCCTTCGCCGCTCGAAACGTTGAAAATTCCATTCGGCGACTTTTCGTTCATCACGAGATCGACGGCGGACAGAAAATCCGACATGTCGAGAAAATCGCGCTGCGCGTCCGTACAGAAACAGGCCTGCCCGGCCTTGAGGCGCTTGTAGAATGTCGGGATCGGGCCGATGGCAAGGCGCGGCCCGCACACATTGGCAAGGCGCAACGACGCGAACGGCAATCCGCTCATGGCGAGATACTGCTCGCCCGCGACTTTCGAAATTCCGTAACTCGTGAACGGCCGCAGCGGGTGATCGACGGGAATCGGAACCGCATCCGGCCGCCCATAACAAAGAACAGTCTGGAAATTGAGAACGCGCGAAACGTTACAGTCGCGCGCTGCATCGACGACATTGATCGTACCCGAGACGTTGGTGGCGGCGTCCTCCTGCCAGTTGGCGGGATCCTTATACGACGCGGCCGAATGCACCACATGTGTCGGTTTGAACGCACCGAATGTCCGCGCGACCAGATCGCGGTCTGCGATCGAACCTTCGACCAGCGTGAGCCCTTTGACCGGCGGCACGACTTCTCGCTTGCCGGTCGCGAAATTGTCGAGAACGAGAATCTCGCAGCCCTTCGGCAGCCAGTGCTCGATCAGATTCGAGCCGAGGCATCCTGCCCCGCCGGTAATGAGTATGCGCATGTTGATCGTGAGTCCTTAAGAGCGCGCGATCTTCAGATGCGTGTAGCCGCCCTGCACGCCCTCGCGTTTCCAGCGCTCGACGGCGGCTTCGGCGATCTTCAACAGCGGCGTGAACTCGATCGCGCCGAAATCCTCGAACGTGCGCGACGGATCGAGAAGGATCGAAGCGGCATCGTCCGGACCGAGCGGCTTCACTTCCGGTTCGGGGTAGTCGTTGAGTTTCATGGCGGCGACAACGGCGTCGTAAAGCTCGATGATCGCGACGTCCTTACCCGAAGAGAAGTGATAGGTGCCGTGTCCCGTTCCGTCGGAAGCCCGAACGACGACACGCGCGAGGTCTTTCGCGTAGCAGAAGTCGCGCCGCGCCGGGGTCACGAAACATTTCTTGCCGCCGGACAGTCGCTCGAAGAAGATCGGCAGCGGGCCGGACACGTTGCGCTCGCCGATGACATTGGCGAGACGAAACGTCACCCAGTCGACGCCGGAAAACTGCACGTAGTTTTCGCCGCAGGTTTTCGAGATCGCGTAGCTCGAGTTCACCGGGTTGATCGGATGATCGAGCGTGATCGGAGACTGCGTCGGCTTGGTGCCGTAGCAGAGCGCGGTCTGGAAATAGATCAGCCGCGCCGCACCGTGCGTTTTCGATGCCTTGGCGATGTTCGCGGTGCCCGCTGCGTTCACCAGCGCATCGCTCACCCAGTCGTCGGGGTCTTTATAGGAGGCAGCAGTGTGGATCACGACCTGCGGCTTGAAATCCGAAAACAGCGCATCGACGACCTTGGCATCGACAATCGTATCCTCGATGAGTTTCAGATTGTCGTGCGCGGTGAGGTTGTCGCGCCGCCCCGTCGAGAAATTGTCGATCGCAAGAACCTGATCGCCGCGTGCCAGCAACATGTCGATGACGGTCGATCCGACCTGCCCGGCGCCGCCGGTGACGAAAATTTTCATAATGGCCTCATACGTCTAGTGATTGCGGAAAAGCGAAAATCATCAGTTGACCATCGCCCTGAATTCGGCGGCCCTGTCGTGGAATCTCTGGTGCCAGAGTTCCAGACTGAGCAAGCCCCATGTCTTTCGTGAAAACTGCGACGCGGAGCCGAAATTTCCGAGGACGACATCGCTGTTGAAGAATTGACGGTGCCGCACTTTTTGCTGCGCAAAAATATCGCGCACGTAACTTTGCAGCGGCCCCTGAAACCATTCCTTCAATGGCACCGGAAAGCCCATCTTGTCGCGGCGCTCGACGACGCTCTTCGGCAGCGTGTCGCGATAGGTTTCCTTCATCAGCTGCTTCATCTGCCCGCCCTTGAATTTCACGTCGGCGGGAACGGTCGCAAGAAATTCCACCAGCGGATGATCGAGCAGCGGCACGCGACTCTCGAGGCCGTGCGCCATGCTCATCCGGTCCTCGACCTGGAGCAGCGCCGGCAGCAGGCACTTGAAATCGAAATGCGTCATCTTGTCGAAATAGGCTTCCTTGCGGACGTTGTCCTGATTGTTGAAGATCGCGCAGAACGACTCGAACACATGCGCCTTGTCGAGCGACGACCAGTCGACTTCGCCGACCATGTCAGTCGAGCGATCGACCAGACGGAAGTAGCGCTTATCGAGATCGTCGAACAATCCTTCACGCCAGAATTCCTTGATCATCGGCTTGTATTCGCGAAGCAGGCCGAGATTGGGCACGATGGATTCGATGGTGACGACGTAGTTGCCCTGCTTGTAGGTGCCGTCCATCGCCGCCTTGATGCTCTGCTCGAAATACGCAACGAGATAGCGCGCGTAGCCGCCGAGCAGCTCGTCGCCGCCCTGCCCGCCGAGCACCACTTTCAGATGCTTCGCGGCAAGCGCCGACACCATGAATTGCGGAAACGACCCCGGACCCGCTACCGGAAAATCGAGATGGTAGATGACCTCGTCGATATGGGTGCGGAAATCTTCCGCGGTAATGTCGGCGACGTGCAGTTTCATGTCGGCGAGGTCGGTGACCTCGCGCGCGTAGCGGCTTTCGTCGTAGCCCGGATACTCCATGAAGCGGCCGTGGAACGCGAGACGGTTACGGTCGTCGTGCTTGGAGGCAAGCAGCGCCACGAGACTCGAATCCATGCCGCCCGACACGTAGCCGCCGACCGGAACATCCGCGCGAAGATGAACGTTCATCGAATCCGAGATCAATTCCTTGAAGCGCTCCTCGAAATAGCGCGGGCTGCGGGTGAAATCGACTTCGTAATTGACGTCCCAGTATCGGGCGATCTTCACGCCGCCGTTCGCCACCACCAGCGAATGACCCGGCAGCAGCGACTCAATGCCCTTGAACAGCGTCTTGGTGCCGATGGTGTATTGAAACGTCAGATATTCGGCGAGCGCGGAGGAATCCGTTTCGATCTGCGGCAGGAACGGCAACAACGCCTTGGCTTCGGATGCGAAGTACAGCACGCCGTTTTGCTGCGTGTGATAAAACGGCTTGATACCGAAACGGTCGCGCGCCACGAACAGTTTCTTGCTGCGCTCGTCCCAGATCGCGAAGGCAAACATGCCGCGCAGATGCAGCACGCAGTCCTCGCCCCACTTCTCATAGGCAGCGAGGATCACTTCGGTGTCGGACGTGGAACGAAACGTCCAGCCGGCCGACAGTTGCTCACGCAGTTCGATATAATTGTAGATCTCACCGTTGTAGGTGATGACCGTGCCGTTCGGCGCGTGCATCGGCTGCGCGCCGCCCGGCGACAGGTCGATGATCGCCAGACGACGATGAACGAAGCCGACATTTTTGCCGGCAGACAGCCACTCGCCTTCGCCATCCGGCCCGCGATGCGCGATCAGCGACGACATCGCGCGCAACGCGGTGTCGGGCTTGGCGCGGGCCGTGCCCGTCAGAGAAATGAATCCGGCAATTCCGCACATATCTATATCTTCAGTTGACCGCTGTTGTTTTCCAGCGAGCCGAGTGCCGGAACGCTCGATTCGTTTTTCGTTCGGTGCCAGTTGATCCATGCCACTGCGCCGGTACCCACCGCAAACAATCCGGCGACCATCGATGCCCACGCCAGTCCCTCGATCAGCGGCAATCTCGAAACGAGATCGTGGATGAGAGCGGACGCGGCCGGGATCGCAAGCAATGAAAGAATAGCCGGCCATTTCACGTAACGTGCCGGCACATCCAGCCACCAGTTCAGGACGGCTTGCAACGCGAGCAGCATTGCGAAGCCTGCCGCCTGCAACAGCGCCGCGCCGAGCGGACCGAACGCGGCGACAATCGCGGGACTGGCCGCGAGGATCGCAATCGCAGCGATAATCTGCACGATCGAGACGGTGCCGGTGCGGCGCGTGAAATACATGCCGGGCAACAGCAAACCCCAGAAGCCGAGAAAAAACTGCCCGAGCGCAATCGGCCCGATCACCTGCCAAGCATCCTGAAATTTCACGCCGGCAAAAATAAAGATCAGCAGCTTCGATGCCGCGAAGAACAGCAGCGTCATGGTTCCGAACACCGCGATGTAGATCGTCGCGATATTCTCGAACACCGTCAGGCTCTCCTCCTGCTTTGAAACGAAGCCCTGAAAGAACGGCATCCAGGCAATGGAAAACGCGCTGGTCGCGAGCGCCATGCCCATGCCGAGCTGATAGCCGACGGTGAAGACGCCGGTGTCACCAAGCCCGAATTCGCGACTGACGAAATACGGACCGGAGCGTTGCAAGATGAAGATCGCCAGAACGCCGGGAACGATCGGCCCGCTGAGCGCGAGAATCGTTGTGGCAACTTTACGAATTCCGCCGGCGGAAAAATTTCGCGGACATTCAAAGACATTTATCAAGAGACAGAGAGCGACGGCAGCGGCAAGCTGACCGGCGAGCCAGCCGACGACGCCAAGACCGCCAACGATTACCAGAAGCAGCGACAGGCAAACGCCGCCGATGCTGGCGAGCACCGTGAACGTCACGAATTTCTTCGCCTTCTCCTCGAACTGCAATTTGAGCAACAGCGGCTCATAGAGAATCTGGAACGCGAGCGTGACCAGAGACAACCTGATCGCAAGCTCTCCGTCCGGGCTGGATGCGCCAAGCACCCAGCGCGACAGCAGGGGCGCCAGCGACAGCCCGGCGACAAGCAGACAGACCGACGATACCAGCGCAATCGCCATTTGCGCGACGACAACCTTCCGCCGCCATTCCGAATCCGCGTTCTTAAAGTATTCGACGCCGATGGCCGCCGACGAGGCAAGTCCAAACACGATGCGCAGCAGCACGCACATGATCGTCGTCAGTCCGATGATTCCGTAGGCCTCCGGCGCGAGATAGCGCGTGACGAGCGGCAGCGCGAGCAGCGCGGCCGACTGCGACGCAACCTGTCCCAATCCGTAAACGACACTGCGGCCCGCGAGGCGCTTGATCTCAAGCAATGGATTTGTCTCCGGAGCCGCCGATCAGCGCGCGCCATTTCGCGCGGGCGAAACGCATCACCGCACCCTTCGCTCGTTCAGGCACAAGCGTCTCGATCAGAAACGCAGCCGTGCGCGTTCCGCGCGTGATGGCTGTTTGCCGCCACTGCATGAGAACTTCCGTCCGCCGTCCGTGCCGCTGAATGGCGGCGAGGCTTGGTGACCGCGAGGCAGGAGAATACCCGCGCTTTGGAAATTCTTCTCCGATCACAGTGTCGAATTGAGAGACCATCGCCTCGAACGTATTGCGCTTGTCGCAAGCCACCTCGTTATACGCACAGTCGATGATCGCACCGGCGCGGACGGGATCGCGCAACACGGCAACAACGTCGCCGATGTTGCTGAAATCGCGCTCCAGCGGCACATAGTGACGCCAAGGTTCGAGCAGGCCGGAATAAGTCCCCGGATACATAATCATCAGCGTTCGCAACGCAGCCGCCTCGAAGCAGCGCGGCGAAATGACGTGAATGGTGAGTGCGCCGTCGGCATCCGCGAAAATTTTCGAGCGAATGTCCTCGAAACTCGCATTCGGAAATTGCGTTTCGTAAGCATCGACGCGCTTCTTGATGCTGCCGTCGAAGTCGCAGATCGACGCGCCGCTTTCGGTTCCCAGCACCGCTTTGCAACTGCTTACAAACTCGATCCAGGATTCGCCGTAGAGCCTTTTGTGCTCGTCGCTCGCAATATCGCAAGTCAGACCGAAGCGGCCAGCGACGGACAGGAAACTTTCCCCGATCTGCCATTTCTCCTGCGCGAAATTTCCGAGCCAAGCCGGTAGCTTGCGGGCACGGTATCCGACATCGATCGACCGTGCTTCGTAGCGAGGTGTCTGCCTCGACAGAAGATGAACCGGCACGAAGCCTGTCAGCGTCACTTCTTTCCTGACGGCTTTCAGCTCGGCGTGGCGATAGACCTTGTCCACGATCTCCTTGTTGACGACGGAAAACAGCACGTGGAATCCGCAATCCGAAATTGCTTTCGCCGTGCTGTCGACCGAACGATATTCGTCCTGAAGAAAAATAATCTTCAGCCCCCGATACGCTTTCATCCGGTCGCGGAAGAATTGCGACAGGCGGCCTTCCGCCACCACGACCGAATAATGCAGGACAACGACGTCGAAGCGATCCAGCGAATACGCCAGCGAGCGATTGGGCCGATTGAAAATCCGGTAGTCGAGCACGGTGACGCGGTTCCGGCTGAATCTGGTCAAGCCGTCGAGGTGATCCTTGATGGTGTTGATGAGCTTCAGCGACGTGTCGGCCAGCACGACAACATCGAGCGCGGAATCGGACGAATCCGATTTCCGCGAGGTACTGTTCACCGCCGGACGTTCAGCCACGTGGCGATCCTTCGGCGGCTAGAATCAAGCCTTCCGGCGTTTCGCGATATTGTTCGCCGGTACGCGGACATTTCAAATCGGCGCCGAGCCTTTCGCCCGCCTTGCTCATCCAGCCGATGCGCCGTGCCGGATTGCCGGCCATCAACGCGAACGGCTTGACATCCTTGGTCACCACCGCGCCCGCTCCGATGAAACTGTATTCACCGAGCGCATGTCCGCAGACGATGGTCGCATTGGCACCGATGCTGGCACCGCGCCCGATCGGCGTCAGGCGAAACTCGTCTTTCCGCGACACACCGGCGCGCGGATTGTTGACGTTGGTGAACACGCAGCTCGGCCCGCAGAATACGTCGTCGCCGAGTTCAACGCCGGCATAAAGCGACACGTTATTCTGTATCTTGCAGCCGTTGCCGAGCTTGACGTTCGGGCCGATCATCACGTTCTGACCGATGGAGCAGTTCTCGCCGATCACCGTGCCGGGAAGAATATGGCAGAAGTGCCAGATTTTCGTGCCGCGGCCGATGACGGCTCCGTCATCGACGTAGCTCGACTGATGGATCTGCGCGCCGGGAAAACGCGGGTCTTCGCGCATTTCGCTCACGCGCGTTTCCTTGCGAAAGGATGCAGAGCTTTGCCGTTCGTCAACGGCGCATTGCGGAAGCTCGAGACGATGTCGATGGACGAGCGCACCTCGTCGAGGCCGAAGCCGCGGCCCGCGACGATTTCCTCGTAGCTGCGCGTGTGCAGATCGGTAAAGCCTTCGGAGAATTCGACTTCGTCGCCATCGACCGTGATGGAGCGGAACGTGGTCTTCTTGCCTTTGACGTTGTCGGGCAGATCTTTGCGGTCGACCGACAGAAACCAGCTCACGTCGGCGCGCTCGCATTCGAGGAATCCTGCCGCGCGCTCCGGCTCGCGCAGATGCGCCTCGTTGCGTTTCACCGGACCGAACACGAAACTCAGCATGTCGAAGAAATGCACGCCGATATTGGTAGCGACGCCGCCGGATTTTGAATCCTCGCCCTTCCACGACGCGTAGTACCACCGTCCTCGCGAAGTGATGTAGGTGAGATCGACCTTGTGACGTTTATCGCTTGCTGCGAACTTCTCGCGCAGCGCGATGATCGCAGGATGCAGCCGCAACTGCAATATCGTCGAGATGCGCCTGCCGGTGTCGCGCTCGATTTCCGCAAGGCCGTCAATATTCCACGGATTGAGCACCAGCGGCTTCTCGCAGATCGCGTCGGCACCGGAGCGCAGCGCGAAGCGGCAATGCGCGTCGTGCAGATGGTTCGGCGAACAGATCGAAACATAGTCGACCTTCTCGCCGCGGCGGCGGAGCTTGTCGAAGTGCCGGTCGAAGCGCTCGAATTCCGTGAAGAAATGCGCATCGGGAAAATGGCTGTCGATGATGCCGACGGAATCGTTCGGATCGTAGGCGACCTTGAGATCGCCGCCGATCGACTGCATCGCCTTCATGTGACGGGGCGCCACGTAACCCGCAGCCCCGATCAGCGCAAATGACGTCATCTGGCCATCACCTTCAAAAATTGAAACGGCATCATTCCAAGCTACCGCAGTCCGGGTGACTCAAAGTCACCGGACCGCACAAACGAATTCGCATGCGGCGTCCGCATGCACCGCCGCGTTCAGGCGGCGGCCACCATCTCGGCCTCGAGCGAGACGCGAACCTTCCGGCCCAACAGATCGAGCAGGATCGCGACGCGATCGCGATCCGCGAGCCCGTCGAACAATCCGAAATTCTCCGCAAAGGCGCCCGCGAGCACGCGCACTTTTTCACCGAGCGCGAATTTCGGTTTGCGATCGAGCTTCACAAAGCCGCTGTCGTCCTCGCGCGCCTTCAAAAGACCGAGCACCTGTTGCCCGACTCGCGCGGGATCGGTGCCGTTGAGCACGAGATGCGACACGCCGAAGGTGGACTGAATGGCGCGCCAGCGCTGCGTCGCCATGTCGATGCGCACGAACAGATAGCGCGGAAACAACGGTGCGGCGATCTGCTCGATCTTGCGCGCATGGCTGCGGCGCTTGAGATAGCGCGGCAGGTAAATTTCAAAACCCTGCTGAACGAGATTGCGCGCGGCTTTCGCCTCCGCATTCACCTGCGTCTGCACCACGAACCACGCCGACTCCATCTGCTCGCTCATTGCAGATTCTCCTGAACGACGACGGCACTCAAGCCGAGCAGCTTCGGGGCCAGCACGCGGTCTGCGCCGTAACGCGCAACCGCCGCATCGAACGCGGTTCGCGCATTACGCAGATCGGTAATCACTACGGCATCGACCGGCATCGCCAGAGCGTCGAAATCCTTCACGACGCTGCGGCCGACGAACGGACTTCCATCGGTGTCCTTGTCGACAACGGCAACGATCGTCACGCCGCTTTCGACAGCCGAGATGATGGCGATCTCCGCCAGATCCGATTTTCCGGCCAGAACCAGATTCTGGAAGTTCTTGGCCTTCGCCAGCGCGAAGAGGTCCGAGCAATCCGAGCGCGCCTGCCGGAAGAACGAGAACGACGACGACAGATATTCGACCGTCAGGCGGGATTTTTCGGCGAAGCCGGATGGCGTCAGGTAATAGGCGTAGCGGCGGGCCGGCACCTGGTTGACCTTGACCAGCCCCTTGTTGACGCAACGCTTGAGGTAGGCGTTCACGAGGCCCAGCGCGATGCCGAGTTCAGCCGCGATATGGCGCTGCGAGGTCGCGCCGACCTCGACGGAGTTCAGCAAATTCAGGACGATCCGTTCGTCTTCGCTGCTGTCGGTCGACAATGACGCGCCCCACTACGCTTCAGGTTGGCCGGGTCATACCGCGTTCATTGCGTGAACGTCAAGGCCATCAGAGGCGCGCCTGAAGCCTAATCCATTGATATTTCAAGGTTAACGGCGGATTTCCGGTGGCTGTTGGCTCTGGAGCAGTACCAACGGCCTTACCCGCGAATGGCCTTCTGCCAGTAGATATGGACAGCAGCACTCAGATTCCGGGCGAACGCGCTGGGTTTGGCCATGATCGAGAGCGTCCCGGCCGGAGCCTGCGTCCACAGCGACGAGACATCGCCCGCAGGCAGTTCCGTCGTCGAGAGCACCAGCGCATCCTGATTGAGATCGCGCTTTGCGGCACGCGCGGTCAAAAACTGCCGATACCCATCGGCAATGCCGGGAAGCGCAGCCTTCAACGACGTCGGCGAATAGTTCCGAAAGTCGGACACGTAAGGCGCGCACTGAAGAAACGTGAACTGATACATCAGCTCCGAGAAGCACCCTCGGTTGTCGATGCTGGCCACGAGATGCGCTTCATATTCGCCCTTCGACAATCCGAAACGCGCGGCGTGCTCGAAGCCCCATTCGCGCTGGGTTGAAATCGCGACGGATTGGCCACCCTCTTTCTCCGGGGCCTTCATCGCAGCGACGAGATCCGTGTAGCCGTTAAAAATGACATCGGCGGTCTTCAGGCGCACCCTCACCTGCGCGTCGTAACTCATGTCGCTCAGCGTGACACGGCGGTTGGCATCGGGATGCGCGGCATAGAATTGATCGATGGCCTTTGCATAGGCGAGCGTGAGCAGATTGTAGGGCGCGAACTGACGATAGTTGTTCAACTGGCCGCGGTAGAGAAACACCGCAAGCACAATCAGACAGATCGAAACGGCCGCGCGCGGGTTGCGAGCGGCCCAGCCTTCTCGCAGCCGGAGCAAAATCCGCGCGGCGCGAGATTTGGTTTCAAGATAGACGTTCCAGTCGATGCGGCCGAGCAGAATCACGGTCGCCACAACCAGACTCGGATAGTTGACGAAACGCTCCCAGTTGACGGTCTGAAACATCTGGCCGGTCACGATCTGCTGATTCAGCGTCGCAAACGGAACGAGATAACAGAGCAGCGCGAAAGTCAGTTGCGCATCGCTTTGAAGCCTGTTGCGGAACGTCCAGAAAAACACCGGAAGCAGAACCGCGCCGTAGACGATCGATGGTGCAAGCAGCGGCAAATGCGATTGAAACCGCATCGCGCTGGCCTCGCCCGAATGCGACATGATCATGATGACGGCCAGCGTCAGCGCACAAACGAACACCAGCGCCATGAACAGGATTCCAGCCCGCCATCGGCGCGTCAGCAAAAGCGACAACGCGCCGAGACCGCCGATCATCAGGCTGGCGGCTGCGAGAAACGGATAGATCGTGACGCATACGATGGCCGCGACGGACAATGCGAACCAATCCCCAAGGCCAACCGCGCTCGCACGCACGAATCGTACGACCAGCGCGAAGTAGACGAAAAAGAACGGAAGACTGAGCTGCGGCTCGGGTGTGCGATAGGCATAGAGAAACGGAACGAATGGATCGGAAAACAATTTCCGCACGTCGAGCGGCAGCAGACCGAGAATTTTAGAAATTGTCGCGGGATAAACGATGGAGGAATTGAACGAAAAAATCTCGCTCGCAAAAACGAGACCGACCATCACCGGGACAATTGCAAGACGGTTGCGGACGATGGACAGCGTCAGAAATCCTGCCGCCAGCGCCACCGCAAACGGCCACAGAACATCCGACACGATGGCGGAGACGCAGTTCGGCCCGCCGGTCAGCGCCATCAGGAATTTTTGCAGCACTCGCAAAGGGTAGTCGTTCCAGCCTGAAATCTTGCCGGTGATCGCGAGCGCATAGAACGATTCATCCCATGCATTCTCGAAAAAATTGCATCCGCCGGTATCGTGCATGAAAAACAGATGTGGCAGGGCACCGGCGATAGCGATGATTGCAGCCGTCGCGATGACGAGCCCAAAATGCCATCGCTTCAAATTGGAGGGCTCTGCCGTCACGATCCGCTTCCGCATGGTTGCGACCGTTCAACGCGATAGACGGTCACGCTCCCGCCCGACGGCGCTAGTACGCAGAGCCGCGCATCGGAGCGAATCTTTGCGACGATGGCGGACTCAAGCGGCCCAAGCTGGCTCTCATCGCTGCGGATGAAGACCAACTCACCATCCTGAAGCCTGACATCGGCATCGAGGATGGACTGACGCACAATCGGGTTGATTTCATCGCTCAGCACATAAGAGATTGGCCAGCGATGCCCCTTTCCGGTCAGCACCAGAACGGCATTGGTATGAAGGCTCCAGACCGAGCGCGGCTGAACGCCGAGAAACAGCGCGATCTGCTTGCTCTGGGGCGCGTAACGCTCGATCAGCGCGACGGCTTCATGCGTCAGCCCCGAATTATCGTAGGCTTCGTCCAGCATCGGCCGCTGCGGATAGCGCTGTGCAAAAATCTTCGCCAGCCCGAACGGCGTGCACCGGCGATAGTTCACGCATTCGGATATGGCCGTCGCATAGGGTCCGCCCTTGCGATAGAGCGCGTTGAACGAAAACCATAGTGCGACGAAGATGATCGCGACCGGGATCACGGCAAGCTGTTTCGACACGCGCTCGCCGGATATCGACCGATCGAGCAGCGAAAGGGCCGGCGGAATGACGATCGCGCACAGCGGCAGAAAGCAGATGATGAGCGTGAAATCGACCGAGCGCCCGGCGAAATAGCTGCTCATGAATCCGGCGAGAGCCGCCATCGGGACATAGCGCTTGACCAGTGTTTCCCAATTCACCGGCGATGAGTTGTTCGCTGCATCGAACGCGAAGAACCAGCCGAGCGTCAGCACACACATCAGCACGGCGGCGACGGGAATCCATCCCAGAAACGCCCCACTTGCATCCAGTGCCCAGAATTCCGAGGTCATGTTGTAGACGCGCGCGAATTGCAAATAAGCGAGATAATTCGGCCAGGCTCCAGCCCACAGCAGCGTGACGCAAGATGTCAACGCGACGGCAAGCGCAACCGGCGCGGCAATTCCGGTCAATGCGACTGTGAAAAATCCCGCAATGGCGCGCTCACGCCAACAGGCAACCAAAAGGAAGAGTCCGTAGACAGCGACCGATCCTGCCAGCGTCTCGAAACTCCACAGCGCCGACAGCGTCATCGCCAGGAACGTCGCCCATGATTGCCTGCGGCCTGCAGGCAGAAATGAGACCGCCAGCACGACGAGACCGTTCGGCAGATAGCGAAAGCCCATCGAGGACGGAACGCTGTTGAGGCTGAGATTGCCGCCCCACCATCCGGCCAGCAGAACACCGACCGCAAAGAAGCCGAGCCACAGCGCTGCAAGGCGATGGGATGTCATCCGCACCATGCAGATGATGATGACGCAGTAGAAGGCCAGCGAATGAAACTGGGACAGGATATTGGCAGCGTGAAAAGACGGCGGCGTTACGAGAAACGTCGCCCACGTTATCATCATGGGACCGGGCCCGTATTGCGAGAACGCGGTGACCATCGGCACCGTATCCGCCAGGACAATCTGCGACGCAGGCCCGACGTTGGTGAGAAAATGCAAAACATCGGTGTCGAACTTGTAGTCGAAATAAAAATAGACGATGGCGGCCAGAGACAGCGCGAGCGCGACGCTTGGTCGGCCGAAAAACGGATAGGAGCCGCGGGTCTGAAAGTCCCTCTCGGCAGACAGAAGCTGGAAGCAGACCGAGACTGAACCTGCCGCAAGCATCGCCGTGAGAAACAGACCGACCCACCCCGGCCTCGGGGTCAGCCCTTGAATGAAACCGAAGGCGACGTTGAGAAACGGATTTCCGGTGCCGACGTAGAACGCCAGCACCATCGCTGCGGAAACAACAAACAAAAAAATGGCGGCGCGTGAGACCGTTCCTCCCAGCGTCAGAACGAACCGCATCGCGGTAGCGATCCGCTTTCGCATCCCCGCCGGTAGACTCAAACCCACCGCGGTCAATCCCGCGTGCAAGCCCGCGATGGCGATGAGGCCCACACGGATGATTGAAGCCGGCGTTGCGCTCGGCGTTGCGTAGTGCCAGACGTCGATGGAAATCGCCGCAAGCATGAGCGCGCACAGGACAACAGCCGACGATGTTACGAGATCGACGAATTCCGCCGCGCCCTTCTCAAAACGCCCGGTCCTGAGCAACGCCGCGGCGGACAAAAACGGCAGAACGGTCAACGTCGCGCCGTAGATCGCGAGCTTGTAGCCGCTCGACGACAGGCCGAGCCAGCGAAACAGCACCACGGCGTAAAGCAGCGCGATCAGATTGACCGCGAGAACACGCACGATCGTGTCGAGCTTCTCATCGAACGTTGCGTCGGACATGGGAGCCAATCGATCAGCCCTTGGAACCGGCCTGCGGAAATCGGAAAGCCCGCCCGGCGATGCCGTCCGCCGGGCTCCTGTCCGTTATCAGCAGACCGCTCGCGAATGCAACTTTCTTGAGCCTTTTCCGCCGCTTCCACCGCCCCAAATGACGCATCGCTCGCTATTGCCCCACTGGTATTTATGCTATTGGCTCCGCCGATAAGGATGGCGTTCGGCTGTTCGGCCTCGCCTCGCGACAAGCACAGAGTTCATGGACACGATGCCGGACCAGGCGGCCCCACTCATCTCGGTTGTCATTCCCGTCTACAACGAGGAGGCGAATGTCAGCGCCGCCTACGAGGCAGTCGATGCCGTGTTCGCGTCTCTCGGCGGACGCTACCGCTACGAAATCGTCTTCACCGATAATCACTCCACCGATTTGACGTTCCCCCGTATCGCCGAAATCGCCAAAGCGAATCCGCGCGTCCGCGCGGTGCGGTTCGCGCGCAATTTCGGCTTTCACCGCTCGGTCATCACCGGCTATCGCCTCGCGCAGGGCGATGCTGCTATTCAGCTCGATTGCGATCTGCAGGATCCGCCTGCGATCTTCCCGCAATTTCTGGAACTCTGGGAAAAGGGCCACGATGTCGTGGTCGGTGTCCGCCGCTTCAGGAACGAAGGCGCGCTGCTGCAATGGGGGCGGCGCACTTATTATCGGCTGCTCAAGAAAGTCTCGAGCGACAATCTGATGCTCGACGGCGGCGACTTCCGGCTCGTCGACAGGTCCATCCTCGATCAGCTCCGCCGCATCGACGACACCTCGCCCTATACGCGCGGGTTGACGTCGCTCTTGGCCGCCAATCAGATCGGCGTTCCCTATGACCGCGCCGTGCGAGAACAGGGCAAGAGCAAATTCCCGCTGATGAAGCTCATCGCGCTTGCGATCGACGGATTCATCGCGCACTCCACGATGCCGCTGCGGATCGCTTCCGCCGCCGGCATCGTCATTGCCGTCATTACGGGTTTTGCGAGCTTCTTCTATCTTGCCGCACGATTGTTCTTCGGCATGAGCTGGCCTGAAGGTTTCGCGACGACCACGATCCTGATTCTGTTCGGCATCAGCCTGAACGCGATCTTCCTGGGGATCATCGGCGAATATATCGGCCGCATCTACGATCAGATCCGATTACGCCCGACAACCGTGATCGAGCAGTTCATCAACATGCCCCCCGACACCGCTGCCACCGCGCCGCTCGGCTATTCACTGGCCGGAGGACACGTGCAATCGTCCGCCGACACATCATTGAGAGCGTCATGAACGCACCGCAGGAATTCGACCAGCACAAGGAAACCTATCGTTCCGATATCGACAACGCGGTGGCATTCAGCGGCCAGTCGCACGACTTCTTCACGCGCGTGAAGGCCGAATACCTCGTCGATATGTTCAAGGATTTTCAGGCCAAAAGCGCCGATCCGTCGAAGCCGCTGCGCGTGCTCGATATCGGATGCGGCCACGGTCACATTCATCCGTATCTCGTGGACTCCGGCGTAGCGCTGAAGCTCTCCGCCATCGATGTCGCAGCCACCGTCGTCGATGAAGCGAAGGCGATGAATCCGACGGTCGACTACAAGTCCTACGAAGGCGAGCGACTGCCCTACGACGACCAGAGCTTCGACATCGCCTACACCATCGCCGTGATGCATCACGTGCCGCCGGCGCAATGGCCGGCGTTTCTCGACGAGATGCGTCGCGTGGTGCGCCCCGGCGGCATGATCGCGATTTTCGAGCACAACCCGATCAATCCGCTGACGCAGTGGATCGTGCGTACCTGCCCGATCGACGAGAACGCAGTCCTTCTTTGGAACCGCAGGCTTTCGGCATTGGTCGCGCAATCGAACATGGTCGATGTGACAAGCAAATATATTCTGTTCACGCCGCTCGATGGACCGGCCTACAGGAAATTCGACAAGATGATCGGATGGCTGCCGCTCGGCGCGCAGTACTACGTTTCCGCGCGCAGGCCTTAGTCCGCTTCTACTTTATCAGTTGAGAATTCAGCACTTCGGCGCCGATGACGCTGTCGAGGCAATTTGCTGCGCGCTGAGGCCACGCATCATCGGGTGACGGCAAGGACGCTTGCCGCAGAAATTCCTTCACCTCTGCCATGACAGGCCGAAGCGCCGCCGGCCAGCCCGGATCGGGCTTAAGCCAGACACCATCGACGGATGAAGTTCCCGGCTCATCGGTAAAATCGAGATCGGCCGAACCGCCGTCTGCGAATGCGATGGAAATTTTTCTCTCACGCGCTCTCGCGCCGCGACCCAACAGTGCTTCGACATTGATCTGATCCATCGACAGCGCGATCCGCGTCACGCCGCCCGCTTCCTTAGCCGAATATCCCGTGGCGGTCGCCGGACCGATCAGGACCCGCAAGATCGACCAGATGTGCGGATAGACATCATGAACGAGTGGCACGCTGTTATCGGCGCGTTTCGCTTCGCCGTATCGCACCTCACCTGCCGAATCGAACCAGCGGATCGCAATACGCGCCATGCGCCGCGATGAAATCGCATCCCGAAATCGCGACAGATAGCTCGCCGACAACAGATGCAGTCCGACGCCAAGAACAATCTTTTTCTCGCGCGCGAGATCGATCAAAGCGCGCGTTTCGCCCGCAGTAAAAGCCAGAGGCTTTTCCACGAAGGTGTGGATCCCCGCTTGCAGACATTGGGCCGCGATAGCGGCGTGAGTCTCAGGCGCAGTCACGACGAGCGCCGCGTCGGGCTTCGCCGCCAACGCATCGTTCAGATTATCGATGATCTCAAATCGAGGCCCGCCGGAAAATTTCGCGATCGCCTCGCGCAACAATGCCTGATTGTGCGCAGACACCCAGATCACCCGATCCTGCGGCGTCAGCAGGCTCGCGAGGTTGGACGCATGAACGCGGCCCCAGCGGCCTCCGCCGATCAGAACAACGCTCGTTGTTTTAGCGGCCATGCTGCTCCGTTGGTGAAACGCGCTCAACGCGCGATAAAATCATCCGGCGCAATGATGTCGACGATCGGGCCCGAATAGCCGCGCTGGCGCAGATAGGATTTGATCTCGTCCGCAATGTGCCAGGCCATGTTGACGAGCGGCGCGCCCGACTTCACGTCGAAATCGTCGTCGGAGCGGATCGGAATGCGTGTACCGGGAATGTAGTTGCCGACCTTGGCCGATGTCGGCTTCTCATAAGCGGCGGAAATATCCTTGATCGAAAGTCCGAGCATCTTGATCGGGATCGCAGCCCGGCCCGGAAACGCTTTCGCCGCGAGCGGCCCATGCTTGGCAACGAGGCCGTCGAGTTCGACGCGCTTGTTCTTTTTCCAGATATCGACCTTGGCGGAGAGCTGATCGAGCCGCTTGCCGTAATCCTTTTCGGTAGCCTCGATGTCCTCAAGAGCTTTCTGCGCAGCAGCGCCGCCATTCGCGCGCAGCATCACGCGGACATTGCCGCCATAACGCTTCGGAAATTCGGCGACCGCGATCTGCATGCCGAGAGACTTCGCGATATGAACGAACGACGTGAAGCTATAGGTGCGCGGATGCTCGTGATAGAAGGTGTCGAACTGGTTCTTGTCGAGAATGGCACCGAGATAGTGATTCTCGATCACGATGGCGGTGTCTTTATGCGCCGCGATCCGCAGCGCGCGGATCACCGCATGCAGATCCTCGATATGGGCGAACACGTTCGTAAAGGTAATGATGTCGGGCTGGCCGTGCGCGGCGACGAATTTCTCGGCGACATCCTCCGAGAAGAAATCGTTCACAATCGTATATCCGCGCGCCTTCGCGTCGGCTGCGGCTCCCGTCGGTTCGACGCCGAATGGAACGGCACCGCGTTCGGCAAAAAACGACAGCAGGCTGCCGTCGTTGCAGCCGACATCCAGAACCTTCTTGCCTTTAAGGCCGCCGAGCGTCGCTTCGCAAGCTGCGACCAATTCCTTCATGCCGTTGAGCACGTCGGCGGTGTGGCGAGAGCGATAGTGATAGGTCGCCGGAAACAACTCGCGCTTCGGAATCTGGAAACGCTGATGCGCGGTGCGGCAGATGTCGCAGAACACGATGTCGATCGGATATTCCTTGCAGACATAATCGTTGCCGACCGGCACGAGATCGTCGCACATCGGATGCAGGCCGAGGTCGATCGCCGGGCGAAGCGCTTTGCTGCCGCACACTTCGCATGATTTGATTTCCACGGTCGAACCCGTCAACGCATCTCTCCTGCCGGTCTTGTCTGGCGGCGCGGTCGCATCGCAATCACGACGCGCGGCGATCCCCGCGCGGTTGAAGGACGCTGCCGATCTGCCGCAGCGTCAGTTCGCGCATGTCCGCGCCCTTGTCAAATGCCCGGTACCAGTCGACCGACAGCTGCAGCGCCTGATCGAGGCCGATCAGCGGCTTCCAGCCGAGTTTGGATTCCGCCTTGCTGCAATCGAGCCCCAGATACGCCGCCTCATGCGGATGATGGCCGCCGTCGAGTTCCCACTTCGCGCCGCCGCCCCATTTTTTCACGAGGCTCTCGACCAGCACCGAGACCGGCTGCGCACTTTCGCGATGCGGCCCGAAATTCCAGCCTTCGGAATATTTCTGCCGATCCGCAACAAGCCGCTCGGCGAGAACGAGGTAGCCGATCACCGGATCGAGAACGTGCTGCCAGGGCCGCACGGCATTCGGATTGCGGATGCGGACGACTTCACCCGCCATGAACGCGCGCATCAAGTCCGGCACCAGACGATCGCGGGCGAAATCCCCGCCCCCGATCACGTTGCCCGCGCGTGCGCTGGCAATCGCGGTCGCGCCGCCGGCGTGAAAGAAACTTCTGCGATACGCAGAGGTGACGAGTTCGGCGCAGCCCTTGCTGCTGCTGTAAGGGTCGTGCCCGCCCATCGGATCGTGTTCGCGATAACCTTCCGGCGATCCGGTGTTCTCATAGCATTTGTCGCTGGTGACGATGATCGTCGCCTGAATGCCGGGAACGCGCCGCACCGCTTCGAGCAGGTTCACCGTGCCCATCACGTTGGTCGCGTAGGTCTCGATTGGCTCATCGTAGGATAGGCGCACGAGCGACTGCGCCGCCATGTGAATGACGATGTCCGGCTTCGCTTCGGCAATAGCGGACTGCAGATCGGCCAGATCGCGGATGTCGCCGATCCTGTGCGCGATGTCCTTCGCAACATCCGCCTTGACGAATACGCCGCGCTCGTCATCCGGCGGCAGCGCAAACCCGGACACCTCCGCGCCCAGAGAACGCAGCAGAAGCGCCATCCACGCACCCTTGAAGCCGGTATGTCCGGTGAGGAAGACGCGCCGTCCGCGCCAGAAGGCCGGATCGATCACCACACTTTCCAATCTGCGGATCCGCTCGCCCACCGCTCTTCGAGAAACGCGCGGTCGCGGATGGTGTCCATCGGATGCCAGAAGCCGTGATGGACATAGGCGCGGAGCTGATCCTGCTTGGCGAGTGCCTCCATCGGCTCGCGCTCCCAGATCGTTTTGTCATCGCCGATAAGACCCGCGACGGATGGCGAGAGCAGGAAGAAACCGCCGTTGATCCAGCCGCCGTCGTCGGAGGGCTTTTCCTGAAAGCTGGTGACACGGTCGCCTTCGATCGAGATTGCGCCGAACCGCTTGGCCGGCCGCACCGCCGTCACCGTCGCCTTGCGGCCGTGCTTTTTGTGGAATGCGAGCTGCGTGGCCATGTCGAGATTGGCGACGCCGTCGCCATAGGTCAGGCCGAACACCTCGTCGTCCTTCACATAAGGGATCACGCGCTTGAGGCGCCCGCCGGTCATGGTCTCGTCGCCGGTATCGACCAGCGTCACCCGCCAGGGCTCGGCAGTTTCGCGATGAACTTCCATCCGGTTCTCGGCGATGTGGAACGTCACGTCGGTCATGTGAAGGAAGTAGTTGGCGAAATACTCCTTGATCATGTAGCCCTTGTAGCCAAGGCAAATGATGAAGTCGTTGAAGCCGTAATGGCTGTAGATTTTCATGATGTGCCAGAGGATCGGACGGCCGCCGACTTCCACCATCGGTTTCGGACGCACCGAGGTTTCCTCCGCAAGCCGGGTGCCCATGCCGCCGGCCAAAATAACGACTTTCATTATCCGATTCCGATTACAGGTTTTGCCGCGTCCCGTTCGGCGCAATTCGCCGCACCTGATGCGTGGCGTCGAGGCGAGCGGCTAGACGTCCATTTCTTACGGGCTGGCCTTGCAAGTGATTGGCTTAACGTGCCAATTCATATTCGAGGCGCTTTGTTGTGCATAGTCAATTTGAGGCCAAAATGGGTGAAATTCAGAATCAGGGAAAGCCCAGTTCCGGGATTTTTGCGTTTCTCATCAAGGTTTGCATCGTGGCCGTCGCGGTGCTGTTCGTCATCACGGCATCGGTTTCGATGGCCATCGACGCCCTGGGGATCGACACCGTTCAGGGCGGCCGCGCATTCTGGAAATCGGCGGAGGAAAAGCTCTACAAGCTGGCGGATGAGCCGGATTTGCCACCCGAGAAGAAGGCGAAAATCATCAGCGCGCTGGCCAAGCTCTCGAACAAATACCGGCCCTATATCGACGCGCTTGCGGGCAAGACCTCTCCTTGAAGAAACGCAAAACGCGCATCAGTAAATCGAGGATGAACTGCCCAGTTTTCTCGGAAGATAAATGCGCGTCTCGCAGTCGTCGTTGAGAACCGCCGGACGCCAGTCGGAGACCTTCTCGTCTCTGACGAAAAACGTGTAGTAGAGCGTCCTCGATGGAAAGGTAACGCGTGCGCATTGCGCCAGGAGCGCCGGCCCCGATTGAGCCTGATTGGGACCGATGTCAGACAGCGAAACTGCCGTTGAGCCCTTCATCGTCTCGACGATCTTGAGAACCTGCAGATCGATATTCTTCTGTTGCGCGGGATCGACAACCGGCTTTGATATGGGCTCGGACCGATCGAAAGAGATGCTGCAGCCCGAAACGAGCATGGCGCAGCCAATCACGAACACGCGGATACAAGTTGTTGCTGTCATCACCCGTAATTTCTAGCTTTGAAAGGCCACGCCGCGCAATGCGCGCCATTGCCCATTGTTTGGCCGGATGTGGCGCGCGCAACCGGATGGTTTTACCGGCCGCGCGACGGCGATATGCGGTCGATGCGCAATGAGTAGCGGCGCCCCCAAGACAATACTCTACGTCACGACCCATGACTGGGTCTTCCTCAGCAATCGCCTGCCGATGGCGCGGGCCGCACGCGATGCCGGGTTTGGCGTACACGTCGCAACGCATGTTGAGGACAAGGCCGATGCGATCCGTGCGGAAGGATTCACGCTGCATCCGATTCCGTTCCGGCGCGGCCTGTCGCCGCTGGCGATGATGTCCACGATCGCCGCGCTGCGCACCATCGAGCAGGCCTTGAAGCCAGATATCATCCACCATGTCGGCTTGCAGATCAGCGTCGCCGGCGGGCTTGCGGCGCTGGGTAATTCAATCCCGCAGATCAATGCGATGACGGGGCTTGGTTACACGTTTACCGGATCTTCGATGCGCGCGCGTGTTTTGCGTTTTGCGATTTCCATCGTGCTGCGATTTCTGCTCAACCGCGACAAGTCATTTACACTGGTTCAAAATCCCGACGACCGCGCAGCACTCGAAAACATCGGCATCGATGCACAGCGGATTTCGCTGATTCCGGGTTCGGGCGTCGATACGGATGCGTTGCAGCCGTTGCCCGAGCCGGACGGCGCAGTAACGGTGGGTTTTGCCGGACGCCTTCTGACCGAGAAGGGAATCCGCGCGCTCGTTGCCGCGCATCGAATTCTGCGCGGGCGAAATGTTGCGGTCGATCTCTTGATCGCGGGCGAGCCGGATCCGGCAAACCCTGCGTCGGTCACACATGCCGAAGCCCAGTCTTGGAATCGGGAGCCCGGCATCTCTTGGCTCGGCCATCTGCCGGACATCACCGCGCTCTGGAAGCGGTCGCATATCGCGGCTCTCCCGTCGCATCGCGAAGGTCTGCCAAAGGCTCTCCTCGAAGCCGCCGCCTGCGGGCGCCCCCTCATTGCGGCCGACGCGCCCGGATGCCGCGAGATCGCCGTCGATGGACAGACCGGACTGCTCGTTCCGGTCGAAGCGCCCGAGGCGCTGGCAGATGCAATCGCGAGATTGGCTGCGTCGAAAGAATTACGGCAGCGCCTGGGCGCTGCCGCACGTGCTCTTGCTGTCGACAAAATGTCGGCGCGAAGCGTCGGCCTCCAGACCGTCGCGCTTTACAATCGCGCGATGATGGGCCGCTAGATCAGTAGCCTCCGCAGGCCGCGCGAGCCTTCGGCTGATTCATGCAGGCGTTGAAGTTGTAGGTGCGGTAGCCGTAGAGATTGGAACATTGCTGTTGCCAGCTGCCGCAGCTGCTGTTGCGCTGGTAATAGCCGCCGCCTCCGTAGCCGCCACCGCCGCCATAACCGCCGCAGGCTTCCTGCGCCAGCGGCTGGCCCATGCACTCCTGCCAGCGCTGGGTTCGCCATCCATAAAGTCCGGCGCACTGTTGCTGCCAGCTGCCGCATGAACTGTTGTACTGAACAGGCGTGACGGCCGAGAAACCGCCCACCTGATCCTGCGGCATCGACGACGCCGGCGGCGCGCTTACGAATACAAACATCAAGGCAATGAACAGTCCGAAAATCGGCCGCATCTGAATCTCCATTCTCCGAGCAACTTCGCCGTGCTCTAAGGCAATCCTAGTTTACCCTCAGTGAGGGCGCTAGCTGCGGCACTATAAAAGAAGCTCGATGAATATCCGGCAACGAGATCTGGGTGGATGCCCGTCGGGGCAGAGACGAAATGCCGCTCCGCCGATTGCTGCGACAGCACACACGCGTTAGAAGAACGCCCTGCCCTGACCGCGTCCCATAGAGTGTGCTGCACAGCAAAACAGCGCACTCCGCGCCATCGGATCGTTCATTCATCTTTCCCGCAGCCGCCTGAACAATGCCATGAACGATCCCCTTTCCCGGAATATCGACACGGCCGTCGCCGCCGGATTCGGGCACGAGTGGTCCACCTTCCGCCAGGGTGAGCGGGAATTGTCGGACGCCGACCGTCAGAAGATATTCAACGACTATTTTTCGATTTTTCCGTGGGATCGGCTCAAGGCCGACAGCGTCGGCATGGATGTCGGCTGCGGCTCAGGCCGCTGGTCGGTTCTTGTTGCGCCGCGCGTCGGCCATCTGCACCTGTTGGACGCCAGCGAAGCCGCCCTCGCCGTCGCACGGCAAAATCTGGCCGGTGCCAACAATGTGACGTTCCATCGTGCCAGCGTCGGCGAGATCCCGGTTGCGGATCGCTCGCTCGATTTCGCGTTCTCGCTCGGCGTGCTGCACCACGTTCCCGACACGCAAGCGGCGATTAAAGCCGTGGCCGCAAAGCTCAAACCCGGTGCCCCGTTTCTGATCTACCTCTATTATGCGCTCGACAACCGCCCGGCGTGGTATCGGGCGTTGTGGAAGCTGAGCAACGTGTTTCGTATCGTCATTTCCGCGCTGCCCGAGACGCCGCGGCTGTGGATCAGCCAGATTATTGCCGTGACGGTTTACTGGCCGCTCGCCCGGCTGGCGGGACTCGTGGAAAAACTCGGATTCTCCGCAAGCGCGCTGCCGCTGGAATATTACAAGGACCGCGATTTCTACGTCATGCGAACCGATGCCTATGACCGCTTCTGTACCCGGCTCGAACAGCGCTTTTCGCGCAAGCAGATCGACGACATGCTGAGCGCGGCGGGGTTTGCCGACATCCGTTTCTCGGAAAGCACGCCGTTCTGGTGCGCGGCCGGCATCAAGCAATGATGTTATCATGCGCCCGATGACGCCTCTCTCATTTCTCGTAACATCGCTCGCCGCGGCAATCCTCTGCGCGCTGCTGATCGTGCTGCTGCGCCCGCTGCTCGCCAAGTATGCGCTGGCGAGGCCGAACGCGCGCTCGTCGCACAAAATTCCAACGCCGCAGGGCGGCGGCGTTGCCGTGATCGCGGCGGCGATCGCAGCTGTCATGTCGTCTAGTCAGTTCACCGGGTTTCGTATCGATGCGGGACTGCTGATGATGTTCGCGGCGACCGTATTTATCGCGGGCGTCGGCGCAATCGACGATCTGCGGCCGATCCCCGTTGTGCCGCGTCTTCTGCTGCAGGCCATTGCGGTCGGTGTCGTGCTCGCATCATTGCCGAAAGGATTTCAGCTCTTCGGCTTCCTGCCGTTCTGGGGCGAGCGTGCACTGCTGCTCATCGCAGGACTATGGTTCGTCAACCTCGTCAACTTCATGGACGGGCTCGACTGGATGACGGTCGCGGAAATCGTTCCCATCGCGGCATGCCTGTCGCTGCTTGGCCTCTCGGGATATCTTCAGGGCAATGCGACAATGATCGCGGTGGCGCTCGGCGGCGCGATGATCGGCTTCGCGCCGTTCAACCGTCCGGTGGCAAAACTGTTTCTCGGCGATGTCGGCAGCCTGCCCATCGGGCTTCTCGCCGGATGGTGCCTTCTGCAACTGGCGGGCGGCGGTCATCTCGCCGCAGCGTTGCTGCTGCCGCTCTACTACCTTGCCGACGCAACGATCACGCTGTTCCGGCGTCTCGGCAACGGCGAGGAAGTCTGGATCGCTCACCGCAGTCACTTCTATCAACGCGCGACCGACAACGGCTTCACCGTGATGCGCGTGGTGACCGAAGTGTTCGCGCTCAACATCGCGCTGGCGATTCTCGCCGCAATCACGGTCTACACGCAATCCGCGACGACCGACGCCACCGCGCTCGCCCTCGGCTGCATCATGGTGACGCTGGTGCTGATACGCTTTTCGCGTCCTCGCGCAAAATCCTAAGCCGCGCCGGCCTTGAACTCCGGGATTGCTTCTTTCAGCACAGCAACGATCACGCCGCGCTGCTCGCCCGCAACCGCCTTGTCCAGCGTTGCCAGCCAGCCCTTTAGAGTGTCGAGCGGCGGCTCGTTCGGACGCGCAGCGACAATGCCGGCGATGCCGATGTCGGATGTCGGCTCTTCATGCGCGAACAGAATCTCATTGAGCCGCTCGCCCGGCCGCACGCCGGTGAACACGATCTCGATATCGTAGCCCGGCTGCAATCCCGACAGGCGGATGATGCGTTCGGCAAGATCGACGATCTTCACCGGCTGACCCATGTTGAGAACATAGACCGACACGTCCGGCCGCTGCGGCGTCAACGCATGCGTCGCCGATGTAATGACGAGATCGCAGGCTTCGCGAATGGTCATGAAATAACGCACCATGTCCGGATGCGTCACGGTGACGGGGCCGCCCGCCTCGATCTGCGCCTTGAACTTCGGCACGACGGAGCCGTTGGAGGCCAGCACATTGCCGAAGCGCACCGAGATCAGCCGCATCGGCGTTTTGCCCTGCGCGCGCTTGAGCAGATCGCGGTCGAGCGCCTGACAATACATTTCGGCAAAGCGTTTGGTGAGGCCGAGCATCGACACCGGCTCGATGGCCTTGTCGGTCGAGATCATCACCATCGCTTCTGCGCCGGACGCAGCAGCCGCATCCGCGACATTCACCGAGCCGAAAATGTTGGTCTTAACGCCTTCGCTCCAGTCGCGCTCCAGAATCGGAACATGCTTGAGCGCCGCCGCGTGGAACACGATGTCCGGCTTGAATTCCGTCATCAGATGAACGATGCGCTCGCGGTCGCGGATGTCGGCGATGCGCCCGTCGATGGCGGCATCGGGGAATTTCGCTGCAAGGCTTTCGGTTATGGCGTGCAGCGCGGGCTCGGCATTCTCGACGATCAGAAGCCGGGCCGCGCCGAAGGTCAGTGCGCGCTCGCAGATTTCCGAACCGATGGAGCCGCCGCCGCCGGTGACGACGACCGACTTGCCCTTCACGAAAGTCTCAAGCCGCCGGTAGTCGATCTTCACGCTCGGACGCAGCAGCAAATCCTCGACCGCGACCGGCTGAAGACGCGGCGTTTCGCCGCCGTCTTCCAGCGACGGCAGGCGGCTGACAGTGAGGCCGAGTTTGCGCGCGCGCGTGAGCACCGATTCCGGCGACGCATCCGCCTCGAACGCGGACGGCATCATCACGAGGCGCTGGATCGGTTGTTCGCGCCGCTCGAAGTCGGCCACGATGTCGGCGAGATCGTCGATGCCGCCGAGCACCGGAATGCCTCGGATCGACTGGCCGCGATCCGACAGCGACGGCGACAACACGCCGACCGGCCACATCCGTTTCACAGCGCCGCTTTCGACGCTGCGCAAAAATACTTCGGCGTCCGCCGCGCGTCCGACAAGGACGGTCGGCGCTGCGTGCTGGCTGCGCGCCTGATTGAGCGTGCGGGAATAGCGGAAGTAGCGGTAGGCGAGCCGCGCCGCGCCAAGCGCGAAGATTTCCAGAAACCAGTAGATGATGATCGTGGTCTTGCCGAAGAAGAACGTGCCATACATGTTCGGCGCGATGAAAATGTAATCGAGCACGGTCAGCGCCAGCGCAAGAACCGTCGCAGCCTTCACGATGTTGAGCAGATCGGGCAGCGAAATGAAGCGCCATTTCGTCACCGTTAACCTGAAGACGTAACAGACGACGACACTGAGCAGGATGAAATACGGCAAGATCCGCAGCAGCAGCGGCAGCCGCTCCATGAATCCCGCGCTCTCGAAGCGAAGATAGAAACTGGCAATCACGGCGGCGGCCGTTGCCAGCGCGTCATACAGCGCGATCAGAAAATTGCGCCAGGTCAGGAGCGTCAGTCCGTGCAGAAAGCGCTTCATCGCAACGACCATCCGGCAGGCTTTTGATTGCCGCGAAACACCATGCCACCGGCGACGCCGATGGCCAGCACATAGAGCCAGCCTTCGGTGAAATCCGACAGATGCGAATTGAAAACCGACGTCACGAAGTTTTCAACCACGGCCACCAGTCCGATCCATGCCGCCAGACCGTCCGCCGACACGAACAGCCTGAAATGCGCGATCCACATCGCATAGAGCGCGACGACACCGAGCAATCCCCACTGCACGGCGAAATTCAGAGTCTGATTGTGCGGGTTGCCGATCACTTCAGCCGACGCGCCGGTTTTGCCGACGGCATCGCGATCGAACAACGTCTTGGTCGAGCCGGTGCCGCTGCCGATCAACGGTGCACCTTCGATGAATTTTATCGATTTCTTCCAGTAGACCAGACGAAGCCCGGTCGAGGTCGGAAGGTTTTTCTCCTCATAGGTCTTCAATTCGGCGAAGCCGTAAGTGACGCGGTTGCGCAATTCAGGCGATACGGTCCACGCGACAATTCCAGCGACGCACGCAACCAAGAGCGTCATCAGGATTCCAGTCCGGCCGAAATGCTTGAACGCGAACAGCGCGACCAGAAACGGCGCACAAAGCAATGCGGTTCGCGACGAGACGACGAACACGAGATTGGCCGCGAAGACGACGGCGAGCGCCGCAAGCCAATAGGACAGAACGGTGTAGCCCTTGCGCATCAGTAAAATTATCGCGCCGAGCAAAACGAAAATGCAGAACGTGAATTCCTGACTCTGCGCGATGTAGTTCTTGACTGGCACGCCCAGCCACAGCGACCAGGTGTACCCTGCGAAATGCAGGTACCACGACGCCGCAAGTATCGCGCAGCATGACAATACAAACGCGGCGGCGATCCACATGCCGCGTCCGGAGCGTTCGACCTGATAGATCAGGAACGGAATGAACAGAAGTTTTGCGACCGGACCCAGCCCCTGCAGGCGCGACGGCCAGGGAATATCGCTCGCCCACAACATCCCGATCACCGCAAGCGCGACGATTGCGAGCGGCGTGTACGACGCGGGACGCTTGAGCGAGCGTACAAACATCGCCGCATCGAAAGCCGGGATCAGAGTGAGCAGAAACACAACCGCGAAAATGGCGACGAGCGATGTCGACCACGGCAGCGACAGCGCCAGACACACTGCCAGAATGTCGGCCGTCCGCACCCACGACGCGGAATCCCGCAGCGTGCGTGAGAAAAAACCAGCTTGTGAGTGCGACACCGTTCCGGGCATTCACCGTCACCTTTGCCCCAGTCCCACGCGGCAGGCAATGACGCGCGGATAGGCAGCGCGGCTATACGCGGTTCAATAGGAAAAAACCAGAAAAACCAGCCATTTAGATGAACGTTACGGAAGCGATTATGGATTTGGCGCAGCCTTCGGTCCGTGCCATTTTGCCGGTTCTGGCCGCTGCGGATCGAGCGCGAGCGGCGGTCGTAAACCGAGCCGTCATGCCATCGAATTCTGCAATCGACTTCATCGCGCCGCTGTTTGTGCCGGGCAACCGTCCGGATCGTTTTGCCAAGGCTGCAGCCTCCGGTGCCGACGGCGTCATTCTCGACCTCGAAGACGCCGTCGCGCCCGGCGACAAGGATGCCGCGCGTGCGACGATTGCAACATCGCCCCTGCCCGCGAACGCGGTGGTGCGGATCAACGCGCAAGGCACGCGCTGGTACGACGACGACGTGAAGGCGATGGGTAAGCTCAAAATCGGAAGCGTGATGCTGCCGAAGGCGGAATCCGCCGCGCAGATTTCAGCGATGCGAAAGTCGCTCGGTTCCCTGCCCGTGATCGCGCTGATCGAATCCGCCGAAGGCCTCGCGAACGTGCGCGAGATCGCGCGTGCGGTGGACCGCCTCGCGTTCGGCTACATCGATTTCAGCGCCGATCTCGGATGCAGCATGGACAGGCACGCGCTGCTGCAGGCGCGCAGCGAAATCGTGCTTGCATCGCGGCTTGCGAAACTCACGCCCGCGCTCGAAGGCGTCACGCCATCGTTCGACAATCCGGTTTTGGTTGAGGAGGATGCGCGCTACGCGGCATCGATGGGCTTCGGCGGAAAACTCTGCATTCATCCAAAGCAAATCGCGCCCGTACTCAAGGGCTTCCGCCCCGCGCAGGCCGACATCGACTGGGCGACGAAAATCTCCAGCTCCGGCGACGGCGCAGTGTCGGTGGACGGCATGATGGTGGACGCGCCGGTGCGGTTGCGTGCCGCGAGAATTCTGGCGGTTGCGAAAGCCTGCGATGCGGTCGCGCCGCCGAAATAGAAGTTATACGCCGTCGAGCGCGACGAGATAAACGAGGAGAATTTCCTCGGTATCTTCGGCGCCGTCGGCCTCGTGGTACAACGCCACTTCGTCGGCGCTGCCGGGCCGAACGCCGATCTTGTCATGTCCATTCCAGATCGGCCGGCCTTCCGACGTCAGCGCGATCAGATCTTCTCGCATCCATTGTTCGGCGCCGAGTTCTCGGGCCTCGGCGGTGTTGCGCGCCTCAAACGCGAGAATGGGCCGCTCGTCGATAACAAGCACGAAAACGCGCGCAACGTGGGTCTGGGTCATGCGAAAGACGCCTCCCGAAAGAGTGCGGCATTCGCATCGAATTGTAGCGAAAGAAAACTCAACATTCGATTTGTCAGCCATGAATGAACGCGCGCCCAATGGGGCGCTATTTTTTTATCCCTCAAATAGGGGCCCCAAATGGAGAAAACTGTGTCGACATTCGGATAACCTTTGCGGCACCCGGATGGTTCCAACGCCGAATGCCGCAATAGGCCCATATTTCTGCGCGGCCATTTTCCATTGATTGTCCATGTCCGGCGGAAGCGCGGCCTTCAATCCCGACGCGCTTGAAATCGCGTCTTCGCGCCCGATAATTCCTGAACGATGTCGATCGTTGAACCGTAAGGATCGAACGATGCTCCAGATCGCATGCGGACTGCTCGCAAGCTCGGCGCTGTTTTATTTCGCCTCCAACCGCGACGCGCCCTCATGGACGCGCCCGTTCTGCACCTATGGCGATATTTTCTGCCAGAACCCGCAATGGCTGCTCTATGTCGGCGCGCTGTCGCTGCTATGGGCACTGTTTCTTAAGGTTGACAGAATCTAAACGCGGCCGCCATTCATGCGCCCTTAAGCGTCAGGCGCGAAAGGCGCTTTTTGGCTTAAATTATAAGTGTTCTGCAACGTGCGGCCGGTATCAGTCTGACGCTAGTTTCAGGCTGAGCGAACACCATGCCGACCCATTTTCTCTCCCGTTTCCGCCGCGACACGCGCGCCAACGTCGCCGTGATCTTCGCCATCACCGTCATGCCGATCCTCGGCGGCGTCGGATGCGCCGTCGACTACAGCATGGCGACGCGGCTGCGCAGCAAGTTGCAGGCGGCAGCGGACGCGGCGAGCGTCGGCGCCATCGGCAAGAACGGCCCGGCCTATGCGGCGGCAGGCACCGCCAGCGATGGCACGATCGCCGTAGGCGGCCCGGATGCGCTCCAGATTTTCACCGCCAACATGACCGGCGAGAGTGGCTACACGCTCAACAGTTCGACAGCTGCCGTGGTCAAATCCGGCAGCACACTGACATCGACCGTCAGCTTCAGCGCGACGATCAACACCACCTTCATGCGCGCGCTCGGCAAAAACGCAATGACCGTGACGGGCACGTCGGTGTCGTCCACGACGATGCCGGTGTTCATCGACTTCTATCTTCTGCTCGATAATTCGCCGTCGATGGGGGTTGCCGCGACGCCAGCCGACGTGACCGCGATGGTCAACAACACGCCCGATCAGTGCGCATTCGCGTGTCATGACACCAACGACAACAACAACTATTACAAACTTGCGAAGCAGCTGAACGTCACAACACGCATCGACGTCGTCCGGTCGGCGGCGCAAAGCCTGATGGATACGGCCGCCGCGACGGAAGTGTTCAACAACCAGTTCCGCATGGCGATCTACACGTTCGGCTCGTCGGCATCGAGCGCAGGCCTGACGACCATCGCCGCGCTCACGTCCAACCTGTCCAACGCCAAGGCGCAGGCCGGCAACATCGACCTGATGACGGTGGCCGGCCAGAACCAGAACAACGACATGGACACGGGTTTCACGACGATCATGCCGCAGATCAACGCGGCGATCCCGACGCCCGGTTCAGGTACATCGAACGCTCCGCAGAAATATCTGTTCTTCGTCTCCGACGGCGTTGCCGATGAAGCCAATTCGGCTTGTCTGAAACCGACATCCAATGGCACGCGCTGCCAGTCGCCGATCAATCCGGCGCTTTGCACGGCCATCAAGGCGCGCGGCATTCAGATCGCCGTGCTCTACACAACCTATCTCTCGCTGCCGACGAACGCCTGGTACAACCAGTGGATCGCGCCGTTCAATTCCGGCCCTTACGGCCCTTCGCCGAACAGCGAGATCGCGCAGAACATGCAGTCATGCGCCTCGCCCGGATTCTACTTCGAGGTGAGCCCGACCGACGGCATTTCGCAGGCGATGAACACTCTGTTCCAGAAGGCGGTCGCGAAGGCGCACATCTCAAGCTGATAAAATCATCGCGTACAAAATTGAAGGGCTGCCCTCGGGCAGCCCTTTGTCGTTGCACATTTGTATGCGCGCGAAATCAAGTCCGGTAGATTCGCTTGAACTGCCGCTCCGCCGAAGCCATTGCGCCTTTGAGATCGTCGCGGCCGGTACAATAATTCGCAAACATATCGACCACAACGAAGTCGGCGATAGCCGCAGCAGCACTCTCGTTCAACGTCCCTCGTCCCGCAGGCGTCGTCGCCAGCTTGGCGACGTCACGATAGGGCGTATTTTTCGGGTCCGCCGTCCAGATCGGGTTGGCGTCGTAGGCGAGCAGGAAGTGCGACAGATAGCCCTGCGCGGCCTCGATCCACGGATTGAACTGCGGCCCTTCCATCAAGAATGCCGTGAACGCCTTGCAGGCTTGCGGGTACTTGGTGAAATTGAAGATCAGGATGGGAAAGCCGAGATGCTGCTCGCGCACCTGCCCGCTGATACCGACCGGCAAATGTGCGTGATCCATGTCGGCGGCAATTGCGGGATTTTCCTTCTTCGCCGCGACATAGATCGAAATGCCGTTGGTCGTCAGATGAAGCTGGCCTGCGAGGAACGCCTTGTTGTTCGATGAGTCGTTCCACGACACGGTGCCGGGAATGAAATTCTCATAAAGCGATTTGACATAGTCCAGCGCCTTCGCCGTCTCCGGGGAGTTGATCGTGACCTTGTTGTCCTTGTCGACGGTGTAAGCGTTATGCGCCCACAGCGCCCAGGCGAGCCATCCGTTCGCGTCGCCGGTGGCGTGGCCCAGCGCCATGCCGGCCGGTGTACCGTTGGCCTTGAGGCCCTTGATCAGCTCCTGAAACCCGCCGAGGTCTTTCGGAAATTCCTTGAAGCCGCATTTCTGCATGGCGGCGATTCTGTAATTGACGAGACCGCCGCTGGACGCGACAGGAATGCCGATCCATTTGTTTCCCATCTTGCCGTAGGCTTCGCCCGACGGAGCCCATCCGCCGTATTTCTTGCCGAGATATTCGGCGACGTCGCTGACATCGACGCATTTCTCCGGAAACAAAAACGGCAGCGAATAGAGACCCCACACCATGTCGAGGCCCTGCCCGGTATTCGCCGCGACCGACGCCTTGGGCTGAATGTCGTCGAAGGATTCGTTGGAGACATTGATCGTCACGCCGGTCGCCTTCTGGAAGGCATCGACGATTTTCATGAAGGCGACATCCTCGGCCTCCACGAAGCGCTTCCAGCGCAGGAAGTTGATCTTCGCGCCCGGCTCCGGTTTCCATTGCGAGGCTTGCGCCCACGCCTTCGCATGACCGAGCAGCTGATCCGCCGACATCGTCGCGGCCGCAGCCATCGTCATCGCCGTCCCCTTGAGCAGCGATCGCCGATCCAAATGATAGTCGCTCATTCTGCCTCACTCCCTGTTGGCCGCGCCGTTGGTCGGACGGCCTGTTGCTCCCCAATTCGATTTTCGTGCGGCGAATGTGCCTTCGCCTTACCGTCGAGTGCCTCGATGCTACCTGATCGCATTCCGGCTCAAAGCGAATCTTGCAACTGCTCCTGCCCGCCTTTCGCCGCAGGCGCTGGCATCGCACCGCAGCAGACGCGAGCGAGCGATCACTTTATATTGGCGTGCGGATCACGGGGCATCGCGCCAAAACCGGCCGAATTGCAGTGACACGCTGTTGCGCTGCTTATATCTAGGCGGCGGCATTTATAGAGACCGACACGTTGCAGATGACATCGAAAACAGGCCGGCGGCCGCTCGTCACCATCGCGGCTTTGACGATTCTGGTGGCGCTTCTGGTGATCGCTTCGCTTGGCATCGGTCCCATCCGGCTGCCTCCGCTCACGGTTCTGAATGCGCTGTTCGGCGGCGGCGACGATATTCAGCGCACCATCGTGCAGGACATCCGCCTGCCGCGAACGATTCTCGCGCTCGCCATCGGCGCGATCCTCGGGCTGTCCGGTGCGGCGTTACAGGGATTGCTGCGCAACCCGCTCGCGGCGCCCGAACTGTTCGGCGCGCCGCAATCGGCGGCGTTCGGCGCGGTGCTGACGATTGCGCTGGGTCTTGCGGACGTGCGGTCCTATGCGTTGCCGGTCGCGGGCATCGTCATGGCGTTCGTGTCGGTATTCGCACTGCTCGGCATTGCCGGGCGCAATGCGAGTCTTCTGCTTTTGATCCTCGCAGGGCTTGCGATCTCGAGCCTTGCTGGCTCCGCGGCGGCGCTGGTGATGAATCTGTCGTCGAATCCGTTTGTCGCGCTGGAGATTTCCTTCTGGCTTCTCGGATCGCTCGACGATCGCAGTTTCCGTCATGTGGCGCTGGCGCTGCCGTTCATCGTCGCCGGTGCTGCTATTCTGATGAGTCAGCGCAACGCCTTCCGCGCCTTGAGTCTCGGCGAGGAAACGGCTCAGAGTCTCGGCGTCAATGTCAGCCGGCTGCGATTGTCGGTGATTACCGGCGTCGCACTCGGCGTCGGCGGCGCGGTCGCCGTGACCGGCGCCATCGGATTCATCGGACTTGTCGCGCCGCATCTGATGCGGCCGCTTGTCGGACACGACCCGGCACGGCTGATGGTGCCGAGCGCGTTGGCTGGCGCGGCGTTGCTGTTGGCCGCCGACATCGGGGTGCGGATCATTCCATCGACCTCCGACATCAAGGTCGGCGTGCTGACCTCGATCATCGGCGTGCCGTTTTTCCTCTATCTGATCGTGCGCGAACGCCGCTCGCTCGGCGGAGGTGTCGCATGACACCTCCGGTATCGCTCGCGATCCAGAATGTCTCCGTGGCACTCGGCGGGCGCACGGTGATCCATCACATCTCGTCTGAATTGGAAGGCGGGCATCTCGTCGCGCTGGTGGGGCCGAACGGCGTCGGCAAGACCACGCTGCTGCGCGCCATCGCGGGCCTTATTCCGTCCAACGGCGACATTCGCATCGACGGCGACTCACTTGACGCGCTGCCGTTGCGGGAACGCGCGACCCGGTTCGGCTATCTGCCGCAGGGGCACGCGGTTCACTGGCCGCTGCGCGTGCGCGATGTGGTCGCGCTGGGGCGATATCCGCACGGCGCAACCGATCCGTTGCGGCTTGCGGAATCCGACGAAGCCGCGGTCGCCCGTGCCATCAAGGCCACCGATATTCTGCCGCTCGCCGAACGCAAAGTCACTGAACTGTCCGGCGGCGAACGCAGCCGCGTCGCGCTCGCGCGCGTGCTTGCCGTCGAAGCGCCTGTGATCCTCGCAGACGAGCCGACGGCGTCGCTCGACCCGCGCTATCAGCTCAACATCATGAGCGTGCTGCGGAGTACCGCGAACGGCGGGGCATTGGTCATCGTGGTGACGCACGATCTCGGTCTTGCCGCGCGATTCGCCGATACGGTTCTGGTTCTGTCCGACGGGCGGCTGGTCGCGCAGGGGGCGCCGGACCACGCGCTATCGGATTCCATTATGGAAGATGTATTTCGCGTCGGCGCCTATCGCGCGAGTTTCCAGAATCAATCTGTCATCGTGCCGTGGGCGAACGGCTGACATGAAACAACTCGTCGCGATTTGTATCTTGACGCTTTGTTCGCCCGCCGCGCTCGCGGAAGGCCCGCCGCGTGTCGCGTCAATCAATCTGTGCACCGATCAGCTTGTGATGGCGATGGCGGACCCGCGACAGATCGCGGGGCTGTCGCCATTCTCGCGCGATCCGTCGCAATCGTTCGACGCAGTCAAAGCCGGACAATTCCGCCGGCTGTCAGGTGAGGCGGAAGATGTTCTCGTGCTCAAGCCCGACATCGTGTTCGCAGGCGATTACACCAAACGCGAAACCCGCGAACTGTTGAAAGAGAAAGGACTGCGCGTCGAGGAATTTTTCTTCGCGCGATCGCTCGGCGAGGTCAAAGCTCAGATCCGCCGGATGGGCGATCTCCTCGGCCAGCCTTCACGCGCTGCGGACGACATCGCAAAAATCGATGCCGCGATTACGGAGGCGCGGCAAGCCGCTTCGCGCAAGGCCTATCGCGTGCTTCCGGTGTCGCGGCGCGGCTGGGTGACGGGCGGCGACACGCTGGCGAATTCGCTGTTGACCGAGCTGGGGTTGAAGAACGCCGCCGGCGAACTCGGCTATGATTATGGCGGCTTCGCGCCGCTCGAAACCATCATCAGCCTCAAGCCGGATTTGCTGCTCGTATCCGACACCGCCAATTCCGCAGAAGACGAGGGCCAGGCGTTTCTGCTGCATCCGGCGCTGGAGAAATTCTACCCGCCGTCGAAACGCATCGCGCTGCCGGACCGCCTCACGGTTTGCGGCGGTCCGATGCTGGTCGATACGCTGAAGGCACTCACCGCCGAACTCAGGCGCGTCGCGCCTTAGGCGTCAGCTCTGCTTTAGCTTTTCTTGCCGTCCTTGCCGAACTGCTTGAGAAACGCCGTGAGATCCTTGATCTCCTGCTCGTTCTTGATTCCGGCGAAGGTCATCTTGGTGCCGGGAATCTTCGCCTTCGGATCCTGAATATATTCGGCGAATACCTTCTCATCCCATGTGATGCCGGAATTCTTGTTGGCGTCGGAATAATTGTAACCTTCGACCGCTCCCGACTTGCGGCCGAACAATCCATTCAAAATGGGGCCCACGCCGTTCTTCGCGGTCTCGCCGATCTGATGACAGGCGCGGCACTTGTTGAAGGATTTCTCGCCGGCGGCGGCATCCTGCGCGCGGGCGGAAGCGGATGCGACGAGGATAGCGCCAACGGCGGCAATCAAACGGATCATCATGGTTCTTGAGCCTTTCACTTAAACATCAACCGACTTTGAGATATGCGAAACCCTTGGACTGAAGGGCTGCGACTGCCGCAACGCCCGACGGCACGAAGGAAATGAACGGCACGTCCTTCACCTTGGCCTTGTCGATGTTGAGCCGCTTGAAGGTGATCTCGCACAAATAAACCTTCAGCCCGTTCTTGGACAGCGAGGCGACGCGCTCGAACGTTTCCGGCGGAATCGTCTCATCCTTCCACGGCGTGCCTTCGAGCGTGCTGAGGAAGAATTTGACGCCGACCGAATGCACGACCAATGCGAGTTGGAGCCCGAACGAGTCCGAGCCGTACACCGAATAATGATTGGAGATGTTGTTCAGCGTCTGCGCGAAGCGCGGCTGATCGCCGTAGTCGCAGTGATAGAGACAGGCGACGTCGGCTTCCTTCTTGATGTCGGCCATCTTCATTTCGGCAGGAGCCGCCTGCGCGGATGCGGCGATGAGGCCGCCCGCCGCACCGAGAATCATGCTCCGCCGCGTCGTCGAACCGCTGTGATCTGTCATGACAATCTCCTGTTCCGCTGCACTTTATCGTTCATCGAAACGCGAAGCCATAGACGCTTCGTCTCATTCCACCTTCGGGCCGGACTTGCTGTCCGGCGTGACATCGATCGACATCGCGCGGCCGATCACTTTCGGCGCAACCGGCTTGCAGTTTTTCATGCAGGGCTCCTTGCCCCAAAACTGCTTCTCGGCGGTCTCACGGTCGTCGTCGAAGAAAGCCGACTTGTTCGGCATCTTGATGGACGTAAAATTCTTGTCGTTCAATTCGAAATTCGGGTCCTTGACGATGTCATTCATGCTGAGAAGGTAGGCTGTGAGAGCATAAATATCGTCGTTGGAGAGCGACTGCGCATTTCCGTAAGGCATCGCGCGCTTGATGTAGTCGAACACCGTCGAGACATCCGGCCAGAACGAACCGATGGTCTTGTCGGGCCGATCCGCTTTCAGCGT
Source organism: Afipia sp. (assembly GCA_016201045.1). Classification (GTDB taxonomy): domain Bacteria; phylum Pseudomonadota; class Alphaproteobacteria; order Rhizobiales; family Xanthobacteraceae; genus Afipia. Next base: position 468,095 of record JACQDM010000002.1, on the reverse strand, counting down.
TCCCAATCCGCCCGCGAGAACCGGCCAGCGTCCGACGCCTTGCCCGAACTCGCCGTGGCACGACGCACATTGCGCCTGAAAAATGTCGTCGCCCTGCTTCACGGTGCCCTTGCCCGGCGGCAATCCCTTGCCGTCGGCGCGCACGTCGGTGTCCCATGCCTTGATCTCTTCCGGCAACGCTGTGCGGCCGAGATTGAGCTTAGCGGAAGGCTTAGTGTCGCGCGCTGCGACATGTTGAGCGTGGACATCGTGCGCCCTGAAGCCGGCGATACCGACCGTGAGCAGCGCTGCAATGACGAGGCTAGCCGATTTCGACATTTTCGGTCTCCCCGTTCGCACGCACCAGCCAGGTCTGGATTCCGTTGTTGTGATAGATCGAGTTGACGCCACGCACCTTGCGCAGTTCTTCCTTCGACGGCTGCACATAGCCGGTGGAGTCCATCGCGCGCGATTGCACCATCATCTCCTGCCCGTTCCAGTCGAAATCGACATAGAAGCGCGTCAGCGATTTATCGATGACAGGCCCGTCGATCCGCGCGCTCTGCCAGTTGCGGCCGCCGTCGATCGATACATCGACGCGCTTGATGCTGCCGCGCCCGGACCATGCCAGACCCGAAAGCACGTTGCGGCCCTTGAATTTCAGCGGCGCCTGCGGCGACGGATTCGTCACGACAGACTTCGCGTCCATAATAAAGGTGTGCTTGCGCGAGCGGCCGTCGGCGAGCAGGTCCGTATACTTCGAGGTTTCCTCGCGCGTCTGCCACGGCTGGTCGCCGACCTCGATGCGCCGGATCCACTTCACCCACAGATTTCCTTCCCATCCGGGAATGACGGCGCGCAGCGGATAACCCTGTTCGGGCCGCAGCGCCTCGCCGTTCATCGCAAACGCGATCATGCAATCGTCGAGAGCTTTTTCGATCGGCACCGAGCGGTTCATCGCAGCCGCATCGCCGCCTTCAAGCATCAGCCATTTCGCATTCGGCTTGATGCCGGCTTCGTCCAGCACCGTCTTCAGCATCACGCCCGTGTACATGAGGTTGTGAACCATGCCGTGCGTGAACTGGCAGCCGTTGAGCTGCGCGCCGCGCCACTCCATGCCGGAATTCGCGGCACACTCGAGAAAATAGATCTTGTTCACGCGCGGCATCCGCTTGATGTCGTCCATCGTGAACACCAGCGGCTTGTCGACGAGGCCATTGATCATCAGGCGATGCTGGGCGGGATCGATCTCGGCAATGCCCGAATGATGGCGCTCGAAACACAGTCCGCTCGGCGTGATGATGCCGTCGAGCGCGTGTAGCGGCGTGAAGTTGACCGAGGATTCCGCCGACGCCGTCAGCCACGCCACATCGCGGCGAATGACGTTCTTCTCGAATTTCGACGGCATGCCGTAGGGATGCTTGTCCACGCCGTCGCCGAGATAGCGCTGCCAATCCTGCACTTCGGTGATGAGCGGATCGGGCTTCGGAGCATCCTTCGATGCCTGCGCGAACGATTGGCCCGCCGCGAGCGCGCTCGCGCCCGCGAGCGTGGCAGCACCCAAAAATTTCCGGCGATTGAGTTTGTTGGATGCTTCGTCGCTCATAACGCACCTCTGTATTTATGCCGATACGTGAATGTGTCGAACGCAATAACGCGCACAGAAATCATCGTCAGGCTCCGGTGACTTTCACCGCAGAGTTCGGCGCAACGCGCACCGTGCCGACCTTCTTGATGTGTGCAGCGACCACATCCCAGATCGGCGGACCTTGCGTGTTCTCGTTGACGCTCGCCCAGCCTGCCACCGAATAAGTCTTGCTCGCCTCGATGGGCTTGCCGGTTTTCAGATGGATCATGTTGGAAATGCGCGAACCCATCGTCTTGTTGATGTCGATCGCGTAGCCCATGCCGCCGGTGCGAACCATGTCGCCGCCGCCCTGAAAATACGGATCGGGATGAAAGATGTTGTCGGCAATGTCTTCGAGCACTTCCTTAAGCTGCGCGCCGGTCATCTGGTTGCGGTAACAGGCCGGATAGGTGATCGCCGTCTCATTGGTGAGATGCTCCCACGTGATGTCCTCGCCCGGCAGCAGACTCTCGCCCCAGCGGAAACCCGGCGACAGCGCGATTTCAACATCGCGTTCGGACAGCATCGCGTTGCAGATCAGATCGTCGAAAGTGCCGTTGAAATTGCCGCGGCGGTACAGAAGCGAGTCGGTCTTGCCGACGACGCGCGCGAGATCCTTGGCAAACGGCGCGCGGACCTTCTCGACGAGCGCTTTCATCTCGGCGTCGGGCGCAATTACATCGGTGAAAACCGGCATCAGCTTGTAGCGGACACCGGCGACCTTCTTGTCCTTCACCTCGATATCGAGACGCGACAGGAATTTACCGTGCGATCCGGATGCGACAAGGACTGTACCATTGACGATAACAGGAGCTGGGATCGCGTCATGCGTGTGCGCGCACAGGATAATGTCGATGCCCTTTACGCGGCCCGCGAGCTTGCGGTCGACATCGAAACCATTATGCGACAGCAGCACGACGATGTCGGCGCCTTCCGCTCGCGCTTCCTCGACCTGCTTCTGCATGTCTTCCTCGCGGATACCGAATTCCCATTTCGGGAACATCCAGCGTGGATTCGCAATCGCAACACGCGGCAGGGCCTGACCGATCACCGCGACCTTCGCGCCGCCGCGCTCGAACATCTTGCGTCCCGGAAACACCGTCTCCTGCCATTCGTTGTCGCGCAGGTTCTGCGCGAGGAACGCGAACGATGCCTTGTCGGCGATTTCCTTGACGCGATCCGCGCCGTAGGTGAATTCCCAATGGCCGACCATCGCGTCGGTCTTGAGCGCGGACATCACGTCGACCATGTCCTGCGCCTTGGTCTGCAGCGATGTCCAGCTTCCTTGCCAGCTATCGCCGCCGTCGAGCAGCAGCACGTTCTTGTCGCCGCGCTCGCCGCGCACCGCCTTGACCAGCGTCGCGACGCGGTCCATGCCGCCCATCTTGCCGTAATGTTTGGCGAGGGACACGAAATCGTCCGCCGTGAGCGAGTAGGCATCGGCCGAGCCTGACGCGATCTTGAAGTATTTCCTGAATTCGGCGTCGGTGAGATGCGGCGGCTGGCCCTTCACTTCGCCGACGCCGAGATTGATCGACGGCTCGCGGAAATACAGCGGCATCAGCTGTGCGTGCGTGTCGGTGATGTAGAGGATCGTCACCGTGCCGAGCGGATCGAATTTGAGAATCTCCGCCTGCGACAATTTCTGCTGCGCAGCCGCGCGGCCGAGCGGGCCGAGGCCTGACGATGTAACAAGCGCGGAGGCAGCCGCCGTCGCTTGCAGGAAATCCCGCCGTGAAATCATCGGTTCATCCTATTGCCCCTCAAATGAGGAAGGGCGCTCTTCCAGTGAAAACGATCAGGCAACCGTCAGCTTGTTGGTCGCCTTGTATTCGGAGCCGTTGTCGTCCTTCCAGGTGAAGGTGAATTCGCCGCTCTTGGCCGCCTTGTAGAAAAACGACTGATACGGATTGGCCGAGATCGCCGGATTCCAGTCGGCCTCGAACACGGTCTGGCCGTCGAAGGCCGCCGTGAACTTGTTGATGATCTGGCGCGGAATGACCTTGCCGGACGAATCCTTGCGCTGGCCGGATTCCATTTCGTGCGAAATGAGCGTCTTGATCTCGATCAGTTCGCCGGGCTTTGCGGTTGCGGGTACGCGAACGCGCGGGGTCGGAGCTGTTGCCATCTTGAATGTCCTCGCCTGAATTCGTTTTTGTTCGTTAGCCGCCGCAGCCGCCGATGGTGACTTTCACGTTCGACTTCGCCGTGTAGAGCGCGCCGTTCGACATTTCCGCGATGCAGATTACATTCTGCGTCTGCGCAAGGCGCATGCGGGTCGATGCGGACGCTTTGCCGCAGGCCGGCGTGAAGCGATACGACACCACGCCCGGAAGCGGATTGCCGTCGGCGAACACATGCACCGCCTTGACGTAGTCGGCGTCCGTCATCGGGCTCTCGACTTCGACGTTGACGGGAACGACGAGTCCGTTTTCCGCAATCTCCGGCACATCGAGCTTGATCTTGCCGCTGTCCATCTTCTTGTCGCCGTAGAGCTTGGCGATTTCAGCGGCCACCGCCTTCTCGTCGGCAAACGACATGCGCGGCGCGAGCACCGCTGCAAGGCTCGCGATCGCGGCCAGCGTCAAGGTTTCGCGGCGGGTGTGTTCGGCATTGCGGAAATTCATTACGTCTCCTCCTCGATCGCTTCTTGGGAAGCTCTTCCGTCTTCCTTGACGATAGTATCGCTTGACGATTCCGTTTGCGATCCATCATGATCTGAAAACATCATTATATTGTTTTTTTTGAATGTAAAGATGTCACGCTAATCGCCGCAAGGATCGCACAAGACGATCTTACGGATGGGAGGGATCGATGAAATACGCCGCGCTCGGGTCGGCAATCGCCGCCATTGTCATTTGTTTTTCGGGACTTGCTGCACGTGCACAAGACGCCAGCGAGAAGGAAATCGAGCGTTACAGACAAATGCTCTCCGACCCGATGTCCAATCCGGGCTATCTCGCGGTCGATCGCGGCGAGGTGTTGTGGAAGCAGGCGCGCGGCACCAAGAACGTGTCGCTCGAAAAATGCGATCTCGGCGAGGGCGCTGGCAAACTCGAAGGCGCGTTCGCGCACATGCCGCGCTATTTCAAGGATGCCGACAAGGTCATGGACCTCGAGCAGCGGCTGTTGTGGTGCATGGACAAGATTCAGGGCGTCGACACCAAAGAGGTGATCGCGCGCCGCTTCTCCGGTCCCGGCAAGCCGTCGGATCTGGAAGACCTCGTCGCCTTCGTCGCCAACAAATCGAACGGCATGAAGATCGACGTGCCGCAATCCAATCCGAAGGAACAGGAAATGGCGGCAGTCGGCGAAGCGCTGTTCTATCGCCGCGGCGGCGTGATGGATTTCTCCTGCGCGACCTGCCACGGCGAAGACGGCAAGCGCATTCGCCTGCAGGGATTGCCGAACTTCTCGATGCCCGGAAAGCCCGCGCAGGAAACGATGGGCGCATGGCCGACCTATCGCGTGTCGCAGGGCGCGCTGCGCACGTTCCAGCACCGCATCTGGGATTGCTATCGCCAGCAGCGCTGGCCGGTCCCTGAATACGGCACCGACGCGATCACCGCGCTCACCGTCTTCCTGCAGAAGCAGGCCAAGGGCGGCGAGATCAATGTCCCGTCGATCAAGCGGTAAGGAGCGCAACATGAAAACGATCGTGAAATTGTCCGTTGCTCTCGCCGCCACCGCGCTCGTTGCGGTTTCATTCGGTGCGCTCGCGCAGACCATGAAGAAGAACGAGCCGATGAAGAAGACAGCGGCCGCGCAGCCGGTGAAAGCGCCGCCGCCTGCCGTCATCGAGGCCTACATCAAATCGACCTTCGGCAAAGCGCCGCCGGAATGGCAGGCGCGCATCGTTCCCGACGAGACGCTGAAGGTCTGCAACCAGTACCACAACAACGTGCCGCCGAAGGACGCCGACAAGATCCAGAAGGCCGAGCTTGCGAAGGTGGTCTATCCCGCCGACGGCAAGATGATCGGCGACTGGAAGGAAGGCAAAAAAATCGCCAACAACGGGCGCGGCGGACAATTCTCCGACGGGCCGGAGGTTGTCGCCGGCGGCAACTGCTACGCCTGCCACCAGCTGGAGAAATCCGAAGTCTCCTTCGGCACGATGGGTCCGAGCCTGACCAACTACGGCAAGGATCGCAAATTCGACGCAGCCGAAGCCAAGAATGCCTTCACCAAGATTTTCGATTCGCAGGCGGTGCTTGCGTGCTCGAACATGCCGCGCTTCGGCGCCAACAAGGTTCTCAGCGAAAAGCAGATTCAGGACCTCGTCGCGCTGCTGTTCGATCCGGAATCGCCGGTCAACAAGTAACGGAGCATGCGATGATGAAGCGTTCGATTTGGGCGGCGGGATTTTTTCTCGCCGCCTGCTCTGCCCATGCGCAGGACGCGACTGTCACCTACAAGTCGCTCAGCCCTGAACTGGCGCTCGATCTTGCGAAGGCGGCGTTCGCCGATTGCCAGAAGCGCGGCTTTCAGGTCGCTGTCGTGGTGACGGACCGCTTCGGCAATCCGCTGGCGATGCTGCGCGACCGCTTCGCGGGCACGCACACGCCGCCGACCGCGCAAGGCAAGGCGTGGACGGCGGCGAGCTTCCGCACCTCTACGCTCGATCTCATGGCGTTATCGCAACCCGGCTCGCCGCAATCCGGCCTGCGCAATCTTCCCAATGTGGTGATGATCGGCGGCGGCGTCCTCGTCGAAGCCGGCGGCTCGACGGTCGGCGCGGTCGGCGTCTCCGGCGCACCCGGCGGCGACATGGACGACGCCTGCGCGAAAGCGGGCGTCAGCGCGGTGAAGGATAAATTGGATTTTTGAAGGGCAATCTTAAGACCATCATCACCGGGACAAGCCCGGTGATGACAACTTGAAATGCAACGGACTGCCTTGACATTCCTCAGAACAAGGATTATATTGGCGATTATCCCGGACTTGACTGGTGTAGAATTAGGTGCCATATTGGCCTCCATAAACAGGGGTTAGCCAATGGCCAAGCGTCCGAAACCAGTTCACCAGATGACCATTAAGCAGTTTGAGGCCGCGTTTCCCGATGAGGAAGCATGCGCCAACTATCTCGTTGCCCGTCGCTGGCCGAACGGGGTGACTTGCCCCGGCTGCGGCAATCCCAAGGTTTTTCCCGTCGGCACGATGCCGTTCAAATGGCAGTGCTACGCCTGCGCTCCGGGGTCTGGCTACCGCTTCTCGCACATCGCGGGCACGATCTTCGAGAATACGAACAAGCCGCTCAAGGATTGGTTTCGCGTCACTCACACGATGCTGACGAGCAAGAAGGGCGTTAGCGCCCTCCAAATTCAGCGCGTCATGGGCTTCGGTTCTTACAAGACGGCTTGGTATATGTGCCATCGAATCCGCTCCGCTCTTGTTGAGCGCGATATGGACAAGCTCGGTGGCATTGTAGAAGTCGATGAGACATTCATCGGCGGCAAGGATGGTAACAAGCACGTCTCCAAGCGCGGTAAGGGAGGCAAGCATGCTCCCTCCAACAAGACCCCGATTATCGGAGCCGTACAGCGCAAGGGCAACGTCGTGACGCGAGTTCTGGCTCACGTCACCAAGGAGGCCGCTCAGGGCTTCGTTCGTGAGATGGTGTCTGAGAAGGTCAGCCTTCTCGCCACTGATATGTCGCCCGTCTACAAGTCGTTGCAGGGCTACAATCACGGCACTGTCGATCATGCTGGCCGTCAGTACGTCGTGGGCGCTATCCACACGAACACGATTGAAGGTTTCTGGTCGATCTTCAAGCGCAGCATTGTTGGCAGCTATCACAAGGTCAGTGCGAAATACCTCCCGCTCTATATCGCAGAGGCCCAGTTCAAGTATAATAACCGCTTTAATAGCGATATTTTTGGAACGGCAATTAGCGGATGCTGACAAAGATTGTTGTAGCAATTTTTGGTTTGATTGTTGGCTATTGGATTCTAGCTTTAGAGACGTCATTTCTGCCTTTGTTTTATGAAGTGTGCGAACCCATAAAGGATGCAACAAAAGAAAATTGCCCCTCCTATGATTTTGTTTCTTACTTCCTCCTGAAAGTTGTTCGCTTTCTCGACTCTATAAACACGGTAATTACTGCCATCAGTACAATGGCTATCGCGTATTTCACTTATACGCTCTGGAGAGCAACAACTGGCGGTCTCGATGCCACTAGGGAATCCCTCGCACTCTCTCGCGCTCAATTCCAAGAGACATTTCGCGCCCGCATCACATTGACCAATGTTGAAGTTAATCGCGGCGGCGTTTACGGCGGCAAAATCCAAATAAGATATAGGTTGGAAAACACAGGTGTTTCTCCAGCCAATAGACTTCGTGTCAGCGCTATCGCGACTGGAGGCCCAGAATGGCATCCTCCTACCCGCGAGAGTCTTTACGTTGCCCCTCAAGATGAGATTATGAGCCGAGTATTGGCTTCTAATCAGTTTGAAACCGACACCACATACGTCACCGAATTTTCCCCAGAAAAATACGACGCCGCTACAAAGGGCGGCTTTTATTTGCGCGTCGGAATCGTTGTCTCTTATTATGATGGACTCGGAAACGAGCGCGTCACTTGGAAATTCTTTGAATGGGACCGGGACACTGAGCAATTCCGCTCGTCCGGCTCTCGGCAGGATTAGTAGCAATAAGAGGAAAAGAAGGGCACCGGCCTGTCGGGCAAGACTATGCCATCGGGATGCCTTACCAGTCAAGTAAGGCATAATCGCCATTATATTCCTATCCATCCCGTTCGCGAGGGGCGCTTCATGAGGCGTCTTGAAGTGGAGCGGGATGCGGTGCGCGCGCGTGAAATTCGCAATTTCACGTCCGCGAGGTTGAGGGTCGCCGACCGGGCCAACTACGTGGCTCTGCCTTCGGTGGCTGCACGCGGTGCGGGCGAACGGCGGCGAAATCCGCCGGGATGAGAGGAAGCCCGCAAGGCTTTCGGCTCCCGCACCCGGAAGAGCGGCCCCTTCGCCAAAAATCCCGCAGCATTCAGGTTTGCGCAGACTGCGTAAACTTGTCTGCGCTTGGAGCGCCGAAAGGCGATGCGCTGTTCGTGTGTTGCCGTCGCAGGCAATGTGCGGAGAGCGAGACGATACAATTGCGCCTTCCGGCGCTCCACGCCCCTCATTGCGGGGCATTCATCTCAACTCGCGGCGCGAGAACAATTGGCGTGCGCAAATGAAAGTGGCTGTTTGAAATTTGAATCCGAACGATGCGATGGCGCGGAATGAGGCGACACATTTACGATGTCGTCCCCGCGAAGGCGGGGACCCATACTCCCTGAGCGTCGAGTTTACGATGGAGGGCCGCTCATCGCTCAAAACTGAATTCGGTGGTTATGGGTCCCGGCCTTCGCCGGGACGACGCGGCGTTTTCCGCAAATCACACCTGCTTCTTGAACCAGTCGGGAAATTGCGACTGCTCGTAAGCCTTCTCGCGCACGTAACGGAACATCGCGAGAAATTCGTTCTTCTCCGGCAATCCCGTCATGCGCGCGACTTCACGCGCCTGCCCTTTGAGCGCCGCGAGTCCGCCGGCCGTCTCGGGAAAAAACTGAATCGTCGGCGTGCCCTTCACGTCGTAAGTCGCGCTGAACGGCTTTTCGGGAAATTTGCTGCCGTCGAAATCCGTCACTTCGCGCGAGCCGAGAAAATTCAGATGCAGGATTTCAAAATTGTCGCGGATGTAGGCTTCGACTTTCGGGTCGCTCAGATAGGCTTCGTGCATGCGCTTGCAGCCGGGGCAGCCCTTCATGCCCCACATCACCGCGAAGCGTTTGCCCTTCGCACTCGCGCCCGAAAGATCCTCGGCGAGATCGAGGAAGCTCTCCAGATACCAGTCCATATGGTAGATGCCGTCATCGCCGAGTTTCGCGGCAGCAAAAGTGGGCACCGCGCGCAGCGACAGCAATCCCGCGCCGGCAGCAACAATGGCTTCGCGCCGGGTCAATTGAAGCGAACTGAATTTCGGCATCGGCACCCCTCACCCGGCCCAGCAATGATCGGGGCTGGCGGATATATGCGAATTTGAGTATATGTATCATATGACCGGCAAAACCGCTTCAAACATTTTGTTGATCGGCGCTCTGGCGTTCGCTGCGCTTGCATTGCCGTCGCAGGCGCGCGCGGCGGAACTGCTGATGTTCGAGAGCCGCAGCTGCATTTATTGCCTGCGCTGGGATCGCGATGTCGGCTCGATCTATGACAAGACGGCCGAAGCCAAAGTCCTTCCGCTGCGCCGCATCGACATCGACCGGCAGTCGGCGAGCGGCGTGAAACTGTCCGAACCCGTGCGCTACACGCCGACCTTCGTGGTCGTCGATGGCGGCCGGGAGATCGGACGCATCGAAGGTTTCTCCAGCGACGATTCCTTCTGGGGTCTGCTGGATCGATTGGCCGCCAAGATCCAGCCCGAACCGAACCGCATCTGACAACGCACCGAGCCAACGCCATGCCCTCCATCATCTCATCGGAAATCGAGACCGAGCTTCGCGACGGCGCGGAATATTCGCCGGAGCTCGATCTGCTCATGCGCAAGGCGCGCAAGGCCAGCAATTTCCTCAAAGCCCTGTCGCACGAAAATCGCCTTTTGCTGTTGTGTCTCCTGGCCGAGCGCGAACGTTCGGTGACGGAACTGGAAAATATCCTCTCGCTGCGGCAATCCGCCGTGTCGCAGCAACTCGCGCGGCTGCGTTACGACGGCATGGTCGATACGCGGCGCGACGGCAAGACGATCTACTACAGCCTCGCCAACGAAGACGTGCGAAGCGTGATCTCGGTGGTGTACGACATCTTCTGCGCACAGCCTGCGCCAAAAAAATAATCCCCGCACGCCGCAGCGATGCGAAGCTGCGCGCCGGTGACGGGTGAAACCGGGAGAAGCGCGTGCAGAACCTCTTGGCATGGATGCCTGCATTTTGCGGCTTTGTGATCGGCGCGGCGGTCGGGTTTGCCGTGCGCCACGCAAGGCTGTGTTCGTTCGGCGCGATTGAAGACGCGCTGATGGGCGGGGACAGCCGCAGGCTTCGCGTGTTCGGTCTCGCCCTCGGCATCGCCATTCTCGGCACGCAGGCGCTGGTCGTGGGAGACTGGATCGACCCGCAGCTGATTTCCTACACGCCCCCCGCCCTCCCCGTCGCCGCCATTCTCATCGGTAGCGTGATGTTCGGCCTCGGCATGGCCATGGTCGGCACCTGCGGATTCGGATCGCTCGTCAGATTAGGCGGTGGCGATCTGCGCAGCCTCATTGTCGTGATCGTTCTCGGCGCAGCGGCCTATGCGACGTTGCGCGGCGTGCTGTCGGGTTTCCGAATTGGCTTCGTCGAAAAATTGTCGATCGCGATGCCGGACGGCGTTCGCTCCGACATGGCCTCGCTGTCGTCGCACGCGCTGGGCAGCGACGTGCGGATCTGGATCGCGGCGATCGCCGGTTTGTTGTTGTGTGGGTTCGCGCTGATCGATCGAAGACTTCGCCGCACGCCGCGTTTGTTGTCCGCAGGCGTCGTGCTCGGTCTCGGCGCCGTCGCGGGATGGATCGCGACGACGGTGCTCGCCGACGGCTTTACGACGCCGATCAATCCGCAAAGCCTCACCTTCGTCTCGACCATAGGCAAGGCGTTGTACGCGGGCCTTTTGAACACCGCGAGCTTCAGCGATTTCGGCGTCGCGAGCGTGTTCGGCGTCATTGCTGGATCGCTTCTCGACGCTTGGCGTGCCGATGAGTTGCGATGGGATGCTTTCGACGACGATCACGAGATGCGGCGGCATCTCGGCGGGGCGGCGCTGATGGGCGTCGGCGGCATTCTTGCCGGCGGCTGCACCATCGGTCAGGGCATCACCGCAGGATCGGTCCTTGCTCTGTCATGGCCATTTGCCGTGGGCGGCATGATCCTCGGGGCGCGCATCGGCATCGCCGTCTTGGTGGACGGCTCGCCGCGCGATCTCGTGCAGCGCCGATGGGCCGACCTGTTAGGAAGAAATCACCCGTCCGAATGATTACGGCTTCAGATAGCTCCAGCCTTTTTCCTGCAGTTCGATCAGCGTCACCGCGCCCGATGGCACGAGTTCGGCTTCAGGCACGATGGTGATGGTTTTGCCTTCGCGCTTTTCCATGCCCTGCTTGGTGTTGTTGCAGGCGGCGTAGGTGATCTTGGACGGGAAGCTCGCATCCTTGATCTGCTTCAGGCGATCTTTCACCGGCGAGGTATCGTCGCGAAGCATGTTGAGGCCCGGACCGTAAGCGACGAGTTCGATTTCAACCGTTTCGCCTTTCGCCTTGTAATCTTCCATGATGTTCGTCGCATTGTTCAGCGCGAGATTCATCAGAGCCGGATCGTTCTGATTCACTTGAATGGCGACGCGATGAGGTTTGGCATCGGCGGCAAAAGACGACGACGCGACGATCGACATGAAAACTGCCGCAATCGCTGAATAGGCATAGCGCATTTGAAATCTCCCGGTCATGGACGTACAAGTGTATAGCCGCTCTCGGTCAGCGTCAGCAGTTGTGCGACGCCGGTGCCGACTTCGTGAGCGTGTGGATTGGTCTGCGGACGCTTCCCCGTATCGCGCTCGATGGTGTCGAGCGTGTTGCCGCAGACATCGAACCGAACGCCCTGGCTGACGAGGCTATCCACCAGAGGACGGAACTCGCTCTCGGCAAATAAAAGAGAAACGCCGGGCCCGAACGCGACGACTTCGATGGCAACCTTGTCCGGGTCGTAAAACTTCAGCACGTTGCGCGCCACGCTCAGCACCAGCCGCTGGCGCTTGGGATCGGAATCCGAAAGCTGCAGCGCGAGAAAATGCTCGGCGAACGGCTTGTCGGTCTCCGGCTTGCGCGACGGATTGGGCGTCTGCGCAAGCACTTGTTGCCACGGCAATGAAATTGCAGCCGCAAAGCCGAGCAGGCTCAGGAATGTCCGGCGGTTCAAAACAGGCGTCTCCCAAGGCCGACTTCGCGGCCATTGGATGTCACGCTACTCCATCAGAGGCCATGAGGCCAATGACGGTCAAGCTGCGAAAAGCCTTCAGCGCGTCGCGAATGCGGGCAGAACGACGATACGGCGGATGCCGAGCGCGGCGCCGGTCACAATTCCGGCGGCCGCGATGAACGAGGGAATGGCGAGCGTCGATAATCCCGTCAAACCCTGTCCGACCGAACAGCCGTAAGCCATCGCACCACCGCTTCCCATAAGAGCAGCACCCGCAACCGAACGCGCGGTGTGAGTGGCGGACGTATAGCCCTCAAGCTGGAAGCGGCCGGTGAGCAGCGACGTCGCGATGCTTCCGGTCAACACACCGGCAACAAGCGCGATACCGAAGCTCAGGCTGAGCCCCGTGGAGAACATCGCGTACTGCAGCGAGTCGGCAATCGGGGAAATGAACGTCAGCGACGTGACCGGAATTGGATTGAAATCATCTGCACCGATCCAGCCGGTTGCAAGCCATCCGGCGACGACGAGAAGTCCGACTGCGAGGCCGGCAGCTATTTGGCCGTAGGCGCGACGGAACTGGCGGTCGCTGAACGCGAACACGGTAAGCGCGCCCGATGCGAGCAAAGCCACCGCAGCGCGCGCGACAATCTCACTGATGCCAAAGGACGACAGCACGGCTGGCACTGAAATGGCCGACGGCGTCAACTGGGTCCATTGCAGAAACGAAAGGCGCGCGGGAGCGAGAAGGCCCTTGAGCGTCATCTGCGCGGTGACGCCGATGATCACCAGCACGACGAGCGAGCGCATGTTGCCCTTGCCCAGCAAAACGAGCGCGCGCGACGCGCAGCCGTTCGACAACACCATGCCGAGCCCGAACAGCACGCCGCCAGCAAACATCAGTGGAGCGGAGAACGAGGGTTGCAGGTAAAGCGATTTACCAATGTCCACAACGCCCGAGGCCGCAATGAACTGCGTGCCGAGAATCGCGACAGCGAGTGCCAGTGCGTAACTGCGGAGCTTGCGGCCATCGTCAGCCGTCCACCAGTCGCGCAGACTGCTCAACAGACAGAACCCGCTCAGCAGTCCAACGACGCCGAACGCAAGTCCAATCGCAAATCCAGCAAAAATCGAGATGTCGGGCATGACGAAATCCTCAGCGGCCTTGAGCCTTTGTATATCGGCCCTTGTGTAGTACCGGCCAATGAAGGGGTCCATAACCCGCTAAAACTAATAAGGAATTTCCGTTCCAAGTCGCCGGGAGAGAGATTCCTGCTACCGGCAAGTCCGCACATCGAAGATTATTTCTCGGCCCGAGCGCGAGAAATTAGCCCTTAGCAGCCAATCGGCGTCATTTTGTAGCTGGAACGGAAACCTGGTCGGGCTTCACCGTGAGGTGCTGGCGGGGCGTGAGCGTTCCGGCAAGAAACATCACGCAATAAACTAAAATCAACGCGAGAACGTACACGAGGTAGGCTTGTGGCGGAGTGGTTGCCCAGCGGAACAGCTTGTTGAATCCGGAAGATTGGTCGGCATCATTTGTCATCCGGCGATGCTCGGAAATTGCCGCGCGCAAATCAATCCCAAAACAGCGCGATGACGAAATCGTCACGGAACATTCCACTCTCGAATCGTCCTAAACGAAGGGAAATACAGGCCTTCCGGCCCGATTGAAGGTGTGCATACATGCGCCCCGCACGAACACGTCAAGAAAGCCCGATCCGCACATCATGAACCCCGTCAAACAACTCGAAGATTTCGGTCAGGCCATTTGGCTCGATTTTCTCGCGCGCGGATTTATCGCAAAAGGCGATCTCAAGGCGCTGATCGACCGCGACGGCGTCAAAGGCGTGACCTCCAACCCTTCTATCTTCGAGAAGGCGATTGGCAGCGGCGACGAGTACGACAGCGCGATCTCGAAACTTCTGAAGGAACACGACCGCCAGGTCGGCGAACTCTATGAAGCCGTCGCGGTCGAGGACATTCAGGCGGCGGCCGACATGTTGCGGCCCGTCTACGACCGGATGCGCGGCGAAGACGGCTATGTAAGTCTGGAAGTGTCACCCTATCTCGCGCGGGATACGGCCGGCACGCTCGCCGAAGCTCGTCGGCTGTGGCGTGACGTCAAGCGCGACAACCTCATGGTGAAGGTACCCGGAACCCGCGAGGGCCTGCCCGCCATCGAAGCGCTGACGGCGGAAGGCATCAGCATCAACATCACGCTCCTGTTCTCACAAGCCATGTATGCGCAGGTACTCGAAGCCTATATCGCGGGTCTGGAAAAATTCATCGCGAACGGCGGCGATCCGAAAAAGATTGCGAGCGTCGCTAGTTTCTTTGTCAGCCGCATCGATGTCGAAGTCGACAAGCAGCTTGACGCGAAGATTGCCGCGGCCAACGACAAGGACCAGAAGGCGCATCTTGAGAGCCTCAAGGGCAAAGCCGCGATCGCCAACGCCAAGCTGGCCTACCAGCACTACAAAAAAGTCATCGCCACCGATCGATGGAAAAAACTCACTACGAAAGGTGCGCGCGTGCAGCGCCTGTTGTGGGCAAGTACAGGAACGAAAAACAAGGCGTACAGCGATGTTCTCTATGTCGAAGAGTTGATCGGCCGCGATACGGTCAACACCGTTCCTCCTGCGACTCTCGATGCGTTTCGCGATCACGGCAAACCGCGCAACAGCCTTGAAGAAAACGTAGGCGATGCCGAGCGCGTCCTCAAAGACCTTGCAAAGACCGGAATTTCGCTCGATGCGATCACAGAAAAACTCGTCGATGACGGCGTGCAACTGTTTGCAGACGCTGCCGACAAATTGCTCGGCGCCGTCGCGCAGAAGCGTGCGAAGATGCTGGGCAGCCGGATCGATGGCCAGACCGTCGATCTCGGCACCGATCTCGACGGACAATTCAAAGCACTGATCGACTCGTGGTCAGCGGAAGGAAAGGGCAGACGGCTCTGGAACCGCGACGCATCGATTTGGTCCGGCAGCGACGAGAGCAAATGGCTTGGATGGCTGGATGCGGTTGAACGCGAACAGAAGTCGCCCCAGCGCTATCAGACTTTTGCCGATTGGGTGAAGCAGCAGCAATTCACGGATGCCGTCGTTCTCGGCATGGGTGGATCGAGTCTCGGGCCGGAAGTGCTGGCCAAGACGTTCGGCGCGGCGGCGGGATTCCCGAAACTGCATATTCTGGATTCGACCGATCCCGCGCAGGTCGCGCGAATGGAATCGACCGTCAAACTCGGCACTACGCTCTTCATCGTCTCGAGCAAATCCGGCGGCACAACCGAACCGAACGTGCTGATGGATTATTTTTTTGCGCACGTTGGCGAAGCTCTCAAAGACAAGGCCGGTTCGCATTTCGTGGCCGTCACCGATCCGGGCTCCGCACTTGAGAAGACAGCGAAGGCGCGCGGCTTCGCTCACATCTTTTATGGCGCACCCAGCATCGGCGGGCGTTATTCGGTGTTGTCTCCGTTTGGCCTCGTCCCTGCGGCCGCGGCGGGAATCGATGTCGGAAACTTCCTCGATCTCACGGCATCGATAGTTCGCGCTTGCGGCAGCGACGTGCCGCCGCGGGACAATCCCGGCATCCAGCTCGGTCTCGCGCTCGGTGCCGCATACAAAGCGGGACGGGACAAAGTGACTCTCAGCACGTCCACACAGATTGCGGATTTCGGAGCATGGACCGAACAGTTGATCGCCGAATCCACCGGCAAGAATAGCAAAGCGCTGATCCCACTCGCGGATGAAACGCTCAGCAAACCAGACGTATACGGCAAAGACCGGATTTTCATCGATCTCAATATCAACAGTGATAAGGACAGCGCGCGCGCTGCGGCGCTGACCGCGCTGGAAAAATCAGGACATCCGGTCATCCGCATCGCAGTGACCGATCCTGCACATATCGGTCAGGAATTTTTCCGGTTTGAGATTGCGACTGCGGTTGCAGGCGCCGTCATGGGAATCAATCCGTTCGATCAGCCCGACGTCGAAGCTGCCAAGATCAAGACGCGCGAGCTGACATCGGCCTTTGAAAAATCCGGATCGCTGCCTGTAGAAAAATCAGTCGCTGCGGATGGCGAAATTGAAATCTATACCGATCAGAAAAACGCAGAGGCGCTGAAGAAGGCGGGTGCAAACGGCGGTCTCGAGTCGTGGCTGAAGGCTCACCTGTCGCGCATCGGCGTGAATGACTACTTTGCATTGCTCGCTTATGTGGATCGAAACGGGAAAAATATCGAGTCTATGCAGTCAGCACGCCTCGCCATTCGCGACAAGAAACATGTCGCGACCTGCGTCGGATTCGGTCCCCGTTTTCTGCATTCAACCGGCCAGGCTTACAAGGGCGGTCCGAACAGCGGCGTATTCCTGCAGATCACGTCAGATGCCACGAAGGACCTCGCCATTCCGGGGCAGAAAGCCAGCTTCGGCATCATCGAGGCCGCGCAGGCGCGCGGTGATTTCGGCGTGCTCACCGAACGCAACCGGCGCGCACTTCGGCTTCATATCAAAGGCGACGCCGGGGCTGGACTTTCAAAGATCAATGCTGCGATCATGAAGGCCCTGAATTAGCGATAGTGAGCATTTCGCATGGCTGAAGCGTTACGCGCCCGTCCCGTCCCGACGCCTGAAACGAAACACTTCTGGGACGGCACTTTGTCCGGCGAACTTCGGCTCCAGCGCTGTGACGATTGTTCAAACGTCTATTTCCCGCCGCGGCCCTTTTGTCC
Source organism: Afipia sp. (assembly GCA_016201045.1). GTDB lineage: Bacteria > Pseudomonadota > Alphaproteobacteria > Rhizobiales > Xanthobacteraceae > Afipia. Next base: position 450,809 of record JACQDM010000002.1, on the reverse strand, counting down.
ATCCTGCGCATCGCGCAAGGTCAGCGTGTTTGCGGCCAGCGGTAAAGCTAGGCTCTACAGCTACATCATTCATCACCGCCCGGCTCCAGGCTTCACCCCGCCCTATTCGATTGCTGTCGTCGAACTCGACGAAGGCCCACGAATGATGACCAACATCGTCGATTGCCCGCAGGCGCCGGAGGCCCTGACGCTCGACATGCCGCTCGAAGTCAAATTCGAGAAGCTCGATGACAAAATCGCCCTTCCGCTGTTTCGTCCGGCGAAGGGCTGAACCATGCGCCGAAATCAGGTTGCGATCGTCGGTGCTGCCGAGACAACAAGGCTCGGTATCATTCCCGATATGTCACAAATTCAACTGCATGCGGACGCAGCGCTCAATGCGCTCGCCGATGCGGGCCTGAAACCATCGGATATTGATGGCATCGCGACCGCCGTCGAAACACCGCAGCAGATCGCGCACTATCTGGGCATCACCCCGACATGGGTGGACGGCACATCGGTCGGCGGCTGCTCGTTCATGCTGCACGTTCGTCACGCCGCGGCGGCCATCGAGGCCGGGCTGTGCAAGACCGTGCTCATCACGCACGCCGAAAGCGGAAAATCGAACATCGGCCGCACCCCACGCATGATCGGGCCGGACAGCTTCAACGGCCAATTTGAATTGCCTTATGGCGTGACGACTCCGGCCAGCATGTTTCCTATTCCGGTGTTGCGGTACATGAAGACGCACGGCATTACACACGAGCAGATCGCGATGGTTGCTGTCGTGCAGCGCGAGTGGGCCGCGAAAAATCCGCGAGCCACCATGAAAGACCCAATCACGGTCGCGGACGTTCTCAACTCGCGCATGATCGCCTATCCATTCCGCATTCTACAGTGCTGTCTCGTCACCGATGGCGGCGGTGCGCTGATATTGACGTCAGCCGACCGCGCGAAGGATTTTCCGCAGAAGCCTGTCTACATTCTCGGCACCGGCGAAAGCGTGGAGACACCGATGGTCAGTCAGATGCAGACCTTCGACTCATCGCGCGCATTTCGTGTTGCCGGACCAACTGCATTTCGCGAGGCCGGCATCACGCACAAGGATGTCGATCACCTTATGATTTACGACGCCTTCGCGCATCTGCCTCTTTACGGTCTCGGCGATCTCGGCTTCATGCCGCATAAAGAGACCGGAAAGTTCATCGCAGATCGCAACACGGCGCCCGGCGGCAAGTTGCCTTGCAATACCAACGGCGGCGGATTGAGCTACATGCATTCGGGAATGTATGGGATGTACGCGCTGCAGGAGAGCGTGCGGCAGATGCGCGGCATTGCGCCCGCTCAAGTTCAGGGCGCGAAGATTTCGGTGTGCCACGGCGTCGGTGGCATGTTCGCCGCCAGCGGCACGATCGTTTTCACGAATCAACAATAAACAAATTCGGGGAGTTCACATGGCTAGCAGCAAAGCACTCGATGGAAAGGTAATCGTCGTTACCGGTGCTGGACGAGGCATTGGACGTGAGATCGCTCTCCTCGCTGCAGCGGAAGGCGCGAAGGTGGTGGTCAACGATCCGGGCGTTGCCGCCGACGGATCGGGCACAAGTGCGGCACCAGCCGAGGAAGTCGTCGCCGAAATCGAAAAGCGCGGCGGAACGGCGGCAGCGAATTTCGAAACCGTCGCGGAAGCGATACCGGCCAGCAAGATCGTGAAAATGGCGGTCGACAAATACGGGAAGCTGGACGGCGTCGTGAACAACGCCGGAATCCTTCGCGATGCGATCTTTCACCGCATGAGCATCGAAGCATTCGAGTCGGTCATCAAAGTGCATCTGATGGGATCGTTCTACGTGTCGCATGCCGCGGCCCGTCTGTTTCGTGAACAGGAAAGCGGCGCGTTCGTGCATTTCACCTCGACTTCGGGGCTGATCGGAAATTTCGGACAGGCGAACTACGCCGCTGCAAAGCTCGGTATCGTGGGACTGTCGAAATCCATCGCGCTCGACATGGATCGCTTTCACGTGCGCTCGAATTGCGTCTCACCGTTCGCGTGGAGCCGCCTGATCGGCACGATCCCAACCGAAACCGAAGAAGAAAAGGCCCGCGTCGCGCGCATGCAGCAGATGGGGCCGGAAAAGATCGCGCCGCTGTCGGTATTTCTCTTGAGCGATGCCGCGAAGGATGTGACGGGACAAATTTTCGCGGTTCGCATGAACGAAATCTTCCTGATGGGCCAATCGCGCCCCATTCGTTCCGTGCACCGTGCGGAAGGCTGGACGTGCAAATCACTCGCTGAGCACGGCATGCCGGCACTCAAATCATCGTTCTACAAACTCGATCGATCTGCTGATGTCTTTTCGTGGGATGCGATTTGATCGGCTCTAACCGCTGTTACGCAACCCGGCAGAGATGCCGTTGATCGTCAGCTGAATCCCGCGCAACACCTGCTCATCCGTGCTTTGCGCGCGATGAGCCTTTAGCAATTCCACCTGAACGTGGTTGAGCGGATCGAGATACGGAAAGCGATTCCGGATCGAGCGTTCGAGAAGCGGGTTGCCCTGAAGCAGCCGGTCATGTCCCATGATTTTGAGGAGCGCATCGATCGACCCATGCCATTCGGTACGGATTCGCTCGAAAATCGTCGTGCGCAGCCTTTCATCCGGCACCAGCTCCGCATAGCGCGACGCAATCGCGATGCTGCTTTTCGACAACACCATGTCCATGTTCGAAAGCAAAGTCTGAAAGAACGGCCATTCACGGTAAAGTTCGCGCAGAAAGGCGATACCTTCATTCGGATGTTTAGCCATCCACGCGTTGACCGCCGCGCCAAATCCAAACCAGCCCGGCAGCATCAGGCGACATTGTGCCCAGCTGAATACCCACGGGATCGCGCGCAAATCCTCGATCTTGCGAGTCCTGGTACGCGATGCCGGCCGGCTGCCGATGTTCAAAGTCGAAATTTCACTGATAACGGTCGACGCCCAGAAATAGTCCTCGAAGCCGTCGGTGTCATAGACAAGATTGCGATACGCCGCATAGGCAAGCGCCGAGATTTCTTCCATCGCGGTGATATATTCGTCGCGGGGCGCTGAATGCTTCGGCTGCAGCAAACTCGCCTCAAGCGTCGCGGCAGCGAGGATTTCAAGATTACGCCGCCCGACTTCCGCGTTGGAATATTTGCTGGAAATGATTTCACCCTGTTCGGTGATGCGGATTTGTCCGTTCACTGCGCCGCCGGGTTGCGCGAGAATTGCGTCATAGCTCGGTCCGCCACCGCGGCCGACCGAACCGCCACGGCCGTGAAACAACCTCAAGCGCACGCCGTGCTTCTGGAAAATCTTTATGAGACTGATTTCCGCCTTGTAAAGCTCCCAACCCGAGGTGACGAAACCGCCGTCCTTGTTACTGTCGGAATAACCCAGCATGACTTCCTGCAGCCCGCCACGGCTGTGAACGAGATTACGATAATCCGGTAAAGACAAAAGCTGATCCATGATCTGCGCGCAGTTGCGCAGATCGTCGATTGTCTCAAACAGCGGAACAATGTTAAGGCTGCTCTTTCCTCTCGGACTGACAAGCCCGACTTCTTTGAGCAGAACGGCAACCTCAAGCAGATCGGAAACTCCCTTCGTCATCGAAATGATGCATTGGGGGATGACGGCAGGACCATAGACCGCATGCGCGCGGGCACCCGCTCGCAACACCGCAAGCTCGCTCTGCGTTTCATCGCTGTAAGAGACGAATTCCGATGCCAGCGGCCGCGCCGTTTTCAGTTCGCGCAACAACAACGCGATGCGTTTGTCCTCGGGGAGTTCGCGATAGCCTGTCCCGGGGACAGCCGCTTCCAACAGCTCCGAAATCGTGCGCTCATGCACGGCGGAATTCTGCCGCATATCGAGCGCGGCCAGATGAAAGCCAAAGCAATCCGCTGCGCGGCGAAGCTGACGCAGGCGACCGCGCGCAATCACCTCTGAATGGTTCTCCGTCAACGATTGTTCGAGAACGTCCAGATCAGCCTTAAATTGCGCAGCAACAGCATATGGCTCGGCATGGCCCACAGGCTGTCGGCTCGCTTCAAGATTCAAAGCGAGAGCCGTCGAGGTTAGTCGCGCGTAAATGCCGGAAACCGCCAGACGATAAGGTTCGCCTGCACGGTGCGGCGATGTGTCGGGCGATTGCTGGGCGAGAGCGCGCAACCCCGGCGAGACATCGGCAAGGTTCGCGGCAAGCGAAAGTTCTGCTCCCAGCTCGTGCAATTCCTCCAAATAGTAGTTGAAAATCTGGGTGCTCTGCATACGCAACGTGCCGCGCATCACGTCAGCGGTGACAAACGGATTGCCGTCGCGGTCGCCGCCGATCCAGCTGCCCATCTGCAGGAACGACGAGAGCTTCTCCGGTGCGCCGCCAGTCCCTTGACGCAAGCGATCTTCGAGCGAGCAATGCAGTCGCGGAACTTCGCGCAAGAAGGTATAACCGTAAAACGACAGACCGTTTGCTACCTCGTCGAGAACCGTCAACTTCGTTCGCCGCAGCAAGTTCGTCTGCCACAACGTCAGAACGGCGCGGCGTAACTGCTCCTCGCTCGCCTCGAATTCGTCAGGCGTCAATTGCGTGCGATCGCGGCGGTCCAGCAACGCCGCAATTTCCATTTCGCGATCGATGGTGCTCTTGCGACGGACCTCGGTCGGATGCGCGGTCAGAACGGGGCTTACGAGTGCTGTTTCGAAGAACGAGTATAGGTTTTTCGACGTGATGCCGGTTTCATGAGCCCGCTGAATTGCCCTTGCCAGGGTTCCGGGCGCAGGTTCATCGCCCGCAATGCTATGCTCACGCATTTGGCGAATATTGTTGTGATCTTCGGCAATGTTGGCGAGGTGCGAGAAGTAGCTGAATGCGCGAACGATCCGCACGGTATCGCCCGCCGACATGCCATCGAGAATTTCGGCGAGTTCGCGGCGCGCCGTTTTGTCTTCATCGCGGTGAAAACGGATCGAAGTCTGCCGGATGCGCTCGACGAGATCGAAGACGGCGGCGCCCTCCTGATCGCGAACGGTATCGCCGAGAATCCGGCCAAGCAGCCGGATATCGTCACGCAGCCGGGCGTCGAGATCGGCGTCCGGCGGATGCATTGACGTGGAATTCATTCCGCGATTGTGGTGCTTTTTAATCTGCCGTCAATCGATGAAGTTCGGCGCGCGCTTTTCCGTGTTGGCGCGAACGGCCTCGGTCTGATTTGGCGATCCCATCAGCTTCATCTGCTCGACCGATTCCGCAAGCAATGCCCGGCCCGGATCGATCGATAGATTGTTCAAAAGGCGCTTGATCGCACGGATGGCATCTGGGCTCTTTCCCGCGATCTCGCGAGCCAAATACAGGGCCTCAGTTCGTGGGTCGTCGCAGATGCGCGTCGCCAGCCCAAAACTCATCGCCTCCCCGGCCGTGAAGATGCGCCCCGTGAATGTCAGCTCGCGCAGAATATCGTCGCGCACGAGCTGACTAAGAATGGGCGTTCCCGCCATGTCGGGAACGAGGCCCCATTTGATTTCCATGATAGACATTTTGGTGTCGGGCGCGAGAAACCGCATGTCGGCACCGAGCGTCAGTTGAAAGCCGCCGCCAAACGCAACGCCATGCACGGCTGCGATCACCGGCACCGGCAGTTGACGCCAACCCCAAACTGCCTGCTGCGAATGATTGGCCTGTCCATGCGTGCGCTTTGCAAGATCGCGCAGCTTCGTCTCACCGCCGCCGCTCATTGCAGCAAATCGGCTGGTATCGAGGCCCGCGCAGAATGCCCGGCCTTCGCCGGAAAGCACGACAGCCCGCAGGTCCTTTTGCGACTTGAGCTTCTCAGCAGTGTCAACGAGCGCGTCGAACATCGCGGCGTCGAGCGCATTCATCTTGTCGCCGCGAACCAGACGCACGTCTGCAACGCCGTCCTGCATCGTAACCGAAATGCGATCTTCCAAGTTCGCCCCCTTCTGCCGACAATCCATCGAACCCAAATGGACTTATACGGCCACGCCGGGTGCGGGAAAGCTATATTCCGCCCATGCAGAGATATTTGATTTCCAGATAGTCATCGATGCCGTATTTCGATCCCTCGCGGCCGTTGCCGCTTTCCTTCACGCCGCCGAACGGCGCGATCTCGGTTGAGATGATGCCTTCATTGATACCGACCATGCCGTATTCGAGCGCTTCGGCGACACGCCAGATGCGGCCGATATCGCGGCCATAAAAATAAGCCGCCAACCCAAATTCAGTATCGTTGGCAAGCTTGATGGCTTCGTCCTCGGCCTTGAACCGGAAGACCGGCGCGACAGGCCCGAATGTCTCTTCGCGGAAGATCAGCATGTCAGGCTTGGTGTCGGTCAAAATCGTCGGCTCGAAAAAGGTGCGCCCAAGAGAATGCCGCTTGCCGCCGGTCACGACGTGCGCACCCTTGGAAACAGCATCCTTGATGTGTTCCTCGACCTTCTCGACGGCTGCCATGTTGATGAGTGGGCCGATGGTCACGCCGTTTTCCGTGCCGTCGCCGACCTTGAAGCCTTTCACGGCTTCGGTGAGCTTTTTGACGAAGGAATCGTAGATCCCGTCCTGCGCAAGAATCCGGTTGGCGCAAACGCAGGTCTGCCCGGCATTACGGTATTTCGACGCCATCGCGCCCTTCACCGCCGCATCGAGATCGGCGTCGTCGAACACGATGAAAGGCGCATTGCCGCCCAATTCCATCGAGGTGCGCTTCACGGTCGAAGCGCTCTGCGCCATCAGCTTCTTCCCGATTTCGGTCGAGCCCGTGAACGTCACCTTGCGGACGATCGGATTGGACGTCATTTCACCGCCGATGGCCGTCGCAGAGCCTGTGACAATAGACAGCACGCCCTTTGGCACACCCGCCCGTTCTGCCAAGACGCCGAGCGCCAAAGCCGACAATGGCGTCTGGCTGGCCGGCTTGACCACCATCGTGCATCCGGCTGCAAGCGCCGGTCCGGCCTTTCTCGTAATCATCGCCGCCGGAAAATTCCACGGCGTGATCGCCGCGCAGACGCCGATCGGTTGCTTGAGAACGACGATGCGCTTGTCCGCCCCGAACGACGGAATCGTATCGCCGTAGACGCGCTTGCCCTCTTCGCTGAACCACTCGATAAAATTTGCAGCGTAAGCGATTTCGCCTTTGCTTTCCGTCAACGGCTTGCCCTGTTCGGCAGTCATGATGGCGGCCAGATCATCCTGATTGGTCATCATCAGATCGAACAGCTTGCGTAGAATTGCCGAGCGTTCCTTCGCGGTCTTCGCGCGCCATGCCGGCAGCGCCGCGTTGGCCGCTTCGATCGCGCGTTTCGTTTCAGCGGCACCCATGTTGGGTACATTGCCGACGACTGCGCCAGTCGCAGGGTTGTCGACCGTGATAGTTCCGCCGCTATCGGCCTTCAACCATTCGCCAGCGATGAGGCACGCGTCGCGAAGCAGGCCTTTATCTTTGAGATTGAGACCGGAGACCTTGTCCAACATGACCGGATGCCTTGTTTGCTACAGGAAACGCCTGCCACGCAATTTGAACCGGTTCGCCCCGACGTCAAGCGTTGGTCGCGTTGCAGTGGCGGCATTTTATGAACGCAGCCGTCACATCCGCGTTCCGCAAAGGCGCAGATGAACCGCACCTGCGGTCGTTCAGGCCTCAAATTCTGTTAGTTGAAGAGTCTATTGCCCGTGCTCTCGCAGCACCTTACGGCAGCCAGAACTGATCATCCGTCGATTTTGCTTGAGGCAACCAAGAACGGCGAAATCGCCGTCGGCAATGAATTTGCGGCAATACCTTGAAACATCGCCGGAACAACGCTGCTGTTCGGTGGGGCTGCCGCTTCTCGCATACGTATCGGACGCGCTGACGCAACAGATAAAAAGTGCGGCAAAAGCGCCGCGCGAAAAAAATTGCAGCATTCTCGACCTCAAATGAAACAGGCACGAAGCGCCCATACTGAATCGATATCTAGCAGCAACACCAGCGAATGCCTACCGTGCCCGCGCCGTTGAAAGACAGGCCGTTAGCGGCACTTCGTCCAATGCCTATTTATTCCGCAGCAGTGCGCAATTCGGCTTTTTCGCAGCGAACAGCGCAGAACTTGAATTCAGGAATTTTCCCGAATGGGTCAAGCGCGGGATTGGTGAGGAGGTTCGCGGCGGCCTCGGCGTAGCAGAACGGCATGAAGACCATATTCTCCGGAACGTCGCGATCCGATCGAACCTTGACCTCGACAACCCCGCGACGCGTCTCGAGCCTGACGAAATCTCCGGGCCACAGGCTCAAACGCCGCATGTCTTTCGGAGACATGAAGGCCACCGCCTCCGGCTCGATATTGTCGAGCACCTCCGAGCGCCGCGTCATTGATCCTGTATGCCAATGTTCGAGCACGCGGCCGGTCGAGAGCACCATCGGATATTCCGCATCCGGAATTTCGTCCGGCGATGTCACGCGCGCAGGCACGATCTTGCCGCGGCCACTTTCCGTCGGATAACCCGTCGTGAAGATAATCTCGTTGCCGGGCATGTCGGGTCCGTCGACCGGATAGGTCACCGCGCCTTCACGTTCCAGCCGCTGCCATGTGATGTTCTTGAGCGACGGCATAACCTGCGTCATTTCATTGAAGACGTCCGCGGGGCCTTTGTAGGTCCAGCCGCAACCCATGCGGTTTGCGATTTCTTGAATGATCCATAAATCCTGCCGAGCATCCCCCGGCGGCTTGACGACCTGCCGCGCGATCTGCACACGCCGGTCGGTGTTGGTGAACGATCCTTCCTTCTCCGCAAAGGCGGAGGCCGGAAGAATTACATCAGCGTGAAACGCAGTCTCGGTGACGAACAAATCCTGCACGACTAGGTGATCGAGTTTCGCAAGCGCTTCGCGGGCGTGTTGAAGATCGGGGTCCGACATCGCGGGATTTTCGCCCTCGATATACATACCGTTGATACTGCCGGCGTGGATCGCATTCATGATCTCGACCACGGTAAGACCACGAACGGGATCGATTTCCTGATGCCAGATTTTCTCGAACGGCTGACGCAGGTCGGTGCGGCCGACCGGCTGATAATCCGGCAGAAACATCGGGATCAGTCCGGCGTCGGAAGCACCCTGCACGTTGTTCTGTCCGCGCAATGGATGAAGTCCGGTGCCGGGCCGGCCGATCTGTCCGGTGATCAGGGCGAGCGCGATCAAACAGCGCGCGTTGTCGGTGCCGTGAACATGCTGGCTGATGCCCATACCCCAGAAGACGATTGAGGATTTTGCTTTCGCATACACGCGCGCGACTTCCTTGATCGTCGCAGCAGAAATGCCGCAGATCGGCTCCATCTTTTCTGGCGGGAATTCCTTGATCTTCTCCTTCAGATCATCGAAGCCCTCGGTGTAACCGGCGATATATTGCGCGTCGGTCAGGCCTTCGGTGATGATGGTGTGCAACATGCCGTTCAGAAGGGCGACATCGGCGCCGGGTTTGAACTGCAGATGCATCAACGCGTGACGCGACAAAGTCTGGCGGCGCGGATCCATCACGATCAGCTTCGCGCCCTTCTTGGCAGCGTTCTTGATGAACGTCGCAGCAACCGGATGGTTGACCGTCGGGTTCGCGCCGATGACGACGATCACCTCGGCGTCTTTGGCTGCCGCAAATGGCGCAGACACAGCACCGGAGTTCAAACCTTCCATCAGCGCGGCCACCGACGATGCGTGGCAAAGCCGCGTGCAGTGGTCTACGTTGTTGGAACCGAAGCCGGTGCGAACAAGTTTCTGAAACAGATACGCCTCTTCGTTCGACCCTTTCGCCGAGCCGAATCCTGCCAGCGCCTTCACGCCCTTCTCGTCGCGAATTTTAAGGAGACCCTTGGCTGCAATGTCGAGCGCCTCTTCCCACGAGGCTTCGCGGAAATGCGTGAATGGATTCGCCGGATCGACCTGATCGTTGGCATCCTTCTTCGCGTTCGGCAGGCGCACAAGCGGCTTCGTAATGCGATGCGGATGGTGGATATAGTCGAAACCGAAGCGACCCTTCACACAAAGACGATTGTGGTTCGCGGGACCGTCGCGGCCTTCCGCATAGACGATCTTCTCTTCCTTCACTTTGTAATTGACCTGACATCCGACACCGCAGAACGGACAGAGCGAAGCCACTTCCTTGTCCGGATAGACGGTGCGCGTCTGATTCTCGTCGAGATAAGCGGACGGCATCAATGCGCCGGTCGGGCATGCCTGCACGCATTCGCCGCAGGCGACGCAAGTGGATTCGCCCATCGGATCGTCGAAGTCGAAAACGATCTTGGCGTCGTGATTGCGATACGCCATACCGATGACGTCATTGACCTGCACTTCGCGGCAGGCGCGCACGCACAGACCGCACTGGATACAAGCGTCGAGGTTGACGTTCATGGCCGTGTGACTGGTGTCGCTCGACCAGCGCTTTGCAGCCGGAAAACGGCTCTCGGTGACGCCGGTCTTTTCTGCCCAGTTCCAGAACTTCGAATCTGGATCGTGGGAGGTCTCGCGCGCCGGCTGATCGGCGACGAGAAGCTCCATCACCATCTTCTGAGCGGAAACGGCGCGGGCACTCGCGGACTTCACCTTCATGCCGACATTCGGCATCCGCTTGCAGGAAGCGGCAAGCACACGCTCACCTTCGATTTCGACCATACAAGCGCGGCAGTTACCGTCGGCGCGGTAGTCCGGTTCCGGCGAATAACACAAATGAGGAATTTCGGTGCCCTGACGCTTGGCCACTTGCCAGATGGATTCGCCCGGCTCGGCTTCGACCGTCCTGCCGTCGAGTTCGAATTGAATCTTGCTCATTCCGCAGCTTCCTTCGGCGAAAACTCTTCAGGGAAATATTTGATGACGGTGGTCAGTGGGTTCGAGGCCGCCTGACCGAGACCGCAGATCGATGCATCGCGCATCGCCTGACTCAATTCTTCGAGCAGATCGCGGTTCCAGTTCCTGTTTTCCATCAGCGTCGCCGCTTTTTGGGTTCCAGCCCGGCAAGGCGTGCATTGGCCGCAGCTTTCGTCCTCGAAAAAGCGCATTAGATTGAGTGCAGCATCCTTCACGTCGTCCTTGTCGGACATGATGACAACTGCGGCCGATCCGATGAAACAGCCGTATTTTTCCAGCGTGCCGAAATCGAGCGGAATGTTGTCCATCGACGCCGGCAGGATTCCGCCGGACGCCCCGCCGGGAAGGTAGGCATGGAACTTGTGGCCGTCTGCCATGCCGCCGCAGAATTCATCGATGAGTTCACGAACGGTGATGCCGGCGGGCGCAAGTTTCATTCCGGGATTCTTGACGCGGCCGGATACCGAGTAGCTCCGAAGCCCGTGCCGCTCGTTGCGTCCCTGAGCTTTCCACCAATCCGCGCCTTTCTCGACGATGTCACGCACCCACCACAGCGTCTCAACGTTGTTGATCAGTGTTGGAAGGCCGAACAGTCCGACCTGAAATGGATATGGCGGCTTGTGACGCGGCAATCCGCGCTTGCCTTCGATGCTTTCGAGCAGCGCCGATTCCTCGCCACAAATATAAGCCCCCGCACCACGCCGTACATGCAGCGTTGGGGCGCCCTTCTCTTTCGGCAGCTTGGCGATCTCGCGTTTGATGATCTCGATCGATGCCGGATATTCATCGCGCAAATAGATGTAGACGTCGGTGGCTTCGACAACATGCGCGCCGATCAGCATGCCTTCGATGAAGCGATGCGGATCGGTTTCGAGATAGTAACGATCCTTGAATGTGCCGGGCTCGCCTTCGTCGCCGTTGATCGCCATCAGGCGCGGGCCGGGTTCGCCGAGCACCGCGCGCCATTTGCGGCCGGTTGGGAATCCCGCGCCGCCAAGCCCGCGAAGAGATGCGTCGTCGAGCGCCTTAAGCAAATCTTCTTTCGGCATCTTCCCGGAGCGCAGCTTGCTTAGCAGTGCGTAGCCACCGTTCTTCACATAGGTGTCGTAATCGACATATTTCGGCAGGTGAGCGTGCGTATCGCCACTCTTGGCGGTCTTGAGTACGCTGTCCACACTCGCACGATCGATGAAATTGTGCCCGACTTCCGCTGCAGGTGCAGTATCGCAGCGTCCAACGCATGGTGCCCGCACGACGCGCACGCCGGGGCCTGCCTTGTTCTGAAGTTCGCGCAGCATCTGCTCGGCACCGAACAAGGCGCAGGTCAAAGAATCGCAAACACGGATCGTCAGCGGCGCGATGTCCGGCGCGCCCTCTTTCGCCACGTCAAAATGCGCATAGAAGGTCGCGACCTCGAACACTTCCGAGAACGCAAGTTTCATTTCGTCGGCAAGCGCAGCCAGATGCGCCGCCGAAATTTGGCGGTATTTATCCTGGATGAGATGAAGGGACTCGATCAAAAGATCGCGTCGGCGCGGGCGATTGCCAAGCAATGCGGCGATGTCTTCAGCCGCTTTCGGATCTATCTGCCGCCCTTTCGGTGTCGGCTTCGCGCGGCGGCGTCCCTCACCCGGATGCTCGAACTGCTGAACCTGATGAACATTATGCTTCGACATGCCGATCTCGTACTTCATTCCCGGAGCTTTAGACTCAATCTATGGCATGCCAGATGCAACTAAGAAACGGCGTTGTAAAGCGCATGCTTAAGCTGACAAACGTACCGCGATGCAGCCAGGAACTTGCCTCAAATAATATTGAAAAACGAGGTGCCAAAATCATCGGCCACCTGCGGCGAAGCGCCCAACATGTGCTCTGGAAATCTACCGATAAGGGATTCAAATGATGCATTCACGGGCGAATTCCCGTGCGCGGTTCGACGCTGCAGCCTTGAACGCCCCTTCCTCTTCGGACGACAAAGGGATTGAGCCGAAGCTGGAAAGCTCTCGATGCGCCGGTACGACACCTATTTCGATTTCCTGCCAGAACCGATTTTCAGAGCGCTACGTTTCGCAAGAGTTCAACAACTCACCACGGCGCGGCATGTCTCGAATTTTCTGAACGCGGGAATCTTTGCGAAGTCGACAGGCAACGACCCTGAATTCCCGTTCGTCTGCAAACGGCACCAATCGCTCATTCGCCGCAGACTTGGGAATAGCGATCCCGTGCTGCAGGAAAACAAAGCCATCAATCTAAAAAAAGCGATCGGCCGCATCTCGCACGTCGTGCTGAAACCGGGAAAGGTTTTCTCATTCTGTTATCTCGTCGGCAAGCCGACGGCACGAAAAGGTTATGTCGAGGGGATGCAGCTCTCGCGCGGCGAGGTGAAAACCGGAATCGGCGGCGGACTGTGTCAGCTGACCAATTTGCTATATTGGCTCGCACTTCATTCGCCGCTCGATGTGATCGAAAGGCATCATCATAGCTTCGATCCGTTTCCGGACGACAATCGCACGCTTCCGTTCGGCACCGGAGCCGGCGTGTTCTACAACTACATCGATCTGCGATTCCAGAACAACACGCGCCAGTCGTTCATGTTTACGCTTGAATTGACCGATCAGCATTTGAAAGGGCAGTTGCGAAGCGATCTTCCCCTGATGGAAAGCTATCACATCCAGGAAGAGAACCATTGCTTCTTCCAAAAAGGCGAAAAGACTTTCAGAGAAAATGATATTTTTCGGTCGACAACCTCGCGAGACAACGGCCGCCTGATCAGGCGCGAGAAGCTCATGCACAATGTTTCAGAAGTAAAATACGCGATCCAGAAGCAGGCGACCGATCAGGAAAGTGCCATCGCATAAATCGTATGCGCACCGATCGCGATCGTGACCGAACCAACCGCGCCTTGGAGGCTGCGATTAGCCCAGGTCAGCCAGCGCGCGGAAATAGCCAGCGGCACAGCGATCACCGACGACAGCACAGCCATGCCGATCATCGATCCAACGCCGAACAGCAGAATATAAAGAACTGCGTAGACAGGATTGGCGACCTGCGAAACGGCCAGCACCAAAAGCGCTGCGGACCCCGCCATACCGTGCATCAGTCCAACAAGAAGCGAACGCCAGCGAAAATGATGCTGATGCAAGTGCGCGCTTTGCCGATGAGGTGCGGTGTCGTTGGCGTGGCTGTGCAGATGAATATGTACAGACCCGTCACCATGGCTGTGGCGATGAAAATGCACACGATCCCGCCAGAGCCGCCACAGAACATGCGCGCCGAGACCGACGAGCATAATTCCGACGGCCGTCTCAAAATAGCGTGACGCACTTTCCGGTATTGCGCGGCCAAGAACAATGGCTGCGCCGGCAATGACGAAAAGCGTTAACGTATGACCCAAGCCCCATGTCAGCCCGTGTTTGACGATGTCGCGAACATCGCTGCGGCGCGCGGCGATACTCGACACGGCTGCAATGTGGTCCGCTTCCAGCGCGTGCTGCATTCCGAGCAGAAAGCCGAGACCCAAGACCCCTAACATGAACGATGACATTCCTTGAAGACCCGGATGACTATAAAGCTCTCCACAACGGAGTCATTGCGGAAAATGATATGAGACTTTCAACTGAGGCACGAAAGCCGGTTTGCGGTTTCATCCCAATCGGATTGAATGGTGCTAGAAACGTGAGACTCGCCCACCTAGACCGATAAGGTAAAATAACATGCGCCTGCTAAACAACGCGGCCATATCGGGGACTCTGGCTATCCGCGCTTTCGGAGTTGTCATCCTGATGGGAGTCCTCGCCAATACAGGCGATGCCAAGGCAGCGGTCGCCAGCGAGGCACTCGAGAATTGTCGAGCCGCGATCGGACGTCCTGTTGTCCGCGCCTGCATTCATGAACGGCTGCAAAACTACGGCGGCATGCCTTTACAATATCTGGCGGCCTGCCGGCAGATCGCATCCCCCGCAGTGCGCGAATGCTTTCAGACCGCGATGAAGGACGTGATCGAGAGCTGCCGTGCCAGCGTCGGCAAGCCAATTGTTCAGGAATGCGTCGGTGCTCGGGTCAGGGCCGAAGGGCGCTTTCTGTTCGATTATATCGCGGACTGCCGAAAAACGGCCTTCACCGCCGTTCGGGCTTGCATTTGGCGCACGTCGGCCGGTGGGCCTCCTCCTCTACAGCAATAGCTGAACGACGCGGCGCTTTGGCCCATGCGGCGGGCTACTTTGCCGCGGATTACGACCGTCGAATTCCATCTGGGAGTTACATAGCCAAGGGGTATCGTGATAGAAACCAAACGATAATTGGCTCGAACGCAACTTGCCGTCACACTTGTTGCGTTGCAGCGCGAATAGGTTGTCTGCACGGCGGGCTTTTAAAAGATTACGGGTGGGGACCATGGCCGTCAAAAAGATTAAGACTATCACGCCTCGCATCGAGCGTGATCTCCGGCTGGATTTATTCCGCGGCATTGGGCTCTGGATGATCTTTCTCGATCACGTGCCTGACAACTTCGTCGCTTGGCTGACGCTCCGAAACTACGGCTTCAGCGACGCAGCCGAACTTTTCGTTTTCATTTCCGGCTATCTGGCTGGCTTCATCTACGGCCCGATCATTCGCGGCGGCCAATTCATGGCAGCCCTCAAACGGCTGTGGACGCGTGCTTGGCAGATGTACGTGGCTCACATCATGCTTTTCCTGCTTTTCACGGCGCAAATCGCCCGCGCCATCAGGAAATTCGACAACCCGATGTATGCGGACGAATTCAACGTCCACAATTTCCTCCAGAACCCTGATGTTCTCATCGGCCAAGCTCTTACGCTGCGCTACAAGCCGGTCGATCTCGACGTCTTGCCGCTCTACATCACGCTGATCGCCGCTTCGCCGTTCGTTCTATGGTGCCTTTTGCGCCGGCCGAACATCACCCTGCTCGGCTCGGTGATCCTCTACATCCTCGCGCGCATCTTTGACTGGAATCTGCCATCCTATCCGCCCGGCACAACCTGGTACTTCAATCCGTTCGCCTGGCAGTTGATGTTCGTGTTCGCCGCCTGGTGCGGCACGGGCGGCGTTACCAAGATTTGGCCAATCGTCGAATCGCGCATCGCGCAGGCGATTGCCGTCGCATGGATCGCCTTCTCGCTCGTGATCGTGATGACGTGGCACATTCCGATGCTGGAAGCCATGATTCCAAAATGGATGATCAAGGCGATATATCCGATCGACAAGACCGACCTCGATATGCTCCGCTTCACGCACTTCCTTGCGGTGGCCTTGCTCGTCGCACGATATTTTCCGCGCCGATCGGAAATCCTCGGCTCGAAATGGCTGTACCCGCTGGTTCTTTGCGGCCAGCACTCACTGCCGCTGTTCTGCTTCGGCGTCTTCCTGTCATTCGGTTCACACTGGATCCTGGTACAATACTCCAACGGCCTGTTGGCACAACTCGGCGTCAGCCTCGGCGGCATTGCGATGATGATTGCAATTGCATGGCTGCTCGAGCGTAGCCGCTCGGTGCCAAATCTGTTCGTCGATGTTGATCCGCGCAAAGCGGAAGCCAAATTGAAAACGGCGAAAGCGGCGAGATGAGCTTGCTAATGAGAATTCAACGCTAACGATTAAACTGGAGACGACCTTGAAACGCAGCCCATATCTATTTGTCTCGATGCTGTTCGCCGCCGCATTGAACTGCGCGCCGGCTCAGTCGCAGGAAGTGAAAGTCGGTGATCTCGTCATCACGCAGCCTTGGGTTCGCGCGGCGCCGAAGGGCTCCGAACTGACCAGCAGTTATCTGAACATCGAAAATAAGGGGACCGCTGCCGACCGTCTGGTAAAGGCTTCGGCTGACATCGCCGAACAGGTTCAGATCCAGAAAACGACCAAGACGGGTGGCGCGATTACGGCAGCTCCTATGGAAGGCGGGTTGCCGATTGCCGCCGGTGAGAAAATCGCGCTGGCTCCAGGCAGCTTTAAGCTCGCCCTGATGAAGCTGAAGGACAAGCTGAAGAAAGGTGCCCAGATCCCGATCTCCCTTGAATTCGAGAAGGCAGGCAAAACGACAGTTTCGTTCGAGGTCCTCGCCGCGGCTTCTACGGGACCTGCCGCGCCCAAAGACGACAAGAAAAAATAACAACGGCAAACCGGGATTGATCGCGGATCGGTGATGAGCCGCGAGCACCGAACCGGCCTAAACTGGTGTCACTGGTTCGGTGGGGCCGAACAGCGACCGATAATTTACGCATGTTTTAGGCAAGATGACCGATACGGCGGCCGAAACTCAGTTTAGCGGAGTACGCGTTTCCGAGACCTCGGGAACGGGTTTGCGGTCGGGCAGCGATGCCGGATCGAAGGCCAGCGCCGATGTATTCGACGTAGCAATCATTGTGCTTCTGGCAGCCCTCGTCGTTGTCGCACTGTTCACCTTCAAAGACTATGCGATCTCCAACGATGAAGGCGTTCAGCATCACTACGGTGAACTGATTATCGCCTACTACAAGAGCGGCTTCAAAGATCAAAGCGTCTTCCATTTCGAAAATCTATATCTTTACGGCGGCCTGTTCGACATTGTTGCTGTCGCTCTCAGCCATGTCGTACCGATCGATGCTTATGAACTACGCCATATCCTTTGCGCATTTATCGGCATCGCCGGAATAGCCGCTGCTGCGGCAGCGGCCCGGATGATCGCGGGCCCACGCGCAGGCTTGATTGCAGCGCTCGCGTTGAGCATCTCGGGCGCGTGGTACGGCACGATGTTCAACCACACTAAGGATATTCCGTTTGCTGCAGCGATGATGGGCGCGACGTTTGTTTTGCTGCGCATCGCGCGGCGGCTCCCCTCGCCCCGTACCGCAGATGTCGTTGCGTTCGGATTGCTGACTGGCGCAGCACTCGGAATACGTGTCGTAGGACTGCTTCTGATCGGCTACGCGATATCTGTCGTTCTGCTGTACCTTTCGCTGCGTGGACCCAAAGACGATCGTAGTAAATTTGTAGCCACCTCTCTGCTACGATTACTGCCGGCACTTGCTATCGCATACATCATCATGATCGCAGCTTGGCCGTGGGCCGGTCTTGAACCACTCAACCCGCTCCGGGGAGCGCTTGAGTTCTCGGAATTTCACTATGCCATTCGTACGTTTCTCGACGGCAAAATCTACGAGATGGCAAACGTGCCGCCGTATTACATCCCTATCTACATTCTGATCCGCGAGCCGCTGCTCACACTGTTTGGCGCCGCTCTCGCAATGATCTTCATTCTGCTGCCCTCCGCCATCTCCGGCCAATCGAAATCGCAGCGCAGGGAAATCGTCGTGATTGCCCTCACGGCAGCGATACCTTTAGCAAGTCAAGTAGTGTTTCGCGGACCGGCGTTCACAGGACTGCGTCACTTCCTTTTCGTGCTTCCCCCGCTTGCCGTATTATCGGCAATTGGCATCGACGCGCTGTTATCGTTTCTTGCAGCACGGAGTCGCACCGTGGCCGGCATCGCAGTTACGATCGTTGCAGCCGGATTTGTATGGGACGGGATAACGCTAGGCCGTCTACATCCTTACGAATATCTTTTCTACAATCCCCTGGTCGGAGGGCTGCAAGGTGCGTCGCGGCGTTACGATCTCGACTACTGGTTCAGCAGCATGCCCGAAGCGCTCGGTCAACTCGAAACCTATTTGCGAAGCGATTCGAAGAGCGATCCTAACTGGCCGAAGGAGGTCTATTCGGTTGCGGTGTGCGGCGAACGGCTATCGTTCGATAAAACGGTCACGCTTCCGCAACTGCGATTCGACTTCAAGCCGCAGTGGACCCAATCCGAGTTCTTCATCGCGCCGACACACATGAATTGCGACGAGGATCTAGATGGCAAGGTGGTCGGAACGGTGACCCGGCTTGGTGTGCCGATTGCGTACATCAAGGACCGCAGAGGTTTGACCTCCACGGTTGCGACCGCGCAATAGAGCGTCGAAAGAATCAGAAATTCGGTGCGGCGCCGGCGCGATGTGATGTTGTCGCCGATACAGACTTCGCGTTTTTATCGGCAGATCGCTTGAACCACGTAAACAGCGTGGCAACAGCGCACATGATCAGGATTCCAATGATTCCGACGAAAATGTGCAGTGCCAATCCGCCGGACGCCTCAGTCAGCACGAAATAGCCAGCAAACGCGAGAAAGACTCCCAAGCAATAGATCTGCAGCGAGAATTGGCCGCAGAGAATCATCGGGCGCAGCCAGGGAGATTTCAATCCCGACCAGCCCTTCGGCACAAAACGGACGGCAACGACCGCAAGGGCCAAGAAATGCAGATAACGAAGAATGTCGAGATCGGTCTTGTCGATCGGATAAACCCAGCGCTCCAGCGCATCAGGGAGTTGACCCAACTGAGGGAAGTACCACGTCAGCGTGAGACTGAACGCTGCCAGCAAATAAGCAACCGCAATACCCATTGTGATCGGCGACGCGAGAATGTGAGAGATCCGCTTGGCTCCACCGAGCGCGCACCACACGCCAGATACGAACAGAAGTTGCCATGCGAAAGGGTTGAACGCCCAGAATCCCTTTGGGTAAGCGGTGAGGTAAAGATCGTACTTCCAAGTGAAGAAATACAGAACGACGGAGGACGCTAGTGTGAGGTCAGGTCGCCTCTTCATCGCCCAAAGCACCAACGGAAGAAAGAACATCAGAATGATGTAGAGGGGCAGCACGTCCATGTTCAACGGACAGAAGCGAAGCACCAGCGCCTCGGCGATCGTCGTCGCCGGCTTTTCGAAGAAATAGGTCAGACCCATTTCCTGAATGTAGAAATTGTTTTTCGCCCAATCCGACAGGAAGGTGATCTCCCCAACGTAGATCGTAAAAAGCAGGAGATGCGCGGCATAAATCTGCCAGACGCGTTTCAATATTCGCGCGGCACCGACCACGAAACCGAAATTGACCATCGCGCGGCCATAGACGATGGCCGCAGTATATCCCGAAATGAAAATAAAAATTTCGGCCGCGTCGCAGAAGCCGTAGCTGCGTATCGTGAACCAGGTCAGCACATCGGGCGATACGTGATCGATAAAAATGAGCCACAGCGCAAGACCACGAAACATATCGAGCCTGAGCTCGCGTTCGCTCACCGGAAGCCCCTCGGGCGTAAGCTTGACGCTCGCTGTATGGTCTCGAGCCGGATGGCCTGCGGAATGAAGCGGCGCGGTCACTCTCAATCGATCATCAGTCGACAAATTCCGCCCCGTGAAATTGCGGCTCCCCAGCCAGCTTCGCAAAGACTATAGCGAAAAGACGGAACCATTGCTTGATGTTAGTTGGCTCCTTTGAGAGGATTGCCGCCCAAATGCCCCCTGTGGTCATTGAAAGATTGCGGCCACTGCAAGCCGAGCTAAGCGTTAAACCGTCAGCGGAGGAAGGTCAGCGTGCGAATTCTGCTCGCAATAGCCGCTACATTGACCTTGTCCTCGCTGCCGGCCCGATCAGCGCCGCCGGACAATCCAGATCCCGCTCTCGCGCCCTGGTTCAAGAGCTTGAAACAGCCCGGCACCGGCGCCGAATGCTGCTCGATCTCGGATTGTCGGCCGGTAGAGATGCGGCAGGACAGCGAAGGCTATGAGGTCAAGATCGACCAGCAGTGGCACCTTTCGGCGGCTTTCTGGCTACGGGTGCCGGCGAACAGGATTCTTCGCGAGCACAGCAACCCGACAGGAAAGGGCATTCTGTGCTTCACGCCTGAAGCCGGGATTCTCTGCTTTGTGCCGCCGCCCGAAAGCTGATCCCGCAAATTGCTTAGGTGCAGCGACGAACCTTGACGCCGTTCACGATCACCGTCTTGCAGACAACCGCAGGTGGCGGCTTCTTGACGACAACTGCTCCATTGGGTCCCGCACAACCCGCTCTCTGGACTCCATCCGCGCACACCACAGCATTGGCATTTGTCGGTTCGAGAACCATCGCGCCGGAAAAGACGAAAGCGGCGGCAAGACAGATCATCGTGCGCATGGAAAACTCCTTGTGAATGAAAATCGCACCCGGCAACCAAGACGGTTGATGCCCTATGAAGCCGACTATTTTTTCTCGGCCTCCAACAACACTTTTCGGCATTCGGGGGTCAGTTTGTCGCTGGCTTTGGAAAGACAGGCGACGATTCTTCCGCCGCCAGGCATCGTTCCGTTGCAAAACTTTTCATAGTCGTCCTTGCAGGCGCTGCGTTGCCCAGCCGTCAATTCCTGCGCAAATCCCGAAGCGGGTGCGGCAAGAAGGCCGATTGCAACAATGACACGGAGCATTTTCAAATCCTTCCTTATACGGAGCGGCAGCGTCACGTTATTAAATTGGCACTATTCAAATTCGGGATGGCGCACATCATTTTCTGTTTTAGGTTCCACCGCAACCAGATTGTGCTATGCAAAGACGCAACCGGATTTTCCACACAAGGCTGCGTGGCAGCACTTCGGCCATTTATTGAGAAGGAGGTATTGGGATGAAGCCCAGATTTCCGGCAGCCTCCGCCAGCATCAAAACAATTTTTGTCGCATTTGTTTCAATAATTCTTTCAGCCTGCGGACAGAATGATTTCGTGCCGCCCCCGCCGCCGAAAGTCGATGTCGGCATGCCGGTGAAGCGAACGGTTACGCGCTATCTGACGGCCACCGGCAACACGGCCCCGTTCAAAAACGTCGATCTCGTCGCACGCGTGCAGGGCGTTCTTCAGTCAATCTCCTATCAGGACGGCGCTTTCGTCAAAGAAGGCACGACCCTGTTCACGATCGAGCCTGAGACCTACAAGCTCAAGCTCGATCAGGCCCAAGCCGCCGAAAATGGCCTTCAAGCATCGGTCAAGCAAACTGAAGCGGATTTCAAGCGCCAGTCAGACCTCGTGACGAGGCAAGTGGTATCACAAGCGACGCTCGACGCCTCAAGCGCCGCTCGTGAAAACGCGCAATCCAATCTGCAGCAGGCGCAGGTCAATACGAAGATAGCCGCCGTCAACTATGGCTACACCAACGTCATCGCGCCGTTCGATGGCGTTGTCAGCGCGCATCTTGTTTCGGTCGGCGAGCTGGTCGGCGTCGCCTCGCCCACTCAACTCGCAACCATCGTTCAACTCGATCCGATCTATGTGAACTTTAACGTCAACGAGCAGGATGTATTGCGCATCCGAGCCGCCGCCGCGCAAAAGGGAATGACGTCGAAAGACCTCAAGGACATCACCGTCGAAGTCGGCCTGCAGACCGAAAGCGGCTACCCGCATACGGGCAAACTCGACTACGCATCGCCGACCGTCAACCAATCGACCGGCACACTCGCGGTTCGCGGTCTTCTTCAAAACGCGGATCGCACCTTGCTTCCCGGCTATTTCGTTCGCGTCCGCGTTCCGCTCGATCAACAGAAGGACGCGCTCCTGATCCCCGATATTGCATTGGGCAGCGATCAGGGCGGCCGGTACGTGTTGGTCGTCAATGCAGACAACGTTGTCGAGCAGCGCAAGGTTCTGATTGGGCCGCAAGACGGCGACCTCCGCGTCGTCGAGAGCGGCCTGAAAGCTGATGACCGCGTGGTGATTGCGGGATTGCTCCGCGCGATTCCCGGCCAAAAGGTCGATCCGCAGTTGCAAACATTGGATAAGCCAGCCGCTCCGGCAAAATAGGTCCAGCGATGATCTCAAAATTTTTCATCGAACGGCCGGTGTTATCGAACGTCATCGCACTTTTGATGATTCTAATCGGTGGCGTCTCGCTGCTCAATCTTGCGGTTGCGCAATATCCGGACGTCGTTCCACCGACCGTTCAGGTAACAACACGCTATCCCGGCGCGAGCGCCAAGACCGTTATCGACACTGTGGCGCTGCCGATCGAGCAGCAGGTCAACGGCGTCGAGGGCATGCTTTACATGCAGTCCTATAGCGGCGCCGACGGCACCTACTCGCTCACCGTCACCTTCAAGATCGGAACCAGCCTCGATTTTGCGCAGGTCCTTGTACAGAACCGCGTCTCGACCGCGCTCGCCCAGTTGCCGCAATCGGTTCAAAATCAGGGCGTTACGGTTCAGAAGAAGTCGACATCGATTTTGATGTTCGTAACATTGACTTCGCCCAACGCAACCTACGACAGTCTTTATCTGAGCAACTACGCGACCATCAATCTTCGCGACGAATTATCCCGGCTGCCGGGCGTCGGCAACGTCACGGTGTTCGGTGCCGGTCAATATTCAATGCGCATCTGGCTCGATCCGAACAAGCTCAAAGCCGTCGGACTGATGCCTCAGGATGTCATCCAAGCGATCCAACAGCAAAGCCAGCAGGTCACCGCCGGTCAGGTCGGCACGCCGCCGACGCCGTCCGTGCAGCCGTTTCAATATACGCTGAACGTCAACGGCAGGCTGGACGACGCTTCGCAATTCGAGAACGTTATCGTCAAGACCGGCAACAACGGCGATGTGACGCGCATCCGCGATGTCGGGAATGTTGAACTTGGCGCACAGACTTACAGTCAGCTTTTCTCGCTAAACAAACAGCCTGCGACCGGCATCGGCGTTTTCCAGTCGCCGGGCGCGAACGCGCTCGAGGTCGAGCAAGCCGTGAAGACAAAGATGGATTCGCTGGCGCGCGGATTCCCGCAAGATATCAAATTCAACGTGCCGTTCGATACCACGAAGTTCGTCTCGGCGTCGATCAGCGAAGTCTACAAGACGCTCATCGAGGCAGGGCTTCTGGTTCTTGTCGTCATCCTTATTTTTCTGCAGGACTGGCGTGCGATGCTGGTTCCTGCAACGACGGTTCCGGTCACGATTATCGGTGCATTTGCCGCGATGGCAGCGCTCGGATTCACAGTCAATCTTTCCACGCTGTTCGCTATCGTACTTGCCATCGGAATCGTGGTCGACGATGCGATCGTCGTTGTCGAAGGGGCGGCGCATAACATCGAGCAAGGGATGTCCGGCCACGACGCTGCGATCAAGGCGATGGACCAGCTGTTCGCGCCTATCATCGGAATTACGCTCGTTCTCGTTTCGGTGTTCTTACCCGCAGCCTTCCTTCCGGGGCTCACGGGCCGCATGTATGCGCAATTCGCGCTAGTGATTGCCGCGACGGCGCTTCTGAGCGCCATCAACGCCGCCACTTTGAAACCTACACAATGCGCGTTGTGGCTGCGCCGGCCAGTCCCGCCGGAGCAGCGCAACTGGTTCTATCGCGGCTTCAACGCGATCTATACGCGTATGGAGCGCCGTTACGCGTCCGTTATCGACACGATGGTCGAGCACAACAATGTTTCGCTCATTGCTGCCGTGGTTCTGATCGCGATCGGCGGTTACGGCCTGTCTCGTGTTCCGACGGGTTTTATCCCCATTGAAGATCAGGGTTACCTGCTGGCAGCCGTTCAGTTGCCCGACGGTGCATCGCTTGCACGCACACAGCAGGCGCTCGACAAGGCCACCGAAATATCGCGCAAGACGCCGGGCGTGGACCAAGTCATCAGCATCGCCGGCATCTCTGCACTCGACAGCAGTTCAAGCCTTGCGAACGCTGGCGTCGCTTACGTGATTTTGAAGGATTGGGAAACGCGCGGCGCGGGGGAGGATTTGCGTTCGCTGGTGTTCGGCCTGAACAAGAAACTCGAAGCCGTCACCGAGGCGCGGATCATCGTGCTGCCGCCGCCGCCCATTCAAGGAATCGGAAACGCAGCAGGTTTTGCAATGCAGGTAGAACTGCGGGACGGAAATTCGGATTTCGGAAAACTGCAGGCGATCACGCAGACGATGGTTGCGGATGCGCAGACCCAAAGCGCATTGCAGCGGGTCAACTCGCCTTTCCGCTCGATGGTTCCTCAATTCGATGTCGAAGTAGACAGGGTCAAGACGCAAACGCTGCACGTGACGACGGATCAAGTATTTTCGGCGCTGACTTCCTATCTCGGGTCGTCCTACGTCAACCAGTTCAATAAATTCGGACGGACGTTTCAGACTTACGCACAGGCGGATGCGCAGTATCGGCTAACGGTAAAAGATATCGAAAACCTGACGGTGAGGAATCAGCAAGGTGACATGATCCCGCTTGGCACGCTGGCTACGATCACGCCAACGGTCGGGCCGTCGCTGATCAGCCTTTATAACCTCTACCCATCGGCAACAATCATCGGCCTTCCCGCACAAGGGTTCAGTTCCGGACAGGCGATGGCATTAATGGAGCAGATCGCGGATAAGACACTGCCGCCCGGCACCGGTTATGACTGGACCGCGATGTCGTATCAGGAAAAGACGGTCGGCAAACAAATCTACTACGTCTTCGGCCTCGCACTGCTCCTCGTCTATCTTGTGCTCGCAGGACAGTATGAAAGCTGGTTCGCGCCGATTTCAGTCATTCTCGCTGTGCCGCTTTCGCTGCTCGGGCCGATGGCGGTGCTCACGGGATTACGAATTGAGAACAATCTCTACACCCAGATCGGCCTGATTTTGCTGATCGCCCTTTCGGCGAAAAACGCGATTCTCATCGTCGAAGTCGCACTCGAACTTCACGTCCGCGATCGCAAGCCGCTGATTGAATCCGCTGTGCAGGCCGCGCTTGCACGCTTCCGCCCGATCCTGATGACCTCATTCGCATTCATTCTCGGCGTCGTCCCGCTTGTTCTCGCCAGCGGCGCGGGCGCGAGCGCCCGCAAGTCGATCGGCATCACAGTTTTCAGCGGGATGATCGCGTCGACCTGCCTCGCTGTTCTATTTGTTCCCACATTCTTTGTTGCAATCCAGCGATTTGAGGGATGGCTGCAGGCTCGAAAGGAAAAAGCGCCCGAATCGCGCCCGCTCAATCGGACGGGGCGTTGAACGGCTGGACTTAGCCCCCTGTCAATCGCGATAGATCGGCGCGTGAGTATCTCCTTAAAGCCCGCGCGGCCATTGACCTTGGTCAAATTGACTTTCGTCCCGGGAACCTAAAATCTGCTTCGCAGATATAAAGTCATGTACGACCGGGAATTGCTGACGAAAGATTTCAATGCTGCACGCTCTGATGTCTGACATTCATGGCAACCGCGAAGCATTTGAGGTGTGCCTCGCTCATGCTGAAACGCAAGGTACCGACCGGCTTATTTTTCTCGGCGACTATGTCGGCTACGGCGCGGACCCCGAATGGGTCGTGAATCGCGTCAAGGAGCTGATCGAGGCCGGCGCGATTGCCATCGTCGGCAACCACGATCGGGCAATCTCCGATCCCTCGATGGCTATGAACAGGAATGCGGAGATCGCAATCGAGTGGACCCGGACACAACTCAGCAACGAGTCGATCAGGTTTCTCGATCTCCTGCCTATGACGATTGAAGAATCGTCCCGGCTTTACGTTCACGGTGACGCGGCGGCACCGGCACATTTCAACTATGTTGTCGATTCCGAAACAGCGCGACACAGCCTGAACGCGACGCACGCCTCTGTCACTTTCTGCGGCCACGTGCATGCTCCCGCGATTTATTCGTTGTCGTCGCTGGAAAAGCTCACCTCGTTTCTGCCTATTCCTGCCGTTGCGATTCCGCTTCTCAGACAGCGCAGATGGCTCGCCGTCATTGGATCGGTCGGCCAGCCTCGCGACGGCCATTCGGCGGCGTCCTATTCGATCTTCGACGATCAGAAATCCGAGATAACCTACCATCGCGTCCCATACGACATCGAAGCGGCAGCATCGAAAATCCGAATGGCTGGGCTGCCGCACAGTCTCGCCGATCGACTGTTCCGGGGCCGGTGAATGGCAAAGCCGCGACTCACGACCGGATCGACGATTGATGGCTTTGTCGTCGGTGAGGCTATTCACACCGGCGGCATGGCGATGATCTGGGAGGTGACGCATTCGGACATCGACGTTCCACTCGTGATGAAAGTGCCTCTGCTGTTCGAAGGCGAAGATCCAAGCGCGATCGTCGGGTTCGAGATGGAGCAGATGATCCTTCCCCGTCTGTCAGGACCTCACATCCCGAAATTCTTCGCGTCCGGCGATTTCACCGATCAGCCCTACATTGTCATGGAGCACATCGGCGGCGAAAGCCTAATGCCCCTTCTTGACCATTTGCCTCGGAGCTACGAAGAGACGGTCTATATTGCCGCCCGCGTGGCAACGGCGATCGACGATATCCACCGTCAGCACGTCATCCATCTCGATATCAAGCCGTCCAACATCTTGTCTCGGCCGAGCGGCGAAATCGTTCTGATCGATTTCGGCCTTGCCCATCACAACCGGCTTCCCGACCTTATGGACGAGGAATTTCGCGTGCCCTACGGGACCGCGCCGTATATGGCACCGGAACAGATACTCGGCATTCGCCGCGATCCGCGCAGCGATATCTTTGCGCTGGGCGTTTTGATCTACTTTCTGTCGACGGGGAAACGTCCCTTCGGAGAATCGCAAACGCTCAAGGGAATGAAGCGGCGATTGTGGAAAGAGCCCACGCCACCACGGGCCATTCGACCGGACTACCCGCCGGAATTGCAGGAAATCGTATTGCACTGTCTGGAAGTCAATCCGGCCGAGCGCTATCCGACGGCCGCGCAAGTCGGATTCGATCTCATCAATCAGAGTCAGGTGAAGCTGACAGCGCGAGCTGCCAAGACAAAGCCCGCTTCGTTCTGGAGCACTTTGAAGAAAAAATTCGATCAGAACAACATTGAGCTGCTAAGGCAGAGTTCGGTGATCACGCAAATCGCGGCGGCACCCATCATCATGGTCGCGATCGATCTGGGCGATAGCACAAATGAACTGTCCGAAGCGCTTCAACGGCAAGTACTTCAGACGCTGGTCGCCATTCCGGACGCGCGTGTGGCTTGCGTCAATGTCTTAAAGCTCAACCGCGTTGCGATCGACCGCACTCTGGACGAAAGCGGCAACAACAAGCACGTCGACCGCTTGGCACGCCTCAAAGGCTGGGCCAGGTCCTTGAACCTGCCCGAGGATAAAATGACTTATCACGTTCTTGAAGCGATCGACCCTGCACAAGCCCTGCTTGACTTCGCCGATTCAAACCATGTCGATCATATCGTCATGGGCGCGCGCGCCAATTCAACATCGCGCAAAATGTTGGGCAGCGTTTCCGCCGTCGTCGCATCGCGAGCGCCATCTACGGTGACGGTCGTTCGTAGTCGCGATCCCGTGTCATCGCGAATCCGCTGAGATTGCACGCAGCGCCGCCGACATCGCAGTCCGTCAGGATATATGTTTCTGTCCCGCGATCCACTCATCGAGCGACGCGATTTCGTGCTTTGTCATCCGTAGCCCGAGTTTAGATCGACGCCAGACAATATCTTCGGCGGTCAATGCAAACTCCCGCACCATCAGATACCGGACCTCACGTTCAGAAAGCGTAGCGCCGAAGTGCCGCCCGAGATCGGCGACAGAGGACGCGTCTCCGACGACGTCGTTCGCTTTCGTTCCGTATGCGTGCGTGAGACGAAGCGCCAACAGTTTCGTTAAAAACGGGTACTTGCGATTTAATTCATCGGCCAACGCCGGGATTGCAAGGACATCGAAATCGCCACCCGGCAACGGTGCCTGCGCGGTCCAGCCTTCGGAAGCATTCTCGCCGTTGAGATACGGCGACAGCTTTTCAAGCGCTTCCTCTGCGAGGCGACGGTAGGTCGTTATTTTCCCGCCGAAGACCGACAGCAACGGCAGACCATCAGGCGTGTCGAATTCTAAAACATAGTCCCGCGTCGCCGCCTTCGCCTCGCTTGCGCCATCGTCATAAAGTGGGCGCACGCCTGCATACGCCCACACGACATCTTCGGGACCGATGGGCTTTGCGAAGTAATCGTTCACCGAGTCGCACAGATAGGCGATCTCCTCATTCGACGGCTTCACCTTCGCGGGATCGCCGTCGTAATCGCGGTCGGTCGTGCCGATGAGCATGAAGTCATCTTGGTAGGGAATCACGAAGACAACGCGTCCGTCAGCGTTCTGGAAGGTGTACGCGCGGTCGTGCTCGTAGAGACGTGGCACGACAATATGGGAACCTTGAACGAGTCGAACCTTTGCCTTGGCGCTGATACCGGCGCGGCGCGTCAGCACGTCCTCGACCCATGGTCCGCCAGCGTTGACGAGCGCACGCGCCGAAATAGTGCTCCGCTCGCCCGATCTCGAATCTTCGAGTGTGATCTGCCAGGAACCGCTATGCGGCTTCGCGCTGATCGCTTTCATCCGCGTGCGTATCACGGCGCCCCGATCCCCGGCGTCGCGCGCGTTCAACGCAACGAGACGCGCATCGTCGACGGAGCAGTCTGAATATTCAAATCCCTTCGTATATTTTCCTGGCACAAGCGACCGCCCGGTCTCGTCGTGGCGAAGATCGACCGACCGCGCAGCTGGCAGCAGATGGCGTCCGCCAAGATGATCGTAGATGAACAGACCAAGACGCAGCAGCCACGCCGGACGCAAGCCTGCGTGGTGAGGAAGCACAAAGCGTATCGGACGAATGATATGCGGCGCTATCTTCCAGAGGAGCTCGCGCTCGATCAGGGCCTCGCGCACAAGACGGAAATCGTAGTATTCAAGATAGCGAAGGCCGCCATGAATAAGTTTCGTCGACCATGACGATGTCCCGCTCGCCAAATCGTTCATTTCGCATAGGAATACAGAATTTCCCCGGCCCGCAGCATCGCGGGCGATACCGCAGCCGTTAATTCCGCCACCAATGATCGCAAGGTCATAGATTTTCGTCAAATTGCTTCCCGTCATCGCTGCACGGCAAGATACATCGCATTGCCACGCGCTGGTGTAAACGTGGAGCGCGAGCCGCTTGATAGGCTTGAAGGCAATTACTTCGGAATCTCGCCAAACATCATTCCGATTTTCATCGGCGCAGTGCGAATCAACCGCGAATCTTCGACAGCTGCCTGACGATGCTTGACAGCTTCGCGGTAAACGGGATCACGGATCATTTCGACAAACGCTTCGACCGACGGATACTCTGCGATAAAGCAATGATCCCACCGCTCCTGCGCAGGACCGATCAGCATCAACTCGAACTTGCCCTGCCAGACGATCTTGCCGCCGAGCCGCTGAAATACCGGGGCGCTTTCGCGTCCGTAACTTTGGTAAGCCTCCGCACCCGAAACATCGCGGCCGTCAGGATATTTTGCCCTGGCATGGAGGCGGACGAGATTGAGCATCTGGATCGGACCGGGCCGGTCGTTGTTGCGAAATGCGGCGAATACCTCTTTGGTCGGATCGATATGACCGGACATGACAGCCCTCCTCTTCAAGTCCACGCCTGAATTGAACAGGACAATCCGGGCGTCGGTCCACAAAAAAAGAGCGCCGGCATCAATGCAATGCCGGCGCCCTTAAGTTGACTAAACGATTTTCTACTTGGTTGATCAGCCGACTTTCTGGGGCCGCATGTCGGCGCGATCGATACCCGCGACCTTCACAGGCTTTTTCATCGCGTCACGGCGGAATGGCTCACCGAGTTCCTGATTAAGCAGCACTTCGATGAACGTCGTGGTGCCCTTTTTCTGCGCTTCGCAGGATTCGCGTAGCGCATCGGTCAATTCCTGCTGCGTCTTCACAGTAACGCCCTTGAGTCCGCAGCCTTCGGCGACCTTCGCGTAGCTCAGATGCGGATCGAGTTCAGTGCCCACAAAATTGTTGTCGTACCAGAGAATCGAGTTTCGCTTTTCCGCGCCCCACTGATAGTTACGGAATACGACCATTGTGATGCCCGGCCATTCCTTGCGGCCGACCGAGCTCATTTCGTTCATGGAAATGCCGAACGCACCGTCGCCGGCGAAGCCGACACAAGGCGTGTCGGGATTGCCTATCTTCGCGCCGATGATCGACGGGAAGCCGTAACCGCACGGGCCGAAAAGGCCCGGCGCGAGGTACTTGCGACCTTCATCGAACGTCGGATAGGCGTTGCCGATGGCGCAGTTGTTGCCGATGTCGCTGGATATAATCGCGTCGCGCGGCAAGCCCGCCTGAATGGCGCGCCACGCCTGACGCGGCGACATGCGGTCCTTGTCGCGCTTGCGCGCTTCCTCGTTCCAGTTCGTGCCCGGATCGTCATCCTCGTGATCCATGCTCGACAAAGTCTGCAACCACTTCGACTTGGTAGAGTGGATCAACGCCTTGCGGTCGTCGCGACCAGCGTTGCCGGCGCTCGGCGCGAGCTTTGCGAGGATTGCTTCTGCAACGAGCTTCGCGTCACCGCAGATGCCGACGGTGACTGGCTTCGTCAGACCGATGCGATCCGGATTGATGTCGACCTGAATGATCTTCGCGGTTTTCGGCCAATAGTCGATGCCATAACCCGGCAGCGTCGAGAACGGATTGAGGCGCGTGCCGAGTGCGAGCACGACGTCGGCCTTCGCAACCAATTCCATCGCCGCCTTCGAGCCGTTGTAGCCGAGCGGGCCGACGGCGAGACGGTGATTGCCGGGGAAAGAGTCGTTGTGCTGATAGTTGTTGCAGACCGGCGCATCGAGCTTCTCGGCGAGAGCCGCGCACACCTTGATGCCGTTTGCGAGAACGACGCCTGCGCCGGAGAGAATGACGGGAAACTTCGCTTCGGACAGTAGCTTGGCCGCTTCCGCAATCGCGTGCTCACCGCCGGCGGGACGCTCAAACTCGACGATGGCCGGCAGATTGACGTCTATCACCTGCGTCCAGAAATCGCGCGGGATGTTGAGCTGCGCAGGTGCCGACAGACGCTTCGCCTTCAGGAGGACGCGGTTGAGAACTTCCGGCACGCGCGACGGATCGCGCACTTCTTCCTGATAGCAGACCATATCGCGGAACAGCGCCATCTGCTCGACTTCCTGGAAGCCGCCCTGCCCGATGGTCTTGTTCGCCGCCTGAGGCGTCACCAAGAGCATCGGCGTGTGATTCCAATATGCGGTCTTGATCGGCGTGACGAAGCCGGTGATGCCGGGGCCGTTCTGCGCAATCGCCATCGCCATCTTGCCGGTCGAACGCGTGTAGCCGTCGCAGATCAGTCCGCCATTGGTTTCGTGCGCGACGTCCCAGAAGGTGATGCCCGCTTGCGGAAACAAATCCGAGATCGGCATGAACGCCGATCCGATGATTCCGAAGGCATGCTCGATGCCGTGCATCTGCAGGACTTTTACGAAGGCTTCTTCCGTCGTCATCTTCATGACCGATACCCTTTAATTACGAGGCTGAAATTCTGGCCGGAAATTACATGCCCACCCGCCAGAAGCAACAAATTTTTCGTTTTTTATCATTTTTTGTTTCATTTTTCGGAATATTAGTGTATTTTGAATGCTATGAACGACCTTGCTGGTGGGATGAAGCCGTTCGGAATTGTGGAAGCGATTGCGGGTCTGCAGCATCCCGCGACGCTGGCTGAACTGTCGTCGCTGGTGAACGTTCCAAAACCCACGGTTCATCGCTGGCTCGGCGCGCTTGAGACGGCGGGTCTTGTTCAGCGCACCCCCGGCGGACGCCATTTTGAACTGGCTCCCCGCGCGTCCCAGATCGCTTTTGCGATCCTCACCAATAGCGTCACTGGAAAAGTGCGGCACGAAATTTTACAGCGCGTCGCTGCCACCGTCGGCGAAGCGTGCAATCTCACCGTGCTCGACGGCACGGAGATTTCATATCTGGATCGTGTCGAATCGAGCTGGCCGCTGCGCATCACCTTTCAGCCGGGATCGCGCGTTCCCGCCTATTGCTCTGCAAGCGGAAAACTGTTCCTCGCACTGATGCCGCCGAGCAAACGCGATCTCATCATCGAGGCTTCGACATTCGAGAAGCTGACCGAGAACACGCTCGGCGGCAAAAAGGAACTTCTCAAGGAACTTGGTGACATCCGGCGCGACGGCTACGCGCTCGACCGCGAAGAATTCATGCGCGGGCTGGCGTGTCTTGCCGTCCCCGTGATGCAGCGCAAGGGCCGCTCCAATGTCTGCGTCGCCGCGCTGGCTATTCAGGCGCCGGTGACACGCATGACACACCGAGATCTTCTCACCAAACTTTCAATCGTTCAGAGCGCGGCGCTGGAAGTCGCCGCGACGCTTGCAGAATAACAAGGTTGAAATGGAAAATACCCCGAAATATTCATTTCCCCGTCTCGACGCGATGGAGCAGCGTGCGCGAGGAAAAGGAGAGCTGGCTGTTGCGGTCGCCTATCCGTGTTCGACGGATTCGCTTGGCGCAGCTCTGTCCGCTCGTGACAAAGGCGTGATCAAGCCGATTCTCATCGGGCCGCGCGCGAAAATCGAAAACTGCGCTACGACCTTGAAGGCGAGCCTCAACGGGATCAGAATTGTCGAGACCGATGACGATCCTGTTCTCGCGTCGCGAAAAGCCGTAGCGCTGGCGAGCGCGGGCGAAGTCGGCGCCCTCATGAAAGGCTCGCAACATACGGACGAACTGTTGGGCGCGGTCGTTTCACGCGAGGGCAATCTGCGTCAGGCGCGGCGCATGAGTCACGTGTTCTGGTTCGATCTTCCCGCCTATCACAAGCCATTGATGCTGACGGATGCTGTCGTCAACATCGCGCCAACGCTCGACGATAAGGTCACGATTCTCGAAAACATCATTGCCTTCGCGCACAAGATTGACGTCGCTAATCCAAAGATTGGGCTTTTGTCCGCGGTGGAGTATGTCAACCCTCATATCGCGTCCAGCGTCGATGCCGGCGAACTGGTGAAGCGCGCCAAGCTCAATGCCTTTGCAATGGCCACAATCGACGGGCCGTTCGGATTCGATAACGCAATTTCAAAAGCATCCGCCGCGACAAAGAGTATTTCTTCGCCGGTGGCTGGCGATCCCGACATACTGATGGTGCCGAGTCTCGACGTCGGCAACATCCTCTACAAGTCGCTGGTGTATCTGGCTGGTGGCGAATGCGCCGGAGTGATCCTCGGCGCGCGCGTGCCGATCATTCTTACCAGTCGCTCAGACTCGCAGCGCGCACGAATTGCTTCGTGCGCGCTGGCTCAATTGTGTTCTTAAGTCTTTGCGAGGCGATCAGTTCGCCTTGCCGGTCCTTGCGATTTCAAGCCGCTTGATCCACATCGCCGACAGCGCGCTGACCACGCCTGCGAAGACGCAGTAACCCGCGACCGCCCAGCCGCCGTTCGGTGCGTAAGCCTGCACCAGTGCGGTTGCGATGATCGGTGTCAGGCCGCTCGCGAAGATTCCGGAGAACTGATACACGAACGAGATTCCCGTGTAGCGGACTTCCGGCTTGAAGAGATCGCAGAACAGCGCAGCTTCTGGTCCGTAGATCGAAGCGTAGAGAATTCCGAACGGAATAATCAGCGCAGCCCAGACCAGCAGTGGCGAGCCTGGCATCGAAATCCAGATATAGAATGCCGGAATTGCCGACAGGCCAGTGATCAGCGAGCCCCATGCGTAGGTCTTGGTGCGGCCGATCTTGTCCGAAACATTACCGAAGAACGGAATGAATAGACACATGATGAGCGCAGCTGCGCAAACGCCAAGAAGTGCTTCGGTGCGTGGAATTTTCAACTGCGTCGTGAGGAACGCAATCGAATAGACGCCAAAGATGTTGAAGAACACGCCGTCGATGTAGCGAGCGCCCATACCGGCGAGCACTTCCTTCGGATAATCCTTGAGCATCGCTGCGAACGGCACCTTTACCTCGGCGCCCTTCGACTTGATCCTGGAGAATTCCGGCGTCTCCATGATGTTCAGGCGGATGTAGAGACCGACGATAACGAGCACGAAGCTTAGAATGAAAGCCACACGCCAGCCCCACGCCAGGAACTGCGCGTCGGTGAGCGAATAAGACAGCAGTGCCACGATACCCGAAGCGAGACACAATCCGATCGACAGACCGATTTGCGGGAAGCTCGCGTAGAGACCGCGATTTTCCGGCTTGGCATATTCATAGGTCATCAGCACCGCTCCGCCCCATTCGCCGCCAAGGCCGATGCCCTGCAGCACGCGGAGAACGAGAAGGATGACCGGCGCCCAAATGCCGATCTGTTCATAGGTTGGGACGAGACCGATCAAAAAGGTCGCGACACCCATGATCATCAGCGTCAGAATGAGCATGCTCTTTCGGCCGATACGGTCGCCGAAGTGTCCGAAGATCACGCCGCCAAGCGGACGCGCCACGAAGCCGACGGCAAACGTGGTGTAGGCAAGCAAGGTGCCGACGACAGGATCGGCCGCCGGGAAATACAATTTATTGAACACGATACCGGCGACCACGCCGTAGAGAAAGAAGTCGTACCACTCGACCGTGGCCCCGATCAGCGACGCGTACACGACGCGTTTCAGTAGTCCCTTATCATCAGCCATGTTTAGCTCCCCGTTTTAGATTCCGTTTCTAGTTCGTTATGCCGCGACTGAATCTTTTTTTGCGTCGCCCAAAATCAGATCCGATGCCTTCTCCGCGATCATCACGGCCGGCGCATGCGTGTTGCCTGAGACCAATGTCGGCATGATCGAACAATCGACAATTCGCAGACCGCCGATGCCGTGAACACGAAGCCGTGCGTCTGTCACTGCCATCGGATCCGAACCCATCTTGCAGGTGCAAGTCGGGTGGAAGATCGTCGCCCCGTTCTCGCGCGCATATTCCAGAATTTCCGCGTCGGCACGAACGTTCGCGCCAGGTTTGTATTCGCCGGTCAGATACGGCTTCAGCGCTGACGTCGAAGCGAGCTTTCGCGCATATTTGATGGATTCAACAGCACAGTAGCGGTCCGTTTCCGCACTGAGATAGTTCGGTCGCATGGCCGGCGGCTGCATAGGATCGCGCGATTTGATTTCAACGGTGCCGCGCGATTCAGGCCGCAACTGACATACGGAGAAGGTGCAGCCGGACCACTCGTGCGGCTTGCCCCCTGCCTGATCCGCAGAGAGGGTTGCGAAGTGAAATTGAATATCTGGGCTCTTCGAGCCGGGAAGAATCCGCGTGAACAATCCACCCTGATTGATTCCGATACCGAGCGGGCCGTTGCCCGTCATCAGCCACTTCAAACCAACGCGCGCCTGCCCGGCGAGCGTGCGCAGATCGTCGTTGGTCGTGATCGGCTTTGCGACACGGAACATCAGACGAAATTGCAGATGATCCTGCAGATTCTGGCCGACGCCCGGCAACTCGTGAACCACGTTAATCCCGTTACGCTTCAGCAAATCCGCAGGACCGATGCCGGACAACTGAAGAAGCTGCGGTGATTGCAGCGCGCCAGCTGACAGAATGACCTCGCGAGCCACGCGAACTTCGACGTCCTTGCCGTGCTGCCGATAGCGAACGCCAACAGCACGACGTCCGTCCATGATAAGACCCGTTGCCTGCGCGCCGGTCTCGATTTTCAAATTGGGACGCGACTTCGCCGGATTGAGATAGGCCACAGCCGAGCTGTTGCGCCACCCGTTCTTGGTGAAAAGCTGATAATAGCCGACACCTTCCTGGTCGCCGCTGTTGAAATCGTCGTTGTGCGGAACGCCGAGCTCTTCCGCGCCGCGAATGATGGCTTCCATCAATTCGTGCTTCTCGCGAATGTCGGACGACCAGAGCGGGCCGTTACCGCCATGCGTCGCGCTCGAGCCGCGCGTGTTGTGTTCGGACTTGATGAAATAGGGAAGAACGCTGTTCCAGTCCCAACCGGCGTTTCCGAGCTGCGCCCAGTGATCGTAGTCCTCGCGCTGGCCGCGAACGAAAATCAATCCGTTGATCGAACTCGATCCGCCGAGACCGCGCCCGCGCGGCCAGTAGATTTCACGTCCATGCATTCCGGCCTCGGGCTCCGTGTGGAAGCCCCAGTTGTAGGCCTTGTGAAACATGGTCTTCCCGTAACCGATCGGGATGTGAATCCAGAGGTAGTTGTCGCGCGGCCCTGCTTCGAGCAGCAGCACGTTGTGGCGCCCGTCCGCGCTCAAGCGGTTCGCAAGGACACAGCCGGACGAACCGGCGCCGACGATGACGTAATCGAAATCCATTCGCCCCCCAGGATGTCTCATTTAATGAGACATTTTGTCTTAAAGGTTGAGGTTTGCGCAAAAGTTTGTCAAGCTGCATCTCGCAAGATCAATGAGGACAAACGATGCCGACACAAAAAACGCCGGCGGTATCCGAGCGAGCGTTGAAGCTTCTCGAGATCATCGCGAGCGCCGAGCAGCCGCCGACGCTCAACGAGCTCGTCGCACGGCTAGAATTGCCGAAGGCGACCACGCACCGCTTTGTATCCTTGCTCGAAGCACTCGGATTTGCGCAGCGCACGCCCGATGGCCGTCACTATCAGGTCGGCCATCGCCTTACGGCGCTTGCGGTGGACGTGATGCGCAACTCGCTCGCGCAAGGTCCGCGCCGCGCGATCCTGACATCACTGGTGCAGGAGATACGCGAGACCTGCAACATTACCGTTCTCGACCGGTCGGAGCTTGTCTATCTCGACCGCGTCGAATCCGACTGGCCGTTGCAGATTCGCCTGAGCGTCGGATCGCGCGTACCGCTGCATTGCACAGCAAGCGGCAAACTTTTTCTTAGCCTCGCGCCGCCATCGCTGCGCGAAGCGGTGGTTAATTCGCAGCCGCTGGTTCGCTACACGCCGCGAACCATCGTCGACCCTGCGAAGCTGAATACCGAGCTGGCGAAAATCAAGAAAACGCAAGTCGGCGTCGACAACGAGGAATTCATCGACGGCATGACGGCGGCCGCCGTTCCGGTTTTCGATTCACGAGGAAAAATCTGCGCTACCGTTGCGGTTCACGGACCGAAAGGCCGTTTGCCGCTGTCGCGCGCCATCTCGCTCGCACCGGCATTGAAGGAAGCTGCGGAGAAGTTGTCGCAGACGTTCATCGCTTCGGCAGCAAAAGGCTCCGCACACGCGGCTTGAATGTCGCGCGCGCTTTAGCGGCTAGCGGACTTCGCCTTGACGCTTACGCCGGAGCCGGAAAGAAACGTGACGATTTCCGCAGGCGTATCCGCAACCCGCACGCCTGCACTCTCCAGTGCCTTACGCTTCGATGCATAGCCACCGCGACCGCCGCTGACGATTGCGCCGGCATGGCCCATCTTCTTGTCAGGTGGCGACGACCGGCCCGCGATGAACGACACGACGGGCTTTTTCATCGAGCGCGCGTATTCGGCGGCTTCTTCTTCCATTGAACCACCGATCTCGCCGACTAGAACGACAGACGTCGTATCTTTGTCTTCGTCGAGTGCCTTGAGTGCGTCGAGGCTGGTCGTGCCGATGATCGGATCGCCGCCGATGCCAAGGAAAGCCGATTGTCCCAGACCTGCACGAGTCAGATTCAGGCACATCAGCGTACCCAAGATGCCGCTGCGCGAAATCACGCCGACCGAACCCGACTGAAACACATTGGGATTGTGACCCGGCATGATGCCGACAAAGCCCTCGCCCGGCGTGACAATGCCTGCCGTATTCGGGCCGATGATGCGGCTGCCGGAATTCTTGGCGTGAGCGAAAATCTCAAGCACGTCGTGACCGGGAATATGCTCGGTCAGAGCGACGATGGTCTTCACCCCTGCATCGATGGCGTCGATGATGGCGTCCTTCGCCATCGTGGGCGGAATGAAGATCACCGACACGTCGCATTGCGTTTTCTTCGCCGCCTCGACCGCAGAACTAAAAACCGGTCGATCGAGAAAGGTTTCGCCCGCGCGCTTCGGATTCACGCCCCCGATGACTTGCGTACCCATCTCAATCATGCGTTCAGTCCAGAATGAACCCTGCTTTCCCGTGATGCCCTGAACGAGTACCTTCTGGTTACGGCGGTAAATCATCGTGCTGCCTCGACTGCCGCCTTCACGGCATCTTCCATCAGATCATAGGGCTCGAAGCCGAGCTCTTTGCGGACAAGCGCGACGGCTTCATCTGAGCCAGTGCCGTGGATCGTGAAGAATACCGGCACTTTCGGTTTCAATTTCTTCCATGCTTTTACGACACCATCGGCCATCACGTCGGTGCGCGCGAATGCGCCGCAGAAATTGATGACAAGGCTTTTTACGCCGGGATTCGACAGCACGAGATCCAATGCTATTTCCGATTTAATGTAGGCCTCGCCGCCGATTTCTAGAAAATTCGCCGGGTGTCCGCCGAAATGGTCGATCACATCCATCGTCGTCATGGTAAGGCCTGCGCCGTTCGCCAGCACGCCGACATTGCCGTCGAGCTGAATGAATTTGAGGCCAGCATCCGCGCCCTTGCTTTCGAGCGCCGTCATCTTTGGAGGCGACGCCGCAGCCGCGAGTTCGCCCTGACGCGAAGCAGATGAATCGTCGAGCACAAATTTGCAGTCGAGGGCGACAACGTTGCCGTCCTTCAGAAGAGCAAGCGGATTGATTTCGACTAGTTCCGCGTCTTTTGAATCGAAGATCGCATACAGCTGTGCCAGTAGATCGGCAACCTTGTCTGCCGCAGGGCCTAAATCGAGACCCTCCAGCAACGCCTGCGCTTCCAGTATTCCGAAGCCGTGCTTCACGTCGACGACATGACGGCGAACGGCTTTCGGATTCTTCTCGGCAACTTCCTCGATGTCCATGCCGCCTTCGGTCGAAAACAGCACGACCGGGCTGCGGCTCGCGACGTCCACCAACACCGCCACATAGAGTTCTCGCGCAATCTCGCATTGCTGTTCGACGAGAACCTGCTTCACTTCGTAACCGGCGATCGACATACCGAAAATCTTGGCGGACTCCGTGGCGCCCTGCTCTGGCGTCGTCGCGAATTTGATTCCGCCCGATTTACCGCGCTTTCCGCTCGGCACCTGAGCCTTGATGACGCTCGGCCCGATTTTCGCGACGGCGGCGCTCACGTCCTGCGGCGATTCGCAGACGATGCCTTTGGGAACGGGAATGCCCGCCGGCCCAAGTACGTCCCGCTTGGCGGCATACTCTTCGAAATTCATGGATGCGACCTATCGACCGTAACGTTTCCAGTGCGGACCGAACAATTCTTCTTCCGAAGGCTTGTCTTCGGGAATCGGCACGACGAGATACGTGATGTTCAGGAAATGCTTGTAATTCAAGTTCTCCGAGATGCTGTTCTTTTGCCATGAGCCGCAGCCCATCGTCAGCGTGAATTCTAGGCCGCTGTCGAACCCGCCGCCGTTGCCGAAGGTATGCGCGAAATTGATAAGCACGCGAACGACGGGAAGATCTTCGGCGAGCTTGCGGGCACGCGTGAAATCCGTCGTGTGCAAGCCCATCGAATGGCCCTTGCCCTGATAGTCGAGAATCTTGCGCACCGTTCCGGTGGCAGCCTCGAAATCCTTCGCCCTATAGACCGTCAGCACGAGAGCGAGTTTTTCGCCCGACAGCGGATGCGCCTTGCCGATGCCCTGATCCTCCACGAGAATGAATTTCGCTTTCTTGGCTTCTTCCGGCAGGCCGAAAGCCTCTGCGAGAATCGGCATGTCTCGCGCAATCAGATTCCGATTGAGATTGCCCTTTTGCCAGAGTTCGCCTTGCAGTTTTTCTTTCTGCGCGGCGTTGACGAGATAGCCGCCCGCGCGCTTCAGCGCTTCGATAGCCTGATCGTAAACCGCGTCGACAATGACGACCGCGTTTTCCGAGGAACATGAGGTTGCATTATCGAACGTCTTGGACGCGCAAATCTTACGCGCTGCGTCGTCAAGATTGGCGGTCTCATCGATGATGACGGGGACATTGCCCGCACCGACGCCAATGGCCGGGGTGCCGCTGCGATAGGCGCGACGTACATTGTCCTGGGAGCCGGTGACGACGATCAGATCGACGGCCTCCATCAAGGCCTGCGTGGTGTCCTTCGTCACAGGGTTCGGCAAAATCTGTACAAGGTCCGCCGGCAGGCCGATAGCCTCAAGGGAATCGCGCATGTATTTCACAGCAAGCGCGGTTGTCCGATAGCCGAGCGGCGACGGCGCGATGATCACCGCGTTGCGGCCTTTGATGGCCATCATCGTCTTATTAACGGGCGTGGCACCGGGATTGGTCGACGGCGTCACCGCGCCGACAACGCCCATTGGCTTGGCGAACTTCACGATGCCGCGTTTGTCGTCGCGCTCGATCTCGCCGACCGATTTAACGCGCAACAAATCGCGAAGTGTACCGAAGGTCTTTCGTTGCTTCTTGATAATCTTGTCGGGCACATTGCCGAGGCCGGTGTCGGCGACGGCAAGTTCGGCAAGCTCCTTGGCGTGCTCAGGCTTATAGAGAGACCAGGCAATGGCACGCACCGCTTCATCAACGCGTGCCTGATCGGCGTTCTCGAAACTTTGGAGCGCCACACGCGCTTTACGCATCAATCCGGACGCGATCGCCTGCGCGTCGGCGTCCGCATTTCTGATTTCTGCAACTACGTTCATCGATCACTCCTTGAGTTTTATTCAGCCGGTCGCACGCGGAGCCGCGGCAAAGCGGGCGCGCAGTTTCTGGATAAAGGGAAGCAACAACACAATCGTCGTAAACGCCACAATCGTCCCGGAAATCGGACGCGTGAAAAAGACGGTCCAGTCGTTGCCAAAACTAATCATCGTATTCATGAATGAATCCTCAGCGATCGGCCCAAGAATGACGCCAAGGACAAGCGGCGCGACCGGGAATTTGAGCCGCTCGAAACCATAGCCAATGACGCCGAAGGCGATGATAAGCCAAAGGTCCGTGACATTGTTGCGGATCGAAAGTGCGCCGATGAAACAGAGGATCAGTACATAGGCCGAGACCACCGCTTCGGGAAAATCGAGAATTTTGATGAGTGGACGGATGGCGAGATATCCGATCGCGCACATCAGAAAAATCCCGAGGAAGATCGAGGCGAAAATCGTGTAAACCATAGGTGCTGAGTTCACGAGCACCTGCGGCCCGGGCTGAATCCCGTGCAGCATAAAGGCACCGAGGATCACGGCGGTCGCGCAGCTTCCGGGAATGCCGAGCGCAAGCAAATGGACGAGTGCGCCACCGACCGATGCCGTCGCGGCCGCTTGCGGCGCGATGATGCCTTCGGCGATGCCGGTGCCCATCTCGTTTTTGCGTTTTCCGAATTTCGCTTCGATGCCGTAGCTGACAAACGACGCGATCGTTGCACCCGCACCCGGCAGCAGGCCGATTAGATCCCCGACCACAGACGCGCGAAAGAACATGCCTTTGACTTCCTTGAACTCTTTCCAAGTCGGCAATTCGGTGCGGGCATTTTTGATCTTTTGAATGGGCTGCGTAGAAAATCCCGTTTCCAGACGTGTCAGAACTTCGCCGACGCCATACGCGCCGACCATCACCACCAGAAATTCGATACCGTCGGCAAGGATGGGCGAGCCGAATGTAAAGCGTTCTGCCCCGTAGATCGGATCGACGCCCACCGTTGCAATCAGAATGCCGACGCTCATACTGATGAAAGCATTGGCGAGCGAGCCTTTGCCGATCGCGACGACGCTCAGGAGTCCGAACATCACGATCACGAAATACTCGGGGGAAGAAAATCGCAGCGCGAATTTCGCGAGCGGTTCGGTGAGCGCGACCATGACGATGGCGGAGAGCAAGCCGCCGCCGAGCGCGGATACAAGCGTCCAGCCGAGCGCCTTCGCCGGTTGGCCCTTGCGGCCCATCGTGTACCCGTCCCACAACATGGGAACGTCGATCGGCTCGCCGGGTATCCTGAATAGAATCGCGGTAAAAGCGCCGCCATATGTGCCCGAC
The DNA here is from genome assembly GCA_016201045.1 of Afipia sp. Taxonomy (GTDB): domain Bacteria; phylum Pseudomonadota; class Alphaproteobacteria; order Rhizobiales; family Xanthobacteraceae; genus Afipia. Next base: position 408,367 of record JACQDM010000002.1, on the reverse strand, counting down.
ACATACATCGCGCCGAGCAAAATGATCGAGGCGGTCACATCCATTTTGTAAGTGAACGGCAGCGCAAGCGCGACGCCCATAACCAGCGTGAGGCCAGGCAGAACGCCGATCAAAAGCCCGATCACGATGCCTACGGTAAGAAGAAGCAGATTGATCGGCGTCAGGCAGTTAACGAAGCCGTGGCCCAGCTGAATGAGAATGTCCATCTTAGCTCACCACAGGCTTGGGATATGAAAGAAGATATCGGTCGCCATGTCGAACGGCGGAATTCCGCGCGGCAGGGAGACGTAGGCGATGCGAAGAAACAGAATCCCGCAAAGCACCGTCACGAGGATGCTCGTGAGCCAGATCGTTACGTGACGCCGAAAGCCGCCGACATACATGAAGGCGGCGAGAAACAGAAACGTGCCGAAGATAAAGCCGAGATACGGGACAGCGACGGCGTAGATCGCCATCAAAACGATCCCGCCGATCAGCATGTGCGGATAGACGGGATCCTTTTGTGCGGGTTCCTCCTCCCGCTCGAACGCTTCGAGAAATCCGGTTGCGTCCCGGTTGCCGATGATAAGCCGGCGAACGATCTCGAACAGGCACGAAGCGCCCAGCAGAAGAATCGCAAGTTGCGGCCAGATTTCCGGTCCGAGCGCGCCCGGACGCGGGTCATAAGCGATTTTGCTCGCGTAAATATAGAGCGCGACCGCAATCGCCAAGCCCGCAAGATAGGGCACGATCGAGTGAAGCAAGGATTTTTGCATGACGATGTCCGGTTAGTTCGTCGCCATGGTTTTTTTCATGTCATCGAGTTGTTGCTTCACGTAAGCGGGTGCTTTCGTGGAATCCTCGAAGCTGTTCGGATCGGCGTATTGATCTTCAAGAAACTTCTTGAACTCCGGCGAAGCGTAAACCTTCGCAAGCGAATCCGAGAGCTTCTTGAGAACGTCCGGCGGCGTGCCGGAGCGCACGACGATCGCACGAAACTGCGGCAGCGCGACCTTGTAGCCGAGCTCAAAAGACGCCGGGATGTCCTTAAAGGCAGCGAGACGCTTCTCGCCGAACAGAAGGATTGGACGCATCTGCTTGCCGTTGAGGAATTGCGCGACGTCGCCTGCCTGCTCGTAAAGCGCGTCGGCATGGCCACCGAGAATGGAGACATAACGCTCGCTCGGCTTCGAGAAGGGAACCTGCACGATTTTAATACCGCCGCGATCCAGCACGGAAAGCGAGAAATCGTCGACGCTGCCGAAGCCGAGGGTCGCGACCTTCAGCTTGCCGGGATTGGCTTTCGCTTCTTTCTCGAAATCCGCCCAATTCTTGATAGGGCTGTCTTCCTTCACGAACAGGAATGACGGGCCTTTGATCATCACTGCCACCGGCGTAATGTCGTCCATCGTCCAGCGCGGCGTTTTTCCAGCGAGTAGCGCATGGCTGTCGGCGATGTAGATCGCCATCGAGTAACCGTCGGCGGGTGAGGCAAGCAATTTCGCCATGCCGGTTGCGCCGGTGCCGCCCGGTACATTGACGACGGGGATCCCCTGCCCGAGCATGGGTTCCATCAATTTCGCAACGAGACGCGCCAGCTGATCGGCGCCACCGCCCGGACCCCAAGGAACGACCAATTCTATCGGGCGCTCAGGATAACCTGCCGCCATAGTTGTCTTGGTGCCGAATGCCGCAGTGCACAGCGCCGCTGCAAATAAAACAGCGAGTTTCTGCCTCGATTTCATCGTCAACCTCCCGAGCTGATTTTTGTGTGCCTTTGTCGCCGTTTAACGACGACATGGTTGGTCGTTTTTTCTTATGGTGCACGATGCGCCAACCATAACAAAATTGATAATATGCATCGCCGTCATTCGCGAGGTTTATCTTGAATCACGATCTCGATATTGCACTGCTCCGCACATTCGTTGCGATCGTCGACACTGGCAGCCTGACGTCGGCAGGACGCGCCGTCGGCCGGACCCAGCCTGCAATCACGCATCAGATTTATCGCCTGGAACAAAGCGTCGGTCGCAAGCTGTTCGACGAAAACCGCCGCAAGCTCACCCTCACCCGCGACGGCGAAAACCTTCTTGAATTCGCACGAGCGATATTGCGCCTGAACGATGAAGCTCGCAGCCGCATGGCGACCAATGACATCTCAGGCCACGTCAAATTGGGCACGCCCGATTTGTACGCATCGTATATTCTTCCCGAGGTGCTGGAGAATTTCTCGCGCGCCCATCCCAATATCGAAATCGAATTGCGATGCACGCGAAGCGTACATCTTCATACAGCATTGGAACGAAGCGAAATCGATATCGCGCTAATGACCAACCAACCAGAATTCCGCAAAGGCGAACTGATCCGGCGCGAACCGCTGGTCTGGGTTGCGGGCAACAATTCGAGTCCTGAACTTCGGAAACCGTTGCCCTTGGCCGTGCTTCCGCAAGGCAGCGTGTATCGCCATCTTGCGTTAGAAGCGTTGCGCGCTGCAGGGATCGAATGGTCGATCCGCTCGGTCTGCGACAGTATCGCCGGCTTGCAAGCTGCAGTGTTCGCCGGGCTTGCGGTTTCGGTTTTTCCTCACTGCGCGCTCGGTCCCAATTTGCGAAGCATCGACGCAAGCGAAGGCCTGCCGAGCTTGCACCCGGTGGAACTCGTGATGCAGCGGCGCACACATGGCCTTAGCGAAGCCGCAGAGCAACTCGCACAATATATCAGCCGCGAATTGAGCGAAGCGCGCTAGGCAACTCTAAGGCTTGAGGACCATCACAAGTGCGATGCTCATTGCCAACAGCAGCATCAGCGATAGCGTGACGGCCGCTGTGACGCGTCCGCCCACATTGGACAGAACGCGCACGTCCACGCCGAGCCCGAGTGCTGCCATCGATACGACGGTCAGTGCCGCGGCGCTTTTGGTAATCGGAGCCACGACGGCATCCGGCACGACCTGAAACGAGCGCAGCGTCGCGAGAATCAGAAACCCGATGATGAACCATGGCACAAGCTTAGCCGGACTCAGTACCACCTGCTTGCCGGATTTCCTATTCCCTGAAAGACGCGGCGCAATCAGTGACATCCCTATTACCAGCGGCCCAAGCATCAGAACACGGACGAGCTTAACCAGTGTTCCGATCTGCGTGCTGATCAATCCGGCCGGGACAGTCGCGGCGAGCACCTGCGGCACCGCGTAAACGGTGAGGCCTGCGAGAACGCCATATTGCGTGGCAGACAAATGCAGCAACGGAATGAGCAACGGCAATCCAAGCACCATCAGCACGCCCAAGATGGCGGTGAACGAGATCGACGACGCAATATCGTCGCCGTTCGCGTTGATGACCGGCGCAACTGCAGCGATGGCGGAGTTGCCGCAGATTGAATTACCGCTCGCGACCAGAATCGAAAGCTTCGTCGAAAGCCCGAGCGTCTTGCTCAACCCGAACGTCACGGCGAGCGTGACAATGACGGTTCCGATAATCGCAAGAATTAAAATCACGCCCGAAGCCGCAATCGCCGAAAAGCTGATCGATGCACCAAGCATCATGACCGCGACTTCGAGAAGCTGCTTGGCGCTGAATGCGATTCCCGCCTGCAACCGTGCCGGAGGCACCCAGGCCGAGCGGATCAGCATTCCGAGCAGAATCGCGATGACAAGCGCTTCGATATACGGATGGCCGAAATAGCTTTCTTCCGCATGCTGGATCGCAATCGAGACCAGCGTGACGGCAACGCACAGCGCGATGCCGGGCAACAGCCCTGTCACATAGCCGAAGCCGAATGTCTTTCCGTCTTTGCCGGATTTTCTGGATTTCTTTTCGTTTTTCTTACGCGGCACAGCGATCCCCACGGGTGGAGATTATCTACTGCGCCAAAACGGGAAATCGTGGAAGAGTATTTTCGGATGGGCCAGTCGAATAAAAGCATCCTGTCTCACTGAATGAGAAGAGAATGTGCAGCCGGCGCTAAGAGAATTGCGCCAGCTTTTGCACGTAAGCGATCACACGACCGAACGCGTCGAAAATTCCGGGCTCGAAATAGACACCGCGCGCGATGACAATCGTCCCCGCCAGTAGCCAGAAAACAGCGGCACCGATTCGCGTCAGCAACTTGGACGTATGGCTCTGCGATTGCATCCTGTCGGACACATTGACGGCTTCACCGAACGGCTCGTACTTGGCTTGCTTCACGTCAGTTCTTCCTATCGGACCGGCTTAACATAGAGCCAATATCGGGCACCTAAAAGGTCATGGGAATTGTCTATTTAGGCCTGCACAAAGGGCTTCCTTCTAGGGAGACTGGACCGGATAGAAATTCCTACTCCCAAGCCCATTTGGCTTCTGTCTTATGAAGATTTTTGCAGGATCGCCCAAATCTTCTCCACGGTCAGGGGCATGTCGAGGTGCGTCACGCCGTAGTCCTTGAGCGCGTTGACGACGGCATTTACGACCGCAGGCGGGGACCCGGTCGCCCCTGCCTCGCCACAACCTTTAGCGCCGAGCGGATTGGTTTGAGTCGGCGCGTCTTCGTAGAGTTCGATGTTAATTTTCGAAATGTCGTCGGCACGCGGCAGGCTGTAGTCCATGAACGACGCCGTCAGCAATTGTCCAGAGTCATCGTATCGCGTCTCTTCATAGAGCGCCTGACCGATGCCTTGCACGATGCCGCCGAGCACCTGCCCGCGCACGATCATCGGATTAATGATACGCCCGAAATCGTCGACGACCGAATAGTTCACGATCTCGATCTCGCTTGTCTCCTGGTCGATTTCAACTTCGCAGACGTGACAGCCGTTCGGAAAATTGTATCCCTCCCGCTCGTAGCTCGTGGTCTCGTCGAGGCCGAATTGCTCACCCGCAGGCATGCGTATCGGATCGAACGACGCGCGCACGACTTCTTCGAACGCGATTGCGCGATCCGTGCCTGCAACGGCGTATTTGCCGCGCTTGAACTCGATGTCGCGCTCGCCTGCTTCGAGAAGATGCGATGCGATCTTTTTGCCGCGCTCGATGATCTTTCTTGCACTCAAGAGTGTTGCAGTGCCGCCGAGATGCAGCGAGCGCGAGCCGCCGTGTCCGCCACCGATAGGCGTTGCATCCGTATCGGCCTGGCGAAACGAGAACTTGTCGGGGCTGATGCCGAATTGAGACGCAGCGATCTGCACCATCGTCGTCTCATGGCCCTGCCCGTTCGATTGCGTCCCGACGGAGAGCGTCGCCCGCCCGTCCGGCTCGAATGCAATGCGCGCGCTGTCCGCTGGCGGGCCCAATGTCGCCTCAAGATAATAAGCGACACCTAAGCCGCGCAACTTTTTTTGTTTGCGCGAAGCTTTGGCACGTTGGGCAAATCCCTTTTCGTCCGCGAGATCGAGCGCCTTCGAGAATACCGCATCGAAATTTCCGATATCAATCTGCTGGCCGAGCGCCGTCTTGTAGGGAAACTGCGCGCGCTTGATCAGATTCTGCCGACGTATCTTGATCGGCGATATCCCAAGTTGTGCAGCGGCAACATCGATGATGCGCTCAAGCAGATAGATCGCTTCCGGCCGGCCCGCGCCGCGATAGGCATCGATCGGCACCGTATTCGTGAAAATGCCCTGCACTTCCATCGCGACTGCCGGCAGATCGTAAGCGCCGCCGAGAACTGCTGCTGTCGGCAGTGTCGGGATCAGCGCGCCGTTCGTCGACATGTACGCACCGAGGTTCGCCAGCGTATCGACGGCCACCGCCTTGAATTTTCCCGAAGCATCGAGACCAAGCCTGACCTTTGTCACAAGGTCGCGCGCGTGTGCGTCCGACAGGAACGATCCGCTGCGATCGTTGATCCATTTGATCTTACGCTTGAGGCGGTCGCACGCAAACACCAGCATGACGTGCTCAGGTTGAATCTGATTTTTGCAGCCGAACCCGCCGCCGACATCCGATGCGCGGCAATGCAATTTGTCCTTCGGCCATCCGAACAGATCGCAAAGCAGGTCACGATAACCAAACGGATTCTGGATCGACCCTGACAGCGCGATGCGATCCTTGTCCTTGTCGTAATCGACGATGACGCCGCGCGGCTCCATCGAATTCGGAATCAGACGATTGTTGACCAGATCGAGCGTGACGACGTGCGCGGACGCTTTCAAAGCGGCTTCGGTCTTCTCTATATCGCCGACACGCCATTTGAAGGAGACGTTGCGGGCAACATCCGGCCACAGACGGGGCGACGTGTCTTTCACCGCCTGATGCAGGTCGATCACGGCCTGCTTAACCGCATAATCGATCTCGATTCTTTCTGCGGCGTCGGCGGCATGCTGCGCGCTGTCCGCAATCACCATCGCGACGCAATCGCCGACATGCATCACGCGATCCGCCGCGAGGGCCGGACGGTTCGGAATTGCGATCGGCGATCCATCGAATTGCTTGATCGAGGGCCGAGCGGGAACGCTCTTCAGCCCGGATTTGGTCCAGTCCACGCCAGTGAGAATTTCGACAACACCCGGCATTGATTTCGCCGCGACAATGTCGATCCTGCGAATATCCGCGTGCGCGTGAACCGAACGCAGAAATACGGCATGCAGTGCCTTGGGATCGACGTCATCGTCCGCGTAGTGCCCGGCTCCGCGAACGAAACGGACATCCTCGAACCGGCGTACGGGCTGGCCGATGCCGAATCGCGAATTGGCATCGGAGTTGTCGATCAATGGCTCAATCGTTGTAGGCATCTATCACCGCTCAAGCTGCAGCAATTTACGGTTGAAACTTATTGGCAAATGGCCAGCACTCTTACCAGAAGCCGGCGACTTTGTGCGGAACGTAGGGAGCCTCGAGCATCTTTATCTCGTCTGCGGTCAACTTGAGCGATAGCGACGCTACAGCGTCGGTCAGATGCTCTACCTTCGATGTACCGATAATCGGAGACGTGATGCCGTCTTTCTGTAATACCCAAGCTAGCGCGACCTGCGCCATCGGAACCTTGCGATTTGCCGCAACCTTGCCAATAGCCTCGGTGACGAGCCGGTCGGATTCAGGAAAGTCATTGTAAAGCGTCTTTCCGAATTCATCGGTCTCGATCCGGCTGCTCTTCTCGTCCCACGCACGCGTGAGCCTGCCACGCGCAAGGGGACTCCATGGCATCACTGCGATTTTCTGATCCCGACAGAGGGGTAGCATTTCGCGCTCTTCCTCGCGATTGATCAGGTTGATATGATCCTGCATGCTGACGAATTCGGTCCAGCCGTTCAAGCGTGACATGTAAAGCGCCTTCGAGAATTGCCACGCATACATATTCGATCCGCCGATGTAGCGCGCCTTCCCCGCCTTCACGACGTCATGTAGCGCTTCCATCGTCTCTTCGATGGGAACCGTCGGATCCCAGCGATGGATCTGATAAAGATCGACATAGTCCGTGCCAAGACGCCGCAGGCTGTTGTCGATCTCGGTGAGGATCGCCTTGCGCGAAAGTCCCGCGCCGTTTTGGCCAGGCCGCATCCGGCCGTGAACTTTCGTCGCAAGCACGATGTCGTCACGCTTGGCAAAATCCTTCAGCGCGCGACCGACGATCTCTTCCGAAGTGCCGTCGGAATAAATATTCGCGGTATCGAAGAAATTGATTCCGAGATCGATCGCCTTCTCGATGATCGGACGGCTTTTATCTTCGGAAAGAGTCCAGGGATGGGTTCCCCGCTCCGGCACACCGAACGTCATACAGCCTACGCAGAGTCTCGAGACTTCGAGCCCTGTCTTTCCAAATTTTACATAGTCCATCTAAAAGCCCGCATTTCTGGCAATCGAGTGGAAGCTGTGCTTTTGTCATCGAAACACCCCACCTCGTCCCATTCGCCGAGACAGCATATCAACTCGCGTGGCGATCTATGGCAAGCATATGAATAGATTATTTCGCCGAAGTCGGCCCTGCTACCCCGCTGGAGTCCTCTGAATGACCTTGACTGTCTTTGCGGCTGTCCTCGTCGCCGCCGCAATGCACGCAGGATGGAATGCACTCGTCAAATCCGACCTCGATCGCTTTCTATCGGTCAATCTCATTTCGCTTTCTGCGGGCCTGCTTGCGCTCGCGGCGATCCCTTTCGTGCAGGTGCCTATTGCGGCGGCGTGGCCCTACCTGATCGTCTCCGCCACTTTCAATACCGGCTACAAGCTATTTCTGATCCAGGCTTATCGCGCCGGCGATCTCGGCCAAGTGTACCCGATCGCCAGAGGTGCCGCGCCGCTCCTCACTGCGATCGTGATGGCATTCGGATTCGGCGAGATCCTTACGCCGATGGCGATGACCGGCGTACTTATCCTCATTCTTGGCGTTACGCTTATGTCGGTGAGAGGCGGACACGATCTGGAAAAGCTGGATTCCAGAACAATTGCATTCTCGCTCGGCACGTCCTTCTTCATTGCGAGCTACACCGTGACCGACGGGTTGGGTGCCCGCACCAACGGCGATGCGGTGGGATATGCGACGTGGCTATTCGTCGTGAACGAAGTGATGATGCTGCCAATCCTTCTGGCGGTTCGCGGTGGCGACGCCTTTCGAATGCTTGCTCCGTATTGGAAGCGCGGTTTCGCCGGCGGTGCCATGACGTTCGGTGCATACGGACTCGTAATATGGGCGACAACCCAGGCCCCGATTGCGCTGGTTGCGGCGCTGCGCGAGTCGAGCGTTCTTGTTGCTACCGCCATTTCGATCTTCATGCTGAAGGAACCGATCACGCGATGGCGGCTGGCGTCTGCACTCCTGATTGTCGCAGGGCTTGGGATGACGAGAGTGGGCTAGCGCTCCAGGGCGCGATGAAATCGGAATACACAGCTTAGATGCGATCGAGCTCAACGCCGAGCGCATCCTTCCAGTGCGGCGGAACTGCACCAACGATCCTTTCAAAATGCGAAAGATCCAACCTAGAATTTTTCGGCCGTCTTGCTGGCGCACCATACTCTTCGGATGAAATGGCGGCGATTTTGTCGGTCAAAACTCTCTGCCGTCGAAGTTTCAAGCCGCCGACAATAGCTTCCGCAAAACCGTGCCACGTCGTAACCCCCGTGTTGGCGATGTTGACGATGCTGCCAAGCGCCACAAACCTGGACGCGATCGACGCCTTGTCGCCAGATATGATCTTTGCCAAAGCGCCGGCAATCGATGCCGCAGAGGTCGGCGCTCCGAATTGATCGTTGACGACTCGCATCTCTCTTCCTTCGCCCGACAGTCGGACGATCGTGCTGAAAAAGTTATTTCCGCTCGCTGAGTAGACCCACGATGTTCTGACGATGAGGAATCGCGCGTTTGTGTCGCGCATCGCCAGTTCCCCTGCCAACTTGCTCTGGCCATAAACGGACAGCGGCGACGGTTTATCGCTCTCGCACCACGGCTGATCTCCCGATCCGTCGAAAACATAGTCCGAGGAAAAATGCACAATCAAGGCGTCGTTACGTGCAGCCCACTGAGCCAACTTTGCCGGAGCCTCGGCATTGATAAGATGGGCTAGTTCAGGTTCACGTTCTGCACGATCAACCGCGGTGTACGCGGCGGCATTGATGATGAGGTCCGGCGACAGGGAGTAAAGGATTTTTTCTATTCCCTCGGGGCGCGTGAAGTCGACCAACCCGCGATCGGCTTCAATCAATGTGCCAATTGATGACATCCGTCGACAAAGAGCAAGACCGACCTGCCCGGTCGCACCCGTGAGAAGAATTCGCATCAGACCGCGCCGTAAAGCGGAAGAATATCGATGTCTTTGAGCATCACTGCTGAAGAATCGCGGCGCGATAGGTGTGGCTTGGAAATCGGCCAAACGATGCCAATTTGAGGGTCGTTCCATCGCACTGCTATTTCATCGTTCGGATTATAGAAGTTGTCGCACTTGTAGAACACATCCGCAGTCTCCGACAGCACCGCAAATCCATGCGCGAATCCGCGCGGCACCCACATCTGACGAAGGTTATCGTCACTCAACTCAACGACGACATGCTTTGCGAATGTCGGACTATTCCGGCGCAAATCGACGGCAACATCAAAGATTCGCCCGCGCAGAACTGTCACCAGTTTTCCCTGAGGTGGCGATAACTGCATGTGAAGTCCACGAACGACGCTCTTGTTGGATCGCGAGAAATTGTCCTGCACAAACGGATTTTGAAGACCGCACGTCGCATACCGCTTCGCCTGAAAAATCTCGGTGAAGAATCCGCGTTCGTCCGGGAGCACTTCGGGTTCAAAAATCCTGACGTCCGGAATTTCAGTGGGCGTAACACGCATTGACCGGCCTCTCTGGGGCACTTAACTGTCTTGGGTGACTTCTGGCACCGCCATTTACTGGGGTTCGATCTTGCTGCGAATCTTCCTGTACAGCGCAAGAAACTCATCGTCGCCAGTCGATGAATATCGTTCTTTCAAAACATCGCAGGCGATGAGTGATCGGCGGATTTCGCTATCATCGTGAACATGCTGCTGGGATGGTTCAAGGGAAAATATCTTGAACTCGCCCTGAACAAGAATCAACGTAGCAAGTCGCTCCTGCACGAACGCCTTCATCGGCGTCGTGGAATTTTCGTGCGGCGTAAGCTTAAGAAGATTCGGGTCCGATCCGTTTTCCGTATATTCGAAAAACCTGTTCGCTAGATCGAGCCACTGCGACCAATACTCCGGCTTCGCGATGACGTAGTTACAAAAGGCGGAGTTTTTTGAATGTGTGACGAGCATTTGCAAATTGCAGTCGAAGCCGATGCTGTTTAGAAACCGTTGACTTGCAGTTAGTAGTCCTGGATGCCGTAACTCACCCTGTTCGAAGGGATTCTGAAAATAAGCAAGCACGTTGGCGCCCGGCGAAAACAGCGCGACGTCGGCGCGCGTGTCGATGCGATCGATCGCAGCTAGCACGAACTCCGATCCGAATGACGTCTTTTGCCTGAATTTCGGGGATAGAAACCCATACCAGGCATCCGGCTCCAGACGATTCTCCATCAGAAATTTTCGGATCACCCAAAGTTCAAACCAATCGGGTCTTTTGTTCGGCACGTTATCCAGCGGAATGAACCCAGGATCCAACATGCCGCGGGACATTTCATCGTAAAAAATCTGATAGACAAATTTTTTGGCACTGAGTTTCTTCACGGCTGAAATCCGCAACGACGCATCGCTAGCTCAACAAACTGATGGAATGCGAGGGCTCTAAAACGAATATGTGCCTGCCGGACAATGCTTCCAACCGTGGCCAAGACCGAAACCGCAGTGTATCAAAAGCGACAAAGAAGCCTGTTATTATAACCTGGAAATCCCGCGTGACACAGAATTCAACGACCAAGCCATTTGTCGAGGTTCTTTCCGGCCGCCGACAACCGGCGCCGCCGCTGTGGATGATGCGTCAGGCCGGGCGGTACCTTCCCGAATACCGCGCAGTGCGCGAAAAGGCCGGCGGTTTTCTCGATCTCTGCTTCAATCCGGATCTTGCTGCGGAAGTCACTCTGCAACCGATCCGGCGCTTCGGTTTCGACGCTGCGATCATCTTCTCGGACATTCTCGTAATTCCGCACGCTCTCGGACGCTCGGTACGGTTTGAAGCCGGCGAAGGCCCCCGCCTCGATCCGCTCGACACGCCGGATAAAATTGCGGCGCTGTCGAAACATGCCGATTTCACGGCGCTCGAGCCGGTCTATGAAGCACTGCGACGCGTCCGGAGCACACTCGATTCGGGGATTGCCCTGATCGGATTTTGCGGGGCGCCGTGGACCGTCGCGACGTACATGGTTGCCGGCCACGGCACACCGGATCAAGGGCCGGCACGCATGCTGGCCTACAGCCACCCGGATGCATTCGAGAAAATCATCGACGTGCTGGTCGAGAACTCCATTCAGTATCTGCTCGGGCAACTGAAGGCCGGAGCCGACGTGCTGCAGATCTTCGATACATGGGCCGGGGTCCTGCCGCCGAGTGAATTCAAACGGTGGTCGGCCGAACCGACGCGCCGCATTGTCGAAGGCGTGCGCGCGAAAGCGCCGAATACGAAGATAATCGGGTTTCCTCGCGGGGCGGGCGCATTGCTACCGGACTATATCGAGCGCACCGGCGTCGATGGCGTCAGTATCGATTGGACGGCGGAGCCCGTGCTGGTCCGCGAGCGTGTTCAGAGCCGCATAGCCGTTCAAGGCAATCTCGATCCGCTGGTCCTCATTGCCGGCGGCGCGGCGCTCGATCGTGCGGTCGATGATGTTCTGAGCAACTATGCAGGCGGGCGGTTCATTTTCAATCTTGGCCACGGGATTCAACCCGAGACGCCTATCGCGCACGTCGAGCAAATGCTCAAGCGCGTGCGCGCGTACCGAAGCTAAACTACGCTGGCCGATTGCGTTCGATGATTTGCGCGGCGCCTTTGGCCAGCAGATCGAACGCAACTGCGCGGCCCAACTCACGTGGGCGATCTGCCGGACCCTTGCGCGTCGTTTCAATAAGCTGACCGCCCTTCTCATCCAGCACCGACGCAGTGAGTGTCATTTGCTTTCCGTCGATCGTCGAAAAACCGGCAATCGGCGAATTGCAATGACCGTTGAGTACCCAAAGCACCTCGCGTTCCGCATCTGCGCAAAGATGGGCGGCACGATCGTCGATCAGCGAAAGAAATTTCCGCGTCTGCCAATCATCGCTGGCGCACTCCACCGCGACGATACCTTGTCCGACCGCCGGCAACATTTCGCTCGTTGAGAATTCGTGGGCGATGCGATCGGCCAACCCGACGCGCTCAAGACCCGAACAGGCCATGATCAGCGCGTCCGCAGGTCCGACTTCGCCGCCGTCAGGAAGACGCTGCATTTCGCGGCCGTCGAGCTTGCGAACACGGGTATCGGCCGCCCCCCGGTAGTGCATCACCTCGATCTCCGGAAACAGCCGGCGCGCATAGGCCGCACGGCGCACGGCATTGGTGCCGATCTTGAACCCTTTTCCTTTGCTGCGCTTCAGATCGTCGATCGAAACACCCGCACGCACGACAAGCGCATCGTTGGGAGGATCGCGTGACAATGTCGCACCAATCACGAGACCAGGGGTGTCTTCATTGCCTGGCATGTCTTTCAGCGAATGCATCGCCGCGTGCAGCTTGCCGGCGGTGACGGCTTCGCGAATTTGCTGCACGAATGCGCCACCCTTCCCGCCATGACTGAGCAGCTTGCTTGTCTGATCCTGATCGCCTGTCGTTTCAAATTTGACGATCTCAACCGTGATATCCGGTGCTGCGGCCGACAGGCGTTTTGCGATTTCTTCCGTCTGGGCAAGCGCCATCGCGCTTTTGCGCGTGCCTATCCGCATTGAAATTTTTGTCACACTGGCTCCACTTCAACGCCGTGCAGAGGAAACGCGACGAAGCGCGCTGTTATTATCGCGAGCCTTCATCCCAATGCAAACGGGTCTCGCATTGCACCCTAGAAATTTATGGCTTGGGCGACCCTTGTAGTCGCAGCATCGCAGAACATTTAGTTTGCCGCAGCGGCGGCGCCTCGCATAACCCGATTCACTTCAAGGCTGTCTGCCAGCAACCGCTTCAATTCGGGAATACACGAACCGCAATTCGTCCCGGCCCGCAGCTGAGAGCCAATTTCGGCCGTATCTCGTGCCCCCGACGCGATCGCATTGCTGATCGTCGTTCGCCCCACTCCGAAGCATGCGCACACGATAGCCCCGCCGGTCGACAGGCCGTCCGCCGATTTGCCCGACAAAAGTGTGCGCCGCTCTTCATCACTCACCGAATCCGCTGCAAAGATGGATTTTACCGCATCCATGTTGATAGCGTTTGCCGAGGGTTCGATGAAAAGACAACTCTCCAGCCGCCCGTTCTGAAAGCCAGCAGCACGATAAACTCCGGAGGCGACATCCTCGTACTCCGCCAGTTCGATCGCCTCCTCGCGTGAGAACGCCAACATTTTCCATTCTGCAATGTCCGAACTTGCCGCGAGGAGATAACCGTAGCCTCCCGTCACGGAAAAGCGCGCCCACCACACGTCCTTCGGCAGATCGACAATCGCGCGCGATAAGATGAAGCCGTGCCGCAAAAAATTGATCGGTTCAATAGCGGCAGGAGTAGCCTTGTTTTCGGGCTGGCCGGAAAATACATCGGTAAACGGGGCGACCAATCCGCCTATCCTGGCAGAGGAGGAGTTTTCCGAACTCCAATGTATTGGTGCGAACAGCATTCCTCGTTGCTGCCGGTCGCTGACAACAACCCTCAAAATGCATTGACCAAGATCGGTTGCGACGCGCGCAAAGCCCCCGTCGGTCACACCTGCTTCCGCAGCATCGTCAGGATGAATTTCAACATACGGCTCGGGGAGGTGTGCGCTGAGACGTGGACTCAAACCCGTGCGTGTCATCGTATGCCACTGGTCGCGAATCCGGCCGGTATTCAAACGCAGCGGCCGGCCTGCCGACGTTTCGCCGCGAAGCATTGGAATGTCCGGAGCGACGAACCGAGCCTTGCGGTCAGACGTGAAAAATCCTCCATCACTAAACAATCGATCCGCTGAAGCCGATTCGTTCTCCCGTTTCGGCCAAGTCAGTGGCGATAGCGCCTCGAATTCGGTTTCTGTGATCTTGGCAACTGCTCCGATATCGAAATCTCGGCACCCATCGTTCTCGAACGCCGAAAGCTGAGCATGCTCGCGGAAAATGTCAGCGGCAGAACCATACTCGAACGCGCGGCCGTGCCCGAGCCGTTTTGCGATCTCGCTAACAATCCACCAATCGGCCTTAGATTCCCCAGGAGGTGGCAAAAATGCACGCTGCCGCGAGATGCGCCGCTCCGAGTTGGTGACGGTACCGGATTTCTCACCCCATGCATGAGCGGGCAACAAGACATGCGCGCCGGAATTGATGCTGTCGTTCGACGCTACGTTCTCGGAAATAACGAGAAGATCGAGCTTGCGCATTGCTGCACGGACTGCGTTTGCATTGGGCAGGGAAACTGCAGGATTTGTGCCCATGACCCACAGTGCCTTTATGCTCCCCCTTTCGATGGCTTGAAACATCTGGACGGCCTTGAGGCCCTCATGTGTGGCAATGCGCGGGGCATTCCAAAACCTGCGAACACGATCGATATCCGGCGGCGAAAAATTCATATGGGCCGCGAGTTGGTTCGCAAGGCCTCCTACCTCGCGCCCGCCCATCGCATTGGGTTGACCAGTCAGTGAAAATGGCGAAGCGCCGATTTTGCCGATCCGGCCAGTCGCCAGATGACAGTTGACGATGGCATTGACCTTATCAGTGCCTTGTGCGGATTGATTGACCCCTTGTGAGAACAGCGTCACGACACGCTCAGTCGCCATGAACATCTGGAAGAAAGAGGCGACGTCGGACTCGGCCAACCCTGTTGCCAATGCCGTTGCAGCAATACCGTTCGCTGTTCGTCTCGCGGCAGTCAGTGTTTCATCGAATCCTGACGTGTGAGCGCCGATGTAGGCTCGATTGAGTGCGCCGTTGTCGGCAAGGTGAACGAGCAAGCCGCAAAACAATGCACTGTCTGTTCCCGGTTTCAGACCCAGAAACAGATCGGCATCGCCTGCGGTATCGGTTCGGCGCGGATCGATGACAACAATACGCGCGCTCCGTTTCTGTCTGTTGGCAATCATCCGCTGGAAAAGAACGGGGTGGCACCACGCGGCATTCGAACCGACCAGCACAAGCAGATCGGCTTTGTCGAGATCCTCATAATTTCCGGGCACAGTATCGCTACCGAACGCGCGGCGATGTCCGGCAACGGTCGATGCCATGCAAAGCCGGGAATTGGTATCGACGTTCGCGGTACCAATGAAACCCTTCATCAGCTTGTTAGCGACATAATAGTCTTCGGTGAGAAGTTGACCGGACAAATAGAACGCGACCGAATTCGAGCCGTATTTTGCGATCGTGTGTTGAAGCCGGTTTGCAACGTGGTCGAGCGCATCCGGCCAGGCAACGCGCTCCATTTCACCCTTGGACGTACGTATCATTGGGTGGAGCAGACGCTCTCTTAAACCGAGCGTTTCTCCCAACGCGGAACCCTTGGAACAAAGCCGTCCGAAATTCGCCGGATGCTCCGGGTCTCCGGTGATCGACGCTCCGCCATTTCCGTCGGGGGTTGCAAGAACTCCGCAACCGACTCCGCAATAGGGACATGCTGTACGCGTAACTCGCGCGCCCGGCTCGTGCAGTGTCATAGATTCGCCCGCCCGCCGCATGGCAAGACCATCATCAAGCCGCCCGAGCCCGGTCACCCTGCGGCAAAGCAAGATCGCGCCCGAACATGATGTCGCCACGCATTGCAGCGATGGATCCGCCTGCGCGGATCAATTCGAGATACCAGAGTGCGTCGCGGGTATCGCCAACGAGCACGGCGCCGGTCAATGCTCCATTGGAAACCACGAGTTTCTTGTAGGTGCCAAAGCGCGGATCGTTGAACACAATCGATTCAGCGCCGCTGCCGCCGAGAAAATCGCCGGCCGAAAAGACATTGACGCCGGACACCTTCAGATTGGTCGAGACGACACTGCCGGAATAGGTTGCCGGCTTTCCCGCAAGGTGATCGGCGAGTACCCTCGCCTGTTCGTAGGCCGGCTCGACGAGGCCATAGCAGACGCCGCGATGCTCTGCGCATTCGCCGAGCGCATAGATGCCTTCACAAGACGTTGCCATATAATCGTCGACGACGACGCCGCGATTGACCGGAATGCCGGCCTGCTGGGCGAGCGTCGCATTCGGACGAATACCTGCGGAAAATACGACAGCGTCAGCTGCGATCATCCGTCCGTTCTCCAGTTCCAGTCCTTCGACCTTTTCAACACCGAGAATTCGCGCCGTGCTGGCGCAAAGAACGATCTCAATTCCCTTCTCTTCGACCAGGCGCTTGAGCAGAGCGGCCGCGGCTGGGTCAAGCTGACGCTCCATCAACCGATCCATCAAGTGCACAAGCGTCACCTGTGCTCCAGCTTTCGCGAGCCCGTAGGCAGCCTCGAGACCAAGCAGACCGCCACCGACAACGACGACACGCTTTTTCCCCGTAGCCAAGTTAAGAAGATGGCCGACATCCCGCGAGTCACGGAACGTGTGAACGCCGGGCAGATCCACTCCAGGAACATTCAGACGCAATGCCGACGAGCCGGTCGCGAAAACCAGTTTGGAAAAAACAACCCCTGTACCATTGGCGAGCTTCACACTGCGCTTTGAAAGATCGACGGAGTGGGCCGCACAACCGTAAGTGACTGTCACGCCCCGATCGCGCCACCATCCAGCCGATTTCAGTTCGATGTCATGCGACGCTACGTCGCCAGCCAGTACCGAAGACAGCAGAACGCGGTTGTAGGCCAAGCGCGGTTCGTCACCGATGACGGCGACCGCATATCGGCCGAGCGCTCGCTTTGCGAGTTCTTCGACAAAACGCGCTGCGGCCATTCCGTTGCCGATGACGACAAGAGGTTCGCTCACGCTCGTCTCCCTGTCAGGCCGCTTCCACGAAGCGGTGACGCTCGTAAAGGAATTCGAGCACGCGCTGGCGGCACTTCAGGTAAGTTGGGTTCGACGCCAGTTCGAGCCGCTTGCGCGGATGCGGCAAGTCGACTTCCAGCACCTCGCCGATCCGGGCGCTAGGCCCGTTGGTCATCATGACGATGCGCGACGACAGTAGCACCGCTTCGTCGACATCGTGCGTGATCATCAGAACGGTATTGTTCAGCTTCTGGTGCAGGGCCATTACCGAGTCCTGCAGATGCGCGCGCGTGAGCGCGTCAAGCGCGCCGAACGGCTCATCGAGCAACAGAACTTTGGGTTCCATCGCGAGCGCACGCGCAATACCAACGCGCTGTTTCATTCCGCCGGAGATTTCGGACGGACGCTTGTCCTTGGCATGGCCCATCTGCACGAGATTGAGGTTGTGAATCGTCCATTCATGGCGCTCGGCTTTCGTCTTCGTCGAACCGAAAACCTTGTTTACGCCAAGCGCAACGTTTTCGTAGACCGTCAGCCATGGCAGCAGCGAGTGGTTCTGAAACACCACCGCGCGATCCGGACCGGGCGAATTGACCTCTCGGCCTTCGAGAAGGACCCCGCCCTGCGTCGCATCGGTCAGGCCGGCGACGATGTTGAGCAAAGTGGATTTGCCGCAACCCGAATGGCCAATGATGGAAACGTAATCGCCCTTCTCCACCTTGAGGCTGATATCTTTGAGAACTTCACTCGTGGTCGCGCCGCGCGCGAAAACCTTATCGACGTGATCGATCTTGAGATAAGTCATTGCGTGTCTCCTTAGGTCGTCTGCATGCCGCGCGTGGCGAGCTTGCCGAGCAGCGCAATCATGCGATCGAGAATGAATCCGATGATGCCGACGTAGAACAACGCAAGGATGATCTCGCTGATGTGTGAGGAATTCCACGCGTCCCAGATGAAGAAGCCGATCCCAACGCCGCCGATCAGCATTTCAGCGGCGACGATAGCGAGCCACGAAAGACCGATACCGATGCGCAAGCCCGTGAAGATGTACGGGGCCGCCGACGGGATCATGATCTTCCAGAAGAACTCAAGCGGGTTGAGTTGCACGACGGCGGCGACGTTGCGGTAATCCTGCGGGATGTTGCGGATGCCGACGGCGGTGTTGATGATGATCGGCCAGATCGACGTGATGAAGATCACGAAGATCGCCGAGGGCTGGCCGTCGCGAAACGCCGCGAGTGACAGCGGCAGCCACGCCAGCGGCGGGATGGTCCGCAGCACCTGGAAGATCGGATCGAGGCCGCGCATCGCCCAAACCGATTGGCCGACCAGCGTGCCGAGGGCAACACCGACGACTGCTGCGAGCGAAAAACCGAATGCAACGCGTTTAAGGCTGGCTGACAAGTGCCAGAACAGACCTTTGTCGATGCCGCCGCGATCAAAGAACGGATCGAAAACGAGCTCTTTCGTGTCCCGCCACACTTTCGATGGCGGCGGAAGCGTTGCCCCCGCTTTGTGACAGAGCAACTCCCAGATCAGACCGAGCACCAGAACGACAACGATCGGTGGAAGAACCACGGCGAGTGCATTGTTCAACTTCTTGCCGAAACCGTCGAACAACGAGTTGCGCTTCGGCGACATTGAAATCACCGACGCCGACGTCGAGGCTGGCGACACTTTGATGGCCGAGTCGGTGTTGAGGGCGGGCATGTTCATCTGGCTTGCTCCGAGAATTCAATGAACCGGACCGCCCGCGTTCGGGCGGTCCGTTTGTTGTCAAACTTCAATTCGCTTGATGGCCAGCGACTTCAGATACGCGGCCGGATTTTCCGGATCGAAAACCTTGCCGTCGAAGAAGGTTTCCTTACCGCGCGATTTGGTTGCCGGAATATCGGCAGCTGCGACGCCGAGAGATTTTGCGGCATCGCGCCACAAGTCTTCGCGGTTGACTTTCGCGATAAGTCCCTTTGCGTCGTAGCCGGCTTCATATTTGCCCCAGCGCATGTCTTCGGTCATGAACCAGAGGTCGTGGCTCTGGAACGGATAGGACGCGTGATCCCTCCAGTACTTCATGATGTGCGGCGAGTTTTCGACGACCTTGCCGGGAATGCCGTAGTCGAACTTACCCATCGTGCGATCGAGAACATCCTCGACCGGACAATTCATCCACTGACGCTTGCCCATAATGGCCGCGAGTTCGGCCTTGTTCTCCATCTTATCGCACCATTGCTGGGCCTCCATGACGGCCATCAGGATTGCCTTGGCAGCCTTCGGATACTTGTCGACCCACGCAGCGCGCATGCCCAGCGACTTTTCCGGGTGCTTGTTCCAGATCTCGCCGGTGTTGACGGCGGTGTAGCCGATATTCTGGTGGATCAGCTGGAGGTTCCACGGCTCGCCGACGCAGAATGCGTCCATCGTGCCAACTTTCATGTTCGCCACCATCTGCGGCGGCGGAACGACGATGGTTTCGATGTCCTTGTCCGGATCGATGCCGCCGGCTGCAAGCCAATAGCGAAGCCAAAGATCGTGCGTGCCGCCCGGGAAGGTCATTGCAACTTTCACGCTCTTGCCGTCGGCCTTCTTCTTTTCAAAAGCGGCCTTCAGCGGTGCCGTGTCGGTGCCGATCTTGAGGTCGGCGTATTCGTTGGCGACCGAAATGCACTGGCTGTCGAGATTGAGCCGCGCCAGAATATACATCGGCGTCGGCACATTGTTCTGCGTGACCTTGCCGGAGGAGATCAGGTACGGCATCGGCGTCAGGATGTGTGCGCCGTCGATGCCATTGCTTTCGCCGCCGAGCACAAGGTTGTCGCGCGTCGCGCCCCACGAAGCCTGCTTGGCGACTTCGACATCCGGCATTCCGTATTTGGCAAACAGTTCCTTGTCCTTGGCGACGAACAATGGACCCGCATCGCTGAGAGCGATGAAGCCGAGCTTTGCCCCGGTCACTTCGGGTCCCGCCGCTTGTGCAAATGCGCCGCCCGGAAAATTCATGCGAGCTGCTGCGAGCAGCGCAGCCGTTCCGGCGCCGGCCTTCAAAAGCGCGCGCCGGTCCATCTTGCGGCTGGTGAAATTCTCTTTGGTGGTCTTGGTCATCGTATGTGTCGTCCTTTCGTCCATAAACTCGTTTGACTGTCCCGCCTCGGTGCCGTTTCCCTCGTCCGCCAAAAGCAAAAGCCGCGTCCGCATCGCGCGCAGATGCGCGGAAACGAGACAGCGGCTTTGCTGTTTGGTCCGTCGAGGAACCCGAGCCTTAGTCGTGGCCTAGAGTTATTTATTCAAGGATCGTGCCAAATTGCTGCGATGCGAAATTTATTTTATTTTCAAATAGTTAGCTGTTTCTCGATAGGGTCTCGCGCATAGTGCTGAGACTGTCGCAAGAGCAGTTGCACGCCATTTAAGCGGCGCTGCGCAATTCAGTGGCCCCACCTAAAGCGGTCGACTCTTTATTACAGGCGCGAAAACGAAGAACTCCAAACCGCAAATTCCATCTCGTTCACCGCCACGCCGACGTGAAATCTGGTGCGCAAAATTTCTTGTGCATTGGTTTGCCCGTCACGTTGAACGCCAAAGCTGCTTTGGCGCACGATTGGAATACGGACCGCGCTGCAACCGCCGTCCTTCAGCAACTTCCGGGAGCAACGTTCACGGTGAATGGCGCACGCCCAGCGCGGATTCGGCATTGCTTGCTTTTGGCGCCGAATCCTGGAGTGGCTTGCTGTACCAGTATTGAAACAAGAACAGAGAATCGTCACCACGAAACAGGGAGCATTGCAGATGCTATCAGGGACCGATCGATGTTCGATCGAGCCCCACCATTTTTTGGTCGGTCTACGGCCGGCGATTCATTCATTTCTCTGCGAAGGAATTTCGGTAATCGACGATCGAATAGCCGCTAGCAGTGCAACGTAAAATAGTGGCTTAACGAGCGGCCGGGCCGCAGCGCCATCGGAAGTTGACCGCGACAACACAAGGTTGCAAAGGAATGGCTTGGTGCGGCCGGCTCCGTTGCCAGTGACGCATCGCTAAGAGCCGCGCTATGCGGGTTCTTTATTTTGATTGTCTCCATCGTCGCCTGTATTGTTTTGTTCAAACAAAATAATGCAAACCTACCCAGCAACTTTCACATACGTATACGTAGTTGCTCCGCCTCCCGTGCAGTTACGAATCACAACATCTGCTATTTTCTTGAATCGGCGAGCACGGTACCGAACCATAAGAGCAATAGACGCAACAATGGCCTGACAACGGCTTCAATCGCTCGCCACATTTCTTGCAATCATAGAAGAACTGGCAGGCATCGGTTGGCATCGTTTCAACCTCCTGGTGAGCGCAGTAAGGACAAGTGATCGTTGATTGAAGATGCATGCCATTATCCTTGAGACTTCAATTTCATAGCCTTCGGCGAATTTGTCCTTCCCGCAATCACTGCGCCCTTTATCGAACCAAACACCGCTGGAATGACAATCAGCGTGAGTATTGTTGACGACAGCATCCCGCCGATCATGGGCACCGCGATGCGTTGCATGATTTCCGAACCTGTTCCGGTGCTCCACATAATGGGCAGCAATCCGGCCATGATGGCGACCACCGTCATCATCTTGGGTCGTACCCTCTCCACCGCGCCGAGCATGATTGCCTGATAGAGATCATCCCTCGTAAAGATTTCGCCCTTCGCCTCGCGCGTCGCTTTCAATTCGTCATAGGCGTGATTCAGATAGATCAGCATGACCACGCCTGTTTCAGCTGCGACGCCGGCAAGGGCGATAAAGCCGACCACGACCGCGACGGATAGATTGAAATTCAAGGCCCACATCAGCCAGAGGCCACCGACCAGCGCGAACGGCAACGAGAGCATGACGATCATCGTGTCGGCGATCGACCGGAAATTGAGGTAGAGCAGCAGGAATATGATCAGCAGCGTAAACGGCACTACGATTTTTAGCCGTGCGGTCGCGCGTTCGAGATATTCATACTGCCCGCTCCATGCGACGTAGGATCCGGCCGGAAAGACAATGCTTGCTTTCACGGCCTGCTGCGCATCGGCAACATAACTGCCGATATCCCGGTCGCGGACATCCACATAGATGTAGACCGCGAGTTGGCCATTTTCGGTACGGATCGACGATGGACCTCGGGTCAACTCGACTTTCGCGATCTCACCGAGGGGGACTGCGCCACCTTTGGCCATCGGCACAAGAACATCGCGGGCGATCGATTGCGGATCGCTGCGCAAATCGCGTGGGTAACGAAGATTGACTCCAAAACGCTGCCTCCCTTCGACGGTTGTCGTCACGGTTTGCCCGCCGAGAGCCATCCCAATGGTATCTTGCACGTCCTGAATCATAATGCCGTAGCGGGCCGTCGCGGCGCGGTCCGGCACGATGTCGAGATAGTATCCTCCCGTGACACGCTCTGCGTATGCCGATGATGTGCCGGGCACGGCCTTGATTACCGTCTCCACCTGACGCGAGAGTTTTTCAAGCTCATTAAGGTCGGTACCGATCACCTTGACTCCGACAGGCGTCCGAATGCCGGTAGACAGCATGTCGATCCGTGCCTTGATCGGCATGGTCCAGGCATTCGATACTCCGGGAAACTGCAGTGCCTTGTCCATTTCAGCGGTGAGACTGTCGATAGTAACTCCCGGCCGCCATTCGCTCTTCGATTTGAGGTTGATGACCGTTTCATACATTTCAGACGGCGCGGGGTCCGTCGCAGTCGCTGCGCGCCCTGCCTTGCCGAAGACCGAGGTCACTTCGGGAAATGTCCGGATGATACGATCCTGAATTTGTAGCAGCTCCGCGCTCTTTGTCACCGAGATGCCTGGCAACGTGGTTGGCATATAAAGCAGCGTGCCTTCATTGAGGCTGGGCATGAACTCCGAACCCAGCTGGCGCGCCGGCCAGATTGTTACAGCCAAAACCGCGAGAGCCAGAACAATTACCAGCGCTTTCGACTGCATCACGGCCTTGATGATCGGCCTGTAAAGCCAGATCAGCGCCCGGTTGATCGGATTCTTGTGCTCGGGAATAATTTTGCCGCGAACAAAAATGATCATCAGCGCAGGGACCAGCGTTATCGACAATAGTGCTGCGGCCGCCATCGAAAAAGTCTTGGTAAAGGCAAGCGGACTAAACAGCCGCCCCTCCTGCGATTCCAGCGTAAAGATCGGCATGAAGGAGACTGTGATCACCAGCAGGCTGAAAAAGAGCGGCGGCCCGACTTCCGATGCGGCGGCGACAAGAACGTTGACGCGGCTGCTACCGGGGGGCGCACGTTCCAGATGCTTGTGTGCGTTCTCGATCATCACAATAGCTGCGTCGACCATGGCACCGATGGCGATCGCGATGCCGCCGAGACTCATGATGTTAGAGCCTAGGCCCAGCAGTTTCATCGCGCCGAAAGCCATAAGGATACCAACCGGCAGCATCAGGATCGCGACCAACGCACTTCGGACATGAAGCAGAAAGATAGTGCAGACCAATGCTACGACGATGCTCTCTTCGAACAGCGTGCTCTTGAGCGTTTCGATCGCAGCATTGATCAATTCGGAACGATCATAAACGGGCAATATCTTGACTGACGGCGGCAAGCTCGCCGCGATTTCTGCAAACCGCTTTTTGACATTTTCGATCACATCCAAGGCGTTGCTACCGAAGCGCTGCAGCACGATGCCGCTCGCCACTTCGCCTTCGCCGTTGAGCTCGGCGATACCGCGCCGCTCATCAGGTCCGAGCTCGACACGAGCTACGTCGTGCACCAGCACGGGCGTACCGTTGTCGGTCTTCAGTACGATATTGCCGATGTCGCTAACGTTCTTGAGATAACCACGCCCGCGAATGACGTATTCAAACTCTGAAAGCTCGACCGTTCGGCCGCCCACATCTGCGTTGCTTGCTCGAATTGCGTCGCGCACCTTTGACATGGTGAGGCCAAGGTCGCGTAGCCGCTGCGGATCGAGAATGACATTGTACTGGCGGACAAAGCCGCCGACCGCGGCAACTTCGGCGACGCCCTCCGCTTTCGCCAACCCAAAGCGAAGATTCCAGTCCTGTAGCGTTCGGGTGTCGGCGAGACTCAGGTCCTTCGATTGAAGTGCATACTGATAGACCCAGCCGACGCCGGTGGCATCCGGCCCAAGCGTCGGCGTTACTCCCGCCGGCAATCGTGTAGCCGCGCTGTTGAGGAACTCCAGCACACGCGACCGCGCCCAATAAATATCCGTGCCGTCCTCGAATATGATGTAGACGAATGACACGCCGAAGAATGAAAACCCCCGCACGACTTTCGACTTAGGCACAGTGAGCATAGCGGTCGTCAAAGGGTAAGTAACTTGGTCCTCGACGACCTGCGGGGCCTGACCTGGAAATTCGGTGTAGACGACGACCTGCGTATCGGACAGGTCGGGAATGGCATCAAGCGGCAGGTGCTTCAGTGCATAGAGGCCGCCTGCGACGACGAATACCACGCCAATCATCACCAGCATCAGATTGCGAGACGACCACGAGATCAGCCGCGCGATCATTGTCCTGCTCCTGCGTCAGAGAAGCCTTTGAACGCGGCGTTCAGGTTGCTTTCGGCATCGATCAGGAAGTTGGCAGAAACGACAACCCGATCGCCGTCGGACAAGCCGTCGCGAATCTCGACATAGCCATCGCCCCGGCTTCCGGTCTGAACTTCCTTCGGCTCAAGACGGCCTTCGCCCCGGTCGATGAAGACGGTCCTTTTGCTGCCGTTGTCGATCACGGCGGATTCCGGGACTGAGAGAACAGCGTCCGAACTGCCGATATTGATGGCGGCATCGACATACATATCGGGGAGAAACGCGAGGTCAGGATTCGCAAGTTCAATTCTGACGCGAATTGTCCTGCTATCTTTATTCACTTGCGGATAAATGACTGAAACCGTGCCTTGGAATTTTCGACCCGGAAATCCCCGCGCCGTAACCGATACCGTCTGACCGACGCCGATACGCGCGAGATCGCGCTCGGCAATATCGATAAGGGTCCACACAACCGATGTGTCTGCCAAGCGGAACAGGGTATCGCCCGGGCCCACTCTCATGCCCTCAACTGCATTGCGTTCGAGGACGACCCCGTCCCGCGGAGCCGTCCATACGATAGCGAGCGGCGCGTTGCGGCTTTTCTCCATTGCGGCGATTGCGGATTCCGGCACGTTTAGATTCAATAGTCGCTGCTTCGCTCCATTGCCGAGATTGCCGCCGCTCGCGGTGTCGGCTGCCAGGCCTCGCACCGAGACATACTCGGCTGCCGCCGATGAAATGGCCGGGCTATAGATCTGCATAAGGGGATCGCCCTTGTGGACGCGGCTGCCAGTCGTCACGTCCTCGACTTTCTGGACCCAGCTTTCACTGCGCATCGACACGACGGACACGCGCCGCTCGTCGAGCTGAATGGTACCAGGAGCACGAATAGTACTGGCCACCACACGCATTGCAGCGGGTTCAGACTTGACGCCTGTTCTTTGAATTTTCCCGGGACTGAGTTTGACCGATCCATCGTCGGTCTGGTCGCCCTCGTAGACCGGAATGTAATCCATTCCCATCGAATCTTTCTTGGGCGTCGGTGACGTGTCCGGCAGCCCCATTGGATTCCGATAGAATTTGATTTTACGTGACTGCGTTTGCGTGATTGGCGCAGCGTTGTCATCGTCGGCCTCGACGACAGGTACGAACGAAAGCCTTTCGTCCTTTTCGAATACCGGCCGAAATGCGCGACCGTCGGCCGTCGTTTTCGCATTCAACGAGTAGACGGTGCGGCCATCTGGATCTTGGTAGTACAGCGGCGTTTCGCTCGCTGCATTTGCAGATGCAACGACTTCAATACCTGCGCGCGCTCCGTATTCGGATTTTGCGATCCAAAACCCGGCGGACCCCGCTGCCGATAAGGCAGCGAGGCTGATGGCGATCATCGGTGGGCGCTTCATTTGTCGGCCCTTATGACAAGATTGCCTTCAACGGTGCCGGATTCTCCTTGGACTTTTGCACCGAGCGAGAGCTGCCAGCGCCCAGCCATGTTGACATTGGCCTTGAATCTATAGGTGCCAGGTTCAGCGCCGGGCATTGCGGTGATCTTCGTTGTCATCTCGCCCATGCCGTCGGGAGCCATGTCGAGGCGCGTCGCGAATATCGTCGCGTCGGGCACAGGTTTTCCGGTATTCTTATTAATAAGGCGCACGGACAATTCAGCTTGTGGGTCCATTTTGACTGTGGGCTGAACGAGCTGAAACTCGTAGTCCTTCACGTCCGCGCTTGCCGCAATAGCCGTTGCCACAAGAACAAGCCCAGTCAGTGCCGCACATGCAGCATTCTTGATCGTCGATCTCATTTTTAAATTCCTCATAAGCATAGTCGCCCGCCATGACGCGGACAGATTTGCCGCGAGCCAAGGCTTCGCGGCGTCGCAGGAATTAACTGCTAGACCAAGCTTCGAGGGGGGCGTTTGGGAGGTGTGCCGATCAAGCCGTCGACAAACGGATCGTTGGCTGTCGAAATGACTGCCAGAAGCGGAGAACAAAAATCCGCAAGTCCTGCGGCATAGGCTGCCGGTAGAGTCGTAAAATTGCAGATCGCCATCAATGGACAATCCTTGCAACCATTGTCCTGCGGCACCTTATGGTCGACAGCGTCAGGACAGCATGGCATGTCAACGGCCATTTCAGACGACATTTGTGCGTCGACCGATTTTGCCATGACAGGTGCGGCCAAGGGCGTCACCACTAGGCCAAGGGCGACGCAAACCGCCAGAGTGAAACGTGTCCAGAACGACCGCTGCATAGATTGAAGATCGCACGGCAAAAATCGTTTGAGAAGCCGGAAATTCTCACGACTGCGCGATAGGTTAAAGTAAATAATGCAATGAAAACAAAAGAGGATATCGAATATGCAGTGCGGCCATAAATCGATCGGCAGATTCTGCCAAACTCTATAAAGAATACGAAAATCCTATTTCAAGCTTGGCTGCTGTAACGAGACAGTTTTGTGCGCAAGATGGAAAGAATCTGGTCGCGGGCTGGGTCTCTTGAACCGCGGACCCATGCAGCAGCGAGTGGTAACGTTTCAATCCGTTTACGGCGCGGAAGCTTAAGCGGGAGATAACTGACGCCAGCGATGGACATTTGCGACGTCCACTTGGGAACAATGGCAATTCCCATTCTTGCTGCGACGAGCTTGACGATTGTCTGCTTTTCTTCGGCAAGCTGGGCAATCCGCGGTTTTAGCCCCGCCTCTGCAAATAGTTTGATCGTGACATCGTGGCTGTGCGGCCGGGAGCGGCGTTCCGGCAATATCATAGGTTCATTTTTCAAATCGGCAATTTCAAGTCGTTTTCGCATCGCCAGCTTGTGGTGCGCAGGAACGGCGACAACCGCCGTCTCATGAAATAGGAATTCAAAATCAAGCCTTCGGTCGCTTGGCTCTGGCGGCCGGACGAAAACAAGGTCCAATCGCCCCGACAGCAAACGCGGAAGAAGCCTTATCGTTTTATCTTCCACGAGTTCGATGGCGATGTCTTTGTGCTTTTTGCGAAAGTCATGCAGGAGCATCGGGACAAGACCGACCGACGCAGTATCGATGGCTCCTATCTTGAGTGTTGCCGCGTGACTTCGCACGCGCTCGCGAAAGGAAGCGGCCAGTGCGTCAGCCTTGGCGACCAGACTTCGCGCCTCATCCAGAAATGCCTCACCGTCGGGCGTGAGCGACACGTGTCGCGTCGTGCGGATGAAGAGATGCGTTCCCAAATTCTTCTCGAGCAATCGCAACTCACGCCCGAGCGTCGCAGGCAGCATATCGAGGCGACGCGCCGCATGGCCGAAATGCAATTCCTCAGCGGCAGCGACAAAACAGCGAAGCTGGTGCAATTCCATCCGGACCTCTGGCGTGATGAGATTATATCAAAAATTT
Organism: Afipia sp.; assembly: GCA_016201045.1. Lineage (GTDB taxonomy): Bacteria > Pseudomonadota > Alphaproteobacteria > Rhizobiales > Xanthobacteraceae > Afipia. The sequence continues at coordinate 380,040 of JACQDM010000002.1, read as the reverse complement.
GTATAATCTAGGCCGGATTGAGTATTTTGTCCGCCGCCGCGTAACGTTCCCGCAAACGCCGAACAAGGCGTGAAAATCAATCCACCGGCGAGGAACAACCATGTCCAATGATCTTGAAACGCGCACTTTGCGAAAAGTGGCGTTGCGCATCGTTCCGTTCGTGATGCTGCTCTACTTCATTGCATATATCGATCGCGTCAATATCGGATTCGCGTCCTTGACGATGAACAAAGACCTAGGGCTTTCACCGGCCGTCTATGGCTTCGGCGCGGGAATATTTTTCTGGGGCTATTTTCTTTTCGAAGTGCCCTCAAATCTTGTTCTGGAAAAAGTCGGCGCGCGGTTGTGGATTGCTCGCGTGATGATCACGTGGGGAATGATCTCAGGCGCGATGGCATTCGTGTGGGACGCAAACAGTTTCTATGTTGCCCGCTTTCTGCTTGGCGCGGCGGAAGCTGGCTTCTTTCCGGGCATCATCTTGTACTTGAGCTATTGGTTTCCGGCCCGCCGCCGCGCGGCCATGACATCTCTGTTCATGGCGGCTGTGCCAATATCCGTCATTTTCGGTTCGCCATTGTCGAGCGCCTTGCTCGAACTCCACGGCCTTGCCGGCCTGAAAGGCTGGCAATGGATGTTTCTGCTTGAAGCGTTACCCGCCGTCATTTTCGGGTTCGTCGTCCTCTTTTACATGGCCGACAAACCGGAGGATGCGAAGTGGCTTGCGACGGACGAGCGCGATTGGCTCACTAAGACGATGAACGCCGAGCGAGCCGGATTGTCATCTGTTTCACATGTGAGTGTCTGGCGCGGACTCTCAGATATTCGCGTCTTGGCACTAGCGCTTGTCTACTTTGGGACTTCAGCGGGACTTTATACGCTCGGTATCTGGGCGCCGCAGATCATCAAGGGGTTCGGCCTCTCAAATCTCGAAGTCGGATTCCTGAACGCCGTACCGCCGACGATTGCCGTGATCGCCATGTATTTGTGGTCTTGGCATTCCGACAGCCAAAACGAGCGCACATGGCACGTTGTCATTATGTGCCTGATCGCGGCCATCGGACTTTGTCTCGCTGGTGTCTCGACAACTGTCGTGGCTGTGGTGGCAGCGCTCTCGCTCGTCAACATCGGCATCAGTGCCGCCAAACCGCCTCTCTGGAGCATGCCGACGCTGTTCCTTGTTGGCCCTGCTGCTGCGACCGGCATCGCGACGATTAATTCAATCGGCAATCTCGGCGGATTTGTCGGGCCTGCGATGATCGGGTGGATCAAGGAACAGACGGGCAGCTTTGCCGGCGGATTGTATTTCGTCGCGGGCCTGCTGGCATTCTCGGCGATACTTACAATCGTGGTCTCCCGTTCTCTGCTGAAACCGCGGGCACAGACGACCTAAAAAGAAAAGGTACTGGACATGAAGACGTACAAGATCGCCGCGATTCCGGGAGACGGCATCGGCACCGAAGTGATCAACGCCGGCATTGAAGTATTGCAGGCCATCGCCACGCGCGAAGGCAACATCAAATTCGACGTCGATCACTTCGATTGGGGCGGCGAGTATTACAAGAAGCACGGCCGAATGATGCCAGAGAATGGCCGCGATCAGATTCGCAATCACGATGCCATCTTGTTCGGTTCGGCTGGTCATCCCGAGATTCCGGACCACATTACGCTGTGGGGCCTCCGCCTAGCCATCTGCCAGCCGTTCGATCAGTACGCCAATGTACGCCCGACCCGCATCCTGCCCGGTATTACGTCGCCGCTCCGCAACGTCACCGACAAGGAATTGAATTGGATCATCGTGCGGGAAAACTCCGAGGGCGAATATGCGGGCGTCGGCGGCCGCGTCCATCAAGGCTCCCCGCTCGAAGCCGCGACGGACGTTGCTATGTTTACGCGTGCTGGCGTGGAACGTATCATGCGCTTTGCGTTCGCTTTAGCCAGATCGAGACCGCGCAAGCTGCTGACGGTTGTAACGAAGTCGAATGCGCAGCGGCACGCTATGGTTATGTGGGACGATATCGCAAAAGAGATCGCGCTCGAATTTCCCGATGTGACATGGGACAAAATGCTCGTCGATGCGATGACTATGCGAATGGTGATGCGCCCTGAGACTCTTGATACAATCGTTGCGACCAATCTTCACGCCGACATTCTGTCCGACTTAGCGGCCGCGCTTGCGGGGTCGCTTGGTATCGCGCCAACTGGCAATATCAATCCGGAGCGGACTTTCCCCTCGATGTTCGAACCCATTCACGGCTCGGCATTCGACATCACCGGAAAGGGTATCGCAAATCCCGTGGGTACATTCTGGTCTACAGTAATGATGCTCGACCATTTGGGTGAGAAAGGCGCGGCAGCGCGATTGATGAAGGCCATTGAATGCGTCACGGCGGATCCAAAGCTTCATACGCCAGATCTTGGCGGCAAGGCGCGGACGGCCGATACCACAAAGGCAGTGATCCAAAAGATTCACGGCGCAAACGAGTAGTTTTTGGCTCGTTGCCTTGAAAATAAGATCTAACAAAAGCTACTTGGCCTTATCGCTCACTTTACCTAGTTCAGAATGAAACTGACAATTGCGACTATCGATTATCTGCTTCATCGTGAATTAAATCACGCAAATGACGTTTCAATTTAAGATAGCCGCTATCATCTTCGTTACGCGGCCGCGGCAGGTCGACCTGAATAAACTCTTTTACCCTTCCCGGCCGGCGTGTCATGACTGCGATGCAGTCGGAGAGCTTAATCGCCTCGTCGATGCTGTGTGTGACCAGCATCACTGTCTTCGGCTCGCGTTGCCAGATGCGCACCAGTTCGTCCTGCATGAAGGCGCGGTTCTGCGCATCGAGCGCGGCGAACGGCTCGTCCATCAATAACAATTGCGGACGTACCGCAAGCGCACGTGCAATCGCAACACGCTGCCGCATTCCTCCCGACAGTTGATGCGGATATTTGTCCTTAAAGCCCTCTAGCCCGACGAGTCCGATAAAATATTGCGTGGCGTCGAGACGCTTGTGGCTGGGTAGATTTTTCATCTCGAGACCGAACGCGATATTTTCCGCAACGCTCGCCCACGGAAATAGCGCGTAATCCTGAAAGATCATCGTGTTTCGCCAACCCGGCGCGCTGACCGGCTCTCCGTCCACCAACACGGAGCCCGCGGTCGGCTTCTCGAAGCCGGCGGCAATATTGAGAAGCGTGGTCTTGCCGCAGCCACTGTGGCCGAGGATCGAGCAGAACTGATTGTTCGGTACTTCGAACGAAACATCGTTCAGTGCGAGAACTCCTCCCGCCGCCTCTCCTTCGCCGTAGGTTTTGGATAGTCCCTTTACTGTCAACTGGCCCATTCTCGATCCTATTTGCTCAGCGCCAGAGACCAAGGAAGCAGATACCGACTCAAAACACGGATTGCAGTGTCGATCAAAAGTCCCACCAGCCCGATCGTCAGCATGCCGACAACGATGATGTCCGTTCGCAACATGCTGCGCGCATCGTTGATGATAAAACCGAGACCCGAATTGGCACCGACCAATTCGGCCGCAACGAGCGCCATCCAGCCGACGCCGAGACCGATCCGAATGCCGGTGATGACCTGCGGCAACGCGCCTTTGAACACGACGCGCATGAGCACCTTGTATTCAGGCGCTCCGAGGCTTCGCGCTGCGCGCACCAGATTGGGCTCGATGTTCTTCACGCCCACGATCGTATTGACGAGAATCGGGAAGAAGATTCCGAGGAAAATAATGAACTCGTTTTGCGTGTCCCCGATACCGAACCACAGGATACTCAGCGGAATCCACGCAAGCGGCGGGATTGGCCGCAGCATTTCCATGATCGGGCTGACCTGATTGTAGACGATCCGCCACCAGCCCATTGCAATGCCGAGCGGAATAGCAGTCATAGAAAAGAGAAACGCCACCGCCTCGCGCTTCAGACTCGCCATCAGATGGAAAAACAATTCACCGGACGCAATCATCCCCGCCGCAGTAACCGCAATAGAGGTTGGCGCCGGCATCAACACCGCCATGTACGGATCGATGCTAGGCAACCAAACTTTAGATGCGAACTGCCACGCAAGGATCAAAACAATCAGCAGCCCGAAATTCGGTAATGCCGAGAAAACACGGAACAGCCGCACGTGAAGCGGAACTCCCGTACGTTGCGCGGGTGCGGCGTTTGTCCGCTCATTCTCCGCCGGAATTTCGGCTTCGCTCATCGCCTTGTCGTTCCTATCCTCGTTCGCGGCGTCGTTTCGTATTGCTGATTTCGCCGCGAGACTGATTCACTTCAGTCTCGCGGTTTTTTCCCGTTCTACAATCTCAAGGATTGTAGGTCTTGCCGTCGAACGACCAGGGTTTGGTGAGATCTCCCGCTTCCGGCCACGGTTGCGGCGCTTTCAATGTCAGGGCGTTGTCGTAGGCAGGATACGGCAATTGGCCGATCTTACCCGGCCAGTTCACAGGCAGGAAAGGCGCCCTGTCCGGAACTTTCCATCCGAGCTTAGCGTAAGTTTTCTTCATGAAGCTGTCGTCAAACGAATCTTCATAGTCTTTGGCAGTGAGCGACTTCGTGATGCGATTGCGATCCTTCAGCCACTTCGCAATGCGCGAATCCTCTTCGCCCCACATCTTGGCGAAAGGATAGCTGTAGGTCGGCTTGTAAAGATTGTTGTAGAGCTGCGTCTGTTGCAGCAGGAGCGGCTTGCCGAACGTCTTAAGCATCGGTTCGGCGGCAAGCAGATCGGCAGCCTTTTCGGGATTGAGCCTGATCCACAGCGTCGACTCCATGAAGGCATCGCTGATTGCCTGAACCACGTCCGGGACGTTGTCGATCAATTCCTGCCGAACATAGAAGCGACCTTCATAAAAATTATAAGGGAATATGGCGTCGACTTCCCGACCCGTTTTGCGCTCTTCGGTTATGATCGTGACTGTCGGCTCCCATGGAACCACGGCATCGATGCCCTTCACCATCAAGGATTGTTCGGCAGGCGGCATGTTCTTCAGGATCACGTCCTTGCCGATCTGCAAGCCAACCGTTTCGGCGGCCTGCGTGAAATAGAATTCGGCGGACGATCCTGTGACGATTCCGATGGTGGCAGCCGGATTCGCGCCTTTGAAGTCGGCGAGTTTCTTGATCGGCGAATCGAGCGGAACGACTGTCGAGTGCTTCAGGTTCGGCGCAACGACCGCAATGGCGCGGACAGGCACGCCGCGATCGAGCAATGAGGTGAACGGGAAATTTCCGCCATTGCCGACTTGAATACGTGCAGCGGCAACGGATTCATTGACCTCGGGGCCGGATGCAAAAGCCTGAAACTTGGATTCGATCCCACGCTTTTGCAGGAAGCCTTCCTTGTCCATCACGACGTTGATTGTGTTCTGGCCGGAGAATGGACCCTGCCAGCCGACGGCGATCGGCCACCAACCTTTTTCCTTCAGCCACGCGATCGATTTGTCGGAGACTTTCTCATAGGGCTGTGGCCAGCCCCACTGCGTGAAACTCTGCGCCGACGCAGGCACAATGCCGCAAAGCAGTCCGGCGAGAACGCCAGCCACCAGCCATTCTGAAATCTTCAGGCCCTTCTGCATTCCATCCTCCCGGTTTTGATTGTTGAATTTTCTCGTTGAATTTTCTTATGTTGGTTCGACGACGAATATCATCTGTCCGTATTCCACCAGTTCGCCATTGTTCGCGCCGATTTGCACAACGCGGCCTGCGGCTTCGGAATTGATCGTCGTGAAGAGCTTCATCACCTCGATCACGCAAAGCGGTTGTCCTTTGGCGACCGTGCTTCCGATTTCAACGAATGGAGCCGCGTCGGGACTCGGCGCGCGATAGAAAGTGCCGACCATTGGCGCGTTCACTTCCATTTGACCCGGCGCAGCTGCGACCGGCGCGCCTGCTCGTAGTGGAGGTGCGGCAGGATGCACAACAGCAGCCGCAGAAGTGGCAGGAGGTGCTGGAGAAGCAAACAACGGCCGCTCGTTCGAAAATTCGGCGCGTCCGGTCACACCATTGCGCCGCACGACCAACTTCATTCCACTGGCTTCGACGACCAGTTCGTCGCATGAACTACTGTCGATAATTTTGAGAATTTCTGCAATTTCTTCGAAACGCAAACTCACGGCCGCTCCCTGTCATCGTTATCGTTCGCATCCTCATCTATCGTGAGGCTCAATTGTCTTGCGGAGACTCGCATCAGCGCGACGTGCTGCAAGCCCTGCTCCACCGACATGCGGGCGAGCGGCGCGGATACCGCAATTGCAGCGACAGGCTGTCCGCTCGCATTGCAAACGGGAACTGCGACACAAACCACGCCTGCGAGAAACTCCTGATTGTCGATTGACACTTGCGTAGTACGGATATTTTCAAGCTCCTCTTCGAGGCGCTTCGGATCAACGATGGTGGTTTCGGTGTAGCGGTAGAGCGGGATCGATCGGAGCAGCAGCGAGCGCCGTTGCGTGGGTAACTGGCTCAAAAACAATTTTCCCATCGACGTGCAGTGCAATGGTACGCGCGAACCGGACTCGAACCGCAAACCGAAAGGCCAGGCCGCTTCGACGCGGTCGAGATACACGACATGGCTGCCGGTCATCACTCCGAAATTGCAGGTCTCGCCAATCTTCTGCGATAGCGCTTCGAGAATCGCGCGGCGCGGCGCGCGCGACATGGCCGCGGCGACCATGCCGAGCCCAAGCTGCACCATGCGCGCGCCTGGAACGTAGCGACGATTGCCGGGCTCGCGCTGAAGCAGCCCTTCGCTTTCGAGCATGCGCACGATGCGGTGTGCCGTCGGCTTCGGTAGCCCAAGCAATACGCCGAGTTCAGAAACGCCGAGCGGCCGGCGCGCATTCGCTAGCGCCTCGAGAATGGCCACCGCTTTAACGGTCGGGAATGTCTTCGACGGAACTCCGGGAGGCGACGCATTTCCCGGCCCGCGCTTGGGCCGGACGCTATGGCGATGCTTTTGGTCCTGTGGAGTTGACACATCAGTATCAAAAACCGGAACGAAACGTCTTGCAATATGAATCTGATCAATGTCAGACTTAATTATTGAACGGGCACACCTCCGAAGAGAGGCGGCCGATAATCAACAGGGAGGCCGGCGTTGAGGCGCGTATTGGTCGCCAATCGAGGAGAGATCGCGCTGCGTGCCGTCCGGGCTTGCCGGAAACTCGGGCTCGAGAGTCTGGCGGTCTATTCATCCGCCGACGCCAATTCAGCACATCGCTGGGCCGCCGATCATGCAGTCTGCATCGGCCCGCCACCGCCAAGAGCGAGCTACCTCAACGCGGCCGCGCTGATCGAAACGGCCGTCGCGTCGAAATGCGACGCGATCTATCCGGGCTACGGCTTTCTCGCGGAGAATGCCAAATTTGCCGAACAGTGTGCCGACGCAAGCCTGATCTTCGTCGGACCGAGCGCCGAGAATATTTCACAAATGGGCGACAAGGTTCTGGCGCGGCAAGCAGCGGCCAAGGTCGGCATTCCGCTAGTACCGGGTTCGGAAAACGGCTTCACCTCTGCAGAACCCGCAAAGGCTATTGCGGCGTCCATCGGTTTTCCGTTGTTACTCAAAGCCAGTGGCGGCGGTGGCGGACGCGGTATGCGGATCGTCAATCACATCGAAGACTTCACAGCGCAGTTCGAGTTGGCCTCAAACGAGGCGCAGGCCGCATTCAACAATGGCGAGATCTATCTCGAGCGGTTTTTCCCTGCAGTCCGCCACATCGAGATTCAGGTCTTCGGCGACAGCCACGGAAACTATGTCCACCTCGGCGAGCGCGATTGCAGCGTACAGCGCAGACATCAGAAACTGATTGAAGAAGCGCCCTCACCCGCGCTCGATCAGGCGACTCGCGTTCGCATGGCAGAAGCAGCAACCGCGCTGATCCGCGCGATGAACTACGTCAACGCCGGCACGATCGAGTTCATTTACGACGAGGAGAGCAGGCGGTTCTTCTTTATCGAGATGAATACGCGCATACAGGTCGAGCATCCAGTAACCGAGATGGTCACCGGCACCGATCTGGTGGCGGAGCAGTTTCGTGTCGCCGCCGGCGAGAAACTGTCGTTCGGCTCGATCTTTGCCAACGGCCGTGCAGCTGTCGAGTTTCGCATCAACGCCGAGGACGCGACCCAGGATTTCCGTCCCTCGCCCGGCTTGCTGAAGCGCTGGCACCCACCGAGCGGGCCGGACATTCGCGTCGATAGCCACGTGTATGAAAATTACGCCGTGCCTCCCTATTACGATTCGATGCTGGCGAAGCTGATCGTCAGCGGGCCCGACCGTGCAGCCTGCGTCGAACTCGCCAAATCTGCGCTGGGACGCTTCAAAGTCTCTGGCGTCAACACGACCGTTCCGTTCCACGATCAGCTCGTGCAGCGGCCGGAATTCGAGCGTGCGGAAATCCATACGCGCTGGGTCGAAGAGAAATTCCTGACTGCAGGGCATTGATGAGCAAACGAACCATCCAACTGGTCGATGTAACGCTGCGCGACGCTCATCAATGTCTATGGGCGACTCGCATGACGACCGCGATGATGGCGGATATCGCGCCGCGGCTCGACAATGCAGGTTTCGAAGCGCTCGATCTCGTCGGCGGCGCCGTGTTCGATGTTTGCGTTCGCTATCTGCGCGAAGACCCGTGGGAGCGCATGCGTATCCTCAGCCAGTGGGTGAAGAAAACACCACTGATCGTGATGACTCGCGGGCAAAGCCTGTTCACGTTTGAATTTTTCCCTGACGATATCGTCGAACTGACGGCCGAGCGGATTTTCGCCAACGGCATGCGCTATCACACGCCCTACGACGCGCTCAACGATATGCGCAACATGGAAGTCCCTGTAAAGGCCGCGAAAAAAGTCGGCCTCTATACGGCCGGCGGCGTTGTCTACACATTAAGCCCGGTCCACACCGATGAATATTACGCCCGCAAAACACGCGAACTCGTCAAGCTCGGCGTCGACGCGGTGTACCTCAAAGATCCCAGCGGGCTGCTCACGCCTGAACGCGTCAAGACACTTGTGCCCGCAATCAAAGCTGCCTGCGGTAAGCTGCCGCTGCATTTGCATTCGCACTGCCTTACCGGATTGGCGCCCGCAACGGCGTGCCGCGCCGTCGAACTGGGGATCGACGTGGTGCATACGGCAACATCGACATTGGCCAACGGTGCCTCGCATCCAGCCACAGAATCGTTCGTCCGCAATATTCGCCGCGACGGCTTCGACGCGCCGGTCGATCTTTCAATTGTCGAGGAAGTCGCGGAACGTCTGCGTTACATCGCCAAGCGCGAGGACAGGCCAATCGGCGACATCGTGGAATACGACGCGTTCCACTACGAACACCAGATGCCGGGCGGCATGATTTCAAATCTGAAATCGCAACTCGCGCCGCTCGGTCTTGCGGATCGGCTGCCCGAAGTTCTTGAAGAGGCTGCGCGCGTGCGATGCGAGTTGGGCTACCCCATCATCGTCAGCCCGTTCGCGCAGTTTGTGATGACCCAGTCCGTGCTGAACGTCATGGGCAAGGAGCGCTACGCGACGGTGCCCGATGAAGTGCGGAAATACGTGCTTGGGCACTATGGTGAAATAGCTGGCCCCATCGATCAAAACCTATTCGACCGCATTACCAAAGGCGCTGCACCCAGCACCGAACGCCCTGGCGATCATCTACCGCCCGGCATTCCGAAAATTCGGCGCGAACGCGGCCCATTTGCATCCGACGACGATCTGCTGTTGGCCGCTTTCTACCCGGATCGCGAATATCAAGCGCTTAAAGCAGCCGGTCCGATCGATACCAACTATCCACTCGCATCAACGCCGCTCGTAACTCTGCTCAAGGAAGTCGCGCTACGGCGCGACATCAAATCGTTCCATTTTATGCAGCGCGCCTGAGGACAATCGTCATGACCACTCCCGCCATCATCACAGTTGCCATTACGGGAGCCATTCCGCGCAAGGCCGATACGCCCGCCGTCCCCGTCACGCCGGCCGAACAGATCGAGTCGACGCATGAAGCGTTTGAGGCAGGCGCTACGGTTGCGCATATTCATGTACGCAATCCAGATGAAAGCCCAAGCTCCGACCCGGCGCTGTTCGCGCAGGTGCAGGAAGGCCTGCTCAAACATTGTCCCGGCATGATCATCCAGTTCTCGACGGGCGGGCGCGGGCGCAGCCAGAGCGAGCGCGGCAGCATGCTTTCGCTCAAGCCCGACATGGCTTCGCTCGCCACCGGCTCGGTGAATTTCGCCAAGCAAATTTACGAGAACCCGCCGCAGCTCGTGGATGAGCTTGCGACGTCGATGCTGAAATACAACGTCAAGCCGGAGATCGAAGTGTTCGATGTCGCGATGCTTTATAACGCGCGTAACATGGCCGACAGCGGACTTCTCAAGCGGCCCTGTCAGGTACAATTCGTGATGGGCATTCCAAACGCTCTGCCGCCACGCCGCAAACTTTTGGAATTTCTGATCGGCGAATTGAAAGAGCTTATGCCCGATGCGACTTGGTCGGCGGCAGGCATCGGACGGTCGCAGTTCGAAATCAATCAATGGTGTCTCGAACTCGGCGGGCATGTGCGCACCGGGCTAGAGGACAATATCAAGTTCGACAAGGACAGACTGGCGCGCAGCAATGCAGAACTGGTGACGCGCGTCACCGGGCTATGCGCTCAATATGGTCGCCATGCAGCGAGCCCGGCAGAGGCTCGGAAGATACTTCACCTGGAGAAAAACTAACGCAACGATCGAATTCTAAAGCAAAGGGGAATGGAAATGGCCGAGGATAAAAAAGTTTCGATTGGCTGGATCGCGTCAGCAAGCGCGATCGGCACGACGATTGAATGGTATGATTTCTTCCTGTTCGGCGTGGTGACGCCGTTGGTGCTCAACAAACTTTTCTTCCCAAACTTCGATCCATTGGTCGGCACTATGCTGGCCTATACGACTTTCTTCGTCGGATTCGTGTCACGCCCGATCGGTGGCGTGATTTTCGGTCACTACGGCGATCGGATCGGACGCAAGACTGTACTCATCCTCACGCTTTTGATCATGGGCATCGCGACGTTCCTGATCGGCCTTCTGCCGACTTATGCGAGCATCGGAATTTGGGCACCGATCCTGCTACTTGTGCTGCGCGTCTTTCAGGGCATCGGCATCGGCGGCGAATGGGGCGGCGCGGTTCTGATGGCGGTCGAACATTCACCGACCGGACGGCGCGGCTTCTATGGAAGCTGGCCGCAGATCGGCGTTCCGGCCGGACTGCTTTTGAGCGCCGGCATGGTGTACGCACTTTCGTATTTGCCTGAGGCCGACTTCCTGGCATGGGGCTGGCGCATCGCCTTCCTCATCAGCGCAATTCTGGTTGCGGTCGGTCTTTATATCCGGCTCAAGATCATGGAGACGCCGGCCTTCGCTCGCGTTCAGGCGACTAACAAGGTCGCGCCTGTTCCCGTCGTCGAACTGTTCCGGACTCACACCAAGAACACGCTGCTCGGACTTGGCGCACGTTACATCGAAGGCGTTACGTTCAACGTCTTCGGCGTTTTCATCGTCGGCTATCTCGCCAACACGCTCGGTCTGCCCCGGCAGACTGCGCTAGCGGGCGTGATGATTTCATCCGCGATCATGATCATCATGCTGCCGATCTACGGCAATCTGTCGGACAAAATCGGTCGCCGTAAGATGTTTGGCATCGGCGGCATTCTGATCGGATTGCTGTCGTTCCCTGCGTTCTGGCTGATGCAGACGAAGGAGCCACTGTTGGTGTGGCTGGCGATCGTCGTGCCATTCGCACTCGTTTATCCGGCGGTCTACGGTCCGCAGGCAGCGTTGTTCTCGGAGTTGTTCGATACCCGCGTGCGTTACACCGGAATATCGTTCGTCTACCAATTCTCCGGAATCTTCGCGAGCGGGCTGACGCCGATCATTGCAACAGCCTTACTGCCGATGGGCGGCGGTCAACCCTGGCTGATCTGTCTCTACGTCCTGGCCGTCAGCATCATCAGCGCGCTGTCGGTCTGGGCCATGACCGCGGCGCACACACGCGACATGGCTGTCGACAGTAAGTAACGAGCAACGAACCGCGGCGCGATCATCATGGACCTCAACCTGAAGAATCGCGTCGCGGTCGTTACCGGCGGAGCGGCGGGAATCGGCGAAGCCATTGCCCGCTCGCTTGCCGCCGAAGGTTGCTCGGTCATTGTTCTGGATCGAGATGCCGCTGCAGCAGGTAAAGTGGCAGCAGGAATCGCCGAAAGTGGACATCAAGCACAGCCCATAGCTTGCGATATCGGCGTCGCGGCCGCGGTGACGAATGCTTTCGATCAAATTGCGACTCGCACCGAGCGGATCGACATTCTCGTGAATGCAGCCGGTGTGCTGTCGACAGGGATGATCGCCGATCTTCCCGTAACCGAATGGCACCGCGTGAGTCAGGTCAATCTCGCGGGCTTGTTGTTTTGCGTGAAGGCCGCAATTCCAACGATGACCGAACGGCGCCACGGACGCATCATCAACATCGCCTCAGTCTCCGCGATGCGCGGCGGCGGATCTGTCGGCAATACGCTCTACGGAACGACAAAAGCCGGCGTCGTGGCCCTCACTATGGGATTGGCGCGCGAACTAGGACCTTCAGGAATCACCGTGAACGCCATCGCGCCCGCGATCGCAGATACCGCGATGACAAACGCTGCGCTCACGGCCGAAGCTCGGCAGAAGGCCCTCTCTCGCATTCCGCTAGGTCGCCTGACCAGCGTTTCGGACATCGCCGACCTCGCACTCTTTCTCGCATCTGACCGTGCGAGTTTCATTACCGGCACGACCATTCCGGTCGATGGTGGAATCCTGACGACCTAACGCTCCAAAGAATTTCGCATGGACACGACAACTCTGGCGACGATCGGTGTCGTGGCGGCGGGCGGCCTCGTGCGCGGCATCACCGGCTTCGGTGGCGCCATGCTGATGTCACCGCTGCTCTCGATTCTAATCGGTCCGGTGCCAACCGTCGTCACGGCGCTGGTTCTGGAAACCGCGGCCGCTCTGGTCACGTTTCCCGATGCGCTTCCAAAGGCGCGCTGGCGGACGCTCGCCTATCTGACGCTGCCGGCCATCGCGACAGTGCCGATTGGCGGCTATTTGCTGCTGACACTCGATCCCGCCATTGCGCGGAAATTGATTGCGGGCGTGGTGATGGCGTTTAGCCTCATGTTGCTTTTGGGACTGCGTTACAACGGAACGCCTCGCAGGGAGACTTCGATCGCATTGGGCAGCCTGGTTGGCGCATTGCTCGGCGCAACGAGCGTCGGAGCGCCGCCGGTTGTCCTTTATCTTCTGTCGGGGCCCGATCCGATTGCGGTGACCCGCGCTAATCTTACGATTTTTGTAACGGCAATCTCCGCCATTGGCCTTGCCATGCTGACAGTGGTGGGCGCCATCACGAAGCCGCTCGGGATATCCGCCCTGGCGCTTAGCATTGTGTTTCTGCTTGCTACATGGCTCGGCGGGAAACTATTCGCGCGGCTCAGCGAAACCTACGTGCGCCGATTTGCACTTATGCTGATGCTGGGCGTCAGCGGAGCCAGCTTCATCGTGTGAAATGTCTTTCAGACATTTTTTGCGGGTTAGCCGGCTATTTGGACATAGCGTGATCGGAGAATGCCGTCAGCTTAAACCAAAAAGAAAACAGGCATCGAAGTCTGGGCGAAGCACCCTGCTAACAGGGAATTTTTCAGTGATTTACCCTTGGTGAAATTCCAAAACCCCTAAGTCTCCGACCTTTAAGCGAAGGTTCGGGCATACGCGCTGAAATAAACACCAACCTTTCTTGACTCTTGCAGCCCTATCAGCTTTAATAGAACAAATAGTGAACAAAAGCTCGGCAATTGCTATCTAAGCTATTGTCCTGCAATGCTTTCTGGAACGGCGTATGAGCAGCGCACGCATGAGTACGCTTGCGTCTTTGCGCGAGACTATCGGCCACATCGAGGGCGAGTTCGATGGCTTGGCGCGAACCTCGTTGGGTCATTGCGGCGCAGATTCCTTGTTACAGGGCGGCTTGGTGCGCGGTGCCCTGCACGAAGTTTTCGCAAGCGAGCAACATAACGTTACAGGCGCAGGTTTCATCGCAGGACTTGCTCAGCGGCTATGCACCCAGCGGCACTTGTTATGGGTTCGACAAAATTTTGTGGACGTTGAATCCGGCACGCTCTCTGCAACCGGCTTAACCGAGCTTGGTTTCGACCCACGTCGTCTCATTCGTGTACATGCGCATAATGTTGAAATTGCGCTTCGCACCGCCGCAGATGCGCTTGCCTGTGATGCGCTCGGCGCAGTCGTGCTCGATATATGGGGCGAAACCAAAGCGCTCGATATCGTTGCAAGCAGAAAGTTGACGCTGGCTGCGCGCGCCTCGCACGTCACATGTCTCGTTCTACGCACAGCCGCATCTTTGTCGATAACTACAGCAGAAACGCGCTGGGTCGTTCGTACCGCGCGTTCGATGTCCACCACAGACATGTGGGGCAATCCGACTTTCGATGCTGAACTTGTCCGCAATCGCCACGGCCAGACTGGCCGCTGGATCATGGAGTGGAAACGCGATGAAGCCATCTTCCGTGATATCGCGGCGCATCCTCAGCCTGTGGCTGCCGCGCCTGCCTACCGACCGGCTGAAACGGCTCTTGTCCGTCAGCGGCGGACTGGATGATACGCGTCCATGTTTGACTATAGCCAAACAAAACAATGCGTTGAAGATTTCCGCGCTGAATAATGCCGCTGCTCGGATCGGAATCGAAATTGGCCAGCCGCTCACGAATGCACAAGCGATCTGTCCCGACGTGCAGGTGTTCGATGAGGATAAAATTGCAGATGCGAAACTCCTCGCCGACATCGCCGGCTGGTGCGACCGCTTCACGCCGCTGGTTGCGCTCGATCCGCCGCATGGGCTGTTGCTTGACATCAGTGGATGCGCACATCTGTTCGGCAACGAAGCTGAATTGCTGAGCACGCTTTCTGATGCGCTCCACAAACGGGGCTTTATCGTCAATGCAGCGGTGGCTGGCACGCCTGCCTGTGCGCGCACGCTATCGCGCGCCGCACGGAGCTGCGTCATTGCTCCCGGTGACGAGGCGAACGCAATCAGCGATCTTCCTGTTTTTGCGCTCGGCGCAGATGATTTCATCACATCAGGATTACGCCGCGCCGGGCTCAAAACAATCGGTGACGTAGCAAGACGTGCGCCGCATGAAATTACTGCTCGGTTTGGCGCAACTTTTACGAGGCTGCTGGAGGAGGCTTTAGGACAAAGCGACGCGCCTATCAGCCCTCGGAAGCCACCACCCGATTTCAGCGCCGAGAAACGATTTTCAGAACCTGTCGCTACTGACGGTGTCATTGCTTCCGTCCTTTGCGATCTTGCTGACAAACTGACAAACGTAATGGGCCGTCATGGCAAAGGTGCGCGGCAACTGGAAGCAAGTTTTTTCCGTACCGATGGCGTGGTGCGGACTATTGCCGTGGAGACTGGACGACCTGCAACGCGCCCCGCGATGATAAATCGCTTGTTCCACGAACGGCTCGACGCCATCCTGGATCCGCTCGATCCTGGCTTTGGTTTTGACCTAATTCGTCTGTCAGCCCGCAATGTCGAAATTGCCGTACAGGAGCAGCGCGATTTCAACAAGCGGACGCAAGACAACGACGATGTGGCGGCACTGGTCGACCGCATCAGCGCCCGGATCGGAAGCCGCCACGTCGTAGTTCAATTACCGTGCGATACTCATATTCCCGAACACGCCGAACGAAGCGCGTCTGCGCAGCACCACATCGATACTGCCATGATCGCGAACTGGCCGCTCTCTATCATCGGCGAACCACCGCTGCGGCCACTGCATCTGTTCAATCCGCCCGAACAAGTGAGCGCATTTGCCACCGCTCCGGACGGTCCCCCGCGCCGTTTCACTTGGCGGCGCGTCGTCCATAAAGCTGCACGCGTTGAAGGCCCCGAACGCATCTCGATGGAATGGTGGCAACATTTAGGCGCGACGCTGACACGCGATTATTTCCGCATCGAAGACGAGGAGGGACTTCGATTCTGGATTTATCGGGATGGGCTGTTCGGCAGCGAACTGATCGATAAAAACGGCGATCCCGTGGAACCAAAATGGTTTATCCATGGAGTGTTTGCATGACACTCTATGCGGAGATCGGCGTCACCAGCAACTTTTCCTTCCTGCAAGGTGCATCGCATCCGCACGAATATGTGTATCAGGCAAGCCTGCTCGGTCTGTCAGCCATCGGTATTGCGGACCGCAACACGCTTTCCGGAGCGGTGCGGGCCTACAGCGAACTCCGCAATCCCGAACTTTCGCACAAGCCGAAGCTGCTGGTCGGCGCACGACTCGTTTTTATCGATGGCACACCCGACATTCTTGTCTATCCCACAGATCGCGCCGCCTATGGTCGTCTTTGCCAATTGCTATCGCGCGGAAAACTGCGCGCGGATAAAGGCGAATGCCGTCTTATATTGAGCGATCTTCTCGATTTTGACGAAGGACAGTTGCTCACCGTCATGCTGCCGCATCGTTTAGAATCCGGTCCGGCGCTGAAAGTCATCGACACGCTGAAAAACGGGCGCACGAAGGGCGTGTGGCTTGCGGCGAATGCGCTTTATCGCGGCGACGACAAAAGACGTCTTGCCCGCCTTTCGCGCATGGCGGCGACCGTGAACGTGCCCCTGCTCGCTACCAACGATACGCTTTATCACCATCCATGCCGCCGCCCCTTGCAGGATGTACTGACATGCATTCGCGACAAAACGACAATTCATGTCGCTGGGCGAAAATTGCAAGCCAATGCAGAACGTCATCTTAAGCCCGGAAACGAGATCGCACGGCTGTTTCGTGGTTATCCCGAGGCCATTGAAGAAACGCTTCGCTTTGCTGGAAAGATTTCGTTTTCGCTCGATCAACTGCAATATCAGTATCCCGACGAACCTGTGCCGCCTGGAAAGACTGCACAGCAGCATCTAGAAGATTTAACCGAAGCTGGAATCAGAGAAAAATTTCCGCAAGGAATTACCACGAAGCTGCGCGCGACCATCGACAAGGAGTATCACCTGATCGAGAAACTTGAGTACGCGCATTATTTTCTCACGGTGCACGATGTTGTCCGTCATGCGCGCAACGAAAAGATACTCTGTCAGGGACGGGGCTCGGCGGCGAATTCCGCGGTCTGCTACATGCTCGGCATAACGTCGGTCAACCCTGCCGAGACCGATGTTCTATTTGAGCGTTTCATTTCCGAAGAGCGGCTTGAACCGCCCGACATCGACGTCGATTTCGAGCATTCGCGACGTGAAGAGGTGATGCAATACGTCTTCAAGCGCTACGGCCGGCATCGCGCCGCGATTGTTGCCACCGTGATTCATTATCGCCCGCGCAGCGCCATCCGCGATGTCGGCAAGGTGCTAGGCTTGACAGAAGATGTCACGGCTGCGCTGGCCGATACGGTCTGGGGAAGCTGGGGCACCGACCTCAACGATATGCAAATCCGCCAAGCCGGGTTCGATCCGAAGAACAGCATGGTTCGGCGCGCCGTCGAACTCGCCATCGAACTGATCGAGTTTCCGCGTCACCTCTCGCAGCATGTCGGCGGCTTCGTACTGACTCAGGATCGGCTCGATACCTATGTTCCCATCGGTAACGCCGCGATGGACGGCCGCACGTTTATCGAATGGGACAAGGACGACATCGACACACTGAACATGATGAAGGTCGATGTGCTGGCACTCGGCATGTTGACGTGCATTCGCAAGTGCTTCGATCTGATCGCAGATCATAAAAGCAAGCGATATGAACTCGCTGACATCAAGGTAGAAAATAAAGACAGTCCTAGCGTGTTCGACATGCTATGCCGGGGCGAGTCTCTTGGCGTCTTTCAAGTCGAGAGCCGCGCACAGATTAACATGCTGCCGCGCCTGAAGCCGCGCACATTCTACGACCTCGTGATCGAAGTCGCGATCGTTCGTCCCGGCCCGATTCAGGGAAATATGGTTCATCCCTATCTGAAGCGACGGGCCATGGACCCTGAAGAGATCGAATACCCTTATCCGAAAGGGGGCGATAAAAATGAATTGAAGAACGTACTGCAAAAAACGTTGGGCGTGCCGCTGTTCCAGGAGCAGGCCATGCGAATCGCGATGCACGCCGCGGAATTCACGTCGGAAGAAGCCAACGGGCTGCGGCGAGCCATGGCGACGTTTCGTAATGTCGGCACCATGCCGAAGTTCGAGCGGCGAATGGTCGACCGGATGATCCAGCGCGGTTACAATCCGCAGTTCGCGCAAAGCTGTTTCGATCAGATCAAAGGGTTCGGCAGCTACGGTTTTCCGGAAAGCCATGCCGCCGCATTTGCTCAGCTTGTCTATGTTTCGTCATGGCTCAAACATTATCACCCCGATGCTTTCGCCTGCGGCCTGCTGAACTCGCAGCCGATGGGTTTTTACGCGCCGGCGCAGATCGTCGGTGACGCAAGACTCAACAAGGTCGAGGTACGCGAAATCGACGTGTCGCACAGCTTCGGACAGAACACGCTGGAAGCGACGACCGGCAACCATCACGCGCTGCGGCTCGGCTTTCGCCAGATCGACGGCTTTAATGTGTTCGACCCCGACGGCGAAGAATTGATCAACAAAGGCCTCGCCGCGCGCAAACGACCGGCCGAAGATTATTGGGACCAGCGCATTGTCAACGCGCGCGCACGACAACCATTCACCTCGCTCGAAGACTTCGCCTGTGATACCGGCCTGCCCAAGCGGGCGATGATTTTGCTAGCCGATGCCGATGCGTTCCGTTCGCTCGGCCTCGATCGCCGCGAAGCTCTGTGGACGGTATGGCGGCTACCTGACGATATTGCATTGCCGCTGTTCGAGGCGGCGAACGCGCACGAACAAGCCGATGAGGCGATTCAGCCTTTACCGGAAATGCCGTTACCGGAGCATGTGGTGGCTGACTATCAAACCGTTCGCCTGTCGCTGAAAGGGCACCCGATGCAATTTCTGCGCTCATGCTTCACACAGGAAGGTATCGCAGCTTGCAATGAAGTGTCGCATATCAATGATAAGCGGCAATTTCGCTGCGCAGGCGTCGTGCTGGTGCGACAGCGGCCGGGGAGTGCCAAGGGTGTCGTGTTTATGACGCTGGAGGACGAAACCGGGATCGCCAATATCGTGATCTGGCCGAAAGTAATGGAAAAGTTTCGCAAAGAGGTTATGAGCGCGCGGCTTGTCGAGGTGCATGGCGTGATTCAGAGCAGCCCCGATAAAGTTGTGCATTTAGTCGCGCATCGACTGATAGATCGCTCACTGGATCTACAAAATCTTGCCAACGATGCATTGAGCCAAAAACCCATAGTGCCCGCTGATGCCGATGTTATCGAGCCGCCGGCTTCAGAACTCTCACTTTTTTCAACCATGCCGGCGCAAAAAATGCGTCACCCGCGCAATGTACGCATCCTGCCGCGTTCAAGGGACTTTCATTGAGTGAGACCGTAGTTCCATAACCGCACATTTAGCGAATCCATTTTAAAACTAAAACGCACACCAATTCAGCGTCATAAACAAAATCGTTTTCAACTTTTCTAAAAAGCTCCTCATCTCTTCGCGCCAGGGTTCTCGCTCACAAAACGCGGTGAACAAGTCGATAGCGCTATGGAGGGCGCTTAAATCTTCGCGTGTGAAAGTCTTGATCGATCTGGGGACCATTACAGCCTTTGAAAAAAAGGGAGCGCTGATGTTTGCCCCTCCTCCTAATCAAACTCTCTTAAAGTCAATCGCAGAACGGATCGCTCCGGATTGCGCTTACCTTGTGTCGATGATCCAGCACTATGGACAGGATCTTTGCGCGGACGTTTGGTTTTCCAAGCATCGAACACCTCGCGTGCAGGTCGTAGCGTTTCTAGCGGCGAAACTGAGAGAGAACACGCCTGCTGCTGCACGGGGACCGCGGGAGTATTTCAACAGAACCCCTATTCGACTGCGAGTTACTCTCTTCGCGGAATGTCCGGCTTAGCTGATCCATTCGAGCAAGCGCGCTGGCTACTCGATCACTGGACGGAGGACCGAAAAACGTTGCGCGGTCGAGGTCGACTATGCCCCGGAGAGTTCGACCCGAAGATTGCTGCTGTCGCGTTTATAATCGCGCTCGGCGATCATTCAAGCAAAGACTTCGATACACGTGAGATCACCCAACTTGCTCACGATTTCTATGCAGCAACTGTCGCAGCAGAAAAAGGCCTGGCATGACGAACCGTTCAATGCCTGGCGAAAATACGTGCCGATAGCTCGCAAATCTCCAGAGACTTTACAAAATGAGCAAAGCCCGCATTCCGCAGGCTTTGCTCATTTGAAGCGGGGTTATTTTGCACCACCACACTGGCTGGCTAGGCGGCCAGCGGAAATCTGAAAGGTCTCTACGCCGCTTCCCTGCTAACAAAGGATTTTTTCAGCAAAACCCGTAGAATTTTTCAACGCAATGTACGGCTCATGCCCCAAAGCTTCGTTGACGGTCCAAGGACCGTTCAGTACGGCTTCGATCCGGATCTTCGACATCGCATAACACCGCTAGTCATCTCCCGGTCCAAACGGGTTTGCGCTTTTCCGCGAATGCCGCCATGCCTTCCTTGGCGTCCTGCGTCATTGCCAGCAATCCGATCTGCGATTCCATGTAGGCGATGCCTTCGTCGAATGACATCGAAGCTAGCGCGCGCATCGCGTATTTGCCGCGGCGGATGGCGGTCGGCGATTTATCGGCGATGCAGCCGATCAGCCATTCGACCTTGGCGTCGAGATCGCCGGGCGGGACGACGTAGTTCAAAAGCCCGGCCTCCTTGGCACGCGCGGCATCGAACGGTTCTCCGGTAAAACACCACTCGCGTACCAGACGCGGCGGGACCATGGATTGCATCAGGCTCAATACCTGCATTGGAAAGACGCCGACCTTCACCTCGGGAAGCCCGAACACCACGTCGCTACCGGCAATTGCCATGTCGGTCATGCACAGCAGTCCCATCCCGCCCGCCATGCAGACGCCGTTGACGCGGCAGATCGACGGCTTGGTCGAGTTCTGCGCGGTCCTCAGCATGTCGGCGTAATCGAGATTGGGTTTGGCAAGATTGAATGCGAAACCCGCGCCGGGTTGCAGATCGGCGCCCGCGCAGAACGCTTTGGTCCCTGTGCCGGTCAGAACGATGACCCGAACATCGTCGTCATCCTGAGCGCGCCGGTAACCCTCGACGATCCCGGCAATCACAGATGCATTCAGTGCATTGCGCTTGTCCGGCCGGTTAATGGTAATCCAGATGGCGTGTCCGCGCTTCTCATGAAGAACAAGATTCTCGTCGGACATAGCCATCATCCTTTGCTAAAATCGATATTGCAGAGGTCATTTTTAGCCGCTGAATTGCGCGTTGTGCAATCGAGCTATCGGTGCGCGATGCGGTGCAAAGGCAAGAATTCTCAAACTTCTGCAATCTTGAGAAACATAGCGCTCACATCGTCTGCGGCGCGCTTATCGCCGCAATAACAAGACCTGTGGTTACCTGATCGCCTTCTTTGAGATCGAGCTTTCCAATCGTGCCCGCAACCGGCGCAACGTGGACGTGCTGCATCTTCATGGCTTCGATCACCACGACGGGTTGACCCGCCGCCACAACGTCACCGCCCTTGACCAAAATCGACACCACGCGGCCGTTCATCGAAGCTCGTAATCTGCCATCCGACCCTGCAGCTGCCCCGCGCAGCACCGCGACATGCGAAAGATCGGCGAAAGATGACACCGACCCTCGATAATTGAAAAACAGATTAGCGCCGTTACGGGCGAAGTACGCAGTCTCGACAACGCCAAAATATTTGAATCGGACCGAACTCGCATCGATGCTTTCGACAAAAAGTTCGTGACTGCCGCCATCCAGTTCAATCCGGAACACTCCGCCCTGCGCTTTGGCCAGAGAGGCATCTGTCTTCTTGCCATCGAGGTCGAAGCGCAAGGGAATAGACAATTTGTGCGCCAGCGTTCGGCCTTGACGGCGATAGTTTGGATCGATGGCCGAGACATGCAGCAGCAGAGCTGCGACGACCGCGATTCTCTCCTGGCCTTCGTCGGTCGAGCCGCGCAACTGGTCCGCGTGGGCCCCGACAAATCCCGTCGTCGCGCGTCCTTCCGCAAAGACCGGATGATCGAGACAGCGCCCAAGGAATGATTGATTTGTCGTGATTCCCAGCGCGATCAAATCATCGAGGCCGGTTTTCAGCTTTCGACGGGCTTCATCACGCGTTGCCCCGGACGCGATCACCTTGGCAATCATTGAGTCGTAGTATGGCGGCACATCGCTGCCGGATTCGAGCGCAGTCTCGACACGAATACCGCCCGGTTCTTTCCACAAAAGCATGCGGCCGGATTGCGGCATGAAGTTCTGGCGGGCGTCCTCGGCGCAGAGCCGAACTTCGATCGCATGTCCCCGGAATAAAATGTCCTGCTGGCGCAGCGGAAGTGTCTCGCCGCGCGCGATCCTCAATTGCAGTTCGACGAGATCGACACCGGCGATGGCTTCGGTGACCGGATGCTCCACCTGAAGGCGCGTGTTCATCTCCATAAAATAATAATTTCCCGCGCCATCGAGCAGAAATTCGAGCGTGCCCGCCCCTTCATATTTGATGGCTTTCACTGCTGCGACCGCAGTCGCGCCCATGCGTGCGCGCAAATCGTCCGACACCGCAGGCGACGGTGCTTCTTCGATCAACTTCTGATGCCTCCGCTGGACCGAGCAGTCACGCTCGCCGAGATGGATGGCGTTGCCGTAGCGGTCGCCGAATACCTGAATCTCGATGTGGTGTGGCTCGACGATCGCGCGCTCGAGGATGACATTCGGATCGCCGAAAGCATTCTGCGCTTCCGAGCGCGCTGCGCGCAGCATATCGGGCAGCGATTTTTCATCCGGGACAAAACGCATGCCGCGCCCGCCGCCGCCCGCAACCGCCTTGATCATCACCGGAAATCTGATGCGCTTGGCCTCCGCCAGCATTGTCGCATCGCCTTGATCAATGCCTTGGTAGCCGGGCACGCAAGGCACGCCCGCTTGCGCCATCACCTGCTTCGCGCCGGCTTTGTGCCCCATCGTGCGGATCGCATCCGGCGACGGCCCGATAAAAACAAGCCCGGCGTCATGGCAGGCCTGCGCGAAATCCGCGTTCTCCGCGAGGAAACCGTAACCGGGGTGAACCGCGTCCGCGCCGCTTGCCTTCGCTGCATCGACGATCGCGCCGATGCACAAATACGACTCGGACGGCAAGGGTCCGCCTATGCAAACGGCCTGATCTGCCTCCCGAACATGGCGCGCACCGGCATCGGCTGTCGAAAATACCGCGACCGTTCCGTAACCAAGGCATTTTGCGGTTCGCATCACCCGCAACGCGATCTCGCCGCGATTGGCAATCAGGATTTTGCGAAACGGCGTGGGCTTCAGCGCGGCGATTTTGGGATTCACGGCCGCGCCACCGAGAACTGCATCGGTTGCGGAATGCGACGCTCGGCTTCGCGGCAGATCGCAAGAACATTGGCGAGCACCGCGCGCGTATCGCGCGGATCGATGACGCCATCGTCGAGGAGACGCGCGCTGGTCGCAAACACGTCCATCTGACGCTCGAACACATCAATAATGCGCGCCTTCATCTCGTCGAGCTTTTCCCTCTCAACCGGCTTGCCGCGCCGCGCGGCGGCGGCTTCCGTGACGATCGCCATCGTCTCCGCCGCCTGTTCGCCGCCCATCACGGCGGTCTTTGCATTCGGCCAAGAGAAACAAAACCGCGGATTGAAGCCGCGGCCGCACATGCCGTAATTGCCTGCGCCGAAAGACGCGCCGCAATAGATTGTGATCTGCGGCACCGTAGCATTGGTCACGGCCTGGATCATCTTCGATCCATGCTTGATCATGCCCGCTTCCTCGTAGGCTTTGCCGACCATGTAGCCTGTGGTGTTGTTGAGATAGAGGAGCGGCGTGTGCGATTGGCAGCATACTTGAATGAAATGTGTCGCCTTGTTGGCGCCGTTAGGGTCGAGCGGGCCGTTGTTGGTAACGATGCCGATCGCATGCCCTTCGATACGTGCGTGACCGCACACGGTCGCCGGGCCATAGTTCGGACTGAACTCGAGGAAATCGGAACCGTCGACAATGCGCGCGATTGCCTGCTTCATATCGACGGGACGCTTGTGATCCATCGGCATGATGCCGAGCAGATCTTCTGTATCGTAGAGCGGCTCCCGCCAATCCGTTGCATAATTCTCCGCCGGCCCGCGGTCCCAGTTCAGTCCGGCCATAATCGCACGCGCAATGCCGAGCGCCTCGCGGTCGTCTTCGGCGAGATAGTCGCCGAGACCGGAAATGCTGGTGTGCATCTCGGCGCCGCCGAGTTCTTCCTCGGTCGCGATCTCGCCGGTCGCCGCCTTCAGCAGTGGCGGCCCTGCGAGAAACGCGCGCGTCCGCCCGCGCACCATCACGATATAGTCGGACAGGCCGGTCTGATAGGCGCCGCCGGCCGTCGATGAACCATGAGTAACAGTCACCACCGGCAATCCTGCAGCCGACAGCCGCGCGAGATTGCGAAACGTGCTGCCGCCGCGAATGAAATCCTCGACGCGATAGCGCATCAGATTGGCGCCGGCGCTCTCCACGAGCTGCACCGAAGGCAATTTGTTTTCCAGCGCAATTTCCTGCGCGCGAAGGCGCTTCTCCAATCCCATCGGCTGCAACGAGCCGGCCTCGATGCCGGAATCGCTCGCGCTCACCATGCAGCGCACCCCCGAGACGAAGCCGATTCCCGAAATGCTGCCTCCGCCCGGAATGCTTTTGTCCGGGTCGGGCGTATCGAGGCAGTACCCCGCAAGCGCCGACAGTTCGAGATAGGGCGAGCCGGGATCGAGCAGCAGCGCGACGCGCTCGCGCGGAAGCAGCTGGCCGCGTTCCTCGAATCGTTTCTTTGAAAGTGCCGACGCATCGCTGGCACGTTTTTCGACCGCATTCACGCGCGCGATCAGGGCGAGCATTCCCTCCCTATTGGCCTGAAATGCTTCGCCAGATCTGGCGATCGTCGATTCGATGACCGGCATCAATGCGCCCGGATTTTCAGGATCGCACGCGCCTCCGATGGCGACGCGATATCGCGTCCAGCTTTACGCGCGCAGGCGACAATGGATTCGATCAGCTGTCCGTTCGACGTCACCTTGCTTCCGTCGGGCCGGTAAAACGTATCCTCAAGTCCGGTGCGCAGGTGGCCGCCGAGTTCAGCGCAACGTTGGTGGAGCGGCCAGATTTCGGCGCGCCCGATGGCCGTGACGCTCCAGCTCGCGTCTTTCAATTTCAGCTTCAGCAGAATCGGCAGCAGCTCGGGGTCGGCCGGCATACCAGAAGCGACCCCCATCACGAAATTATAATCGAGCGGGCCGGCATACATCCCCGTTGCGCGATACATGGCAACGCTTCGCACAATCCCGACATCGAAACACTCGAACTCGGGAAGCGCGCCGGCGTCCCTCATCGCTTCGAGATATTTCTGAATCTTGTCTGGTGGGTTGTCGAACAGATGCGGCGGCCAGGCCCATGTGTTGTCGGCCTTCACTTTCAGATAGTTCAGCGACCCGGCATTGCACGCCGCCATTTCCGGTTTTGTCTGACGCACGCAATCCAGCGCGCCGGCGTAGTTGGGACCGACGACCCCCGTCGTGTGGTTGATGACGACACCGGGACAGGCTTCGCGGATCGCCTGCTGAATATCGCGGGAAATCTGCACGTCCCAGGATGGCAGATGCCCCTTACCCGGCTCCTGTTGCCGCAGATGCACATGCATCACCGAGGCACCTGCCTCGAAGGCGGCTTTGGCCTCGCGCGCCATTTCTTCCGGCGTAACCGGAACGTGATGCTGCTTTGGATCGGTCAAAACGCCGTTGAGCGCGCAGGTGACGACGGCTTTGCCGCTCATGCTGGTCCTCGGATCGGTCCGGAATTCGCTCGAAGTCTATGAGAACGGCCGCTCGAACGTCTTGTGAAAACTGGCTGGGATCGCCACAATTCGCGGATCGTGACGGCTTGACGCAAGTTTTGGCCCCTCGAACGGGCGATAGTTTCCCGGCAAGGAGATCGCGATGAACGCCTTCGAACGCATCGCCCAACCCGCTGCAAGTCCCTTTCTTACCCCGGATCACGAGGTATTCCGGGACATGATCCGCCGTTTCGTGGCAACGGAAATCGAGCCTTTTGCAGCGCAGTGGGACGAAGCCGGGGAATTCCCGCGCGAGCTTTATCTGAAGGCAGGCCGGCTCGGCATTCTCGGGATGGGTTTTCCCGAGGCGTATGGCGGCACGCCCTGCGACCGGTTCATGTCGATGATCGCAGCGCAGGAGCTGGCGCGTGCAGGTTCAGGCGGCGTCAGCGCCAGCCTCAAGAGCCACACCATCGGCGCGCCGCCGATTGTCTATGGCGGATCCGACGAATTGAAAGCGCGCGTCCTTCCCGAGATTCTGAAGGGCGAGAAAATTTCCGCGCTTGCTATCACCGAACCGGGCGGCGGCTCCGATGTCGCCAATCTCAGGACAACCGCGAAACGCGATGGCGGCGACTATGTCGTCAACGGCGAAAAGACATTCATCACATCCGGTATGCGCGCGGACTACTACACGGTCGCGGTACGAACAGGCGGCGGCGGCGGCAACGGCGTCAGCCTTCTGCTGATCGAACGGGATACACCCGGCTTCTCGCGCACTCCGCTGAGGAAAATGGGCTGGTGGGCGTCCGACACCGCGACGCTGTATTTCGACAATTGCCGCGTTCCGGCCGGAAATCTGATCGGGCAGGAAAACGCCGGATTCAAAATTATCATGAAAAACTTCAACAGCGAGCGACTCGGCATGGCGGCGGGTTGTGTCGGTTTCGCGCGCGTCTGCCTTGATGAGGCCATTGCCTATGCGCGCGAGCGCCAAACCTTCGGCAAGCGGCTATCCGAACATCAGGTCATCCGCCACAAGATCGTCGATATGGCGCAGCGCGTGACGGCAACGCAGGCCATGCTGGAATTGCTGATCTGGCGGCTTGAGCAAGGCGAACATCCGGTCGCCGAAGTCTGTATGTGCAAGAATCAGGCGACGCAGACCCTGGCATTCTGCGCGTCGGAAGCGGTCCAGATTTTCGGCGGCGCGGGCTATATGCGCGGGCCGAAGGTCGAGCGCATCTATCGCGAAGTGAAAGTCAACGCCATCGGCGGCGGCACCGAGGAAATCATGAAAGATCTGGCAAGCCGCCAGATGGGTCTCTGACAATCCTATCCCAAGAACAATACGGTTTCAGGAAACGCAATGCAGTTCACACCCGAGCACGATGCCCTTCGCCGCACGCTGCAACAGGTCATCAAGAACGATATCAATCCGTTCGTCGATGAATGGGAGCGCGTCGGAATCTTTCCTGCGCACGAGATATTCAAAAAGCTCGGCGATCTCGGCCTGCTCGGCCTGTGCAAACCGCTCGAGTATGGCGGAAGCGGCCTCGACTACAGCTATTCGATGGTGATGGCGGAAGAACTCGGTGGAATTCATGCTGGCGGCGTCGGCATGGCCATCGGCGTGCAGACCGATATGGCGACGCCTGCGCTGGCGCGGTTCGGATCGGACGAGATGAAGAAGGAATTTCTGGCGCCGTCGATTGCCGGTGATTTCGTCGCCTGCATCGGCGTGTCCGAACCCGGCGCCGGATCGGATGTCGCGTCGATCAAGACTACGGCACGCCCCGACGGCGACGATTACGTCATCAATGGCGGCAAGATGTGGATCACCAACGGCACGCAGGCCGACTGGATGTGCCTTCTTGCAAACACCGGCGAAGGTCCGGTTCACCGCAACAAATCCCTGATCTGCCTGCCGATGAAGACCAAGGGGATCGAGATTGCGCGCAAGCTCGACAAGCTCGGGATGCATTGCTCCGATACGGCGCAAATTCACTTCACGGATGTTCGGGTTCCGAAACGCAACCGCATCGGCGAGGAAGGCAAGGGTTTCACCTATCAGATGCTGCAATTTCAGGAGGAGCGGCTGTGGGGCGCAGCCGCGTGTCTGAAAGCCAACGAACGCACGATTGCCGACACGATTGAATACACCCGGACGCGCAAAGCGTTCGGCAAACCGCTGCTCGACAATCAGGTGATTCACTTCCGCCTTGCCGAACTGCAAACCGAGATCGAACTGCTGCGTTCGTTGATCTATCGTGCCTGCGAGGCTTACATTGCGGGCGAAGACGTTACTCCTCTTGCGACCATGGCAAAGCTGAAAGCCGGCCGGCTCGGCCGCGAGCTGCCGGACGCCTGTCTGCAATATTGGGGCGGCATGGGCTTCATGAATGAAACCAACGTCAGCCGCGCGTTCCGCGATCGCCGCCTGACGTCCATCGGCGGCGGCGCCGACGAAGTGATGCTGAGCGTGCTATGCAAATACATGGGCACGCTGCCCGGAGTCCAATAGGTGCTGACACTCTACCATTGCGCGAGTGCGCGTTCATTCCGGCCGCTGTGGGCGCTCGAGGAAATAGGTTTGGCCTACGATCTGAGGATGCTTCCGTTCCCGCCGCGGTTTCTCAAGCGCGACTATCTCGAACTCAATCCGCTCGGCACGATACCGCTTTTGATCGACGGCGACACCAAGATGACGGAGTCTGCCGCGATCTGCGAATATATCGTCAGCAAATACGGCCCTTCTCCGCTTGCGGTCTCCGTCGATGAGCCTGCTTACGGCGCCTATCTGAACTGGCTGCATTTCGGCGAAGCAACACTGACGTTTCCGCAGACCATCGTACTGCGCTATTCGCAACTCGAACCGGACGAGCGGAAAATTCCACAAGCTGCCGCAGACTACACGCGCTGGTTCCTCGCACGATTGCGCGGCATCGACAATGTCGTCACCAAAACCGAGACGCTGTGTGCGGGGAGATTTACTGCGGCGGATATTTCCGTCGGCTATGCCCTGATGCTCGCGGAGACTCTCGGACTGCACGAACAGTTCCCTCCTGCCGTCAGCGCGTATTGGCAACGGCTCCGGCAACGCGACGGATTTCGCCGCGCGATCGCCGCACAGGACCGCGCCGGGACAGAACAGGGCGTTGCGGCGCGCGCTAGACCTGCGTAGCCGCTGCCGCGGCGGCCGAACTGCCTGTGATAATCCGCAGACGCCGCGACCCGGAAAAAATCGCGCTCGGTTGCAATCCGTAAATCCGTCTCAACGAATGGCTGAAATGCGTCGAATCCGGATAACCGGCATCGAGCGCGAAACGGGCAAGATTGCGCTCAACATTCACATGATGAAGAACGTTGCGCCCGCGCTTCCATGCCCGGAAGGTGCGGAAGTTCAAGCCGGTTTCTTCCTTGAAGAGGTGGAGAAAGCGTGAGAGCGACAGTTTCGCGGCACGAGCGCACGCTTCTCCGGAAATTCCGATCGAAGGATCAGACTGAAGCGTCGCAACGACACGCGCGATCCGCGGATCGAGTTGTCGCGGCTGAAAGTGCCTGCCGAGAAAAATGTCGTCAAATTCAGCCGAATTGAAGCCGTGATTCCGTCCGGGCGCGAGCATCGCATATGCAGACCGGATGCGCGACGCCATGCGAGCCGCCTCTAAAGGCTGGCGACACTGCTGTCCAAGAAGATTCATGTCGGCGTCTGCGACCGATTCAGGCTCAATTAGCAGCGCGAGAATGGTCCGTGAATCCGCAAGGATTCGGTGCGGCGTGTGCGGCGGAATCGCCAGAATTTCTCCGGTCAGTGGAGATTGCCCCGCGATTTCGACGCGAGCCGAACCAATAAGGGGAACGCAGATCGCAAGAGCGCCCAACGTTCGTGTCGAGGGCGTACCAAGCAGCCCCGCATAAAACACGCGCTCGGCGCTGATCAGCATAAAGCGGTCCGAACCGTCCGCTTTGCCCGTGCTCATGGTTTCCCTCCGCAATCGGTGGGCGATTGGTTCGCCTCTAGAGGCAGGCTAATCGCATAATCGCGGCTGCGGAAGGGACAAACTGCGTGCGCGGATTTTTGTCGCGCACGCAGTCTTCGTCGTCAGAACGAGAGGCTGTCCTTCATCAGGACCCAGCGGCCGTTCTTAACCTGCTGCACCTGCGTAATGGTATTGGCGAGGTGGCTGGTCTTCGAGAACTTGGTCGGCGGCGAACTGAAGATGTCCTGGAAGACAGCGCCGGATTCAAGCGAGTCCAGCATCTTCGCACCCGTCAGATCCTTGCCGGCCTTGTTGGCATAGAAGGCAAAGGTCATGATGGCGTTGTAGCCGATGATGGCCTGTGTGTTGGCATCGGAGCCAAACGCCTTCTTGTAGTTGGCGAGCCAGTCCTTCACTTTTCCCTTGGCGGTGTCCTCGTAGGGAATTTCGAACCCGGACGCGGCATAGAGACCTTCAACCACATCCTTTCCGAGCGCAGGCACTTCCAGCACGTTGGTCGGCGTTGCGCCAAGGAACGTTACGTCCCAGCCTAGCTTCTTGGCCTCGCCCATGGCGCCGATCGTCTCGCGAATGACCGTGCCGAGTACAACCAGATCGCAACCATCCGCCTTCATCTTGGCGACCTGCGCGCTGAAATCCGACGCACCGCGCTTGTAGCTCGTCACCGACGCGGGGGTCAGTTTCATTGCCGCGACCTGCTGCGTGAAGCCGTCTAGAACGTTTTTGCCGTACTCGTCGTCCTGATGCATGATGCAGGGCTTAGTCAGCTTCTTGGTCTCGATCATATGCTTGACGGCGGCACGGGTGCTTTCGACGTAAGGCAGCAGATTGTTGAACTTCAAACGCTCCTGCGGTTTCGCCGGATCGAATTTGAAGGTGAATTCAGCCGCCGTAAGCGGGAAGAGTTGCAATACGCCCGCATCGAACAGGATATCCTGCGCCGCCAGCACGGTGGGTGAACCCATCGGACCGACCATCGCGAAAATCTTGTCTTTCTCGATCATCTTCTGCGAGGCGAGCACAGCGCGCTTCGGATCGTAACCGCTGTCTTCCAGGATCAGCTTAATCATGCGCCCATTGATGCCGCCCGCGGAGTTGATCTCGTCGGCCGCCATCTTCATTCCATTCGATACCGGGACGCCCCAGAACTTGATCGGTCCGGAGAGATCCTGATGGGTGCCGACGACGATTTCCTTCGCCGATATCCCTTCATTGGTGACTTTGGTTTGCGCCAAGGCCGGCAGATGGGTCAGCGCAAGCGCCGCCGCCGCAAGGCCCAGGGACGTGAACGATTTTAACATATGCGTCTCCTCTCTGTTGGCCCGTATTAAGCGAAAGCCGGGGCCATCATCGCCTTCGCCGTTGAGCGGATTGAAGCGTCCGCAAAATTGAATTTAAGTGACCGCAAGTCTATGCCGTTGCGCTCATCCCGTACATTGCCTCGATCTCGCGCGCATAGGATTTGTTGACGAAATTCCGTTTCAGCTTCATCGTCGGCGTCAACTCTTCGTCCTCGGGCGTCAGCTGACGCTCGATCAAATGAAACTTCTTGATCGTTTCCACACGCGCGAAGTTCTCGTTCACGGTCTCGATTTCGGTCTTTATGAGATCCTGAATTTCCGGCGCACGACAGAGGCTCGCGTAGTTCGTAAAAGGGATGTCGTAATCCTGCGCGAACTTCTCGACGTTTTCCTGATCGATCATGACGAGACACGTCAGATATGGCCGCTTGTCGCCGATCACGACGGCGTCGGAAATATAGGGTGAGAATTTGAGCTGATTTTCAATTTCAGAAGGCGTGATATTTTTCCCGCCTGACGTGATGATGATGTCTTTCATCCGGTCGGTGATCTTGACAAAGCCTTCGTTGTCTATTGAGCCGACATCGCCGGTATGGAGCCAGCCCTGCGCATCGATCGTCTCGGCGGTTTTCTCCGGCTGGTTGAGATAACCCATGAACAGGAAATCGCCCCTGATCAGGATTTCGCCCTTGGGACAAATCTTGACTTCGCCCCAGGGCGCGGCTTTGCCCACCGACCCCAGCTTGATATGATCGTTCGGCATCAAGGTCGCGACGCCGCAATTTTCCGTCTGCCCGTACACCTCACGCATGTCGATGCCGAGCGCGAGATACCAGCGGATCAACTCCGGTGCGATTGGCGCTGCGCCGGTGAATGCAATCCGCACCCGATCCAGCCCCAGCATGCGGCGAATGTTGCGAAACACCAGCCAATAGGCAACCTTGCCTGCGAGTTGCAACGACAGCGGCGGGGATCGCCGTTCAAGCCGGTAGTCCGTCAAGCGATGGCCGACCGCGATGGCGCGGCCATACATCCATTTCTGAAAGGGTGTGGCGTCCTTCAGCGCAATCGTGATTGCAGAATAGAATTTTTCCCAGATACGCGGGACCGCGAGAAACGCTGTCGGCTGCACCTCACGCAAGTTATCCGGTATGGTCTCCGGGCTTTCGGCAAAATTCATGACCGAACCGATCGCAAGTGAAAGATAGTATCCGCCGATTCGTTCGGCGACGTGACAGAGCGGAAGGAACACCAGTCGCTCTTCGGCATCGGTCGGCACCAACAGATAATCCGCATACCGCATCTGGTACGTTACGCTGCGATTGGAATGCATTGCACCCTTCGGCGGGCCCGTGGTTCCCGATGTATAAACAAGAATGGCGAGATCGGTGGCGCCGCGGCTTTCGATCATTTCGCTCCACAACGCTTCACGTCCATTCATGTGGTTGCGGCCGACCGCCATGAACTCATCGAGCGACATCGTCATCGCATCGCTGAAGCCGCTGAGGCCTTCCATGTCGAGGACTACGATTTTTTCCAGCGTCGGGCACCGCAACCTGCAGGTCAGAACCTTATCCAGTTGCTCTTCGTCCTCGACGAAAACGACCTTGGTACGGGAATCGTTGATGAGATATTCGACCTGAGCAGCGGAATCGGTGGGGTATATTCCCGAAGAAACCCCGCCGGCGCACAGCACGCCCATATCGGCGAAGACCCATGTGGGCGTCGGGTTCGCCATGATGGAGGCGACATTTCCACTCCTGAAACCGATGGCGTGCAGGGCGTAGGCTATTTCCTTCGATTTCTGCAGCCACTCGCGCCAGCTTGTCGATTGCCAGACGCCAAGGTGCTTTTCGCGGAGAGCCGGACGGTCCCCGCGCGTTTCCACGGAGAGCAGAAAACTTTTCGCGATCGTATCCGCAACTGTCATGACTGCGGTTTTGGCCATTGCGCGCTCCGTGGTCTTAAATCCTGCGTGTCCTCATCGCTTTGATTTGCCGGATCTTGTCGTCCAGCCTTTCAGGCTATTCCCATTATCTCCAGGTTTTCTTTTTCTTCCAGCGCCGTTCGCCTCGAGCGCCCTCTTCTTTCGCACCAAGATAGAACTCCTGGATATCCGGCGACTTCATCAGACGCTCGGATGTGTCGTTCATCACGACGCGGCCGATTTCCAACACATAGCCATAATGCGCCGTCTCCAGCGCAACCTTGGCATTCTGCTCGACAAGCAGGATCGACATGCCCTGCTCCTCGTTGACCCGGCGGATGATCGTGAAAATCTCTTTGACCAGAATGGGCGACAGGCCCAGCGAAGGCTCGTCTAGCAGGAGAAGCGTGGGCCGGTTCATCAGCGCGCGTCCGATGGCGAGCATCTGCTGTTCGCCGCCCGACAACTGGCCGGCAGGCTGATTCACTCGCTCGCGCAACCGGGGAAAGTAACCGTAAACGCGCTCCAGATCGTCGGCGACTCCATCACGATCCCTGCGCGGATATGCGCCCATCATCAGATTTTCGCGTACACTCAGAAACGGAAACACCTCTCGCCCCTCCGGTACGTGGCTGAGGCCGAGCCGCACGATTCTGTCGGCCTCCATGCGCTGAATCGGCGTCCCCTGAAACTCAATGCTTCCTTTCTGAGGGTCGAGAATTCCGGAGATGGTCTTGAGGACAGTCGTCTTGCCAGCGCCATTCGCGCCGAGCAGCGTGACGATCTTGCCGCGTGGAACTTCGAGGCTGATACCGCGAATGGCCATGATCGGCCCGTAGTAACTCTCGATATTGCTTAGCTTGAGAATGATGTCGGAGGTCATCGCATCATCCTCACGCACCAAGATAGGCTGCAACGACATCGGGGTGCGCTTGCACTTCGGCGGGCGCCCCCATCGCAAGAACTTTGCCGTAGTTCAACGCAATGACGCGATCCGATACACGATTGACCAGCGTCATGTCGTGCTCGACCATCAGCACTGTGATTCCGAGTTCGTTTTTCATGTCACGAATCCAGAACGACATGTCGTCGGTTTCCTCGACGTTCAAACCGGATGACGGCTCGTCCAGCAGGATCAGTTTCGGCTCGGTGCAGAGCGCGCGAGCAAGCTCGATCACCTTGCGCACGCCGTAGGGCAGCCCCGATATCAGCTTGTCCCGATGCGGCGCGAGATCGAGGAATTCTATGACCTGCTCGACGCGCCTGCGGTGCGCTTTTTCGTCGCGGCGAACGGCTGGGGTGAACAGGATCTCTTGCAAAAGGGTCGTGGTGCAGTGCCGATGACGCCCGACAAGCAAATTGCTCAAGACGGTCGCATTCTCGAACAATTCGATATTCTGAAATGTGCGGGCGATGCCGAGCTTGGCGATCCCGAAGGGCGGCTCGCCGGTGATGTCCTGATCCTCGAAATAGAGCCGCCCCGATGTCGGATTGTAGAGCCGGGAAATCAGATTGAAGATCGAACTTTTTCCCGCGCCGTTCGGCCCGATGATCGAGAGAATTTCGCCCTTCTCCACAGCGAAGCTGACTGCATCGACAGCCTTAAGTCCGCCGAAGTGAAGCGAAAGACTTTCCGCGCGGAAATAGCTCAACGGTTGCGCTCCGACTTCACATAAATCTTCTGACGCTTGAATGTCGCGCGCTTGTAGAGCGGAAAAAGCTGGAAGAAGAGCTTGATCTTCAGCCAGCGTCCGTAGAGTCCGTAAGGCTCGAATAGAATAAAGAGAATAATGATAAGTCCGTAGATTGCGCCCTTCAATCCGTTGGCGGACGCGATCGCGGCAACATTCTTCTGGATGTTCGCGACCTGCTCAACACCCGCGCCAAACGTCGCGGCGAGCCCCGCAGCCACGCTGGGAATGTCGTCCTTCAAGAAGGTCAGAAACGGATCGATCATAACGATGAAGATTGCGCCGAGCACTGCGCCGTGCAGGCTCAGGATGCCGCCGATGATGATAACCATAATGAATTCGATCGACAGCTGCAGCGTGAACATTTCCGGGCTGATGAATGACAGCTTGTGCGCGAACAGACAGCCCGCAAAGCCCGTGATGGCCGCGCTGATCGCGAAGGACTTGACCTTGTAGAGCGAGATATTGATGCCCATGCTCTTCGCTGCCGTCTCACTGTCGCGGATAGCGACAAAAGCGCGCCCAGTCGGCGAACGCATGAGATTGAGCGTACCGACGATGACGAGAATGAGCAGTCCAAGACACATGTAATAAAAGGTGGGGCTATCGCGCGGGATGCTGTTCCCAAGTATCTGGACCGCACGGACGCGCATGCCTTCATTGCCGTTGGTCACATGCTCCCATCGCGCGAGGACCTCTTCGATGATGAAAGCGAACGAGATCGTAGCGATGACGAGATAGATGCCCTGCAAACGAAGGGCCGGAAATCCGACCAACGCGCCAATGAAACCGGTGAGCAACCCGGCGGCGAGGAAGTAGGCGAAGAACGGCACGCCCAGTTGTTGAAGATAAGCGGTCGTGTAAGCGCCGATGGCGAGAAATGCTGCGTGGCCAAGTGATGCTTGCCCGGTGAACCCGGTCAGAATCATCAGACCGACACCGACGGTCGCGTAGATGCATACGAAGACAAGCTGGCTGACAAGGTAGCTACTCAACACGAAAGGCGCGACAACGAGCAAAACGAGCAGTGCCCCATAGGTCACGATGTAGCCGCTATGGGGGAACAGCCGGATGTCGTCTTCATAATCGGTCTTGAATAGAAACCGCATTCCGCCCCTCAGACTTTCTTGCGAACGTGAAGGCCGAATATGCCTTCAGGTTTCAGCAGCAGCACCGCGAGCAGAACGACGTAGGGCGCGACGTCTTTCCAGCCTTGCGGCAGATAAAATCCCGCCATGCTCTCGATAACGCCGATCACAACTCCGCCGACCAGCGCTCCCGGTATCGAGCCGAAGCCGCCAAGGACCGCGGCGGGAAACGCCTTGAGGCCGAGGGCAAGCCCGACATTGGAATGGATGAATGTGATTGGCGCGAGTAGCACGCCGGCACATGTGGCGACGGCAGCACTGATCGCCCACACAATCGACACCACGCGCTTGACGGGAATGCCCATGTAGTAAGCCGCGAGCATATTCTCCGAACTGGCGCGCATGGCGGTACCCAGTGTCGTCTTGTTGAAGAACAGGTAGAGCACCGCGCAAAGAATGATCGTCGCGGCAATGACCGACAATTTGTCGTAGGCCAGCACAAGACTGCCGAGCTTCAGCACGCCCTGGCTGAATGGCGTCTCGATCTTGAGATCGTCGGTGCCCCAGATCATTCCAGCGACGGAGCGAAGGAAGAAACCGAGGCCGATGGTGGCCATGATGATGGAAAATTGCGGATAACCGAGAATGGGCCTGACCACGAGCCGCTCGGCCAGCATACCGAACAGCGCCATAGCGGCGACGGCGGCAACGAATCCGATCCAGTAGTTGAAGCCCAGCAGCCCGATAAACGTGAAGGCGAAGAATCCGCCGAGCATCATCAAATCGCCCTGGGCGAAGTTGACGACCTCCGTGGCTTTGTAAACAAGGACAAAGCCCAGCGCGATCAAACCATAGACACAGCCGAGCGCAACGCCGCTCACCAACTGCTGAACGAAGTCCAGCATTGCCGACATCCCTCCCCTCGATGCGCAGCGACTCTAACGGTCCCGTTTTTCGCATCTTGCGCCAACTTGCTAGGCGCCCTCGCTTGCATCAAAAGCCCAGATATTGCCGATACCAAAATGCACCGGGCGAATATTTGAGCCGCAGGCGTTGAACCTACGTCATTAATTTGGTCGTATCCAGATAGCGCGACAGTTCTCTCAGTGCGCCTCTACTCGGTTGGGGGAAACCCGATGAAAGCCCGACGTAGCGGCGTTTTCCAAGCCGTCGCAACGTTCAGCGTCACAACGGAAAGATGTCTGGCTGGGGCACCAGTGACCGTAGGAATAGTCTCCGCTGCCATTTCCCTGCTAACAGGGAGTTTTCTGCGAATATCCCATTTCATCCTACCCACCTATTAGGGTCTCCGGGCTTTCCCGCGATCTCGCATGGCGGTCAAGGTCTCTGGAGCATGGAATTCTACCAATCTGAACAGGGGCTCCTTACACAGGAGCCTGCCGATACTATGCGCCAGCACGGTCCAAACGCGACGGTACGTCGCTATTTCGCAGGCACGCGCGAGTTGTGAGGTGACCGGCTCGCTTTTCGTCTGAGAACCCAAAGCTTGAACGAGCTGCTCGTTGAGTCGTCACGGGCAGGTTCGTGCGCATTTTTGCCCTCACAGCCTACGACGGTCTTAGCCTGCAATACTACTGAGTCTTCACACCGATATGGCCTGCAGTCCATCCAACGACGTCGCGGCAAATAATTTCAAATGCATCATTGAAAGCGGATGTCGCGTTAGCAGGATCCATAGCGCTGATTGTTTTCTTCTCGCGAAAGATTCGAGCTGCCAATATGCGGCCGCTTTTGTCGACCAGCTTTGCCGACATACCTATTTCAGCAAACGGCTCCGCAGCCAAAGTGATCTGAAACGCTCGAATGTCCAACTGCAACTGAAAGTCGGCTTTTGATGCGTCGCTTGCCCTCAATGGCGCGTGAGCAAGATCATAGTTTTCAAAACTCTGGATAAACTTTTCCTGAGTCAGTTTTGGAAGACTATCGCTCCATTGAATATTGGCGAAGCCCGACGGATCGTTGCCAGGCGGCATAAACAATATGCGCTGGGTGTCGTACAGTAAGATTGTCGTGGGTTCAGAAATGGCCAGTTGCCCTTTTAGAGGCTTCCTCGACTCGCCAAAATCTTTTGGAACCTTCAGATCGTAAATGACCTTGGCCGACGGCGCTCCGCCACCAGTCATTTTTTCAAGACCGGCAAAGATGCCGTCCATGCGACCGGTATTTTTTGCCAAGCCTTCGGAAAAAATCCTCAGATTGTCGATAGTAGCCTTCAATGAATCCGAGTTCGTCGCAAGAATCGAGTCGACGCGCCTGAGCGCATCTCGCGCCGCCTGCGTCATACTTTGACCAGCTCCCGGCTCGGCAACAAGTATCGGTATCGGACCATTGGCGATTAGCTCTTCTCCGCCTTCGAGGGCGACGACCGGAACGCCCGTAAGTCCCTGGAAGTCTAATCCCACTTTTGTGTCACGACGAACCGGCGTATCTGGGGTTACCGAAATAACAGCATTCACTCGGCGCGGACTGTCCGGCGCAAGGCTGAGTTGCGAGACTTCGCCTACCCGGATGCCATTGAATAATACGGCAGCACCAACCAGCAAACCAGGCACCGGACCGTTAAACTGCACATTGTAGGTTGTTCGAGCACCCAGCCCACCTGTGTTGTTGAGCCAATACACGAATCCAAAGACCGCAATGATAGCTGCGAGGATGAAGCCACCCACAACGACAAAAGGAGCCCGGGTTTCCATTGTTGCCTTCAATTCTGCTTGCGTTGAAACATTTGCGAGCGTTTGCCGTGGAAATAGGCTTGCACCCAAGGATGTGCCGACTTCAGCAAATCGCTCATCGGGCCAATAGCGACGACCTTTCCCTCCGCAAGCGCGGCCACGCGATCGCAAACCGTATTGAGGCTTGCAAGATCATGCGTAACCATGAACACGGTCAGATCGAGCGTGGTCTGAAGTGTTTTTATGAGTGAATCGAAATCGCCGGCCGCAATTGGATCCAAACCGGATGTCGGTTCATCCAGAAACAGAATTCCGGGATCCAACGCTAGAGCACGAGCCAAGGCCACTCGCTTGGTCATGCCTCCCGAAAGCTGAGATGGAAATTTGTCGCCATCCTCCGCTGTGAGGCCGACCATCTCTAACTTTGCGTCGGCAATCTCATCCATAAGCTCCTGAGAGATCGTCAAATTCTCCCGCAAGGGAAACTGAACATTCTGACGGGCGGTCAACGACGAGAACAGCGCGCCCTGCTGAAATAAAATTCCCCAACTGTCGGCTGCCGCGCGGGATTCCGGATCGAATGCAGCACCTTCTTCCAACCCCTGAACTTCGATCCTGCCGCTGCGCTTTGGGATCAGCCCGATAATTGTTCGCATCAACACGGATTTACCGCCGCCTGACGCACCGACAATTCCAAGTATTTCGCCTCGCCGAACATCTAGCGACAAGTGGTCAAGCACTGTTTGCCGCCCGAACCCGACGACAAGATCGCTGACCCGGATAGCGACGTTTTCGGACAATGCCTCCATTGTTTACATTCCAATCGACGCGAAGAACACCGCAAACAAGCCATCGAGGACGATGACGAGAAAAATCGACTTCACGACGGACGTGGTAGTTTGCCGGCCGAGAGACTCCGCGCTGCCCTTAACTCTCAATCCTTCACTGCACGCCACGACACCTATTACCAACGCCATGAACGGTGCTTTCAATATTCCGACCTCGAAATGCGTCACCGAGACCGCTTCGTGCAACCGTGCAATGAAAATTGCTGGACTCATGCCGCCATAGAGCCAAGCCACCAAACCGCCTCCGTAAAGAGCGGCCATGGATCCGACGAAGGAAAGAATCGGCAATACGCAAATTAACGCAACGACGCGAGGCAGGATCAGCACTGCGATCGGATCGAGGCCCATGGTCGATAGCGCGTCGATTTCCTCCCGCATTTTCATCGAACCGATCTCGGCCGTGTAAGCGCTTCCCGAGCGACCCGCGACCATGATCGCGACGATCAGAACGCCGATTTCCCGAAGCACCAAAATGCCGACCATGTCGACGACATAGGATTCCGCGCCGAATTTCCGAAAATGAAAAATTCCCTGTTGCGCAATGATTGCTCCGATCAGAAACGTAATCAGCGCGACGATCGGAATGGCCTGCCAACCGACGCGATAAATTTGATAGGCAAGCGACGTCACGCGAAGAGATCGCGGTCGTCGCAACACGCCTAAAAGCGCGAGGCCTGTCGCTCCAAGCATCTGAAGGAAAATTGAAACATCTCCGAGGACACCGAGCGACGAGCGGCCGATATCTTCCAGCCTTTGGAGGATCGGATTGACCGGCGCAAGGGGCGCGCGATTCCGCCTGTTAAGCTGTTTGACCTCGGCGATCAGTTCGGTGTAGCGCTGCGAGATTCCATCGATCGACGCAGGATGGCCCAATTCAAGCGATCGACGCCGAATTTTTTCAAGAATCCAAGCCCCGATAGTGTCGAGGTTCGATACACCTGCGATATCGATAAAAACGGATGCAGAGTTATGCAGATCCGGCTGCAGTCGCTCAAAAATTGCCTCAAGCGCAGAGGCATGAGAAGCCGTCCACGATCCTGAGGGGCACAGTCGAAATGCACCTCCATCGTTCACTGTCTCAATAGCAGGTTGATTCACGTAAGCTGCTCACGTCACGGTCCCATAGAGTATGTGTAGTTTGCGCGACTGAATACGATTTGACCTACGTCAACGGAGTCGAGCGCAAATCAGGTGATGAATGAAATGTGAGAGTTTTTAAGCTGGATCGTTTCTTGTGATATGGATCGTTCGAATACTTCTGTTTATCGCGGCACCGATCACCGCGCTTTTCGTGGCTCGGGACGCTCTCAATTTCGATTTTGTGCAGACGGTCATCACTATTATTTTGATCGCTGGTTTTGTTGCCGCCGTCGCTTTTCTGTTACGCAAGAATGATCAATGAGACATCAGCACCGGAACGGTCATCGAAGACAGCATTTCACGTGTAACTCCCCCAAGCACGAACTCTCGTAACCGGGAGTGGCCATAGCCACCCATAACGATTAGCCCTGCCGAATTATCGGCTGCATGCGAGAGGATAAGGTTGGCCGTATCGCCCTTCGCGCCGGAAAGCCTCGTGAGTTCCACTTTCGCTCCATGTCGCGCCAAATGCTCGGTCATTTCAAATCCACGCAGTTCGACTTCCGAATTGGTCTCCGAATCGGTATCGATGATTAGCAATTCGACTGCCTCGGCAATCGTGAGAAGCGGAAGCGCGTCATTGATCGCGCGGGCGGCGGCGCGGCTGCCGTCCCAACAACAGACGACCTGACTAATGTCCAAACCATTCTTCTGAATGTAAGGAACAACGATTAAGGGACGTCCGGAGTCGAACAATGCAAATTCGACAAACAAATTCCTGTTTACACCCTCGCCTTCGCTCGGCTGCATTAAAACGCTAAGATCGAAGCGGCGGGCTAATGCCGAAAATGTCTGAGCGGGCCCAAACTCGCTGCGCGCCACCAAGTGATGCGCGGAACTGATATCGGATCGCTTTACCGCCTCGGAAAATCTCGCAATCGCGGACTTTGCCAATTTCTCTTCACCGGCCAAGATTTCGGCAAGCACGCCTGCCGGAATGTCAGGCGTCATGAAAGTTGGAATTTTCCCGGCGAACGCCACGCCTTCCAAATGGGCTTCGAACCGGTCTGCAATGGAGATGGCATAGTCTCGAGCGACGTCACGTGCAATGTCGTGCTCAAGATTGATGACAATGTCCCTTATCATCCTAGATCTCCATGTCCGCCGTCAAAGCATGCGACGGCAAGGCTGCTCGAAGCCGAGACAGATCAGCGATCAGGCAATATCCCAAGAATCGGGGGATGATTTCTTGACTCAAGTCAAAGAGAGAATTCGCAAACACGCGATGCTCGAGGGCGAATTTCCGCGATGGTGACGCTGTCGGATCGCCCCCATGAAGAAGAATGCTGATGCCGTTTACAGTTACTGCCAATGATGAAAACGGACATTGCTCGGTCAGTGCACCAACACCCCGCGATGCTTTAGACGCCTATCTCAAGTTCTATCGCAAAAATTTCAAGGATCTGGCGGTATACGACGATAGAGGTTACGAACTAAGTTTGGATCAGCTTTCATCTCTATGCGGGGCAGCAGAAGACTAACGACACTTTAGGTCTGGAGCGGATGGCCGATGACGCAAGTCTTCAAGAGCGCATCTTCTCGGATTTGACTGATCCGAGCCAGCATCCGCACGTCAAGCGGATCGATACTCACGCCTCAACGTTACTGCTCGAGGGCGACCGGGCCTTAAAAATAAAGCGGTCGGTCGTATTTCCGTTTCTCGATTACTCGACCCTGGCGAAAAGAAAAGCGGCTTGTGACGAGGAGATTCGCGTCAATCGTGAATTTGCTCCGCAGATATACCGTCGAGTCGCACCGATCGCGAAGAATTCGGACGGATCATTCGAAATCGATGGATCAGGGTCGCCGGTTGAATTCGCAGTCGAAATGTTGCGTTTCGACGAGAATATGACGCTCGACAACCTGGCAAAGAACG
Organism: Afipia sp.; assembly: GCA_016201045.1. Lineage (GTDB taxonomy): Bacteria > Pseudomonadota > Alphaproteobacteria > Rhizobiales > Xanthobacteraceae > Afipia. Next base: position 337,444 of record JACQDM010000002.1, on the reverse strand, counting down.
GATCGTTTCCAACGCGCGTCCCTGAGATGGTGGCGGAAGTCATTGCAGCCAGCCATGCCAAAGCACCCGAGGCATCTTCGATTCAATGGATTAAAAGTATTGCCCCGATCATCGACGGCAACGAAACAACGTTCCGGGTGACAACAATGTTCGATACCGGCGAGATTGAGCGGCTTTCCTCGTGCTCGCATGCCGCGTTCAAAAGCATCTATCCACTTTTAGAACGACGAGGTATTCACGGTTACGTTCGGCGCTGCCACGGTGATCTTCATCTCGGGAATATCGTACTGCTCGACGGAAAGCCTATCCTCTTCGATGCGATCGAATTCGATCCGTCGATCGCCTCGGTTGACGTACTCTATGACCTCGCATTTCCTCTGATGGACCTGATCCACTATGGTCGATGCCTGGAAGCGAATGTCGTCCTCAATCGCTATCTACAGATCACTTCGCCCATCCATTTAGACGCGCTATCCTCCCTTTCTCTTTTCATTTCGCTTCGTGCCGCGGTCCGCGCCAAAGTGTTGCTTGCCCAAGCCCACACATCGCTCGAGATCGGCAAAGCCGCCTTGAACTATTTTTCACTGGCATGCCGGTCTCTACAGCCACCACCGGCAACACTAGTCGCAATAGGCGGTTTGTCCGGTACAGGAAAATCCCGCCTCGCGCGGGAGCTGGCACCGCAAGTGTTGCCGATTCCAGGTGCGGTAATTCTTCGCTCGGATATTATTCGGAAAGAGATATTTGGTGTGGGTGAAACGGCTCGACTGCCGAACGAGGCGTACAAGCCAGAGGTATCGCAGAAGGTCTATGGCGCAATGACCGATCGCGCAATCAAAGCACTCCGGCAAGGGCATTCTGTCATTCTGGATGGCGTGTTTGCAAACACCAAACAGCGAAACGCAATTCGAGGTATTTCAAAAAATCTCAATATAAAATTCGCGGGCTTTTTCCTTCATTCAGACTTGGAAACCCGCATCGATCGCATTTCGCACCGACGCGACGACGCCTCGGACGCGACACCGCGCATCGCCGAGTTCCAGGAAAGCTATTCCATCGGTCCATCGGATTGGGAATCGATCGACGCATCGGGGACGCCCAAACAAACATTGGAAAGGTGCCTGCAGAGTTCGGCTGGCCAACTGCTCATTCAAAATTGCGGGGAAAATGTCTAAAAAAGGAAGTGCAAAACCAAAGTCGGATCTCGTCGCCGGTTCAACCGGGAAGGACAAACACCAGCTTTGCAAGCAGCAAGAAATGGAAGAGCTTTGCTGCGCGGCAATGAAAAATCAGAACTCAGATTGCGATGGCGATTGCCAATTGTGCACAACTGTTCTGGGTGTTGCCATACGGAGCGAATTCGCCAGTTGATCTACAATAGGAGGTGGCCCTCTTAAGGGCCGCCAGTCTTCTGGATTAGCGCACAGGACCGAAATCGCCGTCGACATTCTTGCCGAGTTCGCTTCGCCAGGACTGTGCCCGCTCTACGCCCACAAGCGCAATGACGAGCACTGCCGACAGCACTAGCGCTCCCGTCCAATAAGGAACTCCGACGAGATCGGTGAAGATCAGTTTCGGTCCCGTGCCAATCAACACTTTGTCGAGCCACGGCTGCGCATACGAAAACACAAGGGCGCCACATAACCCGCCTACCAGCGTGAACCACGCATCGCGATAGCCCGCTCCGACTTGCGCGAGCGTCGTGCCGGGACAAGCGCCAGCAAGCGTTATGCCCGCCCCGAGGAGCAGCCCGCCCACAACGTCGGCAGCATAGAGCGCTGCTTTGGGCTGCAATTTCACAAAGCCAAAACCGTTGAGCGCAGCCAGAACGACTGCGCCTGTCGCAACAGCTGTGAGGAAAACCTTGAGCATGATGAAGTTGCGAAGTTGCATCTGACCGACAATCATTCCCGGCTCGAAGACGCGCGATTTTTCAAGCGCAAAGCCGAAGACGATTCCCATTGCAATGCCGGTCAGGACAGCGGTGGCGATTGAAGTGGGCATTGTGAACCTCCGATTAGACTCGACGGACAAGCAGAAGGGCGGCGGCGATGCCGCCCGCGAACATGGCAGCTACCGCAATCGTTGATCCGACTGAAAGTTGAGCCATTCCAGACAGACCATGGCCGCTGGTGCATCCGTCCGCGATGCGGGCCCCAATCAACATCATAAAGCCTCCCAGAAATGCGACAGCATATCGACGGCCCGCCGACGACGAACCAAGTGCCCGAGTCCAAATGGGAGAGATAGGCGCGCGCCGAGCGCCTGACATTTTCATCGACATAAAAGCACCGATCGCTATTCCGATTACCAGAGCGACCTGCCAAAGATTCTTAGCCGTGGCAGCGACGTGTTTCGACGCATATTCGACGCGTAGTAACGAGGGATCGAACCATGCAGCGATCGTGTCGGCGACCGTGACGTAAGACGATGAGGCACCCAATGCCGTCTCGATCATCATAAATGCCGGGATTTGCAGCAATCCGATCAAAACCCCTGCGACGTAAGGTGACCACGCTTTTTCATTCAAATAATTCAAGGCATCGTCTCCATATTCAATTTGGTGAATATGTTCCCACGTCTGATGCCGAAGAGAATTGATTTGGATCAAGCGGGCCCGTTAAGGACAGGTGTGCCCGCTTCCAATGCTTCCGAGTTCACTTGAGGCTCTGTCTTGTGGTGAAATCTGCACCGCAAATCTCGTTCGATCGCTGAACAGGTTTCGCGGCGTTCGCACTGCTACTCGCGCGTCAAGCGCGATGACTCCGGTTTCGTCCGCAAGCAGGGGATTGATATCGAGTTCGACGATCTCGGGACAATCTGCCGCCATTTCTGAGAGCTTGATCAGCGTGAGCGGAACGACATCGGGCGGTACTGCGGGCACGTCGCGATAGGCAGGGAGCAGCCGAGACACAACGGATCGGCCGACGAGGTCGCGTGCAAGATCCATGTCGAGCGGCGGTAACGCGAGCGACTTATCGTTGAAAATCTCAACCGCCGTTCCGCCGCGGCCAAAAGCGATGACTGGACCGAACGTCGGATCATCCGCAATTCCGACAATCAATTCACGCGCCGACCTTTTCTCGATCATCGGTTGAATCATCAACCCTTCAATGCGGGCTTCCGGCCGTTTTTGCTTCACTCGCTCCAATATTTCGAACGCAGCGCGTCGAACGGCTTCCGCCGTCCTCAGGCCGAGAACAACACCGCCCACGTCGGATTTGTGGGAAATATCGCGCGATAGAATTTTTACGACTATCGAAAATCCTTGCGTGATCAATCCGTCTGCTATCGAAGCAGCTTCTTCTGGGCTGCTCACAGCAACCGTCCGAACTACTGGAATAGCGTAAGCGGTAAGAAGCGCTATGCTCTCGATTGGATCAAGCCATCGTCGTCCTTCTCCTATCGCCTTGGCGATGATGGATCGTGCTGCCGAGACATTCTTCGAGAAAACCAAAGGCTTTCGATGCGGAGCTGTCATCAAAGCGTCCGCCGCCTCACCTCGTTTTACGAGATGCATGAACGCCTGGACGGCGTCGGCCTCGGTCGGGAAATGCGGAATACTTGCATGATCGAAGATCGGTCCTGCCGTCCGATCCGTTCCAACCCAGACAGCCAATACCGGCTTTGCATTACCTCCTGATTTTACGCGGTGCGAATTGACGCAATCGGCGATTGCCTCCGCAATCTCAGCAGCCGAAGCAACCGCAGTCTCAACATTCATGATCAAAAGCGCATCGCTTGATGGATCGGCCAGCAAAGGTTCAACCGCTGCTACATAGCGCTGGGCATCCGCATCGCCACCGATGTCGACGGGATCGGCTCGCGACCAGGTCGGTGGGAGCACAGAATCGAGCCTTGCGCGGAGTTGTTCATCAAGGGCTGGAAGCGTCCCTCCCAGTTCCGACAGCCGGTCAACTGCCAAAACACCGAGCCCGCCTCCATTCGTGAGAATCGAGAGCCTGTTGCTTTTTGGAAGCGCAACACCGCGGCCGAGCAATTCGGCACAATCGAAAAGTTCACGAAGGTCAAACACACGTACGAGTCCCGCACGTCTGAATGCTGCGTCGTAAACGGAATCCGATCCAGCAAGCGCGCCCGTGTGAGTTGCTGCTGCCTTTGCTCCCTGCGTCATTCGCCCCGACTTAACGACCACCACCGGCTTGAGCTGAGCCGCCGCTCTCGCCGCTGACATAAATTTACGCGCGTCAAAGATCGCCTCAGTGTAAAGTAGGATTGCGCTGGTTTTATCGTCACGTGCGAAATGATTGAGCAAATCGGCAATATCAACGTCGAGTTGATCGCCGACTGAGACGATGGCCGAAAACCCGACCGATTTTTCATGCCCCCAATCGACCATCGCCGCCGCGATTGCGCCTGATTGCGAAATCAGAGCAAGCGAGCCGCTCGCCGGATGTTTCGCTGCAAAGCTCGCATTCAGTTTCGCAGCCGGCGACATCACGCCGAGACAATTGGGACCAACAATGCGCACCTTACGCTGATACGCAATCTTGGCGGTTTCTTCTGCCACTGATCCGGGCCCGTGTCCGAGGCCTGACGAAATGATGATCGCTCCGGTAACGCCGCGCTCGCCTGCTTCGCCCATGATCCCTGGAATTGCAGCGGCCGGTGCAGTGATGACAACAACGTCAGGCACAAACGGCATTGCCGAAAGACTGGGAAAGGTCTTAACGCCACCGATTTCGCTGTACTTTGGATTGACGACGCCTATTTCGCCGCCAAAGCCTTCGCTGCGGATATTTTTCAAGACCAATGAGCCAAGCGACGATAGACGAGCACTCCCGCCGACGAGCGCAATGCTCTTAGGTGCCAGAATTTTCTCCAGTCCGAAATCCGACACTACGCCGTCTCGAACGGAAGAAAGGGCGGATATTGCCGTTTCACCGATCTTTCCATCGCTTTCATGACGTCTTCACGTGCGATAATTCCGATTTGGCTACGACTGCTATCGATCACAGGAACGTTTTCCATTCTGTGCGCGACCATCAATTCCAAGACGCGCTGCAGCTTGTTCTGTGCTTCAACGCTAGTGACATCGGCCGTCATATTCTCATCGTTTCCATCCCAACGTCATATCGCGGCAACATTCGGTCTCGATCAGCGCAAAGATTTTCAGCGCATCGGGCCTCGATACGATTCCAACGAGCGTGTCATCACGAACCACCGGATATGCATCATACTCATCGACCGCGAAGAGCCGGTAGAGGCCGGCCACCGTAGTTTTCGGCATTACACTTCGGACGCTCCGCATCATTTTGTTTTCGACCGTCTCCTGAAGAAATTCATACATTGGTCTGCTCTATTGCCGAATGCCAGATTCATCCTATACGCGGACGCGTTCTCAAGATTGCAAGACATAGTGTCCTGGCGCATCGTCCAGCCACTTGCCATCCTTGCCAAACTGCGGCGGCACGACTGGCGCGCCCGATTGGGCGACGAGAAAGCCAACCCACTCATTCCACCACGAACCCTCGTGAGACGGCGCGAGCTTGATCCACTCGTCTGGCCCTACATATGGAGCCGCTGCTGCCGTGGTCGTGACTTGATAGCTGTGTCCCGCTTCGGCCGGCGGGGCGACGATGCCAGCATTGTGTCCGCCATTCGCCAAGACATAAGTCACGTCCGCATTGGCGAGGAAGTGGATTTTAAATGTCGATTTCCACGGAGCGATATGGTCGTGCAGCGTGGCGACGACAAACATAGGCATGCGAAGTTCCGACAATGCAATCGGCTTCCCATCGGCCAAATACCGGCCTTCCGCGAGATCGTTGTTCATGAAAAGCTGGCGTAAATAGTCGGACTGCATGCGATAAGGCATGCGCGTCGCGTCTGCGGCCCAAGACATGATCTCGCTTGGCGGGCTTCGTTCACCCAGCAGATAGTGCCGGACGACGCGCGACCAAATCAGATCGTTGGAACGTAACATCTGGAATGCGCCAGCCATTTGCGAGGAATCCAGAATGCCTCGCTTCCACATCAAGTCCTCGAGAAACGACACCTGGCTTTCATTGATGAAAAGCGTAAGCTCGCCAGCTTCCGTAAAGTCCGTTTGCGCAGCAAGGAGCGTGACTGACCGTAGGCAATCACGGCGGTCTCGGCTGAGGCTAGCCGCTGCTATCGATAGCAAAGTACCCCCAAGACAATAACCTACCGCGTGAATCCGACGCGATGGCATGGCTGTATTGATGAAATCAATCGCCGCGACCACACCCAGTTTACGATAGTGATCGAGCCTGAGGTCTCGGTCGCTCGCCGTTGGATTTTTCCAAGAGATCATGAAGACGGTAAATCCGTTCGCAACGAGAAAACGCACCAGCGAGCTTTCCGGCGAAAGATCGAGAATGTAGTATTTCATGATCCACGCAGGCACGATCAGTACAGGCTCGGGCCTCACCGTCGACGTTGTGGGCGTGTACTGAATCAATTCGATCAGCTCGTTACGATAAACGACTTTGCCCGGCGAAACGCCGACGTCTTTACCGACAACAAATTGCTCGCTGGCCGGCTTGCGTCCCGACACCACCGACTGCATATCCTCGATCCAATTTTGCAAGCCGAAGACGAAATTTGCGCCCCCGGTTTCGAACGTCTTACGCAAGACCTCCGGATTGCTCCAAGCAAAATTGGTCGGTGCGATCGCATCGAGCCATTGCCGCAATGTGAAATCGGCAATTGCAGCATTCGACCGAACCAAGCCGCGAACATCTGTCGTTGCCGAATGCCACCACTGCTGGGATAGTAGAAATGATTGCGCAATCAGATTGAACGGCGGCAACTGCCAATCCGCGCCCGCGAAGCGATGATCGGCTTCCTCAGGCTTGATCAGATTCCATGGCTGGAGCGCGGCCCGGCTGGGTATTGATGCCTGCCCAATCTGAATTCCGGCACGCGCGGCTTTGTCGGCCAGCGACGCGCGCTTGCCGGGTGCTGCCAATAGATGAAGATACCAGTCAGCAAACGCAAGAGCCAACGTCGCCGGGGACAACCCTCCAGTCAGTTGCGCTATAGCGGCATGTAAAGAACGGTCCAGCGAATCGATGTTTTCATCCGTCGATGCTACCGGAGGGTCGGCCCTTGCGGGCTCGCTGAGACTCTCAGCCTCTGAGTTCAAAACCGATGCCTGCGACGCTGACCTTGTCATCTGCAATTCCTTCAGGCCCGGGGAGACGCGAAACCGAAATGCTTTCGTCCGCGCGCGATAATCTCGTCGTCGCTCGGATGGTCGCTGGATTCGACGTGAACCTTCATGCTGGGGCGTTTGGATTCCAAATAGTGATTGAGGGTTCGTTTTTCCGTGCCTGGACCCGTGACGAGGACGTCGGTGCATGCATCGAGAGACTTTGCAATTTCGGCCAAAAACGCTTGGTCATTTTGTACCTTCCCCGAGCCGATCGTGTTCGCTTTGTGATGAAGGTGCGACGACCCTAGGTGAGCATGAACAACGTGGCTCGATACCCCGCTGAGACCCATGCGGAAAACTTTTGCAGTCAGGTGATCCAACCACACGATTGCGTGGCTGTGTGTCGCATTTTCCTCTGCTGAGTTCTTCACGGTCGATCCTTTTGATTTCGTGTTCAACGCGTTGACAAAGAATATTGAACCTCACCACTGCCACTTTGCGATGCATCAAATCAGGATCACGCCTCAGGTGTAGGTTTCGACGAACTGAGGACCACAGCATGTATAAGAATTTGCTCGTCCATATTCCGACTGAACGATCGGCACGGCCGGTGATAGATGGCTCGGTTTCGCTCACGAAGGCGCTCGACGCCAGCCTCGAAGCCATCGCGATTGGCTACGTACATTTCAGCAATGTGTCGGTGATTGCCGAAGGTGGCACAGGGGTCGCGGCAATCTTTGAGGTTGAAGAAGCACGCGCCGCAGAGCGAGCCAGCGCAGCCTTAGCGGTATTCGAGGCCGAAGCGAAGCTTGCCAAAATTCGCTATAAGTGCCGGCCAGAAAGCGGAACTCTGGATGAAGCAACGGACATTCTCGGCTCGGCTGGCAGACTGAACGATCTCACCATCGTTTCGCAGCCTGAGCCCGGGCAACGGCTCTTTGACAATATTCTCGCTCAGGAAATTCTGTTCCAAAGCGGCGGTCCTGTGCTGATCATGCCCTACACATTCGAGGGAAATCTAAAGGTCGGGCATATCGGGATATGTTGGGACGGCAGCCGGGCGGCAGCACGCTCTCTTCACGACGCCATGCCTTTGCTTCGCACGGCGAAAAAACTATCGATCGTAACTGTCAATGGTGCAGTGGCGGAAGAAGTCTCGCCTGCTAGGCTAGTGGGGCGATTAGCCGATCAAGGTCTGACGGCGCAGATGATCGCGGTCCAATCCGAACGATCAGCCATTCAGCCAACCATTTTGTCGGTCGCGGCAGATGAAGGATGTGATTTATTGGTCATGGGTGGTTACGGCCACTCAAGGTTCAAAGAGACCGTGCTGGGCGGTGTCACGCGCGACATGTTCCGCAGCATGACCGTGCCAACGCTGATGTCACACTGATTGTATTGCCACCGGCAGCCCTTGTCAGCGAGCGGTGCTAGCAGGGCTTCGTAGGTCGCGCTTCGCTTGATTGATAAGATTTTCAATATGATAGATTCCTAATCCAAGGCAAAGGGGGTCGTACAACGCTGCGGAACTGCTAAAATAGACGGATCAGCATGCGGACCCCGGAGGCAGGCCGTGGACAAGACCGTTGCGGAATTGAATATCGTGCATTTTAGAAGACTGCTCGCGGCCGAAACAGACCCGGCCAAGCGGCAGATACTCGAAAAGTTACTCTTGCAAGAAGAAGCTAAACTCAGCAGACCGGCACGACGGCCAGCTGACAACAATGTTAAGCGACCCTAACGCTGAGGTCGCCAAGCCCGCCAATGCGTCGGGCTAACAATCACCCGCTCTTTCGATGAAGCATTGATCCAGCCCTGAGCTGTTCGGCAACAGGCGAAGACAAGCGAATGAACATTGTCTTCTTCGATTACGGCCAGCTCGATCTCCCGTTCGTAGGGCGCCGTCTTAATCGGCTTCCAAAACTGTGATGGGTCCGTGACCGATCCCATTGAGGTCTCTCTGTAGGTCATCGCCAGCTTGGCCAGCAAAGCTGGCAACTCCGGTCGATCTACGAGAACACGACCGCTTGTCCTTTCATTGCGATGAATCAAAATTCTCCAGCGATCCAGATCCACGTCCTCTCCCCGTCGGGCGTGACCGATCCGACGAAGATACCGCATAGCGGCTGGGACGCCTTCCAGCAAATTGCCCGCAGCAGTTTTCGCGCGCTGCAGACAAACGTTCCGAGCGCACTGCAACAAGACGCCCAAGCAGTTCACGCAATGCGGATCGAGATTGCGCGCATCAAAGCCGCAGCGCGCTTCTTCGGTACTTCCATTGATGGAAATGAGTGGAAGGTTCTCCGAAAGCAATTCGATTGGCTCAACAAGACGCTTGGGAAGGCGCGGAATTGTGATGTCGGACTACATTACTCGAACAAGAAACGATATCGAAAGGCATCTGCTCGGGCTCGGCTCGCTTTGCAACACAAGCGCGAAAAAGTTTACCGAAAATTAGGTCGTGACCTTCAATCGAACCAATTCGCCGAATTGAACGTAAGATTCGGCAGATGGATTAGAAGAGAGCCGCAAAAAGCAAAAGCGTCCTTTTCGCTTAGCAAATATTGCAGGAGGCGCTTGGGTGCATGGAGGAAAAATCTGCGCCATGCCTCGCTCCGCTTGAACAGCTTTCGCCGCAGACAACTTCATCAGCTCAGAATTCGAAGCAAGGAATATCGATACATTGTCGAAAGCCTGCATGCCATCGGGGCACCGCTTTCGCAAGAAGACATCGGATTCGCCAAAACTATGAGACGAGTTCAACGAGAGCTTGGAGAATTGCGCGACCTTCGCCGCCTTCGCAAATTTATAGGTCGCCGGCTGCCGGCCTACCGCAGCCAAAAGCGAGCGCGGATCAGGAACGCAAAGAGGTTGTACTCAAAAAAGTGACCGCTTCACAACCGATCGATATCGGTTTGATTTACCTCATACAACGGTCGCCGATCATCGGTAGATTGGCGCGTGGTCCGAGGCCGCGCGGTGCTTATGTCGGGTATCGATTTCTTCTCCGAAGATCTTTTCTCTTGGCTGGGTGGAGTGACAGTCGGTGGGATGTTCGGCTTCTTCGCGCAGCGCAGCCAATTCTGTCTGCGTGCTGCGGCTGTCGAATTCTCCCGGGGAAAATCCGGCGAGCGCGTTGCGGTTTGGCTCCTAACGTTCGGTACGGCGCTGGTCGGCACTCAGGCACTTGTTGCACTGGATTGGCTAAATGTGTCGAACGCTCGCCAGCTTGCGCAACAGGGAAGTTTTTCAGGCGCGCTGATCGGCGGATTGATGTTCGGTACCGGAATGGTGCTCGCTCGCGGATGCGCTAGTCGGCTATTGATCTTATCGGCGAATGGTAATCTTCGGGCGCTCCTTTCGGGCCTTGTGTTCGCCGTAACGGCACAGGCGGCTTATCACGGTCTCCTCTCGCCCGCGCGCGAATGGTTAACCGGGCTTTGGCTGGTCGAGGGCGGCTCTTCTCGTGACATCATGAGTCTTATCGGCGGCGGAACGCGAGAGAAGATCGCATTCGCCCTCGTCTGGCTCGCCGCAGGACTGGGGTTTGCATTTCGCAGCAATCTATCACCAAAGCGTCTGTTGTCCGCTTTGGCGACCGGTGCAGCAATTGTTGCGGGCTGGCTTTTCACTTTCGAATTGTCGCAGTCGACGTTTACACCGATCACGCCCAAAAGCCTGACATTCAGCGGTCCTTCCGCAGATGTCTTGATGCTGGTGCTTAACAGCGAGCATATGCGTCTTTCATTCGATCTCGGAATCATTCCGGGTGTCTTCCTGGGATCGTTTGCTGCCGCCCTGATTGCGCACGAATTGGCACTGGAAGGCTTTTCCGACGGACTGGGGATGAGGCGTTACCTGGTCGGTGCAGTGCTGATGGGATTCGGCGCGATGCTCGCAGGCGGATGCGCGGTAGGCGCGGGAATTACCGGCGCCTCGGTATTTGCGTCAACGGCGTGGGTGGTTCTAGTCGGGATATGGCTCAGCGCAGGGTTGGCCGACTTAATTATCGACCGGAAATCGCTACCCTAACGTTCAACCATCCGAGAGTGAAAACGAACGTAATTCTGACAGGAAGGCACTTTGCGACGGCAATTCAAAATACAACGTCAACAGCGTCCGACGCAGCCACCCGAAGCCGCTTTGCCGCGAAATTACTAAGAGTTTGATATGGCTCAATAACGGAGGATGCCGGCATGGTCAGTTTGTCAAATGTCAGATTATATCAAGCCATTTACCGCAATTGGTCTCGGCGACGTCGGCCTTGTGGGTGGCAAGACGGCATCCTTAGGCGAACTCTACACAGTTCTCTCAGCGAAAGGCGTCGCGGTACCGAACGGATTCGCAATCACCGCGGATGCTTATCGGGACGCGCTTTTGCAGAGCGGCGTCACCGATGAACTGCACAAGCTTCTCAATGGGATAGACAAGCGCAAAATTAAGCAGTTGGCCGAAAGGGCCAGCAAAGCGCGCAAGATCATCTACGACGCAATGGATAGCGAAGCTCTTCGCGAACAGATTGCGGAAGCATATCGGCGACTCGAACGAGAATCTGGGACCAACGTCGCGGTCGCTGTCCGAAGCTCTGCTACTGCGGAGGACTTACCGACAGCAAGTTTCGCAGGCCAGCACGAAAGCTTTCTGAACGTTCGTGGTCAGAAGGATTTGTTCGAGGCGTGCCGACTTTGTTTTGCTTCCATCTTTACTGACCGTGCGATTGCCTACCGCATCGACAATCGCTTTGATCACTTCAAGGTCGCCCTCTCCGTCGCGGTCATGAAGATGGTTCGCTCCGACCTTGCAGCGAGCGGCGTCATCTTCACTCTTGATACAGAGTCCGGATTTCGTGAGGTCGTTTTTATCACAGGTTGCTACGGCCTCGGCGAAACAATTGTGCAAGGCCAAGTCGATCCCGACGAATTTTACGTTCACAAACCGACACTGAAGCAGGGGTTTCGTTGCGTACTTCGTCGTCGCGTCGGTGCAAAGCAAATCAAAATGATTTACGGCAAGCGAGGCGGCAGCCATGCGACGCTCGTTCGAAAGGTGACAGAAGCCGAGAGACAAAAATTTTGTATCTCGGATTCAGAAGTCCTGAACCTGGCGGAAATAGCAATATCCATCGAGGAGCACTATTCGAAGCGCGCCAGCATGCCAATGCCGATGGACATCGAGTGGGCCAAGGACGGTGCGGACGGCAAACTCTATGTCATTCAGGCAAGACCGGAGACAGTTGCCTCACAGCGCCCGACTGATTTTCACGAAACATACAATCTGAAAGGACACGCGCCAATCATTCTCAGCGGTCGAGCAGTTGGCGAGAAGATCGCTTCCGGCCGCACGCGCAGCATTGGCTCCAAAAGGGACCTTGCCGCCTTCAAACCGGGCGAGATTTTAGTTGCGCCGGCCACCAGCCCCGACTGGGAGCCCGTCATGAAAATCGCCGCGGGCATCGTGACCGAAAAAGGTGGACGCACCTGTCATGCCGCGATCGTCGCGCGAGAACTTGGCATTCCAGCTGTTGTCGGAGCCGCCCACGCCAAAGAAAAACTCAAGACCGGGACTACTGCCACAATTTCCTGCGCGGAAGGCGACGTTGGAAATGTCTACGAGGGCACGGTGGCATTCGATATTTCCAGAACGCAGGTGAGCAAGCTACGAAAGCCTCGCACGCCTATCATGGTGAATGTCGGCACGCCTGAAATAGCATTCCGCACCGCCATGCAACCACAAGCGGGCGTTGGCCTTGCTCGCATGGAATTTATTATCGCGGAGCATATTGGTGTGCACCCTATGGCGCTTCTAAAGCCTCAAATGGTCGCCTCGGCTAAAACGAGAGCGGCAATTGCGCGAAGCGTGAAAGGTTATAGGAGTGGCGCAGATTTCTTTGTTCGGAAGTTGGCAGAAGGCGTCGGCACCATCGCGGCAGCATTCTATCCTAATCCAGTAATCGTGCGGCTCTCCGATTTCAAAACCAACGAATACGCAAACCTTCTCGGCGGCGAAGGTTTCGAGCCCAAGGAAGAGAATCCGATGCTCGGATTCCGAGGCGCGTCCCGGTACAGCCACCCGGCATACGCCGCCGGGTTCGCCTTGGAGTGTGCGGCACTGCGCCTCGTACGGGACGAAATGGGCCTTTCAAACTTACGCATTATGGTCCCCTTTTGCCGGACTGTCGAAGAAGGTCGACGGGTGATTGCCACGATGGCGACGCATGGACTGAAGCGCGGCGAAAATGGGCTTGAGATTTACGTCATGTGTGAAATTCCGAACAACGTCATTCAGATCGATGCGTTCGCAAAATTGTTCGACGGTTTTTCGATCGGCTCGAACGATCTCACACAGTTGACTCTCGGAGTCGATCGGGATTCTGACATTGTTGCGTTTGATTTCGACGAGCGCGACCCCGGCATGCTGGAAATGTTCAAGCAGGCTATCTTAGGAGCCAAACGAAATGAACGTCACATTGGCATCTGTGGCGAGGCTCCTGCGAATTATCCGGAGATAGCGCGCTACCTGGTACAACTCGGAATTGATTCAATCAGTGTCAATCCGTCGAGTGTGTTTCGGACAATGTCTGTTGTCCTCGAGGCCGAGACTGATTTGGGAAAAGTTAAATCGTGAGACTATAGTCAGCGTTAGATGCGACCAAGGCTGCTGGCCCTCACGACCGCTGCCCGGTCAGTTTTCCTAGCATCGACAGATTACAGCGAGGGCCGATCTATTGATGTTCCGCATTGATCTGCTTGGATGCGCATCGCATGTTTTGAGTTTGACCTATAAGAGTAGGACTTTTGATGCATACGTCGAAGCTGCCATCTTTCGCAAGTCTTCGCCCTGATTTTATATGGGGGGTATCGACCTCAAGTTTTCAAATCGAAGGTGCGACCAAAGAAGATGGCCGTGGACCCAGTATCTGGGACACCTATTGCGCAAATGGCGAGATCGCGAACCATGACACGGCCGACATTGCGTGCGACCACTATCATCACTATCGCGAAGACGTCGGCTTGATGAAAAATCTTGGCGTTCAGGCGTATCGGTTCTCTGTATCTTGGCCCCGCGTCTTGCCTCAAGGGCGGGGATTCGTAAATGAGCCGGGTCTTTCATTTTATGATAGGCTAATTGATGAACTGTTGAGTGCCGAGATCGAACCTTGGCTTTGCCTCTACCATTGGGACCTACCTCAGGCTCTGGAAGATTCAGGTGGGTGGCAGAATCGCGAATCTTCAGCTTGGTTTGCCGACTATGCAACATTAGTTGCGAAGCGCTTCGGCGACCGCGTTAAGCGGTTTGCCACCTTCAACGAGCCAAGCATTTTCAGCATTTTCAGTCGCTCATTGGGCCCGCGGGATCGAAGCAGTGAGGAGCGTCTTCACCGCATGATTCACCATGTCAATCTCGCTCATGGCGCAGCGGTCAACGCTCTCCGCCAAATTGTCCCCAATGCCTCGATCGGCTGCATTCACAATTACCAGCCGTGCAAACCCGCCACTGCGACCCAAGCCGACATCGCGGCCGCAGAGCGCCTTAGCGTGTATTGGAACAAGGCTTTCCCAGATCCGCAGTGCCGGTCCGAATATCCAGACATCATGCGAGAAGCGATAGAGCCACACATGCAGCCCGGCGATCTTGATCGCATAAGTAGACCCGTCGACTGGTTCGGCCTCAATCACTATAGCCCCGTTTACGTTAAAGCGCAGCCGAATGCGATGCTGGGCTTCGGCTTTGGCGGCAGACCGGCAGACGTTCCTTCGACGCCGATCGGATGGTCGATCGATCCCGATGCATTCAGCGATACGCTCCGAATTGTTCACGAGCGATATAGTTTGCCGATTTATATCCTCGAAAACGGCTACGGAAACTCAGACAAGCCAAACGAGGCCGGAGAGATAGTCGACACCGGGCGAATTGATTTTTTGCGCGCCTACATTGAAGCGGTGAATTCCGCCGCCTCAATCGGCGTGGATGTGCGTGGCTATTTCGTTTGGTCGCTGCTCGACAATTTCGAATGGGAATCTGGATACGGTGTCAGATTCGGATTGACTTACGTCGACTACGGAACGCTTCGCCGTGTACCGAAATCATCGTTCAGTTGGTATGCGGGCTTGATCAAGGCAGCGCGTCAAACATGAGCGATCTACGGGCGCGAGGCGGAAAGCGGGTACTGCTTGCCGACATCGGCGGCACGAACGCTCGGTTTGCGTATTTGATTGACGGAACCTTGAGCGAAGTTACGCACATGGCAGTCCGCAACTATAGCAGTTTTCAAGATGCATTGCATGTATACCTGAGCGAGTTGCCAGACGCCGGCGCAATGCATTCTGGAATCTTTGCCGTATCGGGGATGATCGAACACGACCGCTGCGCACTCACGAACAACACCTGGATCGTTGACGCTGCTGAATTGCGGCGGTCCTGTGGAATCTCGACAGTACGTCTGGTGAACGATTTCGAAGCCGTGGCTTGGTCACTGCCCCGTCTTTCTCGCGGGATGCTTCTCCAAATCGGTGGCCACGAACCCGACACGACCGCGCCTGTTGCAGTGCTTGGGCCGGGTACCGGCCTCGGCATGGCGATCTCTGCTCCTCACGCGAACGGTCGTCTTTTGCTGCCTAGCGAAGGTGGTCATTGTAGTTTGGCCGGCGATTCGGCGCGTGAAGAAACGGTCATCAATTGTCTTCGGCAGAAATACGGTCATGTTTCCGCTGAGAGGGTGTTGTCGGGCGAAGGGATCGAAAATCTTTACGACATCCTTGCTGTGCTTGATGGAATTAGTTTACCCAAACGTAGCGCCGCCGAAATCACGCAGTCCGCACTTGAGGGGACCTGTTCAATCAGCCGCGCGGCGTTGGACATGTTCTGCGCTTTTCTTGGTTCCGTCGCGGGCAACCTTGCGCTGACGCTTTGCGCGAAAGGGGGAGTATATATTGGCGGGGGTATAATGTGTCGCATACCTGAATTTGTCGCGAATTCCCAATTTCGAGAACGATTCGAAGGAAAAGGACGTTTCAGGAAATATCTCGAGGCGATCCCGGTTCATCTTATTCTGAAGGCCGACGTCGCCTTCCTCGGTATGTGCGAACTCGCGGAGGCCGAAGGCATTGCCTGACCGACAGATCTTTACACTCACCATCAACCCTGCCGTCGACATCTCAACGTCGGTAAAAAAAATGCTGCCCTTCACAAAGATGCACTGTCGTCCGGCGCATCGGGACGCTGGCGGCGGCGGGATCAATGTGGCGAGAGTTCTAAGACGGCTTGGAACGGAGGTAACGGCAATTTATCCCGCCGCTGGCTCCCCTGGCCGCTCACTCAATGCGCTCATCGACGCTGAGGACGTACACAGCATTGTAATTCCTGCGCATAGCGATACGCGGGAAAACCTCACGATCTTCGACGAAGCCAGTGGCGAGCAGTATCGATTGATATTTCCCGGCGCGCCGCTCAATGAAAGTGAATGGCAAGAATGCATCGACGCGATTGCATCTATCGCTCATCGAGCCGCATTCGTCATTGCGAGCGGCAGTCTGCCGGCCGGCGTTCCCCACGACTTCTACCGAAACGTTGTTGAATCAACGAAGGGGGTCGGGAAAATTGTTATCGACACTTCGGGCGCGGCGCTGAAAGCGGCGCTGGAAGCTGGCGTCTATCTCATAAAACCTAATCTGCACGAATTTCAAGAACTAGCCGGAATAACTACAAACGACACAAGCTCACTTATCGATGCCGGGCGACAATTATTAGATCGCTACCAGATCGAAATCATCGCTCTCTCCCTGGGACCGGATGGCGCACTACTTTTAACTCATAACGCCATATTGAGCGCGAGCGGTTTGCCGATCAAACCCGTCAGCGTTTCTGGTGCTGGGGACAGTTTTCTCGGCGCTATGATTTGGAGCTTGGCAAACTGCGACGATCTCGACGCGGCATTGCGTTACGGCGTCGCGGCCGGTTCTGCTGCACTGCTCAACCCCGGAACTGAACTTTGCCGGGCGGCGGATGTGCATCGGCTGGCGGCAGAGGTCACAGTCACAAAGATCGCGAAATTCAATGACTAGCCGGGACACACAGGATCATCCCAGTGAACGACAACTGCTTATCCGATTTTGGCAAAGTGCCCGCGGCTTCTGGACTGGCACTTCGGCCGGATGGGCATGGCTCCTGACCGTGCTCTTAATTGCCACAGTAATTTTGCAATTGCTGACTCAATACTCCCTGAATTACTGGAATCGCGATTTCTTCAATGCAGTGGAACGGAAAGACGCCGACGCTCTCTTTACGCAGGCGATGAAATTCTTGCCGTTGGCCGCCGGTAGTCTAACCCTTGCCATCTTCTCGGTGTGGGGACGAATGACTCTACAGCGAAAGTGGCGAGCGTGGCTAAGTGACGGCCTATACCGTTCTTGGCTGGAGGACGGACGTTATATCAGGCTTAGATTTGTTCCCGGCGATGCCCAAGCACCTGAATTTCGTATTGCCGAAGACGGACGAGTTGCGACGGATTTTCCAGTAGACTTGGTACTGGGACTTTTTTCATCCGTTCTGACCGGAATTACTTTCATTGGCGTGCTCGGTACAGTAGGAGGCGATTTGTCTGGCGTATTCTTTGGTAGGTCCTTTTTCGTTCCATTCTATCTTGTGTTTGCGGTTATCATCTACTCGATAGCGGTTGCCTCTGCGATGATGTTCGCCGGTCGAAAGCTGACACGCGTCCTGGAAGACAACAAGAAAGCGGAAGCAAACTTGCGATCGATGGGCACCCATTTGCGAGAGCTCGGAGAAGCGAATGCCCTGTCTGACAACCTCGCGGATGGACTTCACTCCATTCGCAACGCTTTTCAGACCGTCATTTTCACATGGCTGGAATATTGCTGGCAATTGATGCGCGTCACATTGGTTACCCATACCAATTCGCTGCTAAGCCCTGTATTTGGATTGCTTCTTTGCATGCCAAAGTATGTTGCGGGCACAATGACGCTCGGCGAGGTGGTTCAGGCCGCAGCGGCCTTTGTCGTTGTTCAGGGTGCATGCAATTGGTTTGCGGACAGCTTTGCTCGGCTAGCAGAGTGGGCAGCCTCAGCCAACCGCGTCGCGTCGCTTCTGTTGGCGTTTGATCGGATCAATGAAACTGCAAACGAGTTGTGACTTCAGATACCAAAGTACGTCAAACCTCGCTTTAGCATTTGCCTTGCAGCCGGGAACAACTGCGCGGACTCCTTGAAATGACGTTCCGTCTGTCCAGCTTCTGTTGATTTTACTTGAGACGTTGCGTTGTCGATGCAGACTGCGAGCGCGGCGCGGCGCGGCGCCAAAAAAAGAAAAAAGATTGCCTAATGTCGATTTTCATATTCGAGTGCCTCCCCACGTTCTCCAAGCGCCCGAAGTGCGTTCAGAATGACTGCGACATCGATAGCTTCCTGCAGCAGCGCCCCTTGAACAGGGGTCAGGTAACCGGCTGCGGCGGCGATCATCCCAAGCAAAGAAAGCCCGATTCCGGCAAAAACGCTCTCAAGAGCAATCATCCGGGTTCGGCGAGCGATCTGTATGGCAGGCACAAGACGATCCAGATGGTCAACCAGGAGAACAACATCCGCAGCTTCCGCTGAAGCCGCCGCACCGCGAGCACCCATCGCAACACCAATATCAGCTGCAGCAAGAGCCGGCGCATCGTTGACGCCATCACCGACCATCATGACCGGTCCATTCTTACGCTCCGTCAGCACGATCAGAACTTTTTGATCGGGCGTCAACTCGCATCGAACCGCATCGATCTCAAGACCCCGCGAGATTGCCTCAGCAACTTCTCGTCGGTCTCCCGTCGCAAGGATAATACGTTGTACTCCGAGTTTCCTTAGATTGTTTAAGAGAACTTGCGTACCTGCTCGCAACTCGTCGGCTAACACGATTTCGCCTGCCAACTTTCCGTCAATCCCGACCGCAACGATGACCGCACCAGCAATCGAGGCGACCTTTTCGGCGGGTTCAGCAGCGACTGCGACTTTTGATTTTACAAATCGAATCCCGCCGACAACCGCTTTCGAATTCTCAACAACGCCGCAAATTCCTTCGCCGGAAGTCTCAACAACTTCAGAAGGCGTTGCAAGTCTCAGACCACGCCGCTGCGCTTCCGCTACTATTGTTTGCGCGATAATGTGTTTTGACGCTTGATCTAGTGAAGCTGCGATCCTCAGCAATTGATCCGTGCAAATATTGTCGACTACGTTGATCGATATGATTTTTGCCCGCCCATCGGTCAACGTCCCCGTCTTGTCAATCACAAGCGAATACACTTGGGCCAATGCCTCAATAGCCTTGCCACCTTTGATCAAAATCCCATGTCGTGCAGCTCGCGAGAGACCCGATACAATCGCGACAGGCATCGCGAGAATCAGGGGACAAGGTGTCGCGACTACAAGCACTGCTACTGCACGAACCGGATCCCCGGCCCAGAAAGCCGCAAGACCTGAAATTAAAACTGTAACCCCAAGGAAAAGGATGGCGAAACGATCTGCCAACCGCGACATCGGAGCCTTTGATCGCTGAGCCGCTTCAACTAGCCGAACAATCCCGGCATAGGTGCTTTCTGCGGCGTGGTGCGAAGCCAACAGGTCAAAGGCGTCGCCGGCGTTCGTCGACCCACTCATTACCTCCTCGCCGATTCCTCGCCGAACCGGGACCGGCTCACCTGTCAACGCCGATTGATCAAGCACGGCTACGCCATCGGCTACCGAGCCATCAACAGGAATAACATCACCCTGTCGAACCAAGAGTCGATCGCCGGGGACGATTTCATCGAGTCCGACTTCTTCCAAAGCATCGTCACGTTCGCGCAGTGCGGTTCTCGGAACACGAGCAAGAATTGCAGTCATCTCCTGGCGCGCGCGGCCCTCAGCATACGCTTCGAGGTATTGTCCGCCCGAGTACATCAGCGCGACAACGATCGCGGCGAGTTCTTCGTTCGCTGCGAGCGCAGCTGTCATCGAAAGCGCTGCGACGATGTCAAGGCCGACTTCGCCGCGGCGCAAGCTCGTTACGATCTCCACAAGCAGCGATAGTAGTACGGGAATTGTAAAGATCGCCCAGCACAATGCCTGCCAGGTTGAACCGCCAAACAATGGTAGTGCGAAGCCGGCGGCAAGACCGAACGCCGGGATGACGACAAGCAACGACCGAAGAGAAGACGGCAACAACATGAGCGCTACTGCGTGCAGCGAATTTGGGCTTCAACTCGACGGCATGCCGCGAGAGGGAATGTTGAATTGTGTATTGACAACATACGATGGTCCGCGAGCCGCATTGACCCAAATCAATCTGAAAAAATCAATCTATGGAACGCTGCTTAAATCATGAATTGGATGCAAAAATACTGGAGGCCAGATGAATACATTTCCTGTCCTGAAATTTGCAGTTGCCGCAGGCCTTTTTCTTTCTATCCACGCCATAGTCATCACGGTCGGGGCGATCGCTGGCGTTCCAGGCGTGCGTCCATTTGCAGAGATGCTCACACAATTCTACGGCTACTATGGCTACTCGATTTCGGCGACTGGGGTCGCAGCCGGAGCCATCTTGGGTTTTCTTGAGGGCTTCTTCCACTTCGGCATTTTTGGACTTATCTACCGCTGGCTTCCAATCTCGCGTTGATCAAAAATCAAACGGTAAGGTTTCAATTCGTACATTGATCCCGCTGCAACGCAGATAAGGCACGGAGACAATTCGCGGCATCAGTCGTATAGAGCTGCGACAAGCCTAATCAAAGCCCGCTATTGAAAATCAAGGCTACAGACATGCCCTTCTTGCGACCGCTTTTCGTGGCTTGGTTTATCATCCTAGCCAGCGGGGCTTGTTCCGCATTTTCTCAACCCGCCCGCGACGAAGGGGCGTTGGCAGGAAAGCAGTCTTGGTCGGATGCGTTTTTTGAAGCCGCCCGACAAGGCTGGATTGAGAGCCGGAGTGATCTTTACGAATGCAGCCAGTTGCTGCGAGAGCAAATGAAGCAACGGCGATTCACATGGCGGGAACAAAGCCAATATCTCGCAAAATGCAGAAATGAGAGAAATCCGATCGTAGCAGGGCGAAGCTCGACATTTGGAAACGTCAAAATTTGGACGGCGGAGCGATGGAATGCATTGAAAGCTCACTGGCGGCAAGATCGCGAGCGCTTCTCTCAATGCAGTTCACAGTTGAAAGAAATCTCAAAGATTAAAAGAATGTCGCGCCATAATGAGCGCGACTTTCTGTACCAGTGTATGAATGACCGGCCCTAGCCTAAGGGCCTGAAAGCTTGGTAGAGGCAAATCTGCTCGTGACATATCGTCGCTTGCCTTTTGTGAGAGCGCTGAGAGTAACCTACAATCCATGATCGATGATGCGCCGGCGAAGCCCGCCGCACTCAAGCGACGTTTAGGCCTCGTACTGCTGGTGCTCTATGGCACCGGCATCACGGTTGGCGCGGGAATTTATGTTTTAATCGGCGCCGTCGCCGGTCATGCAGGAATTTATACCCCCTGGGCATTCGGTGTTGCAGCCATCGTGATGGGGCTGACTGTTGCTTCCTATATCGAACTGTCGACGCGATTTCCTGTGAGTGCCGGAGAAGCCGCATACGTCAAGGCTGCATTCAATTTTCGACCTCTTTCGACAGCAACCGGCCTATTTACCGTCGTCGTCGGGCTGATATCCGCATCAACGGTAACGCTGGGGTCCGTGGGATATGTCAGGCAGTTCGTTGAACTTCCGCAAGTCGTGATGGTGATTGCGATCGTCGTTCTGCTCGGTGCTATCGCTGGGTGGGGCATCCTGGAATCAGTAGTGATCGCTAGTCTTTTCACTTTGATCGAGGTCGGGGGGTTGGTTGCGATTATTGTTGCTGGGATTTACGGCAACGTCCCGATCGCTGCATCTCTGGCACCGCCGCCATTTGATCCAGTGATTCTATCTGGCGTGGGCTTTGCCAGCCTGCTGGCTTTTTTTGCGTTCATCGGCTTCGAAGACCTCGCCAATGTCGTTGAAGAAATCAAGATGCCTTATCGCGACCTACCGCGCGCAATGATTCTAACCTTGTTGATTTCCACATGTCTCTACATCTCTACTGCGGCAATCGCGGTTTCGTCAGTCTCACTAGAGGAACTATCTGCATCTTCAGCGCCTCTCAGCCTTGTGTTTCAGAAAGTTGCAGGTGTGAGTCCGATGACTATTAGCGCGATCGCGATCTTTGCCACGCTCAACACAATTCTCGCGCAAATGACGCTGGCGACTCGAGTTCTCTATGGTATGGCGCGGCAGGGTGATTTGCCCAGCCTATTGGGGCGCGTCCACACGAAGACATCGACGCCGCTTGTTGCCACGGTCCTAACTGTATTTATCGTCATCGCACTCGCATTGACGGTGCCATTCGAACGCTTGGCGGAAAGTACTTCATTGGCTACGCTTGCTATATTTGCGCTGGTCAATCTTTCGCTACTGCGATTGCGATACATCGGATTTCATTCCAATACACCTCATATAAGCGTACCCATCTGGGTGCCGTGGCTAGGTTTGCTGACATGTCTCGGAATGATTGCTAGCGCGCTAACGTAGTGCAGAGGGAATCGCGGGGGGCCAAAAAATATATTTGGTTGGGCCGCCAACGAGGTTTAAATTCAAATTTGCGCGCTCGCGACGAGCCAGCGTCAGAATTGATATACATCAACCTTCAAGTGTAGGCCGCGGGCAATGTGGTGCCGCAAGAGCGCAAGGGTAGTGAACTCAAGCCGCTTGAAATTTTGATGACTTTCCGGGAGTTCCTGTTGCCGCATTATTTCTTCGATATTAAAGACGGTCGCCGAGTGCTGGATTCCGCAGGAGCAGACCTCAAAAGCGACGAGCATGCAATTGATCGCGCAAAAAGCTTAGCAATTAAAGTTGCGCTCGAAACGCCTGACGATGATCCAAAACGACATATCGCTGTTCTCAATCAATATGGCGACGAAATCTGGAGAGTACCGATTCACTCGAAGCAAAGGCAATTGTGAGCTTGGCTTGACTCATATCAAAGGGCATTACGCGAGATATGAAATCCTTACCGAAGGAGCTCGCTATGCCAATTCGCGATGTGTTTTTGCCCCTGCTCAGCTACCCCGTGAGTGCAAGCCGTGATGCCATTGGCGCAGTGGTCGATCTTGCGGAGAATTTGTCAAAAAATGACGCCGCAGAGCGTCACAAACAGGTTCGCACTCGTGTCTCCGCCGTTATTTTGGAAACCGAAATTGAATCCGATCTGTATTTTGCTGGCGCCTACATCGGTGAATTTCTTGAGGAGCAGAGGAAGAAAATTGCCGCGAATACGCAGCGGCTGATCGACGATTTCACCAAAGCCACCGCCCATCGAGCGGTATTGTCGCAATGGCGTGTCGAAAAGCGAAATCCATTTGAGACTCAAAATCTGCTGGTTGAAGAAGCCAAGCTTCATCATATTACCGCGCTGCCCGTTTTGAAAGACAATGACAATCATCAGCATATTGCCGAGCGGCTCATTTTTGAATCAGGCCGGCCAGTCCTGATATTTCCTGATCGACCGCCAATACCGATTTCGAAAAATTTCTCGAGAGTAGCTGTCGCGTGGGACGGAAGTCGACAGGCCGCCCGCGCCGTAGCGGACGCAATGCCATTTCTGCGCCGCGCATCGCATGTGCGTATTTTCACGGTGATCGGTGAAAAGCCGATGCCGGGCGTATCCCGGGGCGCAGAAATTGCAGCATCACTTGCGTCAGAAATTGTTGATGCAACGTTCGAAGAAGTCAGAAAGGAAGATATTGATAGTATCGGAAATCTTTTTGAAAGCTTTATTGCAGATCGCGACTGCGACCTATTGGTAATGGGCGCCTACGGACACACACGGTTGAGGGAATTCGTACTCGGCGGCGCGACGCAATCAATTCTGGCAGCCCCACCGACTTGGGTGATGCTGTCACACTAGGAACCCGGGAAGTCATATCTGATCAACCTTAGTCGGTTCAAAATCTTTCCATAAATCCCATTCTGCGATTCAACACCTAAACGCTCAGGGACAATTCAATCCCTCTTTGGTTGCGCGGCAAAGAAAAGGCTTTTCTCTTCGAAGGAGTTTAGATTTACCGAAATTGGCGCATCGATATTTCCGTCCGCAGTCTCAAGGATTGTTTGCACGATGCTGTTTGCTGGAACTCCAGCGTCCATCAATTGCCGCTTGAGATAGGTTAGACGCGCAACCGAAATAAACTGCCTTTCCGCATTTGTTCTAACTGGCCTACGCCCTAAAATTTGGATTCGCCGATTGGTGCCTTTGACCTCGCTATGATTGACGACAAAATTAATTAACTCATTGAGACCTGCCTCGGGCGCTATTTCGCCTTTCGAATATGTAAGTGAAATACTCCGCCCTGTCTGAACGACTTTACTCAAATCTTTGATCGACGACCACCCGCGCACCATTTTGCCGTTCTTCTGAACACGGATACCCACTCAGTTGTCGAAGCAGGTTATCGTCTGACAATCGATCTGAGCGTCGGCTTCCTTGAGATCTAGGGTCCCAATCAGATCCGCACTAGCTGCAGGCAAATTCTGAATTTTCAAAGTTTCCGCAGAAACTTTGAACGGAGGCGCAATAGTTTGAACCGGCGCTCTCGCTTGGCCGCGAGAATTTCTGAATTCTGAGAATTGAAGATGGGACGAACGTCTTAAAGACCGCAATTGGCGGGCCTTTCAGGATGGAAACTGTAATATTCTCCGAAATACACACTGGCTGGCTGGCGAGGCAGTGCTGATCGCACCGGTCTCCAGCTGATTTCCCTGCTAACAGGGAACTCTACAGGGAATCTTGCTGTTTGGAGACTTTAATCAAAGCGCAGGTGGCAAGAAACCATTGTGCTGCAGTGATATTTCATTCATTTCCCTGCTCAAATTTACAGGGATAAAATTTGCAGAAACAGGAACCTCCGTGGCGGCAACAGGGAATTCCCCCGGAAAACGCCGGATGAAGTTTTTGATACTTATGTCTTCTCATTCCATCGGCCAAAGATATCCGCCAGCATTTCGGGCGTGTCGATATCGAGAAAGGCGCTTTTGCCCTCGACCTCCACTTCCGCGACCGCCTCGACATGTTGGGCGATCAGATGCCGCGCGCCGATGTCGCCGTCGAGGGTCATTAGTTCGGGGAAGAATCTGCGCGACCAAAGCACCGGATTGCCACGCCGACCGCCGGCTACCGGCACCACAATCAGCGATCCGCAATCCGGCGCGAAGGATTCCGCCAGCCGGTCAATGAGCTTGGCATCGATCAAAGGCATGTCGCCGAGGCAGATGATCGCGCCGTCGGACGACTCTGGCACCGCGGCGATGCCAGCCTTGACCGAAGTCGCGAGGCCGTCCGTGAATTGAGGGTTATCGACGAACTTAACATCCAAACCTTTCAGGGCGGCGGCAACGTCAGTTGTCTGATGACCAGTCACGACGATCACAGGCGAAGCTTTTGACGCGAGTGCCTGCTCGGCGACTATCCGCACCAGCTTCTTGCCGTTCAGTTCGGCGAACAACTTGTTGGGACCGCCCATCCGCGTGGAGCGACCTGCTGCGAGGATCACCGCCGCTACATTGCGATTGCCATCTGCAACGACCGGGACGCGCGGCTGAGGCCGCGTCACGATCTCCATTAGTAGCCCGCCTACGCCCATGCCGGTGACCTCGTCGCGAGAAATCTTCAGCCCCGCGAGCATGCGCATCAGAACCCAGTCGAAACCGTTTTCTTTCGGCGAACGCGCACAACCCGGCGCGCCCAGCACGGGCATGCCCTTGGCTTGGCCGAGCAGTATGAGGTTGCCTGGGTCGACCGGCATGCCGAAATGCTCGACTCTGCCACCGATCTGTTCGATCGCTGCAGGAATAACATCGCGGCGGTCGGCTATTGCGGAGGCGCCAAACACCAGAACCAGTTCCGCACCGAGAGCAAGCAGCTCCTGAATTGCGGGCGCAAGCGCGTCCTTGTCGTGCGAGGTCCTGCGCTCGGCAATGATGCTCGCTCCCGTAGGCGCGAGGCGTTCCGCAGTTACCTTCAACGTCTTGTCGATTACCTTTGGCGCGAGACCGGGCAGAATTGTCGATACGATGCCAACCTTCTTGATCTTGAACGGCGTAACGCGCATCCGTCCGCTTATCGCAGCGTCTACCGCCGCATCGCGGAGCCTCATTTCGACGCCGAACGGAATGATCTTAACGGTCGCGATCATCTCACCAGCAACGACCGGTTTGAAGGCGGCAAGCGTTGCGAATGTAATCGCTTCATCGATGCGATTGATGCGGTCCACAGCGGCGCGATCCACCACGAGAACGCCCGCCTTCGCCGCGAAAAGATTGGCACGGCCGGTAAACGCACGTTCCGCGGTGACGCCGTCACCTGCGACCGCTGTGGCAATGCTCCCCGCTGCTTCATCTTCCGAAACATCACCTTTATCAAGACGCGCGACGACGATTTCAGAAACACCTGCCCGTTTCAACGCAGCGACTTCGTCGGCACCAATCACTGTGCCCTTCTTGAGAACCAAGCCGTTCTGGCGGATGGCATGCACGGCGACGCCGCCAGTTGCCTCGTCGGGCTTAACGGGGCCGAATTTCATGCCGCTGACTTCGTCTTCAGCGGTGCATCGGCAGGCAGCCGCAGCCGCGCCGTGATCTCCGCCATGATCGCCACCATCGCAAAAGCAATAATAATACGGGCGAATGACTTCATTATAGCGCTCCATAGGACATCGCAGTGCAAGGCGCACGAAAACCGGCAATGGGAAGTCTGGCTACACAACAACCTGCTCTGCGCTAAACCTCTTCTTCGGCGTGGCGCTACGGAAACAAACGCCACATAATTAAGGCGTTCAGCCGCCGGTCACGCTCATGTGCCGGCTGACGCTCGGGCGGTTGTGGCGGCGGTCGATGATGAAATCGTGCCCCTTGGGCTTGAGCCCGATGGCACGGTCGATCGTCGCGTTGAGCAGGGCGTCGTCGCTTGAGGCGCGCAAAGGTTTGCGCAAATCCGAGGCATCCTCATGGCCGAGGCAGGTGTGGATCGTGCCGGTGCAGGTAATACGCACGCGATTGCATGACTCGCAGAAGTTATGAGTCATCGGAGTGATAAAGCCGAGCTTGCCGCTGGTCTCGGTAACGCGGACGTAGCGGGCGGGGCCGCCGCTCGTCTCATCGAGGTCGGTGAGGGTCAATTGCTGCGCGAGCCTCGCGCGCACCATCGACAGCGGAACATATTGATCGATCCGGCCGGCGCCGATGTCGCCCATCGGCATCACCTCGATCAGCGTCAGATCCATATCCTTGCCGTGCGCCCATTGCATCAGCGATGGAATCTCATCCTCGTTCATGCCCTTTAGCGCCACGGCGTTGATCTTCACTTTAAGCCCTGCTTCGCGGGCCGCTTCGATTCCGGCGAGGACTTTGCCCAGATCGCCCCAGCGCGTGATCTCGCGAAATTTTGCGGCATCGAGCGTGTCGAGTGAGACGTTGATCCGTTTTACGCCGCTGTCGGCGAGTTCGCCTGCGAACTTTTCAAGCTGCGATCCATTCGTCGTCAGCGTGAGTTCGTCGAGTGCGCCGGTTTTCAAATGGCGCGATAGCGAATGCACGAGCGACATGACGTTGCGGCGGACCAGCGGTTCGCCGCCTGTGAGGCGCAGTTTCCGTACGCCCTTGGCGATGAACGCCGAACACAGCCGGTCGAGTTCTTCCAGCGACAGCAGGTCGGACTTCGGCAGGAACGTCATGTCCTCGGACATGCAGTAGAAGCATCGCAGGTCGCAGCGGTCGGTCACCGACACACGCAAATATGTGATCGTCCGCCCAAAAGGATCGACCATTCCCGAAGATGGAAGCGGATCACTAGCTATGTCG
Organism: Afipia sp.; assembly: GCA_016201045.1. GTDB lineage: Bacteria > Pseudomonadota > Alphaproteobacteria > Rhizobiales > Xanthobacteraceae > Afipia. The sequence continues at coordinate 309,399 of JACQDM010000002.1, read as the reverse complement.
GACGCCTTGATGAAACGCTGGTCGCCGCGGGCAACGTCGGTCACAACGACCATGGCGCGGCGGGCTGCGCGCTCGGAATTAAGTTCCGAAAGCGTATCTTGTTTCAAGACTTCGCTACCCTCTCGACGAACACACGGATCGTACCGCCGCAGGACAATCCGACATTCCACGCGGTTTCATCGGCGACGCCGAACTCCAGCATTTTCGGTTGGCCGCTGGTGATCACGTCGAGCGCCTCGGTCACGACCGCGCCCTCAACGCAACCGCCGGAAACCGATCCGAGAAACGTGCCGTCATCGTTGATAACGAGGCTCGAGCCAGCCGGTCTTGGGGCGGAGCCCCAAGTCTCGACAACAGTTGCCAGTGCAACGCCGTGCCCGGATTTCATCCAGTCCTCGGCAGCTTTCAGAATGTCTTCGTCGCGATTGAGCACCGTTTCGTCCTTAAGCGGCCGATTGTGCAATTCGCCCTGCTCCAATTCAACCTTCAACTCCTTGAAGAGCAGATCGACATCATAAACGGATCATTCTGCGCATCGACATGGCCGTTGATGCAACACCAATGGACACCGATCACGGCACCGAACGCGACAACGCTAGCCGCGCTTGCGAACAAGCCAAACCATTTCTTCTTTGTTACAGCTGGCGAGTCAGTTTCAGCCGCATCGGCTTGTTCACCAACGATACTTCCGAACTTCTCGAAGAATTCTCCCGCAAGTTTCGTCGCCGTGGCATCGATCAGGCGGCCGCCGAGTTGTGCGAGTTTGCCGCCAATCTCAGCCTTCACGGTATAATGGAGGATCGTTGCGTCGCCGTCGGCCTCGAGCTTAACGGCTGCACTGCCCTTGGCGAAGCCCGCCATGCCTCCGGCCCCTTCACCAGTAATGATGTAACCGTTCGGCGGGTCGAGATCAGACAATGTAACTTTGCCCGTAAACGACGCCTTGACCGGGCCGATCCGCAAAGTAACCTTGGCATTCATTTCGGTATCGGATGTCTTCTCAATGGACTCGCATCCGGGAATGCATTGCTTCAAAACATCGACATCGTTAAGCGCAGCGTAGATTGTCTCACGCGACGCCATAATGCGTTGCGAACCATTCATATCCATCAGGATTTTCCTTCTTCTGGTTGTTCCGGTCGGCGCTGACCGCGACGACGTATCTCGACCATCTCAGCGACAATCGACAATGCAATTTCATCCGGCGTTATGGCGCCAAGGTCGATACCAGCCGGCGCGCGCAAGGTCTCGAGCTGAGACAGCGCGACCCCCGCGGCCGTGAGTTCATCCTTCACGACCGCGGCCTTTTTTCGTGAGCCAACAAAGGCCACATAGGTCGACGGACTGGCCAAGGCCGATTTCAGCGCCGCATTGTCGCCGCGTCCCTGCGTCGCAACGATGATGTACCGGCCGCTGCCGCTGTCGAGCGGAATTTCATAACCGTCGATCAGCCGGTCGGTTTTACCAAACAGAGTGTGGTCGGATGCAGGCGCGCAAACCGAAACGAAAAATCCCATACGTTGCGCGATGGCGGCGATCGCAACTGCAACCGGCGATGCGCCGCAAACATAAAGCTGCGGGCGCGGCAGAATAGGCTCTACGAAAATATCCATTGTACCGTGACTCGGACACATATTGTTGGCATAGAGGACACCTTCGCGCGCGTCGCCCGGCGCAAGCCCCTGTTCCTCCAGCACGTCCTTCGGCTGCACACTGATGAGCCGCGGCTGGCCGTCCAACAAGGATTGCCGTGCAGCCTTCAGGACGTTCGCACGCGCGCAGCCGCCGCCGATCCAACCGGCGGTCATGGTGCCGTCACTGAGAATGACCGCCTTGGCGCCTGCCTTGGCTGCCGTCAACGACACCGTGCGCACCACGGTGGCTAGCGCGAATGGTTCGCCGCGGGCCTTCATGTCGTTGACAAGATCAAGAACGTCCGGGTGAAGCGTCATGGTCTCAGATCCTCGCCAAATAGGGTTCGAGGGCCTGCAGGCTTTCGAGGTTGTGCGCCGGCGCGAAGAGATCGACATAAGGCAGCGCCGCCTTCATGCCGGCGGCTTCCGTCGCATAGTCGCGCCAACCGATCATCGGATTGAGCCAGGCGATGCGGCGGCAGCGACGGCGCAGCGCCGCCATTTCCCGCCCCAATTGTTCTACGGGTCCGGTGTCGTAACCGTCGGAAACGATCATGACGCAGGTGCGTGAGTGAATGGCGCGCCGCGCGTGCCAGCGATTGAATGTAGCTAGCGATTCGCCTATCCGTGTGCCGCCACCGATGCCCTGGGCCATCAGCGACATGCGTTCCATTGCACGCGCAGCGTCACGCTCGCGCAACGCCGGCGAAATGTGAATCAAGCGAGTATGAAATACGAACGCATCGGCCTCGCGAAATGTATCGAGAATGCCGTGCATGAAACGGAGGAAAACTGCGGAATACATGCTCATCGAACCGGACGCATCAAGTAGCACAACGAGGCGAAGCGGCTTGTTCTTGCGCCGGCGCCAAACCAGCTCCATCGGTGTTCCGCCATGCGCGATGTTCTTGTGTATCGTGCGCCGCAGATCGATGCGCCGACCGGCGCAGCGGGCCTGCTCGCGCCGCGTCAGACGGGCCCGCATGGCCTTCGCAAGCCGCGCCGCGACCTCGTGCGCCTCGGCAAGATCGCCCGCGTCGGCGATATAGCGGAAATCGGCTTTCGCGAGCAACTCCGCGCGCGATGCGCCTTCTCGCTTGCCGGTACCCGATGAATCTACTTCCGTACCGCCATCGCGGCGCTCGGTACGGTCAGGCACGCCATCAGGATTGCCGGACGTGTCTCCGGTTTTGCTTTGCAGCCCCGGTGGGTTTTTCTGCAGATGGCCGGAATGACGCGCGGCGGACTTCACACCGTGCCCGAGCCAAAATGCGTCGAAAATCTCGTCAAACTTTTCCCAGTCGCCGCGGTTGCTGCAAAACAACGCGCGCATCGCCGGACGCAGACGCGACGGCAACGCGGCATCCGGCCCGCTCAGAATAGTAAGTGCGTCACCGATCTCAGCCAGTCCGGTAATGAAGCCGTTGTCACGCAACACGCGGGCAAATGCGCTCAGCCTGCGCCGCGCGCCAGCGCCTGCTGCATGCGGTTCCGGTTCAATCTTGATGCGGCGCGCCAGCATCACGCCACCTCGCCAAGCAGCCGGTTAGAAACTTCGCGGGTGAAGCGCGATTTGTCTTCGGCAGTCTTGATAAGACAGAGCATCGTCTCAAAAACCACCTCCGGCTCCGCCTTCATGTCTGCGACGCCAAGACCAGCGAGCGCCGCCGCCCAGTCGAGGCTTTCCGCGACGCCCGGTACTTTCCGCAAATCCTGTTTACGAATGGCTCCGACCATACGTGCGATCTGCAGCGCAAGCGCAGCATCGATGCCTGGCATTCGCAGCGTAATGATACGCGCCTCACGCTCGACATCCGGAAAGTCTACAAAGTGGTAGAGGCAGCGGCGGCGTAGCGCGTCGGACAATTCGCGCGTGCCGTTCGACGTCAGCACAACATGCGGGACGGTCGTAGCAAGAATAGTTCCCAGCTCGGGAATCGAGACCTGAAATTCTGAAAGCAATTCTAGCAGAAATGCCTCGAACTCCTCGTCGGCGCGATCGACTTCATCGATCAGCAGCACCGGAGATTTGGGCTGCCGGATTGCCGCAAGCAGCGGGCGCTCAAGAAGAAACTTCTCGGAAAAAATATGATCCTCAATGGCCTCAGAACCGGCGGACTGAATTTCACGCGCCTTGATTGCCAGAAGCTGGCGCTGATAATTCCATTCGTATAAGGCAGCGCTCTGGTCGAGCCCCTCGTAACACTGCAGGCGGATCAACTTCGTATCGTGCGCGCGCGCCAACGCGAGCGCTACCTCGGTCTTACCGACGCCGGCCTCACCTTCCAGCAGCAGCGGACGCGACAGATTTTCCATCAGCCAGACTGCGGTCGAAAGATCGCGATCGGGCACATAGCCTGCGGAAGTCAGGCGCCCCGCGATCTTGTCCCGTGCAGCGTGGTGACGCATCTGTTACGTCCAGTCCACCCACGACATCGCGGGCGGCACCGTTTGGATTTTGCCTTGCGGCATCATTGCGTTCATCGGCGCGCTAGACGTGCAGGCCGAGCTTCTCGCCGACGGTCCACAGCCGCCACGCATCGTGTGGCATCTGAATGTGACCGGCGTTGAGGAACGCATAGGCATCGTTCACTGCATTCGAGAAGCACGGTACCCCTCCGACATGCGGGCTTTCGCCCACACCCTTTGCGCCGATCGGATGATGCGGCGAAGGCGTGACGGTGAAGTCCGTTTCCCATTTAGGAGTTTCGACCGCGGTCGGCAGGAAGAAGTCCATGAACGACGCGCCAAGCACGTTGCCCTGCTCGTCGTAGTGGATCTCTTGGCCCATCGCGACGGCAAAGGCTTCCGTCAAGCCGCCGTGGACCTGGCCTTCGATGATCATAGGATTGATCCGGGTACCGCAATCGTCGAGCGCATAGAAGCGCCGAGTCTTGGCAACACCGGTATCAACATCGATATCCATTACGCAAAAGTACGCTCCGAACGGATAAGTCATGTTCGGCGGGTCGTAATAATTCACAGCCTCAAGACCCGGCTCCATATTCGGCGGCGGACTGTTATAAGACGCCCAAGCAAGCTCCTTCATGGTCTTGAATTTTTCCGGAAGTCCTTTCACCCGGAAGCGATCCACATCCCATTCAAGGTCGCCTTCATGCACTTCCAGCAAATGGGCCGCAATCATCTGGGCCTTCGCTTTGATCTTGCGTGCGGCGACCGCCGTAGCGGCGCCAGCTGTTGGCGTCGAGCGCGAGCCATAGGTACCGAGACCGTAAGGTGCGGTATCGGTATTGCCTTCTTCGATCATTATATCGTCGGCGGGAACGCCAAGCTCAGTTGCAATGATCTGCGCGTAGGTAGTCTCATGGCCCTGCCCCTGGCTCTTGGTGCCCATACGCGCGATGATCGAGCCGGTTGGATGGATGCGGATTTCGGCGGAGTCGAACATCGACACGCCAAGGATGTCGCAGTTCTTCGACGGTCCCGCTCCAACGATCTCGGTGAAAAATGAAACACCGATGCCCATCAATTCGCGGGTCTCACCGCGCTTGAACGCTTCCTGCTTCTGCTTCTGTTCAGCGCGTAACTGACGATAACCGACGGCATCCATCGCCTTCTTCATAGCAAGCGGATAGTTGCCGCTGTCGTATTCCCATCCGAGCGGCGCGTTATAGGGAAACTGCTCCGGCTGGATGAAATTCTTGATGCGTAAATCCGCGGAGTCCATGCCGAGCCGCTGTGCCAGCGTCTCAATGGCACGCTCGATGGCATAGACCGCCTCCGTCACCCGGAATGAGCAGCGGTAGGCGACACCGCCGGATGCTTTGTTGGTGTAGACACCGTCGACGGAAAGATAGGCAACCGGCATATCGTAAGAGCCGGTGCAGATGTTCATGAAGCCGGCTGGCCATTTCGACGGATCGGCGCAAGCATCGAACGCGCCGTGATCTGCCAACACATGACAACGCATGGCGAGGATCTTGCCGTCCTTGGTGGCCGCAAGCTCCGTGGTCATGTGGTAGTCGCGCGCGAATGAGGTGGTGGAGAGATTCTCCATCCGGTCCTCGACCCACTTCACCGGCACACCGAGTACGATGGACGCGACCACCGAGCAGACATAGCCGGAATATGCGCCGACCTTGTTGCCGAAGCCGCCACCGATGTCAGGCGCGATGACGTGAATCTTGTGCTCGGGCAAGCCGGAGATCAGTGATACCACGGTGCGGATCACATGCGGCGCCTGGAAGGTCCCCCAAAGCGTCAGTTCACCCTTGATCTTGTCCATCGAAGCGACGCACTGGCAGGTTTCCAGCGGCGACGGATGCACCCGATGATAGGTGAAGAGATCCTTCGAGACGACGTCGGCCTTGGCGAAAGCGTCGTCTGTGCCCTTTTTATTGCCAATGTCCCAGAAGAAAATGTGATTGTGATGTTTGCGCGGTCCGTGCGCGCCGGTCATCTTGTCTTTGATGTCTTCGCGCAATAGCGGCGCGTTCGGCTCCAGCGCCTTGAAAGGATCAACCAGAACTGGCAGTGGCTCATATTCGACCTCGACGAGTTCAATGGCGTCCGCAGCGATGTATCTATCCGTCGCCACAACGAAAGCAATTTCCTGATTCTGGAATAGCACTTTCTCTTCGGCGAGCACGGCCTGTACGTCGCCGGCCAAGGTTGGCATATAATGAAGATTGAGCGGCTTCAATTCGGCCGCGGTCAACACGGCGAGCACGCCGGGCAATGCTTTGGCCTTCGAGGTATCGATGCTCTTGATGCGCGCATGCGCGTGTGAAGAGCGAACGAAGTCGCCGAACAACATGCCTGACAGCTTCAGATCATCGACGTAGTTGCCCTTGCCCTGCGTGAAGCGAATGTCCTCGACTCGCTTGCGCTTGCAGCCCATACCCTGGAGTTTTTCGGCACGTTCTGCGCTGGTTGGTTCGATGGGGGTCTGGACGTTCATTCTGCAGCCTCCTTAAAGGGCACGCCATTGATCTTGGCGGCGGCGTATTGAATTGCCTTCACAATGTTCTGGTAACCAGTGCAGCGGCAGATATTGCCCGAAATGCCGTAGCGGATTTCTTCTTCGCTGGGATCAGGAATCTCCTGAAGCAAACGATGTGCCCGCATAATCATTCCGGGCGTGCAGTAGCCGCACTGCAGGCCGTGCATCATGCGGAAGCCTTCCTGCAATGCGCTCAGCGTGCCATCAGCATTTGCCATGCCCTCTACGGTCGTCACAGACGCGCCGTTGGCCTGAACAGCAAACGTCGTGCAACTTTTCACCGACATGCCATTGAGTTCGACGGTACATGCGCCGCAATGACTGGTGTCGCAACCGATATGCGCGCCAGTGAGATCTTGCTGCTCGCGCAGAAAATGGATCAACAGCGTACGCGGCTCAACGAGCGCTTCTACTGTTTTCCCGTTGATCGTTAGTTCGATGTGGGCTTTCGACATATTCGATCTCTCCCTCAACCCTTGGCGCGGGCCCTCGCCCGCTCAACAGCGCGACGAAGCATGACACCCGCCATCTTGGTACGGAAATGAGCCGGTCCCCGGCCATCAGACGCCGGATTTGTGATCGCCTCTGCGGCAGCGACCGCTTTATCGAGCGAAGCTTTGTCGAGTTTGGAACCGACGAGAACTTTGGCCGCATCGGCTGCCCACAGCGGCGTCTCTGCAACGTTAGTCAAACCGATTGAAGCCGACGTGCATTTTCCTCCCGCCATCGTCAAAATAACGGCTGCGGCTGCGGTGGCATAGTCACCGATTTTACGCTTCAATTTTTCGTAGGCGTAACCGTGTCCTGCAGGCGGCACCGGAATTCGGATAGCCGTCAGGATCTCACCCGGCTGCAGTGCGGTCGCGTAGGCCCCTTGGTAAAAATCCCGTGCCGCGACTTTGCGCTTCGTTTTGGGACCCGTAAGTTCGTAGGTAGCTCCGAGACACTGCATCAATGCCGGCATATCGTTTCCCGGGTCGCCATTTGCGGCGTTACCGCCGAGCGTCCCCATGTAGCGAATCTGCGGATCTGCAATCAGCAATGACGTTTCGCGAATAATTGGAATCTTGGAAGCGAGGAGTTCAGAGCCGATCAGCGCATGCTGCGTGGTCATTGCCCCGATGACGATGTCACCTTTTTCATCCTTGATACCCTTGAGATCATCGATGCCGCCAAGATCGACCAGATGAGTCGGAGTGGATAGCCGCGTCTTCATCATCGGGATCAGGCTGTGACCGCCGGCGAGCGGACGAGCGTCCTCGCCAAGTTTGGCCAGCAGCGTTACGGCCGCCGAAATCGATGCAGGACGGTGATAGTCGAATGAGCCAGGAATCACGGCAAACCCCCAAGTTCGTTTCCCACGCCACAAATCTCTTTGATGGATTTGTCTTCAGCGTCGCGGGCAGGTGGCCAATCGTTTCAATGGCATTCAAGACCGCAGTCACCGACGGCCGCATTTTGGCACCGGTGACGGCTTGCTGCATGAACTGCGTCAGCAATCCTGTCTAATTTTCTTGGGTTTGCAGATAATTTGTCAGCTGCGCGCGTAGTTGCGGCAGCCGACTGCGGCTAACAGGAACCGAGCGCCTAACCGGTGAATCGAGGTCAGCGACTCCATTGTCGCCTGCACGCTTCAGACGCACCACATGCGGAATGCTTATAATGTAACTTCGGTGCACCCTGAAAAAGATGTCGGACGGCAGGCGCTCGACGATCTCACTGATTGAAAGGGGGCAGAAGATGTCCTCTCGCCCATTGAATACATATGTATAATGTGCGTTGGCGTGAACCGAGAATATGTCCGCAATATTGATCTTCTTCGCGCTGCCATATTTCTCGATAGGCAGGGTAAGCTCGCCGCCGATCACTGCTGATGCCAGCTGATCGGGCGTCTTTTCTGCCAGGACTTCCTCCGTCGTTGTAGATAATTGGACGCATGCGTCCGTTATAGCTAGGTCGACACTTGAGGTAGAGGCGACAGCCTTCGGCGTCGTTGTCCACTTGATGAAGTCTGTTCCGGATTCGGATTGATCGGGAACGAGCGCCAGCATGAATCCGCCCGATACTACAAATGCCACAATGCTGACGATTACCGCCAGAAGATCGCCGGATATAGCGGGGGCGCTTCGCACCCCTTCGCCAACGATCGGATGCAAGGTCAACCCAGCCATTGCGGTGTAGTGCATGCCTGAAATCGCACACCCAAGAACTGCAGCGCACAAAATAAGGGGAGGTCTTGCATCGGAGGCAAATGCCAGCCAAAGCGCCAAGCTGGACGCGAGAATTGCGATCACCACGCTCGCCAGCACATAAACGGGATTGTGGATCATGTGAACGCTAACGTGCAGCGCCATCATCCCGATGTAATGCATTGATGCGATGCCGAGACCCATCACCGTTGCGGCAATGAACAGCATGCGCTGTGACCGCAGGGTCGCCAGGTAAACCGCGACACCGACCACCAGTACGCAAATGAGAAAAGAAAGCAGCGTGGGCAGCACAACATAATCAACGCTGACAGGCAGCCTCGCCGCTAGCATCCCGACGAAATGCATCGCCCAGATGCCAATGGCGAATGATAATGCTGCGCCCGCGATCAGCAAACGCCTATGGAAGGCGAATGCTTGCGAAACGCGAAGCGCGAGACTTAAACCGACGAAGCTTGCCTGAATTGCCACGAGCAGTGACAAAGCGACCAACATCGGATCATGTTCGATGGGCATATCCCAACGGTCCTTGCTAGAACAGTTTCAACTCTAAAATAGGAAGCTCACAAGAAGCAACTTGTCCAAACCCTTTACCGCTCTGCCTCGTTGATGAAAAAGCTACGTGTTACCAATGTGCACTTGTAGAAGATATGGATCGGAAGATAGATGTACATCTTGGCCATCCGGTTAGCTTAGTTCTGCGGGTATCCAAAAATCCGCCAGATCGTCCAAAGTATCGACGACAGCAAGAGCACCATCGAATTCGTCGTCCCGGAAATATGTGCTTCGCGTAATCAAGGTTGGAATTCCGGCGCGAGAAGCTGAAACAAATCCGTTACGCGAATCTTCGATGGCTAGGCACTCCCGATTTGATGCGTTGAGAAGGCTAAGCACCTTCAGATAGGCGTCGGGAGCAGGCTTCTTCCTGCAAACCTCGTCTCCAGCGACGATTGCGCTGAAGAGCTTAGTTCCGTCCTTGCCCAGGGTCGCCGAGAAAATCGCATCCACATTGCTCCGTGATGTCGTTGTCGCAATTGCAAGACGCTGACCGCGGCCTGAGGCCGCATAGATTGCATTTGCTACACCGGGGCGCAGCGTGCAGGCGCCGGTCGCCATTAACTGCGCGAAGCGCGCCGTTTTAAAGCGATGCAGCTCAGCGATACCATCGTCGGAAACCGTATCTCCGCACTCCGGGCGAAGGTCGGCGAATCGACGAATTCTTTCCTTTCCTCCCGTAACCCGCAGAAGATCCCTGTAGAGATCCACGCTCCACTCCCAACCCAAATCAAAATAGGCGAACGTCTCGTTGAACGCGCGCCGGTGTATCTCCTCAGTCTCAGCCAACGTGCCATCGACATCGAAGATGAGAACACCGAAGCGTTTCATGGCCCTTCCACCCTGAGTGACGCACACGCTGCTTTGAATTCACCGAAATCGTCGATCGTAACATTAGGCCCAATGACACGCATTGGAACTCTGGAATAACCGAATGAAACGCCAATTACCGCGACGCCGGCGGCTTTAGCGCATTGCACGTCAACGGCACTATCGCCCACCATGATTGCGTCTGCGGCATTGACGCGCAGATATTCCAGCGTGTGTAACAAGGGTATTGGCGAGGGCTTGGCCGGTCGCCCTCTGCGGGCGCCGACGATTGCATCGACGTAACCTCGCAGTCCAAGGCCTTCGACAATACTGACTGCCTGATCTTCAGCCTTGTTCGTGCAAACTCCGATGCTCACACCTCGCTCTCTTAGTTCGGAAATAACAGCAACAACACCGGCGTAAGGCCTCGTCGTATCTGTGAGCCTTGCACCATACGTCAATTCGTAGGATCTGATGGCCGTTTCCCGCTCTTTCGGGCTGAAAACCACACCTCGCGCGCTAAAGGCCCTCTCTACAAGAGCGTCCATACCATCCCCAACAAACTCGCGAATCGCGCTCTCTGAAAACAATGGATGGCCGTAGGCAGCCAGAAGAGTGTTGATTGACGAAGTGATGTCACCCAAGCTGTTCACTATAGTTCCGTCGAGATCGAAGACGACGGCGGCAGGCCAATGTTCCCTTGCTCGTGCGATATTCGATCGATCGGCTGTCAGCATTGTCGGCCCGATTCTGCGGCGGCCCGGATCGCATTGATGTTGTCCCGATATTTCTCAACTCTTCCGCCGTGAAACACGGCTGATCCAGCGACGATCGTGTCAGCGCCTGCGGCCGTGACTTGGGCAGCATTCTCTGCGTTGACACCACCATCAACCTCCAATCTGATCGATCTATCGCCGATCATGGAGCGAATGCGTCGGATTTTCTCCAGTTGCGAAGAAATAAAAGTCTGCCCGCCAAATCCGGGGTTCACGGTCATCACCAGAATGAGGTCGAGTCGATCGAGTACGTGCTCAAGAACTTGTTCGGAGGTCGCTGGGCAGATGGTCGCGCCAGCTTTCTTACCCAGCGTCCGAATTGCTTGAAGCGAACGATCCAAATGCGGTCCGGCTTCGGCGTGCACCGTGATGATGTCCGCGCCGGCCTTCGCAAAAGCTTCTAGATACGGATCGACGGGCGCGATCATTAAATGTACGTCGAAAATCTTCGTGGTGCGCGAACGAATAGCCTTAATAACATCAGGACCAAAACTGATATTCGGAACGAAATGCCCGTCCATTACGTCGCAATGAATCCAGTCGGCGCCGGCAGCATCGATAGCGCTAATTTCATCGCCAAGGCACGCGAAATCCGCTGAAAGAATCGAAGGGGCGATAACGATCGGTGGGGTCATCAACACAGGATTTCCTCTCGAATTTCAGTCGTTCAATCAATGCAGTCTGAGATTTTGAAAACACCCGGCTAGCCAACACGTCGGACGCTTCGATCGATTTAACGTCATCGATTGTCAAAGCGCAGTCGATATCCGACACTAAACGGTTGGCTTGACGCAGCCGAATGCGATCCAAGGCGTTCCGTATCGAGCGCGCATTCGAGAACAGGGGCTGGGTCTTGCGCAACGCTATATAGCGAATGAATGCTTCGCGGGCGGCGGCGCTGAATTGATAATTCTGATCTTTCAACATTAACTCCGAGATCGCTAGAAGTTCGTCGTCCGCGTAGTCCGGAAAATCGATATGATGAGCAATCCGGGATCGAAATCCTGGATTACTAGTGAAGAATTTGTCCATGCGATCCCCGTAGCCGGCGAGAATGACAACTATGTCCTCGCGCTGGGACTCCATAACCTGCAAAAGAATCTCAATGGACTCCTGCCCATAGTCGCGCTCGTTGTCTGGACGATGCAGATAATATGCCTCGTCGATGAACAATACGCCGCCCATCGCACGCTTAAGGACTTCTTTGGTTTTCGGGGCGGTATGCCCGATATACTGACCGACAAGCTCGTCTCGCGTTACTGACACGACCTGTCCGCGCCGCACGAAGCCAAGGCGTTGCAGAATGCTGGCCATCCGTAGCGCAACGGTCGTTTTTCCCGTGCCCGGATTACCGGTGAACGACATGTGCAGCGTTGGGACTTCGGCTCTCAGTCCCATCTTCTGCCTGACTCGCTCGATCAAAAGCAGTGACGCAATTTCTCGAATCCGAGTTTTAACGGGTTTGAGACCTATAAGCTCGCGATCGAGCTGATCGAGAATCTCATTAATCCCGACAGATTCGAGTTCCGAACGAAGGTTGATGCTGTCCGTCATCGGCGATTGTCCAACGGCATCTATAATGACACGGTGCGTTCGCATGCGTCTTGAGAAGAAAAGAGCTCCGTCGCCGGCTACATGACGACGGAGCAGTGACATCCGGAGCGTTGATTGAACGACCAAGGAGAATATCGCTCACGCCTGCCAGATGGTTTCACTCAGTGTATCGTTGGCCCTCCGACCGATCCGCCGCGTATGCACTTGTTGTGTAGCGAACGTTGCGGCCCGCCACTTCCTGCCGCTCAAGACGGAAGCCCGGCTCGGTCTTCGGGCGATTGACGATGAATGAAATCCTCACCGACTCCCAGCCATGGCTGGAATCGAAACCGCAGAGGCGGATGTAGCGATCGCTATAGACGCTGCGGCACTCCTTAAGTTCCATCATCACGCCGGCGGCGTCATGAAGATCGAACATCGGCAGACCCCACATCTCCCAATAGGTATTGCGAGGATGTGGATCGTCGGTGAACTCGAAGCTCACTGCCCATCCCTTTGAAAGACAGAACTGAACCTGCTTTGAAATCTGCTCATCCGTGAGGTCCGGCAGGAATGAGAAACAACCCTGGGTAATTCGCATCGTTCTGCTCCTTATGCCGAAACTGTTGTAGATGGGACGAAATCGGGCATGTCGGTGGATTCATAGTTGAACGTGACGTCCTTCCAGACCTCGAGTGCCTGCTTGAGCGGCGTACAGGTGTTCGCGGCCCTGGCGAGAATCTCCGGTCCTTCGTGGAGATAATCGCGCCCTTCATTGCGGGCGAGAATCATCGCCTCTAGCGCAACGCGGTTCGCCGTCGCGCCAGCCTGGATGCCCATCGGATGGCCGATGGTGCCGCCGCCGAACTGCAACACCACGTCCTCGCCGAGCAGGCTGAGAAGTTGGTGCATCTGTCCGGCGTGAATGCCGCCGGATGCGACCGGCATCAGCTTGTTGAGGCTGGCCCAATGCTGGTCGAAAAAGATGCCGTGCTCGAGCTGCATCGGATTGAAGTCCTCGCGGCAGATATCGTAGTAGCCCTTCGTGGTGGCCGGATCGCCTTCCAACTTGCCGACCACGGTGCCAGCATGGATGTGATCGACACCGGCAAGGCGCATCCACTTCGCGATCACGCGGAACGAGACGCCATGCGACCTCTGCCGCGTGTAAGTCGAGTGACCGGCGCGATGCAGATGCAGGATCATGTCGTTGCGGCGCGCCCATTTCGCCATCGACTGGATCGCGGTGTAGCCGATCACCAGATCAATCATGACGACCACGGAGCCGAGCTCCTTGGCAAACTCGGCACGCTCATACATGTCTTCCATCGTGCCGGCGGTGATGTTGAGATAGCTACCCTTCACCTCGCCGGAAGCCGCCTGCGCCTTGTTGACTGCTTCCATGCAGTAAAGGAAACGCTCGCGCCAATGCATGAACGGCTGAGAATTGATGTTCTCGTCGTCCTTGGTGAAGTCGAGGCCACCCTTGAGCGCCTCGTAAACTACGCGCCCGTAATTGCGACCCGACAAACCGAGTTTCGGCTTGACGGTCGCGCCCAGCAGCGGACGACCGAACTTGTCGAGCCGTTCGCGCTCGACCACGATGCCGGTCGCCGGACCCTGGAACGTTTTCACGTAAGCGACCGGGAAACGCATGTCCTCGAGGCGCAAAGCCTTGAGCGGCTTAAAGCCGAACACGTTGCCGATGATCGACGCCGACAGGTTCGAGATCGACCCGTTCTCGAACAGATCGAGATCGTAGGCGATGTAGGCGAAATACTGCCCGGTGGAATTCGGCACCGGATCGACGCGATAACATTTCGCGCGATACTTTTCCGCCGCCGTCAGCCGATCAGTCCACACCACGGTCCACGTCGCTGTCGAGGATTCGCCCGCGACCGCGGCCGAGGCTTCTATGGGATCGACGCCGTCCTGAGGCGTGACGCGGAACAACGCAATCACGTCCGTGTCCTTCGGAACGTAATCGGGCTCCCAATAGCCCATCTTCTTGTATTCCATGACGCCGGACTTGTAGCGATCCTTGCCGCTGATCTTTACAGAGTGCCTATTCATAGGATTTTCCTTGTTGTTGCTGACCGGCGCGTCCCATCGACTGCGGAATCACTCGGCTGCGGTTGCGATGTCTCCAATTCGCGGATCGAGAGTCCCTGCGCGATAGCGTTTGGCCATTTCGGCCAGCGGAATAACCTTGATCTTCGATGCTTGGCCGGCGGTGCCGAATTGTTCGAAACGCTCGCGGCAAAGATCGCGCATCGCATCCATCGCCGGTTTGAGAAACTTGCGTGGATCGAATTCGCTTCTGGTCTGCGCCGCAACCTTGCGGAACGCGGCGGTCATCGCCAGACGACAATCAGTGTCGATATTGACTTTGCGAACGCCGTGCTTGATACCGCGCACGATCTCTTCAACGGGCACGCCCCAAGTCTGCGGCATCTCACCGCCGTACTTATTGAATACTTCCTGCAGCGGCTGCGGCACGGAGGATGAGCCATGCATAACCAGATGCGTATTGGGCAGCCGGCGGTGAATCTCCTCAACCACGTTCATGGCCAGGATGTCGCCGTCCGGCTTGCGGGAAAACTTGTAGGCACCATGAGAGGTGCCCATCGCAATGGCGAGCGCATCTACCTTGGTAGCACGAACGAAATCGACGGCCTGATCCGGGTCGGTCAAAAGCTGGTCGCGGCCGACCTTACCTTCGACGCCGTGGCCATCTTCCTGTTCACCGCCGCCATGCTCAAGCGAGCCGAGCACGCCGAGTTCACCCTCGACCGATGCGCCGATCCAGTGCGCAATATCAACGACGCGACGAGTAATATCGACATTATATTGATAATCCGCCGCTGTTTTGGCATCGGCTTTCAGTGATCCGTCCATCATCACCGATGTGAAGCCATACTTAATTGCGGTGGCGCAGGTCGCCTCCTCGTTGCCGTGATCCTGATGCATACACAGCGGAATCTGCGGATACATCTCCTCCAGCGCGTCGATCATCCTTGCCAGCATGATGTCGTTGGCGTAGGAGCGCGCGCCGCGCGAGGCCTGCATGATGACCGGGGCATCGACCGCCGCCGCCGCCTCCATGATAGCAAGGCCCTGCTCCATATTATTGATGTTGAACGCCGGAACGCCGTAGCCATATTCGGCGGCGTGATCGAGCAATTGTCTCAGAGTGATGCGTGCCATGTCGGTTACCTCAAATCTTGATGTCTTGTCGGAATGTCTTCAGGGCATTCACGCCCGGCAGTCCGCGCCCCTCGAGCCATTCCAGAAATGCGCCGCCGGCCATCGAGACGTAGCTGAAATCCTTTTCGACACCCGCGGCTGAGAGCGCCGCGACGGTGTCACCGCCGCCCGCAACGGTTAGAAGCCGTCCTGCTTTTGTCAGCCGCGCGGCTTCCCGCGCGAGTGCGAATGTCGAGCGGCCGAACGGCTCGGTTTCGAACGCGCCGACCGGCCCATTCCACAACAGGGTCTTGAGATCGCCGAATTGCTCGATAATATCGGTTGCCGTCTCCGGACCGATATCGAGGATCATGTAATCCGCCGGCACCGATCTGATGTCGACGACTGCATGCGCCGCGTTCAGCGCGAAATCCTTCGCCACCACCACATCGCGCGGCAGAACGATGTCGCAGCTGTGGGCCTCGGCTTTTCGCATGATGCGTCTGGCAGTTTCGGCCAGTTCGGGCTCATACAGCGAGCGCCCAACATTGATACCGCGGGCGTGCAGAAACGTGTTGGCCATGCCGCCGCCGATAATCAGTTCA
The DNA here is from genome assembly GCA_016201045.1 of Afipia sp. Lineage (GTDB taxonomy): Bacteria > Pseudomonadota > Alphaproteobacteria > Rhizobiales > Xanthobacteraceae > Afipia. Next base: position 293,130 of record JACQDM010000002.1, on the reverse strand, counting down.
TCGACGCCCGTCACAAGATTTTCCAGAACCGGAATCTTGGTCGATACCTTGGAACCGCCAATCACCGCACCGACAGTGCGAACAGGATTGCCCAGCACCAGATCGAGCGCGGACAGCTCCGCCTGCATGCCCCGCCCCGCGAACGACGGCAAAAATTGTGCGATGCCTTCGGTCGAAGCGTGCGCCCGGTGCGCCACAGAAAACGCGTCGTTGACGTAAATGTCGCCGAGGGCCGCCAGCGCCCGCGAGAAATCCGGATCGTTCTCTTCCTCGCCCGGATGAAAGCGCGTATTTTCCATCAGCAGGATATCGCCGGGCTTTGCGGTGGCCACGACCGAGCGATGTGCGCCATCTCGCCAATCCGTCTCGACGAAATGCACCGTGCGCTGAAGCGATGTTTCAAGCGCCGGTCTCAGCAGCGCTAGCGAATAGTCGGGAACAACCTTGCCGCAGGGTCGCTCGAAATGAGACAGTACGATCACGATGGCGCGCTTGTCCGCCAATTCCACCAGGGTTGGCACAGCGTGACGTAAGCGCGTGTTGTCGGTGATGCGGCCGTTTTTCATCGGCACGTTCAGATCGGTACGAACGACTACACGCTTACCCGTCACATCGATGCCGTCGAGAATTCGCAAGGGCGCGGTCATAGCAACCTCCCCATCGCCACTGCCGTATCGCTCATGCGGCTTGAGAAGCCCCACTCGTTGTCGTACCAGCTCAGCACGCGTACGAAATTGCCGTCGATGACCTTGGTCTGATCCGCATGGAACATCGATGAATGGGAATCGTGATTGAAATCGCTCGACACATTCTGGGCGTAAGTGATACCGAGGATGCCCTTGAGCGCGCCTCCCGCCGCCTTGCCGATCGCGTCGTTGATCTCCGCCACCGTGGTGGGTTTCTTTGCGATGAACTTGAAATCGACCACCGATACGTTTGGCGTCGGCACCCGGATCGCAACGCCATCAAGGCGTCCGTTCAACTCCGGCAGTACAAGACCGACGGCTTTGGCCGCGCCCGTCGATGTCGGAATCATAGAAAGACACGCGCCACGCGCGCGATAGAGGTCTTTGTGCATGGTGTCGAGCGTCGGCTGATCGCCGGTGTAGGAGTGAATCGTGGTCATGAACCCGCGCTCGATACCGAGGGTCTCATGAAGAACCTTGACCACCGGTGCAAGGCAGTTGGTGGTGCAGGACGCATTCGAGATCACCAAGTGATCCCGGCTCAGCTTGTGATGGTTGACCCCGTACACCACGGTGAGATCGGCGCCGTCGGCAGGCGACGACACGATCACCCGCTTCGCCCCTGCCGTCAGATGAGCTGCGGCCTTCTCACGAGTGCTGAACACGCCGGTGCATTCGAGCGCGATATCGACCTTCATCGCCGCATGTGGCAAAGACGCGGGATCCTTGATCGCCGTGACCTCGATCGGTCCACGTCCCACGTCGATGGAGTTTCCCGCGACCTTGACATCGTGCGGGAAGCGCCCGTGAACGGAATCGTAGCGCAACAGATGCGCGTTAGTCTCGACCGGGCCGAGATCGTTGATCGCAACGACCTCGATGTCGCGGCGGCCAGATTCGACAATCGCACGCAAGATATTGCGGCCGATGCGTCCAAACCCGTTGATAGCAACTTTGACTGACACTATGTGGCGCCTTCGGTTCGAGAATGGTGAATGCGACGCATCGCTGCGGCGGCGATTGCCTGCGGGGTGATGCCGAACTCCCGGTAGAGCACGCTGGCCGGGGCCGATGCGCCAAATCCGGTCATGCCGATGAACTCGCCGCCGTCGCCGAGCCAGCGGCTCCAGTCGCCCTGCACTGCCGCTTCGATTCCGATTCGCGGGCAATGTCCCAGTACAGTTGCCCGATACTCATCCGATTGCTTTGCAAAGAGTTCGAAGCATGGCGCCGAAACCACCGCAGCGCGTATGCCATCCTTTGCGAGAAGACGCGCCGCTTCCATCGCGAGGGCGACTTCGGATCCGGTTGCAATCAGCGTGATGTCGCGCCGTCCTTCCGGACAGACTGCGAGATAAGCGCCGCACGCGACTTTGTTGCCGCCCTTCGCATCGCTGCGGAAGGTCGGTAGCGCCTGACGCGACAGACATAGGACCGATGGCTGACCCAATGCACGCAGAGCGCAGTCCCAGGCTTCCGCGGTTTCGACGGCATCCGCCGGACGAAAGACAAGAAGATTTGGAATCGCTCGCAGCGACGCCAAATGCTCGACGGGTTGATGGGTCGGCCCATCTTCGCCAAGGCCAATCGAGTCATGGGTCATCACGTGTATGACACGCAAGCCCATCAACGCTGCCATCCTTATTGCGGGCCGACTGTAATCGGCAAAAGTCAGGAATGTTCCGCCGTAAGGAATAAGCCCGCCATGCAACGCAATCCCGTTCATCGCCGCGGCCATGCCGTGCTCACGGATTCCGTAATGGATATAGCTACCATGAAACGATCCGGGCCTCAGGGAGGTCTGGCTTTTCGCATGTGTAAGATTCGAGTGCGTCAGATCGGCCGAACCTCCAAGGAGATTTGGCAGCGATTCCGCGAGAATATCGATCACCTGCTGGGATGCTTGACGTGTAGCAACCGAGGGCCGTTCCGTTGCAAAGCTGGCGCGAATAGCGCGAATTGCATCTTCATAACCGCTCGACAAATCTCCGTTTAATGCCTCGTAAAAGCGAGCGCGAGCTGACCCGTCGTGCCGCGAGACGCGAACGCTCCACGCATGGTGCGCGGCGTGACCTCGCTTGCCGACTGTTTGCCAAGCCTGGAGTATGGCGGGCGGGATTTCAAATGGCGCGTAGGGCCAATCAAGCGCCGCGCGCGTGGCCGCAACTTCAGCAGGTCCGAGGGGGGCACCGTGCGCTTTTTCGGTGCCTTGCCGTGCCGGCGAGCCAAAACCGATCTTGGTACGGCAAGCGATCAGCGACGGGCGATCCGTCTCTCTCTCTTCAGCGAGAGCCTTAGCAATCGCCTTCGGATCATGACCGTCGATGCGGCGAACCGACCATCCCGAAGCTGCGAAGCGAGCGAGTTGATCGTCGGAGCAGGCCAACGATGTTGATCCATCGATCGATATTTCATTGTCATCGAAAAGAACGATCAGACGACCGAGCCCGAGATGACCGGCAAGCGATATAGCCTCATGGCTGATGCCTTCCATCAGGCAGCCGTCGCCGCAGATCACATATGTGAAGTGATTGGAAAAATCGTCGCCGAACCGTGCATTGTTCAGCCGCTCGGCCAGAGCCATACCGACCGCGGTTGCGATTCCCTGTCCGAGTGGCCCAGTTGTCGTCTCGACACCTTGAGTGTGGCCGTATTCCGGATGACCAGGGGTCTTCGATCCCCATTGCCGGAATGTTTTGAGTTGATCGAGCGTGACGTCTTCGTAACCGGTGAGAAACAGCAGCGCATAGAGAAGCATCGATCCATGCCCGGCAGACAAAACGAAGCGGTCACGATTTGGCCAATCCGGATCCTTCGGATCGAATTTCAGAAAATCCGAGAATAGAACGGTGGCCACGTCGGCCATGCCCATCGGCATGCCTGGATGCCCTGAATTCGCTTTTTCAATTGCGTCGATCGCGAGAAAGCGAATGGCATTGGCCATCTCGCGATGCGTCGCGATGGCGCTTCCTGCTTCGACAGGCTTCGATGAATCAGATGCAGCTCTCGCCGGGAATGCAATGAGATCGCTTGTCATGCGCGCCTCTTACGATCGATCAGCTGCAGGATGAGTGGCGTCAGGATCAGTTGCATCGCGAGATCGAGTTTTGATCCGTGAATAACAATCGAATTCGCGCGCGACATGAAGCTGCCTGGAATCATTGAAATCAGATATGGGAAGTCGATCCCTCGCGGATTCTTGAGCCGTATAACGACCATCGACTCGTCCGGCGTGGGGATCCACCGTGCGATAAACGGATTGGATGTATCGACCGTCGGGATCCGCTGGAAGTTGATGTCGGTGTCGCCGAATTGCGGGCAGATGTAATTTATGTAATCCGGCATGCGGCGAAGGATCGTGTCGGTGACCGCTTCGGTCGAATAGCCCCGCGCGCTGCGATCTCGATGCAGCTTCTGAATCCATTCGAGGTTAATCACCGGAACCACGCCGATCTTGAGATCGGCGTACTGGGCGACGTTCACCTTCGGCGTGATGACGGCGCCATGAAGTCCTTCGTAGAAGAGAAGGTCGGAATTCTCCGGGAATGGACGCCAGTCGGTAAATGTCCCCGGCGGACTTCCGTGTAGCTCGGCTTCCTCGTCGTCATGCACGTAGAACCGCGTGATGCCGTTGCCGGTTTCGCCGTAGGTCTTGAACGTCGTTTCCAATTCCTCGAACAAATTCGTTTCGGGACTGAAGTGGCTGAAATGCTTGTTGCCGCGTTCCGCTTCCTCAGCCATGCGCGTGCGCATCTCGGCGCGATTGTAGCGGTGAAACGCGTCGCCCTCGATGTAGGCAGCCGTGACGTTCTCACGCCGGAAAATCTGCTCGAACGTGCGCTTGACGGACGTCGTGCCCGCTCCCGACGAGCCGGTAATCGATATGATGGGATGCTTCCTGGACACGATCGATCAAATCCTTGAGGTCAGTTGCGAAACAATCCGCGATTGGCAAAAAGCGGAGCGTTTCGTTCGGATTTGATGTCGGGGCTCATATACAGGCGTTCGAGGCGCCGCACTTTCTCACGCGATCCCATAATCAGCGGCACCCGCTGATGAAGCGCGCGCGGCACAAGATCGAGAATGCGCGCGTGACCTGTGGATGCAGCGCCGCCAGCCTGCTCCATGATGAACGCCATCGGATGCGCCTCATATACAAGGCGCAGACGGCCTTCGCTGTAGCCATCGCGTGCGTCAGCAGGATAGAGAAATATTCCGCCGCGCGTCAGAATCCGGTAAGCCTCCGCAACAAGCGAGCCGATCCAGCGCATATTGAAGTCTTTGCGTCGCACGCCATCGGCACCGGCAATGCAGTCTTCGATGTAGGCTTGTATCGGTGCTTCCCAATGCCGCTGATTTGAAGCGTTGATCGCGAATTCGGCAGTATCGGCGGGAATCTGAATCATCGGTCTAATCAGCCTGAACGCATCGCCGTCGCTATCGAGCGTGAAAACGTCCACGCCGCGTCCCAGCGTTAAAACAAGAGATGTCTGCGGACCGTAGACGACAAACCCCGCCGCAAGCTGCGCTTCGCCGGATTGCATGAACGTCGTGTCTATGTCGGCGGGCGTACGAACGATCGAGAAGATCGTGCCGACCGACATGTTGGTGTTGATGTTGGACGAACCGTCCAACGGGTCCACGGCGACGCTGATCGCTGCGCCCCGATTCAGAATCTCAGGCTTCGCCATTTCTTCGGATGCAAGCACGGCGATCGCGAACGACCCCAGAGCGCTGCGGATAATTCGATCGGCACGAAGATCGAGATCTTTCTGAATATCGCCGTCCGTGTTGCGGCCTTCGGTCTGTCCGGTCACGCCAGCCAGCGCGCCACGGCGCGTCAGTCCGGAAATATGGATTGCAGCCTGCGCGAGCGCGGCAACTGCGTCGGCGATGGCCCGGCGAAGAGAGTCCGAAGCTGAAAATTCGTCCAGCCGCTCTTGGAGCGTCAGCCCTTCGTTCATTCGTCAACCTCCCGATGCGCACCGCCATGTTCAGAAGGCGGTCGATACGCAGGCTCGCTTCGGAGCCGAGGATGAGATTGACTTCGTCCCTATAATAAGTGAAATTTAATTAAGTTTCACATCTCAAAAGATTCTCTTATATGACTGGCTTGCGAGACGTCACAATCAGGCAGCTTCGCGCACTTGCGGCACTTTCGAATGGCGGCAGCGTGACTGCTGCCGCGAACAAACTGAATCTCACTCAACCCGCAGTGACCTTGCAGTTGCGCAACCTGCAGGATCTGGCCGGATTGCCGCTTGTCCAGCGGACCAGCGACGGAATGATTCTTAACAGTGCAGGACAAGAAGTCCTCGCACTGCACGAGCGGATAGAAGCTGCGATTGCTATTTGCTCTACTTCGCTCGATATGATCGCGGGCCGGACGGGAGGGCGCGTGTCGATCGGTGCAGTCAGCACATCGAAATATTTCGTTCCTTTCGCCATTGCCGCCTTCTCGAAACTTCATCCCAAGATCGATGTCAGACTGTCGATCGGCAACCGCAAGGAAATACGCGAAGCGCTGCGTGGCTACGAACTCGATTTTGCAATCATGGGACGTCCGCCGCCGGAATTGGATGTAGAGACACATCTCATAGGCGACCATCCACACGTCATCATTGCGCCGAAAGGACATTGGCTCGAAAACGACTTCGGGCTTGCTGCGGTCGATCTTGCTCACGAAACCTTTCTCACCCGCGAACAGGGATCTGGGACAAGGATGCTCATGGAGCAGTTATTCGAATCTACCGAGCTTCAACCCACGATCGGCATGGAAATGAGCAGCAACGAAACGATCAAGCAGGCAGTCATTGCTGGCCTCGGAATCGCATTCATCTCGGCACACACCGTTGCTACTGAAATTGAGGATGGACGATTGATCACGCTCGATGTCGCCGGCTTGCCCATTGTCCGACAATGGTTCGTCGTCCGAAAACAGGAAAAAGTGCTGCTCCCACCAGCGCAAGCGATGCTGGATTTTTTAAGTGCCGAAGGCGCGCATTTTCTTCCAGGTCCACCGGCCAAGCGCTTGTAACGCGATGCATCAGATCGAGATACTTCTCTAAATAAATCGACGCCGCGCTTTACTTACGATTATTCGACGCCAGCTGTTGCAACCGAACTGGCAGCTACGTGCAAATGGCGGCCTGCTCTTTCGACGCAAGAAAGAGCAGGCCCGGAACTTTTGCCACTCAAAAATAAAATCGAGCGACGGAATGCAAAGTTTCCGTTCGCCTATTTGGTTACAAGACGTTTTGGGGTCGGCGTTTCCGGATTCCAGAGCGGAACGATCACGCGCGACCAGATTCTAGTGTCGTAGCCGCTGTAGTTGGTTTCCGCGATGTCTCGCGTCACATAGAACTGAGTAATGACCGGACCAAAGTTGTAGCCGACCAAACCACCCAGAGCGAACTGGCTCTGCTTGGCGTTAAAAGCACCCGAGGGGGTTCCCAAGCCTGTGCCCAAGGCAGCGACCAGCCGGGTTCCCGATGGATTCCCCAGATCGGCCGAACCGTATCCGACAAGGCCGAGTTCCCACTTGTTGATGTGGTTGGTGATCGCAAAATCGATCTGCGCAGTGTCGGGCTGTGTCCGAATACCAATATTATTCGGAGCACCCAGTGCGATCAGCGTGGCGGCGGTATTGCTGCCGTTGGTTCCGCTATGCGAATAGAAAAAATTGGCGCTCGCGCTCCAAGAGCCTTGATTATAGGCCAAATTGGCCGATTCCATGAAGGTCGTGTAATTGCCGCCGAGACCGGTGTAATTGCTGGTGAAATTGCTGGTCGGAGCGAACGCGCCGACGAAATTGGAGAAGCTCCAGCCGCCGCCGAGATCCCAGGCCAGACCGACCATGCCTGCCGGATTGTAGAAGTCACGCGACCAGCTGCTCGTGCCCGCTCCGGTCGCACCCAAACCAGAATTCGGCGCGGTGCCGACGGCGAGGTAAGGAACCGTCGCCATTACCTCGACCCGTGCACCCAAGACGGTCCAGGGCGTGGACCAAACAGCCATCGGAATATTGACGGCCGCATCGATCACCGGCGTGCCGCCGGCGCCGGCCAACGCCGGGTTAGCCACACTGGCGGAACGCTCCAAGAAGGTCGCCGTATTGATGAAGTAGACGCCCTGCGGCAATGGCGCGCCCATAGCAAGACCGGCGGTCGAGCCCGCCGGAAGAACAGGATCAGCAGAAGCGCTTCCGCTGGCTGCGATCAAAGCTGCCGTTGCGATTGCAAGTCGGCCAACGAAGTTGGCCGATAAAGTATTTGATTTGACGCTCGTCATTTTTGTCCCCCAGAACATTTGTCATCCCCAGATGTCGCCTTGCGGCAGGAATAGAACCGCAAGGCATGGAGCTCCGCGGCTTTCATTTTCCGTGGAGATTTGAATGTGAAATGCTGTCTGAAGAGCCGCTTCGAACTAGAGCGAGAGACGAAACGAATATGCGCTGAAAGATTGGCGCATCTCATCGCGGCTTCCCACAATATGTTCGTATCTCCAGACAGCACTTCACAGGTGCTCCAATGCCCAATTTCTACGCTGTGAATGATTTGTTGCTTTGCTGTGCAGCATCAACGCGGATTTCTTAAAGCGCAAAGAAACCCCACTAAATGCTGGTCCATACGCACGAACGACAAAATCCTGTCGAGTTCTGTGCACGAACGACCATTCCTCCGTCGAGGCAAGACGGTTGGCGACCATCAATGTTCTGATTGAATTAAAGAGTGGAGATTCGCGGCACGAATGACGAGCAGCTCGCGATTGAACGATGCGTTCGATCCACTAGCATATTTACGTCGAGAACGGGATATTCCGGCTTGCCGTTAAAGATGTTGCAAGTTCACAACGCTGTTTCGTATCGAGCCAAGAGTGTCTTATTATTCCGATAGGCTTTTGGGGCCTGCGTTTCTTCGATCGTTGAGAAGCCTCTTCAATGACGTGCGGCGCGATCTGCTGACCGGTATCTTGCAATGGACTGGTGTGAGGGTCTCGACGACTCCGGCCTCACCTCCACGCACGGCAAACCTTACTCGATCTAGATTAACTATATGACTGCGGTGAACGCGGGCAAAAGAATTAGGGTCAAGTATTGACTCGATCTCAGAGATAGCCCGCGGGCAGAACCACTCCACTTCGCCATCAAAGATTGCGGTATAGTGGGCCCGTGCTTGAACAGCAACTATCTTGCTTACTGGTATGGTACTGTAGTGCCCGTCCCTCTCGACAGGTAGTTTTCTTTCAACGATTGACCCAGCTTGCGTAGGCAGATTCTGAGCCTTCTCCCCGTTCAAAGGAGCAGACCGAACAGCTGTTCTGTTTTGATCGACAGAAGGCTCCCGATGATCGGCTCCATCAGGCTCCGGTAAAAGCGTTAGAAGAAATATAGCCGAAACGACAAAGGCGATTACAGAAACGACGATAGCGAGGAGTTCCTGAGATAACACAGGTGCGGATGTCAGCGCTGTCGTGCATCTTCCAACGATCCTCAGACCGGCCATAGCGGTGTAATGCATCGTTGAGATTGCTGCCGCCATTACAATTGCTGAATAAAAACTCGACCCCTTTGCCGTGGAGACAAAGCCAACCCAAAGGGCGATCATCGAAGCCAATATGCCAACAGCGACACTCCCTGCAACGAAGGCCGGTTCGTGGGTCATCTCGAAGCTTGCGTGGAGCGCCAGCATGCCAACGTAGTGCATGCTGACAATACCGATACCCATGAGGACGGAAGCGAAGCCGATCCGAACCGGCGTCGGAGAGTCGTTACTGATGACAATGACGGAAAATCCGACAACCAAAACGCAGATCAGGAACGACATCAGCGTTGGAAGAACCAGGAAATTGATCGCTACAGGCAAACGAAGCGCCAGCATGCCAACGAAATGCATGGTCCAAATTGCCAACGCCATGGAGAGCGCCGATATTGCAATGAGTGATCGAAATTGGTCGCCGTTGGATTCGCGAATCTTCCGCGCCACATGTAGTCCAAGATAACTACCTTGGAATGCCATCATCAGCGACAAAACAACAAGCCATGGCTCGTGAGCTGGACTCATGTATGCGTACCGCCTCCCCGGCGTGCCGTGCCTCTTGCAGCTCATTCCAAATTTTGTACTTACCGTAATATCGAAATCATCCCTCGCATCACTTGAGTGTCGGCAAGCGGTTTTCTTTCCTGCCGTCTACCGTTTCACACAGCGTTCCCCATGATTGGCATCGATCAGTCAGTGGCGATTATTGCCGCTACTTGCCAAATTTCTCGTGAACTCAAATTCGAAAATTTAAAAAGCCGGCATCGAATTAAAATGACGGACATCCGCCGCAGTCGAACAGAATAGCGATCACGTCACTACGTCCAAGGATTTTGCAATCTCCATTTCCTCTCGGAGAATTCTCCGCAAAAAATCTCACTGCGATTTCGCAATGCAACAAGCATGGTTCCTCGAGCCATACGCTCCGCATCTCGTTCAAGCGACATGCAGGTGGTGCAATTTCCACGCTATTTCGTGCAAGCGTTGTTGACCAACCATTACCACCGACCGGAACGTTAAAAGTCCGAACAGTGAATTGAGATTGTTAAGGCTCACATCTATTTGGGTTGACCTAACCGGCTACAAATAATTACGCATGCGTTTCGAGCAGGACTTCTCAACGATGCCGGCACCTATTTCGAGGTGGGCCGTTCTAGTCCTGCTATCGAGTGCACCGATAATTTTTGCTCTGGTCGTGGGCGACACTTCGATTTTGGAACAAGCGGTTGGAACAGTCCTCCTGCTTGCAGGTCTTTTTTGTACGAAATCCAGCAACGGCTTTCGCCGTTCGACACTTTTGCTGTTTTGCTTTTTTGGTATGACGATTGGCATGCTGATCGACAAACGATCGGTGATGTTAGCGTCCGTGGCGGACCTTTGCTTTACGTCGAACTCAGTGTTCGAAAGCGTCCTTCGCCACTGGACAATTCTTCCTGCCACTAACCTGTTGATGTTGGCCGGAAGTCCGATCGCGATTGCAGTCTCATGCCTCGACGTAACGCTCGACCGAAGGATAGCGATTAATAACCTAGCGTGGCGGAGAGTAGGACTGGCGCTGGTCTGCGACTTGACCATGGTTGCCGCTTCAGCAACGACAGTCTCACTTGGTTTCGTTGCAGCAAGGTCGATCGGACTTCATTGGACGACGTCTGGGATGATGACACTGATGCTGGCCGGAATGATTTGGGCGACCGCGGTAGTCAGATTCTTGCGGACTCCTTTCTGGAGCAGATCGAGCAACATAATACGTGAGTCGATCATACGATATGGAATGTGAGCGATTGCATCTTCGTACCTTTCTGTACTTGGGACAAGTCGATCGCTAGGTCGTTGCGTCTTTGATACATACACCCACCATCAGCGTTCACTGCCAAAGTAAAGCAGGAGACGCTCAGCCTACTTGCAGAGATTCCTAACCATCAACGACGACTTAACGCTTAGGTGGTAGAGTTTCGTCGATTGATTCTGGACAAACGAAATGCGGCGTTGGCTACCATTTCTAAATGTCAGTTGCTTTCTGCTGTTCAGTTGGGTGGCAGTTGCAGCGCTGTCGCTGCAGCCTCGTCCAGGTTCAGATTTTATAGCTGTGGTTTTTCCGCTTTGGTGGAGCGCTCCCCAAGCGTTCGGGGCCGCCGCGGACGCTGATGCAGCCATTGTTCGAAACGGTGTATTGCCGGCAATTCTAGTCGTTCGACCGGCTGACCGCGACGGTCTAGCTAGACTTCGGGCCGCCGGTGCCTGGATTGCAATCGATCCGCAAACTGCAGCTACTTGCTTTTCAAAATAGGTGAGAACGAGGCCCACAATGATAGTCAAAGACTTGAGCGCTCTCCGAACAAAGGCGGACAAGGCCCTTATAATCTTATTATGGGCGCACCTGCCGTTGGTGATCGCAATAGGTCTCACCAGGGATATCGACTGGATGCTGCCAGCGATGCTTATGGCGGCCCTCGCGGGAGGAGCAACGCTGTCTTGGTGGGTTACAGGAAACTCTGCCTCAACACGCGTAGTAGTTTCCATTGCTCTCATGGGATCAGTTTCAATTCTTGTCTTTCAAATGTCGGGGCATCCTTGGCAGATTGATATGCACATGTACTTCTTCGCGATGCTTGCGGTTCAAGTCGCATATTGTGATTATCGAGTGATTATTACCGGCGCGGTCGCGACGGCGTTGCATCATTTGGCGCTGAACTTTCTCGTTCCAGCAGCAATCTATCCCGGGGGCTCTGACTTGGGCCGTGTAGTTCTGCATGCCGGAATTCTTGTCATCGAGGCAGGCGTCCTCGCTTGGGTTGCATATACGATTTCTCAACTCTTCGAAACATCAGCGCAGAAAATGGCGGAAGCAGAAACAGCGCGCAATGCCGAACAGCGTGCAAATGCAGAGCGCGAGGATGCAGAGAGGCGCGCCAAGTTAGAAACCGCGACGTCAAAGCGAGACTTTGCCAATGCTTTTGAGCGAAGGATCGGACAAATTGTTGAGGCCGTCGCGATCGCATCGACCGAAATGCACGCCACAGCTGCATCGATGAGTGGAACCGCTGAGGAAGCCACACGCCAAGCGTCTGCCGTTGCAACGGCCTCACTGCAAGCTTCGTCGAATGTTCAGACGGTCGCATCGGCCACGGAAGAATTGTCCGCCTCTATCGATGAGATCGGTCACCAGGTAACCCGCTCAGCCGAGATCGCGGGTCAAGCCGCTGACCAAGCACGCCGCGCGAACACCGTGGTGAGGGGCTTAGCTTCCGCGGCACAGAAGATTGGCGAGGTCGTGGCTCTCATCCAGAACATCGCCAGTCAAACCAACCTACTGGCTTTAAATGCGACGATCGAGGCAGCTCGCGCCGGCGAGGACGGCAAGGGTTTCGCCGTGGTGGCCAATGAGGTGAAAGCTTTGGCCAATCAGACAGCGAAGGCAACCGACGAAATATCAATGCAAATCCAAGACATTCAGACCGCAACCGTAGATGCCGTAACTGCCATCGAAGTTATCGATGGAACTATCGTTGAAATTAATCGGATTTCATTGGCAATTGAATTGGCTGTCAAACAGCAAGGAACCGCAACAAGCCAGATTGCTAACAGTGTCCAAGAGGCATCGCGTGGAACAGACGAAGTAAATCTCAATATTGCGAACGTGACCCGTGCTTCGAGCGAGGTCGGAAATTCAGCAACCATGGTACTCGATGCTGCTAGTGGACTGTCATCGCAATCTGAGCAATTAAAGCTCGAAGTCGATACGTTCTTGCGTTCGTTCCGCTCCGCTTAGCCAATCTTGAAATGTGAGCGACTTCTCAGGTGGGCCCAACAAGAAATAGGCCCTATGATACACCATTCCATAACTGGCCAATCTACGAATCCAAATCGTGCAAATTCTCAATGCCGAGTTGTTTCGGACAGTTGGTTTCACTGCCTGAGAAAGTTTTTCCTGTAGTTATAGAGAAGCTCGCCATTCGCAGGATTATCTAGGGCTTGACGATAACATTCCCTAAATGTGCGGCTGGCGGCGAGGCGTTACCGATTGCACCGATCTCTATGCCATTTTCCTGCCAACAGAGGAATTTTACGAGGAATTCTGCCGTTTGGACGCTCTAACCAACACGTTGGTAGAGAGAAACATTTGTGCCGCAGTGGTTTTTATTCATTTCTCGGCTTAACTTAACAGGGACAAAATTTGCAGGACCAGAGAACTTCTCGACCGTATTAGGATGCTTTGTAAACCAGATAACAAATGTAGGGCATCGTTCTTATGCGTGGAAATTGACGGAATGGTTATGATCTACTTCGTCGTTAAATTCCTTCTGTCGGGCCTCATCATTGCGATTGTATCCGAGGTGGCTAAACGCAGCCCGGCATTCGGTGCACTGATAGTCTCGCTGCCGCTCGTTTCACTGTTGGGCATCCTCTGGCTTTGGCGAGATACCAGCGATGTCGCTCGTATTGCCGATCATGCCGAATCGACGTTCTGGTATGTCCTTCCATCACTACCGATGTTCCTGGTTCTCCCCGCAATGTTAAGAGCAGAGATCGGCTTTTGGGTAAGCATGGGCGCCTGCTGCGCTCTGACGATAGTGTTGTATTTCACTATGGCGTGGTCGCTGAACAAATTCGGTATCACACTTTAGCTTCGCAGTAAGCCTCAACGCGGCCGATCAGGAAAGCGTCATTGAATAAATGGTGGCGCCTCCGATCGCGATGGTGATGACACCAACCGCAACTTGAAGACCACGATTGGCCCAGGTCAGCGTGCGTGCCGACACCACTAAGGGGATTGCAATCACGGTCGACAAAGCACCCATGCCGACCATCGACCCGATTCCGAACAGCAGAACATAGATCAATCCATAAACAGGACTCGCGACCTGCGACACAGCGAGCACCAGCAGCGCTGCGGAGCCGGCCATGCCGTGCATCAGCCCCACCGCAAGCGAGCGCCAGCGAAAGCCGTGCTCATGCGCATGAGCACTGCGTGTGTGCGGAAGCTGTTCACGGGCGTGGCTGTGAATATGGATATGAGTCTTGCCGCCATCATGCCCGTGCTTGTGAAAGTGAATGCGATCGCGCCACAGCCGCCACAGGACGTTTAGACCGAGCCCAACCAGCATGATGCCAACCGCCGTCTCGATCGGACGCGTTAGATGCTCAGGAATGGCATGCCCAAGAAGAATAGCGGCGCCTGCGAACGCGAACAGTGTGAGTGTGTGGCCAAGACCCCACGTCAAACCATGCTTGACGATATCCCGCACGCCTGTTCGGCGGGCAGCAATGCTCGACACCGCCGCAATATGGTCCGCCTCAAGTGCGTGCTGCATTCCGAGCAGAAAGCCGAGCCCCAAAATTCCGAACATCACATCCCTGGCCTCTTCAGAGACTGATCAGGCGAACGCCGCCTCGCGCGCCTGACCGACCTCGTGGCGAAGCCAGTCGTACCACGTCTCCAGGCCCTCACCACTGCGCGCGGAGACTTGCAGGATAATAATATCCGGGTTGACTTCGCGCGCGTTGGCGATTGCGCGCGATACGTCGAAATCGACATGTGGCAACAAATCGATCTTATTGAGAATCATGAGTTCGGCTGCGCGAAACATATGGGGATATTTCAGCGGTTTGTCCTCACCTTCCGTTACCGAAAGGATCACGACCTTGGCGCTCTCACCAAGATCGAACATCGCAGGACAAACTAGATTGCCGACATTTTCGATCATGACAATCGAGCCGGATTCCGGCTTAAGTTCCACTAATCCGCGAGCCACCATATCTGCCTCAAGATGGCAACCGGCACCAGTATTGACCTGTACCGCGGGGGCGCCAGCAGCGCGGATGCGCTCGCCGTCGTTCGCGGTCGCCTGGTCGCCTTCGAGTACGTAGAGCTTGGTCGTGATTTTCATGTCACGTATTGTACGCTCAAGCAGAGTCGTCTTGCCTGAACCAGGCGAACTGACAAGATTGAGCGCGAGAATTTCACGGCCTGCAAACCACGCACGGTTCTTCGTCGCCAATGCATCGTTCTTGGCGAGGATACGTGTTTCGAGCTCCATGACGGCGTCGGTCGCGTGGTGGTGATTCGTGTGTTCGTGACCGTGATTGCCATGGTGGTCATGATCGTGATCGCCATGATCATGCGAATGGCTATGGCGGGTGTCGTCGCCATGACTATGATCGTGTCCATGAGCATGGCTGTGGCCGTGTTCATGATCGTGGCTATGGCTGTGCCTAACGCCATCAGAATGAACATGATCGTGGCTGTGATGATGATCGGGATCATGTGTATGATCGTGATCTCCATCACTATGATCGTGACTATGACTGTGCCGCGTGCCGTCGGCATGAGCGTGAGTGTGGCCATGAGGTTGATCATGATGGTGATCGTGGCTATGACTATGTCCGTGGCTGTGCCGCGTCCCATCCTCGTGGATATGATCGTGATCGTGGGAATGGCTGCTCATATCAATTTCTTTTCCGGTTTGCAGGTTCAATATGGTCGCCCCAGTCTTGGAGCCGCATCCGCAATGTCCGCACATCAGACTACCCCTCTTCGAGCTCCATGCTCTTTATATTAAGCTCCTCGCCCTGCAGACGCTTGAATTGACGTGACCCGCAGGCGCAAGGCGTAAACAATGTCGGCGTCTCGAATTCGATGCCGCAATCTTCGCAGCGCGCGCGACCGTCGATTTCACGAATATTCAACGTCGCGCCTTCAAGTGCCGAGTCTTTGGCGACAGCTTCAAAACAAAATGCGATCGCCTGCGTCATCACACCCGATAGTTTGCCAACATCGAGTGTCACGCAGCGGACCCGACGCCCTTTTGCGGCGTCACCGACGATGGCGACAATGTTGCGCGTGATACCGAGCTCATGCATCGCACGCCCCTCAACAAATCCGCGGCAATTGTTCGCCGACCAGCATGTCAACTATCCGCCGCCCGCCAAACACCGTGCGCATCGTCACGCGTCCGGCTTCGCCAGGACAGACGCGTCCGATCACTGCGGCTCGTTCGCCGAGTGGATGTCCGCGCATGGAAGAGAGCGCGGCATCCGCCTGCTCTGGCGGCACCACCACAACAATCTTGCCTTCATTGGCGAGATATAAAGGATCAAGACCGAGAATCTCGCAGAAGGCTTTGACCTGTTCGCGGATCGGTGTACGGTCCTCATCAATCTCGATCGCCACTTGAGACGCTTCGGCGATCTCGTTCAGGACTGTGGCAATACCTCCGCGCGTCGCATCGCGCACGAAGCGGGTATCGGGCGCCACCTTCAGGACCGTCTCGATCAGATCGTGCAGACAGGTGCAATCGCTTTCGATCAGCGTATCGAGCTCCATGTCGCCGCGTGCGCACAAGATCGCCGCACCGTGATCTCCGAGCAGACCGTTGACCAGCACCAAGTCGCCCAATTGCGCCGTATCGACCCCAAGTACCAAGTCCTTGCGGATTACTCCGACGCCCGAAGTCGTAATAAAAAGCTTGTCGCAAACGCCGCGCTGCACGACCTTCGTGTCGCCGGTAACAATCTGCACGCCTGCGTCTTTAGCGGTGACAGCCATCGAATGCGCAATCGTCCGCAGCATGTCGATAGCCATCCCTTCCTCGATAATCACGGCGCACGACAAATACAGCGGCGTCGCACCACCGACAGCGAGGTCGTTGACGGTGCCGCAGACCGCAAGCTTGCCGATATCGCCACCGGGGAAAAACAACGGATCAACTACGAAAGAGTCGGAGGTAAAGGCGAGCCTGTCACCATAAGTGGCGAGATCGGCGAGATCGAAACGGGCTTGATCCTCCAACGGAGCCAGCACGCGGTTGTCGAACGCCCGCACGAAGACGTCATCGATCAAATCCTTCATCGCCTTGCCGCCGCCGCCATGCGCAAGCGTCACTGTTTCGACATTTACGTTGCCAAGTTTGCGCGTACGAATGACCTGCGCGATGTTCATACCGCCTCCTGGTACTTCTTCACGCCGCCATATTGATAGTAAGCCGCGCAGGCGCCTTCCGAAGACACCATCAGCGCGCCAAGTGGCGTTTCCGGTGTGCAGGCAGAACCGAAAACCTTGCATTGCCAGGGTTTTATAACTCCCTTCAGGACCTCGCCACACTGGCAGGATTTCGGATCGGCGATTTTGAGATTCGGAATTGCAAATTTTCGTTCGGCATCGAAATGCAAATATTCGTCGCGCAGCTTCACACCGGAATGGTCGATCGAACCAAGTCCACGCCATTCGAAGAATTCACGCAGTTCATAGACGCGCGAGACCGCCTGAAGTGCCGCGGTATTTCCGTCGTCAGGAACGATTCGGGCATATTGGTTTTCAATCTCCGAGCGGCCCTCCTTGATCTGCTTCAGTACCATCCAGATCGATTGCAGGATGTCGAGCGGCTCGAAGCCAGCGACCACCATCGGCTTCTTATAGAAATTCGCGATGAACTCGTAAGGCGCGATGCCGATCACCATAGAGACATGACCCGGCCCGAGGAAACCGTCGAGCTGGAGGCCAGGACTATCGAGGATCGCTTTGATGGTCGGAACGATTGTGATGTGATTGCAGAACACCGAGAAATTCCGGATACCATCGCTTTCCGCCTGCAGGATCGTCAACGCGGTCGAAGGCATCGTGGTCTCGAATCCAAGACCGAAGAACACCACCTCGCGGTCGGGATTCCTTCGTGCCAACGTCAGTGCATCCATTGGCGAATACACCATTCGCACGTCGGCGCCGTCTGCTTTCGCTTGTAGCAAGCTTTTTTTGGAACCCGGCACCCGCATTGCGTCGCCGAAGGTGGCGAAGATCACGTTTGGATTCTCCGCAATCGAAACACAATCATCGACGCGCCCCATCGGCAACACGCAGACCGGGCATCCAGGCCCATGAATCAACTCTATCTCCTTGGGCAACATCCCTTCGAGGCCATAGCGGAAAATCGAATGGGTATGTCCGCCGCATACCTCCATGATGTAGATCGGCCGGTCGTCGGGGATCGTCATGGTCGCGATCAGTGCCTCGATTTCCTTAATGAGCACACCAGCCTTTTCAGCGTCGCGAAATTCATCAAGATATTTCATGCTGCAGCCCCCTTCGTCGTCGCCGATCCACGATCGTCGGCAAGCAGGGTATGAACGAGATCCCAAAGTATGTGATAGGCGGCGACGTGACATTCCTGCGTTCGATGAATCGAACTTGTCGGGACCACTAAACAGAAATCCACAACGCCCGACGCCTTCATCTTTCCGCCATCTCCGCCGGCGAGCCCGATCGTAACGACACCGATCTCTTTGGCTTTAGCGAACGCGGCCATAATATTTGCAGAATTCCCGCTGGTGGATATGCCGATCAGAGCGTCGCCAGCGCTGGCTTGCGCCAACAATTGGCGAACGAAGACATGCTCGAAGCCTAGATCGTTGCCAACAGCCGAGATCATTGCCAGATCGGCCACGAGATTCGTGGCGGCGAGCGCCGGACGTCCAGCCGTGATCGGATGCACGAATTCCACCGCGACATGGGATGCATCACAGCTCGATCCGCCATTCCCCATCGAGAACAGCCGCCCACCGTGACGATACACACCAGCCAGCGCCTTGGCGGCGCCGACAAGAATCCTCGCATGCTCGCCAAAAAATCGCGCATTGGTCTCGCGCGAGTCGCGCGCTTTCTCCTCGACCGAGTGAAGAAGCGTCGCATCGAGCCGCGCCGACTCCTGCGGCGTACCGTGCAGAAATGGGTAAAGTGCCTTTAGATCGCGATCGTTGGACATGATTTGAGCCTCCCTATTGGGCCGCCGACTGTCTCATGGATTCGATCTCGGCCTGCGCCTCGCCGAGTTCAATCAGAATTTTTAAGGTCTGCGCAGCTTCCTCCTCGTCGATGCGACTCATCGCGAAGCCAACATGCACGAGCACCCAGTCGCCGACGCATGAGTCCACCGAATGTTCGTCGTTGATGATGCAGGCGATATTAACCTGCCGTTTAACACCGCCAACATCGACAGTTGCGAGCTTCTTGGTGACATCGTCGATCTTGACGATCCGTCCAGGAATACCAAGACACATGATACGTTCCTCACCCTTTGTCGTTTTTCTGATTTCTTCCAGCGTCGATGAGATGTGCCGCGCCGATCGCCGCTTGACCGAGCGCGAGACCGCCGTCGTTGGCAGGCACTTGCGCATGGGACAGCACCGCAAAATCTTCAGCCTCAAGGCGGCGAACGACCTCTTCAAACAGAATCCGGTTCTGAAAACAGCCGCCTGATAGCGCGACCGTCGTAAAAGATCGCGGCCCGTCATCTTCCTCGCCGATGGCAAGCTTTTTGGTCATGGCAACGATGACTTTGGCCAAACCCTTATGGAATCGCGCAGCCATAACAGGCGTGGGTGTTTTCAGGATCAAATCGCCGAGCACCGCGCTCCACATTCCAAGCGGTTCGACATAAGGCAGGCCCGAACCCTTAAGATTGGGAATGGTCAGCGGGTAGCCGAGCGTATCGTCCTCGTTGTGGAAGACGTCCATGTCAACGATTGCCTCAAGTCTTGCCGCCGCCTCGCCTTCATAGGCCTGCCGCTCGCGGCAAATACCCAGCGCGGCTGCAACGCCATCGAATAACCGACCGCAGGACGAGGCCTTCGGCGCATTGATTTCATTCTTCAGTATGGCATCGAGCGTCGCGCGCGGTTTGCCCGCAAGATAAGAGTGGATTTCGAGTTCTTTGAAGTTCATCGTGAATTCCGGCCACTTCATCTCTGCCATTAGGTGAGCGTAAAGATTACGCCACGGCTCGCGCGCAGCCCGTGCCCCGCCGAGCATCGCTACAGGCTTGAATGTCCCGAGCCGCCGATAACGCCGATAGTCGGCGAGAAGAAACTCCCCTCCCCATAACTTTTGGTCACCACCCCAACCCAATCCGTCGAGAACGATACCGAGAACTGGAGGGGCATCGAGATCGTAACCGTTCTCGGCAAGACACGCGGCGACATGGGCATGGTGGTGCTGAACTTCGACTAATGGCATTTCATCGGCAGCAGCGCGTTTCCGCGCGAGTTTCGACGACAGATACTCCGGATGCAGGTCAGCGACGAGCGTGATCGGCTTGTGATCGAACAAATCGGCATAGAGTGAGAGATTCTTGCAATAATCATCGAATGTCCGTACGTCTTCGAGATCGCCCTGATGCTGCGACAGGATAGCGGCACCGTCCTTTAACAAACAGAATGTCGATTTTAACTCGCCACCAAAGGCGAGAAGCTCCGGCGCATTCTCAAAGCCGCTGGGCAGCGCGATAGGCACAGGCGCATAGCCCCGCGCGCGGCGCATCATTCGGGTTCGCGCACCCACCACTCTTACAACCGAATCGTCCACGCGGTTGGCTATGACGCGATCATGCGTCAAGGCGTAGTTTACGATGCCGCTGAGTCGCTCGCTTACTTCGTCATCCGCGATCACTTGCGGTTCATTGGACAGATTGCCGCTAGTCATCACGACCGGCCGGTTCATTCTGCGTAAAATCAGCAAATGCATTGGAGTTGTCGGAAGCATAAAGCCCAGCGTCGATAGTCCAGGCGCGATCCCATTCGGCAGCGGTTCCGGGCCATCGGCGCGCAGCAGAACGATGGGCGCTGCAGAACTCAAAAGCAGCCGCTCCTCCTCAACGCTCACGCTGCAATAGCGACGGATCACCTCCACATCTCGTGCCATCAGCGCAAACGGCTTGGCATCGCGCTTTTTCAATTGGCGCAGTCGTGCAAGGACATCTGGCTTGCTAGCGTCACAGGCGAGTTGATAGCCCCCGAGACCCTTGATAGCGATGATCTCGCCGTTTTTCATCAGGCCGCAAGCGGCATCGACATCATCCATCATCGAGAATTGATCGAAGCCGAAGGCGCGGCCATCGAACCGCACGAGCTTGGCCTTTGGCCCGCAGACGTGACAAGCAATGGCTTCAGCATGAAACCGGCGATCGGCGGGGCTCTCATACTCGACGCGACAGTCTAGGCACATCTTGAACGGCGCCATCGTCGTCTGCGCGCGATCGTACGGAATTCCGCTGACGATGCTGAGACGCGGGCCGCAATGCGTGCAGTTTGTAAAGGGATATCGGTAACGCCGCCCGAATGGACTCGTTACTTCCTCCGCACAAGCGGGACAGATCGCTGCATCGGGCGCGACTTGCGTATGCGCACCACCGGAAACGCTGTCGGCAATGACGAACTCCCGCGGCAGTTTGCCAGCGTACGAATGCAGAGAGATATCATCGATGTACGCGAGCGGCGGCGGCTCACACTCTATACGATCGATCAGTTGGGCGATCGTAGCCTCACTGCCGGCTACGCGGATAAGGACGCCATTCGCATCGTTCAAGACCTCGCCGGACAGTCCCAGTTCGCGCGCATAACGCCAGACAGTCGGCCGGAAACCGACGCCCTGCACACGCCCCCGTACCCGGATTTCGGTACAGACGTGATCGCCATGTGGTATGAGGTTGCGATGCAAATTCAAGTCGCGAACTCCCATAAGAGAACGCGATTGTTGCCTGAATCCGCGATGGCCAATGCATTGCCGCAAGGGGCCGCGCTGTAAGGCCAGCACAGACTGTCGCGGCCAGCGGTTCGCCAGCGGTTGTCACCCTTGTCCGAAAAAGTCGACTGACCTGCGAGCGCCAACGCCGGCTGATCCATCGCGATGCCGTCGAGTTCAAAGCCAAGCAGCCGCGAGTTCGCCGTATCCATGACGACCAGCAATCCATCATGGACGCCGAGGCCGTACGGCATATTCATTGCGCTCGAGGTTGGATAATAGGACGCGCGGTTGTGGTCGAGGCTCACGAAATCACTTTGCCCGAGTACAAAATCGCAGGCTTGGCCATCCGACGTCGGAAACGTCCGCCAAACCATCACGCGATTGTTCCCTGCATCTGATATAAAAAGCATGCGGCCCGCGGCTACGATGCCGTGAGGCCACCGCATTCCCAACGCACCACCGGCTTTTCCCGCATTGTCGTCGCGCGTGACAAAATCCTTTTGGCCCAAAACCAGATCGGCGGGCACGCCATTGATAATCGGAATGCTGTCCCAGATCAGCACGCGGCGGTTGCCCGTATCGCTGACGATGAGCTTGCCGCCTTTGATTGCAACGCCATAACACCAGTTCAGGGTATCGGCGCGCGGCACATCGGCTCCGCGATTGGCGACGCCGCCCGTGAAATCCGCCTGACCAAGTACAACATCGGCGGGACGGTTAGACATTTCGGGATAGCCATGCCAGATCAGAACACGATGATTCCAGGCATCAGCGACCGCAAGCACCCCGTCCGATGCGGCAATGCCGGTCGGCATATTAAGGGTCGCAGCACCGATATCGCCTTTGGCATTACGGCCCTCGCGCGAGAAGTCCGGCTGGCCGATGAGAATGTCAGCTGGTGCGTGATCCTCGATCGGAGGATTCTTCCATATCATCAAACGGTGATGACCCGTATCCGACACGAACATCGGACCTTTATCATTGGCAACACAGACGCCGCGCGGACCGAACAAAGTATTAGCGCCGGGAACGATCGATCGTGCCAACCCATTAGCGGTGACATCGCCACCCAGTACTACGCGAGAACCCTTCGGCGAGAGCAGTTCGCCAGCCACATGATTGTCACCCACCTTAACCAGCGGTTTCTGTAAACGCTTGGCGGCGAATGAGACCCGCATAGCTAAACCGAAATCCTGACTTCGACCTTTGGGCCGATCACGCGCACGGCATGAGACTGAAGCTGGACTTCGGGGGCGGTCAGGCATTCTCCGCTGGACAGGTCGTACTGGAAGCCGTGATGAGGGCAGGTGATGATACCGTTCTCGATTTCCCCGTCGTGGATTGGAAACCCGAGATGCGCGCACGCATTCTGAAAACAGGTGACGGTCGAGCCGTTGCGCGACAGCAGGACCTTTTCACTGCCAAGGACCATCGAGCGAACCGAACCTTCCGGAATCTCGGACAACAATCCAGCTGCAACCCAGTTGCCCTTCGCACTAAGTGCAAATGGACTGACAAAGCGTACACTGTTCTCCTGGCTCTCATTGCCCATTCCCTTGACCTGAACAATGTCGGTAATTTCGGGGCAGGCCTCCTGCACCGCCTTCTTCACACCCGCATGGAACGTAAGCGCCGAGGCCGGGCACCCGTCACATGCTCCGATGAACCTGACTTCGACCGAGGGTGGCTTGACCATGACGAGTTCGACATCGCCGCCATGCGATGCAAGCATCGGACGAACGCCTTCAAGTGCTAATTCAACCCGCTCATTCAAGCTCGCCTTGATGATGTCGTGTCGCCGCAACACTGCGTAAACGACTTCATCGGCGATAGCGCTTTTCATTGCAGCTAACGCGGCGGGATCGGTCTTCAAAGCACGAATGAGACGACGTAGCGCCTCAGCATTCAGTGCCTCGATGGCAAGCTTATAAGCTCCAACCGCGCCCTGGGGCGTCTCCTCCCAAGTAGCGAAGATCGCCTCCAATCGCTCAATATCTCCCGTGAAGCCGGAAAGACCGTCGCGCTTAGTAGGGGACATATCGTGAGCGTTCATGTCATTCTCCCTCGCACGACTCCGACGACACTACCGATAGCGAAGATTCCGGAATAGATAGGGCTGCAATCCGCCGCCAATCAGCGCCGCAGCTAACGATGCCGCCCACAGCGGAACATCAGCCTTCGCTAGAGCAATAAACAGCAATGCCGTCACTGTGCTTCCGATCAGAATTTTCTGGTAAGCTTTGCTAGGCTCTGCGAACAGCTTGCCGCGGAAGAACAGGATGATGGAATTTTGCGTCATAGCCCACATCGTAATTTTCCTTACCCGATAAATGAAAGAGCAATAAGTCCGACAAGAATTCCAGTGGCACCGGCAAGCGGTCCATAGAATGCTCCGAGCATCGCTGCGAGTTCATTTCCGAGCGCTTTACCGCCGACGGTCACTCCGCCGATAGCGCCACCGGCGATTGACGCCGCAACGCCGACCATGAGAGCAACGATGCAAGGTGAAAGAGGAAGTGGCATGTTCAGAAGTTCCTGTTGAGGTTTACGATTTGTTTGATTTTCGCGTACCGCGACCGTTAGTGGCCGGCAATGCCAAGATTTCCCGTTCGGTCTGATCGACCGCCTCGGCGACGATGCGCGCCTTTTCGAGATCGCCATGCGCCATGAAGATTTCACGCGCTTCGCCGTAGTAGATTCGTGCCTGAGTGAGATTGGCACGGTTGCCGTCATCGGGATTTTCGGGATCGTCCGGCAGATTCCACAGGCAGTTTGCTTTGTTTGAAATCGTATTGGCGTACTCAAGCGGCGTCGTCGCACGCGTCCGTACCTTGAGAGCCTCATCATAGGCTTCAATGGCGCGTAGATTGTTTTCCAGCGTATGGCTCGATGAAACATATTGCAGTGCGTTGCCGAGATTGTTTTGAAGCATCGCATACTCGGTCGGATGGTCGATCAGATTGACAACCTTGAGACCTTCTTCGAATGCCTGCACCGCCAACGCTTCGCGCATTTTGCCGCGCTCGTCCGTCATCGGCATCGAAAGGAATGCTGTGGCAAGATTGTTCTGCAGAATAACGAACTCTTGCGGATACTTCGTGCGGGTGAATGTGCGCAGCGCGCGTTGATAGGCAGAGATCGCGTCAGTAATACGGGCCCGCCCGGCGCCTGCCAGGTTTTGAATGACAAGGCCCAGATTCATTTCGGCCTCGGCCAGTTCTTCCGCTTTGCCGAAATCGATCAGCACCGGAATTGCTTCCTCGAACGTCGTTCGTGCAACTTCGAGTGCCACGGTCCCCTTTTCAGGAATAGCCTGCAGCGCCGTCGCCTTGCGCGCCTGAATGCGTGCGCAAAGCAGCCGCATGTCGTCGGGACAGATACTTAGTGCCTTGTCATAGAGCGTAACGGCGGACCGCAACTGGTCCGGCGACTTGGGCTGCTGCTGCAAGCCCATCGCGATCTCCATCAGCATTTCAGCGCGTTCTGCAGGAGTCGCGGCGGCGTCCTCTGCGGCGGACAGAGCAGCGCGCACTTCGTCTGCGACGAGGCTTGAAGTCACTGTTTCCTCCAATCGCGCTTTTTAATCTGCGCGTTTTGGTATTTCGGGCATTCTAAAGGGAGCCAAAAATAATGTCTACTATTTATACGAAATGCAAAGTTAGTTTACAGTCTAAATGCACTGGCGGCGATCAATCCACCACGATCTGACGACCAAGCGACGGACAATTCCAGGGCCACAGCGTCTTCGATGCCGTATTCACGAAAGAAATCCGGAGCGTGCACAACGCGATCACCAGCTTTGTTGCGGAGCTTCAGCAGATAACCGCCTGCAGCAGCGTGTCTGACGGGAAGAATGCAGAGATCATTATCGCGGCGCAGCAGGATTACAGTTTCAAGTCCTGCGAAGTAGCGGTCATAGACGTCACACGTCATATAAAGCGCGCCACTCTTGAGGGTGACGATCGCGGCGGCCGTCATGAGGATGTGAGCTGAGCTGGCAAACGTAACGCGATCAATTCGGCGATACGATCGGCTACCTTCACAGCCGCCGCGGAAACCGCGATCGAAAGGCCGGCGCCCAGTTTCACGGACTGCGCCTCGATCAGCAGAACTACGACATCGGAAGGAAAATCCTCACGGAAGATCTGTTTGCCAGCAAACAATGCATGGTCCCAACGAAAATCATGTAGATTGAGCGAAGGTTGGTAGTTGAGCGCCAGCTCTGATCCTGGCACCTCGAAGATCGCGCCCGGTTCGGAATTCGACCGGCAGGCATCGACGATGATCAGCGTCCTGCAACCGCGAGCGGCGAACATTGTAGCCATACCGTCAGTGCCAGCATCAAATAGATGCACGTCATTCCGTCCAATGCCGCGTGATTTCAGAACACTAATGACTTGGGGGCCAACGCCATCGTCGCCGCGATTTGAGTTTCCGCATCCGATGATAACGATCATAGAGCACGCCTTGCCTTGCAGCCATTTTCGGCAACGGTTTCGACGATCTTAGACCGATCTTCATATTCACCAAAGACTGCAGGGCCACTATATTCGCCAAAGACTGCAGGACCATTCGGGTTCAACCGGAACATCAAGCTCCGGCAGTTCGCAATGGCGTTGGTGAACTTTGTAATACATGCAAGTCTCGCAGGCTTGCTCGATGCCCTCGTGCTCGATCGGGGCGAGCGTAAATCCGACGATCGCCAATTTCTTGGTAAGGTCTTCACCCGCGGTCCTGAGGCGGGTGGTGAGCGCTTGAACCTGCTCGTGCGTATCGGCGCGCGGAAAAACTTCGGTTTTGAGTCCCCCGGCAAGAAGCTGTCTGATTTTTTCACGAACGCCGGTATCACTCACCAGTCATCTCCACGAGCACAACTGCGCATTGGTCAAATGCGCCAGAGGCGGCACCACCATTCCGGTTCAACCGGGACTGCAAGTTCGGGTAAATCGCAGAATTTCCGATGTACCAGGTAGTACATACATTCAAGACAGCGCTGCTTGTCCGGTCCATAAGGATGATCAACGAAACCGCCAATAACAAGTTTGCCCTTCAAGTCCTTGGGATCTAACTGGCGAAGTTGTATCAGGATGTCGGAAAATTCCTTATCAGTCTCAGGAAAGGGCTCGACTTGCGTCTCGAGTCCTTTCGCGAGCATATCGGCAATCGACTTTAGCAATGCTCCGTTATCGGACGACATAGACAACTGCCTTTCGGGGATGTGTTTGAGACTATCATCATAGCGGCGTAAGAAAACGCCGACTATGATGACTGCCGAAACAACTACAATTGTATAATTATGCGGTCCGAAAGCGTGCCAATTCTTCTCCCGTTTTAGCATCATGCGCGTGAACCGTGCATACGAGGCACGAGTCGTAAGAGCGGCAGACGTGTCCGACCTCGACCGGATCATGAGCATCTTTAATCGGCGTGCCGATAAGTGCCTCCTCGATCGGTCCGCGTGTACCATCGGCCGACCTTGGGCCGACGTTCCATGTCGTCGGAGCGATGATCTGATAGTTCTTGATCTTGCCGTTCTTTACATCGATCCAGTGGCACAGCGCACCGCGGATAGCTTCGGTAGCACCCCAGCCCTGACCATCGCGTTCGGTAGGCTTGATATACCATGGGTCATTGAGCTTGAACTCGCGAAGCGCGTGCTCTGCCTGGCGGAAGAGCTTCACTCCCTCATGCATGCGAGCGAAATGACGTAACATTACGCTAGCCTCGCCGAGCTTCTTGTACATGTCGAGAACAAGCGGATCATAATGTTGCCAGGATTCGCCGTGCTTACCGCCGGCAATGAGCTGACGTGACAGTGGCCCGGCTTCAAGCCGTCCATTCTGCTCGTGACGAACCGCAGTCGCCCACGAATACTGGCCTTCCATGTTTGTGGTGTTCTTTTGGGTTGGCTTGGTGACCCGGTCAAAAGGATGCAATCCACCGGGTTCATCGTACCAAGCATGCATCGTGTCTTCGCGTGTGAATTTCTGGTCCATCAGCTTGAAGGAGTCAGCCTGGCCATCGTATACGCCGCTCTTCATGATCAGTGCGGCGTTACGGCCTTCGATTGTCGGCTTCTGATACTTGTCCTCATGTGGCAAGTATCCCCAAGAGACGAATTGGCCGCAGCCCTTGCCGAATTTGTCGAGACCAATATCCTCACTCATGCGCCAGAACATGCCGAGATCGGAATTGGCGTGCTCGGGCTTCTCATCCAACCACTTCATAAAGTCAGTGTAGGATTTGATTTCCTCGTAGCGTTCGAGCGTGCATCCAAGCCAGATCTTTTCCATCCAGTCGCGCTTGAAATAGTCGAGGATTGCCCAAGCACGCGTGATGTCGGTAAGGGTCGGCGCGCACATCACGCCACCGGGCACCATGTAGCTCGAATGAGGCCATTGACCCCCAAGCAGCGCGTAGATTTCCACCGGCTTACCGGAAATAGTCACGCCGATTTCGTAGTTCGTGCCAGTGAATGGCGACCAGCGCTTCACCGCCTCTGCATAGTATTTCGACTTCGAATAGTTCTTGTGGGTGTAGTCGATCATAAAGAGACCATAGTGGTGGCGCGGCAGGCTCTGTATGCTTTCGACGATCTGCCCGAGATTACGCGCCAAGATCGCGTTGCGCGGCACTTCTGTTTGCCACGCGGTGTCCAGCGCCCATGCGGCGCACGTCAAATGCGAAGCGCCGCAGATACCACAGGCACGCGGCGTCACCACGAGGCCAGCCTGCGGATCCTTGTCGCGCAGAATCACTTCGAACCCTCGAAAGAGTTCGGCCTGCGTCCATGCGTCGACGACGACACCATTCTGAATGTTCACGCGGACGTCGAGATCGCCTTCAACGCGACCGACGGGCGAGATATCGAGTGTTTGAACTGCTGCTGTTGATGCCATGAGAATTCATCCTGTCTTGCATAAGTGATGTTCGAGATAAGCCTGGAGATTTCTAAGTCGTCAGACCACGAAGATGTCCTCTTCGGCCCACGCCGGCGACGCGGCCTTGGCCGCTGCAGTGAGTTTCACGTAGCCAGATTTATCGACACCCGTTGGCATATCTTTCGGAACACCCATAACGGTTTGCGTCTTGAAGACGGTTCCTGGCAGCAGATCGAAGAACGGAAATTCGGGCTCGGTACATCCCATGCAAGGCATACCCGCTCGCGTCTTCGACGATTGACGATTCCATAAAATCCGATTGCACGGAGAGTGGGTCATCGGACCGCGGCAACCGAGATCGTAGAACAGACAGCCCTTGCGCTGGCCGAACTCAGTCGCGGAGACCTTGTACGCAAAATGCATATTCCGGGTACAACCGGTCTGCGTAAAGCTGGTGAAGAACGTCTTCGGTCGCTGAAATTCATCAAGCGTAAGATCACCGCCGCGGCCCGTCGCAACCGCGACTACGATCTGGGTGATCCAGTCCGGATGCGCCGGACATCCCGGAACATTGATAACGGGCAAACCAGCTTTTGATTTATAACCGGCACCAAGAAAGCCTCCGTGCTTGCGCTTGAGAAACTGCAACCCCACGCTGTCCGACGGATTGGGTGCCGCTGCCGGAATGCCGCCCCAAGTCGCACAGTCGCCGATCGCCACTGTGAAGCTCGCGACCTTCGCGAGGTCTGCAACCCAATCTTTCATCGGGCGGCCCGCGAATCGATTCCATTCGCCCGTGCCGTTCGGCGCGTTCACTACCGTTCCTTCAAAAACAAAAATATCGAGAGCTGTCTCGCCGGAGGTAATCGATTTGAGCAACTTCCTCAGATTATCTCCGAGCTCCATGCCGAGCGACGGGTGCCACAATACGTTGACGCCGAAATCAGTTACCAAGTCGCATGCGCTTGGCTCCTCAGCGTTCAGAAACGACATCGTGTTGCCGGAGCATGCTCCACCCTGGAGCCACAAGAGATTCGCCATGTTTTCCTCCAACGTTGTTAGGGAGCCGCACATACGAGGCGGCTTGAAAGAGGATTAGCAAGACCCGTGCCGGTTTGCTCATGACTACGAAATGTATTGTGCTGCAACGATTTAGTAACGTCGACAACAAAACCGCAGTGCACACTTCGGCCTTGCGTCCATACAAACTAACTTAGCTATGTAAAGTTTGTTTTCAAAAACTCTCGCATGCAAAACATGCGGAAGGGCTTGGCAAGCCGCCTGTGACAAATTCTAAGATTTCTTTTATCGGAATTTGATAAAATCAATGTTCCATGACGACGAGATATTCGAGCCGTGATCGAAGATGATATGCAAGTTGCGCGGGTGGAAGCGTTAGACGCAGAAACCGTGCTTTGCACCCAACAAGGATGGCAAATCATCGAAGCTTACACCAAGGATGCGTTGACAAATTTTTTCGCGAGCCACATCGATGAATCCATACTCGGGCGGATAGACGACGATAAGAAAGCCGATTTAGTTGATGTGAGGCTTGCGCCTTGGCAGCAAATTTGTACTAGGGGCTTCAGCGACGAATATTGTCAAAAGGTTCGCCTAGCGACATTGGCGTTTGTGAGATTAGGACTTCCGCCCCAAGAATCTGTCTCTATCGCTAATTTCTGCCTGCAGCGATTTGCAGAGATTCTAGCAACAAGAACTCGTTACACCTCCGCGAGGCGGGCTCGTCTGATGACCGCCCTCACGAGGGCGATCAATTTCGATGTGAAAATTTCAATTTCCGACTACTTAGCCTACCAGCAGGAGCTTGAAGATCAACGCAAGCGCGAGGTTGAGGTTGCCATCTTGGATTTCGAAAAAAGCATCGCATCTGCAACGAATACTGTTCTAGATGTATCGTCGATGCTGAGTACAATTGCAGCTGAACTCGATAATGAGACAACAGCTTCGATCGAAAAGATTGACTACGCCAATGAAGTATCAGGACTCATCGTCAATCGGATTGAGAAAGGAGCGGAGGTAGTCAAGGAAGTGTTGACGTCGATGTCAGAAATCGGTCGCCAAGGCATCAGCACCCAAGACGCAGCAGCCGGCGCAGTCGAACGCAGTCAAAACACATCACAGACAATAGCAGATGCGGTCGGGAAAATTGGATCTATCATCGATACGATTTCTAAGATTGCAGCACAGACCAACTTGCTTGCCTTGAACGCCCGCATCGAAGCCTCACGAGCGGGGACTTGGGGCGATGGCTTCGCGGTCATTGCCACGGAGGTAAAGGCTCTTGCGGTACAAACATCGGAGGCGACCACGGAGATTGCCTCTCAAATTAGTGCCGTGGAGCAGGCATCCGCACTTTCGTTGGAAGACGGCGAATTGACGCGCCGAACGATTGGCGAGATCGCAGCTGTCGGGCACGCAATAAACACAGCAGTCCAGGAACAAGAGGATGCGACGCGCAGGATTAATCGGAATATTTCCGATGCTGCCAGGTTCGCAAAGGCTATCACCGAATCAATTGCTTCAATGGAAGAGGTGAACAGTCGCACCAAGAAAGGCGCCGGCGATTTGTCCGATCTAGCGAGGTCACTTGTTTCACACGCTGGCAGTCTTCAAAACGACATACATTTCTTGCGCAGGCGCATTCTGGGATAAGTGCAATTCGAGGGACGATCCACTAGCAGTAACAGTTGCCGGGAATGGCGCCAATCCACTTGTAGATAATGAACGGCTTACTCGGTGCAGAGGTAAAACTTGCATTTAGTTAACTGCCTTCACCTCACCCTAGCCGTGGCGGTTTCCACAAACCGGACAAGTGACCTCCAACAGGTATCCGTACCAAATTCCTTGACAGCGGCTGCACCAATGGCCAGTCGCCTGACGTTCAGGCAAACCGAGCGATTGTGATAAGGCGCTCAACCCGAGTTCCTTGAACGCCACACTGCTTCCGGCCGGCGACACGCGCGATTGCGGAAACCGTACTATTTCAGCGTCCGATTGTTTCTTTTGGGGGTCGTATTCATCGGACATTGCGAAATCTCAAGACGCTTCGTCGAGACCATAACGCTTTATCTTGTTCGCCAAACCGACGCGCGACAACCCGAGTTCGTTTGCCGCACGGCTCTGGTTCCATCGATGGCGGGTCAATACTTCGCCGAGGACGTGCTTTTCAAGACATTCAACCTTATCCTTTAAGGTTTCTCCCTCCAACGTATATCCATTGGAAGATTTCGCTTGCCGGCGTGGGGGCGCAGCTAGGATGGCGGGGGACATGGTCCTTGTTGTGAGGTATTCGCCATCCTCCGCGAGTGCCACCATGCGGCGAATTTCATTTTCCAATTCGCGAACGTTACCGGGGAAATCGAAAGAGACAAATCTTTCAAGCACTCCTGCGGAGATTCCTAGGATCTTTCGACCAATGGCGTCGGCGTGCTTGGCAGCAAAGAATTCAGCCAAGGCCGGCACGTCATCCGGGCGATCACGCAACGGTGGAACTTCAAGTTCAAATCCTTTGAGACGAAAATAAAGGTCCTGTCGAAATTGGCCCGCTGCGACCATCGCCCTCAGAGAGCGATTTGACGCTGCGATGATACGAACGCTGCTTGTCTCAGTCTTATCCGAACCGAGCGGCTTGACTTCGCCCTCCTGAAGAAAACGAAGCAGACTGACCTGGAACGATGGAGACACCTCCGAAATTTCATCGAGAAAAACGGTTCCACCATCGCCAGCGCGAAACAGACCGAGCCGATCGGAGATCGCGCCTGTAAATGACCCCCGTTTGTGCCCAAACAATTCCGAGTGCAGCAACTCATCGGACATGCCGCCGCAATTCTGAACCATTAGCGGACTGGCTTGACGGCTCGAATTGTAATGAATGGCGCATGCAAGCAATTCCTTGCCTGTACCAGTTTCACCCTGAATCAGGATCGGTAGTTCCGTCCGGGCGGCCTTGCGCGAAAGATCACAAAGCTCGGTCATCTTCTCGCTGACATAAACGAGTTTCTCGAACCGGTGGCTTTCGGTATGCAGCGGCATGCTGTTCCGCGCATGAATATTCAGAGAGTTGGCAGGGAATTTAAATTCACGAGAAAGCATGCGGTGGCGCCGCGCAAGCTCGCGTGATTCCAACCCACGTTCGACAACCAGACCTATTTGCTTTGCATCGAGCGGCTTGCGAACGAATTGATATATGGCTGCCGGCAAGATCGCTTTTTGTGTTAGTTCTGTCTTGGCTTCCAGCACCAGCACGCGGACGACATCGGGGTGAGACACGCGAAGATTTGCAAGAAAATTCAGTCCGTCTCCATCTGGACCATGCTCGGCAAGAACAATATCGACATGAACATCTGACAAGATGCCGTCGGCATCTTCGAAGCGGGTGGTTATGACACGATAATAGTATTCATCGGACAAAACTTCTGCAGCAGCGGTCCATTGCGGGCCACCGCGCGCGACGATGAGAACTGTTCCGAGCGTTTCCATGCAATGTTTTTTATCAATTTGAAAACCTTCTTATCAGCGAGCGAACCAGCATTCAATTGCTTTGTGGTACCATGCAGGATGGGGCTATCGCAGATGCGAAACAGCCCAACGCTTGCGCTGCAAGCCGGCTGCGCCTCGATTCACAAAATAAGCTAAAATTGACCAGCCAATGTGAGTCGAAGCGCAAACGGCTCGACTGGATGCAGGACCCGATCCATGACACCGTTCCGGCAGACAGCAGCCGGCGCGATCTGCACTGGAAAACACTGCGCGAACAGCGAATCTGTTTTCAGCAGAGACCCGTAAGCGTAAGAAATCTGATCGGACTTGCTGTTCAACAAATTGAACGCATCGAGCTGAACGCGCCAGCCGTTTTCAAAACGATATCCGGCCCGTCCGTTCAGCAAACCAGTCGCGGGAGAAAAGAAAGCCCCGTCTTCGGTCAACGGACGCGGCCCGAAATAACGATAGCGTAAGCCGGAAAACCATCCAGTTTTCTCGCCGAGTTGGATGCCAGCCGACGCAACCATGTTTGGAGCACCGGGCACGAAATTTCCCGGCGCGTTGCCGATCTGAGCCTGTGGGAAACCGGCGAGCGAAGCAAAGACCGCAGCCTGATTGGAATCGTCGCCACGAAAACGCGCGCGCGTAATAGCAATGTCACCTTCAAGCTGAAGCCATGGCAGCGGACGATAGTCATTTGTCCACTCGACGCCGACGCGGCGACTCGGCCGACTGGGTTCGGTATCGCCGGCATCGCCGACAAAAAGGATTTCGGATTTCGAGTCGAGTACGAAGAAACTGACGGAACTGGTCAATCCCCGAATAAGCTTTGTCCGCACGCCGACTTCCGCGCCCTGTGTTCTGACCAGAAACGGCGAGGAATCGACCGGGGATCCGTCTGTCGGCGATTGTGTAATCGTGACGCCTCGCGCGTCGTTGCTGTGAAATCCCTGTCCGGCGTTGACGAAGAATTCCGTCTTCGCGAACGGTCCGAACACGGCGCCGAATTTCGGGCTAACAATAGAGGCCGTAGCATTGCCGGAATTTGCCGAATTGAAAATAGAATTGACCGATGTCGTATAGATGTCACCGCGATATCCGGTCGTCGTACGCAACCAATCGCTCCAGTGAACGGTATTCTGGACAAAAACGCCGACGCTTCCTTCCTTGACGAGATCGCTGCGTGTCGTTGACAGATATTGGCGCTGAACCGTGTTCGTCAGCGCAACCTTGATGTTATCGTAGCGGCTTTGTACCCCGATTTCCGTTTGCATCGGCAAGCCGGCGAACACTGAGTTGAACGTGTGCGAAGCATTTACGCCGCCAAGGATGCGCTCGTCGCTTTGATGGAACTGATCGCCATTGACGGGATCACTCAAAGAAAACGTGAAGTTATTATAGAGATTTAGCTTGCTCTTGATCGCGTAGAAATCGACCTTCGATTGTCCCTCGCGGTCGGTGTCCCGCCATCGCCCCGAAATCGAGAAGCGATCCGAGTTGCCGCCATCGCTGGGATCGAGCGCGCCATAGAGACCGACCTGACCCGACGTGATCGCCCGCAGCGGAACCTGATCGGTTGAATTCCAGCGGTTTGAATATGCCATGCCGGTCAGCGAAAACCCATTGTCCAGCGTGCCCTGGCTGTAGCGCATCAAGGCATTGAGCTTTCGCACTTCATCCGGGTTGACCCACGGTCCGTTGTAGGTGCCGACTTCGCCAGCCACGAGCAATGTGCCTTCGCCAGTTTTATTCGATGTGATGCCCAATGCTCGCCGGTAACCGAAGCTGCCGACCGTCAGCGATGCCATCGATCCCTTAAGGCTGTCGAGCAGGTCGACATGCACCGCACCCGCCGATGAAAAATCGCCCTCGTCGGCAAAGTATGGCCCTTTCTTGATATTCACAGAGCCGATCAATTCTGGAATTAAGAAATTCAGATCGGCATATCCCTGCCCATGCCCGTGGGTTCGCATATTCACTGGCATCCCATCGACCGAGATCGCCAAATCCGTTCCGTGGTCGAGATTGAACCCGCGCAGGAAATACTGGTTTGCTTTGCCCTCGCCACTGTGTTGCGTGACGATCAATCCTGGCACGACTTCGAGCGCCTCAGCTGGCCGCAAGAATGGGCGCGCGTTGACATCGTTACCGCCAACATTCTTTTCACTCGCGGATGCAAGAAGCGCGTTTGCCGAGCTTAAAGCAGTCGAACCTGGGTCGGCCGATGGATTGCTGCTTGTCGATGAATTAATTGCGTTCGTAGCAAGCTTGGGTCGCCGACGAAGTTGCTCGCGCCTTCGGGGTGCAATGACTTCGACAGGCGGGAGCGCTATTTGATCTGTCCGGTTTTCCTGCGCGGCCATCTCGGATGAGAACGCAAGTAATCCAACCAATACGATTTCAGCAAGAAGCAATTTTTGAGCGTGAACATTTGCTTTATTAACAAAGATTGCCGGAACCGACCAAGTCGCCGTCTT
The DNA here is from genome assembly GCA_016201045.1 of Afipia sp. Taxonomy (GTDB): domain Bacteria; phylum Pseudomonadota; class Alphaproteobacteria; order Rhizobiales; family Xanthobacteraceae; genus Afipia. Next base: position 257,535 of record JACQDM010000002.1, on the reverse strand, counting down.
TCGAACCGCGGAATTTCGAATAAGCCGAGATCGACGTAGCTTGATCTCCGTACCTATTTTAGCAACTGCCGACGCCAAAACAAAAACAGATTCCGCAACAAACACCAAAAATATATTCGAAAGAAAAGCACGCAGCTTATTTGTAGGCATATTCACGCCTATAATCGGTTTACAACGGCCACTAAAGGGTTATCGCTTCATATATGATATTTCAATAAAATTATCATACGCTCATAGCAAAGCAGATTTACAATCCAGCGTGTCCACAATTGAAAAGTAGGTTTCCAATGCAACGCATCACGATTACGCTCGATGACGATCTAATGAAGGATCTCGATCGCATGATTGCCGAACACGGGTATCAGAACCGGTCGGAAGCCATTCGCGATTTCACGCGCGCTGGTATGCAGCAAGCGGTGCAGAAATCAGGACAGTCCAGCGATTGCATCGCGGCGCTGGTCTACGTCTACGATCACGCGGCGCGGAACTTATCAAGACGCCTCGTCGAAAATTACCACGGCCACCACGACCTCTCATTGGCAACCTTGCATGTGCATCTCGATGATGACAGCTGTATGGAAGTGACTGCGCTCAAAGGAGCCGGTAAGGATGTGCAGCACTTTGCCAATCACATCATTTCGGAGCGCGGCGTGCACTACGGCCGCTTAGTCATGATTCCTACCGAGTCGAAAAAAAATGCATCCAAAGTCAAACACAATCATCACCGTAGGTAACGGCGCTCGCGATCATCAGAATACACCTACGCTGCCCGAGTCAGTTCATTTAATGAGTATCTCCAAACTGACAAGAGACCATTAAATGTTTTCATATGTATCGATTGGTGAAAGCGAGGCGGCTAAACTTATTCCGCATCTACTCCGCTCGACCATTCTGAGCGAAGTACACGCGCGGCCGTTCACCGCGATTACCGTTCCGGCACGTGTTCTTCATTTCGCGTTCGACACGTCGGGCGCACGCGCGCAGATTGATCGTACCAATCTCGATGAATTCTACGCCAAGCGCTCTTTGCAGCGGCCCGATCCGTCGGAGAAGCATCGCCGTGCGATATTTGGGACTACCGCTCTTCGCTGGGAACAGCATTCCGAATTCACGACCTATACATGGGAAATGCCATCCGGCCCGAACGAAATTCCGTTTTCTCCGAATGCGGCGACCATCGCATCACAAATGCAAATGATCCCACAACCGGGCCCACTTCTTGTCGCGATCGACCTTCATCTCCTTGCGGAAGATGGAGAACGCACGGCGGCGGAAAAACTCTTTGACAAGACAAGCCTTGCGCTAGCTGAGAATTCCGACGGTTCGGCAGTCTATGCCACCGATTTCCAACTCGATCCTCACGGGTTTGTGCGCATTCTCGTTCTAGATCGCGGAATGCTCCAAGAGCGAGCCGGCGCCTTGGTTCAGCGCATCATCGAGATTGAGACCTATCGTACCTTGGCGTTGCTCGGACTTCCTGAAGCACAGCGGCTCAGCCCTTCAGTCGGCGCCTGCGAACGACGGCTGGTCGAAGTCACCAGTAAGATCCAGAAAGCGAACGACCTCGATAGCAATCATCGATTACTTGATGAATTGACGGCGTTGGCAGCCGAGGTCGAAGCGGGTGCGGCGGCCAGCGTCTTCCGATTCGGCGCCAGCCGCGCCTACGAGGAGATTGTGACGCAGCGTCTCCAAACGATCGGTGAACGCAAGATCGGCGGCTGGCCAACATGGTCGTCATTTCTCGCGCGGCGTATGAAGCCTGCGCTGCGGACGTGTGTCACAATCGAGCAGCGACAGTCTAGTCTATCGCTGAAGCTCGCACGAGCCGCGAACCTGCTGCGAACGCGCGTCGATGTCGAGCTAGAGCAGCAAAATCAACAGCTTCTGAAATCAATGAACGCGCGAACCCGTCTTCAGCTTCGTCTTCAGACGACGGTCGAAGGACTGTCAGTTGCAGCGATCACCTATTATGTCGTGAGTCTTTTCGGCTACATCGTCAAAGCCGGTCATGACAGCCGCGCCATAACGATAGAGCCCAGCATCGTAACCGCAGCATTTGTTCCAATCGCTGCACTGGCGATCTGGTGGATTATTGGGCGCATTCGCCGCAAGCACATTGCAGGTGAGGATTGATTGAAAGTTTCCTGTATGCGGAGATTTTTCTGGAAAGGGCAAAAAGCGAGATCACGACTATCGGTAAAACACCGCGGCCCTAATTCCATAACCGCTCATTATGCGAGTCTTGATCGAAACTGATTTGGATTTTGATTCAGCGCGTTAGCGCAAGGCCTCAACCAACTTGTCGTCTGGAAGCAGATTGGAGAAGAACGCCGGCAGCACGGCATGTTCGGGCTTGGGAAACAACTGGAGCGCAAACCGACCATTTCCAGTGACCGCCTTAAGCGGCTAGGCTCGGTCCGGCATTGATCGTGACTAAGCAAATCGTAGCCGTGCTCCGATCCGATCCACACAAAAAAGCTAGATCATAGCCTTTTGGGATCAAGGTCAGCTGCGGTTTCAACAAAGTGAATCTCGGGGCCCACGGCCATAGACCGCCCTGCCCCGAGATTCCTGCCAAATGTCATTTAACAATATAGTCTTTCCAATCCTGTGCTACTTCAATCGCGTTCTTCGCAGAACTCCAACGATAGACGCGATAGTATTGCTTGGTACGAAAGTGATTGTCTTTGGTCCACTCGATCGGACCACCCCGAAGCCCTTTTGTATCAATCGTCAGCGTGGACATCGCCTCTTTTATTTTTGTGGGCGTTACTGGCCATCCTGCCGCTTTCAGAGCGGTTTCAATTGTCGTTCCTCCGATCCACCCGTCGGACATCTGTTCTGGTTTATAGGTTGATGCGGCGTCTTGGGCCGCCTTCGCAATCTCTTTCTGAACCGGAAGATTCTCGAAAAACATCGCGTTGGTTCCCATTGCATAGAGCTCGCTGTCCTTAATCTGGACCAACTCACCCTCGGTTTCCGGAAGAACGTTTAGGGCATAGCCGCCCTTCCACCCGAGCTTGCGCAAAGCACCAAACGTCTTGATTTCAGTTACCCAAGGCGCCCAGCAATAGACCCAATCCGGATTTCCTTCCATGATCTTCGTCGCGAATGGCGTGTAGTCTGCGGTCGCTGGGGGGATGTTTTCCTTGGCGATCAATTTCATCCCTGCTTCCGCCGAGAATTTCTCGGCAGCGTCAATTCCAAGTCGCGATACGGGGATTGCCATTGCAGCAAGACCAATATTGATGTTGCTGCCGGATTTTTGCTTGATAAAATCGATTGTGGCTCGCGCATCGTGCGCCGCCGAGAAAGATGTCGTGCAGAACAGAAATTCGTTTGCCGGCGGATAGACCTCCGGTGGACAGACCGAACCTGCAAACAGAAGTGGCACACCAGCGCGCTGCGCTTCGGCAATCATCGGTGCAAACGTCGACGACAAGCTCGTATTAATGAGTAGCGAGACATTATCCTGGGTCAAAAGCTTTTTTGCATTCGCCGCCGCTTTGGAAGGCTCTCCTTGGTCGTCTTGCACGATCAGCGTTATGGACCGTCCATTCACGCCTCCCGCCTTGTTAAGTCGTTCAATGTAAAGTCTCGCACCTTCCGCGGCCCCCGCCACCGTGCTCGCACCCGGACCGGTAAGCGCTGCACTCATACCGACAACGTAGGTTTCTTGCGCATGGACCGGAGCAGCCAACAGAGTTAGTCCGACCGCAATAATCGTCAATGAAATCTTCCGCATTTTTTCTCCTCCTCTGGATCGTTGTGACATTCGTTGCTTCCTTGCGTGGTCATCAGGCGTTCAACCACTTGCTCTCACGTCATGATTCTCCGAGATACGCCTTGATGACCTCGCGATTTCCAAGCACTGCTTGAGGTTCTCCGTCAGCCAGAGAACGGCCATAGTCGAGGACATGAATTCGGTCAGCGAGATCGGAGACCATTTCCATGTCGTGCTCGATCCAGATCATCGGCAATCCAAGTAACGATTTGCTTTTGAGGATCAGATAAGCGAGACCTTCTCGGTCGTCGCGCGACAATCCTGCAGAAGGTTCATCAAGCAAAAGGACGGTCGGCTCGGCTGCCAGAGCCCTTGCGAATCCGACAACCTTTTGTTGACCAAAAGAAAGATCGCCAGCGATTGAATTTCGGTAGCGCTCGAGCTCGACAAACTTCAGAACGCTTTCGACGTACGCGCGATGCCGTTCCTCCTCGCCTCGTACGGCGCGGGTGCGAAACGCCTCGGCAAGCGCATCGGTGCGTATACGCGCATGTCGCGCTGTCAACAGATTGTCCATCACACTCATTTGGGGGAACAATTCCCCATGTTGAAATGTGCGACAGACGCCGAGCTTAGCCACACGATCGGGCTTGAAGCCGGTGATGTTTGTCTCGCCTAGCAGGATGCGTCCTGAAGACGGTCTGTAAAGACCGCTAATGCAATTCAATACACTGGTTTTTCCCGCTCCGTTCGGACCGATCAAAGCGAGAAGTTCGCCGACCTGTAAACGCAGGGAGATGCCGTTGAGAACCGTTAGGCCCCCAAAAGCAAGGACGACATTCTCGACGGAGAGTACTGCGTCGTTGATCACTCCGACTTTTGTATCGAGCATATGAACAGATGGGATCATGCCTCTGACCCCTCGCCAATCAGCGCGCCGCGAGCGATTGCGATCTTCCGATAATTACGGCGCTCAGCGCCCGATGGTCCTTGCCCGAGATAAGCGTTCTGCACCGATGGATCTTGCCTGAGATCGCTTGCCGGGCCTGCGATGCTCACGCGGCCATTTTCAAGGACATATGCGTAATCGGCGATCTTAAGCGCGACACTCGCGCTTTGCTCGACCAACAAAATCGTCAAGTTAATCTCTTTGCGCAATGCAACGAGACGCGCTGCGATTTCTTCAACGATAACCGGAGCAAGTCCGAGCGAAAGCTCGTCAACCAGCAACAATTGTGGCGCGGAAACAATCGCAGCACCGATTGCGAGCATCTGCCGTTCACCGCCCGACAACAGACCAGCAGATTTGCGCGAATGGGTAACGAGGCGCGGAAAAGTATCGAATACCAGGCCGACCAATTCGGATTGCCGCGCCCTCGAAATGCCGTGCGAGGCAACCGCCTCGAGGTTTTCCCGTACGGTAAGACTTGGGAAAACTTTTTCGCGTTCTGGAACAAGGCGAACCCCGAGCCTGGCCACTTGATCCGGCCGCCAGTTTGCAATGGAGCAACCGCGATAAGTGATATTGCCTCTCGATACGCGCGCATTGTCCAACCCAATGAATCCCGAAATAGCGCGCAACGTCGTTGTCTTTCCAGCGCCGTTAGCTCCCAAAAGCGCTGTAATTTGACCCTCCGCAACTTTAAGCGATACAGAATGAAGCGCGGTTATCGCGCGCTGATAGATCACTTCGATGTTTTCGATCGAGAGAATGACCGAGCCGCCGGTTTTCATGGCACTCTCTGCAATGGCCGCACCCGAAAGCGCGCGGTTTGAAGCAAATCGCGAATCCGTGCTCCGATCGCCACCAGACCTCCTGGTTCAAGCACCAGAAACACGATCATGATCAGACCGAACACTGTGTAGTTAATCGCAGAGATCTGATTGGCGTGGCTGCTCGCACCTGGAAGAAGCATGACGAGCGCCTCAACAACGTAAGGCATGATCGTAAGAAACGCCGCGCCTAGGATTGCTCCCCACAGCGAGCCCATTCCGCCGACAATGATCATTGCGACGTATTGAACCGAGAGCATCAATGGAAATGCATCGACTGATACAAAGCCGCGATAAGACGCGAAGAGCGCACCGGCGACCGCAGTGATTGCCGAGGAGATTGCAAACGCCATCAATTTGGCGCGTGGCACGTTGATGCCGAGCGCGGTAGCAACGGCTTCATTGACCTGCATTGCGCCCCAAGCTCGCCCGGTCCGACCGCGCAGGAGATTCTTCAACAACCAAAATACGGCGAGTGCCGCGAGCAAAAACAGGATGTACCATCCACGACCGTCGGTTAGGCGATATCCGAAGATCGATGGCGGTTCGATCAAAATGCCGGTCGAGAATCCACGTTTCGTCTCATACTCGCCGCCGAGGTAGATGATGACGAAATGAAGCGCTAGCGTGCTGACAGCGAGATAAAGACCGCGCAAACGCAGGCTTGGCAAACCAAAGACCAACCCAAGCATCATTCCCATCAAGGCTGCGGCAGGAACCGTCAAAAAAACCGGAACATGAAATTCCTTGGTCAGAATTCCTGTTGTAAACGCTCCCGCTGCGATCAATCCTGCATGACCCAGTGAAACCTGACCTGCAAATCCGGTAAGGATCATAAGGGAAAGTGATCCGATGCATGCGAGAAGAACTTGAGACGCAAGATCGATCTGGAACGGCGTTGCGAATAGCGGGAACAGAACCGCGACGCCAAAAAGAAAGGTGCCGCGAATCCATCTCAAATCGCTACGCATGGCTGGAGCCGAGAGGTCAGACACGGTCGAGCGCCTCTCGTGTACCCAAAAGTCCCCAAGGCCGTACCGCGAGAACAACGATCAGTACAAGGAATGGGACCACATCGGATAGCAACGGATCGCCGACCTGAATCAAGAAGACTTCAATCGCCGCAATGATGAGCGATCCAATGAGAGCGCCGACAAGGCTATCGAGACCGCCCACCAACGCCGCAGGAAAGGCCTTGAGACCGATCAGGGTCATGGTGCTATCGAGGCCGGAATCAAGCGAGATCAAGATCCCGGCTGCCGCTCCGGTGAAGGTCGAAAGTCCCCAGGTCAGCGCATAAATTGCATTGAGGTTGATGCCGCGCTGAGCAGCAAGAAGCGGGTTCTGACCGACCGCGCGCGTTCGGATTCCCCACTTTGTCAGATACAGACCGGCGAAAAGCGCAACGTAAATCAGGATCGTGACGACAATCAGCGCCAAGGAAAATGTCGAGATCCGTGCATTCGCAAGAATCTCGATCGTGCCGTTGGAAAGGCCGATCATTCTTGCAGGGTATTGTTGCTGCGTCGTCCAGATCAGGATCACGAGACCACGCAACATGATACCGAGCGCGATGGTTGCCAGCACTGCGGCCAGCACTGCCTGCCCTTTCATTCTCTGGATCAGAGCGACATAGACCAGAAAGCCGACAAGCGCGCTGAGCAACACTGCGCCCGCAAGCGCAATAGCGGGTGATGCTGAAACACCAGACGCGACGGCGATTAAAAGATAGCTGCCGAGCATCATGAGCTCGCCGTGCGCCAGATTGAGCACGCGACTTGCGCGGTAAATGAGAACATAACCGCTCGCGATCAAAGCATAGATCGCTGCCAGAACTGCGACGTTGACAACAAACTGCATAAACTTCCCACGTTCAGAAAAACATCAGGCTTAGCGGGGCGAAACACACAAGATACAGACTGCCGCAACGTTGGAAGGACGATCTGCAAGCCAAATTGTTTCCCCAGATATTGTTCGTATATCGAACATATGATTGTTTTATTTAACATAGAGCCAGAATTGCTATCGCTGTCAAGCGAGCTGTCGGATGGAGGTCGGCTTTGATCCAAAGAGTTCGATGGCCGATGAAACAGTCGACGTACGACGCCATGCACTGCGGATTTTGAGTACAGCAAAAGCTGGCGGGATCACTGCAAATAACACCCAGCGAATGTTTTTCTTGAGCGCAGCAAACCTTTGCGGCCGGCAGTTAAATCTCAGCCGGGATATTTCACTGCAACCTCGCCGTACGGCGAAAGCGTCGTTTCGACGCAGGTATCGAAAACGGGCAAAAGATTGCGCTCGCGTTGGATGCTCATGCCAACGCAAAAATTGTAGATGCCGTACCTTAAGCCGTCTCTTCCGAAATGAATTTCGTCGTCACATAGGCGTCAAACGTTTCACTTCCACCTTCGCTGCCAATACCACTGTCCTTGACGCCGCCAAGCGGCGTTTCCGGAAGGGCGATACCGAAATGATTGACACTGACCATGCCGGCTTCCAGGCGTGCCGAGACGTAATGCGAAGTCTGCAGCGAGCGCGTAAAGATGTACGAGGCGAGACCGTAAGGCAGAGCGTTGGCCCGTGACACGACTTCGTCGACGTCACTGAACGATGCAATAGGTGCAATTGGCCCGAAAGGCTCATCTCGCATCACTTTGGAATCATCTGTCGCCTCGAAGAGCACGGTTGGTGGGAAAAAATTTCCTGAGCGAGGCAGTTTCTCACCGCCCGTCACGATACTGGCACCGCGATTCCGAGCATCTGCGACAAGCAATTCCATCGCATCAACGCGGCGCTTGTGAGCCAGCGGTCCCATCGTCGTCGTCTGATCGAGGCCATCACCCAAAACTTGGGTGGAAAATGCTTTCGTAAAGGCTTCGGTGAATTCGTCCAATATGGTTTTGTGGACATAAAACCGGCTGGGTGCCATACAGACCTGACCTGCATTCAAAGCCTTTAGCTTCGCGAGCAGTGCCGCGGCCCGTCCTACATCGGCGTCACCAAAAACAATGACCGGTGAATGCCCGCCCAGTTCCATCGTGACGCGCTTCATATGCGCTCCGGCCAAAGCAGCAAGCTGCTTTCCGACAGGTATCGATCCTGTAAACGATATTTTTCGTACAATTGGCGAGCGGATTAGATAGTCGGAAATCTCCGCAGGAACACCCCACACAATATTAAGACAACCATGGGGAAGACCGGCCTCGTGAAACAATTTGGCAAGAGCGACCGCGGCGCTTGGTGCGTCCTCCGCCGGCTTAATGACGAGCGTGCATCCTGCAGCAAGTGCGGCTGATATCTTTCGCAAGGTTTGATTGAACGGAAAATTCCATGGTGCAAAGGCGACACAGACGCCGACGGGTTGCCTGACCACTGCTTGACGGACGCTGGGACTGCGAGAAGGGATAACCCGGCCATAAATGCGGCGGCCTTCTTCGGCATGCCACTCCGCGTGATCGGCAGCCGAGTAGACTTCGTTTACGGATTCGGAGAGAGGTTTGCCCTGATCGCGCGTGAGATCGCGGGCTATGACATTGGCCCGCTCCCGAATTAGCTCCGCGACCCGTCTGAGAATACGGCTACGTTCGAGCGGAGATGTCCACCGCCATTTATCGAAAGCCCGTGATGCCGCATCAAGCGCACGGTCAAGATCTTGTGTGGTGGCATGCGGTAGATTCCCAAGAACGGTATCATCTGCCGGATTGAAAACGGGCTCCGTCTTACGGCCGTTTTCGGAAACGAACTCGCCTCCAATATACATCGACAACGCGGAATAGGGTGCCGACTGGATAACGTTCACAGGAATACACTCCCGCCGTCGACAGCCAAGGTTTGCCCCGTGATGAACGCCGAACCATGACCCGAGAAAAACAGCAACGCACCCACTAAATCCGCTGGCACCTGGTCACGTTGAATCGAACGACTTGTTCGCCTGACGACGTCCCCCATCTTCTCTTCCATTCCGGTAGCGAGCACCCCGTCGCTCAATGTAAATCCCGGTGCGATCGAATTCACCGTGATCCCGTCGCTTCCAAGTTCGCGCGCCAGCGAGCGCGTGAATGCAACCACAGCCCCCTTGCTGGAGGTGTAATGAAGCATATAGGGCGCTCCCTTCAGCTGCGAGGTGGAAGCTATATTCACGACCCGCCCCGCGCCTCGCGCTCGCATCGATGGCACAGCGGCTTTGACGCATAGAAACGGACCCAGCGTGTTCACCTCCATAACTTTCATCCATTCAGCGGGCGATATTTGATCGAACGGCTTCAGTGTCAACGACGTGAAAATGCCGGCGTTGTTGACGAGGACGTCGAGGCCGCCAAAGGTTTTGACCGCAAACTCGACCATGTTTGTCGTGTCTTCGACGCTCGTAACATCCGCCTTGACTCCGACGGCGCTGAGCCCATCACGACGGAGCTTCTCAGCGGAACTTTCTGCATTCTGCATATCGGCAATCACAACCGCGTAGCGATTCTCGGCCATCGCGCGCGCAAGGACAAAGCCGATTCCGCTTGCCCCTCCGGTCACGATCGCGACGCGATCATATTTTTTACTTTCAGCCATACAATTCTCCTTAACGAGGCTGCAGAATTACGCATCAATCGATCAGCAGAAAACGAATCAGGATTGCCGCTCAGGAATTCGCACGACAACAGTACCCATTTCTTCCGTTACGTTGATCTGGCAACTCAAGCGACTGTTTTCCAATCGCTCGGCTGTGGCGCTTTCCAGCATCTCATCCTCGATATCACCCATCGGAGGCAGGTGATCAGCACTCTCGCTTTCGACATAGACGTGGCAGGTCGCGCACATGGCAGCTCCACCACACTCCGCGACAATTCCTGAAATTCCCTGGCTGACCGCCGTACGCATCACATTTGCTCCCGGATCGACGCGAATGGTTTTGCGTTGCCCGTCCGGCTCGACGTAAACGATCGTCGGCATTAATTTCCCTTTTTCTTCGCTTTCGAAACAAATCGAAGCGGTAGTGAGGAATAGCCACGAACGGTGTTGTTGAAATGCAACTTTGGCTCCCCGAGCATCTCGAAGCGTTCGACCTGTGCTGCCAACGCCTTCACGACGATTTCCGCTTCCATTCGGGCGATCATCTGTCCCGCACATCCGTGGATGCCGGTTCCAAAAGCGACATTGGCCGCAGGCTTACGCTCGACACTGAACGTGTCTGCAGATGCCCAATGGTTCGTGTCACGGTTCGCCGACGCGACGACGACTAGAACCTTTTGATTCTTGTCGAGCTCGACGCCTTCGAGATTCAATGGCCGCGTGGTGGTACGATAAAATGAATGAAACGTGCTCTCATACCGAAGCACTTCTTCGATGGCTTGGCGCGCGATCGAGGGATCATCGCGGACAATTGCCCACTGCTCCGGATAGCGTGCAAAACACGCAAGAGCATTTCCAATGGTGAAGATGGTCGTATCAAGGCCGGCCGAAAGCATCGTACGCACAAGCAGGCCGGCTTCCTCGTGAGTGATTTCGCCCGCATCGGCGGCTGCGTAAAGTTCAGCGCCAAAGCTGTCTTCGCGCAAATTCTTACGCTGACACACTTCGTTGATCCACTCAATCGAAGGACCAAGTTTTGCAAGACACTGGCGAAAACGCTCGTTCTGCGGCCCAAACGCGTTAAATACCATATCGCCGTAGGGCAGCAGATGTTCGCGGCCGTCCGACGGCAGACCCACGGCGTCAGCGAAAACTTTCAAAGGATAGGCTTCGGCGAGATCATGAACGCCATCGCAAGAATTTTTTTCTATCAGCCCCGATATCATCGCTTGTGCTTCTTGCTCGAACCGCTCACGCAGTTTGTTCAATGATCGCGGCGATAGAATTCGGGAGAATACCTTTCGGGTTCGCGAATGGTTGGGCGGGTCAACCTCGAGAATGATGCTTGGTTTGCGCCATGGCGGCTCAGTATGAAAATTGGTGAGACCCACGCCGGCACTCGAGCAAAACGCATCGTGATCTGTGAGGACGCGCGTAACAGAATTGTAACTCCCTACAGCATAGGTTTCGTATTTTTCTATCCACACGAGAGGGCCCGCCTCTCGCATCTCTTGATAGTACGGATATGGATCGGACATCACTTCATCGGAATACGGGTCGAACGTGACGACTGGAACACTTGGCGGCGCGACGCGCCTGTGCGCTCGCCCGATTTCTTCGGCATTAGTTTGCGACATCGTTTTCTCCATCGCGTTCCCATTCTACGCGCCCGCGTGCGTAAGAGCCAATTCACCGGCTAATCGCTCGTCTTAGCATTCGTTCGCTATGCGAACGTTGGACGTTATATGTATCTGATTTACCGACTGGCTATTTTTGAGTCAACGGCAGCCACCACGCGGAAAACGTCAAATGCTCGGAAACCTAAAAAATTCGGGCACAAGACTTCCGGGGCGTTGCCACATGAGAAACACATCGAGGTGTATGGGCTCACGTTGCTGCGACAATATAGCCCACGAACAACGCCGCAGCCCCTCGGAACGGTGCTGCAGCGGCACGAAAATCCGCAAGGCGCGATTGGCCGTTACGACCCATGATAACCGCCGAGCTCAAGGGTCTACACTCGGCACCGGCAATTGGCCGTTATAAAAAGCTCTTAAGCGGCCGCTGGGCATCTGCAAGCGCAGCAGGCGCTATTTGAACGTGTTGAGCGATCAGCTTGCGAGCGGCGATGTGATCGGCGGGCGAGTTTACGCTGTCAACTGCCACGAGGCGCCCTTGCCTGAAATGCAGTGCCGAGAAGCGCCCTTCCTCCGGATTTCCGCGCACGACGACGTCATCATTTGATCCGCATACACCCGCAATTTGAAGTTTGATGTCTCCTTGGTCCGACCAGAACCAAGGGACACTGCAATGCGGGACCGTTTGACCTAAGATTGCGCTCGCTACAGATTTCGCCTGATCGACTGCATTTTGAACGGATTCGATCAGCGACAAATCCGACACGCCATAGGGATGGGGATGTCGCGCGTTATCCCCTGCAGCATACACTCCCGGCACAGACGCGCGACCGCAGTCGTCCACCACGATTCCACGATTGGTGACCAACCCCATAGCTTCAGCCAATTCTTGTCGCGGCTCGGCGCCAATGCCGACTACGACCAAGTCAGCAGGAATGCTTTGACCTTCCGCAGTCTTAACAGAAATGACCCGACCTTCACGGTAGTCGATAGACGAAGCCCTGGCATTCAGAAGGATCGTAACGCCTTTTTCTCGATGAGCGCGTAAGAAAAACGCAGATGTTTCCGGCGCAACGGCTCGCCCCATGAGCCGCCCACTTTCTTCTAGCAATGTCACCCGTGGTCCCAGCGATGCAATGGTAATACCGACTTCCAGTCCGACGAATCCACCACCGACAATCACAACATTCTCGGCAGTCGCCAGACGCGTTTGAAGTGCAATCGCGTCATCTAAGCTTCGCAACGAGACGGCGCCATCAAGGCTTCCCCCCGGGATGGCTAGTCTGCGAGCACGGGCTCCCGTCGTAAGAACAAGGTGATCGAACGCAAAATTTGAACCTGTGCTCGTGATCGCTATGCGATTACGAAGATCGATATCAGAAACAACGCTCGATCCGACAAATTCTATATTTTGGTCAGTGTAGAAGGCGGCTGGCCTAAAAGGCAGATCGCTTATCTTGTTGTCATTCTTTAGAAACGTCTTTGACAATGGCGGACGTTGATAGGGGGCATGAGACTCCGCGCCAAGCAGCACGACAGGGCCAGCATAACCGCCGCTTCGCAAAGAACATGCTACTTGGAAGCCGGCTTGAGAGGCTCCAACGATGACGACCCCATTGCTGTCCATTCTATGCTCGCCGTAAATCGCTCAAATTTCAAAAAAGACCGTTTCTCGTTCGCCCTGAAGATGAATATCGAAACGATATCTTTCATCGTCCTGGCGAACGGCGATAAGAGACGAGCGGCGTTCCGTTGGGACGAGCTGTAAGATGGGATCTGAAGCATTCGCCTTCTCGTCATAGAAATACACGCGCGTGAACGCGTGAACCAACATGCCACGCGCAAACACCGCTAGCAGGATATGAGGCGCCTGATCACCAAGAAATGGGTCGTGTATAACGCCCGGCTTGATGGTCTGAAATGCGAACTCACCCTGTGGACTCGTTGCACATCGGCCAAACCCTGTGAATTTTCTATTGGGAAGTTGGCCGGCATTCGGGAGTCTGCCCTGCGCATCGGGCTGCCAAATCTCAAGCATACCATCTTCAATGGGGACACCATCTCCGTCAAAGAGGGTGCCCGCGATGATTATTGTTTGATCGGCAAGATCAGATGTAACGAGATCGCTACTGGCAACATTATTCCAATTATAGCGTCCGTCCGGCATCAAACCGTAGGCAAAATACGGGCCGACTGTTTGTGATGGTGTAATCGTCAACATTGTTATGTCTCCATCGGAGTTGCATCACGGCCCCGCAGTACGATGTCAAAGCGATAGGCCAGCGCCCAGCTTGGCTCAGTGCTTTCGAGATCAAAGCTCGAAACCAAGCGACTGCGTGCTTTAAGATTAGGAATCGAATTGTAGATTGGATCGAATTCGAGAAGGGGATCGCTTGGGAAGTACATTTGCGTCACTAGGCGCGAAGCAAACGCCAATCCAAAAATTGAAAAATGGATATGTGCCGGTCGCCAAGCGTTATGGTGATTTCCCCATGGGTAGGCACCGGGCCTTATTGTTACGAACCGATAGTAACCCGAAACATCGCTGAGCGTACGACCTGCGCCCGTGAAATTGGGATCCAGCGGCGCGGGGTGCCGATCGTTAATATGCACATAACGGCCACATGCGTTGGCTTGCCAAATTTCAATGAGTGCGTGCGGTACGCCCCTGCCCTCCTCGTCGCGGATATGCCCATGCACGATAATTCGCTCACCGAGCGGCTCGGCTGCATGTTGCACAGTCAAATTGTTATCATTTGGACGCACAGCATCTTGCCCGAAAACCGGACCAGATAAATCAATAGGCGTTTTGGGGATCAAGATAAGCGGCTTCTGCGGCGCTCGCTTGACGCTGCTCTGATATGCAGGAAAAAGACGTGGTGGATTCGTCGAAAGGCTTTTAGTCGAATATGTCACTACCATGATTCAAAAGTTCCTTCATTCCGTGCACATAAACTAGGGACGCGCTTGCCTTTCGCAGAGTGTCGTCAGGCAACCCTCAAGCAATTGCTTGCGCAACTTAGGTACCAAAGTTCCATCCTTAGTGAAGGGACTATCGAGCGTTCCTTGCTCGAGCTGCTGGGAGACGACGATTTCCGCACCTAACTCAAGAAAGAATTGTTGCAATGCCGGCTGTCCGCGCAGTCCTCCGGCTCCTCGGCCGGAAGTCCCACAAAGCGCAACACGCGCTCCGTCAAATGGCGTGCGTTGATCGGCGTCGATCGCACGCAGCCAGCGCACTGCATTTCTAAAGATCGTTGAATACGCGCCCGTATACTCATCGGAACTAACGAATATCCCGTTTGCATGCTCTAGCAAGGATTTGAGCCGCATGACGTCGACGGGATACTCGTTCGGTGCAACCGCTTCGAAGCGGGGAAGATCATATTCCATTAGGTCGAGTACGATCAGATCGACACGATCGCCGAAGGCTTCTTTTGCAATCGACGCCGCCGCTGATGCCAACTTCCAGTTGGCAGATCCCACATGGCTACTTCCAGATAGAAATACAATTTTCATTTCTTTCATTTCGAACGCCCCAATGCGCGCCGGCCAGAGCCAAATTTTGCAACGCGAAAATTCAACCGTTGACTTGTTGCGTTGCCTCAACGTCACAAAGCAGAGGCTGCAAACCTTGACACTATAAAATAGCGTTTGTAAACACAATCCGAATAACGACCGATGTTCGAATAACGCACATTTGGTGAGGACCCGCACATGAACGAACATGCACGTTTTGACGTCGAACACCCTCGCGAATGGCCTAAGGCAGACGAGGTACGCCGCGTGCCGTATTGGGTATTTCGTGACAAATCGCTCCATGAACAGGAGAAGCAGCTTCTGTTTAACGGACCCACATGGAATTTCCTTTGCCTCGCCGCAGAACTAAAAGTTGCGGGAGATTTCGTCGCGGTCCAGGTCGGTGAAATTCCTGTGATTGTAACGCGCGATCGAGACAACGAGATCTATGCTTTCGAAAACCGATGCGCTCATCGCGGATCGTTGCTGGCGCTCGAAGATCGCGGCAATGTGAAAGACTTCACCTGTGTCTACCATGCATGGAGCCACAATCTGCAAGGCGACCTTATTGGTGTTGCATTTAAGGACGGCATCGGCGGCAAGGGGGGTATCGCCAAGGATTTCTGTATGTCGGATCAAGGCCCACGCAAGCTTCGCGTTACGGTGCTTTACGGTTTGGTATTTGGCAGCTTTGATGAAAACGTTGATGACATCGAAGATTATCTCGGTCCGGAAATTGTCGGCCGAATTGCGCGGGTCATGGATGGCCGCACTCCAGTGGTACTTGGCAGATTTACACAGGTTTTGCCGAACAACTGGAAACTGTACGTTGAGAATACTAAAGACAGCTACCATGCTAGTATTCTGCATACCTTCTTCACCACATTCGAATTGAACCGGCTGTCACAGCGCGGCGGGATCATCGTCAATGAGAACGGTGGCTCGCATGTCAGTTATTCGGCTGTTGACCGAGAATCCGAAGCGGCAAAAGGAAAGGACGTCTATTCGGATCAAAAGATTCGTTCCCAATCCGATCTAAAGTTGTCGGATATGTCGTTGCTCGGCAATTTCAAAGAATTCAACGACGATATAACGCTGCAAATTTTGTCGGTATTCCCAAACTTCGTACTGCAGCAAATTCAAAACGCCCTTGCGGTTCGTACCATTTTGCCTCGCGGCATCGACAGTATGCATCTTAAGTGGGTCTATTTCGGGTTTGAGGAAGATACACCCGAACAGCGCAAAGCGCGTCTGAAGCAGTCCAATCTCGTTGGGCCTGGAGGTTATGTGTCGATGGAAGACGGCTGCATCGGCGGCTTCGTTCAGCGTGGAACGGCGGGATCACCAGATGAAGAAGCAGTCCTCGCGATGGGTGGTTACTCGACCAAAAGTGGCGATGATCGCATCACTGAAGCTTCCATTCGGGGCTTTTGGCGGGAATACCGAACGAGGATGGGAGTATGATCGAGCTAAGTGAGCGTCATCGCCTTGTCACGCTGATATCGATGGTCCAGACGCGGTACGCCCGGGAGATTGACGACGGCAATTCCACGTCGTGGCCAGACTTCTTTGTCGATGACTGCTTTTACAAAGTAACGACAGCTGACAATTATGCTGCGAATCTCGAAGCTGGGTTGATATGGCTTGACAGCAAGAACATGTTGCGCGACCGCATCTTGTCGCTGTTGGAAGCGAACGTGTACGAACGTCATTCGTATCGGCATCTTCTGAGTCAACCGCACGTGACGGACGTGGAAGGCGATGAGCTCGACTCCGAGACCTCCTTCATGGTGGCTCGCATTACCCGTGAGGGCCCGACCGATTTGTTTGCGACGGGGCGGTATATCGATCGCTACCGAGTGACAGCCGACGATGCAAAGCTGGTGAAGCGAATTGTTGTCTTGGACAGCAATTACATTGATACGCTACTGGGTTTTCCACTTTGACTTTCATCTACGGAAGAGTTGCATTTGGAAATTACGTTGGAGCTGCGCGTTGACCTTTTCGATTTCTGTAACGAACAAGGACATCGCGTTTGAGTGCGGATCGGACGAGACTGTCCTCGATGCAGCCGAACGTGCCGGTTATTCGATACCCTACTCGTGCCGGAAAGGTGTTTGTTCATCTTGCGCGGGCGAACTTTTTTCCGGACAGGTGACTGTAAGGGGGCATGGAATTTTCAAGGGCCCGGCATCCGGCGTGCTTTTCTGTCAGGCGCGCCCGACGAGCAACCTCGAAATTAGTCCGACACGCATTCGCAAAACTGATCTCATCGAGCGGAAGACCTTCAGTGTGAAAGTACGGAAGCTCGAGCGATTGTCGTCGGTTGCGATCATCCAGTTAAGGCTTCCGATCGGCCGTCGCGTGACTTTTCGCGCCGGACAGTATCTGCGCGTTCTATTGAGCGACGGCGATACTCGTAACTATTCTATGGCAAACCCGCCGCAGAAAAGCGACGAAATAGAACTTCACATCCGTCACGTACCCGGTGGCAAATTCTCGGAAGGAGTGTTGGCAAATCTTACTAAGGCCGGCAGCCTGGACATTGAGTTGCCTTATGGCGAATTCTCGTTGAGCGATACCGACGATCAGCAGGCAATCTTGATTGCGACCGGCACCGGCTTCGCACCGTTTAAGTCGATAATTGAAAGCAACATCCGCTTGGGTTCGTCGCGCCCTCTCCATCTTTATTGGGGCGCTAATGTCGAAGGCGACCTCTATATGCTCAATCTTGTAAACGCATGGGCTCAACAGTACGAATGGTTCAGTTTTACACCCGTTGTATCGACCCCAACCCAATGGCGAGGTCGCACGGGGTTTGTTCATCGCGCCGTGCAAGAAGACTATCCAGACATGTCGCGGCTAAAGGTTTATGCATGTGGTGCACCGATTATGATCGAATCTGCGCAACGTGATTTCGCAGCCCAAAACAGGCTGCCCAAAGACTCTTTCTTCAGCGATGCGTTTGTTTCGAGCGGAGACACCGCAATGCCTGCGACGTTGCCGGAATAGCCATCGCGCGTAATCATCGACCGAAAGCGGAGAACTCGGACTATGGGCGGACTCGTCAAGAACATAGCACTGACGATCGGCGACCCCAATGGAATTGGTCCTGAGATTGCGGTAAAGGCCGCGAGAGAGCTCGCCGCCGAACAGAGTGTCAGCGTGATTCTCGTTGGCGACCGCCATGTCATTTGCCACTACGCAGATCGCTACGCGCCGGGCATAGCGTTGATCGACCAAAATGAACCTCACGCAGCGCGTGCCGCTTTGCGTATTCACGACGTAAACTCCTTACCGCCCGATCGATTCAAGCCGGGTGAGGTAAGCGCCGCGGCGGGTCAAGCTACGGTCGACTACTTAGCGAGTGCCATCGCGCTCGTGCGGTCGAAAAATGCGGATGCGATTGTTGGTTGTCCGCACAATGAAACAGCAGTCAATGCGTCGGGTATTCCATTTTCCGGCTATCCAGGACTGATCGCGCGTCTGACCGGAGTTGATGAGCATAGCGTATTCATGATGTTCGTCGGTGGCGGCTTGAGGATTTTGCATGCCACATTGCACGAGCGGCTACAAAACGCGCTTGCGCGTCTTACACCCAAACTTATTGAGGACGCGGGCCACGCGTGTGCGGCAACGTTACAGCGACTTGGAATTGCAAATCCAAGAATCGGGGTTTTCGGCATTAATCCGCACGCCGGTGAGAATGGGCTGTTTGGCGATGACGACGACCGCATCACGGTGCCTGCCGTAAAGAGATTACGCGAAAGCGGAGTGCAGGTTGAAGGGCCAATTGGTGCCGACTTGCTCCTTGGTCGAAAAGACATCGACGGCTTCGTGGCCATCTATCACGACCAAGGTCATATCCCGGTTAAACTCCTCGCCGGCCGAAACGCATCCGCGCTTTCAATCGGATCCGACATACTTTTTTCAAGTGTCGGGCATGGTAGCGCTTTTGACATTGCGGGACAGGGCAGAGCTGAAGCGACTGCAGTTTTGAGGACGCTGAGGCTCATGAGCAATCAACCGCCCGCCGAACACGCCTCGGTGGCTTTCTAAACTCCCTGTCAAGCGTGTCCGTTCTATTTGTTCCCGGATTAAAAAAATGGACGCCAAAGCTTGGCGTCCAAGTCTGGGAGGACTCAATAACTCGT
This sequence comes from Afipia sp., assembly GCA_016201045.1. Lineage (GTDB taxonomy): Bacteria > Pseudomonadota > Alphaproteobacteria > Rhizobiales > Xanthobacteraceae > Afipia. The sequence continues at coordinate 238,162 of JACQDM010000002.1, read as the reverse complement.
CATGTTTCAAGACTTTGCGCTACGGGTCTGACCGCGTGACACCTGCCAACCGAGAACTGCGATAAGGCAGCCGCAGATGAGCATCGGAATAGCAAGAGCGTAAAATACCTGAGCTGGCTCGAAATGCGCGCTAAGTAGAAGCCCGAGCAAAAGTGGGCCACCGATACCGCCTATACGACCGATACCCAGCGCCCAGCCAACCCCGGTCGATCGCACAGCGCCCGGGTAAAAGATCGCTGCCAGCGCAATTACGCTTTTTTGTCCCCCGCTTATGCAAACTCCGGCAAAAAAGCTGGCCGCCAGAAGAATCCATTCGGGACGGCCAAGCGCCGCGCCCATGAGCGAAACAAAGAACACACCGAGCATATAAAGGGTGGCAAGCGAGCGGTAAGGGCCAAGGCGATCCATCGCTGGCCCGATCACAAGCGCCACAACGATGCCCCCAGTCGTGGAGAGAGATGTCGCTAGGGCAACGGAATTCAAAGAATATTTTAGCGACGTCAGCATGGTCGGCATCCAGCTTTGCAAGGCGTAAAACATCGCAAGATTGAGGAAAAAGACTGCCCATAGAATAACTGTTCCAAACATTCGACCACCGCGAAATAGATTGGCAACTGACGAGCTTCCCTCTCTTTCATCAACCGCAAAGCGCGAGTTTGCATCGATCTTGACGCTGGTCTGGGGGAAAATCCGGTTGATCACGCTCGCGACCATAGAAGGATCGCTCTTTCGGCGAACCATAAAATCTAGCGACTCGGGAAGTATGAAATAAAGCAGAACACAAAGAATGAGCGGCGCTATCGCACCAAGCCAGAACAAGGAACGCCATCCGTAAATAGGCAAAAACCACGCGGCGATAGCCCCCGCAACCACAAACCCAAGTGAAAAGCCGCAATAAATCGCAAGAACGAAACTTGCGCGATAACGCTTCGGTGCAAATTCACTCGTGAGCGCGACGGCACTTGGGATCGCCGAGCCAAGACCGATGCCTGTAACGAGGCGGATGATCATCAGCTCGGTCGCATTCGTTGCGAACGTCGTAGCAAGCGTCAAGACGGAAAATCCTATCGTACTGGTGAGCATCATCTGGCGATGACCGAAACGATCGGACAGCGGCGAAAATACAAGATAACCGATCATGAGCCCGACGAGAGCGGAAGAAAAAATGGGGCCGAGTTGCTCGCGGGGTAACGACCACTCGGTGGAAATGAGCGGCGCAGCGTAGCTGATTGCTTGTGTATCAAAACCATCAATAAGCATCAGGACGGCGCAAAGCACCACGATGATGAGTTGGCCACGGTGAAGTGGCTGCGAATCCACAAACTCTCCGACATGAACGGTGCTGTTCCCCATTCTTCCTCACAATGCGTTTCCCAAACTTCGAACGCAACGTTCGAGAGTTCGCCTTAAATATTTTGTTCGTTATTCGAACATATGATTCATTTTTGTAATCAAGCAGCCGGTCGTAAAATTGTCAATCGGACGACCGACCCGAAACGCGATTTGTTCTCGCTCAATCCCAAACCGTTCGGCTGGAGAACGAGGAAGATTCAAATCTGTCATAATGGGGCGAGAAGCGAGTCGGCGATTTCGAGCGCCGCACATGATCCGCCGCAGGTTCGTTTCAGCGAACATTGACGCGCACGGTATGTTCGTATATCGAACACGAAAATCCCACAAAGGTCCAAATGGTCGCAAAGCGCGCTAAGAAAAAGTCGATACCGACAGCCAGTCGGCGCTCCGAAGGAATGGGGGGTCTTGCTAAGGGCCTCGCTATTATTGAATCGCTGTCAAATCGAGGGGTACAGAGCTCAGCAGATGCGGCGCGCGCCTCTGGGGCAACACGAGCCGCGGCGCGGCGATGCCTCCTGACGCTGGTAGACCTTGGCTATGTTGAGCGTGTGGGCCGTGAGTTCCGACCCCTTCCACGCTTGCGAAGCCTCGGCCGGGGCAGCAATTTGGTTGAGCGATTGGCTGAAGAGAGCGCTCCGTTTCTAGCCAAGGCCCGTGATCGGCTAGGCGAGTCCATTTCACTTGCGGTTCGAGATGGCGACTCGGTGACATTCATCGCGCGCGCAGAGGCGAACAACATTATATCTACCGGCGTGCGCGTGGGTGCGAAACTGCCAGCATATTGCTCGGCGACTGGGCGTGTTCTGCTTAGTCAGTTAGTGGATCGCGACTTACGGGCAGCCATCGGCAAAAAGACTCTGCCGCAGCTGACGCCAAAGACGCTAACAAAGCCTTCGGAAATCTTTCAGGAGATCAGCGGCGTTCGTAACAAGGGATATGCGGAAAGTGACGAAGAACTGGAGCTCGGCATGCGGTCTCTTGCCGTACCTGTCCGCGATGCATCTGACACTGTTGTTGCCGCTATGAGCGTCAGCGCCTACTCGGCTCGTGTGAGCCGATCGGTCCTGATCAAACAGTTCGTGCCTGTTCTTCAGGAATACGCAGCTGAGCTCGAAGTCAGATGTTTTGGGCAGCGAACGGCGAAAAATTGAGGCATCCGTGCCCATGGGGCCTATGCCCATTGAAATTTTCTATCTCCAGATTTGCGGTCGGAACGCAAATTCAATTCCTGTCTAACGATTTGAGCAGACGGTCGATCAGCATCTGCGAAATACCCTGATACGAATTCGGCTCGAAAATCTTATCGAGGTCGCTTGCGGCTAAAATGGTTACATGACTATCTTTCTCGAGTATGTCGCGCAGATGTTGTTTGGCTTCGACAGATTTTCGACTCGCTGCCTCCACTAGCTTGTGTGCTTCGCTTTTGCCAATTTTAGTCGCGAGCGCCATCGAGGCCGCTTCGGCCATGACAAGTCCGTAGGTGCTGTCGAGATTTGCACGCATGCGCCCGACGTCGACCTCAAGACCCTCAGCGATGTCCGTTATTGCCGCCAATGCCCCCGATGTGACAAGCATCAACGCAGGCAACGTCGTCCATTCGGCATGCCACAACCCGGCGCTACGTTCGTGTTCATGTGCTTGCGCGGCGAAGATCGTCGCTGCGAGATTCGGCGCCATCGTTGCACAAGCTATCGCGGCTGTTGCCAAAACAGGATTACGTTTATGCGGAAGTGCGGATGAGCCACCGCGTCCTTCGCATACAGGCTCAAATGCTTCGCCGACCTCGGTCTGCATCAGCAACGAAATATCGCGCGCGATCTTACCACAAGTGCCGCATAGGATAGCAAATACGGAGGCCGCTTCGGCAATACGATCGCGATGGGTGTGCCAGGGCGCGTCTGGCAGCGGCAGTGACAATTCCTTTGCAAGATGCTTGGCTACCTTGAGTCCGCTATCTCCGAGCGCTGCAAGCGTTCCGCCGGCGCCGCCAAATTGTAGCACTAGGCATTCCGCCCGCAGTCGTTTTGATCTCGACCGTGAACGATGTAACGCGGCTGCGTATTCGGCGAGCTTCAATCCGAATGGCATCGGCAACGCATGTTGGAGTAACGTCCGGGCGACGGTGGCCGTGTTACGATATTGCCTTGCAAGTTCTGCAAACCCGGCAATGGCGCGGTCGAGATCGTGTAGCAGTGCATCGATGCCTGCCCGAAGTTGCAATACCATTGCCGTATCGATGACATCTTGGCTTGTTGCACCCCAGTGTACATAGCGTGCCGCCTCTGGATTTTCCTTGGCGACACTTGCTGTCAGCAACTTCACCAGAGGAATGGCGGGATTACCGCTTTGGGCTGCGTCGTCTGCGAGGCCGGCAATGTCGAACTGTTTGGCAACGCAGCTTTTCGTAATGGCGATGGCAGCATTAGAGGGGATAATGCCAACCTCCGCCTCGGCCCGCGCGAGTGCGCTCTCAAAGTCAAGCATATACTGCACGTAAGTGCCGTCGCTGCAGACTAAGCGCATGGATGAATGTGACAGAAGCGACGAGTAGAGAGGATATAGAGGCGCGCTCATAGGCTTTTGTGAATCACAAGATCGATTACGCTGTGACGAACATTCAAACGGCCATCGTTAATAGTCAATGACCTGTGATCGACGACGGCCGCTTCGTTCGTATAGCGAACGACGCGCCACCTTAGCATCAACCGATAAATGTCACGGTGCCGATTCGATTTGCTATTCGGTGACGCGCAAACTATTCAGTTCGTGCCCGCCATTCCACAACCGCGCGTTCTGCGAATAGCGACAAGTCTAGCCAATATGAATCGAGCATCAGGCGACACCAACTAGACCTCAAGCAACTAACAAGCTGAGGATATTCGCTCGTTCCAACGAGCGGCGAAGCGCTTCGTCAGAAACATGGGTGTAGATTTCCGTTGTCGCGATGCTTGAATGGCCAAGTAACCGCTGAACAAAGCGAATATCTACACCCTGCTCGATAAGAAGTGTCGCCGCTGTGTGTCTCAGCATGTGCGGGGTGATCCTGCGTACGAACGCGGCTGTGGTCGTCCTGTGGCGGAGCGCAATGCGAATAGACTGGGGACTCATCGGTCGCCGCTGACGATTAAGGAGAAGACTTCCATTCGCTGACTTACCTGTTTGATGCCATTGAATGAGATGCCTAAGGTCGTTCTGAAGCCGTACATCCGAAACATAAGACACGCGCTCGCGCGATCCCTTGCCATGAATGCGGAGTGACTTACCGTCTGGAGATATATCGATGACACGCAATCTGCAAAGCTCTCCAACGCGAATACCCGTCGCAACCATCAATCGAAATGCCACAGATACCATTGCATCAAGTGACGTAAATCGGAGGTCACCGTGATGCACGGTTCGTAATAACGCGCGCGCTTCCCAACTTGACAGCGCGCGCGGCAATTTCTTTCTTCGGGGAAGCTGCAGTGACCATGTCGCAAAGATGTCCGGCGCAAGTTTAGCACTTACCAATTTGCGCCAAAAGATTTTCAAGCATGCAAAACGCCGACGTACTGTCGTGGGCGCCAACGCGCGGCGTTCAAGCATATCTGCTAGGTAAGCATCCAGATCAGAAGAACCGACGGCATCCGCGGTCGTGCCCGCACCGATAAAACCTATGAAATCACCAAGGTCAAACCTGTAGGCCTCGATAGTGTGTTTTGAGAGTTGTCGCTCAACAGCACAATAACGAAGAAATTCCACGACCGCCGCAGTAACTAACATCGATGACACCTCCCAATCGATTGGATTGGAAGCAACATGCGCAATATCGAGCTCAATGAAAGTCGCCCGGTGATTTCATGGTAAATAGCGGACGCACTTAACAATGGAGACGTCGAAAACGACATAACTCGGAATTATTTGCATGCGGACGGGCAATCGGCTCCCCTTGCCACCCCGCATTGAAGCGGTCACCCGGCTTGATGACATCGAGGAGCTTGCGGATGAGTTCGCGTGCGAAAACGGGTATTCGCCTGAGCTCCTGTCCCACTGGGATCCAAAGCCGGAATACGCATGTGAGATTGAACGCTGGCTTGTCAGAAAACAGCAAACTTCATCACTGATCCAGTACGTATATTCGAGTTATCTCAAAATCGATGACCGAGTGAAATACCGCTTAGGTGAAGGCGACGATCGCGGAGTTGTGCTCACACATTCCGGGACAACGTCGATTGCGACCGTCGTTACCTATCTGAACAACATCGGAGTAAAGACGCTTCATATAATAACTCCCGCTTACTTTGCTGTTGAGTCCCTTGGTACTAGCTTCGGCTTGTCAATTGTGTATGCACCGATCCTACGTAACGACGGTCGATATACGCTTCCGAAAATAAAGTGCGACGGTAGTCGAAATGCCATTTGGCTAACATTCCCGATATACGGGACAAGCAGCTACGTTTCTTCAGGCGAAGTTGCGTCATTCATCGATGCATTACCGCCTGACGTGATTGTCATCGTAGATGAGAGTTTGGCGTATGCAGACCGCAACAGTCTCTCAGCTACAACTACGACACAGCGTGTAATTCGTATCGCGACGCCTCAAAAGGCGCTTTGCATGAATGGTGAAAAAGTCTCGCTGATAACCGTTCCCGGTCACCTCTCCGACAGTTTCGATGCGTGGTCAGAATGCCTGGCGGGCGGCATAGGCGCATCAGGGCAAAACGCACTACAATTTCTTGCGAGTGAATCGTTCGACGTCGCGGTTGTTCGCTCCCGTGCCTTAGTCAGCTCTTCGCTAGAAAAGATGCGACGTATAGTTGGGGCACGAAAAAACGTGAGTCTAGACGAGGAGTGCGATGGTCATTTCGCGATGATTTATTGGCCCGCTCTTCAGATGTCCTTGGCAGAAGATAGGAGAGCTCTCAAGGAAATGATTGATGCGAGCGGCGCCGTTCCAATCCCTGCTTCGCGAAATAGGCATCCCGAAAACTACGGCTTTGCGTTCCGAGTAAATTTATTCAGGCTTGATGATGCCGGCCTCGGCGGCCTCAAGCGCTTATCCGACGTTCTCGACGGCCTCGTTTAGGTGCTGTAACGCGTGCAGCTCTTCGGATACTAATCCTTTGGATCCGTTCAATTGAGTAGTCCTGAAAATTACTCAGGTCGTGCTGATCAAGAACAATCAACTCACCCAACGTGGAATCCAACTTGGTTAGTCCTTCGACCGTGAGTCCTTCCATCTGTGAACGGTTCACCGCGAGCTTATTCTTTACGCTAAAAGGCAAGACGTCACTTCGGCGGGAAGCCTTTTGAATCGACCGTTTTTGTGCCCTTTGTGCCTGCGGTTTCTTCGTGAATTCTTTGGCGATACGCTTCACGTTTTCAATCGCCTTGATAAATTGCTTCATTACTCCGTTTATTGCGACAAGGGATATTTGGATTGCGGCGAGAGCGCCGAGGCCAATTTGCCAAGTTTCAATCCAAGAACCGTCGCGACCTTTTACGAAGGACACCCGCTTTCCTCCAAACAAGGAGTACACATTCATTGGGACTAATTCGGACAAGGGAATTTGTGGGCGAGAAGAAAGAGTCAGCGTTAGCAAGATTTGATCGCTTGAATTTGCCAGAGCCAGAACGGGCGCTATTGTGTCCAGTATCGAAAGTAGAAGTTTATCGGCCTCCGCCAAAACGGGTTCGGCCGCTGAGGAAAGTCCGTCCAAAGCAGATGGAGACTTTCGCTCGTACGCGAAATCCCTAAGGGTCGCCAAAAATATCCAAAGACCAAGTAAAGGAAGTCGCTGTTCATTGTGAAGGTTTCTCAGAACCCGCACAAAGAAACGCAACTCATCCCAATCACCCTCAATTCCACTTTTCGCAACGGCGCTCAATTCGCTTGCTACTGTTCTGATGGCGCTAACGGGATTCGAGCGGTGAAAATTGAACTTAAGTACGCAAGCGCCGATGTACCATCTCCGATCGGAGTAGGTCGAGATGAGCGAATCCACAATATCGACACCCTTTGGCTTTTTCTGTGGGCGTCCGAGGTAAATAAGTTTGAGTGATTGAATATTCTCTTTCGTCAAACCGTAGGTGAACCCAATAGTCTCGGCATTGATCCGGCAATCGTCGAACTCGCATTTTTGAAAGAATAAGAAGAGCGCTGTGCAGTCGCCTAGATCGACATTTCCAAACTTGCAGTATTGAAACTCCGCAAGAGTTAGACTCGATCGCTTCAACTTACATTTGGAGAAGTGGCAGTTAAGGAAACCACACTCGCGAATTGACGCTTCTCTAAAGTCCGTATTTAGAAAACTTGATCGTTCCACATGAACGCGATGCCACTGGCTTCCTCGGAAACTGCAGTCTCGGAACGTGCAGCCAGAGAAACGGCAGGAACGAATTTCGTCAGGAACAAAGCTGCATCTACTAAAAGTGCATTCTATGAACTGGGCGCCTGAGAAGTCACATCGATCGAAATTTACGAGGGCGAAGTGGCAGCGCTGGAATATTGCACCAATAAAAAGGGAGTGCCTAAAGCTCACCTCGGAAAGTCTGAGGTCGACTAGCTTCTTGTAGGTGAAATCTTGCCTACCGCCGAAATCAGCCACCTTCGCGTCAGCAATCCCTTTAACCAAGGGCGAAACCTCCCGCCCTTTCTGCCTCCGCATGCAAATAATTCCGAGTTATGTGTAGTCCGACCGCGTAATTGCGATAAGAATGAGCAACTCCATTTTGAGGAAAGCAAAATGCAATCCTCAACTCTGGGTTATTTGTTCGAAAATCTCGTGCCGATTGGCGCGCAAATCGTATTTAAGTGACGATGCGCCCTACCCGCCCTTATCGCTCAATGCCTCGAGTTGCTTGATAGCAATCTCTAACGATCGGTCGGAAAGCCCGCGACCAAGTTCGCTTAGCCGAGCTAATCCTTCAAACCGCCGGGCCGACAATTTTGAGCGTCCGCGTGGATTGTCGAAGAACTCTGCGATCGGAATCTCCAGCTTTGCGGCAATCGTCTCTAATGTGTCGAGGCTCGGAAGGCCCTTGGCGCGCTCGATATTGGAAACGGCGTCCACGGATCTACCAATCAAATCGGCAAGATCCTCTTGGGTCAGTTTGCGAGCCTTGCGCGCTGTCTTGATCTTAATGGCAATGCGGCGTTTCAAGTCCATACCCGGAGTTTTCTCCGGGAAATACGCCTGATGAACCGAGTATGGTCCGTCTTTTGACTTGTATTCCGTAGTTCTATACGGATTTATATCCACCCGATGGGGTTATTTCCGGGTTGGGCATGAGACGTACAGGTGAATTGGGCTTATTCGCGAACGTGCGAGAAACTGTCGATCAAGCTTTGAACGTCAGAAACTATGCGACCAGAAGCGCGCCAAAAGGTCTAACGGAGAAGGGCTACACCCCTGATACTGCCACGCTGGTGCCGGCACTATTTGAAGTCATCCAACGGAATTGGAATGCGGCAATTCAAGCCGGCCAGCGCTCGCCTTCTACAGAAAACTTTCGCTGGCATTGCCCGCAAATCAAAATTGCCGATCAGAACACGAGTGCCGAGGTTACATTCGAACGTGCTCTCATCCGTGCGTTGCTCAAGGCCGGCCGAAACGACTGGTCAAACCAGGTCCCATTAATTTCAGGCGTAGCTGGGCCGCATGCGTTCAAGAAACGCGCGGTCGATCTTGTTCATCGATCAGGCAAAGATGCGTTCGAGTTCGTTGAACTGAAAATCGATAGCGATACTCCCGTATATGCAGCGGTAGAGATTTTAGTCTACGGGCTGTTGTGGTTTCTGTCGCGGAGAGATCGATCGGCCCTCAGTTATCCTGCCGGTCCTCTTCTGGATGCCAGCGAACTCAAACTAAGCGTACTCGCTCCGCGCGATTACTATGGCAGTTATTCCCTAGGACCACTGGCAAAAGCGATCAACGACGGTGTGCTGAAACTTGGTGAGCAACACGGTGTGACGATGTCGTTTCGCTTTACAGCATTTCCAGAAGCATTTTTCTGGCCGCGCGAGCTCGGTGCGCCGTCCGATCTGGACTTGATTGGACTACTTGATGCCCGCAAGACGGTTTAAGCGATGCGGATTCGAATCCACCGCGGGGCGCAGGAGATCGGCGGCAACTGCGTCGAGATCGAAGCTCAAGGCCATTCGATTTTGCTCGATCTGGGATTGCCTCTGACTGCAACTACGTTGGACCCCGCGCTTTTGCCAGATGTTGCCGGCCTCACGGATGGATCAAACCCTCACCTGCTGGCCGTTGTCCTGTCCCACACTCACGGGGATCACTACGGACTAACGGGTCTCGCACATTCAAGTTTACCCATCTGGATGGGTGCCCAAGCACAGATCATTCTGCTGGCTAGCCGACATTTTGTGCGCCAAGGCGCGCTTCCGCAAACTCTCAGAAACTATCGCGATCGACAGTCATTCGATTTAGGTCCTTTTCGGATTACGCCGTATCTGGCGGATCACTCTGCGTTCGACGCCTACAGCCTGTTGGTCGAGGCCGACGGCAAGCGAATGTTCTACTCGGGCGACCTTCGTGCCCACGGCCGTAAAGGAAGACTGTTTGAGAATTTGGTACAGCATCCGCCTAAAGCGATCGATGTCCTGCTGCTTGAAGGCACGACGCTTAGTCGCTCAGACACCGCAAATGATCCGGAAACCGAGCGCGAACTCGAACAACGAATCCTTAAATTGATCAAGGCCTCTTCAGGTCTCGTGCTCGCAGCCTTCTCCCCACAGAATATTGACCGTTTCGTCACAATGTTTCGCGCCACCAAGCGCGCGGGACGAATCTTCGTCGCGGATGTCTATCTTGCGAAGCTGCTGAGCGAACTCGCACTGCCCAGTCTTCCAAATCCCAGCGACGGCGATTTGCCCGTCTTTCTGCCCAATAACCAAAAGCGCCGGATCATTGCGGATCAGTTGTTTGACATCGTCTCGCGCTATCGATCAAAGCGCATCTATTCTGAAGAGATCGCCGCTAATCCCAGCCGATGGGTGATGCTGTTTCGAGATTCGATGATCCATGACATTGATCAATTGCCGCAACGTACCGCTACCACCCTAATTTATTCGATGTGGCCCGGCTATCTGGATCGAGAGAACAGCCGGCTCTCGTCATGGTGCCAAAAACAAGAAATCGCGCTTGAGATCGCGCATACCTCAGGACACGCTGACCCCGCCAGTTTGGTTCGGCTGGCACAGGCGCTCAACCCCAATATGGTGATACCGATTCATACGGCAGCACCTCTCGTTTTCAGGTCTATAATTCCCAATACCCATCTCCTTCCAGATAGAGAATGGCTCACCGTCTGACTTTGGCGAGTTAGACGCACTTGTCGAAGGCTGAGAAAACAATCGCAAGCAGCTGCTAACCGGCGAGCCAGTGGCAATTTCCGCCTCAGGACGCGCGCAACGGCACCCCGCTCTGTTATCCAGCCAATACTTTCACATAGATAGGGGACGCGCATCGCGCCCCGCGTAGCCAGGTGAAGCAACGCGCGCGTCTCGACGACGCGCGATCGCGGAACTGCGCCTGCGATTAGGAAGGCGCATGATGAGCAACAACAGAGAATTGGTTCTAGTTGGCCACAATTCAATCTCACTACAGATTGAGCAGATCCTCATTAGCGATTTGAAGCCAAATCCGTCCAACGCACGGGTACATCCCGATAAACAGATTGCGATGCTGGCGCGAAACATCGACACGTTTGGCTTTCTGGTCCCCTGCCTAATCGACGAAGACAACCGGCTTCTGACGGGCGGCGCACGCGTAATGGCCGCCCAACGACTGGCCATGACAGCTATACCAGCGGTTCGCATTGGTCATCTCAACGATGCAGAAAAGCGCGCATTTGTGATTGCCGATAACAAACTCGCTGAAAGCGCAGTTTGGGACGCCGACGTTTTGCGAAGCGAGCTTCAGTTTCTAAGCAACCTGAACATCAATTTCGACTTCTCGATCATTGGCTTCGAGACCGCCGAGATCGACATCATGCTTAATAACGCAATAGACCCATCGGACGATGCGCAGCATGAAAAACATGACGGTCCTAGCGTCACCCAATCTGGCGACCTTTGGATCGCGGGCCCGCATCGTATCCTTTGCGGCGACGCGTTGGCGTCAGCGTCGTATGGCGCTTTGCTTGGCAATGCACGCGCACAACTCGTCTTCACCGACCCACCTTATAATGTCTCGATGAAAGACGTTGGTGGCGCGGGTCGCATCCAGCATCGCGAGTTTGCGATGGCGTCCGGAGAAATGACGTCAGACGAGTTCACATTATTTCTAACAACGGTTGCGCATAATCTCGCACTTCACTCGGTTGATGGATCGCTCCACTACATATGCATGGACTGGAGACATTGTAAGGAAATTATCGCTGCAGGAACTTCAGCGTATTCCGAACTGAAAAATATCTGTGTGTGGCGTAAAACTAACGCAGGGATGGGCTCCTTGTATCGTTCGCAGTATGAATTGATATTCCTGTATCAAAACGGAACCGCGCCTCACATCAACAATATTAATCTTGGCACGCACGGTCGTAACCGCTCGAACGTTTGGGATTACGGTGGCATCAACAGCTTCGGGAGGGATCGTGACAAACTGCTGGCCATGCATCCAACCGTTAAACCTGTCGCGCTGATCGCCGACGTTATCAAGGATGCGTCACATCGGGGTAGTATTGTCCTCGACGCTTTTGGAGGTTCTGGCAGCACGCTGATTGCCGCTGAAAAGACCCGGCGCCGCGCTGCCTTGATCGAAATCGATCCACACTACGTCGATATCGCCGTCCGGCGATGGCAAGCGCTCACGGGCCAGGACGCTATTTGTGCCAACACCGGAATGACGTTCGTTGAACGAGGAGTCACCGCAATCACCTCCGACGGAGTCAGCAGCGCCGATATTAAGGGCCCGGACGACGGTCACTCATGAGTGAGGAAAACGAAGCCGGCTACAAAAAGCCGCCCAAATCCACCAGGTTCAAGCCCGGTCAATCTGGCAACAAGCGCGGCCGCCCCAAGGGATCGCGCAACTTAAAGACCGATCTCAGTAAACTCATGTCAAAGCGCATAGCCGTCCGCGAGGACGGCGAAGTGAGGCATGTCACTGGCCAAGAGGCCATGCTGCTCGGATTATTCGAAAAAGCCATTCGGGGTGATTCCAAAGCTTCCACTCAGTTATTTGCAATGCTGATGAAGCTGGAGATCCACGATCCTGCACCGCCCGTTGCTACGGCTGTCACCGACACCGATCGTGCAATTATCGAAGATTTCTTGCGCCGGAATGCCGATCGTCTCCAAACCGAAAATCAATCATGATCGAATTTTCGCCAGCAGAACGTGATGCAATCCTGCGCACCGATTTTCCAGCATTTGCCCGCGCGGCTTTTCACTTGCTCGAACCGGACAAGACATTCGAAGCCAACTGGCACCATGAGGCCATTGCTCAACTACTTTTGCAGTCAAATCTCGGACGAACACGAAAATACATCAATGCACCACCACGATCTCTCAAGTCATTTTTGCTTTCAATCGCATGGGTTGCTTTTAAGTTAGGTCATGAACCGGGCCATAAGTTTATCTGCGCCAGCTATTCTCGCGATTTAGCAAACCACTTGGCCGCGCAATGCCGCAAACTAATGCAATCAGGACTTTACCAACGACTATTCGCTACGCGTCTCCTAAAAGTTTCCGAGGACGAACTAAGCACCACACAGGGTGGATTCCGGATTTCGACATCAGTGGGCGCAACCCTTACCGGTCTCGGTGGCGACACGCTGATCGTCGATGATCCGATGAATGCCAGCGAGGCATTTTCCGAGACAAGCCGAAAAACTGCCAACAATTGGTTTACGGGCACACTTATGTCGCGCCTGAACGATAAGCGGACTGGAGCTGTCTTTGTCGTCAGCCAACGCCTGCACCAGGAAGATCTAACTGGCGCACTCATTGAGAACGGGTGGGATGGATTGGTATTTCCGGCCATAGCACCGCGCGACATCACCATGAAAATCGGAAATTGGCAGCACGAGTGGGGTGAAGGTGAGCCACTTCAAGCACGTGAACCGCTCAATGTCCTTGAGGATCAGAAGCGCCAGCTATCGGAGATCGTGTTTGCCGCGCAATACATGCAGGATCCCGTACCCGAGGCAGGCAACCTTCTTAAGCGAGACTGGCTCAAATGGACTGAGGTGCTTCCTATCCGTCAGCCTAGCGATCAGATCGTACAATCATGGGACACCGCAATCAAAGTTACCACTACGAGTGACTATTCGGTGTGTCTTACGTTCCTCGTGCGCAACAACAATGAATACTTTCTGATCGATGCGTGGCGGCGGAAAGTTGCATTCCCAGACCTTTGTAACGAGGTTGCCAGTCAAGTGGCCAAGCACAAACCGAACGCGATTTTGATTGAAGAACAATCAAACGGTTCGCCTTTGATTGACGAATGCAGGCGTCATGGAATGACTGGTGTGATCGGCAGGCGACCTTCGTCTGACAAAGTCACGCGTATGAATGGCGAAACTGCGAAGCTGCAAGCCGGCAGTTTGATTCTGCCAAAAGCCGCGCCTTGGCTCGACGAGTTCCTCATCGAGTATCTGGGTTTCCCGGGAGGCAAGCACGATGACCAGATCGATGCACTGTCGCAATTCTTGAATTGGCGCACATCAGCCGAAACACAAACGTCGTTTAGCTGCGACTGGGGTAATGATGATGGCCATGGTGGCGGAAATGATTCCGGCGGCTCCACCCCAGGTATGGGGGCGCCATCACCTGAGGAATTCATGTCCATCCTTTACCGCTAGCGCCGCGGCTCATTTCACTGATTTGCGCACTTTGGCGCTAAATTCCGTCCGTTAGCGAGGGCATGTTTGCCGGTCAAACGCGTGGATCATAAAATGATCCAATGCCGCCGAAATGAGCCACTAGATGGCTCTGGCTTTGCTCGACTTCTGTCTCTGTCAGAGCATGGATGTGGACACCCGAAACCGGAGGTCCCATGCCTACCATCGACGATAGACTCAAACAGCTTCAGTCCGCACCAATCGCACAGCTCAGGTTGCAGTGGCGAGCGTTGTTTAAATTCGATCCGCCCAAAGCATTCGGCCCCGATCTATTGAGACACAGTATCGCCCATAAATTCCAGGAAGCCACCCATGGCGGACTCAACAACTCCGCCAAAAAACGTCTCGCTCAACTCGTGGCACAATCGAGCAATATGAATGCCGGCAAACTGAACCTGCCGCGCCGGATCAAACCGGGATCTGTTTTGGTCAGAGAGTGGAAGGGTGCCACTCACAAGGTCACTATCCGTGACCTCGGTTTTGAGTACGCGGGCAAGGCCTATCCCAGCCTTTCTGAGATCGCGCGCAAGATTACCGGTACGCGCTGGAACGGCCCTCGATTCTTCGGACTGAGATCTGCCGATCTGACTGACAATTCAAATGCAAGGAGTACATAATGGCTATTCCAAAAGCAGTTCGCTGCGCGATCTACACGCGTAAATCAACCGAGCATGGACTTGAGCTGGAATTCAACTCGCTCGATGCGCAGAGAGAAGCGTGCGAGGCTTATATAAAGAGTCAAGCATCGCTCGGCTGGAACGTGCTTCCGCAGCTATATGATGATCCAGCTTTTTCCGGCGGCAATCTGGAGCGCCCTGCTCTCAAGCAACTTCTCAAAGACATCGAAGCAGGCAAAGTCGACATCGTTGTCGTCTATAAGATTGATCGACTCACCCGTTCGCTCGCGGACTTCGCAAAGCTAGTCGAGGCCTTCGACGCAAAATCGATCTCATTCGTCGCGGTAACTCAGCAGTTCAATACTACGACGTCTATGGGGCGCCTCACACTCAACGTGCTGCTGTCCTTCGCACAGTTCGAGCGCGAACTCGGATCTGAGCGGGTACGCGATAAAATTGCTGCTTCACGAGCGAAGGGTAAATGGACCGGCGGCAGCGTGCCGCTCGGATATGACGTTAAAGACAAAAAGCTCGTTCCCAACCAAAAGGAGCGCGAAACTGTCAATCTGATCTTCAAGCGCTATCTTGAGCTCGGCAACTTCCAAAAACTGGTCGAAGACCTCGATCGTCGCAAGATTATCAGCAAAAAGAGAGTGACCACCAAGCAACCTGACGGCGGCGGCGTTGCACTCACTTATGGACCGTTAGCCTATCTTTTGAAAAACCGAATCTACATCGGCGAGATGGGTCACAAGGACAAATGGTTTCCCGGAGAGCACGAGCCGATAGTCGATCGCAAATTGTTCGACCAAGTGCAGAAGAAACTTGCCGACAACGCGGTTCACCGCAGCGCACGCCGCAGTGAAAGCGGCGCGCTCCTGATGGGCAAACTGTTCGACGACCGTGGCAATAAGATGAGCCCGAGCTTCTCAACTAAGAAAAGCGTGCGTTATCGGTTTTACATCAGTCGTGCCCTGACACGCGGACGAAAGCTCGAAGCAGGTTCAGTTGCTCGTGCTTCTGCGGTCGACATTGAGCTTGCCGTCATCGGCGATCTGCGAAAGCGACTAAAAATCGGCAACGCAACGACAGACGCCGAAATCATTGCGACCTATGTCGACCGCGTTGAACTCAGCGAGGGCGCGATCAAGATTTCGACCACGCCTGTAGCGAGGATTCGTTCGAATGAGGTTCTAATTCCATGGCAGAGCCGCCAACGAGGTTCAGCATCGATAATTGAGCCGAAAGGCGCGCGCCAGCCGGATGTAAAACTGGTGCAGGCACTGGTCCGCGCGCATGCTTGGTTGCGGGATCTGCAAACTGACAAGTTCGAAACGGTCGAAGCGTTGGCGGCTTCTGTCAAACTGCATCCAAAGGTGGTGCGGCAGGAACTGCGCTACGCGTTTCTGGCGCCGACGATTACTGAGGCCATTCTCAGTGGTGATCAGCCAGCGACTTTATCATTAGCACGGATTCCGAAGACACTGCCTCTGACCTGGCTCGAGCAGTGTCGTGCGCTTGGATGCTAATGTTATGGATTGGGCGATCCAAAATTATGGGACTTGCGCCGTGAATTATGGTCGCAGAATTCCGCCTACAAGCCTTAGCATCGGCTTGCGGCGGAGCATTACAAACAGTGCATAACTGTTCCACCATGCGATCCATTGGAATGCGACGCCATTTCCGTCGACAAGAAGGTTTTCATTTCCGTCGCAATCACGATTCAGATCACGCGCGGCAACCCATGGGTGACCTGTTCGAACGGTATGAGGCACTTGGATTTCAGAGAAACGCCGGTTGAATTCTGGCGAGCCCACCGAACACCAGATATTCAGAACATAGTTGCCGTGATCGTCGATGGCCTTGCCGGGGTAATATTGCAAAAGGGCGACAGGCTCGTCTTGCTCTTCCACGAAGCGCCACGCGGTGGCTTGGTTCGAAGCGCTATGCTTATCAGCAAGTGTAAAAATTGCGGCGGCGCTTGGCTGATAGTCACGCGCTAAATTGCGGAAGTTTTTGCCCTGAAAGATTGTTTCTGCGCCAAAAAAATTGGCTTCGTGTTCGAAGATACCAGTGGCTTTTGGGCCGACAGATTCATTGTCGTCAAGATAAGCCGGATCAACATTGTGCCACGGAATGACTTGATGGCCAAGCTCATGAGCTTTTACGAATAGCTTTCGGCCCCGATTCGTTTCGGGCGCGGTATATATTGCCTTTGTGCGGAGATCCGCGATGCCGCGCAGCTTTTGTTTTGCTCTGACGAAAAAGCCCCTAGCTTTTTCAGATAACGTCTGGAGAAAGGTGTCATCGGGCAGACTATCGACGTTCGTGATACTGGCGATCTCGATAAGTCGGTCAATGGGCGTAGGCAGTAAGCCGGCGGCACCGGCTTCGCGGATAAGTTTGTGGGAGATATCCGAAAGTTTTGCCTCGGAACTCGGCCTTGCCACGATCTTTTGTTTGGGTAAGGCCATGAGCTGATCATCCTTTTTTATGTTGGAAGCGCAGAAATTCGATGTACTTCACGACGGCATCTTCTTCTTCCGGCGAAAGGGTCGCACTCATCAACGCAGCCTGTATAGCGCTTGTACGAGCATTCACGCCGGCTCCTTGCGGTGTCTCGGCCGTCTGGAGATAGCCAGCAGCGCGCATCAGGTCGTTGTAGGGAATGACATAAAAGTCAGCGAGAGAATGCAGCTTATCAGGAGCAGGATTTTGTGCTTCCCCACGTTCGAGCTGAGAGAGATAAGCATTCGAAATACCAGTCGCCTCCTCCACCGTTCTAAGGCTATGGCCACGAACGCTGCGTATAGTTTTTAGAAGTTTTCCTAAACTCACAATTTTTCCCGGTGCTCGTTGTTGGTCAGCCCGTTGATTCTGCTCCCCTTTGCCTGAAAAATCAAGCACTGCAAATTATAATTTGACAATATCAAGCGGCGCGTAGTATATCATGCAAGGCGCGCTTGATATTATACGCGTCGCTTCATGAAGTTATCAAATCCGGAGGAGATTAACAATGACGATCGAAAAAGACCCTAACGAAACAGATGATGCAGTCAAACACCTGCGCCACGCTGAGCAGGAGCTCGCTGAAGCCCAGGAAAAGGGTCGGGAGGCCGCCACTGAAGTCAGCGAAGCCGAAGCGGAGATCAAGAAGGCGATCGATGAAATCAGCAACCCCCGCGAGTTCAAGGTCGAGGTGCTCTACAATGGTGTGAAAAAGAAATTCGACGTCCGGCCGCAGGAGACAGTCAAGCAGCTGTTGGAAGAGGCCATTCGCGAGTTCGGACCCCTCAATAACCCACACACCTTGTCACTGTACAAGGACGGCAAAGAACTTTCGGACAACCAGACTCTCAAGGAAGCCGGAGTTGAAGCACACGACGCTTTGCTTCTTCGTCCGAGTACCGTCAAAGGCGGTGCTTAGCGATGGTGTACCGCCTCCCTCGCAGCGTCCTTGAAGAAACTTTCACGCATTTCCGACGGTGCGGGCGCGGCCATGAAGAATGCCAGGCACTTTGGCTAAGTTCTTGGTCGCAGCCCGATGTCATCACGAACGTGGTGCACCCGAAGCACGTCGCCCATTTCGGCGGGTTCGTGCTCGACGATCTTTGGTTGAGTGCGTTTTGGCTAACGCTCGGTCAGACAAACATGGGCATCCGGGTTCAAGTGCACACGCATCCCGAAGAAGCGTTTCACTCACTCACTGACGATGAATTCCCAATAATCCACAGTCCCGGCTTCTTGTCGCTTGTAATACCAAACTTTGCGCTTGGACAGATAGGATTCAGAGACGCTTATCTGACTGAGATACAGCCGGACGGGCGCTGGAAGGAAGTCACGATCCCTTCGCGTCTGGTGCTGACATGACCTTAAGGCAAACACTCGATCGCACATTGCTTCTCATGCGCGACGAGATCAATGAGACGGCTGACGACGAAACACTAATCGTTGCGCTGACGGGCACGAAAGTGGCGATCATCGCCGATACCTCAAACCTTGCCACCCACTCCGCCCAGACTGCCTTCATAACGATGGCTCTTTTGATGGCACGCTCTGCGCATCACGTTTATTTACTCGCTCCTGACCTTACTTTAGTCGGCGTCCAAACTCCGCTGGGCGGCGGATCGATAATCGCGGAACTTCTGAAGATTGGCACCGACCTCCTTCCCGGCGTCGCCTTCTCCACTGATATTCCGGACACCATAATCGATCTTGCCATTGCTCTCGGCGATTCAAACGTGCCGTTGCGTGCACGGCATGAGGTCACGATTAATGCCGACAATTGGTGCGGTCATCTAACGTCGCCGCAGAACGCTACACCGTGGAATGCGGGCCAATGGCCACTAGGCGGTATGATGGCTGCGGCCATGGCCGCCGCCGAGGCCTTCAAGATCTCCATGCGTAAGCTTGAACAGCATGCGAGAAACCCAGGGCTGATGGCGGAACTCTTTGCACCGGTCGGCGACATTACGTTCGCCCTAGCGCCAGCCGATACGAAGTTGACATGCGAGATGGAGGAATTCGATTGCGTCAGCGGCGGGGCAATCACCCAGTCTATACTTTATGTTCTAACTCGCGTTGCTGGCGTTAAAGCACACGCGCGAGTGATTGAGCCTGATCATGCCGACCCGTCGAATTTGAATCGATACATGCTGCTCCTGCATTCTCATCTTGGTTCACAGAAGGCAGAGGATCTCGCCGCAATCTGCTCCGGAACGGGCTTGACGATTGAACCCGTCGCAAAAAGGTATGAACCGGCTGAGGTTGATAATATCAAGCTAAGGCCAGACGTTCTGGTCGGCGTCGACGATATTCCTTCGCGCTGGCTGGTGCAGCGCTCAAGACCTCGATGGCTCGCAATCGGAGCGACCACGCACTGGTCAGCAATGGCCTCTTTCCATGTAGCAGGAATTGGTGGTTGCGCCGAATGCCTGCATCCCGAAGATGATCCAAGCAATGCACCGATCCCAACAGTGGCATTCGTCTCGTTCTGGGCTGGTCTGCTGACGGCGGCCTACTTTCTGCGGCAAAAGAGCGGACAACCGCTCGACAATTTTGCAGCTGAACAGCAGATTTACGTCACGCCAACACGCCCAGAGAATCCCGTGTGGGCATTCGTAACGCCTCACGCGGATTGCACATCATGTGCATCTCTCTTAGATGTCACCACGGTTGATAGGCCGCCAAATTCCCATAGCGACCGGGACAACTGACAACGCTCGGCTAGTAAGTCGCAGCAGTTGCCATTATCCTCAGACAGAGCTGCAGGAACCTGATCGATGACACTTGGCACATTGAAGACTGTCCGCTTCATTATGCCCGGCATTCTTTATCTCGTATTCGCAAAATTGCTAGGAGTGATTACCGGCCTATGGGTAACGACGATGCCGAACTTTGCGAAAGCCCAATATCTCCCCATCGTCGTAATTCCTGCGGTGCTCTATTACATCACCCCGTTTCGACGTTGGGCCAACGCAAGATTCCACAATCGTATTATTGAACGATTACGCACGGGCCTTGTTGCCATCTCTGGAAATTCGGACAATGAAAAGAAATACACGTGGGTTAATTTGAGGCCTCTTTTTTTTAGTTTAGCCGACAACGACAAAAGCCTTGAGCAGAAGGTAAAACTAGCGTTCTCAAACGGCGCTGTCTGGACATCGTTCGCTGACAGCGCCGTCCTTTCGATACTATTTTTCTTGGTGTCCATATTTTTGTATTTGATCGGCTTCGAAGATGCATTTCTTGCTGGTTTAGTATTCGCGATCATATTCGCAGTATCTGTGGTCGGATCAGAGGTTTGCACCAGAAGACATATTGGGATCGGCGAACAGCAACTAGAGATAATTAAACTGAAGTACAAGGAGAGTGTTCAAAGCAGGCTCCATGAGCTTGATTGAGGATCCAATTCTCCATGCAATTGAAATTACAACGCTTGCGATTAGGGCGCGCTCCGATGCACATTGGGTGATCGCATTTTCAGGCGGCAAAGACTCCACGGCTTCGCTCAAGATATTCTTAGCGGCATACAAACGGTCGAATGTCTCGATTCCGAAAATTACCGTTATCTACTGCGACACTGGCGTAGAAAACCCCGTTCTTGATGCATACGTCCGAGGGCTCTTAGTTGAAGTTGAAAATGAAGTCTCAAATTTAGGGCATCGTTTTGAAACGCGTCTGTTGAAAGCTCCGTTACAAGACCGATTCTTCGTTCGGATTATCGGTCGTGGCTATCCACCTCCAACCAACAATTTTCGTTGGTGTACCACTGGTCTTCGAATTAAACCGGTTTCTGCCTTCATTGAGAAACAAGACCCCCGGAACACCGTTGTCGTTTTGGGATTGCGAAAGTCGGAAAGCGATCAGCGAGATCGATCGCTCGCACGGAGCGAGAGCCTTTACTGGCAGAAGCAGCGCGAGGGAAAGGGTGAGTATGACCTGTTTCTGCCTATCGTCGAATTAGACGTTCCAACAGTCTGGGATGCGATTTTTTGGCTTGATGAGCCAAAAGCCATTGATCCGAAGCGGCTCGAACGAATGTATCGCGGCGCGTCTGGTGAATGCCCCATTATTAAATCACCGCAGGCCCCGCCTTGTGCATCTGGCCGATTTGGCTGCTGGACGTGCACCGTTGTTCGAAAAGATAAGTCAGCAAAAGAGCTCATAAAATCTGGCTATTCGCAGCTAGCGCCCTTCTTGGAATTTCGGAATTGGCTTGCTGATTTTCGTAACGATAGATCAAAACGATGGAACACGCGGAGAAGCGGAGCACCAGGGCCCGGCCCGTTTACAATCGCGGCGCGTCAGGAGATATTGAAAAAGGTCGATGAGTTAGAAGATCGGTCGGGATCGATAATTATCGACGCTGAGGAGCGCGGCTTGATCGCAAGTCTTTGGGGCATGGATCACTTTCCTCGACTAAACTTCAAAAATGCTAAGCAATGAAGTTAGTGTTCGCTGTCTAGGATAGTGCTCTCGCCACCCAGTGAAGATCGAACCCAGTCTCCAAAAAGCATCTCCAGAAAACGGGAGTTTTCTTGGAATTGGCTAGAGATTCTCGAGAGTTTTCGTCCCAGAATTTCACCAGATATGCAATTGGAGACCGGACACATCTATAAAACACCGCCATTGGCGTGCCTTTCGCGATCGAAACGGTAATATTCTCCAAAACGCACACTGGCTGGCTGGGGCGGGAGGGGTCGAACCTCCGCATGGGGGAATCAAAATCCCCTGCCTTACCACTTGGCTACGCCCCAATCGCGCCGACGAATTTTCAGCAGGGCAGGATGAGAAATCCTCAATGCCGAATTCGTTCTGTCGGAAGTGATAACCGGCGCATCGTGCGCCGATTCATCGTGGTAACGCTGGTCTATAAAGGCAAAAGCAGCATTTCAACAGGCTAAAAAGCTGCGTTGTATGCCAGAAACCGCGCGCCATTTCGCCCAATCGCATGGCTGCCACCGGATTGAGAAAGCCGCATTTTCATGGGAATAAAACGGCCTACGACCCTCGGCCAGTGAGACCACGTCCATGACCTACCGCGCTCCGATCAATGACATGCTGCTGTCCCTCAATCACGGCGCGGGCCTTTTGGCCGCCGTCGAGGCCGGACATTATAATGGCTACGACGCCGACTTCTCCTCGGCGGTGATCGAGGAAGCGGGCAAGTTCGCGACCGACGTGCTGGAACCTCTCAACCAGCCGGGCGACAAGGAAGGCGTCAAGCTCACCGACAAGGGCGTTGTCACGGTGCCTGGATGGCCAGACGCGTATAAGCGCTGGTGCGAGGGCGGCTGGAATGCCGTGTCGGGGCCTGAACAATGGGGCGGACAGGGATTGCCGCTCGCCGTGCATTCCGCCGTCAACGAAATCTGGAGTGCGGCGAATTTGTCGTTCGGGCTCTGCCCGCTGTTGACGCTGAGCGCAATCGACGCGCTCGAAGCACATGGCTCGGAAGATCTGAAAAAAATCTATCTCGAGAAACTCATCTCCGGGGTGTGGCCCGGCACCATGCAACTCACCGAGCCGCAGGCCGGCACCGATGTTGGCGCGCTGCGCACGCGTGCGGAAAAGCAGCCCGACGGCACCTATCGCCTGTCCGGCACGAAAATCTTCATCACTTACGGCGACCACGACATGAGCGACAACATCGTTCATTTCATTCTCGCCCGCCTTCCCGGCTCGCCCGCCGGATCGAAAGGCATCACGCTGTTTCTCGCGCCAAAATATCTCGTCAACGCCGACGGCTCGCTCGGCGTGCGCAACGACATCTATTGCAGCGGCATCGAACACAAGCTCGGCATCCATGCTTCGCCGACCTGCACGATGACGATGGGCGACAAGGGCGGCGCGGTTGCGTATCTCGTCTGCGCGGAGAACGGCGGCATGGCCGCGATGTTCACGATGATGAATCAGGCAAGACTCGGCGTTGGCGTCCAGGGCGTCGGCATCGCGGATCGCGCCTATCAGCGCGCATTGGCTTATGCGCAAGAGCGCAAGCAGGGCAAGGCGCGCGGCTCGAAGGGCGACGGTTCCGATCCCATCATCATGTATCCCGACGTGAAACGGAACCTGATGCTGATGCGCGGCATGACGGCGGCGGCGCGCACGATCTGCTACGCAACGGCAGTTGCCATCGACGTGTCACATCGCGCGACCGATCCAAAGGTGAAAGCGAAGGCTGCCGCGCGCGGCGCATTGCTGACGCCGATGGCGAAGGCGTTCTCCACTGACATCGGCAACGAGGTCGCCGCCATCGGCGTGCAGATTCACGGCGGCATGGGTTTCATGGAAGAAACCGGCGCCGCGCAATACGTGCGCGATGCGCGCATTCTTACGATCTACGAAGGCACCAACGGCGTGCAGGCCAACGACCTGTTGATGCGCAAACTGGCCATGTCGGGCGGCGAAGCTGTGTTCGATTTGCTTACTGAATTGTCGGACGTTGCCTCGAAAGTCGAAGCCTCTAACGATCCGGCATTCGGCACCACGGGCGCGAAGCTGCGCGATGCGCTCGGCTCGGTGGAACGCAGCAGCAAATGGCTGCTTGAAAAGATCGCAAGCGCGCCCAACGAAGCCCTTGCTGGCGCGACGCCTTATCTGCGGTTGTTCTCGACGACGCTCGGCGGCTGCGTGCTCGCGAATGAAGCGCTGGCCGCGCGCAAGGAGGGCGTCGTTCAGGGCGACACGCAGCGTTACGTGACGCTTGCGCGCTTCTTCGCCGAGAACGTCACCGTACAGTCCGGCGCGCTGGAACGTGCGGTGATGGACAGCGCCACCGCCATCACCGGAGCGGATTCCGTGCTGGTGGCGTAAACTACGCGAGAGGCTTCAATCCTGCCTCGATGTCCTTGCGGCGGCCTTCGAGGAACGGCGGCAGCGCGAGCTTTTCGCCGAGCGATTCCATTTTCTCGTCAGTCGCAAAGCCGGGGCCGTCCGTCGCGATCTCGAACAGGATGCCGTTCGGCTCACGGAAATAAAGGCTCTGGAAATAGAAGCGGTCGATCTCACCGCTCGAATGAATTCCAAACTCTGACAATCGTTGCGTCCATGCGTGATACTGCGTCGCGTCCGGCGTGCGGAATGCAACGTGATGCACACCGCCCGCGCCCTGCCGCGCCGGCGGCAGATCGCGCTGTTCGAGGACGTGCAGTTCGGCGGCCGGGCCGCCCTCGCCCATCTCAAACACGTTGATGCGATGCTCGCCGTCGGGCGATGCATAATCGCGGACGCGGCGCATGTTCATGACGCCGGTCAGCACCTTCTCCGTGCGCGCCAGATCCGGAACGTTCAGCACAATGGGGCCGAGGCCTCTGATCTGATGCTCCGCCGGAACGGGGCTTTTATCCCACGGATGCGCTTCGCCCTTGCCGCCGTCATCGACCAGCACGAGACGCTGGCCTTCTTGGTCCTCGAACGGCAGCGTCAGGCGGCCATCGACTTCCGTGACTTTGCCGGTATGCGCGCCGAGTTTGAGCAATCGGTCCTGCCAATACCCCAATGACTTCTCGCCATTGACCCGCAATCCTGTACGCGAAACGCTGCGGGTGCCGCGCTGCTCGCGCGGTGCCGGCCAGTCGAAGAACGTCAGATCGGTGCCGGGATTGGCCTTTCCGTCGGCATAAAATAGGTGATATGCGGAAACATCGTCCTGATTGACGGTTTTCTTGACCAGCCGCATGCCGAGAACGCCGGTATAAAACGCCAGATTTCCCTTGGCGTTGGCGGAAACCGCGGTCAAATGATGGATGCCGGTGAGCTGCATGATTGTGTCTCCCTGGGCCGCGGCGTTTGAGCCGCGCGCAAAATGAATTGGCCAACAATGCCGTTCTGGCCGATGATGTAGGACGAGTTTTCAGACGCCGCTAGGCACAGCGATGTTCCCGCTTTCCGCGCGCGTTATTCGAAGGATCGAGCATGCCGGACCATGTAATTGTCACCGACGAGGACGCGACGCGCGTCATCACGCTGCGGCGCCCCGAAAAGAAGAACGCGCTGACGCAGACGATGTACGCTCAGATGAGCAATGCCATCGACACCGCGCAGAACAATCCCGACATCCGATGCCTCATCATCACCGGAGGCTCCGGCGTCTTCACTGCCGGCAACGATCTCGACGATTTCATGAAGGCGGGCGCGAACAAATCCGGCAAGGATCGCCCGATGAATGCGGTGAAATTCCTGCATTCGCTGGTTCACAACACCAAGCCGATCATCGCAGCCGTCGACGGCATCGCCATCGGCATCGGCACGACGATGGTGTTTCATTGCGACTATGTCCTCGCCTCGACGACAGCGACATTCTCAACGCCATTCATCCATCTCGGTCTCGTGCCGGAGGGCGCGTCGAGCCTGCTGGTGCCAATGGCAATGGGTCATCAACGTGCCTTCTCGATGCTCGTGATGGGTCGCCCCGTCAGCGCCGCCGATGCCAAGATCGCGGGTTTCGTTAACGAAGTGGTTGCGCCAGGTCACACGGAGACCGAGGCCCGCAAGGTCGCGCGTGAAATCTGCGACCTGCCCGCCGAAGCAGTTGCGCTATCGCGCAGGCTGCTTAAACGCGCGCCGGAAGATCTCGTTCGGCGTATCGAACAGGAGAGCCATCTGTTCAGCGAGCGCATGAGCTCCAAGGAAGCGATGGCCGCATTCGGGGCGTTCTTCGCCCGCAAGCGCGCGTAAGTTCAGTTCAAGGTCGCTCGCAATGCCAACTCATTATTACTCGCACCCTGCCGGTCTCAATCACGTCACCGCACCGGGACATCCTGAGCGGCCGGACCGGCTGCGCGCGATTGAGGAAGGCTTGTCGCGCGAACAGTTCAAACCGCTGGTACGCATCAAAGCGCCAGAAGCAGATTTCGACACTATCGCGCTTTGTCATAGCAACGAATACATCGAGGAACTGCGGCATATCGCGCCGAAGGAAGGCATGATCTATCTCGACGGCGACACGTCGATGTCGCCGGGTACGATGGAAGCGGCGCGGCGCGCGGCCGGCGGCGCAGTCGCGGCTGTCGATGCGGTGATGAAGGGCGAAGCAACCAATGCCTTTGTCGGCACGCGCCCGCCGGGTCATCACGCAGAAACCAGCCGTCCGATGGGTTTCTGCTTTTTCGACAGCGCCGCAATCGCCGCGCGTCACGCGCAGAAAAAATACGGAATCTCACGCGCTGCGGTGATCGATTTCGACGTGCATCACGGCAACGGCACACAGGAGATTTTCTGGGGCGACAAGTCGATGATGTATGCCTCGACGCACCAGATGCCCCTGTTTCCAGGCACCGGCGCGACGCAGGAGCGCGGCGAATACGACAACGTCGTCAACGCGCCGATGCATGCCGGCGACGGCGGCCGCAAATTCCGCGAGGCGTTCGATCTCGCGATCCTGCCACGGCTCGAAGAATTCGCGCCGGAATTGATCGTGATTTCAGCGGGCTTCGATGCGCACTGGCGCGATCCGCTCGGAAGCCTCGAATTGAAGGAAGAAGATTACGCTTGGATCACGCGTAAGCTGATGGATGTCGCGGACAAGACCGCGAACGGCCGCGTCGTCTCCGTGCTCGAGGGCGGATACGACCTCGACGGGTTGCGCGAGTCCGTCGTCGCACATGTCGCAACGCTGATGAGGGGTTGATTATTTCAGCATCGATTACTTCAGGATTTGCAACTCGCGCAGCACCACTTCGCAGGTCATCAGATCGAGATGCCCGCCACCGGCGTTCTTGAAGAATGTAATGTCGTCTGCCGAGCGCCGCCCCTTCATCGCGCCGCTCGCCAGATCGTAAAGATCGCCCAACACATCGGTTTCCTTGATCGCGCCGCTCGCAATCGGCTGCACGATATCGCCGACATGAAACGCCGGCTCGCGCCGGTCCACGAATATCAGGCTGCGCTTTGCTGCTTCATCATCCGCCTCGCGGGTCTGTGGCGTGTAACCGCCGACCAGATCAAGATGCGTACCGGCTTTGAGATTAGCCCCTTTGATGAGCGGTTGATGCGAGCGCGTGCAGGCGGTGATGATGTCGGCCTCGCGCGTGGCGGCGTCGAGATCTGGCACCGCGACAGCCTCAATGCCGTCGCGCTTGAGATCGTTCGCGACCTCCTCCGCCCGCTCGGCAGTCCTGTTCCAGACCAGCACGCGCTGCAATGACGGTCGTACCGAGCGATGCGCATGGACGAGCCGCCGGGACATTCCGCCCGCGCCGATAACCAACAGAGTCGATGCGTTCTCGCGCGACAAAGTCTTCGCGCCGTGCGCTGAATCCGCAGCCGTCCGCCAATAGGTAATTTCCGTGCCGTCGAGCACGGCCAGTGGCGTGCCGTTGGCGCCATCGAACACGACGCACACCGCCTGCACTGCCGGAATATTTTTCGCCAAATTCTGCGGAAAGCTGGTGAACATCTTGCTCGCCATCAGGCGGCCGGAATCCACAGCGTGACGCACGAAGTAATGTCCGGCTTCATCGCCAAGCGAAGCATCGACAACGTCGATCTTGCGTCTGCGATGCGCGGCTTCCATCCCGGCGACGAGTTTTGGAAACGTCAGTACGCGCCTTATTTCATCGGCATCGACAAAGCGCATCGCGATTCTCTAAAATTCCATCCACAGAAATGAGGCCGCGCCGGTCGAAATCGCATTCGACAGAGTGTTTCCGCCGCGCGCAGAAACAGGCTACATTCCCGCCACATTAACGCCCGCAAGCCGTTTTTAGATTCGGCAGCGCGTCTTTGCCAGCAGCAATATTGGGGAGCCCATCATGGCCGATACGACTCATGCGGACGTCAAGAAGATGAGCTTCGAAAAAGCAATCGAAGAGCTGGAAACGATCGTCAAGCGGCTCGAGGACGGCAAGGTGCCGCTGGAAGAATCCGTCGCGATCTACGAGCGCGGCGAAAGCCTCAAGCGCCGCTGCGAGGAATTGCTGCGTCAGGCGGAAGCACGCGTCGACAAGATCACGACCGACGCATCCGGCCGGGCCGTCGGCACCGAGCCGCTCGACGTGCAATAGAGCCGCGCAGCGGGTCGCCCGCATATCCGCTTCATCGTCGCATGGACCACCGAATTTCTATCCTGATTTCCGATACTTAAGCGTTCCGGTGCGATCCGGAACGTTGCGTGCCGCATTGGCATGGCCGTCCGTTTGGTATAAGCCACCGGCCTGCTTCGGCCTTATCATTGCCGTTCAGCCAATTTCCAAATCAGAAGCGGATTGCCGACGTGTCAAATTCCAACACTCCCGTATCGAAGACCCCTCTGCTCGATGCGTGTCCCACACCCGATCTGCTGCGCAAGCTCAAACCCGAGCAGGTGCGCCAGTTCGCGGACGAATTGCGCACCGAAACCGTCGACACGGTATCGGTGACCGGCGGCCATTTCGGCGCGGGCCTCGGCGTGATCGAACTGACGACTGCGCTTCATTACGTCTTCAATACGCCGGACGACCGCATCATCTGGGACGTCGGCCATCAGGCCTACCCGCACAAGATTCTCACCGGACGCCGCGACCGCATCCGCACGTTGCGCACCGGCGGCGGGTTGAGTGGATTCACCAAGCGCGCCGAGAGCGACTACGATCCGTTCGGCGCCGCGCATTCCTCGACGTCGATCTCGGCGGGTCTCGGCATGGCCGTCGCCCGCGATCTCACCGGCGGCAACAATAATGTGATTGCCGTGATCGGCGACGGTTCGATGTCGGCCGGCATGGCCTATGAAGCGATGAACAACGCGGGTTCGATGGAATCGCGCCTCATCGTGATCCTCAACGACAACGACATGTCGATTGCGCCTCCGGTCGGCGCGATGTCGGCCTATCTTGCGCGCCTGTTGTCCAGCCGCACCTATCAGTCGGCACGCGAGGCGCTGAAAAATCTTGCACACAAGCTGCCGAAATTCTTCGAGGACCGCGCGCTGCGCGCCGAGGAATATGCACGCGGCATGGTGACGGGCGGCACGCTGTTCGAGGAACTCGGCTTCTTCTATGTCGGCCCCATCGACGGCCATAACCTCGACCACCTCATTCCCGTGCTGGAAAATGTCCGCGACGCCAAAGGCGGCCCGATTCTGGTTCACGTCGTCACGCAAAAAGGCAAAGGCTACGCGCCGGCCGAAGCCGCCGCCGACAAATACCACGCGGTGGCGAAATTCGACGTCGTTACCGGCGCGCAGGTGAAGGCGAAATCCAACGCGCCGACTTATACGAGCGTGTACGGACAGAGCCTCGTCAAGGAAGCGCAGAAGGACGACAAGATCGTCACCATCACGGCCGCGATGCCCGGCGGCACCGGCATCGATATTTTCGCCAAGGCGTTTCCGGAACGCACCTTCGATGTCGGCATCGCCGAGCAGCATGCGGTGACGTTCGCGGCAGGGCTTGCAACCGAAGGCTTCAAGCCATTCGTTGCGATCTATTCGACCTTCCTGCAACGCGGCTACGATCAGGTCGTGCATGACGTCGCCATTCAGCATCTGCCGGTGCGTTTCGGTCTGGATCGCGCAGGCCTTGTCGGTCAGGACGGCCCGACGCATGCCGGTTCGTTCGACAACGCTTATCTCGGATGTCTTCCGGGATTTGTCATCATGGCCGCCGCCGATGAGGCCGATCTCGTTCACATGGTCGCAACGCAAGTGGCGCTGAACGACGGACCGAGTGCCTTGCGCTATCCGCGCGGCGAAGGCCGCGGTGTCGACATGCCGGAATTCGGCGTGCCACTCGAAATCGGCAAGGGCCGCATCATGCGCGAAGGATCGAAGGTCGCGCTGCTGTCGTTCGGCGCACGGCTCGGCGAATGCCTCAAGGCCGCCGACGAGCTGGCTTCATATGGACTCTCAGCGACGGTTGCGGACGCGCGTTTCATGAAGCCGCTCGACATGGACATGATTCTGAAGTTGGCGAACGACCACGAAGTTCTCGTCACCATCGAGGAAGGCGCCATCGGCGGTTTTGGGACACATGTCATTCAGTCGCTGGCCGATCACGGCGTGCTCGATCGCGGCTTGAAAATCCGCACGATGGTGTTGCCGGACACGTTCATCGATCACGATACTCCGGCCAAGATGTACGAGCAGGCCGGGCTCGATGCCAAGGGCATCGTCACCAAAGTGTTCGAGGCGCTCGGCAAGGACGCACCGGAAAAAGTGAAGCTCGCCTGATGGCGCGAAGGCGGCAACATGGCCGAACGCAAACGCGCGGATGTTGTGCTGGTTGAACGCGGATTGTTCGACAGCCGCGCTCGCGCGCAGGCCGCCATCGAAGCCGGCGGCGTCACCGCGAACGGCAAGACGATCGCAAAACCATCAGAGACTATTTCTGACGACGCAGTGATCGAGGCCCAACCCGCGTATCCGTGGGTGTCGCGCGGCGGCGTCAAATTGAGCGGTGCGCTCGAGCGCTACCCCATCGAAATCGAGAACCATGTCTGCGTTGATGTCGGCGCATCGACCGGCGGTTTTACGGAGGTGCTGCTCGCAAACGGCGCGGCACTCGCTTACGCCATCGATGTCGGCCACGGACAGTTGCACGAGAGCCTGCGAAGACATCCGAACATCGTCTCGATGGAAAATACTGATATTCGTTCGCTGGCCGGGAAGCGTCTCGACATCCGGCCGGATGTGGTGGTGATCGATGCGAGCTTCATCTCGCTGAGACTCGTCCTGCCGCCCGTTCTCGAACTCGCCGCATCGCCGACGCATCTGCTCGCGCTGATCAAGCCGCAGTTCGAAGCCGGGCGCGAACACATCAAGAAGGGGATCGTCCGCGACGCGGATGTTCACCGCGCCGTCTGCGACGATATCGCGGCGTTCGCAAAATCGCTCGGGTGCAAAAATATCGAAATCTTTCCGTCGTCCATCGCAGGCGGCGACGGCAACGCCGAATTTTTTCTCGGCGCGCGGCGCGGCTGATGTCGGAGCGCCTCGTCATTCACCATGTCGGCCATTTCGGCGATGGCGTTGCCATCGAGGGCAGCCAGCCGGTTTATGTGCCCTACGCGCTCGGCGGCGAAGTCGTCGACGTGCAACCCGCGCATAGCCATCCCGACCGGCGCGAACTGCTGCATGTCGTGGCGCCTAGTCCCGAACGGATCGAGCCATTCTGTCCGCATTTCGGAACTTGCGGCGGCTGCGCAATCCAGCATTGGCAGCCCGAACCTTATCGAACATGGAAACGAAATCTGGTTGTCGAGGCCCTGTCGCACGCCGGAATTGAATGCCCGGTTGATGAACTGATCGACGCGCACGGCAGCGGCCGCCGCCGCATGACGCTGCACGCGCGCCAGAGCCAGAACGACATTCTGCGCGTCGGTTTCGCCGCCGCCGGACGCCACGAGATCATCGCCATCGATCATTGCCCGATCCTCGACCCCGCTTTGAACGGCGGCATCGAGACTGCGAACGCAATCGCCGAATTGCTCAAGCCGGTCGCCAAGCCGCTCGATATTCAGGTCACCGCGTCCGACAACGGTCTCGACATCGACGTCCGCGGCTCGGGCCCGCTCGATACCGCGATGCTGTCGCACCTCTCTAAACTTGCGGAGCAACACAAACTCGCGCGGCTCACGCGCCACGGCGAAGTTGTGATTCAGCGCAACACGCCGACGATCATGGTCGGCAAAGCAAAACTCACGCTACCCCCCGGCTCCTTCATGCAGCCGACGGTGGCGGGCGAGGAAGCACTCGCCGCACTCGTCATAGCAAAGTGCAAAGGCGCAAAGCAGGTCGCCGAGTTGTTTTGCGGTTTTGGGCCATTCGCGTTGCGCCTTGCGGAGAAGTTCAGCGTAACGGCATTCGACAGCGAAGCCGCCGCCATTTCATCATTGCAGGACGCAGTGAAATCGACGCAGGGCGTCAAGCCCATCAAGGCTGAGACGCGCGATCTGTTTCGGCGGCCGCTGATGCTGCAGGAATTGCGCGACGTCGATTGCGTTGTGTTCGATCCGCCGCGCCAAGGTGCGCAGGCGCAATCGCAACAACTCGCCACGAGCAAGATCAAACATGTCGTTGCGGTATCGTGCAATCCGGCGACATTCGCGCGCGATGCCCGGATCCTGATCGACGGCGGATTCAGGATCGACAGCGTCACGCCGGTCGATCAGTTCCGGCACACGCCCCACGTCGAAATCGTGGCGCGGTTCAAGCGCTGACTAGCGCCCCCATCGTTCCTGCCACATCTTCTCGCCGATCGTGCATGACATGCGCGGCTCCGGCGCAGCGGCGGGAACGACGCGGGGTTCAGGCATGCTGGCGACTTCAAGCACCAGCTTCGTGCGGATCGCTTCCTTGAACTTTTCCTTCGACTTGATCGGGACGACGAACGATCCCGCGCCGCCGATCACGCAATCCTCGTAGTAGAAATCGAGATTCTCGATGTCCATCGTCGCGTAGTTCACCTCCTTCGCCATGATCGGCAGGCCGTTGATGGTGATGCCCTTCGCCACGGCGGCATCGCGCGCGATCGTCACCGGCTCGCCGTTGTTGTTGGGACCGTCCCCGGAAATGTCAATCACACGACGCAGGCCGCGATACTCGTTGACCTCGAACAGCGGCATCGCAAAATTGATCGCGCCGGAGATCGACGTGCGCGAGGCGCGGCGCAGCGGAGCTTTGAGAATTTCTTCGGCGACCGCGCCTGCCGATTCAGGGCCATCGATCACGCGCCACGGCATGATGATTTTCTGGTCTGTCGATGCCGCCCATTCGAAATAGGTGACGGCGACTTTCGCAGTCGGGCCGGTTTTCAGCGCGGTCAGAAATTCCTTCGAGACGATCGCCTCGGCGTAACCCTCGCGCTGGATGGCGAGTTCGTCCATGTCCATCGAATAGGAGACGTCCACCGCAAGCACGAGTTCGACATCGACGCGCTTGGCCTCGTCGATGCTCAACAGCGATTGCGCGGAGGGCGCGGCGAGGCTCGCTACATCGCCACCCGCAAGAGCCCCGGCGGCAAGAATGGCTCCGATCGAGACGCACCAGCGCATGGGCGATCCTCAATTCGCGTGAAGTCAGATCGTGACACGGCGCGGCGGGAGGAGAAAGTACGAACTGGCGGGCTTCGAGGTGTGAAATAGCCGCTAAACAGCACTTTTCGCGACAGCCAATCGCCGGGATGCACTCGTTTCCCCTGCCTTGAGCCGGTGCCCGTTTACCAAGGCTTCACGCAATTTGTTTACCATTCGGGGTGCGGTTTGCGGCCTTTGGCGGCACACCGACTGGAAATCGCCACCCCACCGCCGGGCTTTTCGCGCGTCGAATGTAGTTCGACAGCCTCCGGCTGCCCAGTTCGCGAACGGTCAGAACGACCCGAAGGATACAAGCAATGCTGTCCAGGCTTTCGATCCGCGCCAAGCTCATTCCTCTCGTTTCGCTGCTGTTGTTCGCGCTTACCTTGATGGGCGGCTTTGCGATCTACGAAATGCGAGCCATCAATTCGGAAGCGCAGGAAATCCAGACCAACTGGCTGCCGAGCATTCGCCTTGTGGGCGAGCTTCGCACCCAGTCGGCGCGCTATCGCGCGGTGCTGCGCGACTACCTGACCGAACCAGACGCAAACTTCATGGCCGACATCCAGAAAAATCTGGACGCGCGTGCGAAGGACTATGCCGCCGCCGAGAAAGCCTATGGCGAACTGACTGCCGGTCCTGAGGAAATCGTGCTGCAGAAACAACTGGCGGAAAGCTGGAAAACATTCCGCACCGCCGCCGACGAAGTGATCGCGCATGCCCGCAAGGGCGATGTCGCTCAGGCCCGCCAGATCAACGCCGAACGGGCGACCATCGCCGGACGTGCGATGGATGCGGTGCTGAAGAAGATCGTCGATCTCAACGACCACGGCGCGGAGCAGTCGGGCCAGCAAGCCAAGGCCAATTACGAACTTGCATTCCGTGTGGTGATCGCAGCGCTTGCTGTGATGGTCGTACTTGGAATCTGTTCGGCTGTTTTCATCGTGCGCGATATTTCGGTGGGGATCGATTCGGTGCTGGCACCGATGCGCAAGCTCGCGAGCGGAGATCTTGCTGCCGAAATCCCGCATCAGGGCGAGGCCAATGAAATCGGCCAGATCGCCGACACGCTGCAGATGTTCAAGGATGCGCTGATCGCCAATCATGCCGCGGACGAAGCCGCGACCCGCGAAGCCGGCACCAAGATGAAACGCGCCGAGACGCTCGACCGCGTCACCCGCGAATTCGAGGCGATGATCGGCGAATTGACCAACTCGTTGTCCTCGGCCTCCACCGAAATGGAAGCGACCGCGTCCACGCTGACCAATGCGGCCGACGTCACCCGTCAGTTGTCGAGCGCTGCCGCCGACGCCTCGCGCGACGTTTCGGAGAGCATCCAGTCCACCGCCACCGCGACGGAGGAAATCACCTCGTCGGTGAACGAGATCGGTCGTCAGGTTCTGGAATCCAGCCGCGTCGCCCAGAAAGCGGTCGAGCAGGCACAAAAGACCGATTCCAGCATCGCGGAACTTTCGAGTGCGGCGACCCGCATCGGCGATGTCGTCAAGCTCATCAACGAGATCGCCGAACAGACCAACCTGCTCGCGCTCAACGCCACCATCGAAGCCGCGCGCGCGGGCGAAGCCGGGCGCGGATTCGCGGTCGTCGCGTCCGAGGTCAAGGCGCTGGCATCGCAAACCGCCAAGGCGACCGAGGAAATCGGCGCGCAGATCGCAGGTATGCAGGCGGCGACCAGCGACTCGGTGGCGACCATCAAGGAGATCGGCTCGACCATCAATCTGATCTCGGAAATTTCCTCGACCATCGCCGCCGCTGTCGAAGAACAGGGTGCCGCGACGCAGGAGATCGCCCGCAACGTGCAGCAGGCGGCCGAGTTGAGCGCGCGCGTTGCCACCAACATCACCGATGTCGATCGCGGCAACAGCGAAGCCGGCGCAGCATCGGCGCAGGTTTTCACCGCGGCACAGGAGCTGTCCAAGGAAAGCCACCACCTCGAGAACGAGGTCCACAAATTCCTCGCGACGATCCGCGCCGCGTAACCCAGCTTCCATCGTTCAAAAAAATCGGCGGCTCAACGAGCCGCCGATTTCATTTCCGCAACACCTGAATATCAGCCGCAGACATTGAGCCGGCGCCAGCGCCAGCCGTAGCGGGTGTGGACACGACGCCGGACGTAACAACCCGGATCAGGCTGCTCGGTCACGTAGTAGCCGCCATTGTCCGCATACGGATCGTAGCCGTCGGTGTAGACATAGGTGTCGTAGGACGGATAGTCGTAATAATTGTTGTAGTAGTTGTTGTAGTAATACGGCGCGGCCGCGAGACCGAGCGCGACGCCGCCATAGCCGAAGCCGCGACGCCAGTGCGGGCGTCCGCCCCAGTTGCGGCCCGCGTTAGCAGCGAACCTAGGCGCACTGCCGACAGCCGCGCTGCGGAATGAAGGCATTGCCGCTCCGCGGAACGCGGCACCGCCTCCGATGAAGCGTGCGCCGCCACCGCCGCTGAAGTGGACGCCACCGCCTCCACTGCGCCCGCCGCCCGGACGCGCCGAAGCGGTGTCAGGCACCGCCATCGCAACAGCAGCCAAAGCCGCCGCACCCACCATCACACTCTTCAACATCGCAATCACTCCAGTCGTATCGGGCCCCCGATCGGCCGGAGATAGTGTGCCGCAACCGGATCGCGCCTTGAATACGAAAATTTAATGTTGGGTGGCGGCTTTCGGCACGGACGCCTCATCGGGAAGTCCATAGACGCGCTGCGGCGCGGAAAACCCTGCCACCGCGAATTCGCCGAGATCGGTCAGCGGCACACCGGCATAGGTATTGAACAGCGACGACGCGACCACGCTGCGCCCAAGACTGCCGGCGATCTTCTCGATCCGCGCTGCGAGATTCACGGCAGGGCCAATGCAGGTGAAATCCAGCCGGTCGCCGCCTCCGATATTGCCGTAGAGCACGCGGCCGACATGGAGCGCGAGGCCGAAACGAAATCCATCGACGGTTTCGGTGCCGGTGTCGTGAGACAGCGCGGCAATCTGCGCGCGGCATTCCTGTGCAGCTTCAAGCATGCGGCGGCACACCAAATCCGCGTCTTCAGCATCGTCGGCGATAGGAAACACAGACAAAAGGCCGTCGCCCATGAACTTCAGGACCTCGCCGCCATGCGCCAGAATGGCGGGCACCTGACAGTCGAAATAGGCATTGAGAATGTTCACGACGGTTTCGGACGACAGCCGGTCCGACAGTTTCGTGAAACCGCGCAAATCCGACAGCCAGATCGCGGCATTCATCGTCTCGGTGTGCCCGCGCCTGATCTGCCCCGCGAGAATGCGCGAACCGGCGCGTGCACCGACGTAATTGTCGAGCAACCCCGCCGCCGTCCGCCGCAGAAGGAAAATCTCGATCATCCGCGTCAGCGACGGCATCACCGAACGCAAGCCCTCGACATGCGCGTCGGAAAAGCCGTCCTTGGCGCGCGTCACCCAACTGCAGGCGTGAATGGCACCATCGGACATCTCCAGTGGAAACGCGATGTAGTCGGTGGCACCCTCCGCGACCATATCGGCAAAGAACGGCGCGTTGCTGGCCGCTCCGTTGGTCATGCGCTGGCGTACCGTCTCGCCGCCGTAAAACACCTTGTAGAGCGGGCTGAGCAGAAACTCCTCGTCGAGTTCGTCGCCGTGCGCCATCGCGCCGATCTTCACAGCTTCACCCGGACGCCAGATGAAATTGCGGCCCAGCATGCTCGGATGCAGCGTGCGGACGAACACGCCGACGCGACACAGCGGAACGCCGCAAGCGGCGATACGCTCGCAGGTTTCCGCCATGAACAGATCGACCTGCTGCGCGGAACGTGCGCCGTTGGTCAGCCAACCCGCTACGCTCTGGAAAGTTTCAGCCATCGGCCTGTTTTGCGGCCCGTAACGGCGCGCGTCAAGACGCCCGGACCGCGCCGTCACACCACGTCGCGCCGATGCCTATCCATTTCTTCGGTGTATCGCCGCAGCGTGTGAGCCTCAGTAAGAAGACCGATGACTTCGCCATGCGCCGGATCGATGACCGCCAGCGATTCGGCTTCGGCGGCGTCGAAAGCGGCGACCGCTAGCTGCACGTCCATGCCCGGAAGCAGCGTTGCCTGCGGGTAGCGCAGAAGATCGCGCATCGTTCCGGCATTCGTCTCCAGCGCATAGGCATCGGCCACAAAAAGAATCCCGGCATAGGATTTGTCGGCATTGATCGCGACGATCTGGGTCTTCGATCCCAGGGGAAACTGCTTGCGGAATTCGTCGATCGGCATATCGGCATCCACCGTCACCACATCGGTTCGCATCATCCGGCGCACGGTCAGATCGCGAATCCAGCCGACATCGGCGGCACTGCGGATGGTTTCGCCGCGCAGATGAAAACGCCAGGTCGCGAAAGTGTAGCCGAACAATTCGCGCGTAACCTGCATGGAAATGATAACGGCAGCCAACACAGCGGTGGTCAAAAGGAAATTACCCGTCGCCTCCAGCGTGAGGAACGACATGGTCAGCGGCCCGCCGATGATCGAGGCGGACAGCGCGCTCATGCCGATGATCGTATAGGCGTTGAAATCGGGCGAGAGACCCACGGCATTCAAACCCGATGCGAACAGATGACCACCGAGCGATCCCAACAGCAGCGATGCGAAAAAAAGTCCGCCGCGAAATCCAGAACCCAGCGAAGCAATCGACGCCAGCGCCTTCAAAGCGAAAATCATGGCGATGGCTGTTGCCGACATCGCCGACATATTGTCGAGCTTCAAAGCGCCGTGACCGGAGGCCATCACTTGCGGTGTCAGGAGCGCGAGCAGACCGACGATAAACCCGCCAATCGCCGGACGCAGCGGCTGCCAAAGTTTCGCTTTTGTCAGCAAGGCATCCCATAACGCCACGCCGCGCATGATCGCAATGCCGGTCAGGCCGCAAATCACGCCGAGCGCACTGGCGATCAGAATATCCCGTCCCGAAATATCGCTGACCTCGTTGACGCCGATCCCCAGCGGGAAAGGAGCGATGGCATGCGTGACGGCATATCCAACAACAGCCGAGACTCCAATCGGCGCGAGAGACGCCGGCGTGTAGCTGCCGAGAACAAGTTCAAAAGCGTAGAACGCGCCGGCCAAGGGAGCATTGAACGCGCCGGCAATCGCCGCTGCTGCTCCACATCCCACCATGATACGCTGGTCCGCGCGCCGCAGATGAAACGCGCGGCCGAAGGACGACGCGACGCCGCTCGCAAGTTGCGTATAACCTGCTTCGAGGCCGACCGAGCCGCCGACGCCGCTCGACCACACCGTCTGCAGCGCGACGATAATGCTGCCGCGAAAGGACATGTAGCCGCCGTGCAGCGCATTCGCCTCGATAGGGTCGATCTCGCGCGCAGGCCGCCAGCGCAACAGCACGAGCGAAACAAGCCCGAGCACCAGCCCTCCGATGGTCGGAACGACGACGGCATGGAGCGGATCGATGTGAATCTGCGCCGACAGCCGCGTGCCTGGCGCGATGCCGAACAGCCCGACATGCAGCAGTTCGACAGCGTTGCTCATTGCCACCACGAACAGGCCCGACGCGGCTCCGACGATCACCGCGATTGCGATCAGCGCCGATTCACGGGCGCGGACGATGGCCCGCAGTCTGGAGGGCGCTTCAAGAAAGAACGTGGAAGGAGCCATTCGTCGGATCTTGCGAATGAAGAATAGATGTAGGGCGGTCTTTTAGGCGTTCGGGTTCAATCGCGCCAATCGAAATTGGCCACATAAATGTGAACGCTCAGCCGACCTGCCCGCGATGGCGCAGCACATGGTCGGCGATGACGCAGGCCATCATAGCTTCGCCGACTGGCACCGCGCGGATGCCGACGCAAGGATCGTGGCGGCCCTTCGTGGAGATGTCAGTATCAGCGCCGGACCTGTCGATGGTCTTGCGCGGCGTGAGAATCGACGAGGTCGGTTTCACCGCAAAGCGCGCGACCACCGCCTGCCCCGTCGAGATGCCGCCGAGAATGCCGCCGGCATGGTTCGACAGGAATGTCGGGCCGTTATTGCCCATCCGCATCTCGTCGGCGTTTTCCTCGCCGTGCAGTTCGCCGGCATGGAAGCCCGCGCCGATCTCCACGCCCTTCACCGCGTTGATGCTCATCATCGCAGACGCAAGATCGCTGTCGAGCTTTCCGTAAATCGGTGCGCCCAATCCCGCCGGCACGCCTTCGGCGACGACTTCGATCACCGCACCGATGGACGAACCCTTCTTGCGGATGTCGTCGAGATAGCCCTCGAAGAATTTCGCCTTCACCGGATCGGGACAGAAAAATGGATTGCGGTCGACTTCATTCCAATCCCAGTTGGCGCGGTCGATCTTGTGCGGCCCCATCTGCACGAGTGCCGCGCGCACGTTCAGTCCGGGGAGAACCTTGCGTGCGATGGCACCCGCCGCAACGCGCGTCGCGGTCTCGCGCGCGGATGAGCGTCCGCCGCCGCGATAATCGCGCAGGCCGTATTTCTCCTCATAGGTGAAGTCGGCGTGGCCGGGACGAAACTTGTCCTTGATCTCGGAATAATCCTTCGAGCGCTGGTCGGTGTTTTCGATCAGAAGCGCGATCGGCGTTCCGGTGGTGACCTGACCTTTATCGGTATCCATCACGCCGGAGAGAATTTTCACCTGATCGGCTTCCTGCCGCTGCGTCGTGAATTTCGACTGGCCCGGACGGCGGCGGTCGAGATCGCGCTGAATCTCCTCGACGGTGATCGGAATCTGCGGCGGACAGCCGTCGACCACGCAGCCGATCGCGACCCCGTGGCTTTCGCCGAAGGTCGTGACGCGAAACATGTGGCCAAAGGTGTTGTAGGACATGGCCTACTCGTAAACCCCGAAGGGTGACGGGTCAAATACGCACGCACGGAAAACCCGCATCTTAACTATGTTTCGTCACCTGCCCGTCGCTGAAAACATAGACTACGCCCTGCTCGACGGTGAGATCGGCTGCGCCGACAGGCGTCTCAATATCGAGTGCCACCAACAGCGCGCGCATGGTGCCGCCATGAGAAACGGCGACCGTATCCTGCAACAGCGAATCGTACCATTCGCGCATGCGGATCGTGACCGAAGCATAGCTCTCGCCGCCCGGCGGCGGCACGCCCCATTTGTCGATCTGGCGTTCGGCGAAAATATCGGGATGCGATTCTTCCATCTGCGTCAGCGTCGAGCCTTCCCAATGGCCGTAGCCGATCTCGCGCAGGCGATCGTCGAGCTGATAGTCATGCGGCGGCACATCGAGCGTGCCGCGCACCAGTTCCATCGTGTTGCGGGCACGGCCCAGGGGAGACGAGACGAACGGCGTCGTCAGCGGATCGTGGTCATCGCCGCGAAGAATCTCGGACAGCAATTCGCCGGAACGGATCGCCTGATCCTTACCGATGCTATTCAGCGGAACATCCTGGCTGCCCTGAAAGCGGCCCTCGGCATTCCATTCGGTCTGTCCGTGACGGATGTAGTAGATGGTAGGCATTGCGTCGCGAGTTAACTGTCGGAGCCACCGAGCGACATGTCCGGCGCATCCGGCACTTTCATGCCGTTGACGTGATAGCCGCTATCGACATGGTGCACTTCGCCCGTCACGCCGCGCGACAAATCCGACAGCAGGTACATCGCGCTGCCACCGACATCTTCGAGCGTTACGTTACGGCGCAGCGGCGCGTTGTATTCGTTCCACTTCAAGATGTAGCGGAAGTCGCCAATGCCGCTCGCCGCGAGGGTCTTGATTGGGCCTGCGGAGATCGCGTTGACGCGAATGTTCTTCTCGCCCAAATCGGCTGCAAGATAGCGCACGCTGCATTCGAGTGCGGCCTTGGCGACGCCCATCACATTATAATGGGGCATCCACTTCTCCGCGCCGTAATAGGACAGCGTGAGAATCGAACCGCCCTCGGTCATCAGATGCTCGGAGCGCTGCGCAATCGCGGTCAGCGAATAGCATGAGATCAGCATGGTCTTGTTGAAATTGTCGGCGGTGGTTTCGAGATAGCGGCCGTCGAGCTGATCCTTGTCGGAGAACGCGATCGCGTGGACGACGAAGTCGATCTTGCCCCATTGCCTCTTGAGTTCGGCAAAAACTGCATCGATGGTGGACGGATCGGTGACGTCGCAATGGCCGAGCGTGATCGCGCCAAGTTCGGCGGCAAGCGGCTCGACGCGCTTCTTCAGCGCGTCGCCCTGCCAGGTGAAGGCCAATTCTGCGCCCTGCTCGCGGCAGGATTTCGCGATGCCGTAGGCGATGGAGCGGTTGTTGGCCACGCCCAGAATCACGCCGCGCTTTCCGCGCATCAGGCCCATCGTGTCCGCCATGCCCGCTATCCAATACCGCTGGAGAATTTTGCCTCTCTTGG
The DNA here is from genome assembly GCA_016201045.1 of Afipia sp. Lineage (GTDB taxonomy): Bacteria > Pseudomonadota > Alphaproteobacteria > Rhizobiales > Xanthobacteraceae > Afipia. The sequence continues at coordinate 196,487 of JACQDM010000002.1, read as the reverse complement.
CATAGCCTAAATGGCCGTTCAACCCAGACAAGCGGCGCAGCCGCATAACGTTAACGGCACAAAGCTGCGGAATAGCCGCGCATTTTCGGTGTTTTTCTCTGTAGAACCGGCGTGATCGCATATCGCCGAGCGGATTGAATCGGACACATGACGGACTTCCGGCAAAGCGTCGAAACCATGATCCCGTCGCTGCGGCGTTATGCGCGGGCACTGGCGCGCGACGCCGATATCGCCGACGACCTCGTGCAGGACACGCTGGTCCGCGCGCTGCGATCCGAGAAGCTTTTCATCGGTGGCGATCTGCGCGCATGGCTCTATACGATTTTGACCAATCTCAACCGCAACCGCCGCCGGTCATTGTCGCGGCAGCCTGCGATGATGGAATTGTTCGATACCACGCCGGACGCGTCCGGCACCGAAGCCGAGGGCCGCGACATTTCGCGCGCGCTTGCGACGCTTGCGGAAGATCAACGCGCGGTTTTGCTTTTGGTGGTGCTTGAAGGTCTGAGCTACCGCGATGTCGCCGACATTCAGGGCGTCCCCATCGGCACCGTGATGTCGCGCCTCGCCCGCGCCAGAGCGCATGTGAAAGCCGCGCTCGACGGCGAAAGACCGGCGTTGCGCCGCGTGAAATGACTTTGAGAATTTGAAAGACGAAAGAACGATACGATGCCTGACCTGAACATTCCCGTCACCGAAGACGAACTCCACGCTTATGTGGACGGCGAATTGCCGGCGGAACGCCGCGCGGCGGTAGAAGCATGGATCGCGACGCATGCGAGCGACGCCGACAAGGTCGCCTCATGGCGCACAATGAGCGACATGCTTCACGCCAAATATGATTCCGTCGGCGACGAGCCGGTGCCGGCGCGCCTGTCGGTCGATGCGTTGGCGCGGACGCCGCGCCGCTGGATGATGGGCGCGATTGCGGCCACGCTCGTTGCATTCGCCGCCGGCGGCGGTGCCGGATGGATCGCGCATGGCGCAAACGCCAAGCCGTCGCTGTTTGCGAATTTCACGCTCGATGCGCTCGATGCGCACAAGCTCTATGTCGTCGAAGTGCGCCACCCGGTCGAAGTCGCGGCCGACGAGCGCGCGCATCTGCAGCAGTGGCTGAGCAAGCGCGTCGGCTACGACATCAAGGCACCCGATCTCGATGCATCCGGCCTCAAGCTGGTCGGCGGACGATTGCTTCCCGGCCCATCGGGACCGGCAGCGTTCTTCATGTATGAGACAGCGTCCGGCGAACGATTCACGATCTTCACCTCGCGCGCCAAGGGCGACGCGACCCAGATGCGTTATGCCTCGAACGACAATGACGGCGCGCTGTTCTGGGCGGATCGCGGCGTCGGTTATGTCGTGTCGGGGCCGACTGACAAGGATCGCCTGACGAAAGTGGCGCGGCTGGTCTACGACCAGACCGAAAAGACCGGAATGTAACGCTAGGCGCGGAACCAAAGCACACCCATCCGGCTTGCCTCCCGGATAATCCGGGAGGCTCCCATTTCAAAGCCGGTTGAAGCGATGGCTGTGGCGTGAGAACAGCCGAAAGCTAGCTGGCTTTACGCCGCGGCAGCATGCGAGCCAGCGTGGAGTCGCGGAACACGAAATGATGGATCAGTGCGGCGGCGGCATGGAAACAGGCCACGATGACGAGCGCGTTGGCGATCGCTTCATGAATCTCCTTGACCGTATGCGCGAAAGCCCGGTCGTAGACCCAAGGCGAAGGGATTTCGGCGATGCCAAACAACGGCAGGCCGGCACCGTGCGCGAACTGCAAAGCAATTCCGCTCAGCGGCACGGCGGCCAGCATTGCGTAAAGCAGATAGTGCGTGATGCGCGCGACGGGATCGGTCCAGACCGTCATCCACCTGCCGAATTCCGTGGGTTCGGGAGCCGGAGCAGACACCAGGCGCCACGGCAATCTCACGATGAGCATCGCAAGGATCGCCAAGCCGACTGCGATGTGAATCGATAGGCCCGTTGCACGTGCAGCCCCCTTCGGAAGCACCTCATCGAACGTTCCGAGCGCCCACGCCACGGCAAGCAGAGGCACCGTCAGCCAGTGCAGTGATTGAGCAATCAAACCGTATCGATTGTCAGCATCGTCTTGCATAAGATCACCCCCTCGCAAACCTTATGCGCGCTTGTCGCCTGAAGCCGGTTGACATGAGTCAAACGAAACCCACCACGTTATGCGAGACGTGCAGCAAGACTTGCAGATGCAAATGGATTGCAATCGTGCCGGAGATTTTTCATGCATCCACTTCACCGTGAAACCCACCTGATCGAACGCATCGGCTGGCTTCGGGCTGCTGTGCTCGGTGCCAACGACGGAATCATTTCGACAGCCAGTCTCGTCGTCGGCGTTGCCGCTGCGGCGACATCGGCGAGCGAAGTCCTTGTGGCCGGGGTCGCTGGTCTTGTCGCGGGAGCGACCTCGATGGCCGCCGGTGAATATGTCTCGGTAAGTTCTCAAGCCGATACCGAGTCCGCCGATCTCGCGCGAGAACGGCGGGAATTGGCTGAGCAGCCGGAAGTCGAACTGGATGAACTGACCAAGATCTATACCGAGCGGGGGCTCGAGCCTGAATTGGCGCGTCAAGTCGCATCGCAACTCATGGCAAAGGATGCTTTCGCAACTCACTCGCGCGACGAACTTGGTCTTTCTTCTCATGTCGTTGCGCGCCCCGTTCAGGCGGCCCTGACATCGGCGGCAACGTTTGCGAGTGGCGCTGCCCTTCCCCTTGCGATTGCGATCTTTTCACCTCAGAGCCTCATCGCGTGGGCGGTGTCCGGTGGCTCACTCCTTGCCCTCGCGCTGCTCGGCGCTATCGGCGCGCGCGCGGGCGGAGCGGGTATCTTCGTCCCGACATTGAGGGTGACCTTTTGGGGAGCCATAGCGATGGGCGCGACGGCTTTGATCGGTCGTCTCGTCGGTCATGCCGTGTAACGAAATTGGATCGCGAGCGCTCGCTCAAACCCGCGTGAACATCGAAAACTGGAAACGCTGCATAGAACCCCACGGCGTCGTGTGGTCGTGCCTGCGCGTCTCGCTTAATCTGAACTTCGGTCCGAGCGTTGCCGCGAGCGAAGCGGAATCGTAGCGCCTGACAACGAGCCCACTGCATTTCTCCGGCCCGTCGAGCGCGAACGTGCCCATAATGACGCGGCTTCCGGGGGCGGTCGCCGCTTCCAGGCGCGTGATATAGGCGGCAATATCCGCCGCATCGGTCAGGAAATGAAACGCCGCGCGATCGTGCCACAGATCGTAAATCCCGTCGGGCTTCCACTGCGTCACATCGGCAGCGATCCAGCGCACCTTCTTGCTGCGCTCGCGCAGTCTGGCTTTGGCAGTATCCAGAGCTGCGGCGGACAGATCGAGCACAGTGAGCGATTCAAAGCCGCGATCCAGCAACGCATCGACAAGCCGCGACGCGCCGCCGCCGATATCGATGATTGTAGCGGACGCAGATAAGCCGGCACGATCGATCAATTCCAGTGAAGGCGCGGGGCTGTCCTGAAACCAGCTGACCTCGTTCTCACCCTTAGTGGTGTAGACGCTTTCCCAATGCGCCGTGCGGTTCTGTTGCGTCATGAGTTCACCATCGCCGGAGAGAGTGGCACAAGGCCGCTTTTGTTGCGACGCTACTCCTTCCGGACTCCTCTGCAACATTTCGTGACGGAAAACCTTATCCCCACGCTCTGAACCGGATTTATGGTGACGCCTATCCCGCCCCAAGTTTGAGGGGCGTTTTTCATTCGCCCGTGCTGACGGCGCGCTTCACGCAAGCCGGCCCAAACCGCGAGGTCCCGGCGCTTCGCCTTGCGCCATGAACGGGGGCACGACACATGGATCGGCCTCCGGGGGTCCTGTTCGCGGAGCAAGCCGGTTCACGCAACCGCGCGCGGAACGCCGGATGATTTCGGCGTGTTCGTGGTGACTACGCTCGTGTGCTTTTTGTTTTGCACGCGAGACTGCGGATGCATCGTGCATCCGGCGTTCCGTGCGCCCTCATTGTCGAGGGTGGAACGATCATCCAAAACCCGGGCGCGAAAGCGCGTCGCGGGAATGCGAACTTGTGGCTATAGTGATTCTGCGAAGGAGCGCTACCGCTTCAACTGTCTCGCGATTGCGATCCTGTTTTTCGCGCTCGGATGCGCGGTGTCGCTTTCCTGTTCCTCCATATCGGCTTCTGGTGTCTCGCCGTCTCGGTCACCGTCGGCGCGCTCGCAGCGGCAATCCAGATCAGGGAGGGTCATCCCTGAACGTGACGCTTGCGCCCTTCGCGCGCCGGTTGCAGACTGCACGCAGTTGGGGAATTTTCAGTGCGTCGTGTTGTGTGGGTGATAGTGGCGTTGCTGGCTGGCGCTTGCGTGTCGCGCGATGCATTCGTTTCTGGTTCTGCGGAAAGAACCGAGGCAGGCAACTGGAAAATTGAGAAGGTCACCGACCGCGTCACGGGCAAGCCGGTCGCAAGCGCGCTGTTGACGACCACGGCATCGAACGCCACCGCCCAGCCTCCGATGAACGCGATGATGCAGCTGACTTGTTTCGATAAAACGCCGCTGGTGCGCTTCTCGTTCGACTTCAAGATCGGCTCGGACAAGAACTCGATCCTCGGCTATCGCTTCGACGACAAACCCGGCCACGACAGTGTCGAGTCACGCATCCTCATTGGCTACACCATCATCGTCATCGAGGATCAGGGCGAGGTGTATCGCTTCGTGCAGGAGCTTGCGTCGTCGAATGCGCTCGTCGTGCGTATCCGTTCGCTGAACGCAGGCCGGACCATCGCCGACTTCAAGCTCGATGGCGCGAAGGAAGCGATCGAAGCGGGCTTCGCGGGTTGCCCCGTCGTTCCGCCGCCGCCTCCGCCACCGGAGAAAAAGCGCAAACGGCGAAACACCTGACGATCTCGCGCAGCCGTGTTTGGACCCGAAATCAAGTTCGCTCGTATCTTCGAGGCGAACGCTGGAGTGCCGATGGGATTGCCGAGGCGATTGTTTCTACTGCTGCCAGTCATGTTCGCTGCGGCGTCCGCGTCGGCCGTCGACCGCGGGCAATACAAGGACGTTCCCGAACACATCCGGAATTGGTTCAAGGGCGTGCGCAATTCACGCGGTGCCTATTGCTGCGATATTTCCGACGGCCATCGCACGGAGTACGAGGTGCGCTCCGGTCAATACTGGGTGCCGATCAATGGCGTGTGGTGGCAGGTGCCGGACACAGCGATCATCCGCGATGCCGGCAATCCGCTCGGCGAAGCCGTGGTCTGGTACGTCGATCTGCTCGGCCGGATCGAGATCACCTGTTTCGTTCCGGCCGACGCGTCGTAGCTGCGACGCGCGGGAGGCGGACTTCAATCGTGATCTGCCTCGCCGATGTGGTGCTGCGAATAAAGTTCGACACCGATTTTCTTGACGAGATCGATTTGCGTCTCGAGGAAGTCGATGTGGTGCTCTTCGTCCTTCATCAATTGCTCGAAGATATCGCGCGTCACGTAGTCCTTCGCACCATGACAATAGGTCGCCGCTTCTTCGTAAAGCGCACGCGCCGAATATTCGGCCTTCAGATCGCAATCGAGGATTTCCGGTACGTTCTGGCCGATGTGCAGGGGATCCAGCACCTGCATGTTCGGAAATCCGTCGAGAAAGATGATCCGGTCAATCAGCTTGTCGGCATGCTCCATCTCTTCGATGGATTCCTTTCGCCAGGTCTTGCCGAGACTCTTCAGGCCCCAATTATCCAGCAGCCGGTAATGCAGCCAGTACTGGCTGACGGCAGTCAGCTCGTGGCGCAATGCCTTGTTGAGATAGTCGATGACCTTTGGGTCGCCCTTCATCCCGCACTCCCGCTTTCGAAGCCGAGAATGGCCTCGTCAAATCAATTTAGAAACGTTCTAAATCAGTTTAACGGGCAGGACAACCCTACAGCGGTGCCGCAGGCGAAACCCAGATGTGCGGAAATCGGCTTAGGCGGCAGCGGCCTGAAGAACAACCGCTTCAAGCGTTTGTTCGGGGTGCGCATGAGCTTGCTGATGCGGGCAGCCCGAACAACAGGCCTTGGCGCAGGCGCCGAGCGCCTCGTCCATGATTTTGCGAATGGTGGTCGCGCAACGTCCACACTGCGCGCTGCAGCCGAGGCAGCCGTAAACCTGGCTCGCGGTGCGCGGCAGATCCTTGGCCACGGCATCGCGGACGTCGTGGTCGGTAAAGACGTTGCAGGAGCAGACGATAATGAGGGGATATGCAAAACCTGTAGAAATAACGCCGTATCGATATTGAAACGGACGATTCAAAGCAAAGGCTAATCGGTCACTTTCAAGCTATTCCAAACTGTTGAGAGCATTGGCGAATTCAGATCAAATCTGGAATGAATCTAAACAGGCTGGTTCTTCTGATTACGGAAATACAGATGGAAAAATTAATGCCGCTGGCCGAGGCGATCGCGGCCAGGCTGATCGCCCGAAAGGAAACAATCGGCATCGCCGAATCCTCAACCGGAGGACTGATTTCGGCGGCTTTGCTCGCGATTCCCGGTGCGTCGGCCTACTACCGGGGCGGCGGCATCATTTACACGCCGAGGGCCCGGGCAGCGCTGGTCAACATCACCAAAGAGGAGATGGAAGGGATGCGGGCGTCGTCTGAGCCTTACGCAGCTTTGCTCGCCGCTCGCGCCCGCGACCTGCTCGGAGCGACTTGGGGCCTGAGCGAAACCGGAGCGACGGGGCCTTCCGGAAACAGCTATGGCGATGCCCCCGGACATTCATGCATGAGCGTCGCGGGGCCGGTGGCCCGAACGATCACCTTGGAAACGGGCAGCAGCGACCGGGTCGCCAACATGTCCGCCTTCGCCCAACGGGCTCTCGAATTGCTCGGGGAATCGATCGAAAAGACCCCGCCGAAAACGGCCTGATACAGTCGTTTTGCGGCGCAGTTCCCGACCCCGTTCCGGGAACATTTACGGTTCCGTTTTCAACTTTAATTTGCGAATGTTACTGCTCTTCTAAGCATATGATTTCATTGGTTTAATTATAGCGATTTTGGGCGGCTTACTGCACTGCACAAAAGCCATTGCTCATTAACGTATTGCACCGCATTTTCGTCACATATGACACCTACGCGAAGACTGTCTTCCACCCGTCAAAAAGTGAGAGAAATGCGAAAGTTCCAACTCGCCATCGCACTTGTTGTTGCCATGAGCGCTCCCGTCGCGGCCCAGGAAGTAACTGCTTCCGTGGCGCCTGTTGAAGCCCCCGCGAAGCCAGCACATGTTTCGGCATTCAAGATTGCCATGAGCGAGGTCGCAATCCTTCGCTACCGTGCTGCCTTGAAGCTGAAGGCAGAGCAGGAGCAGTATTGGCCGGCCGTCGCCAACGCCCTACGCGCGCTTGCGCGTGAGCCGAATGTCGACGAAGCCGCCGTGCGCCGTATGGCTCCGGCGATCCAGCCGCTGTTCATGGTTCTCGACGAAAACCAGAAGCAGGTCGCCAAGGGCCTCGTCCAGAAGGCCGGTCTGCAGCAGTACGCTTCGGCGATGTTCTGATACCGCATTTCAGTCTGACGGGCTGAAATCCTCTATTTCCTAAACGGCGCTTCGCTTCTCGCGGGCGCCGTTTTCGTTATGCGGTCATATATCGCGGTGCAAAACGTGGCGAATTCGGCCCAAGATATTCAGGTTCCGTTCAAGCCGCCGGTGCAACCCTGCGGCCCGGAATCTGTTATTGAGCGTCGAACACGAAAGGGGAATGCCATGAGAAAGATCATTCTGGCAGCTGCCACCGCCGCCACTTTGGCGGTCACCGCTGTCGCCGCACCGGCTCCGGCGGAAGCGCGCGGCGGACGAATTGCCGCGGGAATTATCGGCGGCCTTGCAGGGGCAGCGATCATCGGCGGCATCGCGGCCAACAGTTATCCATACGGATACGGCTATGGCCCCGGTTACTACGGCTATTACGGCGCGCCGGCTTACTACGCGCCCGGCTATGCCTATGGCGGATGCTACCTGCAGCGTGAGCGATTCTGGGATGGATACGCCTGGCGCGTTCGCCGCGTTCAGGTTTGCAACTGAACCCAACCGGCGATTGTGCCGTCTAACAATTATTATCCGCGCCGGGATCTCAAGCGCGGTGCTTTGAAACTGGAGACAGCCGGGATAACGTATCTCCCGGAATTGGATCCTTAAGACCAATCGCCTTGCGCCGGGCTGTGGCGTGATCTGAGGAGAGACATATGAAGAAGGCACTTTCTACGTTCTTCACCGTTGCAACGATTGCCGGATCGCTCGTCGCAGCGATGCCGTCGGCTAAGGCTGAAAACGGCAATAACGCGCTTGCCGTTGGCGCAGGCCTGCTCGGCCTCGGCGTCGGCGCAGCGATCGCCAGCCAGCAGCCGTCTTATGGCTACGGTGGCCCGGTCTATTACGCACCGCGTCCGCGTTGCTACTGGGAGCAGCGCCCTGTTTGGGATCCGTATATCGGCGCGAACGTCTATCGCAACGTGAAGGTCTGCCCGGGCTACTGAGCCTGTCGCACCTCCGCGCTTGAAATTGGAAAACCCGGCCGCGCGGCCGGGTTTTTCGTTTTCTCTCCGTGCGTTAGCGGCGATTCTCACACGCAATGGCGAAACGGTGACGGACTTGGAATCGAGTGGCGGGAATGTGGCGCTATCGCCTCGCGCTCATCGCCTTCAGCACCGCTTCGCTCGGCCAGCAATCGACCTTCAGCCCCGCCGATTTCTGATACGCGCCGAGTGCGGAGCGCGTCTGCATTCCTGCCTTACCGTCGATCTTTGAACTGTAGAGACCGAGTCTCGTCAGGTTTTTCTGCATCGCCTCGACATCGGCCGAGCGCAACTGCCGCGATGCCGACCACGGCGTCGCGAAACTCTGTGGGCTGTTCATGCGGTCGCCAAGATGGCCGACGAACAAAACATACAGGTCGGAAAAATTATATTCCTTGATGACGAAGTAATTCTTCGTTGTCAGAAACGACGGACCGTAAATTCCCTCCGGCTGCAACAGCGACGCATCCTGCTTCTGCTCCTCCGCGCTCAGCTTCAAGCCGTGCACCGGCACGAAACCCGCGCGCAGCCATTCGCCGATCGGCTTCGTCACTTCGGGGACGCCGGACGTGCAATCGACATTGGCGGGCGCTGTCACCTCATAGGCCCAGCGCAGGCCGCGCTGCCAACCCTTGTTGACGAGCTGCTGCGCGGCTGACGCCAGCGCATCGGGCACCGACTTCCAGATGTCGACGCGGCCGTCACCGTCGAAATCGACGCCGTGCTTGGCGAGTTCGGACGGCAGAAATTGCGTGAGCCCGGTGGCACCGCCCCATGACGCCGTGAAATTCCTGCGAGTCACATTGCCGTCGTTCAGGAGCTTGAGACCTTCGATGAATTCGGTGCGATACTGATCCTTGCGCCGGCCGACATAGGCCTGCGTTGCCAGCACGCGCAATCCATCATATGGCAGCGCATAACGGCCATAGTCGGTTTCGCGTCCCCAGATCGCAAGAATGATGGCGCCGGGCACGCCGAAGCGCTTCTCGATGGCGTCGAGCGTCGAGCGGTATTTCTCGCGAAGCCGCTGCCCCTCATCCGCGAGCCGCGCAATGCTGGATTCCTTGACGTAGTCCGCAGGCACCTGAACGAACTCGGCCTGCGACGGCGCGCCGGTGGCTGGACGTCCCGGCAAAATCAGATCGGGCAATTTGTAGTCCGGCTCGAGCCCGCGGGTTTCGCGATCGAACGTCTCGCGCGACACGCCGGCCTTCTGCGCGTCCGGCCACAGCGACGCGATGAATTGGGTGAAGCCGGTATCCGGCGCGGCATGCACGGGAACGGCAAAAAGCTGCACCGCAATAACGGCAAAGAGGATTTTCGCGACGAGCTTCATATTCATCTTCAATATCCGGCAGCCCAATGTATCGTTGAAGTTGGGGAAGCGTGATCGAACCATAAAGCGATTCTCGGCCGGGGGCTTACGGATGATGACGGCGATCTTCGCCACGCTGTTGCTGGCGTTTCTTTTCGGATTCACCGGGCCGCGATGGCTTGCGATTTCGTTCGTGCTCGTGTGCCTCGGACTGTCGGTCGGACTTTTTCTCTACGAGATTTATAGCCCCGACTATGGCTTCCGCATGCCCTGGCTGCAGGTGCGGCTGATTGTACCGGCGATGGGAGGCGTGGCATGAACCCGCGCCTCCCCGCCCTGCTCAACGATCTTTTTCTGTTTGCGATGATGCTGGTGATCGCGGAGATCCTAACCTTCGCGATGATCCTGCAATATCGCGGCGGCGAAATCCCCTGCCCGCTGTGCCTTTTGCAGCGGGTCGCGATGTTCGGCGTCTGCGTCGGGATCATTCTGCATTTCCGCAGCGGCTATTCGGCTCGAAACGAAGGGATCAGCATGTTGTTCGCGCTGTTTCTCCTGATCGTCTCGGTGCGGCAGACGCTGCTCGACATCTATCCGCGCCCCGGCCACGACTATATCGGCAGCGCGGTGTTCGGCCTGCACATGCCGGTGTGGTCGGTGATTATCGCGGTTGCGATCCTGCTCGCGTTTACCGTCAAGATCATGGTGCTCGGCGGTGAAGACCTGCGCGACGACGATAAACCGCAACTGTTCAGCAGCGCGGCGAAGCTATTGAGCGCCTACGTCGTCGCGATCTGCGTGGTCAATTTCGTGTCGGTGGTTTTGCAGTGTGGTTTGCAAGCCTGCCACACCAGCGGCTATCGGTTTTCGATTTTTTAGCGGGCGGGGCGTGAGGTGGTCCTGATGAATAGTCCGGCTTAAAGCCCGCGACTAATCTACGCACACCGCTTTCTCTACGCTACGGCAATGTGGGCGCAGGACCGAACGCCAAAATAGCCGATTTCGTTTTCGACAGCAATTATCCGCTATGCGAGCGGGTGCCGGATTTCGATTTCTTAGAATTCACCGCACGGCGACGATGAACAGGCGCGGAAACGGCAGCAGCACCTTGCCGTCCTGCTGCGGCAGATAGCTCGCCGCGATGCGCGCGGTGTAGGCTTCGAGAAATTTCTTGCGCTCGGGAAATTCCAGAGGGTCGAGGAACGGGCGCAGCCCCGTGCCCTTGAACCATTCGACGATGGCGGTCGCGTCCGGCATCACGTGGTTATAAACCGTGTGCCAGATGTCGAGCTTCTGGCAGAGCGGCCTCAGTGCATCGTAATAGACACTGGGCGCGGGCAGATCGTCGCGCGCCGTCGCTGCCTTCGATAGCTGTTCGTGGAACGCCGGGAGCTGAGCCACTTCGCGCATCAGCACGTGCGAATTCTCGGACATGTTGTCCGGCATCTGCACGGCGAGCACGCCGCCTTCGGGCAACGCCGTGACCAGGCGCTTGAGATGCTTGAGGTGATCGGGCACCCACTGAAACACGGCGTTGGCGAACAGCGCGTCCGCATCTTTCGGAGCGACCCAGTGCGAGACACTGGCCTCGATGAAATTCGCCTTCGGCAGCCGCTCGCGCGCCTGGCGCAGCATGTCGGCCGACGTGTCGATGCCGGTGATTTTCGCATCCGGCCATCGTTGCGCAAGAAGCTCGGTCGAATTGCCGGGGCCGCAGCCGATATCGACGGCGTGACGCGCGGACGACAGCGGAACCTGCGCAAGCAGATCGCGCGCGGCGCGGGTGCGCTCGTCCTCGAACTTCAGATATTGCTCGGCGTTCCAGCCGGACATTTATCGCGTCAGCTTCTTGTATTTCACCCGATGCGGAATGATCGAGTCTTGACCGAGCCGGCGCATCTTGTCCTTTTCATAGTCCTGAAAGTTGCCCTCGAACCATTCGACATGACTGTCGCCCTCGAAGGCGAGGATGTGCGTCGCGATGCGGTCGAGGAACCAGCGATCGTGGCTGATGATAACGGCGCAGCCGGCGAAATCCTCCAGCGCCTCTTCGAGCGCGCGCAGCGTATCGACGTCGAGATCGTTGGTCGGCTCGTCGAGCAGCAGCACGTTGGCGCCGGACTTGAGCATCTTGGCGAGATGCACGCGGTTGCGTTCGCCGCCTGACAGCGCGCCGACTTTCTTCTGCTGGTCCGCGCCCTTGAAGTTGAACGACGAACAATAGCCGCGCGAATTCACTTCGCGCTTGCCGAGCAGAATCTGGTCGTTGCCACCGGAGATTTCCTCCCACACGGTTTTCTTGCCGTCGAGATCGTCGCGCGACTGATCGACGTAACCCAGATGCACCGTCTCTCCGACGGCGATGGTGCCGGCGTCCGGCGTCTCCTGTTTGGTGATCATGCGGAACAGCGTGGTCTTGCCGGCGCCGTTCGGACCGATGACGCCGACGATGCCGCCCGGCGGAAGTTTGAATGTCAGATTGTCGATCAGCAGGCGATCCTTGAAGCCTTTCGACAAGCCCTCGAAATCCACGACGTTCTGACCGAGACGCTCGGCAACCGGAATCGTGATCTGCGCGGTCTGCGTCTGCTTGTCGCTGGCCTGTTTGAGCAATTCCTCATAGCGCTGATAACGCGCCTTGGATTTGGCCTGACGCGCTTTCGGCGAGGACGCGATCCATTCCTGTTCGCGCTCCAGCGTCTTCTGATGTGCGACGTCCTCGCGGCCTTCCTGTTCGAGGCGCTTCTGCTTCTGCTTCAGCCAGGCGGTGTAGTTGCCTTCGTAGGGAATCCCTCTTCCACGATCCAGTTCGAGAATCCACCCCGTCACGTTGTCGAGGAAATAGCGGTCGTGGGTCACGATCAAAATCGCGCCGGGATAATTGCGCAGATGGCCTTCGAGCCATGACACGCTTTCGGCGTCGAGATGGTTGGTCGGCTCGTCCAGCAGCAGCAGATCGGGCTGGTCGAGGAGCAGCTTACAAAGCGCGACACGGCGACGCTCGCCGCCGGAGAGCTTCGTCACATCCGCGTCGTCCGGCGGACAACGCAGCGCGTCCATCGCCTGATCCACTTTCGAGTCGAGATCCCAAAGCCCGGCGGCTTCGATCTCGTCCTGCAATTTCGTCATCTCGTCGGCGGTCTCGTCGGAATAATTCACCGCGAGGTCGTTATAGCGATCCAGAATCGCCTTCTGCTTGGCGACGCCGAGCATGACGTTTTCGCGCACCGACAGTTTCGGATCGAGCTGCGGCTCCTGTTCGAGATAACCGACGCGCGCGCCCTCGGCGACCCACGCCTCGCCGTTATAATCCTTGTCGATGCCGGCCATGATCTTGAGCAGCGTCGATTTGCCCGAGCCGTTGACGCCGAGCACGCCGATCTTTGCGTCCGGATAAAACGACAGGTGGATGTTATCGAGCACCTTACGGGTGGGATAAGCCTTGGTCAGGCCCTGCATGAAATAGATGAACTGGCGCGCCATCACGGTCCTTGAATCGAGCGTTTGTGCGGGGAATTGCCGCCTGATGTAGCGACGCTAACCGCAAAGGGCAACCATTTGGAAAGCCTAACGGCGACGAATCCCCCGCGAGAAGATGGCGAAAAGCACTTGTTAATCGCCGCCGCGCGATGGTGGCCGCCTCAGTTTACGGGGAGCGCGTCACGACAGAAGCCGTGGCGTCAAGAAACAGAAAGTCGCAAAGACGCCATGACCGCACTTGTCACGCTGCTTACAGGCCGTTGCACCGTCGCGCCGGTGTCGCTCGGGCCGATCGTGTGGATTTTGAAGCTCCGGGAATTCGAGCGAGCCTTCTACAAGGCCGTATTCGATCCCTATCATCCCGAACAGCACTATATGCGCGGCCCCGGCCCCGCCTGCGCCGCCAAAGCTGCGCTGAATTCCTGAACACTCCGTGATCCCGGTTAGCTTGCATCGCGCGACGATGCGGGCGATGGTTCGCGCCCATCGCTGACCGGACCGACCCATGACCAAACTGCGCTGCGCGATCCTCGACGACTATCAGAACGTCGCCCTCAAATTTGCCGACTGGTCGCAGCTTAAGGACAAGATCGGCATCACGGTCTTCGACAAGCCATTTGCCTCGCAAGCAGAGGCGATCGAGGCGCTGAAGGATTTTGAAATCATCTGCGCAATGCGCGAACGTACGCCGTTTTCGCGCGAGGTGATCGAGGCGCTGCCTGAACTCAAATTGCTGCTCACGTCGGGCATGCGCAACGCCTCGTTCGATCTGGACGCTGCGAAAGCCCGCGGTGTCACCGTCTGCGGCACCGGCGGCGTCGGCAATGCCACCGCCGGACTGACCATCGGACTGATGCTCGAACTGACGCGCCATATCGGATATGAAAACGCCCGCATGCATGCGGGCGAGCCGTGGCAGATCACGATGGGCCGCGACATCGAAGGCATGACGCTCGGCATTTTGGGCTTAGGCAAACTCGGCATCAAGGTTGCGACTATTGCGAAGACACTCGGCATGAACGTGATTGCGTGGAGCCAGAATCTGACGAAGGAAAAATGCGACGAGGCCGGCGTCGGCTACGCGACGAAGGAAGACCTGTTCGCTAAGGCCGATGTCATCTCGATTCACGTCGTGCTGTCGAAGCGCTCTCGCGGCCTCGTCACCAAGGACGACCTCGCGCGCATGAAGCCGACGGCGTATCTCATCAACGCCGCGCGCGGACCGATTGTCGACGAAGACGCCCTGTTCGAAGTCTTGCAAAAAAAGAAAATAGCAGGCGCGGGCCTCGATACGTTTTCCATCGAGCCGCTGCCAGTCGATCACCCGCTGCGCAAGCTCGACAATGTCGTGCTGACGCCGCATCTGGGTTACGTCACCGAAGACAACTATCGGCGCTATTACAGCGACATGGTCGAGAACATTTCGGCGTGGTTCAACGGCGTACCCGTGCGGGTGATGACGTAGACAAAAAAATCGTGCCGGTTTCTACTGCGAAAGTTATTTAATTTAATTTGAGCTAAGGAACAGACCGATGAAATACGTCGTTACCTGGAATGAGCGTTCGCAAGGATCGCCGATGGAATATGAGAACGCGCAGAAGCGCATCCTCGACGTTTTTACGAAATGGACCGCACCATCCAATCTCAAGATTGAAATGTTCGTCGTGCGTGTCGGCGACTGGGGCGGCTATATGCTAGTGGATTGCAACGATCCACTTGAGGTTCACAAAATGTGTTCGATGTTGCCCGCCTTCGCCTTTGAAGCGCGGCCTGTCGTGCCCGTGATGGACGCCGTCCGCGTCGAACTCGAAGTGATCGCTTGGCGCGACAGCCTCAAAAAAAGCTAGTTAGATTGCCGCAAACAAAAAGCCCGGCAACCATGCCGGGCTTTTTTTCATATGAAGACTGCTTGCGATTCAGCCGCGCACCGCCTTCTCGATCTTGGCGACGTCGATCTTTTTCATGTCCATCATCGCGGTGAATGCTCGCTGCGCGTCCTCGCCGCCCTTGGCCATCGCGTCGGTGAGAACGCGCGGCGTGATCTGCCACGAGATGCCCCATTTGTCCTTGCACCAGCCGCAGGCGCTTTCCTGTCCGCCATTGCCGACGATGGCGTTCCAGTACTTGTCGGTCTCCGCCTGATCGTCGGTCGCGATGCAGATCGAGAACGCTTCATTGTGTTTGAAGATCGGCCCGCCGTTCAGGCCGATATAGGGAATGCCCGCTACAGTGAAATCCACCGTGATGACATCGCCCTTCTTGCCGGAGGGATAATCGGTCGGCGCCTTGTGCACGGCGTTGACTTTGCTGTTGGGGAACACGCTTGCGTAAAACGTCGCGGCTTCCTCCGCATCCTTGTCGTACCAGACGCAGATCGTGCTCTTGTTCTTGCTCATCGGAACTCTCCCTCGTTCGTCGCTGTCGTAGTGGGCGGATAACGCACGAGCCAGCATTTTGTGCGCGACAAAAAAGCCCGGCGCGACGGCCGGGCTTTCTCCATAGGTCAAAAAATCAGATCAGAAGCGATAGTTTGCGCCGACGCGAACGACGTTGAAATCAAGATCGCTGAAGTTTGCGATGAATGACGACGAGGGCGTCCCGAAATTATTGACCGCAACTGAGCGCACGCTCGCCTGCGAACCGAGGTTCACATAGAGGTATTCGACCTTGAGGGTGACATTCTTCCAGAAAGCGTACTCAAGGCCAGCACCTGCGGTGTAACCCGTCGCAATGTTCGACGACGATCCGAGGAAGCAGTTGGTGCCCGTGGGACAAGTAAAGGAAAATCCGAAGCCAATTCCGCCGACGCCGGCGACTGTGTTCAGCGTGACGTTTTCCTTTACAGAGCCATAGGCGAAGCCGCCGGTACCATAAACCAGCAAGTTGGACGCCGGTAACCAGCCGAGGCGGGCACGAACCGTTCCAAACCATTCAACACTCTGGTTTGCGACGATTTGCGACGGAAAGCCGCCCATGGTGAAAGCCGAATTGCCGGTTCCCCTGATATCCGATCCGTTGAAATCAGCTTCCAACCCCCAGAGCCAGGTCGGGGAGAACTGCCAGTTGTAACCGATTTGTCCGCCGCCGATCACGCCCTTAACATCGTAAGATGCGGAGGGAGCCGCAACGATGCCCGCAAACAGAGGATCGCCAGCCACATAACTCACCGTCGGATCGTTGAAGCCGTATCCGACGTTCACGCCGGCATAGAACCCGGTCCAGCTATAGGCCGGTGCGATCGGCGGCGCCTTGGTGTAGGTGCGGGCCTTCAAGTCGGCCGCATTCGCGCCGGTTGCACAAAGGACGGCAACGGCAGCAGCGATCAAAATCTTTTTCATGAAATCAAGTCCCACCGAGATCGGTCAAATACTGCGGCGAGAATAAAAAGCACCGAAGAACAATGATGTAGCCGAAGCGCAACAGGCGCTTTGAATGCCCCTTTGACCCTGCGGCGGGTTGTCGCAACCCTTAAAGCAAAAGCCCGGCAGCGCAGACAAGTTTACGCAGTCTGCGCGAGGCAGACTGCTATGGGCCGGGCTTTTTTTCTTTTTGCAATAACGGAATCTAAGGTCCGTAGAAATGGTAGTTCGCACCGAAGCGGAAGATGTGATCCGCGAGACGAACGCTGGAACTTGTATTGACCGATGCCGTGCCGAAGCTCGGAAAGTTCGACGGGCCGACGTCAAACCCTTGAGTGCCCGTCGCGTAGGACACCGTGCCAAGATCGACATAGAGATACTCGGCCTTGACGCTCCAGTTGCGCATGAGCATCCACTCGCCGCCGGTGCCAATTGCGTAGCCTACGCGGGTGCCAGAAAACGATCCGCCGAAAACGTTTGGTCCCGTGCGTGGCGGGACGATTCCGGCCACGAATGGAGTGCTGACCACGCTCGTGGACGAATTGACACCGCCGTAGGCCAAGCCGCCAGTGACATAGAATAAGGTCGTCGGCGTGTAAGTGACGCCGAGCCGCGCACGCAGCGTTCCGAGATAGTCGTACTGGCGCGAGGTCGATACTGTGGTCGTAAATCCGGCACCGCCTCCACCCGCAACAAGTGCGGAGGCCGTTCCGCTTGTGTCGAGACTCGAAACGGCCTGGAGATCCGCTTCAAAGCCAACAACATACTTAGGCGAAAATTGATAATTGTATCCAAATTGGACTCCGAAGAGCGCGCCAGCACCGGGATCTTCCCGCGAAGGAATGCTCTGTCCCAGCGCCGTTCCTGTTGCCGGAAAGCCCGTGAAACTCGTGACCGTGCCGCTGGCGGAAATCTGTGAGCCAAGGTCAGCGATAGCACCGCCATTGAAACCGCCATACCAGCCGGTCCACGTCGCTGTCGTTGCCATTGGAGCGCGGTTGAAGGCGAGGCTTGATCTGGACTGCGCGCTGGCACTGACAGTGCTCAAGCAAAGCGCTGCGATTGACGCAGCGAGAAAAGCGGCTTTCATGAAATTCCCAACCCCAAAAAAACTTCAGAATCTGGCCTGAGGGTAAGTATTCTGGTCGTCCAGCGATGTAGCGCCGATGCAACAATGGAACTCAAATTGGTCGTCTCCACAAACAAAAAGCCCGGCGCGATCGCCGGGCTTTTCTTAATTTTACGAGAAATCCGATTTAGCGCACGACCACCGGCGCAGGCAGTGGCGGCACGACGGTCGGCCCCTGATTGGGAACGCCCATCGCAGCGTTCGGCGCGGGCACGACAGGTCCGCCGCCATTGGCAGCAGGAACCGCACCCGGCGCGCCGTTCGCGCCCGGTCCGTAGCCCGTGCTCGATTGCGGCGTGGCGGATGCCGTGACAGCGCCCGGCGGGGGTCCGCCCGGAAGCACCACAACGCGCGTGCCGACTTTCACGCGGTCGAAAAGATCGGTCACGTCTTCGTTCAGCATGCCGATGCAGCCTGACGAGACGAACTTGCCGATGGTGGACGGCTGGTTGGTGCCGTGGATGCGATAGACGGTATTGCCGAGATACATCGCGCGCGCGCCGAGCGGATTGCCGTCGCCGCCTGCCATGAAGCGCGGCAGATAAGGCTGGCGGTCGATCATCTCCGGCGGCGGATGCCAGTCCGGCCACTCGGCCTTGCGCGTGATCTTCTGCACGCCGGTCCAAGTGAAGCCGTCGCGTCCGACGCGCACGCCGTAGCGGATGGCGCGGCCACCGCCCAGAATGTAATAGAGCTGCGTGTTCGGCGTATCGACGATGATGGTGCCCGCAGGCTCCTTGGTCGGATAGTTCACTTCCTGACGGCGCAGACGCGCATCGAGTTGCTTGCGCGGGCCGGTCTCGGGTTGTTCGTCGGCCGGCAAAATCGACATCACCGACGTCTTGCCGTCGGCACCGACTGCCGCAGGTCCGCGCGGTTCAACCGCGCCGGTCTGGTTGGCATCGATCGCACCCGGTGGACGCGGGCTGCCGTCTTGCGGAGCACCCGATTGCTGCGGCGGACCGCGATCCGAATAATGCGGCGGAACCGGCGCACCGGCTGGTTTTCCGTAACGCGGATCGTCAGGCGACAGGATCGGGCCGGTATAGCCCTGCTGTTCGTAGGTCAGCGGCTGGCGCGGAGTCGCCTGCCGATAGTTCGGCTGCTGCTGATAACCCGGCGGCGACAACGAGGTGCCGCGATCCATGCCGTCTTCGTCGTCGAGGCGGTCGAAGTCGGGCGCACCGCGAGCGTCACCGACAACAGGCGGCGAGTCGTAGGGCGCGGTCTGCAGCGGCTGCGAGTAACCGGGCGGCGGCGGATAGGATTGTGCCGAAGATGACGTCGCAAGGAGCGGCATTGCTGCCACACCCGCCGACAAAAGCGCGGTCGTCGCTAACAGGCGATTGAACATCATGCCCCTTGTATAGTGCGGACCCGACACCGCAACGTTAACGGCAGATCGCTTAGGATAGCGGCACATTCAAGACATTTGTCGCAAAAACGCAGGCGCCGGACGTTACTTTTTCGAGAGATTTCCAGTTCCCGCGACGGCTTTCCGCGCTGCGGCGAAGCCTTTGATCCTCCGCACTTTTTTAAGGCGGTTTGTAGCGTTTGGAGTATTCTCATTTCTGCCCGATTCGCCGCGCGCAGCACCCGCAGCGAACCGCCGAGTCGGCCCGGTTCCCGTAAGCGTCAATGCGTTCAAGACACTTTTGCGCCCTCCGGCGGCGAAAGCAGGACACATCAGATGTTGCCCGGAATTCGACTGCTCTTCGGAACCTTCATCCTCTCGGCGTCGGTGCTGATTTTCGGGCTCGGCGCGGCGGCGCTGCTGCGTTCCGCGCACGAGGAATTCGTCGGCGTCCCGGCATGGCGCGCGGCCCAGCAGCCGATGGCACCCGCGTTCGATACCAACCGGCCGATGCTGTCGCTGGCGCGCGTCGATCCGCAGGCACCGCCCATCGTGAAAGACGACATCAAACCCGTCGGGGGCACGCTGGAAATTTCGCCGGCGGAAGACAAGCCTGTGGAGCAAACAAAGACCGCTGCTCTCGATACGCAGGTCACGACCAAAGAGGTCATCGCCGAAAAGGCAGATGCCGAAGAGACGCCGAAGGTTCAGAGAAAACCGCGACTACGCAAGGCCAAGCGGACGCGCGCCGCAACCGGAACAACGATCCGCCACTGGCGCGCGCCCCGCATCTCCACGCAGGAGCAACAGCCGCTCGCCACCAATTCGCCTTTCGCCGGATTTGGATCCGCCGATCAGGTGTCAAGCGGGACCAGCAGCAACCGGCGGACCGCCACCAGCTCCCCATTCTGACCACGAGCCGTCGTAGAGCGACGTATCGGTGACGCCGAGGCGATAGAGCGCGAGCGTCAGCACGCCCGCCGAGACGCCCGAGCCGCAACTTGTGACGATGGGCTTTTTCAGATCGACGCCCGCGCCTGAAAATGCCGCACGCAGATCATCGAGCGATTTCATCGCGCCGGTGTTCGCATCATAGAGCATCGCATAGGGCACGCTGCGGCTGCCGGGAATATGGCCGCCGCGCAGACCCGCACGCGGCTCAGGGGCCGTGCCTTCAAACCGGCCGGCCGGGCGCGCGTCGATCACCTGCTCGGCCTTCGATTCCAGATTGCCGATCATGTGCTGCATCGAGCGCACGCGCGCGGCATCGAAACTCGCCCGATAAGTTTTCGGCTTCGGTTTCGCCTCGCCCTTTTCGGTGGCGCGGCCTTCGGCGAGCCACTTCTTCAATCCGCCATCGAGCACGCGGATATTCTTGTGGCCGAACGACAGAAACATCCACCACGCGCGCGGTGCCGCGGTCCACGTGCCGTTGTCGTAGACGACAACGGTGTCATTGTTGGAAATACCAAGCGCGCCGGCATCGCGGCCGAACTGTTCGGCCGATGGAAACATATGCGGCAGGTCGATGGAACGATCCGACACCGCGTCGACATCGAAGAACACAGCGCCCGGAATATGCACCTGCAGAAAATCATCCTTCGGCAGCGGCAGCACACCGGGCAGCTTGAACGTCGCATCGAGGACGCGGACGTTCTTCAGATTGTCGGCAAGCCATTGCGTGGAGACGAGGGGATCGGTCATTTCTTGTCCTTCGGCACGTAAGCCTCGACCGGCCCGCCCTCTTTTTTCCACGCGGCGAATCCGCCGCCGAGATGCGCGACGGGTTTCAGCCCCATGTCTTCGGCGGTTTTCGCCGCGAGCGCGGAGCGCAATCCGCCCGCGCAGTGGAAGATGTATTTCTTGTCCTGCTGGAACACCGGCTTGGCATAGGACGACTCCGGATCGATCCAGAATTCGAGCATGCCGCGCGTGCAATGGAACGCACCGGGAATGCGGCCGTCGCGCTCGATCTCGCGCGGATCGCGGATGTCGATCAGCACGACGTCGTCGCCCTTCATCGCTTCGACGACCTGCGCGACATCCATCGTCTCGATCTGCGCGTTGGCTTCGTCGAGCATCGGCTTGATGCCGCGTGTTATTTTTGGGGGCATGGGATTTCCGTGGGAGAAAGTTACCGCGTCAGTTCGCGCATCGCGCCTTCGAGGCCTTCGAGCGTCAGCGGGAACATGCGCTCGGAGAACAGGCGGCGGATGATGGTGGTGGATTCCGAATAATCCCAATGCTTGCGCGCGACAGGATTGAGCCAGACCGCATGCGGATAGGTGCGCGTCACGCGCTCCAGCCACACCGAACCGGGTTCTTCGTTGACGTGTTCGACCGAGCCGCCGGGCACGACGATCTCATAAGGCGACATCGACGCGTCGCCGACGAACACGACCTTATAATCGTGCGGATATTTATGGAGAATATCCCAGGTCGGCGTGCGATCCGAGAAGCGCCTTTTGTTCTGCTTCCACACGCCTTCATAAAGACAGTTGTGGAAGTAGAAATATTCCATGTGCTTGAATTCGGTCTTCGCCGCCGAGAACAATTCCTCGACCTGTGCGATATGGCCGTCCATCGAACCGCCGATGTCAAAGAAGATCAGAACCTTCACGGCGTTGCGCCGCTCAGGGCGCATGTGGACGTCGAGATAGCCGTGGTTCGCCGTCTCTTTAATAGTCGTGTCGAGATCGAGTTCGTCCGGCGCGCCCGTGCGCGCGAATTTGCGCAAGCGTCTTAGCGCGACCTTGATGTTGCGGATGCCCAGCTCGACGTTGCCGTCGAGATCCTTGAACTCGCGGCGGTCCCAGACTTTCACCGCACGCTGGTGACGGCTCTTTTCCTGACCGATCCGCACGCCCTCGGGATTATAGCCTTCCGCACCGAACGGCGAGGTGCCGGCGGTGCCGATCCACTTGTTGCCGCCCTGATGGCGCTTCTTCTGTTCCTCGAGGCGCTTCTTCAAGGTCTCCATGAGCTTGTCCCAGCCCATCGCCTCGATCTGTTTCTTCTCTTCCTCGGTGAGATATTTCTCGGCGAGTTTCTTCAGCCACTCGGCGGGAATCTCCGCCTTCTCCATCGCGTCGAGTAGATTTTCCAGGCCCTTGAAGGTCGCGCCGAACACGCGGTCGAACTTGTCGAGATTGCGCTCGTCCTTCACCAATGAAGCACGCGCGAGATAGTAGAAATTCTCCACCGATGTGTCGGCGACGTCGCGGTCGAGCGCCTCCATCAGCGTGAGATATTCACGCAACGTGACCGGCACCTGCGCGTCGCGCAGCGATGTGAAAAATTGCAGGAACATAGAGAGTAAATCGCGCGCGACGCAGCCCCCGTCAAGGGTGGGCCGGCAATGCGTGACGCAATGCAATGCAGGCTTGCTGCCTGAAAACTGCGCTCGGGCCTGCCTAGACCGCCTCCCCGATTTAATTAAACTGTTGTTTGACGACGGCCGGGGCCGGCCGCGTCCAAACCGGGGAGACATTTCAAATGGGTATTATTGCTTGGCTTATCGTCGGCGCGATTGCGGGCTGGCTTGCAGGGATGGTTGTCCGCGGCTTTGGCTTTGGGCTGCTCGGCAACATCGTGGTTGGCATCGTCGGCGCAGTCGTCGCCGGCTGGCTCTTGCCGCAGCTCGGCGTCCGTCTCGGCGTCGGTATGGTCGGCGAAATCATCAACGCCCTGATCGGCGCAGTGCTGGTGCTCGTCATTATCGGATTGCTCCGGCGCGCCTGAGGCACTAAACGATCTCGGAAGCGACCGCCTTACGGCGGTCGTTTCTTGTTTGAAACAAGACGACTCATTCGGACTGCAAGGGCGTTCGCACGATGAAATTCAAGGGCACAAAAGACTATGTCGCCACCGACGATCTGAAAGTCGCGGTGAATGCGGCCATCGTTCTGGAACGTCCTCTGCTGGTGAAGGGCGAACCCGGCACCGGCAAGACCGTGCTGGCCGAAGAAGTCGCCAAGGCGCTCAATGCGCCGCTCATCACCTGGCACATCAAGTCCACCACGAAAGCGCAGCAGGGTCTTTATGAGTACGACGCCGTCTCGCGCCTGCGCGACAGCCAGCTCGGCGATCCGCGCGTGTCGGATATTTCCAACTACATCAAGCGCGGCAAATTGTGGGACGCGTTCACATCCGAAAAGCGCCCGGTGCTGCTGATCGACGAAGTGGACAAGGCCGACATCGAATTCCCCAACGACCTTCTTCTGGAATTGGATCGCATGGAATTCTACGTCTACGAGACCGGCGAGACGATCAAGGCCAAGCAGCGCCCGATCATGATGATTACCTCGAACAACGAGAAGGAATTGCCGGACGCGTTTCTGCGCCGTTGCTTTTTCCACTACATCAAGTTCCCCGATATCGACACGATGAACGCCATCGTCGATGTCCACTTCCCCGGCATCCAGAAACGGCTGGTCTCCGAAGCGATGAAGATTTTCTTCGAGGTGCGCGATGTGCCGGGCTTGAAGAAAAAACCTTCGACATCCGAACTGCTCGACTGGCTCAAGCTGCTGATGAACGAAGAGATGACCGCCGAGCAGTTGCGCGAACGCGATCCTCGCAAGCTCATTCCGCCGCTGCATGGCGCGCTGCTCAAGAACGAGCAGGACGTGCATCTGTTCGAGCGGCTCGCTTTCCTCAGCCGCCGTGAGGTATGACGGCACCCGGCGCGATCTTCGCGAGAGGCGACGCGCCCGGCGTCTGGACCCCATCCGCACTCGCAGGCGGTCCGTTCAGCGGCCTTCAAGGCGGCGCGATTGCGAGCCTTCTGACTGCGGAAGCCGAAGCGTTCGCGACCGCGCGCAAATGGGGCACCGCGATCAGCGTCACGGTGTCGTTTCTCAAGCCGACGCCGATGTCGGCGCTCCGCACGCAGATTATGCCATTGCGCGAAGGCGGCCGTGTCAACGTCATCGACAATACTCTATACGCGGACGTTCATTCCGACCCCTGCGCCACTGCACGGATCGCCTTCATCAATGACCGCAGCATCGAAACGCCCGACATTCCGCAACCGCCACCGCTGAATATCGATCCGTCAAAATACCCGCAGCGCGTCATCAAATCGTTTCACGGCCGTCCGTGGATGATGGACGCAATGGAGGCTCGCGCCGGTGACGGCGTCTTTTGGTTTCGCCAGACCGTGCCGACCATCGAGGGCGCATCGCCGGAAAATCTGTCCGCCGTACTCGGTCCCGCCGACTGGACTCACGGCCTCGCGCGGCCGCTGCATAATGTTGTCGCCGATCCCAATCCGAATCTCACGGTGCATCTGTTGAAAGCCCCGCGCGGCGGATGGATCGGCATTCGCGCTTTGTGCAGCTGGGACACCGCGCGCGGCGTCGGTGTCGGCGACGGCACGATCATGGATGTCCATGGCGAGATCGGAAACGTCTCGATGGCGGTCGCGCTGACGCCATTTCCGAAATCGGCGTAAAGTTTAGAAGCCGAATCCTGCGCCGGCCTTGAAGGCGCTGCTGCTGCCTTCGCTCGCGACTGCGCCACGTATCGTCACGTCCTTGCCGCCGATACGTGTCTTCGCGCCGCCATTCCAGTCGCCGCCCATCGGGGCGCTTCCCGGCGTCGAATTCAGAACCGAGAAATCGGTCGCGCCGCTCGCGGCCGAGTTCGCCGCCCCGCCAACGGCTGCTGTTGCGCCGCCGACGGCACCCGTCACGCGGCTGGTCACGGATTGCGCATTCGCCGGAGATGCAAATGCAATGGCAATGCAAAAAATGGCGAGCCTCATGAATTCCTCCGCGCAATCCCCCAATACTACCGGCTACGGCCGGATAATAAAGAGGTTTCAGCGTGGATGCAGAGCGCAGCGAATTATTTGTTCAGAAAGTTCAGCGGCAGGCCGCCGCGCGGCCAGTCCATCGCCACGAGTTCCCCCTTGCCGGACAGCGTTATGTAGGCGGTTTTCAACCCCTCGCCGCCGAAGGCAATGTTGGTCGTCACGGAATCGCCCGTCGGAATCTGTTCGACGAGTTTTCCGTCCGGCGCGATCACCGAAATGTTGCCGCTGATCAGCGTAGCAACGCAGACATTGCCGCCCGCTTCCACCGCAAGCGAGTCGAACATCTGGTAACCGCCGAGACCGCAGATCGGTTTGCCGCGCTCGCCGCGATAGATCACTTCGGATGGCTTCACTTCGCCCGCCGTCACCGTGAACGCCCAAAGGCGCGCCGTTGGCGTCTCGGCGACATACACCGTCTTTTCATCCGGCGAAAGACCGATGCCATTCGCGGGCATCATGCCGTGATGGCCTTCGACGATCTCCTCGAAGCCCGGCTTGATATAGTAGAACGCTCCGACATCGAGATCGCGCGCGCGGCGCTTGCCGAGATCGCTAAACCAGAGTCCGCCATGTCTGTCGAACACAAGATCGTTCGGGCCTTTGAGCGGATGCTCACCGCAATGGGTGAACAGCGTTTCGATTTTGCCTGATTGCAGATCGATGCGCTGGATCGAGCCGCCGATATATTCATGCGCGGCCGGCGCGCCGGGAATGATTCCGATCCTGGACGGGGTCCACGAGAAGCCGCCATTGTTGCAGATGTAGATTTTGCCGTCTGGACCGAGCGCAGCACCGTTCGGCCCGCCCGGTACTTCCGCGACGATGTCCTTGCGGCCATCGGGATAAACGCGCGTCAGAGTCTTGCGGCGGATTTCGACCAGGACGACCGAGCCGTCCGGCATCACCACCGGCCCTTCAGGAAATTGCAGGTCGGTCGCGATCACGCGCGCTTTGGGCATTGTGGCCTCCCGAATTTTTCTTTCGCCGTTTGTTGGGGCGAAAGCTATCGGGAGAAATTGCAAATGCCTAGCGCTTCGCCTTCACGCGGCACGATTTTATCTTCGTGTCGATCTTGGCGAGAAGCATCTTGCGAAACGCACGGTCGCGCTTGAGGTGCCACTCGCGGCTCATCGCCTCGCTGCGCGTCTCGAATTCTTCCGTGTGCAGCAGCGTCCAGACGCGTCCCTTGGTCGAACGCGCGCCCTTCCCGGCATTGTGAGTTGCGAAGCGCTTGGCGACATCGTTGGTCCAGCCGACATAGGAGATGTGCCGGCCCTTGTGGATGCTGCCGAGAACGTAAACGAAGGCACTCATTTCGCGGCGGGCTTGGCGTCTTTCGACGTGTCCTTGTCCGGCTCCTTCGCTGCCGGCTTTTTCTCCAGCGCATCGAGCCGCGATTGCAGGGCTGCGACCGTCGCCTTCAAAGCGTCGATCTGGCGGTTGGCAGCGTCGATGCGTTGTCGGCTGTCGAGTTGCGCCTTGGTGACGGTGTTTTTCAGAAAGTCGATATTGCTCTGCAGGCACGACGTGCGCCGCTCCATCGTTTTCTCGGCGGTACAGATTTCGATGCCCGGAACGTCCTGCGCGGCGGCGGATACGACGGCCATCATCACCAGCGAGATTGCCAGAACCTGTTTCAACGGCACGCTCCTGTTCATGTGTTTCAAAACGTAACGCGGGCGACACGACGAATCAGACATCGTTAAGTTTCGGAACGCGCGCGGAACGAACAGAGTCCGAATCGGAGATTCATAGCACGTTCGGTTTTGTTCGCGCCGACATCTTGTGTCGCATCGCCCGCCCGCGCCCAGATGAAGCTGGAGGAATTTCCACATCGTCGCGAAACGTGCTTCAATCGTTAAGGCGCATCTCGTAACGAACGAATTAAGCGATGTCGGATTTCCACGGTGTTTTTCCCTATCTCGTCTCGCCGGTCTCGGCGAACGGCCAGATCAAGTCGGATGTTTTAAGTAAACTGTGCGGCGACCTGATCGCCGCAGGCGTTCATGGCCTCACCCCGCTCGGCTCCACGGGCGAATTCGCCTATCTCGATCGCGACCAGCGCGCCGAGATCGTGAGGGTTACGGTCGACGCGGCGAAAAAACGCGTGCCGGTTGTCGCGGGCGTGGCGTCGACATCGACGGACGATGCCGTCATGCAGGCAAAAGCCTATCAGCAGTTCGGTGCCGACGGCATTCTGGCAATTCTGGAAGCCTATTTCCCGCTCAAGGATGCGCAGGTCGAATCCTATTTCCGCGCGATTGCCGACGCCGTCGATATTCCGGTCGTGATCTACACCAATCCGAATTTTCAGCGCTCGGATCTCACATTGGATGTGATCGCGCGTCTCGCCGAGCATCGGCGCATTCAGTTCATTAAGGACGCGTCGAACAACACTGGACGGTTACTGTCGATCGCGAACCGCTGCGGCGACAAACTGAAAATCTTCGCGGCGTCCGCTCACATTCCCGCAGCCGTGATGATGATCGGCGGCGTCGGCTGGATGGCCGGGCCGGCCTGCATCGTGCCGCGCGAAAGCGTGAAGCTCTACGACCTGTGCAGAGCCAAGCGCTGGGACGAAGCAATGGCGCTTCAGCGCAAATTGTGGCGCGTCAACGAGGTGTTCGCGCGGTTCAACCTCGCCGCCTGCATCAAGGCCGGCCTCGAGATTCAGGGCTACCGCGTCGGCGATCCCATAGCGCCGCAGGCAGCTCTCAATCCCGACGAACGCCAGATCATCGAGACGCTCTTGCGGGATATCGCCTGACGCACTTTATAGGGAACGAAGCCGCGCGGCTTCGCGTTATCCGGCGCAATGGATTGTCCCAGAGGATTCCCAATGGCAAAGGTTGTCTATGAGGTCGTCGAGCACGACGGCGGATGGGCCTACAAATACAATGGCGTCTTCTCGGAGACTTTCCCCACGCAAAAGGCGGCGCACGCCGCCGCAGAACGCGCCGCTGCAGAACAGCGCGTGCCCGGCCGGACCGAAGAAATCCAATACGAAGACGGTGCCGGCAAGTGGCATCAGGAGACGGCGCGCGGCTCTGACCGCCCCTCCACCGAGGTCGTCGATAAATCCTGATTTCGATAGCGATTTGCAGCCCGGCTCTGCGTCATCTAAAGTGATGCAATGAGAATGGGAAACGCAATTCAGGACTGGCTCAATTCTCACGGTCTCGGCGCAATCGCCGCCGCCGTGCTGGGCGTTATTGTCACGCTCGCCGTTATTCTGGTCGTTGGCGGCTATTGGATCGTGACGCGCTAGGCGCAGTTACTTCACGCTCCGGAAATACGGCTCGACCGGCCCATTGAGTTTGATGGTCAGTGGATTGCCGTAACGATCCTTGGACGATCCAGCGGTGACGCGAATCCATCCCTCGCTCACACAGTATTCCTCGACATTGTTCTTCTCGACGCCCTTGAAGCGGATGCCGACATCGCGCGCGAGTATCGCGTCGTTATAGTAAGGGCTCTTCGGATCGCTGGAGAGACGATCTGGCAGCACATCGGCGGTGTCGGTCATCGCAATCTCATTCTCAATTAATTCTGCTCAAGCAGGCTTTCGATCTCTCGCGTCAGCGCAGATGGGCTCGTCGCCGGACCATGACGCGCCACGGCCCTTCCGTAGCGGTCCACGATGAACTTTGTAAAGTTCCATTTGATCGCCTTCGTGCCCAACAGGCCCGGTTTCTCGCCGGTCAGATATTTGAAAAGCGGATGGGCGTTCTCGCCATTGACCTCGATCTTGGCGAACAGGGGGAACGTGACGTCGTAATTCTGTTTGCAGAAATCCGCGATGGCGCGGGCGTCGCCCGGTTCCTGCCCGCCGAACTGGTTGCAGGGAAAGCCAAGCACGGAGAAGCTGCGTGGCGAGTAAGTTCGATGAACCTGTTCGAGCGCCTCATACTGCGGCGTGAACCCGCATGCGCTCGCCGTGTTCACGATCAGCAGCGCCTGACCCTCGAATTGTCGCAGCGGAACATCGCGACCGTCGAGCGACATCGCCGAGAAATCGAAAACACTCTTCGCCGCCATTTCCGAAACCTCGCGCGCTGCCTGTTAAGACCTCGTTTACCCTATTTCCGTAACCCTAGGCCAAGTCCCATCGCTGGCTCGCGACTCAGTGCCGACATATTCCCGAACGCGGGAAGCCACATTCGCCAGGCACAAGACAGCGGCATCACGGACCCCGGCAGTCGGGAGGCACCTTGGCAATCAAGTCCAATCTCTTTTTGATTTGCTGCGCTGGCGCACTCGCCGCCGTCTCTGGCTGGAAAGTCGGCGACGAACTTTTCCTGCGCAGCGCTGAAGCCGCCTTCGCGAAATCGCGGTACATTTCCAGCGACACCTTGCAGATGTCGAACCGCGACGCCAAGCGCGACCGTGAATTCGTCGTCACCCCGCGTGCCGAAACTCCCCCTGCCGACAGCAACGCCCCCATACTCGCGCTCGCGCGAATCGAGCCGGACCCGCAGCCGGCCGCTCAGCCCGTCTTGCAGAAACCTGATTTGCAGGAAGCCCGCGCGGAACTTACGCCTGCGCCGCAGCCCGCGCCGAAGCCCAAAGCGATGGCCAAGATCGAGAAAATCGGCCGGGCGCTGTTGAGCGACTACCAGATTTCCGGAATCAAGCAGCGCCTCGCGCTGACCTCCGCACAGGAGCGCTATTGGCCTGCGGTCGAAAAGGCGCTGCGCGGACTGAGCGAGCGCGTTGTCGAGTACCGCAAACTCGCCAAGCGCACGCGCGACGAGAAATATGTGGCGGAAGCCGCGCAGGTCGAAGACCTGAAGTCCGCCGCTGTACCCCTGCTGGCACAATTGCGCGATGACCAGAAATCAACTGTCATCGTGATGGCCAACATGGCGGGGCTCGGCTCGGTCGTGAACGAGCTGTTTTCCGGCGCCGAGGTCGCGAACGCAAACTAAGAATAAAGCCCTGCAACCTTCGCGCGTTGGATCGTCAGCGCCAATACCGTGTCGATGGTCGGCGTCGGGATTTGCGTCATGCGGCCCATTTCCTGAACCACCGTCACCAACGGATCGATTTCCATCGGCCGGCCGCGTTCTAAATCCTGAAGCATCGACGTCTTGTGAGCACCGACCTTGCGGCCGCCTTCGATGCGGCGGTCGACATCGACGCGGAATTTCACGCCGAAGGTTTCGGCGATCTGCTGCGCTTCCACCATCATCGAACGCGTGACGGCCTTTGTGCCGGGATCGCTGCACAAAACATCCAGTGTTGCGTGGGTCAGCGCGCTGATCGGGTTGAAGGAAACGTTACCCCACAGCTTCAGCCAGATTTCGTCGCGAATGCGATCCAGCACCGGAGCCTGAAGGCCCGCCTTGGTGAACATCGCCGACAGACCCTCGACGTCGGATGACTTCTCGCCCGAGGGTTCGCCGAGCGGAAAGCGGTCGCCATAGACGTGCTTGATAACGCCGGGCGCTTCGATTTCCGTCGCCGGATAGACGATGCAGCCGATGGCACGCTCTGCGCCAAGTTCGTTCCATTGGCGGCCGCCGGGATCGATACTCTCCAGAGTTTTGCCCTCGAACTCGTTGCCGCCGTGCTTGTAGAAATACCAATAGGGAATGCCGTTGACCGCTGTGACAATGCGCGTGTGCGAACCGAGCAGCGGCTTCATCTGCTCGATAACGCCGGTGATCGAATGTGCTTTAAGGCAGACGATGACGACATCCTGCACGCCGAGATCGGCGGGATTGTCGGTGCAGTTGGGCTTGATAACGCGCTCTTCGTCGCCGATCAGGAGCTTAAGGCCCCTTTCCTTCATCGCGGCCAGATGCGGCCCGCGGGCGACGAGACTTACTTCCGCGCCTGCTTGCGCAAGCTGAACTGCGAGATAGCCGCCGATAGCTCCGGCTCCGTAGATACAAATCTTCATGCGACTGCGTTCCCCCAAAAACATGGAAGCTCGTTACCGCAGCTTTGAGGCGGCGGTCATTGTTCAGTTTTCAGTCAGACTCCAAAACAACTGCGCCGAAGCGCAACCGTACTAGGCGTGCGCTGGCTCGTGCGTCTCGTGTGCAACCACGAGGTCGCGGATGCTGATGACGCCGACAAGCCGTCCGTCTTCGAGAACAGGCAAATGCCTGATGTGATTGTCGCGCATGAGTTGGCTAACATGCTCGATGCTGTCGGACTGCGAGCACGAGATCAGCCTCTGTACAGAGATGAGCGAGGAGATCTTCACTGCCGAAGCCTTGGCACCGTGCTCGGCCACCGCGCGCACGACATCGCGCTCGGAGAACATTCCGACGACGACATTTCCTTCGGTCCGGCACACATCCTTCACGACGAGAGCGCTGGTGTTTTCCGATCGCAGCAGCTTGGACGCTGTCTCCACGGTCTCGTTCATGCGGACCGTTGCGATCTTCGTACCTTTTCCGCGCAGGATATCTTCGACTTTCATCGTCAGCCTCCCTAGCAGGTTAAGTTGCCAAAGTTTGGTATACATTATACCAACTGTCAACGGCGGTGTTCGCTTGCAGACAAATTATTTGGCGTGAGGGTCAGTACCGCTGACCTTTGCAATTCCAACGTTGCTGAAATGCGGAGCTGCAAAACAAAAAGGGCGCACCGAGGTGCGCCCTTTCGATCTTTCATCGATCAAGTTGGGACGCTTACTCGGCCGCCTGGCCGATCGCGCCTCTGGTATCTTCCGACTTGCTGATCGAAATGCGCATCGGCCGCACGATGAACAGCGCCATCAAAACGACGGCGAAGTTCATAATCGCGGCGGCGATGAACACCGCATGCCAGTTGCCGGTATAGGTCTTCAACACGTTCGCGAGGGGGACCACGAAGGCGGAAAGACCTTTTGCCGTATAGAGCAGGCTCGTATTGGTGGTCGCGTATTTCGGACCGAACATGTCCGTGCAGGTTGACGGAAACAGGCTGAAAATCTCACCCCAGGTGAAGAAGATGAGCGCGGCGCAGATCACGAAGGTCCACGGTGTCGTCCCGAAATTTCCGAGCAACCAGTACGCGATGCCGCCCGCAGTGAACGCGATTGCCATCGTGAACTCTCGGCCGATCTGGTCGGACACCCAGCCGAAGAACGGACGCGCGCCGCCGTTGGCAAGGTTGTCGATTACGCCCGACACGATAAGCGTGGTTGCGCCGAACAGGACGACCGTCGATGCGACGCCGTAGTCCTTTGCAATCAGCGCAATCTGCGCTGCCACCATGAGGCCGCTGGCCGAGACCAGAACGAACATCGCATACAGCAGCCAGAACACTGGCGACTTCAACATCTGGCCAGGCGTGCTGCTGGTCTTCGACTGAAGCACCTTCACGGCGGAGCCGGTGGGCACCTCGCCGGCAACCGGCGGACGCAACAGCCATGCAAGCACGAAGATGACCGCGCCCTGCCCGATCGCGAACCAGAAGAACGTATCGGCGTAGCCAATCGACTCGATCATTTTCTGGATCGGTATGACGGTGACCGCGGCACCGGCTCCGAAGCCCGCTGCCGTCAGACCGACGGCAAGACCGCGGCGATCCGGAAACCACTTCACGGCGTTGCCGACGCAGGTTGCATAAATTCCGCCCGCGCCAATGCCGGAGATCACTGCGCCCAAATAGAGCATTTCAAGCGATGTCGCCTTGGCGTTGATAAGCCAGCCGATCGCAACGAAGACGCCGCCCGCCGCCACCATAAGTTTCGGACCGCGCGGTCCGAGCGAGTCGACGATCCAGCCCTCGAGCGGAGTGAGCCACGTTTCGAGCGCGACAAAGATGCTGAATGCGACCTGGATTCCCGCAACGTCCCACGAATTGGCTTTCGCCATCGGGCCGACGAAGTAGGTCCAGCCATATTGAAGGTTTGCGATCATCGCCATGCAAATGACGCCGACGATCAGTTGCGTCCAACGGAAGCCGTCCGATACGGACGGGCTGCCTGCGGCTTTCGATGCTGTGCTCATGTTCTCTCCCAGTGCGCTTCTTGTTGTGGCAAATTGTCACAAGGCTGTGACCAATTGCCGCAAGCGTCAAGGGGACACTGGTATAAGATATTCCACGAAGCAAGCACGCCGTTCGTCTATCGCTTCATTTTTTCTTCGGAACAAAGTCGTTTTGCAGCGCGGCAATTTCTTCGCGCCAACCCTTGCTCTAAAATGATCGAGCCAACAAAAACGCGCCCAACCCGAGGGTTGAGCGCGCTGATGTGAGCTTCGCTGCGAACGCGAAGCGCTTTGACTAAGACGACGCGACCGCCTTCGCGACGACCTGCTTGCGCCAGGGCTTCAACACCGCGATCGCAAGCAGCGAGGCGAGGATGTTGGCACCCGCCGCCACGAGGAACACCGTGTCCCACGTCTTGGAGGTCTGCTGGATATAGTTCGCAAGCGGCACGAGCAGCGCTGCCGTACCCTTGGCGGTGTAGAGCAGGCCCGCATTGGTGGTTGCGAACTTCGATCCGAAGGTGTCGGTGCAGGTCGATGGGAAGAGCGAATAGATCTCACCCCATGCGAAGAACACCAGACCCGACAGGATCACGAACATCACCGGATCGTGGCCGTAGAGATACAGCGCGTAGATGCCGAGGCCTTCGATGCCGAACGCGATGAACATCGTGTTCTCGCGGCCGATCATGTCCGAAACCCACCCAAAGAACGGGCGTGTCAGGCCGTTGAGCACGCGATCGATGGTCGCTGCGAACGTCACGGCCGTCATGGTCATGCCGATCAGCGTCACCGGAATCGCATCGACCTTCCAGTCGAGTGCGATCGGCTTGAGGTTGGCCGTCACCATCAGGCCGCCTGCGCCGACGATCACGAACATGAAATACATCAGCCAGAAGATCGGCTGACGCAGCACTTCGGTCGGACCGTAGTTACGGCGGCTTTGGATGACATTCGCATTCTGCACGACGGCCGGCACCTGACCCGGCTTCGGCGCGAACATCAGGAACGCGAGGATCACGATGATGATGCCCTGTCCGAGACCGAAATACAGGAACGTGTTCTGGAAACCGTCGTTCTTGATCATCGCCTGGATAGGCGCAACCGTCAGTGCCGAACCGGCACCAAAACCGGCTGCGGTAATGCCCGCTGCGAGACCGCGCTTGTCGGGAAACCACTTCAGCGCGTTGCCGACGCAGGTCCCGTAGACGCCACCGGCACCGATGCCCGCGACGATCATGCCGAGATAGTAGCCGCTGAGCGTATCGGCCTTGGCGTTGATGACCCACCCGATCGCGCACAGGATGCCGCCGAATAAGACGACGATGCGCGGGCCGTATTTGTCGACGAACCAGCCTTCGACCGGAACCAGCCACGTCTCGAACAGAACAAAGAGCGTGAACGCCCATTGGATCTCGGTGCGTGACCAGCCGAATTTCTTTTCGATATCGGGGACGAAGAACGTCCATCCGTATTGGTAGTTGGCGATCATCACCATTGCGGCGACGCCGATGACCAACTGCATCCAGCGATAGGTGTCGCTGACCCGTCCGGCTGCAGGAGCCGCTTGAATTGTAGCCATGTTACCTCCCCTGACGCGCTTCTGTAGAGCCGAGCGCTGTCTGGAAGGCATCTTGGTATGCCACGGAAGGAATGAGAACTTAAAAGCAGGACCCGCGCGGAAATGTCGCAGCCAACGATTTGCACTGCCGCACAGGGCATCTCAACGACAAATGGCTCCAGAGACCGGAGCCATTGTCTGCAACGTTGTGAGAAACAAACTTCCGTCGCGCGGTATCAGGTTACGCAACCGCGACTGCGACGAAAGTCCAATAATTACAGGCCGAAGTAAGGAATATCGCCGCGGCGGATGGCAGCGTTGGCCCAGCTCAGCAGAGCGCGGTCGAGGGCTGCAAAAAGACGGGCGAACAAGCCGTTGGACGATGCAAGGCGGATGGTAGCGGTATGAGCCATGGTGGGGCCTTTCTGGATCAGATGCTGAGAAGGAAGCCGCAAAGAGCGGCCGCGATCTCCGATAAGCCCTTTTTACGTATACCAGATGCCAGCAACAACAGCCGAGTTTGCATAGCAGCATAGGATTGGGTGCATCGCACCAAAGATACCGCAATCGGCTTTTGCGATCAAAACGCCAAAACTCGATTTGGTTCAACTATCAAAATCGCAATGGCGAAACGGTGACGGACTTGGAATCGAGTGGCGGGACTGTGGCGGGTCCCCTCGCATATGCAAGCGGCCCCAATGAACGCCGAAAACGAAAAGACCGGCGGACAATCCGCCGGTCTTTCGTTGCTGTTGCAACTCGCCGGATTATTCGGCGGCCTGAACCTTCGGCGGCGGGGTAAGCGCGCCCGACGCATGGATCTCGGCCACCTGGCTATCGTTGAATTCGAGAACCTGCTTGAGGATCTCGTCGGTGTGCTCGCCAAGCAGCGGCGAACGCTTCACATCGCTCGGCGACGCCGACAGCTTGATCGGATTGCCGACCGACAGATATTTGCCGCGCTTGGGATGATCGACTTCGACGACGGTGCCGGTCGCACGCAGCGACTGGTCTTCGGCCAATTCCTTCATCGACAGGATCGGGCCGCACGGGATGTCATCCTTGTTGAGGATGTCCATCGCCTCGAACTTGGTCTTGGTCATCGTCCACTGTTCGATGCGCGCGAAGATTTCGTTCAGACGCGACAGGCGCGCCGGCGGCTTGGCGTAATCCGGGTGGGTCTTCCAGCCGGGCTCGCCGATCACATCGCAGATCTTCTCCCACACGGGAGCCTGCGTGATGAAATACAGATAGGCGTTCGGGTCGGTTTCCCAGCCCTTGCACTTCAAAATGCGGCCCGGCTGTCCGCCACCGGAATCGTTGCCTGCGCGCGGCACAGCATCGCCGAACGGAATGCCCTCGCCGAACTGGCTGTATTCTTTCAGCGGACCATGCGCGAGGCGCTGCTGATCGCGCAGCTTGACGCGCGCCAGATTCAACACGCCGTCCTGCATCGCCACCGTAACGCGCTGACCGACGCCGGAATGCGTGCGGTGATAAAGCGCGGTGACGATGCCAAGAGCGAGATGCAATCCGGTGCCCGAGTCGCCGATCTGCGCGCCGGTCACGAGCGGTAGGCCGTCGCGGAAGCCGGTGGTCGATGCCGAGCCGCCGGTGCACTGCGCGACGTTCTCGTAAACCTTGCAGTCCTCATATGGACCGGGACCGAAACCCTTGATCGAAGCGACGATCAGCTTCGGGTTGATCTTCTGGATCGTTTCCCACGGAAAGCCCATGCGATCGAGCACGCCGGGACCGAAATTCTCCACCAGCACGTCGCACTTCTTGATAAGCGCGGTGAGGACTTCCTTGCCCTTCGGGTTCTTGGTGTCGAGCGTGATCGAGCGCTTGTTGTGGTTCAGCATCGTGAAATAGAGGCTGTCGGCGTTCGGAACGTCGATCAGCTGGCCACGCGTAATATCGCCGACGCCTGGACGTTCGACCTTGATGACGTCCGCGCCGAACCAGGCCAGCAACTGCGTGCAGGTTGGTCCCGACTGGACGTGCGTGAAATCGAGAATGCGAACGCCCTTCAGCGCCTGTGTCATTGTCTTAACTCCATAGCAGTGACGCCCTCTGACGCCACGTTGAATGATACAAACCCGGTGCCCCAGCTCCGGACGACGACTTACTTCTTTTTCTTCAAAGCACTTTGCGGATTGAGGTTGCCGATGCGGCCGCTTTCGCTTCCTGCGGCCGGATCCAGAACCGCGTTGATGAGCGTCGGCTTGCCGGAATCCATTGCAGCATTCACGGCACGCTTCAACTCGTCCGGCGAAGTCGCATTGACGCCAACGCCGCCGAAAGCCTCCATCATCTTGTCGTAGCGCGCGCCCTTGACGAACACCGTCGGCGCAACGTCCGCGCCACCCGTCGGATTGACGTCGGTGCCGCGATAGATGCCATCGTTATTAAAGACGACGACGCAAACCGGCAGGTTGTAACGGCAGATCGTTTCGACCTCCATTCCCGAAAAACCAAATGCCGAGTCGCCTTCAACCGCGAGCACGGGCTTGCCGGTTTCGACGGCGGCGGCGATGCAGTAGCCCATTCCGATACCCATGATGCCCCAGGTGCCGACATCGATGCGCTTGCGCGGCTTGTACATGTCGATAATGCCGCGCGCGAGGTCGAGCGTGTTGGCACCTTCGTTGACGAGGATCGCGTCGGGGCGCTCCTTGACGATGGTGCGGAGAACACCGAGCGCGCCGTGATAATCCATCGGCGAGTTGTTGTTCATCAGCTTCGGCGCCATTTTTGCGACGTTGTCGTCGCGCTTGGTCTGAACGGCCTTTGTCCAGTCGGCCGATGGCGCGCTCCAGCTATTGCCCATTGCATTCAGCATCGCAGTCACACACGAGCCGATATCGCCGACCACAGGTGCCACGATCTCGACGTTCGAATCCATTTCGCGAGGTTCAATATCAATTTGGATGAACTTCTTCGGCGCGTCGCCCCACGTCTTGCCCTTGCCGTGCGACAACAGCCAGTTCAGACGAGCGCCAATCAACATGACGACGTCGGAGTCTTTCAGGACGGTCGAGCGCGCAGCACCCGCGCATTGCGGATGCGTGTCCGGCAGCAGGCCCTTGCCCATGCTCATGGGGAGGAACGGAACGCCGCTCTTCTCGACGAAATTCTTGATCGCCTCGTCGGCCTGCGCGTAAGCCGCGCCCTTGCCGAGAATGATCAGCGGCTTCTTGGCGCTCTTGAGCACGTCGAGCGCACGCTTCACTGAATCCGGCGCGGGAATTTGCGCCGGTGCAGCGTCGATGACTTTCACCAGCGACTTCTTGCCGGCTTCTGCGTTCATCACCTGGCCGAACAGTTTCGCCGGAAGATCGAGATAGACGCCGCCGGGACGGCCCGAAACCGCCGCGCGGATCGCGCGTGCGAGGCCGATGCCGATGTCCTGCGCATGAAGAACACGGAACGCCGCCTTACACAGAGGCTTGGCGATCGCGAGCTGGTCCATTTCTTCGTAGTCGCCCTGCTGCAGGTCGACGATCTCGCGCTCCGACGAGCCGGAAATCAGAATCATCGGGAAGCAGTTCGTGGTCGCGTGAGCGAGCGCGGTGAGGCCATTGAGGAAGCCCGGCGCGGAAACCGTCAGACACACGCCCGGTTTTTTGGTGAGGAAGCCCGCGATGGAAGCGGCGTAACCCGCGGCCTGCTCGTGACGGAACGACAGCACGCGGATGCCTTCCGCCTGCGCCATGCGGCCGAAATCCGTGATCGGAATTCCGGGCACGCCATAGATCGTGTTGAGGCCGTTGAGCTTGAGCGCGTCGATGATCAGATGGAAGCCATCCGTCAATTCTTCTTCGGCTGCCGGATTGATGCTCTGAACTACTGCGGACATACCGCTTCTCCCTGATATTTTTTATGCTTGTCGTTTCGTCGTTCGATTTACGTCGCCGTAAAAAGTTCCTGGCCGTGTGTTTCAACATAGGTCGCAAGGCCCAGCGTGTGATCGCGTGCGCGCTTCTCGGCCAGTTCAGTATCGCGTTCTTCCAGCGCTTCGATGATTGCAAGATGTTCAGGCAGCGAGGCGGCGGTGCGATCCGTGCGCCCGATGGTGAGCTGGCGGAAGCCGCGCACATGCAGAAGTATATCGTTGGTCATTTCAATCAGCGTCGGCGACTCGCTGAGCCCGATCAGCGCCTGATGAAACGCGATGTTGGCTTTCGAGTACTCGACGCGGTGATCCTGCGGAAGACGATCCTTATTGAAGTTCTTGAAGAAATCGCGCAGCGCCGTGATGTCTTTCTTGCGCGCGGTCGTCGTGATCAGTCGCGCGGCCATGCTTTCGAGCGCGGCCCATGCGCGGATCATGTCGACGATTTCCGCCTTCGTCTTTCGCACAACGCTGATGCCACGGCGCGGCACGGTTTTGACGAAGCCGTCCTGCTCAAGCATCGCTATGGCTTCACGGATCGGCGTGCGCGACACACCGAGACGCTCCGACAGCGCGCGCTCGTCGAGCATCACGGGGTCTTGCGTCGTATAGATGTCCATCTTCAGGATGGCATCCTTGAGCGCTTCATACGCTTTATTCTTGAAACTCGTTTCAGGCGCGATACGGACGATGGCGAGATCGGAGTCGCCGCCTACCGTTGCCGCTGCCTTGGTTGTTTTCTGTGCCGCCATGATTCCCTCGCCTCTGTGGGGATTCAGTTATACCACGAGGGCGCAATCTCAGGTTCTTGGCATGCCAAATGCCAAAGTGTCAAGGATCGGACCTCATGCTGCATTGCGGCTGTGGAACACGCTTGACAACAATGTTCTTGGCATACCAAATGCCAAAAATCCTCGCAAGAAGACGTTAGGGAGAGAGACGATGTCGCAGGCCAAAACTGAAGTTCGCAAGATTTTGGACGCCGTCAAGGCGGACAAACGCAACAGTCTGACGGCGCCGGAAGGCAAGATCGTCTGCGACGCCTACGGAATTCCGGTCCCGAAAGAGGGCCTCGCCAAGTCCGCCGCAGATGCCGCAAAGCTCGCGGGCGGCATGGGCTTCCCGGTGGTGATGAAGATCGTCTCGCCGGACATTCTCCACAAGACCGAAGCCGGTGGCGTGATGGTCGGCGTGAAAGACGCCGACGGCGCGCAGAAGGCCTACGACCAGATTCTCGCCAACGCGAAGAAATATAAAGCCGACGCCAAGATCGAAGGCGTGCAGATCCAGCAGATGTTGATGGGCGGCACCGAGGTGATCGTCGGCTCCATCACCGACAATTCGTTCGGCAAGCTGGTCGCGTTCGGCCTCGGCGGCGTACTCGTCGAAGTGCTCAAGGACGTGACCTTCCGTCTTGCTCCCGCGACCAAAGCCGATGCACTGTCGATGCTCGACGGCATCCAGGCCAAGGAAATGCTGCACGGCGTGCGCGGCGGCGATCCGGTGAACCGCGACGCGCTGGCCGACGTCATTGTGAAAGTCTCGCAGCTCGTCACGGATTTCCCCGAAATCGTCGAACTCGACCTCAATCCGGTATTCGCAACAAAGAAAGACGCGATTGCCGCCGACGTGCGCATCGTCGTCGACTTCAACTACAAGCCGCGCCCGGCTCCGCGCTCGAACGACGAAATCGTAAAAGCGATGAACCGCATCATGATGCCGAAATCGGTCGCCGTGATCGGCGCGTCGTCTGAAGACGGCAAGATCGGCAACTCCGTGATGAAAAACCTCATCAACGGCGGATATAAAGGCGAAATCTATCCAATCCATCCGAAGGCGGACGAAATCCTGGGCCGCAAGGCCTACAAGAGCGTCAAGGACGTTCCGGGCGTGATCGATGTCGCCGTGTTCGCGATCCCTGCGAAGTTCGTTGCGGGCGCAC
Organism: Afipia sp.; assembly: GCA_016201045.1. GTDB lineage: Bacteria > Pseudomonadota > Alphaproteobacteria > Rhizobiales > Xanthobacteraceae > Afipia. The sequence continues at coordinate 156,138 of JACQDM010000002.1, read as the reverse complement.
TCGAAGAGTGCGGCGAGAAGAAAATTCCGGGCGCGGTTCTCATTCCGTCGGGCTTCGCCGAAGCCGGCGCGCCTGAACTGCAGGAAGAAATCGTCAAGGTCGGATTGAAGCACAACATCCGCCTGATGGGCCCGAACATCTACGGCTTCTACTACACGTGGTCGAACCTCTGCGCGACGTTCTGCACGGCCTACGATGTGAAGGGTCACGCCGCGCTGTCGTCGCAGTCCGGCGGCATCGGCATGGCGATCATCGGCTTCTCACGCTCGGCGAAGATGGGCGTCTCCGCCATCGTCGGTCTCGGCAACAAGTCGGACATCGACGAGGACGATCTGCTGGCATTCTTCGAGCAGGACCCGAACACCACGATCATCGCGCAGCACTGTGAAGATCTGAAAGACGGCCGTGCCTTCGCGGAAGCCGCCAAGCGCGTCTCCAAGAAGAAGCCGGTCGTCGTTCTGAAAGCGGGCCGCACCTCGGCCGGCGCGAAGGCTGCGTCGTCGCACACCGGCGCGCTCGCCGGTAACGACAAGATTTACGAAGACGTCCTTGCACAGTCGGGCGTCATTCGTGCCCGCTCGCTCCGTCAGCTTCTCGAATTCGCGCGCGGCATCCCTGTGCTGCCGACGCCGAAGGGCGAGAACGTGCTCATCATTACGGGCGCGGGCGGATCGGGCGTGCTGCTTTCGGACGCAGTTGTCGACAACGGCCTGTCGCTGATGGCGATGCCGCCGGACCTCGATGCCGCGTTCCGCAAGTTCATTCCGCCGTTCGGTGCGGCCGGCAACCCGGTCGACATTACCGGCGGCGAACCGCCGATCACCTATATCAACACGGTGAAGCTCGGCCTTTCGGACGAGCGCATCCACTCGCTGATCCTCGGTTACTGGCACACGATCGTCACGCCGCCGATGGTGTTCGCCAAGAACATGGTCGAGGTCAAGAACGAGATGAAGGCGAAAGGCATCGAGAAGCCGATCGTCGCGTCTCTCGCAGGCGACATCGAAGTCGAGGAGGCCGCTGAATATCTCTATCAGAACGGCATTCCGGCCTACGCCTACTCGACAGAAATTCCGGTCGAAGTGCTCGGCGCGAAATACAAGTGGGCGCGCGGCGCGGGCCTGCTTTAAGACAACGGAAACGCCGCTCCGGAAATTCGGGGCGGCGTTTTTCTTTTCGATCCACTTGATCGCTCAACCTGCGGCTCAACGGCATGGATCATCTCACAGGCATCCGCATTTTCACCCGCGTGGTCGAACTCGGCAGCTTTTCCAAAGCCGCCGATGACCTGACGGTGTCGCAATCCACCGCAACCAAGCAGATCGGCTGGCTCGAACAGCATCTCGGCGCGCGGTTGCTCAACCGCAACACCCGCGGCGTCAGCCTGACTGAGGCCGGCGGACTTTATTACGAGCGCTGCAAAGTCATCCTCAAAGAGGTCGATGACGCCGGTGCCCTCGTCGGCCATCGCAGCGAAGGACTATCGGGGACGCTGCGCGTCTCAACGTCAGTCGCGTTCGGACGCCGCATCATCTCGCCGATCCTGATCGATTTCATGCGCGAACACCCGCAACTGAAGATCGACGTTACCTGCGAGGATGCTTACGTCGATCTCGTGTCGCGCGGCATCGACATCGCGCTGCGCATGGGGCGCCTAGCGGACTCATCGTTGGGTGGCCGCTACATCGGCTCGAATCCATGGGTGATGGTCGCCTCGCCTTCATACCTTGCCGAACAGGGCACGCCGCAGATACCCGAAGACCTCAACGATCACGACTGCATCGTGTATTCCAGCGTGCAGGGCGATGCGGTATGGCAGTTGCGATCACGCGAAGGCAAAAACCACGTCATCATCGCCAACGGACGATTGCGCTCGAACAATCTTTCGACAGTGCTTTCCGCCGTTCATCTGAGCCAAGGCATTGCGATCCTGCCGCTCTATGTCGCGTCGGCCTCGTTGAAAGACAGACGCGTCGTTTCGATCCTCGACGACTACATTCTGCCGCAACAGGAACTGCATGCGGTGTTTCCGTCGCCGAAACTGGTGCCTGAGAAAGTCAGCGCATTCATCCGCTTTCTTCTGCCGCGCTTCGAGGGTGAATGGTGGGACGCCGCACGCAGCCAGTCGCCGCCGCACTGAGGCGCTTTCCGAATCGGAATAAGTGAAATCGGCCACCTTGCGTTCGCAGGCGCGCGGAATTGCATCACATTGCAAGCGTCAACGGAAAGGATGCAGTGCAATGGCCAAGATGCGCGCGATCGATGCCGCGGTGCGGATTCTCGAAAAGGAAGGTGTCACGACCGCTTTCGGCGTACCGGGCGCGGCGATCAACCCGCTCTACTCAGCGCTGAAAAAACGCGGCTCGATCAGCCACATCCTCGCGCGCCATGTCGAAGGCGCATCCCACATGGCGGAAGGCTATACGCGCGCGAAGGCCGGAAACATCGGCGTTTGCATCGGCACGTCCGGTCCCGCCGGCACCGACATGATTACGGGGCTTTACTCGGCGATTGCAGACTCCGTTCCAATTCTTTGCATCACGGGGCAAGCACCCCGCGCACGCCTCTATAAAGAGGACTTTCAGGCGGTCGATATTGAATCGATAGCGAAGCCGGTAACCAAATGGGCCGTCACCGTGCGCGAACCTGCATTGGTGCCGCGCGTGTTCAGTCAGGCGTTTCACGTGATGCGCTCGGGCCGTCCGGGTCCGGTGCTGATCGATCTGCCGCTCGACGTGCAACTCGCCGAAATCGAATTCGACGAAACCACCTACGAGCCGCTTCCGGTTTACAAACCCGCAGCAACGCGCCGCCAGATCGAAAAGGCGATGGAGATACTGAACGCTTCGGAGCGTCCGCTGATCGTTGCGGGCGGCGGCGTCATCAATGCCGACGCCTCGCATCTGCTCGTGCAGTTCGCCGAAATTCTCAACGTGCCGGTCGTGCCGACACTAATGGGATGGGGCGCGATCCCCGACGATCACGTGCTGATGGCGGGCATGGTCGGATTGCAGACCAGCCACCGCTACGGCAACGCCAACATGCTCGACTCGGATTTCGTGCTCGGCATCGGCAACCGCTGGGCCAACCGCCACACAGGTTCGATCGAGACCTATACCAAGGGCCGCAAGTTCGTTCACGTCGACATCGAGCCGACGCAGATCGGCCGCGTGTTCAACCCCGATTTCGGAATCGTCTCGGATGCGAAGGCCGCGCTCGAACTGTTCGTCAACGTCGCCAAGGAATGGCGCAAGGCGGGCCGGTTGAAGGAGCGCCAGTCATGGCCGGCTGCGTGCCAGGATCGCAAGCGCACGATGCTGCGCAAGAGTCATTTCGACAACGTGCCGATCAAGCCGCAGCGCGTTTACGAGGAGATGAGCAAGGCATTCGGCCGCGACACCTGTTACGTCAGTGTGATCGGACTTTCGCAGATCGCCGGCGCGCAGTTTCTGAATGTCTACAAGCCGCGCAACTGGATCAACGCGGGACAAGCGGGGCCGCTCGGCTGGACGCTGCCCGCCGCGCTCGGCGTCCGCGCTGCCGATCCCAAGCGTGAGATCGTCGCGCTGTCGGGCGACTACGATTTCCAGTTTTTGATCGAGGAATTGGCGGTCGGTGCGCAATTCAAGCTGCCGTACATCCACGTGGTCGTGAACAACTCATATTTGGGCCTGATCCGTCAGGCACAGCGCGGCTTCGAGATGGACTATCACGTGCAATTGTCGTTCGAAAACATCAACGCGCCGGAGATCGGTGTGTACGGCGTCGATCACGTCGCGGTGGCCGAGGGTCTCGGCTGCAAGGCGATCCGTGTCACCGATCCGAAAGACGCGCAGGCAGCGTTCGCGACCGCGCGGCAATGGATTCGCGACTACAGCGTTCCCGTGGTGATCGAGTTCATTCTGGAACGCGTCACCAACATCGCGATGGGCACCGAGATCGACAACATCGTCGAATTCGAGGATGTGCTCGACCTGCCTCTCGATGCAGTTCCCCAAAACACCGATATGAAGCGCGAAGACGCGCTCCTCCCAGTCTAATGTCCGACGCAATCGAGAGAGAGAGGTTCTGTCTGCCGAAAGCGCCGTTCGCGCCCGCGATCCGCTGCAAGATGGATGGCGCAGCGAGGACAATTTTGCCATTGTGCCGCGTTTGCACGAGAGTGCGCCCGGCGCGAAGGTTTCACAGTTGATCGAAAAACTCGAACTTTTAATCGCCTTGTCAAAGGAACGGCATTTCGGCCGTGCCGCTGAAGCGTGCGGCGTGACGCAGCCTACGATGTCGACGAGTCTGAAGCAGCTCGAGGAATATCTCGGCGTGATGTTGGTGCAGCGCGGCTCGCGTTTCGTCGATTTCACGCCGGAGGGCGAGCGCACGCTGGAATGGGCACGGCGCATCGTCGGCGACGTGCGCGGCATGCGGCAGGAAATCAACACGCTCAAGGAGGGTCTGACCGGCGAATTGCGGCTCGCAGCGATTCCTACGGTGCTCGGAATGGTCGCGACGCTGACGACACCGTTCCGCGAGCGCCATCCCAATGTGCGATTCAAGATCGTGTCGTGCACGTCGTCCGATGTGCTCGGTCTTCTGGAAAATCTCGAAGTCGATGCGGGACTGACCTACATCGACAACGAGCCCGTCGGAAAGGTTCGCTCCGTTCCTCTTTATAATGAGAGCTACCGGCTTTTGACCTCGCCGGATGGAATGTTCGGCGACCGCGACAATGTCACATGGGAAGAAGTCGGAAAGATTCCGCTGTGCCTGCTGACGCCGGACATGCAGAACCGCCGCATCATCGACCGCGCGCTGCTCGCAGCCGGTGCCTCGCCGCATCCGACGCTGACATCGAACTCGATCATCGTGCTTTATACACATGTGAAGACAGGCCGCTGGTCCACGGTGATGCCCGCGAAACTTGCCGATACGCTCGGTTTCTCGGAAGCAGTGCGGTCGATTCCGATCGTCGACCCGTTCGTGACCTACCGTGTCGGTCTTGTCATTCCTCAGCGCGATCCGATGACATCGCTCGTCTCAGCTCTCGTTGACGTGGCACGAGAAGTCGCGCCGACGCTGGAAACGTAGGGTCGTGATCATCTGTACATTCGACCATGTGCATTCTGACCGGCGACGATCGCTGGTTCTACATCGAAGAATGCATGGGCAAGTCCTGACCCCTTGCCTCGCTTAGCAATACTGGCGGCCCCGGATGTCCGGGGCCGTTTTCGTTTGGAACCCTGGCTTTTGGCAGATCTCCGGCCGCACAAAAAATCCGCGCATGTGACATTCGCCGGTGGTAAAAGATGCTCCGGTCAAACGGGGTGATGAGAATGCTGAAGCGGTTGAGGGGCGTCGTATCGTTCATGATTGTCGCTGCTGCTCTCTTGAGCGCAGCCCCTGCGCACGCCGTCTATCTCTGCAATCCTGACAATACCCCCGACCCCGACGTCGCCATCCAAGCCTGCAACGTCGAGATCGCGGCGGGCCGAAGCCTCGCCATCGCCTATTACGACCGCGGGCTTGCGTGGGCGAAGAAGAATGAAACCGACAAGGCGCTCGCGGACTACAACGCCTCGCTCAAGATCAATCCGGATTATCAGAACGCCTATATCAGCCGCGGCAACGCGCTGAAGCTCAAAAACCGGCCAGACGACGCCATCGCCGACTACAATAAGGCGATTTCGCTCGATCCGCCGAAGGCCGGCCTTGCCTACTACAATCGCGGCAACAGCTGGCGCGACAAGAACGAGAACGACAAGGCTATCTCCGATTACACGCAGGCGATCAGCCTGATGCCGCAATACGTCAACGCCTACGTCGCGCGGGGCAATATCTACAAGACGCTTACCAATTACGACCTGGCGATGGCCGATTACGACAAGGCGCTGAGCATCAATTCCAGCTCCGGCCTCGCCTATTACAATCGCGGCGTGACGTGGCGCAAGAAATCGGAGTCCGACAAGGCCATCGCCGACTACAATCAGTATATTAGCCTGACGCCGAAAGATCCCGACGGGTATGTGGCACGCGGCAACATCTATTCCGACAAGAAAGACTACACCACCGCCATCGCCGACTACGACCGCGCGCTCGCTATCGATCCGAACAATGCCCTCGCCAAATCGAACCGGGCGAATGCCGTGGCGCGCCAGCAGGCGGTCGCATCCGCTCCGCCCGAGCCGCAGCCGGTCATTTCAACGCCGTCGGTGACGAGCAACGCCGGACGGCGCGTGGCGCTGGTCATCGGCAATTCCCAATACAAGAATGTTCCGGCGCTTCCCAACCCGCAACGCGATGCCGCCTTGCTGGCAAACACCCTTCGCAAAGTCGGATTCCAGACCGTCACGCTGCAGACCAACCTCGGCCGCGACGGAATGATGAATGCGCTGCGCGACTTCGCGCAACAGGCGGTCGACGCAGACTGGGCGATGATCTACTACGCCGGTCACGGCATGGAGATCGCCGGCACTAACTACCTCCTTCCCATCGATGCCAAGATCGCAGTCGACAGCGATATCAACTTCGAGGGCATTTCGCTCGATCTGGTCCGCAATGTCGTCAACCGCGCGAAACGTTTGCGGCTGATCGTGCTCGACGCCTGCCGCGACAACCCGTTCGCCAACCAGATGAAGCGCTCGCTGACGGTCGCGTCGCGCTCCGTCTCGCGCGGCTTGGCTTCCGTCGAACCGGAAGCAGGCACGCTCATCGTCTATGCGGCGAAGGACGGCGAAACCGCCGCCGACGGCAGCGGCAATAACAGTCCGTTCGCCGCGGCGCTCGTGAAGAACATGCAGACGCCCGGCCTCGAAGTGCGCCGCCTGTTCGACTATGTGCGTGACGACGTGATGGACGCGACCGCACAGAAGCAGCAGCCGTTCAGCTACGGTTCGCTGTCGGGCCGGCAGGATTTCTATTTCGTGGCGGCGAAGTGAAGGCGGATCGAACCTCGCGTCAGCGATTCATTCTAATCAACAAGAACAGAACGATGAACGCGAGAATGCCCGATACGGCTTTCCAGAACAGCAATGGATTGCGTTCGAGCAGCGGCGCCGATGTCGAACGCAGATATTTGGCGTTCGGATGCCGCAGGTCGAAAATGAATTCGGACAGGCTCTCGTAGCGCCTGCCGGGATCCACGCTCACCGCTTTTTCCAGCACGCCATCGACCCAGGCCGGAATGGCCCGGTTGTCGTCGAGCGCCGTCCTGTAACGTAAATTACGGAACTGCGACCTGGTTCGCATTTTGGCGGCGTCCGCGCCGTAAGGCAGTTTCCCCGTCAGCATCTGGTAGGCGATGACGCCGAGGGAAAAGAAATCCGAACGCGGCGTTCCACCCTCCCCCAGAAAATATTCCGGGGCGGTATACTGCACCGTGCCGAGAATTTCCTCATAGTCGGCGAGCGGCGAGGCCTCGGCAACGCCCGCGACTTTCGTCGATCCGAAATCGATGATCTTCACTGTACCGAGCTTGTCGATCATGATGTTTTCGGGACGCAAATCCTGATGCACCATTTCCTTGCGGTGAAAGGCGCGCAGACCCTTGGCGACCTGTTCGACCAATCCGCGCACGGATTCGATGTCGGGCTTTGGATTGTCGAGCATCCATTGCGTCAATGTCTTGCCGTCGATGAACTCTGATACGACGTAGAGAAAGTTCCGTTTCCGCGATTGCTGGGCCGGCTTGAGAACGTGCGGACTGTCGATCCGCCGTGCCACCCATTCCTCCATCATCAGGCGCCGGATATAGGCCGGATTGTCACGCAGATCGATCGAGGGAATCTTGATGGCGGCGATCTCATTCGTCTCGCTGTCGATGCCGAGATAAATATGGCTGCGGCTGCTGGCGTGAATGTCCCGCACAATTCGGTAACCGTCGAAATCCCTGTCCGACTCCAGGAGAGGCGGCAAAGGCAGCTGCGTGGCCTGCCCGAGAATGTCTTTTGCCTCGCCATAGGGGACTTCGTCGATGCGGACGATCTGAACGGTGAGATTGTCGCCGCTGCCGCGCCGGAAAGCCTCGTGCCCGATCGCACTCGCTGCTTCGTCGAGATTTCCTGCGCCGCCGATAGCCCCGGCGATGAAGCGGTCATCGGCAAATTCATAAACGCCGTCGGTCAGCATCACAAACAGGTCGCCGGCATGGATCTGAATCGGGCGATAGTCGATCTCGATTTCGGAGTTCATGCCCAGCGCACGGCCGAGATAGTTCTGCTCGGATGAAACGATGACCCGATGATCGTCGGTAAGTTGTTCGAGCGAATTGCCAGACAGCCGATACACGCGCGCGTCGCCGACATGAAAAATATGCGCAGTGGCCGACTTGATGACCATCGCAGTCAGTGTGCAGACATAGCCCCGATCCATGTCATAGCGAAACTGGCTTCGCCGCGTTTCGGCATAAAGCCAGGAATTCGTCGCCGCCATGACGCGATGCGCGGACGTTTTAACGGACCACGATTCCGATGTGCAGTAATAGTCGGTCAGGAAACTCTTGACCGCCGACTCGCTTGCGATCTGGCTGACATTGCTGCTGCTGATCCCGTCCGCCAGACAAACGGAGATTCCTTTCACGCCGAGCAGTGGCTCGGACGGAATCAATACTCCGTGGAAATCCTGATTGATCTCCTTGCGGCCCTTGTCGGAATATTGTCCGATCGAAATTCTCAGTTCACCCGGCATCGCAACCGCCAAAAAAGAAAAGAACCTCACCCTAGCAGGGTGAGGCTCCGTTGTATTGTTCGGGCAATAACCGCGCCGCCTTACGCCGCCTTGGCGCGGCGCTTCGGCGCCGTCATGACGTGCGTGGTGTAGAGCGTCAGGCCGGTAAACGCGAGGCCGCCGACAAGGTTGCCGAGAACGGTCGGGATCTCGTTCCAGATGAAGTAATCCATGATCGAGAACTTCGCATGCAGCATCAGGCCGGACGGGAACAGGAACATGTTCACGACCGAATGCTCGAAGACCATGTAGAAGAACACGAAAATGGGCATCCACATTGCGATGACCTTGCCGGGCACAGAGGTCGAGATCATCGCGCCGACGACGCCGGTCGAAACCATCCAGTTGCACAGCATGCCGCGGAAGAACAGCGTCGCCATGCCGGCTGCGCCGTGCGCTGCGTAGCCGAGCGTCCGGCCTTCACCGATGTTGCCGATAACCTGTCCGACCTTGTCCGGGTCTTGCGTGAACCCGAACGTGGTCACAAACGCCATCAGAAACGCCGTCGTGAGCGAGCCGGCAAAGTTGCCGATGAACACCAAGCCCCAGTTACGCAGCACGCCCCCGAGCGTTACGCCCGGCCGTTTGTCGATCAACGCTAGCGGGGAAAGGACGAATACGCCGGTCAGAAGATCGAAGCCGAGCAGATACAGCATCACGAATCCGACAGGAAACAGCAACGCGCCGACGAGCGGCTGACCCGTATTGACGTTGATCGTGACTGCCATCCAGGCCGCCAGTGCGAGGATGGCGCCGGCCATATAGGCGCGGATCACCGTGTCCCTCGTCGACATGAAAATTTTCGATTCTCCAGCGTCCACCATTTTGGCGACGAATTCTGAAGGCGCTAAATACGACATTGCAGATCCCCTCGTTGAAGAAAAAATGGAAAAGCGTCCGCTCCCGATGGGCCGGTTATGTCGGAAGTTGTTTGCGGAAATCTGCGCGGGACCAGCCGTACGGATCGATTCGCAACGAACCCGGTGGCTGGCCAGATTGGCTTGAGCGACCCTTGGGACGGCAGTCTTCGTTGACTGGGCAAGACATGAGCAATCGCCGTGCCAGCACTCGGCACCGTCAGCAAGACTAGGGAAACTAAGTGTTTTTCTTAAAAACCGAAAATGCGCGGCCATGCGCCTGAGGACAAATGACGCGAGACTATGCACAGTGCACAAGTAGTGCGCAGTGCCTGCATAGGCTGACACAGGACGGCCGCCGACGAGAAATGTCAGGCCGTCGTTGCTTTTCTGATCGTGCAGCCGGTGATTTTCAAACTTCCATCCGGCTGTTTCTCAAGCATATAGAGCGCTTCCCACGCGACGCCGTCGCTATCGACCAAATACACGAGTTGTGCCACGCCGCCGTCGAGCGCCTGCCCTTTTCCGAATTCAAATTGCTTTGGCTTATAGAGCGGCGCGTAGCCATGACGCACCATCGTCATGAAAATCGCCGGCTCCGGGAAAACACGTTTGATGACGGGCGCGGCATAGAAATATGCACCAGCGGCATCGTCGCGGCTGATCGCTTCGTCCTGCGCGCGGATCAGCGTCTGCGCATCAGCCACGTCATCGGCGTAAACGGATGAGGTCATGCCTATCAGCAAGGCCGCAACAAGGATAATTCGCGCGTGCATCGCAGCAGCCCTTCTCAACGATCTTCAGAGAAACGGCATCGCATCAAAAGAGTTTCACGTCTTTGAATATACTGTCACGCGCCGTAAGATAAGAAAATTCATCGTCAAAATTTTCCGCTTAACAATTTTCCCAGAGAGCTCGATGCACCAGTTGATTGTCTCGACAGGATTGATCTGCACGTTGATCGCGCCAGCGATCGCCTATTCTCAGACCGTCAATCTCAGGAACAAATCCATCCTCTATCAGGCGGTCGACAATGAACTGAAAGGCTATCTGTATATTGCGGCGACCGGCACGATATTCTGGAGCGCGACGGCCGATTTCATCGGACTGGGCGGAAAGGACAAGGGTGTCCGGTTCAAACTGAACGGCTCGCTCGGCGAGAATCACAAGGGCTGTCAGGTCACATCCACCTCCGCGCTGTCCGGAAACGTCCTGACGCTGGGCACCGCCAGCACATGTCCGTCGATTTCGACGTCGGACTCGATGTCGATGACAATCACGATATCGGGCGACGAATGCAGCCTTGTTCAATCGTCGCGTTTCAACAGTCCACAGACCGGGAACGTCAGCAGTTCGATCCGCTCGACATCGTGCCGGATCGTTCCAGGAAATGCGATTTCGCGATAAAGCCTGCCATCGGAAGGAAGGGAAACAAGATTGAAGGATATTGGCCATTTCGAGATGCGGCGGCTGGAGGCGCTGAGCAACACCATCTTCGGGGTTGCGATGACGCTGCTCGCCTACGACCTGCCGAAGGCAAGCAAATTCGTGAATGCGCCATCGTGGATCGATCTCCTCAACGCTTACGCGCAACCTGTCATCGCGTTGATGATCAGCTTCATCGTCGCCGGCGTGTTTTGGCTCAGCCATCATCGGCGGCTTGCCTTCGCGCAGGAAGGCACGCGCGGCGAAGTGTTCCTCAATCTGATTTTTCTGCTGTCGATCGTCATGCTTCCGGTGACGAACGGGCTCTACGGCGTCTACCGGCTCGATAGCGTCGTCGCCGCAAGTTACGGCGTGCATCTGATCGTTATCGCCGGCCTGAATGCGCTGCTTTGGATTTTGGCGCTGCGCGGCCGCAGCAATCCCGAACTGCTCGCGAATGCGATCTTTCCTGTGCTCGTGTTCGCCGTCGGAACTGCGACTGCGCTGGTTGCACCGTTCGCTGCACAAATCATATGGGGACTGGCATTCGGCGCGCCCGTGGCTGGCTGGCTGGCGGCACGGTATTGGCCGGTGAAAGCCGATCAACGCGCTGTTTCTGCAACATCGCGCTCCGATGGACGACGAACGCCGGAGCGTTCCAGGACATGATTCCAATTTTATTGGTGGGCCCGGGAGGACTCGAACCTCCAACCAGACCGTTATGAGCGGTCGGCTCTAACCATTGAGCTACAGGCCCGATGCCGTTCGACGGCGAAGACGCTTGCACCATCAATTACAATGGCAGCGCGCTGTCGGCAATCAGCGTGGTCGCCGAATGTAACGGAAATCGGCAGCGAGTTTCAGGCAAATGCCAGACGCCGGCGTGCGCGCAGGATCAGCGCGACAACGATGGTGATGTTGAGCGCGTTCCAGCCGACGCCGTTGGCGAAAGCCGCAGCATACGATCCCGTCGCATCGAAGATCACGCCGGATATGTAGCCGCCGAACGACATGCCGATCACGGATGCGAATATCACGATGCCCACGCGCGTTGCAGCTTCGGAGGCTGGCATCGATTCGCGCACGATAATCGCGTAGCTCGGCACGATGCCGCCCTGAAACAAGCCGAACATCGCGGAGATCAGATAGAGCGACGTCAGGCTATCGAAGAAGAGATAAAACAGCAGCGCCACGCCCTGCGCGATCGAACCGATCAGCAGCGTTTTCAATCCGCCGATTTTGTCAGCGAGAAAGCCTGAACCGATACGGCTGACGATACCGAGCGAAAGCATCAGCGACAGCATTTCCGCTCCGCGCGCGACGCCGTAACCAAGATCGCCGCAATAGGCAACGATATGCACCTGCGGCATCGACATCGCGACACAGCAGGCGATGGCTGCGATGCCGAGCAGCGTCGTTAGCGTATTGGTGTTGAGTTGAAGATCGACGCGGGGCGGCGGAGCATTCGCGTGGCTGCGCACGACATTGGTGCCGATTTGCCTGCGCAAAATGTAGATGAATAGCGCCATCAGCAATGTGCAGCCGATTCCGATCGCGAAGTGAGTCGTGCGCCAGCCCGCGAAGGCCGTGCCGCGCTCAACGATGGGCGGCCAGATCGTGCCGGCGACATAATTGCCGCTTGCCGCGATTGTCACTCCCAAGCCGCGATATTTCTCGAACCAGTGCGAAGCCTCGGCCATCAGAGGACCGAAGGTCGCGGATGCGCCGAAGCCGATGGCGATATGAAACAAATTGAACTGCCACAACGCAGCGGAGTACGATGCGCCGACATAGCCAAGGCCGAGCACGCCGACACCGAGCGCAATCGCTGCGACGATGCCGTATCGATCGGAAATTTTACCCATCAGGACGTTGCCGGCGCCGAACCCAAGCATCGCGCAGGTAAAGGCCAGCGACGCAGCGGCCCGCGTCGCGCCGAAATCCGTCTGCACGATGGGGATCACCACCACCACCGACCACATGCCGACGCTGCCGATCGAACCGATGACAAGCGCAGTCACGAGCCGCATCCACGCGGCGCGCGAATCGGTCTGAAAATCCGAATGGGAGGCTGAATCGATGGAAACCGGCACGGCGACACCTTGGGCGGCGCGTCAAACCGGGTCAAGCGCGTAGCGGGATAAGGGCTATGCCGGAATCGCGTTCGTCCAAGCCTGTGACATAGAGGCCGAAACGGCCACCGTTAACCCTTTACTAACCATACACCGGGCAAATTTTGCCGGGTGAAGTCGCGTTTCGTCAGTCGTCTCAAGCGGGGGTACCCCTGTGGAAGCGAGTGCAGTGAGCCACTTCCCGACCGGGGGCCCCACGGCCGCCGCGAAAACGTTTGGCGCCCGCGAGCGCCACGGACGGAATGAGGCGGCGACGATGGTTGATGTGACGGCAGGTTCGGGCAGCGCGCCCTCTTCTTCATTCCCGAATTTTTCCGATATCGGCACGATGCTCAAGCGCGGCGATCTCGCGCTGGCCTTCGGCGTTCTGACCATCCTCGTCGTTCTGATCCTGCCGTTGCCATCGGTGGTGCTCGATCTGTTTCTGGCGATCTCGATTACGCTGTCGATCCTGATCCTGATGACTGCACTGTTCATTCAGGCGCCGCTGGAGTTCTCGGCGTTCCCGACCATCCTGCTGATTTCGACCATGCTGCGTCTGTCGCTGAATCTCGCCTCGACCCGCCTCATCCTCTCTCACGGTCACGAAGGCACCGCCGCCGCCGGTCACGTGATCGAGGCGTTCGGCAATTTCGTGATGGGCGGCAATTTCGTCATCGGCATCATCGTCTTTACAATTCTGGTGATCGTGAACTTCGTCGTCATCACCAAGGGTTCGGGCCGCATCGCCGAAGTCGCGGCACGCTTTCACCTAGATTCGATGCCCGGCAAGCAGATGGCGATCGACGCCGATCTGTCCGCAGGTTTGATCGACGAGAAGACCGCCAAGCAGCGCCGCAAGGAACTGGAAGACGAAAGCGGTTTCTTCGGCGCGATGGACGGTGCCTCGAAATTCGTCCGCGGCGATGCCATCGCCGGCCTGCTCGTCGTGTTCATCAACGTACTCGGCGGCATGATCATCGGTATCGCCCAACAAGGCATGGGCTTCGGCGATGCGGCCAAGACCTACACCCTGCTCACCGTCGGCGACGGTCTCGTCACGCAAATCCCCGCGCTGATCGTCTCGACCGCCGCAGGTCTGCTTGTGTCGAAGGCCGGCGTCAGCGGCGCTGCCGACAAGGCGATGATGAGGCAGCTCTCCGGCTATCCGCAGGCGCTCGGCATGTCGTCGGGCGTCATGCTGGTACTGGCGATGCTGCCCGGCATTCCGATGATTCCGTTTCTGCTGCTCGGTGGTGGTGCCGGCTATCTCGCCTGGACTGCACAGAACCGCAACCGCGCGGCCAAGGTCGAGGAAGCGCGCGTTGCAGCCGAACCCGCAGCGGCTGCCGCTGCAGCCGCTGCTGAGGAGCCGATCTCCACGGCGCTCAAGATCGACGACCTCAAGATCGAACTCGGCTACGCGCTGCTGCCGCTGGTCAACGGACCGGACGGGACTGACCGCCTCACCGAGCAGATCAAGGCGCTGCGGCGCTCGCTCGCGATCGAAATGGGTTTCGTGATGCCTGCGGTGCGCATCCTCGACAACGTGCAGTTAGAGGCCAACACCTACGTCATCAAGATCAAGGAAGTGGACGCGGGCACCGGCCGCATCTGGGCCAATCAGTTCATGGTCATGGACCCCGCAGGCAATCAGGTCGACGTGCCGGGCACTCACACCACCGAACCGACGTTCGGTCTGCCTGCGACGTGGGTCGAAGCATCGCTCAAGGAAGAAGCCTCGCTTAAGGGTTACACCGTCGTCGATTCCCCGACCGTGCTTTCCACACATCTCACGGAACTGCTCAAGAACAACATGTCGGACTTGTTGTCCTATGGCGAAGTTCAGAAGCTGCTAAAGGAACTGCCGAAGGAGCAGAGCGAACTGGTCAAGGATATCGTGCCGAGCCAGATCACCGTGTCCGGTATCCAGCGCGTGCTGCAACTGCTGCTCGCCGAGCGCGTGTCCATCAGAGATTTGTCGACGATTCTCGAAGGCATCGCGGATGCGCTCGCCTTCTCGCGCAATCCGGCAACGCTCGTCGAACACGTCCGCGCGCGGCTTGCGCGGCAAATCTGCGCGCAGAACACGTCGATCAACGGATATCTGCCGCTGATCGCGCTCAGCGCGAAATGGGAACAGGCGTTCGCCGAATCCATCATCGGCACCGGCGAAGAACGCAGCCTCGCGATGCAGCCTTCGAAGTTGTCCGAGTTCATGGCGGCGGTCCGCGAGAAATTCGAGCAGGCCGCGCGCGAAGGCGAAGGTCCGGTACTGGTCACGTCTGCTGCGATACGTCCGTTCGTGCGCTCACTGGTCGAACGGTTCCGCGCGCAAACAACGGTTCTGTCGCAAGCCGAAATTCATCCGCGCGCACGGCTGAAAACTGTCGGCAGCGTGTAGGCGGCGGGGCCCAAACAGGGCTTCCGGCTGCGACAAAACGACCACAGACAAGGGGTTTCTGCGATTCCTCTTGGGTCAGCAAACCTGTCCCTGTGATCGCGCCGGTTTTGGAACACCCTGACTTTCCTCGGAAATTTTTCTGGCATTTTGGGTGCATCGGGCGGCCTCAACACAATTCACTGGTTTGTGAGACCCCCTAGGAAACAAAAGCCCGAGGTCTACGTTGAGAGCAGCGAGACGTTGAACCGGCGGCCAAAGAACAAACCAATGTTCGGCCCACAGCAGACGGGAGAGTGCGATGAACCATTCGTTTTACAGCGCCGACCGTATGACCCACCTCAAGATCGTGGTGGTGGCGCTTGTGGCCGCGATCGGTGTCGCGGGCGCCGGAATTTCAGCGCGCGTGACGTCCGATGACAGCTACGCGCAGGCGTCCATTCCGGTGGTGAAGGCTACCAAGACGGTCATCACGGCTAACTCCGACCAGCGGGTGATCCGCTGACAGAATTTTCGAACTCATGAGGCACTCTTCCCCGCCCCCCGAAGTCGCCTCGTGATTGCTCAGAGTCCCCAAGTCTGAGTCAACGAAAAGCCCCCGCTCCCCACGGGGGTTTTTTGTTGTCCTAAGCTGAGGAATTTAGCGGTTGGTGGCCGGCAGTGACGGCACGCTCTCGACGAGCTTGCCGGTGAAAATGGGTGCAGATGTCGGCGCGCCGGACGTCGAGCCGCCTTCCTGCTCCACTGTCACGGCGTAAGTCGCCTTGTTGATCGTGTCGTTGTCGTAGGCGGCAAGCGACGGGCGGATCGTGAAGTCGCTGTTACCGATCACGCCGAGCGAACGCGGCTTCTGCAGCTTGTCGGAAATCAGCCACAACTCGTAGCTCTTGCCCGGCTCCGCCACCGCGCCGACCTTGCGGACAGTGAAATTCTTGGTCGCGGTATCGACCGTCAGAATAAACGCAGGCAAAGAAGTGTCCTGTTGCAGCAGCGCAACGTACTGCGCGCCAGCCGGAGGCGGCGGCGTCTTGATCTCGACGGTCTGAATCTTCGGCTTGATGCGCAACTGTTCGGGAAGCAGCTCCGGCCGATACGCCTGAAGCGCAACGACAGCGGCGAGCGATGCGGCAACGGCCGTCATCAGGAAGCCATAGACCGGCGCGCCGCGGCGGCGGCTCGACATGTCGACGACGTTGGACCGCTCGGGTTCGATGCGCGGCGGCGGTGGCGCAACAGCTTCTGGCGGCGGAACAGGCGCGACCGAAATCTCGGGTTCGATCCTTTGAGGCTGCGATGCGCGTGCAGCCGCTTCAAGCTCCGCTCTTGCGCGCGCAATCTCGGCTTCCGGTGGCGCAAGATGTCCGTAGCTGGGCGGCGGCATTTCGGGGACATAGGCGGATGCCTCGTCCTCAACCTGCGGCGGCTCGACGAATTTTGGCATTTCCGACATCGGGAGTTGTTTTCCGGTCAGTCCCGCGGCGGCCTTGATGTTGTCCCAGACATGCGGCGGCGGCTCGATCGGCCCGACCATCTGATGCAGCGGGGCGAGCTTGTGCTCCCATGCCGCGACCACGTCCATGAAACCGCGATCGACGATCATCATGGTCTCGACCAAAGCACGCTCGTCGGCATCGAGGGTGCCGAGTGCGTATTCTGCCGCGAGCGCGATGTGGTCTTCGCTGTACGTCATCTCACCAGGTCCAGACCGAGACATTCACGAATCTCGATCATGCTTCGCCGCAGCCACGTCTTCACCGTGTTCAGCGGCGTATCGAACTTTTCGGCGAGCTGCTCGCGGCTCCAGCCGTTGTAATAGGCGAGCAGAACCAGCTTCTGCCGCTCCGGATCCAACTGTCCCACGCATTCGAGAATGCGCTTCAATTCTTCCGTCATCTCGCGCCGCGCCAGAGGCTCGGGCGTGTCGGATGCGACTTCCATCGCCGCAGGCTCTTCCTCGATCGACGTCTCGGTGCGCTTGCGCACCACGTCGATCGCCCGGTTCCGCGCAATCGAAACCATCCAGGTGATCGGGGACGCCAGACCGGGATTGAATTGTCCCGCGCTGTTCCAGATCTTGACGTAAGCCTCCTGAATGACTTCCTCAGCAAGGTCCTGACGCCGCAAGATACGGAGAACCACGCCGAAGAGTTTCGCGCGCGTGTTCTGATAGAGCCGCTCGAAAGCAGCCTCATCGCCCTTCGCAACCGATGCGAGCAGCCAGATCAGTTCAGCCGGCGTCAGCATTCATCGTCCTTGAACTTCATAGTCTTCAAATCACGCAGGAATATGTTGCCAGCGCCTCTTGATCGCCGAGGCTTGGTTCAGAAAGATTTGGCCATTCGTATCACATCTTGCGGAGGGCCGGTCCACCCTCTCAGGGTCCAGAATCCGGAACGGCAGACAAAGAAAACCCGAGCCAACGGGCTCGGGTCATTGATCTCGAAACGATGACTTTCGGATGAGGTCGGCCTGGCGTCAGGCCAGCGCGCCGATCTGCGAGCGCATCAATCCGATGGAGTCCATGTCGGCCTGTTCGCGGGCATTTTCCTCGGCCCGTTCGCGCGCCTGATCGCGCTCGTCGAGCAGCTCCACCTTCTTCAGTTCCTCGAAGGCCTCGCCGAGAAGCGCTTTGGCTTCCTCAAGCTGCACCCGCAATTCGTCGGCGGAGCGGGTCAGGTTCTCGCGACGCTGGATGGCCGCCTTGGCGTAGGTCGGATAGGCGAAATGGGACGGATCCTGGATACCGGCGCGATCCTGCTCGGTCTGGATTTCACGCTCAAGATCGACGGACATGCGCTGGAAATCGGCGATCATCCCCTCGATTTGGGCGACGCGGCGGCGCTTCTCGTCGACCTGAAATTTCTTAAGCCGGATCAGCGTTTCTCGTGACTTCATCGACTCATACTCCCCAGAAGTCCCAAATTTTCAGCGGGACAGTGACCGGCATCCCGCAAGGGCCCTTCCGGTCGGACACAGATGGCGGGATCATGGCGCGACAAAGTTAGCGTTCCGTTTCCAAAATCTAAGATTCAACCGCTTGAGGAACCTGCAATATTTCCTCCAGACGACGGTATCCTTCCCCCAGCCCCGTGGCCTCGTCCTTGGCCTGCCTTAAGAAGTCCTCAAGGGGCTCATGAAGCCGGATGGCCTCATCGACCTCGGCGCTGGACCCCGCCCGGTAGGCCCCCAGCCGGATCAGTTCTTCCATGTCGGCGTAGGTCGCCATGACCTGACGGCCTCTGGTGATAATCGGCAGGAACGCCGGATCGGCCGAGCGCGGCATGGTGCGCGAAACCGACTTCAGAATGTTGATGGCCGGGTAGCGTCCGCGCTCGGCGATGGCACGCTCCATCACGATGTGGCCGTCGAGAATGCCGCGAACGGCGTCCGCGACTGGCTCATTATGATCGTCGCCATCGACCAGAACCGTGAAGATGCCGGTGATCGTGCCCTCGCCCATGCCGGGACCGGCGCGCTCGAGCAGCTTCGGCAATTCCGTGAACACCGTCGGCGTATAGCCTTTGGCGGTCGGCGGTTCGCCAGCAGACAGGCCGATCTCGCGCTGGGCCATTGCAAAGCGCGTGACGGAATCCATCAGGCACAGCACGTCCTTGCCCTCGTCGCGGAAATATTCGGAGATGGCGAGCGTCAAGTAAGCCGCTTGCCGCCGCGCCAAAGCGGGTTCGTCGGACGTCGCGACGACCACCACCGAGCGCGCCAAGCCTTCCTCGCCGAGATCGTCCTGCAAAAATTCCTGCACTTCGCGGCCGCGTTCGCCGACCAGACCGATCACCGAAATATCCGCGTCCACATTGCGCGCGAGCATCGACAGCAACACGGATTTGCCGACGCCCGAGCCTGCGAAGATGCCCATGCGCTGGCCGCGACAGCAGGTGAGGAATGTGTTGAGCGCGCGCACCCCGAGATCGAGCGGCTCGCCGACGCGCTTGCGAGAATGTGCAGGCGGCGGCGAATTTCGATAGGGCATCGGCTCCGCACCTTGGGTCAGCGGCCCCTTGCCGTCGATTGGCTCGCCCATCGCGTTCAGCACGCGTCCGAGCCATGACGCCGATGGGCGTACCTGGCTCGCTGCGTTCGCAATCACCGCGCGGCAGCCGCGCCGCACGCCTTCGAGTCCCGCAAAGGGCATCACCACGGCGTTGCTGCCGGAAAAACCGATGACTTCACACGGAATGAATCGATTTGTGCCGGTCTCGATGACGATACGCGCGCCGACCGACATTGCGTGAATGGGACCGGCGATCTCCACCATCAGTCCGCGCACGCCGACGACGCGGCCGTAAATCGTGGCACCGTCCAAATCGGTGATCTGCTCGGCGAGCGCTTTCACGCAAAAGCTGCCTTCATTGCGAAAACCTTAAATTTCGACGATTCCGGCACCATCCCTTAACCCTGTGTTTACCCGCATCGTTAATCATTACGTCACTGTCTTTGATGACTGAGAGCGCCTGGCCCTTCAGAAAAAAGGGTGAGTCGCGAGAGTCGGTTAGGCCCGACTCTTAATGTGGATTACGAACGGATACGGTTAGAAAAGCTGCCTGTACGCAACATCTTAGGGCGATTCGACAAAAATTGCACGATTGAGCTTGCAGACCAGAATCAGCATTTGTTAACCATATCTCGTCAGGATCCGAATCAGTTGTGCAAAGGCGTTTTTCCAGTGCCGCAGATATGCGGCCGGCCTGACGCCCACAGCGGCGACCTATAGGGGACTGGCATGCGCGTATTGCTGATAGAAGATGACAGCGCCACTGCGCAGTCGATCGAGCTGATGCTCAAATCCGAGAGCTTCAACGTCTACACGACAGACCTCGGAGAAGAAGGCGTCGATCTCGGTAAACTTTACGACTACGACATCATCCTGCTCGACCTGAACCTCCCGGACATGTCCGGCTACGATGTTCTCAAGCAGCTGCGTGTCTCCAAAATCAAGACACCCATTCTGATCCTCTCCGGCCTCGCCGGTATCGAGGACAAGGTCAAGGGTCTCGGCGTCGGTGCCGACGACTACATGACCAAGCCTTTCCACAAGGACGAACTGGTCGCCCGCATCCACGCGATCGTCCGCCGCTCCAAGGGTCATGCACAGTCGGTCATCCAGACCGGCGATCTCGTCGTCAATCTCGACACCAAGACGGTCGAAGTCGGCGGCCAGCGCGTGCATCTCACCGGAAAAGAATACCAGATGCTCGAGCTGCTCTCGCTCCGCAAGGGCACCACCCTCACCAAGGAGATGTTCCTCAATCATCTCTACGGCGGCATGGACGAGCCTGAACTCAAGATCATCGACGTGTTCATCTGCAAACTGCGCAAGAAGCTCGCGAACGCCTCAGAAGGCCGTAACTTCATCGAGACGGTGTGGGGCCGCGGTTACGTGCTGCGCGAGCCGCACGAGCACGAAGAGCGCATTCCAGCCTAACGGGTTTTCTCGAGAGCGTGTCTGCTCTCTCCTCCCGACTATAACCCCGCCGCAAATGGCGGGGTTTTTGTTTGATCTCAGTGTGGATAGCAAACCAGATCGACAGATTGAGAATCACGCCGACGACTGCTGCTGTTATTGCTGATAAAGCGCCGGCCAGCGCCTTGTTACCGCGCAAAGCCTCGATGAAGGGAGCCCCGAGGAATATCCAGAGAAAGCAGGGCGTAAACGTCACCCATGTCGCCAATAGTCCGCCGAGCGTCCCGGCCAGCATCGGCGGCAGCGCGCCTGCATCGCGAAACGCCGCCATGAAGCCCACGAATTGCAACACCATGATGAGCGGACCCGGCGTCGTCTCCGCCATGCCGAGCCCGTCCAGCATCTCGCGCGGGTTGACCCAGTGATAGTGATCGACCGCCTGCTGAGCCACATAGGCGAGGACCGCATAGGCGCCGCCGAACGTCACCATCGCCATCTTCGAGAAAAAGATCGCGATCTGGCTGAATACATTGGCCTGCCCCAGCGCGAGCAGTAATGCGGCGACCGGCACCAGCCAGAGCAACAACCAGATCGCGCTGACTTTCAATGCGCGCGCCACGCTCGGGCGCACATGTTCGGGCAACTCGTCGGTCAACAGATTATCGACCAGCGCCGTCTGCTTGCCGCCGCCATGCGCGACCGCCTCGAATTCCGGCCGTCCCGATTTCGCACCGATGAAGCCGATCAATCCGGCAGCGATGATGATGGCCGGAAACGGCACATTGAAAAAGAAGATTCCGACAAATGCGACAACCGCAAGCCCGATCATGATTTTGTTGCGTAACGCACGCTTGCCGATGCGCACCACCGCCTGAATGACGATGGCAAGCACCGCCGCCTTCAGCCCGAAAAACAGCGCTTCGATAAAACCCACATTGCCGAACGCCGCATAGATGTAGCTCAAGCCCATGATGGCGATGACACCGGGCAGGATGAACAACCCGCCGGCCATGATACCGCCTGCGGTGCGATGCATCAGCCAGCCGATATAAGTCGCAAGCTGCTGCGCCTCCGGCCCCGGCAGCAGCATGCAGTAGTTCAACGCATGCAAGAATCTGCTCTCGGAAATCCAGCGCTTCTCATCGACAAGGATACGATGCATCACTGCGATTTGTCCGGCGGGGCCGCCGAAACTCAGCATCGCAACCCTGGCCCACACAACGAACGCGTCACGGAACGACACGCCGTGACTTTCGTCCTTTCCTGTAATTGGCCTTTCAGCCGGCATCTCGGTCACGCAGGGACCTTTGCTCTGTGGTTTGGCCAGTTATGCGTTTCGCCGGTCGCGTCGCGGCACCAGCGATAGAATGCGTCGTAAAGCGCAATGCCCGCTTCGAGTTGCGCCAGATCGTCGTCGTACATACGCGAAAGACCGAGTGACGCGGCAAGCAGTCCGGGCGCTTCCGGCGATAGATCAAGCCGCCCGGTGTCGGCAGCGCGGACCATTTTGCCGAGCCGCAACAATGGCGGCATCGCCAACCCAAACTCATCGATCATCACGTCGAAGGTGCAAAGCTCTCCGCGATGACTCCAGAACACGTTTTCAATGTCGAACGGTGCCGCACCGAAACGCTTACCGACCTCCTCGACCTCCGAAGGCGTCACGAAAAGAAAAACTGCGTTTGGATCGACAAACCGGCGGATCAGCCAAGGGCAGGCAATGCGGTCGATCTTCGGCCGCGAGCGTGTAACCCAGATTGTCCGCCCCCGCGCATCCCGTGCAGGAAGTTTGTCAGCCGGGACGAGCGGAAGTTTGGCGGATTTCCATTCGTCAAAGCCGCCGTCGAGCGTTTCGGCATGCAGGCCCTCGTGACGCAGCCACGCGGCCGTGCCCTCTGCAAGCTTTCCGCCTTTCTGGCAAATGATGACAGCCGATCCCGTTACACCGGATGTCCATTCGGCGACACGCTCGTGCGAACGGCGAATCGAGCCGGGTATCAAGCGTGGGTCGGCCTTGAAATCGTTTTCAGTGCGGACATCGATCAACATCGGCGCATTGGCCGTGCCGATGAGGCGTCCAAGTTTTTCAACGGAGATTGAGGTGTATGACGACATTGCTGCGCCCTCGTATCAACGGGACGCGATTCTTGGGCTTGTCGCCTCGTGGGGAGATCGCAAATCCCCATGTCCGATTTATTCCAAAGGGTTCAGCGCTTGTCAACGACGTTACGGCAAATGACTGCAAAGGCTCACCCGGCCCAAACGTGTCGGCGTTAGTGGACGCCGCGCGATGTCAGGCTATTGCCACCCACTGACATCGCGGGCGCGATCGAAGGTGCCGCAGCGAGGTTCGGCACATAGACACCGCGGCGCTGCTGGCAGGGCCGGTAGCCGTTGGTGAGGCCGACCACCGTCTCCGCCGCACCGAGCAGCAGATAGCCGTCGGTCTCGTTGGCCTTGAGCAGGCGGTTGAAGACATCGACCTTCGTTTCCTGATCGAAGTAGATCAGCACGTTGCGGCAGAAGATGACGTCGAACTTTCCGAGATGGGCGAAGTCCTTGAGCAAATTCAATTGGCGGAATTGCACCATCGAACGCACTTCCGGCTTGAGCTGCCAGAACTCGCCGACCTGATCGAAATGCTTGACCAGCAGTTGAATGGGCAGACCGCGCTGCACTTCGAACTGGCTGTAGATGCCGGATTTGGATTTCTCCAGAACTTCCTGCGATAGATCGCTGGCAACGATCTCGACGCGCCATCCCGACAACGCCGGTCCCATCTCCTTCAACAGCATCGCCAGCGAGTACGGCTCTTGCCCAGTCGAAGCAGCCGCGCACCAGATGCGCAGGCTCTTGCGCGCTGCGCGCGCCTTGATCAGATCGGGAATGATCGAGTCCTTGAAATTATCGAACGGAATCTTGTCGCGGAAGAAAAACGTCTCGTTGGTGGTCATAGCTTCGACCACTTCGACGATCAGCCCATCAGCACCGCCCTTCATCTTCTGCACAAGCTCAGTGATGCCGCTCAGACCTGAACGGCGCGCGAGCGGCAGCAGACGGCTCTCGACGAGGTATTGTTTGTCGGCCGCCAGCAGGAGACCGGAGCGGTCCTTCAGCGTCTTACAGAGATACTCATACTCTTGAGGCGTCACGACCGAACTCCTGAAAACAGCCGAACAAGTTTCGGTCCGATTTGATCGAGCGGCAGTACGGCCGCGCAAATTCCTGCATTTGCTGCCGAGCCGGGCATACCCCAGACGACGCTCGTCGCTTCGTCCTGTGCAATCAGACTGCCGCCGGCCGCAACGACCTCTTTGCCGGCACGCATGCCGTCCGAACCCATGCCGGTCAGTACCACGGCCATGATGCCGCCCTGCCAGACGTCGATCGCCGACTTGAACATCGGATCGACCGCAGGTTTGCAGAAATTGATCTGAGCATCGTCACCAAGCGCAATCGCTGCACCCGTTCCAGCGCGAACGACGCGCATGTGGTGACCGCCGGGTGCCAGATAAATCTGTCCAGGCTTGACGGGTTCGCCGTCGACGCCTTCATGGACCGGAGACCCGCTGCTGCGTGCGAGGTGCTCGGCGAGAATCGTAGTGAACGTCGGCGGCATGTGCTGCGTGATCAGCACCGGAAACTTTTCAATCACAGGCTTGATGCCTGCAACGAGCGTCATCAACGCCTGCGGACCGCCGGTGGACGATCCGATCAGCAGCGCGCGCGGCGCGGCCGCACCGAACGGACGAAGCATCAGTTTCGGCTGCGCGACGCGCGGCATGTTGCCGAGCGAGGTCTTGGGTAGCGGCGCGCTTGCTGCCGGCGCAGCCGGCGCAATCGAAGGGCTTGCAATCGTGACCGGCCGGCGGGCACGCGCGCCAAGGTGACGGATTTTTTCGATCAGATCGCGCTTGAAGGTATCCGCAGCACCGATCTCGCGCGTACTTTCGGGCTTCGGGATGTAGTCTGACGCACCAAGCGAAAGTGCCTTGAAGCTGATCTCCGCGTTGCGGCGGGTAAGCGTCGAAGCCATGATAACGACGAGTTTCGGCTTTTTCTTCAGCAGCAACGGCAGAGCCGAAATGCCGTCCATGTCCGGCATTTCGATGTCCAGCACGACAACATCAGGATCGACGCGATCGACCTGATTGACGGCATCGAGCCCGGTGCGGATCGACGCCGCAACCTTAATGTCGATTTCGGAATCGATCCAGCGGGTGATCAGTCCGCGTATCACGGCTGAATCGTCGACCACCATGACGCGAAGCGCGTCGCCAGACACTGTCGGGGAAGGCGTCGGTTCCGCGATAACGTTACTCATTGCAAACTTCACTCAACGCAACTGAACAAAAAACTCCCGCCCGCCCGAAAGCGGACAGACACTAGATCAGACCAACTTCATGGAATTTCGCGGTGACGATTTCCTTGTCGAACGGCTTCATGATGTATTCGTTGGCACCGGCATGAAGCGCGCGCGCGATGTGCGCGACATCGTTCTCAGTGGTGCAGAACACCACCTTCGGCTTGTCGCCGCCCGGCATCAGGCGGAGATTGCGCAGAAACTCGTAGCCGTCCATCACCGGCATGTTCCAGTCGAGCAGAACAGCATCGGGCATTGCGCGCTTGCACATCTCCACCGCCTTCTGGCCATCCTCGGCTTCAACGATCTGGAATTCGAGTCCTTCCAGAATGCGACGAGCGACCTTGCGAATTACGCTTGAGTCATCGACGATCAGACACGTTTTCATGTTACTGCCTCTGCATTTCATATCCCCCGAAGGGGCGTTTCCTATTTCGCTTGCGTTTCGCCGTCTTAGGCGGCGATCTTGTCGGAATTGATCTCCAGAACGCGATCGACGTCGAGCACAACCATCAACTGACCCTCGAGCCGATGAACGCCTCCCGCCACCTTCGCCATGCGCGGGTCGAGATTGACGGGGTTCACCTCGCAACCGTCGTCCCGCAATTTCATGACTTCACCGATGTTGTCGATCAGCAAACCGTAGGATTCGCCACGCAGATCGACACCGATCGCCATCAGTTCGGCGCTGTCTTCGTTCTTTGCCAATCCGAGCCGCGCGCGCATGTCGATCGCAGTCACGATGCGGCCGCGCAGATTGAGGACACCGGCAACATCGTCCGACGCCAGCGGCACGCGGGTCATGCGCTCGGGCATGAACACATCCTGCACGCGCGAAATCGGGAGACCGAAAAGCTGGCCGCCAATCATCGCGGTAACGTATTCGGTGACGCCATTGTCGGTTGCGTCGAGTTGCTCGTTCATCGTCATATCCTTAAGCCGCTTGGCTCATTTCGGCAGTCTGCTCTTTCAGAGCTGCAATCAATCCGGGTCTGTCGAACTTTGCGACGTAGTCGTAGAAGCCAGCCTGACGGCCGCGCTCGATGGCGGCCGGTGAGATCAACGAGGACAGGGCGATGATCGGCATTGCGCTGGTGCGCTGGTCGGCGCGGATCGCTTCGGCGAATTCAAAGCCGTTCATCTCCGGCATTTCGATATCGGTGAGCACAACGTTGAATTCTTTGCCGGATCTCAACAGACCAAGGCCCTCATGCGCACTCTGCGCCACCGACACGCGATAGCCGGCTGCCTTCAACACGGGCGCCAGCATGTTGCGGAAGAACGCGGAGTCATCGACCAGCAGGACGCTTTGTGTCGTTGCGTTTTCCCGGATTTCCTTTCGCGAAAACCAGTCCGCGAAAGCCATCGGCAGGAAATGGCCGACATCGATCACTTCGGTGGCTTGCTCCTTGATGACCGCCGAACCAAGAACGCCGTCCTGCGAACTCGCGACCTCGATGTCGAGATGCTCTTCGACAATGTCGATGATCTCGTCAACAACAAGGCCCATCGAGCGGCCATCGTCTGCAAATACCAGGATCGGCTGCATGCCGGATTCGCGCAGCTTGATCCCTTCGATCTGCACCAGCGGCATCAGTTGCTCGCGGTACTGAACCATATGGCGGCCGTTCGAGAATTCAATTTTGTCGACCGCGATTTCCTCAAGGCGCGTCACCAGCGCCAGCGGCACGGCCTTCGGCTGCTGCGACCCTGCGCGGAAGACGAGGAGCGACGTGCGATTTTCCTCGGCCAGCGATTTCGCCGCCGTGTTTTCATCGGAGATGTCGTTCTGGGCCGCGACAGACGTTCCAAGCGACTGCGCGATACCGTTGGGATCGACAATCATGATGACCGCACCGTCGCCAAGGATGGTGTTGCCGGAGAACATGTTGATATGGCGCAGCTTGGTGGACATCGGCTTGACGACGATTTCCTCGGTGTGAAAAACGCTATCGACGACAATGCCGAAAGTCTGGCTGCCGACCTGCGTCACCACAATGAAACCGTTTTCGGGATCGGACGACGTTCCGTCTTCAATCTTGAGCAGCTTCTTCAGATGCATCAGCGGCAAGAGCTTGTTGCGCAGGCGCAGGACCGGCGTGTCCTTGATTCGCTCGATGCGATGTTCGGAATTGGCGCGCGCGCGCACGAGTTCGACGACGGAGAGCTGCGGAATCGCAAAACGATCCCCCGCAGCTTCCACGATCAGTGCCGAAACGATGGCAAGCGTCAGCGGAATCTTGATGGTGAAGCTCGAACCCTCGCCCGGCACCGACTTTACGTCGATGGTGCCGCCGATCTGATCGATGTTGGTGCGCACCACGTCCATGCCGACGCCGCGGCCGGATACGCTTGTGACGGCAGCAGCGGTCGAAAAGCCCGGCGCGAAGATGAATTTGTGAATCTGCGCTTCGGTCATCTTCTCAACATCTGACTCGGTCGCAAGACCGTTCGAAATGATTTTCGCCTTGATGCGTTCGGTGTTCAGCCCGCGCCCGTTGTCGGCGATGCAGATGATGATGTGACCGCCCTCGTGATAGGCGGACACGCGGATCGTGCCCTGCTCGGGCTTGCCAGCGGCGACGCGATCGGCGGTGGACTCAAGGCCGTGATCGGCCGAGTTACGGACCATATGGGTCAGTGGGTCCTTGATGAGGTCGAGCACCTGGCGATCAAGCTCGGTATCCGCGCCGTGCATTTCCAGCTCGATCTGCTTGCCAAGTTCGCTGGAGAGATCGCGCACGATGCGCGGCAGCTTCTGCCATGCGTTGCCGATCGGCTGCATGCGCGTCTTCATGACGCCTTCCTGCAGTTCGGCGGTGACATTGGAGAGGCGCTGCAGCGGGACCTTGAAATCGCTTTCTTCGTTGCGGCGGCTGATCTCGAGCAACTGGTTACGCGTGAGTACCAGTTCCGACACCATCGTCATCAGATGTTCGAGCGTATCGACGTTGACGCGGATCGACTGGTTGGCGACCTTGTCGCCCTCAGGCGTATCGCTTTCGGCGGCAATTTTTTTCGGCGCGGCCTTCGCAGGCTTTGCCGGGGTAGCTGCTTTCGGTGCGGCAGGAGCCGCAGGGGCAACGGGAGGCGACTCGACTTCAACTGCCGTTTCGCGGAAAGCGCGCTCAAGATCGTCAAGCGAGACTTCGCCGGGGCGCAATTCACGCTCAAGCGTCTGTACGACCAGCGTGCCTTCGGTCTTCGTGTCTGCCTTCGGCGCCGAGGCAGGAGCAACCATGCCGGCCATGCCCGCTTCGACCATGTGATGCAGCGCGTCGATTAGATCGGGATCGGAGCCTTCCGGCTCTGACTCGTTGGCTTCGAGCTGGCCAAGGATATCTTTGATGCGATCAATCGTGGAGAGGATCAGCGACACGGCTTCGCCGGTGACCGGCATGCCGTCGCGGAATTTTCCCATCAGCGTTTCGGCGGCGTGCGCCAGCGCTTCGAGGCGCGGCAGTCCGAGAAATCCGCAGGTGCCCTTGATGGTGTGAACCAGACGAAAAATATTGTCGAGGATCTTCGCGTTGTTGGGATCCTGCTCGAACCGCACCAACTGATTATCCACGGTGTCGAGACTCTCGTTGGTCTCGGTCAGGAATTCCCGCAGAAGATCGTCCATGAAACCAGCCTTCGAGAACGAGGAGAGCACGCGACGCGGGCTTCCGGATTCTGGCTACCTTCAAGGCAAAGCGTTTCAATTTGGTTGAGTATTCGGAAAAGAACGAACTCAATAAAGAGCTAAGGCGGTTCTACGGATGCCGCGCGGCAGCCGCACGCCGCCGGTTAACAAATCGTTAAGACGCCGTCACAACCACCGCATCGGTCTCAGCAGCGAGTGCGACCTTCAATCCGCACGCCTGCGCAAGCAAAGCCGTGTAATAGGGCTGAACGGCGTGCGCTGTCACCGATGCAGGATCTTTGACGTTGAGGTGCTCGTTGATGTTAAGCGGCTCCTTGGCGTTCGGCCCCGCAGCCCTGACCTTAAAACCCATCGCATCGCCTTCGCCGACCGGATCGACCGCAAGCTGGCCGCCGCGCGGAATGGCCTGCTGGGCGATCACCAGCAAATTGAGCAGGAGCTTGACGCGATTCTTCGCCAGCAGCATGTGCGGCAGATTCCACGACAGCTTGGTCTTGTCGTCTTCCATGTAACCGCGCGCGATTTTCTGCGCTTCGCCGAGATCGATTTGCGCGCCGGCAGACCCGGCGGCACCATAGGCGATGCGGCAGAATTGCAATCTTGCCGATGTCGACAGCGCACTCTTGCGAATGAGATCAAGCGCGAACTGCTTGTCATCGTCCTTCGAGCTGCTGTCCAGCACCTCAAGTCCGTTGACGATGGCACCGACCGGATTGATGAGGTCGTGACAGACGCGCGAACACATCAATGCGGCGAGGTCGAGAGGGTCGGGAGCGGGACCGGACATATATTGTATTCCTGAGCGTGTATTCTTTCGATTTTTCGCCCGCAGCCTGCTGACGCAGCGAATCATGCGTGCTTTATGATTTGATACACCGCAGCACGAATTGCTGCTACCGAGACCGCCACCAGAACCACAGCGGATTGACCGGAGACGCACGCGCAAATGAGATCGGTCGATGACTGAAATCCCCGGTGACGGACCGGCGATCGATGCTGCTGCAGCAATGGAATTGCTCGAACCGCTGACGGACATCGTCGCGCAGGCGGGCACTGCGGTTCTATCCACCGTCCGATCATCGATGCAGGTCGATAAAAAGCCTGACGGCTCTCTCGTCACCGAAGCAGACATGGCCGCTGACCGCATTCTTGCCGACGGTCTCTTGAAACTGTTGCCCAACGTGCCGACGCTTTCCGAGGAACGCACCCATCTGGCGAGACGCCCCTACAAAGGCAGCTTCTTCCTTATCGATCCGCTCGACGGCACGACGGAATTCATCGCGGGACGCGACGAATTCACGATCAATCTTGCGCTCGTCACGAACGGTCAGCCGGTGCTCGGAATTGTCGGCGCTCCGGCGCTCGGATTGATCTGGCGCGGCGTTGTCGGTCACGGCGCGGAGCGTCTGCTCGTCACGAAAGACGCACATGCGCGTGCCGCCCAACCGATCAAGACTCGGCAACATCCCGGACCCGGAGGCGCATGGATCGTCGCGGTCAGCCGCTCGCACATGGACAAGCGCACGCAAGCCTTCATCGCCGCGCGTCCGGGCGCGATCCGGCAGGTTCTGGGCTCATCGATTAAATTCTGCCGTGTGGCCGAGGGCGGTGCCGACATCTATCCGCGGCTTGCGCCGACATCGGAATGGGATGTCGCCGCCGGGCAAGCCGTCGTGACGGCGGCCGGCGGAACGATCACCGACAGCAAGGGTGCCGCGCTGCGCTTCGGCGAGAAGCACGAGGGATTTCTTGTGCCCGAGTTCATCGCCTGGGGCGATGCCGGCGCCGTCAGCTAGTAGTTCGACAGAGTCTCCACGAGCGCAGGCCATTTCGCATCGGCCTGCTCGAGAAGGCGCTGCGGCGAGGCAGCGAACTGGTCGCGGCTTTCCTCGCGGCTGAACAAATAAAGCCGCTCGTGATCGATCAGCCAGATCTGCGCGCGACCCGGAACGGGTTTGCCGCGCGCGACAGCGGTCGGATCGTAGCCGCCGAAACGCGGCCCGTAGATATCGGGATGTTCAAGATAGATCGCGCGGTTTGCCGCGCTACGGAAGCGCCAGATCGCGCCCTGATCGGACGCTTCGAATTCCGGCTGACCCTGCAATGCATCCTTGTCGGTGAAATAGGCGACGGGGTCGTAACCGTCGATCGCCAGAGCCGTCAGACGATTGACCACGATGCGTTCGGTGGATGCAGCAAAAGCACCCCCCGCCAGCATAGCAAGAAGCCCCGAAATCGCCGCGAGGCGGACGATTTTGGGGGCTGGGCCTTTGTTTTCCTGCCGCGGTGCCGTCATAGTTGGTGCCGATAAACTTCGAGTCGGGGCGTGGAACCGCAACTTACACCTTGCCGGTCAGCAAGGCGTTAAGCCGCGAACCCAAACCCGGCCATTGCGACCCAAGGGGCTTTTCATGAGTTTTGCATCGCGCCTCGCAGCCATCGTGTTTGCAGCGATGGTCTGTTTCACGCTGCCGGCTTTTGCGCAGCAGCGCTCGGATGGCGGTACTTACGGTGCCGACGAACTGGTCGGTGCCGGTCACAGATTTTTCGGCAACGTGTCGCGCGGGCTCGCGTCGGTCATCGAACGCGCGGTGAGCCAATGGGGTCTGCCCAACGGCTATGTGCTCGGCGAAGAAGGTTCGGGCGCGTTCGTCGCAGGGCTGCGTTACGGCGAAGGCACGCTCTATACCAAGAACGCCGGCGACCTGCGCGTCTATTGGCAAGGCCCTTCGGTCGGCTTCGACTGGGGTGGCGACGGCGCGCGCACCATGATGCTCGTCTACAATCTGCCGGCGACCGACGCGATCTATCAGCGCTTCGCGGGCATCGACGGCTCGGCCTATTTCATCGGCGGCTTCGGCATGACGGCGCTGACCGCAAGCGGCATCGTCGTCGTGCCGATCCGCTCCGGCGTCGGTCTGCGATTGGGTGCCAACATCGGCTATCTCAAATTCACACCGCGCTCGACCTGGAATCCGTTCTGACGATGTGACAGAAGGATTTCCAGATCGCCTGCGCCCGAAGTTCAGGCCGCGCGCATCGGTTTCAATGCCGACGACCATTTCGCCAGTTCGTCGAGCATGGTCTTAACGGACGCATCCATCAGTTCGTTCGATGTGAACGCGCCGCTCGCCTTGTCGATGTTTTCGAAGAAGTTCGGGATCGCGACGCCTTCAGGGATCGGCATGATCCGCAATGACGTTACCAGACCTTTCAGAGATTGAGCCGCGCGCAATCCGCCCGACACGCCGCCATAGCTGACGATGCCAGCCGGTTTGTATTTCCATTCATGGACGAGGAAATCGAGCGCGTTCACAAGCGCGGGCGACGTGAAGTAATTATATTCAGGCGTGACGAACACATACGCGTCGGCTTCGTTGATCTTTGCCGACCACGCCTTGGTGTGATCTTTGGTGTAGGCGCGCTTGGCGGGATGATCCGGCTCGTCGAGCACCGGCAACTTGAAGTCGTGGATATCGACCAGTTCCGCGTCGAACGCGCCGTGCACCTTGGCCGCGGCATGAAACCATTTGGCGATGGATGGGCCGACGCGGCCGGGGCGCGTGCTGCCGATAATGACCTGAAGTTTCTGAGACAATTTTCTTCTCCTCGAATGGCGGCGGCGGGCTTTGCTTGAAACCCGCCAGGGTGGTACACATTTGTGCCCTACACTGGATATGTGACTGTCGAGGCAGCCACAAGGAGGCACATTTTTGGCCACTAGGAACATTCATTTAACCGGCGACTGCCGGGGCATCAGCGAAGTTCTCGCCCGTGTCGGCGACAAATGGACCGTGCTTGTCGTGACCTATCTTGGCGAGGGGCCGATGCGCTTCAACGAGCTTCGTCGCAGCGTTAGCGGGATTTCGCAGCGCATGCTGACGCTGACCTTGCGCGGCCTCGAGCGCGACGGCTTTGTGACCCGCACCGTGTTTCCGACCATTCCGCCGCGCGTCGACTATGAATTGACGCCGCTCGGACGCGATCTGCTCAAGCCCGTCACGGCATTGTCCGCATGGGCGCGGGACAACCAGGAGCGGATCAAAAAGGCACGCGAAAAGTTCGACGGAAAAGCCGCCAAATCGGGCGCGCGGTCGGCGCTCAGTGCGACTGCCTGACTGCGAAGGCGTGGCCGGCAGGCCACGGATTCACGTTAACGTACTGTCCCGCTAGCTTTGTCCCTGCCCGCCGTGGCAAGGTAAACAGGTCTTGTGTGGCGTAGGAGTTCCCTGATGGTCGAGCCGATCATGTACGTGGCGATCGGTTTTCTGGTCTCGATGCTGTTCGGCCTCATGATTGTGCCGCTGGTTCACAACCGTGCGGTGCGTCTGACGACCAAGCGTCTTGAGGCCGCGACACCGCTTTCGATGGCGGAAATTCAGGCCGACAAGGATCAGCTTCGCGCCGAATTCGCGATGTCCGCGCGGCGGCTGGAAATGAGCGTCGAACAGCTCAAGAACAAGACGTCGAGCCAGCTTGCCGAATTGGGCAAGAAATCCGACGCCATCAACCGCCTCAAGATCGAACTCGGCGAGAAGAACGCGACGATCTTTTCTCTCGAAGCGCGCGAGAAACTGCTGCGCGACCAACAGCGTGCGACGGAAGAAGAATTCGCATCCAAGACTCAGTTGCTGCGCTCCGCCGAGCAGGCGCTCGCCGACAAGCAGGCCGAACTCGGCAAACTCACGAGCGAACTCAGCGATCACTCGGTCAAGGCAGAAGGCCACCAGAGCGAGCTTGCCGCCGTGCGCGGTCAGGTCGATGCGCTGCAGAACCGCGTCATTCAGGCGGAGAGAGAATTCAGCGACACGCAGACGCGTCTGGCCGAACAGCGCGGCGAGTCGGACGCCGCAACCCGCGAACTGCTCGGCGCGCGCGGACGCGTCGAGGATTTGAGCGGCCGCGTCACCGACCTCGATCGCCAGCTTCTCGTACAGGTGAAGGAAACAGAACTGCTGACGGGCCGCACCGCCGAACTTGAAAGCCGCCTCGCGCTGCAGGGGAAAATTCTTGCGGAACGCGAATACGAAAACAATCTGCTGCGCCAGCAATCGGAAACCGCGAAAAAAATCGAACAGGAATTGCGCGACGAGATCGCAGCGACCACCGGCGGCAAATCGGCTGCGATGAATAAACTGCGTGAAGAAAAGGCTTCGCTCGAAGATCAACTGCGCGTCGCCCGCGACGAGCGCTCCAAACTCCAGCGCGACATCAACCTCATTCATCAGCAGGCCGAAACAGCCTGGTCGACCGAGCGCATGGAAAATGCGCTACTGCGCGAACGCATCAACGACATCGCGGCCGAAGTGGCCAAACTCGCCGTGACGCTGGAAGGCCCGGATTCGCAGATTGAGGCGATGCTCGCTGCGGAGCCGCCAAAGCCGGCCGCCGTCGTGAATGGGACAGCGGCTGCCGGCACCAATGGCGCAACGACAGAAGCCAGCGGTACTTTGGCCCAGCGCATCAAGGCGCTACAGGCCCACGCATCGCGCGCGCGCCAGACGGTGTAGGGCGATTTCTCGCGGGCGCGGCTACAAGTCTGCTGTACCTGCTTGACACTCCATGCCATCGCTTCGTAAATCGCGGCATTGAACGGTCGCATCGCGATCATTCGGGCGCATAGCTCAGCGGGAGAGCGTTCCCTTCACACGGGAGAGGTCCAAGGTTCGATCCCTTGTGCGCCCACCATCGAATTCCACACCAACTTTGCGCGCGAAACTAAGACAGCCTCATCGCGTAACTGCAAAGAGGTGTTTGCGATGGTCGTCAGAAAAGCGGCAACCGTGATCGTGCTGTTCGCGTGTCTTCTCGCGGTCGGCTGGGCGATGAGCAACCTTCGCCCTCACCGCCATTTCGAGCATCACAGTTTCGGCGCGCCGGCTACTTCAGCGACGTGTTGATCGAGGTGAATTTGGAGCCGAGGTTGGTGCCGAGGCCTTTGACGGCTGAAATGATGGCGAGCGAAATGCCCGCCGCGATCAATCCGTATTCGATGGCTGTGGCGGCGGTCTCATCCCGCCAGAAACGCTTCACGAGCTTCATTGTTCGATCCCGTTCGATCCATGACTGACCTTCTGGATTTCTGAACGCGGGATTCTTCTCGCGACGTGCCGGCAACCTAGTCGGCAGTTACTGTGAAAATCCTAATCAATTAGGTAAACAAGTGCTGACGCACACGCGCGAAATGTCGCGCCTTCGGGAACGCCGGTTCCCGCCCCGCGATGCCGAAGACATTCCTGAAATCTTATTTCAGCGACGTGTTGATGCTGGTGTATTTGCTGCCGAGCGTCGTGCCCAGTCCGTTGACGGCAGCGACAATGGCCATCGAAATGCCGGCGGCAATCAGCGCGTATTCGATCGCGGTCGCGCCGGACTCATCTTTGAAAAACCGTTTCAAAATCGTCATGTGCAAGCCTCTTTGCGCTTCTCGCATACGGCATGGATCGTCGCCAGACATTCACCCGGCGTTGGATAATCTAGCGAAAAGAGACTACCGGAGATTTAATTCAACCCGTCGATGATACCGGCGGTAGTACTCGTCAGTCCGGGGCTTTTGCCTGCAGCGCCAACAGAGCCAGAAGTTTCATGCGTTCAGGATCGCGTTCGCCCTGCGACGCGAGATCGACAATGTTTTTCGCGAGCGCCTGCACCCGGCCCGACGACACCTTTTCGGGCAATGTATCGACGGCATCCTGCAGCGCCTGACTCATTGCCGCAATCGTCTCCGGGCTGAATGACGTTCCCTGAAAAATTTTCATGAAGCGATCCGCAGAAATTGAACGAAATACAATCAATCAACGCGGGGCGATGCGTCTGGGTTCCATGACCCGAATTGTCACATCACAACCTCGATCAGACGTGGGCCTTTCTGCTTCATCGCGTCGGCTAAGGCCTTGTTGAAGTCGTCGGCGGATTTCACCGAAACGCCTTCGACGCCCATGCCCTTCGCGAGCGCCACCCAATCGAGATTCGGATTGTCGAGGTTGAGCATGTCGAGCGCCTTGCGGCCCGGCTCGCCCGCTTCGACGCCCGCGAACTCGCCCTTCAAAATCTGATAAGTGCGGTTGGCGAAGACAATCGTCGTCACATCGAGCTTTTCCCGCGCCTGCGTCCAAAGCGATTGCAGCGTGTACATCGCACTGCCGTCGCCGACCATGCAGATCACCTTGCGGCCGGGAGCAGCGACAGCCGCGCCCGTTGCCACCGGCGTCGAAAATCCGATCGAGCCGCCCATGTTCTGCAACCAATCGTGAGGCGCAGCCGCAGCCGTCGGCGGAAAAAATCCGCGTCCGGTCGTGATCGATTCATCCACGACGATGGCATTTTCGGGAATGGCGCATGCAATCGCCTGCGCGATGGTCGCATGATTCAACGCGCCGGTCGGCTTTGTCAGTTCGGCGAGTTGCTGCGGCTTTACGTCGGCCGGCTTCGCGCCGAGCGCATCGGCAAGAGCGCGCAGCGCGCTTACGGAATTTTCGCCGGCCTCGACCATTCGATGCACTTCACAGCCCGGCGGCTTCAGTAGACTCGGCTTGTTCGGATAGGCGAAGAACGCAACCGGGTCTGCGGTTTCGACAAGAACAATATGCTTGAAGTCTTTAAGGATCGGCAGCGCCTGTTCGATCACATAAGGAATGCGGTCGATGGAAAAGCGTCCGCGTCCGCGCGCCATGCGCGGATTATAGGTCTGGCCCATCACCTTGCAGCCGGTCCTGCCCGCAATCTGGGCCGCCAGCTTTAATCCTTCCTCGGTGAGCGCCTTGCCGGTGACGAGCAGAAGCGTCTGTTCGCCGCTGTTGAGTACGCGCGCCGCCTCCTCGACAGCCTGCGTCGAATAACTGATGCGCTGGGAATCAGCAGGCACCTGAGCAATGCCTTCGGCTTCGTTCCACGCCGTGTCCGCCGGAAGAATGAGCGTCGCGATCTGTCCCGGCGAATTCCGCGCGGCTGCGATGGCAGCAGCACCGTCGCGTGCAACGGATTTTGCATCCGGCGAGGTGCGGACCCACGCCGACATCGGACGCGCGATGCCTTCGATGTCGGAGGTCAGCGGCGCGTTGTATTCGATGTGATAGGTCGCGTGCTGGCCGACGATATTCACAATGCCGGAATGGGCCTTCTTCGCGTTGTGCAGATTGGCAAGGCCGTTAGCCAGACCGGGTCCGAGGTGCAGCAGCGTCGACGCTGGCTTGCCTGCCATGCGGTAGTAACCGTCGGCGGCTCCAGTCACCACGCCCTCGAACAATCCAAGCACGCATCGCATTCCCTCAACGCGATCGAGGGCCGCGACGAAGTGCATTTCCGAGGTGCCGGGATTGGTGAAACATACATTGACATCGCCTGCGACCAAAGTCCGCACCAGGCTCTCAGCACCGTTCATCGTTTCTCTCCGCCGGTATTTTTATCTTCAGACGATCAATCATTGTTGGAGCATTTCGTCAAAGGTCATGGCGCGCATTCACGCGGGCGTGGGTTGCGAATTCGCAAGGTTTATGGCCTGTATCGCCGGGGTCTCGGCATCGCCGGGCAGACATTCAATGAGGGTTGGAATGAAGCGTTCTTTGACTGTATTCGTGACGCTGGCGGTGTTGGCTGCAGGCGTGGAATTCGCCGCTGCCGATCAGGAGTTCAATCCGATCCAGCAGCTTTTTGGCTTCAACAACAGCTATAGCGGCAGCGGCGCTGGGCCTATCCCACGCACGACCGTGAATTTCGAGAGCAATTACCCGCCCGGTACGATCGTCGTCGACACGCGCGAGCGGCGGCTTTATCTCGTTCAGGATGGCGGGCGCGCACTGCGATACGGCATCGGCGTCGGACGCGATGGTTTCCGTTGGGGTGGGGTTCACAAGATCACTGCAAAGAAGGAATGGCCGGAATGGACCCCGCCGTCGCAGATGATCGCGCGCCGTCCCGACCTGCCGCGCCACATGAAAGGCGGCCCCGACAATCCGCTCGGTGCGCGCGCGATGTATCTCGGCTCGACGCTCTATCGCATTCACGGTTCCAATGAGCCCGAAACCATTGGTCAAGCTGTGTCATCGGGCTGCTTCCGCATGGTCAATGACGACGTGATCGACCTTTATAGTCGCGTTCAGGTCGGCGCGACGGTCATCGTCAAAAACGACTGAATCGCTTGAATTGAGGCAAGCCGGCCTTCGGGCCGGCTTTTTCGCTGCGGTGTGCCTTGGTCGCGCTTGCCCTTGGCCGCGCCTTGCGGCTAGCTCGGCTACAAATGCAGCGATCATGCAACCTGCGACAGTTGACGTTCATCGCCGCAGCGCTGGCCTGCGTAGCCCTGTTTAACCCAGGCGCATCCGCCGCAGGCTTGCCCGAAGTGGCAGCACGGCAGCGCGCCGAAAAAAAGTCCTTCACCGACGAACAAATCGTCGAAGGGTTTATGAAAACGGCATTCGGCGCTGAATATCATCTTGCCGGCCGCATCGACAGGATCCGCAAATATCACAAGCCCATTCGCATCTTTGCAGAAGGTGCAATGCGCGCCGACCGCAAGGCGCAACTTGCAGCGGTCATCGCCGATATCGGACAACGGGTGCAAAATCTCGACATCGCGATGGCAGACAGGCGCGAAGGCGCAAACACGATCGTCACGCTCGTTCGCGAACGCGATTTGCAGAAGACCATTATCGCGTTCTACGGCAAAGAGCGCGCCAAGGACATTCGCAGCAATCTCGATCCGCAATGCCTGTCGGGCTTTCGCAAGAATGAAGGCTACGAAATCCAGAATTCGGACGTGATCCTGACCGTCGATGACGGCGACTTCGTTTTTCTCGATTGCGCCTACGAAGAACTATTGCAGTCGCTTGGCCCGATCAACGACACGGATTCGGTGCCGTGGACGATGTTCAACGACGATGTGTCGATGGGATTCTTCGACATCTACGATCAATACATCATGAACATTCTCTACGATCCCCGCATCAAGGCGGGGATGACCGTTCAGGAAGTCCGCGATGTACTGCCACAGGTTCTCCCGGACGTGCGGGCCTGGGTCGCGAAGGTCAACAACCTGCCGCAGTAAGATCGCTCACGCACTTTTCTCGAACAATTCGCGCCCGATCAGCATACGGCGGATTTCGCTCGTGCCTGCGCCGATCTCGTACAGCTTGGCATCGCGCAGCAGACGGGCCGTCGGGTAATCGTTGATATAGCCGTTACCGCCGAGGAGTTGAATTGCGTCGAGCGCACACTGCGTCGCGCGCTCTGCCGCATAGAGAATGGCGCCTGCGGAATCTTCACGCGTGGTTTCGCCACGATCACAGGATTTCGCGACGGCATAGACGTAAGCGCGCGCCGCGTTCATCACGACATACATGTCCGCGACTTTTGCCTGCACCAGCTGGAAATTGCCGATGGCTTGGCCGAACTGCTTTCGTTCGTGAACATAAGGCATCACCACATCCATGCACGCCTGCATGATTCCGAGCGGACCGGCGGCCAGCACGGCACGTTCATAGTCGAGACCCGACATCAGGACGTTGACGCCCTTGCCGACGTTGCCGAGCACGTTCTCCTCGGGCACTTCGCAATCCTCGAACACAAGTTCTGCCGTGTCAGAGCCGCGCATTCCCATCTTGTCGAGCTTCTGCGCGGTGGAGAATCCTTTCATGCCCTTTTCGATCAGGAACGCAGTGATGCCGCGCGGGCCGGAATTCGGGTCGGTCTTGGCGTAAACCACGAGCGTCTCGGCGATGGGTCCATTGGTAATCCACATCTTGTTGCCGTTGACGATGTAACGATCGCCCTTCTTGTCGGCGCGCGTTTTCATCGACACGACATCCGATCCAGCGCCGGGTTCGGACATTGCCAGTGCGCCGACATGCTCGCCGGAAATCAGTTTCGGCAGATATTTCTTTTTCTGCTCTTCACTGGCATTGCGGCGAATCTGATTGATGCAGAGATTCGAATGCGCACCGTAGGAAAGTCCCACAGAGGCCGATCCGCGCGAGATTTCCTCCATCGCGATACAATGCTCGAGATAGCCGAGGCCGGCGCCGCCGTATTCTTCTTCGACCGTGATGCCGTGCAGACCGAGCGCGCCGAGCTTCGGCCACAAGTCTCGCGGGAACTGGTTGGTTTTGTCGATCTCGGCTGCGCGCGGGGCGATCTCATGCTGCGAGAAATCGCGCACAGTCTCGCGGATGGCGTCGGCGGTTTCGCCGAGATCGAAATTGAAGACGGGTGGCGTGTTCGGAATCATCAAAGTCTCTCCCGGAACGGTCATCGAAATGACCGTTGTTAATTCGAGCCGCGACCATGCCACGGGCCGTTTAAGTAGAGAAGGCCACAAAGGACTGTGCCGAAATGTCTTTTGACCGACATTTCTGAGGCTATTCGGATTTAGGCCAGCGCGCGTGAAGCGTCCCGCACCTTGCGCGTGGAGTCGTCAACCGACTTGGTGGCTTCCGCGAAGTCGTTCATGTTGGCGTTGATGTCGGTGACGCCCTTTGTCGCGACCTGCATGTTCTCGGAAATGCTCTGGGTGACGGCAACCTGTTCCTCGACCGATGCGGCGATGGCCTTAGACGATCTCTGCGTCGATGCACTCGCTGCCGACGCACGCGCCGCGTGGTCGCGGCCACCGCATCCGTGATCATGCCAAGATCACTGTCGATCGATTTCTGGATTTCGCCTCGGCGAAATTCTTCGACCTGAGCGGTGATGTCGGATGCGAATTTGACGACCTTGAACGGTTTACCGTGGCTATCGAGCAGCGGGTTGTGGATGCCTGAATCCAGATTTGGCGGCCGCCCCTGGCGACGTGCGGGAGTTCGCGTGCCTAAAACTCGCCGCGGCGAAGCGCTTCCCAAAAATTCCTGTACTCAGTGGAGTCGCGGAAATCCGGCTCCACGAACATGCCGCGGTGCTTTCCCTGGATTTCTTCGAGGCGGTAGCCCGTCGCGTTCAGGAAATTTCGGTTGGCCGTGATGACGGTGCCATCGAGATTGAATTCGATTACTGCCTGAGACTTGTCAAAAGCCTCAAGTTTCGAGGTAAATTCCTGAGATGGCTTGAAGAATTGCATGTTCTATGCCCCTGAGAATCCGTTCGCAGCAGACGATGGACGCAGGTGGCTAAACAACTTTTACGCGAACTTTTTTGTAATTGTTCCCCCTGGTGGAACCGACAAGGTGATACCGTTTCGGCGGCAGCCGCGTTTGAAACGGACGCGGCAGTTTGACGTGGCTCCGTGCCTTGCTCTGAAGGGAACAACGCGCTGTAATTCAAATTCAAATCTGAAAATCGCGAACGTAAGCGTAGCGGAGAGCATCGATGCACGGGACTTTGAGCACGGCGAAAGATGAGCGCCTGCGCGCCGCGCACGAAAAGGCCTACGCGATGCCCTTGAAGGATTTTCATCCCGGCGCACCGCGACTTTTCGCCGACGATACGCTGTGGCCGTATTTCGAGCGGCTTCGCGCCGAAGAGCCGGTGCATTTCTGTACGACCTGTCCGGTCGGCGATTACTGGTCTGTGACCAAATACAACGACATCATGCACGTCGATACCAATCCGGCGATATTCTCGTCGGATGTGAAGTACGGCGGGATCACCCTGCGCGACGTCGGCGAGCAATATAACTGGCCTAGCTTCATCGCGATGGACGAGCCGAAGCACGGCCCGCAGCGCAAGACCGTGCAGCCGATGTTCATGCCGCAGCCGCTCGATCGCATGGCGTTGTTGATCCGCGAACGCTCGGCGCAGATTCTCGACAATCTGCCGCGCAATGAAACATTCAACTGGGTCGAGCGCGTCTCGGTCGAACTGACGACGCAGATGCTGGCGACACTGTTCGACTTTCCGTGGGATGACCGCCGTATGCTGACCCGCTGGTCGGACCTTGCGACCGCACTTCCCAAGAGCGGCATCTATGAGAATGAAGAATCGCGCCTGAAAGAGCTTGGCGAGTGTGCGGATTATTTCATCGAACTGTGGAATGAGCGCGTGAAAAAACCCGGCAGCGACCTCATTTCGATGATGGCGCATTCGGACGCAACGCGGCATATGGACCGCGACAATCTGATGGGGAATCTCATTCTTCTGATCGTCGGCGGCAACGACACCACGCGCAACTCGATGACAGGCTCAGTGCTCGCGCTGAACGAAAATCCCGATCAATACGCCAAGCTCCGCGCAGATCATTCGCTGATCGAGAGTTTCGTGCCGGAAGTGATCCGCTGGCAGACGCCGCTAGCACATATGCGC
This sequence comes from Afipia sp., assembly GCA_016201045.1. Classification (GTDB taxonomy): domain Bacteria; phylum Pseudomonadota; class Alphaproteobacteria; order Rhizobiales; family Xanthobacteraceae; genus Afipia. The sequence continues at coordinate 113,974 of JACQDM010000002.1, read as the reverse complement.
CGTACCGCGCTTCAGGACACCGAACTCGGCGGCAAAAAAATCAAGAAAGGCGACCGTGTCGTCATGTGGTACGTGTCCGGCAACCGCGATGAGGACGCCATCGAACGGCCGAACGATTTCATCATCGATCGCACGCGCCCGCGCACGCACATGTCGTTCGGCTTCGGCATTCATCGCTGCGTCGGCATGCGGCTCGCTGATCTGCAGCTGAAAATAATCTGGGAAGAAATCCTCAAACGCTTCGACAACATCGAAGTTGTCGGCGAACCCAAGCGCATTTATTCCAGCTTCGTGAAAGGGTACGAAACCCTGCCGGTCCGTATATCCGCGTAAGGCACGTTGCCATGTCGCTGCTCAATCCGCCCGAACTCGCGGAACGCATCACGTCAGGACAAGGCTATACGCGCGCGGCCGGTTTTCGCGTGGTGCATGTCGAGGCGGGGAAAGTCGAGTTGGCACTTGCGAAGAAAGACGAGCTTCTGCAATTCGGCGGCCATTTTCATGGCGGCGTGATCGCGGCGATGGTCGATCAGGCAGCAGGAATCGCCGTCACCAGCATGCTGCCGAAGGGCAAGATCGGCGTCACCGTCGAACTCAAGGTCAATTTCCTGGCCCCCGCCGGTGGTGAAGAAATCCTCGCGCGCGCCGAGGCGCTTCAGGTCGGCGGAACGATTGGCGTGGCAAAGATCGAGGTGTTCAGCAAGACGCAGAACACGGAGACGAGGTGCGCGTTCGGGACGGCTACCATGCGGGCCGTCGATCTGCCAAAATCCTTCGCATGAAACATCACGCTCCCGACGAATTTTCCGACATCCGCGAATCCGTTGCAAAACTTTGCGCGCAGTTTCCGGGCGAATACTGGCGCAAGCTCGATCGCGAAATGGCCTATCCGAAGGAATTCGTGCAGGCGCTGATCGACGCTGGATACCTCTCGGTCTTGATCCCTGAAGAATATGGCGGCTCCGGGCTGAAGCTGTCGGCGGCGGCGGCCATCCTTGAGGAAATCCAGCGCGCGGGATGTAACGGCGGCGGGTGCCACGCGCAGATGTACACGATGGGCACGCTGCTGCGTCACGGCTCCGAGGAGCAGAAGCAAAAATGGTTGACGAAGATAGCGAGCGGTGAATTGCGCTTGCAGGCCTTCGGCGTGACAGAGCCGACCAGCGGGACGGACACGACGTCGCTCAAGACAGTCGCGAAGAAAGACGGCAACAGCCGCTATATCGTCAACGGCCAAAAGATTTGGACTAGCCGCGCCGAACATTCAGACCTGATGATCCTGCTTGCGCGCACGACGCCGAAGGAACAGGCGGCAAAGCGAACGGACGGGCTATCGGTGTTCATCGTCGATATGCGCGAGGCAAAGAAGGATGGCGGGCTGACGATCCGACCGATCCGCACCATGATGAATCATTCCACGACGGAAGTGTTCTTCGACAATCTGAAAGTGCCAGCCGAAAATCTGATCGGCGAGGAAGGAAAAGGCTTCCGCTATATTCTGTCCGGCATGAATGCCGAACGGATTCTGATCGCATCCGAATGCGTCGGCGACGCGAAATGGTTTATCGAAAAGGCGACGAACTACGCCAAGGAGCGCTCTGTGTTCGGCCGCCCTATCGGGCAAAATCAAGGCATCCAGTTTCCGATCGCCAAAGCCTACGCCAATATGCGCGCTGCCGAACTGATGGTGAAGGAAGCCACCAAACTTTACGAGGCGGGTGCCGATTGCGGCGCGGAGGCCAACATGGCCAAGATGCTCGCTGCGGACGCTTCCTTCGAGGCGGCGAATGCCTGCATCCAGACGCACGGAGGCTTCGGGTTTGCCGAGGAATACGACATCGAACGCAAATTTCGCGAGACGCGCCTCTATTCGGTTGCGCCGATCTCGACCAATCTCATCCTGTCGCATCTTGCCGAACATGTGCTCGGCATGCCGCGTTCGTATTGAGTTGCTCTTATGCTTGCGCTTGAAGGATTAACCGTCGTCGCCGTCGAACAGGCCGTTGCTGCACCATTCTGCACCTCGCGCCTCGCAGATGCCGGCGCGAATGTCATCAAGATCGAACGGCCGGAAGGCGATTTCGCGCGCGCCTACGACGCGGCCGCGAAAGGCCAGAGCAGCTATTTCGTCTGGCTCAACCGCGGCAAGAAATCTGTCGTCATCGATCTGACGACAGACCAAGGAAAGAAAGATCTCGAGACGCTGATCGCGAGCGCCGATGTGCTGGTGCAGAATCTGAAGCCCGGCTCGATGGACAAGCTCGGCTTCTCGCGCGAACGGCTGCTGAAGCAATATCCAAAGCTGATTTCCTGCACCATCAGCGGCTATGGCGACGATGGTCCCTACGCGCAGCGCAAGGCTTACGATCTGCTCATTCAAGCCGAGTCCGGACTTTGCTCGATCACGGGCGGGCCCGAGTCGCCTTCGCGCGTCGGCATGTCGATTGTGGATGTCGCGACGGGCGCGGCCGCGCATGCCGCCATCCTCGAAGCGCTCATTGCGCGAGCACGCACCGGCAAGGGCTGCGATATCCGTATCTCGATGTTCGACGTGATGGCCGACTGGCTCACTGTTCCGCTGTTGAATTTCGAGAACGGCAATCCGCCGAAGCGCATGGGGCTCGCACATCCGTCCGTCGCGCCCTACGGTGTTTTCAAATCGAAGGACGGCCACGAAATCCTGATTTCGATCCAAAGCGAGCGCGAATGGAAAATTTTCTGCGCGCGAGCGATCGATCAGCCGGATTTGCCGAGCGACGAGCGTTTCGGAACAATGGTCGCGCGCGTCAAGCATCGCAAACTTACTGACGATACAGTGGCCGCTGCCTTCGGTAAACTCACGCGCGATGAATTGCTGAAACGCCTTGCCGATGCAGACATTGCATTCGCTGAAGTCAACACCATGGACGGACTGTCGAATCATCCGCACCTGCGGCGTATCGGCGTCGATTCTCCGAATGGCGTGGTCAGATATCCCGCGCCTGCCGCGATGATTGTCGGAGAGAAGCGGGCCTATGGCGCTATTCCCCCGGTCGGTACGGATACGGTAGAGAGCGCACTCAAATCCAAGGTGAACCCATGAGCGCAGTCGCCGAAAAAATCGATCTCGATCATCTGCGCAAATGGATCGGCAAAACGCAGCAGGCCTCCGACATCGTCACCGAACAACTGACGAAGGCGCTGCGCTCGACGCTGTTTCTCGACATCGGTGCGCCTAAAACAGGCGACGCCGCTCCGCACACGGTCCACTGGTGTCTCGCACAGCCGGTCGCGGCGATGAACGCGCTCGGACCCGATGGACACGCAGCGCGCGGCGAATTCTTGCCGCCGGTGCCGTTGCAACGGCGCATGTGGGCCGGAGGCGAGTTGCAGTTTCTTGATACGCTTCGCGTCGGCGATGCTGTCACACGCAGTTCCAAGATTTCCGATGTCACGATGAAGACCGGAAGCACCGGCACGCTCTGTTTCGTCTCGGTCGAGCACACCATCACGACACCGCGCGGCGTTGCGATCAAGGAGCGGCAGGACCTGGTTTACCGCGATGTCGCGAAAGGCGAACAAAAGCCGGCTGCCGCGCCTCCACCGCCACCCAAGGCGCAGCACAGCGAAACGCACATGGCCGATCCGGTCTTGCTGTTTCGCTATTCGGCGCTGACCTTCAACGGCCACCGTATTCACTACGACCGCGACTACGTCACCAAGGTCGAGGGTTATCCCGGTCTGGTCTTCCACGGTCCGCTGCAAGCGGCGTTGCTTGTTGAACTGGCTGCAAAACTGCACGATGGGAAAGCGCCTTTGAGGTTTTCCTATCGCGGGGTGCAGCCGTTGTTCGACGGCGCGGAATTCAGCGTCAACGCGAACGGCGGCGGCGCGGAATTGTGGTCTGCGAACAACGCCAGCACGCCGACCATGAAAGCGACGGCGAACTGGTAAGCTATTTCTTTCCGAACGTTTCGCGCATTCCGGCTTGAATCTTTGCCATGCCGCCGATCCAGCGGTCGTAGTCCGCAGTCTTCCGCCGCATATAATCGATGACCTGCGGATGCGGCAGGATCAGAAATGTCTCGCGATCGATACCGTCAAGAGCACACTCGGCCACTTCCATCGGCGACAGATTGCCGTCGCGCGACTGCGGGCCGTTCGGCAGGCCGCGCAACATGTTGGTATCGACGCCCTGCGGACACAGGATCGACACCCGAATGTTGTGCGCCTTGTGCGAGATCGCGAGATTTTCTGCAAATCCGACGGCGGCATGTTTCGTCGTCGAATAGGCCGCACTGCCGACCTGCGACAGCAATCCCGCCGCCGAAATCGTGCTGAGGAAATAGCCGCCGCCGCGCGCCTTCATTCGGGGCACCAGATGCCGCGCGGCATAGACATGCGCCATTACGTGAATCGCCCAGCTTCGCGACCACGGTTCATCGTTGGTGCCGCCGGCATTCTCCGACATCGGGTCGAAGCCGCCGCCGATCCCGGCATTCGAGCAGAACAACTCGATCGGTCCGAATTGCTTCTCGGTCTCGTCGATGATGCGGACGATGTCTTTTTCCTGCCCGACATCGCAGGCGAAGGATGTGCCACCGATGGAATTCGCGACGGCTTTGGCGCGGTCACCATCGAGATCGGCGACGATAACTTTCGATGCGCCTTCGCGATGAAATACTTCGCACAGCGCTTGCCCGATGCCGTTCGCGCCGCCGGTGACGACGACAACCTTGCCAGAAACTTTCATGGGAATTGTCTAAGTCGGAATCGCGCCGCGGGCAATCCGATCAGGTCGAGATCAGAACCAGATCGAGCACGGCGGCATAGTGAACGCCGGCCGCGATCAGCACGAAGGAATGCCAGATCGCGTTCTGGAAACGCAGCCGTTCCCATGCGTGGAAAACCACGCCGAGTGAATAGATCACGCCGCCGATCGCAACGAGCCAGAGCGTCGATGAAGGAAGTGACGATACGAGGCTGTCATAGGCCATGACACCGCTCCAACCCATCGCCAGATAAAGCAGGACGGCCAGCCGGTCATAGCGGCCCGGCAATTTGACCTTGATGTAGATGCCGACCGCTGCAACGCACCACACCCCGACCAGAATGACTATGCCGAGCAGCTTGTTCTGCATGTGTGCGAGGAAGGGAGTGTATGTGCCGGCGATGAGCACATAGATCGCAGAATGGTCGAAGCGGCGGAGAAACCACTTCACGGGAGACACCGGCCAGAGATTGTAGGTAGCGGAAAGCCCGAGCATTCCGAGGAGCCCGGCGGCGTAGATGCAGACCGAAACGATTTGCCCCGCTGTTGCATAAACGGAGGCGAGGACGATGAGCGCTGTCGCCGCAACCAGCCCGAAAACAATCCCGAGAATATGGACGACGCCATCGGCGATCAGCTCGGCGCGATCATAGTCCCAGCGAATGATGCCGCCGCCGATACTGCGCTTATCCGTCGTGAACTGCTTCAGCTTGAAAACCGCCATTCCGACCGAACTACCCTGCCTTAACGTCCTTGGAGATTGAGCGATAAAAGTTAACTGCACAACGGTCAACGAAGCCTGAACGGACGTCAATCAAGATTCATGTCGAGACTGAAACTTGATTTTCGCAACCGCAATCGCCAGCTTCATTGCTGTGTCGCAAACACTTTCCCGCGCCCCTTTTCCTGTCCGATAAAGTCTTGATCGAATTATGGCACCTTCATTTTCGGACATCGTGGAGGACGCCCGCGTTTCGCTGCGTTCGCTCATCGAGTTCGGCGAAGGCCTTTTCAATCCCACGGTGCGGCTAGGCGTCACAGGACTGTCGCGTGCCGGCAAAACAGTCTTCATAACCGCATTGGTGCACGGCCTTCTTCGCGGCGGGCGCTTCCCGGTTTTCGAATCTCTGGCGACCGGGCGTATCGCGCGGGCTTATCTCGCGCCGCAGCCGGACGATGCGGTACCGCGCTTCGCCTATGAGAGCCACGTCCGCACCTTGATCGACGAGCGCCGCTGGCCGAGTTCGACGGTGGATATCAGCGAACTGCGCCTGATCATCGAATACCAGCGCGAAAACGCCGCGACGCGAACGCTGACGCTCGATCTCGTCGACTATCCCGGCGAATGGCTGCTCGATCTGCCGCTGCTCAACAAGAGCTATGAGGAATGGTCCTATGAAAGCCTTGCGCTCTCACGGCAAGGACCACGAGAGAAGCTCGCCAAAAAATGGCATGCGCATCTCGCCACGCTCGATCCGAATGCGCCCGAGGACGAGCAGGCCACGCTTAAGGCTGCTCAGCTTTTTACAGACTATCTGCGTGCCTGCCGCGACGAACGATTTGCTATGAGCCTTCTACCGCCGGGCCGATTCCTGATGCCGGGCAATCTGGCCGGATCGCCCGCGCTGACCTTTGCGCCGCTGGATGTGCCACGCGACGGCGCGGCACCGGATGGCTCGCTCTGGGCGATGATGGCACGGCGCTATGAGGCCTATAAGGATATCGTGGTACGACCGTTCTTCCGCGACCATTTCTCGCGTCTCGACCGGCAGATCGTGCTCGTCGATGCGCTCGCCGCCTTCAACGCCGGCCCCGATGCATTACGGGACCTCGAGGGTGCACTGACCGGGATTCTCGATTGCTTCAACGTCGGGCGCAGTTCGATCCTGAGCTCGCTGTTTCACCCGCGTATCGACCGTGTCCTGTTCGCGGCGACGAAAGCCGATCTTCTGCATCGTTCCAGTCACGACCGGCTAGAGGCAATCTTGCAACGAATGGTCGAACTCGCCATCGCGAAAGCGGAGTTTCTCGGTGCCGACATCGATGTAGTCGCGATGGCGGCCGTGCGCGCAACGCGCGAAGCGTTGGTGCAGCAAGACCGCGACAGACTGCCTTCGATTTTAGGCACGCCTGAAAAAGGTGAAACATCCGGCGGCGAGATATTCGACGGCGACACGGAAGCGGCAACGTTTCCCGGCGACTTGCCTTCTGATGTCGACGCGCTATTTGGCGGCGACGGATTTCGCGGTCTCAGCGCGACGACCGCTGAAAAAGCGGACTATCGGTTTCTGAAATTCCGTCCTCCCGCGCTCACACGCGAGAACGGCGAAGAGCCTGCTTTGCCCCATATCCGCCTCGACCGCGCGCTTCAGTTTCTGATCGGAGACAGATTGAAATGAGCGACCGCACGCATCACCGCAAACCGGCAGCATTCAAGCTGGATGATCCCCGCGTGCGAGTCCTCGATGCAGACGACGAGACGGTGAAACCGTCGCGCACGAAAATTCAGGTCATGCCGGAATCGGACGTGCCGTTGCCGGTCGCTGTGGATGAGCCCACCGTTCCGGTACAACGCGGGTTCGGTTGGGCGACAATCTTATGGGTATCGCTCGGCTGCCTCGTTCTGCTCGGGCTCGGACTTGGCATTTCCAATCTCGTCGCCGATCTGTTCAACCGCAGCCAGAGCCTTGGCTATATCGGGCTCGTGTTCGCCGGCGCGGCGGTCCTTGCACTTCTCGTCATTATCTTTCGTGAAGTCTTGAGTCTCGCGCGGCTGGAAACCATCGAGAAGCTGCACGAACGCGCCAACGCCGTTCTCGTCAGCGACGACCGCAAGGAGAGCGACGCAATCGTTCGCGACCTTCTCAAAATCGCGCACGAGAACCCAAAGCTCGCACATGCGAGGGCTATGCTTCAGGATCACAGCAGCGACATCATCGACGGTGCCGACATGGTTCGCCTCGCCGAGCGGGAACTGATGGCACCGCTCGATCAGGAGGCGCGCCGCCTGATTTCAAGCGCGGCACAGCGCGTATCGCTCGTCACCGCGATCAGTCCCGGTGCGGTTATCGACGTCCTGTTCGTTTTCGCGGCGGCCCTGCGGCTGGTCCGTCTGCTGGCTCGGCTTTACGGCGGACGTCCCGGCATGCTCGGACTTATAAGGCTGATGCGCCATGTCATCGCGCATCTTGCCGTCACAGGCGGTATGGCGGCGAGCGACAGCCTGATTCAGCAGATGCTCGGGCACGGCATCGCCGCGAAGCTGTCGGCGCGTCTCGGTGAGGGTCTTCTCAATGGCCTGTTGACGGCGCGGCTGGGATTGGCCGCAGTCGACGTGACGCGCCCGTTGCCTTTCGCAGCACTCCCGCGGCCGGCGCTTTCCGATCTTGCAAAGGATCTGATGAAACGCCTCGGCACCAGCGAGACGAAGTGACTGCTAGCCGAGCGGCTGCCAGTTGTAAAACAGCGTATCCGGTGGCGGATTGAGGTCGGGTTTCCAATTCCTGATCGTCTTGAAAACGAATGTCTCGATTTTAACGCCACGCCACATCCGCTCCGTTTCATCGACCTGCTGCACAACGGCCGGCGTCAGCGCTTCGAAAATATTCCGGTCGTTGGGCGTGGTATCGATATAGAGCCCATCGCCGGAACGGATCGCTGCTTTGGCTTTGGTGTCATCGAATCCGAGAAAACGGCTCCGCTCCGTGACCTGAACAACAGGAAAACTGTCCTTCAAATGCCAGCGCAACATGGCGTAGATGCGATAATTGACGGTGGCGATCCAAGTCGCGCCGTTCCTCTCGGCATCGGCCTTCGCGCGCATTGCGATCTCGCGATAGCCTTCTTCCTTGCCGATGGGATCGCGCGAGCCGAGACCCTGCGCCTGACTGACCCCGTAGAAATAGAATGCGCCGGCGTTCAGCATCACGCCGATGGCAATCGCAGCGATCGCCCAGGATTGCGCCGTCCGCAAAAACCAGTTGGTCTGAGGCAGCCTCCTGATCTGTGCAAGATTGATCGCGGCTGCAGCGAATGCGAACGGCCAGATTACCAAGGGCCAGGTATCTCCGACGCGCAGCGACAGCGACCGCCACAGGAAAAACGCAAACGGCGCAATCGCGCAGGTTGAGAGCAGAATGAACGCCGGATTGGCTGTACGGTAGCCACGCCACGCCAGCATTAGCGATCCACCCAGCGCAACAGGAAACAACAATAGTCCAACGAGTCCGAGCTGAAGCCCGACAAAATCGAGCACCGTGCGCGCAGACACACCGTGATCCGCGCCGACTCGGACGAACTGAAACCGAAATCCGGCCCAATCGTTCAGCCAATTCCAGTAAAGCACGGGCGAGAAGATCGCAGCGGCGATCAGCATTGCTCCCAAAGGATAAACGCTTCGCAGCCATCGCCCGCGCCACGGCGGCACCAGCGCGAAAGCAATGATGGCGGGCACCAACAGCACGACGGTGAACTTCGACAACAGCGCCAATCCACCGAAAGCGCCGGCGAGCAGCCACCATCGTCCGTCATTTGATTCAGTCAGACGAACGAGCGCCCACACCATTGCGAGTGCAAACGGGATCATGGCGGCGTCCGGCACCACCCGCGAACCGAACATTCCGTACTCAAGCGCCGCCTGCGGCATCAGGATTGCGAGAGCGACAGCAACACGATCACGGGTTTGCCGCCACACAATGTCGGCGATCAATCCTTGCGCGATCCACATCGCGAGCACGCATCCAAACCGCGCACCGAAATTCGTGTCACCGAATATCGCCGTACCGAAACGCACCAGCCAGGCGATCATTGGCGGATGGTCAAGAAACGAAAGGACGTTTTCCTTCGACCACGTCCAATAATACGCTTCGTCCGTGCGCAGATCTGCGGTCGCCGCGTAGACGATCTGGAGGACCACGAGCACGGCGACGCCGGCCGCGACCGCGACGGTTCCGCGGTCCACCGATCGGTGGGTTGAAGGAGACCCGTCAATGCGGCCGGTATTCGTCATCTTGAATTGGATAGCTTCTTGCCCTTGTTATTGACGGCTTTTCCCCGACCCGTCCGGCGAAGTCAAACTGTCACAGCGAGTGCAGGCCGCAAATGCGCGTGGCGCGTATCGTCGCACTGCGGTAGATTTCTTTGGACCTCAAATCCGATTGAAAGTTTCCGCGTTCCATTTTCCAGATTTTAGATTTACCGGGCGATCAAAGTCATGGCCGAACGACCCATCGCGGCACTTTTCCTCCGCTTCCGCCGCAGCATCGGCATCCGGCAGGTCCGGCTTTTCACCGGATTGATTCTATTCTCCTACCTGATCAGCCATTTCACCAATCACGCGCTTGGCAATATTTCGCTCTCTGCAATGGAAGAAGGGATGACCTATCACATCGCCTTCTGGCGAAGCTGGCCGGTGACGATTGTGTTTTATGCCGCGGCGCTCACGCATATGAGCCTCGGTCTTTGGGCGCTCTATGCGCGACGGCAGTTCCGCTGGAAGACGATGGAAATGATCCAGCTCGTGTTTGGGCTGAGTATTCCGGTTCTGGTGATCGGGCACCTCGTCGGCATCAGGCTCGCGGCGTCTCTCCTCGGCCATGACAAGCTCTACCCGCAGGCGTTCTTTGCCTACTGGGTCTACAGGCCTTACGTGATGTGGATGCTCTATGCGGTGCTGATCGTGGCATGGGTTCACGGCTGCATTGGCCTGTTCTTCTGGCTGCGGACCAAGCTGTGGTTTAAGAAAATCGCCGCGCCGCTCCTGGCGTTTGCCATTTTTCTGCCGACGGTTGCCATGCTTGGCCTCTATCAGGGCGGCCGCGCAGTCGTTCGCGCGAGCGCGGCACCGGAATGGCGCGCCGACAATCTCACCCGCGACAAGATCGGCACTGGTGCGGACCAGATCCTTCTCGACAGCATCATCCAGTACGCCCTGTACGGCTATCTTGGGCTGATCGGCCTCGTGTTCCTTGCGCGAGGTGTGCGGGCCGTGATGGAACGACGCGGTGGACTGATCAATCTGTCCTATGGCGACGGCCGGACCATCCAGATTCCGAGAGGCCTTAGCGTCTTGGAAGCCAGCACCCGCTTCGATATTCCCCATTCCAGCGTCTGTGGCGGACGGGCACGCTGCTCGACCTGCCGTATCCGCGTGATCGGCGATTGCGGCGCGTTGCCAAGTCCATCGAGCCGCGAAGCCTTTGTGCTGGAACGGGTGGGATGCGGCAACGATCCGTCCATCCGCCTCGCCTGCCAGCTGCGCCCGAAAACCGACGTGGCCTTCTTCCAGATTTTCCCTGCCCGCCCCGGCACCTCGGCGCTGTCGCAGGCGATCCAGACGCACGCCGGCAAGGAACGCTATCTCGTCTGTATGTTCGTCGATCTGCGCGGATCGACGAAACTCGCCGAAAAGCTTCTGCCTTTCGATACTGTGTTCATCATCAACCGCTTCCTCACGGCCGTCTCGCAGGCGGTCGTCGAATGCGGCGGCCGGCCGAACCAGTTCATCGGCGACGGGCAACTCGCTTTGTTCGGGCTCGACACCGACCCAAAGACCGCCTGCCGGCAGGCGATTTTGGCCGCAGGACGAATTTCCGTTCACGTCGACGAGTTGAACAAGTTTCTTGGCAAGGACATCCCCGAGCCGCTGCGTTTCGGCGTCGGTCTCCACGGAGGCGAGGTCATCATCGGCGACATTGGTTCGCACGATCACACAGTCTTCACAGCTTTGGGTGACGCGGTGAACGTCACGGCAAGGCTCCAGGACATGACCAAGCAACTCACTTGCGAGGTCGTGCTGTCAGACGAAGTGCGGAAAACGGCCGGCTTGCCAGACGATACGTGGCCGCCGGTTGAAGTCCCCATTCGTGGCCGCGCGCAGCCGATGATCGTCCACGCGGTCAAGAAAGCAGTGTCGCTGACCGAGCTGATTTCGGATTTCGCAGTTGCAGCAGCCTAAAATCTCGGCGTTCAGTTCCGAATTGCGGTGAGATTGACGAATTCGAATGCGTCGTGGCCGTCGTTTATCCCTATTCAGCGTTGCACAGACCGCGTAACCTTCTGCCCCGTTGGGCGAAGCGAGATGCGGAGGCCGACCGCTTAGAAATTGAAACGACTCTCTGGAGACTATGGAATGCCTAAAGGTACTGTGAAGTGGTTCAACCCGACGAAGGGCTACGGCTTTATCCAGCCGGCCGGCGGCGGCAAAGACGTGTTCGTCCACATTTCGGCGGTTGAAAAGGCTGGCCTCAGCACGCTCAACGAAGGACAGACGGTCGAATTCGAAGAGGTCGCCAACCGCGGCAAGACCTCTGCTGAAAATCTCAAGGTCTGATACGGAATTCCGGCGCGGGCGCACTTTGTAAAAAGCGCCGCCCGCCCCGATTTCCGGGCGCTATTTCAAGACCGCGCGCAAATGCAATGCTGCAATCTGCGCCGGCATCCATTGTTAAAATGATAAGCGTCATATAATAAGCGGCCCTCGCCGGAGGGGGTGCTTCAGCATGACGATCGAGAACGCCGCCAAGAATGCACCGACGACGGCCGGACGCCCGGTTTCGTCGCTGTCGCCGGAGGTCTTTGTCCTCGCCGCGCTGGCGTCGGTCGGCACATTTGCCACCAGCATCCTTCTTCCCTCACTGCCATCCATCGCCAGAACGCTGGGCGTCTCAACCGCGCAGGTCGCCTCGACGATCAGCGTCTATCTGGCCGTGTTTGCGGTGGGGCAGCTGGCCGTCGGCCCAGTCTCGGACCGTTTCGGACGCTGGAAACCTGTCGTGTTCGGCCTTTCCATCTTCATCGCAGGCAGCGTGTGGTGCGAGTTTTCCAACGACCTTCCGACCATGCTGATCGGCCGCTGCATTCAGGCGCTCGGCGCGTGCTCGGCATCGGTGCTGTCCCGCGCGATTGCCCGCGATCTCTTGAGCGGCGAGGAACTGACACGCGCCTTCGCGTTCATCACCGTTGCGATGGCGGCGGCGCCGGGCTTCTCGCCGCTGATCGGCGGATTGCTCGATACGACATTCGGCTGGCGCACGGAATTTCTTGCCGTCGGCATTTTCGGATTGATCGTGATCGCAGCGTTCCTGCGCTATGTCGGCGAAACGCACAATTTCGACAACAAGACCTCGATGCAGCCATTGGCGATTGCAAAGGTCTATTGGGATCTCGCGACCGATATCCGCTTTATTGCCCCCGCCGGCACCATCGCGCTCTCGATGGGCGCGCTGTTTGCGATGTTCTCGGTAACACCGCGTGTGCTGATCGATGGGCTCGGCTACACACCCTTGCAGCTCGGCTTCTTTTTTGCGGGGACCGTCTTTGTGGTGTTCGGGTCGGGAATCTTTGCGCCGCGCTTCGCCAAGATGATCGGGCATTCGCAGGCAACTGTCGTGGCGCTATCCATCGCACTGCTTGGCGGGGCGGTCCTGCTCGCGGGGCATTTCCTTCAGCACACGATCTGGAGCTATCTCTTGCCGGTGATCGTGTTCCTGTCCGGGTTCGGCATGATTACGCCTCTTGCCACCGCGACCTCCCTGCAGCCGTTCGGTGACAGGGCTGGCTCGGCGTCGGCGCTGCTGGGATTTCTGCAGATGGGCGGCGCGTCGGTCGGCGTCGCCGTCACTGCATCGATCGCCAGCGCAACGCTCGCAATCGGTCTGGTCGTCGCCGCGCTGACATCGCTGGGCCTCGCGCTCTATCTGGCTGGCCTGAGAACGATACGCGCGAAATAGCGCATGATCAGCAGGACGCTTCCCAGCCTTTCGGAAACGGGATCATCGGCCAGGCCTTCGAGGAAGTAGCGGAGCCGGAGCAGTCCGACGCCCTGTCGCCCGGCTCGAGAATGCCGCCGCAGTACGGACAGGTGTTGTCGTTCGCCGCGCTTGGAAAGTCGCCCGACGTATCGGTGATTTCCATCGCGAAGAAATTGACGGCCTGCGGGCGCTTGGTCAGTCGATATCCGGACATGCTGCTTCCTCTTCCTCAGAGGCTGCATCATGCATGCGAGATCATGCCGTTCCGTTCAGCGGAACGCTCAAATTTTACCGTTAGAACGCAGCTTTCGTTGGGCCGCGAGGGTAAACGGAGTCTTTAACGCTCGACGATCAGACCGCGGCTGGTGACAACCACCCAGCGGCCATCCTGCTTGCGGATTGCATCGACACGCCCGACGCCCGGCAGCGGATCGCCCGGATAGACCTCGAAGATACCGAGCCGCCCTACGACGCGCGCGGCGCCCTCGCCGACGTCCCGCAGCGTCCAGCCGTCAACGATCGGAAGGCGATTGGGTGCAGCAGTTGCCGTCTGTGGCGGCGTGATAGAGCCGGTGGTTTCCGGCGCGCGCAGTTTGTCGGCCGTCTCCGACAGCTTGGTGAGCTTGGCGGATTGCGCGGCAGCAGCGGCTTTGAGCGAGGCGATCTCGGAATTGACCTTGGCGATCGCACCTTCGATCGAGGCGTGATTCTGATCGGCCGCTGCGAGTGCTGCGATCCCGTCGTTTTTAACCGTAAAATGACCGATGCCGAACGTCGCAGCCGAACCGCCAGCAGCCCCGACAGCGGCGGCAATCGTGACGATGGCGGCAAGCGACAGTGAACGGCGGTTCGCGACTGGAGACTCCGTTGCGCCGTCCTTGGCGGCACCTTTCAGCGACGGATCGTCCCACGAACTATTGGGCGTCAGGCGCTGCAGAACGATCTCTTTGGACGAATCAGGCACCAACGAGGCTTCGGAATGATCGCCGGATTTGTCGATCTGATCGCCGGAATTCTGCTCGCTCATGGACGTCACCCCCAAATGGTTTCATGATTTGGTAACCATAATTTCTTGATGAATCGTTACCGCCGGAGCAGCATGGCTACGGGCAGCACGGCATCCGGTTCGGCATGCGGAACAGAACGCTCAAGCGGGCTTTGAAGGATATGCGCGAACACTATCCCGCCCCTCGCTCGCCGCTTCGGACCTGGTTCGCGACCCATTTGTTCAGGACATGGACCGCCTTGGTGACGCTCGCCGGATTCGGCTGGGCGTTTTTTTACAAGCCCGAATGGATCACCTGGTGGCTGCGCACCACCATGAACGGAATCGAACAGGGCGCGGGCTTTCTGCCCTACCCCTATGGCGACCAGTTCGAGGTAGCCCTGCGCGGGATCGGCGGATCGTTCTGGGTGCAGATTACGCTGGCCATCATCATCGTGCGCGTGACGGCGTGGGCCATCGGCCAGATGTTCAAGCGCAGGCGGCCGCGCGAAGCCGATCTCGATGCAATCTATCGCGATTCCGTCCGCCGCAGCGAACACACGCCGCGCTTCTGAAATCGAAAAAAGAGAAAGGCGCCCCGCGATTGCTCGCGAAGCGCCCCCTCTAAAACTCGCTGGCCTGGGCGGAGACCGCCCTCACCTGCGTTCTCCGAAATTTAGAAAACGCGGCGGGCGGCTCCAGCGAGGTGACAGCGTTTAGAATGAGACACTGGACCACCTCCTTTCGTTGTTGACGATGAGGAGAAGATAGGAATGTGAAGAAAAACGTCAAGCGAATGAAATGAGATCAGTGGCTAAAATACCGTCTTTGTTATTTTTCGCACGCCATCGATAAGTTCTTTGACTTCATTCGCGGTGGGATCAACGCTGCCTTTGTGATCGCACTTGTTTCGAATATCTCCGAGATGCTGAATAAAACGCCACGCTGCGGTGTCCAGAACATCGGCTTTCCTAAGCGTATCGTTGAGAGTGGAGATAGTTGCGTTCTTAGCAATTTTGATGCCGCGCGCATCACTAATGCCGGCGAGATGCGCCTCAAGCACAACGCCTGCAATTGCCCCGGCGCCGCGTGGAAATCCATGCTTGTTCAGTTCATCTGATGCCGCAAGTTCATCATCCAAGAGGTCCGCATGAACTAACGCTCGAATGTCGAACAAAGTTGAATCCAACCGCTGAAGAATAGCCTCAACAATCTTGTATTGGTTGAAAATACTGCTGAGTGCTGAACCAGTCGCCACCTCGTATTCGCCGGTATTGGAGTTGTATACCGTCTTACCGAAAAGATAGTCCGACATAACATAATTGCTGAATCCCAAGCTCTTTCGTGGCTTGAGCGGTTTGTAATAAGATACGAAATCATCCACTCGGCTTGGCAAAAGCTGCGTCACGCACGCAAGAGCCTCTGAGTACCATGATTGGTAAGCCTGCCGAACTGGCGTCAAATCTTCCTTTTTTAATCCAGTCGCTTTAGCTGACGCTGGATCGCACTCGTACTGAAGAGCGACAGCGATTTTTTTGCCTTCGAGGACAAGCCGCGTAATATCAGCCTTGTAGCGGTCGCTTAATTTCTTCATCGCGGCATATCGGCTGTATCACTGTATCTCGCAACTCGACGACGTCATCGTCGGCTTGCCACAGGTGTGATACATCGAGCCGTCGAAGAACGTGTAGTTGGTTTTTCCCGGCATCAGGGGCGACTGGAACGTCGCCGAGCAGGATTGCCCGCGCACATTGACGTTCACGATGATCGAATTGTTGGGCAGGTTCCAGACGAACTTCAGACCGCTCCGTCCTGTCACCCGCATCTGACCCGTACCGCCCGGCACCTGCGTCAGGCCCGGACCGAGCTTGCTGTCGAAATTGAGCGCGGTCTTGAAGATCAGGAGGCCCTGCGTGATGACGGCCTGCACGCTTCCATCCTCGTTCAAAGTGCCGTTGCCGTCGCCGCTGATCGGCGCGTTGCTCACCGGCACCGGCGACATGCAGCTCATGATGCCGTCGAAATGAAAATGAAACTTGAGCGACTGCGCAGACGCGGCGCTCGAAAACATCAAACCGAAGGCCAGACTCATGGCCACGAAAAATACACGCGAAAAATTCCCGTTGATTGTCATTGCTTCCCCCTGCCGGCCTGAAGGCCGGTCCCCGTTGATGTGCCGTTCGTCGCGGCACCGCTCGCCCATGCGCAGTCTGCCCGCGAACCACGAAAAAAGGAAAGTCGATTTTGCGTGAAAAGGATCGAGAAGATTGCCGGCGTTCCCCAGGGGAGTTGCGGCCAGAGCAAGTTCAGCAGCCTGACGGAATGTGAGGCAAATACCGATCGTCCGAAGTTATCATGTAATATTTTGCGGGTGTCCGGCTAACTCGGAGAATTGCCATGAAAATGATTTCTTTGTTCGCAGCTGCAGTAGCGTGTTTTGGCGCTGGCGCATCTGGAGCTGCGGCAGCCCCTTCGCAGCTTTACAACAAGAGCATCACGATCATTTGGGGTGAATCGGGTACTTACAAGCGAATCTCGGACGGGGTGAGCGGGAGCCGGGTCGGACAGTTTCAGGTTATCGTCTATGTCAGCAGCGCCGGTCGGGCGTTTTATCGCTACAGTTCAAAGTCAGGAAATTCCGGCAACACGACAGATAGCGGGCCGGAAAATAATTCGGGCATTGTGCAATTCAACGGCAATGGGTTCGTTGTATTTCGCGACAGAGGCGGCATCGTGCGGCGGATTGCGACGAGTTTCGATCCATCGTTTTCAGGTTGCACCACAACGGTCACCATTGGAAAGATCGGTGCGGACGCAAAAATTCCGGGATTCGATGGCGCGGGATACCAAGTGATCGCTATGGAGCCTGGGGCGGCAAGTTGCGCGATAAGGGACGGCAATGCTCTTGGAAATTAGAGGATATCCCGAGGCCACTGAATAAACTTGATCGGGGCTGAAAGATTTTCTGGCGCTCCCTAGGGGAATCGAACCCCTGTTTCAGCCTTGAGAGGGCCGCGTCCTAACCGCTAGACGAAGGGAGCGTTGGCTTCAGGCAATAGCCTTGAAACGCCAGTGCCGCAAGACGGAACGGTTCATATCAGAGACGCGCGTAAACGCGCTTTTGGCACTTAAGGCTCGGTCGCGAATTTCAGCCGGGCGGCCGGCTTCAACGTCTTGGCGTCGAAGCTGCGAATTTCTATGAAGCCGCCGATATCCACCGTCACCAGCAGCCGCCCGTCGGAAACGCCAGTCGAGACGATGCGTGCGCCTTTCGGCAGCGTCGCCGTCACTTCAACCGATTGCACGCTTCCATCGCTGCGGAACAGTTTGGTGCCGATAGCGATCAGAACCGCGGCGAGCGCGAGTGCCGTGGTCAGGCCCGCGATCAGCATCATCCGGCGCACGCGCGCGATCAGAGCGGCTTGCTCGGGCGTCGGTTCTGGCGCATCAGGTTCGGTCATGACGAATGGCGAACTCCAGAAAATCACTGTTGCGGGCGATGAAGGATCGCAGCGGCTGGATCGCGTCCTCGCTGTGCGAAGCCCCGATCTGTCGCGCTCGCGGCTTAAAGCGCTGATCCTCGCAGGGCAAGTGTCCGTCGGCGCAAATATCGTTCGCGACCCCGCTTTTACGGTGCGCGCGGGCGACACGATTGCGATCGACGTGCCGCCGGCCGCCGAGCCCGAGCCGCAGGGCGAAAACATTCCGCTCGATATCGTCTACGAGGATGCCGACATCATTGTGCTGAACAAGCCGAAAGGGCTCGTCGTGCATCCGGGCGCGGGCCATGAGACCGGCACGCTGGTGAATGCGCTGATCGCCCATTGCGGCGACAGTCTGTCCGGCATCGGCGGCGTCAAACGCCCCGGCATCGTGCATCGGCTCGACAAGGACACGACGGGCCTGATGGTTGTCGCCAAGAACGACCGCGCGCATCAGTCGCTGTCGGCGCAGTTTGCCGATCATGGCCGCACCGGCGAGATGCGCCGCGGCTACATGGCGTTTGCGTGGGGCGTGCCGAATTGGCAGCGCGGCACCGTCAATGAGCCGATCGACCGGCATCCTTACTCGCGCGACAAGATGGCTGTGCGCCAAGGCGGGCGCGAAGCCGTGACACATTGGGAAACCGTCGAGGCTTTTAACGGAAACGACGGCAAGCCGGTCGCGTCCTTGATCGCCTGCCAGCTTGAGACCGGGCGGACCCACCAGATCCGCGTCCACCTCGCCCATATCGGCCACCCGCTCATGGGCGATGACGTTTACGGCTCCGGCTTCAAGACCAAGGCAGCCCATTTGGGCGGAAAGGCCCAGACGGCGCTCGCGGAACTGGGTAGGCAGGCGCTTCACGCCTATTTGCTCGCCTTGGAGCACCCGGCGACCGGGGAAATTCTACGTTGGGAAGCCCCGTTGCCGGAGGATTTGCTTCTTCTACAGGCCGCACTTCGTAGTAGAGACTAATTGCGGTGCGCTAAAAAGCCGCATGGTTACAGAGATTTAACCGGGGTCACAGGACCGTGACCACGTTTTGTTCTTCCCTCCGCCGGCCGATCTGGTGTATGTTGCACCTGCGCTGGGGATCGTCCCCGGCGGAACGTTGCAGCGCTACCGGCTTTGACACAGCGGTTGGCCTGCCTGGCTCGCCGCTATCGGGAGCCTGAACAACTGGAGGGCGCAATATGGCCCGTGCAGCTACCTTGCCGGTTCTCAACGGAGAATCCGGTCTTTCACATTACCTCGCCGAAATCCGCAAATTCCCGATGCTGGAACCCCAGCAGGAATACATGCTCGCCAAGCGCTGGCGTGAGCATGACGATCGCGACGCGGCACATCAACTCGTCACCAGCCATCTAAGACTCGTGGCGAAAATTGCCATGGGCTATCGCGGCTACGGCCTGCCGATTTCGGAAGTCGTTTCCGAAGGCAATGTCGGCCTGATGCAGGCGGTGAAGCGCTTCGAGCCTGAAAAAGGCTTCCGTCTCGCCACCTACGCGATGTGGTGGATCAAGGCGTCGATTCAGGAATACATCCTGCGTTCGTGGTCGCTCGTGAAAATGGGCACCACCGCGAACCAGAAGAAGCTGTTCTTCAACCTGCGCAAGGCCAAGAGCAAGATCTCCGCGCTTGAAGAGGGCGATATGCGCCCCGATCAGGTGAAGCAGATCGCGACGCGGCTCGGCGTCACGGAACAGGACGTGATCGACATGAACCGCCGTCTCGGCGGCGACGCATCGCTCAACGCTCCGATCCGCGATGACGGCGAACCCGGCGAATGGCAGGACTGGCTGGTCGATACTTCGCCCAACCAGGAAGCCATCATGGCCGAGCACGAGGAGTTCGATCATCGCCGTCAGGCGCTGACCGGCGCGATGGGCGTGCTCAATCCGCGCGAACGCCGCATCTTCGAGGCGCGCCGTCTGGCCGAGGAGCCGATGACGCTGGAAGACCTTGCAGCGGAATTCAACGTCTCGCGCGAACGCGTGCGCCAGATCGAAGTGCGCGCTTTCGAGAAGGTGCAGGCGGCCGTGAAGACCACGATTGCCAGGCAGGAACACGCGGCGATGGAAGCCGCGCTGTAAGGTTTGCGGCGTGAATGAATAGGGAAGCCGGCGGAAACGCCGGCTTTTTCTTTTCCGATATTTCGTCGTCCCCGCGAAGGCGGGGACCCATACTCCCTAAGTGAAATGTTTGGCATCGATGTCGGCATCCTTGCTTAAGTTGTGAGTTCAGGGGTTATGGGTCCCCGCCTTCGCGGGGACGACCCGTTGAAAATTCATTCACCCACGCGCCATCGCCTCCACACCGCAGAGCGTCCGTCCACATTGTCCCGAACCGTTCATCCCTCACCGAAGAGGGAGCGGAGCGCCGGAAGGCGCAAACCTGGTAGTGGGTCGCGTGACGCCTGCGATGCTGCGAACATCGTAAGCCCCGCGCGCAACGCCTCACGGCGCTCCATCGCAGACAAGTTTACGCAAGTCTGCGACTTGCTATGGCGGCTTTTCTGTCCCCGGTGCCGTTCTTCCGGGCGCGGGATGCGAAAGCCTTTCGGGCCATCGCGCATCCGGGCGGATTTCTCCGCCCTTCTCCCGCTCCGCGTCCAGCCACTGAAGGCAGTCGCTCATAGTGGCGACGGACGGCGAACCGAGGCCTCCCGGGTGCGAAGGAGTGCGTCACTCCTCACGCGCGCGGGCGCCGCATCCCGCCCCGCGCTATCAAGCGTCCCGGACAACGCCCCTCAAGTGAGGCGGGATGGCGTGAAGATGGAGGATACTGAAAAGAATGTCAAGGATTATTTTCCTATATTTCTAAATGCAGAAACTAATAATTCTTGCGGCGGTCCTCTGGCAACGAATGGTAAAATGCCCGCAATTCCGAAATGTACGTAATAAATTCGCCAGTTAATTGGTCAAACAACTTTGAAAAGCGATCAATCGTTTCTGAATTGAGAGCGTATTCTCTTTCCATGATGACAGTGTTTTTATTTGTGTTGTGAATGGCCGGCATCAGGAACCAATGCATTCTTACAATCTCGTATTTGTTGTCGACCAACTTTGTTTCAGCGTTGCCCATTACAACGCCGTGAGCAATTTCGTTTCTTCGTCCACCAGCATCCCCATACAAGGTCAGAAGACTTATCAGCTTTGCCGATAGCAATTCGTTTGAGAAATTTAGGAAAAATACTTCCGCGGCAGCATTTATCATCTTTCTGCGCGACATAGTTGCAGTGAGCGTTCCATAGGCTCGGAATGATGCGTGTGTACTGTGCGCTGGCGATGAAAGGAATGCGTAAATAGCCGCAAGCATTTCTTCAAGACGCTCCCAATTGCTTAGAGCTGCACCTACGGATGTAAACGTTTCGCGAGCTGTAGTATCGCCAACCTTGTCATGATCTGGGCGATCGAAATCTTTTCGTGTTATCATTTGGTGAGCATCCAAATTCCTCAAAAATAATCCCTGAGAACATCCGCCAGCGAATCCGATTCGATGTCGGACATGTTTCCGAGCAGGTAGCTCGCCTGCGTGCGGTGATCGGCCGGCACGTTGTTGTCGACGCCCGGCAGCGGATTGGCGACGATGGATTTGTAGGATTCAAGATTGTCCTTGGTGCCGGCGAAAATGCACATGCAGACTTTCGGGTCCGCGAAAACGTACCACACGCCTGCGAATGTTTTCTGCACGACCATCTTGTGCGGCGGCAGCGCACTGAGCGCTTTCTTGGTCACCGGATTGTCGGCGAGCCGCACGCGAAAACCCGCCGAACGCAAATAGAAATCGTTGGCGTCGAGAAAGGGCTTGTCGAGCAACGCATTCTGCGCGGCGAGCGGCGCGATCAGGATACCGATGACCAGCGCCGGCAACGCACGCCGCGCGAATTCTGAAAATAATTTCATGAAGCCCCTTCGGCAAATTCCAAAATGAAAATCCAAAAGCAACACCTGACGCTTTTGCGCCACACGCTAGGCCTTGTGTCTCGCAAAACCTCTATCACGAAAAATATCCGATGACGACGGATCGCGGATTGTCACGTCGCCGTCAGTCATGCGGATTTCATCCGCATGACTCATAACCGCCCCAATGCCGCACGATGGTCCGCGCGAATTGAGGGGAGTAAACGAATGACGAAACGCCCGCCGGAAACGTTCGATCCTGAAATCGTCGCCACCTTGCGCCAGGTACTGGATATCGCGGTAGAGCACATCGCGCTGGAAAACCGCACGCCTGCGACCAAGGCGAAAATGGCGGAGACCATCGTGCGGGAAGCCGCCGAGGGGGTTACCGACGCGAACGATCTCGTTGCACGCGCCATTCGCGCAGGCGAAATACCGGCGGCGTGAGAGATCCTGCGCAAAATAAAAAATGTCGTCCCCGCGAAGGCGGGGACCCACAACCACCGTCGGATCAGTTCAACGCAGATCGCGGCCACACGCGAACGACAGGGCGTATGGGTCCCCGCCTTCGCGGGGACGACGAGTAGATATTAACGCTCGTCTATCCCACCGCGCGCTTCGGCGCGGCGTCTTCCACGATCTTCGGGGCCTTGGTCGCGAACTGCTCGTCCTGCTGTTTCGCGGGCAGGCTGCCATGCGCCTTGGCGTAGTCGATCACCTGCGCCATCAGCCGCAGGCCCATCGGCGCGAGAGCGCGCTCCCACAATTCGCGCGCGGTCTCGCCTTTCTTGACGAAGCACCATTCCTGCGCGGCGATTGCTCCGGCGTCCATCTTGTCGGCCAGATGATAGATCGTGCCGCCGGCGATCGGATCGCCTTCCTTGATCGTCCACTCGATGGCGGCGATGCCGCGATGACGCGGCAGCAATGACGGGTGATAGCCGATGCCGCCATGCCTGGCGGCCTTCAGCGCGTCTTTGGTAACGCGCGCATGGCTGTGCGCGGTGACAATCAGATCGGTGCCGGGTGCAATCTCGTTGGGCTCGATCAGCTTCGGCGAAGCCTGAACCGTGACCGGAATGTTGGCAGCGCGTGCGGCGGCAGCCAGCCGGTCCTCACCGTCGGCGACAACGACGCGCGCGATATCGACGCCATGTGCGCGCAGCATGTTGAACGTCTCGACGCCGAAATGGCGCGACCCAGCAAGCGTGATTTTCATGATGTCCCTGCCCCGGAAATTTCTGATGATTTCAGTTCTTCACTGCCCCCAGGCGGTGAAGGCCTCATTGAATGCACGTTCGCCCGGCGCGCCTTTTTCGATGGCAATGATCGAGCGGCGCTGGTTCGCATAAACGACCGGAACGTCGAACCATGAGCGCTCCTTGAGAAGCTGCAGGTTGCGCGCCTTGTCGGCTTCGACGTTCGACAGCCCGACGAGGAAAAACCCGTCGGTGACTTTTACCGCGAGCCCCGCGAGCGGCGTGCCGCGCGACTGTTCGTTGGACTTCATCAGCACGCCCGGCACGTTCGCGACCGTCGTTCCAAAGTCGGGCGGCAGCACGAACGTCAGCTCAGCCGTGTGGCTCGCCGGCAGCGAGGCGTCGGTGTTGCGGCGGATCGCGAACGACATCTTGATCTGCCGTTCCGGAATTTCGATGTCGGCGCGCACACCGATATCGGGCGGCTGTCCCGCCGGCACCTTCACTTGCTCGGTGCGCCAGATCACCGAGCCGACATATTGCTTGCCTTGGGGCGAGGACGGATCCTCGTCGTAGAGAACGACGCGCTGCGCAACCGGCGCCACCTGCTGCCCGGCCTGCCCGACGCGGTCGGTGATCTTCGGCCGCGCATTCGTATCCTTTGCCGTGTCTTCAACAGGCGTCGCCGGCTTCGTCACCGACCGGACAACACGGTAGACCTTCGGGCCGACCCACAACGCACCGCCAAGCGCGACAAGCAAAAGGCCGACGACGATCGCGCCCTTGACCGGAAAACCGCGGCGGACTTTGACGTCGCCCTCACGCGATTCCCGCGTCGCGACGCGAACGCGGCCGTGATCCTGCTGGTAGCCTCCCGCCTCTTCCAGCGACTCATCGTAGCTGTAGGGATCGGGCGCGCGCGGCGGCTGTTCGAAATCGAGATCGGCCGGACCGCGACCCTGACGCGCGGACGGCGGCGACACAGCCGGACGGCGCGGTGCCGGGCGCGGGCTGCGTCCAAGGTCCTCGGCATCGGCGACAACGTCGCGCAATCCGCGCACGCCGGGCTGGCCGCGAGCCTCATCGCTTAAGCGTCGCGAAGAAGGTGCACCGGCGCGCGTCTGCTGGGTCCACTCATCCAGCATTTGAGTGTCGTTGCGGCGCGGCTCGGGCGGGCGCATATCGCGCGGCGGAGGGGCCGGTGCGCGCGGCAGCTCGCTGCGCGGCGGTGGCGGAGGAGCATCGCCGCGCAGATTGCGCGCGAGCCTCGGCTCAGGGGCCAAAGGTGCAGCATCCGGGCGGCCCGAGGTCGCGGATGATGAGGATGAACGGATCGACCGAACGCTTTCGCGGAGAGCATCGCCGGGACGCGGCGTGTCGCGGCGAACAGGCGCGGACTGCGGAGGCATCGCGGAGCGTGGAGCATCCGGGCGCGCTCGCTTGGCGGCATCGGCCTCCACGCGGCGCACGGCATCTTCCAGCGCCAGCCGCTCACGGGTGATTTCGGCTTCGGATAAAGGAGGCTGAACGTTGCGCAACTGGCCGATCAGCGCCGTTCGCGCACGCTCATACAGCGCACGGCGGGCCTCTCCGGGCGAGCCCGGGTCGAGACCGGCAATGGCACGGGCTATGAGCGGGTAGTAGTCAGCCATCCTCGTCCAGTTTGCAGGATTCTCGAAAGATCAGGATATCTAAACCGCAAGATCGTGTCGGAAAACGGGGTGTCCCCGACCTCTAATCTGCCAGATTATCGTTATGCCTCAAACGGATTCTGAACGAGGATAGTATCCTCGCGTTCCGGGCTGGTGGAAAGCAGCGCAATCGGACAGCCAACAAGTTCCTCGACCCGGCGCACATACTTGATCGCCTGTGCGGGCAAATCCGCCCATGACCGTGCATTCGCGGTCGGCTCTTTCCAGCCTTCGATGACCTCGTAGATCGGCTTGACGCGCGCCTGCGCGCCCTCGCCCGCCGGCAGATGATCGATCGTTTTGCCGTCGAGATCGTAGCCGATGCAGACATTGATGGTGTCGAATCCGTCGAGAATATCGAGCTTGGTCAGCGCAAGACCCTTGATGCCGCTGGTGCGCGCGGTCTGGCGCACGAGCACCGCGTCGAACCATCCGCAGCGGCGCTTGCGTCCGGTGTTGACGCCGAATTCCTTGCCGCGGCGTCCAATCTCTTCGCCGATCGCGTCGGTCAGTTCGGTCGGAAACGGTCCCTGTCCGACACGCGTCGTATAGGCTTTGCAGATTCCGAGCACATAACCGACATCGCCCGGTCCCATGCCGGTGCCGGTCGCGGCCTGCGCCGCAACCGTGTTCGACGACGTGACGTAGGGATAGGTGCCGTGATCGACATCAAGCAAAGCGCCCTGCGCGCCCTCGAACAGAATCCGCTTTCCTTCGCGGCGCTTGTGATCGAGCAGATTCCACACCGAATCCGCGAACGGTAAAATCTGCGGCGCGATCGTGATGAGATCCTTCATCATGGCATTGCCGTCGATTTCGGGAAGGCTGAGACCGCGCCGCAGCGCATTGTGATGCGCCAGCATGCGGTCGATCTTGTGCGGCAACGTTTGCGGATCGGCGAGGTCCATCAGCCGGATGGCGCGGCGGCCGACTTTATCTTCGTAGGCCGGGCCGATGCCGCGCTGCGTCGTGCCGATCGCGTTCGCTTTCGCTGCGTTCTCGCGAATCGCATCCAGCTCACGATGCAGCGGCAAAATCAATGTAACGTTTTCGGCGATGCGGAGATTGTCCGGCGTGATGGAGACGCCCTGCCCGCGCAGCTTTTCAAGCTCGGCGATAAACGCCTGCGGATCGAAGACGACGCCGTTGCCGATCACCGACAGCTTCGAGGGCCGCAGCACGCCCGACGGCAGCAAGGCGAGCTTGTAGGTATTTCCGTTGATGACCAGCGTATGACCGGCGTTATGTCCGCCCTGAAAGCGAACCACAATGTCGGCCTGTTCCGACAACCAATCGACAATCTTGCCTTTTCCCTCGTCGCCCCATTGGGCGCCGACGACAACCACGTTGGCCATTTCGAGACGGTCTCCTGGACCCGCAGATCAAGCTCAGAACCCGGCGGCTTGCGGCAGGTCCGCCCTTCATCTGGGCGTAACATCGGATAACGGATGCACGCATGGGACGCAAGCAAGAACGGGTGTTGACGCGCTTCGTAATGTTCTCGCAAATGGCTGAAATCGCGAATGAATTTTGTGCGTTGTCACCGCTTCGTCCCGCCCTCTTGCCGATCCAGCAAATGACGCCCCCAGTCACGCAATCCGCGCACTCGTCTCCGACATCCTGGCTGATGAGCAAGTCTTATCTGCTGCTGTCGCTGACCTCGCTGTTCTGGGCAGGCAATGTCGTGCTCGGCCGGTTTGTGGCCGGAAAAATCCCACCGATGACGCTCTCGTTCATTCGGTGGAGTGCAGCTTTTCTCATCGTGCTGCCATTCGCGTGGAAATA
Organism: Afipia sp.; assembly: GCA_016201045.1. Classification (GTDB taxonomy): domain Bacteria; phylum Pseudomonadota; class Alphaproteobacteria; order Rhizobiales; family Xanthobacteraceae; genus Afipia. The sequence continues at coordinate 87,429 of JACQDM010000002.1, read as the reverse complement.
TCTGCGGAAGGATTGGCCCGCGATCCGCAAGCAGATCGTGCTGATGATGGTGCTGTCGTTCACCGGCATCACAACGTTTAACTGCCTCGGCTATTGGAGCCTGCAATACACGCAGGCGCTGAACGCGCTGCTGTTGCAATCGACCGGACCGCTGTTTGTCGCGCTGTTTGCGCTTATCCTGTTCGGAGTCCGGCTTACCTGGGCGCAAACCATCGGCATTACAATCTCGATGATGGGCGTGCTCGTCATTCTTCTGCGCGGCGACATCGAGACACTCTCGGGCATCCAATTCAACAAGGGCGACATCGGATATACGACGGCATTGATTATTTTCGGATTGTACTCGGCGCTTGCTGCGAAGCGCCCACTGATTCATCCGTTGTCGTTTCTCGCTTTCACGACCGGATGCGGCGCGCTCTTCATCATTCCGCTGATTGCATGGGAAATCGGCAACGGCGAATATATGACGGTGAACGCAACAACAATGGCGGCGCTCGTTTACGTCGCGATCTTTCCCTCGACGCTCGCCTATCTGTTCTTCAATCGCGGCATCGAACTGATCGGGCCGAACCGCGCGGCACCTTTCTTTCATCTGATCCCGGTGTTCGGCTCGGTGCTCGCCATCGCCTTTCTCGGCGAACGGCCGCATCTCTTCCACATCGCCGGATACGCGCTGGTGCTGACCGGCGTCTACATCGCTGCACGGCGCGCATCGGCGACAAGTGGCGGCAATCCGGTCGAACCTGCCGCGCCGACTTAAAAGTTACATCACAGTGACATAGTGCTGCCCGCCTGACGCAACCGAGCAATCTTGGATTGTCGGTTGTGTAGCCACGGTGATTTTGCACAAATCACGCAAGACAATTCAGATGACGATTTCCGCCGATTCTCCCGCAAAACTCTCGTTCATTGGCCGCCTCGCCGATCAGCCTTATGTGCTGCTCAGCCTGACGTCGCTGTTCTGGGCCGGTAATATCGTGCTCGGGCGCTTCGTCGCGGGACATGTTCCGCCGGTGACGCTGTCATGCATCCGCTGGGCCGGCGCATTCGTGATGCTGCTGCCGTTCGCGTGGCCGCATCTGCCACGCGACTGGCGCACCATGCGCAAACATATTCCGTTGCTCGTCGTGCTCTCCGCCACCGGCTTTGCCGCCAACAACACGCTGTCCTATTGGGGGCTGCAATATACACAGGCGCTCAACGCGCTGCTGATCCAGTCGTCAGGGCCGCTGTTCGTGGCGCTGTGGTCGCTGATCCTGTTCGGCGTTCGGCTGACGCTCGCGCAAACGATCGGCATCGCGATTTCGCTGATCGGCGTACTGGTCATTATTCTGCGCGGCGATTTCGCGGCATTGAAGGAAATCGAATTTAACAAGGGCGACCTGATGTTCATGGGCGCGCTCTTGGTATTCGGCATTTACTCGGCGCTGATGCCGCGCCGGCCGAAAATTCATCAGCTGTCACTGATCACATTCACGACCGGCTGCGGAGCGCTGCTGCTGCTTCCTTTCACCGTGTGGGAAATCTCGACCGGCTTCACGCTGCAGTTCGATGCGCAAAGCATTTTCGCCGTCGTCTACGTCATCATCTTTCCATCGACGCTGGCGTATCTGTTCTTCAATCGCGGCATCGAGCTGATCGGGCCCAATCGTGCAGCACCCTTCTTTCACCTCGTGCCGGTGTTCGGCTCGGTGATGGCCATTCTGTTTCTCGGCGAAGCGCTGCGGCTGTTTCACCTGATCGGCTACGCGCTGGTGCTCGCAGGAATCTTCATTGCCTCGCGGCAGGCTTCAGCCGCCGAAACCGCGCCGCCGCTCGGAGAACCGCCGCTGGCGTGAGCGTTGCAGCGGCTGTAGTATCGTTCGCGTTACACGATCTACAGCCGGAATGCCCGATGCAGCTTGCAACGATCGATTTCGCATTTCGCGCAGGCACGGCGGCCCTGCTGATTCTTCTGGCCGCTTTGATGCTGCGCGACTTCGGCCGCGTCACCGCGGGCCGGCTTGCTTCGGGTTTTGCTATCGGAACGGCTGCCTTCGCGATCAGTTCGATGGCAGGGTTTGGAGCGCCGGTCACTTGGTGGCACGCGATTCTGATCGCGATCTCTACCGGCAACGTCGTCGTGTTCTGGCTGTTTACCCGCGCGCTTTTCGACGACGAATTTTCGCTGCACTGGTGGCACGCCGTGGCATGGATCGCGCTGATTGCCGCAAGCCTCGTCAACTGCATCTGGCTGGTGCCGCAACATTCTGACGCCGCCAGTATCGTCGCACCTGCTTTAAGTTTGATTGCGTTGGCGTTCATCGCGCTGGCCGTCGTACAGACGATTTCATCATGGTCTGCCGATCTCGTGGAGGGCCGCCGGCACGTGCGGGTACTGATCGTGGCATCCACCGCATTCTACGGCGTGATGAACAGCGCGATGCAGCTATACTTGCATGGCGAAAATCCGCCGCTGCTCGTCAGCGTGGTGAATGCTACGATGCTTGCCGCTATCGTGATCTCGGTCGTATGGTCGCTGACACGCGCGGCGGGAGAAGATGTTTTCGCCACAGGTTCGCAGCGCGGGGCGCAGACGCGCGATAGCAATTTGTCGATTGACGGTACCGACCGAAATCTGGTCGATGCGCTCGATCGGCTGATTTCGGGAGAACGAATCTATCGCTACGAAGGCGTCACGATCGGCATGCTCGCGGCGCGCCTGAGCGTGCCGGAATACAAATTGCGACGGTTGATCAACCAAAAGCTCGGCCATCGCAACTTCAACGTCTTCCTCAACAACTACCGGATCGAAGAAGCCAAGGCGGCGTTGGCTGACCCTGCGCAGATGGAAGTGCCGGTCACGACAATTGCCCTCGATACGGGATTTCAGTCGCTCGGCCCCTTTAACCGTGCCTTCAAAACGGGAACAGGCGTGACGCCGACCGAATATCGCCGCATGAGCACGACGGCTGTCTAGCCGACTCGTACCCAATTCCGAAATCGGCCAACCCGCTATGGAAATCAGCCTGATTGATTTTCAAATTCGGTGAGACGGCTGGACTTTACTGCGCTTTGTGGTTCGCGCACCGCTCAGGGTGCGATGGACAGAAAGCAGGTCATGAAACGAATTGGAATCATAGCGGCTGCAGCGCTGGCTGCATCGGGCACGGCATTGACAGCGGTGGCTTGGGCGAACGACGCGCCCCGCGTGGCAACCGGATTCATCGCCAATGTCGTTTGCTCTGGCACGTTCGTGTCCGGCGTCGATCCCAACCGGCTGTTGTCGGATACGATTGGCGCCATGCCGGGTGTCGGACTGATTGAATGGGCCATCGGCGTCAACGTCGACAGAACGGGTCGTCAGGTAACAGCCACATTGCTCGGCGGCATCCAGAGCCGCGCGATGTATCGCGATGGTCTAGGTTGCATGCTCGTTCACGGCGAAAGGCCGGTCGATGCCTCGCTGCCGACGGCCGGAGCGCCGCAGCCGCAGTTCTTACCGGATATTGCCAGTGCTTCTATCGTCGAGCCTTCAGATCCAAATCTGTGTGACGCGCTTGATCGTGCGTTCAAGGAAAACGAACAACCTCCCTATCGCCAAACCAAGGCAATCGTGATCGTCAAGAATGGAAAGGTTGTCGGCGAGCGTTACGCGCCCGGTTACACCAAGGACACGCCGATCCTCGGATTCTCTGCGACGAAATCCGTCACCAGTGCGCTGATTGGTATTCTCGTTCGCGACGGGAAGCTCGCCGTGGACAAGCCCGCGCCGATTGCAGCGTGGAGCAACCCGGACGATCCACATCACGCCATCACGGTGGATCATCTGCTTCGCCATACAAGCGGCCTTGCGATGGGAAGCTCGCTCAACGCCTCGCTTCTCAGCGCGTTCGATCCGGTCAATCGAATGAAATTCGCCGAGAGCGACATGGCCGGATTCGCCGAGCGCGCGAAAATCGAAGCAGTGCCAGGCACCGTCTGGAATTATCACGACGGAAACTATCTTATTCTTTCACGGCTGATCCGCGACGCGACCGGCGGACATGCGGCGGACGTCCTGGCATTCGCCCGGCGCGAGTTGTTCGAGCCACTCGGCATGCGCAACGTGACAATAGAGTTCGACGCCACCGGCACGCCGGAGGGATCGAGTGAGATGCTCGCGCCCGCGCGCGATTGGGCGAAGTTCGGACTGCTCTATCTCAATGACGGCGTGATCGGCAGTAAACGAATCCTGCCCGAAGGCTGGGTGAAATATTCGTCAACGCTGACCTCTGCCGCGTGGGTGGGCATGGGTGCGGGGTTCTGGACCAATCACGGCAACAGCAAGGGCGCGAATTATCGCACGAGCCTTGGCATGCCGCGCGACGCGTTCTATGCCAGCGGTGTAATGGGCCAGTATGTGATTGTAATCCCGTCCGAGAATCTCGTGGTTGCGCGCTTCGGAATTTCCGGCAATCAATACGACATCGTTGGCGTGTCGCGGCTGGTCGCTGATGTGATTGCCGCAACAGGGGAACAACGATGAAAACAAAAGGCCGCCCATTCAAGCGGGCGGCCTTTTGACACAAGCGCATCAGAACTTCAACGCCTTCGCCTGCTTGACCTGCGGCAGCGCTGCGACCTTCGGCAGAATTTCCGCGGGCACTTCTCCGTCCACTTCGACGAGCGCGATCGCATCGCCGCCCGCCTTGTTGCGGCCGAGATGGAACGTCGCGATGTTGACTTTCGCATCGCCGAGCAGCGAGGCGAACTTGCCGATGAAGCCCGGCTTATCCTCATTGGTAATGTAGATCATCGACTTTCCGAATTCCGCATCCATGCGAATGCCCTTGATGTCGACAAGGCGCGGCTGGCCGTCGGCGTAGACCGTACCGGACACCGAACGCTCCTGGCGTTCGGTCGTCACGGTCACTGTGATGAGGCTTTCGTAGTCGCTCTGCGCGGCGCGCGCGATCTCATCGACGATCATGCCGCGTTCCTTTGCAACGACCGGCGCGGAGACGACGTTCACGTCGCCGAGCATCGGACGCAGCAAGCCGCTCAGTGCGGCAGAGGTCAGCGCCTTGATCTTCATGCCCGCGACCGCGCCCTCATAAGTGATCTGAACCTTCATGATGCCGGTTTCGGTCAATTGTCCTGCGAACGAGCCAAGTTTTTCGGCAAGCTCGATGAATGGTTTCAGCTTCGGCGCTTCTTCCGCCGTGATCGAGGGAAAGTTCACGGCATTGGAAATCGCACCCGTCAGGAGATAATCCGACATCTGTTCGGCGACCTGAAGCGCGACGTTTTCCTGCGCTTCAGTGGTGGATGCACCAAGATGCGGCGTGCAGATCACGTTCGGACGGCCGAACAAGACGTTCGCCTTGGCCGGCTCCTCGATGAACACGTCGAAGGCCGCGCCCGCGACGTGCTTGGAGTCGAGCGCGGCCGCAAGAGCTGCCTCATCGACGAGGCCGCCGCGCGCGCAGTTGATGATCCGCACGCCCTTCTTCATTTTCGCAAGCGCCGCAGCGTCAAGAATATTCTTTGTCTTGTCGGTCAACGGCGTGTGCAGCGTGATGAAATCCGCGCGCTTGAGAAGTTCATCGAGATCGACCTTCTCGATACCGATATCCTTGGCGCGTTCCGGCGACAGGAACGGATCGAACGCAATCACCTTCATGCGAAGGCCAAGCGCGCGATCCGCGACAATCGAGCCGATGTTCCCTGCGCCGATAATGCCGAGCGTCTTGCCGGTGATCTCGACGCCCATGAAGCGGTTCTTTTCCCACTTGCCGGCTTGCGTGGATGCATCGGCAGCAGGAATCTCGCGCGCCAGCGCAAGCATCAGTGTGATGGCGTGTTCGGCTGTTGTGATCGAATTGCCGAACGGCGTGTTCATCACGATCACGCCTTTTGCCGTGGCGGCGGGAATCTCGACGTTGTCGACGCCGATGCCGGCGCGGCCGATGACCTTCAGATTCTTCGCTTTCTCGAGAATCTTCGCGGTCGCCTTGGTCGCGGAGCGGATCGCGAGACCGTCATAGTTGCCGATGATTTCGGCGAGCTTGTCCTTGTCCTTGCCGAGGTCCGGCTGGAAATCGACTTCAACGCCGCGATCCTTGAAGATCTGCACGGCGGCGGGAGACAGCGCGTCGGAAATGAGAACTTTGGGTTTGCTCATCGAAGTATGTCCTGTGTCCACGGAACGCTCGCGCGGTCCGGATGCTGAATTTTAGATTGTGAGAAACTCCGGGGCGATCAATCGCCCCGGATAAAACGTCAGGCCGCTTTCGCGAGCGAGGCTTTGGTTTCGGCGAAGGCCCAGTCGATCCATTGCGTGAGGATTTCGACGTCCTTGGATTCGACGGTCGCGCCGCACCAGATGCGAAGGCCCGCAGGCGCATCGCGGTAGTGCGCGAAATCAAAACCGGCGCCCTCTTTCTCAACGAGCGCGACGAGCTTCTTGGAGAAGTCCGCCTGCGCGTCAGCCGACAGCGAGGTGACGGCGGGATCGACGATCTTCATGCACACCGAGGTGTTGGAACGGATCGCCGCATCCTTGGCGAGAAAATCTACCCACGGCGTCTTCGCCTTCCAGTCGGCGAGCACTTTCGTGTTCGCGTCTGCGCGCGCGATCAACGCTTTCAATCCACCGACGGACTTCGCCCAGTTCAGCGCATCGAGATAATCCTCGACGCACAGCATTGACGGCGTGTTGATGGTTTCGCCTTCGAAAATTCCAGCGTTGAGCTTGCCGCCCTTGGTCATGCGAAAAATCTTCGGCAGCGGCCACGGCGGATTGTAGCTTCAAGGCGAGCGACGGCGCGCGGCGACAGAATGAGCATGCCATGCGCGGCTTCGCCGCCGAGCGCCTTCTGCCAAGAAAAGGTGACGACATCGAGCTTCGGCCAGTCGAGCTTTTGCGCGAAAGCAGCCGAGGTCGCGTCGCAGATCGTCAAACCCTCGCGGTCGGCCTTGATCCAGTCCGCGTTCGGCACACGCACACCGGAGGTCGTGCCGTTCCAGGTAAACACGATGTCGGTTTTCGGATCGGCTTTGCTCAAATCAGGAATGTCGCCATAGCCCGCGTTGAGCTTGGTGACGTCCTTCAACTTCAATTCCTTGACGACGTCGCTGACCCATCCTTCACCGAAAGATTCCCATGCGATCATGGTGACGGGACGCGGTCCGAGCAGCGACCACAGCGCCATTTCAACGGCGCCGGTATCGGACGCAGGCACGATGCCGATCTTGTAATCGGCGGGGACTTCAAGTACCTCGCGCGTCGTCTCGATCGCGAGTTTCAGCTTGACCTTGCCGACCTTCGCGCGATGCGAACGGCCGAGGGCTGCGTCTTTGAGATTTTGTGAGTTCCAGCCGGGGCGCTTTGCGCAGGGGCCGGAGGAAAAATGCGGCACAGTCGGCCGCGAAGCGGGCTTCGCTACAGTCATAATCTATCCTTCCAGATAGTAAGCCTCCCGTTGGGGGGAGGTGTCCCGCCGCCGTGAATAGGGAAAAGAGCCGATTCCGTCAAGAAACTTCGTCTGCCGAAATTCGCAAATCCGGCATGCGTGGAAGGAAGCGCCGCTTAACAATGGCTTACTCGGGTGAAGCACCCACGGGAGAACCGCCCGGTGGGCGGCCCTGGAACGTAATGCTGAGAAATGCGCCAATCCACGAGCCAATCGCGGCAAACGCCACATAGATCCAATTCTCCGTGTAACTGATGACCGCGTAGGACGAGAGCACGTACCAGACGCTGCTCCACGTCGCGGCCGGCACGCGCTTTCGGGCGACGACGGCTGAGGTAAACATGACATAGACGGCATCGGTCGCGGCGGTGGCGAGCAGGACGCCCGCGGCAGTCAATGGCTGGACAGTCAACATGGCGAGCCTCTCTTGTACGAGACGGCTCACCCTACCCTGCGCATCGGACAGACGGAATGCGCGGATCGCTATCGCGTCAGAGGCCGAGCGTCTTTTCGCACGCGGCGATCCAGCGCCTTACCGACGCATAGCCGTCGAGATGAAAGCCACCTTCATGCGCAACGCGCGTGTAGGCGAGCAGCGCGACATCGGCGAGCGTCATGGTGCTGCAAACCAAGAACTGCGTGTTGTGAAGCTGATGCTCCATCAGAGCCAACGCCGAATAACCACGCTTGACCTTGTCGGGGTCGAGGTCGCCCAGAGACTTCTTGAGATAGACCATCTGGAAACGGCACACCGCGATAAAGGGCTCGTGGCTGTATTGTTCCCAGAACAGCCACTCGTCCATTTTCGCAGCGAGATACGGGCTTTGCGGGATGAGATCGCTGTCGCGCGCGAGATAACGGATGATCGCGTTGGACTGAGCCAGCGGTCGCCCGTCATCGAGGATCGCAACCGGCACCTGTCCTGCGCCATTCAGTTTGAGAAATTCCGGCGTGCGGCTGCCGCCCTTCATGGTGTCGACTTCGATCCAGTCGTAAGGCAGCAACAGATAATCGCTGACCCATTTAACCTTCAGGCAATTGCCGGAATTGGAGTCGCCATAAATCATCATGATCGAGCTGCTCCTTCACATGAAGGCGAGTCGATCAAGCACCGCGCTTGTCGTCAAGCGCAACCAGTGCGGTAGATATCTATCGGATCAGAATTTGTAGCCGGCACCGAGGCGAGCGGACGTCACGGTCGCGTCCATGCCCCACGCCGTCGTGAATCGATTGACTTCGACTTCGGCGCGCATGAACAACCCCTTGAACAGCGCAAGGTCGAGGCCGCCGCCGTAGGAATAGCCATAGAGGAATGCGCCGGGTTTGGTCTGGACGCCGGTTGCGTTGTAGGGCACCGGACCGCCGCCGTTGTCGACAGTGCCATTGACGTTGATAACCCGCGTCATATCGGCCCGGCCAAGCGCGACGCCGACCGTGGCATAAGGCAGGAAGCAATCGACGGCCCAGCCCGCGCGAAGCCGTGCCGAGCCGTAGTCGGTGATCTTCATCGTCGCAGCGCCACTCGTTGTCGTGTTGTAGGTGCTGCCGCCCGTCACGACCGTCGTGAACGACGGAGTGACGATGTAGGAAGCCTGCTGACCGGCGAAATTGTAGTTCACATCGACACCGAGCACGGCGTCGGTCCATTGAGCGTTGTAACCGGCAAATCCACCCCAACCGCTCGCGGTCGTCTTGTCGTTGGACTGCGCGCCGGTGAGCGTGCTGTCGGCGGCAACCGAGGTACTGGCGGCAAGCGCGTCCAGGGCCGAAAGAGCGCCGGCCGTACCGAAATTGGTACTGCTCACGCCGTACTGGCCGCCGACGTAGAAGCCGTTCCAGTTCTTCGTTGAAGTCGTCAGGCCGTCGCGGACGGGTCCGCGCAAAATCGGCAGATTGGTGAGATCCGGCAGGTCGGCCGCATATGCGGCTTGTGCCGCCGCCATCGTGAATGCAACAACCACCAACCGACGCATCTCAAAACTCCAGTGATGAACGCTTAACCATGTCGGATCATCGCGCGTTAACCTTAACCAATCGTTGTCTGGTCAAGAAAAACGGCGCGAATACTTCGCGCCGTTTCGAATCCTTGTGCCGGTTCGATCAGCCCTTGCGAATCAAGGGCGGTGCATAGACCGGCGATGGCGTCGGCTGCAGCGACCAGCGCACGCCGAGACGGACGTCCTGCGACGTGAGCGTCTTGAAGGTGGTCGGATTGTTGACCGAGTTGACGCCGGTATAGGTGATGAGATCGCCGCTGATGCCATCGCCCATGTTCAGATAACGATAAGCGAGTTCGACGGTGAAGCTGTTGTTGACCTTGTAGGACAGGCCGGCATAGGCAGCGTAAGCGAACTGCCACTGCGCCGAGTTTGCACCGTAAGCAACGCCTGCGTTCGGCGTGTTGATATCGGTGAAGTTCGAAATCGCGTTGCGCGAAGTGCCGACGCCGACGCCGACGAACGGCGTGACGCACCACCACGTGCCGAGATCGGCATAGGCGTTGGCGAGCACCAGCCATTCGGACTTGCTGGCGTGATATTCGTCGGTACCGACGACGTTACCGCCGTTGCTGATGATTTCGAGGCCGTGGAAATTCGACTTACCGCGATATTCGACGGTGCCGTCGACGCGGAACCAGCTGTTGAACTGATAGCCGACACCGCCGCCGAAGGTCATGGCGCTGTCGAAATCGTAGAACACCGGATTGACGGTCGTGCCAGACGCCGAGTTGAGGACGTTGGACAGACTTTTCACCGACTGATTGCTCATGCCGATGTCGCCGCGCAGGTACCATCCGCCGAAATCCTCGCAACATGCGACTGGCGGCGGCGTGTAGAGCGGCGGCGGCGTCATGATCGAAGGCATGTCGGCAGCCAGCGCAACCGTTGAAATCATCGATGCCGCCCCTGCGGCAATCAGGAACTTTACGCTACGCATTTTTCGGTCCTCTCGTCCGGTGAGGCAGACGACGCAAAGGCCTCACTCACAAAACTCACAGGCGGACGATGGCACCAAATGTTTAAGCGGCACTTAACCCTAATTCTTAACCGTGAATTTTAATCAGCGTTAAGAATTGCGACGCGCGAATGCGCGCGTTTGCACGTGCAACCGCGTTGCGCGTCACAGTGATGAACGAAACGTTGATGGAAATTTACGCGCGTTAGTGCGCGGAGCGTTTCATCTTCGGCAGAAAGACTGCGAGCAGTCCGATGGCCGGAAGAAACGAGCAGACCTGATAGACGAAATCGATGCCTTTCAGATCCGCGATCTGGCCGAGCACGGCAGCACCGACGCCGCCGATGCCGAACGTGAATCCGAAAAATAGCCCCGAAATCATGCCAAGGCGATGCGGCACCAATTCCTGCGCATACACAACGATGGCAGGAAACGCCGACGACATAATGAATCCGATGAAGACGCTGAGCACTGCGCTCCAGAACAGGTCCGCATAGGGCAGCGCAAGCGTGAACGGCAGCACGCCGAGAATCGAGAACCAGATCACATATTTGCGGCCGAACCTGTCGCCCAGCGGCCCGCCGAAAAACACGCCGGCCGCATTCGCGCCGAGAAACAGGAACAGATAAAGCTGCGCGGTCTGCGTCGGCAGATTGAATTTATGCATCAGGTAGAAGGTGTAGTAGCTGCCGATGCTCGCGCCATAGAACGACTTGGAAAAAACCATGACGACCAAAATGGTCAGCGCGAAAACCGTGACGCCACGCGGCAGCGCGTTCGCATGCGTCGCAGCCTTCGCAATTTTGCGCGGAACGATGCGCGGCTTGTACCAGCGGCCGATCTGAAACAGGATCGCAATCGCCAGCGCCGCGACCAGCGAGAACCACGCGACGCTGCCCTGCCCGAGCGGCACGACGATCAATGCTGCGAGTAACGGACCGATCGCAGAGCCGATATTGCCGCCGATCTGAAACACCGATTGCGCGAAACCAAAACGTCCGCCCGAGGCGAGCCGTGCGATGCGCGACGATTCAGGATGGAAGATCGCCGAGCCGGTGCCGACGAGCGCCGCCGCGACAAGGATCAGCAGATAGTGATGCGCGGTCGACAGCAAGATCAATCCTGCGAACGTGAACGCCATGCCGAACGCGAGCGAATACGGGCGCGGATTGCGGTCGGTATAAAGTCCGACCAGCGGCTGCAGCAGCGACGACGTGAACATGAACGCCATCGTGATGAGACCGATCTGGCCGAAATCCAGCGCGTAGTTCGCTTTCAGGATCGGATAGATCGACGGGATCAGCGACTGCATCAGGTCGTTGAGGAAATGCGAAAAGCTCACCGCACCAAGCACAGCCAACGCGGGCTTGACCGGCACCTTCGGCTTGCTGGCGTCGACCACAACGGGCGCAACCAGCGTTTCCTCGGTAACGATGACGTTCTTGTTCACGGAATTTCCGGCGAGGCGTGAATTTGATCTGGATCAAATACGGGTTTGGCGGCCAAGCGACCAGCCGCAAATGACGATGGCAGCGTTGCCGGATTGATCAGGCTGCTGCGGCAAGGCCCAATGCGGAGACGATCAGATCGACCGCCTCCTCGACGACGGCGCGGTCGTCGCCCTCGCCCATCACGCGGATCACGGGCTCGGTGCCCGAGGGGCGGATCAAGAGGCGGCCATTGCCGTTGAGGCGTTTCTCGGCGGCGGAAATCGCGGACTGCACCTTCGGATTGTCGAGCGGCTTGCCCGCGCCATAGCGCACGTTTTTCAGGATCTGCGGCAGCGGCTCGAAACGGTGACAGACTTCCGACACCGGCCGTCCGAGTTTCTTCACAACCGACAGCACCTGCAGTGCCGCGACGAAGCCGTCGCCGGTGGTCGCGAAGTCCGAGAGAATAATGTGGCCCGACGGTTCGCCGCCGAGATTGTAGCCCTGCTTGAGCATCTGTTCGAGCACGTAGCGGTCGCCGACCGGCGTGCGCACGAGTTCGATGCCCTGCGCATGCAGATAGCGCTCAAGACCGAGATTCGACATCACGGTCGCGACGATGCCCGGCTTGGCGAGGCGGCCGTCGTCCTTCCAGCTCTGTGCAATCACCGCGAGCAACTGATCGCCGTCGACCAGGTGTCCGCGCTCGTCCACCACAATGAGACGATCCGCGTCGCCATCGAGCGCGATGCCGATATCGGCGCGCATCTCGCGCACCTTTCGCACCAGCGCTTCGGGCGACGTCGAGCCGCAATCCTTGTTGATGTTGAATCCGTCCGGATCGACGCCGATGGAAATCACATCGGCGCCCAATTCCCACAGCGCTTCCGGCACGACCTTATAGGCGGCGCCGTTCGCGCAATCGACGACCACGCGCAGTCCATCCAACGACAAATCGCGCGGCAACGTGCGCTTGGCGAATTCGATGTAACGGTCGTGAACGCCGTCGATACGCCGCGCGCGGCCGAGGCTGGCGCTCATGGCCAAGCGCTTGTCGAGATTATCGTCCATCAATTGTTCGATCTGCATTTCGACATCGTCGGAGAGCTTGAAGCCGGCGGGGCCGAACAGCTTGATGCCGTTGTCGTCGAAAAGATTGTGGGACGCCGAAATCATCACGCCGAGATCGGCGCGCATGGATTTCGTCAGCATCGCGACCGCTGGCGTCGGCATCGGGCCGAGCAGCAGCACGTCCATGCCGACCGAGGTGAAGCCCGCCACCAGCGCGGTTTCGATCATGTAGCCCGACAGGCGGGTGTCCTTGCCGATCACCACGCGATGACGATGATCGCCGCGCTGAAACACCAGCCCCGCAGCCTGACCGACCTTGAGCGCCAGTTCGGGCGTGATCAGTCCGTTGGCGCGGCCGCGAATGCCGTCGGTACCGAAATATTTGCGAGCCATGAATTCCCCTGCTCCGCCAAGCGCTCAAGCTGCTCTTGCGGGCACCCCAATTCTATCAAGGTGCCGGTTATAAAGCGTCAGGGGTGTGCGTTCCTTCAAAAAATATGATGAATCATTACCGCCGGATCGTGATCCGGCGGTATTCAACCCGTTGAAAATTCTGGTTTTTGAAGACTCAGCCTTTGCGCTTGATGTCCTGATCGTGCCTGGAGGGCGCGGGCTGGGTGAGATTTACCGGGTCGGAGGCCGGAAACGACTCTTCGAGGCCTTTTTCGAGCGTCGTCGAGCTTCTTCTTGTCCGGGTCTTTCGGCTTGTTCTCGTTTTTCGCCTTGGTTGCTGCGTCGGCCATTAAGCCCTCCTGTGCGGGATTTGGAGGGATAACGTCCCGGAACCGGGCCTGTTCCCGCGCTGCATCGATGTGGCGGGGCGCCTAGCCTTTTCGTTTGATGTGGTGATCGCCCTTCGACGGAGGGGGCTGGGTGACATTGACCGGGTCGGAGCCGGGAAACGTCTCCTCTAGTCCCTCTTCCAGCGCATCGTCGAGTTTGCGCTTCTCGGCATCCGGCTTTTTGGTGTTGTGCGATGCGCGGTCCTTATCGGTCATGTCCGCCTCCCTATTGCGCCGGATGTTGGCACAGGCTTCAAGCATGATAGATGATGACCGCAAAAGCCAACACAAGACGGCACGGGGAAACGCCATGTTGAAGAACATCACCTGCATCGAGGATTTGCGCCAGATTCACATGCGCAAGGTGCCGAAGGCGTTCTTCGACTACGCCGACCGAGGCTCTTACGCAGAGGAAACGCTGCGCGCCAACCGCAGCGACATGGAGAGGCTGAAATTCCGCCAGCGCATTCTGGTCGATATTTCACAGCGCAGCCTCGAGACGAAAATTCTCGGCGAGAAGGCGACGATGCCTTTGATCCTTGCGCCCATCGGACTTACGGGCATGCAGCACGGCGACGGCGAAATCCACGCCTGCCGTGCCGCGCAGAAAATCGGGATTCCGTACACGCTCTCCACCATGTCGATCTGCTCGATCGAAGATGTCGCGGAGAATGTCGATAAGCCGTTCTGGTTTCAGCTCTACGTGATGAAGGATCGCGGCTTCGTCAAAGCGCTGATCGAACGCGCCGTCGCCGCAAAGTGCAGCGCGCTGGTTCTCACCGTCGATCTTCAGGTGATCGGCCAGCGTCACGCCGACATCAGGAACGGCATGACGGTGCCGCCGCAATGGTCGCTCGGCAAGGTGTTCGATTTCGCGACCAAGCCCGGCTGGGTGGCGGGCGTGCTGCGCGGCAAGCGCCGCACCTTCGGCAACCTCGCCGGACATCTTAAGATGGAAAGCGACATCAATTCGCTCGGCGTGTGGATCGCTTCGCAGTTCGACGCCTCGCTGAACTGGAAAGATGTCGAGTGGATCCGCTCGATCTGGCCGGGCAAGCTCGTCATCAAGGGTATTCTCGATGTCGCGGACGCGCGCGAAGCCGTGAAGACCGGCTGCGAGGCGATTGTCGTGTCCAACCACGGCGGACGCCAACTCGACGGCGCCCCCTCGTCGATCTCGGTCCTGCCGGAGATCGTTCAGGATGTCGGCGGCAAAACCGAAATCATGTTTGACGGCGGCATCCGCTCCGGTCAGGACGTGATGCGCGCACTCGCACTCGGCGCGAAGTCATGCATGATCGGCCGCGCCTATATCCATGGCCTCGGTGCCGGCGGACAGGAAGGCGTCGAAACCGCGCTCGATGTGATCGGCAAGGAACTGAGCGTCACGATGGGTCTTTGCGGCGTCAACCGCATCGAGGACATCGACCGCCGCGTGCTGACGGATTATCTAAGCACCAACGCGTGAGCAGCCAGCGCAACTGACGCGCGGGTTACTTTAGCAAATCTGCCTCGACCAGCTTGCGCAATTCCGGCGTGACGGCCGGCCGTTTGCCGAACCACAATTCGAATCCGCGCACCGCCTGATGCAGCAGCATGCCGAGGCCATCGGCGGTTTTTAGTTTGCGCTTTTTTGCTGCCTTCAGAAGCAGCGTCTCGAGCGGCACATAGACGAGATCAGCAACGGCCGCATTGTCCGCCAGTAGATCGAGTTTCACGTCCAACGGCGGCTGGCCTTTCATGCCGAGCGATGTTGTGTTGACCAGCAACCCCGCGCGCGGCAGCACGCCGTCGATTTTGTCCCACGCCACGGGCTGAACTTTTTTTCCGAACTGTGCGGCCAGCATCTCGGCGCGCGCCGCCGTTCTGTTCGCAAGATGCACGCGCTTGATGCCGCGCTCGATCAGCCCGAACACGACCGCACGCGCCGAGCCGCCCGCGCCCAGCACCAGCGCATCCTCCGTCTTGTCCCAGCCTGGCGCGCTCGCATCGAGATTGCCGATGAAGCCTTCGACATCGGTGTTGGTCGAGCGCAATTGCCCGCCATCGAAATAAAGCGTGTTGGCAGCGCCGACCGTCAGCGCACGCTCATCCGGCGATGACAGCGCAAGCGCCTGCTCCTTGTGCGGGATGGTGACGTTCGCGCCGCGATAACCTCGCGATGCAAGGCCCGCGATGAAACTGGCAAACGCATCCGGCGCCACCGCCTCAATGCGATAGTCACCATCGATGCCGAATTGCTTGAGCCAGTATTTGTGGATGATCGGCGAGCGCGAATGCGCGGCCGGCCAGCCGATGAGACAGGCGGCAGGGGTGACGCGCATAACGGCGGCTCCGGTTGGATACTGCGTCAAATCATGCCGCGCCGGTTGCCGTCAATCCGGCTCGCGTCTTGATATCAGCTACAGCGGTCGCAATATCCTTGCGATACTTCGCCTGCGGCGGTCGCGCGCCGTAGGACAGCAATGTCCGCCGCACCATCGGCGACGCGCCGGTGATGAAAACCCGCACGCCATGCCGTCTTGCCTTGAGCGCGATCTGGGCGATCGCGTTGGCGGCAGTTGAGTCGAGGAACGGCACCGCCTTGAAGTCGATCACCAACGCCTTGTAGCCGGACAACCTGTCGAGCACCGTCGCTACCGCGGCGACTGCTCCAAAGAAGAACGCGCCGTTGATGCGATAGACCACGATGTCCGGGTCGGCCGCGAGCGCGGGGTCGTAACGCTCGCGATCGCCGTTCGTGGTATCCGCCTTGTCCTCCAGGGCAAGCGGCGCGTAACTCTCGATACCTGTCACCTGCGACATCCGATGGATAAACAGCAGCGCGCCGAGCGCAAAGCCGACCACGATGCCCTCGGTGAGATCGCGAAACACCGTGAGCAGGAACGTTGCAAGCAATACAACCGCATCACCCCATGATGTTCGCAGCAGCGTGGCGAACTCATGCTTCTCCGCCATGTTCCATGCCACGACGGTAAGAACTCCTGCCAATGTCGCTAGCGGGATGTAACTCGCCAGCGGAGCTGCGATCAGCATGAACGCCAACAAAAACGCCGAATGCAGCATGCCGGCCACCGGCCCGCGCGCACCGGCGCGGACGTTGGTCGCCGTGCGCGCGATGGTGCCGGTAACGCAAATGCCGCCAAATATGGCGGAGCCGATATTGGCGACGCCTTGTGCCACCAGTTCGCTGTTCGAGCGGTGGCGGCGGCCGGTCATACCGTCGGCAACGACCGCCGACAAAAGCGACTCGATGGCACCCAGCAGCGCGAACGCCGCAGCGTCCGGCAGCACGGCCTTGATCTTCGCCAACGTTACGACGGGAAACGACGGGAGAGGAAACGATTGTGGGATACCGCCGAAGCGCGTGCCGATGGTCTCGACCGGCAGCGCGAACAACCCTGCCGCAAGTCCGGTTGCAACGACGGCGATCAGCATGCCGGGCCATGCCGGCCGAAACTTTCTCAAGCCCAGGATAATGCCGACCGTTGAGATCGAGACCGCGACAGCGGAAATGTTCGTTGTCCCGATGGCCCGGCCGAGCGTTTCGAGTTTTTCGACCAATTCACCCGGCTCCTTACCGGCGATTGTAAGGCCGAGCAGATCCCTGATCTGGCTTGCGAAAATAATGACCGCGATGCCTGCGGTAAATCCGATGGTCACAGGATAGGGAATGAACTTGATATAGGTACCGAGCTGAAGAAAGCCCGCAATCATCAGGATCGCGCCGGCGATCATCGTTGCGAGAAGAACGCCATCGATACCGTGGCGGCCGACCGATGCTGCGACGAGAACGATGAACGCACCCGCCGGTCCGCCGATCTGAAAGCGGCTGCCCCCGAGCAGCGACACGATAAAACCGCCGAAAATCGCCGCGTAGAGTCCGCGATCCGGCGTCGTGCCGGATGCAATCGCAATCGCCATCGACAGCGGCAACGCGACGATAGCAACGGTGAGACCTGCAACGGCATCGACGCGAAAATCGCGCAGGCTATAACCCTCGCGTAGCACCGTCACGATTTTCGGCAGAAACAGATCGGCGATTGACGGCGAAGGCGGTTTCGCTTCGACGGTGAGATGATTCATGAAACGGTCGCGCCTTTCCCGAGGCGGCGGTGAGATTGCAACGGCAACGCCGGCCCGGCATTGCCGCCATTGAACAGGTTAGTAGCGGCCCGGACGCAGCTCCATGCTCTGCACGCCGCCCGCGACATTGATTCCGGTCTGACCTTGCACGCTCAATGGCTGCAGCGCGAAGGTATTGTTCGATCCGCCGACCATCGCGTTGCCGCCGACTCCCACACCGACCGCCGCGCTCGCGTCGACACCAGCGTAGTTTCCGGCAAGAGCGCCAGGCCCGATCTGCGCGGTCGGCGCAAGGACGGCCCAGGACAATCCGGTTTCGCCGGTGATGCCAAGATCGACGCCGACCTTGGTGATGCGCGCGGTGTAGAGATCGTCCGGATGTCCGGTGACGCGAAGCACGCAACCGAAATTCGTCACCGAGCCGACGATCAGGCCGACGCTGCCGGGGCTACGGCATTCGAGAACACCGACCTGTGTGCGCGACTGCGCGTTCGCGTCGGCAAACGAAACAACGAGAGCGGCGAGAGAAAAAATCAAAAAGAACGAGATGCGCTGCATCGGTCGATCTCCGGGTCGCAAACAGCAAATGGAATCTGTCTATCCATCTAGTCACACCGCAAAAGAATGTTCAATTCCCGCGTCCGATGCCGCACAGCAAAAAGGCCCGCTCGCGCGGGCCTTTGTAAATCGAGCCGTTCGACCTAGCGGCGACGGCGATGATAGCGCCGCTGCGGATAGATGCCTTCCTGATGCAGTTCGACGCTGAGGATGCCGCCGGTCGCGTTGAGGCCGGTCTGGCCCTGAAGGCTGAGCGGCTGCAGGGCGTAGGAATTCTGCGATCCGCCCCAAAGCAAATTGCCGCCGCCACCGACGCCGACCGCAGCATTGGCGCCGAAGCCGCCGTAGCGTCCCGACAGATCGCCGGGGCCCACGCGATAGGTCGGCGCGAACACGGCCCAGGCAAGTCCAGTCGTATCCGTAATGCCGACATCGATGCCGATGCGCTGCACGTTCGCCAAATAGGGCTCGGGCCTGCGTCCCTGAGCGTTGAAGACGCAATGCAACTGCGTCATCGACCCCACGACATAGCCGACATTCGGTCCGCCCTCGCAGGAGACGGTGCCGACCTGAACGCGCGACTGCGCCGCACTTGCGGCGCTGGCTGCAAGTGCGGCGAATGTTGCGCCGATGATGAATGAAATACGCATGAACCGTGACTCCCCGGTGATTGAATCTTGATGCGCGCGGACAAAAGGAAAGCGCCATGTCAAAAACATGGCGCTTTCTCGAATTATCGTCACGGCATCGTGAGGAAAATCTGGAACGGCTCTCGATTACCGCAAGTTTCCACAGAACCGTTGGATACGCTTGCAGGCATCCTCGAGATCCGAGGTTTTGGTCGCGTAGGAAATGCGGAACGCGGGTCCAAGACCGAACGCCGAACCCTGTACCACCGCGACGCCTTCGGTTTCCAAAAGTTCAGTGACGAACTCTTCGTCGTTGGTGAGCTTCTTGCCCGACGGCGCAGTTTTCCCCATCGTGCCGGCGCACGACGGATAGACGTAGAACGCGCCTTCGGGACGCGGACACGAAATGCCGCTCGCCTGATTGAGCATCGACACCACGAGATCGCGTCGTTCCTTGAACGCCTTATTGTTCTGCGGGATGAACTCCTGCGTACCGTTCAGCGCTTCGACGGCAGCCCATTGCGCGATCGAGCACGGGTTCGACGTCGACTGCGACTGGATCGTCGCCATCGCCTTGATGAGTTGCTCCGGCCCACCGGCGTAGCCGATGCGCCAGCCGGTCATGCAATAGGCTTTCGACACGCCGTTCACCGTCAGCGTGCGGTCAAACAGTTTCGGCTCGACCTGCGCGGGCGTGGCGAATTCGAAATCGTCATAGACAAGATGCTCATACATGTCGTCGGTCATCACCCAGACATGCGGATGCTTCACCAGCACGTCGGTGATTTTTTTCAATTCCGCGCGCGAGTAAGCAGCGCCGGTCGGGTTCGACGGCGAGCACAGGATGATCCACTTGGTCTTCGGCGTAATCGCCTTCTCAAGATCCTGCGGCTGCAGCTTGAAGCCATGCTCTGCGGTGCAGACAATCGAGACAGGCGTGCCACCCGCAAGCGCCACCATTTCGGGATAGCTCACCCAATACGGCGCCGGGATGATGACTTCGTCGCCGGGATTCAAGGTGGCCATCAGCGCGTTGTAGAGCACCTGCTTGCCGCCGGTGCCGACCGTGATCTGGCTCTGCTTGTAGGTCAGACCGTTCTCGCGCTGAAACTTTCCGATCACCGCGTCCTTCAGTTCGGGAATGCCGTCGACCGCCGTGTATTTGGTCTTGCCGGCTTCGATCGCGTGAATGGCCGCGAGCTTGATGTTGGCCGGCGTATCGAAGTCAGGTTCGCCCGCGCCGAGGCCGATGACGTTGCGGCCCGCGGCTTTGAGCTGACGTGCTTTATCCGTCACCGCGATGGTCGCGGACGGCTTCACACGGTCAAGCGCAGCGGACAGAAACGGCATCTTTTTCTCCTGTTGGGTATGCTTGGAATCGCGAATTCGCGCCGAGCAAACACACACTAAAGCGCGTTCCGCCGCATCGCAACCCAAGAGGCCGCAACGGCCAAAACTCGCGATCCGCTTTAGGAAACATTAAAAGCGAGGCCATAGGATCGGCGCAACATTCATAAAGTTAAGCGCGCAAATGGCCGATTTCTGGCGTTCCTTGATAGCAGCGTTGCGAACCGGCGACTGGCTGACAGCCGAGCGCGCGCGAGCTTATTGTGCGATTTTGCTCACCGCTTGCGTGCTCGGGTTCGGCGCATGGATTGCGATGTCGGATCGAATGATCGACCGCAACGGCAAACCCATCGGCACGGATTTTTCCGATCCTTATGCCGCGGGCCAACTGGCCTGGGCCGGACGCGCTGCGGATGCCTATGAGCCCGCGCTTCAGCATGCCGCCGAGAAGGCCGTGTTCGACGGACGCGATGTGCCGTTCTACGGCTGGCACTATCCGCCGTTCTTTTTTGCCATCGCGGCCGCCGTCGCCGCCGTTCCCTATGCGTGGGGATTGTTTTTTTGGCTGGGGCTAAGTCTCGCCGCCTATGTCGCGGTGCTGCGCGCGATTCTGCCGCGCAAGGAGACGCTCCTGATTGCGCTCGCCTTCCCCGCTGTGTTCGTCAATGTCGGACACGGCCAGAACGGATTTCTCACGGCAGCGCTTCTCGGCAGCGCGTTGCAATTGATGGATCGCCGTCCTTGGTTGTCAGGCGTTTTGATCGGCATGCTCGCCTACAAGCCGCAATTCGGCGTTTTGATCCCGCTGGCGCTGCTCGTCTCGCAACGCTGGATAACCATTGCCGCCGCCGCTGCGACCGTCGCAGCGTTGGTGATCGCGGCGACAGCCGCGCTCGGTATGAAAGTGTGGCACGCTTTCTTCGCCTCGACCGCATTCACCCAAAGCGTCGTGCTTGAACAGGGCGGCACCGGCTGGGAGAAAATCCAGTCGATCTTCTCCGCCGTGCGTTCATGGGGTTTCGGAATCGAAACCGCCTATGCCGCGCAAATCTCGCTGGCGCTGGTTCTTGCAGCAGGCATCATCTGGCTCTGGCGCAGCGAAGCGGCGTTCGAATTGAAAGCGTCGGCGCTTGCGACCGCGAGCCTGCTCGCAACGCCTTATATGCTGGACTACGACATGGTGGTCCTGGCGGTCTCCATCGCCTTTTTCACGCGGCATGGTTTTGCACGCGGCTTTCAGCCGTTTGAAATCAGCATTCTCGCCTTTGCCTGGATCGCGCCGCTGATCTCGCGCAGCATTGCAAACATGACATTCATTCCGCTTGGGCTGATCGCAATGCTGATGCTCTATGCGATCACACTTCGCCGTGCGGCTTCCGATCTCGGATATGTGAGACGGGCAGCGCGTAAATTCGCGCAGGCGTGATTCGGCGAAGCCGATTCCGAAACTATTCTTCCCCGAAAATACCGCAGCGCGGTGCAATTCGACTATTTCCAGTTCGCGGCCCTTGCGGCGGGCTGTTCGCGACCTCATTGTCTTCAAATTGGGGAAGCGAAACGTCGGTCTATGTACAAGCTTTATTCGATGCAGCGTTCCGGCAACAGCTACAAGGTCCGCCTTGCGCTGGCGCTGCTCGATGCGCCCTACAAGGCCATCGAGGTCGACATTCTTCACGGCGAAAGCCGCACGCCGGAATTCCTCGCGAAGAATCCCAGCGGTCAGGTGCCGCTGCTCGAAGTGGCGGAGGGCCGCTACCTCGCCGAATCGAATGCGATTTTGTGGTACGTCGCCGGCGGCACGCCGCTCGCGCCTGAAGATCGCATCGATCGCGCCGAAGCGTTGCAGTGGATGTTCTTCGAGCAGCACGCGCTGGAGCCGAGCGTGGGCGCCGCGTATTTCTGGCTGGTGCTGGTGAAGGGTGGCCGCGACCTGCAGACCCATTCGCTGGAAGACTGGATGGAGCGCGGCTACGCGGCGCTGCGGGTGATGGAAAACCATCTCAAGACCCACGACTATTTCGCGGCCGGACATCTGACGGTCGCCGACATCGCGCTGTACGGTTACACGCACGTCGCCAACCAATGCGATTTCGATCTCACCGGCTATCCCTCGGTGCGCAAATGGCTCAAGCGCGTCGAACAGGAGCCGCGCTTCGTGCCGATGCTCGCAGCCGTCGAGCGGGCTAAAGACGCCATCAAGGCGTGATCGCAACCGCGAGTCCGAAAAGCCACAACACAGCTAAAATTCACGCGTTAAGACATCCTTAACTCTTTTGCCGCGCTTCCGCCATTTTGCACGCGCGCGCCGCCGCAATCCTGACAGCAGCCTCTGCCACATTTGATTCGCGCGGTGATTCGCCGCGACAGAAGGATCGACGGCCATGATTGGCTCGCAGGACTTGGAAACCGGATTTCAGAATCGTTCGGCGCGTATTGCCGCGTTCAATTTGACGAATGCCGCAGCAGCTTCGCTCGCGGTCGTGACGCTGTCGCTGTGCCTTGTCGTGGCGCTCACCGCGCTTTCGATCAGGGTGATGGCCGCGACGGCGATCGGCGGCTGACCGGCCGCGATTTTCGTTTCACGCATTACATATTCAATGCGGCCATCGCGCCGCGAGCGGAAAGCTCGCGCGCCGGAGAATGCCGATGAAATCGCCGACCGTCGTCGTCACCGCATCGCTGACCGCAGCCATCGTCGTGCTGGCAGCGCTGCTGATCGTTCAGGCCCATTTGTGAAAGATGAAAAACGCGCCGAGCGCGATGAACGCGAAGCCGAGCGCATGATTCCAGCCC
Source organism: Afipia sp. (assembly GCA_016201045.1). GTDB lineage: Bacteria > Pseudomonadota > Alphaproteobacteria > Rhizobiales > Xanthobacteraceae > Afipia. Next base: position 64,342 of record JACQDM010000002.1, on the reverse strand, counting down.
AGCGGCTCCTTTAGATAGAGAAACGAAAAGCCGGCAAACACCACGAGCGTGATGACTTCCTGCATCGTCTTGAGCTGTGCCGCCGTATAGACCGCGCTGCCCCAGCGATTCGCCGGCACCGCAAGCCAGTATTCGAAGAACGCGATGCCCCAGCTCACCATGATGACGAGCGGCAGCGAATAGTCCTTGAACTTCAGATGGCCGTACCAGGCGAAAGTCATGAAGATGTTCGACGCCAATAGCATCAGGATCGGCAGCAGGTACGGCGACACGAAGGTGGGCATGAGCGTCCTTTCGGGAAATCACTGGGCTTGGCAAATCATTGGTATCAGCGGCTACAAAGTACCGGGCCGCGCTTTTGGTTCCGCCTGTGGATAAAATGCCCCTGTCACGTGGCTGTTATATCCGCTGACTAGCCTGTCTGCGCGTCCGATCCGCACACCCGTCGCGCATCGGCGCTCTCGCGGTCCCAGGTGCCGACATGATGCGCAATCCCCATTGCGCCAGTCTGCCGGGGCCGCATTTTTTTGCGCGCGCTTTGGCGTGCGGCCGCTATAAGCTGATGCTGCAACCCGCCTGTCCAAAACCCGCATGATCCGCGCCGTCTTCGTTCTCCTCGCTCTCGTTGTCATTCTTCTGGTGCTGCTGCCGTTTCACGTCATCGGAATGGTGACGGGCAACCGGCTGCAACGCGATGTGCCTGTGTTGTTTCACCGGCTCTATTGCGCTGTCATCGGCATCCGTATCACGGAGGTCGGGCAACTGACGCGCGACAAGCCGGTGCTCATTCTATCCAACCATGTCTCATGGTCGGATATTTCGGTGATTGGCGCGGTCGCGCCGCTGGTGTTCGTCGCAAAATCCGAAGTGAAGTCATGGCCGGTGTTCGGCTGGCTGGCGCGACTGCAGCGCACGATTTTCATCGAACGCGACCGCCGCCACAAGACCGGCGACCATGCCCGCGCGATGGCGGATCGTTTGCTCGGCGGCGACGCCGTATTGCTGTTTCCCGAAGGCACGTCGAGCGACGGCATCCGCATTCTGCCGTTCCGCTCCGCACTGATCGGTTCGGTGCATCACGTCATCGGCGACGCCACGCATCATGACAAGGTGGTGGTGCAGCCGGTATCACTGGCCTATGTGCGCTACGGTGGATTGCCGGTCGGGCGCGCGTTGCGCGACAAGGTCGCGTGGTACGGCGACATGGATCTTGTGCCGCATCTGCTCGGCGTTCTCGCCAACGGCGCGGTCGATGTCACGGTGAGTTGGGGCGAGGCGATTGCTTACGACATGCATGCCGACCGCAAGCAGATCGCACGCGACGCCGAAGCATCCGTGCGGCGCATGACCGCACAGGCGCTGCGTTCGACGAAACCGCAGACCGAAATTACGCCCGCCGCCGCAAGCGCGGAATTGCCGGGAGCAGCCGAACCCGCGCGCGGCTAATTCAATTCCGCGAGCAAGCCCGCCATCAGGCGTCCGCGTTCGGCGAGACTCTCAATAAAGATATGTTCGTTGAGCGTGTGCAATCCCTCGCCACGCACGCCTAGACCGTCAAGTGTCGCAATCCCCATCGCGCCGGTGAAATTGCCGTCAGAACCGCCGCCGGCACTGGAATGTTTCAGATCGGCGCCGAGCGTGGAGGCAATGCGCTTGGCTGTTTCGTAAAGCGCCATCGTCTTGCCGTCCGGCTCCCACACCGGGCGTGTGACGCCGCGCGTGACGATGAATTCGCCGCCCTGCGCGTCCTTCTTGCTCAGCGCAAGCATGCGCTTAACGCCGTCATCGAGATCGCTTTGTTTTTTCGCCATCGACAGCGCCTGTCCCGTGCACGAACTCGCCACGCAATTCACCCACTGCCCGCCATGCACGACGCCGACGCTGAAGGTGCAGTCGCTCGTGGTCATCGCATCGATCACCGGAATCATGTCGGCCATCACGCGAATGGCCGAGCGGCCATCGGCGAGCAGCGCGCCGGCGTGACTGGGTCGCCCGATCGCTTCGAGATTGAACCGCGCAATCGCGTAACGCCCCGTCACCACACCGCCTTCGGTGCGCGCGGGCTCCGGCACGAGAACGTATTTATGTTTCGCCGCTTCCGCTTCGATCATTTCGCGCGTGGAAGCGCTGCCGATTTCCTCGTCGCTCGTAAAAAGAAAGGTAACCGGCAGCGGCGTTTCGACCTTCGCGCGCTGCAACTGCCGCAGCGCCTCGAGTGCGGCGTAGTTGCCGCCCTTCATGTCCATGATCCCGGGGCCGTAGCATGTGTCGCCGTCGCGGCGGAACGGCAGCTTCGCGAGCGTACCGACCGGATGCACCGTGTCGAAATGTCCCATCACGAGAACGCCCGGGGTTTTCTTCGCGTGAGGAAACGTGCCGCGCACGCAATCGCCGAAACCTATGCGGCCCGCGATGCGGTCGATCTTCGCGCCGCTCGCGGCGAGATCCTTCGCCGCGATATCCATCATGCGGTTGACGGCGTGCGCGTCGTAAGTCGGGCTTTCGCATTCGATCCACGGCTTGAGACCCGCGAGCATTTTGTCGGAGTCGAACGGCAGTGCCTTGAGATCGATCATGCGATCCTCCCGATTTTATTGTCTTAGAATCCCTGCGCGACGCCATCCTTGCGATGATCGGTCGCACCGAGCAACACGCCACGCGCGCGGTCGATCCAGATCGCCTGACAGCCGCCGAGCGGCAACTCGGACCATTTGACGTCGTGGCCCCGCGCGGCAAGATCGTCGCCGATCTCTCTCGCGAATGTCGGCTCCAGCGTCAGCACGCCATCGAATGCGAACGAGCGCGGCGCTTCGGATGCGGCCTGAATGTCCATGCCGAGGTCGAACACATTGGAGAGAAAATTGCCGTGGCCTGTCGCTTGATAATGCCCGCCCATGACGCCGAACGGCATCACGCATTGACCGTTTCGCATCACCATGCCGGGAATGATGGTGTGCATCGGCCGCTTGTTCGGCGCGAGCGCGTTGGGATGGCCCTGAACAAGCCGGAAGCCATAACCGCGATTGTGCAACAGGACGCCGGACTTCGGCGCGTAGATGCCGCTGCCGAACGGATTGAACAGCGAATTGATGAACGACACGGCATTGAGATCGCGATCCACCACCGTCACGTAAACCGTATCGGTGTGCTCGATGTCGTCCCAATCGACTCTCGCGGTCGCGCGCTTCATGTCGATCTTGGCGCTCAGCCTGCCGATGTAACCGTCGGAGAGAAAATGCTTCGCGTCGACCTTGCCGAATGCGGGATCGCAGAAAAACACATCGCGCGCCCGATAAGCGGCCTTGCTCGCTTCGGCAAGCACATGCACGCGATCTGCCGGCGACAGCGACTTGATGTCATAATGCGCCATGATCCGCAGAATCATGAGTGCGGCGAGACCCTGCCCGTTCGGCGGGCATTCGACAATGTCGTGATCCGCATATTTTGCGGAGATCGGCGTGACATCCTCGCCCTTGTGCGCGGCGAAGTCCGACGCCTGATGCGCGCCGCCGAGCGCCTGCAGCACCGACGCCAGTTCTTCGGCAACCTCGCCTTCGTAGAACGCTTTTCGCCCGTTGCGCGCAATGTTGCGCAACGTCTTGGCCAAAGCGGGCTGATCGCGCCTGTCGCCGATCGATGGCGCAATGCCGCCGGGCAGATAGTGCGCTTTCGCATTCGCATTGTGCTCGAGCCGAGGACGGTTGCGGGTCCAGTCTGCGGCGACGCGCGGCGTGATGCGAAAACCATTTTCGGCGGCATCGATGGCAGGCTTGAAAATTTCCTCCAGCGATTTCGAGCCGTGCGCTTTGTTGAGCGCGCACCACGCATCGATCGCGCCTGGAATTGTGACGCCTTCCGGCGCCGTTGGTGGAATCTCTTTCATGCGCGCGGCGACGGAGGCGAGATCGGTTTTCGCCGGCGTGCGCCCCGAACCGTTGAGCGCAACCGGCGCGCCGCCCTTCTGCGAATACAGGACGAAACAATCGCCGCCAATTCCGGTCATCTGCGGTTCGATCACGCCCTGCAGCGCGACCGCCGCAATCGCCGCGTCCATCGCATTGCCGCCGCTGCGCAGAATGTCGAGTGCGGCCAGCGTCGCCTGCGGATGCGAGGTCGCGGCCATGCCGCGTTCGCCCACCGCGATGGAGCGGGACGGAGAGATGAAATTGCGCATGAAGTGCCTTCCGGATGGAGGCGCACCGTAGCTTCGCACGCGGCGGGAATCCAGCGCGGGACACCGCGATTTGTTTTGCAGCGCATAAGAAAAAGGCCCGCTCGATGAGCGGGCCTTGCGAGGCGGCGTAAACTAAGACGCTTTCTTGAGTTCGCTTACGTCGTTGACCGCGTTGTTGAGATGAACGTGCGCACGCCCGCGATCATTCCGCGACTACTATCGCTGACCAACGAAGCGGCCCGCCGAATCGCGGGCCGCTATTTCTTTTCCAGCATGCGGTTGGCGCGTTCGCGGATCATCGCCTGCGCTCCATGCGCGATTCCGGCGAGCAGCCACGGCAATATCACCTCCAGCCGCACGTGATCCTCGGCAACATCGATGGTGCCGCTGGCGTTCTGCTTCAGCGCCGTGATGCTGAAGGCGAGACGATCTCCGCTCCAGATTTCTTCGTTGACCTGCAGCATCTGGCCGTACTGGTTCTTGACGCTGCCCAGCCCCGCTTTCAAACGGCGGACGGCCTCGTCCTTGCCGAGCTTGTGCGGAATGGAAACGATGAACGGTTGCGCCATCAGCCCGCCTTGCGCTTTAGAGCGCGCGCGGGTGCGGCTTTCTTCGGCACTCGCCCGCGAACGTCGGTGATACGACGGCCGCCCTTTTCTCCTGCAGCCTTTACGCTTTTACGCAGCGCGTCGCGCAGATCGAGCGGCGACGCATAGGTCTCGTCATCGAAACTGATCAGTTTTCTCACGCTTCACCCGTTTTCCGGACGCGGCAGGAATTGCATCATCGCCCGGATTGTCACCCGGCACGATGGACGTGTCGAGTTGTTCGGCGATCTCGCGCGAAATTTCCCGGTTGGATTTGGTGCCGGAGGACTACCAGTTGCGGCGCTCATGCTCATGCCGGTCGATACCCATGACGCCTCCTACGCAACGCTGACACGCCGCATTGACGTGCGGATCACGGCTTTGTTCCTTCAGCGCGGCACCGGATGCTTGCGGCGGCAGGCAGCGACAGCCATATCGGCTGGAACCGATTTCGAGGACGCCGCATGAACAAGGTCATCAAGCAGCCCGACGCCAGCCATCCGATCACCATTACGCCAAGCACTTCGCGCATTGTCGTCAAGGCCGGCGGCAGGATCATTGCCGACACGCGCGCGTCGCTGACATTGCGCGAGGCCTCCTATCCGCCGGTGCATTACATTCCGCGCAGCGACGTCGATATGACTCAACTGACGCGCACCGATCATTCGACCTACTGTCCCTACAAGGGCGACTGCTCCTATTACAGCATCGCCTTCAGCGAGCGCGGCAAGAACGCGGTGTGGACTTACGAGCATCCATATCCCGCCGTCGCGCAGATCAGGGATTACGTTGCGTTCTATCCGGATCGCGTGGATGAGATTAAGGTCGGGGACTGACCCCGATTGATCTCATCCGCACCGGAAATTTTCATGAGCGCTTTGTTTTCTCCGATCAAGCTGAAGAACCTCACGCTTCCCAACCGCATCGTCATCGCGCCGATGTGCGAATATTCCGCCGACAAAGGTGCCGCGACCGACTGGCACATGATCCATCTCGGCAGCCTCGCGCTGTCGGGTGCCGGCATGCTGATCATCGAAGCCACCGGCGTCGAGCCCGACGGTCGCATCACGCCCGCGGATCTGGGATTATGGGACGACCGCACTGAAGCCGCGCTGAAACCGATCATGGCCGCGATCCGAAAATATTCCAACATCGCGGTCGGCATGCAGATTGCGCACGCAGGACGAAAAGCGTCGAGCCATCTGCCGTGGGAAGGCGGGCAACTCATTCCGGCAAATAGCGGCGGCTGGGTGACGCATGCGCCTTCCGCGCTTCCTCACAAGGACGGCGAAGCTGCACCCGCTGCACTCGACAAGGCCGGCATGACGCGCATCCGCAACGCATTTGTCGAAACCACCAAGCGCGCGGAACGCCTCGGCATCGATGCCATCGAAGTTCACAACGCGCACGGCTATCTGCTGCACGAGTTTCTGTCGCCGATTTCCAACCAGCGTACCGACGAATACGGCGGTTCGCTGGAGAACCGCATGCGCTTCCCGCTCGAAGTGTTCGATGCGGTGCGCGCGGCGTTTCCGCCCCATAAGCCGGTCGGCATCAAAGTATCGGCGACCGACTGGGTCGATGGCGGCTGGGACGTGCAGCAGACAGTGGCCTTCGCCAAGGAGTTGAAAAAGCGCGGTGTCGACTGGGTCGATACGTCATCCGGCGGCGTTTCGACCAAGCAGAAGATCGCGCTCGGACCGGGCTATCAGGTGCCGTTCGCCGAAACCGTAAAGAAAGAAGCCGGCGTCACCACGATGGCGGTCGGGCTCATCACAGGTGCGAAGCAAGCCGAAGACATCGTCGCGAGCGGCAAGGCCGACATGGTCGCGCTCGCGCGCGGCATTCTCTACGACCCGCGCTGGCCGTGGCATGCCGCGGCCGAACTCGGTGCCACTGTAGACGGCCCGCCGCAATACTGGCGCGCACCGCCGCACGAGCATAAGGATGTGTTCGGAGAGATCGTCGCGAAGAAATCAGGGGCGCGGTAGAGCGCGTCTGTCCGCGACACATAAATTTGATACGCGCGCCAAACCGAAACCGCGTCCCGCGCGTTAGACTCGTCGGCAAATTCGCGATTCCGCGAGACGATCAGCGTCGGGAGCAATCACGATGACATCCAAAACCGTAATGAAGGGCCATCTCGTCAAATCCGCCGGCAGCGTGAGAGGCAAACAGGGGCTCGACTATCATGTCGGCATTTCAGCGGACACGGCAGGATCGAAGGCGATCCACATGCAGACCGTCGTTATCCCGCCGGGCTCGCGTGCGCACGCTCACAAGCACACGACGCATGAGACCGCGATCTACGCCTTGAGCGGAACGTCCGGCGTCTATCATGGCGAGAAACTCGAACATCACACGCTCGTCGCTCCCGGCGACTACTTCTACATTCCGGCGGACGTGCCGCATCTGCCCTACAATCCAAGCGCGACAGAACCCGTGGTCGCGGTCATCGCGCGTACCGATCCGAACGAGCAGGAAAGCGTCGTGCTGATGCCGGAGCTGGAGAAACTGGTGCGCTTCGAGGGCGTCGCGCCGACGCTTGCGCCGCCAAACGAACAGCAGAAGGAGCTGTTTGGGACCGCAGCGTCCTGACGCAGAAAAGCTGAAGCGACTGAAAGCGAGCGATGGTGGGCGCGACAGGGATCGAACCTGTGACCCCTTCCATGTCAAGGAAGTGCTCTCCCGCTGAGCTACGCGCCCTTAAAGTCCATCGATGCAGGAATGCGTCCCTATATCGGCTCAAAACTGCCTTCGCAAGGACGGGACATAGCCCAACGCGAGCTTTGCGGCGGATTCCAGCTAGATGTCATGGCCGGACTTGTTCCGGCCATCCCGAATTCCGTGGCACCGTGCCCTACCAATCGGGATCACCGGGACGAGCCCGGTGATGACAAAAAGTAGATAGCGCGGATAAGAAGTTTCAAGCCGCCAGCATCTTGTTCACTTCGCTGACCAATTCGCGCAGGTGAACCGGCTTGGACAGCACCTTGGCGTTTTTCGGCGCCTCGGAATCCGAATTCAGCGCGACGGCGGCGAAGCCGGTGATGAACATGATCTTGATGTCGGGATCGAGTTCGGCGGCGCGGCGAGCCAGCTCGATGCCGTCCATTTCGGGCATGACGATATCGGTCAAAAGCATCTCGAACGGTTCCTCGCGCAGCCGCTGATAGGCCGACAATCCGTTGTCGTAGGACTGCACCTGAAAACCGGCGTTCTCCAGCGCCTTGACCAGAAAGCGGCGCATGTCGTTGTCGTCTTCGGCGAGGAGGATCTTGTGCATGGCGATTAAGTCGTCAAATCCCGGGAAATGAGAGCTATTCCAGTTCGTCTATGTGCCTTCACAGGGGTAAATTTCAGGTGAAGGCGAACTTAGGCTTGGCAACCCCGCTAGGGTTGCGGACAATATGGTTTGAGAAAACACGCGATTTTCGGGCCAAATTATGTTGCCCCACAGGGCCGTAAAGGAAGCACGATTCGAGCGTGTCCGGCGATTGAGAACAGCGGGCGGCAATGACTGATTTCAAGGACAGAACCGGCGAAGGGGAGTTGCCGCCGCCGTTCGACATTTTCGAGCCCGAGGTGCTGCGCGGGCCGATCATTTTCAATTCGCCGCATTCGGGCTCGTCCTACCCGCCGGATTTTCTTAGCGCTTCCCGCATCGACCGCGCGTCTCTGGCGCGTTCGGAAGATTCCTTCATGGACGAAATGATCGCGGCCCTTCCGGCGCGCGGTTTTCCGGCGGTGCGCGTGAATTTTCCGCGCTCTTATGTGGACGTCAATCGCGAGCCGTATGAACTCGACCCGCGCATGTTCAACGGCCGCCTTCCGGGATTCGCCAACACGCGCTCGATGCGGGTCGCCGGCGGGCTCGGCACCATTCCGCGCGTCGTCGGCGACGGTCAGGAAATCTATTACGACCGGCTCGATGTCGAGGAAGCGCTCCGGCGAATCGAGATACTTTACAAGCCGTATCATCGCGCCTTCCGCCGCCTGATCAACAACACTCAGAAAACCTTCGGTCTTGCGATCGTCGTCGACTGTCATTCGATGCCGTCGGTCGGCGTCACGCGCGACGAGCCGAAGCGGCCGGACATCGTGATCGGCGACCGCTACGGCACGAGTTGCGCGCGGCTGCTGTCGGATGTGGTGGAGGATACGTTTCAATCGATCGGCTATTCGGTCGGACGCAACAAACCCTATGCCGGCGGCTTCATCACCGAGCACTACGGCAATCCCGCAAGCGGGCTGCATACGATCCAGCTCGAACTCAATCGCGCGGTCTACATGGACGAGCGTCGCCGCGAACGCGGCCCGAGATTCGATCAGGTCGCCGCCGATTTCGTGAAACTTGCGGATGCGCTGGCGGATATTCCGCTCGACGGTTTCGGTCCGTTCCAGGCAGCCGCCGAATAAATTCACGGCGAGATTTTACCCAAGAAAAAAGGGCCACTCGCAAAAGCAAGTGGCCCAAGTCTAGGGAGGAAACGCCCAAGGAGGGCAGCAACAACGCAAGGCGTTGTCGCACCGCAACAATATGCGACCGCACCGCACCAAGATCAAGAAAATTTCCCGAATTTTGTATGCCAGGAACGCATAACTGGATTGCAGTGACCTCCGGGCAACAATGCAAAAATCAATAGAAAAATCAGATAGTTGAATTTGAATCCGCCATTCAAGCCGAGATGAAAATGCCGCGCTGAGGTCCCAAGAAATGAACTACTGTTCTCATTCTGCCGGAAAACCCAGCGCTTCGACGCCCGAATCGCTACCGAACGGTTAAAGAATGAACCCGATTTTCTATGCGGAATCGTGCCCCAAGCGGCGTGCGATTGCCCCGCCGCCAAGAGTCTTATAGGGCCATGCGGGTGGGCACGGACCGCACCGTCGCCGCGCAACTGCGCTGAGGAACAGTCGTGACGGTCATCGATTTCACCGCCTTCATCGAACGCCTCGCGACCGCCTCCGGCGAGACCATCCTTCCCTTCTTCCGCACATCCCTGAGCGTCGAAAACAAAGGCTCGGGCCGCGATCTCGATCCCGTCACCGAGGCCGACCGCGCGGCGGAAGCCGTCATGCGGCGGATGATCAAGGACAACTTTCCGAAGCACGGCATCGTCGGGGAGGAATTCGGTGCCGAGCGTGAAGACGCCGAATATGTGTGGGTGCTCGATCCGATCGACGGCACAAAATCTTTCATCTCCGGAATGCCGATTTGGGGCACGCTGATCGCGCTGATGCACAACGGCTCGCCCGCCTACGGCATGATGAGCCAGCCTTATATCGGCGAACGCTTCACCGGCGACAACGGTGCCGCGCGCTACGCCGGCCCGTCGGGAAAGCGCAAACTCTCGACGCGCAAATGCGCCTCGCTCAATGACGCCGTTCTGTTCACGACGAGTCCGCGTTTGATGAAAGAAACGGATCGCGCGCAGTTCGGCCGCGTCGAGAAGGAAGTGAAACTCTCACGCTACGGCGGCGACTGTTACGCCTATTGCATGCTCGCCGCCGGCCATCTCGATCTCATTATCGAAACCGAACTGAAGCCTTATGACGTCGCAGCGCTCATTCCCATCGTCAGCGGCGCAGGCGGCATCATGACGACGTGGGACGGCAAGCCCGCGCAAACAGGCGGCCGCATCGTCGCAGCCGGCGACAAGCGCGTGCATGAGGCTGCGCTCAAGGTGCTGGCGGCGAAATAGATGGATTATCCGTTTCTGTTCGTCATTGCGGGCGTGTTTCTGCTTGCCGGTTTCGTCAAAGGCGTGATCGGGCTTGGGTTGCCGACGGTCGCGATGGGATTGCTCGCAACGCGCATGGCACCGGCGCAGGCGCTCGCCATCGTCATCGTCCCGGCGATCGTCACCAACATCTGGCAAACCTTCGTCGGGCCTTATCTGCGCGACATCACGCGGCGGCTGTGGCCGCTGATGGTTGGCACCGTGATCGGAATCCTCTCGGGCGCAGGTCTGATGACCGGGCCTTACGCGCCTTATGGCACCGTTGTTCTCGGCCTTCTGCTTGTGATCTACGCGATCATCAGCCTCGCGAAAGTGAGCTTCAGCGTGCCGACGCGGCACGAGAAATGGATCGGCGGCATTGTCGGCCTCGTCACCGGCGTGATTTCGGCGGCGACCGGCGTGCAGGTTATCCCCTCGATGCCCTTCATGCAGGCCATCGGCATGGAGAAGGATGAACTGGTTCAGGCGCTCGGCGTTTTCTTCACCACCGCAACTGTCGCACTCGCGTTCAATCTCACCGGCGCGGGACTTCTCACTGCCGCGACCGCATTGCCGGGCGCCGTTGCGATGGCCGGAGCCTTCGCCGGCATGTATCTGGGCCAGGTTCTGCGCGCGCGGATGGATGCGGAATCGTTCCGATTCTGGTTCCTGATTGCGATGATGCTGCTCGGGTTCTATCTGGCCGGCGAGATGATGGTTCGGCTCAGCCGCTAGGCGTTGCCGATGGCCGCGGTTACCGGCGCGAGATCGTGCTGCAGGCGATTACTTGAACAACGGCGTGCCGGGCACGAAGGCGTCGAACGCCGCCCAGAACTGCGCGCGGAAGCGATCCTGCTCCTGTAAAATCTCGTGCTTCGATCCGGCAATGACGAGATGCGAGCCGCCGCGCAGATGATAGGCGAATTCTTCGATGGCAGAAGTTGAAACAATCGTGTCGTTGCTCGCGGCCAGCATCAGGATCGGCTGACGGATACGCGCCGGATAATTGTTGCCGCGAAATTCCACCATCGCGCGGAATGCAGCGTCCGCCCACGCCACCGTCGGCGAAGCGATGCCGAGCGTCGGATCCTCCTCGATGATCGCCGCATTGCGTGCGTAACGCACGACGTCCGTGGTCACCGGATTATTGATGAAGCCCGATGTTCCCATCAGCACAGCATTGCCGCCGGGGACGAAATTGCCGCCCATGCCCATCCATCGCAAAGCGCGGATCAGAACACGCACGGGCAATTTCATGCTGGCGCCATGAAGGTCGATCATCGGCGCGGAGAGCACCATGCGCTCGAAGTAGCGCTTGCCGGAATGTGCGACACGCAACATCACGGCACCGCCCATCGAATGAGCCAGCGCGAAATATGGCGGCGGACAGTCCGGCAGCACGATCTGATCGAAGAAAGTTTCGACGTCGAGTTCAAAATCGTCGAAACTGTAGACGTAACCCTTGCGCGGATCGGCGAGCTGCCGCGATGAGTGTCCCTGCCCGCGCCAGTCGATCGTCGCCACCGCGAAACCGCGCGCCTGCAGATCGCGCACCGTCTCGAAATATTTTTCGATGGATTCGGCGCGGCCGGTGAACACACAGACCGTGCCCTTGCGGTTGGCCGGCGGCTCCCAGCGCGCAAAGCGCAATTCGACGCCGTCCTTGGTCTTGATCGTGCCGGTGATGGCGCCTTCCGGAACGGGATTGGAGGGAATGGAAATGAGGGACATCTAAATTACCGGACGGCAAATCGAGGTCGAGTTGTCGTCACCGGACTTGTTCCGGTGACCTCGATGAATGAAGCACAGTGCCTAAGAGGTCGGGATGGCCGGGACAAGCCCGGCCATGACAATTTCCCAACTAAATCGGCCTCAAAACACCCTCTTGAACGTCGCGACGACCCTCCCATATCAGTTTCGTGCAGGCCGGTTAGGCTGCACGCAGAACGAAAACCCGGCCAAATCCGGCGGGTTGTCTGCTCTTTGAAAAAGAGTGGCGCGTTGTGCTCGGCGTTTGCGGTTCACGCGATGAATCCGCCACGCATGCATACGCGCCGGTCGCTCAACTTTGGAGGACTACATGCGTACTTTCGACCTCACCCCATTCCATCGTTCCACCATCGGCTTCGACCGCCTGTTCTCCCTGCTCGATCAGACGAACGGCCAAGGATCTAGCGACGGCTCGTCGGGCTATCCGCCCTACAACATCGAGCGCTCCGGCGAGAACGAGTTCCGAATTTCCGTCGCGGTCTCCGGTTTCTCGAAAGATGAAATCTCGATCGTATCGAAGGAAAACACCCTCACGATCAAGGGCGAAAAAGTCGCCAACGAGAACAATGACTCAAAGTCGGAAGTTCTCTATCGCGGCATCGCCTCGCGCGCCTTCGAGCGCCAGTTCCAGCTTGCCGATTTCGTGCAGGTGAAGAATGCCTCGCTCGAGAATGGCCTGTTGCATGTCGATCTCGTCCGCGAGATTCCGGAAGCGAAGAAGCCACGCGTGATCCCGATCAGCGGCGGCGAGAAGTCCTCGCCCGTGATCGAGAACGAGACGGCGAAAGCCGCGGCCTGATCCGCGACTTCAATGAATCTCTAAGTGAGAAAGCGTCCCGGTGCCCCGGGGCGCTTTTTTTGCGTCACTCGAACGTCTGCACGTCCGGCATCGCCATCGTCGGCCAGAGTTTCAACTCCGGCGGCTTGGTCGGCGCGGACGACTCCGGCTTCATTTCCGCATGCGCATCGGCGGGGTTGGATTGAGAAGCGACCGGCTGTTGAACCTCGGCCACGGGTTTCACCGCCTCAGGCTTTGGCGGCACGTGCCGCGCTGCAGGCGATAGTGCGTCCGGCGTGTGGGCGGCCAATTTCTGCGCGGTCTCGCGCGCGGCAGTTGACGATTTGGGCTTTCGTGCCCGACTCAAGTCGGGACCGGCCAGTGGAACGCCGGGCGAGCCGTAGAGTTCGGCAAGTTTTGCGTCGAGCCGCGCATTGGCGGCGAACCCTGGAATGAAGCGAATGATCGCGCCGCTTCGGGCGTCCACCACCGCAAGGCCGTCGTCGCCTCGCCGGTCCAGTACCGCCGCCGTGTAAACGCGGCCGCGCCGGCTGACCTGACCCATCATGGAGAAGCCGTTGGCGCGCAAAGCAAGCGCAATGTCTGCTGGAGATAAGACGCCGCCTTCAGGCGGCAGGTCCGCGAGCGGGTCGGACGGACCGACGGCGGGCGAACGGACCGCAACCGGCTCGCCATAGGGGCGCCACCGGAAGCGGATGTCCGGCACGTAGACACGCGGCATCGAAATGTCCGGAATGGACACGCGCGGGATCGGCGGAAGATCCTCGACGAAGGCATCCCAGCGCTCGCCCGCGTTCGAGGGCGCGGCCGAAAACCCTGCCAGCAAAAAAGTTGTTGCGAAAACGGCCCCGCCGAGCCGCGACACTGCGGTCATCATGCGCATCCTTGTTTCTCCCATGACACACATCCCCAAAAATCCGAGACGAAGTGCGTAAAACGTCGTTTCGGATTTTGGCGGCGCTTGGACCGACCTTGGGCCGACCTTGGGCCGGACGGCGGCAGATTTGCTGCAGGCGCTGGACAGCGTCGGCCTGCCTCCGCACCCGCCGCCAGCGGCTGCGGAGGGACTCCCATGCGCTTGTGTGTTAGAAAAAAGTTTGGCAGTCTCGGCGGTAGGACAGTAATACTGTCGTAATTTCCGGGGTCGACCGGCACAGCGTTTGCACCGCTGAAATAAGCGCAAGGCCCAGAGGCAGCCAGAACGGCGACTGCGGGCCGCGATTTCTTAAGTTAGGCTCGTTTTGGCGAGCGGAGGCCCCGAAATCCCGCGCGGATTTCATCGAGGGTGCCGCGACCGCCCAAGCTGCGGCCAAAAAGGGCGAAGCTAGAATGCCTCTATGAGGCTTGAGGACAGTCGATGAGTGGGTTGGAGTTCGAGCGTGACGAAGCCGAGATGGGTGCGCAGGCAACCCCCGCTTTGACTCAACCCGAACCCTCTCGCGAATGGACCTACCGTCCGTCCGCGCACGGGCTTTACGATCCATCGCTGGAAAAGGATTCCTGCGGCGTCGGCTTCATCGCCAACATCAAGGGCAAGAAATCGCACCAGATCGTCTCCGACGCGATCAACATTCTCTGCAATCTCGAACATCGCGGCGCTGTCGGCGCAGATCCGCGTGCCGGCGACGGCGCGGGCATCCTTGTGCAGATTCCGCACGCCTTCTTCGCACGCAAGGCGAAGGAAGCAGGCTTCACATTGCCGAATGCCGGCGAGTATGCGGTGGGCGCGCTGTTCATGCCGCGCGAAAAGCCGTGGCGCAAAATCATCCAGAGCATCATCACCGACCAGGTCGAGAGCGAAGGTCTCAAGCTGCTCGGCTGGCGCGAAGTACCGACCGATAACAAATCTCTCGGCGAAACCGTCAAGCCGACCGAACCGCATTGCGCGCAAATGTTCATCGGGCGCGGCAAGGACATCAAGGACGAAAACGATTTCGAGCGCCGTCTTTACATTCTGCGCAAGTCGATCTCGCAGGCGATCTATCAGCGCCGCGACCGCGGCCTCGCAGGATATTATCCGGTTTCGCTGTCGTGCCGCACCGTCGTTTACAAGGGCATGTTCCTCGCCGATCAGCTCGGCAAATATTATCCCGACCTGCATGAGAAGGATTTCGAGTCCGCGCTCGCACTCGTGCATCAGCGCTTCTCGACCAACACCTTCCCGGCATGGTCGCTCGCGCATCCATATCGGATGATCGCGCATAACGGCGAAATCAACACGCTGCGCGGCAACGTCAACTGGATGGCGGCGCGTCAGGCTTCCGTTCATTCAAAACTGTACGGAAAAGACATCAGCCGTTTGTGGCCGATCTCTTACGAAGGCCAGTCCGACACCGCCTGCTTCGACAACGGCCTCGAATTCCTCGTGCAGGGCGGATACTCGCTCGCGCACGCGGTGATGATGATGATTCCGGAAGCGTGGGCCGGCAATCCGTTGATGGATGAAGAACGCCGCGCGTTCTACGAATATCACGCCGCATTGATGGAGCCGTGGGACGGCCCAGCCGCGATTGCATTCACCGACGGCAGACAGATCGGCGCGACGCTCGATCGCAATGGTTTGCGCCCTGCCCGCTATCTCGTGACCAAGGACGACCGCATCGTCATGGCGTCGGAGATGGGCACAATCAAGATTCCGGAAGAGCAGATCGTCACCAAGTGGCGGCTGCAGCCGGGCAAGATGCTGCTCGTGGACCTTGAAGAAGGCCGTCTCATTCCCGACGACGAGATCAAGGCGCAGTTGGCCAAGAGCCATCCGTATCGCGAGTGGCTCCACGGCACGCAGATCGTCCTTGAGGACATCAAGGAAGTGCCCGCGAAAGCGATGCGCTCGAACCTGTCGCTGCTCGATCGCCAGCAGGCATTCGGCTACAGCCAGGAAGACATCACCATCCTGATGACGCCGATGGCATCGACCGGCGAGGAAGCGGCCGGCTCGATGGGCAACGACACGCCGCTGTCGGCGCTGTCGAGCAGGCCGAAGTCGCTGTTCACCTATTTCAAACAGAATTTCGCGCAGGTGACGAACCCGCCGATCGATCCGATCCGCGAGGAACTCGTGATGAGCCTCGTCTCGATCATCGGCCCGCGCCCGAACCTGTTCGATGTCGACGGCCAGTCGCAAACCAAGCGTCTCGAAGTGCGCCAGCCGATTCTGACCGACACCGATATGGAGAAGATCCGCTCCATCGCCGATGTCGCCGACAATCATTTCAAGTCGCGCGAACTCGACACCACGTTCCATGCAGGCCTCGGTGCGGCCGGTCTCGAACAGGTGCTGGAGGAGCTGTGCGGCCGCGCTGAATCCGCGGTGCGCGACGGGGTCAACATCATCATTCTCTCCGACCGCGCGGCGGGCTCGGATCGCATTCCGATTCCGGCGCTGCTCGCCTGCGCCGCCGTGCATCACCACCTGATCCGCACCGGACTGCGCACCTCGGTCGGCCTCGTCGTCGAGTCGGGCGAGCCGCGCGAGGTGCATCATTTCGCGTGCCTTGCAGGCTATGGCGCGGAAGCGATCAATCCGTATCTCGCTTTCGAATCCATCATCGCGATGAAGGATCAGCTGCCCGCAAAGCTCGACGACAAGGAAATCGTCAAGCGCTACATCAAGTCGATCGGCAAGGGCTTGCTGAAGGTGATGTCCAAGATGGGCATCTCGACCTACCAGTCCTATTGCGGCGCGCAGATTTTCGACGCGGTCGGCCTCAAGGCGGATTTCATCGCGAAGTATTTCGCGGGCACGCACACGCGCATCGAAGGCGTGGGCCTTGCCGAAATCGCGGAAGAAACCGCGCGCCGTCACGCCGAAGCCTTCGGCGACTCGCCGGTCTACAAGAACGCGCTCGATGTCGGAGGCGAATACGCTTACCGGACGCGCGGCGAAGATCATGCGTGGACCGCCGAATCCGTGTCGCTGTTGCAGCACGCCGCGCGCGGCAATTCGCAGGAACGCTATCGCGCCTTCGCGAAAATCCTCAACGAGCAATCCGAGCGTCTGCTGACGCTGCGCGGACTGTTCCGCGTGAAAACCGCCGAGGACGAAAAGCGCAAACCCGTGCCGCTCGATCAGGTCGAACCGGCGAAAGAAATCGTCAAGCGTTTCGCCACCGGCGCAATGTCGTTCGGTTCGATTTCGCGCGAAGCCCACACCACGCTGGCGATTGCAATGAACCGTATCGGCGGCAAGTCGAACACCGGCGAAGGCGGCGAGGAAGCGGACCGCTTCAAGCCGATGCCGAACGGCGACAGCATGCGCTCGGCGATCAAGCAGGTCGCATCGGGACGATTCGGCGTGACGACGGAATATCTCGTCAACTCCGACATGATGCAGATCAAGATGGCGCAAGGCGCCAAGCCCGGCGAAGGCGGACAGTTGCCGGGCCACAAGGTCGATGCGACGATTGCCAAGGTGCGTCACTCAACGCCGGGCGTCGGTCTCATTTCGCCGCCGCCGCATCACGACATCTATTCCATCGAAGATCTCGCGCAGCTCATCTACGACCTGAAGAACGTCAATCCGGACGGCGCGGTGTCGGTGAAGCTCGTCTCCGAAATCGGCGTCGGCACCGTCGCCGCCGGCGTCGCCAAGGCCCGCGCGGATCATGTGACCATTGCGGGCTTCGAGGGTGGAACGGGTGCATCGCCGCTCACCTCGATCAAGCACGCAGGTTCGCCGTGGGAAATCGGCCTTGCCGAGACGCATCAGACGTTGGTGCGCGAACGTCTGCGTTCGCGCATCATTGTGCAAGTCGACGGCGGCTTTAGAACGGGACGCGATGTTGTGATCGGTGCACTTCTGGGTGCCGACGAATTCGGTTTCGCCACCGCGCCCTTGATCGCGGCGGGCTGCATCATGATGCGCA
Organism: Afipia sp.; assembly: GCA_016201045.1. Classification (GTDB taxonomy): domain Bacteria; phylum Pseudomonadota; class Alphaproteobacteria; order Rhizobiales; family Xanthobacteraceae; genus Afipia. Next base: position 46,424 of record JACQDM010000002.1, on the reverse strand, counting down.
AGTGTCATCTGAACACGTGTCCGGTCGGCGTCGCGACGCAGGACCCGGTGCTGCGCAAGCGCTTCACCGGCCAGCCCGAACACGTCATCAACTATTTCTTCTTCGTCGCCGAGGAAGTGCGCGAGATCATGGCCGCGCTCGGCTACCGCAAGTTCGAGGACATGGTCGGCCAGACCCAGATGCTCGACCAGTCGAAGCTCGTTTCGCACTGGAAGGCGAAGGGCCTCGATTTCTCCAAGCTATTCGTCAAGCAGCCCGCGCAGCCCGGCCAGAAGATTTATCACGCAGAAGCGCAGGATCATCACCTCGAGCAGGTGCTCGACCGCAAGCTGATCGAAAAGGCGCAGGCGGCGATCGACCGCGGCGCGCCGGTGAAGTTTGAGGTTGAAATCAACAACACCGACCGCAGCGCGGGCGCGATGCTGTCCGGCGCCGTCGCGAAAACCTACGGCCACAACGGTTTGCCGCACGACACGATTCATGTGTCGCTGAAGGGCACCGCAGGGCAAGCGTTCGGCGCGTGGCTGACGCGCGGCGTCACCTTCGATCTCGAAGGCGAAGGCAACGACTATGTCGGCAAGGGACTTTCGGGCGGGCGCATCATCGTGCGGCCTCCGAAGATTTCGGGAATCGTGCCTGAGGAATCCATCATCGTCGGCAACACCGTGATGTACGGTGCCATCGAAGGCGAATGCTACTTCCAGGGCGTCGCGGGCGAGCGCTTCGCCGTGCGCAACTCGGGCGCGGTCGCCGTCGTCGAGGGCGCGGGCGATCATTGCTGCGAATACATGACCGGCGGCATCGTCGTCGTGCTCGGCAAGACGGGGCGCAACTTTGCGGCCGGCATGTCGGGTGGCATCGCTTACGTCATCGACGAGGACAACTCGTTCGAAAAGCGCTGCAATATGGCGATGGTCGAGCTTGAGCCGGTCGTGTCGGAAGAGATGATCAACGAGACCGCATTCGGCATGCAGAACGATCTCGAAGCACATGGCCGCGTCGATGTGTTCAAGAACCTGCTCGGCGAAGATATCGAGCGCCTGCATGTGCTGATCTCGCGTCACGCCAAGCTGACGGGTTCGGCACGCGCGCAACATATCCTGAAGAACTGGACAAAATATCTGCCGATGTTCCGCAAGGTGATGCCGGTCGAATACCGCCGCGCGCTGAAGGAAATGAAATCGCGCGAGCCGGAAGAACCGAAGATCGCAATTGGGGCGTAGGGAATTTCGCGTCATTGCGAGCACTTCGAAGCGATCCTCTCTTCAATCATCTGGATTGCTTCGTCGCTAAGCTCCTCGCAAAGACGAGTGACTAGACAGAGTTTTGGGGCGTTGGGGTAAATGGGCAAGACCACTGGTTTTCTTGAAATCGAGCGTCACGACCGGAAGTACGAGCCGGTCGAAAAGCGCATCAAGGATTTCAAGGAATTCGTCGTACCGCTGAGCGAGAAGGACGTGCGCGATCAGGCCGCGCGCTGCATGAATTGCGGGATTCCCTATTGCCACGGCACGGGCTCGGTCGCGCCCGGCACGCCCGGCTGCCCGGTCAACAACCAGATCCCCGACTTCAACGACCTCGTCTACAACAACAACTGGGAAGAAGCGTCGCGCAATCTGCATTCGACCAACAACTTTCCGGAATTCACCGGGCGCATCTGCCCGGCGCCGTGCGAAGCCTCCTGCACGCTGAACATCGACGACAATCCGGTGACGATCAAAACCATCGAATGCGCCATTGTGGATCGCGCATGGGACAATGGCTGGTTGAAGCCGGAAGTCGCGCCGAAGAAAACGGGAAAGAAAATCGCCGTCGTCGGCTCGGGTCCGGCCGGCATGGCATGCGCGCAACAGCTCGCGCGCGCGGGTCACGACGTGCATGTGTTCGAGAAATTCGCCAAGGCCGGCGGACTGCTTCGCTACGGCATTCCCGATTTCAAGATGGAAAAGGGCATCATCGACCGCCGCGTCAAGCAGATGGAAGCCGAGGGCGTCACGTTCCACTACGGCAAGGCCGTCGGCGGCAAGGACGGAATCGATCCGCAGGACATTCTGAAAAATCACGACGCAATTGCATTGACCGGCGGCGCCGAAGCCCCGCGCGATCTGCCGATTCCCGGCCGCGATCTCGACGGCGTTCACTACGCGATGGATTTCCTGCCGCAACAAAATCGCCGCGTCGGCAACGAGCCGCTCGGCGGCGTGAAGGATATTCTCGCCAAAGGCAAGCATGTCGTCGTGATCGGCGGCGGCGACACGGGATCGGACTGCATCGGCACGTCGATCCGTCAGGGCGCGGCTTCTGTGACTCAACTTGAAATCATGCCGGAACCGCCGCAGCACGAGAACAAGGCGCTGACCTGGCCGAACTGGCCGCTGAAGTACCGCACCTCGTCGTCGCAGGCCGAAGGCGCCAAGCGCGAATACGCCGTGCTCACGCAGAAGTTTTCCGGCAGCGACGGCAAGGTGAAGAAGCTGCATTGCGTTCATGTGGATGCAAAGATGCAGCCGGTGCCCGGCAGCGAGTTCGAGCTGGACGCTGAACTGGTGCTGCTGGCGATGGGATTCGTCCATCCGGTGCATGAAGGACTGCTGAAGACGCTCGGTGTCGAACTCGACCCGCGCGGCAATGTCCGCGCCGGCACCGGCGATTACCTGACGTCGATTCCGAAAGTATTTTCGTCCGGCGACATGCGCCGGGGCCAATCGCTCGTCGTGTGGGCGATCCGCGAAGGCCGCCAGTGTGCGGCATCCATCGATCAGTATTTGATGGGTTCGACCACGCTGCCGCGTTGAACCGTTCAATCGCAAAAAAGCCCCGCGCTATGCGGGGCTTTTTTCAATTCAGCACAATTCAAATCAACGCGTGAAGAATCCCGGCGCGATGGTGGCCTGCGGACGCGGCGCGCCGACAGGCGCAGGCGGCCGTTGCGGCTGGGGCGAGCCCGGCTGGAAAACCTGTCCGCCGCCTTGCGGCTGAGGACGCGACGGATCCGGTCCAACGCCAGCCTGTCCCGGCGGACGCACCACAATCGGAGGCTTGGGCACGGGCTTCACGATCGATCCATCGGGCGCAACCGTCGCGACATTCGGATCGCCGGCCGGCGCTTCGAGCGAGCCGATCTCGCGGCGCGGCCAGGTGAAATCATCCGCGCGGCCGGCGGGTGCCGTCAGCGGCTCGCCCTTGACGAGCGTGCGCGCGGCGAGCGCGTCGACCGCCGCGGGGCGCGTGCCCGCGCCGCCGAGCAATTCGGTCGTGCCGACGTTCGAAGCCACCAGCGGCACCATCGGGCCGACCAGCGGGCGCGGCCCGGATACGCTCGGGCGGATATTGGCATCCGGCGACTGCAATTCGCTCGGCAGAGAAATCAGCGTGCGCGCCGCAAGCAGGCGCGTGATCTCGCGTTCGGTGAAGCGCGCGAGTTTCACGGCACCGGCCTTGGTGAAATAAACGCCGTCGTAGGAACGCAGGCGGCGCGTCTGTCCGTCGAAGTCCGGGCCCTGCTGCATGTAACGGCCCTGCTCGTCGACGAAACCGTCCCACACATCGACGTAAGTGATACCGGCCTTGCCGGCCGCATCGCGATAGAGCGTGTCGAGGAATAGCATGTCGGCCATCGCCTTCGGACCGCGCACCGCAGGCAGGCCGACCCAGAGCACCGGCACGCCCTTCGATTTGAGCACCGTGATCATCTCGGCGATCTTCTTGGAATAAAGCTCGACCCAGCGCTCGTCGCGGAAATTGTAGATGCCGTTGGCGTTGCGCGGCGCAGTTTCAGGAACTGCAATCGCTGGAACTTCATCGTCGTCGGGTGCCGCCTCATCGAGCGGCTTGCCGTCTGCAGTGGTCTTTGCTTCAGGTTTTTCGTCGTCAGGCTTGACGGCGGGTGCGGCAGCCGCATCCTTCTGCTTCGTCTTGTCGTCTTTCTTGGCGGCGTCTTTCTTGGTGTTCTTCGAATCCTTCTTGGCGTCGCCCTTCTTGTCTTTCTTGTCGTCCTTCTTCTCGTCAGCGGGTTCGCGTAACGGCACGCGGTCGTTGAGGCCGAGCATCACGACGATGACGTCGACCTTCTCGGTCGCAAGAATTTGCCTCGCCGCTGCAGCCCAGTCGGACGGCTCGCCCTTGGGCTGATACTTGAGGAGGCCGGACAATCGGTTGGCCTTGCGCACGACGCCAAGCTCCGGCGTCTCGGCGAGCGCGTCTTCAAGACCGTAGGCAAGCCAGTCCGCCATCGAGTCGCCCATGACGACGACATTCTTTTCCGGCGGCGATTGATTGGGAGCGCGTTTTGCCGGCGGCGGCGCGCGCGACATATCGACCGGCGGAGGCGGCTGCTGACCGGGAAACTGATCGCCGAACGGAGAATAGAAACCACCCTGCGGCGGCGGCCCGCCGGGCGCACCGCGCGGCGGCGGGGGCGGCCGGTTGAATCCGCCGAAATTGAAAAACTGTGCCGAGGCCGGTGCCACGATGCCGAACAGCATCGCGCCCGTGATTGCGAGCACTGAAAAAGTGCCGGGTTCGGTCAACAGGCGCAAAAAGGAATTCGGTTTCGACATCGGTTCCGGCACTAGGGCTGAAAGTTGCGGCAAAAATAGCGCCTTGGTCGCGGCAATTCGACTCTTCATTTCCGGAAGGACAGGCAACTCGTGTTGAGGGTTACCGGCGACGTTCCTGCCCATCGGCAGCATTTCGCAGGCCCTCAACTGTGAACGGCGCTGGACAGGTTTTCATATATCCATTATTCTCGATATATGGAATCGGAAACCGCCATTCTGGCGCTCGCAGCGCTCGCGCAATCGACGCGGCTCGATGCGTTCAGGCTTTTGGTCGAACACGAACCGGACGGGCTCGCGGCAGGCGACATCGCCAAGGCGCTGGCCGTTCCGCAGAATACAATGTCGTCGCATCTGGCGATCCTCAGCCGCGCCGGCCTTATCACTGCAACGCGCGCAAGCCGTTCGATCGTCTATCGCGCCGATCTCACCCGTCTTCGGGACACAGTTCTCTACATGCTGAAGGACTGCTGCGGCGGCAAACCCGAAATCTGCACGCCGGTGATGGAAAGTCTCGCGCCGTGCTGTCCGCCGGCAAAGAAGAGGAAAGCCAATGTCTGATCGCGTCTTCAACGTGCTGTTCCTTTGCACCGGCAACAGCGCGCGTTCCGTTCTTGCAGAATCCATTTTGCGCAAGGATGGGCGCGGGCGCTTCCACTCGTTCTCAGCCGGAAGCCATCCGAAGGGCATCGTCAATCCATTCGCGATCGAGGTTCTCAGGAGTCTCGACTACCCCGTCGACGGGCTGCGCTCGAAAAGCTGGGAGGAATTTGCGGCCCCGGACGCGCCCGTTTTGGATTTCGTCTTCACCGTTTGCGACAACGCAGCCGGTGAGAGCTGTCCGATCTGGCCCGGCCAGCCGATGACTGCGCATTGGGGCATCGAGGATCCCGCCGAAGTGACGGGCACCGATATCGAGAAGCACGCGGCGTTTCTCACCGCATTCCGCTACATGAAGAACCGGATCAACGCATTCACGAGCCTGCCGCTTTCAGGCATCGACAAATTGTCGCTCGGCACAAAATTGCGCGACATCGGCCGCTCCGAAGGTTCGACATCCGGCGTGGACAAGGCCGGATGACGCAGACCTTCGATCTGCCGCGGCGTCTTGCGGCTGAATGCCTCGGCACCGCGCTGCTGGTCGCCACCGTCGTCGGCTCGGGCATCATGGCCGAAAGTCTCACGAAGGACAGCGCTCTCGCGCTGCTCGGCAATACGCTGCCGACCGGCGCCATTCTCGTGGTGCTCATCTCCATTCTCGGCCCGATTTCCGGCGCGCATTTCAATCCGGCGGTAAGCCTTGTGTTTGCGCTGAAACGCGAACTTCCCGTGCGCGACATGTTTTACTATGTCGCGGCGCAAATCCTCGGCGGCATTCTGGGCACGATGATTGCGCACGCAATGTTCGCAATGCCGCTTCTGGACATTTCGATGAAGGCCAGAACCGGCGGCGCGCAATGGTTTGCGGAGGGTGTCGCAGCATTCGGTCTGATTGCGACGATTTTAGGCGGCATCAAGTTCGAGCGCGCATCGGTTCCGTGGCTGGTCGGACTTTATATTACCGCCGCGTACTGGTTCACCGCCTCGACGTCGTTCGCAAATCCCGCCGTCGCAATCGCGCGATCGTTGACCGACACGTTTTCCGGCATCCGGCCACGGGACCTTCCCGGATTTATCGCTGCGGAATTATCCGGCGCGCTCGTTGCGCTCATTGTGATGGGCTGGCTGCTGCGGACAACGAACGCTACCATCTCGATGCACGAAAAGGCCCAGCCATGACCGTCACGATCTTCCACAACCCGCAATGCGGCACCTCGCGCAACACGCTGGCGATGATCCGCGCCAGCGGCAACGAGCCTGTCGTCATCGAATATCTGAAGACACCGCCGACGCGCGAAAGGCTTCGCGAACTGGCAAAGGCGATGGGCGTTTCGATACACGGCATGCTGCGCGAAAAAGGCACGCCCTATGCCGAACTCGGATTGAACGATCCATCCCTGACCGACGACCAACTGATCGATGCCATTCAGACGCATCCGATCCTGCTTCAACGCCCCATCGTGGAGACGCCGAAAGGCACGCGCATGTGCCGTCCGTCGGAAGCCGTGCTCGATCTCTTGGACAATCCGGTGAAGAGCTTCACCAAGGAAGACGGCGAAGTGATTTCGCGCTAGCGCCCGAAATTGAACAAATTGAATCCGCCGCCTGAGTTGCCGCCACCGCTGGCGCGCGGCGCACTTCCGCCGCGCAGACGCTCGAGCACGCTCGACGACGCATAACCGTCGGCAGGCAATCCGGCGCTGACTTGGTAACTCCGCAGCGCCTTGCGTGTGTCGTTGCCGAGATTGCCGTCCGGCTCGCCCTTGTAGAATCCGCGTTGCGCGAGAAGCTGCTGCAATTCCAGTCGCTCGTCGCGCGACAGCACGCGCTCGTCGCGCGGCCATTGCTGCACCAGCGGCTGCCCGCCGCGCAAACGGTCCGCGAAATGCCCGATGGCGAGCGCATACGCTTCCGATGGATTGTAGCGCATGATGGCGCGGAAATTTCCGAGCATCAGGAATCCGGGACCGTCCGCGCCGCCGGGCATCGAGAGATAGGCCTTGTCGCCAGTGCGCGGAAACGGCTTGCCGCCCGCACGCTTGATGCCGAGTTGCTCCCACTGTGCAATCGTCAAAACCTTGGAACGGTCCGCCTGCATGTAATCGAAACCCTGCGGCACCTCGACTTCGTAGCCCCAGGTCTGGCCCTGCTGCCATCCGTCCTTTTTGAATTTCATCGCGGTGGACGCGACGATGTCCGGTGTGGAATCGACGACGTTGCGCTTGCCGTCGCGATCGAAGTCGACGGCAAATCGCTTGAACGCCGTCGGCATGAACTGCGTCGCGCCGAACGCGCCGGCCCATGAGCCGCGCATCTGCTGCGGCGTGAGATCGCCGTGATGCAGAATTTCAAGCGCTGCGAGGAATTCGTCTTTGAAATACGCCGTGCGCCGCCCGATGCAGGCGAGTGTCGCGGTGGAATTGAGTACGCTTCGGTCGCCGCCCTGCGTCGAGTAATTCGACTCGATGCCCCAGATCGCAGCAATAATGTAGCGGTCGACGCCGTATTCTTTTTCGACCGCAGCGAAAGTCGCGGCGTTCTGCGCGAGAATTTCCCGCCCGCGCTGAATTCGCGCGTCCGTCACCAGCACATCGAGATAGTCCCACACCGATTTGGTGAATTCAGGCTGCGAGTCCATGAGGTCCATCAGCCGCAGGTCCGGTGTCAGGTCCGCCGTGAAGCGCTGAAAGCTCGCCTCCGAGATGCCGCGCCGCGCGGCGTCCGGCCACATGCCCGCAACGCATCGATCGAAATTCGCCGCCGCCTCGCGAATGGCGGATGCCGTCATGCGAGGATCGCCGGATTGACCATCCTCTCCGCTCCATTCTTTCGGCGGCGTCGCCTGCGCGAGGCGCTTCGGCATTGTGTTCGGCCGCGCCGGCGGAATGGCTTGCGGAGCAGTTTGCGGAATCGACCCGGTGACATTTGCGCTCTGCAAGGTCAAAGGTCCGCGTCCGCCAGCGGATTGGGCGCATGCACAATCGGCAGCAGCCACGACAAAAACCGCGCCGACAATCGCGGCGCGCGCCGCCCTACACTTTATGTTCCGCTTCATCGCGTATCCGCACCCATCACAATCCCGGAGATAAGAGGCCCCGGACAGGGTTTCCACGCCCTTAACGAAGGAACGATTTCCGGCGGCGAAATGGCGCAAGGTCACGAAACTCACGCCCCGTTCATCGCCGAGACATTATGTACGGCGTGGCGGCGGGCGTGTTTTGCCAACAAAAAACCTGCTACCACCTTGCGAAACCTCGTTTCCTTAACTCAAAGAGCCTCATGAAAATCCGCAAAGCCGTCTTCCCCGTCGCCGGTCTCGGCACTCGCTTTTTGCCCGCCACCAAGGCGATGCCGAAGGAAATGCTCACCGTCGTCGACCGCCCGCTGATCCAGCATGTGGTCGACGAGGCGCTGGAAGCGGGAATCGAACACCTTGTGTTCGTCACCGGGCGCAACAAGGGCGTGATCGAAGATCATTTCGACATGCAGTACGAATTGGATTCGACGCTGAAGGAGCGCGGCAAGGCGAAAGAGATTTCGCTTCTTGCTGCCGATCAGCCGAAGGCCGGCGCGACATCGTTCACGCGCCAGCAGGCACCGCTCGGTCTCGGACATGCTGTGTGGTGCGCGCGCGACATTGTCGGCAACGAACCGTTCGCGGTTCTGCTGCCGGACGTTCTGGTCAAGCACAAACCCAGCGGACTGAAGCAGATGATCGACGCCGCGAACGCCGCTGGCGCGGACAAGGCGAACATCATCGCAGTCGAAGAAGTGCCGATGGATCAGGTCCACATGTACGGCGTGGTCGGCGTCGGCAAGGCCAAGGGCGACATGTTCGAACTCAACGGCATGGTCGAGAAGCCGAAGAAGGAAGCCGCACCTTCGAATCTTTCGATCACCGGGCGTTATATTTTGCAGCCGGAAATTTTCAAAATCCTCGAAACGCAACCCAAAGGCGCGGGCGGCGAAATCCAGTTGACCGACGGCATGCTCACGCTGGCCAAACAGCAGCCGTTCTACGGCTTCAAGTTCAAGGGCAAGAGCTACGATTGCGGCTCGAAATCGGGGTTCCTCGCCGCGAACATTGCGTATGCGATGGATCGCGACGATCTGCGCGACGCTCTGAAAGCGGAAATGAAAAAGTATCTGTGACGGCGGCGCAGCCACACGCGGAACCTGTCAACTATTTCAATCTCAAGTCAACTTCGCCACAATCCGCCTCGCAACTGCGAGAGAAATTTCGCGCGACGATTGCTTCGATGTTGCTTGATCGCGACAGCGACGCACAATAGCGTAGCAACGGCAGGGTTATCCAGAACAGGCGCGCATCAAGCGCTGGAACGAAACCCGAGCCTCTGTCATTATTGTTTTCGCAATAGCGCGAACGAGACAACCTGGGGAGGTTTTCGTGAAGGCGATCGTGGTACTCGGACTCCTGATGTGCGCGTCGGCGGCGAATGCCTATACCGAGGAACAGGCGCGGCTCTGTACGAACGATGCGTTCCGCCTTTGCGGCGATAAAATTCCGGATGTCGATCAGGTCACGATCTGCATGCGCGCCCAGAAGAAACAGTTGAGCGACGGCTGCAAGAGCGTGTTCGACCAGCCGCCGACCGTTCAGTCGATTTCAGACACGACAACGACGCAGACGACAACGGCGCCGGCAAGGATCAGGACACGCTGATTTTTCGGGTTTGAACCGAATGAAAAGCCGCCCAACCGGGCGGCTTTTTTGTTTTCACGAACGGCGTCTAAATCAACGGCCGCCATATTCGCGGCTTGCGCGTGGATTGTTGGTGGCCTGCACGGATCCGCGCGGCCCGCCGCCTGCATCCGGATTGCCGCCGTAAAGCCATTGCGCGTGCGCGGCACCGGCCGACGAATGATAGCCGTAGTGGCGCCAATGCTTGCGATGGCCGGCGTCTGCCGCGGTCGAGACGGCGGTGAATGCGAGCGCGCATACGCTCAAAAATAAAATCTTTTTCATCGTCTCCTCCCTAGGAGCAGAGTCTAACCCCGCCCGGATAATCTTGTTCCGGAAATGGTAAATGACAACGCCCGAAACCGGAAATTGTTCTGCGCAAACCGCGCTCGTCGATGCATAATCGGCCGCCGGTGGATATTTGAACCGGCGCGCAAATGACTTTAAAGATTTTGGGGATGAACATGAATTTCATCACAACAACCGCCGCGACATTCGCCGCCGCATGCCTGACGATTTCCGCAGCACAGGCCGCGCCGCCGAAAGAACTTTACGGCAAATCCATCACCGTCTCGTGGCTGGAAACCCGCAGCCAGCGCGACTCGCAGGCGGGGCCGGAATTCAAATCGGTCGGCATTCCGTTCAGCAATGTCTATTACATCAGCAGCGAGGGACGGCTGTTCGCGCGCTCATCGGCGCGAAGTCCGGGCGGCGCGGGCACGGTCGATCGCGTCGGCTTGAGCGGCAGCAACGCGGCGGGCGACGCGCGCAACGTTTCGTTCAGCGGCAACAAGATCGTGTCGAGCGTGTCGTTCCAGGGTGCCGCGCGGCAAACTCAGATCAGTTTCGATCCGAGTTTTTCAAGCTGTACCGCGCAGGTCATCACCGGCATGCCGCCGGGGAAAAAATCCGTGACGGTGCGCAGCATCACGACCGGCAACACGGTGGAATTCCAGTCGGTCTCGGCCGGACCCGCGAGTTGTTCGATCGCAGCGGGGAATCCGTTTTGAGGGGGGCGTTGAGTGGGGAATGAGAAAAGCCGTCCGAGTTGGGCGGCTTTTGGTTTGCACTGACTGCACGATAGTGCATATTCGTTGCCTTCAATTTGGGGCTTGGATTTCTGGTCAATCTGTAGAGATAAGGCGGAAAGGATGAGCGGCTTTTACAGGTCACTTTCGTCTGCGCGACGCACTTTTATGCGATGGAGAGACACCGTCAGACAAAGTTTAGGGAAGCCTTCTTTCAAAGAGGCATCGAAAGAAGTCGCAATAACGGTCGGGACTGCAACCCTTCCGATTTGGTTTTTTCCTTTAATGGGACTTATCCTATTTAATCCTCGAACCTCCGGAGATCTTCTTGAACATTCGGTAGCCAACGGAGAGCTTTTTCTATTTTCGACCTCGCTCGTAGGACCTCTCATTTATATTTTGTTTCGAGTATACGATCCCAAAGAGAGGCCATTTAACGCAAAGAAGACTTCGCTTGTTTTTCCTAATAGTCTTCTTTTCGCTGTAATAATTTTTCTAATCTGCATTACATCTGCCGCCGTATTTGGTCTGCAGAAAATCAATCCGGACTTTAGTGCATCGAAGATCAGTAAGCCTGGTTATATAATTCTTTCGGGCATCATTTTTGTAGTATCTGTTTTGTCATTGCTTGTCGCGACGAAATCGCGGAACGAGTTGGTGGATGAGTCTCCAACTCAACAGATGAGAGAGGAAGAAGACGAATTCGCAATTAAGTTCAGCTCGGGGGAAACATCATGAAAGACCCCGATAAAATCACCTTAGAGGTTGATGCCCTGAAGGTGACTCAACCGATCGGAGATTTTTTCGTGGCCAGCATGGAGCACGAGGTTCTTATAAAAATCTCATACTTTGATGTAAGGCGGGTTCTTCGAGACAGCAGAGATATTGAGAGATACCTAGGGATTCAGCGGCCCTTGAGCGAGAAACGTGTTAAGGATCTTTCCGCATACGTAAACTTCCTTGATGCGACATTTCCATCGTCAATTATTTTAGCAATTGACGATGAATATGCTGAATACGATGAAAAGAAAAAGAAACTTAGCATCCGGAATTTCAAAGAAGACGAAACATCCCCGTCTATAGCAATTTCAGAAGTAGCACGAGTTTTAGATGGACAGCATCGCATCGCAGGGCTGGAAAGTTTTAAGGGAGAGAACTTTGGTCTTTCCGTCACGATTTTTATTGGCAGCGACATTGCCGACCAAGGCTATATTTTCTCAACGGTAAACCTTGAGCAGACGAAAGTAAGTAAGAGTATCGTCTACGACTTGTTTGAGCTTGCGAGAACGAGAAGCCCGCAACGAACGGCACATAATATCGCTGTTGCGTTAGATCGTGACGAAAAGGGTCCGCTTTTCGAACGTATCAAGCGCTTGGGTTTCGCAACAGCGGGCCGGAAATTTCAAACTCTCACTCAAGCAACCTTTGTAGAGAACCTGCTTCCATTGATTTCTCCCAACCCTAAAGAGGATAGGGATCGATTACTTAGAAATGAGCGTCTCGAGAAAGTGGAAGGAAAGGAAAGCGCGAAATTAATTTTCCGGAACTTGTTTATCGATGAAAAGGACTTGCTAATTGCGCGAATTATAGGAAATTTTTTCGACGCAATCCGTGACAGATGGCCAGATGCGTGGGAGTTTCGTGGCGAGGGACGGATGTTAAACAAGACCAATGGTTTTCGCGCGCTGATGAGATTGCTACCTCGCACTTATCTCTATTTTGCTAAACCGGGCGACGCCGTTTCGAAAGAAAAATTTCTTGAGCTATTTCGACGTGTGGAGGTTAGCGACGATTATTTTAGTGTCGAAAGATTCAAGCCGGGGTCTAGCGGCGAAAAAGACCTATTTGACTTTCTAAACGCTGCAATTTTTAAATAGCGGTGATCCTTTTCTCGTCGGAACTCGAATTGTGAGCATAGGTCGACCAAGTCGGTGAATACGATTTATGGGCTTGGTTCCCCCACGTAGTCCAACCAGATCGCGTTCCTCGTCCAAATAACTCCAAAAATGGCCCTGGGCTGCACGCCTCGATTATTTGGTATTGCTCGTCGGGCTTTCTAGAATGTTCGCGCTTTCTGGTTGAGAGTAGATTCACTTGGCTTCGAGCGGGATCGAGGGTCCGGGCATTCTTGCCTTTGACACCGAACAGAATGATTTCGGTAACATTGCGAAAGTAAAAGCCCACGCCGCGACCGTCCGATCCGCCGTCTTTGCGAACCTTGTGCCAAACGAGATTCGATTTATACTTGAAGCCCCACGCCGCCATGACCGCAAGCCCGTCTGGCAACAGCGCGTTGGGCACCCACAAATAGAGATGCGCAGTCGAAGTTGCGATATCAGCAATCGGAAGTTTGCTGATCTCATCGAGTTTCATCGTCGGGTAGCGCGTCAGTCGCGCGTGTTCCGGTGCAATTTTTCCGGTGCGGTTCAAAAATTGCCACGGCGGATCCGCAAGGATCGTTGCGAACTTCTTTTTCCGAGCAATCCGGAGGAGGTCGTTATTTGCAGATTTTGTGACCGCCAATTTGCGTCCAAATCAGTGTTAGTTGCAGATGATTCCAGTCAGGACAATTATGGTTAATGACGGGTTAAGAACTCGGATTCCGACTTGACAAATTTCTCTATACGGACTATATTCCTATCGCTTCGTTCATGAGGGGCGCTTCTAGAGGCGTGCTTGAAGTGGAATGAAGTGCGGCGCCCGCGCGCGTGGTTCGCAGCCACACGTCCGGGAGGCCGGGGGTCGCCGTCCGGGCCAACTACGTGGCTCTGCCTTCAGTGGCTGGACGCGGTGCAGGCGAAGGGTGCGAGAAATCCACCCGGATGAACGAACGCCCGATAAGGCGTTCGGATCCCGCACCCGGAAGAACGGTCCCCCGGACAGAAAAGCCGCAGCGGATGTTTTGGCGCGTTCGCGTCGAGACATTCGCGACTTGGAGCGCCGCAAGGCGGTGCGCGTTTCGGTTTCGCCTGTCGCTAAGGTGAAGCCGCAACGCGACGACAAGGAACGTTGCGCCTCGCGGCGCTCCATTCCCCCTCAACGTTTGAGGGCGCGAACGGGAAACACCTCGCGCGCGCGTGAGGGACACGAACGGCGGGAACCCGGCAGCCTTCGCGGCATGCTCGGGGCGGACGCGCAGCCCGCGCGGTTAGAGTTTTACTCAAAATGCGGAGCGAATCGCCGCGCGGCGAATACGCGTGAAAATGAGCAAAGCTGGCGGCTGTCATGAAACTATGAAAAGGTGGTTTTGGGCAGGTTGAATGGTCAAAGTCTGGTGGCGCCGGATCAAGTACCGGCGCGCTGAACTCGGTTGGTTCGGCGCGATCGTGCTGGCGTTCGTGTGCGTCATCGGCGCGGCGGTGGCGCGCGTGCTGCTCGGCCTTGCCGGTTCCACGCTGCCGTTTGCGACGTTCTTTCCCGCCGTCCTCATCGCAGCCCTGTTCGGCGGCCGTCTTGCAGGGCTGACCGCGATCCCGATGTCCATCGTCGTGGTGTGGTGGGCGTTCATCGAGCCGTTCTACGAATTCACGAAACCGACGCCGGTTCAACTCGCGAACTTCCTGCTGTTCGGCCTGTCGGGATTGCTGGTCGTCACGCTCGCCATCATGCACCGGCAGATCGTGTTCGATCTGGAAGACCAGGAGCGCGGCCGCGAATTGCTGTTCAGCGAGATCGAGCATCGCAGCAAGAACCTGCTCGCGGTGATGACCTCGCTGGTCAACCAGACCATCACCGACAAGGACGCGGCGCAGGCGCTGATCGACCGCATGCGCGTCGTGGCCGACAATCACGACCTGATGGGCGACGGCGACGGCGCGCCGACCGATCTGCGCGAGCTGTTTGTCTCGACGGTGCAGAAGCCCTATGGCGGCAAACGCATCGAGCTTTCGGGACCGGATGTCGAATTGAGCGCGGATCGCGCGCGCAGCCTTCGGCTGGTGTTTCACGAGATGGCGACCAACGCGGTGAAATACGGTGCGCTGTCCGAACCGAAGGGCCGCATCGCAATCGGCTGGTCGAGCGATGGCGACAAGGTGACGATCGGCTGGCGCGAGATGGACGGCCCGAAAGTGTCCGCGCCAGGCAAATACAATTTCGGCTCCAAGCTCATCAACGCCACGCTCAAGCAGATGAACGCCACGCTGGAGCCGAGCTTCGCCGACACCGGCTATTGCTACAAAATTTCCTTCGCGCGGGCGTAAACGGCGCACAAAGAAAAAGCCCCGGCGTTCTGCCGGGGCTTCGTCCTGGTCGAAACTCTACGCGCTCAGTACTTGGTGGAAATCGGTTCGGCGAGAAGCGGCGCACCGCCAAACCCATTGAAGCGATAGTTGAGGCCGAGCTTGACCTGCTGCATGTCGGTCTTGTAGCCGGTCGCGGTGGTCGCGCCGCCGAAGCCGACATTGTAGGTGTTGGTGCCGAAGTCGAGATAGGCGTACTCCGCCTTCGCCGACCAGTTCTGCGAAAAGCCGTATTCGAGACCGCCGCCGACCACATAGCCGGTACGGACGTTGCTCGACGAGAACGGCACGCCGGCCGCAGGCGTCTGATACGCGCCGTACTTCGCATCGAGCCATGCGCCGCCGCCCTTGGCGTAGATCAGCATGTTGTCGTTGGCGTAGCCGAGACGTCCGGCTGCGGTCGCGACCCAATCGGAATTGCCGGTGTTGGTGAGAACGGTCGGAGGCGCATTGGTCGCGAAGTTCGCCGAGTAGCCCTTGGTCAGCCAGGTGAACTCACCCTCGAAGCCGAGCAGGATGTGCGGGGCGACCATGAAGTTATACCCGCCCTGCAAACCTGCGATAAGCTGGTCCGAGGACATAACGTTGACGGTGCCCGGCGCGAAGAAGCCGCCGGCAGCCTGGGTGGTCATTGCGTCGCGCATGTGTCCCCAGCCGACGTGACCGCCGATATAGAGCCCCGTCCAGTCATAGACCGGCGGAATGTAAGGCATCGGCGGAGCCTTGTAGACCGGAGCCTTGACGTAGCGCTTGTGGCGCACGGGATAGTCCGCGGCCATCGCCGCCGAGGTGGCGACGGTGAAAGCGACGGAAGCGAGAAGCAGCTTTTTCATGAAACCCTCTACTGAAATTGCATGGCACGGGCGGTCCGAGCCGCTGTCGAGAGAGTGAACAATCATGGTTAGGATCGGGTTAATGCGATGCGCAGATGGTAAACGAGAGCTTAACGCTGGATGCGCAGACCCAGCATCACCACCGTCGCATCGGAATTCGCTCCGCCAAGCGAACTCTCGAGCCAGTCGTGGCGCACCTGCGCCTTGATGTGGAACGTGCGCGAGAGCTTGTAGACGAGATCGCCTTCGACGAAGTAGCGATTGTCGAACCGCGAGATTCCGTAGTCCGTCGTGCCGTAGCCGAATTTGGCGGTGCCGATCAGCCAGCGGCGAAACGCGTGATCGACGGTGAGCGAATAATCGTTGGATTTCGAGCCGGACACGCCGGCCAGCGTGGTCTCGTCGATCGACGATGTCGCATCGAACCGCACCGTCGTTAGCCCGGACGCAGTCCAGATCAAAGACGCGCTGGTCAAAAGACCGCTCAGTCTGTCGAGACGCGGATCGGCATAAGAGCGCGTCGAATAACCGGCACCGACCTCGCCGGTCAGCAGCCGCGAAAATTCGAATGTCGTTCCGGCTTTCACATAGCCGCCGTTTGAATTGCGCTGATAGCCGGAGCGATCGAACAGCATATCGTGCGTGCGCGAATCGCCTTCGACTTCAACGAAGGGTTTGACACCGGGCGTCAGGTCGTAGCTTGCGCGCGCGACGCCGCCGAATTGATTGAAATTGCGGTCGTCGTTGGTGCTGGACGTTCCGTCGGTCAGCTTGGAATCCTGATATGTCGTGCGATCCGCCAGACCACTGACCGAAACCTGCAACCTGTTGAAGTCGCGCTCAACGCCGACTGTCGTTCCGACCTGCGTCGCCAGCGGATATTTCGACAGGCCGACCTGAATGTTCGGCGAGCCCGGATTATCAGTGAAGACGCGCATGCGCAGTTCGGAGTTGAAACGCATGTCGCTGTATGCGTCGAGGCGCCCCTTGATCTTGCCGTCGAAACTCGGCGTGTCGATACTGGTCGGCACCGGCGAAGGAATCGTGCTTGGTGGATTGCAGTTGCAATCCACAGTTGGCGGAAATTTCGTGTCGTAGCCGGTGAACGATCCGCGCAAATCGATGGTCAGCGAATGACGCGACCATTCCGATTTCGACAGAAGTTCGGGCGAGATGGTGTAAAACGACGATGCGCGTGGCGGCTCGATGCGCCCTGGATTCGAGTTGTAGCCGCCCCAGATCTCAACGGCGGCCTTCGTGAGAAATGAGCCTGTATGAAATCCGACATTGCCGAACGGATCGTCGTCCGGCTTGAGCGCGCGGCGCCGCGGCTGCCCTGCAGCGATGCCTGCGACGGAAGCCGAAATAGGAGCGACAACTTTGCCGTTGAGTTTTTTCTCGGTTGAAGGCGGAGGATTGCCGGGACCGACGATCTTCGGCTTCGGCGTGCCGGGAAACGGCTTCGGCTTTTTCCGCGTGCGATTGAGCGAATCGAAGCCGCTATCGGACGCGCCGGACGCGGCCGGAATGCCGTAAGTCGGCGGCGCGCCGATACGCGATGGAGCCTTCGTATCCTTCTTCGAGTTATCGGAGTTTTGATTGTCGATAGACTGGTCGCCGGATGTCTTGCGGAGGAGCGACTGGTCGGACGGCGCGTATCCGTCGCGCGTCGGCGCCAGCATGTTGCTCGTCAGCGTTTGGGCATCCGCAGGCGCGATGCCCAAAGTAGCCAGCAGCAGGCACGCCGAGAGCGCGCGCAATTCCTGCACGCGCGGGCGATGATCCCGCAACCTTACGGCTGGCCGCCGAATGGGCACTTTTCACAATCCTCCCGGCCCTCGGAGACGCCCGAAGACCGCATCGAAAACGCAACGAATTCAGAAACTTGCGGCAAAGACGCCGCCGCGCGGCGCAAGCCGACGCCGTTAACAGAGCTAAAACAATTATGGTTAATCAGACGTTACGAGCGCCTCGCGGGTCGCTCCCTCTGGCCGGACGTGGTAAGGCTCGGGCCAACCAATGAAGGCCGGATCTGCGTGGTTTGCGCTCATCTCGCCGTTTCTGGAATCAGTCATGGCGAATTCGAAACCGCGGACCGCGTCACCCTCCGCGACCCCTCCAGCAATCGACTCAGCGCTGCGCACGCTCGATGCGGAAGCCGGAGGCATTTCTGCGCTGGCTGCAGCACTTCAGTCCGATCTTGGAACGGCTTTCACGGCGGCGGTCGAATTGATCCGCAATGCCAAAGGCCGCCTGATCGTGACGGGTCTCGGCAAGTCCGGCCACATCGGCAAGAAGATGGCGGCATCGTTCGCTTCTACCGGCACGCCGGCCTTCTTCGTCCATGCGGCTGAAGCCAGCCACGGCGACATGGGCATGATCACGCCCGACGATGTCATCATGGCACTGTCGTGGTCCGGCGAAACCGCCGAACTGAAAAATCTCATCACCTACTCGCGCCGCTTCAAGATCGGTCTGATCGCGATCACGTCCGAAGCGGACTCGACGCTTGGCGCTGCGGCCGACATATCGCTGACGCTACCGAAGGCGCGTGAAGCCTGCCCGCACAATCTTGCGCCGACTACCTCGTCGCTGATGCAGCTCGCGCTCGGCGACGCGCTGATGGTTGCACTTCTCGAAAGCCGTGGATTTACCGCGCTCGATTTCGGCACGCTGCATCCATCCGGAAAACTTGGCGCGATGCTGAAATTCGTGCGCGACCTGATGCACGCGCCGGGTGAGGTGCCGCTCAAGCCCCTCGGCACCAAAATGTCCGACGCGCTGGTTGAGATGACGTCAAAGGGATTCGGCTGCGTCGGCATCGTCGACGCGCGCGGCGATATCGTAGGCATCGTTACCGATGGCGACTTGCGGCGTCACATGCGTCCCGATCTGTTGACGGCCAAAGTCGATGACGTGATGACGAAAAATCCGAAGACCATCGCTCCCGATCTGCTCGCGAGCGAAGCTCTCGAAATTCTGAATTCCTCGAAAATCACCGCGTTGATCGTGGCCGAGAACAAGAAGCCGGTCGGCATCGTGCATCTGCACGATATTCTGCGCGCGGGCGTCGCCTAGGCTTTACGCCGGTCCGACCTGCAGGCTTGCGCCGTCGGCGTGGATGACCTTCACACGGCTTCCGGCTGGCGCATCAGAGCCCGACACACGCCATACCGTATCGTCGATCTTCACCGTGCCGACGCCGTCAACGATCGGCCTCTCCAGCGTGAAGACGCGACCAATCAATCCCTGAGCACGCTTGTTGAGAAACGGCTTGTCGGTCGGCTTCTCGTTCTTCTTGGTGAAATGCCGATAGAGCGGCACCATCGCGATGGACAAAACCGCAAATGCAAGGATTTGCGTCTGCCATGACGACGCAATTGCGAACGACACCAAGCCGACGATCAGCGCCGCAATCCCGAACCACAGCATGAACACGCCGGGCGCGAAGGTCTCGACGCCCATGAGAACGACACCGACAATCAGCCAATGCCACGGACTCAGTTGGGACAGTGCGTCGATCATGGTCGGAAATCCGGTCAGGTTTTCGGCGTCGTGGTATTCGGGACTGTGCCGGGACGCCGCGCCGCTGCGGCGGCGGACGCAGCGCTCTCTCCAAACGTCGCCTTCGCGATTTCGCCGATACCTGCGAGCGACGACAGCACGCCTGTCGCCTCGATCGGCAGCATGATGATCTTCTGGTTCGGCGAGTCGGCAATCTGACCGAACGCCTTGATGTATTTGTCGGCGATGAAGTAGTTCAGCGATGCAACGTCGCCTTTAGCAATGGCTTCGGAAACCATTTGCGTCGCTTTCGCCTCGGCCTCGGCGGAGCGTTCGCGCGCCTCGGCATCGCGGAATGCGGCTTCCTTGCGGCCTTCCGCCTGCAAAATCTGCGACTGCTTGGCGCCTTCCGCGCGGAGAATTTCGGACTGACGCTGGCCTTCGGCCTGCAGAATGTCGGCACGCTTGACACGCTCGGCCTTCATCTGCCGGCCCATCGCCTCGACGAGATCCGCCGGCGGCACGATGTCCTTGATCTCGATACGGTTGACCTTCAGTCCCCACGGCGAAACGGCAGCGTCCACGACGCGCAGCAGGCGTTCGTTGATCTCGTCTCGATGCGACAGAACTTGATCGAGATCCATCGCACCCATCACCGAGCGGATGTTGGTCATGGTCAGCGTGACGATGGCTTGATTGAGGTTGGCGACTTCGTAGCTCGCCTTCGCCGCATCGAACACCTGATAGAACGCGACGCCGTCCACAGTGACAGTGGCGTTGTCCTTGGTGATGACTTCCTGTTCGGGAATATCGATCACCTGCTCCATCATGTTGACCTTGCGGCCAACGCGATCGATGTAGGGAACGATGATGTTGAGACCCGGCTCGAGCGTGCGGGTGTATTTGCCGAACCGCTCGATGGTCCAGTCGTAACCTTGCGACACGGTTTTCACGCCGGCCAGCAGCGTGAAGATGGCCAGAAACACAATGGCAATCGTGAAAATATCGAACCCGGACATGAATCCTCCGCAGCCAGAAACGGTCAGGCCTCTATTTTATCATTGTCTAAGTGACGAACGGCCCGGTTCAACTTGCCGCACCTGAATATTTTTAATCCGGCAGGTCTTGAAAACCTAAATCCAGCCCTGAAGTTCGCGCAGCACGAGCTGGCGGATCACATCCATGCCCTCGTCGCTATCATTGAGACACGGCACGAAAGAAAAATCTTCGCCGCCGGCATGATGGAAAATTTCCGCGTTCTCGCCCGCAATTTCTTCCAGCGTCTCGAGGCAATCGGCCGAGAAGCCCGGCGTCGCCACCGTGATTTTCTTCACGCCGTCCTTCGCAAGCCGCTCGATCGTCTGATCGGTATAGGGCTGCAGCCACTTCTGGTAGCCGAACCGCGACTGGAACGTCAGCATCAGGCTGTTTTCGTCGCGGCCCATGCGCTTGCGCAACGCATCGATGGTGGCAACACACTGCACCTGATAGGGATCGCCCTTGTCGATGTAACTCTGCGGCATGCCGTGGAACGACGCGATGATCGCCTCCGGCTTGAACGACAATGTCGCCAGATGCCGTTCAATGGACGCCGCAAGCGCATCAATGTAGCTCGGCTCATCGTAATAAGGCGGCGTGAAGCGTACTGTCGGCTGCGCGCGCATGTCTTTTAGAGCGCTTGCGACCTTGTCGATCACGGTTGCGGACGTCGACGCCGAGTATTGCGGATAGAGCGGCACGACGAGAATCCGGTCGCAGCCTTGCGCCGTCAGTACGTCGATCCGGGATTTGAGCGACGGATTGCCGTAGCGCATGCCCCAATCGACGATGACATTTTTTTCCGCAATGGATGCCGCCAATTTCTCGGCTTGCGCGCGGGTAATCGTCTTGAGCGGCGACTCGTTCTTCTCGGTGTTCCAGATTTTCAGGTAGTCCTTCGCCTTCCTGGCAGGACGTATCTGCAGGACGATGCCGTTGAGAATGATCTGCCAGATCAGGCCGTTGTTTTCGATCACGCGCGGATCGGACAGAAATTCCCGCAGGTAAATGCGCACGCCCTTGGCATCGGCTGTGTCGGGAGTCCCCAAATTCACGAGCAGCACGCCGACCTTTGGTGTCCTCGCATCCATCTCTACATTGCGATTGGAAAGCGCATCCATCATCAGGCGGCTTCCGGCTCGTTGAGAAGTCCGCGACGGCGCAGCAACGCATCGGGTTCCGGCTTGCGCCCCCGGAAGGCGATGTAGGCGTCTTCCGGGTCGCGCGAGCCGCCGGACGAATAGATGTCGTCGTGCAGACGCTTCGCCACCGCCGGATCGAAAATGTTGTGCGCCTCCTCGAACGCGCCGAATGCGTCCGCGTCCATCACCTCGGACCACATGTAGCTGTAGTAACCCGCCGCGTAGTGATCGCCCGAGAAAATGTGCGCGAATTGTGTCGTGCGATGGCGCATCACGATCTCCGCCGGCATGCCGATTTTTTTCAGTTCCTGCTGCTCAAAGACATGCACGTCCTTGATCGACGATGCCGGTTGCGAATGGAATTCGAGATCCATGAGTGCCGACGACACGAACTCTACAGTTGCAAATCCCTGATTGAATTTCCGCGCGGCGATGAAACGCTTCAGCAAATCCTCCGGCAAAGGCTCGCCGGTTTGATAGTGGCGCGCAAATGTCTGCAGCACCTGAGGTTGTTCCTGCCAGTGCTCGTAGAGCTGCGACGGCAGTTCGACGAAATCGGTGAACACGCTCGTCCCCGCCAGCGAAGGATAATTCACGTTCGAAAGCATGCCGTGCAGGCCGTGGCCGAATTCGTGGAACAGCGTGCGCGCGTCGTCCGGCGATAACAATGACGGTTGACCGTCGGTCCCTTTCGCGAAATTGCAGACGTTGATGATGAGCGGCTGAACGCTGCCGTCGAGCTTCTGCTGGTCGCGCAGCGACGTCATCCATGCGCCGGACCGCTTGGAGGGGCGCGCAAAATAGTCGCCGTAGAACAACGCCTGATGCTTGCCGGTCTTGTCCTTGACCTCCCACACGCGCACGTCGGGATGCCAGACTGGGATGTCTTTGCGCTCACTGAACGTCACCCCGAACAGGCGGGTCGCACAATCGAACGCCGCCTCGATCATGTGATCGAGCGCAAGATAAGGCTTGATCGCGGCGTCGTCGAAATTGGCTTTGGCCTGACGCAGCTTCTCGGCGTAATAGCGCCAGTCCCATGCCGCGAGCTTGAAGTTCCCGCCCTCCTCGGCGATCAGCGCCTGAAGCGCATCGCGGTCGGCGAGCGCGCGGGCGCGGGCCGGTTTCCAGACCCGTTCCAGGAGGTCGCGGACATTCTCGGGCGTCTTGGCCATCGAGTCCTCCAGCCGGTAGGCGGCAAAGGTCGGGTAGCCGAGGAGATTGGCGCGTTCCTCGCGCAGTTTCAGCACTTCGAGGATCGTGGCGCTGTTGTTGTTGCCGTTCGGGTTCTCGCCGCGCGAGGTGAAGGCCTTGAAGGCCTTTTCGCGCAGGTCGCGGCGGCTGGAGGTCTTCAGGAACGGCTCCACGGAGGAGCGCGAGAGCGTCACCACCATCTTGCCCGGCAGGCCGCGCTCCTCAGCGGCGGCTCTGGAGGCGGCTATGAAGCTCTCCGAAAGGCCGGCCAGGTCGCCCTCGCCCAATTCCATCATCCAGTCCTGCTCGTCGCCGAGCAGATGATGGCTGAAAGTGGTCGAGAGCTTCGCCAGCCGCTCATTGATCTCGGCCGTCCGGGCCTTGGCTGATTCGCTTAAGCCCGCTCCGGCGCGATGAAAGCCGGTCCAGTTCCGCTCCAGAAGACGGGCCTGCTCCCTCGTGAGGCCGAGAGAGGCCGACTTGTCCTTCAGGGCCGAGACTCGGGCGAAGAGTCTGGCGTCCATCGAGATCGGATTCCAGTGGCGGGCCATCTTGAGGGCCACCTCGGTCTCCAGCTTGAGCAGTTCGGGGTTCGAATGGGCCGAGACCAGATCGTAGAACACAGCCGCGACCTTGGTCAGCAGCTTGCCGGAGCGCTCTTGGGCCGCGATCGTGTTCTCGAAAGTGGGCTCCGAAGGGTCGTTCTTGATCGCATCGATCTCGGCTGAATGGTCTGCGAAGGCCTTTTCGAAGGCCGGCAGGAAGTGTTCGGGTACGATTTCGGCGAAGGGCGGCGTCTCGAATGGCGTCTTCCACGCCTGGAGAAGCGGATTGGCGGCGGTGGACGGCGAATTCGGCATGAGAGGCCCTATTTGCAGCTATTTCTCGGTGCCTCGATATAGCACCGCATGCGGCCTTTTTGCGCCCCTTGCGCCTTGATTGCGACCCCGATTTCGCAGATGTTGCGGCCCGAAACAGGACCAGACCACATGAGCGCCCAGAAACTCGAAGCCGGAGCCAGGCAGATCCACTGGCCGAGCGTCATCACCGTTCTCAGCGCGGCGATTTTGATCAGCGCCGAGGTGTTCGGAGCCGCCTTTGCAGGCGGCTGGGCGCTCGCGATCCTGTTCGGACTGAGCGACACCGGCGCTTACATCATCCAGGCGGTGCTGTTTCTGCTCGGCGTGGCCATCATGGTCGCCTTCGTGCGCGGCGCTCAGCGCGTCGAGCCGTTCACCCGGAAGATTTGAGGCCGCACGCGCGGCGTCTGAGCGCTCTCGCGCTGTTGAAAACTTAACGCGCGTTCATCTCAGCCTGCTCAAGCGCGACATTTCGATCACGCTCGGCGCGTACATTTTTCGTTAAGAAAAAAAAACTTGCACACGAGTTGCAAAACTCTTATTTGCGTTCTTGCCCAATTTCGCACGTGCCTGTGGTCGTGTGTCAGTCGGTAGGTATCCGGACAAGAGGCCGGACAGCCGCCAAGGGGACGAAGAACCGAGGGTCGCTTCAGTCGTGAGACGGAAGAGGCCAGCATCTCTCTCAAGAGATGCCGTCGAAGGTGACTTCTCTCCTTGCAACCGTGACTGGCAGCCGGAGGCGAACCGGCGCACCTCGCTCTCAACGGGGGACGCGACTTAAAGCAACGACGGATCGGGCTTTTTTGGTCTCTACCGGCAGTCCAACGCCGGCGCGGGCTACTGAAAAGGCTTGTCCTTCATTGCCAGCAGAGCGGGCGGGAAATTCCCAACCGATCCAACGGCAGCACAGTTTGGTTTGAGTTTCTGGCTCTGTCGCGTCTCCATCTCGCGCCAAGGCCCATGAGCTCATACCGACATCATACTTGAACGTTCCGTCGCAGGGACGTTTCGGAGGGTGCTATGACCGACCGTATCCAGGAATTCCTGCGCAACCGCCGCAGCGAGGGCCTCGACACCGAACCTTGCCTCGTCGTCGACCTCGAAGTCGTGCGTGAGAACTATCATACCTTCGCGAAGGCGTTGCCGGACTCACGCGTGTTCTACGCGGTGAAGGCAAACCCTGCGCCGGAAGTGCTCAACCTGCTCGCCTCGCTCGGCTCCTGCTTCGATACCGCGACTGTCGCGGAAATCGAGATGGCGCTGGCTGCCGGCGCGACGCCGGAGCGCATCTCCTATGGCAACACGATCAAGAAAGAGCGTGATATCGCGCGCGCCTATGCGCTCGGCATCCGCCTCTTTGCCGTGGACTGCGCCGCCGAAGTCGAAAAGATCGCCCGTGCCGCCCCCGGCGCCAAGGTGTTCTGCCGCATTCTTTATGACTGCGCAGGCGCCGAGTGGCCGCTGTCGCGCAAGTTCGGTTGCGACCCGGAAATGGCGGTCGACGTGCTCGACCTCGCCAAGCGCCTTGGCCTCGAGCCCGTGGGCATCTCGTTCCACGTCGGTTCGCAGCAGCGCAAGGTGAAGGCGTGGGACCGCGCGCTGGCGATGGCCTCGACCGTGTTCCGTGACTGCGCCGAGCGCGGGATCAACCTGTCCATGGTCAACATGGGCGGCGGATTCCCGACGAAGTACCTCAAGGACGTTCCTCCGGTCGTGCAGTACGGCCGGTCGATCTTCCGCGCGCTTCGCAAGCATTTCGGCAACCAGATCCCGGAAACGATCATCGAGCCGGGTCGCGGCATGGTCGGTAATGCGGGCATCATCGAAACCGAAGTCGTGCTCATCTCCAAGAAGAGCGACGAGGACGATGCGCGCTGGGTGTATCTCGACATCGGCAAGTTCGGCGGTCTCGCCGAGACGATGGACGAGTCGATCCGTTATGCGATCAAGACGCCGCATGACGGTGCGGAAATGGCTCCGTGCATTCTCGCCGGCCCGACCTGCGACTCGGCCGACGTGCTGTACGAGAAGGTGCCGTATCCGCTGCCCGTGACACTCGAGATCGGCGACAAGCTGCTGATCGAAGGCACGGGTGCGTACACCTCGACCTACTCGTCGGTGGCCTTCAACGGCATTCCGCCGCTGAAGACTTACCACATTTGATCGCGACGCGATCGGGCCACATCTGAGAAAACCGGGAGCCGGTTCGCCGGCTCCCATCCCGTCACCTTCCAGTTTGGATGACAACACTTCCCCGGTCGGGAAGTGGGGATTGAACGAACATGAAGACTTTGAAGACCATCGCCTGCCAAAAGACTGTGCCGTTCGCGATCCGCGCCGAGCGAGCCTCCGATGTTGCCGCGCGCGAAGCCTTGCTCGACGCGAGCTTCGGCACGAACCGTCACGCCCGCACTTGTCAGCGCCTGCGCGAAGGCCGAGCGCCTGCCGAAGGTCTCGCGTTCACCGCAACCCGCAACGGCCGCGTGGTCGGTACCGTGCGGCTATGGCACGTCAATGCCGGCGGCGTTCCGGCGCTTGTGCTTGGACCTCTGGCTGTGGATCGTGCGTTTCGCTCGCTCGGTATCGGTGCGGCGCTGATGAATCACGCGCTGGCTGCTGCGAAAGCACGCGGACATGCGGCCGTGATCCTGCGGGGCGACGCTTCTTATTACGAGCGCTTCGGCTTCACCGCCGCGAAGACCGGCGAGTTGTCGCTCCCCGGCCCGTTCGAGCGTGAGCGCCTGCTGGCTGTCGAATTGCGCGACGCCGCACTCGACGGCGCATGGGGCATGATTGTTGCGACCGGCATGACGGCGCGCAAGCCGCGCCAGCGTGCTGCCGCGAGGGCAAAACTCGCTGTCGCGACGGCTTGATTTCAGCCTCAAGAACCGGCATTGCGTGACCTCGACAAAGGTCACGCAATTTCCGTTTGAGGTGCAGAATGTCCCGCCGCCTGATTTCGTCCGGATCGCCGTTTGAGAAGATCGCGGGCTACAGCCGCGCTGTCGTCGATGGCGATTTCTGTTTCGTGGCCGGCACCACGGGCACCGATCCCGCGACGAAGACGATGCCGAGCGACGTCACCGAGCAGACCCGCAACTGCTTCAAGACCATCGCCGCCGCGCTGAAAGAAGGCGGATTCGCGATGACCGATGTCATTCGTGCCACCTACTACGTTACCGATGCGAAAGATTTCGACGCGGTGTTCGCTGTCTGCGGCGAGACCTTCGGCGACATCCGCCCTGCCGCAACCATCGTCGCCGTCTCCGCGCTCTACAAGCCGGAGATGAAGGTCGAGATCGAAGTCACCGCAAAGAAGCGCAGCGCGTAACGTTATAAAGTTCACTTATTTTATGTCGGCTCGCCGCTGTCGCGCGCGCGGCCTCCTCATGCTATGACGCACGCATGAGCGGTCATCACGCACGCCATCACGATCATGACGGCCACGGCCATGATCATCATGACCACGGCCACGCCGGGCACATTCATGCACCGGCGGATTTCGGCCGCGCCTTCGCCATCGGCGTCTCGCTCAACATGGCGTTCGTTCTGATCGAGGCCACCTACGGGTTCATCTCGAATTCGACGGCGCTGTTGGCCGATGCGGGTCACAATCTGTCCGATGTGCTCGGCCTGTTGGTCGCATGGATCGCCGCCGTACTGTCCAAACGACCGCCGACGCCTCGGCTGACTTACGGGCTGCGCAACACGTCCATTCTCGCGGCCTTGTTGAATGCCATTCTGCTGCTGATTGCTTCGGGCGCAATTCTGCTCGAGGCCATCCAGCGGTTCATCCATCCCGAACCGATCGCCAGCACGACTGTGATCGTCGTCGCCGGCATCGGCATCTTCATCAATGGCTTTACCGCGTGGTTGTTCGCCGGCGGACGGGACGACATCAACATTCGCGGAGCCTACCTCCATATGCTCGCGGATGCGGCGCTGTCCTTCGGCGTCGTCCTGACCGGCATCGGCATCATGATGACGGGATGGCTGTGGCTCGATCCGGCATTCAGCATCGTGATCGTCGCGGTGATCGTGTGGGGAACGTGGGGCCTGCTGCGAGAGAGCACCGCGATGTCGCTGGCTGCCGTTCCATCCGTGATCGATCCGGGTTCAGTGCGCGCCTATCTCTGCGGCCTGCCCGGCGTGGCATCGATCCATGATCTGCACATCTGGCCGATGAGCACCACCGAAACGGCGCTGACCGCGCATCTCGTCACGCCCGGCGGAAATCCCGGCGACGAGTTCCTTGTCGAGACCTGCCACCAGCTCAATCATCGCTTCAAGATCGGCCACACCACTCTGCAGATCGAGACCTCGCCCGATGTGCATTGCTCGCTGAAGCCAGACCACGTGATATGACCCCTCGATGACCGCGGGAAACAGCTCCCTGCCCGCTTTCAGGCCTTGATTTCATCGGCGTTTTGTCGTTTCCAAACATCAGCGAATTCCCGCGCTGGGCCAACGTCCGCGCAATCTTTTCCTGATCGCTGCGGAGAAATTACATGTCGTCCAAGGTGTACGCGCGCATTAGCGGCCCCATTGTCATGGTCGGCTTCGGCTCCATCGGCAAAGGCACGCTGCCGCTGATCGAGCGCCACCTTGAATATGATAAGTCGCGCGTCACGGTGATCGATCCCAAGGACGAAGGCCGCAAGGCACATTGCGAAAAGCAGAAGGTGCGCTTCATTCAGAAGGCCGTGACCAAAGACAATTATCGCGAACTGCTCACGCCCCTGCTTACCGAAGGCGGCGGTCAGGGTTTCTGCGTCAATCTTTCGGTCGACACCGGCTCCACCGATATTATGGAGCTCTGCAACGAACTCGGCGCGCTTTATATCGACACGGTCAACGAGCCGTGGCTCGGCTTTTATTTTGATGCCTCGAAGGGACCGGAGGCGCGCTCGAACTATGCGCTGCGCGAGAATACGCTGGCCGCGAAAAAGGCCCGCCCTGCGGGCTCGACAACAGCCGTCTCCTGCTGTGGCGCAAATCCCGGCATGGTCTCGTTCTTCGTCAAGCAGGCGCTGCTGAATGTGGCCGCCGATCTCAAGCTCAATGCACCGAAGCCTAAATCCAAAGCGGAATGGGCTGACCTGATGCGCCAGGCCGGCATCAAGGGCATCCATATCGCCGAGCGCGATACGCAGCGCGCGAAAAAGCCAAAAGAGCCGAACGTGTTCGTCAACACGTGGTCGGTCGAAGGCTTCCTATCGGAAGGCATGCAGCCGTCCGAACTCGGCTGGGGCACGCACGAAAAATGGATGCCGGAAAACGCACACACTCATGAAGCCGGCTGTGGTGCTGCGATCTATCTGATGCAGCCCGGCGCCAACACCCGCGTGCGCACCTGGTGTCCGACACGCGGCGCCCAATACGGGTTCCTCGTCACCCACAATGAATCGATCTCGATCGCAGACTATTTCACCGCGCGCGATTCCTCGGGCAAGGTTATCTATAGACCGACGTGTCACTATGCCTATCACCCTGCAGACGATGCAGTGTTGTCGCTGCACGAATTGTTCGGCCGTGCAGGACGGATGCAGGAAAAGCATCACATCCTCGATGAAAACGAGATCGTCGACGGCATCGATGAGCTTGGCGTACTGCTGTTCGGTCACGACAAGAATGCCTATTGGTACGGCTCGCAGCTCTCAATCGAGGAGACGCGAAAACTCGCGCCGTATCAGAACGCCACTGGCTTGCAGGTCACGTCCGCCGTTCTCGGCGGCATGGTATGGGCGCTGGAGAATCCGAACGAAGGCATCGTCGAAGCCGACGAGATGGATTTTGATCGCCTGCTGGAAATTCAGTTTCCGTATCTCGGCCCGGTGAAGGGTTACTACACCGACTGGACGCCGCTGACGGATCGCCCCGGACTGTTTCCGGAAGACATCGACACCAGCGATCCGTGGCAGTTCAAAAATATTCTGGTCCGATAGTTTTCTCAGCCAATCAAAGAAAGCCGGGGCGACGTCCGGCTTTTTTTGTTGAGGAGCTATTTCTTGATCGGCTCGCCGATTTTTTCTGCCGGCGCAGGCGGCAGCGCCGATTTCGCGCCGGCCTTTTGTGCCTCCATATCGGGACGCACCGGTTCAGGTGCTGGCGTTGTTGGACGGGTGCCGCCGGGTTTCGATTCCGCAGGGCCGTTGTCCTTGCCGGGTGCGACGGCCGGAGAATCCTGCGAAGGCTGTGTCGCCTGCGCGGTCTCGCGCCGCGAATCCTGATGTTGCGCGGAGAGATCGACCATCGACAATCCGATAACGGCGACTCCCAGCGCCACCAACAGCGCCGAAATCATCGCTTCATGGCGTAAAGCGCGTCGTGTTTCCCGGGACATCATCTCGGCACCCGCTTCGTTGAACCTGAAATCAACGGGTGTTTTCAGTCAAAGTTCCACGCATCGGCCGAAGTGCCGCACGTGTTTGATTCAAATTGCGATGGATTATCTGGAACCGCGCTAAAGCGGCATCAATCCTGCGTCGCCGTCTTCGCTCGCAAACGCGAGAATCGAACCTTTGGCATTCCACGCCAATGCGGAAACGGGCTCGCCCGCATTCCGCCGCACGAGCACTTCGGCGCCGTCTTCGATCCGCACCATCAGGATCGTGCCGTCGCTGTAACCGGCGGCAAAAATATCGTCTTTCGGATGGCACGCAACCACAGTCGCTTTCGCTTGCAGCGGCGCGAGCATCGCAGGCTCCTTGCCCATCGGGCCGTCCTTGCTGCCGAACGGCCAGAGAATCACGCTGTCGGAACCGCTCGTTGCAAGAAATTTTCCGCCCGCGCTCCACGACATCGAGCGCACGCGCGCCGGATAACCCGTCATCCGCATGTGTCGCGAGTCCGCAAGGCGCCAGCCGTGCAGCGCCGCCTCATGCATCGAGGTCACGAGAAAACGGTTGTCGGCGCTGAACGTGACGCCAAGATGCGAACCCTTCCATTCCAGAGATTCTGGCGTCGCGCCCATGTTCGGGAACCACAACGTCACGCCGTTGTAGTGAGCGATGGCAAGCCGCAGTCCTTTCGGCGCGAATGCGAGTCCGCCGACCGTCGATGCGACATCCAGCGATTTGTCGTCGCCTTTCGCCTGCCGCACGAATGCTGTCTTGCCCGCCGACCACGCGACTGCACCGTCGGGATGCAGCGCGACATTGTCGATCCAGCGCCGCTTCGCGTCTGTCGTCACCAGTTCAGCAACGCCGCTGGCATCGACGGAAACAAGCTTTCCGTCATCGCCACCGAGCACGACGCGCTTTGCATCGGCGGCCGAACAAAGAATTCCGCCAATCTCCAGCGCAACGGGTTTTGGCTCGGACGTGCCTTCCGCGAACGTCATGCCGCTTTCGGGGCCGACGAAGACTGCCACATCGCCGAGAAAGTGCACGGCAATAGCCGGCGCATCGAGCGCCACTTTCGTGACGCGGTCAGTCACCGAGACGATCGACTCGGGCGGCGGCGGGAGGTTGAAATCCTTCATCACGTGACGATGGTGCGCTCGAAGCCGTCGCGAATCTTCTGTTCCGGCAATTCGCGCCCGATGAAGACGAGGCGGCTCTCGCGCGGCTCATCGGCCTTCCATTTCCGCTGATGATCGCCTTCCAGCATCATGTGGACGCCCTGGAAAACATAACGGTCGTCATCGCCTTTGAACGCAAGAATGCCCTTGGAGCGCAGAATCTTCTCGCCGTCCTTGGCAACAAGATCCTGCAGCCACGGCATGAATTTCGCCGGATCGACAGGCTTGTCGGTGCGCAGCGAAATCGATTGCATGTCCTCGTCGTGATAGTGCTTCAGACCATGTGCGTGATCGTGGTGATGATCGTGCCCGTGATGGTGATGATGGTCATGATCGTGATGATGATCGTGGCCGCCGTCTTCAAGAAATTCCGGCTCGATTTCCAGAATGCGGTCGAGATCGAACGCGCCCTGACCGAGCACGTCGGTCAGCTTGACCTGCGCGCGTTCGGTGCGATGCAGTTTCGCGTAAGGATTGATGCCGCGAATCCGCGCCTCGACTTCGGCCAGTTCCGGCTTGCTGACGAGATCGGTCTTGTTGAGCACGATCACATCCGCGAATGCGATCTGGTTCTTGGCTTCGGGCGCGTCCTTCAGGCGGTCGCTCAGCCATTTGGCGTCGGCTACCGTCACCACCGCGTCGAGCGCGGTTTTCTCGCGCACGTCTTCGTCGACGAAGAAAGTCTGCGCGACGGGAGCCGGATCGGCAAGACCTGTCGTCTCCAGAATGATTGCGTCGAACTTGCCCCTGCGCTTCATCAGCCCGTCGATAATGCGAACGAGATCGCCGCGCACCGTGCAGCACACGCAGCCGTTGTTCATCTCGAATATTTCTTCGTCCGCGCCGACGATCAGATCGTTGTCGATTCCGATCTCGCCGAATTCATTGACGATGACGGCGTATTTCTTGCCGTGATTTTCGGACAGGATGCGATTGAGCAGCGTGGTCTTTCCGGCACCGAGATAGCCGGTCAGAACGGTGACGGGAATTTTGTTGGCAGCGACGTCTGGCATGGAAACTCCGGCAGTGTGAGCGCACAAACAGGTGGGTGGCCCCTCCTCAAAATGGCGCTCTTCGGCTCTCTTATATTGTGTCGGACGCGGTCAATGTAAGTGGCCGTTTGCGCGTTTCCAGCGCGCGCTCATCAGGGTTTTCCGACAATCATGGCGATGGCTGCCGCCAAAAACGGAAACGGGATGGAGACCATCGCCCGAAACCAGACGAACCGCGCCGGCATGAATGGAATTTCCCACAGGATCAACCGCTGAAACGCAAACAGCGCCCACGCCACGACATAGGCAACGACCTGCGGCGCACCGCCGCCGCTTTTGAGCGCGACCGCACCGATGGAAAATCCAATCACGGGACCTCCGGGCGTCGCTGCTCCGGCCAGCACGGCGGTTGCGATGCCGGTCCATCCGCTGTCGGGCCCGAAGCCGCCGACAATCCAGTGCGAGGGAATGATCGCGGCGATAAAACCCGAACCGATCACGCCGAGCGCGATGCGCGGCACGATATAGATAAAGTCCATCGTTCCCTTGCGCAGGGCCGTCGTCATCACCTTGCGATCTTGTCTCCATGCGATGACGGCAACGCCGATCAGCGAACCCCAGAGCAGAATGTCGATAATGAGCGCGCTGATGTTCATAGCGTCAGCCGCTCCTTGACGCGGACATAGACAAAGCGGCCCAACGCTCCAGCTAGCACAGGCATGGGGAGCGAGATCACGATGCGCCACAGCGTGAAGTCCGCGCCCATGATCGGCATCTCCCACGACACCGCGCGGCCGTAGCCGATCAGGGTCCAGCTCACGACCATTGCAATCGTCGCACCGAAATCCGCGCCGACCGCGAGAAGCGCACTGGCGACCGGATACGCCGTGAACGGGCCTCCCGGTAAAATTGCGCCGAATGCGGTTCCGATCAGAAGACCCCTCAAGCCGGATTCCGGACCGAGCGATTTCGACACCTTGTCGTGCGGCAGTACGGCTGCAAGCAATCCACCCAACAGACATCCTGCAAAGACGCGCGGCATGATTTCGCCGAACAGCGAGATGTCGTGGAAGAGAATGTTGAGAACGCCGTCGAGCCCGTCGCGGCGATAGACCAACGCGGCGCTGACTAAGACGAGGACAAGAATGATGAAAGTCGACCAGCCGAATGGCTTGCGTTTGCGGCGCCTGCGGGGCTTCGGTGTCTCGCTATCGTCCGGCTGGGTCGAAGATGAATCGCTCAATGACGGCAATCTGCTGCGGAGGAAATGACCGCAATGGATAGTCCGCTATCGGCTATCAGGCAATCGCGCGGTGCGTATCGGCCCATGCAGAATTGCCGAGCGGATATTCAGGTAAAATGCCGAACCAGCGCGAGGCCGCCCGCCAGCCCTGCAATCGACAGCACCACCGAACCGACGACATAGAGCACTGCAAGCCCGAATTCACCCCGCTCGTAAAGCAGCATGGCATCGAGCGAGAACGCGGAGAACGTGGTGTATCCGCCGAGAATGCCCGTCATCAGAAACAGCCGCCAGTTCTGCGACGCGTCGCCCTTGAAGGCGAGATAGCCTGCGATCAACCCCATCACCGTCGAGCCGGTGATATTGATGACGAAAGTGCCGTAGGGAAAATTCGTACCGCAGGCTTTCGCACAACCGACATTGATTGCGTGGCGGAGCGACGCGCCGAGACCGCCGCCGAAGAAAACCAGAAGATAGGCCATGAGGAGATCGCAGGTTGGAATGAAAAACGGGACCGCATCGCTGCGATCCCGCAAATCATAGTCGCCTCGGCGTGTGTTGTCACACGGCCTTGGAGAAAAGTTGATCGACGTAATCCCAGTTCACGAGATTGTCGACGAACGCCTTGAGGTAATCCGGGCGGCGATTGCGATAATCGATGTAGTAGGAATGCTCCCACACGTCGACGCCGAGGATCGGCGTAGCACCATGAACCAGCGGGCTTTCACCGTTCGGCGTCTTGGAAATTTCGAGCTTGCCGTTCTTAACCGAGAGCCACGCCCAGCCGGAGCCGAACTGGCCGACGCCGGCGGCCGCGAAATCTGTTTTGAATTTCTCTAAGCCGCCGAGATCCTCGTCGATCTTCTTGGCGAGCTTGCCGGGCAGCTTGTCGCCGCCGCCCTTGGGCTTCATCCAGTTCCAGAAGTGCAGATGGTTATAGTGCTGGCCGGCATTGTTGAACACCGCCGGATTTTTTCCGAACGAGGACTTCACGATATCCTCAAGCGATTTGCCCTCGAATTCAGTGCCCTTGATGGCATTGTTGCCATTGGTCACGTAGGCCTGGTGGTGCTTGTCGTGATGATATTCCAGCGTTTCCTTCGACATGTACGGCGCAAGCGCGTCGTGAGCGTAAGGCAGGTTCGGGAGCGTAAAGGTCATGGGATCAAATCCGAAAATTGTGGATGACGACGTGTCAACGCAGCCCCTTATAGATGGTTTCATGGCCCGGAAACAGACGATATGCCGCGCGAACGAAGGCTTAGACGGCGTTCGGCAGCGCGCCGCCGAGGTTTTCCTTGGCCTTCGGAGGACGCACGTTCATCAGCATCTGCATCGAGCCTGCCAATAGGCCGATAATGACGGCACCCTTCCAGGCATAGTCGTAGTTGCCGAGCCGATCATAGATCAGGCCGCCGCCCCATGCGCCGATGAACGATCCGACCTGATGGCTGAAGAACGCGATGCCCGTCAAAGTCGCCATGAAGCGCAGCCCGAACAGTTGCGCAACCAATCCATTGACCAGCGGAATGACGCCGAGCCAGAGCGACCCCATGACGGACGCGAACACAAGCGTCGATGCCGGCGTTGCGGGGAAGGTAAAGAAGGCCGCGATCGCCAGCGAGCGCACGATGTAGATTCCGCCGAGCAGCAGTTGCTTCGGATAGATGCCGCCGAGCCAGCCGAAAGTGTAAGATCCGAACACATTGAACAGCCCGATCAGCGCCAGCGCCGTCGCACCGAGCGATGGATCGAGACCGCAGATCGCCAGATAATTCGGCAGATGCGTCGTGATAAAGACGAGCTGCAATCCGCAAACGAAGAATGCGAGTGCCATCACGACATATCCGGAATGGCTGAGCGCCGTCTGGAGCACACCACCCAGCGTCTGATCGAGTTCATCGCTCTTTTCGATTTCGATCTTGTCGGATTTACCCGCGCTGAACGCTGCGGGAAGCATGACGGCCGTAAGGCCGAGGAAGCCGACGAACGCCATCTGCCAGCCCGACGATGAAATCAGCGATTGCGCCAAGGGCGACGCGATCACAAGCCCGAGCGAACCGGCGGCCGACACGGCACCCATCGTGACGCTGCGCTTGGCTGCTGACACTGCGCGCGACGCAACCGTCATGCTGATGCTCGACGCCACGCATGACAGCGCCAGGCCGATGCAGATACCCATTCCGAAGATCAGCGGCATGACCGTATTCGACAGCATCATGACGACGATGCCGAGCGCATAGACGATGACACCGCCAATCATCACGTAACGCGTGCCGTAGCGGTCGGCGGCAATTCCGACGAATGGCTGCGTGATGCCCCACACGATGTTGGAGATGGCGGTCGCCAGAGAGAAATCGGCGGCGGTGATCTGCGTCGAATGCAGCATCGCAGGCTGAAACAACCCGAAGCTCTGCCGCATGCCCATCGCGAGGCTGAGCATCACCGAAGCCCCGATCAGAATGGACCACTTCTGGTACGTCGTCAGTTCGGTCGCGCGCATCGCCGATTGCTCCAATTCAGGCTTGCAATTTGCCACTGGAGTCGGCGTTTTACCATCCGGCGCGCAAGCAATGCAGGTCCGCATTGCGCATGGAATAAAGGCGAATGAGCATCGAAATCGATATTCAAACAGGCGACACATCGTGGCCGCGGGCCGAGAAGTTAGTTCTGGAAACTTTTCCGCCAGAAGCCGCAATGATATTGCCGACAGGCCCGGTCGAATGGGCCCATCCCGACCTGCGCGTTCTGATCGAGGACGAGGGCGAACTGGCCTGCCACGTCGGAATCTATCGTCGCGCCGGCACTTGGAAGGGCCGCAAGGTCCGCCTTGGCGGTATCGGCGGCGTCGCAACGCATCCGGACCGCCGCCGCAAAGGCTATGCGGGCCTCGCCATCACTGCCGCAATCCAGACCCTGCGCGACGAACGGGCGATCGATTTCGCGGTGCTGGTTTGCCGGCCCCACAACGAGGCGTTCTACGAAAAGCGCGGCTGGCACAAATTCGGCGGCGACATGTTCGTTGAGCAAAGGGGCCAGCGCGTCCGCTTCGACGTGATGGCACCTTACGTGTTCGATTTCCGCTACGGCCCGCGCGATGGCATAATCGACTTGTGCGGCTTGCCGTGGTGAGACGTCGCATTTCCAACGACAGGCCGATTCCTTCGCCGCAACGTCTTCTGCCGCTACGAAACGCGGTTGGCATCCGCTGAAGGCGCGACCGACGGCGCGGAATTTTGTCCGGCTTGCGACCCGTTCGTGCTGCTGCGCGGCTTTGCCACGCGCTTGCGCGATGCAGCCGATTTCTTCTTCGACGCTGTCTTCTTTGCAGACTTCTTTCCCGCCTTCTTCTTTTTCTTCTTCGCACCGGATGCCCGGAGCTTTTTGATTTTTTCGTTGATCTTGCGCACGCGCTTGAGCAGAGCCTCAATCTTCTTGCGGGTCTTGGACATATTGAACTCACCTTCGTTGACGATTGCAGGCTGTCTGCGGTGAACGATCAAAACCACATTGCGAGGCCTGCGTCATATGACAGTTTTATGACAGCGACGGACGCATTCGCGTTCGATTTTGAACTCTGCTGCGTTCGTTTATTCACGGCCCAAAAAATTCCTGCTCAGCCAATCCCGTAGCGGCAACAGCAAACGCGCCAGACCCGTCGCCGCTCTT
This sequence comes from Afipia sp., assembly GCA_016201045.1. Classification (GTDB taxonomy): domain Bacteria; phylum Pseudomonadota; class Alphaproteobacteria; order Rhizobiales; family Xanthobacteraceae; genus Afipia. The sequence continues at coordinate 9,300 of JACQDM010000002.1, read as the reverse complement.
TCCTTTCGTGCTCGACTTCCGGATTTGTTTTTCCGGGCGGCCGCGCTCCGCGTATCCCGCACCGCCGCAGAACCGTTCTTGCCGCGCCGCTGCGGCGAAGCGACGCGCTGTCCGTTGCGATCCCGCGCCCGATGTGCGGCAGCGCCGACGCCGCTCAGAAAATCTCTCTCGCGCGTTCGCGTCAGCCGCTTGAGCGCTGCGTCGAGCGGAAGCCAGTCGACCTCACGCACGTCGCTCATCGGATCGCGGACTTTTTTCGACGCTTCCATGCGCCAGAAGTGGACGACTTTCTTGCCGCCGCCTGTCGGGTATTTCAGCTTGCCGAGAAATTCGTGAACCGAAATAGCGTAGCCGGTTTCTTCCCACACTTCGCGCTCGGCGGCGTCACGCGCGGATTCGCCGGGATTGAGTTTTCCCTTCGGCAAAACCCAGTCGCCATCTTTCGCAAGCTGCACGACAGCGATCAAGGGCTCCGCGCCGGAGCGGAATACAATTCCGCCCGCAGCCTTGATCGGCGATCGCGCCATTGAAAATTCCCTGCTCTCTTCCGAAACGTCCCAGACGTTCGTCGCCGAAATGTCTTACCGGCGTTTTCTAAAGGTCATAAGACAATGGTCGTTTCGCGAAGAGCGGTGCAGATGACGGCCAACAAAAATGCCGACAGGAAAACCTGCCGGCACTGATTTGGTTGCGGGGACAGGATTTGAACCTGTGACCTTCAGGTTATGAGCCTGACGAGCTACCGGGCTGCTCCACCCCGCGATAAACCGTTGCAAGCCTTCCCGGCAATCCATCAGGCGACGATTTTTCAACGCCAGAAGCGCCAATCCGACCGTCGAATGGATCCGGAAAAGGCATCCAGGACAATGTCCGTGGTGCGAGGCGTATGTATCAATCGCACCCTGCTTTGGAAAGGGCCGAAGGCGGCCTTTTTGACGATTTATCCCTCGAAAACGCGGTCTATTTCGCATTCGCAGCGCGTTTCCGGCTCTCACGTGAAGCGGCGCGCTCTTGCCAAGATTGCCGTCAGGGACCAGCCTTCGGTTACCTGCGGGCGGCAACGCCAGCCAGACAATAACCCTGAGGACACATCATGGACCAATCCGTCAACAGCGCCGCCGTGAGCGCTATGCAGGATGTCTTTCATCGCGCCGTCGCGCTGTCGCGCGAGGTGACAGTTCCGCCGGCGAAACTGCGGCTCGATCGCCTGGCGCGGTTGCGTGCGCTGGTCGTCGAGAATGAGGTCGCATTCGACCGCGCCATTTCCGCCGATTTCGGCAACCGCTCATCGACCGAAACACTGATCGCCGAAACGCTATTCGTGCTGGCGGAAATCAAGCATGCCACAAAACATCTCAACCGCTGGATGGCGGCGAAACATGTCGCGACCGAACTGCAATATTTCCCGGCAAAAAACCGGCTATTGCCACAGCCGCTCGGTGTCGTCGGCATCATCGCGCCGTGGAATTATCCGCTGCAGCTGACGCTCGCGCCGGCAGTCGCGGCCATTGCCGCCGGCAACCGCGTCATGATCAAGCCGAGCGAGCTCGTTCCGCAATTCTCGGCGCTGTTGAAGAAGCTGATCGCCGAGAAATTCGACGAGGCCGAATTGTCGGTGACCGGCATCGACGGCGACATCTCGCAGAAATTCGCGAGCCTGCCGTTCGATCATCTCATTTTCACAGGCTCCACGCGCGTCGGCCGCATGGTCGCGGAAGCCGCCGGACGCAATCTGACGCCGGTGACGCTCGAGCTTGGCGGAAAATCTCCAACCATCGTCGATCGCTCCGCCGACATTTCCGAGGCCGCCGAGCGTATCGTGTATGGCAAGCTGATGAACGCCGGACAGACCTGCATCGCGCCGGACTATGTTTTGATTCCGAAAGCGTCGATGAACGAGTTCGTCGCCAAGGCGCAGGCGAATGCCACGAAGATGTTCGGCTCAAGCGCCGACAATAAAGACTACACCTCGATCGTCTCCGACAATCACTATGCACGCCTTGAAGGCCTCGTCGCCGACGCCGCCGCGCAAGGTGCGACGATCACGCAAGTCGCAAAGCCAAGCGATCCGGCGTGGAAATCGAAACGCAAGTTTCCGCCGACTTTCGTCAGCGGAGTTAAGCCTGACATGAAGATCATGCAGGAGGAAATCTTCGGACCGATCCTGCCCATTGCGGCGTGCGAAAATGCAAACGACGCCATCGCATACATCAATGCGCATGATCGTCCGCTCGCGCTCTATTGGTTCGGCAAGAACGATGCCGCGCGCGATGAAGTGTTGTCGCGCACCGTGTCAGGCGGCGTGACGGTGAACGATTGCCTGTTTCATTTCGTGCAGGCCAACCAGCCGATGGGCGGGGTCGGCGCGTCCGGCATCGGCGCCTATCACGGCGAGTGGGGCTTCCGCACGTTGAGCAAGATGAAGCCGGTGTTCTATCGCTCGCCGTTCAACCGGCTTGCCGATCTTTATCCGCCCTATGGGGGCAAGATCGCGCGGCTGATCAAACTGCTGCGTTTTATGTCGTAAGATTGCGGGCGAAGTACGACCGGCACCAAAGCCGGCGTAAAAAATTGTCGGGGAGGAATTTCATGTCGGAGACGTTCGATTACGTCGTCGTGGGCGCAGGCTCCGGCGGATGCGCGGTCGCGAGCCGGTTGTCCGAAGATCCCAACGTATCGGTCGCGTTGCTCGAAGCGGGCGGCAAGGACGACAACTGGGTCGTCACCACGCCCGGCGCGCTGATCCTGATGGTGCCCTATCCGGTCAACAACTGGGCTTTCGACACGGTCCCGCAAAAGGGCCTCAACGGCCGCATCGGCTATCAGCCGCGCGGCAAGGGCCTCGGCGGATCGTCGTCGATCAATGCGATGGTCTATATCCGCGGCAACAAGGCCGACTACGACGAATGGGCCGCGCTCGGCAACACCGGCTGGTCATACAAGGACGTGCTGCCGTATTTCAAGAAATCGGAAAATAACACCGAGCTTGGCGGCGAGTATCACGGCAAGGACGGCCCGCTCAGTGTCACCAAGCTGCAGACCGACAGCCCGGTCCATGACATTTATCTGCAGGCGGCGCGCGAGGCTCAGTTCAAGATCAACGAGGATTTCAACGGCCCGGATCAGGAAGGCCTCGGCGTCTATCAGGTGACACAGAAGAACGGCGAGCGCTGGAGCGCCGCGCGCGGCTATATCCATCCGTTCATGGGAACGCGAAAGAATCTGCGCGTCATCACCAATGCACGGGCGACGCGCATTCTGTTCGAGGGCAAGCGTGCGGCCGGCATCGAATACCGCGCCGGCAAGGAAACCAAAACGATCAAAGCCGGGCGCGAAGTCATTCTCAGCCTCGGCGCGTTCCAGACGCCGCAACTGCTGATGCTCTCGGGTGTTGGCGATTCCGCGGAACTTGCGAAGCACGGCATCGCAAGCGTTCATCATTTGCCCGGTGTCGGCAAAAATCTGCACGACCACCCCGATTTCATCTTCGGCTACAAATCCAACCTGCCCTACTTCACCGGCCTCACGTTCGCCGGCATCGGGCGCATCATCAAGTCGATCTTCCAGTTCCGGCGCGAGCGGCGCGGCGCAATGACATCGAACATCGCCGAGTGCGGCGGCTTCCTCAAAACGCGGCCCGATCTCGCGCTGCCGGATATCCAGCTTCATTTCTGCATGGCGGTCGTCAACGATCACGGCCGCACGCCGTTTTTCGCCAATGGATTCTCGTGCCACGTATGTCTGCTGCGGCCCAAAAGCAGGGGCAGCGTCTGGCTGCAGAGCGCCGATCCGATGCAGCCGCCGGCGATCGATCCGAATTTCTTCGGCGATTCCGAGGACATGGAAGCGATGGTCGCCGCCTTCAAGACGACCAAGCGCCTGCTCGATGCGCCCGCGCTCAAGGCCATCGAGACGGAAGATGCGTTCACGGCCAACGTCCGCACCGACGAAGACATTCGCGCGACGATCCGCGCGCGCGCCGACACGGTCTATCACCCGGTCGGAAGCTGCAAGATGGGCGTCGATCCGATGGCCGTGGTCGATCCGAAGCTGAAAGTCTACGGATTGCAGGGCCTGCGCATCGCCGACGCCTCGATCATGCCGACGGTGATCGGCGGCAACACCAACGCGCCGACAATCATGATCGGCGAGAAGGCCGCCGATATGATCAAGGCAGAGATGCGCGCGGGCTGATTTTCCTTAGGATGCTTGTCGGCTATGACAGCGCCTCAACACGCTGATGGAGTGAGACTGTGGATCTTGGAATTTCGGGACGGAAAGCGATCGTTTGCGCGGCCAGCAAGGGTTTGGGACGCGCCTGCGCGATTGCGCTGGCCAACGAAGGCGTCGATGTTGTGATTACCGCGCGCGGCGCGGAGGCGCTTTCGAAAACCGCCGCCGACATCCGCAAGCTAAGTCCGAAGGTGAAAGTCACCGAAGTCGCCGGCGACATCACGACGCCAGCCGGACGCGAAGCCGCCCTGAAAGCCTGTCCCGAGCCCGACATTCTCATCAACAACGCAGGCGGCCCGCCACCCGGCGATTTCCGCGACTGGACTCGCGACGACTGGATCAAGGCGCTCGACGCCAACATGCTCACACCCATCGAACTCATCAAGGCGACCGTCGACGGCATGATGGCTCGAAAATTCGGCCGCATCGTCAACATCACGTCCGCCGCCGTCAAAGCGCCCATCGACGTTCTGGGATTGTCGAACGGCGCGCGCAGCGGACTTACGGGTTTCGTCGCCGGCATCGCGCGTAAGACCGTGATCAATAACGTCACGATCAACGGACTGTTGCCCGGCCCGTTCGACACCGATCGGCTGCGCGGGCCGGTCACGGTGAAATCGGCGGAAGCCGCAGGCATCTCCGTGGATGACTATCTGAAAAGCCGCGCCAAAATGAATCCCGCAGGACGCTTCGGCGACCCGGAAGAATTCGGCCTCGCCTGCGCATTCCTCTGCGGCGCAAAATCCGGCTTCATCACCGGGCAGAACATCCTGCTCGACGGCGGCGCATATCCCGGCACGATGTAGCGCTGCGAGCATCATCAAAACGCACTGCACAACGGCTCTGGCGGTTGAATTTCCTCGCGCGCTGCTTCATGAAACGTCCAACAACAAACGGGAGACGACGATGAAGCTGGTGCGTTATGGAGCCAAGGGCCAGGAGAAGCCCGGACTGATGGATCGTTCGGGCCGCGTGCGCGACCTGTCGGCCCATGTGAAAGATATCACCGGCGACGTGCTTTCTCCCGAAGGCCTGAAGAAACTGGCCGTGCTCGATCCGGCATCGCTGCCGCTGGTCGACGGCACGCCGCGCTTCGGCGCGCCGGTCACCGGCTTCAATAAGTTTCTCGCCATTGGTCTCAACTACGTCGATCACGCCAAGGAAGCGAATCTTCCGATTCCGACCGAGCCTATTCTTTTCATCAAAGCGAATTCGAGCATCTCCGGCCCGAACGATCCGATCGAGAAGCCGCGCGGCTCGACCAAGCTCGACTGGGAAGTGGAGCTTGCGATCATCATCGGTACGCGCGCGAAATACATCAAGGAAGCCGACGCGATGAAGCATGTTGCGGGCTTCGCCGTGTGCAACGACGTGTCCGAGCGTTTCTTCCAGCAGGAACGCGGCGGACAATGGACCAAGGGCAAGTCGCACGACACGTTCGGCCCGCTCGGCCCGTGGATCGCGACCAGCGATGAAATTGCCGACGTCCACAAGCTCGGCATGTGGCTCGACGTCAACGGCAAGCGCTGCCAAACCGGCTCGACCGCGACCATGATCTTCAACGTACCGAAGATCGTCTCTTATCTGTCGGAAATCACGACATTGATGCCCGGCGACATCATCACCACGGGCACGCCGCCCGGCGTCGGCCTCGGCATGAAGCCGCAGATGTTCCTCAATGTCGGCGACGTGGTGACGCTCGGTATCGACGGGCTCGGCGCGCAGCGTCAGGAAGTGGTCGCCGCATGAAGCTGACCTATTCTCCGGCGTCGCCGTTCGCGCGCAAGGTTCGCATCTGCGCCATCGAGCTTGGCCTGATCGGCAAGATCGAATTCGTGCCGGCAGCCGTCAGCCCTGACAAGCTGAACGAGGACTATGCGCGCAATGTCAGCCCGCTACGGAAATTGCCCGCGCTTATTCTCGACGACGGTTCCATCATCGTCGACTCATATGTCATCGCCGAATATCTCGACGAGCTCGCCGGCGGCGGAAAACTGATTCCGTCATCGGGCGCGAAGAAGTGGCAAGTAAAAACCGAACACTCGATCACACAAGGCATGCTCGACGCGCTGTTGCTCTGCCGTTACGAGAAGATGCTGCGGCCGGAAAATCTGCGCTGGCAGACCTGGATCGACGGTCAATGGGACCGTGCGTGGCAAGGGCTGACGCGCTTCGAGAACCACGGCGACATCCTCACGCGCACGCCGCTGGACGTGGCACAGATCGGTCTTGTCTGCGTGCTCGGTTATCTGGACTTCCGCTTTCCCGACTGCGGCTGGCGCAAGGCGTTCCCGAAGATCGATGCGTTTCATAACAGGATGATGCAGCGCGAGTCGGTAAAAATTTCTGTTCCGCCTCCGGCGTAAATAGCTCAGCACAAATCCTCCTCGCGGCGCGATGCTGCGTCCGAGTTTTGCTGTCGCCTCATGTTTGTGAGGCGGCGGAGCTGCGGGAGGCGCCAGATGCTTGCGAGGCATCTTTGACGAACTCTTGCAATCGAGCCCGCCGCGCAGCCGTGCGAAGGCCGCGCGCGCCTGTTGCGACAGACGCTGCGCCTCCCGCAGCTCCGCCCTCAACGGCAATCCAGCGCCACCCTCCGGAGGCTGACGCTTATTGAAAGGTATATATTCCTAGCAACGAAAAGTCAAGCGGAATGGGCCTTACTTGGCGCGATTCCGCTCGAGCGCCGCACGGTCCCATGATGCGGCATTAGCCGCCGCCTCATAAGTGCTCTGAAAGAATTCCAGTAACATACGATCCGGTTCACTCGACGCGCGAACCGCGTCGTAATCGAGAACGAATTCGCCAAGACTCGAATCGAATGTCGCCTCACGCGGACGCAGCGGCGCATTTTCAAAACCTTTGGGCGCAGGATAGGCGTAGGAATAAAAAGCCGCCTTGCCGTAACCTCCATTTCCGGGCCAGAAGCCGCAGCTCGATACCTCATGCGAGTAGGCCTCGACCGCGACCCAATCGCCGAGATTGGGCATGCCGCCGGGATGCGGCGGTGCCGCGCGTCCCGAAAAGCGCGTCACTGCAAGGTCGAAACTTCCCCAGAAAAAATGCACCGGGCTCACTTTGCCGATGAAAGGCGCGCGGAACGCCTTCATCACGCGATCGGCGTGTACCAGCGCGAGCCAGAAACGATGCGCGGCGTCTGCATCGTAAGATTTGTGAATGCCGTCTTGCTCGAACGGAATCGCATCCGCCACTTCGACCGGCATGGTCCAGATGTCCACATCGATGCCGGCGTCACGAAGCAGCGCCATCGTCCGCTCGTAAAATTCCGCGACAGACATAGGCGCAAGCGCGAATTCCGCACGGCGTTGGTCGCTCGTCGAGAGCGTCAGCACATGCCGGCAGAAGTCGAAATCGATCTGAAATGTCAGATCGCGATAAGGAATCGGCGACGTGGTGAGGCCCGTCGACGTGACGTAAAGCGGCACCTGCCACCAGTGATTGACCATCGGTGCCAGCGCAAGGCGGATTTTGCCGACAATTTGCGTCCACATGTGCAGCGTCGTGCAGGTGTCCTGCCATCGCGCAAAGGGCAATGCCGGCCATCGGGAGTCGCCGCTGTCTGGACTGCTCATCGGTCCACCATAGCAAAACGCCGCCTCGCGTGGAGGCGGCGTGCAGAAATTCTGCCTGTCGTCGATCGGCTACTGGTCGTCCTGCAACAACGGGCCGAGCTTGTCGTAATATTTCGTCACCAGCGCGATGTTGTCGGGAAACTGCACGTTGGTCGTCGTCTTGATCGCGGCATTCATCTCGTCGAGGATCGCCTTCTTGTCCTTGGCGGGAATCTTCGGATCGGCGGTGACGGCGGCGATCTGCTTCTTCAGCATTTCCGGCGGCTGCGTGAACGCCTTGGTCTTCGGATCGATGCCCGTCATCACCATGGAGACGTTGTCGTAGACGTTGCCGTATTCGTTGAAGTCGGCGAATCCGTTTTTCTTCGCGATGCCTTCGAGTTGCGCTTGAAGTTTAGGATCCGGCTTGTCCTGCGCGCCTTCGGGAAGCTTGTCGGTGACGGCATCCATTTCCTTCTGGGCCGCGATCAGCGATTCGATCTGCTTGTCGGTGAGCGCGATCTGCTTGAGCGGCTCAGGCGCCGGTGGCGGTGTGGGAGCTGCCTGTTTCGCCGGTGCCTGCGCGAGGGTGCTTGCGGGAAACGAGATCGCGCCGAACGACGCGAGGACTGCGATGGCGGCAACGGCGATCGCAGGGCGAATGAAATCACGCATGAAGATCTCCTCGGCTGGAATGGGCGTGCTGAAACATTTTGTCGGGCAGAAAAGAAACGCGGTTTAACTTGGAAACATCGGCCAGAGCCGATCATCGTCTGGATCGTGGCCAAAACATAGCGCGGAAATACCGCTTACGCGCGACAAACACAGAAATGGGTGACGGGCCGGGCCGATGCAGTGCCATAAACGCAAAAACGCCGCCTCCAGAAGGAGACGGCGTTTTGTGTTCGTGATCGTAACGAGGAATGTTCTGTCCTTTGCAGGCCTGGCAGCGACCTACTCTCCCAGGACTTAAGCCATAGTACCATTGGCGCTGAAGAGTTTAACGGCCGAGTTCGGAATGGGATCGGGTTGAGGCTCTTCGCTAAAACCACCAGGCCGGCGAAGGACAGAAATACGAAGCAATCTTTTTTGGTCTTTCTCTCAGGATCAATTCGCGCCGTCTCTCGCAAGCGAGAGAGGTGGACATTGAAAATGAGAGCAATCAAGCCAATCGAACGATTAGTACCGGTAAGCTACATGCGTTGCCGCACTTACACACCCGGCCTATCAACGTGGTCGTCTTCCACGGTTCTCAAGGGAATACTCGTTTTGAGGTGGGTTTCCCGCTTAGATGCTTTCAGCGGTTATCCCGTCCGTACATAGCTATGCAGCACTGCCGCTGGCGCGACAACTGCTCCACCAGAGGTACGTTCACCCCGGTCCTCTCGTACTAGGGGCAAATCCTCTCAATATTCCAACACCCACGGCAGATAGGGACCGAACTGTCTCACGACGTTCTGAACCCAGCTCACGTACCACTTTAATCGGCGAACAG
>JACQDM010000010.1 GCA_016201045.1 Afipia sp. | reverse complement strand
CATTCACAGCATCGCCTATATCGCGATTCCTGCCGCGCTCCTTGTTGGAGCGCATATCATCCTGACCATCGTTTTCCCGAATCTGTCGCCGCTCTATCTGCGGCTGGCGTCGGTTGCCATTCCGCTTCCGTTCGGTTTGGCGATCAACGCCATTCAGAAAGTCGGCTTGCGAGGATCGATCGTCGTCGGCCTGATCACGGCGATGCTCAGTGTGATGTGTATGCTCACCGTCACCGGCATCAACGACCGCGTTCCGATTTTGCCGCAGGGCTGGTTCGAGTGGCGCGAGGTGTTCGAGTACGTGCTGAGCATCGCGCTCGCCTTCGTGACGGGCGACATCATCGGCCTTCTGATTTTTCAGGTGCTCCCGTCTCAAATGGCGCAGGGCGGCAAGCCGAATCCGGCCGCTTACCGGATCGCGCGGATGCTCGGCCAGCATGTCGGCGAGGAGCAACTGCGCCGCCGCGCGCGTATCATTCAGGATTTGATGCGCACGGCTGGACCCATTGCCGGCATTCTTGCGACCGCGATCGGCTCGATTTACGCCGGGCTCAAAGGGATTCTGGGGACATAGGATTCGCTCTGTTCCCGTGACCGCCGGCGGCACCTGGAGTTCCGCCGCGCGCGTGTCCCGTGTCATTCGCGCAACGCTGGACTGAATTCGGCCCTCGATGGCCGTGAAACCGCTGCAAATCGCGTTAGAATCACGGAGTTGCGCAGCCTTCCGATTAGCGAAATGTTGATAGTCGGCTGTCAGCATGATTGGCTGAACTATGTGAATGGCGGGGATTCGATACCCTCGCGATTCGCGTGGTGATCAAGACGCCGGGTCTTTTTGGTACGGATTTTGCTCCTATCTACACGCCGAGCGGCGTGTGCCGGGAGGGCGGTCCACCGGGAAAGATCAGGCTGCGGACGGAGAAGGTTATGAGCAAGGTCGGTACGAGCGATTCAAAGAACACCCTCTATTGCTCGTTCTGCGGCAAAAGCCAGCATGAAGTCCGCAAGCTGATCGCAGGCCCCACCGTTTTCATCTGCGATGAGTGCGTCGAACTCTGCATGGACATCATCCGTGAGGAGAACAAGTCCTCGCTGGTGAAGTCGCGCGACGGAATCCCGACGCCGAAGGAAATCTGCAAGGTTCTGGACGACTACGTGATCGGTCAGCAGCACGCCAAGAAGGTGCTCTCGGTCGCGGTTCACAATCACTACAAGCGCCTCAATCATCAGACCAAGCACAACGACGTTGAGCTTGCGAAGTCGAACATCCTGCTGATCGGTCCCACGGGTTCGGGCAAGACGCTGCTCGCGCAGACGCTTGCGCGCATCCTCGATGTGCCGTTCACGATGGCGGATGCGACGACGCTCACCGAAGCCGGCTACGTCGGCGAGGATGTCGAGAACATCATTCTCAAGCTGCTGCAGAGCGCCGACTACAATGTCGAGCGGGCGCAGCGCGGCATCGTCTATATCGATGAAATCGACAAGATTTCGCGCAAGTCCGACAATCCCTCGATCACCCGCGACGTGTCGGGCGAGGGCGTGCAGCAGGCACTGTTGAAGATCATGGAAGGCACCGTTGCCTCCGTGCCTCCGCAGGGCGGCCGCAAGCATCCACAGCAGGAATTCCTGCAGGTCGACACGACCAACATTCTCTTCATCTGCGGCGGCGCGTTCTCGGGTCTGGAGAAGATCATTTCCGCTCGCGGCCGTTCGACCTCTATCGGTTTCGCAGCTCAGGTGCTGGCACCCGAGGATCGCCGCACCGGCGAAATCTTCCGCGAGGTCGAGCCTGAGGATTTGCTGAAGTACGGTCTCATTCCGGAGTTCGTCGGCCGTCTGCCGGTTGTTGCGACGCTGGAAGACCTCGATGAGGCCTCGCTCAAGAAGATCCTGGTCGAGCCGAAGAACGCGCTGGTGAAGCAGTATCAGCGCTTGTTCGAGATGGAGAATATCGAGCTGACCTTCGCGGACGAGGCGTTGGGCGCGGTCGCGCGCAAGGCCATCGAGCGCAAAACAGGTGCCCGCGGTCTGCGCTCGATTCTTGAGAGCATTCTGCTCGAGACGATGTTCGATCTTCCCGGTCTGGAAGGCGTCGAAGAGGTGGTCATTTCGCGTGAAGTCGTCGAGGCCACCGCACGTCCGCTCTACATCTACGCGGATCGCGCCAAGGAAGAGACCAGCGCCAGCGCCTAAGCCGAAACCGGGCTCCAGGAACCCTGAGTTCCGCTCCCATATACGCCGTCGGCCGATGCCGGCGGCGTTCGTTTTTGCGGTTCCCGACGGTCGATTTATCCCCAAACCGCAGGCGTTTTCCGCTCACTTGACACCCCTAGGGGCCATAGCCACCTAATGGTGTGCCGCGCAAAAAGAGTCGTCTCGGATTCGCGGCGGACTACCCGGCCAGATAGGCGACCGCCTCGCGGTCACAGGCTCAAAAGAGCCCTTATTTCTCCGGCACACTAGGCACCTTGCGACGGTTGCGTCCGGATGGCGGGCCAATGCAAGGGGGCGCAATGAAAGGAAGATGGGCATGACTGCCTCCAAGCCTCGTCCAAACATCGTTCACGGCGAAAGCAACTCCTATCCGGTCTTGCCGCTTCGCGACATCGTCGTTTTCCCGCACATGATCGTGCCGCTGTTCGTCGGCCGCGAGAAATCGATCAAGGCGCTTGAAGAGGTGATGAAGAATGATGCGCTGATTTTCCTCGCGACGCAGAAGAATGCGTCCGATGACGATCCGGCGCCGGATTCCATTTACGAGATCGGCACGCTCGCCAGCGTGCTGCAGCTCCTGAAACTCCCCGACGGCACCGTGAAGGTGCTGGTGGAAGGTCTCGAGCGCGCCAAAGCCGGCAAGTATTCCGACCGCGCCGAATTCTATGAAGCCACCGCAACCGCGCTCGCCGACGAAGATGCCAAGAGCGTCGAAGCGGAAGCCCTGTCACGTTCGGTCGTCGCCGATTTCGAAAGCTATGTGAAGCTGAACAAAAAGATTTCGGCGGAAGTCGTCGGCGTCGTTCAGCAGATCACGGATTTCGCCAAACTCGCCGATACGGTTGCTTCGCATCTCGCCGTCAAAATCTCGGATCGCCAGGCCATCCTTGAAACGCTGTCCGTGTCCAAACGCCTCGAGAAGGTGATGGGCATGATGGAGAGCGAGATCTCGGTGTTGCAGGTCGAGAAGAAGATCCGCTCGCGCGTCAAGCGCCAGATGGAGAAGACCCAGCGCGAGTATTACCTCAACGAGCAGATGAAGGCGATCCAGAAGGAACTCGGCGACGACGAAGGCCGCGACGAGCTGGCTGACCTTGAGGAAAAGATCGCCAAGACCAAGCTCTCGAAGGAAGCTCGCGAGAAGGCGACGCACGAACTGAAGAAGCTGCGGCAGATGTCTCCGATGTCGGCCGAAGCCACCGTCGTGCGCAACTATCTCGACTGGCTGCTGTCGATCCCGTGGGGCAAGAAGTCCAAGGTCAAGAAGGACCTGATTGCCGCGCAGGAAGTGCTCGACTCGGATCACTACGGGCTTGAGAAGGTCAAGGACCGCATCGTCGAGTATCTCGCCGTGCAGTCGCGCGCCAACAAGCTGACCGGACCGATCCTGTGCCTCGTCGGGCCTCCCGGCGTCGGCAAGACTTCGCTCGGCAAGAGCATCGCCAAAGCAACGGGCCGCGAATTCGTGCGCGTCTCTCTCGGCGGCGTGCGCGATGAAGCGGAAATCCGCGGTCACCGCCGCACTTATATCGGCTCGATGCCCGGCAAAATCATCCAGTCGATGCGGAAGGCGAAGACCTCGAACCCGCTGTTCCTCCTGGACGAGATCGACAAGATGGGCGCCGATTTCCGCGGCGATCCGTCGTCGGCCCTGCTTGAGGTTCTCGACCCCGAGCAGAACGCGACGTTCAACGATCACTACCTCGAAGTGGACTACGATCTGTCCAACGTGATGTTCATCACGACCGCGAATACGCTCAATATTCCCGGCCCTTTGATGGACCGCATGGAGATCATCCGCATCGCCGGCTACACCGAGAACGAGAAGGTCGAGATTGCCCGCAAGCATCTCATCCCGAACGCGCTCACCAAGCACGGCCTTGAGTCCAAGGAATGGTCGATCGACGACGAGGCGTTGTCGTTCCTGATCCGCCGCTACACCCGTGAGGCGGGCGTGCGCAATCTCGAGCGCGAGCTTTCGACACTCGCCCGCAAGGCGGTGAAGGACCTGATGATCTCGAAGAAGACGTCGGTAGCGATCACGCCAAAGGTCGTCGAGGAATATCTCGGCGTGCCGAAATATCGTTACGGCGAGATCGAGACCGACGATCAGGTCGGTGTCGTGACCGGCTTGGCATGGACCGATGTCGGCGGCGAGTTGCTCACCATCGAAAGCGTCATGATGCCGGGCAAGGGCCGCATGACGGTGACGGGCAATCTGCGCGACGTGATGAAGGAGTCGATTTCGGCGGCGGCGTCTTACGTCCGCTCGCGCGCGATCAACTACGGCATCGAGCCGCCTTTGTTCGAGCGCCGCGACATCCACGTTCACGTGCCGGAGGGCGCGACGCCGAAGGACGGCCCGTCCGCGGGTGTCGCGATGACGACCTCCATCGTCTCGGTGCTGACGGGGATTCCGATCCGTCACGACGTGGCGATGACGGGCGAAATCACGCTGCGGGGACGTGTGCTGCCGATCGGCGGTCTGAAGGAGAAGCTGTTGGCGGCCGCGCGCGGCGGCATCAAGACGGTCTTTATCCCTGAGGACAACGCGAAGGACCTCACGGAGATTTCGGACGCCATCAAGGGCGGCCTCGAAATCATCCCGGTCGCGCGGATGGACGAAGTGCTGTCGAAGGCGCTGGTCCGCCAGCCGACGCCGATCGTGTGGGAAGAAGACACCAAAGTGCTTCCCAAACCGGACGTCGCCGATGAGGCGGGCGGTCTGACGGCGCATTGATGCCCGCGTGAATTGAAATTGAAACGGCGCCTTCGGGCGCCGTTTTTGTTTTGGGAGAGAACGATGAAAATCGACGGCGGATGTTTCTGCGGAAAGGTCACTTATGAAGCGGAAGCCGATCCAGCTGACGTCTCGATCTGTCATTGCAGGGATTGTCAGCAGTTCACCGGATCGGCCTATCGCGTCACAGCGCTGGTGCCGGACGCCGCGGCGATCCGCGTCACGGCCGGCACGCCGAAGACCTTCGTGAAGACAGCGGACAACGGCAATCGCAGCGTGCAGCATTTCTGCGGCGACTGCGGCGCGCCGCTGTTCTTCTCAAGCGAAACCAATCCGCAAGGGCAGTGGGGGATTCGCTGGGGCAGCATCCGCGAGCGCGAGGCGCTCAAGCCCGCCAGGCAAATCTGGACGAAATCCGCAGCGCCGTGGATCCACGATTTGGGCGCATTGCCGGGCCGGATCGCGGATTGATCGAACCGCGTGAGCGGTCTAAGAGTGTGCGTACGGGCGGCTAGCTCAGCTGGTTAGAGCATCTCGTTTACACCGAGAGGGTCGGGAGTTCGAATCTCTCGCCGCCTACCAAACATTTCAATGACTTAGGTTTTTGCGTTCGCCGTGTCCGTCGCTCGATATTCCTCCCTCAGCTTTTCGAGGAGCAAATGGGAATTGTAGGATTCGCATTGCCGGGGATTGTTATCATCGGGGAGCTATTGGCGGTGATTGCACTAGCTTTCGTGATAGCCGTTCATGGTGATTGGCGTTTGGTTTTCGTCATTGTGTTTGGATTTTTTGTAGGGCTGTTACCGTTCGTTGCTCGACCGCCTATGTTTCCAACCGCCTTTGGGGCGATATTCGCTCTCATCCTCATTGTGCTACTGACGGGTTTGTACGTTGCAGTTCGTCGCTGGCTGGCGGCAACAATTTGCGCGTTGTCGGCTTTGTTTCTGATAAGCGCCGTCCTCGTTCCTGTTTCCGTTCGTCCCGTTACTATCGAAAGTCTTCGCGTCTTCGGCGCTATGTTGGCTTTTACTTCTCCGCTCTTCGCTGCGCTCTGCGCTAAAGAAATCGCGTTGAGGTTCAAGCCGCTGCAATCAAGCGCGGTCAAAAATTGAGACAATAAGTTCAGATCGAACAGACAGAGTTCACGGAAACGCACGGCAAAACGACGCGAAAACGCGGCGAAGGCTTGCAAAAACCTCAAATAATGGTTCGTGTTTTGATCCCATCGTTTACACCGAGAGGGTCGGGAGTTCGAATCTCTCGCCGCCTACCAAGCCAATCATCCTGCCAATGCATTCCCTGCGCTGATCGTGCAGGACGGGGCGCTGGCCGAGACGTCAATCAATTCACGCGCCGAACCATCGATGCCTGTGATCTTGGGATTCGGGCCGACTTTGCCGACGGTGACGGTGGCCGTGCAGCTTGAGAAGGCGGGGTTGAACGAAATGACGATGCGGGTCGCAACTCCATCGCCCGGCCGTTGTCCGACCATGACGATCTGATCGCCCTGGAAAATCTTCGTCGAAGACTCTTCGGGTCCCTTTTCTGAAGTTCTAACCGGGGCGACCATCCCGGTTCCGACCGCGTGATTTCGGACAAATGCCCGGCCGGCGCCGCTGATGTAGATCGTGCGTTCGAAGCGAGGTGTCGCCGAAATTGGCTGGCCGGAAGCAAGCAGCTTCATCGTCATCGACTGCGCCCAATACACGCGAACGGTCTTGTTATAAAGCTGCTGCGGGGCAGCCGAACAAGCCGTCGGCACCAAAGCCGAAAGGCAAACGAATGCGAATGAAGTCCTGTTGAGCATTTAAAGCCCCATTGCCTGGGCGAACAGCTTAGCTTGTCCGTTCTAAATTGTGCAGGAAAAGCTACGCATCGTCTGCGTTGACAGGCTCTCACTCAGGAGCGCGAATCTTTCGCAGCCTGCCAATCTCACGATAATTGGATTTGACAGCCGCGTTGCGGCCATGCCCCATCGTGCCAAGCGCCGGACATAAGGCGTGACGCGGGAATTCAAAATATGAAGAAAATTTTTGGCGCCGCAATTTTTTCATTTCTTGCTTCGACAGGCATCGCTGTTTCCGCCCCGCAGAGCTTTTACGGCAAGACCCTGAAGGTGACGTGGAATGAAACGCGCAGCCAGCGTGTGCACGGCGAGGGCGAGTTTCAAAATCGATCCGTTCCGCTGTCATTCACGGTTTACGTGAGCAGCAAGGGCCAGCTGTTTCGCCGCCTGACATCTTCGTCCAGCAAGACTACGGGCTCGACAGATCGCGTCGGCGATTCAACCGCCGGCAGCCAGGGCGCGGGCACGATCGCGTTTCAGGGCAATACGATGATCTATACCGCGAACAATGGCGGCCTTGGTCGTCGCGTCCGCGTGACATTCGATGGCGGGTCGTCATGCAGCGCCGAGATCCTCACCGGAACATCGGGGTCGCAAACGGTTCGCAGCAACGCAACAGGCAAGATGATGGACGTGCAGTCCGTGTCCGCAGGTGCCGCATCCTGCTCGGTTCAGGACGGCAACGCATTCGCGGGCTGAGTTGTCATTGCGCCGCGCATGTCGTGCTGACGATGCGGGCGGCGCTGCAATAGTAGAATTTCTGGCCGCCGAACATCGAGTACTGCTTCTTGCCCGGCTTGAGCTTGAGCGCCAGATTGACGGCGCAGGTGTTGTTGCTGGTGGCGACGACGTCCAGAATGAAATCGTTGTTCGGAAGGCTCCAGACGCCGCGCAGACGGTTGGGGCCGATCACGCGCAGTTGCGACGTGCCACCCGGCGCAGGCATCGCGCCGCGCCCGAGCCGGGCGTCGAAATGAACGTCGCCGTTGAGGAAGAATCCTGAAATCTTGAGATCGGCGGTCGCCGTCTTGTCGCTGTTGAGCGCCGCATTGAACCGGCCGGTCACGCCGTAGTTCTTGACGTTCCACGGTGTTTCGCAGTCGAACGACAGCTTCATCGTCGAGCGCAGGTTGATCGTGCCGCTTTGCGCGCCCGCCGGGATGGACGATACGAGAAGCACTATGGCGGTGGCACAAAGCGCGAGACATCGCGGCAGCATCGTTCGCCTCCAAATCCTTTCGGTCTGTCGTTCGAGTCTGTCCCAAAGGCGCCAGGGCAGCAACGGGCCGAAGAATGGCAAGTTGACGCGGTGACTAGCGGCCCCGCGCCAGCGTCAGCTGCGATTGTGTGAGCCTGCACGGCTTGCCGCCGGAGCAGTCCGCCAGCGGGATCACCTTGGTGTTGCGCACGATGTGTTCCTTGGCGTCCTCGGAGCGGTTCGGCGTCAGCATCGTCATTGCCGCGCGCATTGAATCCGCGATTTCGCGATTGGCGGCTTCGTCAACCTTGTCGGTGAGGATGAGCGTATCGATGATGTCGTGATTGCGCACGTCGATATCGATCAGCACGATCCCGATGGGCAGCGGGGACAACGCGACGCCGCCGAATTTGCAGGTCCATGCATTTTGACACAGCGAGAACAGGCGCTTGCCGTCCGGCTTCCATTTGCAATCGGGCTTTGCGTTGGCGCGGACGAGGCAGACTGCGATGTCGGGTGCGGCGTTGAGATTGGCTTTCGAGTTGCCGAGGCCCGGCACGCCGTCCCACGGACTACCGTTCGCCTTCGTCTTGTCGGCGGTCACCGTGATATCGAAAGTGTCGGCGGCGAAGCTCGTGACCGGCACGAACATACAAAGAGCCGCAACAACAATCGCGCCAATGGGCCTCACGCCTGTTCCTCCCAAATCATCGCCAGATGCACGACGGTGCGCACGGCAGCCTCCATATCCTGAACGCTGACCCATTCGAGGCGCGAGTGGAAGGCGTGTTCGCCGGCGAAAATGTTCGGGCAGGGCAGGCCCATGAACGACAGCCGCGATCCGTCGGTGCCGCCGCGAATACTGCTTCGGATCGGTGTCAGGCCCGCCCGCTTGATCGCTTCGAGCGCGTTCTCGACCACGGCGGGATGACGATCGAGCACGTCCTTCATGTTGCGATACTGCGGCTTGATGTCGATCTTCGCGGTTGAGCGCGGAAAGTCTTTCATCACGTCTTTGACGATGCGCTCCAGCAGCGCTTCCTTATCGTGCAAACCCGTCTCAGAGAAATCGCGGACGATGAGGGACAATTTTGCGCTGTCCAGTCCGCCTTCAAGTCCGACAGGGTGCAGAAAGCCGTCGCGGCCTTCGGTGTTTTCGGGCGACATGTCCGCGGGCAGGGCATCGATAATGCGCGCGGCGATTTTCAGGGCGTGCTCCATCCTGCCCTTGGCAAAACCGGGATGCGCGCTGACGCCCTGAATGTGGATCGTCGCGCCATCTGCGGAGAATGTTTCGTCCTCGAGATGGCCCGCGCTTTCGCCATCGATCGTGTAGCCGAAATCCTCGCCGAGCTTTTTCAGATCGACCTTGTCGGCGCCGCGTCCGATTTCTTCGTCCGGCGTGAACAGGATTTTGATGACGCCGTGCCTGATTTGCGGATTACGGACCAGAATCCGAACGGCGTCCATGATCTCGGCGATGCCCGCCTTGTTGTCCGCGCCTAAAAGCGTCGTGCCGTCGGTCGTGATAATGTCGTTTCCGATTTGGTTGGCGAGGGCGGGGTGTTCGGTGGAGCGGATCACCTGCGTTGTGTCGCCGGGCAAGACGATGTCGCTGCCCCGATAATTCTTGACGATCTGCGGCTTCACGTCCTTGCCGGTGCAATCCGGCGAAGTGTCCATGTGCGAACAGAAGCAGATGACCGGCACCTTTTTGTCCGTCGTCGCCGGAACCGTCGCGTAGACGTAGCCGTGGTCGTCGAGATGCGCGTCGGCAACGCCAAGCTCGCGCAATTCCTGCGCGAGCAATCGGCCGAGGTCCTTCTGCTTGTCGGTGGAGGGGCAGGTGGGTGACGCAGGGTCGGATTGGGTGTCAATCCGCACGTAACGCAGGAAACGTTCGGTCACGGTGTAGTCGAAAGTCACGGACAAGATCGCAGCTCCGGTTTCGATTGTCATACGCGGGCTTGACCCGCGTATCCATCAAACTTCAGTCGCTGCATTTCTTGGGAGATGGATTGCCGGGTCAAGCCCGGCAATGACGAGAATGGTTTGCGCGATTGCCGATCAGCCACAAATAAAAACGCCATTCCGGAACGCCGTGGTGTGGCATGCCGGAATGGCGCTTGAAACCGGGATAAGAATTAGACCGCTTCCTTGAGTTCCTTGGCGGCGCGGAAGGCGACCTTCTTGCTGGCCTTGATCTGGATGGCTTCGCCGGTCGCAGGGTTGCGGCCCATGCGGGCAGCGCGCTTGCGGACCTGAAGGATGCCGAGGCCGACGATGCGGATGCGCTCGCCCTTCTTCAGGTGCTTGGTGATGCGATCGACGAGATCGGTGAGCAGGGCTTCAGCCTGCTTCTTCGACATTTCATGGTCTTCCGCCAATGCTGCTGCGAGATGCTTGAGCGTAACGGTCGTCGGGGTAGTTGCCTTCTACGCCATATTTAACCCTCCTCGGTGTTGCCGGCTTTCGAGAACGCACGATGTATCAGGGCTTAATTGATTCGGGCTGGGTCTGACTACGTGGTTTCGCCTGAAAACAGCGGATTATTTGAATCGACAGTGGAAAAGTGGCTGTTTTGCGGGGGGATTCGCAACAACCTTGACTTAAAATGGGCACCCCTTTAAGTCCCAGCGTTCGTGCGGGTCGCCTCGATCTGTGCGGGAGTAGCTCAGTTGGTTAGAGCGCCGGCCTGTCACGCCGGAGGTCGCGGGTTCGAGCCCCGTCTCTCGCGCCACTCGATTCCCGACCTTACCCATCGATCCCATTTTTGGCGTCGGAATCGGTTTCGGTCGCGGCCGGTTGGCCGCAGCGGACTGACATTCGGCCGAACGTCCGTGGCTTCGGCTGACGCTCAGCGGTCAGGGCATTCTCCCGTCTCTTCTCTCAAGGCGCCGTTGCGTTAGATCAATGGGCGTCCCCGCGCTTTCGATGACTATCGCAAAGCTACAGACGTTTGGCGGGAACGATGACGACGGTTAAAAAGCAAGATCAGCCGACGGCCGCGCTGGCAATATTTGCGAACGGATTTCGTCCGTTCTTTCTGCTTGGCGCGGCGTTCGCCTTTATTGCAATCGCGCTCTGGTTACCGGAATTCTACGGGGACATTACGATCCGGACCGCGTTCACGCCCGTGGCGTGGCATATCCACGAGATGCTGTTTGGATACCTCGCGGCTGCGGTGACGGGCTTTCTGCTGACTGCAATTCCAAACTGGACAGGCCGTTTGCCGATCCGCGGACGACCGCTGATGTTGCTGGTGGCGCTGTGGCTGATTGGCCGCGCGACCGTCTCGGTCTCCGAATGGACTGGCTGGTTTGCGGCGATGATCGTCGATTTCAGCTTTCTGCTCACGGTCCTTCTCGTGATCGTGCGAGAGATCGTCGGCGGGAATAATCTGAGAAATCTCAAAGTGGCGGTCCTCGTCGGCGTTCTGGCGATTTCGAACATTGCTTTTCATGTCGAAGCCCATGTTTCCGGTGCGCCCGATTACGCGACGCGCGCCGGAATCGCCGGCATGCTGCTGCTGGTTATGATTATAGGCGGCCGGATTATTCCGAGTTTCACGCGCAATTGGCTCGCACGCCAGCCGCCGGGCCGAATGCCGGTGACCTTCGGCCGGTTCGATATCGCGGTTATCGTCGTGTCCGCTGTGGCGCTGCTGGCGTGGGTTCTGTTTCCGGAAGCCAAGGCGACTGCGGAGATGTCGGCGATCGCCGGCATCCTTCAGCTCGTCCGGTTGACGCGCTGGGCTGGCGAGCGAACGTGGCCGGATCGTCTCGTGCTTGTTCTCCATGTGGCATATCTGTTCGTTCCGGTCGGCTTCTTGTTGCTGTCGGCCAGCATCGTTTTTGAGATTCCCCGAAGTGCAGCGGTCCATGCATGGACCGTCGGCGCGATGGCTACGCTGACGCTTGCAGTGATGACGCGCGCAACGCTGGGACATACGGGCCGCACGCTTGAAGCGAGTGCTGGAACGCAGATCGTTTATGGCGCCGTCGTTGTTGCCGCGTTGGCGCGCATTCCGGCCGCGTTGTTCGGATCTCAAAGCGACGGACTTCTACATTTCGCAGCCTTAGCCTGGATGATGGCCTTCGCTACATTTCTGATGGTATTCGGGCCAATGCTGGTGCAGCGAAGAGAAGGGTGACGTCTGAAAGAGTAAGCTCTCTAAACCGCTATGACGCGGGGTCGTCGATCAGCTTTTGAGGTTTGGCGAAAGTCTCAAGAGAGCTTTTGTTCTCGATGACAATTTCACGGCCCCGAATCCGAATGCCGTGGTCGGTCAGATGAGCGAGACTCCGCGACAGGTTCTCCCGCGTCGTGCCAATGTGGGACGCGAGTGTCCCCCGGTCGAACGGAATAACCAAGCTCGCGTCCGTTTTATGCCGATTGGCTTCGGCCAGCACCCAGTTCGCCAGCCGCTCGACGCTCGATCTTGCCATGTGGCCCTTCAGCTTCTTCACCGAACTGCGATAGGCGAGAGCGAGCTCGTGCGCGACGACGCGCGCAAATGCAACGTCTTCATCGAACAATTCATGGACAAGTTTTGCGGGAATCAGCAGCACACGCGATTTCGCAAGCGTGCGAGCGGAGTTCAGATAGGGCTGATCGGCGATGATGGCGGCAAGAATGAATGTGGACACCGGCGTCAGAAGCGAAATCCCGGCTTCGCTGTCGCCTTGCTGAGAAAAAATTTCAACGAGTCCCTCGAGCAGGACGTGGAGGAAATCAGGCGGGTCGCCTTCTTGAAGCAGGACCGTGCCGACCGGAAATTGCTGAAGAAGCGCGTCCTTCAGCAAGCGACTCAAGCTGTCGTCTGAAACTTCCAGGAAAAGAGGAAGAGACCGGACCAGCGCTATCTCGTTCGGCCGCAAGATCCCGCTCCTGTGACATTTGACAAATCCTGAACCGGCAAATTGCAATTCAATACGGCGCGGAAGTCAAAGCTATTTCGCTCATTTCATATAATTCGGGTCGTGCGGAGCGGGCTTTGATTCAGCGCAATTCGGCTCGCCTCGAATAGGGCGATGGGTCTCCGAGCAACCAATTTCTCGGGGGAAGTCATCATGGCTGTCGCTGCTTCAACGAGCGAACATGAAGGTCGGGCGCTCTGGCTTTCGACCATCGCCTTTACGATCTGCTTTGCGGTCTGGACGATCTTCTCCATCATCGGAATTCGAATCCGGCAGGACCTTGGACTGAACGACACCCAGTTTGGCCTGCTGATCGGCATGCCCATCCTCAGCGGATCGTTGATCCGGCTGGCCTTGGGAATCTGGACCGATCAGTACGGCGGCCGGCGCGTCTACACGGTTGTCATGCTGGCGGCGGCCGTTGCGACATTCTTTCTCACGTGGGCTCAGAGCTATCCGCAGTTTCTGATCGCTGCATTTTTTGTCGGCATCGCCGGCGGCTCGTTTGCGGTCGGCGTTGCGTATGTGTCTCGCTTTTATCCAAAGGAGAAGCAGGGCACAGCGCTTGGAATTTTCGGTGCCGGCAATGTCGGCGCAGCCGTTACCAAGTTCATCGCACCCTTCGTGCTCGTGGCCTATGGCTGGCAAACCGTCGCGCAGATCTGGGCACTCGCGATCGCTGCGATGGGCGTTATTTTCTGGCTGTTCTCGGAAGAAGATCCGGTTGTTCGGGCGCGGCGCGAACGCAATGAGAAAGTGAAAAGTGCGTGGCTCGAACTCGAGCCGCTGAAGAACATCCAGGTGTGGCGCTTCGCGCTCTATTATTTCTTTGTCTTCGGCGCGTTCGTCGCGCTCTCATTGTGGCTGCCGCAATATCTGATCAAGGTCTACGGCGTCGATATCAAGACCGCCGGCATGATGGCGGCGATGTTCTCGTTTCCCGCAAGCGTGTTCCGGGCATATGGCGGTCATCTGTCGGACCGCTACGGCGCTCGGCGCGTAATGTACTGGACGTTCCTCGTTGGCGTCGCCTGCACGTTCGTCCTGTCCTATCCGCCGACGGACTATGTGGTGAAGACCATCACCGGCAACGTGACGTTCCACCTGGAAATGGGGTTCGTTCCGTTTACGGTAATCATCTTCGTGCTCGGCTTCTTCATGGCGCTGGGCAAGGCCGCCGTCTACAAACACATCCCCGTCTACTACCCGAAGAACGTCGGCGCGGTCGGCGGCCTGGTCGGCATGATCGGCGGTCTCGGCGGTTTCGTTTTGCCGATCGTATTCGGCGCGCTCGCGGATTTGACCGGGCTGTGGACCAGCTGCTTCATGCTGCTGTTCCTGCTGGTATCCGGCGCATTGGTCTGGATGCACATTTCGATCCGGCAGATGGAGCGCGGCGTCGTCGGCGCAGCTCTCAAGAAGCTGCCCGAGCTTCCGGAAATGGAGGCTATCCACAAGCCGGAGCACATCGGCGCTCTGTCCGGTGCGGTTCTGACCGATTGGCGGCCTGACGACAAAAAGTTCTGGGAGAAAACGGGCCGCGCTATCGCACAGCGCAATCTCTGGATTTCGATTCCGGCGCTGCTGCTATCCTTTGCAGTCTGGCAGGTCTGGTCGGTCGTCGTCGCGAAACTTCCGTCTGTCGGATTCAAGTTCACAACGGCAGAGTTGTTCTGGCTGGCGGCGCTGCCGGGATTGTCCGGTGCCGTGCTGCGCATCTTCTATTCCTTCATGGTGCCTATCTTCGGCGGAAGGCTCTGGACGACGCTTGCGACATGGTCGCTGCTGATACCGGCAATCGGCATCGGTTATGCCGTTCAGAATCCGGCAACGCCGTATCCGATCTTCCTCGCACTCGCGCTGCTGTGCGGGTTCGGCGGCGGCAACTTCGCCTCTTCGATGGCCAATATCTCGTTCTTCTTCCCGAGAACCGAGAAGGGCAACGCTCTGGCTCTCAATGCAGGTCTCGGCAATCTCGGCGTCAGCGTCGTGCAGTTCGTCGTTCCGCTGGTAATTACGGTCGGCGTGTTCGGCTGGTTCGGCGGCGATCCGGTGATGGCCGGTCAGGGTGCGCAGAAGGCACCGCTATGGCTGCAGAACGCGGGATTCATCTGGGTGCCGTTCATCGTGGCGAGTGCGTTTGCCGCGTGGTTCGGTATGAACGATATCGCGTCTGCGAAATCGTCCTTCTCGGATCAGGCCGTGATCTTCCAGCGCAAGCACAACTGGATCATGTGCTGGCTCTACACGGGCACGTTCGGTTCGTTCATCGGCTATTCCGCAGGATTCCCGCTGCTCGCGAAGACCCAGTTCCCGAACGTCGACGTCCTGCAATTCGTCTTCATCGGTCCGCTGGTAGGCGCGTTGTCGCGTTCTGCAACCGGATGGATCGCGGACAAGTGGGGCGGCGCGCGAGTCACGCTCTGGGTGTTCGGCCTGATGATGTTTGGCGTGCTTGGAATTCTATACTTCCTCAGCATCAAGGATCAGCCGAGCGCGTTCTGGGGATTCTTCGCAATGTTCCTCGTCCTGTTCTTCGCGACGGGCGTCGGCAATGCGTCGACCTTCCAAATGATCCCGAACATCATGCGCAAGGAAATGGACCGGCTGATGCCGAAAGCCGACGCCGCAGCGCGCAAGCAGCAGGCTGAAAAGGAATCGGCCGCCATCACCGGATTTACATCGGCGATTGCTGCCTTCGGCGCGTTCTTCATTCCGAAGTCATACGGAACGTCGATCGATCTGACCGGCGGCGTGCAGGCTGCACTGTGGGGATTCTTCATCTTCTACGTGATCTGCGTCGCCATCACCTGGTTCGTCTACACGCGAAGGGGAGGCCTGCTTTACGACGTCGAGCGTAGCGGGCGGTTTTCCTCGATCGCACAACCTGCCCAGTAAGGAGAGATATCGATGAGTCACTTCCTGGACAGGCTGTCGTTCTTCACGCGCAAAAAGGAAACCTTCGCGGGCGGTCACGGCGTGATGACCTCCGAGGACCGATCTTGGGAGGACGGCTACCGCAAGCGCTGGCAGCACGACAAGATTGTCCGGTCCACCCACGGCGTGAACTGTACCGGATCGTGTTCGTGGAAGGTCTACGTCAAGGGCGGCATCGTTACTTGGGAGACTCAACAGACCGACTATCCGCGCACGCGGCCCGATCTGCCGAACCATGAGCCGCGCGGCTGCGCGCGTGGCGCTAGCTACAGCTGGTATCTCTATTCCGGCAACCGCGTGAAATATCCGCTCGTGCGTTCTCGCCTGCTCAAGTTGTGGCGGAAGGGACGAACGGCCATGTCGCCGGTGCAGACATGGAAATCGATCGTCGAAAACCCCGATAAGCGTGCGTCCTACGTCCAGAAACGCGGCCTCGGCGGTTTCGTTCGCGCAAGCTGGGCTGAAGTCAATGAGATGATCGCAGCGGCGAATGCCTACACGGCGAAGACCTACGGTCCCGATCGTGTGTTCGGCTTCTCGCCGATCCCGGCGATGTCGATGGTCAGCTACGCGGCCGGCGCGCGATATCTCTCGCTGCTTGGCGGCGTGTGTATGTCGTTCTACGACTGGTATTGCGATCTGCCGCCGGCGTCGCCTCAGACCTGGGGCGAGCAGACCGACGTTCCTGAAAGCGCTGACTGGTACAATTCGGGTTTCCTCATTCTGTGGGGATCGAACGTCCCGCAGACCCGCACGCCTGACGCGCATTTCTACACTGAGGTTCGCTACAAGGGCGCCAAGAGCGTCGTCATCTGCCCGGACTATTCCGAGGCGTCGAAATTTGCCGACATGTGGGTGTCGCCGAAGCAGGGCACGGACGCGGCTCTTGCGATGGCGATGGGTCACGTGATCCTGCGCGAATTCCACATCGAAAAGCAGACGCCATATTTCAAGGAATACGCGCGCCAATACACGGATATGCCGTGTCTGGTGCGTCTGGTGAAAACCGACGGGCGGCTTGTTCCTGAGCGGTTCGTGCGCGCGTCGGATTTCGCCACCTCGCTTAACCAGACTGCCAATCCGGAATGGAAAACGGTCGCCTTCGATGAATCGAGCGACGCGATCGTGGTTCCGAACGGCTCGGTCGGATTCCGGTGGGGCGACAAGGGCAAATGGAATCTTGAAGAGAAGGAATCCGGTGGTCGCGACACGAAGCTGCGCCTGTCGCTTGCCGATGTGAAGGACGATTTTGCCGAAGTGGCATTTCCCTATTTCGGAAATCGCGAGCATGACCATTTCCAGGGGACCGATCATCCCGATGTTTTGCTACGCAAGGTCCCCGTCAAAAAGCTCGCGCTCAAAGACGGCGAAGCGCTGGTCGCATCCGTATTCGATCTGTTCGTCGCGAACTATGGCGTCGATCGCGGGTTCGGCGGGCAACATCTCGGCAAGAGCTACGATGACGTCGAGCCCTATACGCCTGCCTGGGCGGAAAAGATCACGGGTGTGCCGCGCGATCAGATCGTCACGGTGGCTCGCGAGTTCGCGTTAAACGCGGAAAAGACGCGAGGCCGCTCGATGGTCATCGTCGGTGCGGGGCTGAATCATTGGTACCACATGGATATGAACTATCGCGGCATCATCAACATGCTGGTGATGTGTGGATGCGTTGGACAATCCGGGGGCGGCTGGGCTCACTATGTCGGTCAGGAAAAACTCCGTCCGCAATCGGGATGGACGCCGCTGGCATTCGCCTTGGATTGGGGACGTCCGCCGCGGCAGATGAACTCCACGTCGGCCTTCTATGCGCATACCGATCAGTGGCGCTACGAGACCCTGAACGTTTCGGAAATCCTTTCGCCTACGGCGCCGAAAGGCGACTGGAGCGGATCGCTGATCGACTATAACGCGCGCGCCGAACGCATGGGTTGGCTCCCGTCAGCACCGCAGTTGCAGACGAATCCGATCGAGGTCTCCAAACTTGCGGCGAAAGCCGGTATCGAGGCGAAAGACTATGTTGCGAAGTCGCTCAAGTCGGGCGACCTGAAAATGTCATGCGACGATCCGGACAATCCGCAGAACTGGCCGCGCAATTTGTTCGTCTGGCGGTCGAATCTGCTTGGGGCGTCCGGAAAGGGTCACGAGTATTTTCTCAAGCACCTGCTCGGCACCAAGCACGGCGTGATCGGCAAGGATCTCGGCGAGCATTCGGCGAACAAACCTAGGGAAGTCAAATGGCGTGACGATGCCCCGCAGGGCAAACTCGATCTGCTGGTCACGCTCGATTTCCGCATGTCCACGACGTGCATGTATTCGGACATCGTGTTGCCGACGGCGACTTGGTACGAGAAGAACGATCTCAACACCTCCGACATGCATCCGTTCATCCACCCGCTGTCGGCGGCAATCGATCCCGTTTGGGAATCGCGCAGCGATTGGGACATCTACAAGGGCATTGCCAAGGCCTTCTCGGAAGTCGCGCCGGAAATTCTCGGAATCGAGAAAGATGTCGTGCTGACACCGATCATGCACGATACGGCGGGAGAGATTGCACAGCCGTTCGATGTGAAGGACTGGAAGCGCGGCGACATCGATCCGATCCCCGGCAAGACGATGCCGGCTGTGACCGTCGTCGAACGCGACTATCCCAACCTCTACAAGCGTTTCACGTCGCTCGGTCCGTTGATGAGCAAGCTCGGCAATGGCGGCAAGGGCATGACGTGGAACACCGAGCACGAAGTCGATCAGCTCAAGAAACTGAACGGCGTCGTTACGGAGGAGGGTGCAATGAAGGGACTTGCGCGCATCGACACACCGATCGACGCATGCGAAGTGATCTTGAGTCTCGCGCCCGAGACGAACGGCGAAGTTGCCGTGAAGGCATGGGAATCGCTGCAAGGCTTTACCGGCCGCGATCACACGCATCTCGCGCTTCCGAAGGAAGACGAGAAGATCCGATACCGCGATGTCGTGGCGCAGCCACGCAAGATCATTTCATCGCCGATCTGGTCCGGATTGGAATCGGAGAAGGTTTGCTACAACGCCGGCTACACCAACGTTCACGAGCTGATCCCCTGGCGAACGCTGACCGGCCGTCAGCAGCTGTATCAGGATCATCCGTGGATGCGCGCATTCGGCGAAGGCTTCTGCGTCTATCGTCCGCCGATCGATACGAAGACAATCAAGCCGGTCATCGATCGCAAGCCGAACGGCAATCGTGCAGTCGTGCTGAATTTCATCACACCGCACCAGAAGTGGGGCATTCACTCCACCTACACCGACAACCTGCTGATGCTGACGCTGTCGCGCGGCGGACCCATCGTCTGGATGAGCGAGATCGACGCGAAAGCCGCCGGCATCGCCGATAATGACTGGATCGAAGCGTACAACACCAACGGCGCACTTGTCGCACGCGCCGTCGTTTCTCAGCGCGTGAAGCAGGGCATGTGCATGATGTACCATGCACAGGAGAAGATCGTGAATGTGCCGGGCTCCGAGCAGACCGGCCAGCGCGGCGGCATCCACAACTCGGTCACGCGCGCCGTGCTCAAGCCGACGCACATGATCGGCGGCTACGCGCAGCAATCCTACGGCTTCAACTATTACGGAACCGTCGGCTCCAACCGCGACGAATTCGTCATCGTCCGCAAAATGGCGAAGGTCGACTGGCTCGACGCGCCTGCTCAACAAACCGGATCGAGCCTGGAGGCCGCAGAATGAAAATCCGCGCTCAAATCGCGATGGTGCTGAACCTCGACAAATGCATCGGGTGTCACACCTGCAGCGTGACCTGCAAGAACGTGTGGACCAGCCGCGAAGGGATGGAATACGCGTGGTTCAATAACGTCGAGACCAAACCTGGCGTTGGGTATCCGAAGGATTGGGAGAACCAGACGCGCTGGAAGGGCGGCTGGAAGCGCAAGAAGAACGGCTCGATCGAGCCGCGCATCGGCGGCAAGTGGCGCGTGCTCGCGAACATCTTCGCGAATCCCGATCTGCCGGAGATTGACGACTACTACGAGCCATTCACTTTCGACTACGAACATCTCCAGCAGGCGCCGGAGATGAAGGCGATGCCGACGGCGCGCCCGCGCTCGCTGATCTCGGGTGAGCGGATCGAGAAGATCGAATGGGGTCCGAACTGGGAAGAGATTCTCGGCGGCGAATTCGCCAAACGCTCTCAGGATTCGAATTTTGAAGGTGTTCAGAACGAAATCTACGGTCAGTTCGAAAACACCTTCATGATGTACCTGCCGCGCCTGTGCGAGCACTGCCTCAATCCGACCTGCGCTGCCGCATGTCCATCGGGCGCTATCTACAAGCGCGAAGAAGACGGCATCGTTCTGATCGATCAGGACAAATGCCGCGGCTGGCGCATGTGCGTGTCGGGATGTCCGTACAAGAAAATTTATTACAACTGGTCGTCGGGCAAATCGGAGAAATGCATCTTCTGCTACCCGCGCATCGAAGCCGGTCAGCCGACCGTCTGTTCGGAAACGTGTGTCGGACGCATTCGCTATCTCGGCGTCGTTCTCTATGATGCGGACAGGATTGCCGCCGTAGCAAGCGTGCCCGACGAGCAGGATTTGTACAAAGCACAGCTCTCCGTGTTTCTCGATCCGAACGATCCGACAGTGATCGCCGAGGCACAGAAGCAGGGCATCCCTGAAGCGTGGCTCGACGCGGCGAAGATCTCGCCGATCTGGAAGATGGCGATGGAGTGGAAGGTCGCTTTCCCGCTGCATCCGGAATATCGCACGCTTCCGATGGTCTGGTATGTGCCGCCGTTGTCGCCGATCACTTCAGCGGCAACGGCCGGCAAGATCGGCCTCGATGGCAGCATGCCGGACGTCAAGTCGCTCCGCATCCCGATGCGCTACCTCGCCAATCTGCTGACCGCAGGAGACGAGAAGCCCGTCACGCTCGCGCTCGAGCGCATGCTCGCGATGCGTTCGTTCATGCGTTCGAAAACCATCGACGGTGTGATCGACGAGGCCATCGCCCGCCGGGTTGGTCTGAAGCCTGAGCAGATCGACGAGATGTACCACATCATGGCGATCGCGAACTATGAAGACCGCTTCGTGATCCCGACCGCTCATCGCGAGCTCGGTGCCGACGCCTACGATATGCGCGGCTCCTGCGGGTTCACTTTCGGCAACGGATGTTCGGGCGGCGAGAGCGAGGTCAACCTGTTCGGGTCTCCTCGCAAATCCAAAAGTCCGATGGAGGTCGCGTGATGAAGACTTTCAAGATTCTTTCCGCGCTGCTGAACTATCCGACGGAAGACCTCGTCGAGGCGGCGCGGGAATTTCCTGAAATCCTCGACCGGGAGGCGCTGGTGCCCGCGTGTTTGCGCGAGCCGCTCGATCACTTGATCGGTGAAATCGCAAACGGCGAAATCTACGATCTGCAGGAACGGTACGGCTTGCTGTTCGATCGCAGCAAGACGCTGGCGCTTCATCTGTTCGAGCATGTGCACGGTGAAAGCCGAGATCGCGGACAGGCGATGGTCGATCTCAAGGCACTCTATGAAAACGAGGGCTTCTTCATATCGGCGAACGAATTGCCGGACTACATCCCGCTGTTTCTGGAATTTCTCTCGACGCAGCCAATTGAATCGTCGCGCGAGTTGCTGGGGCAACCCTCGCATATTCTGGCGGCACTCGCCGAGCGGCTGGAGCGGCGTCAGTCGAATTATCGGGCGGTTTTCGACGCGCTCGTCGCAATTGCATCGGCGGCTCCCGACAAGACGACCGTCGATGCGCTCCTGACCGAGGCCGACGCCGATCCGATGGATTTTCAGGCGCTCGACCGCGCATGGGAAGAGGAGGAAGTGCGGTTCGGTCCCGGCGCGCAGGGGCAAAGCGCCTGCGGGCAGGAAGGGCTGATCGCCAAATTGCGTCACGCCAGACGTGCAGTATCGCCAACATCTCACCAGTGAGCGCGACATGATACAGACCCTCAACTCCATTGTGTTCGGCTGGTATCCGTACCTCTGCCTTACGGTGTTTCTATTCGGCATCCTCGTTCGCTTCGACCGCGAGCAATATACGTGGCGAACCGGATCGAGCCAGCTGTTGCGCCGGCGTCAATTGATGTGGGGATCGAATCTTTTTCACGTCGGCATTCTCGTGATCTTCGTCGGCCATTTCGTCGGCCTGCTGACGCCGATCTGGATCTTCGACATGCTTGGCATTTCTCACGGCGCGAAGCAGATGCTGGCAATAGTCGCGGGCGGCGTCGCGGGGTTGATGTGTCTCGTCGGAATTGCATTGCTGACTCATCGCAGGCTTTTCGACCCGCGTATTCGCGCCAATTCGTCGTTCGGCGACACGACAATCCTTTTGCTGTTGTTCGCGCAGCTTTTACTGGGTCTGGCGACGATTCCCGTATCGTTCGGGCATCTCGACGGTCATGAAATGGTGAAGTTCATGGCATGGGCACAAGGCATCGTCAGCCTGCAGCCAGGGGCTGCGGCGAACGTGCTCGATGTCCACCCGATTTTTAAAGCGCACCTCGTGCTCGGCATGACGCTCTTCCTGGTCTTCCCGTTCACGCGACTGGTCCACATGTGGAGCGCGCCGATCTGGTATCTGGGACGGCGCGGCTATCAGGTCGTTCGCAGCCGCGACGGTCGCATTGCGCGCTCCAGTCAGCCGGCGGAGTAGGGCGATGAGTTGTTCCCTCACGGAAAAACTGCCGAAGCCGAAAACCGTCTCCGTCAACGGCACTGTGATTCCGCGCGAGACGATTGCACAGGAAGTTCAGAACCATCCGGCCGAAAGGCCGATCGATGCATGGCAGGCAGCAGCCCGTGCGCTGGTAGTCAAAGAGCTTCTGCGTCAGGAAACCGAACGCCTGAACTTGCGCCCGACGCCGGGCCGCGATGACGAAGGCCGTGTCGAAACCTCGGACGAAGCGGCGATCCGTGAACTTGTCGCGCATGAAGTGAAGACACCGGAACCGGACGAAGACGCGTGCCGGCGTTTCTATCGGCGCAACGCCGCGCGCTTCCGTTCGGGAGATCTCTACGAGGCCGCACACATTCTTCTCGCGGCTCTGCCGGGCGATATCCAAGCACGCAAGGCCGCGCGCGCCATCGCGGAGAAAATTCTCGAAGCCGTCAAAGCGGCACCTGACTCATTCGCAGATTTTGCCGCCGATCACTCGGATTGCCTGTCGTCCGCTCAGGACGGTGGACGGCTCGGGCAAATCTCGCATGGCCAAACCGTCGCGGAGTTCGACGCAGCGCTGTCCCGGATGAGCTCCGGCGATTTCGCGATCGCCGAGACACGTTACGGCTTCCACGTCATCAGGTTGGATCAACGGGTGGCCGGCCGATTCTTGCCGTTCGAGCGTGTGCGCGACCGCATCGCGGATTACCTGACGACGAGTGTGCGCAATCGGGCAGTCGCGCAATACATTTCCATTCTCGCGGGACGGGCGCAGATTTCCGGCATCTCGTTCGGCGCAGCGTCATCGCCGCTTGTGCAGTAGGGCGTCATGCAGCTCGGTCAGATTATCCGAAGTTTCAGCGACGAGACGACAGCCGGCGAAGTGCTGATGTCGTGCAATGATCTCGTACTCTTCACGCGCGTGGCAGAGGCCGCAGACCGCTTCGGGGAGGCGGTCGGCGAATACGCCGCCGGTTCCGTACGCAGGTTCGCTAATCTTGCGGGCAGTGAGGATTGGCTGGGCTTGATGAACGTCCTTGAGCGGGCCGCCGATCCGGGGACCGGATGCCTTGCCTTCATGGTGGATTGGTCGCTCAGAAAGGATGAGGTGCCGCAGGTTGCGGCGGCTGCAAGTTGCACATGCGGAGGCGGCGGAAGCTGCTCGTAGGGCCATGAAAGCCACTCGAACGCACGAGTCGCAGAAAAAGGATCTGACGAGGATCGGAATTCTTGTGATTTCGGATCGTGCGAGCCGTGGCGAATATAGCGATCAAAGCGGCAAGGCCATCAACGAATTTCTGAGCAGGGCGGTCGCGTCAAACTGGATCGCTGTTTTCAAGATCGTTCCGGATGGCGCCGCAAGCGTAGCGCAAGGCTTGATCGAGATGTGCGATTCGGAGGATTGCGATTTGATCCTGACGACGGGAGGGACGGGCCCGGCACCGCGCGATGAGACACCAGAAGGAACGCGGCTCGTCATCACGCGCGAGCTTCACGGCTTCGGCGAGTTAATGCGGCGCGTGAGCTTCGAGGACGTGCCGACGGCGATTCTATCGCGACAACTTGCCGGGACGCGCGGACACAGCCTGATCGTGAATCTTCCCGGACGACCGTCCTCCATCGATATTTGCTTGAATTCGATATTTCCGGCCGTCCCATATTGTCTCGATCTCATAGGAGCACGGACGATCGAGGTAAATCCTGAAGTCTGTACAACCTATCGTCCAAGCGTATGAGAGGGGCGTTCACATGAAGCGGATCGCAGCAGTCATTTATCCCGATGAAGATTATCCGATGGCCGCATTCGCGAAACTCGTGGAATATTGCCGAGGCCGCGGCATGTCGCTCGCGGGGGTTCTTCAGTATCCCGCATTCAAGGGCGGCGATCACCGATGCGATGTTGTGCTGGAGGATCTGGCTTTCGGGCATCGAACTCCGCTATTCGAAAACCGCGGCGCAGGCGCGCGCGGCTGCCGTTTGGATGCGGCTGCACTTGCTGAGGTGAGTGCGCGTATCGAAGGCGTGTTGGACCAGGCACCAGATCTGATTTTCTTGAACAAATTCGGCAAAGTCGAATGTGACGGCGGTGGGTTGCGCGATGTGATCGCCACGGCGGTTGACCGGAATATTGCGGTGACGATCGGTGTGCCGAAGCGAAACCTGGCGCTTTGGCGAGAATTCGCGGGGCCGCTGGCTGTTGAAATTCAGTCGGACGATGACGATGCATTAGAACGATGGGCCGGCAATTTGTTGATTGCAGTGGAGGCCTGAACTCAGCGCTCAACCGGGAATCCGTTCCAACCCTGTATGATTTCCGATTCTCTTTTCTGGGGCTGCGTCACGACTTTTCGGCCGCCTTTTATATCCGGCCCTCAGCTTTCAGCGATCCTGTATCCGATGCCCGGTTCGGTAATGACGATCCGCGGGTCGTCGGGTTTTTGCTCGATCTTCTGGCGCAGCTGGCCGATATAGACGCGAAGATATTGCGTGTCCTCGGTGTGCGCCGGCCCCCACACGGCCGACAGGATTTGCCGGTGGGTGAGA
Source organism: Afipia sp. (assembly GCA_016201045.1). Lineage (GTDB taxonomy): Bacteria > Pseudomonadota > Alphaproteobacteria > Rhizobiales > Xanthobacteraceae > Afipia. The sequence continues at coordinate 239,217 of JACQDM010000010.1, read as the reverse complement.
ACCTTGCCCGCGTGGCGCGCGAGGAACGACAGCAGTTCGAATTCTTTCGGTGTAAGTTTGATTTCCTTGCCGTCGCGCGCGATGCGATGGCGGACGCTGTCGATGTCCAGCCCACCGACGCTCAACACCGGCGTTTCGGCCGCTCGCTGCATGCGATGGCGCGAGGCCGTGCGCATCCGCGCCAGCAATTCGCCGACGCCGAACGGCTTGTTAACGTAGTCGTCGGCACCGAGATCGAGCGCTTCGATCTTTTCCGCCTCGCGGTCGCGCGCCGACAGCACGACGATGGGCACATCCGACCATCCGCGCACGTTCCTGATGACATCCTTGCCGTCGCCGTCAGGCAGGCCGAGATCGAGCACGACAATGTCGGGCGGGGAGGCCGCGATCTGGCGCGTCGCATCGGCAACGGTACCCGCAACTGTCATGTCGTAGCCGTTGGCTTCCAGAGCCGGGCGCAGGAATTTCAGGATCGCCGGTTCGTCATCGACGACGAGGACACGGATATTCGTCATGGCGCGTCCTTGTCGCGGGGAAACGAGAGCAGAATACGCGTGCCGCGCTGTCCGGCAATCGGGCTTTGCGCCATCGCGTCACCGCCATGCGCTTTCATGATTCCCTTGGTGATCGCAAGCCCGAGCCCGGTGCCTTCGCCCTTGTTGGTGCTGTCGCCCGAGGGACGGCGGGTGCTGATGAATTTTTCGAACACGCGCGGCAAAAGATCGGGCGCGATGCCGGCGCCATCGTCCTCGATCGACAGATCGATCCGTTCGGGATGTACCATCGCGCCGACCGATATCGTGGTGTCGCCGGACGTATGCTCGACGGCGTTGCCGATCACATTACTTAAAGCCTGCTCGACCAGCATCGCATCCGCGTTCACCAGCGGCAGATCGCCCGGAAGCGCAGCCTTAAGGGTCTGCTTCGCGCCACGCCTGCGGGCTGCGTTGATGACGCGGTCGACGCTTTCGCGGAGATCAAGCCAATCTTTGCGTAGTTCGAGCGCACCTGCGTCGATGCGCGTCATAGCGAGCAGATTGCGCACCATGCTGTCGAGATGCTCGGTTTCTTCTTTAATCTGTCCGAGAAGGTCTCTCTGCGCGCTCCGGTCGATCTTGTCGCCATAGTCGAGCAGGCTCGTTGCGGAACCGAGAATGGACGCGAGCGGTGTGCGGAAATCGTGCGAGATCGACGCCAGCACTGTGTTGCGAACGCGTTCTGCTTCGACGGCCGATTGCGCGCTGACCATATCGCGCGACAGCATGCCGCGCTCGATGGCGGCCGCGGCTTGTTCGGCCAAGGTGTCGAGCAAAGCGCGGGTCTCGGAATCGATCCCGCGCGAACCTCCGAGCGAGACGCCGACGACGCCAAGCGTTCGTTGAGAAGCGCGCAGCGGCAGAAAGAACCACGACACCAGCGGCAGCGTGGAGGTGTTTTTTCCGGCAGGTTCGGCGTGCTCGAAGGCCCAGCGCGCCGCTGAGCGCGACGCGGTGTCGAGTTCATCCTCCGGCGGCCAGGCCGAGACGATATCAAGTTCGCCGCTGCGCTCGATCAGCATGATCGCGGGCATGCCGAGGCTGCTGTGAATTTCGCTGACGGCGCCTTCCGCGATTTCGTCGACGCTCGCCAGGCTCGAAAGCCGGCGCGTAAACTCATAGAGCCGCCGCGTCGCGCGAATGCGCTCGGTGGCGCTGCTGGCTTGCGACCTGACGCGGCCTGCGAGCGCGGATGTAATGACGGCGACTGCGAGGAAGATGACCAGCGCGAGCAATTCGTAAGGCTCGGCAATGGTGAACTCGTAAAGGGGTTCAATGAAAAAGAAATTGTAGGCGAGAAACGACAACAGCGAAGCGAAGATGGCAGGCCAGATTCCGAACGTCACCGCGGACAGCAGGACTGCGAGCAGAAAGATCATGGACAGGTTCGGCAGCGGCGTAATGGAGGTCAAAGCGCGGCCGAGTGCGACCGCTACGGCCACACCAGCAGTCGACCAGACGTAGGGCGCGGGTGTCAGCGATACTTTCAGCGCCGGAATAGAAAGGCGATTGCGCTTGGGCGGGCCGCTGCCGGTGACGACGTGCACGCCGATGTCTTCTGCGCGGCGTATGATCTCGTCCTGAAGCGAGCGGCGCAGGAAGCTCGATAACATCGACTGCCGGGATCGGCCGATCACGACCTGAGTGACATTCTCGAATCGGCAGTAGCGCAGAATTTCATCGGGCAAATCCGCGCCGACGAGCGTTTTGATCTCGCCGCCCAGCGTTTCAGCGAGCTTGAGCGCCTTGTCGATATGAGCGCGCGCGTCGTCGTTATATTCCGTGCCGGGGCGTTCGACAGTCAGCGCGATCCACGGCGCGTCCATCAGGTCGGCAAGCCGCTTGGCGGTGCGAACGATGGCTTCGGCAGCGGGCTCCGGCCCGATGCAGGCGGCGATCCGCTCGCCTGCCGCCCACGGCCCTTCGATGGCCTGCGCCTGCATGCGCGATACGAGATGCGCGTCGATGCGCTCAGCCGCGCGGCGCAGCGCCAGTTCCCGTAACGCCGTCAGGTTCTGCGGCTTGAAGAAACTTTCGACCGCGCGCGCCGCAGTGTCCTGAACATAGATCTTGCCTTCGGCCAAACGCTTGAGAAGTTCGTCGGGTGGAAAGTCCACCAGCACCAGTTCGTCCGCTTTCTCGAACACGGTGTCGGGAACGGTTTCGCGGACTCGAATCTTGGTGATTTTCTGGATGACGTCGTTCAGCCCCTCCAGATGCTGGATGTTAAGCGTGGTCCAGACATCGATACCCGCATCGAGCAGCTCGTCGATGTCCTGCCAGCGCTTCGGATGGCGGCTACCGGGCACGTTGGTGTGCGCGTATTCGTCGACCAGCAGCAGGCTCGGATGCCGCGCGAGTGCCGCGTCGAGATCGAATTCCTTGAGGACCTGATTGCGATAGACAATTGCATTGCGCGGGAGAATTTCCAGGCCTGCGATCAGTGCCTCTGTCTCGCGTCGTCCGTGCGTCTCGACGAGTCCCGCAACGACATCGCGGCAGTCTTCGCGCGCGGTTCGCGCGGCCGTCAGCATCGCGTAGGTCTTGCCGACGCCGGGGGCGGCTCCGAGAAATATCTTCAGGCGGCCGCGCGTTTCTTTGTTCGCGAGAGCGAGGAGGGCGTCGGGCGAGGCTCTGGGCGTGGACTGGACGGGCATGACTATCCTGATGCCCGCCGATATTAGGGCTTCATGGCATCGAGCGCGAGGTTCAGTCGAAGCACGTTAACGCGCGGCTCGCCGAAAATGCCGAGTGTTCGGCCCTCGATATGGGCATTCACGATGGACTCCACCAGCTCGGCGCGAATGCCGCGCGCATTGGCGACGCGCTGGATTTGGCCCGATGCATTGGCCGGCGAGATATGCGGATCGAGGCCGCTGGCGGAGGCCGTGACGCTGTCTGCCGGTATCGAGCCTGTGGCACCATCGGAGCGCAGCTGTTCGACATCGCCTTTCACGCGATCGATCAGCTTTTTCGACGTCGGTCCCAGATTGGAGCCGCTGGAATTGGCCGCATTATAAGGCGCGTCTACTGTCTTGGTGGAGTCGGCGGGGTCCGGCGCGCTGGTCGCAGAGGGGCGGCCATGAAAATATTTTGCGTCCGTGAAGTTCTGCCCGATCAACTCCGAGCCGATGATCGTATTGCCGTTCTGGATCATGCTGCCGTTGGCGAGCTTCGGCATCACGGCCTGCGCAACGCCGGTCACCGCGAGCGGATAAACGAGTCCGGTCAACAGCGTGAAGAGCACCAGAAGGACGAAAGCAGGGCGAAAGTGAACCAGCATGAAAGCCTCCTTCAGGCTAGGTGCAGCGCATTGACCAAGAGATCGACCAGCTTGATGCCGGCAAACGGCACCAGCAGTCCGCCGAGACCGTAGATCACGAGATTGCGCCTTAGCAGCGCCGCAGCGCCGACGGGCCGATACGACACGCCTTTCAACGCGAGCGGAATCAATGCGACGATGATGAGCGCGTTGAAAATGACCGCCGATAGGATCGCACTCTGCGGCGTCGCAAGATGCATGATGTTGATTGCGCCGAGTTCAGGATAGGTGGCGAGAAACAGTGCGGGAATGATCGCGAAGTATTTCGCAACGTCATTGGCGATGGAGAATGTCGTTAGCGAGCCACGTGTCATCAAGAGCTGCTTGCCGATGTTGACGACCTCGATGAGCTTGGTCGGATTGGAATCGAGATCGACCATGTTGCCGGCTTCGCGCGCGGCCTGCGTGCCGGTCTGCATCGCAACGCCGACATCGGCCTGCGCGAGCGCCGGCGCGTCGTTGGTGCCGTCGCCGCACATCGCGATCAGACGGCCCTTCGATTGCTCGGCCCGAATATAGCGCAGCTTGTCCTCTGGCGTGGCTTCCGCGATATAATCATCGACGCCTGCTTCCGATGCAATCGCCGCCGCCGTCACCGGGTTGTCGCCGGTCACCATCACGGTACGGATACCCATGCGGCGCAACTCGGCGAAACGCTCCTTGATGTCCGGCTTGACGACATCCTTCAGGTGAATGACGCCGAGCAGGCGCGCGCCGTCGGTGAGGCCGAGCGGCGTGCCGCCGGATCGCGCGATGCGTTCATAGGCGCTGCGGAAATCCGCCGGCTCCGCGATGTCGCGGCCGCCGGCATCGCGGGCGAATTTGAGAATGGCGTCGATGGCGCCTTTGCGGAGTCTGTGTTTGCCGTCGTCAATGCCTGACAGGCGCGTTGTCGCGGAGAATTCAACGAACGTAACGTTTTTTCCCGCCGCTTGCGGCGCGACGCCGTATTTTTCTTTTGTGAGTGCGACGATCGAGCGGCCCTCTGCGGTTTCGTCGGCGAGACTTGCGATCATTGCCGCTTCCGCCAGTTCGCGTTCGGTAACGCCGGCGACCGGAATCAGTTCGCTCGCCAGCCGATTGCCGAAGGTGATGGTGCCGGTCTTGTCGAGCAGCAGCGTGTCGACGTCGCCCGCCGCCTCGACCGCGCGGCCAGACATCGCCAGCACGTTGAACTTCAAAAGACGATCCATGCCCGCGATGCCGATCGCGGACAAAAGCCCGCCGATGGTCGTGGGGATGAGCGTGACAAGAAGCGCTGTCAGAACCGTGATCGACAGCACCGTTCCGGAGTAGCTCGCCAGCGGCCACAACGTGACCACCGCGATCAGAAAGATCAAAGTCATGCCGGACAGCAGGATGGAGAGCGCGATCTCGTTCGGCGTCTTCTGCCGTTCGGCGCCCTCGACCAGCGCGATCATGCGATCGAGAAACGAAGAGCCCGGCGCGGTCGTGACGCGAATGATGAGCCAGTCGGAGATGACGGTGGTGCCGCCGGTGACGGCGGAACGGTCGCCGCTGGACTCGCGGATCACGGGCGCGGATTCGCCTGTGACGGCTGCCTCGTTGACGGAGGCGATGCCCTCGACGATTTCTCCATCGACCGGAATGATCTCTCCGGCATCGACGCGAATAAGATCGCCGACTTCGAGATCGGATGCGGTGACGCCTTCATAAATTTCGGGGTTGTCTTCCATCATAATACGCTTGGCGCGCGATTCAGTGCGCGTCTGGCGCAGCGTATCGGCTTGCGCGCGGCCGCGTCCTTCGGCGATGGCTTCGGCGAAATTTGCAAACAGCACGGTGAACCAGAGCCATGCGGCGATCTGGCCGCTGAACCATGCGGACTCGCCATGCCTGATGTCGAGAATAAAGGCGATGGTGACGACGGCGGCGACAATTTCCGTGACGAAGATCACGGGGTTCTTCATCAGGTGTTTCGGGTTGAGCTTGCGAAACGCATCCATCGTCGCGCGCAGCAGAAGCGACGGATCGGCGAGTGCGGTGTTGGACGATTTGCGTGTCATGACGGTCACTCTCGATGGAGTCAGAAGGTTTTTCCGGCGAGCATCTGGAAATGCTCGACGATGGGCCCGAGCGCGAGGGCTGGGAAGAATTCGAGGCCGGTGATGATGAGAATCGAGCCGACGAGCAGCGCGACAAAAAGCGGCGTGTGCGTCGGGAAGGTGCCTTCGGAGGCGGGCACCTTCGTCTTGGAGACCAGCGATCCCGCCAGCGCCATCACCGGCACGACGTAGCCGAAACGGCCGATCAGCGTCGCAAACCCTAGCGAGAGGTTGTACCAGAGCGAGTTCGCGCTCAGACCAGCGAAGGCCGATCCGTTGTTTCCGGTCGCCGACGAATAAGCGTAGAGAATTTCGGACAGGCCGTGCGCGCCATTATTGTTGAGGCCCGCAAGCCCGGCGGGCAACACGATCGCCACAGCCGCAAAGCCGAGGATCGACAGCGGCAAAATCAGCAACGCCAGCATGGCGAGCTTCATTTCCTTGCCTTCGATTTTCTTGCCGAGATATTCGGGCGTGCGGCCCACCATCAGGCCGGCGATGAAGACGGCGACCACGGCGAATACCAGCATGCCGTAAAGGCCCGATCCCGTGCCGCCGGGCAGCACCTCGCCGAGCTGGATCATGACGAGCGGAATGAGTCCCCCGAGCGGCGTGAAGGAGTCATGCATCGCATTGACCGCGCCGCAGGACAGACCCGTCGTCACCACGGCATAAAGTGCGGACATCGCGGTGCCGAAACGGACTTCCTTGCCTTCCATGTTGCCGGCAGACGGATCGACGCCGAGCGCGGTCAGAAGCGGATTGCCGGCGGCCTCCGCCCAATACGCGACGAGGACGCCCGCAACCAGGATGGCCAGCATCGCTGCCAGCAGAGACCAGCCCTGGCGCGTATCGCCGACCATCTTGCCGAAGGTGTAGGGCAGCGCCGCTGAGAGCGCGAGCATGGCCCAGATCGAGATGGCATTGCTGATCGCAGTCGCATTTTCAAACGGGTGGGCGGCATTGGCATTGAAGAAGCCGCCGCCATTGGTGCCGAACTGCTTGATCGCTTCCTGGCTTGCGACCGGCCCGAGCGAAATCGTCTGCTTGGCGCCTTCGAGCGTTGTTGCGTCGATGGAGCGGACAAGCGTTTGCGGCAATCCTGTTGCGATATAGGCGAAAGCGATGACGATTGAGAATGGCAGCAACACGTAGAGCGTTGTGCGGCTCACATCGACCCAGAAATTGCCGACGTTCTGCGTGCCCGAACGTGCAAGCGCGCGCACGAACACCAGCGCCAACGCAATGCCCGTTGCGGCAGACAGAAAGTTCTGAACAGTCAGGCCCGCCATCTGCACGAGATGACTCATCGTCGTCTCGCCGCCGTAGGCCTGCCAGTTCGTATTCGTGACGAAACTTGCAGCCGTGTTGAAGGCAAGGTCCGGCGTGACGGCATCGAAGCCCTGCGGATTGAGCGGCAGCACGTCCTGCAGACGCATCAGGCCGTAGAGCAGCACGAAGCCGGCCGCGTTGAAGATCAGCATCGCCACCGTGTAGCCGCGCCAATTCTGCTCGCGCGACGCATCGACGCCCGCGAGCCGATAAAAGACGCGCTCAAGCGGCCCAACGATGGATGTGAGAAAGGTCCGCTCGCCCGAGAAGACGCGCGCCATGAATGCCCCGAGCGGCTTCACGCTCAGCAGCACAAGCACGAACAAAACGACGATTTGAATCCAGCCGATCGATGTCATGACAATACGTCCCGCAAAATTTGCGCTTAGAACCACTCCGGGCGGAGCAAGGTGATGAGAAGGTAGATGCCGATCGCGATCGCGACCGCGAGGCCGACAAACGGGTCCATGATGCGCTCCTACAGCCGTTCGGTTGCGGAGGCGTAGAGGATCATCAGCGCGAAAAACGCGAGCCCGAGGCCGATATAGACGATGTCGAGCATGGTCTGTCTCCAATCCGATGTGGAGCGTCAGACCTAAGGCTGGGCGTATAAGCTATCGATTGGAATTTGAGGGCGAGCGTGTAAGGGCCGCATAAAGAAGGTTTATCGCTACGCGCTGGTCTCAGCGCGCATGCGCACCCGCTCGACATGCCAGAGGTATATCGCGAGCAGCGCGACCGGAACTCCGATCAGCGACGTCATCACGAAAAACCATTCGAACGTCATGCGCTCGATCAGAAAGCCCGAGAAGCCGGCAAGAATGCTCCCGGGGAATGCGCAGAGCGATGTCAGCAACGCGTATTGACTCGCGGCATGTTCGGTCGATGCCAGCGTCGACATATATGTAATGAGCACGATGGAGGCGAAAGAGTAGGCGAGGTTGTCGATGCTCACTGTCAGCGCGAACAGCCAGAACTCGCCGCCGCCGTGATCGCCATGCACCGCGAGATAGGCCAGCGCCAGATGCGAGGCCGAGGCGAAAACAGTTCCGATCACCAGCGTCGCCATCATGCCGATGCGCAGCACGAGATAGCCCGCCATGAAGGTGCCTGCGATGGCGACCCAGAATCCGAAAACCTTGGTGACGGTCGCGATGTCGCTGTTGGAATAATGCAGGCTCTTGAACAGCGGCACCGCCATCGCGTTGGAGATGTAACCGGGCATACGGAAGCCCGCGATCATAATGAGAATCGGAATCGCCATCGGGCCGAGGCGTTTCACCAGATCCTTGATCGGTTCGGTGATGGTCTCGACGATGTTCGCGGGTTTGTGGTGCGCGACCAAATCCGATGGCGGTTCGGGCGCGAGGAATGCCGCAATCATGCCGGGGATCATGAAAGCCGCCATGCAAAGGTAAGCGGCGCGCCAGCCGAATGCGTCGGCGAGATAGAGCGCCCCGGCACCGGCAACAAATGTGCCCATGCGCCAGCCGACCTCGGTCCACGACGTCATCAGCGCCTGTTTGTCTTTAGGGGCGACCGTGATGCGCCAGCCGTCGATCACCACGTCCTGCGTCGCGCCCGCAAAGCCGAGCGCCAGCGAAAAGAGCACGGTCCATTCCAGCCAGCGCGCCGGATCGCCGAACGCGATTCCGGCAAGCGTGATCATCACGCCGATCTGCGACACCACGATCCAGCCGCGACGTCGTCCGAGAAGCCTTGAGAAGATCGGCGCGTCGTAGCGGTCGAGAAACGGCGCCCAGAGAAACTTGAATTTGTAGGCGAGCGTGAGTTCGCTCATCAGCCCGAGAATTTCGATGGAGACCTTCGCTTCCGACAGCCACGCCGACTGGGTGATGTAGACGAGCAGGAAAGGGATGCCGGACGAAAAGCCGAGCCCGAGCGCCGCGCCGATGCGCCGGTCCGAGAACAGATGGCGGAATGCCATCTTGTCCTCGGCCATCGGCATCACGTGATCTTGCATTACAAAAGCCGTTTAAATCGCGCGCCGCTCGGGCATTTCGCTACGAAGCGCCATCATCGCCACAGCCCATAGCATGATCGAGCAGGCCGCGCCTAAACCGCGATGCCGGAGTGCCTCGAATATTGGTCCCGGAAACAGGGGCAAGGCCGTGCCGATCCCCCAGATTGCCAGCGGCAGCACAACTCGCCATCCGGGCCATATACCATTGACCTCGCTCAATCCTCTCAGCCACAGACCTGCAACGAGCACGACACCGAATGCATAGTAATGCATGTGACTGACGGGTGCGATGTGCAGCATCAGCAGCATGAGTGCGCCGGCGAAGATAATCTCGTCATCCGCCGTAAACGTCCGCCGCCTCCAGACCAGCAGCAGCGTAACAGCCGTCAGAACCGCCGCGACAGCGTTGTGCGCCAGCCGTGTTGCCTTCGATGCCTCCGCTGTCTGTTCGGCACGTGCAGGATTAAGATTGTTGTGAATGACGGCGAGAAACGACTGGTTGTCGTTGAACGATAGATTGTGAAGCTCCCGCAGGCTTCCGGCGGTTTCGTTGCCGAATGCGCCCGGCAACAAGACGCGTTCGGTGAAACTGCGATACGCGCTTTCCGTCCGGGCAAGTCCAAGCCCAGCAACAGGAATGACGGCAAGGCCGACAAAGAGACCGATCAGCACGCCGATGCCCGCACGCCTGTCGCGCATCGAAAGCGGATAGAGCAGGAGATAGGCCGGAAAAACTTTCAGCACTATCGCGGCCGCGAGCCAGCAACCGCTTTGCAGGCTTTTTCCTCCGATATGGGCGCGCAGCATTTCGACGATGAACGCAACCAGAAGCACGTTCACCTGCCCGAAACCGATGCTGTAGAAAAGACCGCCCAGCGTTACGTAGATCGGTATTGTCCGCGCGTACCACCAGCGCCGCGTTCCGGCCGGCTCATCCGGCATTACCAGCCGGGCCAGCACATGCACGATGCGGGCGACCAGGAAAAAATTGAAGATTGTCCAGAGTGCCGCACTGAACGAGTAGGGCAGAAGGCCGTCCCGCGAGACGCCTGCCGGTGCGTCGGCGAACGGCGTCATGATGACGGCGAAGGCAGGCGGGTAGGTGTAGTGATAGCCGTTGTTGTCGGTGGCCTGATAGATGTCTCCGCCGCTGCGGACTGCATAGGCGGCACGCAGGTAGACGCCGAAGTCGGTCTTGCGTGTGTTCTGATAACAGCACCGCAATTCGGCGATGACGCCGAAAGCGACGATCAAAAGCGCAAACAGCGCAAGTCCGGCGCGTTCCCAGAGGTGTAATCTCATTGGTTTGGCAAATAACGGGTTCGTTGAAATTCCTTCACGCTACAGCATCGGGGGAATTGTCGGCCAGATGTGTTTGCGCCCGAAAACACAAATCTTGCCGTCTTGCGGGCGGGTGACTAACACGCTTCGATAGCCGTCTGGCATCAGAACCGGGAAGGAACGACAGGATGACAAACAGCCGAACCGCCACCAACCGCAAATATCGCCTTGCTGTCATTCCGGGCGACGGCATCGGCAAGGAAGTCGTGCCGGAAGGCGTGCGCGTGCTGGAGGCGGCGGCGAAGAAATTCAACTTCGAGCTTGAACTCGACGATTTCGATTTTGCGTCCTGCGACTACTACCAGAAGCACGGCAAGATGATGCCGGACGACTGGAAGACGCAGATCGGCGGTCATGACGCGATCTTCTTCGGCGCGGTCGGCATGCCCTCAGTTTTGCCGGACCATATCTCGCTGTGGGGATCGCTGATCCAGTTTCGCCGCGAGTTCGATCAATACGTGAACTTGCGCCCGGTACGTCTGATGCCGGGCGTCACGTCGCCGCTGGCGAACCGCAAACCCGGCGATATCGATTTCTTCGTCGTGCGCGAAAACACCGAGGGCGAATATTCCTCCATCGGCGGGCGGATGTTTCCCGGCACCGAGCGCGAGGTGGTGATTCAGGAAACCGTGATGTCGCGCACGGGCGTCGACCGCATTCTCAAATTCGCATTCGATCTGGCGCAGAGCCGCCCGAAAAAGCATCTGACCTCCGCGACCAAATCGAACGGCATTTCGATCACGATGCCCTATTGGGATGAGCGCGTGGAGGCGATGGCGAAGAACTATAAAGACGTGAAGTGGGACAAGTTCCACATCGACATTCTGGCCGCGCACTTCGTGCTCAATCCGCACTGGTTCGATGTCGTGGTCGGTTCCAACCTGTTCGGCGACATTCTCTCCGATCTGGGTCCGGCCTGCACCGGCACCATCGGCATTGCGCCGTCGGGCAGCCTCAATCCTGAGCGGAAATTTCCCTCGCTGTTCGAGCCGGTGCACGGTTCGGCGCCGGACATCTATGGGAAAGGCATCGCCAATCCGGTCGGGCAAATCTGGTCGGCAGCCATGATGCTGGATCATCTCGGCGAACCGGAAGCGGGAAAGGCCGTTGTCTCCGCAATCGAGAAGGTTCTTGCGGACGAACGCACGCGAACCCGCGATCTTGGCGGCAAGGCCAATACTGTCGAATGCGGCAAGGAAATCGCACGATTGTTGGCCTGATTTCCGGCCTGGAATCAGGCATCCGGCAGCCGCCGGATCAGGCTTGAAGTCTAGGCTGTGGACGGTTCCGAAGGGAGCTAAAAGCGCAAAATAGCTTGTCTTGCTCTGGCTGTTGCGCTGCGCTATTCCCTTGAGAACCATTCCAAATTCGCGCGAATCCGCGCGTCCCCGTGGAACAGGGTGAGGGTCGCCGATGGGCGGAATCTTGCAGTCTTATCTGCCTCTTGTCGTCTTTATCGGCGTCGCGACCGTGATCGGTCTGGCGCTTCTGGTCGCCCCCTTCATCGTCGCCTATCAGCAGCCCGATCCGGAAAAACTTTCAGCCTATGAATGCGGCTTCAATGCATTCGATGACGCGCGCATGAAATTCGACGTCCGGTTCTATCTCGTCGCCATTCTTTTCATCATCTTCGATCTCGAAGTCGCGTTCCTGTTTCCGTGGGCGGTGGCATTCGGCAAGCTCGGTGTCGCCGGCTTCTGGTCGATGATGGTGTTCCTCGGCGTACTCACTGTCGGCTTCGCATATGAATGGAAGAAGGGGGCTCTCGAATGGGATTGAGCCCGACCGTGATTCATAAGCCGCAAGTTTCACAAGCCTCGACCGGGATCATCGATCCGCGCACCGGACAGCCGATCGGCGCGGACGATCGCTACTTCATGGAATTGAACAGCGAATTGTCCGACAAGGGATTCTTCGTCGCCGCCGCTGACGATCTCATCACATGGGCGCGCACCGGCTCGCTGATGTGGATGACGTTCGGTCTTGCATGTTGTGCCGTCGAGATGATGCAGGTTTCGATGCCGCGTTACGACGTCGAGCGTTTCGGTTTTGCGCCGCGTGCTTCGCCGCGCCAGTCGGACGTGATGATCGTCGCCGGCACGCTCACCAACAAGATGGCTCCCGCGCTGCGTAAAGTTTACGACCAGATGCCGGAACCGCGTTACGTGATCTCGATGGGATCGTGCGCAAACGGCGGCGGCTACTATCATTACTCTTATTCGGTGGTGCGCGGCTGCGATCGCATCGTGCCGGTCGATATTTACGTGCCGGGCTGCCCGCCGACGGCGGAAGCGTTGCTTTACGGCGTGCTGCTGCTGCAGAAGAAAATCCGGCGCACCGGAACGATTGAGCGGTGATGCGTCATGGATGATGCGAAGCTCGATGCTCTCGGACAGACGGTCATTGCCGCGCTCGGCGCTGCAGCCTCCAGCCATGACGTGTCGTTCAACCAGCTGACGATCGATATCGATCTTGCCAAGGTTGTTGACGCTGTAAAAACGCTGCGCGACGATCCGCGTTTGCGTTTTGTCAATTTTACCGACGTGACGGCGGTGGATTATCCCGGCCGGGAGAACCGTTTCGACGTGGTCTATCACTTCATGTCACCGACGCTGAACGCGCGCATTCGTCTGCGCGGGCAGGCGAACGAGACGACGCAGGTGCCGTCGATCATCGATGTGTTTCCCGGCGCAGACTGGTTCGAGCGCGAGACTTACGATCTCTACGGCGTGATGTTCATTGGGCATCCCGACATGCGCCGTCTGTTGACCGATTACGGTTTCGACGGCCATCCGCTGCGCAAGGATTTCCCGCTGACGGGATTCGTCGAGGTTCGTTACGACGATCAGGAAAAGCGCGTGGTGTACGAGCCGGTGCGGCTGAACCAGGAATTCCGCAAATTCGATTTCCTCTCGCCGTGGGAAGGCGCCGACTATCCGCTCCCCGGCGATGAGAAAGCTGCGGCTGCCGTTCCGCCCGCGCCGCCGAAAGCGGGGGCGTGATGAACGAACAGCCCGGCATGCGCAATTTCACAATCAATTTCGGACCGCAGCATCCGGCGGCGCACGGCGTGTTGCGTCTTGTGCTCGAACTCGACGGCGAAGTTGTCGCGCGCGTCGATCCGCACATCGGTCTGCTTCATCGCGGCACCGAAAAGCTGATCGAACAGAAAACCTACCTGCAGGCGATCCCGTATTTCGATCGGCTCGATTACGTGGCTCCAATGAATCAGGAGCACGCTTTCTGTCTCGCCGCGGAGAAGCTGCTCGGCATCGAAGTGCCGCGGCGTGGACAACTGATCCGCGTACTTTATTGCGAGATCGGCCGCATCCTCTCGCATCTTCTCAACGTCACCACGCAGGCGATGGATGTCGGCGCGCTGACGCCGCCGCTGTGGGGTTTCGAGGAACGCGAAAAGCTCATGGTGTTCTACGAGCGCGCATCCGGCTCGCGCATGCACGCGGCGTTCTTTCGCATCGGCGGCGTGCATCAGGATTTGCCGAAGCAACTCATCGACGACATCGATGCCTGGTGCGATCCCTTCATCAAGGTCGTGGACGATCTCGAAACGCTTTTGACCGGCAACCGCATCTTCAAGCAGCGCAATGTCGATATCGGTGTGATCTCGCTGGAAGATGCGTGGAAGTGGGGCTTCTCCGGCGTCATGGTGCGCGGTTCGGGTGCGGCTTGGGATCTGCGCAAGGCGCAGCCCTACGAGTGCTACGCCGAAATGGACTTCGATATTCCGATCGGCAAGAACGGCGACTGCTACGACCGCTACTGCATCCGCGTCGAGGAAATGCGCCAGTCGGTTCGCATCATGAAGCAGTGCATCGAGAAGCTCCGCGCGCCGGACGGGCAGGGACCTGTTGTCGTGGAAGACAACAAGATCACCCCACCGCGCCGTGGCGAGATGAAGCGTTCGATGGAAGCGCTGATCCATCACTTCAAGCTCTATACCGAAGGCGTTCACGTTCCGGCCGGCGAAGTTTACGCCGCCGTCGAAGCGCCGAAGGGCGAGTTCGGTGTTTATCTCGTCGCAGACGGCACCAACAAACCATACAAGTGCAAGATCCGCGCGCCGGGCTTCGCACATTTGCAGGCGATGGACTTCATGTGCAAGGGCCATCTGCTTGCGGACGTGTCGGCCATTCTCGGCTCATTGGACATCGTGTTCGGCGAGGTGGATCGGTGATGGCGCAGGCGCCGATCATCTTCGACCGCGTGACCGGCGCAATGACCGGCGCGAACCCGTGGGAATACGGGATCGGACTTGCGCTCACCGCAGGGTCCAAGGTCGGCGCATTGATCGGACATCGCGGTTACGCCGCTGCCGCCAATACCCTTAAAATGCTGCTTCCGTCGCGGGACATAAATGTGATGCTCAGCGACGACGCCGCGTTTTCGTTTCCCTACGGCGATGGCTACTGGAGCAAATTGCTCAACCGCACATTCCTGTACGAAGACGAACTCGAACTGCTGCTGCTGGACTCGAAGGACATCGACTACACGCTGCTCGATTGCGGCGCCAATTACGGTTATTGGTCCGTCATGGTGTCGAGCAAACGCTTCGGCGGGCACAAGGCCATCGCCATCGAGCCGTCGTCGCTGAATTTTCCGCGGCTTGCTCACAACGCAAAGATCAACGGCAATCGCTATGAGCCGATCAAGGCGGCCATCGGATCGGCGCGCGGCAAGGCCCGTCTCTCTGGCACCAAGCACGAACAGTTCTCGATTGCCGGCGCACCTGAGGCCGGCGGCGAAGAAGTCGACGTGATCGCGCTCGACGATTTGATCGGTAACGGTAAGGTCGCAGCCGAAGGCAAATACCTCATCAAGCTCGATGTCGAAGGCGTCGAGATCGAAGCGATGAAGGGCGGCAAGCGTCTCGCGCAGACCGATACGGTTTTCATCTGCGAGGAGCACGGCAACGATCCGACGCATGCCGTGACGCGCTACATCGTCGAACAGACGCCGATGAAGGCGATTATTCACGATCCGGTGGCCGACCGTTTCGAGCCGGTCAACGACATCGCGATCCTCGACCGCATCAAGACCATGTCGCATGTCGGGTATAATGTGTTCGGCACCTCAAGCGCGTTCTGGGAAGCGCGCATCTATGGTTTGAATTCCGGCGCGGCCCGACGCGCCATGACGCAGTAAGAGAATAAAGATGTCCGTCCGCCGTCTAGCGCCGAAGGAATTGCAGCCCGCGAGCTTTACGTTCAGCGCGGAGAATCTGAAGTGGGCGAAGGCGCAGATCGAGAAGTATCCGCCGGGCCGCCAGCAGTCGGCGGTGATCCCGATTTTGTGGCGCGTGCAAGAGCAACATCAAGGCTGGGTCTCGGAAGCAGCCATCCGCGCGGTCGCTGATCTGCTCGGCATGGCCTATATCCGCGTACTTGAGATCGCGACCTTCTACACGATGTTCCAGCTTCAGCCGGTCGGCAAGAAAGCGCATGTGCAGGTCTGCGGCACGACGCCGTGCATGCTGCGCGGGGCGAATGATCTGATCGACATCTGCAAGCATCGCATCCATCACGATCAATTTCATCTTTCCGGCGACGGCAACTTCTCGTGGGAAGAAGTCGAATGCGCCGGCACCTGCGTGAACGCACCGATGGTTCAGATCTGGAGCGATACCTACGAAGACTTGACACCGGACACATTCAATAAGGTGCTCGACGGTTTTGCATCGGGCAATCCGCCGAAGCCGGGCCCGCAGAACGGTCGCCAATTTTCCGCGCCGATCGGTGGGCCGACCACGCTGAAAGGAGAGAAGGCATGAGCTTCGAGCTTCTCAAGCACATGGCGTTTCACGCGGCCTGTGCGGCCATCTTCATCTTTTTTCTGAACTACTACATCCTCAAAACCGAACTGCAGTCTGCCGTGTTCTGGGCCATCGGTTTTGGCACCATGGCCGCGGGTCTCGCTTATCAGCAATCGAAGCGTTCGGGACAATAACGATCATGCTCGCCGACAAGGACCGCATCTTCCGCAATCTCTACGGCCTCGAGGACTGGGGCTTGAAGGGCGCGTGCGCGCGCGGCGCGTGGGACGGCACGAAGGCGATCATCGACAAGGGCCGCGACTGGATCGTCTCGGAAATGAAGACATCCGGCTTGCGCGGCCGTGGCGGCGCGGGATTCCCGACCGGCCTCAAATGGTCGTTCATGCCGAAGGACAATGCGGACGGCCGCCCGAGTTATCTGGTCGTCAACGCCGACGAGTCCGAACCCGGCACCTGTAAGGACCGCGAGATCATGCGGCACGACCCGCATCTGCTGGTCGAGGGCTGCCTGATCGCGGGCTGCGCGATGGGCGCTCACGTTGGCTATATATATGTGCGCGGCGAATTCATCCGCGAACGCGAGCATCTGCAGGCCGCTATCGATCAGGCCTATGAGGCCAAGCTGATCGGCAAGGGCAATGTCAACGGCTGGGATTTCGATCTCTACGTGCATCACGGCGCGGGCGCTTACATTTGCGGCGAGGAAACAGCGCTGCTCGAAAGCCTCGAAGGCAAGAAAGGCCAGCCGCGTCTGAAGCCGCCGTTCCCCGCGAACGTCGGTCTTTATGGTTGCCCCACGACCGTCAACAACGTCGAATCGATTGCGGTCGCACCCGACATTCTGCGCCGTGGCGCGTCGTGGTTTGCGGGCATCGGACGGCCGAACAATGTCGGCACCAAGCTGTTTTGCATTTCCGGTCACGTCGAGAAGCCTTGCAACGTCGAAGAGGCGATGGGCATTCCGTTCCGCGAGTTGATCGAGAAGCATTGCGGCGGCATCCGCGGCGGCTGGGATAATCTGAAAGCCGTGATCCCCGGCGGCTCGTCGGTGCGTATGGTGCCGGCTGAGCAGATCATCGACACGCCGATGGATTTCGACTCGTTGTCGAAACTCAAGTCAGGTTTGGGCACCGCCGCCGTCATCGTGATGGACAAGTCGACCGACATCGTCCGCGCGATTGCGCGCATCTCCTATTTCTACAAGCACGAAAGCTGCGGCCAGTGTACGCCGTGCCGCGAAGGCACCGGCTGGATGTGGCGTGTGCTGACGCGCATGGCCGAAGGCCGCGCCCATAAGCGCGAAATTGACATGCTGCTTGAAGTCACCAAGCAGATCGAAGGTCACACGATTTGTGCGCTCGGCGACGCCGCAGCGTGGCCTATTCAAGGTCTGATCGCGCATTTCCGGCACGAGATCGAAGCACGCATCGACGACTATTCTCGCAAAGCGGATATCGACGACATCGGCGTGCGCGATCCGGTCAACATGGTTGCGGCGGAGTGATGCATCATGGCGCGTCCGGTCGCATTCTGGCAGAAATTCGGAACGCTCGCGCAGATGGCGCAGGCGAGCGTCGCGCTGCTCGGATTCATCGCCGTTCTGTTTCAGATCAACGAAATCCGCTCCAACAGCCGCGAGGCGGGCGCGCGTCAGGTTTATCTCGGCTACACGGATCTGGCGTTCAAGAATCCGCAGTTCTCCGCGCCGGACTACGACGCAATCAAGAAGAGTTCGAAGAACGCGCAGGTGCAGTACGAGAGCTTCGTCTCTTACTTTCTCTATTCCTGCGAGGAAGCCATCGCCGCGTTCAGGGACAAGCGCGAATGGCAGGCGTCATGCGATCACGATCTGAAGGCGCATCTGCCGTTTCTTTGCGACAAGAACGCTGCCGACCCGACCTATCTGGCGACCTATGCCAACGACACGCTGCAATGGATCAAAACGTCGATGACGCAAGCCGGCGTGGTCGCGCCGGATTGCCGGTCGAGAAAGTCCTGAACCGATGACCAAGATTCTCATCGACGGAAAAGAGTTCGACCTGCCGGCGGAATACACGCTGCTTCAGGCGTGTGAGGCGGCGGGGGCGGAAATTCCGCGCTTCTGTTATCACGAGCGTCTGTCGATTGCCGGCAACTGCCGCATGTGTCTCGTCGAGGTCGCAGGCTCGCCGAAGCCGGTCGCAAGCTGCGCATGGAACGTGCGCGATTGCCGTCCCGGTCCGAACGGCGAATTGCCTTCGGTGAAGACCAAGACGCCGATGGTGAAGAAGGCGCGCGAAGGCGTGATGGAATTCCTGCTGATCAACCATCCGCTCGATTGCCCGATCTGCGATCAGGGCGGCGAGTGCGATCTGCAGGATCAGGCGATGGGCTACGGCGTCGATACGTCGCGCTTTGCGGAAAACAAGCGTGCGGTCGAAGACAAGTATCTTGGCGCTCTCGTCAAGACCTCCATGAACCGATGCATCCAGTGCACGCGCTGCGTCCGCTTCGCGGCGGAAGTCTGCGGTGTGCCTGAGATGGGCCTGACGGGACGCGGCGAGGATGTCGAGATCACGACCTACTTAGAGAGTGCGCTGACGTCCGAACTGCAGGGCAATCTCGTCGATATCTGTCCCGTGGGCGCGCTGACATCGAAGCCTTATGCGTTTGCGGCACGTCCGTGGGAGTTGCAGAAGACGCAATCCATCGACGTGATGGATGCGGTCGGCTCTGCGATTCGCATCGATACGCGCGGCCGCGAAGTGATGCGCATTCTGCCGCGCATCAACGAGGCGGTGAACGAGGAATGGATTTCCGACAAGACCCGCCACATCGCCGACGGTCTGCGCACGCAACGGCTCGATCGCCCATTCATTCGCGAGGGTGGCAAGCTGCGCCCGGCGACATGGAACGAAGCGTTCGCGGCGATTGGCGCGAAACTGAACCGCATTGACGGCAAACGCATCGGCGCAATCGCGGGCGATCTCGCAACGGTCGAGGAAATGTTCGCGCTCAAGGAACTGATGACCAAGTTCAGCTCGGTGAACATCGCGACGCAGGATAGCGCCGCACTCGATCCAAAAGCTGGCCGCGCGTCCTACATCTTCAATCCGACCATCGCGGGCATCGAACAGGCCGACGCGCTTTTGATTGTCGGCTCCAATCCGCGCAAGGAAGCCTCGGTTCTCAATGCGCGTATCCGCAAACGCTGGCGCACCGGCGCTCTGAAGATCGGTGTTATCGGCGAGAAGGCCGACCTGACTTACGGCTACGAGCACCTCGGCGGCGGTACCGATACGCTGACCGATCTCATGGTCGGCAAGCATTCGTTCGCCGATGTTTTGAAGAACGCCAAGAACCCGATTGTGCTTGTGGGCACAGGCGCGCTCTCGCGTCAGGATGGCGCAGCTGCGCTTGCTGCCGCTGCCAAACTCGCCGCCGACACCGGCGCGATCAAGGACGGCTGGAACGGATTCGGTGTTCTGCACAACGCGGCCTCGCGCGTCGGCGCGCTCGATATCGGATTTGCGCCGGGCGAGGGCGGTATGACCGCGCAGCAGATGACGGCGTTCGGCACGCTGGACGTTCTGTTTTCGCTGGGCGCGGACGAAGTGAAATATCCGGACGGCACGTTCGTCGTCTATATCGGAACGCATGGCGACCGCGGCGCGCATCGCGCCGATGTTGTTCTGCCGGGCGCTGCCTACACGGAAAAATCCGGTATCTACGTCAACACCGAAGGCCGCGTGCAAATTGCAGATCGGGCGAATTTCCCGCCCGGCGATGCGCGTGAAGACTGGGCGATCCTGCGGGCCCTGTCCGAGGCATTGGGCAAGAAGCTGCCGTATGACTCGCAGGCGCAATTGCGTCAGGCTATTTTCAAGGCCGTGCCGCATCTGATGCGCGTCGATCAGATTGAACCCGGCGATGCGTCGGCACTGACAGCGCTGGCGAAGCAAGGCGGCATGCTCGACAGGTCGGCGTTCAAATCGCCGATCAACGATTTCTATCTGACCAACCCGATTGCGCGCGCGTCGGCCGTGATGGCCGAATGTTCGCGGCTGGCATCTGGTCAAATTCTGAACGCGGCGGAGTAGGGCGACGATGGCCGAGTTCTTCGCGAGCGATCTTTGGACCGGCACATTGTGGCCGCTCATTATTGTGGTCGCTCAAAGTGTGCTGCTGCTTGTCATTTTGCTGATCGGCATCGCGTACATCATTCTGGCGGATCGCAAGATCTGGGCGGCGGTGCAGATCCGCCGCGGCCCGAACGTTGTCGGGCCGTGGGGCTTGCTGCAGTCCTTTGCCGATCTTCTGAAGTTCGTGCTCAAGGAGCCGACGATACCGTCCGGCGCCAACAAGGGTGTGTTCCTTTTAGCCCCGCTCGTTTCTTGTATCCTCGCGCTCGCGGCGTGGGCGGTGATCCCGGTCAACCTCAACTGGGTGATCTCCGACATCAACGTCGGCATTCTTTACATCTTCGCGATCTCTTCATTGTCGATCTACGGCATCATCATGGCCGGCTGGTCGTCGAATTCGAAATATCCGTTCTTAGCCGCGTTGCGCTCCGCCGCGCAGATGGTGTCCTACGAAGTCTCCATCGGCTTCGTCATCATCACGGTGCTCTTGTGCGTCGGCTCGCTGAATCTGACGGCGGTTGTCGAAGCGCAGCATACGCGCGGGCTTGCGAGCCTGATCGGGCTGCCGAAGCTGACATTCCTGAACTGGTACTGGTTGCCGCTGCTGCCGATGTTCGTCGTCTTTTATGTGTCGGCGCTCGCGGAAACAAACCGCCCGCCGTTCGATTTGGTCGAGGCGGAATCCGAACTCGTCGCCGGCTTCATGACGGAATACGGCTCGACGCCGTATCTACTGTTTATGCTAGGCGAGTATTGCGCCATCACGACGATGTGCGCGATGGGCGCGATTCTGTTCATGGGCGGCTGGCTGCCGCCGTTCGATTTCGCGCCGTTCACCTGGGTGCCGGGTGTGATCTGGTTCCTGCTCAAGCTGTTCTTCATGTTCTTCCTGTTCGCGATGGCGAAGGCGATCGTGCCGCGTTACCGCTACGATCAGCTGATGCGTCTGGGCTGGAAAGTGTTTCTGCCGTTGTCGCTGGCGATGGTGTTCGTCGTCGCCGCCGTTCTGCAGTTCGGGGGGCTTGCTCCAAAGTGAGGATTTCATGGGCGTAGCATCCACCGTCAATTCGCTGCTGCTGCGGGAGTTCGTCTCGGCGTTCTTTCTCGCCATGCGCTATTTCTTCAAGCCGAAGCCGACGCTGAACTATCCGTTCGAGAAGGGGCCGATCTCGCCGCGCTTCCGTGGAGAGCACGCGCTGCGCCGCTATCCGAACGGCGAGGAGCGCTGCATCGCCTGCAAGCTGTGCGAAGCGATCTGTCCGGCGCAGGCCATCACCATCGAAGCCGGTCCGCGCCGTAACGACGGCACGCGCCGCACCGTGCGCTACGACATCGATATGGTGAAGTGCATCTATTGCGGCCTGTGTCAGGAAGCGTGCCCGGTCGACGCCATCGTCGAGGGACCGAATTTCGAATTCGCGACGGAAACGCGCGAGGAGCTTTACTACGACAAGGCGAAATTGCTCGCCAATGGGGACCGCTGGGAGCGCGAGATTGCCAAAAGCATCGAACTCGACGCGCCGTATCGGTGAGATGAACGCATGACCGCGCCCGCGCTTTTCTTCTATCTCTTCGCCAGCATCTGCGTGGCGTCGGCCGTCATGGTCGTCACCTCGCGCAATCCCGTACATTCGGTGCTGTTTCTCATTCTTGCCTTCGTCAATGCGTCGGGACTGTTTATGCTGCTGGGCGCTGAATTTCTCGCGATGATCCTGATCGTCGTCTATGTTGGCGCGGTCGCGGTGCTGTTTTTGTTTGTCATCATGATGCTCGACGTGGACTTCGCGGAATTGCGCCAAGGCTTTATCGATTATCTGCCCGTCGGCATCCTGATCGGCGCGGTGTTTCTTGCCGAATTGCTGCTGGTGGCCGGCGGATATGTGATGAATCCGGCCGTCACCAAGGCGATCACATCGCCGATCCCCGGCAACATCAGCAACACCGAAGCCCTCGGCCTCGTGCTCTATACGAAATACATCCATTACTTCCAGTTGGCAGGGATGGTGCTTCTGGTCGCGATGATCGGCGCCATCGTTCTGACGCTGCGGCACAAGCCGAGCGTGAAGCGGCAGAGCATTCCGGTTCAGAACGCGCGCACCAAGGAGATGGCGATGGACGTTCGCAAGGTGCCGTCGGGACAGGGATTGCAGGATTCGGACGCGAAGGAGTGGGTGCGATGACGATCGGTCTCGGACATTATCTCGCCGTCGCTGCGATCCTGTTCACAATCGGCATTCTGGGCATCTTCCTCAACCGCAAGAACGTCATCGTCATCCTGATGTCGATCGAACTCATTCTGCTGGCGGTGAACATTAATCTCGTCGCGTTCTCGGCGTTCCTCGGCGACATCGTAGGACAAGTGTTCGCGCTGCTGGTGCTGACGGTCGCGGCTGCCGAAGCCGCCATCGGCCTTGCGGTGCTGGTCGTGTTCTTCCGCAACCGGGGTTCGATCGCGGTCGAAGACATCAATCTGATGAAGGGCTGACGGGGCAATGATTCAAGCTATCGTATTTCTGCCCCTGATCGGCGCGCTCATCGCGGGCGCGGTCACGCTTTACGGTGCGCATCAACGCAACCCTAGCGGCGACGAGATGGAGCATGGTCACTACCACGCTCATGCGGCGCACGACACGCATTCAAGCGACGCGCACGGCCATGACGATCACGGCCCCGTAGAGCCGCCGGCTGCGGGATCGCGTATCGCCGAAATCATCACGACGGCGTTTCTGCTGATCGCGGCGGCGCTGTCATGGGTCACGCTGGTCGATGTGGGATTCCTCCATCACGACGCGCGCGTGCAGCTTTTCACATGGATCGGCTCCGGCGATTTGGTCGTTAACTGGGCGCTTCGCGTCGATACGCTCACCGCCGTGATGCTCGTCGTCGTAACGACCGTGTCGTCGCTCGTGCATCTGTATTCCATCGGCTACATGCACGAAGATCCGAGCCGTCCGCGCTTCATGGCGTATCTGTCGCTGTTTACGTTTGCGATGCTGATGCTGGTGACGGCGGACAATCTCGTGCAGCTGTTCTTCGGCTGGGAAGGCGTGGGCCTCGCGAGCTATCTTCTGATCGGTTTCTGGTTCTACAAGCCGTCCGCGAACGCCGCCGCGATCAAGGCGTTCGTCGTCAATCGCGTCGGCGATTTCGGCTTCGCGCTCGGTATCTTCGCGATCTTCATGCTGGTCGGCTCGACCGATTTCGAGACCATTTTCGGCAGTGCGCCAGGCCTCGTCGGCAAGACCATCCATTTCTTCCGCTGGGATATCGATGCGCTGACGCTGACGTGCCTGCTGCTGTTCATGGGCGCGATGGGTAAATCCGCGCAGTTCCTGCTGCACACATGGTTGCCGGACGCGATGGAAGGTCCGACGCCGGTGTCGGCGTTGATTCACGCAGCAACCATGGTCACCGCCGGCGTCTTCATGGTTGCGCGGCTATCGCCGCTGTTTGAATTAGCGCCGACAGCGCAGGCGTTCGTGATGCTGGTGGGCGCAACCACGGCGTTCTTCGCCGCGACCGTCGGCCTCGTGCAAAACGACATCAAGCGCATCGTCGCGTATTCGACCTGTTCGCAGCTTGGCTACATGTTCGTGGCGATGGGAGCGGGGGCCTATTCGGTCGGCATGTTCCATCTCTTCACGCACGCCTTCTTCAAGGCGCTTCTGTTCCTCGGCGCAGGCTCTGTGATCTACGCGATGTATCACGAGCAGGACATCCGCAACATGGGCGGGTTGAAGGATCGCATTCCGTTCACTTACGTCACGATGGTGATCGGCACGCTGGCGCTGACGGGCTTCCCGCTGACCGCCGGTTACTTCTCGAAAGACGCGATCATCGAATCCGCTTTCGTCGCGCATAATCCATTCGCGCTTTACGGTTTTCTGTCGACCGTGATCGCGGCGGGACTCACCTCGTTCTATTCGTGGCGGTTGATTTTCAAGACGTTCCACGGCGAGCCGCACGACAGGCATCACTACGAAGCGGCACATGAAAGCCCGTGGACGATGATGATCCCGCTTTATGTGCTGGCGGCCGGCTCGATTCTCGCAGGCTTCCCGTTCAAGGAACTGTTCGCCGGTCACGGCGTCGAGGAATTCTTCCGCGAGTCGCTGAAACAGAATCCGCATGTCATCGAGGAGATGCACCACATTCCGGCGATGATCGCGTTTACGCCGACGCTGATGATGATCGTCGGATTTCTGGTGTCGTGGCTATTCTACATCCGCAGGCCCTATATTCCCGTCGAACTCGCGAACCAGCATCAGGGACTTTATAAATTCCTGCTCAACAAATGGTATTTCGACGGGCTTTACGACTTCATCTTCGTGCGCCCGACGAAATGGTTTGGGCGCTTTCTGTGGAAGAAGGGCGACGGCTTCGTCATCGACGGCTTCGGGCCTGATGGCGTGTCCGCGCGCGTACTGGATGTGACGCGCAACGTCGTCAAGCTGCAGAGCGGCTATCTCTATCACTATGCGTTCGCGATGCTGATCGGCGTTGCAGGTCTCATCACGTGGTTCATGTTCGGTCTCGGAGGTCAGCAATGAACTCCGTCGTGACATGGCCGGTTCTGTCGGTCGTTACATTTCTCCCGCTGGTCGGCGCGCTTGTCATTTATGTCAGCCGCGGCGACGACGAGGCCTCGCGGCGCAATTCGCGCTGGATTGCACTGTGGACCACCATCGTCACCTTCGCGGTGTCGCTGATTCTCGTGGCGCGGTTCGATTCGTCGCAGCCGGATTTCCAGTTTGTTGAGAAGACGACGTGGCTCGCCAACGGCATCGGCTACCACATGGGTGTCGACGGCATTTCGTTGCCGTTCGTGATCCTCACCACTGCGCTGATGCCGTTCTGCATTCTGGCAAGCTGGAAGAGCGTGACGCTGCGCGTGCGCGAATACATGATGGCGTTTCTGTTCCTCGAAACGCTGATGATCGGTACATTCTCCGCGCTCGATCTCGTGCTGTTTTATCTGTTCTTCGAGGGCGGCCTCATTCCGATGTTTCTCATCATCGGCGTGTGGGGCGGGCCGCGTCGTGTGTACGCGAGCTTCAAGTTCTTCCTTTACACGCTGCTCGGCTCGGTGCTGATGCTGCTCGCCATCATGGCGCTGTATCTCAATGCCGGAACGACCGACATTCCGACGCTGATGCACACCGCCGTGCCGCGCAACATGCAGACTTGGGCGTGGCTGGCGTTCTTCGCATCCTTCGCAGTCAAGATGCCGATGTGGCCGGTGCATACGTGGCTCCCGGATGCACACGTCGAAGCGCCGACCGCGGGCTCCGTCATTCTCGCAGCGATCCTCTTGAAAATGGGCGGCTATGGGTTCCTGCGCTTTTCGCTGCCGATGTTTCCGTTGGCGAGCCACGATTTTGCGCCACTGGTCTTTACTCTCTCCGTGATCGCGATCATTTATACGTCGCTGGTCGCGCTGATGCAGGAAGACATCAAGAAGCTGATCGCATACTCGTCCGTCGCGCATATGGGCTTCGTGACGATGGGCATTTTTGCAGGAACCATGCAGGGCGTCTCCGGCGGCGTGTTCCAGATGGTGTCGCACGGCATCGTGTCGGGCGCGCTGTTCCTCTGCGTCGGCGTGGTCTACGACCGCATGCATACGCGCGAGATCGCCGCCTATGGCGGGCTCGTCAACCGCATGCCGCTTTATGCGTTCGCCTTCATGGTATTCACGATGGCGAATGTCGGGCTGCCCGGTACGTCCGGTTTCGTCGGCGAATTCCTGACGCTGATCGGCACGTTCAAGGTTTCGCTGCCGACTGCGTTCGCCGCTACGACCGGCGTGATCCTGTCGGCGGCCTACGCGCTTTGGCTTTATCGCAAGGTGGTGTTCGGCGTTTTCGACAAGCCGGCGCTGGCTGGAATCAAGGATCTGACAATGCGCGAAGTCGTCATTCTCGCGCCGTTGGTCATTCTCACCATTCTGTTCGGAGTTTATCCCGCCCCGGTACTCAACATGTCGGCGGCGTCGGTGCAGCAACTCGTCAACAATTATTCGACAGCGATCTCGGCCGTGAAGGCCGCGGCGCTGCAGTAAGGCAATGGGATGAATGTGAGCGTTGCAGGATATTCGCTGCTTCCGGTGGTGCCGGAGATCGTGCTGGCTGTTGGCGCGATGTCGCTGTTGATGCTCGGCGCCTATCGCAAGGCGCAGACGACGCAGATCGTTACCGCGCTCGCGGTTCTGCTGCTGGTCATAACGGGCGTGCTGGAACTGATGCTCCCGGCGGGCAAGCTGACGACGTTCGGCGGCGGTTATATCGTCGACGACTACGCGCGCTTTCTGAAAATCCTGGCGCTGATCGGCTCGGGCACAGCGTTGATCCTGTCGCGCGGTTATCTCGCCACTCAGGCGAAGATTTTCGAATACGCCATCCTCATCATGCTCTCGACCGCGGGCATGATGGTGCTGATTTCGGCGGGCGATCTCATCACACTTTACCTCGGCCTCGAACTGATGAGCCTTTCGCTCTATGTCGTCGCGGCCAGCCATCGCGACGACGTCAAATCGACCGAGGCGGGGCTGAAGTATTTCGTTCTCGGCGCATTGTCGTCCGGCATGCTGCTTTACGGCGCGTCATTGATTTACGGGTTCACCGGCACCGTGTCGTTCGCGGGCATCGCAATGGCCGCGAAGGGCGGCAATCTCGGCGTGCTGTTCGGCGTCGTATTCTTGCTGGCGGGACTTTGCTTCAAGGTGTCCGCCGTGCCGTTCCACATGTGGACGCCGGATGTGTACGAAGGCGCGCCGACGCCCGTGACGGCATTCTTTGCGTCCGCACCCAAGGTCGCTGCAATTGCAGTCTTCACGCGCGTTGCGCTCACCGCATTTCCCGGCATCGTGCCGGAATGGCAGCAGATTATCGTGTTCGTGTCGATCGCCTCGATGGCGCTCGGTTCGTTTGCCGCCATCGGTCAGAAAAATATCAAGCGCCTGATGGCGTATTCCTCGATTGGCCACATGGGTTTCGCGCTGGTCGGCCTTGCCGCAGGGACGCAGCAGGGCGCACAGGGTGTGCTCGTTTACATCGCGATCTATGTCGCGATGACGCTCGGCACTTTCGCTTTCATCATCGCGATGAAGCGCAACGGGCAGGCTGTCGAAACCATTGGCGATTTCGCGGGGCTGTCGCGCACCAATCCCGTGATGGCTTTCGTGTTCGCCATGCTGCTGTTCTCGCTGGCCGGCGTGCCGCCGCTCGCGGGTTTCTTCGCGAAATTCTACGTCTTCCTCGCCGCGATCAAGGCCGGATTGTTCACGCTGTCGGTGATCGGCGTGCTGACCAGCGTGGTAGGTGCGTTCTACTACCTCACCATCGTCAAGATCATGTATTTCGACGAACCGAAGGGTGTCGTCGATCCGATGCGGCTGGAGTTGCGCGTCGTGCTTGGCCTGGCCGGGTTGTTCACGATCTTGTTCTTCGTCTATCCGGCGCCGCTGGTGAACGCCGCGACGCTTGCCGCGAAGTCGCTGTTCTAAATGGCATTCGCGCTCGGTCCACGGGCAAGGGCACTCGAGTATCGGCTGGAGGCGTTCGAGCAAATCGGTTCGACCAATGCCGAGGCGCTTTTATGCGCACGTGCGGGCGAACAAGGGCCGCTATGGCTCGTGACCGATCAGCAGACAGCCGGACGCGGACGCCGCCAGCGCGCATGGATTTCGCCGAAGGGAAATCTCGCAGCTACGATTATCGAAACGATTGCCGTGACGCCATCGGTTGCCGCGACGCTCGGCTTTGCGGCGGGATTGGCACTTGAGGCGGCGCTGCGGACGGTGAGTCTGGAGGCGCGCGCGCGGGGCAGCGACGTTGAGTTCGTTCTGAAATGGCCGAACGACGTTCTCGCGGGCCGCGAGAAGCTCGCAGGCATTCTGCTTGAGGCGGAGGCCGTCGGAGACAGGCTTTCGGTTGCGGTCGGCATGGGCACGAATATCGTATCAGCACCCGAGGGCACACCGTATCCAGCGACATCGCTTGCAAAACTACGCATCGAAGCGACTGCAAGCGATCTGTTCGCGGCTTTGTCGGACTCGTGGGCGGAGTTTCGCGGCATCTGGGACGATGGACGTGGCTTTCCAGAACTTCGCGATCTATGGCTGAAGCGTGCAGCGGGTCTCGGCGAGGTCGTTTCCATTCAAACCGGCGGCGTTCCCGTCGAAGGCGTGTTTGAGACCATCGACGATGCCGGTTGTATGATCTTGGCCAAGCATGACGGCGAGCGCATCGCTATCGCAGCTGGAGATGTCTATTTCGGCTCTGCGCAATCCTCGGGAGCGGCATGATGGCGCGCCCGGATGAACTGACATTCGCGCCGCTCGGCGGCGTCGGCGAGATCGGCATGAATTTGTCGATCTACGGCTTGGGCAATCGCCATCAGAGAAGCTGGCTCGCCATCGATCTCGGCGTCTCGTTCGGCGACGAGGATCATCTGCCCGGCATCGATCTTGTGATGCCGGACATCAAATTTCTCGTCAAGGAGCGAAAGAATCTCGTTGGGCTTGTGCTGACGCATGCGCATGAAGACCATTTCGGCGCGATCATCGATCTGTGGCCGCAGCTCAAATGTCCGATCTATGCCACGAAATTCAGCGCGGCCTTGTTCGAAGCGAAATGCGCGTCCGAGCGCAATCCGCCGAACATTCCCGTCACCGTCGTGCCGTCCGGCGGCCGCATCGACCTCGGGCCGTTCAATGTCGAGTTCATTCCCGTCGCACATTCGATTCCTGAATCGCATGCGCTCGCGATCCGTACCTCGGCGGGCCTTGTCGTTCACACCGGCGACTGGAAGATCGATCCGACGCCGATCTCCGGCAAGCCGACCGATGAAAAGCGCCTGCGTGAACTCGGCGACGAGGGCGTGCTGGCGCTGATCGGCGATTCGACGAACGCGGTGCGGGAAGGACGCTCGCCGTCGGAGCGCGAAGTCGCTGCAACCATTACAGATCTCGTCAAGGCCGCGAAGGGCCGCGTCGCGGTGACGACATTCGCATCCAATGTCGCGCGGCTGCGCGCCGTTGCGGACGCGGCGAAGGCCGCCGGTCGCGAGGTGGTTCTCGTCGGCCGCGCGATGGAGCGGGTGGCGCAGGTCGCCCGCGAAACCGGGCATTTCGACGGCGTGCAGAATTTTCGCGGTGCGGATTTGTACTGACAATTTCCGCCCGACAAAGTGCTGGCGCTATGCACCGGCAGCCAGGGCGAACCGCGCGCCGCACTCGCGCGCATCGCCAACGACGATCATCCGCTAGTGACACTCAACAAAGGCGACAGCGTGATTTTTTCGTCGCGGACCATTCCGGGTAACGAGAAAGCCGTCGGCAGCATCATCAACGGCCTGATCATGCAGGGTGTCGAGGTCATCACCGACCGCACCCATCTCGTTCACGTGTCCGGTCATCCGCGCCGCGATGAATTGCGCGACATGATCTCGTGGGTGAAGCCGCAGCTTCTGATTCCGGTTCACGGCGAGCCGCTGCATCTGTCCGAACACGCCAAGCTCGCGCGTGCCTGCGGCGTGCCGAAAGTTCTACTGTGCAAGAACGGCGATCTCGTGCGGCTCGGTCCGGGTGAGCCCGCGATCATCGAGGAATTGCCGGCCGGAAAACTCTACAAGGACGGCAACATCCTCGAGACCGAGAAGGCGCGTGCAGTCGTCGAGCGGCGAAAGCTGTCGTTTGCCGGATGTGCGTTCGTCGCGGTTGCGATCACGGAAAAAGGCGATCTCGCCGACGACCCGCAGGTTGATCTCGTCGGCATTCCGGAAAAGAATGGCGACGGCGAGGATATCGGCGACGAGGTGTTCGATCTGGTCGTGTCCACGGTCGAAAGCCTGCCGCGTGCGCGCCGCCGCGATCCGGATTCGATAGCAGAAGCGGTCCGCCGTGCAGTCCGTTCCGAGATTAACGATCTGTGGGGCAAGAAGCCCCTTTGCTATGTTCACGTTATGATGGTTTAGGAGTTCGCGATGCTGGGTCGCCTCAATCACGTTGCCATCGCAGTGAAGGACGCCGAGAAAGCCGCGCGCATTTACAAGACGATGGGAGCGGATGTATCCGCTGCCGTACCGCTGCCGGAGCACGGCGTCATCACCGTGTTTGCCACGCTGCCCAACACCAAGATCGAGTTCATCCAGCCGCTCGGCGAGAGTTCGCCGATTGCGAAATTTCTCGACAAGAACGCCGATGGCGGTATTCATCATGTCTGCTACGAGGTGTCCGATATTATCGCAGCGCGCGACGCGTTGATCAAGGAAGGCGCGCGCGTACTCGGTGATGGCAATCCGCGCATTGGCGCGCATGGCAAGCCGGTGCTGTTTCTGCATCCGAAGGATTTTTCGGGCGCGCTGGTCGAGATCGAGCAAGAATAATGGCCTATACAATTTCAACCGCGCTCGCGATCTACTTCGTGATCTGGTGGGTCGTGTTGTTCGTCACGCTGCCGTTCAATATCCGCAGCCAGCGCGAGGCAGGCGAGGAGATTGCCGGCACCGATCCCGGAGCGCCGACCGTGACGGGCATGGGACGGAAGATGATCTGGACCACGATCATCTCGCTGATCGTGTATGGCGTGTTCGCTTTTCTTTACAGCAAGGGCCTGCTCAGTATCGAGCGGCTGTCGAAAGCGCTGGGCTTTCCATTCTGATGTCACGCGGACAAAAAAAGAGCAGGACCGCAGTCCTGCTCTTAAAATTGTGTCGACCCTAATTTTCCCTGCAAGGTTCGGATTTATCCTTGGTTGAGCAGGGCGACGCTGCTTATGCGCGCCAGGGTTCCTCCCGAGACTTGGACCACCAGACGATACGAGCGAACGCATCGGCCTGAGCGGCTTGTGTAGCCGAACGATTTTGGCTTGTCACGTTTTTCGGCAACATTTGTCTATATTTGTGGCGTTGCACAACCATAAGTTTCCCGTTGTCCCATACCCGAGTAAGGGAATCGGCACAGAGGTCCAAAAACACGTGATTTCAGAGGAGATTTTACGGGCGCGTGTCGGCGGGCCGTATCGACTTCTGCGCGCGGCGCGATTATTCAGAAGCGCGGAAGCGGGAGCGAATTCGATGCGCCGGCAGATCGGGAGATTCCTTCCCGTTGTCATGATCGCGATGTGGGTGCAGATTTTCGCACCCATCGGTGCCTATTTCGCGATGGCTGCGGCGATGGATCCGTTTGGCTCCGCGCCGATCTGTTCGCCGCTGTCGATGGAGAAGTCCGGCCAAACCGCGCCAGACGGTCAGCCATCGCATCAGAATTGCTGCGAGCTTTGCGTCGTCTCCCAAAGCGGCTCGGCATCGCTGTCTTCACCTGCGCCGATTGTCGTTGCGGTCCTGCGCTCGCCTGAGCGCGTCGCGTGGCAGGACAGACATAACGATCTCGTTGCTGATCCGCGCAGCTCGCCCGCGCAGGCACGCGCACCACCTTCCCATTCCTGAACAATCTGTCCGTAATTTAGGCAGCGTTGCTGCTTCGGTCGATGTGTTGAC
This sequence comes from Afipia sp., assembly GCA_016201045.1. Lineage (GTDB taxonomy): Bacteria > Pseudomonadota > Alphaproteobacteria > Rhizobiales > Xanthobacteraceae > Afipia. The sequence goes on along the minus strand of JACQDM010000010.1, from coordinate 207,225 downwards.
GACGGCTGCGGTTTCGCGGCCATCAGGAATTCCAAATGCCGATTCAAAGGTCGATGTGCGCGGTCGGTGCACTCGTCTCCGCTTTTGCGATAGCGGATGTGCGTCCTGTGATTGCTCAGCCGGGCGGCACCGAACAGTTGCCGCAGGTCACGGTCGAGGCAACGCGCGTCAAACGCAAGCCGAAACCGAAGCCGGTCGCCGACAATCAGAAGCCGCTTCCGCGTGTCGTCATTCAAACCGGCAGCGCCAAGCAACCGGGTCCGCCACCGATCAAGCAGCGCTACGATCTGCCGCAAACAGCGGAGAGCCAGACCGCCGATCGGGTCCGCGAGACCGTCAACGCGGTCGATCCGCAGGACACGGTCAAATACATGCCGAGCCTGTTCGTGCGCAAACGCAACTTCGGCGACAATCAGTCGGTGCTGGCGACGCGCACCACGGGCCTCGGGGCAAGCGCGCGCAGTCTCATCTATGTCGACGATATTCTGGTGTCGTCGCTGATCGCCAACAACAATACGCTTGGCGTCTCGCAATGGGGCCTCATCACGCCGGAGGCAATCAGCCGCGTGGATTTTCTCTATGGACCTTTCTCGGCGGCCTATCCGGGCAATTCTGAAGGCGGCGTTCTGCTGTTTACAACCAAAATGCCGGAAAAGTTCGAGTTCACGACCAAGCAGACCGAAGCGATCCAGACCTTCGATGTCTACAAGACAAAGGGGGCTTACGGCTCGCATCAGACATCGCTCTCCGTCGGCGACAAAATTGATCGCTTCTCCTATTTTATTGGCGCGAACTATCTGAACAGCGACAGCCAGCCGCTCGGCTGGGTGACGAGCACGACAACGCCTGCCGGTACGACGGGGACAATTCCTCAATCAGGCCGCGTGCCCGGTACGGTGGCGAATGTCGTCGGCGCCAGCGGGCTATTGCACAGCGAGCAGGAAACGCTGAACGGCAAGTTCGCTTACGAACTTACGCCGTGGGTGACGGCGACTTACACGATTGGGCTGTGGAACAATAACCAGATTTCCAACGTGCAATCCTATCTCCAAACGACCGCAACCGGCGCGCCGACTTATGGCGGCGTGTCGGGTTTCGCGAACGGGCGCTTCACCTGGGATCAGACGCGGCTTGCGAATGCCGTGTCGCTGAAATCGGATACCAAGGGTACTTACGATTTCGACATTGCGGTCTCGTATGTCGATTTTCTCAACGATACGCAGCGCCTGCCGTTCGGTGTCGGTGCGGGCTTGACGTTCACCCCGTTCGGAAAAATAGCGCGTCTCGACGGCACCAACTGGACCAATGGCGATGCCAAGGGAATCTGGCGCGCCAGCGATTTTCATGAGGTGAGCTTCGGCGTCCACGGCGACCGCTATTATCTGTTCAATCCCGTCTACAAGACTGCGGACTGGGTGGGCGGGCCGGATTCAACGAATACGCTCTACACGTCGAGTGCGGGCACGACGCGCACGCTCGGCCTCTGGGTGCAGGATGCGTGGAAATTCGCGCCGAACTGGAAGCTCACGACCGGCGTGCGTCTGGAAGACTGGGCGGCCTATAACGGCTTCAACCTGCAAACGACGACGACGGCTGCAACGGGCGCGATTACCAATACGGTTGCAATGTACCAGCCTTCGCTCGGCGCGCAGCGCGTCTCGCCCAAAGTATCGCTCGCTTATGAGCCCAACCCCGATTGGCTGGTGACGGCGTCATTCGGTGCGGCGTCGCGCTTTCCGACGGTTGCCGAACTTTATCAGATTGTCTCGGTGTCGAGCACGGTGCTCGCGGTGCCAAATCCGAATCTGAAGCCTGAAGATGTGCTCAGCGAGGAGATCGCGTTCGAGCGCAGGTTTACGGACGGGAAGGTGAGGCTGTCGTTCTTCTTCGAGGACGGCCGCAACACGCTGATCTCCCAGCTTGCGCCGACGACGGATTCAAGCGGCAATGCGGCGACCGCGTCGTTCATCCAGAACATCGACCGGACACGCACACGCGGTGTTGAATTGGCCGCGCAGAAGAACAATGTGCTGATCGATCGCATGGAAGTGTTCGGCAGCGTGACCTATACCGACGCGCGCATCGTCAGCGATCCGAATTTCGTCAGCACGGTGGGCGGAACGACGGCAAACGGAAAATACATTCCGAACATTCCGCCCTGGCGCGTGACGGCCGGCGCGACTTATCGCCTGGACGAAAACTGGTCGCTGACGGCTGCGATGCGTTATGCGAGCAAGCAGTATTCGACGCTCGACAACACCGACACCGTTGCGAACGTCTATCAGGCGTTCGACTCCTACACGGTGGTCGACCTGCGCGTTCAGCGCAAGGCGACCGATAACGCCACCGTCAGTTTCGGCATCGATAATGTCGGCAACGCCAAATATCACCTGTTCCATCCGTTCCCACAGCGCACTTACGTCGCCGACGTCCGTTTGAAATTCTAAAAGAAGGAAAGACCATGAAAACAATCCTGAAGGCTCTCACACTCACGGCGGTCGCGCTCATGCTGTCGAGCGTAGCGTTCGCTCACGGCTTCAAAGTCGGCGATCTCGACATCGGCCATCCGTGGACGCGTGCAACGGCGGGCGGCGCGAAGGTCGGCGGCGGCTATCTCACAATCACCAACAACGGCAAGACGCCGGATCGTCTCGTCGGCGTTTCGTTGTCGGCCGCGGATCATGGCGAGATCCACGAAATGAAAATGGACGGCGGCGTGATGCAGATGCGTCCGCTGACGAACGGTCTTGAGATCAAGCCCGGAGAAACCGTCAAACTCGCGCCCGGCGGCTACCACGCCATGTTCATGGACCTGAAGGAGCCGCTCAAGGAGGGTGCGCTGGTGAAAGGACAACTCACCTTCGAAAAAGCCGGCAAGGTCGATGTCGAGTTCAAGGTCGAACCGATCGGCTATACCGGCGAAAAATCCGGCGGCGCAATGGGCGGCATGAAGATGGACGGTCCGATGGAAGGCCATAAGCACTAGCAAGCTCTTGTAATTCGGCGGGCAATCCGGTTTCAGTGACAGATCGAATTGCCCTCCGATTCACGAGAATTCCATGCGGCTGACGCGCTACTTCCTGCCCATTCTGAAGGAAACCCCGAAGGAAGCGGAGATCGTTTCGCACCGGCTGATGCTGCGCGCGGGAATGATGCGACAGGAAGCAGCGGGTATCTATGCGTGGCTGCCGCTCGGCTTTCGCGTGCTGCAGAAGATCGAGCAGATCGTGCGCGAGGAGCAGGATCGCGCGGGCGCACTCGAACTTCTGATGCCGACGCTGCAACTCGCCGACCTTTGGCGCGAGAGCGGGCGCTACGATGCCTACGGGCCGGAGATGCTGCGCATCCAGGATCGCCACAAGCGCGAACTGCTATACGGGCCGACCAACGAGGAAATGATCACGGAAATCTTCCGTTCTTACGTGAAGTCGTATCGCAGCCTGCCGCTGAATCTCTATCACATCCAGTGGAAATTCCGCGACGAGCAGCGCCCGCGCTTCGGCGTGATGCGCGGTCGCGAATTCCTGATGAAGGATGCGTATTCGTTCGACCTCGACGAGGCGGCGGCGCGTGTGTCGTACAACAAGATGTTCGTTGCGTATTTGCGCACCTTCGCACGCATGGGCCTAAAAGCCATTCCGATGCGCGCCGAAACCGGGCCCATTGGTGGCGATCTGTCGCACGAATTCATCGTGCTCGCGGAGACCGGCGAGTCCGGTGTGTTCTGCAACAAGGATGTTCTTGAACTGCCGGTGCCGGATGCGAGCATCGACTACGACGGCGATTTGTCTCCGATCATCAAACAGTGGACCGAACTCTACGCGGCGACCGAAGATGTTCATGACGCCGCTCGTTACGAGAAGGAAGTGCCGGCCAACAAGCGCGTCAACACTCGCGGCATCGAGATCGGGCAGATTTTCTATTTCGGCACGAAGTATTCCGACTCGATGAAGGCGCTTGTGACCGGACCGGACGGCACCGAGAAGCCGATCCACGGCGGCTCTTACGGCGTCGGCGTGTCGCGTCTGGTCGGCGCGATCATCGAAGCCTGCCACGACGAAAATGGCATCAAGTGGCCGGAGGAGGTCGCGCCTTTCAAGGTAGCGATCCTCAACCTCAAGCAGGGCGGCGAGGACACCGATGCTGCGTGCGAAAAGATGTATGCCGCACTCGCAGCAAAGAACGTCGACGTGCTTTACGACGACACCGACCAGCGTCCGGGCGGCAAGTTCGCGACTGCCGATCTGATCGGCATTCCCTGGCAGGTTCTGATCGGGCCGAAGGGACTTGCCGAAGGTAAGGTCGAGATCAAGCGCCGTAGCGATGGATCGCGCGAATTTATGAGCCTCGATGCAGCGATTGCGCGTTTCGCACAGTAAATCCGCGTCTCGCCAGTCGCCGTCCGCCTTTGAGGTGACTAGAATTAGCCCGATTCGTATGAAATCCGGATCGTGGAAAAAGCATGAGCGAGCCAGTCCGGACCCCACCTTTCGCGCCGTTTGAGTGGTTGCTCTCGTCCCGCTATCTGCGGGCGCGGCGCAAGGAAGGTTTCATTTCGGTCATCGCTGGTTTTTCATTTCTCGGCATCATGCTTGGCGTTGCGACCCTCATTATCGTCATGGCGGTGATGAACGGCTTTCGCAAAGAATTGCTCGACAAGATTCTCGGCCTCAACGGTCATCTTCTGGTGCAGCCATTGGAATCGCCGCTGACCGACTGGAAGGATGTCGCCGAGCGCATCAACAAGGTTCAGGGCATTCGTCTCGCGGCACCCATCATCGAGGGACAGGCGCTGGCGTCGTCACCGTTCAACGCGGCCGGCGTGCTCGTGCGCGGCATCCGCTCGGCGGACCTCAACAATCTCACGTCGATCGCCAAGAACATCAAACAAGGCACGCTCGAAGGTTTCGACGAGGGGCAGGGTGTTGCCATCGGCCGGCGTCTTGCGGATCAGCTGTCGCTGCGTGCCGGCGATAGTGTGACATTGGTCGCGCCGCGCGGGGCGGTGACGCCGATGGGTACGACACCGCGCATCAAGCCTTATAAAGTTGCTGCTGTGTTCGAGATCGGAATGTCCGAATATGACGCGGCTTTCGTGTTCATGCCGCTGACCGAGGCGCAGGCCTATTTCAACCGCAACAACGACGTGACCTCGATCGAGGTCTACACCAGCAACCCCGACAAGATCGATACTTATAGGAAAGCGGTGACGGAAGCCGCGCATCGTCCGATCTTCATGGTGGATTGGCGGCAACGCAATGCGACGTTCTTCAACGCGCTCCAAGTTGAGCGCAACGTGATGTTCCTGATCCTGACTCTCATCGTACTCGTCGCGGCGCTGAATATCGTGTCCGGCCTCATCATGCTCGTCAAAGACAAAGGGCAGGATATCGCGATCCTGCGCACGATGGGCGCGTCGCAAGGGTCGATCATGCGAGTGTTTCTGATTACGGGTGCAGCGATCGGCGTGGTCGGTACGCTGGTCGGTTTTCTGCTCGGCATGCTGATCTGCATGAACATCGAGACCATCCGCCAGTTCATTTCGTGGGTGACGAATACCGAACTGTTTTCGCCCGAGCTTTATTTCCTGTCCAAGCTGCCGGCTGAAATCGATGTCGGTGAGACCGCAGCTGTCGTCATCATGGCGCTGACGCTGTCGTTTCTTGCAACGCTCTATCCGTCGTGGCGCGCCGCGCGCCTCGATCCCATCGAAGCGCTCAGGTACGAGTGAGCGCACCGATGGAGCAGGGGGGCGAGGAAGTTCCGGTGGTTTATCTGCACGATATCCGCCGCCGTTATCGGCAGGGAGAGGCCGTGCTCACAATTCTGGACGGCGCGCAGCTTGCGCTGTGGGAAGGCCAGTCGGTCGCGCTGGTCGCACCTTCGGGCACGGGCAAGTCGACGCTGCTGCACATCGCGGGCCTGCTCGAACATCCCGACGAGGGCGAGGTTTATGTCGGCGGCGTTGCGACGTCGGGCCTGTCGGATGCCGAGCGCACGCAGATCAGACGAACTGACATCGGTTTTGTCTATCAGTCGCATCGCCTGCTGCCGGAATTCACGGCGCTTGAAAACGTCATGATGCCGCAGATGATCCGCGGCCTCGCGCGCCGCGAGACCGTGAAGCGCTCAAAGGAAATCCTGTCCTATCTGGGGCTGGGGGAACGCACCTCGCACCGTCCCGCCGAACTCTCCGGCGGTGAACAGCAGCGCGTCGCGATTGCGCGTGCGGTTGCCAACGCACCGCGCGTACTTTTTGCCGACGAACCCACCGGCAATCTCGATCCCAGCACAGCCGATCACGTCTTCAAGGCGCTCACGCAGCTTGTGAAAGCAACGCGGGTCGCCATGCTGATCGCGACCCATAATATGGACCTCGCCGCCCGCATGGACCGGCGCGTGTCGCTGGTCGACGGCAAGGTCGTGGAGATGGCGTAGGGCCTAAAATGGCCCATTTTGCTGCGATTTACCCGTTATTAGGCATCCGAAATTCGGACTTGTCGCGACGCTTGACTCCCAGAACAAAAAAGGAACAATGTTCCTATTATGTTCTAATGGAGTCGGCCATGCTGAAGACATTCGTTGAAGAAGCCGCAGCCCTCGCATCCATCGTGCTTTTCGTCGGCATGGTGGCGATCTGGGCGCAGGTTTTCGCCCAGATTTGAGCGTCCCTTTGATCTGCTTTGAACCGCTTGGGGAAAGCGATGATGGCGGTGCCCGCGCGCGCGTTCCGCGTGGACATGCAGACGGCGTAGCACCACCATTGATCCGCTGAGTCGGCTGTCGCCGGTGCGGCGTGACCGCTCAATTCGCACCGAAAGTTTCCATGCCCAAAGCCGTCAAGACACCGCCGTCCAAACCGGCCGCGTCGGATGCAGGGTTCGTCCACCTGCACGTTCATTCCGCTTACTCGCTGCTGCAGGGATCGATCACGATCCCGAAATTGGCCGAACTGGCCAAGAAGGACCACCAGCCGGCACTCGCGCTGACCGACAACGACAACATGTTCGGCGCGCTGGAATTCTCCGACAAACTTGCGGCGTCCGGCATCCAGCCGATCACGGGCTGCGCGATTGCCGTCGATTTCGGCGATCAGGACATCAGCGCACGTAACGCGCTGGCACCCGCGCGCATCGTGCTGCTCGCCATGCGCGAAGAGGGCTATCGCAGCCTGATGAAATTGAATTCGCGCGCGTTCATGGAAACGCCCGTCAACGAAGCCCCGCGCATCAAGATCGAATGGCTGCAAGGTGAGAGCGATCATCTGATAGCGCTGACTGGCGGACCGGACGGGCCGATTGCGCAGGCGCTGCTGGCGGACCAGGCTCCGCTGGCCAAGAAGCGTTTCGACGTTCTGAAGAAGCTGTTCGGTGATCGGCTCTACGTCGAACTGCAGCGCCACGGCCTCGACAGCGAGCGGCGTGTTGAATCCGCGCTGATCGATCTTGCCTACAGCAACGACGCACCGCTGGTCGCGACCAACCAGCCGTATTTCGCGAGTGCCGACGATTACGAGGCGCACGACGCGCTGCTGTGCATCGCAGGCGGCCGGCTGATATCGGAAACCGACCGACATCAACTGACGCCCGATCATCGCTTCAAGACGCGCGCTGAAATGGCAGTGCTGTTTGCGGATTTGCCCGAAGCTCTCTCTTCGACGGTGGAAATTGCCAAACGCTGCTCGTTTCGCCCGACGACGCGCAAGCCCATCCTGCCGCGCTTTACGGTGGTCGGCAGCGCGAAGTCCGCCGATGCGGAAAGTGCGGAGGGCGCCGAGTTGCGACGTCAGGCCGAGGAGGGTTTGACCGCGCGCATCAAGACACACGGCGTCGCGCAGGGCGTCACCGAGCAGGAATACCGCGACCGGCTGGCGTTCGAGATCGACGTCATCACCCGCATGAACTATTCTGGCTACTTCCTGATCGTCGCGGATTTCATCCAGTGGTCGAAGGCCGAGGGCATTCCGGTTGGACCGGGCCGCGGTTCGGGCGCGGGCTCGCTCGTTGCTTATGCGCTCACGATTACCGATCTCGATCCCATTCGCTTCGGCCTGCTGTTCGAGCGCTTCCTCAATCCCGAGCGCGTGTCGATGCCGGACTTCGACATCGATTTCTGTCAGGAGCGGCGCGGCGAGGTCATCGACTATGTGCAGCAGCGCTATGGCCGCGATCAGGTCGGCCAGATCATCACCTTCGGCACGCTGCAGGCGCGCGGCGTGCTGCGCGATGTCGGCCGCGTGCTGCAAATGCCTTACGGACAGGTCGATCGGCTGACAAAACTCGTGCCGCAAAATCCCGCCGCGCCCGTGACGCTGGAAAAGGCCATCGAAAGCGAGCCGAAACTGCAGGCCTTCCGCGATGAAGATCCTATTGTCGCGCGCGCCTTCGACATCGCCATGCGCCTCGAGGGCCTGACGCGCCACGCGTCCACGCACGCCGCAGGCATCGTGATCGGCGACCGGCCCTTAAGCGAACTGGTGCCGATGTATCGCGATCCGAAGTCCGACATGCCGGTGACGCAGTTCAACATGAAGTGGGTTGAACCTGCGGGGCTGGTGAAATTCGACTTCCTCGGCCTGAAGACGCTGACGGTTCTTGATCTTGCGGTAAAGCTGCTGAAGCAGCGCAATATCGACGTCGATCTCGCGACACTGCCGCTCGACGACAAGCCGAGCTTCGAGATGCTGTCGCGCGGCGATGTGGTCGGCGTATTCCAGGTTGAAAGTCAGGGCATGCGCCGCGCGCTCGTCGATATGCGTCCCGACCGTTTCGAGGACATCATCGCTCTCGTCGCGCTCTATCGTCCCGGTCCGATGGCGAACATCCCGACCTATTGCGCGCGCAAGCACGGCGATGAGCAGGCCGAATATCTGCATCCGATGCTCGAGCCGATCCTGAAAGAGACGTTCGGCGTCATCATCTATCAGGAACAGGTGATGCAGATCGCGCAGGTCATGGCCGGCTATTCGCTCGGCGAAGCGGACCTGCTGCGCCGTGCAATGGGCAAGAAGATCAGAAAAGAAATGGACGCCCAGCGCGAGCGTTTCATTTCCGGCGCAGTCGAGCGCGGCATTGCCAAGCACCAGGCCGATACGATTTTCGAATTGCTCGCGAAGTTCGCCGACTACGGATTCAACAAGAGCCACGCGGCTGCTTACGCGCTGGTGTCGTACCAGACCGCCTATATGAAGGCGCATTACCCGGTGGAGTTCATCGCGGCGTCCATGACGCTCGACATGAACAATACCGACAAGCTGTCGGAGTTTCGCGCCGAGGCGCAGAAGCTCGGCATTAAGGTGGAGCCGCCGAATATCAATCGTTCCGGTGCGACGTTTGAGGTGTCCGGCGACACGATCTTCTACGCGCTTGCGGCGCTCAAAGGTGTCGGCGCGCAGGCAGTCGATATGATTGTGGAAGCGCGGGGCGAGCGGGCGTTCACCTCGCTTGCGGACTTTGCCGCGCGCGTCAATCCGCGTGCGATCAACAAGCGCGTCGTCGAAAGTCTCGCAGCCGCAGGAGCTTTCGACGCGCTCGACGCGAATCGCGCACGCGTGTTCACCGGGGCTGATGCGATTATCGCTGCGTGCCAGCGCAGCCACGAGGCTTCGACCATCGGCCAGAATGATATGTTCGGCGGCATGGCGGACGCGCCTGCGATCGTGCTGCCGAATATCGAACCGTGGCTGCCCGCGGATCGCCTGCGCCGCGAATACGACGCCATCGGCTTCTTCCTGTCCGGCCATCCGCTCGACGACTACGCTGTGGCGTTGAAGCGTCTGCGCGTTCAATCATGGAGCGAGTTTGCGCGCGCGGTGAAGACGGGCGCAACTGCGGGCCGTGTTGCCGCGACCATTCTCTCGCGCATGGAACGCCGGACGAAAACCGGCAACAAGATGGGCATCATCGGCCTGTCCGATCCGACCGGACATTTCGAGGCGGTGCTTTTTTCCGAAGGCCTCGCGCAATATCGCGAAGTGCTTGAGCCCGGCTCTGCGGTACTCCTCCAACTTGGAGCGGAGCTGCAGGGCGAAGACGTGCGCGCCCGCATCCTTCATGCCGAGCTACTCGACGATGCGGCAGCGAAAACCCAAAAGGGCCTTCGTATTTTCCTGCGCGACGACAAGCCGCTCGAATCCATTTCCAAGAGGCTCGAAAGCCCGCCTGCGGCAGCGGGCAGTGGCGGCCGCTTCCAATCCGGCAAGAGTGCCGCGCCGGCCAGCGGCGAGGGTGAGGTCACGGTGGTGATGATGCTGGACCTGCAGACCGAGGTCGAACTCAAGCTGCCGGGGCGATTCCGCGTCTCGCCGCAGATTGCAGGTGCGATCAAGGCGGTGGCCGGGGTCGTGGACGTCCAAACCGTCTAAATATCGGAAAAATGGCCGGTTTTTGCAGCGAAATGGTCCTTCGGCGGGCCGTATTCCCTTGCGTCGGGGGGTGAGCGCCGCTATATCCGCGCCATCACTCACGCGGACTTTGGCGTTCGGCCCCGACAATGGGCCGCTTTAGCCTTCCGGTGGCCCATCCGGGTCCACAAATCCGCGGCGGATCAACCGGAGAAGACGATGGCAGTACCTGATTTCTCAATGCGTCAGCTATTGGAAGCTGGCGTTCATTTCGGCCACCAGGCCCACCGATGGAATCCGAAGATGGCGGATTACATCTTCGGTGCTCGCAACAACATTCACATCATCGACCTCGCGCAAACCGTGCCGATGCTTCATCGCGCGCTGCAGGCTGTCAGCGACACGGTGGCCAAGGGCGGCCGCGTGCTGTTCGTCGGCACCAAGCGTCAGGCGCAGGATGGCATCGCGGAAGCCGCGAAACGCTCGGCCCAGTATTTCGTCAACTCGCGCTGGCTCGGCGGCACGCTGACCAACTGGAAAACCGTGTCCGGTTCGATCAAGCGGCTGCGTCAGCTCGAAGAGATGCTCGGCTCGGGCGAGGGCAGCCAGTACACCAAGAAGGAACGCCTCACGCTTCAGCGTGAGCGCGACAAGCTCGACCGTTCGCTTGGCGGCATCAAGGACATGGGCGGTCTTCCCGACCTGATCTTCGTGATCGACACCAACAAGGAAGACATCGCCATCGCAGAAGCCAACCGGCTGAACATTCCGGTCGCTGCGATCGTCGATACCAACTCGGACCCGAAGGGGATCACTTACGTCGTTCCGGGCAACGACGACGCCGGCCGCGCCATCGGTCTTTACTGCGATCTCGTCGCGCGCGCCGTGATCGACGGCATCTCGCGCGGTCAGGGCAATTCCGGCGTCGATATCGGCGCGTCGGCCAACCCGGCCAAGGAAGTCGTCGAGGCGGCAAAGCCTGTCGGCTTCCAGGGTCTTGCAGGTCCGCGCGGCGTCGCCGACGATCTCAAGAAGCTCACCGGCGTGTCGGGCGCGATCGAGAAGAAGTTCAACGATCTCGGCATCTTCCACTACTGGCAATTGGCCGAACTCGATCACGACACCGCCCACAAGATCGGCGAAGAAGTCGGCCTTCCCGCGCGTGCCGATGGCTGGGTTGCCCAGTCCAAGGCCATGACCGCGGAAGCGGAGTAAAGACCGCGGAAGCGGAATCGCAATTCGATCGCGCGGCCGGTTCATCCGGCCGCAGCACTCTCAAGCTCGTTGAAACCTGCGCGTCGCACCGGCAGTCAGCATTCGCTGCGCCGAACGGCCCGCACAGGCAAAGGACATTTGAAATGACGACAATCACGGCAGCAATGGTCAAGGATCTGCGCGAAACGACCGGCGCGGGCATGATGGATTGCAAGGGCGCGCTTAACGAGACCAAAGGCGACATGCAGGCGGCCATCGACTGGCTGCGCAAGAAGGGCCTGTCGAAGGCTGCGAAGAAGTCGGGCCGTGTCGCCGCCGAGGGCCTGATCGCGGCTGTGACGTCCGGTACCAAGGGCGCGCTCGTCGAAGTGAACTCGGAAACCGATTTCGTCGGACGCAATGAGCAGTTCCAGGGCCTCGTGAAGATGATCGGGCAGGTCGCGCTCAGCACCGGCGCGGATGTCGAAAAGATCAAGGCGGCAAAGGTTGGAGATGTCACGGTGGACACTGCGATCAACGACGCTATCGCGACCATCGGCGAAAACATGACGCTGCGCCGCGCGGCTGCGCTGACTGTGAAGGACGGCGCGGTTTCAAGCTACATCCATAACGCGGTGATCGACGGTCTCGGCAAAATGGGCGTGCTTGTCGCGCTCGAGTCGACCGGCAAGAAGGACGAGCTTGCAACGCTCGGCAAGCAAATCGCGATGCATGTCGCGGCCTCGAATCCGCAGGCGCTCGATGCTGCCGGGCTCGATCCTGAAGTGGTGCGCCGCGAGAAGGAAGTGATGGCCGACAAATACCGTCAGCAGGGCAAGCCGGACGCGATGATCGAGAAGATCGTCGAATCGGGCCTGAAGACCTATTACAAGGAAGTCACCCTTCTGGAGCAGCCATTCATTCACGACAGCGGCAAGACCGTGGCTCAGGCCGTGAAAGAAGCTGAGGGCAAGGTCGGCGCACCTGTGAAGGTCGCCGGATTTGTGCGCTATGCTCTGGGCGAGGGAATCGAGAAGCAGGAATCCGATTTCGCGGCCGAAGTCGCCGCGGCTGCCGGACAGGGCTGAGTTCTCGCTCGCAGATTTGCGGGCGAACGCTCGTCTTCAATGTGAGTGAGCGAACGCATCATGGCTGAACCGGCTTACCGGCGCGTCGTCATCAAGGTCTCCGGCGAATATCTCGCGGGAGATCAGCCGTTCGGCATTCACCAGCCCACCATCGACCGCATCGCCGGCGATCTCATCAAGGCGCGCGAACTGGGCGTCGAGATTGCCGTTGTCGTCGGAGGCGGAAACATCTTCCGCGGTGTCGAAGTCTCCTCGCGCGGCGTATCGCGCACCACCGGCGACACGATGGGCATGCTAGCCACCGTGATGAACTGTCTTGCCCTTGAATCCGCTTTGAGCCGCAAAGGCCAATCGGCGCGTGTGTTGTCGGCGCTGATCATGCCGGAGGTGGCCGAACTGTTTACCATTGCGGCCGCGCATCGCTATCTCGCGGAGGGACGCATTGTGCTTTTGGCAGGCGGCACTGGAAATCCGTTCTTCACAACCGACACGACGGCGGTGCTGCGCGGCGCGGAAATCGGCGCGCAGGCGGTGCTGAAAGCAACCAATGTCGACGGCGTTTATAGCGCCGATCCCAAGACCGACAAAACGGCCAAGCGTTTCGACCGGCTCAGCCATTCGCAGGCCGTCGAGGGTGGCTATAAGGTGATGGACGCAACCGCCTTCGCGCTTGCCCGCGAAACATCGTTGCCTATCATCGTGTTCTCGGTTGCCGAGGCGGGATCTATCGGTGCGATTTTGAGCGGCAAAGGCAAGGGCACAATTGTCGCCGGATAAGATTACCAAGGGAGCAGCGTGATGGCGTCCGACACTTTCGATCTCAACGACATCAAGCGCCGGATGGATGGCGCGACGGCGTCGCTCAAGCACGAGCTTGGCGGTCTGCGCACGGGACGCGCTGCGATTTCGATGGTGGAGCCGGTTCAGGTCGAGGCTTACGGCACGCACATGCCGCTCAATCAGGTTGCGACTGTCAGCGTGCCCGAGCCGCGTCTGTTGTCGGTACAGGTCTGGGACAAGTCGATGGTCAAGGCGGTGGAAACCGCGATCGTCAATTCCAATCTCGGGCTCAATCCTGCGACCGAAGGACAGGTGATCCGCCTTCGTATTCCCGAACTGAACGAAGAGCGTCGCAAGGAATTGGTCAAGGTCGCGCATAAATATGCGGAAGCCGCGCGCGTCGCGATCCGGCACGTTCGCCGCGACGGTCTCGACATCGTCAAGAAGCTCGAGAAGGATCACAAGATTTCCGAGGACGAGCAGGAGCGTCATTCCGGCGGCGTACAAAAGGCGACTGACGCTGCGATTGCCGAGGTCGACAAGCTGCTTGCCACCAAGGAAAAAGAAATCCTGACGGTCTGAAAGCAGACCCCTGAAAGTCATCGCAATGTCGAACGGCGCCATGCCATTGCCAACGGACTCGGATCGCACCGAAGCGCCCCGGCATGTCGCGATTATCATGGACGGCAATGGACGCTGGGCGGCGGCGCGCGGATTGCCCCGCGCGGAGGGGCATCGCCGTGGCGTCGAAGCGTTGCGCAAGGTCGTTCGCGCGGCTGGCGAACTCGGTATCTCGTATCTGACGATCTTCTCGTTCAGTTCGGAAAATTGGACGCGCCCGGCGAGCGAGATCGGCGATCTGTTCGCACTGTTGCGGCGGTTTATCCGCAACGATCTTGCGACGCTGCATAGCGATGGCGTGCGTGTGCGCGTGATCGGCGAGCGCGGCGGGCTGGAGTCCGACATTACTGCAATGCTGACTGAAGCCGAGGAACTGACGCGCAACAACAATCGGTTCACGTTGGTTGTCGCATTCAATTACGGCTCGCGGCAGGAAATCGCCCACGCTGCGCAGCGCCTCGCGCAGGAGGTTGCCGCCGGCAAGCGCGATGCTGCAAGCATCGACGCGGATACGCTTGGAAACTATCTCGACGCGCCCGATGTGCCCGATCCCGATCTGATCATCCGCACCAGTGGCGAACAGCGGCTGTCGAATTTCCTGATGTGGCAGGCGGCCTACAGCGAACTCGTGTTCGTGCCGATCCACTGGCCGGATTTCGACAAGGCTGCACTCGAAGGCGCGATCAAAGAATATGCGACCCGCGAACGCCGCTTCGGCGGCCTCGTCGCGAAAACCGGGTCGTGAGCGGCGTGGCGCCGGACATCCAGCCATCGATGCCCGGCGAAGCGAAGCCGTCGAGCAATCTTTATGTTCGCGTGGTTGCGGCTCTCATCCTCGCGCCGCTGACCATCATGGTCGTGTTCACGGGCGGTTGGCTGTGGATTCTGCTGGTGACGGCCGTGTCCATCGGGCTGTTTTACGAATGGCACGCCATCGTCAACACCAGACGTGAGCCTGCTGTCTTCGCAATCGGCGTCATCGCGCTTGAATTGATCGGACTTGCGCTGTGGTTCGGCTGGACGGGTGTCGCCTTTACCGCCGCCGTCATCGCGCCTTCGATGATCGCGTTTCTCGCAACCGAACGACGCGAGTGGAATGTCGGCGGATTTCTCTATGCGGCGGCAGCTCTCATCGCGTCGGTTCTGGTGCGGCTCGATCCTGCGAATGGATTTTATGCGCTGGTTTATCCGCTGCTGATCGTGTGGGTCACTGATATTGGTGGCTACTTTGCCGGCCGCGCGTTTGGCGGACCGAAGCTCGCGCCGCGCATCAGCCCGAAGAAAACATGGGCCGGTGCCATCGGCGGCGTCGTGCTGAGTATCGTGATCGCGCTTGCTGCGACCGCAATCGGATGGGGACGGTTCGTGCCGATGCTTCTGATCGCAATCGTACTTTCAATCGTCTCGCAATTCGGCGATCTCTTCGAGTCATGGGTGAAGCGCCGGTTCGGCGTGAAGGATTCCAGCCAGATCATTCCCGGCCACGGCGGGCTTCTCGACCGGCTGGACGGCTTCGTTGCGGCGATTGTGTTCGCCGCCATCTTCGGTTTTATGCGCGGCGGCCTCGATGGTGCCGGCCGCGGTTTCATGATTTGGTGATGCGATGAATGCAGTTCCGTTGCGTAACGACAAACCGGCTGCGTCCGGCATCCGCAGCGTCAGCGTTTTGGGCGCGACCGGCTCCATCGGCGACAGCACGATGGATCTGTTGCGCGCAGCGCCCGAGCGCTACCGCGTGGAAGCACTGACCGCGAACAGCAATGTCGCAGCCCTCGCCAAACTCGCGAAGGAATTCAACGCGCGCTTCGTTGCCGTCGCCGATGCCTCCAAGCTCGGCGAACTGCGTGACGCGCTTGCGGGAACGAAAATCGAAAGCGGCGCGGGCGACAGCGCGATCATCGATGCGGCGGAGCGTCCGGCCGACTGGGTCATGGCTGCGGTGAGCGGTGCTGCGGGTTTGAAGCCAGCGCTTGCCGCAGCGGATCGCGGAGCGACGATTGCACTCGCCAACAAGGAATGCCTCGTCTGCGCCGGTGATTTCTTCATGGACCGCGCGGCGAAAGCAGGCGCGAGAGTTCTGCCTGCGGACTCCGAACACAATGCACTGTTTCAGGCGCTCGCGTCCGGCAATCGCGACGAACTCGTGCGGGTCATCATCACGGCATCTGGCGGACCGTTCCGCACGTGGAAGGCTGCCGATATCGAACAGGCGACGCTGGAGCAGGCGCTCAAGCATCCGAACTGGAGCATGGGACAGAAGATCACCATCGATTCCGCGTCGATGATGAACAAGGGTCTCGAGGTGATCGAAGCCTCGTATCTGTTCGCATTGTCGCCGGACGAAATCGACGTGCTGGTGCATCCGCAATCCATCGTTCACGGCATGGTGGAATTTTCGGATCGCTCGGTGATGGCGCAGCTCGGTACTCCCGACATGCGGACACCGATTGCTCATTGTCTTGGATGGCCGGATCGAATCTCAGGCCGTGCCGCGACGCTCGATCTTGCCAAAATCGGCTCGCTGACTTTCGAGGCGCCGGACTACGAACGATTCCCCGGCTTGAAGCTGGCTTACGACGCGCTGCGGATCGGCAAGGGCGCGACCACCGTGTTCAACGCAGCGAACGAGGTCGCGGTCGCGGCCTTCGTCGCCAAGAAAATTCGGTTTGGCGGCATCGCGCAGCTTGTCGAGGCGACGCTGAATGCGTGGGTGAGGGGCGGGAACCAGGCCCCGATGACGAGCGCGGACGATGCGATTTCTGTTGACCATGTTGCGCGAAATAAGGCCGCCGCCCTCTTGCCTCAAATTGCCTTAAAGGCATCCTAGTTAACTAGGGATCGGCCTTCGGGCTTTGGTTGGTGAGGGACGGTCTAGTGGATTTTTTGCTGAATGGTTTCAATACGTTGAGTCATGGACTCATCGGATACATCGTCCCGTTCCTTTTCGTCCTCACCCTCGTCGTTTTCTTCCATGAACTCGGTCACTTCCTCGTCGCCCGCTGGGCCGGCGTGAAGGTGTTAACGTTCTCGCTCGGCTTCGGGCCGGAACTGTTCGGCTTCAACGACCGTCACGGCACGCGCTGGAAGGTCTCGGCTATACCGCTCGGCGGCTATGTGAAGTTCTTCGGGGACGAATCCGAAGCCTCGACTCCCTCCGCCGACGCATTGGCATCGATGACGGAGGAGGAGCGCAAGGTCAGCTTCCACGGCAAGAAGGTCGGTCCGCGCGCGGCCATTGTGGCAGCCGGTCCGATCGCGAACTTCCTTTTGGCGATTGTGATCTTCGCTGCGCTATTTACGTTTTTCGGCAAGCCCAATCAGAGTGCCCGCGTCGATCAGGTTCAAGAAAAGAGCGCGGCGGCAGCGGCCGGTTTCAAATCCGGCGACATCGTCACTGCCATCGACGGCGACGCGATCGAGAATTTCACCGACATGCAACGCATCGTCGCCACCAAGGCCGGCGTTCCGTTGACGTTTGCGGTCAAGCGCGGCGATCAGATCGTCACGCTGAAGGGCACGCCCGAACTGCGCGAGATGAAGGACGCGTTCGGCAACGTTCACAAGGTCGGGGTGCTCGGTATTACCCGCGCCACGACGCCCGGTGACGCCACCAACGAAAAAGTGAATCCGGCAACCGCTGTTTGGCTCGGCGTCACGGCGACGTGGTTCGTCGCCCAAAGCACGGTGCTTTACATCGGCGACGTGTTTACCCGCCGCGCCAGCGCCGATCAGGTCGGCGGCCCGATCCGCATCGCCCAGATCTCGGGGCAGGTTGCGACCTTAGGCCTGTCACCGCTGATTCATCTGGCGGCCGTATTGTCGGTTTCCATTGGCCTTCTGAACCTGTTTCCGGTGCCATTGCTCGATGGCGGGCACCTTTTGTTCTACGCGGTAGAGGCCGTCCGGGGGCGGCCGTTGTCAGAAAGATCGCAGGAAATGGGCTTCCGGGTCGGGCTGGCTCTGGTGCTGATGCTGATGATCTTCGCCACCTACAACGACATCCTCCATCTGGCGGGTTCCTGAAGGTATTTTTGACGGCGTGGCCAATCAGCAACGTATTGTTAAGAAATTGGAATTTTGGGGTTAAGAGTCGTTTGCCCGCTTGGCAAAATTGGCTACAAGCGGTGCAACATTTGGGGATTCTCTCAGGTCCGGAAACGGGCTTGCGAGTGAGTACGGCGAGGGCGCTTAGCGCATGAAGTTTGGTTTGCGAGTGTTGAGGGGCAGCATCGCCGTTGCCCTGATCATGTTTGCTTTGCCTGTCGCGTTCGGCGCGACGGCCTCGCTCGTTTCCAGTCAGGCTTATGCCCAGACGGCCGCGCAGATCGGCGTTGAAGGCAATCGCCGCATCGAAGCCGACACCATCCGCTCCTATTTCAAGCCCGGCCCGAGCGGTCAGCTCGACTCCGCGCGCATCGACGACGGCCTCAAGGCGCTCGTCGAAACCGGCCTGTTCCAGGACGTGAAGATCAACCGCGTCGGCGGCAAGCTCGTTGTTGTCGTTATCGAAAATCCGGTCATCGGCCGCGTTGCCTTCGAGGGCAACAAGAAGGTCAAGGACGAACAGCTCACCGCCGAAGTGCAATCGAAGGCACGCGGCACGCTTTCGCGCGCGATGGTGCAGTCGGACACACAGCGCATCACTGAAATTTACCGCCGCAACGGCCGCTTCGACGTGAAGGTCGAGCCGAAGATCATCGAGCAGCCGAACAACCGCGTCGATCTGGTGTTCGAGATCACCGAAGGACAAAAGACCGGCATCAAGTCGATCGACTTCATCGGCAATAATTCGATCTCCTCCTATCGCCTCAAGGACGTCATCAAGACCCGACAGTCGAGCGTCCTGAGCTTTCTTTCATCCGGCGACACCTACGATCCGGACCGCATCGAAGCCGACCGCGATCTGATCCGCCGCTACTACCTCAAGAACGGCTATGCCGACGTGCAGGTCGTCGCAGCGCTCACCGAATATGATCCGGCTGCCGGTGGTTTTCTCGTGACGTTCAAGATCGAGGAAGGCCAGCAGTATCGCGTCGGTTCGGTCCAGTTCCGCTCGTCGATTGCAACATTGGACGGGGAGGCGTTCCGCAGCCTGTCGCGCGTCGATGTGGGTTCGATCTATAACGCCGAAGCCGTCGAAAAATCGATCGAGGAAATGCAGATCGAGGCCTCGCGCCGCGGTTATGCGTTTGCCATCGTCAAGCCGCAGGGCGACAAGAACTACGAAGCCCATACCGTGTCGATCGTGTTCACCATCGACGAAGGTCCGCGCGTCTACATCGAGCGCATCAACATTCGCGGCAACACCCGCACCCGCGACTACGTGATCCGCCGCGAATTCGATATTTCCGAGGGCGACGCCTACAACCGGGCGCTGGTCGACCGTGCCGAGCGGCGTTTGAAGAATCTCGACTACTTCAAGGAAGTGAAGATCGTTTCCGAGCCCGGTTCGTCAGCGGACCGCGTTGTGCTCAACGTCAACCTTGAAGAGAAATCGACCGGCGACTTCTCAGTGTCCGGCGGCTACTCGACGGCCGACGGTCTGCTCGGCGAAGTCAGTATTTCCGAACGCAACCTGTTGGGCCGCGGCTGGTACGGCAAGGCCGCCGTTCAATACGGCCAGCGCACCCAAGGCCTGACGCTGTCGTTCGTCGAACCGTATTTGCTCGGCTACCGCGTCGCGCTCGGCCTCGATTTCTACGTGCGCAAGCAGTCGGCTTCGAGCTACGTGTCCTACGACAGCAAGACCATCGGTTTCAGCCCGCGTCTCGGCTTCCAGCTGCGCGAGGATCTGAGCCTGCAGGTCCGCTATTCGATTTCACAGCAGACGATTACGCTGCCGTACTATCTGCAGAATTGTAACAACAACACCGCTGATATAAATTACTTCCCGACGCCGGCTTACATCGCGGCTGGCGGTGCGGTTGGTCCGTTCCCGGGCAACACCTATCCGGGGCCGTTTGCCGGTCTTGGCGGATACAACTGTTACGCCGACGGCGAAGCATCGGTTGCAGTCAAGCGTGAACTGGCCAACGGCAAGGTCACGACCTCGGCGTTCGGATACACGCTGGCCTACAACACGCTCGACAACAACAAGAACCCGACCACGGGTATTCTGGCATCGGTCAGCCAAGACTATGCCGGTGTCGGCGGCAACGTCAGCTACCTGAAGACGGTCACCGACGCCAAGCTCTACACCCCGATCGTCAGCGACGTCGTCGGCGTGCTGCATCTGCAGGGCGGTGTCATCGCCGACGTCGGCAGCGGCATCCGCATGCTCGATCATTTCCAGATGGGTCCGAATCTGGTGCGCGGATTCGCGCCGTCCGGCATCGGTCCTCGTGACATTACGACCGGCACCTACAACGACGCGCTTGGCGGCACGTCCTATTGGGGTGCATCGGTCGAAGCGCAGATGCCGTTGTGGTTCTTCCCGCGTGAAATCGGCATCAAGGCTGCGGCCTATGCGGATGCGGGTTCGGTTCAGGGTTACAAAGGTCCGACGTCCCTGTTTGTTGGCGGGACCTGCAACGGCACTGCGCTCGCGAATGCCGCGAACCAGTGTCTGACGGTCGGTGCGGATGACGGCTTGATCCGTTCGTCGGTCGGTGTCGGCCTGATCTGGCAGTCGCCGTTCGGTCCGCTACGCTTCGATTACGCCGTGCCGCTCACCAAGAGCCCGTATGATCGCGTGCAGCAGTTCCGGTTCGGCGGCGGCACCTCATTCTAAGTTCGTTAGTGATTTGTATCCCGGCCGCGTGGCCGGGATTCGGTTCAACCGATTTGCATCGGGATTTTTTCGTCGGCGAGCGGCAATCCGGATTGCGGACCGTTGCACTCGCCTGACCGTGGCAGGTGGCATGTCGCACCCGACCTTCTTTAAGTCAGCGCCGACAATGACGGTGGTGGAGCTTGCGGCCTTCACGGGCGCAACGCTGTCGGCCTCCCAATATGCGTCCCGCGTCATCAGAGGGGCGGGCGCGCTTGACCGCGCAGGGCCGACCCGGTTCGCGTTCTGCGAGCATCGCAAATATCTGGCGGTGCTGCAGGCGGCGCATGCCGGCGCGTGCCTGGTCAGCGAGAAACTCGCGCCGAGCGTTCCCGCGCATGTCGCAGCCCTCGTGGTCAAGGACCCGTACCGCGCTTTCGTCGCTGCGCTGCGCGAGTTCCACAAGGACGCGCTGAAACCGGCCTCGTCGTTCGGTTTGGAAGGCATCGCACCGTCGGCAGTGATTCATCCGAGCGCCGACCTTGAGGACGGCGTCATCGTCGATCCGTTGGCGGTGATCGGGCCGAATGCCGAGATCGGCTCTGGCACCGTCATCGGTGCCAACGCAGTGGTCGGTGCCAATGTGCGCATCGGGCGCGATTGCAGCATCGGGGCGGGCGCGACGATCCTGTTCGCGCTGATCGGTAATGACGTGATCGTGCATCCGGGCGTTCGCATCGGTCAGGACGGCTTCGGATATCTGCCCGGCGCGAAGGGACACCTGAAAATCCCGCAGGCCGGACGGGTTATCATCCAGAACGGCGTGGAGATTGGCGCGGGTACGACAATCGACCGCGGTGCGCTTAACGATACAGTCATCGGTGAAGGCAGCAAGATCGACAATCTGGTCCAGATCGGCCACAACGTGACCATCGGGCGCAACTGCATCGTGGTGAGCCAGAGCGGCATCGCCGGCAGTTCGACGCTCGGTGACGGCGTCGTGCTCGGCGCGCGCATCGGGGTCAGCGATCACGCGACCATCGGGGAAGGATCGCAGATCGCGGCGCGTTCGAGCGTCGTCGGCGAAGTGCCGCCGGGCGTGATCTGGGGCGGCTCTCCGGCCAAGCCGATCAAGCAGTTTTTTCGCGAACTGTTTGCGGTGGAGCGGCTGGGACGCGAGAGTGGAGGAAAGTCGTCCAAGCCGGGCGGCGAGGGCGAAGAGGGCAAGGCATGACGCAGTCGCCAATCACGATCGAAGCCGTCGACATCGCCGGCATCATGAAGACCCTGCCGCATCGCTATCCGTTTCTCTTGATCGACCGCGTGATCGAAATCCGAGAGGATTTCAGCGGCATCGGCATCAAGAACGTGACGATCAATGAGCCGCAGTTTCAGGGCCACTTTCCAGGCCGTCCGATCTATCCCGGCGTGCTGATGATCGAGGCGATGGCGCAGACGGCCGGTGTGATCGGCATTACGTCCATGAAAGTCGACAAGCCGACGGCGGTCTATTTTCTCACCATCGACAAATGCAAATTCCGCAAGCCTGCGGGGCCGGGCGATGTCATCCAGTACCGCATGAGTCTCAAGACGCGGCGCAAGGAGATGTGGTGGTTTCACGGCGATGCCGTCGTCAACGGCGAGGTCGCGGCCGAAGCCGATGTCGGCGCGATGCTTGCGGACAATTAATTCTCGATGAGCAGGATCGATCCGACAGCACGTATCGAAGACGGCGCTAAGATCGGCGACGGCGTCGTTATCGGGCCTTATTGCACCATCGGCCCGAACGTGACGCTCGGCATGGAATGCGTTCTCAAATCGCACGTGAATATCGCAGGCCACACGACAATCGGCGCGGGCTGCAAGATTTCGCCCTTCGCCTCGCTCGGCGAACCGCCACAGGATCTCGGTTACAAGGATGAGCCGACCACGCTGACGATCGGCGAGGGCTGCACGATCCGCGAAAGTGTCACGATGAATCGCGGCACCGTGAAGGGCGGCGGCAAGACCGTGGTCGGTGCGCGCGGTTTCTTCATGGCCTATTCGCATGTCGGCCACGACTGTATCGTCGGCAACGACGTGATCTTCGCCAACAGCGGTACGCTTGGCGGTCACTGCGAAGTCGGCGATTTCGTCTACATTGGCGGGCTATCCGCGGTTCACCAGTTCGTTCGCATCGGGCCGCAGGCGATGATCGCCGGAATGTCCGGTTTGCGCGGCGACATCATTCCTTTCGGCATGGCGAATGGCCAGCACGCTTTCCTCGAAGGCATCAATGTGATCGGCATGCGCAGGCGCGGATTTTCGTCGTCGCGCCTCAAAGCGGTGCGATCCTTCTATCAGCGGCTGTTTCACGGCAGCGGCGTGTTCGCCGACCGTCTTGAAGAACTGCGGCCGATCGGCGGGACCGACTCCGCGATCGCCGACATCATCAAGTTCATCGACGACGGCAAGAAGCGCCCGCTCTGCATGGCACACAACAATCCGAATAAACCGACCGAACGCTCCAAATTCGAGGCCTGATGGCGGCAGACTCCGCGACATCGACCGCAATCGGAATTATCGCCGGCGGCGGCGTGCTGCCGTTCGCCGCTGCGGACGCAATCCGCAACCGTGGCGCCAACCCGTTCATGTTTGCCATTCGCGGCT
This sequence comes from Afipia sp., assembly GCA_016201045.1. Classification (GTDB taxonomy): domain Bacteria; phylum Pseudomonadota; class Alphaproteobacteria; order Rhizobiales; family Xanthobacteraceae; genus Afipia. Next base: position 183,842 of record JACQDM010000010.1, on the reverse strand, counting down.
TCTGCGATGCCGAACGGGTGAAGGCGTACCCCCATCACTGGGTTGCCCTCGGCCAATTCGGACGCCTGTCCCGCCTGATGCGCGCAGAGAACTGCCGCGACGTCGTCTTCATCGGCGGACTGGTGCGGCCGGCGCTGTCTGAAATCCGCCTCGATCTCGGAACGCTTCGGATCATTCCAAAACTAGCGCGTGCCATGCGGGGCGGCGACGATCATCTGCTCAAGGGCGTGGGAAAAATTTTCGAGGACGATGGATTTCGTCTCGTCGGCATCAAGGATGTCGCGCCGGAATTGCTGATGCCGGAAGGAAGCATCACGAAGCGCTCGCCCGACGCCGAGATGAATGCCGACATTGCGAAAGGGCGTGAACTGCTTGCAGCGCTCGGGCCGTTCGATGTGGGGCAGGCCGTCGTCGTTATCGATGGCCACATCGTCGCCGTCGAAGACATCGAGGGCACCGACGGCCTGCTGGCGCGCGTGGCGCGGATGCGTCACGTGGATCGCATTCGCGCCAAGCCCGGCCGCGGCGTGCTGGTGAAAGCGCCGAAGGTCAATCAGGATTTGCGTTTCGATCTGCCGACACTCGGGCCGAAAACCATCGAAGGTCTCGTCGCGGCCGGTCTTGCCGGTGCTGCCATCATCGCGGGGCAGACGCTGGTTGCCGAGGTTCAGGCCGTAATCGAGAAGGCCGACAAGGCCGGACTGTTCGTCACGGGGGTGCCTGCGTGATGGCCGCGCAGCCGCGCACAATTTTTCTGATCGCGGCGGAAGAATCCGGCGACCGTCTCGGTGCAGGTCTGATGAAGGCGTTACGTGCGCGGCTCGGTGCAGATGTTTCGTTCAGCGGCATCGGTGGCCGCCACATGGCGGAGCAGGGACTGATCTCGCTGTTTCCGATTCAGGCGTTGTCCATCATTGGAATCGTTGCGATCCCGCGAAAACTGCCGATGATCCTCAAACGTATCGCAGAGGCAACCGAGGCAGTTATCAAAGCGAAGCCCGACGTTCTGGTCATCATCGACAGTCCCGACTTTACGCAGCGCGTGGCCAAGCGCGTGCGCAAACGCGATCCGTCGATTCCGATCGTCAATTACGTCTCGCCGACCGTCTGGGTGTGGCGTCCGCACCGCGCAAAGGCAATGCGGCACTACGTCGATCGGCTGATGGCGGTGCTGCCGTTCGAGCCGGACGTTCACAAACGGCTCGGCGGGCCGCCTTGTACCTATGTCGGCCATCCTTTGCTGGAACATCTCGAAGTGTTGCGGCCGAATGCGTCCGAGCAACGCCGCCGCGATACCGCGCCGCCCGTCCTTGTTCTGCTGCCCGGTAGCCGCGGCAGCGAGATTGCGCGCAACATGGCGGTATTCGGTGTGACGCTCAAATTGCTGAAAGCGATGGGAGCGAATTTCGAGCCAGTTCTGGCGACTACGCCGCATCTTCAGGAGCGCGTTCGGGCGGCAACCGCGCATTGGGAAGTTCAGCCCAAGGTCGTCGTCAATGACGACGACAAATTGGCCGCTTTCCGCAATGCTCGCGCGGCGCTGGCGAAATCCGGCACTGTGACGCTGGAACTGGCGCTCGCCGGCGTGCCGATGGTCGCCGTCTATAAAGTGACGCCAGTCGAGGCCTTCATCGCGCGCCGCGTCATAAAGACCTCGTCGATCATTCTGCCGAACATCATTCTGGGCCAGAACGTCATCCCTGAATTTCTCCAGGACGATTTTACCCCGGAGAAAATTGCGCCGGTGCTGCGCGACGTTCTCGCCGATACTCCGGTGCGCCAGCGCCAAATCGAAGCATTCAAGCGGCTGGACGAAATCATGGCCACAGGAGGCGAGCGGCCAAGCGAACGCGCCGCCGATGTTGTCATCGACGTATTGAACAAAACGCACAAATAAAATCGGCCGGTTTTCACCGGCCTATTTTGCAGTCTATCAAATGGACTTATTTGCGCTTGCCAATATCGACGTAGTCGCGGCTGGTGGCGCCGGAATAAAGCTGGCGCGGACGGCCGATTTTCTGGTGCGGATCCTGAATCATCTCGCTCCACTGGCTGATCCAGCCGACCGTGCGAGCGACCGCGAACAGCACGGTGAACATCGAGGTCGGGAAGCCCATCGCCTTGAGCGTAATACCCGAATAGAAATCGACGTTCGGATAGAGTTTGCGGTCGATGAAATACGGATCGCTGAGTGCGATTTTTTCCAGCTCAAGTGCAATCGGCAGCAGCGGATCGTTAGCGTGGCCGGTTTCCTTCAAGACCTTGTGACACATTTGCTGCATGATCTTGGCGCGCGGATCGTAGTTCTTGTAGACGCGGTGGCCGAAGCCCATCAGGCGGACCTTGCTGTCCTTGTCTTTCACCTTCTTGATGAACTCGGGAATTTTATCGACGCTGCCGATCTCGGCGAGCATCGCGAGTGCGGCTTCGTTGGCGCCGCCATGCGCAGGTCCCCACAGACATGCGATGCCGGCCGCGATGCAGGCGAATGGATTGGCGCCGGAGGAACCTGCAATGCGCACGGTCGAAGTCGAGGCGTTTTGTTCGTGATCGGCATGCAGAATGAAGATCTTGTCGAGCGCTTCGGCAAGCACCGGATTGATCTTGTAGTCCTCGCACGGCACCGCAAAGCACATGTTGAGGAAGTTCGCGGCGAAGGAGAGCGAGTTCTTCGGATACACGAAAGGCTGGCCGATGTTGTATTTGAACGCCATCGCAGCCAGCGTCGGAATCTTCGCGATCATGCGCATGGACGCGATCATGCGCTGCTTGGGATCGGAAATGTCGGTCGAGTCATTGTAGAACGCGGCCAGCGCGCCGACCGAAGCGACCATGACGGCCATCGGATGCGCGTCGCGGCGGAAACCCTGGAAGAAGCGGGCCATCTGCTCGTGGACCATCGTGTGACGGGTCACGCGATCGTCGAAATCTTTCTTCTGCAATGGGGTGGGAAGCTCACCGTAAAGCAGGAGATAGCAGGTCTCGAGGAAGTCACCCTTCTCGGCGAGTTGCTCGATGGGGTAGCCGCGATAAAGAAGAATGCCGGCGTCGCCGTCGATATAGGTGATTTTGGAATCGCAGGAGCCGGTGGACGTAAAGCCGGGATCGTAGGTGAACATCCCCGTCTGTGCGTAGAGCTTGCCGATGTCGATGACATCCGGACCGACGCTGCCGCTCAGGACCGGGAAATCGACAGACTTGCCATCGACGGTCAGCGTGGCCTTTTTGGTGTTGGTTTTTGCATCCATCGCGCAGTCCTCGATGACAGTGTTACGCAGGACGAACGTGGCCGGTGGAAGCCATATAGGAGCCCCAGCCGATTGTCCTAGAAGCGTTGCCTAAATGGGTAGCTTATTGTTGTGTGCGCTGCAAGATAGGGCAGATTAGCCCAAAGTCAGGCATTTGGAGGGCTAGCCGGTGGCCTGATCCTTTAGCCGGTCAAGGCAGGTTTGGCGTCCCAGAACGGCCAGCACATCGAAGATGCCGGGCGAGGTGGTCCGTCCGGTCAAGGCGACGCGCAGAGGTTGAGCGACGCCCCCGAGCTTGAGACCGTTCTGCTCGGCGAATTCGCGCATCGCGGCTTCGGTGGTTTCCGCGCTCCAGTTTTTGACGGACTCGAGCGCTTCTCGAAGCCGCCCGATCAGTTCGCGCGTCTCAGGCGTCAGCACTGCAGCCGCTTTCGGCTCCATGACAAGCGGGCGGTCTGCGAAAATAAACTTCGCGCTGTCGATCAGCTCGACGATGGTCTTGGCGCGCTCCTTCAGACCCGGCATCGCCGCTAAAAGCTGAGCGCGGGTGGTGTCATTGAGCTTGGCTTGAATGGCTTCGCTATCCTGCACGAACTGCAACACGTCTTCGAAAGCCGCGAGGAGTGCCTTGTCGTCAGACGTGCGAATGTAGTGCCCGTTGAGATTCTCCAGCTTCGCGAAATCGAACCGCGCGGCGGAGCGCCCGATTGCCGATAAATCGAACGCGTCGATCATTTCCTGCGTCGAGAAAATCTCCTGATCGCCATGCGACCAGCCGAGACGGACGAGATAGTTACGCAGTGCCTCCGGCAGATAACCCATCGCGCGATAGGCCTCGACGCCGAGCGCGCCGTGACGCTTGGAGAGTTTCGATCCGTCCGGGCCGTGGATGAGGGGAATGTGTGCCATCACAGGCACAGTCCAGCCGAGCGCATCGTAAATCTGTTTCTGTCGCGCGGCATTGATGAGGTGATCGTCGCCTCGGATGACGTGGGTAACGCCCATGTCGTGATCGTCGACGACTACAGCCAGCATGTAAGTCGGATTGCCGTCCGAGCGCAGCAGCACGAGATCGTCGAGGTTTTCGTTCTGCCAGACCACGCGGCCTTGAACCTGATCTTCGATCACCGTCTCGCCGGTGGTCGGCGCTTTCAGGCGAATGGTCGGCTTCGCGCCGGCGGGCGCCTCGGACGGATCGCGGTCGCGCCAGCGCCCATCGTAGCGGATGGCGCGGCCTTCGGCGCGAGCGAGTTCGCGCATCTGCGTCAGTTCTTCTGCCGTCGCATAGCAGCGATAGGCATTGCCGGAGGCGAGCAGCTGTTCGGCGACTTCGCGGTGACGCGCCGCGCGCTGGAACTGATAGACGGTCTTATCGTCCCATTCGATGCCGAGCCATTTCAGCCCTTCGAGGATGGCGGCAATCGCGGGCTCGGTCGAACGCTCGCGGTCGGTGTCCTCGATCCGCAGCAGCATCTTGCCGCCGTGCTTCCTGGCATAAAGCCAGTTGAACAGCGCCGTGCGGCCGCCGCCGATATGGAGAAAGCCTGTCGGCGAGGGAGCGAAGCGGGTGACGACGGGTGCGGTCATTTCGAGCGGTCGAGGCCAATGATTGTCGGCGGCGTTTATCACACCCTTTCGGCACTGTCTCAGGGCGAATTACAGCCGCAATTCCGCGTTCTTTCCAGCTTGGCGCACGGCGTTAAGGCCTTGGCGGGGCCATGCGGATTTGGCAAAGAGGGCGCAACTTGGAAGGCATTCATGACTGACGATTCGGCGCAAAATCCTGGCAGCGAGACGGGCCGCGACTTCATCCGCGACATCGTCGCAGCGGACCTCGCTTCTGGAAAAGTGAAAAGCGTGGTGACGCGCTTTCCGCCGGAGCCCAACGGTTATCTGCATCTTGGCCACGCCAAGTCGATCTGCCTGAATTTCGGCATCGCCGAGGAATTCGGCGGGCGCTGCCATTTGCGTTTCGACGACACCAATCCGACCAAGGAAGAGCAGGAATATATCGACGCGATCCAGCGCGACGTGAAGTGGCTCGGCTTCGACTGGGGCGAGCACCTTCACTATGCGTCGGATTATTTCGAGCAGCTTTATGACTGGGCTGTACATCTGATTAAAGCCGGCAAGGCCTATGTCGACGATCAGACGCAGGATGAAATTCGCCTGACGCGCGGCACGCTGACCGAGTCAGGACAGAACTCGCCGTTCCGCAATCGCAGCGTCGAGGAAAACCTCGATCTGTTCGCGCGCATGCGCAAAGGCGAATTTTCGAACGGCGCACGCGTGCTGCGCGCCAAGATCGACATGGGTTCCGGTAACATCAATCTGCGCGATCCGGTTCTCTATCGCATTCTTCACGCGCATCATCCGCGCACGGGCGAGGCGTGGAAGATTTATCCGAGTTACGATTTCGCGCACGGCCAGTCCGACTCCATCGAACACATCACCCATTCGATCTGCACGCTCGAATTCGAGGATCATCGTCCGCTCTACGATTGGTGCCTTGAAAATCTCCCTGTGCCGTCGCGGCCGCATCAGTATGAGTTCGCGAGACTCAATGTCACTTACACGCTGTTGTCGAAGCGCGTGCTGACCGAACTCGTGCGCGGCAACCACGTCACCGGCTGGGACGATCCGCGCATGCCGACGCTTGCGGGACTTCAACGCCGCGGCATTCCGGCGGAAGCGCTGCGCGATTTCGTCAAGCGCATCGGCGTTGCAAAAGCCAATTCGACCGTCGATCTCGGCATGTTCGACTTTTCCGTGCGCGAGACTTTGAACAAGACCGCGCCGCGTAGGATGGGCGTGCTGCACCCGTTGAAAGTCGTGATCGAGAATTATCCCGAAGGTCAGACCGAAGAACTCGAAGCCGTCAACCATCCCGACGATCCGGCGCAGGGTATGCGGAAAATTCCGTTCGGCCGCGAACTGTTCATCGAGCAGGACGACTTCATGGAAGATCCGCCGAAGAAATTCTTCCGCATGGCGCCGGGGCGCGAAGTGCGGCTGCGCTACGGATATTTCATCACCTGCAAGGAAGTGGTGAAGAACGCGCATGGCAATGTCGTTGAATTGCGTTGTACCTACGATCCCGCGACGCGCGGCGGCAATGCGCCGGACGGGCGCAAGGTGAAAGCGACGATCCATTGGGTCGCAGCCGCAAAGGCCGTGCCTGCGGAGGTTCGCGTCTACGACAATCTGTTCTCCGATCCGTCGCCGGATGCGGCGAACTTCGCCTCGCAGCTCAATCCGAAGTCGCTGGAAGTCGTCAACGCGATGCTGGAGCCTGCGCTCGGCAGCGACAGTTACAGCGGCGCGTATCAGTTCGAGCGGCAGGGTTACTTCTGCCGCGACAAGGATTCCGCGCCGGGCAAGCCGGTGTTCAACCGCACCGTTGGCCTGCGTGACACTTGGGCTAAAGTGTCAGCCTCCGGCTAAACTCCCGCGCATTCTGCATCCGTTCCGCTATTCATGGCTTGCGCGCCCGCTAGCATCGCACTCGGAATCCGGGGCGGGCAATGTCGGATCAGGGCGAACGAGAGAGGCGGCCGTCGCGCACGCCAGCGCGGGCGACGACGTGGCCGCCGCGTAAAGCTGGCGACGCCGCGCTCGATGCAGGTAGTTTTCTCCCGTCGATCTCCGAAACGATCCACTCGTGGGTGAGAGCCGAAGCCGGTCCGGGCCGTTCGCTGCCGTGGGTGCCGGTCGCGTTTGGGGTTGGCATTGCATTGTATTTCGCGGCAGATCATGAGCCGATTCTCGCCATCGTCGCGCCTTTCGCGCTGATCCTTTGTCTCGCTGCGTTTCTTTCGCGGCGGCGGCGTTTCTTTCCCGTTGTGGTGATGATTGCGGCCACTGCGTCCGGCTTCGCGATTGCGACGTTGAAATCCGCGCGTGTTGCGCATGTGGTGCTGACCAAGCCGGTCTATTCCGCGTCGATCAAAGGCTTTGTCGAAACCCATGAAGAACGCGAGCGCACGGATCGCTTCGTGCTGCGTGTCGAAGAGATGGACGTGCCGCGCGGGCAAACGAAAATCGATCGTGTGCGGCTGTCGGTGCGCAAGGGCGCGGCTCCCGAAGTCGGCAGTTTCGTCGAACTGAAGGCGCGGCTGCAGCCGCCGCTGCCGCCACAACGGCCGGGCTCCTACGATTTCAGCCGCGACATGTATTTCGCCGGCATTGGCGCGTCCGGCTTCGCGATGGGTGCGATCAAAACGGTCGAAGCGCCGAAAAGCGGCGGCATGTATCTGCGTTATGCAGCGCTGATGCAGAGCATGCGCGACGCCATCGACGCGCGCATCCGCAGCGTGCTCAGCGGCGACAATCGCGCCATCGCAACCGCGCTTCTGACCGGGCGGCGCGACGCGATCACGATGCCCGTCAACGACGCGATGTTCATTTCAGGCTTGGGCCACGTGCTGTCGATCTCGGGCTACCACATGGCAGTTGTCGCGGGCGTGGTGTTCTTCGGCGTTCGGGCGCTGCTCGCGCTGTTTCCGATATTGACCGTGACGTTTGCGATCAAGAAGTGGTCGGCGCTGGCGGCGTTGATCGCCGCGACCTTCTATCTGCTGCTATCGGGCGCGGAAGTCGCGACGCAACGTTCCTATTTCATGACGGCGGTCGTGCTGATCGCTGTCATGGTGGATCGCCGCGCGATCACATTCCGCACGCTGGCGGTCGCCGCGATGATTGTCCTCGTATTCGCGCCGGAGTCGCTTGTGCATCCGAGTTTTCAGATGTCGTTCGCCGCGACGCTGGGGCTTGTCGCCATCGTACAGATCAGCATGCCGAATTTGTTTGCGTCGCCGGAGAACTCGAAAGTCGCGCGCGCGGCGCTGTGGGGCGGGCGCGAGATTGCAGCGCTCGCGATGGCTTCGCTCATCGCGGGGCTCGCGACGACGCCGTATGCCGCGTTTCATTTTCATCGCATCACACCCTATGGCGTGCTCGCCAATCTTGCGGCGATGCCGGTTGTCTCGGCGGTCGTCATGCCGGCGGGGCTGCTCGGACTGATCGCGATACCGTTCGGTCTCGATGGCTTATTCTGGCGGCTGATGGACGCCGGGATCGTCTGGATGGTCGCTGTCTCGCAATGGGTCGCCGCGTTGCCCGGCGCGATCGGGCGGATGGCGAGTTTCAGCAGCGGCGCGCTCGCCGCAATGAGTATAGGCATCGTCATGCTCGGCCTGTTGCGCACGCCGCTGCGCTGGGCAGGGGCGGGCGTGATCGTGCTCGCCACTCTCTGGGCGGTGGCAGCGCCGAAGCCGGATATTCTGGTCGCCGGAGACGGCTACGCCGTCGGGGTGCGCGGCAGGGACGGATTGCTGCGCGTGATGCGAACGGGGAAAGATGCATTCATGATGCGTGAATGGCTCGCGGCCGACGCCGACCCGCGCACTGCGTCCGACGCCGCGCTCAGCGACGGCGTATCGTGCGACGAGGCTGGATGCGTGACGGCGCGTGCCGACGGCAGGCTTGTTGCGTTGTCGCTGAAGCAGGAGGCGTTGGCGGACGATTGCACTCAGGCGGCAGTGGTCGTGACGCTTCGGCAGCCACCGTCGGACTGCCAAGCGTTCGTTATCGGTCCGGATACCTTGAAGCAACAGGGGACGCTGTCGTTACGCAAGACCACGAGCGGTTTTGAGATCAACGCTATCAAGCCGCGCGGCGTCGACAGACCGTGGGCACCCGCCATTGTAGACGCAGAACCTCAGAGCGGTGCACCGAAGCGGGCGCAGCCGGTCGATGCAACGCCGACAGAAAGCGATCTGCAGGCGGAAGACTAGATGAGCGCGTGATCTAATCCGAAACGCGATCAATACTTCCGGTAAATCCCGATCAGCTTGCCCTGGATCTGCACGCGGTTGGGCGGCAGGATTCGGACCTCGTAGGACGCATTCGCGGGTTCAAGCGCAATAGACGCGCCCTTGCGGCGGAAACGTTTCAGCGTGGCTTCCTCCTCGTCGATCAGCGCCACCACGATGTCGCCGGTGTCGGCTACGTCGTTCTTCTGAATCAGCGCCATGTCGCCGTCGAGAATGCCCGCTTCCATCATCGAATCGCCACGCACTTCGAGCGCGTAGTGTTCACCCGAACCGAGCATGTCCGGTGGTACGCTGATCGTATGGCTGCGCGTCTGGATCGCCTCGATCGGCGTACCGGCCGCGATGCGGCCCATCACCGGAACCGAAACATTGTCGTTGCTGCCGCCGTCCGACGAGCCACTACGGACCTTGCCGAGATTGCCTTCAATGACGCTCGGGGTGAAACCGCGTTTGCCGCCAGCGGCTCCGCCGACATCCGGCAGCTTGATGACTTCGATGGCGCGGGCGCGATTGGCAAGGCGGCGGATGAAGCCGCGTTCCTCAAGAGCCGTAATCAGCCGGTGGATGCCCGATTTGGAGCGTAGGTCCAGCGCATCCTTCATTTCGTCGAAGGAGGGCGGCACGCCAGCTTCTTTGAGCCGCTCGTTGATGAACCGCAGAAGCTCGTATTGTTTTCGTGTCAGCATCGGGACGGTCCCCATAATCCCCGGATTGCACAGTGGCCTGCTTGGCTGGCCCGCGAGTCACTCGAAACAAATCATGAACGAACACTATATGTTCCATATGTGTTCCGCAACCGTTAAAATTGAGTGAACAAAATCGAGATCGTTAGCGGGGAAGCCGGAGCACCCGGCAGGGGTCGCCCTTGGACGCGGCGGGTGCGCGGGGCGGCCGCACGATCAGTGCATTCGCCAAGGCCAGATTGGCGACGAGCGAACTGTCCTGGTGGTTCACCGGCGTTGCAAGCAGGCGGCCGTCGTCCCCGACGTCCAGACGCGCCCGCAGATAGTCCTGCCGCATGTCGTTAGCAGCCAGATCGCGCGCGAGGACTGCCGTCTCGAGGGGATGCTCGATGATTGAGGCGCCCGACAGCGCGCGGATCAGCGGCACGACGAACAGGAATCCGCAAACGTAAGACGATACCGGATTGCCGGGCAGACCGAGTACGCGCATCGTGCCAAGCTGTCCGCTCATCATCGGTTTGCCGGGGCGCATCGCGATGCGCCAGAAACTCATCTGCGTGCCTTCGGATTCGAGCGCGCGCTTGACGAGATCGTGTTCACCGACCGACGCGCCGCCGGTCGTCACCAATACATCCGCATTCAGTTCAAGCGCCTTGCTGATCGCCGCCGTCGTAGCGTCCATGGTGTCGGCTGCGACGCCGAGGTCGATGATGTCTGCGCCCGCCGCGCGCATGAGCGGGCGTAAAGCAAAGCCGTTTGAATAGACGATTTGTCCGGGGCCGGGCGTTTTGCCCGGCATCACCAGCTCGTCGCCGGTGGCGAGGATCGCAACCTTCGGGCGGCGATAAACGACGAGACGCGGATGGTTGGCGCTGGCCGCGAGAGCGAGATGGCGGTCGGAGAGCAGCGTACCTTTCGCAATGACAATGTCGCCTTCGCGAAAATCGATTCCCGCCTTGCGGATGTGGCGCGAGGGCCGCGCTGCTTCGTTGATGACGACAATATCGCCGTCGCGCGCGGTGTCTTCCTGAATGACGACGGCGTCCGCGCCTGACGGGATCACGCCGCCGGTAAAGATGCGCGCCGCCTCATTCGTGCCGATTGTCTTGCCGAACGGTTTGCCCGCTGCGACCTCGCCGACGACTTTCAGTCTCGCATTCAGCGAAGCGTCGGCGGCGCGGACGGCGTAGCCATCCATCGCCGACATGTCGGCCGGCGGCTGCGTGCGCTGCGCGACCGCGTCGCGGGCGAGGGTGCGATGAACAGCATCGTCGAGCGCGACCGTTTCTTCGCCGAGTGCAGCTGCACCTTCGAGCACGGCTTTGAGTGCATCGGCGACCGGCATCAGCGCCATGGGCGATCCTTATTTCGCGACCCGGTAGTGGCCGGATTTGCCGCCCATCTTCTCAACGAGATGAATGTTGTCGATGCGTACACCGCGCTCGACCCCCTTCACCATGTCGTAGATCGTCAGGCATGCGACGGAGACGGCGGTGAGCGCTTCCATCTCGACGCCGGTCGGCCCCTTGACCTTGACGGTGGCGCTGACCCGGCAGCCGGGCAATCTTGGGTCGACCGTGATCTCGAGCGTGATCTTGGAGATTGCCAGGGGGTGACAGAGCGGAATCAGCTGATGGGTTTTTTTTGCGGCCATGATGCCGGCGACGCGCGCGGTGCCGAGCACGTCGCCTTTCTTGGCGTTGCCCTTCTCGATGATCGCGAGCGTCTTGGCTGTCATCACGACGGTGCCTTCGGCAATCGCCGTGCGTTCGGTGTCGGCTTTGGCGGAGACATCGACCATGTGCGCCTCGCCCTTGGCGTCGATGTGGGTGAGGGCGGATGTGCTCTTGGACGCGGTGTTGGATTTTTTCGCCGGAGACTTCGTTCGAGTTTTCGTTCGAGTCTTGGCCATAGCTCAGCGCGTCCCGGTCGCACGGTGTGTTTCACGGGCAAGCAGCGTGCGCGTCGCCGTTGCAATGTCGCTCTGCCGCATCAGGCTTTCGCCGACGAGGAACGTCTGCATGCCGACTTTGGCGAGGCGCGAGAGGTCTGCGGGCGTGAAGATGCCGCTCTCGCCGACCATGATCCGGTCTTTCGGAATGGACGGCGCGAGCGCCTCGCTCGTCGCAAGCGTGACGTCGAAGGTGCGCAGGTTGCGATTGTTGACGCCGACGAGCGGCGATTTTAGTTTCAGCGCGCGGTCGAGTTCGTCCTTGTTGTGAATTTCGAGGAGAACGTCCATGCCGTAGCCGAACGCAGCGTCCTCGATGTCTTTGGCCGTCGCATCATCGAGCGCCGCCATGATGACGAGAATGCAATCGGCACCATGCGCGCGCGCTTCGGCGACCTGATAAACGTCGTACATGAAATCCTTGCGCAGCACGGGCAGCGACACTGCCGCGCGCGCGGCCACCATGAAGTCGAGTGAACCCTGAAACGAGGGCGTGTCGGTCAATACCGACAGGCACGCAGCACCGCCTTGTTCGTAGGCTTTGGCGAGCGTTGGCGGATCGAAATCGGCACGGATCAGGCCCTTCGACGGCGAGGCCTTCTTGATCTCGGCAATCAAAGCGTAGTCGCCGGCCGCGATCTTCTTTTTTATCGCATTGACGAAGCCGCGCGGTTTCGGTGCGGCCTTGGCGCGCGCATCCATCGCGCTCAAAGAGGTCGCGCTTTTGGCGGCGGCGATTTCCTCGCGCTTGTAGGCTTCGATCTTGGTGAGGATGTCTGACAAAAGCCGATCTTCCTCAAGCATTGGAAACAGCGGCAAGCCGTTTCAGTTTTTCCATCGCAGCCCCACTGTCGAGCGACTTTGTGCCGAGCGCAACGCCTTCCTTCAGATCCTTTGCTTTGCCGGCGACGATCAGCGCGGCGGCCGCGTTCAAAAGCGCCACATTGCGATAAGCGCTGGGCTTTCCTTCCAGCACGGCGGTCAGCGCTTTCGCATTCGCGTTCGCATCGCCGCCCTTGAGTTCGGCACCCGGCGCGCGCGGCAGACCGGCGTCCTCCGGTGTGACGTCAAAGGTGCGGATCGCGCCGTTCTTGAGTTCGGCGACATGCGTCGGGCCGGTGAGCGTGATCTCATCCAAGCCATCCGAGCCGTGGACGACCCAGACCGACTCCGCGCCGAGATTTTTCAGCACCTGCGCCAGCGGCTGCACCCAGTGTTTCGAGAATACGCCGACCATCTGGCGCTTGACGCCGGCCGGATTGGACAGCGGCCCGAGCAGATTGAAGATCGTGCGCGTAGCAAGCTCAACGCGTGTCGGCCCGACATTCTTCATCGCCGGATGATGCGTCGGCGCGAACATAAAACCGATGCCCGTCTCGGCGATGCATTTGCCGACCTGCTCGGGCGTGATGTTGACGTTCACGCCCAACGCCGAGAGCACGTCCGCTGCACCGGACTTCGAGGAGAGGGCGCGATTGCCGTGTTTGGCGACTGGAACGCCCGCGCCCGCAACGATGAACGATGCGCAGGTCGAGACATTGACGGAGCCCGAGCCGTCGCCGCCGGTGCCGACCACATCGACGGCATCGGCAGGGGCTTTGACGGTGAGCATCTTGGCGCGCATCGCGCTGACCGCGCCCGTGATCTCGTCGACGGTTTCGCCGCGCACGCGCAGCGCCATCAACAGACCGCCGAGTTGCGAGGGCGTTGCCTCACCCGACATCACGCGGTCGAAGGTGGCAGCCGCTTCCTCGCGCGTTAGTGCCGCGCCGGTTGCGACTTTGCCGATGATCGTCTTGAGGTCGTCCATCTGTCGCCCCGAAATTCCGCCGGATAAAGTCCAGGGCGTTACTGGTTCGCTGTCGCTCCGGTCGCGATGGCGAATGCATTCTGGTTGATCCTCGTGCCCAGATCAGACTCGACCTTGGCGACATATTGCTGAACCTGCTCCTCGGTCATCGCGCGGATCAGATTTTCTTTCAGCTTCTTGACGTCTTCCGACGACAGATCGACCGGCGGCACGATGATGTCCGTCACCTTGAATACGATCTGTTCGGTCGCGCTTGCACCTTCGGTCTGACCGATGCCGTCCTTCGGCGTGCGGAAGGCGGCGTTGACCAGCCGGTCCGGAACCCCCTTGACGTCGGCGTCGCGCTTGAACGGTCCGGCGGTCTGCAGCTTCACGCCGGCGCTTGTCGCTTCCGCATCCAGCCTGCCGCCCTTGTTGAGCTTGTCGACGATCTCGGTCGCCTTCGCGCGCAGGCGCTTTGAGATCTCATCGTCCGTCCAGCGCTGCTCGACCTGCGCTTTGACCTCATCCAGAGGACGGTCGCGCGAGGGCGTGATGCCAAGCACGTCGAACCAGATTTCGCCGCCGTTGTTCTGGATCGGATCGTTCTCGACGCCGATGTTCGATGCGAAGGCCTGCGAGACGAGATCGGTGCCGGAGGGAAGTCCCTTGACCGGCTGGCCGTCAGGCCCGCGTCCTGAGCGGTCGACCGCGTCGATGGTGACGGCTTTGAGTCCGACCTTCTGCGCGGCTTCGGCGATGTTCGATCCGCCGCCGCGCTCGTCCTCGATCTTGTTGTGCAGATCGCGCAACTGGTCGCGCGCGCGTGTTTGCGCGATCTCGGTTTTGATTTTCGCCGCGAGGCTGTCGTAGGCCGGCGTGATCGCCGGCTCGATTTTCGTCACCTTGACGATCGAGGTCGACAAAGCGCTGGTCACCGGCTGGCTGACGCCATTGAGCGGCAGCGCAAACGCAGCGGCAGCGGCCATCGGGTCCATGTCGGCTTTCGTGACCACGCCGAGATCGATGTCGGACGGCTTGAAGCCGCGCTCTTTCGCCAGATCCTCGAACGACGTTCCGCCGTCGATCTTAGCGCGCGCAGCCTTGGCGTCGTCGGCGTTCGGGAAGGTGATCTGCAACACCTGACGTTTTTCCGGCGTGTTGTAGCGCTCGCGGTTCAACTCGTACTGCTTCTTCGCGTCGTCGTCCGAAACTGTGATCGACTTCGCGATGTCATCGGGTGTTACGGTAAGAATGGCAACCTTGCGATATTCCGGAGCGCGGAACAGCGTTTTGCGTTCGTCGAAATAGGCGGCGAGTGCCTCAGGTGTCGGCGGATCGATCTTGCCGGCCTGCGCTGCAGCGAGCGTGAGGTATTGCACCGAGCGCTGTTCGTTCTGGAAACGCACCAGCGCTTCGATCTGTGTCTTGGTCGGCTCGAGCCCGGTGGCGATGGCACCTGTGACCTGACGGCGCAGCGACACGCGGCGCTGCTCGGCCACATAGCGCTGTTCGTTGTATCCGAAGTTGCGGATCAGCGCGTCGAATCGGGCGCGGTCGAATTTGCCGTCGAGTCCCTTGAAGTTCGGGTCATTGGAAATCGCGCGCACGACATCGGCATCGGACAGGCCGAGGCCCATCTTCTTGGTCTGCTGATCGAGCGCCAGTTCGGCGATGTTCTGCTGCAGCACCTGACGATCAAGCCCGAACGCGCGCGCCTGTTCGCTTGTCAGCGGGCGGCCGAACTGGCGGCCGAGCTGCTGAAGCCGGTCGGTGTAGTTGTTGCGGAACTGGTCGGCCGAGATCGACGCATCGCCGACTGTCGCCACGTCGCTGCGGCTTGAGCCCTTGAACACGTCGGCGATGCCCCAGATGCCGAACGACAGGATCAGGATGCTGAACATCACGACCATGACGGACTTGCCGAGCCAATTCGATGAGGCCTTGCGCATTCCTCGGAGCATGAAACCAACGTGTTGTTGTGAGGGAGCGGACGGCCGCCCAAAGGGCGCTACCGCATTGTTCGGCAACATATAAAGGGGTGGCAGTTCCCTAGCAACCGCGCAAAAGGCGGCCCTTTGCCGGGGTTAACGGCGACAATGTGGAAACAGGCTTGCGGAACTGGCGTTTGCTGGGGGCGTCTGTTAGCCGAATGACAACAGCGCTTGCCGAGAGATACGATGACCGATGCACGCCGTCCGCTGATCGCGGGCAACTGGAAAATGAACGGCCTCAAGGCATCCGCAGGCGAGATGCGTGCGATCGTCGCGGGCGCGTCGAAGGCGGCTAAAGCAGACCTCCTGATCTGTCCGCCGGCCACGCTGGTCGCCGAGTTTGCAGGGATCGTGAAGAAAGGCTCGCCGGTCGCAATCGGCGGGCAGGATTGTCACGCGGCGGCGTCCGGCGCACATACAGGCGATATCTCCACCGAGATGCTTGCCGACGCAGGTGCTACCGCCGTGATCGTGGGGCATTCCGAGCGCCGCGCGGATCACGGTGAGACCGATGCCATTGTGAACGCAAAGGCCCAGGCGGCATGGCGGGCAGAGCTGACCGCGATCCTCTGCATCGGCGAGACGCAGGCCCAGCGGGACGCCGGAAAGACCCTGGATATCATTGGCGGACAGCTTCGGGGGTCGGTACCGGAAGGCGCAACCGCCAACACGCTTGTCATCGCCTATGAACCCGTTTGGGCTATCGGAACCGGCCTCACGCCGACTGTGAAGGACGTGGCACAAGTCCATGAATACATTCGCAATTACTTAAAGCAATACTTTAAGAATGACGGCGAAGTCATTCGTATTCTCTACGGTGGTTCAGTGAAGCCGTCGAACGCCGTCGAGTTACTGGCGGTTCCTCATGTAAATGGTGCGCTGATCGGTGGAGCGAGCCTGAAAGCCTCCGACTTCCTTGCGATTGCCGCTGCGGCTCCCTAGATCGGCCAAAGCGGTGGCAATCGTAAGCCTGATCGTGTAGAGACCGCGCATCTTTCAACCCCCGCAATTCTAGAGAGCCGCCGATTCAGGCGCTTGGCGTTTGCGACGGAAGGCCAGCATGCAGACCGTTATTATCGTCATCCATCTCATGATCGTCGCTGCGCTGATCGGCGTGGTGCTGCTTCAGCGTTCCGAAGGCGGCGGTCTTGGAATCGGCGGCGGAGGCGGTGTCGGCGGCTTCATGTCGAGCCGGGGCACGACCAATTTGCTCACCCGAACGACGGCAGTTCTCGCGACCGGCTTTTTCATCACCAGTCTCTTCCTCGCTTGGCTTGCCGGATACGACCGCAAGCCGGCGTCGATCATCAATTCCAACGCTCCGATCTCGGCTCCGGGCGCACCGCAGCAGGCGCCGGGCAATCTGCTCGACTCGCTCAAGAAGCCGGATGCACCCGCCGCGCCGGCGGCACCTGCCGCGCCTCAGGCGCCTCAGTCGCGCTGATCGCGCGCAAGTCACGCGAGCCATGCGCAACGCGCCTGAGCATATGCTTCAGGCCACGCTTCCAATCGTCTGACGCAACACCTATTTCAGCGTCACCCACAGCATCGGAATTAAAGCGGCGAACGGCGCTATTCGTTTTGCGAATCGCGCGCGTGGCGTTAAAGGTTGAATCCCATGGCGCGGTATATTTTCATCACCGGCGGCGTGGTCTCCTCGCTCGGCAAAGGACTGGCTTCGGCGGCACTCGGCGCGCTGTTGCAGTCGCGAGGCTACAAGGTCCGCCTTCGTAAACTCGATCCCTACCTCAATCTCGATCCCGGAACGATGTCGCCATACCAGCATGGCGAGGTTTTCGTGACCGATGACGGCGCGGAAACCGATCTCGATCTCGGTCACTACGAGCGCTTCACAGGCCGTCCAGCGACGAAAGCCGACAACATCACGACGGGCCGCATCTATCAGGACATCCTGACCAAGGAACGGCGCGGCGACTATCTCGGCGCGACGATTCAGGTCATCCCGCACGTCACCAACGCCATCAAGGATTTCATCCTCAACGGCAACGAAGGCTATGACTTCGTGCTGTGCGAAGTGGGCGGCACGGTCGGCGACATCGAAGGGCTTCCATTTTTCGAAGCCATTCGCCAGGTGAAGAACGATCTGCCGCGCGGCGACGTGATCTACATTCACCTGACGTTGCTTCCCTACATTCCAAGCGCGGGCGAATTGAAAACCAAACCGACGCAGCACTCGGTGAAGGAACTGCGTTCGATCGGTATCCAGCCGGACATTCTCCTGTGCCGTACCGACCGCGAAATTCCGAAAGAAGAACGGCGAAAACTGGCGCTGTTCTGCAACGTGCGCGAGACCGCCGTGATCGAGGCGCGCGACGTGGACAACATTTATGCCGTGCCGGAGGCGTATCACGCGGCCGGACTGGACGACGAAGTGCTTGCAGCATTCGGCATCGTCGATGTGAAACCGCCATCGCTCGAGTCATGGCATGTCATCAACGAGCGCGTGCGGCATCCGGAAGGCGAGGTGACCATCGCCATCGTCGGCAAATACACTGGCATGAAGGATGCCTACAAATCTCTGATCGAAGCGCTGTCGCATGGCGGTATCGCCAACAAGGTGAAGGTCAATCTCGACTGGATCGAGTCGGAAGTGTTCGAGAACGAAGACCCTGCGCCGTTCCTCGAACATGTGAATGGAATCCTCGTGCCGGGCGGATTCGGCCAGCGCGGAGCGGAGGGCAAGATCAAGGCGGCGCAGTTCGCGCGCGAGCGCGACGTTCCCTATTTCGGAATCTGTTTCGGCATGCAGATGGCTGTGATCGAAGCCGCGCGCAATCTCGCAGGAATCGAAGGAGCCAATTCGACCGAGTTCGGTCCCACCAAGGAGCCGTTGGTCGGCCTGATGACTGAATGGCTGAAAGGGAATGAACTCGAAAAACGCACCAAGGCCGGCGATCTCGGCGGCACCATGCGGCTCGGCGCGTATCCCGCGACGCTCAAAAAAGGCAGCCGCGTGTCGGACGTCTATGGCGGCGCGCTGACCATTTCGGAGCGTCATCGCCATCGCTACGAAGTGAACACCGCCTATAAGGATCGCCTCGAACAGCACGGGCTTCGCTTTTCAGGTCTGTCGCCGGACGGCGTGTTGCCGGAGATCGTCGAGTACGAGGATCATCCGTGGTTCATCGGCGTGCAGTATCACCCCGAGCTGAAATCGCGCCCGTTCGAGCCGCATCCGCTGTTTGCGTCGTTCGTGCAAGCGGCGGTGGTGCAGAGCCGTCTCGTCTGATTGCCCGTTCCCGCGCGCGCGTCTATCCTCCCGGTGTCGATGCCGGGGAATTCACATGATCTACGAAATGCGCGTCTATCATTGCGTATCGGGACGGCTGCCGAAGCTGCTGCACCGTTTCGAGCACGTGACGCTGAAACTGTGGGCCAAGCACGGCATCAAACAGGCGGGATTTTTCACCACGCTGGTCGGCCAGTCCAATCAGGACCTGACCTATTTGCTGCAGTGGGACAACATGACCGAGCGCGAAACAAAATGGACCGCATTCCAGACCGATCCCGAATGGATTTCGGCGCGCGATGACACCGAGAAAGACGGCGCGATCATCGCCAGCGTCACCAATCAGTTTTTGCAGCCGACTTCGTTCTCGTCGGTGAAGTGAGAGCGTGGCGCGCGGGCTCGACCATATCGTTCATGCGGTGCGCGACCTTGACGCGGCGGCGGATTTTTATCGCCGCGCTGGCTTCACCGTCAGCGCGCGCAACATCCACGCATGGGGCACGCATAATCACGTCGTGCAGTTCCCCGGTTTCTTCATCGAGATTCTGACCGTCGGCGAACCGGACAGGCTGAAAGGCGAGGGGCTGGCGAAAGTCTTTGGCATCGCCAATCGCGACCACATCGCGCGCGGCGACGGCTTCTCGATGCTGGCCTTCGAGAGCAACAACATCGAAGCCGACGCCGAGGACTTCAAAAGGCGCGGCATCGGAATTTCCTCGCCGCTGCCGTTCACGCGCGAGGCAAAGCTGCCGGACGGAACAACGATCACGGTTGGATTTACACTGGCTTTTGCACGCGATGAGCTCTCGCCGCATGCGGGCTTCTTCGCGATTCAGCATCGCGATGCGTCGATGTTCTACAAGAAGGAATTGCAGCAACACAAGAACGGCGCGAGCGGCGTGCTAGGAGCGGTGATGGTCGCGGACAATCCGACCGATCATCACATCTTCCTCGGCGGCGTCACGGGCGTTCGCGGATTGCATTCGAGTTCGCTGGGAATCGTCGCCAATACGCCGCGCGGCGACGTCGAGATCGAGGAGGCGACAGCGTTCCGTGATCATTTCGGCGTGACGCCGAAGGTCGAGCGCACCGGCGCGACCATCGAAGGTTTACGTCTCGCGGCGCCCGATCTCGATGCAGTGGAGCGGATCTTTAAGGCTAATAAGATCGCGTCGCACCGGCATATCGGCCGCCTCGTGGTGAAGCCGGAGGCCGCCTTCGGCGCAACCCTGATATTTGAGGTGCCCGCGAACAAGGCTTGATCCCGTCCCGCGCGGGCGGCATGGTCCGGCTCGAATCCGAGGGTTCTTTGTGAGCATTAAGACTTCCGTTGCACATGTGGTGTCCGCAGGCGCCGTCAAATTCGGCAATGATTTGCCGCTCGCGGTGATCGCGGGGCCGTGCCAGCTCGAGAGTCGCGCGCACGCTCTCGAGACCGCAACCGCTCTGAAGGAAATCGCGGCGCGCCTCAAGATCGGCCTCGTCTACAAGACCTCGTTCGACAAGGCCAACCGCACCAGCGCGTCCGGCGCGCGTGGCATCGGCCTCGATGCGGCACTTCCCATTTTCAGTGAGATCAAATCCAAGCTCGGGCTTCCCGTGTTGACGGACGTGCACGAGATCAATCAATGCGCGCGTGTCGCCGAAGTTGTCGACGTGCTGCAAATTCCTGCATTCCTGTCGCGCCAAACTGATTTGCTGATCGCCGCCGCCAAGACGAGGAAGGTCGTCAACGTCAAGAAGGGCCAATTCCTCGCGCCGTGGGACATGGCGAACGTCGTTGCGAAAGTCACAGGCGCAGGCAACGCGAATGTTCTGGTAACGGAGCGCGGCGCGTCATTCGGTTACAACACGCTGGTCAGCGACATGCGTGCGCTTCCGATACTGGCGCGCACCACCGGCGCGCCGGTGATTTTCGACGCAACCCATTCGGTGCAGCAACCGGGTGGCAAGGGCAGCTCATCCGGCGGCGAGCGTGAATTCGTGCCGGTGCTGGCGCGCGCGGCCGTCGCGGTTGGTGTCGCGGGCGTTTTCATCGAGACTCATCCCGATCCCGACCATGCGCCGTCGGACGGGCCGAACATGGTGCCGCTGAAAGACTTTGAAGCGCTGGTGAAAAATCTGATGGCGTTCGACGCAATTTCCAAAGACCGCCGCTGAATTTGCCGTACCGTCATTGCGAGGAGTATGCGCGACGAAGCAATCCAGCTTTGCAACAGGCATGGATTGCTTCGCTTCGCTCGCAATGACATCGATAGGCATGCTCCCCATTCTCAACGTCATCGCGGCCACAACCTTTGCAGCCGCTCTGTCGTCGCGTTCGATGGACCCGGTATTGCCGCTGGTCGCCGGCGATTTCGCCGTGACGGTTGCGACCGCCGCGAGCCTGTCGTCCGCAGTTGCACTGTCGTTCGCGTTCGCGCAGCCAATATTAGGCGCGATCGCCGACATCTACGGCAAGGCGCGGCTGATGATCCTGTGCCTCGCGCTGTTGGGCGTGGCGTCGTGGCTCGGCGCCATCGCAACGTCGTTTCAGATGCTGTTTGTCTCGCGTATTCTCGTCGGCATTGCCGCCGGCGGCACATTCCCAATCGCGATGGGTCTCGCCAGCGATTTGGTGCCGACCGCGCAGCGCCAGGTCGCGCTCGGCCGCGTGCTGGCAGGCGCGATGAGCGGCAATCTCCTCGGCGCGACGGCGTCGGGTATCATCGCGGATTTTCTCGGCTGGCGCGGCGTGCTCTCGGTGCTGGGCGCGATCATCGTCGCCGCATCGGGCGTGGTTCTTGTTGGTTTGCGGCGCGGCGGCATTGTGTCCAAGCCGAGCGGTATGAGTTTGGCTGCGCTGAAGGACGGCTATCGCACCATCATCGCCAATCCGAATGCGCGCGTATGCTTCACGGCCGTGTTCGTCGAAGGCGCGCTGGTGCTTGGGCTGTTTTCATTCGTCGCGGCATTTCTGTTTGAACTCGGCGAGACGCGCGCGTCGATCCCCGGCATCGTCATTGCCGCGTTCGCGGTCGGAGGTTTGCTCTATACGATGAGCGTCTCGCGCATGTTGCCGAAGTTCGGATCGAAGTCTCTGATGATCGGTGGTGCGGCGGTGGTCGCGATTCAATTCGTCATCGTCGCCTTCGGGCCACGATGGGAAGTGCAGGCGATTTCACTCTTGCTGATGGGCTGGGGATTTTATTCGCTGCACGGATCGCTTCAGGTTTTCTCCAGCGATCTTGCACCGGAAGCCCGAGCGTCCGCGCTGTCGCTGCATGCATTCTTCTTTTTTCTGGGGCAGGCGGTCGGCCCCATCGTTTATGGCTATGAACTGCACCATCTTGGGAAATTCGCGACGCTGCTGTTGAGTGCGGTCGCTATTCTCGCGCTGGGCATCATCGCCGCGCAGATGCTTCATCGTAAGCCCGGCGAGGTCGATGAGATGGTGGACTTCTAACCGCGCGCCCTGTACGGGGCGACGCCCTGATCCGGCACCCACAGTCCGCCCGGCAATTTGCCGGTCTGCCAGAACACGTCGATGGGCATACCGCCCCGCGGATACCAGTAGCCGCCGATGCGCAGCCATTTCGGTTTGATCTCTTTGGCAACACGCTTGCCGATATCGAGTGTGCAGGCTTCGTGAAAGCCGCCGTGATTGCGGAAGCTGCCGAGGTAGAGTTTCAGCGATTTGGATTCGACCAGCCACTGGCCCGGCGCGTAGTCGATCACAAGATGCGCGAAATCCGGCTGGCCGGTGATCGGGCAAAGTGTGGTGAATTCCGGCGCGACGAAACGCACGAGGTAATCGGTGTCGGCATGCGGGTTCGGAACGCGATCGAGTTTGGCGGTCTCGGGCGAGGATGGCGCGCGCACCCGATGGCCGAGTTGCAGCGCGGGTCTGGCGGGCGTTTTCGCGGACTTTTTTGCCATAGTGTCTCCGTTGCCTGCTGATACCGAATTCAAAAGCCCGCGTCACGCGCTTGAAAGGCTCTGCGGCCTTTTCGCCGCGCGAGGCATGCTGTAGAAGCTGCCCCAAATCATCCATTCCGCACGAATCCAGAGGCGCACATGACAGCCATCGTCGACATCATCGGCCGCGAAATTCTCGACAGCCGCGGCAATCCGACCGTTGAAGTCGATGTCGTGCTGGAAGACGGATCGATGGGCCGCGCGGCCGTTCCGTCGGGTGCATCGACCGGCGCACATGAAGCCGTCGAATTGCGCGACGGCGACAAGAAGCGCTACGCCGGCAAGGGCGTGCTGAAGGCGGTCGAAGCCGTCAACACCGAAATCTTCGACGCCATCGGCGGCATGGACGCCGAACAGCAGGTGCAGATCGACGAGGTAATGATCAACCTCGACGGCACGCCGAATAAAAAGCGCCTCGGCGCGAACGCGATTCTTGGCGTGTCGCTGGCGATTGCGAAGGCGAGCGCGGCCTCGCTCGACATGCCGCTCTATCGTTATGTCGGCGGCACTTCGGCAAGACTTCTTCCGGTGCCGATGATGAACATCGTCAACGGCGGCGTGCATGCCGACAATCCCATCGACTTCCAGGAAATCATGGTGATGCCGGTCGGTACCAAGACGTTTGCAGAGGCGCTCCGCTGCGGCGCTGAAATCTTCCATACGCTCAAGGCCGAATTGAAGAAGGCCGGTCACAACACCAACGTCGGCGACGAAGGCGGCTTCGCTCCAAATCTGCCGTCGGCGGACGCAGCGCTCGACTTCGTCATGAGCGCCGTCGATAAGGCCGGATACAAGGCGGGCAACGATGTCATGCTCGCGCTCGACTGCGCTTCGACCGAGTTCTTCAAGGACGGCAAGTACGTTTACGAAGGCGAGAAGAAAACCCGCACCATTGCGGAGCAGGCGAAATATCTTGAATCGCTTGTGAAGAAATATCCGATCGTCTCCATCGAAGACGGCATGTCGGAAGACGATATGGACGGCTGGAAGCAGCTCACCGATTTGATCGGCGACAAGTGCCAGCTTGTCGGCGACGACCTGTTCGTGACCAACGTCACGCGATTGGAAGAGGGCATCAAGGCAGGTCGCGCGAATTCGATTCTCATCAAAGTGAACCAGATCGGCACGCTCACCGAAACGCTTGCCGCCGTCGAGATGGCGCACAAGGCGGGTTACACCGCCGTGATGTCGCATCGCTCGGGCGAAACGGAAGACTCCACGATTGCCGATCTCGCGGTCGCCACGAATTGCGGACAGATCAAGACGGGTTCGCTTGCGCGCGCGGACCGCACGGCCAAATACAATCAGCTGCTGCGCATCGAGCAGCAGCTCGGCAATCAGGCGAAGTACGCGGGCAGGGCGGCGCTGAAAGCGCTCGCTTGAGAAGAACAGGCTGACGCATGATGGGTCCACTTTCCGGCATCAAGGTCATCGAGATCGGACAGGCTCTGGCCGGTCCGGTTGCGGGCGCGATCATGGCCGACATGGGCGCGGACGTCATCAAGGTGGAAAAGCCGGACGGCGGCGACGACGCGCGCGGCTGGGGTCCGCCCTTCATCGACGACTCATCGATCATGTTTCACGTCACCAACCGCAACAAGCGCTCGGTGACGCTCGACATGAAGAACGCCGCCGATGTCGAGAAGCTCAAGACGCTGGTGCGTGATGCCGACATTCTGATTCAGAATCTTCGCGCGGGCGTGGTCAGCGAGCTTGGCGTCGGGCCGGACGATCTGATGAAGGTCAATCCGCGGCTGATCTACTGCTCGGTCTGGGCATTCGGTCCGAAAGGCCCGTTGTCGAAGTCGCCAGGCTTCGATCCGCTGCTGCAGGCGTTCTCAGGCGTGATGATGCAGACTGGCCGTCATGAAGACCCGCCGACATTCTGCGCGCCGGCGATCAACGACAAGGCAACGGCGCAATGGTGCGTGATCGGCGCGCTGGCCGCACTTCAACAGCGCCACATCACCGGCAAGGGATGCATGGTCGACACCTCGTTGCTCGACAGCGCCGCGTCGTGGGTCGATACATCGTTGGCGAGCTACCACATCACGCAGGAGCTTTCGAACCGCACGGGTGCCGCGACGCCGACCATCGTGCCGTATCAGGTGTTCGAGACCGCCGACAAGCCGCTGGTGATCGCGGCAGGATACGATCGCCTGTTTCACAAATGCGCGGTTGTGATGGGCCGTCCTGAATGGAACACCGACGAGCGGTTCGCAAAGGGCCGTGCCCGGCTCGACAATCGCGATGCGCTCATCGCGCTGATGGTCCCTGTTCTGAAAACCAAGCCGCGTGCGGAATGGATTGCACTGTTCGAGAAAGCCGGCGTGCCGAGCCAGCCGGTCAACACGATTGCGGAATTGCAGGAGACCGAGCAATTCAAGGCGATCGATATTCTGCGCACATTGCCGGGCAGCGATTTGCCGGTGGTGGGTTTGCCGATCTCGTTCGACGGCAAGCGTCCGCATCCGCATTCCGGCGCGCCGAAACTTGGGCAGCACAACGACGACGTGTTTGCGAAAGGCAAATGAGTGAGTCGCTAACGCCGCGTTAACCGCCATGCCGCATTAAGTGGGCATGGTATCGCGTGTTCGCCTCAAAGCCATCATGACCGGCCTTGCGTTCTATGCAATGGCCGCCGCGATCATCGGCTATTTCTTCGTCAATGCGTACAGCGGCAAATACGGCCTCAACGCGCGCGCCGAACTCGATCAGGAAATCGTCACGCTCACGGCGGAACTGGCTCGGTTGAAATCCGAGCGTGTGGCGACCGACAAGCGCGTCGCGTTGTTGCGATCCACAAGCGTCGATCCCGACATGCTGGACGAGCGGGCGCGTTATCAGTTGGACTATGTCGACGCGCGCGATCTGGTGAAGATGCTGGACCCGCACTGACGCTTCGCGTCCGGGCTGCAAATTTCAAAAATCATGTGATTTCGGTCGCAAAAGTTTCGCGCTTTTGCGCTGCAAAAGGCTGCGCATCGGGTCGCGGCACGCAATCCTTCCTTGCCAATGCGAGTTGAGGTACACAGACTGAAAGTTCTCTGACCCGGATCGCTCATGGCCCTCGCGAAGAAACCCGCCGCACAAGAAGCAGGCAACGGCACCCGTAACGTTGCCAAGCTCTCCTTCACCAAGGACGAAGACCTGCACGCGTTTCGTGAGATGATGCTGATCAGGCGGTTCGAGGAAAAGGCCGGTCAGCTGTACGGCATGGGCGCAATCGGCGGCTTCTGCCATTTGTATATCGGCCAGGAAGCCATCGTCGTCGGCATGCAGATGGCGGTGAAGAGCGGCGATCAGGTCATCACAGGGTATCGCGATCACGGGCACATGCTCGCCGCCGGCATGGACGCCAATGGCGTGATGGCCGAACTCACGGGCCGCGCCGCCGGATTGTCGAAAGGCAAGGGCGGCTCCATGCATATGTTCAGCAAGGAGAAGCAGTTTTTCGGCGGACACGGCATCGTCGGCGCGCAGGTGTCGCTCGGCACCGGATTGGCTTTCGCCAACAACTATCGCGGCAACGATCACGTTTCGCTGGCCTACTTCGGCGATGGCGCGGCCAATCAGGGACAGGTCTACGAGAGCTTCAACATGGCGGAGCTGTGGAAGCTCCCGGTAATTTATGTCGTCGAGAACAACCGCTACGCGATGGGCACGTCTGTCACGCGCTCATCCGCTCAGACGGATTTCTCCAAGCGCGGCGTGTCGTTCAACATTCCCGGCGAGCAGGTCGATGGCATGGACGTGCGCGCAGTGAAGGCTGCGGCCGACCGCGCGGTGAAATGGTGCCGCGACGGCAACGGTCCGTTCATTCTCGAAATGCAGACCTACCGCTATCGCGGCCACTCGATGTCGGACCCCGCGAAATACCGGACGCGCGAGGAAGTGGACAAGGTGCGTCACGATCAGGACCCGATCGAACAGGTGCGCAATCGTCTGCTCGAGCAGAAAGTATCCGAAGCGGATTTGAAGAAGATCGACGCCGAGGTGCGCGACATTGTCAATGCCTCTGCCGATTTTGCGCAGAATACGCCTGAGCCCGACGTGTCGGAGCTTTACACCGACATTTACCGATAAGAGGGCGAAGCGACCATGCCGATCCAGATTCTCATGCCCGCGCTGTCGCCGACGATGGAGAAGGGCAATCTCGCCAAATGGCTCAAGAAGGAAGGCGAGCAGATCAAGTCCGGCGACGTGATCGCCGAAATCGAAACCGACAAGGCGACGATGGAAGTCGAGGCGACCGACGAGGGCACGCTCGGCAAGATTCTCGTTGCTGAAGGAACGAACGACGTCGCGGTGAACACGCCGATTGCGACCATTCTTGCCGACGGCGAAAGCGCGGCCGATCTCGGCAAGGCTCCCGCCGCGCCGAAGAAGGCAGCGCCTGTATCCGAGGAAGTCGCGGAATCGCGTGCGCCGGTCGGCGAGGGCAAGCCGCAGATTTTCGATCCGAAGCCTGTTACAGCGCCTGCAGCTCCGGTCGAGCCCGATCCCGAAGTGCCGCCCGGCACTGCGATGGTGAAGATGACGGTGCGCGAAGCGCTGCGCGACGCGATGGCCGAGGAGATGCGCCGCGACGGCGACGTGTTCGTGATGGGCGAAGAAGTCGCCGAATATCAGGGCGCGTACAAGGTGACGCAGGGATTGTTGCAGGAATTCGGCGCCAAGCGCGTCATCGACACGCCGATCACCGAACACGGTTTCGCCGGCGTCGGTGTCGGTGCCGCGATGGCAGGACTGAAGCCCATCGTCGAGTTCATGACGTTTAACTTCGCGATGCAGGCCATCGACCACATCATCAACTCGG
The DNA here is from genome assembly GCA_016201045.1 of Afipia sp. GTDB lineage: Bacteria > Pseudomonadota > Alphaproteobacteria > Rhizobiales > Xanthobacteraceae > Afipia. The sequence continues at coordinate 156,317 of JACQDM010000010.1, read as the reverse complement.
CCGCGAAAACGCTTTACATGTCCGGCGGACAGATGGGTTGCTCCATTGTGTTCCGTGGACCCAACGGTGCGGCCGCGCGTGTCGGTGCACAGCACAGCCAGGATTATTCGGCGTGGTATTCGCAGATTCCGGGATTGAAAGTCGTCGCACCGTATTCGGCGGCCGACGCGAAGGGATTGCTGAAAGCGGCGATCCGCGATCCGAACCCGGTGATCTTTCTCGAAAACGAAATTCTTTACGGTCACACCGGCGACGTGCCGAAGCTCGACGACTACGTTGTTCCCATCGGCAAGGCGCGTATCGTGCGTCCCGGCAGTCACGTGACGCTGGTCGCGTGGTCGAACGGCATGTCCTACGCGCTGAAGGCCGCGGAGGAACTGGCGAAGGAGAATATCGAAGCGGAAGTGATCGATTTGCGCACCATTCGTCCGATGGACAATGAGACGATCATCAACTCCGTGAAAAAGACCGGACGCTGCGTCGTTGTCGAGGAAGGCTGGCAACAGTCGGGCGTCGGCGCGGAAATCGCCGCGCGCCTGATGGAGCATGCGTTCGACTATCTCGATGCGCCGGTTGCGCGCGTTTCGGGTAAGGACGTGCCGATGCCGTATGCGGCCAATCTGGAAAAGCTCGCGCTGCCGAGCGTCGCCGAGGTGGTTGCCGCCGCCAAAGCCGTCTCGTATCGCTGAGGGCGCGCCATGCCGATCAACATCCTGATGCCCGCGCTGTCGCCAACGATGGAGAAGGGCAACCTCGCAAAGTGGCTCAAGAAGGAAGGCGACAAGGTCAAGTCGGGCGACGTGATCGCCGAAATCGAAACCGACAAGGCGACGATGGAAGTCGAAGCCGTCGATGAAGGTACGCTTGCGAAAATTCTGGTGCCCGCGGGCACGGCTGACGTTCCCGTCAACAATGTGATCGCGGTGCTCGCGGCCGACGGCGAGGACGTGAAGTCGGCAGGAGCGGGCGCTGCATCCGCGCCGGCTCCGAAAGCCGATGCACCCAAGGCCGCTGCGCCTGCTGCATCACCCACACCTGCAGTGAAACCGTCGCCTGCTTTAGCCACGGCCTACAAAGGCGGCAACATCGCTGCAAGCGTTGCGGCGGCGAATGGCGGCACGCGCACATTCTCATCTCCGCTCGCACGGCGTCTCGCCAAAGACGCCGGCATCGAAATCGCGCGCATCAACGGCACAGGGCCGCATGGCCGCGTGGTCGCGAAGGATGTCGAAGGCGCGAAATCCGGCGGCGGACTGAAAGCGCCCGCAGCGGGTAGTGCCTCCGCTCCGGCAATCGGGCCGAGCGACAAGCAGATCCGCGCGCTGTTCAAGGACGGCACTTACGAAGCCATACCCCATGACTCCATGCGCAAGACGATTGCTCAAAGATTGTCGGCATCGGATCGCGACATTCCGCAATATTATCTCACGGCGGATTGCGACATCGGCAAGCTCGTCGCCGCGCGTGAGGAGATCAACGCCGCAGCCCCCAAGGACAAAGAGGGCAAGCCCGCCTACAAGCTCTCGGTCAACGACTTCGTCATCAAGGCGCTGGCGATGGCGCTGCAGCGCGTGCCGGATGCCAACGTGTCATGGACCGATGAGGCGATGCTGCATCACAAGGTCTCGGACGTATCGGTCGCAGTTTCCATCCCGACCGGCCTCATCACGCCGATCATCCGCAACGCGCATATCAAGACGGTTTCGCAGATCTCCGCCGAGATGAAGGATCTCGCCGCGCGCGCCAAAGCCCGCAAGCTCAAGCCCGACGAATATCAGGGCGGCTCCACCGCCGTGTCGAATCTCGGCATGTACGGCATCAAGCAATTCACCGCCGTGATCAACCCGCCGCAGTCGTCGATCCTTGCGGTCGGCATCAGCGAGGAGCGCCCGGTCGTGCGTCACGGCAAGATCGAGATCGCCAACATGATGAGCGTGACGCTGACCTGCGATCACCGCGCGATGGACGGCGCGCTCGGTGCGCAGTTGCTTGCCGCGTTCAGGGCGCTGATCGAAAATCCCGTGTTGATGGTGGTGTGAGCCGGGAGCGACGATGCGCCGGTTTGCCGCCATCCTTCTGGCCTGCGCATTCGGCCTCGGCGCTGCGTATCTGTTTGCGTATGCCGCCGATATCGCGCGGCCATGTACCGGCGAGGGGCTGTCCTGTTCGATGACCAAGGTTCTCGGCTTCGTTTACATCCCGGTGTTCAGCGCGGTCGCGCTGATCGCGCTGTCCGTCGCGATCTTCTGGAAGGGCACCGCGCGGGCCGTGAATATCGCGGGTGCACTACCGCTCGGCGCGTTCGTGATTTTCGCGGCCTACGTCAAATGGTCGGAATTTTCCGTCCGCGAGTTCCATGACATCCGCGAACGCGATATTCAGGAATTGCTGCAGGTTATTTTGCCGATCATTCTCACGCTGATCGTGCCCTGGATCGTGCTCCATCAATTCGTAACGCGAACCGAAACCGGAAAGACCAGTCATGGCTGACACATCCTTCGACGTCGTGGTGATCGGCTCCGGCCCCGGCGGTTACGTCACGGCGATCCGCGCGGCGCAACTCGGTTTCAAGACGGCCATCGTGGAGAAGGCGTATCTCGGCGGTATCTGCAACAACTGGGGCTGCATCCCGACCAAGGCGCTGCTGCGTTCGGCGGAAATCTTTCACTACATGCAACACGCCAAGGATTACGGCTTGTCGGCGGAGAAAGTCTCTTTCGATCCGAAGGCCGTGATCGAGCGCTCGCGCGGCGTGGTGAAGCGGCTGAACGGCGGCGTCGAATTCCTGATGAAGAAGAACAAAATTCAAATCATCTGGGGCGAAGCGATGCTCGACGGCGGCGGAAAATTCACCGTCAAGAAATCGCAGGCCGAAGCGCCGAAAGGTTCGCTGGGCGAGGGCAGCTACAGTGCGAAACATATCATCGTCGCGACCGGCGCGCGGCCGCGCGTGCTGCCCGGACTGGAGCCCGACAAAAAACTGGTGTGGACGTATTTCGAGGCGATGAATCCGGACAAGATGCCGAAGTCATTGCTGGTTGTCGGTTCCGGCGCCATCGGCATCGAGTTCGCGTCGTTCTATCGCACAATGGGCGCGGAGGTGACGGTGGTCGAAGTGCTGCCTCAGATTCTTCCCGTCGAGGATGCCGAGATCGCTGGCTTCGCGCGCAAGCAATTCGAGAAGCAGGGAATCAAGGTTCTCGCCAACACCAAAGTCACCAAACTGGAGAAGAAATCCGACAGCGTCATTGCCACCATCGACGACGGCAAGAAACCCGTGACGATGGAGGTCGACCGCGTGATTTCGGCCGTCGGCATCGTCGGAAATATCGAAGGCTTCGGCCTCGAAAAACTCGGCGTGAAGACGGATCGCGGCTGCATCGTCATCGACGCTTACGGCAAGACCAATGTTCAAGGCATTTACGCCATCGGCGATGTCGCAGGCCCGCCGATGCTCGCACACAAGGCCGAACACGAAGGCATCATCTGCGTCGAGGCCATCAAGGGCATGCATCCGCATCCGATGGACAAGACGCTGATCCCCGGCTGCACTTATTGTCACCCTCAAATAGCATCTGTCGGTCTCACCGAAGCGAAGGCGAAAGAGCAGGGCAAGGACGTGCGCGTCGGCCGCTTCCCGTTCGTCGGCAACGGCAAGGCCATCGCGCAGGGCGAAGATCAGGGCATGGTGAAAGTTATCTTCGACAAGAAAACGGGACAGCTGCTCGGCGCTCACATGGTCGGCGCGGAAGTCACGGAGCTGATTCAGGGCTTCGTGGTTGCGATGAATCTGGAAACCACCGAGGAAGAATTGTTCCACACTATCTTCCCGCATCCGACGATTTCGGAAACAATGAAGGAAGCCGTTCTCGACGCCTACGGGCGCGTGCTCAATATGTGACGGGATCGGGATTGGGGCGGGGCAATTTCGGATGAGCCGCGTGCGTGACATCTGCGCCGTTGTGTTGACTGCGCTTCTCGTCGCAGCGGTCGCCGGCACGGCCTATGTCATGCTGGAGCGCCAATACAACGCGCGCGACATCACCGACATCTCCGCGCACCGTCATAAAAGCTGGTGATTGCATAAGCAAACCCCACTGGATTGACCCAGTGGGGCTGTTGTAGGCGGATGCACGGCGGGTTCGGGCTTGCGCCTTAGATGGCCGCGACATGGGCCTGCGAGAAAAATGCTACGCTTCACGCTGCTGCGGGCAAGCGCAAATAGTGAACATGCGCTGCCCGCTGAATCATCATCGACAAGCGGCGCGGTTTCATTGTCTCATCGGTAGAATGGCGGATCGGCGGCGATGAAATTCGACACGAGATTGCTCTTCGCAAGCGCTGCGATTTTATTCTTGATCCTAAACGGCGGCGCACAGGCCGCCGATTGCAAGGAGCCGGACGCAGGCAGCGACAAGGCCGCGATGTTTTCGCCGCCGCTCGCTGAAATCGTGATGGGGCCGGCGCAATAAGAGAGGAGGCTGGAAAGGGCCATGAAGCGGTTTCTGATTTTTCTCGGCCTGTTTCCGGCGCTCGCCGCTGTCTCGCTTGCCGCGTGGATTTCGATTCAACTCTGGATTTTGCCGGACAATCCCGAGGCCTATAAACTGGTCGGCTGGGCCTATGTCGTCTGCGCCGTTCCCGCGCTCGTCATTGCCTTCGCCGATACGGTGTTTCGCCGGTCGCGTATTCCCGCCGTTATCGGCACGGCACTCGTCGGCTACGCGATCGCATTCGCCGTTGCCGTCTGGATTTTCGACTCGGGCTTGGTGCAGCGAATTCTCACGTTCGGCCTGATCGGCGCATTGCCGGCGGCGATTTGTTCAAGGCTGTCGGACGAGAAGCGAATAACCTAGCGCCGGTTCGCGCGCAGCGGCCGGCGTGTTATAGATGCGCTCGATTTTTTCGGGACGGGGAGCAACACGATGAACGACGCACAAGCATTCATGAGCCAGCCGGGCGTTGGCTTTTTCACCATGATCCTGATCGGCGCCATCGCCGGCTGGATCGCTGAAAAGGTGACGGAATCCGACCACGGAATCTTCACCAACATCCTCATCGGCGTCTGCGGCGCGTTCGTCGGCGGCAAGCTCGCGGAGATCGCGCAGATCACGGTGTTCGGCTTCTGGCGCACGCTGATCTCCGCAGCCGTCGGCGCGGTCATCATCCTGTTTGCGTGGCGGATGATCCGTAGCTCAAAGTAGCGCGGCCGCCTCCGGGCGGACTTTTCAGGCGATCCGAAGTGGCAGGACTGCCCGGCGTTAATCGTTGCGGCAGGGCAACGAATGTTGCGCCACTGTCACACATTCTGAACATTTAACCCTCGCCACGGGAAGCGCTTGCGTGCGCCGCGATTTAGCCACACGCCTCCATGAAATCATTCTTCGTCAAGGCTCAAATGCCACAGCCTCTGCGAAGGTATTGAAAAACCGTACATTTTTAACGGTTTTCGGGTTTCAAAGGGTGGCTGAGGGCGAAGGTTACGATGGACGCGAAGACCAACATCAAATCACGACTTCCAAGCCGTCACGTGACGGAGGGGCCGTCGCGCGCGCCGCATCGTTCGTACCTTTACGCGATGGGTCTCACCACCGAACAGATCCACCAGCCGCTGATCGGCGTGGCGTCGTGCTGGAATGAAGCCGCTCCCTGCAACATTTCGCTGATGCGCCAGGCGCAGGCCGCCAAAAAGGGCGTTGCGTCCGCGGGCGGCACGCCGCGCGAATTCTGTACCATCACCGTCACCGATGGCATCGCTATGGGCCATGACGGCATGCGCTCGTCGCTGCCGTCACGCGAGACCATCGCCGACTCCGTCGAACTTACCGTGCGCGGCCACGCCTATGACGCGCTGATCGGTCTGGCCGGTTGCGACAAGTCGCTGCCGGGCATGATGATGGCGATGCTGCGTTTGAACGTGCCGTCGATCTTCATCTACGGCGGTTCGATCCTGCCGGGCAATTTCCGCGGCCAGCAGGTCACCGTGCAGGACATGTTCGAGGCCGTCGGCAAACATTCGGTCGGCGCGATGTCGGACGAAGACCTCGACGAAATCGAGCGCGTGGCGTGCCCGTCGGCAGGCGCATGCGGCGCGCAGTTCACCGCCAACACGATGGCGACGGTTTCCGAGGCCATCGGCCTTGCGCTGCCTTACTCGGCAGGTGCACCGGCGCCCTACGAAATCCGCGACAGTTTCTGCATGGCGGCGGGCGAGAAGATCATGGAACTGGTCGCCAGGAACATCCGTCCGCGCGACATCGTCACCCGCAAGTCGCTCGAGAATGCCGCCGCCGTCGTTGCCGCCTCGGGCGGTTCGACCAATGCAGCGCTCCATCTGCCGGCGATGGCGCATGAGTGCGGAATCGAATTCGATCTGTTCGATGTGGCCGAAATCTTCAAAAAGACTCCTTACGTCGCCGATTTGAAACCGGGCGGACGTTATGTCGCCAAAGACATGTTCGAAGCTGGCGGCATCCCGCTTCTGATGAAGACATTGCTGGATCACGGCTATCTGCACGGCGACTGCCTGACGGTCACCGGACGCACGATCGCCGAGAATCTGAAGGCCGTTAAATGGAATCCTCACCAGGACGTGGTTCGTTCTGCCGACAAGCCGATCACCGTCACGGGTGGCGTCGTCGGCATGAAGGGCAATCTCGCGCCTGAAGGCGCGATCGTGAAAGTCGCTGGCATGTCCACGCTGAAGTTCTCGGGTCCGGCGCGCTGCTTCGATTGCGAAGAAGACGCGTTCGAATGCGTGAACAAGAAAACCTACAATGAAGGCGAAGTTCTCGTCATCCGTTACGAAGGTCCCAAGGGCGGTCCGGGCATGCGCGAAATGCTGCAGACGACTGCGGCGCTGACCGGGCAGGGCATGGGCGGCAAGATCGCGCTCATCACCGACGGACGTTTTTCGGGTGCGACGCGCGGCTTCTGCGTCGGTCACGTCGGGCCGGAAGCGGCCATCGGCGGTCCGATCGCGCTGGTCAAGGATGGCGACGTCATCGAACTCGACGCGGTCAACGGCACGCTCAATGTCAAGCTCAGCGACGCCGAATTGGCCGAGCGCAAGAAATCATGGAAGCCGCGCGCGGAACGCTTCGGCTCCGGCGTTTTGTGGAAATACGCCCGGCAGGTCGGTCCTGCGGTCAAGGGAGCGGTGACGCATCCCGGAGGCAAGGGCGAGAAAGAGTGTTATGCGGACATCTGAGCGCATCGGCATCGTTGTCGTTCTCGGCGTCACCGCCTTCGTGGCGGCGTCGGCGCTCGCGTTCGACGGCACGCCGCCGAATAGCCCAGAAGCGGCGCTGCCGGTGGTTGCGGCACCGACCGGCATTGCGGTCATCAAGAAGCCGGTGCCGCCCGCCGATATTCCGAACGTGCCCGCGGTCTCTTCGCTGACGGCTTTGCAATACGCCGCCGACGGCGGTCATCCGATTGCGCAGTGGAAACTCGGCCGCATGTACGCATCCGGCGACGGCGTCGCGCAGGACGATCTCCGCGCATTCGACTATTTCAGTAAGGTCGCGAACGCTCACGCCGATGACAATCCGGCGGCACCTCAGGCGAGCGTTGTCGCCAATGCGTTCGTCGCACTCGGCCGTTACTACAAGACCGGCATTCCCAACTCGCGCGTGAAGGCCGATCCGGAACGTGCGCGTGAAATGTTCGCCTACGCCGCGTCTTATTTCGGTAATGCCGAAGCGCAGTTCAATCTGGCGCGGTTGTATCTCGACGGCGTCGGCATGCCGCGCGATCCCAAGCACGGCGTGCGATGGCTCGCGCTCTCGGCCCAGAAAGGCCAGCACGAAGCTCAGGCGATGCTGGGTCAGATGATGTTCAACGGCGACCGCCTGCAGCGGCAGGCCGCGCGCGGGTTGATGTGGATGGCGCTGGCGCAGGAAGGCGCGACCGCCGACGAAGCCTGGATCAAGGATAACTATCAGGCTGCACTCGGAAAGGCGTCGCTCGACGACAAGGCGATGGCTGCTGAAATGCTCGAGCGCTGGGTGCAGGGCCGCCGCGACTGAGTTCGCCGCACCAACCGGCTGCGGCAAATCATCGCCGCGTTACAAATCCAGATCGATCCACACCGGAACGTGGTCCGAGGCCTTCTCCCAGCCTCGGACATGCTTGTCGATGCCGGCCGTGACGAGCCGGTCGCTCGCTTGCGGTGAGAGCAGAAGATGGTCGATGCGGATGCCGTTGTTCTTCGGCCAGGCGCCGGCCTGATAATCCCAGAACGTGTAGCGGCCGGGTTCATCCGAAACTGCGCGCAGTGCGTCGGTGAGGCCGAGATTGAGCAGCGCCTGAAACTTCTCGCGCGTCTTCGGCAGAAACAGCGCGTCGCCAGCCCACGCCGCCGGGTTGTAAACATCGGCGGGTGTCGGGATGACGTTGAAATCGCCAGCCAGAACGAAGGGCTGTTCGGTCTTCAACTGGTCGCTTGAATAGTTAGCAAGCCGTTCCATCCATTTGATTTTATACGGATATTTCTCGGTATCCGGCGGGTTTCCGTTGGGCAGATAAAGACAGGCCACGCGCAGTGCGCCGCCTTTGTACGACACGACGCCTTCGAGAAAACGCGCGTGCAGATCGTCCGGATCGCCGGCGAGGCCGGGCGAGGTTTCATCGAATGGCAACTTCGAGAGCAGCGCCACGCCGTTGAAAGTCTTCTGGCCGTGGGTAACGACATTGTAGCCGAGCGCCTCGATCGGCTCGCGCGGGAAGTCGCCGTCCTGACATTTGATTTCCTGCAGGCACACGACATCCGGCTGACGCTCCTTGAGCCACGTCAGGAGATGGTCGAGCCGCTGGCGGATCGAGTTAACGTTCCAGGTTGCGATGCGCATGTACTCAGCCGTTAATCTTCATCGATGGAATCTGTCCGCCAAGGCGTACCACGGCGGGCAGCGCTGTGATAAGCCGGACGCAAATAACGCCGAGAAACGAGCGTTGGATGCAGGGAGAAGGGCCGATTTGCCAAGAGCTTGGCGGACTCGCCCCTAAACATCGGAAATGGTCAAAAACGTCCTGAAGAACCCGGATTTTCTGTCTCGGAACTGGGCTCTTCTCAAGAAACAAAACCGCGTGGTGCTCGGCGGGGGCGGTGCGTTCGTGCTGCTCATCGCGATATTGCTGACGCGCGCATGGATCGGCGGCGACGCCAGCGCCAAGGGTCCGCAGCGCGCGCGTATCGTCTCGGTGGAAATCGTCAAGGCCGAGAAGAAGCAAGTTCCGGTCGATGTGGATTCCATCGGCATGGTGACGCCGATTTCATCCGTCGCGCTGAAGTCGCGCGTGGAGACAACCATCGTCGACGTGCATTTCAAGGACGGCGCGCGGGTAAACGAGGGCGATCTTCTGTTCACGCTCGACGGCCGCCAGATCGACGCGCAGATCGCGCAGGCCGAAGGCAATCTCGCCAAATCGCGCTCGCAGCTCGAACTCGCGCAGCGCGATCACAAGCGCTATTCGGATTTGATAACCAAGGGCGCAACCACGCAGGTCAGTGTCGATAACGCCAAGACCGCGATGGACACGGCGAACGCTCAAATCATCGCGGATCAGGCGACACTCGATAATCTGAAAGTTCAGAAATCCTACACGTTGATTACCGCGCCGATTTCCGGGCGCATCAGCGCAGCATCCGTGAAGATCGGAAACTTCGTGCGTCCCGCAGATACGTCGCCGCTCGCGACCATCAACCAGATGGCTCCGGTCTATGTGACCTTCACGGTGCCGCAGCGTGTGTTGAGCGACCTGCGCGATGGCATGAAGGACGATCTATCGTCCGTCGTCGCGACGATTCCCGGCAGCACCAAATCCGAGACCGGCAAGATCGCGATGGTGGAGAACACTGTCGATCCGACAACCGGCATGGTGACGGTGCGCGGCATCATGGGCAACGACAATGAACTGTTGTGGCCGGGCATTCTCGTCAACACCAAGCTGATCGTCCGCAACGAGCAGGCGGTGGTCGTGCCGTCGGTGGCCGTCCAGCGCAGCCAGTCGGGCAGCTTCGTGTTCGTGGTCAAGGACGGCAAGGCGGTGGTGCAGCCGGTGACAGTCAATCGCACGTCTTCAGGCATTTCTGTCATTGGCAGCGGCTTAAGCGGCGATGAGGATATTGTGACGGACGGGCAGTTGCTGTTGTCGAACGGAACCTCCGTCGAGACGCGCGCGCGCAAGGCAGGGGCGTGACATGACGCTCTCCGAACTCTGCATCACGCGGCCGGTGATGACGACGCTGATGACGGCGTCGATCATCGCGTTCGGCGTGTTCGGATTTCGTTTGCTGCCTGTGTCGGCGTTGCCGAAGGTGGATTTCCCGACCATCGCCGTGACCGCGACATTGCCGGGCGCGAGCGCGGACACGATGGCGGCATCCGTCGCAGGCCCCATCGAGCGGCAGCTGTCGACGATTGCCGGCATCTCATCGATGTCGTCGAGTTCGTCGCAAGGCACGACCGTCATCACGATCCAGTTCGATCTCAACCGCAACATCGACGGTGCCGCGCTCGACGTGCAGACCGCGCTGACGGTGGCTCAGCGCCGCTTGCCGGTGGAGATGATCATTCCGCCGACGTTCCGCAAAGTGAACCCTGCGGAGTTTCCGATCCTCTTCATTTCGCTGAATTCGGAAACGCTGCCGCTCTCCACCGTCAACGAATACGGCGACATCACCGTCGGCCAGACGCTGTCGCAGATACCCGGCGTCGCTCAGGTGATCGTCTACGGCGCGCAGAAATTCGCAGTGCGCGTACAGGCCGATCCCGAAGCCGCTGCCGCGCGCGGACTGTCGCTCGACGACATTCGCAATGCTGTGGCGCGCGCCAATTCCTCGACTCCTGTCGGCACGCTGAATGGGCCGAAGCAGGACATTGCGCTGCAGGCTTCGGGTCAATTGTCGAAGGCTGAGGACTACCGGCAGGTCGTTGTGGCGTATCGCAACGGCGCACCTGTCAAGCTCGACGAAGTCGCCAAGATTTACGACAGCGTCGAGAACGACAAGATCGCAACCTGGTTCAACGGCCGCCGCGCCATCGTGCTGGCGATTCAGAAACAGCCGGACGCCAACACGGTTGCGGTCGTCGATAACATCAAGGCCAAGCTGCCGTCCTTGCGGGCGGAGATTCCGCCGTCGGTCGCAATGTCGGTGATACTTGATCGTTCGATATCGATCCGTCAGTCTGTCACGGACGTCGAAGAAACGCTGCTGCTGGCAATCGGTCTCGTCATCGTCGTGATTTTCCTGTTTCTGCGGTCGGCGTCCGCGACGTTCATTCCGGCACTTGCGGTTCCGATATCGCTGTTCGGCACCTGCGCAGTCATGTACGTGCTCGATTACTCGATCAACAACATGACGCTGCTTGCGCTGACGCTATCGGTCGGCTTCGTCGTCGACGATGCCATCGTGATGCTCGAAAACATCATGCGTCACATCGAGGAGGGCATGAAGCCGTATGAAGCGGCGCTGAAAGGCGCGCGCGAGATCGGCTTCACCATTCTGTCGATTACCTTCTCCTTGATCGCCGTGTTTATCCCCGTGCTGCTGATGGGCGGCATCGTCGGTCGCGTGTTCCGCGAATTCGCGGTGACGATTTCGGTCGCCATCGTCGTGTCGGGATTCGTGTCGCTGACTTTGACGCCGATGCTCTGCGCCCGCGTACTTAAAGCGCACGATCCGCACCACGAGCCGAACATCGTGCTGCGCAAGTTCGAGGCGATGTTCGGCAGCTGGCTGCGCGCCTATGAGCGGACGCTCGATTGGGTGCTGGCGCGCAAGTCGATGATGCTCATCGTCACGATTGCGACGCTGTTCGTTACGGTCTGGCTCTATGGCGTGGCACCGAAAGGTTTCTTCCCGCAGGAAGACACGGGGTTCCTTGTCGGCATCACCGAGGCCGCGACCGATACATCCTTCGAGGCGATGAGCGCGCGGCAGAAGGTGCTCGCTGACGAATTGCGCAAGGACCCGGCCATCGATTTCGTCAACTCGACCGTCGGCGCGGGCGGACCGAACACGACCGCGAATTACGGGCGCCTGTTCATCGGTCTCAAGCCGAAGGAAGAGCGCGGCGACATTCAGAAGGTCGTCGCGCGGCTGCGCGCGAAGGCCTTGCAGGTACCGGGCTTGCAGGCGTTCTTCCAGAGCATCCAGAATCTCAACATCGGCGGGCGGCCGTCGAAGAGCCAGTATCAATACACGCTGCAAAGCGGCGACACGGAGTCGCTCTATCACTTCGGGCCGGAGATGCGCGACAAGATCGCGAAAGTGCCCGGCCTGCTCGATGTGACGACGGACCTCTACATCAAGAACCCGCAGCTCACCGTCGAGATCGACCGTGAGAAGGCGATGGTCTACGGCGTCACCGCCGACCAGATCCGCAACCAGCTCTACAATGCCTACGGCGCGCGGCAGGTCGGCACGATCTACATGCCGTCGAACGACTATCAGATCATTCTCGAAGCGCAGCCGAAATTCCGCGTCGATCCGACCGATCTGTCGAAGCTCTATGTGAAGACGGAGAAGGGCCAGCCGATCCCGCTCGACGCGGTTGCGAAGATGGTGCCGAGCGTCGGTCCGTTGCAGATCAATCATCAAGGCCAGCAGCCTGCGGTGACGATCTCGTTCAACCTCGCGCCGGGCACGTCGCTCGGCTATGCCGTCGACAAGATCACGCAGATCGAGCAGGACACCAATTTGCCGGCGACGATTGCGACCGGATTCTCCGGTACCGCGCAGGTTTTTCAGGATTCGTTGCGCGGGCAGGGCATCCTCATTCTCGCCGCCGTGTTCGCGGCGTTCGTCATTCTCGGCATTCTCTATGAGAGCTTTATCCATCCGATCACGATCATCTCGGGTCTTCCGTCGGCGGGCATCGGCGCGATCCTGACGCTGATGCTGTTCGGCATGGAACTGTCCGTGATCGCCATGATCGGCATCGTCATGCTGGTCGGCATCGTGAAGAAGAACGCGATCATGATGGTGGACTTCGCCATCGAGCGGCGTGCTGCGGGTCTCAGCGCCGAGCATGCGATCCGCGAAGCAGCGCTGCTGCGTTTCCGCCCGATCATGATGACGACGTTCGCCGCGATCTTCGGCACGCTGCCGATTGCACTTGGTGCGGGTGCGGGTGCCGAACTGCGCCAGCCGCTCGGTGTTGCTGTTGTCGGCGGTTTGTTGGTGTCGCAGCTTCTCACGCTTTACATCACGCCTGTGGTCTACATCTATCTCGACCGTATCGATCGTCGCCTGAAGCGGCGTCTCGATCCGACGCTGGCGGAGAACGAAGCCAAGCGCCGTCCGCGCGTGGCGGCAGCGGAGTAGGACATGCGCATTGCAAGATGGAGTGCGATTGTCTTCGTTGCGGTGCTCGCCACAAGTGCGGGTCTGCGTGCAGCCGAAGAGCCCATCGAAATCTTCGACGCGCATATGCACTACAACTGGGAGCCGAAACCGTATTACACGGTCGATGAAGTCATCGGCGTGTTCAAGAAGAACCGCGTCACAGGGATTCTCTCAACCAGCCGCCCCAACACCGGAACCATCGCGCTGATGGATGCCAAGGCCGGCGGCAAGACCGGCGATCTGTGGATCGTTCCGTTCATTCGTCCTTACCGCGTCCGCCCCGACATCCAGACCTGGTTCAACGATCCCACGATCTTCGATCTCATTCAGGACGAATATAAGCGCGGCTACTATCGCGGCATCGGTGAGTTTCACGTTTCGGGCAAGGCAGCCGCCACCGAATGGGTGAAGAAGACGGTGAACTTTGCCGTCGAGCACGATCTTTATCTGCACGCGCATTCCGACGACGAGGCCGTCGAGATTTTGTTCTCGCACAATCCGAAGGCGCGGATCGTCTGGGCGCATACCGGCTTCGGTCTTTCGACCGAGCGCGTCGCCGAAATGCTGACCAAATATCCGATGCTGTGGGGCGAACTATCCTATCGCAGCGGCATCACGAGCGGCGGAAAATTGACGCCGGAATGGCGCGCGCTGTTTTTGAGGTTCCCGGATCGCTTTCTGCTCGGCTCGGATACGTGGGTGCCCGAGCGCTGGGCGAGCTACGGCGAGACGATGGCGGAGTATCGCGGCTGGCTCGTGCAACTGCCGCCGGAGGTTGCGGCAAAGATCGCGAACGGCAATGCGAAGCGTTTGTTTGCAAGCAAATGATTTCGACGGAATGAGTTCGGCCTTGTTTCACCTCTCCCGTGGGGAGAGGTCGACGCGCGAAGCGCGGCGGGTGAGGGGGTATGCTCTCCCGATAGATTCTACGCCCTCACCCCAACCCTCTCCCAACAGGAGAGGGAGTCCGATCGCGCCTGCGTCGAAGCGAGTTTTCAATTCAAGGGAATTAGAGTTTTCTAAATCGAAAAGCTCGTGCCGCAGCCGCATGACGCGGTTGCATTCGGATTGACGACGCGGAACGACGCGCCGATCAGATCGTCGACGAAATCGACTTCGGAGCCCGCGAGAAACGGAACTGACGTGGGATCGACCAGCACCACGGCGTTGTCGCGTTCGATCACAAGATCGTCGTCGGCCTTCGCACGCTCGATGTCGAACTTGTACTGAAAGCCCGAACAACCGCCGCCCTCGACGCTGACGCGCAGCATCGCGCCGCCGCCTTCGGACTTGAGTATCTGCCCGATGCGCTTGGCGGCGTTCGCCGAAATGGTCACAGGGGCCGTGGCAGCTTCGGTTGTCATCGTCGTCTCCGACACGGGATTTGCGAGGGGATTTGAACGTCCCGATAGGGCATAGTTAAGTGCCGCGAAGCGAAGAATCAAAGGCCAGAGAGTAGAATAACGCGAATGTCCGTCGGAATGGCTGCCCCCCGCAAGCCCTATGGCTCCGATCCCGGTGCCAGCCGGGGGCGCTTGTTCGCGGAGGATAAAAGTCGTACGCGCAGCGATTTCCGGCGCGATTGCGACCGCGTGATCCATTCGACCGCGTTCCGGCGTCTCAAACACAAGACGCAGGTATTCGTGTTCCACGAAGGCGATCACTATCGCACCCGCCTGACGCACACATTGGAAGTGGCCCAAATCGCGCGCGCGCTGGCGCGGCAACTCGGCCTCGACGAAGACCTCACTGAGACGCTGGCGCTCGCGCACGATCTGGGTCATCCGCCGTTCGGCCACGCCGGTGAGCGCGCGCTCGATACCTGCCTCAAAGGTCACGGCGGCTTCGATCACAACGCGCAGAGTCTTCGCGTCGTCACCGCGCTCGAGCGGCGCTATCCGCAGTTCGACGGCCTGAACCTGACATGGGAGGCGCTCGAAGGCATCGTCAAGCACAACGGGCCGATGACCGACCGCAACGGCAACGCGATCGGCCGTTATCGCGAGGAGGGCGTGCCGCTTGAGATTGCGCGTTATGTCCGCAAGCACGATCTGGAATTGTGGAGCTACGCTTCGTTAGAGGCGCAGGTCGCGGCGATTGCCGACGACATCGCCTACAACGCACACGACATCGACGACGGATTACGCGCCGGATTGTTTCGTGTGGAAGGCCTCAACGTCATTCCCCGCATCGCCCAGATCAATGCCAGCATCGAAGCGCGCTATCCGGGCCTCGACGATCAGCGACACGGCGCTGAGCTGGTGCGCGAGCTGATTTCCTATCTGATCAATTCGGTGTCGCTTGAAACGGCGCGGCGGCTTGAGGCGGCAAAACCCAATTCCGCTGGGGACGTTCGCGACCATGACGACACGCTGGTCGCGTTTTCGGACGAGGCCGCGTGCGATGAAAAGGCGATCAAGGACTTTCTGTTTCAGCGTATGTATCGCCACGCCCGCGTGACGCGGGTGATGAACGATGCCGAAGGGGTCGTGCGCGATCTGTTTGCGCGCTATCAGACGCGGCCGAGCGATCTCCCCGCGCAATGGCTGTCGGAAATCGGCAACGACGACGATCCGAGCCGCGCGCGGCGGATCGGCGATTTCATCGCGGGCATGACGGACCGTTTTGCGATGGACGAGCACAAGAGACTTTTTGACTCGACCCCTGAATTGCGTTAGGCGGCCAATGCCTCGATGGTAGACTCAATGGCTAAAGAACTCAGCAATATATACCTAACGATAAAGAGCAGTGTAGCGAGTGCAAACAACGCACTGGTGCAGTCTGGCGTTCTGCCTTCTACAATCGACTTTTCACGGTTTGTAGTAGAGCCAACCCGCGATCCTAGTCATGGTGATATGTCCAGCAACGTTGCCATGGTTATTGCGAAAGAGGCGGGCATGCCACCGAGAATGCTCGCGGACCATTATGTAACGCAACTGAGGCAGGATCCTTTTATTGCCAATGTAGAAATTGCTGGTCCTGGCTTTATCAATTTCAAGCTCAAAAATGAGACCTTATTCGGCGCGTTGCGAGCCGTTCTAGTTGCAGGTGACGGTTATGGACGCAGCGATTTGGGCTCCGGCGAAAAAGTGAACGTTGAATATGTTTCAGCAAATCCGACGGGGCCGATGCACGTTGGTCACTGCCGAGGTGCAGTGTTCGGTGACGCGCTTGCAAGTCTGCTATCGTTCGCAGGCTATGATGTCACGAAGGAGTACTACGTCAACGATGCAGGCTCACAGGTGGACGTGCTCGCGCGCTCGGCATTCGAGCGATACAAGCAAGCGCTCAACCTGCCATTCAATATTTCAGAGGGGATGTATCCCGGCGACTATTTGGTTCCGATCGGAAAGCTGCTGAAAAAGTTTTATGGATCAAAACTCAGCACATTGCCGGAAGACGTCTGGTTGCCGATGGTCCGAGCATTAGCAATTTCTGAAATGATGAAGCAAATTCGGAAAGACCTTAAAGCTCTCAAAATTAAACAAGATAAATTCTTTTCGGAGCGAACTCTTATTGAAGGTCGCCCAAAGCGACTGATCCCGGCGCGAACTTGGACGCCCGAATTAATAAATGCTGTGGAATCTCTTCGAAAAAAACATCCAAGTTTTGGAGCTATCAAACTTGGTCCTCTCGTTCGCAAAGAAGGTTTCTCTGCAACAGATGGCGTCGTAAAACATATTCTTGCATTTCTAAAAGCCTGCCGCCTCGTTAGGCCAGGACGCAATCCGGGTAATCCTTTGCTCGATCAGGTCGGCGCGACCATCGAATGGTTGCGCGCGCAGAATGATATCTATGAAGGAGTTTTGCCCCCGCCGAAAGGCGGACCTGTAGAAGATTATGAGGATCGCGAGCAGACCCTGTTTCGTGCCACGGCGTTCGGCGATGATGTGGATCGTCCGCTGAAGAAGTCGGACGGCTCCTACACCTACTTCGCCTCCGACATCGCCTATCACAAGACCAAGTTCGACCGCGGCTTCCTCACCATGGTGGACGTGTGGGGCGCCGATCACGGCGGCTACATCAAGCGCGTGCAGGCGGCGATCAAGGCGGTGACTGCGGGCAAGGCCACTCTTGATGTGAAGATCGTCCAGCTCGTCAAACTGCTGCGCAACGGCGAACCCGTGAAGATGTCGAAACGCTCCGGCGATTTTGTCACGCTGCGCGAGGTTGTCGATGAAGTCGGCTCGGATGCGGTGCGCTTCATGATGCTGTTCCGCAAGAACGATGCGGTGCTCGACTTCGACATGGCGAAGGTACTGGAGCAGTCGAAGGACAATCCGGTGTTCTACGTGCAGTACGGGCACGCGCGCGGCCACTCGATTTTCAAGAACGCGCGCGAGACGATTCCGTCATTGCCGATGGATGGCGTGAAACGCATCGCGTTCCTCAAGGCGGCGAAAATCGAGCGACTCAGCGACCCGGTCGAACTCAGTCTTATTCGCCAGATTGCGCTGTTCCCGCGGATCGTCGAGGCTGCCGCGGTTGCACACGAGCCCCACAGAATCGCCTTCTATCTTTACGACCTCGCCAGCGAGTTTCACGCGCTGTGGACCAAGGGGCGGGACCTGCCGCATTTACGCTTCATTATTGAGAATGATGCAGAAATTACCGTCGCGCGACTGGCTCTGGTTCAGGGCGTCGTCTCGGTTCTGGCATCTGGCCTTGCCGTTCTCGGCGTCCACGCTCCAGACGAGATGCGATAGAGGGGATTTGGCTGTTCACGTGGGGATACGTGGCGGCAAAAACAGCGGACGCTTCGCCATTTGGGTGTAAGCTCGGCTTCCCGAGAGGGGATGCAGCGTCACATGGCCGATCGATATCGCGACCAACCATATCAGGACGACGGCTACGGCCGCGACCAGCACGGAGCGCCGCAGCAGCGCCGCGCGGAAAGCGATCCGCTGGCGGAACTCGCGCGACTGATCGGACAGACGGACCCATTCTCGAGTTTTGGTCGCGAACAACCGCCCGCGCAGCCCGGCGAGTTTCACGACAACGACGACGGCAGCCGTTACGAAGACGACGCTAACAACCCGCCGGCATGGATGCGCAACGTCCGCGCCACCCTGGACCCGGCTTACGGCGACGAGCATCAGAACGAACGCCGAGACGACCGCTACGCCGAGAACAATCGACACTACGATCAGGCACCGCGGTTCGAACCGCAGCGCATGGACGCAAACAACGCGCGTTACGATGACGTGCTGTTCGGTCAGCCGGAAACCGAGACGCGCCACGACACCCCGTTTTCCACGCCGCGTGACCGCTACGCCAACGATGACTATGACGACCGTCACTATGACGACGAGATCGACGAGGAGCCGCCGCGCCGCCGTGGCGGAATGTTGTCGGTTGTCGTCGTGATGCTCTTGGCTGTTGTCGGAACGGCAGCTGCATTCGGCTATCGCACCTTCATCGGTTCGCCGCGCAGTGGTGAGCCGCCCGTCATCAAGGCGGACACGGGTCCGACCAAGGTGATGTCGTCGGCGGGCGACAAGCAGATCAATGATCGCGTCGGCGACAAGCCCGCCGAGCGCGTGGTGTCGCGCGAGGAACAGCCGCTCGACGTGAACGGCAAGGCGCAGCCGCGCGTCGTGTTTCCGCCGCTGACCCAGAATGCCAATCCGCCGAACGCAGCCAGCGCGAATACCGCGATGCGTCCGACTGGTGCCGGTATCGGCAACGGTACAGTGACGACCGGCGGCGAGGAGCCGCGAAAAATCCGCACGCTGACGATCCGTCCCGATCAGCCGGACTCTACTGCGTCCGCTGCACCCGCGCCTCAACCGGCTCCGGCGCCAGCCGCTCCACGTGCGCCCGTTGCCAGCGTTGCGCCGACGCCCGCGCCGGCCAGCAACGGTCCGATGGCACTCACGCCGCAAAGCGCGCCTCCAGCCGCGCAAAAACAGAAGGTTGCTTCGGTCAGTTCGTCGAGCGCAGGCGCCGCAGGATCGTATGTGCAGGTGTCGTCGCAGAAGACCGAGGCCGACGCGCAGACCTCGTTCAAGGCGATCCAGTCGAAATACTCCGAAATCCTCGGCGCGAAATCGGCGACCATCCGCCGTGCCGATTTGGGCGACAAGGGCGTGTTCTATCGCGCGCTGGTCGGCCCGTTCGGAACCACCGACGAAGCGACGCAATTCTGCGTCAACCTGAAAGCCGCCGGCGGGCAGTGCATCGTTCAGCGCAACTGATCCCGTTTGTGGATTGAGCGGTTCAAACCCTTAATCCGCCAGCGCTTTGCTTGACCGCGGCGCGGACAGCGGGCACATCGCTGCGATGGCCTGCCGCGCATTCATCATCGGAATTTCAGGAACGGCGATCACCGACGGCGAGCGCGCGTTCATCCGCGAGCGCAAGCCGTGGGGCTTCATCCTGTTCAAACGCAACGTCGAGACGCCCGCCCAGGTCAAGGCGCTGGTCGCGGAATTGCGCGAGCTTGCGAGTGAGCCGAACGCGCCGGTTCTGATCGATCAGGAAGGCGGACGTGTGCAGCGCCTGTCGCCGCCGCATTGGCCGACATATCCGCCCGGAGCCGTATTCGGATCGCTCTACGATCGCGATAAGGAGCAGGGGCTGGAGGCAGCGTATCTGTCGTCGCGCCTGATCGCTGCGGACCTTGCGGAACTCGGCATCGATGTCGATTGCCTGCCGCTCGCCGACGTGCCGGTCGAGGGTGCGGATGCCGTGATCGGCGACCGCGCCTATGGAACTTCGCCGCGGAAAGTTGCCGAAATCGCCCGTTCCGTGACCAGTGGCCTGATGGACGGCGGCGTTCTGCCGGTGCTCAAGCACATTCCCGGCCACGGAAGGGCCACAGCCGACAGCCATCTTCGATTACCGACTGTCGATACGACGGTTTCGGAGCTTGCCAAGACCGATTTTGCGGCGTTTTTGCCGTTGGCGGATTTGCCGATGGCGATGACGGCACATGTTGTGTTTAGCGCCCTCGATGCCGTCCATCCGGCAACGACATCTGCCACAATCATCGAACAGGTGATTCGCGGCTCGATTGGATTTCAAGGCCTGTTGATGAGTGATGACGTGTCCATGAACGCCCTCGAAGGATCGCTCAGTGAGCGCACCCGCGCCATCGTCGCGGCGGGCTGCGACATGGTCCTGCACTGCAACGGCAAGCTCGACGAGATGATCGCGGTCGCCGACGAGGCGCCGATGCTCGACGGCAGGGCGCTTGAGCGTGCGCGGAGCGCGCTCACCTCGCGCAAATTGCCGAAAGCATTCGACCGCGCGGCTGGACGCGCCCGGCTCGAC
This sequence comes from Afipia sp., assembly GCA_016201045.1. Lineage (GTDB taxonomy): Bacteria > Pseudomonadota > Alphaproteobacteria > Rhizobiales > Xanthobacteraceae > Afipia. The sequence continues at coordinate 135,688 of JACQDM010000010.1, read as the reverse complement.
AGCCTGATTGGCGGGAGCGCGGTGGCATGAGCGCGGAGGTCATCTCATTCGAGACGGGTCTGCCCGCTGAATCGCCGCGCGGTTCGGATGAACCGGCGCTGGTCGTCGATGTCGAAGGCTATGAAGGTCCGCTCGATCTGCTCCTGACGCTCGCGCGGCAGCAGAAGGTCGATCTATCCAAGATTTCAATTCTCGCGCTCGCAGATCAGTATCTCACCTTCATCGAGGCCGCGCGCAAACTGCGCCTCGAACTTGCCGCCGACTATCTCGTGATGGCGGCGTGGCTCGCTTATCTCAAATCGCGACTGCTGCTGCCCGAGCCGCCGGAAGCCGAAGGGCCGAGCGCAGAAGAGCTTGCGAACGCGCTCGCCACGCGCCTGCGGCGGCTGGAGCAAATCCGCGAGGCGTCCAACCGCCTGATGACGCGGCCGCAGTTGAATCGCGACCTGTTTCCGCGGGGTCTTCCGCAGCCCATCGCGCACATCAAGCATCCGCAATACACTGCCACGCTTTACGATCTGCTCACGGCTTACGCCACGCAACGCCAGCAGCGCGTGCTCGCAACCGTCCATATGGCCAAGCGCACGGTGTGGTCGCTGTCGGAAGCGCGCGCCTCTTTGGAGCGCCTCGTCGGCATGGCGGACGACTGGAGCGAACTCGATCAATATCTGATGCAGTACGTGATCGATCCCTCGCAGAAAGCTACCGTGTTCGCGTCGAGCTTTGCGGCGGCGCTGGAACTCGTGCGCGAGGGTGTTGTGGACATTCACCAGAAGGAAGCGTTCGCGCCGATTTTTTTCCGCAAGCATCAGGACAACAACCCGCCGGGCGCGAAAGCGCCGGAAGCGCAGGCCGAGTAGTTTTTAAGTCGCGTATTGGAAGAGAAGTTGAGTTAAGTGGAAGAAGGAGACCAGGCAATGAGCCAGGCGAGAGCGAACATGGCACGCAAGCGGGATGACCATGTGGAGCAGCACGGCAAGAAGGCCGCGGCGCGCGCCGAGGAACTGCGCCTGCTCGAAGCCCTGCTGTTCGCGTCCACCGAACCGCTCGATGAGGTGGCGCTGGCCAAGCGTCTGCCCGACGGCTTCGACGTGAAGGCCGCGCTCGAACATTTGAAGGCCGACTACGCGATGCGCGGCGTAAATCTCGTTCGCGTCGCCAACAAATGGACCTTCCGCACCGCGACCGATCTGGCGTGGCTGATGACGCGCGAAAGCACCGAGACGCGGCGTCTGTCGCGTGCCGCAATCGAGATGCTCGCGATCATCGCCTATCACCAGCCGGTGACGCGCGCGGAGATCGAGGAAATCCGCGGCGTGATGACTTCCAAAGGAACGCTCGACGTGCTTTTGGAAACCGGCTGGATCCGTCCGCGCGGCCGCCGCAAGACGCCAGGCCGTCCGCTGACATTCGGCACGACGGAAGCGTTCCTGTCGCAGTTCAGTCTGGAGACGCTCGGCGACCTGCCGGGCTTGGAAGAACTCAAAGGCGCGGGGCTGCTCGACACGCGCCTGCCGACCGGCTTCGACGTTCCGGCACCGTCCGACGATCCGGCGCTGCGCGACGACGAGGAGCCGCTGGAGGCGGGCGACCTTGAACTCGCGCTGGCGCCTCATGTCGAGCCGGAAAAGGGCGGCAAGGATTGATTTCCGGGCTGATTTCAGCCCGTCCGGAACCCGTCTTTTGTCGCGTTAACGCTCACGGTATCGCGATGCTTCATGCCGTCGCGGAACGGGCTTAAGTCCTTGTTTTTGACACCTCCGAAGCCTAGTTTCCCTCCAGAAATGGCGGGTCCAACTCGCCTGCGCGCTTGGAGGAAGACAGCATGGGTTCGTTTAGCATCTGGCACTGGATCGTCGTGATCGGCGTCGTCCTGCTGTTGTTCGGCCGTGGCAAGATTTCTGACCTGATGGGCGACGTCGCGCAGGGCATCAAGGCGTTCAAGAAGGGCATGGCGGACGACGACAAGCCGGCCCAGAAGGACGAGCCGCGCTCGATCGACAACCAGCCGGGCGCCGTTTCGTCGCGCAACGAAGCCGGCAGCAAGATCGTCTGAGGCCGAGCGCCTCGCGTTCTGACGGCGGAAAAGAATTCCGCGAGCGGATTGATCCATGTTCGACATCGGGTGGAGTGAGTTGCTGGTCATCGCGGTCGTCGCGCTGATCGCCATCGGCCCGAAGGAATTGCCGGGCGTATTGCGCATGATCGGACAATGGGTCGGCAAGGCGCGCCGCATGGCCTCCGACTTCCAAGGCCAGTTCAACGAGGCGATGCGCGAAGCCGAGATGGCCGACATCAAGAAAACCTTCGACGATGCCGCCGGCATGGCGAAGGATCTGTCGCCGACAAACCTGCTCGCCAATCTCGCGGGCGACTCGGTGAAGCAAGCCGAAGACGCGCTGAAGATCGATCAGCCGCTGATGACATCGAAAGAGTCCGAGGCTGAATCCAGCATTCCGGCGATCGAGCCGGATGCCGCCAACACAACGTCGCCCAAACTGCCGGACGCCAAAGCGTCATGAGCGTCGATGAAGTCGAGGCCTCCAAAGCCCCGTTGATGGATCATCTGATCGAGTTGCGTTCGCGGCTCATCAAGGCGCTGCTCGCATTCGGCGTGGCGTTCGTGATCTGCTTCTTCTTCGCCAAGCAAATCTACAATGTGCTGGTGTGGCCGTTCGTGTGGGTCGCCGGGCCGGAGAATTCGAAATTCATTTACACCGCGCTGCTGGAATATTTCATCACGCAGCTGAAGCTCGCGCTGTTCGGCGCTGGCTTCATTTCGTTCCCGATCGTCGCTGCGCAAATCTACAAGTTCGTGGCACCCGGTTTGTACAAGCATGAGCGCGGCGCGTTCCTGCCGTATCTGATCGCAACACCGTTTTTCTTCGTGCTCGGATCGCTGCTTGTGTATTTCGTCGTGCTGCCGATGCTGATCCGCTTCTCGCTCGGCATGCAGCAGGCCGCAGGTGCCGAGACGGCGCAGATCGCTTTGCTGCCGAAGGTCGGCGAATATCTGTCGCTGATGATGTCGCTGATCTTCGCCTTCGGCATCGCGTTTCAATTGCCGGTGATCCTGACGCTGCTGGGCCGGATCGGAATCATCACCGCGAAACAGCTGCGCGAGAAGCGGCGCTATTTCATCGTGGTCGCGTTCATTATCGCAGCCGTGCTGACGCCGCCGGATGTCATCAGCCAGGCTTCGCTGGCGTTCCCGCTGCTGGTCCTCTACGAGGGCTCGATCTTTGCGGTTGCGATGGTGGAGAAAAAGGCGGCGAAGGCTTCGACCAGTACGCCAACGCCTCCGGCTACGACGCCTGCCGAATAATTGTCATTGCGAGCCATTTTCGGGTCGTCCCGGCGAAGGCCGGGACCCATACTCCCTGATCTGCCGTTTGCGCATGATGTTTTGGCTGGCATGTAGTTGCCACCATAACCCGTAGTGGTTATGGGTCCCGGCCTTCGCCGGGACGACGTGAGGTATGATCGCGGCGACTTCTCCGATTCGGAATCAACAATGCATGACATCAAAGCCATTCGCGACAATCCCGCCGCATTCGATGCCGCGCTGAAGCGGCGCGGGCTTGAAGCGCAGTCGGCGCAACTGCTTGCCATCGACGAGCAGCGCCGCAAGTCCATTCAGGACTCCGAGACCGCGCTCGCGCGGCGCAATTCAGCGTCGAAAGAAATCGGCGAAGCCAAGAAGAACAAGGACAATGCGCGCGCCGACGCGCTGATGGCCGAAGTCAACGAGCTGAAAGCGAAGCTGCCCGACATGGAGCAGGCCGCGAAAGGATACGAGGACGAACTCAAGACGCTGCTGGCGCAGATTCCGAATTTGCCGCTCGCCGAAGTGCCGATTGGTGCCGACGAACACAGCAACGTCAAAAAAAGCGAATTCGGCGCGAAGCGCAATTATGCATTCAAGCCGAAGGAGCATGTGGAGCTGGGCGAGAGCCTAGGCTTCATGGATTTCGAGACGGCGGCAAAATTGTCCGGCGCGCGCTTTGTCGTTCTGAAAAAGGGTCTGGCGCGTCTGGAGCGCGCCATCGGCCAGTTCATGATCGATCTGCACACCGGAGAGCACGGCTACACCGAAGTCAATCCGCCGCTATTGGTGCGTGACGATGCGATGTTCGGCACGGCGCAATTGCCGAAGTTTCGCGAGGATCAGTTCGCTGCTGGCTCGATTGAAGTGGAAGGACAGGGCTACTGGCTCATCCCCACTGCCGAAGTGCCGCTGACGAACCTCGTTCGTGACTCCATCGTCGATGAAAAAGAATTGCCGATGCGCCTCACGGCACTGACGCCGTGCTTCCGCGCCGAAGCGGGCGCTGCGGGGCGCGACACGCGCGGCATGATCCGCCAGCACCAGTTCACAAAAGTGGAGCTTGTTTCGATCACGACGCCGGAGCAATCGCTAGCCGAGCACGAGCGCATGCTCACCTGCGCGGAGGAAGTGCTGAAGCAGCTCGATCTGCATTACCGCGTGATGACGCTGTGTGCCGGCGATATGGGCTTTGCATCGCAGAAAACCTACGACATCGAAGTGTGGATGCCGGGGCAAGGCGAGAATGGCATGTATCGCGAGATTTCGTCGTGCTCGGTGTGCGGCGATTTTCAGGCGCGCCGCATGGATGCGCGCTCGCGCGGCCCGGACGGCAAGCCGCGCTTCGTCCACACGCTGAACGGTTCGGGCACGGCGGTGGGCCGCGCGCTGATCGCGGTGATGGAAACTTATCAAGAGGCCGACGGTTCGATCACGGTGCCGGATGTTTTGCAACCCTACATGGGTGGATTGAAGAAGATCGCGAAGGACCAATAAGAAAAATGCGAATTCTCTGCACCAACGACGACGGCATTCACGCGCCGGGCCTCAAGATCATCGAGGAGATCGCCAGGAAGATTTCCGGGGATGTGTGGGTGGTGGCACCTGAGCTTGATCAATCCGGCGTGTCGCATTCGCTGTCGCTGAACGATCCGATGCGCCTGCGCGAAGTCGGCGAGCGACACTTCGCGGTCAGAGGAACGCCGACCGATTGCGTCATCATGGGTTCGCGCTTCATTTTGAAAGACAAGATGCCGGACATCGTTCTGTCGGGCGTCAATCGCGGGCGCAACGTCGCCGAGGACGTGGTCTATTCCGGCACCATCGCGGGCGCGCTTGAGGGGACCATCCTCGGATTACCTTCGTTCGCGCTGTCGCAGGAATTCTCGCTGGAGACGCGCAGCAAGCCGTTATGGGACACCGCGCTGAAGTTCGGCCCCGGCATCATCAAGGACGCGATGAAGCTCGGCGTGCCGAAGGACACCGTCATCAACGTGAATTTTCCGGCGTGCATGCCGGGTGACGTGAAGGGTATCGTGGTGACACGGCAGGGCAAGCGCAATCTCGGCTTCCTGCGCGTCGATGAACGCCGCGACGGCCGCGGCAATCCGTATTACTGGATCGGGTTCGAGAAGCTCGCGATGATCGATACGCCGGGCGAGGGCACAGACCTGGAAGCGCTGGGCAACAATTTCGTCTCGGTCACGCCGTTAAGACTCGATCGCACCGACGTTGCGTTCGCTGAAAAATTGAAGACGACGTTCAGGTAGGATCAGGCGGCTTCGTCGGTGAAGGCCGCGTCGAGCGCGCGCTGGAGCGTTTCCATCTGAAACGGCTTTTGCAATGTCGGAACGTCGCGGAATTTTTCCGGCAAACCGTCTGAACCGTAGCCGGTCGCAAACAGAAACGGGCGGCCGCGCATCGTCACGGCTTCGGCGACCGGCGTGATGACCTTGCCGTTGACGTTGACGTCGAGGATCGCGATGTCGAACTGTGTTGCCTGCGCAAGCCGCACCGCCTCGTCGATGTCGCCGGCTTCGGCGGCGACGCTGTAACCGAGATCGGCAAGCATGTCGGCGACCATCATGCGGATCATCACCTCGTCTTCGACGAGAAAAACAGAACGCCGAGATGCCGATTGAACGCTGGCTGACATTTTGCTCCCTTGCAGCAATCCGATTCCTGCTGCGCCACCACCATAATTGCAACTCACACGCTTTGCACGATGTGATTGATTTCCGCCGTTCATCTTGGATTTAGATTGCAGCGGACAGTATTTGTCTCAAACTACTCAACTATCTCATCGTCAAGACCAGCCGCTCGATGCCGCCACTCTCGCCATCATCCGAGAAAATGCAATTCCAGCTGAACCTGCGCCAGCGCGGGATCAGCGATCGCGCCGTGCTCAAGGCGATGGGCGACGTGCCGCGCGAGATGTTCGTGTCGTCGCTGGATCGCGCCGATGCATACCGTGACAGCGCGCTCGGCATAGCTTGCGGCCAGACCATCAGCCAGCCGTTCGTCGTGGCCTACATGACCGAGCAGCTTCAACTGAAGCCCGAGCATCGCGTTCTCGAAATCGGCACGGGATCTGGCTATCAGGCGGCGATCCTGTCGCGTCTTTGCCGCGACGTCGTGAGCTTTGAACGCTACCGGACGCTGGCGGATAGGGCGCGCCTCGTGCTGTCCGATCTCGGTTACGACAATGTCGAGGTGGTTCTCGGCGACGGCTTCGACGTCCCGGCCAATCTCGGCACCTTCGACCGCATCATCGTGACGGCGGCGATGGAGGAGGTGCCGCAGGCCTTGCTGGAGCGGCTCGAACCGGACGGCATTGCGATCGCGCCGGTCGGCCCGCACGACGGCAGCCAGGCGCTGGTGCGCTTCAGGCGGAGCGGGAAGGCTTTCGAGCGGCAGGAGCTGCTCGGTGTGCGCTTTGTGCCTGCGCTGAAGGGCATCGCACGCGAGCTGTAAAGATGGTTTACCCTTTGTCACCAAACGCTAATTCGGCGGGTTAAAGAGTTATTTACTCGCGATGTGTTTACTCAAATTCGTGCCAGTTGCGTAACCGTGAGTAACCATGCCCCGCTTCGCCGAGTTGTCTAGCTCGCGTCATGCACCGCGTCTTGCGGTCCTCGCGCTTGTGTCGCTCGGCTTTGCCGGATGCAGCGCCAACACCTCGTCGCGCTTCACCAACAATCCAGAGCCGCAATGGTCGAATCCTTTCAAGGACTGGTCGAACCCGTTCGCGTCGAAGAATGAAACGACCGGCTCCGTGCAGCAGCAGCCGCGCGAGCTTCCGCAATATGCGCGTCCGCGCTATTCGTCGAACACGTCCGCACCCGTGGTGTCCGCGCCGCTGTCCTATCCGTCCGGGCCTGCGGTATCGTCGGGCGGCGGACGCGGCGTTGCGTCCTACGCGCCGCCTTCGTCGTCGCCGATCGAATCCACCGGCAGCGTCACGCCGCCGTCTGTTGCCGCAACCCGCGCCTACACGCGCGAGGGCGGCACGACCATCATCGTCGGTACCAGCGACACGCTTGAGATCATCTCCAGGCGCTACAACGTGCCGTCGCACGAAATTCTTGCGGCCAATGGCTACAACGGACCGCGCGTGCTTTCGCCGGGCCAGCAGCTTATCATTCCGAAGCGCATCGCGCAGGCGGCTCCGCCTGCGATGTCCAGCGCACCGGCCACGCGCGCGAGCGGCCCGATGCCGTCGAGCAACCATGTCGTCAATCGCGGCGATACGCTGAACAACATCGCGCGCCGCAATCACATCACGGTCGGTCAGCTCGCCGCCGCCAACAACATGACCACGACGACGCAGCTTAAGATCGGCCAGCACATCAAGGTGCCGGGCGGGCAGGTTGCAGCCGTTGCGCCAACCGAGACACCGAGGCAGGCGATGGTGACGCCGGCCGGGCCGACAAAGCCTGTTGCCGTTGCCGCGACCGAACAGCCTCAGCGCGCAGCGCTCGCGAATGAAAAGACCGCTCCCGAACCTGCCGAGTCGGCGGTGAAGACTGCGGATGCGACCAACGCCTTGCCGACGTTCCGCTGGCCCGCGCGCGGCCGCGTCGTCGCGGGTTACGGCGCAAAGACCAACGGAAAACAAAACGACGGCATCAACATCGCTGTGCCGGAAGGCACGCCGGTGAAAGCCGCGGAAGACGGCGTCGTTGCGTATTCAGGAAACGAACTCAAGGGTTATGGCAATTTGATTCTGGTGCGGCACGCCAACGGATATGTCACCGCGTATGCCCACGCGAGTGAGCTGATGGTGAAGCGCGGCGATAGCATCAAGCGCGGCCAGGTCATTGCCAAATCGGGTCAGACGGGTGAGGTGAGTTCGCCGCAGCTCCACTTCGAGATCCGCAAAGGATCAGCCGCCGTCGATCCGACCCAATTTCTTGGCGGGGCGTAGGGGGCCGTTCAATCCTTACGTCGTCCCGGCGAAGGCCGGGACCCATACTCCCTAAACTATCAAGATTTTTGCGGTAGCATCGCGATGACTTCCTTTGTCATCACTGCATTCTGTGGCTATGGGTCCCGGCCTTCGCCGGGACGACGGATGGCGTCTACTTCGCGCCCATCCTGACACCCAGCCGTCCCGCAAGCTCCTGCGTGAACTGCCATGCGACGCGGCCCGAGCGCGCGCCGCGCGTGGTCGACCATTCGAGCGCTTCGCGCTCAAGCTCGGCGTCTGAAATCTTCACGCCGAAATGGCGGCAATAGCCGCGCACCATGTCGAGATATTCGTCCTGCGAACATTTGTGGAAGCCGAGCCACAGGCCGAAGCGATCCGACAGCGAGACTTTTTCCTCGACCGCTTCGCCCGGATTGATCGAGGTCGAGCGCTCGTTCTCGATCATGTCGCGCGACAAGAGATGCCGCCGGTTCGACGTCGCGTAGAGAATGACGTTGTCGGGGCGGCCTTCGATGCCGCCTTCGAGTACGGCCTTGAGCGATTTGTAGGATGCGTCGTTGCCGTCGAAGGAGAGATCGTCGCAGAACACAATGAAATGGAATTCTGAGTCGCGCAAAATCGTCATCAGCAGCGGCAGCGTCTCGATGTCCTCGCGGTGAATCTCGATCAGCTTGAGCTTGCCCTTGCCGGTATGCGCGTTGACGCTGGCATGCGCGGCCTTCACCAGCGACGACTTGCCCATGCCGCGCGCGCCCCACAACAGCGCGTTGTTGGCGGGCAGGCCCTTGGCGAACCGTTCGGTGTTCTCGATCAGAATATCCCTCATGCGGTCGATGCCTTTTAGGAGGCTGAGATCGACGCGGGACACGCGCGGCACCGGCACGAGGCGTCCGTCCGGATGCCACACGAAGGCGTCGGCGGTCTTCAGGGCTTGCGGATTCGGTGCGTGCGCGGAGGCTTTCAGGCTCGCGGCGATGCTCTCCAGCGCGCGGATGGTGCGCTCGTCCAGCGAGCCGTTCGAGGGACGTTTTGCCGCGCCTTTGGAGGCTGTTTTGGCAGCCGTCCGCGACACTGTTTTGGAGCCGTTTTTGGCGGGTTTTCTGGGCATCTGTGATCCTTGGCCGCCGCACCCTAAGCGAGCGGTATGGGGCGCTGCAAGCCGCCGGAAAGGGGGTCCGGGGCGGCGTTGCTTTTAGGGGTGCCGCCGCTATAGTCCGCGCAAATTTGGCCCTCAAAGGCCGTTCCCAGCCGCGCTTTCCGTTCCCCGCGCGCGACCTTGAAGGACCCTCCAAAAATGCTGATTACCCCCGCTTTTGCTCAGGCCGCAGGTGCCGGCGACACCAACAGCATGCTGATGTCGCTGCTGCCGTTCGCGCTGATTTTCGTGATCATGTATTTCCTGATTCTCAAGCCGCAGCAGAAGAAGCTCAAGGACCATCAGGATCTCGTGAAGAACATCCGCCGCGGCGACACCGTCGTCACCAATGGCGGCCTCGTCGGCAAGGTGACCAAGGTGGTCGACGACGACCAGATCGAAATGGAAATCGCCGATGGCATCAAGATCCGCCAGATGCGCCAGATGATCTCCGGCGTGCGCACCAAGGGCGAACCGGCCAAGGATGACGCGAACTGACTTCTTCAAGTTCGCCGAACGTAAATACCTGACGGAACAGCTCGATGCTTTACTTTACGCGATGGAAGGCGATGGCGGTCATATTGACCGCGCTCCTCGTGTGCCTGTGCGCGGTGCCGAACTTCTTCCCCGAAGCGCAGGTGAAGAGCTGGCCGAAATGGGCGCAGCGCCATGTCGTGCTCGGCCTCGATCTGCAGGGCGGCTCGCACATCCTTCTTGAGGTGGATTCCAGTTCGGTCAAGAAGGACAAGCTCGATCAGGTGCGCGACGATGTGCGCCGCGTGCTGCGCGACAACAAGATTCCGTATACGGGTCTCGCCGCCAAGGGTGACGCCGTCGAAGTGCGCATCACCAATACGACCGACGCGCCGACGGCGCTGACCAAGCTGAAAGAGCTTTCGCAGCCGCTGACGGGTCTTGCCGGTACGCGCGGCGAGCGCACCGTCGAAGTGAGTGACGCAGGCAACGGTCTCATTCGCCTGACGCTGCCGCCGGCCGCGATCACCGAGCGCGTGCGGCAGGCGGTCGAGCAATCGATCCAGATCATCGAGAAGCGCGTCAACGATCTCGGCACCGTCGAGCCCTTGATCCAGCGCCAGGGCGCGGACCGCATTCTGGTGCAGGTGCCGGGTCTGCAGGACCCGACGCGGCTGAAGGAAATTCTCGGCAAGACCGCGAAGATGGATTTCCGCATGGTGGATACCACCGTGTCGGCGGATCAGGCGCAGCAGGGCCGCGTGCCGCCGGATTCCGAACTGCTGAAAAGTCAGGAAGCAGGCAAGCCGCCTTATGTGGTGAAGAAGCAGGTCTTGGTGTCGGGCGGCGATCTCACCGACGCGCAGCCGGGTTTCGATCAGCGCTCGGGCGAGCCGATTGTTTCTTTCCGCTTCAACACGTCGGGTGCGCGCAAATTCGCGCAGGCGACGCTTGAGAACGTCGGTCAGCCATTCGCCATCGTGCTCGACAATGAAGTGATCTCCGCCCCCGTGATCCGCGAGCCGATCACCGGCGGCTCGGGCCAGATTTCCGGCAATTTCACGGTGCAGAGCGCCAACGATCTCGCGATCCTGTTGCGTGCGGGCGCGCTGCCTGCGCCGCTGACCATTATCGAAGAGCGCACCGTCGGTCCGGGGCTCGGTCAGGATTCCATCGCCGCCGGCGAACTTGCGTCCTATGTCGGCTCGGTCCTCGTCGTTGTGTTCATGCTGCTGACCTATCGGCTGTTCGGCTTTTTCGCCAACGTCGCGGTCGCCATCAACGTCGCGATGATCTTCGGCGTATTGTCGCTGCTCAACGCGACGCTGACGCTGCCCGGCATCGCCGGCATCGTGCTCACCGTCGGCATCGCGGTCGACTCCAACGTTCTGATCTACGAGCGTATCCGCGAAGAAGTCCGTGGCGGCCGCAACGCGATCTCGGCAATAGACGCCGGCTTTTCCCGCGCGCTCGCGACCATTCTCGATTCCAACATCACCACCTTCATCGCCGCCATCGTGCTGTTCTATATCGGTACCGGCCCGGTGCGCGGCTTCGCCGTCACGCTCGGCATCGGTATTCTCACCACCGTCTTCACAGCCTTCACCGTCACGCGCCTGATCGTCGCGACATGGGTGCGCTGGAAGCGGCCGCAAACCGTGCCGATGTAAGAAACATGACCCATACAATCATCATCGGCCTCGCCATCTTCATCGTCGTGCTGACGGTGCTCAGCATCTACGGCGTGATCCCGGCGCTGCGCATCGTGCCGGACGACACCAAGTTCGACTTCATGCGCTTCCGCCGGATTTCGTTTCCGATCTCGGCGGTGCTGTCGATCCTCGCCATCGTTCTGTATTTTTACCACGGCCTGAATTTCGGCATCGACTTCAAGGGCGGCACGCTGCTCGAAATCCAGACCAAGTCCGGCCCGGCCGACATCGCGACGCTGCGCTCGCAGATCGGCGGCCTCGGTCTCGGCGACGTGCAGTTGCAGCAGTTCGGCGGCCCCAATGAAGTTCTGATCCGTCTTGCAGAACAGCCCGGCGGCGATGCCGCGCAGCAGGCGGCGGTGCAGAAGGTCCGCGGCGCGCTCGGCGACACCGTCGACTATCGCCGCGTCGAAGTGGTCGGCCCGCGCGTGTCGAGCGAACTCTTGGCCTACGGCACCGTCGGCCTGATGCTCGCGATCTTCGGCATTCTGATTTATTTGTGGTTCCGCTTTGAATGGCAATTCGCGCTCGGCGCCATGATCGCCAACGTCCACGACATCGTGCTGACGCTCGGCTTCATGTCGGTGACGCAGATCGACTTCGACCTGACATCCATCGCGGCGCTGCTCACCATTCTCGGCTATTCGCTCAACGATACCGTCGTCATCTACGACCGCATCCGCGAAATGCTGCGGCGTTACAAGAAAATGCCGATGACGGATTTGCTCAACGCCTCGATCAACTCGACGCTGTCGCGCTCGATCATCACCCACGTCACCGTGACGCTGGCGCTGCTCGCGCTGCTTTTATTCGGCGGCAAGGCGATCCACTCCTTCACCGCGACCATGATGTTCGGCGTCGTGCTGGTCGGCACCTATACGTCGATCTTCATCGCGGCGCCGCTGTTGATCTACCTCGGCGTCGGCCTCAATCGCGGCAGCGCCGACGACGACAAGCCGTCGAAGCCCTGAAATGGCGGAAACGCCTGAAGGTCTACACCTTCCGCGATCCGCGCAGATCGAAGCCTACGGCAACGGCGGTTTCCGCTTCGACGAGATGTCGCATCGCGGCTCGCTGCTATGCCTGCCCAACGCGATCTGGGCGTGGCGTGTTTTAGACCCAAGCGAGATCGACAGACATTCGCTGGCGAAGGTTCTTGAAAATGCTTCCGGCATCGACAGTCTCCTGATCGGCACCGGCACCGAAGTCTGGCTGCCGCCTGCGGATTTGCGCGAGACCTTTCGTAAGGCTCAGATCGGCATCGACGCGATGCAGACAGGTGCCGCTGTGCGCACCTACAACATCATGATCGGCGAGCGGCGCAAGGTCGCGGCAGCCTTGATCGCGGTGCCATGAGCGGTGAGATGAGCGATCCGGCCTATTCGGCGTCGTTCTGCGCGCAGCTCGTCCGCGCGCGCGATTTCACCTCCTATGCCGCCGCCTTGTTCGCACCCGTCGAATTCCGCCGCGGGCTGCTCGCGCTCGGTGCCTTCAACGCCGAAGTCGCGCAGGTGAGGGATCACGTCACGCAGGCGATTGCCGGCGAAATGCGGCTGCAATGGTGGCGCGACGTGATCGAAGGGAAATCCGCAGGCGATGCGGCAGGCAATCCGGTCGCAAGTGAATTGCTCCGTGCCATTGAGAGATACAGTCTATCGCGCGAGACACTTGTGCGTCTGATCGACGCGCATGTATTCGATGTCTACGACGATCCGATGCCGGACATGGCGGCGCTTGAGGCGCATTGCCGCGATACGGCGGGCACGCTGTATGAGATGCGCACGAAAATTCTTGGAGCAGAGTCCGCAGATGTGTCGCGCGCTGCCGACCATGCCGGCATCGCCGAGGGGCTCACGCAGATCATGATGGCGCTGCCGCGTCACGCGGCGCGGCGGCAGCTTTATCTGCCCGGCGATCTGATGAAATTGCACGGCGTAGTGACAGAAGAAATTTTTGTGCGGCAGGCGAGCGAAGGTTTAAAGGAGACACTCGCGCATTTGCGTGAGGAGGCGCAGCGGCAAATTGATCAGGCGATGGCGATGCTGCCCGCCATTCCACCTCAGGCGCGCGTCGCGTTTTTGCCGCTGATGCAGACGGCAAGAATTCTGGAACAACTTGAGACCGCCGATCCCTTCACGCCGCCATTGATGTCACGGCTTGCAGTGCTGTGGACGCTGTGGCGTGCGATGAGATCGAAGCCGTTCAAGGGGTGAGATTCAATTCAGATCAAGCCTGTCAAGTTAACTTGCGTGAAAATCTCAAACTGAATCGCGCTTCGGCTGTGTGACGCGATCCCGCCGCGTTTTCGCCCTTCGATTCCAAGTCCGTCACCGTTTCGCCATTGCACGCGGGGATAGGCGAAAACTCAAGCCGCGCGAGCGGTTTGCAGATGATCGGCGATCCAGCGGTCGAGATCGCTCAATGCGCGCGCGCTCATCGCCTGCTTCTTCGCAACGGTCTTGTCCTTCCCGCGCAGCCGCGAGCCGTCCGGCTTCTTGTTCGGCGCAACTGACAACGGCGGAAACAATCCGAAGTTGATGTTCATCGGCTGAAACGAGCGCGGCCCGGCATCGAGCGTCTCGATATGGCCGCCGGTGATGTGGTTGAGCAGCGCGCCGAGCGCGGTCGTTGCGGGCGGAGGTGTGAGCGCGGTGTTGCGCGCGTCGGATGCGGCGAACAAACCCGCGAGCAGTCCGATGCCGGCAGATTCGACATAGCCTTCGCAGCCGGTCATCTGGCCCGCGAAACGCAGCCGCGTGTCGGCGCGCAGTTGCAGCGTTTCATTCAGCAGCTTCGGCGAATTCAGAAACGTGTTGCGATGAAGTCCGCCGAGCCGCGCGAACTCCGCGTCCTGCAATCCGGGAATCATGCGCAGCACATCCGTCTGCGGGCCGTATTTCAATTTGGTCTGGAAGCCGACGATATTGTAGAGCGTCCCCAGCTTGTTGTCCTGGCGTAGCTGCACGATAGCGTAAGGCTTCACGTCCGGATCGCGCGGATTGGTGAGACCGACAGGTTTCATCGGGCCGTGACGCAGCGTTTCGCGGCCGCGCTCGGCCATCACCTCGATCGGCAAACAGCCATCGAAATAGGGGGTGTCGGTTTCCCAGTCCTTGAAGTCGGTTTTTTCGCCCGCGAGCAGTGCGTCGACGAAGGCGTCATATTGCTCGCGATTCATCGGGCAGTTGATGTAGTCCGCGCCGGTGCCGCCGGGACCGACCTTGTCGTAACGCGACTGAAACCACGCGGTTTCCATGTCGATGGAATCCTTGTGGACGATGGGCGCAATCGCATCGAAGAAGGCGAGCGAGTCCTCGCCGGAGAGTGCGCGGATCGCGTCGGCCAGCGCGGGCGAGGTGAGAGGCCCGGTCGCGACGATTACGTTGTGCCAGCCGGCGGGCGGCAGGCCCGCGATTTCCTCGCGCTGGATTTTTATTCGCGGATGCGCGGTGAGTGCGGCGCTGACGGCGTGCGAGAATCCGTCGCGATCCACCGCGAGTGCGCCACCGGCCGGCACCTGATGGGCGTCGGCGCTCTTCATGATGAGCGAGTTCAGCTTGCGCAGTTCGGCGTGAAGGAGACCGACAGCGTTGTTGGCGGCGTCGTCCGAGCGGAACGAATTGGAGCAGACCAGTTCTGCGAGGCTGTCGGTCTTGTGCGCGTCGGTCGTGCGATGCGGGCGCATCTCATGAAGCACGACATCGATGCCGGCGCTGGCGATTTGCCAGGCGGCTTCGGATCCAGCGAGACCGCCGCCGATGACGTGGATCGGTTCAGCGTGGAGCAGCGTGTTCGATTTTGAGGGGGTATCCGTCATGGCTCACAGTTAGAGCCAGAGCAGGGGCGGCGCAACGCGGCCTATGAGCGAGCGCTGTTCCAATTCGGACCAGCGCGGAGGCCCGGTCAGTCGGCCGGACTGGATTTCCTGCCCCCGGACACGACAACGCCCGCTGTC
Organism: Afipia sp.; assembly: GCA_016201045.1. GTDB lineage: Bacteria > Pseudomonadota > Alphaproteobacteria > Rhizobiales > Xanthobacteraceae > Afipia. The sequence continues at coordinate 120,157 of JACQDM010000010.1, read as the reverse complement.
TGCGGGCGCAATCGTACACTTATGTCAGACGGCGGTTAGCCGTTGTAGGCACCAGCGGCGACGCGCTGGATGTCCGAACGGTCGAGCCCGATGTCGGCCAGCTCGCGATCGCTCAACTGCGACAGCTCGGCGACGTTGCGCTGATAGTCCCGGAACGCCTGGATCGCGCGGATAAATGAGAGCAGCATTGGTATTCTCCTTCGAATTCGCGATTCAGCTCTTCACAGAACCGAACCGTTCGTCACAATATAGGGGATGATTCTTCGCAGATGCAGTGCGAATGTTGCGATGCAGCTAAGAGAATTGAACATAGCTCGCGTAAGAAATGATTAAGAATTCAGCAAGCTGTAGGTGCGCTTCGACTTAACTGGATTCTAAACGAAATATGTCAAATAAGATAGTAACTACAATAGCATATACTGAGCTTCAGAGGAGATTACTGAGCACTCATTGATCGAACTGTGGCTATGATTCTAATCGCGCGGCTGGAACCTCGAGCGTAACTTTGGGCTGAATTGTGCACTTTTTATGACAAAAATGCATGGCTAAGTCTAGAATCGGTCCCTCATCAAACGAGTGACGCGGCGAAATTTGAACCGTCCTTAAGACCGAGTTCGAATGCGTCGCGTATCCCTTGCGGGTTCGTGATTTCGAACTGGCGCACTGCAATTTTCTCCGAAGGCTGTACGTAGGTGCGGCCCTGAATCTGCGGCAGATTGCGGTAGCGGCGCGTCAGCAGTACCAGCGTTCTCCCGCCTGCTGCTTCGATAGATGCGATCGGTTCGACCGGAACGTTATCCACGAGTCCGCCATCGAAAGCCGGGGTTCCGCCAATCGATGTCACCGGCATGAAGGGCGGCACACCGCTGCTTGCCATCAAAGCATCGCGATATTGCTGCGCGCTTTCCAAGTTGCGGGCAGCCACGAATTCAGGACGAAAGCCAAGCGCGCGTCCGAGCTTTGGATGGACCGGATGGAAAAGCTTCTTCTCAAACTGGTAGGCGCCAATGCCAATAGCCGCCCCAAGAACCGGCGATAGCCCACGAGGCAACCGCGCGATTGCAATTCTCATATCGGTGAGGGCATTCATCCGCGCGAAAGTGTTATCATCGATAGTCTGCTTCAGTAGTTCTCTGTACATCGGCCCGACTGGGCAGAGCGGACCGCCTGCGCGCCATGCGGCAAAATCGAAATTCTTCAGCGAGGGGTCGCATGCACCGATCACGCGCGCCCGCGTTTCTGGCCCGGCATCGAGCAACGAATAGGTTGCAGCGAATGCTCCGGCGCTTGCGCCGACAACCAGACTTGGAGAAAGGCCAATCCGATCTGCGACGGCCTCGTAGAAGCCGCCCTGCCAATAACAGCGATTACCACCGCCCGCAAAAACTACCGCGTCGAACATCTGCGCGGTTCATATCAGATTTGTGACCGCGAGAAAGCTCGTTTGCAGATCAACCCAGCCTATGCAATCAGCTTTCGATAAAGGTGCCAGGTTGCGTGCCCGAGCACCGGAATGACTACCGTCAGGCCCAGAAAGAAGGGGATCGTTCCAACAACGAGCAGCGCGGTCACGATCAACCCCCAAGCCGCCATCGTTACCGGATTGTCCGCGACCGCTCGCACCGATGTGAGCACGGCATCTGCAACGTTGGCATCGCGATCAAGCAGAAGCGGGAAGGAGACGACGCTGATGCAAAGGGCCACCACCGCAAATACGAACCCGACACCGCAGCCGACGAGTATCAGCTTGTGGCCAAGATCGCTGGTGAGGACCTGATTGAAGAATCCGGGAATATCGGCTGCCGGCGTGTAGCCGAAAGTAGCGCGATAGATCGATTGAGCCGACGCAAGCCAGACCAAGAACAACACGAGCAGCACAACACCCAATGCGAGGATTGATCCGATAGCGGGGGATTTCAACACCTGAAATGCGTCAGATGCGCTCGGCTCTTCGCCCATCTCCCTGCGCCGGCTGAGCTCGTATAGACCAAGCGCGGCGAAAGGTCCCACCAGTGCAAAGCCTGCGGCAAGCGGAAACAACAAAGGCAATATCGCCAGCCCGTGGACAAAGCGCGCGAGCACCAAGCCAAGGACAGGATAGATGATCGCTAGCATCACCGCGTGGGAGGGAATGGCCTTGAAGTCTTCCCAACCTGCGCGCAGAGCATCGAACAGGTCCGCGATTTGAATTTTGTTGACGGCAAATGTGCCCGCAGGCTGCGAGCGGCGAAATTCCGACCCTATCGATTTTATAACCATGAGACTGCCTCATTGGATTGCGCGCAAAAATTTGGGGGCGCGTCCACGAACTGTGCTTGAATCTAGCACGCTTAATTCTGACACAAACGGCAAATTGTCCCAATCGCGACTAACGCCAATATTTTCAGTTGCAATCGCGCATTGGCAATGGAAGGTGTCCCGTCTAGACTGGCAACACGGTCGACGCTGCGACGTCGCAAACCGGGCAATATGAGCCAGACCTCTACAAATCGACTGGTTATCAGGAGTACTAGAATGAGCATCTTTGGAAAGATTATGAGCGCCATTTTCGGCACTAAGGCCGATGCGGCGACGCCGGCGGGTGGCGCAGGCTCGTCGGGAATGCCGACCGTCGACGTCGCCCCAATCCTCGACAAGGCGGTTGCTGCAAAGGGCGAAAAGCTCGATTGGCGCCACTCCATCGTGGACTTGATGAAAGCGCTCGACATCGATTCCAGCCAAACCGCGCGCAAGGAACTCGCTAAGGAACTCGGCTTCACTGGCGATATGAACGATTCAGCCAAGATGAATATCTGGCTTCATAAGCAAGTGATGGACAAATTGGCGGCGAACGGCGGAAAACTGCCGCCTGATATTGCCAAGCACTGACAGAGTACCGATCCGAACCAATCGAAAGGCCCGCTCGGTGCGGGCCTTTTTCGTTGCGCTGCACACGACGCGGTTTACAGCAACGCTTTCCAAACGAGCTGCCTCGTAATACAAAATGCCAGTCGCTGCGCTCTGAAGCCCCGCGGCCTTAGCAATACATGCATGCCGCCTCAAGAAGCGGCTCACTTTTCGACGACAACAGCAACGCGCAAAATCGCGCAAAGAGGAAACCACATGGACAGCATCAATCGCAGAACCGTACTCGGCGCCGGCGCAGCGGCGCTGGCGGGCGCAGCGACGGCGAGCAGCGCCGAAGCGCAACCGGGCCCCAAGGCTATCTTTTCCGTTGCGCAGGCAACGATTCCGATTGCCGGTTCGAACGAGGTATTTCCGGTCCGCCGCATCTATTGCATCGGGCGCAATTATGCCGCGCATGCGATCGAACGGGGATCGGATCCGAATCGCGAACCACCGTTCTTCTTCCAGAAGCCGACGGATGCGATTCAAGTGGTCGACATTGGCACCGTCGGCGAACATTCGTATCCGTCGCTGACGAAGAACTATCACCACGAAGTCGAGCTGGTCGCCGCCCTCAAATCCGGTGGCACCAATATTCCGACGGAGAAAGCGCTGGATTGCGTTTACGGCTACACGGTTGGCCTCGATATGACCCGCCGTGATCTGCAGAACGAAATGTCGGCACTCAAGAAGCCTTGGGAAATCGGCAAGAGCTTCGATCACGCCGCAGTGCTCGGCCCGCTTCAGCCTGCGTCGAAAACGGGCCATTTCACTAAGGGCGCAATCTCGCTCGCTGTGAACGGAACGGTTCGGCAGAATTCCGATCTCGAAAAGATGATCTGGAGCGTCGCCGAACAGATTTCGAAACTGTCCGAAGCGTTTGAGTTGAAAGCTGGCGATATCATCTATTCCGGCACGCCAGAGAATGTCGGTCCGGTGGTGAAGGGCGACGTTCTCCTATGCAAGCTCGACGGCTTGCCAGACATGTCGATCAAGATCGTTTGAGTACTGCAACGAGTTGAAGAGAAGCCCGCCGTAAGGCGGGCTTTTTGTGCGTCGATTTATATCACGCTTGGATATCCGAATACTCAGGATGACTTCCGAGGAAATCGACGACGAAGCCGCAGCCTGCGACAACCTTCGATCCTTCCTCGCGAATGCGTTCAAGCGCTCCCGTAACCAAACGTGAAGCAACGCCGCGGCCTCGCAACGCTGCTGGCGTCTCGGTATGCGTGATGACGACAATGCCGGGCGATCGCCGGTAGGTCGCGAACGCAACGCTTCCGTCGACGTTGAGTTCGAATCGATTGAGAGATTTGTTGTCGATGACGTCGGGCATAAGCGCGCCTCTCTTTTTTAATTTATTCGGCCGCTTCTTCTGCCTTACGCCTCTTGCTTGCGCGCCCTTTCTTGAGAACGGACGCTAGGAATTTGCCAGTATGGCTGCGTGGCGCTTTGACGATGTCTTCCGGCGGCCCCCAAGCCACGATCTCTCCGCCGCCATCGCCGCCCTCGGGGCCGAGATCGATCACCCAATCGGCGGTCTTGATGACTTCGAGATTGTGTTCGATCACCACGACACTGTTGCCCTGCGCGACAAGTTCATGGAGCACTTCGAGCAACTTTGCGACGTCGTGGAAATGCAGGCCCGTCGTCGGCTCGTCGAGAATGTAAAGCGTGCGGCCGGTCGCGCGTTTGCTGAGTTCCTTGGCGAGCTTCACACGTTGTGCTTCGCCGCCCGATAGCGTCGTCGCTTGCTGCCCGACGTGAATGTAGCCGAGACCGACTCGCTGAAGAGTCTTGAACGTTTCGCGCACGCGCGGCACCGCCTTGAAGAACTCGGCGGCTTCGTCGACGGTCATGTCCAGCACGTCGGCGATGGTCTTGCCTTTGAACAGGACTTCGAGCGTTTCGCGGTTGTAGCGCTTGCCTTTGCAGGTGTCGCAGGTCACATAAACGTCCGGCAGGAAGTGCATTTCGATCTTGATCAACCCGTCGCCCTGGCAGGCCTCGCACCGTCCACCTTTGACGTTGAACGAGAAGCGCCCCGGTTCGTATCCGCGCGCCTTGGCCTCCGGCAGGCCGGCAAACCATTCGCGGATCGGAGTGAACGCGCCCGTATAGGTCGCGGGATTCGAGCGCGGCGTGCGGCCAATCGGCGACTGGTCGATGTCGATGATTTTGTCGATATGCTCAAGGCCTTCGATGCGATCGTGCGGCGCAGGGCCTTCGCTTGCATTATTGAGCTTGCGGGCAATCGATTTGTAGAGCGTGTCGATCAGCAAAGTCGATTTGCCGCCACCGGAAACTCCGGTCACGCAGGTGAACAATCCCAGCGGAATTTCAGCCGAGACGTTCTTGAGGTTGTTGCCGTGAGCGTTGATGACTTTGATCGTTCGCCGATGGTTCGGTGGGCGTCGCTCCGGGATCGGCACGAACATTTCGCCGGTCAGATATTTTCCGGTCAGCGACTTCGCGTTGTCCATCACCTGCTGCGGCGTGCCCTGAGCGACGATGCTGCCGCCATGAACGCCGGCGCCGGGTCCGACATCGACGACGTGATCTGCCGAGACGATTGCATCTTCATCGTGCTCGACCACAATGACGGTATTGCCAAGGTCGCGAAGCCTGCGCAGCGTATCGAGCAGCCGGGCATTATCGCGCTGATGCAGTCCGATGGACGGTTCGTCGAGCACATATAGAACGCCGGTCAGGCCCGAACCGATCTGCGACGCCAGGCGGATGCGTTGGCTTTCGCCGCCTGAGAGCGTGCCGGCGGCACGCGACAAAGTGAGGTAGTTCAGCCCGACATCGAGCAGGAAGGTCAGCCGCTCGCGAATCTCTTTCAGGATGCGGGTTGCGATTTCATTTTGCTGCTTGTTGAGTGATTTCGGGACACTGTCGAACCATTCAAGCGCGCGCAGTACCGACAGCTCGGAGATTTCGCCGATGTGTTTGCCACCAATTTTGACGCAGAGAGCTTCCGGCTTCAGCCGATAGCCGTGGCAGGCTTCGCACGGTACGTCGTGAAAATATTTCGCGAGCTCTTCGCGCGCCCATTCGCTTTCAGTCTCATTGTAGCGCCGCACCAGATTTGTAACGACGCCCTCGAAAGGCTTTTTGGTGTCGTATGACCGCACACCGTCTTCGTAGGAGAACTTGATATCGTCTTCGCCGGATCCGTCGAGGATTGCCGTTTGCGTTTTTTTCGGAAGGTCCTTCCACTTGGTATCCAGCGTGAACTTATAGTGCTTCGCCAGAGCCTGCAGCGTCTGCAGATAGTAGGGCGACGAGGATTTTGCCCATGGGGCAATCGCGCCCTTGCGCAACGTCAGGTCCTTGTCGGCAATGACCAGGTCTGGATCGATGTGTTCCTCGACACCGAGGCCACCGCATTCCGAGCAGGCACCGTAGGGATTGTTGAACGAAAACAGCCTCGGTTCGATTTCGGGAATCGTAAATCCTGAGACGGGGCAGGCGAACTTCTCCGAGAAGAGAATGCGCTCGGGCCCGCTTTTGTCGTGGATTTTCGCTGTTTTCTTGTCCGATTTTTTCTCCGCCGCAGCGTCGCCACCCGCGGCGTCGGCGTATTCGACGACCGCAAGACCTTCTGCGAGTTTCAGCGCCGTCTCGAAGGATTCAGCCAGGCGTTGCGCGATATCCGGACGGACGACGATGCGATCGACGATAACATCGATGTCATGCGGGAATTTCTTGTCGAGTGTCGGAGCATTCGCCAGCTCGTGAAACGCACCGTCAATTTTGACCCGCTGGAATCCTTTCTTCAAGTATTCCGCGAGTTCCTTGCGATACTCGCCTTTGCGGCCACGCACGACGGGTGCGAGCAGATACAGCCGCGTGCCTTCGGGTAGCGCCAGAACGCGATCGACCATTTGCGAAACGATCTGACTTTCAATCGGCAAACCCGTCGCAGGCGAGTAGGGAACGCCGACGCGTGCCCAAAGCAGACGCATATAGTCGTAGATCTCGGTGACGGTGCCGACGGTCGAGCGGGGATTTTTGGACGTCGTCTTCTGTTCGATTGAAATGGCGGGCGACAGGCCGTCGATCTGATCGACATCCGGCTTTTGCATCATCTCGAGGAATTGGCGCGCGTATGCTGACAGCGACTCGACGTAGCGGCGCTGGCCTTCGGCGTAGATGGTGTCGAATGCGAGCGATGACTTCCCCGATCCTGACAGGCCGGTGAAAACGACCAGCTTGTCGCGGGGGATTTCCAGATCGACGTTCTTGAGGTTGTGCTCACGCGCGCCGCGAACGGTAATCGCGCGCATACTGGTCTTTCGATTGGCCTTGATTACTTCGTCCATAGTCAGGCGTTCCGGGCGCGCTCAGCGCAACAAAGGCGGGTTTCCGGAAACGCCGGAACTGCTCGCCGGTCTTGTATTGGAGCAAATCAGAACATAGGAAGAACAGCCAGAGATTTCCAGTACCAAACCGGAATCATCAACCGCCGACTTTTGCAGCGGCAATAACGGCGCCGCTTGCAGGGCCGAAAACAAAAAGGCCGGCTCATCGAGCCGGCCTTCAAGATAGTCCTAAGAAACTCAGGCGACGCGGTTCTTAGTAACGCGCGACAACCGGGCCACCCCAGTTGAAGTGATAGTTCACGCCGAGCTTCACAGTGTGAAGGTCGTCGCGGTAGCTGAACGAAGCTGGAATTGCGGTCGAGGTGACCGTCGTGGTGTTGAAGTTGTAGTACTGGTACTCAACCTTCGCCGACCATGCCGGAGCGAACATGTACTCCAAACCGCCGCCAACCGTGTAGCCGGTGTCGTTCTGGCCAACTACCGCAGGAAGCGCCGCTGCCGAAGCTGCGAAGTTGTTGTTGTCGCGGAATGCAACACCGCCCTTGGCGTAGATCATCCCAGGACCCCAGACGTAGCCGAGACGACCTGTGACCGAAGCGAGCCAATCGTTCTTGTCGGTGAAGGTCACACCGCCAGCAACGCCGTCGCTGAAGGTGCGGTTGTTGTTGGCAAGGCCGCTGATCTGACCTTCGATACCGACCAGCCAATTCGGGGAGAACTGATAGTCAGCGCCGACCTGACCGCCGCCCAGGAACGACGCATTGTCGCCGCTGCGGACGAGTGCCGGAGCAAAGCCGACCTGGCTCAGGCTGTCGTTGCTGTTGAATCCAGCGCCGATGTGCGCACCGACGTAGAAGCCGGTCCAGTTGTAGACAGGAGCCACGTAGGCGGGCGCCTTCGTGTAGGTACGGGCCGGCAGGTCAGCTGCGACCGCCGAGGCCGAACCGAGGGCAACGAGTGCCGCAGTGGCGAGCAAGATCTTCTTCATATTGTATTCTCCAGTTTTCAGTCCGCTGCATTGTTCTGAAGCGGTTTATCCATCCGCGTGAACGCAGTGGGATTAGCGATTCCGTGGCGGGAATATACTGGTCTCGGAGCAAAAAGCCGTCTCTGAAATGCAACAGTCTGACTCCAAGTAACCCACGGATATATTTAGAATTTTTTAACTTTTTCGATCACGATTCCATCACGGTTTTGTCACTTTTCGAGTTCCATTTTTTGAAAACAAATTGCTCGTCAAGGGGTTCCCTTTTTCGCGAATTTCTCGTTTAGAACAAAAATAGAACATGTTATGGTGAGACCGTGTTTTTGAATGAGGAGAGCGTGGTGCTGGGGTACGGACGGCGGCGGTGATCGGTGTGGATAACCATCGCTGAGTCGCGAACGCATGCGCGAGGAGTGAGCGGAAGGGCTAGGGTCGAAATCGAACGTCAGGCGCGCTGCGGTTTGAGTCTGCAGTGCTGCGACTTATGTAATGACGCATGACAATTTGCGCGAAGGTGGAGAGCGGCGATGGCGGGTAGCGTCAATAAAGTGATTTTGGTCGGCAATCTCGGAGCCGATCCGGAGATCAAGCGGACGCAGGACGGTCGCCCGATCGCCAATCTCAGCGTTGCGACGTCCGACAGCTGGCGCGACAAGGCGACCGGCGAGCGCAAGGAGAAGACCGAGTGGCATCGCGTCGTCATTTTCAGCGAAGGCCTCTGTAAAATCGCCGAGCAGTATCTGAAGAAGGGTTCGAAGGTTTACCTCGAAGGCCAGCTGCAGACGCGCAAGTGGCAGGACAAGGACGGCAAGGACCGTTACTCGACCGAAGTTGTGCTGCAGAATTTCAATTCGACGCTGACAATGCTCGACGGCCGAAATGCAGGCGGCGGTGGCGGCATGGAGACCGGCGACGATTTCGGATCGAGCGGGCCGTCGCGTTCGGCGCCGCGCCGCGTGGCCGCAGGCGGTGGGCGCAACGACGACATGAACGACGATATCCCGTTCTAGAAGAATTGCAAAAAGCCCCGTTTGACGGGGCTTTTTACTGCACCGCGTTGGCCGGTCCGCGCGCCGAACGAATATAGGTTTGGCACGCCCTCCTATGGTTTGTTGTTGAAGGTCTTCGCGAACCGGCTTTCACGTCACGGCACGAACTCTTACGATTTCACGAGTGCCGCGCACTGCTGCGCGGTGATTTGAGCGCGGGGGCACGCTCCGCGCGCCCTCAAACGAAAGTGCGTCATGAATTTCGCGCCGCTGCTCAATGCGCCCTGGATCGTTCAGCTGCACGCGTTCGCGGCGATGGGTGCGCTCGCGCTCGGTGCGGTGCAATTCACCGCGAAAAAAGGCACGCTGCCGCATCGAACCATCGGCTGGATCTGGGTTGTGCTGATGACCACCGTTGCGACGGCGTCGTTCTGGATCCACGGCCGCAACGCTGCGCCGTTCGGCGTGTGGAGCCCGATCCACTATCTGTCGATCTTCTCGCTGGTGATGCTGCCGCTCGCGGTGTGGGCCGCGCATCGTCACAAGGTGCGATCGCACATGATCAGGATGATTTCGATCTACACCGGAGGACTGGTGATCGCGGGCCTGTTCACGTTGGTGCCCGGACGCATCATGCACGCGGTGGTTTTCGGTCCATGAATCGGCGGCAAATCCGGCGTCGCTGAGCGCGAACGGCCGTTGATTTCACACGCTTTTCCGAATGGCGAAAATCTGACGGACTTGGAATCGAGAGGCGAAACCGGGGCAGGGTGCGGACGCTTCCAAGGCGCAGCCTTTCACACGCTCTAAATCTATGATTCACAAGCGAAAAATGACCGGGACAGCGACTCGCTCAGGCTTGGCTCTGGCAGCGCTTTCACCTATATAACAAGAGCATTTTCCACTCAGGATTCGCATTTTGGCCGACACTGAAAATCCGGATTCCGGCGCTCCAGATTCCGCCGACATCCGGCCCGTCTCGATCACCGACGAGATGAAGCGCTCATATCTCGATTACGCGATGAGCGTGATCGTGGCGCGCGCGCTCCCGGATGCGCGCGACGGATTGAAGCCGGTGCATCGGCGCATTCTCTACGGCATGTACGAGAACGGCTTCGAATGGAATAAGCCGTATCGCAAATCGGCGCGCACCGTCGGCGACGTGATCGGTAAATATCATCCGCACGGCGATCAGTCGGTGTACGACGCATTGGTGCGCATGGCGCAAGACTTCTCGATGCGCGTGCCGCTGATCGACGGTCAGGGCAATTTCGGTTCGGTGGACGGCGATATGCCGGCCGCGATGCGTTACACGGAATCGCGCCTCACCAAGATTGCGCAATCGCTGCTCGATGACATCGACAAGGACACCGTCGATTTCCAGCCGAACTACGACTCCTCGGAAAAAGAACCGCGCGTTCTTCCCGCGAAGTTCCCCAATCTTCTCGTCAATGGTGCGGGCGGCATCGCCGTCGGCATGGCGACCAACATCCCGCCGCACAATCTCGGCGAATGTATCGATGCGTGTATCGCGCTGATCGACGATCCGTCGCTTGGCTTCGACGAGATCATGAAAATCATTCCGGGCCCGGATTTCCCGACCGGCGGCATCATTCTCGGGCGGCAGGGCATTCGCGCGGCCTATCATCTTGGCCGCGGCTCCATCGTGATGCGCGGCAAGGTCGCGATCGAGGAAATCCGCAAGGATCGTCAGGCCATCGTCGTTTCCGAGATTCCGTATCAGGTGAACAAGGCCGGCATGGTCGAGCGCATAGCCGAACTGGTGCGTGAAAAAAAGATCGAAGGCATCAGCGATCTGCGCGATGAATCCGACCGCGACGGTTACCGCGTGGTCGTCGAACTGAAACGCGACGCCGTTCCCGAAGTCGTGCTGAACCAGCTTTATAAATTTACGCCGCTGCAGACGAATTTCGGCGCCAACATCGTGGCGCTCGACAGCGGGCGTCCGCAGGTGATGAACCTGAAGGATCTGCTGACGGTGTTCATCGCGTTCCGCGAGAATGTCGTTTCGCGGCGCACGAAATTCCTGCTCAACAAGGCCCGCGACCGTGCCCACATCTTGGTCGGCCTCGCGATTGCGGTGGCCAACATCGACGAAGTCATCAAGGTCATCCGCACCTCGCCCGATCCGAACACGGCGCGCGACACCCTTATGTCGCGCGACTGGCCCGCGAAGGATGTCGCGGCGATGATTTCGCTGATCGACGATCCGCGTCACCGCATGACGGAGAAGGGCACCGCGCGGCTGTCGCTCGAACAGGCGAAGGCCATTCTCGATCTGCGTTTGCAGCGTTTGACGGCGCTCGGCCGTGACGAGATCAAGGAAGAACTTGACAAGCTGGCCGTCGAAATCGCCGACTATCTGGAAATCCTGCGTTCGCGTGCGCGCATTCAGTCGATCATCAAGGACGAACTGAACGCGGTGAAATCGGAATTCGCAACGCCGCGCCGAACCGTGATTATCGATCAGGAAGGCGAGGTCGAGGACGAGGATCTGATCCAGCGCGAGGATATGGTCGTCACTGTGTCGCACGCGGGTTATGTCAAGCGCGTGCCGCTGTCGGCCTATCGGGCGCAGAGGCGAGGCGGCAAGGGCCGCTCGGGCATGACGACGCGCGAGGAAGATTTCGTCAGCCGGCTCTTTATTGCTTCGACGCACACACCAGTGCTGTTCTTCTCGTCGCGCGGCCAAGTCTACAAGGAAAAAGTCTGGCGGCTGCCGATGGCGGCACCGAACGCGCGCGGCAAGGCGATGATCAACATTCTGCCGCTCGAGCAGGACGAACGCATTACGACCATCATGCCGCTGCCGGAGGATGAGAAATCCTGGGGCGAGCTTGACGTGTTGTTCGCGACGACCGGCGGCAATGTGCGCCGTAACAAGTTGTCGGACTTCGTCGATGTGCGGCGTTCGGGCATCATTGCGATGAAACTCGAGGACGATGAAGCCATCGTCGACGTGCAGATCGCAAAGGAAAACGACGACGTTCTGCTGACGGCGGCGGGAGGCCAGTGTATCCGCTTTCCGGTCAACGACGTGCGCGTGTTCACCGGGCGCACGTCGATGGGCGTGCGCGGCATCGCGCTCGGCAAGAGCGACAAGCTGATCTCGATGACGATCCTGCATCATCTCGATGCGTCGTCCGACGAACGCGCCGCCTATCTGAAAATGCGCCGCGCGGTTGCAGGCGAAGCGGCGGAGGCTGCGGCTGAGATCGACGCCGAGGAAACCTCGACATCGCTGCAGTTGAGTCAGGAGCGCTATGCGGAAATGTCGGCTGCCGAACAATCCGTCCTCACCATCAGCGAGAACGGTTACGGCAAGCGCAGCTCATCTTATGAGTACCGGACGACGGGGCGCGGCGGCAAAGGCATCGTCGCGATGGCGGTGAATAACCGCAACGGCAAGCTCGTCGCGTCATTCCCGGTCGAGGATTCCGATCAGATCATGCTGGTGACGGATGCGGGCCAGCTGATCCGTTGCCCGGTCGAGGACATCCGCGTGGCCGGACGCTCGACCCAGGGCGTGATCGTGTTCGACACTGCGGATGGCGAGCATGTCGTGTCGGTCGAACACATCACCGAGGAAACCGAGAACGGCAACGGCGGCTAGATTCAAAGCCGGTCGGTCGTCACCAGTCGGACCTGCGACGTGCCGGTTGCGCCGCGCAGGCAGGACGAATCGAAATTCGGCCAGTTCTGCGATGCGCAAGCCGGATCGGCCCACGCGACGCTCTTTTGCGCAGGCGTGCCGGACATCTGCGGGCTTGTATCCGCCGCCGGCGCGAAGCTCGGGAAGATTGCCATGCCCGCGCCGACGAAGGCTGCGATGGCGAGCGCGGCAAGCGACTTGTTGACGGTGGTGACGGTTTCGGGTGCCAGCATGACTGCGTAGGGCCTCATGATCGTCCTCGTTGCAGAGTCACGGTGTTGTCGGCGGGATGACGTTCTGGGCGGAAAAAAGTTCTGTTAAGGATCTGCGATTGCGCCGGAAAAATTTCGTCAACCGGCCGGAACCGGACGCCCTTGCGGCGCAAGTCCCGTCGGGCTAGTGTCCTGAATCCGAAGTTCGCCTGATTTTGCAGCGCTTTTCGCAGCGAACTTCGGATTCAAAAGGACACTAGCAAATTATGATTCTAGTGTGGTTTTGGTTCAGAAGTTCGCTTAAGGGATTTGCGGTGACGACAGAGCGAATTTCTGAACCACCACACTAGGAGGGTTCATGTCCCGTGTCGCGCTTTATCCGGGGTCGTTCGACCCCGTTACCAACGGCCATCTCGATGTGGTGCGACAGGCCTGCGCGCTGGTCGACCGCCTGATCGTCGCCATCGGCATCCATCCCGGCAAGGCACCGCTGTTTTCGTCCGAGGAGCGGTTGCAGATGGTGGCCGAAGTGTTCACGCCGATCGCCGCGAATGCCGGTTGCAAGCTCGAATGCGTGACGTTTTCCGATCTCACCGTCACCGCCGCCCAGCGATCCGGCGCAACCATCCTGATCCGTGGCCTGCGCGACGGCACCGATTTGGATTACGAAATGCAGATCGCCGGCATGAACCAGACTCTCATGCCGGAAATTCACACCGTCTTTCTTCCGGCGTCCGCTACCGTCCGCCCGATCACCGCCACACTGGTGCGGCAAATCGCAGGCATGGGCGGCGACGTTTCGCATTTCGTGCCCAAGGCCGTCGCCGCGCGGCTGAAGACAAAATTCGCCCGCTGATTTTCCGGCTCTCACGCAATCGGAGTTTTCATGATCCGCATTCTTGCCTTGCTTGCCGCTTTTGCCGTCGCCACGCCTGCGCTGGCGCAGAAGCTGCCGGCCAATCTCGACAAGGACAACGCCATCGTCATCGACACCACCAAGGGCCGCATTGTCATTCAGCTGCGCACGGACTTGGCGCCCAAGCACGCCGAACGCATCAAGCAGCTCGCGCGTGACGGCTATTACGACAACGTGCCGTTCCATCGCGTGATCGACGGCTTCATGGCGCAGACCGGCGACGGCAAGAATTTCGACGGCACCGGCGGTTCGAAATATCCGAATCTCGCAGCCGAATTCACCGCGACGCCGTTCAAGCGCGGCACCGTCGGCATGGCGCGCGCGACAGATCCGAATTCGGCGAACTCGCAGTTCTTCATCTGCTTTGCCGAAGCCTCGTTCCTCAACAACAAATACACGGTCGTCGGCGAGGTCGTGCAGGGCATGGACAATGTCGATCGCATGCGCCGCGGCGAGCCGGTGCAGAACCCGGACAAGATGCTGAAGGTTCAGGTCGCTTCCGATATTAAGTAGTCGCATCAAGCGATCGTCACTACATAGGCGTCACATTGCGCGCTCGGTCGCGCGCCCAGTTACGGAGAGTTCGATATGGCTGACAACGACAACACGCTGATTTTGGAAACCACGCAGGGCCCGGTGACCATCGAGATGCGTCCCGATCTCGCGCCGGGTCACGTCGCGCGGATCAAGGAACTGGTGCGCGAGGGCTTCTACGACGGCATCGTGTTCCATCGCGTGATCGACGGCTTCATGGCGCAGACCGGCTGTCCGCAGGGCACCGGCACCGGCGGCTCCGGCAAGAAGCTCAAAGCCGAGTTCAACGCCGAGCCCCACGTGCGCGGCACGGCCTCGATGGCGCGCGCGGCCAATCCCGATTCCGGCGACAGCCAGTTCTTCATCTGCTTCGACGACGCGCCGTTCCTCAACAAGCAGTATACGGTGTGGGGCAAGGTCACGTCCGGCATGGAAAATGTCGACAAGATCAAGCGCGGCGAGCCGGTGCATAACCCGGACAAGATCGTGAAGGCGCACATGGCCGCCGACGCGGCATGATCGCTCTTTCACATTGACGGATTGCGGATGGCCGGGCGTTCCCCGGCCATCACCATTTGAGCAACATGCGCACAGACCTTTTCGATTTCGATTTACCGGAATCCGCCATCGCGTTGCGGCCTGCGGTGCCGCGCGATGCTGCGAAGATGCTCGTCGTGCATTCGGGTAAGACGCTTGTCGATTCAACGGTGCGCGATCTTCCGAATTTCCTGCGCACCGGCGATCAGCTCGTCGTCAACGATACGCGCGTGATCCCGGCGCAGCTCTCTGGCCGCCGCATTGGCCGCGAGACCGAACCGAAGATCGATGTCACGCTCATCAAGCGTCTCGATGGTTCGCACTGGCAGGCGCTGGCGCGGCCCGCGAAGAAACTGGCGGTCGGTGACGGTGTGCGTTTCGGCAATGAAGGCCGCGTGTGTCTGCTCGGCAATCTCGACGCGCAGGTGGAATCCAAAGACGACAATGGCGAGATCGTGCTGTCGTTCTCGTTTCACGGCCCGATCCTCGATCAGGCCATTGCCGATGTCGGCTCGCCGCCGCTGCCGCCTTACATCGCGGGAAAGCGCACACCGGACAACAAGGATGTCGTGGACTATCAGACGATGTTCGCGGTGAAAGAGGGCGCGGTTGCAGCACCCACGGCAGGCCTGCATTTCACGCCCGAACTCGAAGCGGCGTTGAAAGCGAAAGGCATCGGCCTGCATTGCGTCACGCTGCATGTCGGTGCGGGCACGTTTCTGCCGGTGAAGGCGGACGATACGTCGGACCACAAGATGCATTCGGAATGGGGCGAGGTCAGCGCGCAAACCGCCGATGCCCTCAACGCCGCACGCCGCAATGGCGGCCGTATCGTCGCGGTCGGCACCACCTCGCTGCGCCTTCTGGAAAGCTCTGCATCTGACGACAACACCATCAAGCCTTTTTCAGGCGAGACCGCGATCTTCATTACGCCGGGCTATCGCTTCAAGGCCGTGGATATTCTGATGACGAATTTCCATCTGCCGAAATCGACCTTGTTCATGCTGGTGTCGGCGTTCAGCGGTTTGGAGACGATGAAGGCCGCTTATGCGCATGCTGTTGCAAATGGATACAGGTTTTACTCCTATGGCGATGCAAGCCTGTTGTTTCGTGCGGACGCCTGACCCATAAAGCGAAAATGCTCGCGAACCATTTCACCCTTCACGCGCAGGACGGCGCGGCGCGCACCGGCGAACTTTTGACGCCGCACGGCATCGTGCGCACGCCGGCCTTCATGCCGGTCGGCACGGCTGGCGCGATGAAGGGCATTCACTGGCGCGAGATTCGCGACGCCGGTGCCGACATCGTCCTCGGCAACACCTATCATCTGATGCTGCGCCCGACCGCCGAACGCATCGCAGTGCTCGGCGGCCTGCAAAAATTCACCGGCTGGAACGGACCGATGCTGACCGACTCCGGCGGTTTCCAGGTGATGTCGCTGGCGAAGCTGAGGAAGGTGACGGAGCAGGGCGTGACGTTCTCGTCGCATATCGACGGCAACAAATACGAACTCACGCCGGAGCGCGCGATCGAAATTCAGCGGCTTCTCGGTTCGGACATCGCCATGCAGCTTGACGAGTGCGTGCGGCTTCCTGCGGAGCGCACCGACATCGAGCGCGCGATGCAATTGTCGATCCGCTGGGCGGAACGCAGCAAGAGGGTCTTCGAGACTGCGCCGGAGGGCACCATGCTATTCGGCATCGGGCAGGGCGGCGACATTCCTGAACTTCGCCGCGAAAGCGCGCGTCAACTCATCGAGATCGGATTTCACGGATACGCCATCGGCGGGCTTGCGGTCGGCGAGCCGCAAGAGGTCATGCTGGCGATGATCGAGGAGGTCGCGCCGCTTTTGCCGACAGATCGCCCGCGCTATTTGATGGGCGTCGGCACACCGGAGGATATTCTGGAAGCGGTCGCGCGCGGCATCGATATGTTCGATTGCGTGCTTCCGACGCGCAACGGCCGGCACGGCCATGCCTTCACGCGCCGCGGTGTCATCAATCTGCGCAATGCGCGCCATGCGGACGATCCGCGTCCGCTCGACGAGGAGAGTAGCTGGCCGTCCACGCGCAACTATTCACGCGCCTATCTTCATCATCTCGTCAAGTCGGACGAAGCGCTCGGCGCGATGCTGCTGTCGGAAATCAACATCGCCTACTATCAGTACTTGATGAGCGGCATTCGCGAGGCCGTGGCCGCGAAATCGTTCGAGGCATATCGCGCACAGACGCGCGAAAACTGGTCGCGCGGCGACATTCCGCCGCGGTGATAGGCGTCAGTTACAGACCGGCTTGATTTTGTGCACGGTCACGAAACCGTAGCCGCAGGTGTCGCAACTCCACAGATAGCTCACTTCCGTTTCGGACAAAACCGACGCTTCCGCAGAGATCATCTGGTCGGAGCAGATCTTGCAGATCGGCTTGCGACTCAGCGGTTGCGCACGCAGCGGCAGGTCCGATTGAAATTCAGCGATTGCTGGCATCCCGGCCTCCCTTGTGAATCACGATGCGATGGATGAACCATACACTCGGAAGTTTGACCGTGTCGCAACACAAATGCGTTCCTTTTGCGATATCGGATTTGCTGTAATGCAGCGTTTTCCTCGGAACGAATAATCGTTAGTTTGCAACGGTCACGCGCGGGGCATTTTGCATCGCGTGGAATCAAATTTCGGAGAGTTTTATGGACAAGCCGGGGCGTGGACGAATTTACGACAGCATCGTTGCTGCAACGGGAGACACGCCCATCGTGCGGCTCAATCGGCTTCCGCAGCAGCGCGGCGCGAAGGCAACGATTTTGGCCAAGCTGGAATATTTCAATCCGGCGGCGAGCGTGAAGGACCGCATCGGTGCTGCGATGATCATCGCAATGGAAAAGGCGGGCGTCATCAACGCCGACACGGTGCTGATCGAGCCGACATCGGGCAATACCGGCATTGCGTTGGCGTTCGTCGCCGCGGCACGCGGCTACCGGCTGAAACTCTTGATGCCGGAATCGATGTCGATCGAGCGGCGCAAGATGCTGGCGTTTCTCGGCGCGGAGATCGTGCTCACGCCGGCGGCTCAAGGCATGAAAGGCGCGATTGCGACGGCAGAGGAATTGATCCGCACCACGCCGAATTCGGCGATGCCGCAGCAGTTCAAGAACCTCGCCAATCCGGAAATCCATCGCCGCACCACCGCCGAGGAAATCTGGAACGACACCGGCGGCAATATCGACGTGTTCGTGGCTGGCGTCGGCACCGGCGGCACGATCACGGGCGTCGGACAGGTGCTGAAGCCGCGCAAGCCGTCGCTGCGCGTTGTCGCAGTCGAGCCGGAGGAAAGCCCGGTGCTGTCCGGCGGGACGCATACGCCGCACAAGATTCAGGACATCGGCGCAGGCTTCGTGCCGGACATTCTGGATCGTTCGGTGATCGATGAGATCGTCAAGATCAACAGCGCGACCGCGATTGAGACCTCGCGCGCGCTGGCGCGGATGGAGGGAATCCCCGGCGGCATTTCATCGGGCGCTGCGATTGCCGCCGCGATCGAACTTGGCAAGCGGCCGGACAATAGCGGCAAAACCATTCTCGCCATCGTGCCGTCGTTCTCCGAACGCTATCTGTCGACCGCATTGTTTGAAGGAATCTGACGATGTCACAGCCGCCACGCCGTCCGCGCACGTTGAGCGACGCAAAGACCGAAGCCGAGAATGCCTTCAAGAAGGTGACGATCAAGCCGGTCGAAGAACTGCCGAAGAAAACCGCGCTACCGGGCGTGAAGGAGCAGGTCACGTTGCGGATCGATCAGGACGTGCTGGAGCATTTTCAGGAGGGCGGAGCAGGCTGGCAGGACCGCATCAACGTCGCGCTGAGAAAGGCTGCGGGACTGACTTGATCAGGCCACGCGATTGACGCGCGCCGCTTCCTTCTGCGCGTCGAAATCGCGGCGGCGTTTCGCCAGATCCTCAGCCGACATGCGCTCGACATTGTTGTAGTCGAGCTTCCATGAGGCGTCTGCGTTCCAGCGCAGCGGCGATTGCACCGTGGTCTGCGGGGCGGGCGCGGTTTCGAGAACCTTCAGCGCGAGTTCGATAGTAAGCGCCTGCGAGGCGATGTCGAGAGGCTTTCCGGCGGAATTGCCGAGCGGAAAATCGCTGAACAGAAATCTTGGCGCAGCGGCGTGCTCGACGATGTCTTTGGCGCAGCCCATGACGACGGTCGAAATGCCGTTCGCTTCCAGATGCCGCGCGACCAGCGCCGTGGTCTGATGGCAGACCGGGCAGTTCGGTACCAGCACGGCGGCATCGATATTGTCGGCCTTGCAGCGCGCGAGAATTTCCGGCGCGTCGGTGTCCATCGTCACCCGATGGCTGCGATTGGTCGGTGCGCCGAAAAAACGCGGCGCGAGCTGAAAATGGCCATCCGCCGCAAGCCGCCGCATCTGTGCGAGCGGAAACCAGGTGTTGATGTCGGCAGCACTCGTGTGCTTGCGGTCGTAGGCGATGTGGGAAATCCGCAGGTCGTGATCCTGCGCCGTATCGCCGTCATAGACCGAGTAGAACTTCGCGCTGCCGTTGTAAGCCGCCCCCGGTCCCTGATCGCCCTTCGTGGGATCGAAACGCGCGGCCGTCGTGATCAGCGCGACACGCGATTGCGCCAGCGGCTTTTTCAGCGGCTGAAACGGTGCCGCGACATTGTGCGCCCAGCGATAGGGGGTGTCGTAACCGATGGCGAGATAGTAATCGCGCGTCCGCTGCATGTAGGGGACGGGGACGTCGAAATCCTGAACGGCGTTTTGATCTGGATCAGCCATGTGAGAAATTTCAATTCTGGCCGGAGGCCGGATTGCGCTACGATAGCAGACATCAAGAGGATACCACCGGCAATCGCCGCATGACGATTATGCGTCATTTTCGGCTTCGCGCCGGCCAAGAATTGTGAGGATACGTGCGCTATGAGCGGCAAGGACAAGAAACCGAAAACGCCAGAGCGGAAACGGCCGCAGAAGGACAACGCCGACGATCTTTACGACGACGGCGATATCGCGACGCCCAAGCGAAGCGTCAGCGAGGACGAGATAAAGGAAGAAGAAGACAAGCGGATGTAGCTGTCGCGCCCGTCTGCGCTCACATTCCGCTCAGATCCGAAGGCACATTGCCGAACGCGCGCAGCACGGTCGCATCCTTGAATTCGCCGATCATCGGATCGCCCGAACGGCTGAACGCCACCGCACCGATGACGCCCGGCATCCGCGCCAACGCCTCGGCACGGCGCATCGCGTGCGACGGTCCCTGAAACTCCTCGGCCGCGCCGGGCGAAACCCCGCCGTCGCCATCCTCGGTGAAGGGCAGAGCCACGTAATAGGTCACATCGGTCATCGCGTATCTCCCGATCAAATTGGGCCTGGCATTGTTCATGTTTTGTTCCATTTGTCAAGGCACGGAACCGGAAGCGAAAATGCGCAGTTGAACCAAGGGGCGGCGGCCTTGACCCTTGGGGAGGCGGCCCCTACACACCGGCCCGAGTGAGCGCGTAGCTCAGGCGGTAGAGCACGTGACTTTTAATCATGGGGTCGAGGGTTCGAGTCCCTCCGCGCTCACCAAAATTCTTCATATCGAAAGCAAGTCCGGCGGCTGTGCCCAAAGCCGCGCGAGCGTAAGGGATCAAAATCTCACTGCTTCAACGTTCTCGCGACACGAAAGCCAATGAAATTGTAACCGCTACCTTGGATGAGACCATACGTGCGAGCGGCTGATCGGCTAGACCCACCGTCATAATTCCAGTTGCCGCCGCGCTGGACTCGGTTACTGCAGGTCCCGCTGTTCCACGCAGTACCATCGGTTGGGGCACCATCGTAATTCTCGTTCCAGCAATCCTCTGTCCATTCGCGCACGTTACCGTGCATATCATAGAGGCCAAACGCGTTGGCCAGATATTTGCCTACAGGTGCGGCGAAAGCATAGCCATCGCTACACTGTTCAATGTCCTCATTTTTACCGACGCTTGAACGCTTGTATGTCTGATCCGCAATGTTGGCATATGTGCATAGATTGCTTTTGTCGTCACCGAAGCTGTAGCTGCTCGTCGTCCCAGCACGGGCCGCATATTCCCATTCTGACTCCGTCAGCAGCCGATAGTTCATTTTGGTCTTGCGTGACAACCATTCCACATAAGCCTTGGCGTCGAGCCAACCTATGCAGGTGACTGGATGCGATCCAGTTTGCTTGTTCCCGTCACGCCATGAATTTGTTACATCCCAGTTGAAAGTTTTTCGATCTCTGCTGCTGCCCAGATATACGTTGCACTCTATTTTGGGAGTGTAGCCGGCGTCCTTTATGAAAGCGGCAAACTGATCGAGCGTCACCTCGAATTTTCCGGCAGCAAATGCTTTTCCAATAGTCACCTGGCGCTGCGGACCCTCGTTGTCGTCGCGCCCGGCCTCGTTACTCGGCGACCCCATGGTGAAAATACCGACTGGTACCACGACCATTTCCGGGCAGCCGTCGCATTCCTTGAAAACATCCTTGGCTTTGAGCGAGCATTCCTCGCCAGCTGACAATGGTTGCGCGGCACGCGAATTGAGCGAGACGACAGCTACGCCGCTACATCCAGAGCTTGGCTTTGGCAGCACGCCAGCCGGCGAAGGAATGCCGAATGCGACTTTTGGTTCGTCTTGCTTTTTAAGTTGTTCCTCGAGTTTTCGCAGTTGCGCCTGCAAGTCCGAATCCGAGCCTGCCGTTGGCGGCGTGAAGTAGAAATCGCCACGGATCGGGGAGGCTGATACCCACGGTTGCTGGCTGCTGCCAGTCGATTTTGCGACTTCCAGGCCCACCTCGTTGAGGGCGCGGAAAATATCCAAACCCGGCTTCTTCATCGTCGCGGCGAGGGCCTTTGTGTAAGGGCTATTTCCGTCTGCTCCGTCCTGCGCAACATTGCCGGGCTGCGTCGCAAACGAAATCAGCGTGCCTTCCGGGGCGCGCATTTGAGCTAGTCCAGCGTCGGTCGAACGCAGGCCGCGCCCGCCCAGGGGGTTGTTACGGCAAGCGTCGAGAATGACGAGATTGAGCTTTGCACCCGAACTTTCCATCTGCCGCATGACAAAATTGGTGTCCAGCATTTGGAAATCGACATCGGCTTCCTTGGTGGGATTTGCGCCGACGGGAATCAGGTAGTTCGCGCCTCGTATTTGGACGCCATGTCCGGCGTAATAGAAAAGGCCGACATCGGCTCCTTGAAGCTGGTCGCCAAATTTTTGAACGGCGAGATCGAAGGACGGCTTGTCGAGATTAAGTTGTGCACGATCGCCAACGAGCGAAAAACCGAGGCCACGCAGCGTGTCGGCCATCAGCTTCGCATCGTTTTTTGGATTTTCGAGTTTCGGGACGTTCACATAGTCGGAGTTGCCAACGACAAGTGCAATGCGCTTTTCGGCAAATGCCGAAACGTGCGTCATCACCAGAATGGCACTTGCAGCGAGTGCGGCCCTTATTCGCAAACAAATCCTCGAAAAAATGAGTGAGTACGGGAGTTAGTTTAACTTTGACGAGGCGAGGTTCAAGCCTGAGACGGCGAAGAGATTGGGCTTCAACGGCAGGCAAGGTGAGGGCGCGCGCCAAAATAACCTTTAAGCTTCAAAGCAACATTTTCGCCCGCACCTTGGCGTAAGCCATTGGAAGTATGATCGGAAATTACAACCTCCGCGCTCACCAATACTATTTGCCCGTCTAATAAGCTGCGCGCGTCACGTCGCAGCGTACTTCGCTATTTGACCAGTTACGCGGGATGAAGAATAAAATCGTTCATCGAAAGATTTGCCTTCAGAACATTCTGCAGCAGGATGGTGTCATGACCTGCGTTAAGCGGGTTGAGGTCGATGGTGACGTCGCTTCCAGTCTGTAAGATCGCGCCGCTGGTGTTGATCCAGGATGAGAACGACGCCGCATTGCCTTGCGTGAACGGAGCGGGATAGTCGTTCAGAACGATATGGTCGATCCCCGTCTCGAAATCGGTAACCGTGTCGTGTGCAGAGCCGATCTTGAATTCGAAATTGTCGCTACCCGCAAGACCAGTGAGAGTGTCGCTTCCTTCCGTCGAGAAGATGATGTCTTTGCCGGTTGTACCGATTAGCGTCGCGCTGCCGGGCCCGTTTTGCTGAAATACAAAATTCAGCGTGTCGCTAAGGCCAGTATTATCGGTAACTGTCACCGTGACTTTGTCGTTGCCATCTGGTGAGACACTTGTTGGCGTGTAGACGACGCCTTGCACAAAGGCTGCGCTTAGATTGGCTACTGTGTAGTCGCCATCAAGTGGATTGCCGTCGGATTTCGTTATCGAGCCGAAGTTGGCCGACGCCGTCACAGTTTCATTGTGAATGCTGGCATCCGGATCGGTCAGCGTAACGCCGAACACTTTGGTTGTGCCATATGGCAATGAAGGCGATCCGTCGCCGATCTCGGCAGTGCTGGCATTGTCTGCACTGAGCGTCGGTGCAGTTTCATCCGTGCCCGTAATGGTGATTTTCACGAATTTATGCGTGCTTGCGGTGGCACCGAATTCATCCTGAATATCGTAGGCAACGGTAATGACCGCGGGTTCGCCCGCAACCAAAGACTGGAAGTCGTACGCGCCCGGATCAAAAGTGAGCATATGCCCGTTTAGCGTTACACCGGGGCTGACGGGTGGATTGATGTTGATTGCGGACAGCACGGCGCCATCATCGACATCCGATGTGCCCGACAGAAGATCGACTGTGAATGGTGCATCGTCTTCGGTTACCGAGTACAGAAGATTGCTACCGGAAACCGGCGCGTCGTTCGTCCCGTTGATCGTGATGTCCGCGCTCGTATGCGTTATCCCGCCGTAATTGTCGGCAAGGTCGTAGTTGATGACGAAATGTGCGCTGTGGCCCTGGGCAAGGTGATCGTAGGCGAGGTCTGCTGCATCGATGCCGATATAGCGGCCTGACGAGAATGTAAGGCCGGCGGGAAGGGCGGCAAGATTGGATATGTGGACGGTATCGCTGTTATCGACATCGTAGGATCCCAAAAGCAGATCGACCGAGATATTGCCATCCTCATTGACAACGCCGACCACCGGCGCGCCGGCGACCGGATTGTCGTTTACGCCTGTCACCGTGAATTCGACGAACTTATGCGTGCTTGCTGTCGCGCCGAACTCATCAACGATGTCGTAGGCGACAGTGATAACGCCTTGCTCGCCGTCGTGGAGTTGTTGAAAATCGGCAGCACCCGGATCGAACACTATCGAGTCGCCGTTGACGGTCACCCCCGGATTCACCGGCGGATTGATGTTGATGGCGTGCAGCACAGCCCCGTGGTCGACGTCAGACGCGCCTGAGAGAAGATTGAAAGAGAATGACGCATCGTCTTCGGCAACTGAGAAATAGTAATTTGCTCCTGACAACGGCGCATCATTGATGCCATTGATGGTGACATTGGCCTGTTGATGGGTGAGGCCGCCGTAGTTGTCGGCGATGTCGTAGTCAATGACGTAATGAACACTTTCACCCTTAGCGAGACTGTCGTAGGCGGGGTCGGCTGCATCGACGCCGAGATAGCGTGTGGTCAGTGTGATGCCGGCCGGCAGTGTGGAAATGTTGGCGACGTGAACTGAATCGCCGTTATCGATATCATAAGCGCCCAACAGCAGATCGAGAGTAAGGTGGCTTTCCTCGTTGACAGTGCCAACGGCGGCGACCCCGGCGATGGGCTTGTCGTTGACACCGATCACCGTGAAGTTAACGAACTTGTGCGTGTTCGCGTACGCTCCGAATTCATCGATGATGTCATATGCGACGGTGAAAACTCCCAGCTCACCTTCATACAGTTGCTGGAATATAGCCGCGCCGGGATCGAACACGATAGAATCGCCGTGCACCGTCACACCCGGATTGACAGGTGGATTGATGTTAACAGCATGGATCACCGCGCCGGGATCGATGTCGTATGCGCCAGTCAGCAAGCTAAACGTGAATGGAGCATCGTCTTCGTGCACAGTAAAATAATTGTTCGTACCGGAGAAAGGCGCGTGATTGACGAAGACAATGGCGACATCAACCGTTTTGTGCGTGTCGGGGTTCGTAGCGGTGATCGTAATGGTCGTCGTCGCATGACCCGCGTCGGTTTCGGTAACAGTTTTGGTGATTACCGTCGGCGGAATCCCGATGTCCGTACGTGGATGATCCGTTGATTTCGGTTTGGAGTCGTCGAAGTTAACGTTCGGGAAATAGAGCTGGAATACCTCCTTGAACAAAATCCTGTCGGCAAAAGCCTGATCCGGTGATTTTTGATATTCCGTCGCAGTCACAGGCTGACCTTGACCGGATGGTGAGAAGACCGTAACGCGCCCGGCGGCGGACATCGTTCCGATCAAGGCACCAGTAGTATTGTTATAGAATACCAATGAACCGACATGACCGGGCCCGCTTGGGTTATTTGGATCGGGCTCAACTCCGAGGGACACTTCCACAGTGCCTGTAACGGCGTTCGCTTTGAACAGCACCGCTGTGCCGCGAATACCCATCGTCGCAACAGGCGTTTCGACCCGCATATTGCCATTCTTGGCGGTCTGGCCTGCCACGAACGTAACCGTGCCTTGCACGAGGCTGATGAACGATGAGTTCGATGATCCGTTCGGATCGTAGACCATCTCGTTGAGAACCATGCGCGCATTCGACGTCATGCCGAAGGCGCTGCCGTCGCTTAGCGTCATTGCGATCGAGGTGTCCGATCCGGTTTGAACGACATCGCCCTTAAGCACGGCATCGCCGACATTCAGCTCAACGGTGACGCCGTTGCGGATGACACTGGCGCTCCCCGTAAGCTTCATGACATGGCCGACGACCTGTGTGGCATCGGGCGCAGCAGCTTGCGCGTATTGGACATGCCCGGTTAGCGCGGCGATGACATGCGCCGGAACG
Source organism: Afipia sp. (assembly GCA_016201045.1). Lineage (GTDB taxonomy): Bacteria > Pseudomonadota > Alphaproteobacteria > Rhizobiales > Xanthobacteraceae > Afipia. The sequence goes on along the minus strand of JACQDM010000010.1, from coordinate 94,172 downwards.
GTCGCGCCATCTTCAGAGACGAGCGCAGCCCGCTTCTCACCCCTGAAGTAGTCGTGAATGACGTATTTCTGATCCTGCGCGAAAAGCACAAGATCATTTCCCGTGCGCTGGTAGTCGCCCGTGAATAGAAGATGCTTGTCCGGAACGACAATCGTGTCAGCATAAGCATTCGCAGAGGCCGCGTCGTTCGGCGCAAATAGAAATAGTTCTGCGCCGAGCGGGGCTGCGGTAGCCAAATGCAAATCAGGAATGAATGGTCCAGAAAAATTCACGAGTGCTTTTTGAAACCTCACGCGCGGGCAAAAAATCCAACTTTTCGTCGAAACAACGGTGTGAAAATCAAATTACCAAATAGGGGTACTTCGCCCAGCGTATCGTCAGAGTTTAGAGCGTGTCGCTGGTAACTCAAGTGAACCAGCATAGAGGGCCAAGCTTCCTGCTGGTAAGGTTGAAAGTGGTTTCACGCGCAAATTGCTGCCTGCTCAAGAAAGCGGCAGCAACTCGTTGAAATAGCAACACTTTGTGCGGAAAACCCCGAGCTTAGTCAGCTTGAAAGGTAAGGGCATGGCTCAAAAATGCGCTTAGGCTTCAAAGCGACCCATTGGCCCGCACCTTTGGATAAGTCACTGAAAAGATGTTGAGACGTGAATCCCTCCGCGCTCACCAATCAAACAGCTGTTTATCTGTTGTCGCCCCGAAGGCGGCGTGCCGTCAGTCCGACCGCTTATACGCGGCCGGCTTTGCTCCGCCGCGCAAGGCGTCGCTATTCTCGCGAAGTTGTTTCCGCAGTTGTTTCGCTCGCAACAGAGCCTGATTGATATTTTTGTCGGGCGAATCTTCGTTGAAAAAGATCACGCATTCGCAGCTGGGACATTGGCGCGAATAGCCCGGCTGCAAACGCCGGGCCTTGTCCCGGAAGTTCGACTTGCATCGCGTACAACGAATTTGAACTGAGTCATCCATGGCCGCGGGCCTTTCGCCCGGTGAAGGTCGCAAACAAATCTTAAGGCATGTCTAAATGGCGGCCTCTGAAACCGGCTGTCCGCATCGGCCTTACCGCGATCGCCAGCGTTTTTCCCATCTGGGCCGTTCGCGACCGTTGGTGTAATCTTGGCAAATCGTCGGTGCCGCCGCCGGAGGATTTGAGATGACCGCTCTCGTATTCAACCGCCGCAAACTTCTTGTTGCCGGCGGCTCGGTCCTCGCGGCCGGTGTTTCGGGATTCTCGTTACCCGCGCGCGCGGAAGGTCTCGCGCCGACGCCATCGATGCCGCAATGAAGGCCGTTTCAACGTCGCTGATCGTGACGGGGATTCTGCTTTCGCCCGCGCCCGGATCGGCCGAAGGCCAGAAGATTCGTATCCGATACGAAATCTATTCCGAGCGCATCCGGCCGGAACCCGCCAAGGTGATCACCAGCTCGCAAGAGCAGACGTTCGAATTCACGGGCGCGAACACGATAAACCAGAACAAGGTCGCGAATTACGGCTCACGAACGGAAACCGAAAGCGGCAGCGGGAAGCTCGGCACGACGGCTGAGGTGAGCGGCAATACGTATGGCTGGAAAGTCGGCGGACCGAACAAGCTGACCTATCATCTCAGCGCCCCGCAGAATGACATCATCGCTTCAATTACCGTCACCGGAAAGACATGCGTCTTCAAGATGGTCAACCGTCTCAAGCCCGGTTTCAAGGAATATCTGCAATGGAGCACGGAGCTGAAAGGAAACGCGACCTACAGCGTGTTCCGATATTCCAATTTGAGCTGCACGATTGAATAACCGTTGCGACGGTGAGAGAAAGCGAACGCGGCGACAGGCGCGTTACGATTTCCCGAGATTGCAGGCGAATGTGATTTTGGACGTAGGCCCGACAAAACAACCCGTCTTTTTGCAAGCGGCCGCAGCAGCATTGCACTTCGGCCGATAGGCCTTCTCGCTCGTTCCGCCCGCAACGGCTTTTGCCACGCAAGGTTCGATGTATCCCGTGCAGGTCGTTTGCGACCAGGAGGGGGTCGCGGACAACACGAGTATCAAGGCAGCAATGGCGCTCTTCATGATTTCATTCCGGTGCGGGCGTGGAAATTAGCAGCCGCGCACTGCTAAGCGCACACGTTGTTTTCACCGCATCCAGTCGAGGTGATAGTTCGCGCCGAGCTTGAACGTGTGGATCTTCATATTCACGACAAGAGGAGCAGTGTTGATGCCATCGTCGTAGAAGAGGTTGCTGTACGTCGTCGAACCGAAATCGAGGAACAGATATTCGATCTTCACGGACCAATTTCGCGCAACGGCCATTTCCGCTCCCGCACCCACTGCGTAGCCGTTCAGCGTTCGCGTATCGGTCGAAGTCACGTTCGGGAAAACGTCGACAGCCAGGACTGACGTATTGGTTCTCGCCCAAGCCCAGCCTGCGGTCGCATAAGTCAGGACGCCCATCGTGTTAGGCACGTCCCAGAGATAACCAACGCGGCCGCGGACGGTGCCGAACGACGTCGTCTGGTGAGAAAAATACCCGAGCAGTTCGTCGTTACCGGGTTCGATTTCGTGCAGCGTGCCTTGACCGCCCAGCGATCCGATTTGGCCATCGACTTCGAAGCCTGCAACCCACCTCGGCATGAACTGATAATTGTAGCCCGCCTGCGCGCCGGCAAAGCACCCGGCATTGCCGGTGTAGAACATCGGAAAGGTTACATTCGGTTCGTTGTCTTGATCGATCATCGATGAAGTCGGCTTGATCGATCGGGAAGCGCAACCGGCGTTGCCGCCGATGTAAAAGCCGGTCCACGTGAAGACAGGAGCGGGTGCGGGCCGGGTGAATGTCCTGCGCTTCAATTCCTCGGCCGATGCCGATGTGACTGCGAGAAGCGCAACTGCGCAAATCCAAACTCTCATGGAAGCCCCCAACCGACGCAACGCCACCCTGCTTAGGAATACGGCAAGGTATCCGGTTCTGGCTGTAGTAAAATTGTCACAAGAGGAACTTGTTGGAGCTTTGGTGTGGTTCCAGTCTCAGGATGGCTGTTCGGTCTCGTGAGCGTATCGCCCTTTGTCGTCACTCAATCGAGCAGCGCGGCTGGGTCGCTTCCAACCGGCTGTAGCGGCCGGCCCGTCCGGGCCTCGAAAGCATCGGTGTGATGTAAACCTTCGCGCCGGCCTTGAGTGTATGGGAAATCGTGAACGTGCATGTTTGACCGGAAACGACGACTTTCCATGAGATGACGCTGTTCGGAAGATTGTCCGTCCTCGACAAGATGTTCGGGCCCATCACTTTCCAGCCCTGACCGAGCGTCGATCCGGTTTTCCATCCCCAATGCCGCTGCCCGCCCGCTGACACGTGGAATTGCTCGGTTGTCTGCTTGTTGTCGTTCAGCGTCAGCGTCATCGATTTCGCCAGCACGATGCCGTTCATCGGATCGGGCTCAATCCGGTCGAATGAATCGACCCATGTCAGATGAATTTTTGTAGCACCCGCCGTTTGGGCAACGGTTTCAAATGGAAGCGATATGAAAGATGCGACAAGCAATGGAAAGAAGATACGCAGATTGTGCGTCATGACACCTCGGTGGCATTTGCGTTGATTTTCAATAGGCCTTGCACGTTGCCAGCACGACTTCGAAGCCGGGGCAGTTCTCGTAATTGCGTCCGTTGTAGAGCGTGTAGAACGGCTTGCCGGGGTGGAGCTTCGCGCTCACGGCGACGGAGCAGGATTGTCCGTCGGCAGTCAGATCCATGAAGATGTCGTTATTGGGCTGACGCCAGATTGCGCGCAGCGATTGCGGCCCGGTCACGCGCAATTCCGCCGAGCCGCCGGCCGTGATGGTCGGTCGCGCGCCAAGGCGTCCGTCCCATTGCAGATCGCCCTTCGGAATGCCGAGGCCCGTCATCGATACTTCCATATGTGTCGAGCGGTCCGTCGACAGCGATGCCTTGCCGTTCACTTCCGCCGGCCAGTTGCGGATCGGGAAGGCGACGGTCGGGCCGTCGCAGCCTATTCGAAGCGTCCAGTGAAAATCGAAATGCATGCCGTCGCTCAGCGCCGATTGCATGGGCGCGGTCAGAAAAAGGATTGTCGCCGACGCAATGAGCCTCATGGGAAATTCCCCTGAATAGAATTTCTTCCGGGAACGATACCTAGACGCGAAAAAGCATTCCGAGCGAGCGAGACAATTCAATCAATGCCGATCCTTGGCGAGATTGTGCGCGACGCAATTTGCAAATCCCATCGGGCCGTTGCAATCCAGCGGCGCTGACGGGCTCGGGCCGCCACCACCGCCACCTGAGTAAACGCGCCGTGGCGGAGGATCGCGATCCTGACGCGCGACCGGCGCCGGCCTCCGGACTTCGATGCGCTGGCAAGTATTGTCGTCGCCGACTTCATAGCCCGCCTTGCAGGTGATGCGGGTGCAGCGATCGCCATCGACCTGATAGCCGCGCTCGCATGTAAGCGGACACACGCGACCCGGCTTGCTCTTCACGGCGTCGAGCGAGTCGATGCTGGCGACTTTCACGTCGAGCTTCATGCCGGCGTTTCTGTTGAACAGCTCCATCGATTTCTGTGCGGCGGGTGTCCAGGTGTCGCTCACCGAGCCGGTGTTGCAGCCCACGCGGCGCAGTTCGACCTGAAGCTGGCGGGGAATGTCGCCGACCGCGACAGGCCCGTCGGATCGCGGCGTGCTCTGGTCCGGCGACAGCGAGGCGACCTTGTTCTTATCTGCCGCCACCGCGCGCAATGCCTCGTCGTCGATGATCCGGTTGCGCTGCGCCTTGGCAAACTCCGAATAAAGCCCGGTCGGGTAAGTCGCAATGAATGTATCCCATACGGCACGCGAGCCGACCTGCAGCGCAAACTCGTAGTCGCGCCGAACGATCAGTTCGGGATCGGAAGGCGCTGCTGTGGTCGCCGAAGGCAGAACGGCGACGGGATTGAGCGCAAGCGCATCGCCGCCGAGCGAGCCATAGAGGAAGGGTTCTTGCTTGTTGTTCGTCGCCAGGACGACGTCGTCGCGCACCTTGCCGAGCGCAAGACGCAGTTCGAGGCCGGGAGCGGTGATGTATTTCATCAACGCAGCGGCGAACGGGCTGTTCGTGCCGCTGCCATCGGCTGCGACGGCTCCGGCGCGAGCCGCAAACGCAACGAGCGTGTTGGAGCTCATAGGATCGACTTTCGCGAGACCGCGGCCGATCGAGCGTGTGCCGATGCTGCGCTTCATCGTCTTGTCGAACGGATTGTCACGGCAGGCATCGAGAATGACGAGGCGAAGGCGTTTCGCAGGTTCGAGCGCATCGAGCAAGCGGTCGAGCGCGAAGGTCTCGTCAGGGATGTCGTAGTCACTTGCCAGCTTGGCGTCGGTCGGAATCAGGTAGTTCGATCCGTTCACCTCGATGCCGTGGCCCGCGTAATAGACGACCGCGATGTCGGCACTCGCTGTCTTGCCGGCAAAATCACGGATCGCGCGGCGCAGATCCGTGATGGTCAGATCGAGTTTGGTATCTACGGAATCGAAGCCCGCACTTTTAAACAGATCGCCCATCGCAGCGGCATCGCGCGCCGGGTTCGCGAGCGCAGGAACGTTCTGATATTTGGACATGCCCAAAATGAGCGCGACCCGCTTTTCGGCGAGGGCGGGCAAATGGCTGCACGCCAAAACGGCGAGCGCCAAAAGGGCGGATCGGATGCGCAATGCGGCAGCCCCAAAAGCAAATCAGTCAAACAATGACGACAGTCTAGCCCATTGGGAACCACGCTCAAGCCGGGTGAGGCAGCGTCCCGCTGTTGTGTCGGCCTGTGTGTGCAGTGCGTTCAAAAGGGCCATCCCGTGACCCCGGTTTGAAGTCTTGTCGGCCCCGGTTCATAGTCACGCGATATTTGAAAACGTTGCCGTTTCATGGTCCTGCCGCTTTACGACGACAACCCGTTCGATCGCGATTACCCGCCGTTCGTGACCTGGGGTCTGATCGCGGCGAATGTGATTGTTTTCCTCACCGAACTGGGGGCAGCAGGCGACAGCCAGCTCGATACGCTGGCCTCGGTGTGGGGCGCTGTTCCCGCTGACATCATGCATCCGCCAACGGGAGTTCCGCTGTGGCGGACTTACGGTACGCTGCTCACCTCAACATTCATGCACGCCGGCTGGATGCATATTTTCGGCAACATGCTCTATCTCAGCGTTTTCGGCGACGACATCGAGGATGCACTCGGTCCCGTCCGGTATCTTGTGTTCTATCTCGTGAGCGGCGTCGGCGCGAGCCTCGGTTACATCGCATTCAATGCGACCTCAACGACGCCGCTGGTCGGTGCATCCGGCGCGATCTCCGGCGTACTCGCCGCTTATCTGATGCTGCGGCCCTGCGCGCATGTCAGCGCAATCGTTCTCAATCGCTATGTGCGCGTTCGCGCGTATTGGCCCGTCGGATTCTGGATTGTATTGCAGGCGTTCTATTTTCTGTCGGACGAGCAGGACGGCACGGCCTATCTCGCTCATCTGGGCGGTCTGGTCGTAGGTGCGATCATGTTCGTCGTGCTGAAGCCCACCGGCGTCAAACTTTTCGAATGTATCCCGCAGAAGGGTGAATCCGGAGAGGACGATTCTGTTTCGGGAGCGACGACGTAGTCATCGCGCGGAGCGGGAACTGAAATCGCTGACGCTCATCGGCGTGTAGGGCTGAACGGACCGATCGATCATGTGCGCTTTCGCGTAGATCATTGCCGCAAACACAATCATAAGCAGAATCGGAACCTTCATGGCACCCAGAGTATCACGCGCCGTTCGATCAGCCATTCACGGTTGGGTGACGGGCGCGCGCTCGGCGCACCTCAATCAAAAAAAGCGACCGCCGCCGCGCGCGCGATAATAACCGGGCGGGGGCGGAGGTTCGGGGCCACGCTGGAATCCGAAGCCGAAGAAATCGTCGCCTGCAATTTGCGGTTCGACCGTGGGCTTGCGCGTGATGAAGCCGCCTTGCGGCTGGTTGGCGAGTACGGTGACGAATTCGGTACGGTAGTTCGTTTCCTTGCTCAGCGGTTCGTCTGAAATAACGATCGAGGAGCGTGGCAATGCAGTCGGACCGATTTTGCCGAGCACGTCCTGCGGAATGGTGATGCGGTCGAGCGCATCCTTCGCGTCGTCCGCGCCGTCAATCGAAACGGCCGTCCAGCGCAATCCTGAGTCGGCACGCGCCATCGCGGTGAAAATATGCGTGCCGATTTTCTTGTTCGGATCGCGGATCGTCACAGGCGCTTCGATGGAGGTGTCGAACACTTCGCCGCCGCCGTCGGGTGCGGGTTTGTGGGTGTTGCGTCGAACATAGAGCTTCTGTGTCGCACGGCTGATGTAGATCGACACCGGCTCCAGCGCGAGTTTCGCCTCGCTCGCGGCCTTGGCCATCTCTGCCTTTTTCTTCTCGGCGGCTTTGGCGGCATCCTTTGTGGCGGACAATGCTGCAAGTTTAGGCGTCGCGTCGGCCTTGGCGCTGTCGAGTTGCGTCGCTGCATCGGCCGCTTTCGCGGTGGCCTTCTGCTTGAGGTCGTCCAGCCGCGCTCTGTCTTCGTCAGTCTTGGCGCTTGCGATCATCTTGTCGACTGCGGCGGCTTCGGTATCGGCGCGCGCTTTGAGCCCTTCGAGTTTGCGCAACGTCGCATTGAGCGCTGCGATCTCGCGCGGCGCTTTGGCAGCAGCTTTCTTTGCTTCAGTCGCGGCAGCAGCGGCGTCCGTCGCTTCGCGGGAAAATGTTTCGGCTTTGGCGGGAGCGGCTGCAATCGCGTCGTTGTTCGGCGTGAGCAGTGCGGGGTGGGAAATCTCGACCGGCTCGGCGTCGTTCGGCGAAATAATCACCCGCATGCCGATCCGCGTTTTATCGAAGAGCTTTTCGGCAAAGCCATAAGGCATCCGCACGCAGCCGTGGGAAGCGGCATAACCCGGCAGCGGACCGCCATGAAGCGCGATGCCGTTCCACGTGATGCGCTGCATATTCGGCATCGACGCGTCGTCATACATCGTCGAGTGATGGTCCTTGTCTTTTTCAAGCACGGCAAAAACGCCTGCCGGCGTTTCGCGTCCGGTGGTGCCGGTCGATACCGGCGCGCGCGTGATCCATCCGTCGGCGTCGTAGAACGTCACCTTCTGCGACTTGATCGAGACGATCGCCATGATCGGCTCGCTAGCTTCGCGCGGTGCGGTTTCCTCGACAACGCGTGCCGGGCGTGTCGGCTTGGAGATCGCCACGGTCGTCAGCGACACGAGAACGGCGGCGGAGGAAATGGCTGCGATGGCGGATGGCGTCCAGCGTGACATGGAGCGGGAGTTCTTCGGATACGCTTGCCGTCTCATAAAATCTCCATTGCCTTCCATACAGCCCAAATCGCCTCTCGAATCGGGATTTTAGCATTCCCGGTACGGCACAAGGCTAGCACTTAATCGATAGCCTTTTTGATTGCCGCCTTGATCGACCGCGCTGATTTGTCGTAGTCCGCCCATGCTTTTGTCTTTCGCAGCAAGCCCGGCACAGTCCGTATCGTATAATCCATTGGATCGAGATCGCTGCGCACCTGCGCCCATGTCAGCGGCATCGAGACCGGCGCGCCGTCGCGCGCGCGCGGCGACAGCGGTGCGACCGCCGTCGACATGCGGTCATTGCGCAGATAGTCGAGGAAGATTTTGCCCTTGCGTTTTTGTTTCGACATGTTGAGCAGATAGCGGTCCGGGCTGTCGTCCATCATCCGCTGGCAGACGCTCTGCGCGAACAGTTTCGCCGTTTTCCAGTCGATCTTGTCCTTCTTGGCATCTTTCAGCGGCGTGACGACGTGAAGGCCCTTGCCTCCGGTTGTCTTGCAGAATGAAGCGAGGCCGAGGGCTTCGAGCCGTTCGCGCATTTCCTTCGCAGCATCGACCACGGCGGAAAACTTCACATCGGGCGAGGGATCGAGGTCGAATACCAGACGCCCCGGCACATCGGGCTCGTCCGGCGCGCAATTCCACGGATGCAGTTCGAGTCCGCCGATCTGCGCCACAGCGATCAATCCTTCGACGCGGTCGATCTGCAGATACGGTTTCCGGTCGCCGGAGACTTTGACGAGCGTGAGGAGATCGGATTGCCCCATCGTGCCGTGGCGCTGGAAGAACTGTTCGCCTTTGATGCCATCGGGCGCGCGGATGACGGAGCAGGGACGGCCCTTGATGTGATGAAGCAGCCAGTCGCCAACGCTTTCCATGTAGTGCGCAAGATCGAGCTTGGTGACGGGTTCGCCGTCGCCACCATCCGGCCACATCGCCTTGTCGGGTTTGGATATCGCGACACCCAGCACCTCGGCTTTTGCAGCTGAAGGGTTCGGTGTGGCGGATTTCGACTTCGTTGAAAGTTTTGCCATCGGCGTCTTCACCGGCTTGTCGGGAGTCACTTCACGCGCGGGCTTGTCCTTGCGCAAGCCCTTGAAGGCCGCCTGACGCACCATTTCTTAGCGTTGTTTTGTGAAGTCCAGCAGCGGCTTTCCGAACGCGCGCTTCCATACGCTTAAGAACCGTGGAAACCATGAGTGCGCGACCGCGCCGCGATAGGCCCACGTGCGGTATTGCAGCCCTTGTTCTGACAATAGCTCCTGATACCCGCCGTGGATTTCGGTCGCGTGGCGGATGTGGCGCAGAATGTCCTGCGCATGCGGTCGATATTTGTCGCCGCCTTCGGCTTCGTCAAAGTCGAGCATGCGGTCGGCGAATTCGACATTGAAGGTCGGCCACGCCGAACGGCCCTGATACGACGGCGTCGCGATCCGGTGAATCCATTTCTTTCGCGGGTTGTCGACCGAGACAAGAAAATGCGACGTCCCGGCAATCCGGAATCGCGGCTCGGCAAGAACGAGATCGGCCGTTGCGCTGAACAACGCGCGTTCATTGTCGCTTCGGAAATCCCAAAATCCGCGCAGCACATTGACGAAATCGAGCGCGATCGCTGAGGCGGGCGTATCTGTATCGCAATCAAGGCTATGCGCGATGTATCCGTCGCGTCCGAACAGACCCAGCAACTCCCGCTTGTATCCGGGAAGCGTGCGGCCAAGGATCGTTTCGATTTCGCTTTGATCCGCGATGCCAAGCCGGATGCCTAGCTCGAAGGTTGCATACACGCTCGCATTGGTGACGAAACGCAGCCGTTCGGCGCGGGTGTCGGTCGCGGCGGAGCGAGGGCCATCAACGTCGCAGAGCAGGGAGGCCGTCCCGTCGCGCTCGAATGAGCACAGGCTGTTCACAAGAGCAAACACGGCTACCCGCAGGTCGTCTCGATATTCGGCGAGTAGAAGATTGCCAGAGGCCGACGCGTCGGACATCGCTGTGAACGGCGATGGTCTGCGGTCCGCGCCGAGAAGCTGGTCCAGGCCGGCCATCACGCCGAGAAGAGTATCGGACGGCAGCGCAAAATAGTTGGCGCCGATATGGTGACCGCCGCGCAGAGGAATGAGCGTGGTCGTGACGATCCCGGAGCGGACGGCTCCCAGCATCAGCCGCACGCTCTTCTCGATCAGTCGAATTCTGCGCGCGGCATCGTCTGCGTCGATGATCGTGCCGGGATCGAGCACGTCGGGATAGAACCACGCAAAGTCGCGCGGATAGTAAGCAGACGCATGCGGCGCTCCGGTGACGAGAAAGGCTTCTCGTGCGGCGAAAGCGCTGTCCATCGAATGCCGGTACAACTCGTCAATCGTTGCGGACGCGCCGTGCGATTTGCGCAAGAAGCGATCGGAAAGGAAATTCGCCGCCTGCAATACGTTCGCGACACAGGTGGCGGTGACGCCCCGATAAAACCGATGCTCGCGATGCGATGAAGGGGAATCGGACGCGATGCCGCTCACTCCAGTGTTCCTGCGTTGCCGTTCTTCGACATGCGTGTCCAAACCGCTTGCGGAATTTCAGGCGCGATTCTCATGACAATTATATGTCAGCGCCGATTTCAGGACGCAAAGCTCAGCATCCGCGGCAGATGCTGTGGAGCGAGCGAAACATGGCGCGGTCGTCTTCGGTCAGCGGCGGCGATGCGATAGCCGCTTTCTTCGCAGCTTCGGCGGCTTTCGCTTTCGCCGCGCGCTCCTCGTCCTGACGCACGTAACATGCTTCGCGTTCGGCACGCTTGTCGATGAAGCGGCACGTTTCGGCGATGGAGGTGGCCGGATAAAAAGCCGTTGCTGCCGCTCCGAGGAGAGCGATCGTCAAGCCCGCCACACGCGCCGTCATCGGGGAATGCATTGGCCCATGCTGGAACTATACACCTCGTTGCGTCCGCACTGGTTCGGCTGCTGACGCGGAATTTGGCATCGACCATCCATCATATGCGTGCCCGGATTGCAGAAACAATCGCCCTCGGGAGTGCGGGTGGCGTTCGGTCCGCAATTCTGCATCAGAACACACGTATTTCCCACTTTCTTATAGTTGGGCGCGCATCTGAGCGGCGGATCGCTGCGAACCTGCTGCGGCCGTGGTGCGGTTCTTTTCGGTAGTTCGGCTTGCGGCTTGATCCGGGCGAGGGATGCGCCGGGCGCAGCGAGGAAGATCTGCCGGCAACTGCCTTCGCCATAGGCGGCGATCCACGGATGGGTGAGGAAGGTGTCGAAGACTTTCTCCGCACCGGGTTCGATGGTGCCGAATTCCTTCAGCGTGCCGTTGAAGTCGATCCATTGCAGGACGATCGTGCCTTCGGAGTCGTTCTTGAAACGAATTTTGGCCGCCTCCTTCGACTCGCGCGAGCGCAAAGTCGGCTGCTGGTCGCAAGTCAGTTCGACTGCTGGCTGCTCCGGGGCGGCGGGCAGTTGTGCAACGGGCGGTGAAGTTGTCTGGCCGGAGAGTTGCTTGATGTAAGCGCGAGCGAGATCCGCGCGGAAGCCTGTTGGATAGTTCGAAACAAACGCGTTCCACGCCTCAACTGTGCCGAGCGATTTGGCGGAATCGAAAGCCTCGGCCTCGGTCGGTGCCTGCGAAATCTGTGGCTGAGGCTGCTGGCCTTGCGCGAACGCCCCGAGCGTCAAAGCTGGAGCGAATAAAAAAACGAGAACAAGGGCGAGGCGACGAACGCCAAGAAATTCGAAATTCATTCCGCGCAATCCTCTCGCATGCAATCCGGCTCGATGGTATGCGTTCATTCTAGCGGCTGGAAAGGTCCAAGTATATCCGATGCAGTGGCGGTCATCTCGTTCAGGAGTTCGCTTTTGAGAATTGCCATTATTCCTGCGTTGCTCGTGTGGGCCGCCGCTTCCGCCAGCGCCGCGCAACTGATCGACGGCAATCGTGCGCTCAAGGAATGTGCGGCCGACGACAAATCCTCCATCGACTTCTTCATCGCGGGCGTGGTCGATACCTCCACCAACGACAAGCAGGCGCTGGTGTCCAAGAGTCTCCAATACTCGATGGCCACGACGCCGATCCCGGCCGATCTGACCCGCGGCATCCTGAAAGAGATGCGTTCCTTCTGCTTGAAGGAGCCAGTCGACTGGGAACAGATCCGCAACACTGTCTGTAACTATCTCAAGTCGAATACCAAGGTGCTGAATGCGTCGGCCGCGAAATCGGCGGCCGAAGCGCTGCACGCGGCCTATCCTTGCAAAAATGGATGATGGCGGACACGCTTCGTGCTGCGCCGCAAATCGACTTTAGTACAATCCATCGAATGAGTTCTCTAAGTCTGCAATTGCAGTTAGCCCCTCGCGGCCAAGGCGGAGTCGTGTAGACTTTCGTGACCGACGGACCGGAAAAATCCGGCCAACGACAATGACAAGCGCGCAGGGCACTTCGCCCGCGCTGGGGGAGACAATGGCGAACGACGTGAACGCTGACTCGGCGATCTCCGCCGAGGCTCTGGCGAAGGCCGAAGAATATGTCCAGCAGGAAGAGGGCGCGGGCAACAGGCTGACGGGTCTGACAGCCACGGTTGTCACCGGCATCGCTGTGGCGATGACGCTGTTCCACCTTTATGCGGCCTACGACATCGTTCCCACCCAGCAGTTGCGCTACATCCACGTCGCGTTTGTGCTGCTGTTGAGCTTTTTGCTGTTTCCGCTTGCGGGACGATTCAGAAACCGCGTCCAGTGGTTTGACGTGGTGCCCGCGCTCGCAGGTATCGCCATCATTATCTATGCGCTTGCGGGCGGCGACGATTTTCTCGACCGGGCGTCCGTGCCCGACCGTTGGGACGTAATCCTCGGCGGCATCTTCATCGTGCTGGTTCTTGAAGCCGCGCGACGGACCACTGGCCCGATCATGCCGATCGTGGCGGTTCTGTTTCTGCTTTACGCATATTTCGGACCTTATCTGCCGCCGCCGTGGACGCATCGCGGCTTCGACATCGCGCGGCTCGTCGGGCATTTGTTCATCACGCTCGAAGGTATTTTCGGTGTTGCGGTCGATGTGTCTGCGACGCTCATCATCATGTTCACGATCTACGGCGCGATCCTTCAGCACTCGGGTGCTGGAAAATTCTTCATCGATTTTTCGCTCGCGGTGATGGGCGGCAAGCCATCGAGCGCCGGACGTGCCGTTGTCGCGTCGTCGTTTTTGCTCGGCGGACCTTCGGGCTCGGGCGTCGCGACAACCGTAATGATCGGAACGGTCGCGTGGCCGATGCTGAAAAAGGCCGGCTTCGAGCGCAACGCTGCGGGCGGATTGCTCGCTGCGGGCGGTTTGGGCGCGATCATTTCGCCGCCGGTTCTGGGTGCGGCCGCGTTCCTGATCGCCGAGTTTTTGAAAATCAGCTATCTCGACGTGATCTGGATGGCGACGATCCCGACTTGTCTCTACTACCTCTCGCTGCTGTTCATGGTCGAACTCGACGCGATGCGCTTCGGCGCGCAGGAAGTCGTGTTCAAGCAGGATCTGACGATCTGGGGTATGACCAAGCGCTACGGTTTCCACTTCGTCTCGCTGGTCGCCGTCGTGATCTTTATGGTGATCGGCTATTCGCCGATGCTGGCCGTGTTCTATTCGACAATTCTCGCGTTCGGCATGAGCGCGCTTGCGCCGGAGACGGCGCTCGGTCCGCGCAAGCTCTTGATCGCGCTGTTGCTGATCGGTGTCGGATTTGGTGCTGCGTGTCTCTTGCCCGGAGTCGGGTCGTCCAAAGCTGCTGAATTGTTCGAGAGCTATTTTCCGGTCCTGATCTTGCTGCTGATTGCGGTGCTGTCGCTGATCGGCCTCTCGGAAAGAGGCCAGCGCGCAATCCCGTCGACCAAAAAACTGACGGCCGCGATGGCCGACGGTTCGGTCGGCGTACTCAGCGCTGCGACGACTTGCGCCGCCGCAGGCATCATCGTCGGCGTCGTGACGCTCACGGGTCTCGGGCTGAAATTCTCGTCCATCGTGATCGATTTCGCCGGCGGCAGTCTGCTGATGACGGCGATCTACACCTCGCTCGTCGTGTGGATCATCGGCCTCGCGGTGCCCGTGACCGCGTCTTACATCATCTGCGCGGTGATCACGGCTCCGGCGTTGATCAAGCTCGGCGTACCGGACTACGCCGCGCACATGTTCATCTTCTACTATGCGGTGCTCTCCGAGGTCTCGCCGCCGACGGCGTTGTCGCCGTTCGCGGCTGCCGCCATCACCGGCGGCGATCCTTACAAGACGACGATGCAGGCGTGGAAATATACGCTGCCCGCATTCCTGGTTCCATTCGTCTTCGTGTGCGATCCTCTTGGCATCGGTCTGTTGCTGAAAATTCCGAAGGGCGGTTCGATCGCCGACATCGTCTGGATCGTCGCGATTACCGGCGCTGGGTTGGGCGCACTTTCAGTCGCAGCGCAGAACTGGGCACTTCGCCGCACCACGCCGGTCGAGCGCGGTCTGTTTTTGCTCACCGGACTGTTGCTAGTGTTTCCGAGTCTGCTGGAAGCGATGCTGGAAAGCGTGACCGGCCTCGACATTCCGCATCCGGCGCCTTTCGGTCTGGCGCTGGGTGTCGTGTTGCTGTTGTGGCAGTGGCGTAGTCGTGCGCCGGCCGCCGCAGCTTCGAGTTAGGGGCGATGTAACGAAGAAAACCAGAACAGGAGAGGGACGATGAGGAAATTGAAAGTCGCGGTTGCATGCGCTGCCGCAGTTCTGGCCGCCGGAATCGCGTATGCGCAGCAACGCACCATAGCAATCGGCACCGGCGGCACCGGCGGCGTCTACTATCCGCTCGGCGGCGCTGTCGCGAACGTGCTGTCGAAGAACATGCCGAACATGCAGGCGACCGCGCAGGTGACGGGCGGCTCGGTCGATAATCTGAAACTTATCGGCTCAGGACAGAGCGAAATAGCCTTCTCGATGGCCGACGCTGCCGTTGACGCTTTCAAGGGCGAAGACAAGTTCAAGGGCAACAACGTCAATCTCAAAACGCTGATGGTTCTCTATCCGAACATCATGCATGTCGTGAGCATCGAAGGCGCGGGCGTCGAAAAAATGGCCGATCTTAAAGGCCGCCGCGTCTCCACCGGCGCGCCGGGCAGCGCCACCGAAGTGATGGCATTCCGCGTCATCGAAGCCGCCGGCCTCGACAAGGACAAGGACATGAAGCGCGAGCGGCTGTCGGTTGCGGAATCCGTCAACGCGCTGAAGGATCGCAAGATCGATGCGTTCTTCTGGGTCGGCGGCTTGCCGACGGCGGGCGTGACAGACTTGGCCGCAACGCCGGGCGTGAAGATCAAGATGATCGATCACTCCGATCTCGTGCCGGCGATGAATGCCAAATACAACAATCTGTATTCGACTGCCGTCATCAAGGCCGGCACCTATCCCGGTCAGGACAAGGACAATCAGGTCTCAGCGGTGTGGAATATCCTCGTCACCAACGACAAGATGTCGGATCAGGACGCCTATGACATCGTCAAGCTGATAGTCGACAAGAAGGCCGATCTGGTTGCTGTGCATAAGGAAGCCAACAGCTTTACAGTCGAAAACCAGATCAAGGCCAACTCTCCGATCCCGTGGCAACCCGGTGCCGAGAAGTTCTTCAAAGAACGCGGCGCCAAGATGTGACGCGTGCTCAATCCGACGCCGAGGTCAGGGTCGCCGCAAGGCGGCCCTTTTCGTTAAAGCGTTGAGAAAGATGTGCAAATTCCCGATCGCGAGCCGGTATGCGGTGCGAGCCGTGGCATAGGCTTTGCTTTTCCAGTATGCACTATGAGGAACTGGAAATAGCTGTGACCGAAACCATCTCCGCCATCGTCGAGCAGCACCGCACCGGGAAGATGTCGCCCGCCGACACCGTCGCCCGCAGCTTTCAACGCATCCGCGATCACGGCGATCCGGCGATTTTCATCAGCCTGCGCGCCGAAGCCGAAGCCATTGCGGAAGCCAAGGCGCTGTCGGGAAAAGACCCGGCTCTGCTTCCGCTCTACGGCGTTCCGTTCGCTGTGAAAGACAACATCGACGTCGCGGGCCTTCCGACGACGGCGGCATGTCCCGCGTTTTCCTACGCCGCTAAACAGGATGCCAACACGGTCGCGCGATTGCGCGCGGCAGGGGCGATCGTCATCGGGAAGACCAATCTCGATCAGTTCGCGACGGGGCTCGTCGGCGTCCGCTCACCATACGGAATTCCGAAAAATCCTGTGAAGGGCGATCTTGTTTCCGGCGGGTCGAGTTCTGGCTCTGCCGTTGCGGTGAGCGCGGGTCTCGTGCCGTTTTCGCTCGGCACCGATACGGCGGGATCGGGGCGCGTGCCTGCGATGCTGAACAACATCGTCGGCCTCAAGCCAAGTCTTGGGTTGATGTCGACATCCGGTGTTGTACCGGCCTGTCGCACGCTCGATTGCGTGTCGATTTTTTCGCTGAGCGTCGATGACGCGATGCTCGCGCTGAATGTCATGGCGGGTTACGATTCCGCCGATCCGTATTCGCGCGAGCGTTCCGTCGGTCCAATCACGGAATTTCCTGCTGGACTAAAACTCGGCGTGCCGCGCAAGGGCCTGCTGAAATTCTTCGGCGATACGCAATCCGAGAGCGCTTATAATACCGCCGCCGCGCGGCTGGTCGCGTTGGGTGCGTCGACAGTCGAAGTGGACATCGAGCCGCTCTACGAGACGGCGCGGCTGCTTTACGAAGGACCGTGGGTCGCGGAACGCTATCTTGTCATCCGCAATCTATTGGCCTCGCAGCCCGACGCGGTGCATCCGGTGACGCGCGAGATTACGATTGCGGGCGCAAAAATCTCGGCGGCCGATACATTTGCCGCGCTTTATCGTCTCGAGGCGCTGAAGCAGGCCGCGCGAAAAATATTCGCGCAGTTCGACGCGCTGGTGTTGCCGACGGCGCCGACCGCCTACACCGTCGAGCAGGTGCTGGCCAACCCAATCGAACTCAACAGCCGCCTCGGCACTTATACGAATTTCGTCAATCTTCTTGATCTCTGCGGGCTGGCTGTTCCTGCAGCGATGCGCGCCGACGGTATTCCATTCGGCATCACGCTGCTTGCGCCCGGCGGCAAGGACGCGATGCTCGCAAGCGTCGGCCGCGTCTTCCATGCCGACACGAAAATGAAAGTTGGAGCGACGGGGTTGAGTCAATCGCCGCTTGCGCCGTTGCCTAAGGCACTCGGGAAAGATGAGATCGCTCTCGTCGCTGTTGGTGCGCATATGTCCGGCATGGCACTCAATCATGAACTGCGGGCATTGGGCGCGCGCTTTGTCGAAGCGACGACGACTGCGCCGGACTACAAACTCTACGCGCTGAAAGGCACGACGCCGCCGAAACCGGGAATGCTGCGCGTCGATGCGAATTCGGGTTCAGGGATCCAGGTCGAAGTCTGGGCGCTGTCGCCCGCCAGTTTCGGGAAATTCGTCGCAAGCCTTCCGCCGCCGATGTCGATCGGCAATGTGACGCTGGCAGACGGCAAAATCGCGAAGGGCTTTCTGGTCGAGGCCGAAGCGATCAAGGGCGCGCGTGACATCACGTCGTTCGGCGGCTGGCGCGCGTTCATGGCGGACACGAAGGCTGCCGTCTGAGACCTAGAGCGATACCGCGTAAAGCTCGTATTCACCGCGCACGGTCTGGATATGATCGCGCATCGCAGATGCGGCGCCGACGCGATCGCCGCGCATGATGGCGACGACAACGCGGTCGTGCTCGGCATGCGATTTCGCAAGTCTTCCCAGGTTGCGGAACTGCGCACGCCGGAACGGCTGGACGCGAACCCGCGTCGCCAGCGTCATCTCGGCGATATAGGTGTTCTGCGACCCATTGTAGATCGCATTGTGAAACGCCTCGTTGACCTCGTGAAAACGCTGCGGGTTGCCGGCCTGAATCATGGCGCGAAGCTGCTCGTGCAGGGCTTCAAGGCCGTGACGGTCCGATGCCGTCATGCGTTCGGCCGACAACCCGGCGCACAGCGCCTCCAGTTCCGCCATCGCCTCGAACATGCTGTTGAGACGCTGAATGTTGGGACGCGCGACGACGGCGCCGCGGTGCGCGCGAGCATCCACAAGACCGCTCGCAGTCAACTGCCGGAGCGCTTCGCGAACCGGCGTGCGCGATACGCCGAAGCGTCGCGCGAGATCGCTTTCGTCGAGCGCCGTACCCGGTGGAAGGGCACCGCACACAATGTCGTCGGCGAGTTGAAGCCGAAGTTCTTCGGCGAGCGTTGTCTTCTCGGCGGTCTCCGAATTGCGTGTGAGCGTGCGGATCTGCTCCGAAGACTGAGTCTCCGTCGCCTGATTCAGGATTGTGGGATCGCCCGGTGTCATGCGGAATTCGCTCCGGGTAAGTCGATGATGCTGACGTGAGCGGCGACGATCCGCCATCCTTCGGGAAATCTGATCCATGTCTGCATCTGCCGGCCGATTTTTCCCGGCACGGAGTTGCGCTTGAAGAGAGTTGAAGCGATGGCTGTGTCGCGGCCGTAAGCCGTGATCATTGTGCCGGAGGTTTCGCGCATCAGCCCGGCTGGATTGCGCGCGGCACGGAACGCGGCGATGGCATCGTAGCCGTATAGGTTTTCGCCGATGCCGTAGCGCAGCGTGCGCGCATCCTTGTGAAACAGCGCGTCGAGCTTTGCGACGTCGTTGCTTGTCAGCGCTTTCTCATACTCTGTGAATGCTGCGCGAACTTCGGCGACCACATCCGGCAGGTCGATTTCCACGTTCACAACTGAAATCCTCTCGGCGGAGGCGCGGACACCGTTCCGGCCTTTTCGAGATATGCGGCGACACGCAGCGCAATATCCTCGCGCCAAGGGGACGCGATGATCTGCACGCCGATTGGCATCGGATCGAGCGGCACGGGGACCGCGACGACGGGCAGGCCGATGAAAGAAATCGGCTGGGTATGAATCCCGATGTTCGGCCGCACCAGCACTTCGACGCCGTCGAGCGTGAATTTGTCCTGGCCGAGTTTCGGCGCGATGCAGGGCGTCGCGGGTGCGATAATCACATCAACCGACTTGAACAGCTCAAGCACCTGCGCGCGATACCAACGCCGGAATTTCTGCGCACGGTCAACATAAATGGCTGGCACCATCGCGCCCGCGCGTAACCTGTCACGCACAGCCGGATCGAAATCGTTCGGGCGCGTGCGCAAACGATCGAGATGCAGCGATGCGCCTTCGCTGGTCGAAATCACATAGGCGGCGGCACGAGCGCGGGCGGCTTCGGGAATTTCAACCTCACGCGTGGCAGACAAGGCTTTGGCCACGCGTGCGACGGCTTCGATTGCTTCCGGAAAAAGGTTTTTCTTGAAATATCCGCCTGCGACCGCGATCCTCAAGCCGTCAATGCCTTTATCCAGCGATGGTGTAACAGATTCAATTCCACGATCTACGCACGCCGCGTCCTCCCGATCGGGTCCCTGCATCGCATCATAAGACAACGCGAGGTCACGCACATTGCGGGCGAACGGCCCCAGATGGTCGAAGCTCGCGACGAACGGGAACGAGCGCGCGCGCGACAACCGTCCATAGGTCGGTTTCAATCCGAAGATGCCGCAGAACGATGACGGCACCCTGATCGAACCGTTGGTGTCGGAACCCAACGCAAGCGGCACGAGAGCGCCGCCGACCGCGCCGCCGGAGCCGCCGGACGATCCGCCGGTCATGCGGGTTAGGTCATGCGGATTCTTCGACGCACCGTCATGGACGTTTTCGCCGGTGAAGTCGTAGGCGTATTCACCCATGTTGAGTGCGCCGACCAGAATGGCACCCGCGCCTTCCAGCCGCTCGATCAGTGTCGCGTCGCGCGGGGAGGGCGGCCGTTCCCGATTGATCCTCGATCCGGCGCGGGTCGGCAGGCCCTTCACATCGAACAGGTTCTTTACAGCGAACGGCACACCGGCGAGCGGGCCGATCTTTTCGCCTTTCTTGATCGCGGCGTCGATCTTCCTTGCGGTCGCGCGAGCGCGCTCAGTCAACACGTCCGTGAACGAATTGAGCCGGGAGTCATGCTTTGCGATCCGCGCAAGTGTGGCGTCGATGAGGTCGGCAGCCAATAACCTGCCGCTGGCGACGCTTTCTGCAATCGCGGTTGCTGAATGAATGCCGGTGTCAGGCTTCATAGATGCTCGCGGGCTCGGTCTCGTCGGGTAGCGGGAATTCCTGCACCAGCCGCGCCATGCGCAGCGTGACATCGAGGTTCATCCGGACCGCGGGTTTCTCGGATGGCGCAATCGGCAGCGCGAGGAGAGATGCCGCGGCATCGATATAGTCGTCCAGCGGATCGCTCATGACATTCCTCCGCAACTATCTAGTGCGCGGGCAACGGCGGATGGGGGATCGCCGACAGCAATTCGCGCGTATAGGCATCCTGCGGCGCGTCAAGCACGTCTTCGGTCTTGCCCTGTTCCACGATGCGTCCTGTCCGCATGACAATGACGCGATCGCACAGCAAACGCACCACGTTCAGATCGTGCGACACGAACAGATAGCTCATGCCCATCGATTGCTTGAGTTCCTGCAGAAGATTGAGCACGACTGCCTGTACCGACACGTCGAGTGCTGCGGTCGGCTCATCCAGAATAATCAGATCGGGCCTGAGCGCAATTGCGCGTGCGATGCCCACGCGGGCTTTCTGGCCGCCGGACATCTGATGCGGGAACCGATCGATCAGCGACAGCGGCAAGCCGACTTGCCGTGCGAGGTCTTCGCATCGCGCGCGCAAGGCATCGCGGCTCATCTTGTCGCCGAGTTGCAGAATAGGATCTGCGATAGCGCGCGCCGCCGTAAAGCGGGGATTGAGACTGTCGGTCGGATCCTGAAATACCATCTGGATGCGCTTGCGCAGCGCCAGCCGGGCGAAGGACTTCGCCGGAATCTCTCCGATTTCCTCACCGTCGAACGCGATGCGTCCCGACGTCTGGTCGAGCAGGCGCATGACCATCATCGAGGTGGTGGATTTGCCGCAGCCGGATTCACCAACGAGGCCGACACTCTCGCCGCGCGCGACCTCGAACGTAATGCCGTCAACGGCGCGGAATTGCTCCGGTTCGACGGGCGGCTTGCGTCCGAACAACGTCGACAATGTTTTGGTGACGCCCTGGCGCGGGTATTCCTTGACGAGTTTGTCCACGATCAGAAGCGGAGGCGATGCCGCATCGACCGGAGCTGATGTTGCGGGAGCTGGGAACGCCGCCTTGTCCTCGTCGGACAACAAATCGCGCAGCGTGATGCCGAGGCGCGGCGTCGCCTTCATCAGTTTGCGGGTGTAGGGGTGCGCGGGCCGGGCGAAGATGTCTTTCGACAGCGCCGTCTCGACGACATTGCCTTTTTCCATCACGACCACGCGGTCGCAATATGCCGCCGCGAGACCGAGATCGTGCGTGATGAGGATCGTCGACATTCCGCGGCTTTTCGTCAGTTCGACGACGAGGTCCATCACCGCCTTCTGCGTGGTGACGTCGAGGCCGGTTGTCGGCTCGTCCGCGATGAGGAGTTGAGGATTGCAGGCGAGCGCGAGCGCGATGATGACGCGCTGGCACATGCCGCCGGAGAGCTCAAACGGGTAGGCGTGGTATCGCTCACGCGGCCGCGCGATCTTGACCTGCTCAAGTGCTTCGATGGCCTTCTCGCCGCGATCCATATCGGCGGCCTGCGAATGCTGGCGCAGTACGTCTTCGATCTGGTCGCCGACCTTGCGGATCGGATTGAGAGCCGCGCGCGGATTCTGGAAGATCATCGACATTTCTCGGCCGCGCAGGTCGCGCATCTCCGCCTCGGAGGCATCCTTCACGTCGATGCCGGAAAAGACGATCGAGCCCTCGGCAATTTTTCCCGCGCGGTCGAGAATGCGCATCACGGCATAAGAGGTCACGGATTTGCCGGAGCCGGACTCGCCGACGATGCCGAGCGTCTCCCCCTTGGCGAGCGAAATGTCGACATGCTTCACCGCCTGTACGATGCCGCGCCGTGTCGTGAATTCGACGGTGAGGTCTTTGACGTTGAGCAGGGTAGAGGCCAAGTTTATGTCCTCCGCTGCGGATCGACGATGTCGCGCAGGCCGTCGCCGAGCAGGTTGAAGCAGAACACGGCGATCATCAGGGCGAGGCCCGGAAAGAACGCGATCCACCATTCGCCGGACACCATGAAGGTTGCGCCTTCGGCGACCATAATGCCCCATTCGGCGGTCGGCGGACGCACGCCAAGGCCGATGAAAGAAAGGCCCGCCGCGTTAAGGATCGCGTAGCCCATCGTCAACGACATCTGAACGATCATGATCGGCATGATGTTCGGCAGGATGTGGCCGAGCAAAATGCGATACTCGCTGTTGCCCGACAGTCGCGCCGCCTGCACGAAACCAGCCTCGCGCCGTACATTCGCTTCGGCGCGGGCGACACGTGCATAGAGCGGGAAATTGACGATTGCGGTCGCGATGATGATGTTCTGCACCGTGTTGCCGAGCGCTGCGACGATACCCATCGCCAGCACGAACAACGGGAACGCCATGATGGTGTCGGCGATGCGCCCGACGATGCGGTCGGTCCAGCCACCGAAATATCCAGCCGCGATGCCAGCAAGACCGCCCATGAAGAACACGAGAATGACCGAGGCAGCGGCGATGAAGACATCGAGCCGGGTTGCGACGACGACGCGGCTCAGAATATCGCGGCCGAGCTGATCGGTACCGAACCAGTGGTGCAATGATGGCGGCTTCAGCGCCTGGGCGGTGTCGCTCGCCAGTGGATCGTGGGGGACGATCATGGGTCCGAACAACGCGAGAAACACGATGAGAACGAGCAGCCCGAAAGCAAAAGCGGTGACGAGATTTTCGCTCAGGATATACCGCGCGTGCGACAGCGTGGCCCCGATGCCGGACGATTGCGGCGTGGACGGCGTGTCCGCAACGGGTGTGACAGCGCTCATCCCTCTAACCTCACACGCGGGTCGATGACGCCGTAGAGAATGTCGATGATCAGGTTGAGGATCACGTACATCACCGCCATCGTCAGCACGAAACCCTGAACAGGTGCGAAGTCCGACGAGATCAGTGCTTCGACGGCGTAAGAGCCGATGCCCGGCCAAGCGAAGACTTTTTCGACCAGCACGTTGGCGCCGAGCAGGAACGAGAACACCATCGACAGCGTGGTGATGACCGGCAGCATCGCGTTGCGGAAAGCGTAGGTGACGATCACTTTGCGCGGCGAAAGTCCGCTGGCGCGTGCAGTGCGGACGAAGTCGGAGGCAAGCACCGCCAGCATCGAGGCGCGCGTCATGCGCGCGATGGGCGCCAACGAAAAGATCGCAAGCGTCACGGCCGGCAGGATGAGCTGGCTCAACGCCGAGCGGAAGGTTTCAAGATTGCCGGCGAGAAGGCTGTCAATCAAATAGAAGCCGGTGACGCGCGGCGGCACGCTGTAGAACACGTCGAGCCGTCCGAGAGGTGCGGGCGACCATCCGAGCTTGAAATAGAAAACGTAAACCAGAACGAGGCCCGTGAAGAACACAGGCAGCGATACACCCGCTGTCGTCAGCACCCGGCAGAGATGATCGACCCATGAGCCGGGTCTGGTCGCCGCCAGAATGCCGAGCGGAATCGCAATCGACACGGCGATCAGAAGACCGAGCAGCGTCAGTTCGGCGGAGGCAGGAAGGCGGTTGCGGATTTCAGTGGCAACCGGCTGGCCTGTCGTCAGCGAATTTCCGAAGTCACCCTTCGACAGGTCGATTGTGTAGCGGAAGAACTGCTGGATCAGCGGCTTGTCCAATCCGAGTTGTTTTCGGATTTGCTCGACAGCTTCCTTGGTCGCGGCGGGTCCAGCGAAATACGCCGCCGGATCGCCGGGCAGGGCACGCGTCAGCAAGAAGGTGACGATCACGACTCCGATCAAGCTCGGAATCGCGAACGCCAGTCTCTTGCCGATCATGCCGAGCATGGATCGCTCTCCGCCTTGGCGTCAGCCCTTCACCAGCGCGCGATAGTCAAGGCGGCGATGGAACCAGTACTGGTAACCCGACACGTTCTTCTGCATCGCGACGTTGACGTAAGGCTGGTAGAGCGGAATGCGCGGAATGTCGGTGAAGGCGAGATCGACGAAGCCTTTCACATCGGTGTTGTATTCCGGCATGTTGCCGACAGCGGCGGCATCGACCGCGCCGTTGATGTACTTGTCCATCTCCGGCGACTTGTAGCTCATCGTGTTGAAGATCGAATTCTTGCCGCTGTAGCACCAGATAAAGAAATATTCCGGATAGTCGAGCCAGCCGGAGAACACGTTGGTGTAGAGCGGAAGAACCTTCTTGTTCAGTTCTGTGCGCCAGTTCGCGCCGGGAATCTTGTTGATCGTGCACTTGATGCCGATTTCGGCGAGGCTTTCCTGAACGAGCACGCAAAGCGGTTCGTTAACTCCGGCGAAGCCAAGGTCGAAGGAGATCGTTGTCTCGAAGCCGTTGGGAAAACCAGCTTCCGCCATCAGCGCCTTTGCTTTCGCAATGTCGGTGTTGAACTTGTGCGGTTGCGGCCAGGCGACTTCAGTCGCGCCCGTGCCGCCGAACATCGGCTTGGCGAGACCGAACAGAACCGCGTCCATTATTTTCTGGTAGGGAATCGCGTAGGCGACGGCCTGACGCACCTTGATGTTGTCGAACGGCGGCTGCGTGACGTTCATGCCGATATACTGGATGCCGTTCGAGTAGGGCGTGGAAATGATGTTGAGCTTTCCGGAGTCCTTCAACTCCACGAAATCCTTGTTCGGCAAATCGTAGGAGATATCGGCGTCGCCGCGTTCCAGCAGCGCGCGGCGGTTGCCGGATTGCGGGACCATTCGCCAGATCACGCGTTTGATCGCGGGCATCTTGCCGCCGACCCATGCGTCATTGCGCTCCATCACGACCTCGGTGCCGGCGGTCCAGCTTGTGACCTTGTAGGCACCGGAGCCTGCGGTGTTCTGTTTGGTGTATTCGAGACCCCAGGGGTCCTTTTCGGTGACGTTCTTCTTCACCAGTTCGGAATTAACGATGCAGGGGACGATGACGGCAAGATCGGGAACCGTCAGGCGATCCTTCTTGGCGAAATCGATACGCACAGTGTTGTCATCGACGACGACGAACTGCTCGGGCTTGGTCAGCGAGCCTGCGCCCATCTGGAAGGTCGGGAAGCCTCCGACGCTGACGGCGCGGTCGAGCGACCATTTCACGTCCTTGGCAGTTACCGGCGCGCCATCATGGAACGTGGCGTTCTTTTTGAGTTTAAACGTCACCGACATGTCGCCGATGTTCATGTCCTCGGCGAGTTCGGGTTTGAACTTGTCGCGGTCGTAATATGGCGCGCCGTTCGCGCCGGTTTTCATTTCATGGGAGATCAGCCGGTCGTAGCAATTCCACGAGACCTCGTAGCCCGGCACGTTGGTGCCGACGCCGTGGATGTCGAGGTTGTTCGGTCCGCTCTCCGAAACGATCAGCAGCGTCTCCGAGCGGGCGTCGGCTTTCGCGGATGAAAAGATCGCGGGCGCGACCATCGTGCCCGCAGCGGCCCCTGTAACTGTTTTGAGAAAATCGCGACGCTTCATGGTGATGCTCTCCAGCGAACGAGTGATCCGTTGGGTTGTGCATCGCAAGGTTTGTGCCAGATCGATTTCCTCGTTTGGATCTCTCTAGCAACCTGAATTGTCTAGGTATTTCCGAAAATCGCTCACGTGCTGAGCATCACAACCGTTAAGAAAATTGCATACAAGACGAGAATATTGATCAGATAATAGGCAGATTGGGGAGCTGCCTCAGCGCGCTACTCAGCAGGACGCGATGCCTTGACGTCCTGCATCACCTCAGAGGCAACCGGGTTCTGCGCCGCGATCGACGCGGGCAATACCTCGCGGCGCAGGCCGATCAGTTCTGCCGCGCGCACGCTCGACTTGCTCCAGAACTCGAATGCGTTGATGCGTGAATTCTCCAGAATGGCGATGCCGACCGCGGAGAGGAACGGCAGGCTCTGCAACACGAGCACGAACGCGAAAATGTTGATCTCGTGCACTTCCTTGGTATTGAAGACCACGAGCACGACTGCGCCGACGATCAGCAGCACGCCGATCACTGCTTCCCAGAATGCCTGGAATTCGACCGACATGCGCGACAGCCCGCCTTTCGAGGTGCGCGCGAACGGCAAATGATCCGTGATCAAACCATTCGCAACCGCGTGCGAAACCGTCCACTGCACCGACATTGCGGTGAACATCGCGCCGATCATCTGGCCGACCTTGATGTTCACGCGCTTGCGGTACATCGATAGAAAGTGAGCGAGTGACACGACGAAAGACGCAATGATCGGCAGCGTCAGAATCTTGTCGGGAATGGCGATGTCCGCGAATGAGACGATCGGCACCCAGATCAGATTGAGAATGGCCACGACCACGCCAAGGCTTTCCGCGCCGAGCCAGTTGAGCCAGCCCAGCGAAAACTCGCGCTTCTGATCTTGCGACATGCGGCTCGCGCCGGGCAGGAAGCGCCGCCAGTGTTTCTTGACGATCTGGAATCCACCGTAAGCCCAGCGGTGGCGCTGTTTCTTGAACGCTTCATAGGTGTCGGGAAGAAGTCCGAAGCCATACCGCGTGTTGGTGTAATGCGTCGTCCAGCCGTGCTCGATAATGGCGAGGCCGAGATCGGTGTCCTCGCAGATCGTATCGCCGGCCCAGCCGCCTGCCATGTCCATCGCTGCGCGGCGGATCAGGCACATCGTGCCGTGAACGATGATAGCGTTGGCTTCGTTCCGCTGCACCATGCCGATGTCGAAGAAACCGGCGTACTCGCCGTTCATTGCGTAGTGCATCAAAGAGCGATCGCCGTCGCGGTGATCCTGAGGCGCTTGAACGAGTCCGACATGCGGATCGGCGAATGCCGGCACGAGGTCCCTTAGCCAGTTCGGCGTCACAACATAGTCGGCATCGATGATGCCGATGATTTCCGCATCGACGGCCGTGCGTGCCATCGCGATTTTCAGCGCGCCGGCTTTGAAGCCCTCGACTTTCTCCGCATTGATGAAGATGAAACGTTCGCCGAGCGCGCGGCAGTGATCCTGAATCGGCTGCCAGAATGTCGGGTCCGGCGTGTTATTGATAATCACCACGCATTCGAAGTTCGGATAGTCGAGACGCGCGACCGCATCGAGTGTCTGTTTCAACATTTCCGGCGGCTCGAAATAGGCCGGCACGTGGATCGACACCTTCGGGAAAACGCCGTCGGAGGGAGCGGGCAGGCCGTGGTCGATCAGGCGGCGCGGCGCTTTGCCGAAGGCAACGGTGGCGATTTCTTCAATCCTCGCCATCGCAATCAGAACCAGCGGAACAAGCAGGATCAGGCCGAGGGTGAGGGCGAAGGCCGAGCCAAAGACAAAGTAATGGGTATTCCAGTAGGCAAACACGGTCGCGACCCAGGCACCGACGCCGCTGGCGGCTGCCGCGAGGAGCGTCGCCTGAAATACGGTCGCGTTCGGCAGGCGGATGATAGGGAGCGACAGGAGGATGCCGACGAGGACGGCAATGGTCGCGATTTTCCAATAATCGTGGTCGACTATGGGCCCTGTCCAGGAGAATTTTGCGTCGCGTGAAGCATTAAGAATACCCCAGTAAGGTCCTACGCCTCCTTCGAAAAACTTCCAAGGTTGATCGATTGCTTCGACGATATTATAATCCATTCCCGCAGCTTCGGCACGGGACACGAAATTGCGCAAAACCCACGCCTGCTCGAACGGTCCGGGAACCGCATTCTTCAAGTTGTAGCCGGCGCTCGGCCAGCCAAATTCGGCGATCACCACCCGCTTGCCCGGAAATGCATCGCGCAGCAGCTGGTAGAGGTACATGGCCTGATCGACGGCCTGCTTGTCGGTGAAGTTTTCCCAATACGGCAGCACGTGCGCGGCGATGAAATCGACCGAAGAGGCCAACTGCGGATAATCGCGCCAGATGTTCCAGATTTCGCCGGTCGTCACGGGGACGGTCGTCTGTTTCTTGACGCTCTGGATTAGCTCAATGAGGTCATCGACCTTCTGCTCGCCGCGATAGATCGTCTCGTTGCCGACGACGATGCCGATGACGTTGCTGTTGTGCTTGGCCAGATCGAGGGCGGAGGCGATTTCGCGCTCGTTACGCTCGGTGTTCTTGTCGATCCACGCGCCGACCATGACCTTCAGGCCAAACTCGTTGGCGATTGGTGGGACGAGTTCGACGCCGCCCGTCGATGAATAGAGGCGGATCGCGCGTGTCATCGTCGACAGCTTCTTCAGGTCGGCGCGGATTTTCTCGACGTTGGGGACGTTATCGACATCGGGATGCCCGGTTCCCTCGAACGGCGCATAGGACACGCTGGGCAATATGCCGTTGAAGTCGGGTGCCTCACGCTTGTCGCGGAAAACAGCCCAAAGGGCTGCGTGCAGAGCGGTAACAACAAGCAATACGGAGACGACGGCGCGCATCGTTAAAGACCAAAAGGGGCCGGCATTGCAGGGGCTCGAACCTGTCCCCGAGGCTCGTCCGTGGCAGAGGCGATCAGTTGAGGCTTGTCGATGCCGCGCAGTCTAACACCTCTTATGCCCGCGTGGCGTTTTAAGGGCGCGGACTAGCTCAACAAAATCGCTCTCGGACGGTTCCGGGAAGAGTTATTTCTTCTCGGGGGCGGGCGGAGGCGATGGCAGAACCGGAACCGTCACGCCCTGCGGTTGCGCGTTCGGATTGATCCAGCAGGCGTGTACGCGCCCGTTCAGCGTGTCGGCCACCTTCGGATCGATCTGCCCGCCAAATCGCACGAGGCATCTGAATGTCGCCTGAACATGGCCGCCGGGGCATCCGAAGCGGTCATACAGGTCGAGGTGGCGGAATGCGGTATCGAGATCGTCGCGCCACATCAGGCTGACCACGCGCCGCCCGAGCCAGACACATTCGGGATTTCCGGCTGGGCCGTTAATGGCCTGTGCGGCTTCGACGAACTCGTCGGTTTTCTTCTGGTTCTGGTCCTTGGCAGCGGCGTCCGCAGCTTTCTGCTGGGCGGACTGATCCGGACCCTTCTGATCGGGGTTCTGGGCGTTCGCGGAATTGGCGAGCAACACGAAGCAGAATACGGCGATCCCGCCGACCGCCGCGTCTCGAAACACACGCATTACGCCACCCATCGAACGTCCCTCAATCGACCAAATTTTGCGGCGATCCGCCAGCGGCGCCGGGACACCAATCGCCTTCATGGCCGCCTATTGCGGCGGAAGATGGCCTCATTGCTGCCGACGAATCCCATGACGGACATTTGCATTTTTGTCCAGCAGGCGGGAAATTTGCTGGCGGTTTGGTAAAGGGGTGCGGCGAGAAGTTCGCCCGCCGTGCTTTCGGCGCTCTTGGCATCGGCCGGAACACCGGCTAATCGACGGGACTTTCCTGGAGACCGGACCAATTTCACTTCGCGCGCCGCTGGCCCTTCTCGCGTTATCCCTGATTGCGATTGCCGCGGTGTGGTGGTGGCTGGCCACACCCGTGAATCTGGCGCGTGCGCCGATCGATCCCAACGCCAAACTCGAATGTGTGTCCTACGCGCCGTTTCGCGGATCGCAAAATCCGCTCGAACTCGGGCTGATCGTGGCGCCCGAGCAAATCGCGCAGGACATGGCGCAACTCGCAAAGGTCACAAACTGCATCCGTACCTATTCGGTCGGCAACGGCCTCGACCGTGTGCCTGAACTCGCGCAGAAGGCCGGCCTGAAAGTGATGCTCGGTGTCTGGATCGGGACCAATCGTCTCGACAACAAGATCCAGATGGAGCGCGGCATCGCGCTGACCAAGCAGTTTCCCGGCACAATTACTGCGATCATCGTCGGCAACGAAGTGTTGCTGCGCGGTGAGATGACGTCGTCGGATTTGGTCGCCAATATTCGGCTGGTGAAATCCAAGGTTTCCGTTCCGGTCACGTATGCCGATGTGTGGGAATTCTGGCTGAAGAATCGCGACGTCTATGACTCGGTCGATTTCGTCACCATTCACATCCTTCCTTACTGGGAGGACTTCCCGATCCGCGCGAGTTACGCTGCAAGCCATGTCGACCAGATCCGCAAGCGGATGGCGGTTGCGTTTCCGAACAAGGAAATCCTGATCGGCGAGACAGGCTGGCCGAGCACAGGCCGCATGCGCGAAGGCGCGCTGCCGTCGCGCGCCAACCAGGCGCGCGTGGTGTCGGAAATCCTTGAACTTGCGCGAGCGCAGAAATTCCGCGTCAACCTGATCGAAGCCTACGACCAGCCGTGGAAGCGGATGTTCGAAGGCACGGTCGGCGGGCACTGGGGACTGTTCGACGCCTCAACCCGCGAGATCAAATACCCGGCGGGGGTGCCGATCTCGAATTTCCCGCTGGCGAAATACTATGCGCTTGCCGGTATGGTTTTGGCCGGCCTTATCTTCGGCGTGTCGCTTCTGACGCTGCGGCATCGGCCGTGGTCGCCGCGACTGAGCTCGTGGATCGTCGTTGCGATCAGCGCAACGACAGCGGGATCGCTGCTTGGTGTCGCGTTCGAGAAAATGATGGTGGAGAGCCTCGGCATCGGCGGCTGGATCTCCGGCATCGCGCTCGTCGTCTGCGCCATTGCAGCGCCGCTGATCGTCGCGAACACCGTGATGTACGGCCGCAGCCTGCCGACATTCATGGAGCTAATGGGGCCGCGCGAGTATCGCACGGCCTCTCGCATGCAGCGACTGCTGAGCGTGGTGTTGCTGGCGACGACCGTGCTCGCAACGGCAACCGCGCTCGGGTTCGTGTTCGATCCGCGCTACCGCGATTTTCATTTTGCCGCGTTGTCGATGGCGGTGATCCCGTTCTTGCTGCTGACCGCAATCAACCGCTCGCCCGATGGAAAGCGCGCGATTGCCGAGTCGGTCTTTGCCGGCACGCTGGCGATCTCGGCGATCTACACGGTTTTCAACGAAGGTCCCGCGAACTGGCAGTCGCTGTGGACTTGCGGAATCTATCTGCTCTTTGCGCTTACGCTGTCGCGGGCGCGGGTCGCGCAAATCCCAGGATAAGCAGACCGAGCGCAACACCGGACAGTCCGATGTTGTAAAGCACAATGCCCAAACAAGCCGCGATCAGCCCGACCGTCAGCGTCACAATCGACGGGCGGATCAGATGCAGCACGGCTACGATCATCGCGACAGCGCCGAACACGTAGCTTTTGAACAGATAAGTCGCCACAAGGCGGCTCTTGCAGAGCATGGTCTGCAATCCGCCTTCGCATTCGAGGCGGACCTGCGTCAGTTCGATCGCCATGTAGCGCAGATAGAGCGCGTACCCGATCGTGAGAAATCCCACGACGAGAACCCATTGCACCTGAAGTGCTGTCAGCCTGAACGGTTCTTTTTTCATGCGCGGCGAATATGGTTCGGTTCGGCCGACAACTCAACCCGCGTTGTAAGCCGGCGACAGATTATCTGAAGCCGAAAAGCGATGAAAATGGCGATGCACCCGATGCTGGCGGTGCGGAAGTCTGCGCGTGCTTCTTTGCTGCGGATTTTGCGTCGGGCTTTTTCTCGTCCTGCATGGCGAGACGCTGGCCGTCGTAAACCGACGGCGCGCAGGCGCGCTTGTCCGCGATCAGGATCGCGCAGATTTTGGCGGCAGCGGCCGCGTCGTTCAGGGGGCCGGCAACGAGCCGCAGCTTCATGCCCAAGCCGTCGTTGCCTTCCTTGAGCACAACGATGGGCTGAAGGCCGCCGAAGATCGAGCCATTCGATTTATTGAGCGCACGCCAGATGGCGCGCAGCCCTTCGACGGAATTCGCGCCGCCGAGTTCGACGCCGAACGCCGTTTTCTGAACCGGCTTCGGCGAATCCTTCTCCGATGGCGTACCCGCGGCATCCTGCAACGCGCCCGTCACCGGCGTTTCCTTTTTGTCGGACTGCGCGGACGCCGTTTTGGATTCGGCTTTCGATTCAGGCTGCGGACTTGGGATGGATGCAACGGGCGCGATCTTCGGAGGTGGAGTCATCGTAGCCGCCTGCGGCTTGGACTCGGGCGGCGTAGTTGCAGCGACGGTCTCGGACTTTTCGGAGGGTGCAGCCGGCGCAACTGCAACCTGCGATGCCGGGGGAATAACGGGTAAACTCGCCGCAGCTTTCTGCCGCGCGACGGAGCCGGTGACGGACTCCAGATTTTCTTCGAGCACTGTCACGCGCGCATAGAGCCGGTCGCGGTCGCTATTCAGAGTTTCGACGGCTGACGCCAGTTGCCTTGCCTTGTCCTGACTGTCCTTTGCTATCCATTGAAGCTGTTGCGCCTGCGTCTCCGCAGCGGCGAGCTGGTCGCGCTGCAAGGCGATGGGTGACTGCGCCGCGAGCACGCCGACAATGACCGCGCCGACAGTGCCGACGCCCCACGACCCCAGCCGCCACAGCGCACGCCGGTCGAGGTCGTCTTCTTCGGCGAGGAAATTGCTCAGCCAGCCGTTCGGCTCGTCTTCCGCCTGTTCTTTGCCACGTTTGGCGAATTTCCTGATCATAGCGTGCGGTAGCCTTGTCGAACGAAAAGACGAATCACCTTGTAAACACTAACAGGAACGGTGTTGCCGTGCGCCCGGACGGCCTCGTGACCAAGGCGCTTTTGTCCGGGGTCCGTGTCGGGTAAGACGGCGCCGCGCGGCGATTGGAAAGGAATATGGATGACTGCCCGAACGTCGCTGACCGTCGTGCTGGCTGCCGGTGAGGGCACACGCATGCGCTCGAGTTTGCCGAAGGTGCTGCACCAGATCGCAGGCCGTTCGATGCTCGCGCATGTGCTTGCGGCTACGCCGCATGGCGGCGGCAATGCGGTCGCTGTCGTCGTCGGTCCCGATCATCAGAAGGTCATCGACGAAGCCAAGCGCGTGTCGCCGAACGCTGCGACCTTCGTGCAAAGCGAGCGGCTCGGAACTGCGCATGCTTTGCTCGCGGCGCGGCAGGCCATTGCCAAAGGCGCGGACGATCTTCTGATCGTGTTTGGCGACACGCCGCTGATCGATGAATCGACTTTTGCGCGGCTGCGTGCGCCGTTGAAGGATGGTGCAGCGCTCACTGTGCTAGGATTTCGCGCTAAGGATCCTACCGGCTATGGCCGTCTGCTTGTCCAGGGAAACAAACTGATCGCCATTCGCGAGCACGGCGACGCCAGCGAGGCGGAGCGAAAAATCACGCTGTGCAACGCCGGTGTCATGGCGATGGACGGCAAGTCTGCGCTGAAAATTCTGGATCGGATCGGCAATGGCAACAGCAAAGGCGAGTATTATCTCACCGACGCGGTATCCATTGTCGGCGAGCTTGGACGTCCCGCCGTCGTCATCGAAACGAACGAAGACGAAGTGCGCGGCATCAACACGAAATCGCAACTCGCCGAAGCGGAGCAGGTGATGCAGGACAAATTGCGCAAGGCTGCACTTGAGGCGGGCGTGACCATGACCGCGCCGGAGACGGTGTTTCTCGCCGCCGACACAACCTTCGGCCGCGATGTCACCATTGAACCTTTCGTCGTGTTCGGGCCGGGCGTGTCTGTCGCCGACGGTGCAGTGATCCATTCGTTCTCGAATATCGTCGGTGCCAAGATCGGCAAGAACGCATCGGTCGGTCCCTATGCGCGACTCCGTCCGGGCACTGTGCTCGGCGACGACACGCGTATCGGCAACTTCGTCGAGGTGAAGGCAGCATCCATCGACAAGGGCGCGAAGGCCAATCATCTCGCCTATATCGGGGACTCGCATGTGGGCGAGTCCGCCAACATCGGCGCGGGCACCATCACCTGTAACTACGACGGTTTCGACAAGCACCGAACCGAGATTGGGGCCGGTGCTTTCATCGGCACCAACAGCTCGCTGGTCGCACCTGTGAAGATCGGCAAAGGTGCCTATATCGGGTCCGGTTCCGTGGTGACCCGCGACGTGCCCGATGACGCGCTCATGGTTGAGCGCAGCGAGGCGGCCGTTCGGCCGGGCTGGGCGAAGAAGTTTCGGGACATGAAGCTCCTGAATCGCAAGCCAAAAGCCTGATTAACGTCGCAATTGCACCAACAGTTTACCCTGACTCAATCCGCAATAATTGGTGAGGCGGATTTGTGATAAATTCTCGTTAGGAATAGCCCGCGTCAGGGCGGGCGGAGATATCGAATTTCATGTGCGGCATTGTCGGGATTTTGGGGCGGGGTCCGGTTGCGGACCAACTCGTCGACAGCCTCAAGCGGCTTGAATATCGCGGCTACGATTCCGCAGGCGTCGCCACGCTTGAAGGTGTGCAGCTCGATCGCCGCCGCGCCAAGGGTAAGCTGAAAAATCTCGAAGCCGTTTTGAAATCCGCGCCGCTCGAAGGCCGGATCGGCATCGGCCATACGCGATGGGCGACGCACGGCAAACCGACCGAAAGCAATGCGCATCCACATGCGACCGACACTGTCGCAGTGGTTCACAACGGCATCATCGAAAATTTCCGTGAATTGCGTGCGCAACTCGAGAAGAGCGGCGCGAAATTCACGAGCGAAACCGATACCGAAGTCGTCGCGCATCTGGTGTCGTCGTATCTCGCCAAGGGCATGACGCCGGTCGAGGCAGTGAAGGAAACGCTTCCCCAACTTCACGGCGCGTTCGCGCTCGCCTTCATCTTCAAGGGTGAAGACAATCTGATGATCGGCGCACGCAAGGGTTCGCCGCTCGCGGTCGGTTACGGCGATGGCGAGATGTATCTCGGCTCGGACGCCATTGCGCTCGGTCCCTTCACCGACACGATCAGCTATCTCGAAGACGGCGACTGGGTCGCGCTGACGCGCAACGGCGCGGAAGTCTATGACGAGCACAACGCCGTCATCGCGCGCGAGATTGTCAAGCACAACGCCGCGACCTCGCTGGTCGACAAGGCGAACTATCGCCACTTTATGGCGAAGGAGATTCACGAGCAGCCCGAAGTGGTCGGCCATACGCTGGCGCACTATGTCGACATGGCAAGCGAGCGCGTCGCGCTGCCGATCAAGCTGCCGTTCGACTTCAAGGACATTCAGCGGGTCTCGATCACTGCTTGCGGTACGGCGAGCTACGCCGGCTTCGTTGCCAAATACTGGTTCGAGCGCCTCGCACGGCTTCCTGTCGAACTCGATGTCGCGTCGGAATTTCGCTATCGCGAGGCGCCATTGCGCAAGGGCGATCTTGCGATCTTCATTTCGCAGTCCGGCGAGACCGCCGACACGCTGGCTGCGCTGCGTTACGCGAAGTCGCAGGGACTTCATACGCTGTCGGTCGTCAACGTGCCGACATCGACCATCGCGCGCGAAAGCGAAACCGTCGTGCCGACGCTGGCCGGTCCCGAAATCGGTGTGGCATCGACAAAAGCGTTCACCTGTCAGCTGATGACGCTTGCCGTGCTGGCAATCGCGGCTGGCAAGGCGAGGGGCGAACTCACTGCCGAAGACGAAGTGAAACTCGTTCATGGCCTCGTCGAAGTGCCGCGTCTGATGACGGAAGCGCTGGCGCTCGAGCCGCAGATCGAAAAGCTCGCGCGCGATATCGCGAAATCGAGCGACGTTCTTTATCTCGGACGCGGTACGTCCTATCCGCTGGCGCTCGAAGGCGCGCTCAAGCTGAAGGAAATTTCCTACATCCACGCTGAGGCGTATGCCGCCGGCGAACTGAAACACGGCCCGATCGCGCTGATCGACGAGAAGATGCCTGTCGTCGTGATCGCGCCCTACGACCGCGTGTTCGACAAAACCGTATCCAACATGCAGGAAGTCGCTGCGCGTGGCGGTAAAATCATTCTCATGACGGACGCGCAGGGCGCCAAGGATGCGACCATCGAGTCTTTGGTTACGATCATCCTGCCGGATTCACCTGCAACCGTGACGCCGATGGTCTACGCCATCCCGGTTCAGTTGCTGGCGTACCATACTGCCGTCATCATGGGCACCGACGTGGATCAGCCGCGAAACCTTGCCAAGTCCGTCACCGTTGAATAACTGGCGGACAAACAGCCGCGGTTCGGCCCGCTGGCTTCGATGAAAATCTGATACATTGGCATGCAATAGTTCGATCAATTCGAATCGAACGGACACCGCGAGACAATGAACGAGACGACACCAACTTTATTGCCCGGCGAAACCCCGCCGAAAGCACCGCGCGGGCTGATGGCGCGCCTGCGTTATTATTTTCTCACGGGTCTCATCGTCGCGGGTCCGATTGCGATCACGTTCTATCTGACGTGGTGGTTCGTCACCTGGGTCGATGGCATCGTGCGGCCGTTCGTGCCGGTCGCGTATCGCCCTGAAACCTATCTGCCATTCGGGCTGCCGGGATCGGGTCTCGTCGTCGCCGTGTTTGCGCTGACGTTCCTCGGATTCCTCACCGCCAACCTCATTGGCCGCACGCTGGTTGATCTGGGCGAGTCTCTGCTCGGCAGGATGCCCGTGGTGCGCGCTATCTATCGCGGCCTTAAGCAGGTGTTCGAGACGCTGTTCTCGGGCAAGGGATCGAGTTTCCGCAAGGTGGGACTTGTGGAGTTTCCGTCGCCCGGCATGTGGTCGATTGTCCTGATCTCGCAGGAGCCGAGCATCGAGATCGCAAACAAGCTGCCGGGCAAGGAGCCGTTCATTTCCGTGTTCCTGCCGTGCGCGCCGAACCCGACGACCGGATTCTTTTTCTATGTGCCGAAATCGAAGCTGATCGAGATCGACATGAACGCGGAAGACGCCGCAACGCTCATCATGTCGGCGGGCGTCGTGCAGCCGGGTGGCGACCACCAGAAGAAGGTCAATGCGCTGGCTGAGATGACGAATGCCGCGCGCGTTGCCAATTCGCAAACGACCGAAAAAGTCTAACCCGCTCCGATCAGCGGCAGCGCTTCGTCGCGTTCGTACAAGTACAGCAGACATCGCAACGCTTCGCCGCGCTCGCCCGTTAACCTCGGATTGTCCTGCATCACACGCAACGCCTCGTCGCGCGCCTGTGCGATCAGTTGGCCGTGGATTTCGGGTCGTGCGATCTTGTAGCCGGGCAAGCCGCTCTGGCGCGTGCCGAGCACTTCGCCTTCGCCGCGTAACCGCAGATCCTCTTCCGCTATCCGAAATCCGTCGTTGGTTTCGCGGATCACCTTCAGACGGGCAGTCGCGGTTTCGTTCAGCGGCTCGTGGTAGAGCAAGATACAGGTCGATGCTTCCGAGCCGCGGCCGATGCGGCCGCGCAACTGATGCAGCTGTGCAAGACCGAAGCGCTCGGCGTTCTCGATGACCATGACGGTCGCCTGCGGCACGTCGACGCCGACCTCAACCACTGTCGTCGCGACCAGAAGCTGAATGTCGCCTGCCGCGAACTGCGCCATCACATCGTCTTTGTCGGTACCCTTCATCTGGCCGTGAACGAGGCCGACGCGGCTGCCAAAACGCTTTTGAAGAGTCTCGAAGCGCTTGGTGGCGTTGGTGAGATGTTCGATGCCTTCGGATTCCGTCTCTTCGACCAGCGGGCAGATCCAGTAAACGCGCTTCCCGCTGTCGATTGCGCGCCCGATGGCGTCGACAGTTTCGGCGATGCGGCTTTTCGGAACAGCGCGCGTGTCGATAGGTTGCCGTCCAGCCGGCTTCTCGCGCAATTCCGAAATGTCCATGTCGCCGAAATAGGTCAGGACTAGCGTGCGCGGGATCGGCGTGGCGCTAAGAACAAGCACATCGACGGCTTCGCCCTTTTCCGTCAAGGCAAGGCGCTCGCGCACGCCGAAGCGATGCTGTTCGTCTACAATGGCAAGCGCCAGCGACCTGAAGATCACGTCGTCTTGAATCAGGGCATGCGTGCCGACAATGAGATCGATTTCTCCCGCTTCGAGGCGCGCGAGAATGTCTTTGCGCTCCTTGCCCTTTTCGCGGCCTGTCAGGATCGCGACGTTTAGTCCGGCAGCTTCGGCAAGCGGCATGATCGTCTTGAGGTGCTGGCGCGCGAGAATCTCCGTCGGTGCCATCAGCGCGGATTGCTTTCCAGCTTCGGCAACGGCAGTTGCGGCCAGTAACGCGACGACCGTTTTGCCTGAACCGACATCGCCTTGAAGCAAGCGCAGCATGCGGATCGGCTTGCTGAGATCGTCCGCAATTGCTTTCGCCGCTTCCTGTTGCGAGGCCGTCAGCGCGTAGGGAAATGCATCAATGATCTTGCTGCGGAGTTTGCCGTTTCCGGCGTTGCGAATGCCTGCCGGCCGGCGTAGTTGCGCGCGGACAAGCGCGAGCGCGAGTTGCCCGGCAAACAGTTCGTCGAATGCCAGCCGCGACCAGAACTTTTCCTGCGGCAAAATGTCGGTCAGTTCCTGCGGCTCATGCACGCGATGGAGTGCTTCGCCGATAGACGGAAACGAGCAGCGTTGCAGTACCTCAGGACTGATCCATTCCGGCAGGTCCGGCAGTTTCGTTAGCGCCTGAACCATTGCGCGGCGGATCGAACCGATGGCCAGTCCCTCGGTCAGCGGATAGACTGCGTCGATCTGCGGCAGCTTCGCGAGACCTGTTTCGTCGACCACGCGATCCGGATGCACGATCTGCAACGTGCCGTCGAACATCTGCGCGGTGCCTGAGACGTAACGCTTCTCTCCAACGGGAAGTAATTTCTCGACGTATCCCGGCTGCGCGCGAAAATAGGTCAGCATCACATCGCCGGTATTGTCGCTGGCGTAGACAACATGCGGTGCCTTGGACCGGCCCGGCGGCGATGGGCGATGGCGATCAACGGTCACTTCGAGCGTCACGACGGTGCCCGGCACCGCGTCGCGGATTGTCGGTCGCGCGCGACGGTCGATCACGCTTGACGGAAGATGCAGCAGCAGATCGACGAGACGGGGTGTCTGCTCGCGGTCCAGCAAATAGCGAAACAGTTTGTCCTGCTTCGGGCCTACGCCCTGAAGACTGGTCACCGGCGCAAACAGCGGATTGAGCAGAGCAGGGCGCATCGCGCGACTCGTTGAACGAAATCGATGGTCCGCCGTTGCATAACGCGAATGCGGCGTGAGAGAAACACAAAGAGAAATGCTGACATCTGCGTGCATCGTGGCTATATCAGCCTCGCCCGGCATGTCCGGGCTTTTGGCGTTGGAGAATTTCGGGAAATGACGGGAACGACACGATCGAGCGAGGGCCTCGACGACCGCCGCAAGCGGCTCCTGTTTCGGTGTTGGCATCGCGGCACGCGCGAAATGGATATGATCCTCGGCGGCTTCGCCAACGCGCATATCGCCAAGCTGAGCGATGCCGAAATCACCGATCTTGAAAGGCTGATCGAGTTGCCCGATCCCGATCTCTACGCCGCGCTCTCTGGCGGCGTACCGCTGCCTGCTGAATACGCGAAGGGTATCTTCGCGCGCATCAAGCAATCGACAGAAAGCCCGCGCGCGTAATGGTCACGACGTCGCCAGCGAATTTCCTGCGACCGGGGGAGGCGATCACGCTTGCCAATGTCGCCGATGGCGGCCAAGCGCTTGTCGTCTCCGATCTGGCGCGCTCCATCGCTGCGCGCCAGAATCCGCCAGCGGTAAGTCTCGCAGTCGTTTGTCGTGATGGCCCGCGCATGGCGCAGCTTGCGCGGGCGCTGGAATTTTTCGCGCCCGATCTGCCGGTGATGCAATTCCCGGCTTGGGACTGCCAGCCCTATGACCGTGTGTCGCCGCACGGTGGCATCCTCGCGCAGCGCATGACGACGCTGGCGCGACTCTCGCGCCTCAAGGGTAGCGAGAAGCCGCTGATCGTGTTGACGACGGTGAATGCCATCGTGCAGCGCGTGCCCGCGCGGGACGCCGTGGCATCGCAGGCACTGTCCGTCGCGCCGGGACAGCGCGTGCCGATGGATTCAATTCAGGTCTGGCTCGAGCACAATGGCTACAGCCGCACGTCAACAGTCCGGGAGCCGGGTGAGTATGCTGTGCGCGGCGGTATCCTCGATCTGTTTCCGGCAGGACTCGACCAGCCGGTGCGTTTCGACTTCTTTGGCGACACGCTGGAATCCATCCGCACGTTCGACGCGGAATTGCAGCGCACACTGCTTGATATGCGCGCGCTCGATCTTGTGCCGGTATCGGAGTTTCAGCTTGTCACCGAAACGATCAAGCGGTTTCGGATGGGCTACGTCGCCGAATTCGGCGCACCGCAGCGCGACGACGCGCTGTATGAGGCGGTGAGCGAAGGCCGCCGTCATCCCGGCATGGAACACTGGCTGCCATTGTTCGTTGCAAAGATGGACACGCTGTTCGATTATCTCGGTGCAGCCCCGGTCTTGATGGAGCCGCAAGGCGAGGACGCCGCACGCGAGCGTTTCAGGCAGATCAAGGATTACTACGGTGCGCGGCGCGAGACCGTCGGCGTGTCAGGCGGCGGGGCGATCTATCATCCGTTGCCGCCCGACCGGCTTTATCTGTCTGAAGCCGAATGGCAGCGCGAACTGGATCGGGCTTCGCTTGCGCGGCTGACTCCTTTCGATCAGCCCGCAGACGGCAAGACAGTTATTAATATTGGACTTCGACAAGGCCGCGACTTTGCACCCGAACGCGCCGACGCGAAAGTCAACGTGTTCGAGCGCGTCGTCGCTCATATCGGCGGCCTGCAAAGCGCGCGCAAAAAGGTCGTCATCGCGTTGTGGTCGGAAGGATCGCGCGACCGCATGGCGAGCATGCTGAAGGATCACAATCTTCTCAACATCACCAATATCAACGTGTGGCGGATGGTGCAGCCGACCCCACGCAACGAGACGATGCTGGCGGTTGTCGGCATCGATTCTGGTTTCGAAAGCGATACCGTCGCACTGATTACCGAGCAGGATATTCTGGGCGACCGGCTCGTGCGCCCGCGCAAGGCGCGAAAGCTGGACAACTTCATCTCGGAAGTCACGTCGCTTGCAAGCGGCGACCTCGTCGTTCACGTCGAACACGGAATTGGCCGCTATATCGGATTGCAGACGCTCGATGTCGGTGGCGCACCGCATGATTGCCTCGAACTACACTACGCGAACGAGACGAAACTGTTTCTTCCCGTCGAAAACATCGAACTGCTGTCGAGGTTCGGATCGGATCAGACCAATGTCGAGCTCGATCGCCTTGGCGGCAGCGGCTGGCAGGCGCGCAAGGCCAAGCTCAAGAACCGCATCCGCGAAATCGCGGGCGATCTCATCAAGATCGCGGCGGAACGACACGTCCATACTGCGCCGAAATTCCCGGTGCATCAGGGCCAGTACGACGAATTCTGTGCGCGCTTTCCGTATGAGGAAACCGAGGACCAGCTCGGCGCGATAACTTCGACTCTGCACGATCTCGACCTCGGCCGGCCGATGGATCGCCTGATTTGCGGCGACGTGGGATTCGGCAAGACGGAAGTTGCGCTGCGCGCCGCGTTTGCCGTGGCGCTGGACGGCAAACAGGTGGCCGTCGTTGTGCCGACCACATTGCTGGCGCGACAGCACACCAAGACGTTCATTGAGCGCTTCAAGGGCTTTCCGGTGAACGTCGCGCAGGCATCGCGGCTGGTTTCGACGAAAGATTTGAACCAGACCAAGAAGGATCTTGCCGAAGGCAATGTCGACATCGTTGTGGGAACGCATGCGTTGCTCGGCAAGAGCATCAAGTTCAAGGACCTTGGTCTCTTGATTGTGGACGAAGAACAGCATTTCGGCGTTACCCACAAGGAGCGGCTGAAGCAACTCCGCGCCGAAGTCCACGTGCTGACCTTGTCGGCGACGCCGATCCCGCGCACGCTTCAACTCGCGCTGACTGGCGTGCGAGAACTGTCGATTATCGCCTCGCCGCCTGTGGATCGCCTTGCGGTTCGCACCTTCGTTGCGCCGTTCGATCCGCTGATGATCCGCGAAGCGCTGCTGCGCGAGCGCTATCGCGGCGGACAGGCGTTCTACGTCTGCCCGCGCATCGAATATCTCGCCGAGGCAAAGGACTTTCTCGACAGGCACGTGCCGGAGATGAAGGTCGCCGTTGCGCACGGGCAGATGCCCCCGACGGCCATCGAGGACATCATGTCGGCGTTCTACGACGGCAAGTATGACATCCTTTTGTCCACGACAATCATCGAATCCGGTTTGGACATTCCAAACGCGAACACGCTCATCGTTCATCGCGCCGACATGTTCGGCCTCGCGCAGCTTTATCAGCTGCGCGGACGCGTCGGGCGCTCGAAGTTGCGCGCCTATGCGCTGTTTACACTTCCGGCTCAACAGAAGATCACCGCGCAGGCCGAACGCCGCTTGAAGGTTCTTCAGTCGCTTGAAAATCTCGGCGCGGGTTTTCAACTGGCGTCGCACGAT
Organism: Afipia sp.; assembly: GCA_016201045.1. Classification (GTDB taxonomy): domain Bacteria; phylum Pseudomonadota; class Alphaproteobacteria; order Rhizobiales; family Xanthobacteraceae; genus Afipia. Next base: position 51,520 of record JACQDM010000010.1, on the reverse strand, counting down.
CTCGACATTCGGGGAGCGGGCAATTTGCTGGGCGAAGAACAGTCGGGACACATCAAGGAAGTCGGCTTCGAGCTTTATCAATCGATGCTGGAAGAGGCGATCGTCTCGCTCAAGGCCGGCATATCGGAGCCGGCCGCCGACAAATGGTCGCCGCAGATCACATTGGGAATGCCCGTTCTCATTCCGGAAGACTATGTCGCAGACCTTGCGATCCGCCTGTCGCTGTACCGGCGGCTGGCCGATCTCGACACCGACGATGAAATCCAGAACTTCGGCGCAGAGTTGCGCGACCGCTTCGGACCGTTGCCGGACGAAGTGAAATATTTGTTCCAGGTCGCCGCGATCAAATCCTATTGCCGCCGCGCCAATATCGAAAAGCTCGATGCTGGGCCGAAGGGCGCGGTCATTACGTTCCGCGACAACAAATTCGCGCATCCGGATCGGCTGATGTATTTCATCAACCGCCACGGCAAGGCCGCGAAGGTGCGGCCCGACATGAAGGTGGTATTCTTTCAGGAATGGGAGACTCCGGAAGAGCGCGTCGAAGGCACGACCACGATCCTGCGCGATCTCGCCGAATTGGCCGAAGGACGCAAAGCCGCTTAGGACGCTACGCGTTGCGCTTCCTGATCGAGCCTCGCGAGCATCGTCTGTGCCGTGTCGTTCGGTTGCAATGTCGCCAGCGTCACCTGCGGTTCAAGACGCTGGTCGGTGTTGGCACTCATCATTGTATGCTTGAGCACACTCGTAAATCGTCGCGCTACCATCTGCGCGTTTCTCAAGCCCGTTTCGGCAAACACAATCACAATGCTGGACCTTTCGAGAGACGCAAAATCCATGCGCCGCATGAGGCGGCCCACGATACGCGCCGCGTCGATTTGCATGCGCTCACTCGTCTCGCCAAATGAAATTCGGGCGACCGACAGTCCGGCACCGCGGGCGTGGTTGTCTATCACCGCAGCGTTCAGGTCGCGCACAAAAGCCTCCGTTGTCAGCAATCCGGTGCGCGGATCGAGCAAGCCGCCGGCATCGATGGATTTCAGCGCGCGTTGAATTCGCGACTCGAACGCATGCTGACGGATAAGGGGGATGGAATGGGCAGCGAGTGTCGCCGGTTCGCCATGGGCTATCTCGAGGTTCGGCAAATCGTAATTGTGCTTCAATCCGCCCGCGGCCGACAGCAGGATGGGCAGGTTGCGGAAGCGTGCGTCTTCCGACAGCACGGTCAGAAACGCGTCGACCACGCGGATAGAAAATCCTTCGCCGATCACCACGCCGTCGAGATCGCGGGCATTGAGATGCTTCGCCGCCGCTTCGATGCTCAGCGCACCGACAAGTCCCATCTGCTGGCCGAGTGCGACCGACAATGCCGGATAGCTTCCGCCGCGGCCGATCAGCAGTACGGTCGCATCCTGCAATGGATCGCTTTGCGGCATACAAGGAGCGGACGGATCCGTAAGTCTTCGGAGCAACGTTGCGTGTTCGGTCCGCACACGCAGCGCGGCCTTCAGTCGCGCGATCAGATGTTTGGGGTCGCTGTTGGATTGCGTGAACGGCATCACGCCGTCGGGCAGCATGCTCTTCGGGTCGAGCGCGATCAGTGGCGTGTAGGGTTTAATCGTCGCAAGCCTCCGCGCGGTCCGCGCCAGCAAAGCGTCGCTGGTCTCAGCATCGCCGACAAGGATTGCTGCAGGATGCAACCGTTCGATCGCATCGGGCACATCGGCCCACACCGTCTCGATCAGCGGGAAAACCTTCAATTGCGCCACGGCATCGGCGAGCGGCGAGGCGGGTTCGCTCGATACGATCAGGATGGGGCCTTGCTGAGACATGGACGCGCCGGGTGACTTCACTGCGGCAAGTGCGCCGCCTGCGGGAACCCTAGAGCCAGCCTGTTAATGAGCGGTCAATTTTACCGTTCGGATCGGGGCTCAAGCCGGTTCGGCCCGATTGCGAAAGGCCTCAACCATCAGGGGATTGAGGCCAAGTTCGCCGAGCGCCTCACGGGCGCGGCCGGCGTCCTGCGCACGGCCCGCCAATCTGTGGCCGTTGAGCTGATCGGGAAGTGCTGTGAGCATAGTGTCGGCGCTGAGCCGCTTCGACCATTCGTCGAGATCGCGCGAGAGAAACCTGTAGCCGCCGACTGCGAAAATTCCCCCCGGCGGCGAGGTGATCTCGATGTTGCCGGTATTGCGATTGAGACGTGCGCCAAATCCCGTGTCCACCTGTTGCGGCTGTTCGCTCAGCGTCGCGGCGCCGTGGGCTGGCCGGTGATAGGCCGAAACCGGGACCATCACGCCGCGCAGCGCTAGCGTACCTTTCGGCGTCAGCGACAATTCGCCGACCGCGCGCGATTGTCCGGCCGAGCGCGGCGCGTGTTGGACCCCGGCGTCGATCGGCATCGGCGAACCGTCGGGCAATCTATGCGCCGCGATAAGCCCGGCTTCGCCAAACAACATGACGTCGGTAAAGTGCGCGTTGGGATCAACCCAAAGCTCACTCGACGCCACACGCTCCGGTGTCCGCCAGAGCCCAATCACGGTCGTCGGTTTGGAGCGGGCCGAGAATGCTTGCGCTTCCGCATACCGCAGTGCCAGCGGCGCGGGAATGATCAGCACATCATGGTTCGGATCTGCGATTTGCTGTCCGAGCACCTGCAGGTCGCCGGGATGATGATGCGTCAGAGACTGGCCTGACAACAGCCACGTCACGATCGACGAAGCGAAAGTACCGAACGATGCCGGCGTCACCGTCGTGAGAATGTCAGCTTCAGACGACATGCCGCTTTCGAGCATCACGGCGAGTCCGCCTGCGATCAGCTGAATGTGATTGCGCGGAACGACACATAGTCCGTCGGCGAGGGCATCGAACGTCACGACGGCGGGCTGACGCGAGTCCAGTTTCGGCGGCGGCTCGAACTCATCGTGGCGATGCGCGGCAATGTCGAGCTGGGTCATTCCATCGGGGAGATTTTTTCCGAATCCGAAAACGTGCCGGATGGAAAATACTTCGGCGGCGGCGTTCATGGTCAGATCGCCATGATCGACCAGTTCAATGCGCCCGAGACTGACGAACGCGCGCGCACCGATGCGCGTCAATGCTGCGGTTAATTCCGACTGCCGCCAGAGCTGAGGCAATAACGCGACCGTCAGGCCCGCGCGCAAGGCGGCGAGGACAACGATCGGAAACTCTACAATATTCGGTAACTGAACAGCGACGATCGAATCCCGCGGCAGCTTCGCCTCGACGAACTGTTTGGCGATGCCGGAGATTGCGCGATCGGCTTCGGCGTAGGTGAGGCGAAGCGGCGGTTGCGCGCTGATGCGTTGTTTATTAGGCGGATCAACTAGCGCGAGGGCGTCGGGCCGGCGCAAGGCCGTTCGGCGAAACAGATCGTCCAGCGTCGGCGAAGTTGCCGCGCTTTCCGGTCCGTTCACCGATTTGTTTGTGTCGTCGCTCACGCTTCACTGCGCCTTGGATGGCGCCTGCCACCATGTCTCTGGAAGATAGCCGCTCAGCGCAGTTATCGCAGGCCGTTGTATCCGATTCCAGCGCGCGACCCATTGGCGCTCGGCGCTATACACCGGAATCGCGTAGAAGCCGGAAATCAGCGCGCGGTCGAGCGCCCGCACCGCAGGAACAAAATCCGCGCGCGTTCGCGCTTCCAGCATGGTTGCGATCATGGCATCGATGGCCGGGTTTTTCGCGCCCATGTAGTTGCGCGTACCTTGATTGTCGGCAGCCTGGCTCCCCCAATAGAATGCCTGTTCGTTGCCTGGCGACAGCGATTGATCCCATCGGTTCTGGATCATATCGAAATCGAACATGAGGCGGCGCTGATCGAACTGAACGGCATCGACCGCGCGCACGCTGACGTCGATACCGGCGCGCTTGAGATCGCGTGCATAAGCAAGTGCAATTCGCTCTTGGTCTCGCGTCGTCACCAAAATCTCGAACGTGAGCGGCTGGCGCGTGGCGCGATTGCGCATCACCGTTCCGTCGAGATCATAACCGGCCTGCGTAAACAGCGAGAGCGCGTCGCGCAATGTCGTTCGGTCGCGACCGGAGGCGTCGGTCACCGGCAGGCGGAACGTGCCGTCGAGAACGTCAGGACGGATGAGATTTGGAAAGGGTGCGAGAAGTTTGCGCTCGCGCTCATCGGCAGGCTTCCGATAGGCGGACAATTCCGACCCGGGAAAATAACCTGCGGCGCGACCGTAGAGACCGAAGAAATAGTTGCGGTTGATCCATTCGAAATCGAACAGCAGCGTCAATGCCTCGCGCACGCGAATATCTGCAAATAGCGGTCTGCGCGTGTTGAAGACAAGATATTCCGACGGGCGTGGCGTTCCCGGCGTGAATTCGTCGCGGACGACGTTGCCGCTACGGGCTGCCGGAAAATCGTAACCTTCGTGCCAGCGCAGCGGTTCGGATTCGGCGCGAAAATCGTAGAGGCCGCGCTTGAACGCTTCGAATGCGCCGTTGGCCTCGCGATAAAAATCGAACCGCACCTCGTCGAAATTCCATAGGCCGCGATTGGCCGGCAGGTCGCGGCCCCAGTAATTGGGATCGCGAGTCATCGTGACCGATGCTCCGGCGCGGACCGCGCTGACTTTGTAGGGACCGGAGCCGAGCGGCGGGGCGAGGGAGGTCTCTTCGAACGTCGCGGTATCGACCGCGTGCTTTGCAAATACGGGCATCAGTCCGAGGATGAGCGGCAATTCGCGATCGCTGGCATTCGAAAAATCGAAGCGCACCGTTCTTTCATCGAGCGCCTTCGCCTTCTCGACCTTCGTATAGTAGAGGCGATAGTTGGTGCGGCCCTTGTCGCGCATCAGAGCCCACGAAAACAGGACGTCTTCGGCAAGGATTGGTTTTCCGTCGGAGAACTGCGCACGCGGATCGATCCGAAACGTAACGTAGGTTCGCGCGTCGTCCGTCTCGATGCTTTTTGCGATCAGGCCATAGAGCGTAAACGGCTCATCATTGCCGCGTGTCATCAGGCTTTCGACGACGTAGCCGCGAATTTGCTGAAGTGCGACACCTTTGACGATGGTGGGGTTCAGGCTGTCGAACGTTCCGGGGACGCCGAACACGAGCCTACCGCCCTTCGGCGCGTCAGGATTGGCGTAGGGCATGTGATCGAAATTCGACGGAAGCGCCGGTGCGCCATGCATGGCGATGGCGTGAGCCGGCTGCGGTTGTTCGCTGCGAGCGGGATGCGCATTCGCAGCGAGAAGCATGGAAAGAGCGGTGAAGGTCGCGAGAATCGCCAGCCGGAATCGGCAGCGATACGGTCGCAAATTGGATGCCGATTCGGATGATTGCACGTGCGAATTTACCATCGGCCCACACTATCCCGCCCTTTGAAACTGCCAAAATAGGGCCATTGGCATTGATCTTTTCGCCCGCCGTTGTATTGAGGGCGGCCAATTCAAGGTGGTATCGGCGTCTGTCACGTATCCGCCTCATTTGGCTCCGAGATAGCCGCCGACAGTCGGTGCCGCGCCCAGACGGTGGCGGGTGCCGCGTTCAGAAAGGGTTTTCTACAATGGATTTCCGTATCTTGGCCGCGCAGGCCTTGCCGCGCGGGCGAGCTTTCGCCGCGCTGGCCGCCGGAGTTGTTCTGGCTGCTGCCTCCGTTTCCATCTCGCATGCTCAGGCTCCGGCACCGGCCGCGCCGAAAGCACCGAAGGCTGCTCCCGCACCGAAGGCCGGCGCACCGGCTGCTCCGGCCGCCGCTGGCGCACAACAGGCTGCACCGGCAGCAGGCGACCAGCAGCAGGTTCAGCTGATTTATCAGCCTTGGGCCAAGTACTGCATGAAGGGTCAGGACGCCAACGCCAAGGAAGTCTGCTTTATCGGCAAGGACGGCCGCATCGAGTCGGGTCAGACCGTGGTTGCCGCAGTCATCATCGAGCCGAAGGGCGAGCCAAAGAAGATTCTCCGCGTCACGCTGCCGCTCGGCATGGCGCTAGTGCAGGGCACCCGCGTTGTCGTCGACGCCAACACGCCAGCGCAGAGTCCCTATGTCGCGTGCTTCCAGAACGGCTGTATGTCGGACTACGATTTCACGCCCGAGATGCTTGCCAGCATGAAGAAGGGCACGAACTTCTTCGTTCAGGCCATTCAGGTGAACGGATCTCCGATCACGCTGCCGCTGCCGCTTGCAGAATTCGCGAAGGCCTATGACGGTCCGCCGACCGATCCGAAGGTGTTCGAAGAAAACCAGAAGAAGCTGCAGGAAGAATTGCAGAAGCGCGCTGCCGAAGCTCGCGCCAAGCTCGAGGGCTCCGGCGCGGCGGCTCCGGCTGCCAAGCAGTAACGGCTTCCTATAACGATTTGGGGAAAGGTGCGCAGCAATGCGCGCCTTTTCTTTTTCACCGTCCGGGGCGGATTAAAACATTCCGTTTTTGTTTTCCGAAGTCTGGGAAATGACCTGTAACACATCCCAATGCTCGACGATCTTGCCGTCATCGGAAAAACGGAAGATATCGATGCCCGCATAGTCGCGGTCGCCCGGCCATTGTTGAAAGCAGTGCAGAATGACGTGGTTGCCGTCGGAAAAGGACCGCTTGATTTCGACGCGCTTGCCCGGATATTCGCGCGCCATGCGCTCGAAATAATCGATGAATGCCTGCTTGCCGTCGCCGACTCCGGGATTGTGCTGGATGTATCGATCGCCGACATATCGCGCGACCGCTTCACGCGGCTTGCAGGCGTTGAACATCAGTTCGTAGAAGGCGATTGCGTTTTGCCGGTTGCGCTCGGGGTCGGCCATCGCGCCGAATTCAGTTCAGCGAGGGATTGCGCGGGCGATAGCTGCCGGATTTGTCCTTGACGAAAATTTCGGCGACCTGCGAATGGCGGATCGGTTCGCCCGAATCATCCGGCAGCAGGTTCTGCTCCGAAACATAAGCCACGTATTCCGATTCCGAGTTTTCGGCGAGCAGATGATAGAAGGGTTGATCCTTGTGCGGGCGCATTTCCTCAGGGATCGAAAGCCACCATTCCTCGGTGTTGTTGAAGACGGGATCGATATCGTAAATCACGCCGCGGAACGAAAAAATCCGGTGGCGCACGATTTGGCCGATCTGAAATTTGGCGGTCCGCGGTTGAATCATCCCTCGTCGAATAGACCATGATTGTGGCCGATGCTAGAGCCAAAGCCTCAATTCAGAGGCGTATCCGGGCGGTCCGGCGTGCCAGATTTCGGCTTGAAAGCGGTAACGGAAGCGGGTCGCGATGATCGATATTCTCAATCTGGCGCTGCCGTATTTCGGTCTGATCTTTATCGGCTTTGCGTGCGGAAAATATAAGCGCCTGCCCGAAGCCGGCCTGACGTGGATGAATTTCTTTCTTCTCTACGTTTCGCTGCCTGCCTTGTTTTTCCGGATTCTCGCCAAGACGCCGTTCGAGGAACTGAACAATCCACCATTCATTATCGCCACAACACTGGCCACCTCGTCGGCGTTCGCGCTCGCGTTATTCGGCGGCAAGCTCGCCGGCAAATTGTCGTGGCGGGAATCTGCAATGTCGGGTCTCGCGGGTGGCTACGGCAACATCGGCTACATGGGCCCCGGCCTTGCGCTTGCAACGCTCGGTGTCAAAGCAGCGGTGCCGGTTGCGCTGGTGTTTTGCTTCGACACGATTTTCCTGTTTTCGATTACGCCGTTGCTCATGGTGCTGACCGACGGCGAGCGCCGCCCGGTTCTGCCGACGATCGGTTTGATCGCGAAGCAGATATTTCTTCATCCGCTGATCGTCGCATCCTATTTTGGAGCGTTGACCGCGTTCTTTCACATTCCGATTCCGGTCGGTATCGACAACATGCTGCAATTCCTGCAGAGCGCTGCGGCACCTGTCGCGCTGTTCGCACTTGGCGTGACCGTCGCGTTGCGGCCGTTCGAGCGCGTGCCGTGGGAATTGCCCGGCATCATCGCAATCAAACTTGTGCTGCATCCGCTGATCGTGTTCGGTCTGCTGATGGCGCTCGGACCGTTCCCGCCGCAATGGGCCGCTGCTGCGTTGTTGCTGGCTTCGCTTCCGCCCGCGCTGAATGTGTTCGTGATTGCGCGACAGTACGACACCTGGATCGAGCCCGCATCCGCCGCCGTCTTGATCGGCACGTTCGTCTCGGTTGTAACGCTAACGAGCGTCATGTGGGCGCTGCGTACCGGCGCTATCGTTTTTCCGTAAAGTTCAGCGTGCACGCCACGACGGCGAGAGACCTTCGCGCATCGCTAGTCTGCGCAACGGACCCACACCGTTAAGCGCGTGCAACCCCGCGGCGCGCAGCGATTGTACGGGAATGAAATCGCTGAGAAGCGTCCGGTTTGCTATGTCGACGGCAAAGGTGCGGCTGACGATATCGGCTTTTCGATCCCGCTCGTATCGCTGCAATACCGCGTTGGAGCCAATATCTTCGTTGCTATCGCACGCACCGCGAACAATTTTCGCGATGTCAGCTGCATCGCGCAGGCCCATGTTGAGGCCTTGTGCGCCGATGGGCGGAAGCACATGTGCGGCTTCCCCGATCAGCGCGATGCGCTTTGCCGCAAGACGCGCGGGCTCTTCAATTGAGAGCGGGAAGACGTGACGGCCACCTTCGGGAGTCATCTTGCCGTAGATCGAATGCGATTGCCGCTCAACGGCATCGGCAAGCCGCGCGTCGTCGAGCGACTTCAGCCGTTCTGCTTCGTCCGGCTTCACAACCCAGACGACGCTCGATCTGTTGCCCGGAAGAGGTACGAATACGCATGGGCCTGATCGCGTGTGGAATTCGACCGACACACCGTCATGCGGACGGCTGTGCGTAACATTCAGCGTCAGTGCCGATTGCGCGAGCGGACGGCGCTTCACGGCGATGCCGGCGGCTTCACGGCATAATGAATGTCGCCCATCAGCACCAACAACGAGCGCGACCGACACGCGATGTCCGTCCGACGTTTCGATTGCGATGGCATCGTCGTCAGAAGCAACCAAGCGTGCTTCATCATCGATGTGAGTAAGATTTGGGATATCCGTTGCGCCTTGTTCCATTGCAGCGAGGAGATCGCGATTGGCGATGTTGTAACCGAAAGCGTCCATGCCGATTTCACCGGACGAGAACCTAATTTCGGGCGAGCGAATGAGCCTTCCGGTATCGTCCACGAGCCGCATCGCGCGCAATGCTGCAGCTTGCGAGCCACAACGTTGCCAAACGCCAATCGATTCCAAAAAGCCGATTGAGCTTCCGAGCAGCGCCGTGGTGCGATTGTCGGGGTAGGGTGAACGGCGCGCAACCAGTGAGGTCGTAATGCCCGCTTGTGCCATCGCGATCGCGCAAGCAAATCCCGTCGGTCCGCCGCCGATCACGGCGACTTGAGCTGGCTGGGTTGACACGGAAGATCGGTTCATAGGGTTACATATGGTCCGAAATAGGCTTTCCTACAAATGGTTTCGCGGGATTGCGATCGTTACGATTGAACGCAATTCGTTCCGGCAAAATTAGAGCGGCACAACGCCGCAACGGCGATATGTGCAATATCGGAAATTCCTGATAGTCACGGCGATTATGAGTCCAAGAAAAATCAGCCGATCGAAGCAGCCGGCAGCGAAAGTGCGAGCCGCAGCGTTCGGAATTCACATCTTTACCGCGCTGGGTGGAGCGGTTGCGCTGATCGCACTGCTTGAGGCAGTCCGCGAGCATTGGACGCTGATGTTTGCCTGGCTCGGTGTGGCGCTGTTGATCGACGGCATCGACGGGCCACTTGCGCGGCGGTTCGACGTGAAGAATGTGCTGCCGAATTGGTCCGGCGACACGCTCGATCTCGTTGTGGATTTCGTCACCTACGTCTTCGTTCCGGCCTATGCGATCACCGCGAGCGGATTATTGATTCCGCTTGCGACGCCGCTGCTCGGTGCGGCCATTGTCGTGTCGGGCGCACTGTATTTTGCCGACAGGCGCATGAAGGGTGACGACAATCATTTTCGTGGTTTTCCGGCGCTGTGGAATGCCGCCGCGTTTTACCTTTTCCTGCTCAAGCCGCCGGCTGTTGTGGGGAGCATCTTACTTGCCTGTCTGGTGCTGCTGACTTTCGTACCCTTCAACGTTCTTCACCCATTGCGGACAGTTCAGTTTCGTAAATTCAATCTGGTTCTGATTGTTGCTTGGGCTGCGATGGCGATATTCATCCTGACCTCGCACTTTGAAGTTCCGCTGTGGATCACGGTGACCTTTTGTGCGATCGGCGGATATGTTCTTTTCGCTGACGCAGTTATTCGAGCAACGAGGTTGGCGCGCGCATGATGGAGCTTCTTGCCAGTCCAGAAGCATGGGCAGCGCTCGTCACTCTGACTGCGCTCGAAATCGTGCTCGGCATCGACAATGTGATCTTTCTGTCGGTCATCGTGTCGCGGATTCCGGCGGCACAGGCCGGGCGTGCGCGAAAAGTCGGTCTTGCGCTCGCTCTCGTGTTCCGGATCGTTCTTCTGAGCGCACTGGTATGGCTGATCGGGCTTACCAAGCCGGTCTTCGAGATCGGGAAATTCGCGCTGTCATGGCGCGATCTGATCCTGATCGGCGGCGGGCTGTTTCTGATCGCCAAGGCCACTCACGAAATTCACGGCGAGGTCGAGGGCGCGAACGAAGAAAGCAGCCCCAAATCGAAAGCCAACGCTTTTTTTTGGGTCATCGTTCAGATCGTCATCATCGATCTGGTATTTTCGCTGGATTCCATCATCACCGCCATCGGCATGGCGCAGGATCTGGAAATCATGATTGCTGCCGTCGTGATCGCCGTCGGCGTCATGTACCTATCGGCGGGCCCCGTGGCGAAGTTCGTCGCCGAACATCCGACGACGAAAATGCTGGCGCTGGCATTTCTGGTGCTGATCGGCGTGGCGCTCGTAGCAGACGGCTTCAAGTTCCACATTCCGCGCTCATTCATTTACGTCGCCATCGCATTTTCGGCAGCGGTCGAGGCATTCAATATCCTTGCGCATCGCAATCGGAAAAAGCGCGGAAAGCGCCCGCCGACGCCTCGGCGAAAGGTTGCTTCCTGACCGCTGGACATCGTCGCGCGCTTGGATAACTTTGCCGGAAATTCGACCGGGAGACGACGATGACCAAGGCAGTGCGCGTACACAAAATCGGCGGACCGGAAGTTCTGACCTACGAGGATGTCGATGTACCTGCGCCTTCAAACGGCGAAGTGCGCATACGTCAGCATGCCATCGGACTGAATTTCATCGACACCTATTACCGCTCCGGCCTCTACAAGGCACCGGGCCTCCCGTTCATCGCGGGGAATGAAGCGTCAGGCGAGGTCGTCTCGGTCGGTCCCGGCGTGACGAATTTTCATCCCGGCGACCGCGTCGCCTATTATTTCAATCTCGGCGGCTATGCGACCGAGCGCAACATTCCCGCCGACAAACTCGTCAAACTGCCGGATCACATCACGCACGAACAGGCTGCCGTGTTGATGTTGAAGGGCCTGACCGTTTGGTATCTGCTGTTCAAGACATTCGCCGTCCAGCCCGGTCATCGCGTACTCATACACGCAGCTGCGGGCGGCATCGGATTGCTCGCCTGCCAATGGGCGAAGGCGCTCGGTGCGAATGTCATCGGCACCGTCGGCACGAAGGAGAAGGCTGACCTCGCGCTCGCCAACGGTTGCGACCATGTCATTCTTTACAAGGAGGAAGATTTTGCCGAACGGGTGAAGCAGATCAGCCGCGGCGAATTGTGCGACGTGGTCTATGACGGCGTCGGCAAGGACACGTTTCCTGGCTCGTTGAAATGCTTAAGGCTACGCGGCCTGTTCGTGTCGTTCGGCAACGCATCTGGTCCGGTGCCTCCGTTCTCGATCGCGGAATTGAACAACCACGGCTCCTTGTTCGCGACGCGACCGAAGCTCAACGACTATGTCGGCACGCGCAAGGAACTGATGGAGGGAGCGGATACGCTGTTCGCAGCTGTCATCAGCGGCACAATCCGGGTGCCGATCAATCACGCCTATGCACTTAAGGACGCGCAGAAGGCGCATCGCGATCTCGAGAGCCGCATCACCACAGGCTCGTCGATCCTCAAGCCTTAAGCGTCAGAAACCGGCCACGGTTCCGTGAAGGTCGTATTGATCGGCACGTTCGATCTTGGCGGTGACGATCTCTCCGACCTTTAATGGACGGCGACTTGATAAGAACACCGATCCGTCGATTTGAGGCGCGTCTGATCTCGTGCGGCCCTTCGCAACCGTCGGGCCGACTTCGTCGACGATGACCTGTTGCCGTGTGCCCACTTTGCGCTTGAGCCGCTGCGCAGAAATTTTCTGCTGGCGCGCCATCAACGCATTCCATCGAGCGGTCTTGATGTCTTCCGGCACGGGATTGTCGAGCGCGTTCGAAGTCGCGCCCGCAACCGACTCGTATTTGAAACAGCCGACGCGATCGATCTGCGCTTCGTCCAGCCAGTCGAGCAGATACTGAAAATCGGAATCCGTCTCGCCGGGAAACCCGACGATGAAGGTCGAACGCAGAGCAAGTTCGGGACATTCCTCGCGCCACGCCTTGATGCGCGCGAGTGTCTTATCCTGAGCGGCAGGACGGCGCATTTGCTTCAACACATCAGGCGAGGCGTGCTGGAACGGAATATCGAGATAGGGAAGAACCTTTCCTTCGTTCATCAGTGCGATAACTTCATCAACGTGCGGGTAGGGATAGACGTACTGCAAGCGCACCCACGCGCCGAATTCGCCAAGTTCACGTGCAAGATCTATGAACTTCGCGCGAACGTCGCGATCCTTCCATTGCGACGTCTCATATTTCAGGTCGACGCCGTAGGCCGACGTGTCCTGCGAGATGACAAGCAATTCCTTGACGCCGGCGGCGACGAGCTTCTCTGCTTCGCGCAACACGTCATTGGCTGGACGCGACACGAGATCGCCACGCAGCTTCGGGATTATACAGAACGTGCAGCGATTGTTGCAGCCTTCGGAAATTTTCAAATAGGCGTAGTGGCGCGGCGTCAGCTTGACGCCCTGCGGCGGCAGCAGATCGATATGCGGGTTGTGCAGCGGCGGCGCGGCGCGATGCACGGCTTCCAGCACGCTTTCATATTGCTGGGGGCCGGTGATCGACAACACGTTGGGATAGGCTTGCTCGATCTGCTCGGGTTCGGCACCCATGCAGCCGGTGACAATGACCTTGCCGTTCTGCGCCATTGCTTCACCGATGGCACCAAGCGATTCCTGCTTGGCACTATCGAGAAAACCGCAGGTATTGACGATGACCAGATCGGCACCATCGTGCTTGCGCGCCAGTTCATAGCCTTCGGCGCGAAGGCGCGTGATGATGCGCTCGGAGTCCACCAAGGCTTTGGGGCATCCGAGAGACACAAAACTGACCTTCGGGGCTGCGCCCTGATTCATGCTCACGCTTTCGGTTGAGGGCCTGGAGCTAACGCCGATAGCGGGCGATTACAAGGCTTTAAGCTCCGATCCGGGGCGTGCTAGGGTTGTTCCGCCGGAATGCGAGTGGTGGATGGCTGCGGATTCGTCGTTCAAGATCGTCATCGTCGACGAAAGCCCGATCCGTGCGGCAATTCTGAAAGAGGGATTGCGCGACGCGGGCTTTAGCAGCGTCCAGCACATCGACGAAATGCAGAATCTGCTGGCGCGGATATACGCGCTGGATCCCGACGTCATCCTGATCGACCTCGAAAATCCGAGCCGCGATATTCTCGAACAGATGTTCCAGGTCAGCCGCGCGGTGCGGCGGCCGATCGCCATGTTCGTGGACCAGAGCGATGCTGCATCGATCCAGCAATCGGTCGAGGCCGGCGTGTCCGCCTATATCGTGGATGGACTGAAAAAGGAACGGATCAAGCCGATCCTCGATCTTTGTATCTCGCGCTTCAACGCATTCTCCAAGCTCCAGGATGAGCTGGATCGAACCAAGTCCGCACTCGAGGACCGCAAAGTACTCGATCGTGCCAAGGGACTATTGATGAAGGCCAAGAATCTGACCGAGGACGAGGCCTATGTGCTCATCCGCTCTACAGCGATGCGCGAGAAAAAGAAGGTCGGCGAAATTGCCCAATCGATAGTTACAGCGGCGGAGATGTTGAAATGACCGACAAACCGTTGCGCATCGGTTTCATTCCGCTGGTGGATGCTTCGGCGCTTATCATTGCCGTCGACAAGGGGTTTGCCGCAGCCGAAGGACTGGATGTCACGCTTGTGCGTGAGGTGTCGTGGTCCAACGTGCGCGACAAGCTGAATATCGGACTGTTCGATGCGGCGCATCTGCTGGCCCCTGTCGCCATTGCTTCAAGTCTCGGACTTCAGCAGGTCAAAGTACCGATCATTGCGCCGTTCAATCTCGGACTGAACGGCAACGCGATCACGGTATCGCCGAGCCTTCATGCTGCCATCACGTCAGAAATCGGCGGCGACGTCACCGATCCGATGGCGTCGGCAAAGGCACTTTCGCGCATTGTGGCGTCGCGCCGCAAATCCGGAAAGGATCCGCTGACATTCGGTATGACGTTTCCGTTTTCGACTCATAACTATCAATTGCGGTTCTGGATGGCCGCGGGCGGTGTCGATCCGGACGAAGACGTGCGTCTCGTCGTGCTGCCGCCGCCTTACATGGTGGACAGTCTGGCAAACGGGCATGTCGATGCGTTCTGCGTCGGCGCACCGTGGAATTCGGTAGCGGTCGATTTCGGTGTCGGCCACATTCTGCACTTCGTGTCCGACATTTTGGAGCGGGCGGCGGAAAAGGTGTTGGCCGTCCGCGAACACTGGTCGCGCGAGAATCCGCTGACACTCGCAAAGTTGATCCGCGCGCACGGCCGCGCTGCCGATTTTATCGAGGAGCCTACGAACCGCGACGAAGTTTCGCGGATTCTCGCAACGCCCGAGCGCATCGGTGTGGATGCGGAAGTCATCCGCCGTACGCTGGACGGGCGATTGAAGATTTCGCCCGACGGAACGGTGCGCGAAAGCGGGCGCTATCTGCTCGTCGGCCGGGAGGGCGCTGCAAGGCCCGATCCCGTTCAAGCCGCGTGGCTCTACGCGCAGATGGTGCGTTGGGGGCAGGCGGCATATTCAGCGGATGGATTGAAAGCCGCGCAAGGCGTATTCAGGCCCGATTTGTACGATGCCGCGCTTGGGCGGCCGGCCAAACCTGACCGGACAGTAGCTGACGGCGTCGGCGCTTTCGATGGTCCAGCCTTCGATGCCAACGATGTCGGTGCGCACTTGCGATCAGTCGCAATCAAGCGCCGCCTCGAATAGGGCCCTTTGCCTAAATTATGAGCGCTGCCGGGCGATGCTGGAGCAAACTTCGGCTCGAACGGCAATATTCCCCAGAAAAATCAGATGGTCAGGGACGTTCCGCATCGCAGCAATTTGGCATGATCCTTGAATAGTTCAGCGGTGCCCGGTCCGCTGACGGACCGAACAGCAAAGCCGCTGTCCCGACTGTCGCGTCTTTGCGCGAACGACGGGGGGGCGGTTTTTTCGTTCGAAGGCCAAGGATCAAGCGGGGCAATGTCCAGCGATTTTTCACCCGATCAGAAGAGATACCTCGAAGGATTCGTGTCGGGTTTGAGTGCATCGCGCGTTGCGCGCAGCAGCGCACAGCCGAAATCCGAACCCGTCGGCCCGGATGCAATTCATTTCAAAGCGCAGGACCGTACCGTCGCCGCCGGCGGCAAGCTCAGCGATCAAGAGAAATTCAAGCGGGAAGAACATCCGTTCGACGCCTATCCGCGTCTGCTGAAGCAGGCGGAAGCGAATGAGCCGCCGAAACCTGCCGACAATTTCCGCTGGCGTTACTACGGCATCTTTTACGTTGCGCCGACTCAGACGTCCTACATGTGCCGGCTGCGAATTCCGAATGGCATTCTCAAGCATTGGCAGTTGGCAGGCGTCGCCGACATCGCCGAAAAGTTTGGCGGGCCATATGCGCATGTCACAACACGAGCCAATCTTCAGTTGCGCGAAATCGAGCCTAAGAATTCGGTCAACGTCATCGAAGCGATTCAGGATATTGGTTTGTGTTCACGCGGCTCCGGCGCCGACAATATCCGCAATGTGACCGGAGGCGCGACGGCGGGTATCGATCCCCAAGAATTGCTGGATACGCGACCCCATGCGCGGGCATGGCACTTTCACATTCTCAACGAGCGCGCGCTTTACGGGTTACCGCGAAAGTTTAACGTCGCATTCGATGGTGGTGGGCTGATCGCGACGCTTGAAGACACAAACGACATCGCTTTTCAGGCCGTGCAGGTCGCCGACGGTTACGGCGTCGAGCCCGGCATCTACTATCGTCTCGGTCTTGGCGGAATCACAGGTCATCGCGACCTCGCGCGTGATACCGGCGTGATCGTGCAGCCGTCGGACGCAACCGCTGTGGCCGACGCCATTGTCCGCGTCTTCATCGAACACGGTGACCGCACCAATCGCCTGAAGTCGCGATTGAAGTACATTCTAGATGCGTGGGGTTTCGATAGATTTCTTGCCGCTGTTGAAGAGAAGCTCGGCCGCAAAATGATGCGCGTAGCGTCTCAAGCTGTTCTACCGCACCCCGCCTTTGATCGCTTGGCTCATATCGGCATCCAATCACAGAAGCAGCCGGGGCTGAACTGGATCGGAGTCGCGCTCAAGCTCGGGCGTTTGTCGCTCGAACAGATGCGCGGATTGGCAAAATTGTCGGCCGAGTTCGGCGATGGCGATATCCGGCTTACCGTTTGGCAGAACCTGTTGATTTCAGGGGTGGCGAACGCAAACGTAGCGACCGTCGTCTCGGCGATAGACGCACTCGGCCTTTCGACTCAAACATCCAATATTCGCGCCGGTCTCGTTGCCTGCACTGGTGCAACGGGTTGCAAATTCGCAAACGCACACACCAAGGAAAATGCGGACGACATCGCGTCGTGGTGCGATCAACGCTTGAGTCTCGATACGCCGATCAACGTCCACCTGACCGGCTGCCATCACTCGTGCGCGCAACATTATATCGGCGACATCGGCCTGATAGGCGCACGTGTCCCGGTAAACGACGAAGGCGATACTGTTCACGGGTACAATGTGGTTGTCGGAGGAGGATTCGGAGCGGACGGCAAGATAGCACGTGAGCTTATTCAAAGTGTCAAAGCGGAAGATGCACCGAAAACAGTCGAACAGATTCTGCGTTCTTACATCGCCAACCGCGCGTCACCCGAAGAGGCATTCGTCAACTTTGCGGCGCGCCACGAAATTGAAGACCTGAGGCGTATGGTCGAACTGGAGACGGCCACATGAACCAGATCGCTCCTCCGCCGAAGATCGATATCGTTCCTGAAACCGCGCCTTTCTCGGACGAGCAGCGCTCGTGGCTCAATGGCTTTTTCGCGGGGCTCGTTTCGCTCGACAGCGCCGTGACGCCACTGTCTGCGGAGCAAGGGGCCGCGGTAATGAAGGGCGGCGACGGTGACGATGGCGAAGCGCCATGGCACGATCAGACTATTTCAATCGCCGATCGCATGAAGATGGCCGAGGGCCGCCCATTGCGGCGGCGCATGATGGCTGCGATGGCGCAGCAGGATTGCGGACAGTGCGGCTACAATTGCAACGATTATTCCGAAGCAATCGCAGGCAAGAAGGAAGAGCGTCTCAATCTCTGCGTTCCTGGCGGCAAAGAAACGTCGCGAATGCTCAAGACGCTCTACGTGGAGCTTGAGAATTCCGCACCCGCGGTTACGCCGCTGACACCGAGCGAAACTGTGGCAGCGCCTGTCGGCGAACCTGGCCGCTCGCGTGACAATCCTGTTGATGCGGTATTCCTGTCGCGACGAATGTTGAACAAGGAAGGATCGGAGAAACAGACTTGGCATATCGAATTTGATCTGTCAGGCCCCGGCCTCGATTATGTCGTCGGAGATTCATTCGGCGTTTTCGCCAAAAACGATCTCGGCCTCGTCGACCAGATCATCGCAATGCTCGGGGCGCTCCCGACAATGGAGATCAACGGGAAGACGTTGCGTGATGTGCTTCATCATGACGTCTCGCTTTCGCCGGCGCCCGACAAATTGTTTGAGTTGATGTCATTCATTTCAGGCGGCGCGTTACGGGAAAAGGCAACCGCTTTAGCGCGCGGCGAAGACCCCGACGGCGACGCCGCCAATCTCGATGTGATGGCCACCCTGCAAAAGTTTGCGAGTGTGCGGCCGCATCCAGAAGCATTTGTTGAAGCCCTCGAGCCCCTGCAGCCGCGCCTCTATTCCATTTCATCGTCCCATGTCGCAACACCCGGAAAACTGTCGCTGACGGTGGACGCGGTGCATTATGTCATTGGCAAGCGGAAGCGTATCGGCGTCGCTTCGACGTTTCTTGCCGAACGCATCAGGCCGGGTGACAAGCTCAAGGTCTACACTCAGAAGGCGCACAGCTTCGGACTTCCTGCGGACCAGAACACACCGATCATTATGATCGGACCCGGCACGGGCGTTGCGCCGTTTCGTGCCTTCCTTCATGACCGGCAGGCGACGAAGGCGCCCGGCCGCAACTGGCTGTTTTTCGGCCATCAGCGCAGCGATTTCGATTTCTTCTACGCAGAAGAATTCAACGCAATGAAATCATCCGGTCATTTGACGCGCCTTTCGCTGGCATGGTCACGCGACACCGGCCAGAAGTTCTATGTGCAGGACCGTATGCGCGAAGTCGGCCGCGAATTGTGGACGTGGCTCGCAGATGGAGCTCATGTCTATGTGTGCGGAGATGCCAAGCGCATGGCGAAAGACGTCGAGAGGGCCTTAGTCGATATCACCGCCCAACATGGCGCGCGGACAATTGATGAAGCCGTTAGCTTCATTGCTGAGCTGAAAAAGAAGGGACGTTACCAGCAGGACGTCTACTGAACTGCAAGCTATTTCGCAGCGAACGGGGCAACGGCAATTCCACTACGTTCGAGCGCGCCGCGTACGCCGCGCGCTATTTCGACAGCGCCCGGTGTATCGCCGTGAACGCAGATCGTATCGATCGGTGCCTTGATGATTTTCCCTGAAGCCGCAACGATCGTGCCGTCCTGAACCATTTGGACCACACGTTGTGCGATCATCTTGCCATCATGCAGAACGGCGCCCGGCTTGCTACGTGCGACGAGCTGAGCATCGTCCTCATACGCGCGATCGGCGAAAACTTCATGGATCAGCTTGAGGCCCTCAGCCTCGCCAGCGCGGACCAGCGCCGAATTCGAGAGCACAACAAAAAAAAGATTGGGATCGACCGATTTGATGGCTTTGGCAATGGCCCGCGCCGTCATGTCGTCGGCGCAGCCGACGTTCGACAAGGCACCATGTGCTTTTACATGCGTGACTTTGTGACCGGCAAGGGCGGCGACCGCCTGCAGCGCGCCGATCTGATAAGCCACCATGGTTTCTATTTCGGATGATGTTAGACCCGGAACTGGCCTTCGTCCAAAGCCGTGAAGATCGCGGAAACCGGGATGTGCACCGATGCTGACGCCGCGCTCCTTGGCGAGCTTGGCTGTCTTGAGCATGATGTCCGAATCTCCGGCATGAAATCCGCAGGCGACGTTGACGCTGCTGGCGACATTGAGCATTGCGTCGTCATTGCCCATGCTCCAAGCGCCGAAGCCTTCGCCGAGATCGCTGTTCAGATCGATTTTCATGTCGAGCCAAGTCCGTCGCGCTCATCGCCAGCGCGTTGAGTTTGCCACGTCAGGGTGTCCATCGCATTTACAGCGACCCCCGCGACGTTCGCTATGCCGAGCTCGTCGATATTAAGGTTGGAGCTGCCGGTGGCGCGCATGCAGCTCTTCAGCGATCCCAGAAACGCAGCCAGTTTTCGTGCCTCGCTCTGTGCCTCATCGACGGCGATGGCCTTGAAACGAAATTTCGATCCGGCCTGCATTTGCGCGAAGCGTCCGAGATCCGCGCTGATGACAGTTGCAATCTTCGGATAACCGCCGGTCGTGCCGCGATCCAGCATGAGCACGATGGGTTGACCCGATCCCGGAACCTGGATGCTGCCGTTCACTGTGCCGTCCGACACGATGTTGTGTCCCTTGCCGTGCGGAATCTTCGGTCCTTCGAGCCGATAACCCATGCGATCACTGGTAGCCGAGACGACCCATTCGGCATTCAGAAAAACGTCGCATGAATTGCCGAATTCGTCGGCCTGCGGACCCATCACGACACGTATCGGGCCTTTCGCGGCATCGGGAACGTCAAGTTGCCATTCATGCGGTATGAGCGACGCCGTGCCGGTGTCGATGACGTCGCCCTCGCGCAACGGACGCGGGTAGGGGCTTCCGATTCCTGCGCGTGCGTTGACCGAGAGGCTTCCGAATATCGGTTCGCCATGGATGCCACCCGCGATAGCAAGATAGCTGAACGAGCCCGAACGCGCCGGACCCAGCTTCAAAGTCTCGCCTTCAGCCAGCACTGCGGTTTGATTGAGCGGCAGCGGATTTCCGGCAATCTCAGCGTTTCGCACAGCACCGGAAAGAGCAATGCGCGCGGCTCCATCGCGCGCGACAAACACTGCACCGAGCGGGCCCACCTCCACTGCCGCATTATCTATTGAGTTGTCGACGAGACAATTTGCGACCGCGAGCGAGATACGATCCATCGCGCCGCTTGGCGGCAGACCATAGCGCTGTGTGCCGTAGCGGCCACCATCTTGGATCGAAGTCGCCGGTCCTGCAGTGACGATCGCGAGTCTGGTCACGATGTCACCAGTTCGGCAATCGGCTCGCCACGCTCGGCAGCCTTGTCGAGCGCGGCGAATTCTTTCGTTGCGATAGCGTGAAAGTTGATGCAGTCACCGGGCTCCAAAAGAAAAACCGGATCGCGCTTCGCGTGAAAGGTCCGCACCGGCGTCCGTCCGAGCAGATGCCAGCCGCTTGGCGCTGCCAGACATTGAACGCAGGCTTGCGCGCCGCCGATGGAGATCGTACCCGCCGGTGTCTCGTTGCGCGGAGTTTCGCGTCGAGGCGTCGCAATCGTCGGATCGAGGCCACTTAAATACGCAAAGCCCGGCGTAAATCCGATCATCGCGACCAGATAGTCACTTTTGCTATGTCGTGCGATGACTTCGTCTGTCGTTATATTGTGCACACGCGCCACGTCATCCAGATCGACGCCGTATTCTTCCCCATACACAACTGGAATTCGCCAGCGCCGCGTCGCCGGGGCAGCATCCGCGGGTAAACTCGCCAACGTCAGCAGTTTCTGCGACAGCTCATCGAATCCGACTGCTAGCGGATCATAATGGACGAGCAAGGAACGATAGGTCGGGACCGCCTCGACGATACATGCAATTTTTTCGCGGGTAACGGCGCGATCGAACGACAGAACGCGCCGGTTGATGTCGCTGTCGATAACGCTGCCGAATTCCACGGTCAACGCTGTGTCGCCGGACGGAAGAATGCGGGGCAGGCCAGATTTCATTTTGCAGCGTCTGCGGACACGTGAGTTCGCACTTTCCGATACTGGCAGTCCGTTGGCAATGGCGGCAGGCGCATCGCAAGCCCGGCGGATTGTATGCTTGACGCGGTTTCGCGGTTTGGCAAGAAGAGGCTGTCTTTATCACGGAGTTTTCGCATGGCGCTTTCGCAGCAACAAATTCAAACGCTCAAGCACGTATCGACCGCGACCATCACAACCGTGCTGTTGAAGAAGGGGCTGCGGAATGTCTGGATGCGCGGATCGAAGCCGCTGCGTCCGGGTCAGGATCGCCTCGTCGGACCTGCATTTACGCTCAGATTTGTTCCCGCGCGAGAGGACCTTGCGACGCCCGAGTCATGGTCGAAGCCAATCTCCACCCGCACCGCCATCGAGGCAATGCCCGAGGGTTGCATCACCGTCGTCGACGCGATGGGTGTGACGGATGCGGGAATCTTCGGCGACATTCTGTGCGCGCGCATGGCGAAGCGGGGCGTCACGGCGCTCGTCACGGACGGAGTTATGCGCGATCTCGAAGGATGCCTCGGAACGGGTCTGCCGATCTGGTGCAACGGTGCGGCTGCGCCGCCCTCGGTCGCGGGATTAACTTTTGTGAATTGGGGCGAACCGATTGGATGCGGCGGCGTCGCCGTATTCCCCGACGATGTGGTGGTTGCCGATCAGGACGGTGCGGTGCTCATTCCGCAGGCTTTCGTCGAGCACATTCTCGCCGAAGGTCCTGAACAGGAAGCGATGGAAGGCTGGATCGTCAACGAGGTGAACAATGGCGCGGCGCTGCCCGGACTCTATCCGATGAACGCAGAGACCAAGGCGCGCTACGCTGCTTCAAAGGGGAAGAAATCCTGAGCTGAATGGGAAACGATCAGCGAGCGCGGCGCCAGCCGACAACCGCTGCTTCAACACGACCGCCGGATTCGCAGTTACGCCACTCGCCGTTTTCCCATCGGCACGCAAACGGCAGTTGATAAGTTCCGCTCTTGTCCTCGCAGAGAACTTGCACCGCTTCGTTTGCAGGCGGGTCGCCGTATCCATCGAATTCAGCCAGACGCTGCGCGCGCGTTGCCATCAGAAATACCTCCGGAAAAATCGAACGTTCAAACCAAAGCTGCGTTCCAGATTGGATTCGGCTTGCGGCGAATCGTTGGCATTCGATTCAAAATCTTGCGTCAGAAGGTTCCGCCATATTTCAGCGGAGCGCGGGCTTTGAAATTTCCAGCCAATACGTCCGGCTTTTTGCGAGCGGAACAAGCATTGGTTTACGGATCGAGCGCGAGAAATGCTCCGCGAAAGGAGCATTGCCATGCTGCAGTTCATTTTTGCGGTTTTATGCGCAGGTGGCGTGTTTCTGCTGGCTGGTGTCACGCGAAATCACGGCTGGACCATCGCCGATCAACTATGCTTCCAGGGCGCAGCGTTTTGCGACAACCCGAGCCTGATTGTGTTTGTAGGTTCGGTCTTGGTCATCGTCGCCGCGATCCAGCTCATGGTGCGCGGCTGACAATCACATCGGGTGCAGTTGCCAGAGGTCGTCGACGGGGGCGATGGAGGCCGGATCCACGGCGAACGTGATCGCGCTTATATCGGCTTCAATGGATGGCTGCGCGGTCTTGGCATCCGCCACGACGATCGTCTGTTGTTCAAAGCGCTTCGCACCTTCTGCATCGATGGCAAAGAGCGGCTGGAACTTCGTTACTTCTGTGTCCTCGAGCATCAGAAGAAACCGATTGTCAAGCATGCGCCAGCGGCCTTCGACGCGCACGGCAGCGACGGCGTGATCTTCTCCGCTCGTTTCATTGCGGAGAATGACGAGCCGTAAATCTTCCTGCGAGATGCCTGCCTCGCGCAGCGCGACATATTTTGCGATCGCGTAGTCCTCACAATCGCCGGCACCAGATGCAAGGGTCGCGAGAGGAGAGGTCCAGACATCCTCGACGCCATATTGCGCCAGATCGCTCACCGGCCGGATTGCCAGATTGAAAGCGCGGTTGATCGTTCCAACGCGCGCAAGACCGGATTGCTCGCTCGCATCCGCGACAATTTTGAGAAATTGAAGCGCTTCGGGAGAAGAACAGCTAGAGTGATCGTCCCGGCACTGCGCGATGACCTTCAGATCGTCGACAATCGCCCGCTCAACAGCTCGCCACTTGTCCGAAAGAGAACCTTCTGTCACTGCGCGCGTATTGAGGGCAAACGGCTCGGCGGCCACGGACGGAGCTTGCGAAATAACCGGCGCTGCCTGCGCATCGAAGCGGCAGGAAAACACGAGTACCGCGCACGCAGTTGCGATAGTCCACGCGCATTCGCGCAAGGAAGTTGAAGCCAGCATGTGACGCCCCTTGTCCGGGCATCGGCTGGCGATGATTTGCCTGCACGTGACCGGATCTTTTCGTCACGCGGTTTATGTGTGAGGCGGTATGAACCGGCTTAAGGTCGGGGGAATCGTGCGGGTATTGATTCAAACATGCGGAACTTCCGTTGAGGAATTTCCGTAAAATTTTAAACGACCGGGCTTCCGTTCTCGCCGGATGGTTCGGGACACGGAGCGCCGCAGAGGTCAAAGGAGGGCGATTGCACCGCCAGCCAGTCCAAGTATTCTACGGCGCAAGTGATTAAAATCGCTAGGCATTCGCTCCAAGAACGCCCCGGATTAGGCCGACATGCGCCACGCAGCCAAACCCTTTAAGGATCGAAAACCTGCAAATCTGCTTGCCACATCATGGGATTAGCGGTCGGTCAAACCGACCGAGTACGGACCCAGATCAAATTTTGCGGAAAATCGCAGCGAGCGTAACCATCTGAACTCAAATCGCTATCGGGGCGACCTAGTCTAAGGTATGAATGGCCTATCTTGGGTTTATAAAAACTTAACCGTTTTAAATTGGTTCACCCGTGAATTTTCCAGGGCCGATCAATTCGAACCTATCGACGGCGTCGGCCGTCTCGCTCGACGGTGAGCAGTTTGGCTTCCCGTCGAAGCCGCATGCTGGCGACGGTCACGCCAAAGCGAATGGCATCATCGTACCCGACAAGCATTTGTTGTTCCACGGCGATTATGCGCGTGACGGCAACGATCTCGTGCTCTCGGGCCATGAACAGAAATACGTTATCCACGATTACTTCCGGGGCGAGAAGCGGCCCGCTCTGATCTCCGAAGACGGCGCGATGCTGTCCGGACAAATCGTGTCGTCATTGACCGGCTACGTTCAGTACGCACAGGCCGCCCCGGCGGACGCCGCGCAAATCGTCGGTCACGTGATGAAGCTGACCGGCAGCGCCAGTGTGATACGCAATGGCGTCACCGTCGAGTTGAACATCGGCGATGCGGTCCAGAAGGGCGACGTCATCCAGACAGGGTCTGACTCTTCGATCGCGATGACGCTGATCGACGGCACCGCATTCGGCATGCAGGCTAACGCCCGGATGGTGTTGAACGAGTTGGTCTATGATCCGAACGGATCGTCGAACTCGTCGTTCATCAGCCTCGTGCAAGGCACGATCACCTTCGTCGCCGGACAGACTGCCAAGAACGGCAACATGCGTGTTGAAACGCCGGTTGCCACGATGGGTATTCGCGGCACTGCGGTTCTCGTCAAAATCATTTCGGAAACCGGCAACGTCGAAACATCGCTGGGTGTCGAGCCCGACGGACATGTCGGCGGGCTTGTGTTCTACGACAATGCGACCGGCGCACTAATCGGAACGATGACGCAAGCGGGGCGCGTCACGGTCTTCTCGCCGTCGGGGGTAGGGCAGCCGATCACCGCTACGGAATATGTGAAGTCGCTGGATCAAAACCAGGCGGACAAGGGCCTCTTCAGCCAGGTCTTCCAGCTCTATTTCCCGAACTTCAACCCGGATGCAAATCCGAAATCGACCGACCATCCGCGCACCGACATTGGCGTTCCGCCGACGATCATCGGCAAAGCGGGTATCGATCCGGACACCGGCCGGCCGACGATCACCTATACGATTCAGACGACCAATCCCGACACACACGTTACGACCGATCTGAAGATCATCTACGTCAACACGCCGCCGCAGTTTACGGTGACGAACGCGACCGACGTGCAGGCAACGGTGCTGGGCCCGCATAGCTTCAAGCTCGGCGATCACGTCACGATCACCGATCCCGATATCGGCGCCGCACCGTTCTTCGACGTTGCCGTTCCTTATTTGCCGAACAGTGGAAGTTTGACGCAGGCGACGACGACTTCCCCAGCGCCAACCCCCTTCCTGTTGAACGCGAGCCTCGTTTCGCTGGATGCGGTAACGGGCATCGTCACCTACAACCCAGAAGGCTTCCGGTTTCTCGGAGACGGAGAGACCGCGGTCTATACCTTCAGGTTTGTCGCCGCGTCCGGTGTCGGATCGACCCTGTCGGACACCGGCGTCGAGATTTTGACGCTGACGGTGACCGGCGAGAATGACGCACCGATCTTCACCACCGCCGACACACCGCTTTCATTCAGCGAAAATGCGCAGGGCGTTTCGACCGCGCATGTTTTTGCATCGATTCCCGTCGCGTTCACGGACGAAGATTTCAGCGACACCGCCGGCGTCTTCAGTGTCTCGACATCTGTTGCAACTGCACATACCAGCGTACAGCCGACTGCCGATCTGTCGAAACTTCCGAGCATGGCAACGCTGCTCACGTATCTGACGTTCGATAATTCGGTCGGCAACAGTTTCGGTGTGACGCGCGTGCCGCTCACGGATCAGGGCACCGTCAACGCCAAATTCACCGCACCCGACGGAGTGTTCGACTTCCTCGCGCAAGGCGAGCAGATCCAGATCGCCTACACGATCACCATCGACGACGGTCACGCTGGTTCGACCCCGTCGACGGAAACGATCACGTTCACGGTGACCGGCACCAACGACGCGCCGGTTCTCGCTGCCGATACATCTCTGACGCCGCACATTGCCGATGAAGTCGCTGATAAAACAAACGAGCCTGCAATTGTCATCGATACCGTCAGCGGATCGCTGACGTTCACCGATGTCGATTTGACCGACACGCACCAAGCGAGCGCTGCGCTGAACGCTTCGCCCACATCTGTGATCTGGTCCGGCGGCCTCCGCACTGACATTCCGCTTGCAACGCTCAATGCGCTCGGCACCGCCATGACGGCGGCTATTGCAACGGGCGTCGTGAGCGGCACGCCGAACGTCGATAATCCGGACAGCACCAATACCGGCGCAGGTTCGCTCGACTGGACATTCACGCTGCCGGATCATCTGTCCGACTTCCTCGCTCATGGCGAGACGCTGACGCTCGTCTACGACGTCACAGTGACCGATTATCACAACGGCGTCGCGACCGGAACATCGTCAACACAGCAAGTCACGGTCCAAATCGTTGCTGCCAACGATCAGCCGAACATCTCGGTCATCGATACGAGCGCAACAATCCAGGAAGATGTCAGCGTCCAGCCCGGCAATCTTCTGCAGGATACCGGTGCCGTCACCTTCACAGACGCCGACACGACGGACACTCATACAGTCGATATCGTTTACAATAACGATGCGACCGGCGCGCATGGCGGCACGGTTTCTTCCGGGCTTGCGAGCGCGCTAGCAACGGCGTTGAGCGGACCGGCGAGTGCACTGGCCGAAGGCGTGAACACGTTCGACTGGAATTTCTCGCTCGACAACAGCCTTGTACAATATCTGGGCGTCGGCGAGACGGTTACCGCGAGCTACACGATCGACGTGAAAGACAACAGCGGCGTGCTGTCGAGCAACACGTCTGCACCGCAGACGGTGACCGTCACCATTACCGGCACCAACGACGCGCCGGTGCTAACCGCGAATGCTGTTTTGCCTTCAGCGGCTGAAGATTCCGGCGGGACCGCGCAGACACTTTCGAGTCTGTTTGCAGGGAGTGTGCAGGACGCCGATCAAACCGCATATCTCAAAGGCTTTGCGATTTCTGATTCCGGCGCCAGCGCCGATGGCGCCTGGTGGTTCTCGGACAATGGCGGCGTGTGGTCGCAAATTGGTACCACGTCGGCTTCAGCCGCGCTGATCGTCAGCGCTTCGGTCCTCGTCAAGTTCGTTCCGAATACCGACTTCAACGGCGACCCGCCGTCGCTGACAGTCTACGCGATCGACGACACGTATACGGGATCGTTCTCATCGGGCAGCGGCGGCACGCGCTACACCGTCGATCTCACACAGGCCTATACACACGGCGACACCGCGCCGATCTCGCAGGATGGCGCGACCATTTCAACGACGATTACGGCGGTGAACGACGCGCCGGTTGCCACGACTTTGACCGCAACGCTTGCTGCTATCGACGAGGACACGACAAACCCAGCTGGCGACACGGTCGCCAATCTTTTTGCTGCGAACTTCTCAGACGCCAAGGACTCGGTCCCGGGCGGCTCGTCCGCCGACACCTTTGCCGGTGTCGTTATTACAAGCTATACGCCCGATGTCGCGAAGGGCGATTGGGAGTATTCGAACGACGCGGGCGCGCACTGGGCGCCGCTTGGCGCTGCAAGCTATTCGAACGCGATTCCATTGTCGGCGACTGACCTGCTCCGTTTTGTGCCGGCAGCCGACTACAACGGCGCGGCCACCGCACTCTCAGCAAATCTCATCGAAAGTGGCGAGACGTTTAGCAGCGGCACACCGATCAATCTTTCCGCCGTAGGCGGCACGACACATTTCTCTCAGGATCAAATCGCGCTTGGCGAGACGATCAATGCGATCAATGACGCGCCGGTTGCTGTTAATGACACGACTACAGAATACGCGGCACCAACCGACCCCAGCTGGGTTCTCGATACCGACAACGGTCACTACTACCGATACGTTGCTAACGCTGCCGGTTTAACTTGGACGGCGGCAGCGGTCGCAGCTGCGGCCGACGGCGGTTATCTCACCACGATCACGAGCGACTCAGAGAATAATTTTGTCAACTCGCTTATTCCTTCGAGCGCGCACGCATGGCTCGGCGGCTACGGCCCGACCGCCACCGATACCGCAAGCTGGTATTGGACCAGCGGACCGGAGCAGGGGGCGCACTTCACCTACACGAATTGGAATTCAGGTGAACCGAATGGCGACATTAATTTCGCCGACGCCGGCCTTCAAATCAATCCAGATGGCACGTGGAACGATGTGCCGACGACGAGTTCGGAGCGGTTCGGCGGCTTCGGTTATGTCGAAGAGTGGGGCGGGCAGGTTGGGCCGGTCGCGTTCCGCGAAGACACCGACACCACTCTCACGACACAACAATTGCTGGCCAACGACACTGACGTCGATACGCCGCACGCTTCGCTGACGATTACTGGCGTCGATGCAAACAGTGCCAACGGCGGCACCGTTGCGCTCAATGGTAATATCATCACCTACCATCCGGCCGCGAATTTCAATGGCGCGGACAGCTTTACATATACGTTGTCAGATGGATCGCTGACGTCGACGGGTACCGTTTCTTTCAATGTCGCTTCGGTCAACGATGCCCCGGTGCTCGATCTCAATTCTGCCGATACGCCGGACGTATCGACGAGTTACGCCGCGCCATTGCTCAACGACGGCAACCCATTCCCGATTGCTCTTGTGCCAACCGTTACCGATGTCGACAACACCACAATGGCGAGCGCGACCGTTGTTTTGACGGACGGGCAGAGCGGCGACTTCTTCTTTATTCCCGGCGAGACGTCGCCGGGCACCGGCACACTCGAAGGCGGCAGCATCACGTGGACGATCTCCGGCGCTGCGGGAACCGCTAACCCGTTGACGATTACCTTCACGGGATCGAGCGCGGACTACGCGGACGCCATCCAACAAATTAGTTTCGGATCGAACGGCGGCAGCGTGGGCGATCGCCATATCGACGTGACCGTCAGCGACGGTACCTCCAACAGCAACACGGCGACCGCGACGATTTCGGTTGAGGATGCTGGAGCATCAGCGCTTTCGATCAACGAGGGACCGGAGACCGCATCGGTCGCCGCTGCTGGCGCGACCTTTGTGTACAACCAGTTTTCGGCGACCGACACCAATCCGGGAGCAACCCAAACCTGGACCGTCGATGGCGGGAGCAGGGTTTCGTCGCCCGCTTACCACTTCGCGATCGATGAATTCAAAGTGGAGAGAAGTTTCAACGGCACACCCTCAAATGCCTTCGACGATACTTTCGACACTGCGGCACCGCCGACGACGCCTGCGTCGAATCCGGATTCGCTCACTTATCGCGTCGTTCCATACGGCAGCTTCGCAAACCAAAATGGCGAAGCGCTGATCGACAGTGCGACCGCCGGCTTCGTCGGAATGAACGTTTTCGCAAACCTGCCGACCTACGGCCAGTATGCAACGCTCGTTACCGATACAACGCCGGGCGGAACGGACGGCTTGCGACCCGGCGACGATTTCCAGGTAAGCGGTCTGTTCGACCTTACGGTGCCTGATGTCGGTAGCGAGGCTTACGGCATTCGTCTTTCAGACCGGATCAACATCAATGATCCGCAATCTCAGCCCGGCGACGATGTGATCGAATTTGCAGTCGTTCGCGGACCGGGCGGAACGGCGAGCGTTCAGCTTCAGAGACTCGATTATCTAAACGGCATTCCGCTGGTGTTGCAGACGATTCCTGTCGGTTCGTATTCCCCCGGCGAACAGATTCGCCTCGAGCTAACGCACGCCGCGTACGGCGCCGTCACCGCTTCATTCCAGCTCGAGCATTCGGGCATCGTCGACTCGACGATCAATTTCACCGCATCGGCAGAGATCTTCAACGGCGAGGATTGGACTCTCGCGCAATTCTTCGGTCGCTCTAACCCCGTTGCAGATTCGGGCACGAATGCCGATTCCTATCTGCAAGGCATGTATGGCACGCTCGTCGTCAATCAGAGCGGGCAGTGGGGCTATGCTCTCAATCCCTCACTCCCTTCGACGCATTCTCTCGCAGGCGGCGAAGTCCAGCACGACATCTTCACCGTTCGTGTTGCCGACGGAACGGGCGCGACAGACTTCAAGACCGTCGATGTGTCGGTTACCGGCGCGAACGACGCACCTGTGCTGAATTCGCCGTTCGTCGTGACCGCGAACCAGAACACCAGCGACGTCAGCGTACTCTTCCCGAATGAAGGCGGCCGCCTCTCGTCGGCGACGTCATATAGCGGCGGCGACAACGACACTTATCAGGTTGCAGTCGGCGATGTTAATGGCGACGGATTTACCGATATCGTCGTCAGCAATCATTCGTATCCATCTGGAGGCAATACGGTTGGCGTTCTCTTGGGTCATGGCGACAGCACCTTTGACCCCGCGCTGACGTTCAACACGGGCGGATCGCAGCCGAGTGGCATTGCACTCGGCGACGTCAACGGCGACGGCAAGCTCGATATCGTTGTCAGCAACCTGACAAGCAATACGGTCGGCGTGCTGCTCGGCCAAGGTAATGGCCATTTCAGTACGGTGTCCGACTTTTACGTCAACGGGAATTTTCCTTACGATGTCGCGCTCGGCGACATGAACAACGACGGCAAGCTCGACATTATCGTCAGCAATGAACTCGACAATAATATCGGCGTGATGCTCGGCGACGGCACCGGCAACTACGGTGCAACGACGACAACTTACAGCGGCGGTCAACATCCGACCGAGCTCGCAGTTGGCGATTTCAACGGCGATGGCAATCTCGACGTTGCGGTCTCCAATATCGGCAATCCGTCCAATATTAATGTCGGAATTTTGCTGGGCGACGGAAATGGCGTACTGACGCTGTCCGGTACCTACAACTCGGGCGGTCAACCCGGCGGTCTCGCGGTTGGCGACGTCAACGGCGACGGCAAGCTCGACATTGTCGTCGCCAACAGCAGCAACAACACAGTCGGCATACTGCTCGGTAACGGCGATGGCAGTTTTACAAACGCAGGCATCTACGCCAGCGGAGGCGGGGGCGCGTCAGAAGTTTCGCTGGCCGATATGAACGGCGATGGACGGCTCGACATCGTGGTCGACAATTCCACCAGCAACACGGTCGGCGTGTTGCTCAACAACGGCTTCGGCGGCTTCTCGCCTGCACTCACATTCGGAACAGGCGGCAGCGGCGCAACCGGGCTTGCGGCCGGCACCCTGAGCGCCAGTCCTACGCTTCAATCGATCCTGTTCAACGACACAGCCAATGCTGGCCAAACTGTCGGGTCGTTTCTGACCGGCGTGCGCGATGTCGACAACAACGCGCTTCAGGGTATTGCGGTTACCGATACCAACGACGGCAACGGCGCATGGCAATATTCTCTCACCGGCGACGTCTGGTTGCCGCTCGCGGCGAGCGTCACATCGGCGTTGTTGCTGACGGCCAATGATCTGATCCGCTTTGTTCCGGATGGTGCCAACACCACGACGGCAAGCCTAACCTATCACGCGTGGGATCAGACTCAGGGCGTCGAAGGCGGCACGTGGGATTTGACCCAAGGGACGGGTGGAACGACTGCGTTCAGCATCGGCACGCAAACGGCAAATATCACGGTCGGCGACATCGTTCCGATCGTCGAAACCGTTCAAACCAATTCCGGTTACGACACGACGACGCTGTGGTCGGATTTGAGCCAGGGCATTCTCTCATCCTACGACGCCGACCACATCACGCTGGTCAACGGCAGTCATACCGTGACGATCGATACGACCGGACTGATATATAACTCGGTTCCCGGAGGAATCGAGCTGACCGGCGGCGTTGCCAATGCGATCCACGTAACCGATACGGCGACAACCAACCCGCTGCTGGATCTTACGAATTTCGACACGCTCGCTACCGATTTGTATGCAGCGGTCGGGCCGAGCGGGACGCAAGGAACATTCGATGCGCTGCTCAACTCTCATCCGTTCGAGATTTATGGCGGGACCGGAGCGGATGTCCTGAAGGGCTACGGATTCAACGACTATATCGATACCGGAGGCGGCGCGGACATCGTCAATGCCGGCGCCGGAAACGATGTCATCGTTGTACACGACAACTCGGCTTGGCAGATCGACGGCGGGGCGGGGGTCGATACCCTGACGCTCGACGGCCATTTCGATCTCGTCAACGGGCCGCAAAACCAATCCGTCTCGAATGTCGAAATCTTGGATATGAACAACGGTCTCGCCAACGTTGTCACTGTTTCGGGAGAAGGCATTGCTGAGGCCAACTCAGAGCACACGATCCGTGTTCTCGGCGACTCGAACGACCGCGTAGCGCTTGGCAATACATTCCAAGGACACGAGAACGGGCATTGGGGATTGGAAAATACATCGACGACGTTCACTGGTGACAATGTCACTGACGGCGTCACCTTTACTGAATACGCCTTCAGGGACAACAACGTCACCTACGCGACCGCGTATGTTGAGCAAGGCGTCGAGGTCAATGTCCGCGTTCTGAGCGGAGATGGGGTCACGACCGCAGAGAACATAAACGGCTCGACGACCGTCTACGACGCCTTCCTCAGCGACAGCAATCAGAGCGCGCAGTATAAAATGACCGCTGTTGCGCAGCATGGATCGGTAGCGACATCTCTCGGCGTTGCGCTCGATGATAGTGCTCATCAAGTTGTCGAATCGGTCGCCGCCATCAATTCGGATTTTGCGGGCGGAATTGTTTACACGCCGAACAGCCCCTTGGACGCGCCGGATGGAAATGGTGAGCTGTACGACACGGTAACTCTCACCGTCCGCGATGCGACCAACCTCGTCCAGGACACTATGAATTTCATCTTCCGTCAGCAGGGCAACGGCCCGGCCACGCTTGTCGGCACCAATGAAAAGGACGTGATTTTCGGCACCGAGAATAGCGACATGATGTCGGGTCTTGGTGGCAAGGACAATTTCGTATTCACGAATACTCTCAGTGGATCGGGAAGCGACACGATCACAGATTTCCAGGCTGGCAGCGACCATGTGGTGATGAACAATTTCGGTGACCTGTTCAACGGCGATGCCAATGCCTGGCTCAACGCCAATGTGACGGACACCATGAACGGCGCTTTGGTTCACATCGACGCGAACAGCTCGGTTACGCTGACCGGCGTCATCAAGGCCAACCTGACGGTCAACGACTTCATCGTTCATCCGGGAACATTGCCCGGCGCTTAGCGTTCGGACGGCGGAAACCGCCGTTAACCCTGTCTGATAGCTTGGCTGCCGGGAAGAAACCCTAATTGCCGGATACGGGTGACTTAACGGTCACTTCGGCCTAAAATTACCTATGCGCGTCCCAACACAATTTTCAGCCCTCAGCCCGAATACCGAGCTTGGCGGGGCGCTCAACGCCTGCCGAAGCGCCTTCATCGGCGTGGGCGTGATGAGCTTCGTCATCAACTTCCTTTATTTGACCGGCTCGTTCTTCATGCTCGAGGTCTATGACCGCGTGCTGCCGAGCCGCAGCGTCCCAACGCTGGTTGGTCTCATTATCCTTGCCGGCGGCCTCTACGTCGTGCAGGGCGTCCTCGATCTCATCCGAAGCCGCATCCTGATCCGCATCGGCTCGACGCTCGACGAGATGTTGAGCCAGCGCGTCTACGATGTCGTCGTCCGGCTGCCATTGCTCGCCGGTAACCGCGCGGAAGGCCTCCAGCCGTTGCGCGATCTCGACAACATCCGTTCGTTCCTCTCGGGCATGGGACCCGGCGCGCTGTTCGATATTCCGTGGCTGCCGATCTATCTGGTGATTTGCTTCCTGTTTCATCCCTTGATCGGACTGACAGCGCTCTTTGGCGCTATCATCTTAATCTCGCTGACGGTGCTGACCGAGTACCTGACGCACGGCCCAGCCAAACGCTCGACCAATCTCGCCATGCGCCGTCAGGACATGGCGCTCGCGAGCCGGCGCAACGCCGAAGTTCTGGTTGCAATGGGAATGTCGGGGCGGGTGGGTAAGGCCTGGGAGAAATCCAACCGCGATTATCTTGCGAGCAATCAACGCGCCAGCGATGTCGCTGGCGGTCTCGGCGCGATCGCAAAAGTTCTGCGCATGATGCTGCAGTCGGCCGTGCTCGGTGTTGGCGCCTATCTCGTCATCAATCAGTCGGCGACAGCGGGTATCATCATTGCCGGCTCGATCCTCAGTGCGCGTGCGCTGGCGCCGGTCGATCTTGCGATCGCACATTGGAAGGGTTTTGTTGCTGCACGGCAAAGCTGGGCGCGCCTCAACAGGTTGCTCGGAACACTCCCGACTCAAGCGCCTCCCACGCTACTGGAAGAACCGCGAAAAAAGCTCTCGGTTGAGGGCGTTACTGTCAATCCGCCCGGCGAGCAGAAAATTGTCGCTCAGGATATCACGTTTGCTTTGGAAGCCGGGCAGGCCGTCGGCATCATCGGTCCGAGCGGATCGGGCAAGTCGTCGCTGGTGCGCGCTTTGGTCGGTGTGTGGCATCCCGTTCGTGGCAAGGTGCGGCTCGACGGTGCGGCCCTGGACCAGTGGGCCCCGGAAGTTCTCGGCCGGCACGTCGGCTATCTGCCGCAGGACGTCGAACTGTTTTCCGGCACGATTGCGCAGAACATTTCACGCTTCGACGATGCGCCAGATTCCGAGGCGATCATCGCGGCAGCGCGGAGCGCCGGCGTTCATGACCTCATCATCGGCATGCGCGATGGCTACGACACCCAGATCGGCGATCAGGGCAGTATCCTGTCGGCTGGGCAGGCGCAACGCATCGCGCTTGCGCGCGCACTCTATGGCAATCCGTTCATGGTCGTGCTCGACGAGCCCAATTCCAACCTCGACAGCGAAGGCGACGCTGCACTGAATGCCGCGGTCCGTTCCGTCCGCACGCGTGGCGGTGTGGTTGTTGTCGTTGCTCACCGGCCGGTCGGAATTGAAGCGGTCGATCTCATTCTCGTACTCAAGGAAGGTCGCGCTCAAGCATTCGGGCCGAAGGAAGCGGTTCTCGGTCAGGTGTTGCAGCGCGCGCCCGGATCGCCGCCGCCCATCAAGATCGTATCGGAAGCGGGAGGCAGCAAATCATGAAGCTCCCCAAACTGAAGATCCCGGATTTCAGAAGCCTGAAGCTGCCGAGCCTCAGAGTGAGCGAACGGAAATTTCGTGAACTTCTCGACAAGGTGGTGACGCCGCTCGAGAAGATTTCGATTTTCAAAAGTCTCGATATTGCAGGTTCGCGCAAGTCGATCCGCCTGCATCTGATTGTCGGCTTGGTCTTGGTGACGATACTCACTTGCGGCATCGGCGGATGGGCTTCGACCGCCGAGATATCGGGCGCTCTGATTGCTCCGGGCCAGATCGTGGTCGATTCCAACGTCAAGAAAGTTCAGCACCCGACCGGCGGCGTTGTCGGCGAGGTGAGGGCACGCGACGGCGACAGAGTGAAGGCCGGCGATGTTCTGGTGCGCCTCGACGACACTGTGACGAAGGCGAGCCTCGCTATCGTGACCAAACAGCTGAACGGCCTATGGGCGCGTTCCGCGCGCCTAACCGCCGAACAAGAAGGCGCAGATCACATCACGTTCCCGCCGCAGATCATGCAGGCGATGAACGAACCCGAAGTGAAATCGCTCGTGGACAACGAGATCAAACTTTTCGAAGTGCGCTCGTCCGGCCGTGCCGGACAGAAAGCGCAGCTTCGCGAACGCATCGCGCAGCTCAAGGAAGAGATCGGCGGCCTCGAAGCGCAGGAAAATGCCAAGTCCCGGGAGATCGAACTGATCCAGAAAGAACTCGTCGGTGTTCGCGATCTCTTTGCCAAGAACCTTGTCCAGATCTCGCGACTGACGACGCTCGAACGCGATGCGACACGTCTCGATGGAGACCGCGCGCAGTTCATCGCACAGAAGGCGCAGGCCAAGGGCAAGATTGCCGAAACCGAACTGCAGATCATTCAGATCGACAAGGATCTGTCATCCGAAGTCTCCAAGGAGATGCGCGAGATCAACGACAAGATCGGCGAGTTCGTCGAACGCAAGGTGACGGCAGAGGATCAACTTCGCCGCGTCGACATTCGTGCGCCGCAGGACGGCATGGTTCTTCAATCGACCGTGCACACCGTTGGCGGCGTGATCACCGCCGGCGACGCGATCATGCTGATCGTGCCGCAGGCCGACAATTTGTCCGTGGAAGCCAAGGTCAACCCGCAGGACATCGATCAGCTTCGCATCGGCCAGAATACATTGCTGCGCCTTTCGGCCTTCAACCAGCGCACGACGCCCGAACTGAACGGGACGATCAGCCGCATTTCACCCGATACCACGGTCGATCAGCGGACAGGCCAGAGCTACTACACGATCCGTGTGTCCATCCCTCCGCAGGAGGTAGCCCGGCTCGGTGAGGTCCGACTTATCCCCGGCATGCCAGTCGAGGCCTTTGTGCAGACGGGCGACCGCACTATGCTATCCTATCTTGCGAAGCCGCTCAGCGATCAGCTGATGCGCGCCTTCCGGGAAAAGTAACAGGGCAGGTTCGCCCGCGGGGCAGGGTGCAATCGAGATGAAGCGGCTTCGCCGATACGCGCGAGTTTTCGGCTATGCGCGACTGCTTTGCATTTTCCTGATCTTTGCGTTTGTAGGCCTGCGCGTGTGGGATCCGCCGCCGCTTGAGGAGTTGCGGGTTCGTACCTTCGATGCCTACCAGATTTTCGAGCCGCGCAAGATTACGTCGCGGCCAGTCGTCATTATCGATATCGACGAAAAAAGCCTCGCAAAATACGGGCAGTGGCCTTGGCCGCGAACGCGCGTTGCGGATCTGGTCAAGCGTTTGACCGATCTCGATGCAGCGGTCATCGCGTTCGATATCGTCTTTGCCGAACCGGATCGGATGTCGCCGAGCCTCGCAGCGGACAGCTTCTCCAATCTCGACGAAGAAACGCGCGCTAAGTTGAAGTCGCTGCCCAGCAATGATCAAGTCTTTGCCGACGTGTTACGAAAATCTCCAGTGGTGCTCGGCGAATCCGGATTGCCTTATGCATCGGCGCATTCAACGCTCAAGCTGCCTTTGACGGGGCTTGCGACGATAGGTGGAGATCCCAAGCACTTCCTTTTCAACTTTCCCGGATTGCTGAGAAACGTTCCGGTATTGGAAGAAGCCGCGCCGGGTCGGGGTCTCTTCACGATCAAGACGGAACGGGACGGTATCGTTCGACGCGTGCCGATGATCATGGTCGCGCAGGGCAACCTGATGCCATCGCTGACGTTCGAGATGCTGCGCCTCGTCACAAAATCGAGCACCATTTTGGTGAAGTCCGATGAAGCAGGTATGCGCAGCGTCGGCGTACCGGGTTTTGAGGTACCGACAGACCGTAACGGTCAACTATGGGTGCACTTTTCACGCCACGACGCAAAGCGGTTCGTTTCGGCATCCGATGTCCTCGACGGGAAAATTGGTCCGGACGTCATTTCGCGGAAGCTCGTTTTGATCGGCACCTCCGCGGTCGGATTGCTTGATCTGAAAACAACGCCGCTCGATCCGGTGATGCCGGGCGTGGAAGTGCACGCTCAGGTGCTGGAAAGCGCGCTGACCGGATCGATCCTCTCGCAACCGAACTACGCGATCGGCGCCGAGATTCTTGTCGCGATTCTGTTCGCGACCGCGATCATCTGGCTCACGCCAATTCTGCGGCCGATCATGCTGCTCGGCTTCGGTGCCGTAATCGTCAGCATTCTCATCGGAGCGTCGTGGTATTTCTACACCTACCGTAACATATTGATAGATTTCACATTTCCGCTTGTTTCGAGCACCGGCATTTATCTCGTTCTGGTGTTCAGCAGCTACTTCAGCGAGCAGGCACAGCGGCGGCGCATCCGCTCGGCGTTCGGACAATATTTGTCGCCCGCGCTCGTCGAACAGCTCGCTCAGTCGCCTGAAAAATTGGTGCTCGGCGGCGAAGAGCGCGAGATGACGATCATGTTCAGTGACGTGCGCGGCTTCACGACGATTTCGGAATCGTTCAAGAGCGATCCGCAGGGTCTTACGTCCTTGATGAATCGCTTTCTTACGCCGCTCACGAATGCCATCCTCGATCGAAAAGGAACCATCGACAAATATATGGGCGACGCGATCATGGCGTTCTGGAACGCTCCGCTCGCAGATCAGTCGCATCATGTCAATGCATGCGAAGCCGCGCTCGACATGATCGACCGCATTGAGGCGCTGAACGAAGAACGCTACGAAGAAGCGCGGCTGGCGGGCAAGGATCATATCCCCATGCATGTCGGTATCGGCCTCAACACCGGCATATGTGTCGTCGGCAATATGGGTTCCGATCTGCGTTTCGACTATTCGGTGTTAGGCGACGCCGTCAATCTCGCCTCCCGTCTTGAAGGGCAATCGAAATCCTATGGCGTGCCGATTATTGCCGGATCGAAGACAGCGCTCGCGGCGAAAGATAAATTCGCGATTCTCGAGCTCGATTTCATCACCGTCAAAGGCAAGAAAGAGCCTGAGGTGATTTATGCCATCGCGGGACGTGAGGATGTCGCAAACTCGGGACAATTCCAACGTCTGAGAAACCTCAGCATCGAAATGTTGTCGTGCTATCGCAGCCGCGACTGGGATGGAGCGATGTCGGCGATTTCGCGCGCGCGCATCGCGGACGAGGCAAAAATGTTGGACGCTTTTTACGATCTCTACGCGGAACGGATCGCCGCGTTTCGTCTGACACCGCCTCCCGATGGTTGGGACGGCGTGTATGCGTTGACAACGAAATGAATGGGGCGAATTGCCGCGATTGGCGCGGAGATTGAAATCTGGCAAGGCCTTTTTTGTAGAAACATATGGTGTGCGCATTGGTAACCGCGCGTTAGCCGTGCAATTGTCGCGCGGTAGATTTGAGCGATTTCGATGGCAAACCCTTTGATGACTGTACGTATCTGGGGTGCCCGAGGAAGCATTCCTGCCCCAGGGCCGGAGACGGTTCGCTATGGCGGCAATACCTCGTGCGTTGAAGTCATTTGCGGTAACCGCACCGTAGTTTTCGATGCGGGATCTGGATTGCGGCTGCTCGGCAATCAGATGATGCGCGACAACAAGATCGCAGACATCGATCTCTTTCTCAGTCATTGCCACATCGATCACCTGATCGGTCTTCCGTTTTTTACCCCGCTATTCGAGAAAACAAGCCGCGTTCGACTCTGGGCTGGCAACGTCGAGGCCGCAGGTGGATTGAAAGAGACTATCCACAAAATGATGAGCTATCCGCTCTTTCCGATCGAGATCGAGATGGCTCAGGGCAAAATCGATTTCAACGACTTTGAAGCCGGAGATATTTTAACTCCGCAAAGCGGCATCATCGTGCGAACTGCGGAGTTGAATCATCCCGGTGGCGCGATTGGCTATCGGCTCGAGCATGGCGGGAAGGCCATCGCCTATATCACGGACACGGAATTGAACGGAAGCGCATTCGATTCAGCCTTGCTGGGTTTGGCGAAGGACGCGGCACTTCTTATTATCGATTCGACCTATACAGACGACGAACTTCCGCAGCATGTCGGATGGGGGCATTCGAGTTGGCAACAGACTGTCAGTTTTGCTGACGCAGCGGGCGTTAAACAGCTGTGCCTCTATCACCACGATCCCGAACACGATGATACGTTCAT
Organism: Afipia sp.; assembly: GCA_016201045.1. GTDB lineage: Bacteria > Pseudomonadota > Alphaproteobacteria > Rhizobiales > Xanthobacteraceae > Afipia. The sequence goes on along the minus strand of JACQDM010000010.1, from coordinate 11,520 downwards.
GGATCAAATCGCATCCGCCGCAGTGCGCTTGCGGCCGGGAACGACCGTTGCACGCGAAGGCATGACGATCGAGATTTAATGCTCGCTCGCCGTATCAACGCGTGCCGGATGTCGCATTCTCCGCCGCGCGGCGACGCGCTTCTTCATCGATGGCCTTTGCCAGTTCGGGATGACGAGCCATCAGCGCACGAAAATCGACCAAATCCAGAACGAGAAGGGATGTCGACCGCGTTGTGACGACGTTCGCGGACCTGACGTTGTTGCCCAGGAGCGCGAGTTCGCCGAAAAAAGCTCCCACGCCGAGCGGTATGCGTTTGCCCGGCAGTTCGACTTCGACTTCACCCGCCGCGATGAAATACATGCAATCGCCAACCTGCCCCTTGCGGACGACGAACGTGCGCCCACGCAGATCGATGCGCCGCAGCATGTTGGTCACATCGGCGAGGGTGGCCGGACCGAGCGCGGAGAAAAACGGAACTTTGCCCAGTGACTCCCACGTCTGAATGAAATTGTGCCGGCGATTTTCGGCGGCAAATCCGGTCGCAAGAATACCTGTCCACAGACCGAACACGCCGAGGCCGCAAATCATCAAAAGCGCAGCGACGATTCGTCCGCCTAGGGTAATTGGCACGACATCGCCATAGCCCGTCGTCGTCAATGTCACGACGGCCCACCAAAGCGACGCTGCAAGGCTGGTGAAACCTGCGGGCTGCGCGTTGCGCTCGAAAAGAAAGGCGAGGGCAGCTGCCATGAACAGCACGATCAGAAAAAGAACGAGCACGCTCGCAAGAGGGCCGGCTTCGCGGACCAGCACGCGACGCAACTGCCGCAACCCTGCGATCATCGGCACGAGTTTCAGGAGCCAAAATACACCGGCGAGTGAAGCAAGCGGCAGCCCAACTCCGCAGGCTAGTGCCAGCGGGAAAGCGCAGGCGGCGAGTATGTCGATGAAGCCCTGGACTGAGAAAAGATAGGCGGGCAAACGTCCGGCACGTACTGCCCGCATAACACCCGCTAGCAATTCCCATATGAAAATAGCGAGGCTGAACCATACAAGCCAGCCGATCCATTTCAGAGCGGGAACAGAAACGGATGTAAGCGCGATGATCGCGGCGATGCCGGTCGCGACGGCAGCGTAGGTAACGGCATTGGACTGGGCGTCGGCTTTATCGCTGTCCGCCTCTGGTCCAATAGAATTTTCCGGCCGGTTCAGCATCTGCAGACCTAAATTTTTACCTGCACGCCGCGCCAGTGTCCTGCTTCTAAAGCTGCCGCGCAACGTGGCAAGGTGCCTGTGGCCCGGCCAACGGTCAACGATTAGGAGAGTGGCTATCCGTCGCCCAAGGAACGCTGTTCGATCAATTCTGGGGCTGCCGGAATACCGGCTTTTCCGATTGTGAAGCCGGGCAATCATCAAGTGGATGTCATAAAAGGTCTAATGCCTGAGGCGTCGTCCTGCACCGCAACGCTATGCTAGAGTTTGGCGGGGATCACCCAGCCGGGCCGGTCGGGAGGCAGCATGAATTCCAGTAACGCGGATCTGACGACGATCCTGAACCGTATTCTCGACACGGCTGCCGACAATCTCAGGATTGCAAAAATTCTGACCATGTTGGGCCTCGACCCCAACAATGTCACATACGACGCGATCTTCAACCGGCTGCTTGAGGTCGCGCTATCACAGATCACGCTTGCGAACATGTTCGCGCTGTTGGGCTCGATCTTCTTTGTGGTGACGCTGCTAACAAGAACGATGGTACCGTTGCGCATCGCCAACATGATTAGCAACATCTTCTTTGTGGCCTTCGGAGCGCTCGCCAGCGATATCAAGACTTTCCTTCTTTATCTCCTTCTCGTGCCTATTAACGCCATTCGCCTCTATCAGATGCAGCGGCTCGTCAAGAAAGCCCGGGATGCCACAAAGGGCGACAAGTCGATGGAGTGGCTGAAACCCTTCATGACGGAGCGCAAGTTCCGGAAGGGAAGCAAGCTGTTCAAGAAGGGCGATGTGGCCAACGAAATGTTCCTGACCATCACGGGGAAATTTCGCGTCATGGAATTCAACATCGATCTGCCGCCCGGCAGTCTTATGGGAGAGCTCGGTTTTCTCACACCCAACAACAAGCGAACAGCGACGATCGAATGCGTGGAGGACGGGCAGGTATTGTCGATCGAATACGACAAGCTACTGGAAATTTATTTTCAGAATCCGGAATTTGGATATTACTTCCTCATTCTCACCAGCCAGCGGCTGCTTGAAAACAACGCGAAGCTGGAAGCGACCGTCGCCGAACTCAAGGCGGCGTCGGCCGCTGCTAACCGACCCTGAGCCGTCGAGATTGCTTCGATATGGATTTTCATTCGCCGGGTGGCTAAGAGTGATGGCCGGAGTATTGCGAGACCTTGAGGAACAACCGATGAGCCAAATTCTCGGACTTGTGGCCGCTGCTACAATTCTTGCTGCCGCGAGTGTCGCGAATGCCGCGCCCGGCGATGCGTTCAAACTGAGCAACAATCAGCGCATTGCCTGCAGCCGAGGCCTCAACGCCGGAAAACTACAGAACATTAACTGCAAATCATACGCTTTCATCTTCAACACCCGGACATCGGAACTCTATCGATGCCAAATCAGCGTTGGCGTAACGCGCGACAACAAGGATGTTCTCAAAGTCGACAGCGACGGAAGCTGCGCTCTCAAGGCGCGCGCGTTCAAAGATGACTCGACCTATTCGTTCGATGCAACCGAAACCGAACCGCCGAATACAAACTCGTTCTTCGGATCCGGAGGAACTGCCATCTGGGTGAGCGACAACAACGCGCTGAAGGCCCAGGGGTGCATTCTTCTGAATGTCGGAATCGGGCCGGATGTTCTGAGATGTGTTGATATGACCTTCGCACAATAGCCGTCGCGTTAGCGCCGCATCAGGTAAATCGTCAGCACCGCAAGCCCGGCGACGATCGCCAGCGAGATCGCCCATGTACTGACGCGGACGTCGCTGAAGAATTCACGCTTGGCCTCGTTTTGCGCAATTTTCACGTCACGGTCGTGATTTTCCTGCTCTTGGTCGCCCATCGATGAAATCTCCGGCCCGGCCATTGTTGCGTGGCGTCTATTAAGCTAACGAACCGCTGAATAACGCGTGAGAGGGAGTGCGGTTTCAATGGCTCGCTCAATTTGGCAGCGATACTGGCCGCGGCTAATATTTGCGATCGCTGCGGCAGCCTACTATCCGCGTTTCGCCAAGCCCGGTGGCCTGGAGCTTTATTCGCTTGCCGGCAGATGCCTTTGGGAACAACAGCCGCTGCAGCAATGTGCGTTGCCGTTCACTTATCCGCCGGCTTTTGCATTCGTGATGATGCCGTTCATCTCGCTGCCTGTCACCGCGCAGACGATTATCTGGTACATCATCAGCCTCGGCTGCGCCGTCATCTGTTGTGCACTGTCGGAGAAAATCGCGCTTCGCATGTTTCCCGGACCCTGGGATGAGCGCGAGATAAAATGGCTGCGCGTGGTCGGCGTACTGCTCAGCCTGAAATTCATTCTCGCGGTTTACGAGAATCAGGCCTACGACCTCGTTATTCTCCCATTTATCGTTTTAGGCACACTGCTTCTCGTCGATCGGCGCGATGCGGCCGGCGGCGCTTCGTTGGCGGTGGCCGCGGCCATTAAGGTCACGCCAATCCTGTTTCTGCCATATCTTATTGTGCGCAGGCGGTTTGTCGCCGCGCTCGCATTTTTCATAACGCTGATCGTCGTATCATTTGTTCAAGATGCGTTTCTGTCCCCGCAGGGGAGCACGCACGGCTACTTGATGTCATGGATCAACGAAGTTGCGATGCCCTCGGTCCTTGAAAAAGGCGCGACGACCAAAAACCCGTTCTGGGACGGCGCCAACATCTACAACCTTTCGCTACGCGGAGCGCTGGCGCGCGCTTTATATGCGACGGAATATCAACAGTATTTCGTACAAATCCTGCGGGGCGCACAGCTTGTCTTCGTTGCGATCGTCGGACTTCTCATTCTTTATTCGATGCGCTTGAAAGCACTTCTTCCCGTCGAAATCTGCCTGCTGATCATCGCGATGCTGATGCTGTCGCCGATGACAAGCCGAACCCACTTCGTCAATCTGGTCTTTCCGTACTTTCTGCTGACCGCTGCTTGGCTGAAAGACCGCCAAACCAAATGGCTGGGTGCGATCGTTCTGCTGTTGAGTTTTGCCGGTTGCACCGGAATCCCACGCGATCTAGTCCCAAAGGGATTCACGGAATTCATGCGCGACCATAACGACATCATGCTCGGCACACTGGTTCTGATCGTCTATCTGGCGACAATCATTTTTCGGCCGGGGCAGTGGGGTATCGGCCGCGATACCGAAACCGTCGAGACCAATCTGGCCCGCCCCAAAACGGCCTAACCCATATTGCGACGCAAAAATGGTGCGTTGGCTTGAACCAGCGCGCCGGTCAAGCCGACCAAGCATTGCCTTGGCACGTGACCTAACGGAAACTGGACGAGTATTGCGAATACACGGCTGGTGCACGGATATTGGCGGCCGATACTGGCGATCACAATGGGGGATTTCGATGAATCGATTTTCACGCGCCGCAGGACGGCAAGTTTGTGTCGGTGTTGCCATCGTATTCTCCCTCGCAATTCTGCGAACGCCGACGTCTGCCGAAGAGCGATCGATCTCTGTCGTTCCGTCGGGAACAATCGCGCCGCCGACCGCCTCATCGGCCACGGCACCGACGCCTGCTGCCGCCACAACGACAACCGCTGCACCGACGGCTTCATGCGATGGGCACAAATTTGTCGATCCCGACGATATGGTCGACGTCATGGTCGGCGACCTCAACAAGGTCATCCGTAACAGGCAGGCGACCCAGCGCTATTTGACACTGACGCACCTCGCCAATCTCTGTGTCGGCGAGGATGCGATGAAGGTTTATCGTCAGGCCGCCGTCAAGCTGCTCAATTCCCTGAGCCGCGCGCCTGATCCGATCAAGGTTGAAGCGATCGATCCGGAAGGAACAATCCTACGGTTTAATCTCGTCGATCTCGGCTGGAGCCTCGACGACTGGAATGCGCTTCTCGCCTTTTATCCTTATCTCGCCGCACCCGATTCCGAATTGAGCCGGACGCTTGCAAAAACCACTTCGACTGCGCTGCCTTACGTGCGCGCCGACTGGCTGGCATCGAACGCGACGCAGCCTCAGTTGTATTACTCGCTGCTGAAGCTGCCCGGCCGCTTTCAGGACTTTGCCCAACAGCAGGGAATCGATGTAGCCGGCGACATTCGCAATCTGACGGCGCAACGTGCAGGCTTTCAGAAATCGAACATCACGCAGAACAATCGCATCATCGAGCGGCATCCTTCACGCACCGGATATTTCTGGATAACTTACGATTTCGCAGGAGGCAGGGACAAGCAGAGCATCTTCGATTTCCCCGTCGGTCCGGGCGGCGAATCCGGTTTCAGCCACGACAGCAGCGAGACTTTCTTCAGCCTGCCGAACGGCTTTCAGGGTTATTACCTGAGTAAGGCGTCAGGCGAGCGATTGGATCGCGGGCTCCCCGGCGTGGTTCGCGATCAGTCGCGCCGCATTGTTGTCGTCACTCCCGGCATTGTCTGCATGAGCTGCCCGGATGGCGGCCTTGAACGGGCCAATGACGAAGTCCGCAACGTGGTGCTGACGGGCCGGTCCTTTCCGCGCGACGTGCGCGATGGGGTTGATGGACTCTACCCCGCACAGGACAAGATGGATGCATTGCTCAACGGCGACATCCAGCGTTTTACAAGCGCCATGAATCGTGCCGGCCTCGATCCAGATTTGAAACTGAACGGCGTCGAGATGATCAATGCGATGTCCAATCGTTACGATGACGATCTCGATCTGCCAGCCGCGGCTGCCGAACTCGGTCTGAGCCTTGCCGACTACAACGACTCCGTTGCGGAGGCGGGCGGAAAAATTCGGCCGCTGCTGCGCCGGCTATCGACTGGCAAGATCGCGCGTGATGAATTCGAACGCAACTATCGCGATCTCGCTGACGCTCTCACCGACCTGACCCTGCTTCCGGTGCCTCCAAAGCCGAAGGGAAATGCAGCGGGAACCGCGGCCGTCACCGGGCAGGCACCGCCTGTCGTTCAAGTCCAGAAACCTCCGTATCAGCCGCCACGGCAGCCGCAGTACCAGCCGTCGCGCCCAACCTATCAGCGCGGGTATTGAGGGCTGCGCCAATCCCGTCGAGCCATACACAGCTCTTACAATCCTTGCATTCGCGGGCGCCATCCCCCATGACGGACGGATTGGAAGGGTGGCCGAGTGGTTTAAGGCACCGGTCTTGAAAACCGGCGTGCCTGCAAGGGTACCGTGGGTTCGAATCCCACCCCTTCCGCCAAATTTATAGTCCGAGATCATCCAAGATGGTCCGATAAGATACTGAAAAAAAAGAACTTTACAGCCTACGCCCGATCCGCCACCATGTGAACAAATCCAGCCCAATCCAAACCCGAATGTGGGGTGGATTGGCGGATTCTTGGATTGGGCTTCCTCTCATGAAACGCACGGGCAGGCATCCGGACCGGGCCCTGACGAGTGTTCGGGTCAATTCGCTTAGACAGCCAGGCCGATACGCCGACGGCAACGGGCTTTATCTCGTCGTCGACCTTTCCGGCGCGAAACGATGGCTGCTTCGCACCGTGGTGCAGGGGCGCCGCCGCGACATTGGTCTTGGCAGCCTACGTCTTGTGACCCTTGCCGAGGCGAGAGAATCTGCCCGGGCACAGCGCAAGACTGCACGTGACGGTGGCAATCCCATTTTAGAGCGCCAGAAGGCACGCGCGATCAAGCCGACGTTCGAAGACCTCGCGCGTACCGTGCATGGTAGTCACAAAGCTGGATGGAAAAACGCCAAGCACGCCGAGCAGTGGCTCGCGACGCTGAAAGCCTACGCATTTCCCACTCTAGGAAAGCTACCGATCGACCAAATCGACACACCAAAGATCCTACGTGTGCTGTCTCCGATCTGGCTGTCGAAGGCAGAAACAGCGCGGCGAGTCCGCCAACGGATCGGAGCAGTGCTCGATTATGCACGGGCGGCCGGTTACTGCACCGGCGCCAATCCAATCGAGGGAATTGCTAGGGCGCTACCACGGCAATCAGGACGTCGCGGTCACCATGCAGCAATGCCTTATGGCGAGGTGCCCGATTTTATCGCCAAGCTGCGTGAAGTGGAGCAGGGCACGACGGTTGCGCTCGCGCTTGAGTTCTTGGTCCTGACCGCAACGCGGACCGGAGAAGTGCTCGGCGCGAAATGGTCCGAGTTCGATCTTTTAAAAGCGACTTGGACAATCCCGGACAATCGAATGAAGGGCGGCCGCGGACATCGTGTTCCGCTTTCCCCTCGTGCAATTGAAATATTGCAGTCGGCCCGCTCGATTGCGCCAATTGGGGACCACGTTTTTCCGGGCCGAATGACGTCAGCATCAATGTCAAACATGGCATTCCTGATGTTGATGAGGCGGATGAATGCGAGTGTGACGGTCCATGGATTCCGCTCATCGTTTCGCGACTGGGCATCCGAACAAACGAGCTTCGATCGGGACACATGCGAGGCAGCGCTTGCCCATGCCATTAACGACAAAACAGAGGCCGCCTATCGCCGCGGTGACTTATTCGATAAGCGGCGTGAACTAATGCACACGTGGGCGAATTACATCGCGCGGCCTGTAAGCAAGATCTCGCCTATGCGGATTGTTTCTTGAACGTGTATCGATTTCGTTGCCCTCCGCCAAAATCAACGTCTGCTTGCGCAATCGCCGATAGGTTGAAACAACGCCCACACTCTCGCCCACAATTCATTTGGATAGCGGGGAGCGTTATTGGCGCGCCCTTGACCCGCGATGTCCAATTACCCTTAGCCTGTAAGTGATATTGACGACGTAGAGGAGTGAGCAGATGTATCGGCGGTCAAATGACGTTTCCGGAATTGAACACGCGCCTCACTTCACCGAAGCAGCTAAAAAAACTTCCAAGAGCAGTTATCAGCTGACCTCTCTTAATCCCTTTTGCGATCCCAACTCCGGCTTGGAATGTCGGCTAATCGACATGACTCTTCAGAGAAATTCGCTGGTAGAGCAAGTACTAAAACTTTTGCACGAGCGCTATGACTGCCGAGAGCAGGAAGAGGAACCAACGCCCAAGGAACGCACAAGTCTTGCGAAGATATTATTCGGGATTGCAGCCTCGAAATACCAATACGATCCGAATTTGATCCGAAGCTCCGCTGCATCGAGAATTCGCACTGATTTGGCTACGCAGGGAATTTCGCTAGACGAAGATACAATTCGCAAGTATTTGCAAAATTCCTCAGCCATCGTCGCCGAAAGCTAAAGGACGCTTGAAACCGATTTCGGTTTTACAAGACCGAACTCGGCCTCAACCTTTCGTCCACCGTCTAGGTTCGCGTTGATCTCAAATCAACAAAGGCGAACCATGTCCGACGGTCAGAAAATTCCGGAGTACGGTTTTGTCCGGCTCAAATCTATACTCGGGCCGATCGGTCCAATTCCTGTAAGCAAGTCCACCTGGTGGGCCGGCGTATTGTCCGGACGATATCCCGAACCCGTAAAGCTTGGGCCGCGGATAACAGCGTGGCGAGTCGAAGACATTCGAAAATTAGTCGAGAAACACGACGGGAGTTCCTTAGAAAAAGACTGTTCGCCTATCCAACCGGGAAACACGGGGGCAGGGCGTCATGCGAAATAGGCACAACAAGATTAGCGGACAGTTCGCAGCTCAGCTTATAGAGATGCTGCGAAGTCCCGCTTACAGGGTTCTATCGCTTTCCGCGCTCAGAGTTCTTGCACGTCTCCAAATCGAACTTGCCCAGCACGGCGGGAGGGACAATGGAAAGCTTCCCTGCACCTACAATCAACTCGAAGAATATGGTGTCCATCGCCATGGGATTGGTGCTGCCATTCGCGAACTCGTTGCGCTTGGGTTTATCGAAATTACGGAGAAGGGAAGGCCGAGTGCAGGCGAGTTCCGAAGCCCAAGTCGATACAGGCTGACGTTTCGTCCAACGGAGAGCTCGGCGCCAACGGATGATTGGCGAGAGATCACAACTTTTGAAGAGGCGATTAAACTTGGCAAGGGGGCGCGCGCTGAACGATCCCAGGTTCGAGCGCGCTACGTCAGAAAAAATTAGAAAGCCAGTGGCGCTTAGCGCCGAATCCAGTGACGCTAAACGTACCGAAATTCCATTTTACCGATGATGGAATTCGGCACTACTGTCTCGGTTACGAAAACAGCATTACCTATATATCTCGGGACCCGAGCTACTATTCGCGCTTTAACAGAGAGCGAATGTGGCAACAGTTTGCCGGAATGAGTCATTTTGAGTCGGGTCAGGAGATCATGTCATTGACGGCACGCTACACGGCGCACAAACAGACTGAACAACGGCCGCGTTATTTGCACAGTGAACGGACATGCCTTCCGTTGATGCCCCGCCGCTGACCCATGCAATTCCGGCGCAAATCATATTAAGAATTTTTGGGGGCGCTTTCAGAGCATGTCGATTTCAATCGCCGACTTTCCCGATTGTTTTCGATATAGGCCGCCTCGATCGAAGGATCGACTCCGGCGATCAAGAGAGCGGTTTGGACCACGCTCAATTCAACGTCGCCAAAATTCGTACGGATCAATTGTCATGCCAAAAAGGCACCAATAAAGCGGAATACCAATGAATCTATCTAGATTAGCATTGGTCGGATTGTGTCAGCCGCCCACCAGATATTTGGGTTTGCTAGTCCCCCGTAGGGATCATTGCTAGCGTAATCCTATCGAATCGTGACAAATCTGAGGGTACATCAGTGGTGTTGGGCACAGGCTCGAGGGCAAAACCAATGAATTGCGATCAACGACGCGTTCAATCTCTGTCTCTCGCCTCATGCGCTCTATTGATCGTGACGGTCGTGTCCCCGCTCGGGATAGCTCTGGCGCAGACCACACAAGCGCCACCGACAAAGAAGCCTGCTGCAACGGTAGCGCCTGCGAGTACCGTGCATCCAGCCTCATCGACTGGAACGGCGGTATCAGCGCCAGCCGGTGCGCCAGCTCTGGGCGGGCAGACTGCAGACGTCTCAGGATTTCGATCAGCTCGCTTTGGAATGAGCGAAAGCGACGTGCGCGCGGCGATTTTGAAGGATTTCAAAGTCAAACCGGAAGCAATTCGCGCAGAGGATAATAAAGGTGAGCAAACGCGTATTCTGTCGGTTCAAGCGCCCGATGTTTTACCGGGCGGCGGTGTCTCAGAGATCTCTTACGTCTTCGGATTCAAATCGAAGTCATTGATTCAGGTTGGTGTGACTTGGTCCAAGGCCACCGACGACAAGATTACAGCTGAGCAATTGTTTTCAAATGCAACGATCCTCCGAACCCATTTTAGTGGCGCTGGCTACAGGCCCGACACGATTGCCACAAACGTGCCTGTCAACGGCGGTGTTCTCATGTTTAGGGGCAGCGACGCGCAAGAACATTCAACAGTTCTGCTGTTGCAAGGAACACTCTCTCAAGGTGACAACAATCAAAGAGTTCTGACGCCTTCTGCACTGCTGCTTTTCTACATCGCGGACGCAAAAAGTCCTGATGTGTTCAGGCTTCCAGCCGGATCTTTCTAGTTTGTCATTGTTTGGCGTTGCTCAAATAATGCACGGAAAATCAAAAGTGTGACTTTATTGCCGTGGTTCGCCGCTAATAAATCAGGCGAGAGCTTCCTAATAAAATACTGTTTTCATGGGATTAATTGTCATTTTGTGTAGGGCATTCCGCGGGTTCCACGTTAACCATTAGTTCGACGTTAACCCATTACCGAATGACAGCGTTGGATTCCTTAAGCTATTTTTAACTCGGGCGCCTTCGTCAGGACTGGCGGGGGTTCGAGGGGGCGGGCATTTGTTTGTTGTACCCACCGACCGCACAGTAGTGCGCGTGTGTTTCGCGAGAAATTTCTGTGCGGCCGCGCACAGAGGTAGCGCCGAGATTCGACCAGTTTGTGACCGTTCTCGACTCAAGCGTTATCAAGGAATTTTAGGTCTTTTCGCTGGCGTCTTTTTTGCCAGTATTTTTTTTGCAGTTTCGTTGAGTGCTCAAACTCTCAACCTGAATGGCAACAATCAGTCCGTTAGCGATCTCAACTCATTTCCAACGGGCGTCGTAAATAATGGCGCAAGTATCGCGACGCTCACTATCACCGGTCCGGCTAACGAAAACTACTCCGGTATCATAGCGAACGGGTCTGCGGTAACCGCGCTGACGTATTTTAATTTGAGCGATGGCACGCTCACGCTTTCGGGTGCCAATACTTACACTGGTGGCACGATTGTTGTTGAAGGCACACTTCAGGGCGGCGTTGCGAATGCGTTTGGGAACAACAGCGCGGTTACGGTTGGCAATGGTTCGACTGTTACAAGTGCAATCCTTGATCTTGGTGGGTTCAACCAATCGATCGGATCT
>JACQDM010000009.1 GCA_016201045.1 Afipia sp. | reverse complement strand
GTTCTTTGAAATCAGAATAGAATAGGGTCTATCCGCAATGAAGTTGCGCGGGTCACGCGAGTGAATTTCGCAATGGAGTTGTGGAGGGCAGTTTCATGGAGTGCTGAAGGATTCAAGTTACTCAGTGCTCATGGTGGATGCCTTGGTACCTGGAGCCGAAGAAGGACGTGGCAAGCTGCGAAAAGTCACGGGGAGCTGCTAGCAGGCTTTGATCCGTGAATATCCGAATGGGGCAACCCCTCGAGAGTTATGTCTCGAGATCCGTGGGTAAAAGGACTTCGAAAGAAGTCCATAGCCCACAGGAAGGGAACGGGGTGAACTGAAACATCTAAGTAACCCCAGGAAAAAAAGGAAATATCGATTCCCCCAGTAGCGGCGAGCGAACGGGGAGCAGCCCAAACCTCGATCATGTCAAGGGCGCATCCGTTGTGATCGGGGTGTAGCGGGATCTTGTTGTCGGGCCGTGCGTGGCCTGAGGGAAGTAGAGCAAGCGGACGGGTAGTTGAATTGGCTGGAAAGCCGAGCCGTAGCGGGTGAGAGCCCCGTAGACCAAACCCGGGCCGTCTTCCTTGACAGGAAACCCAAGTACTGCGGGACACGTGAAATCCCGTAGGAATCCGCGAGGACCATCTCGCAAGGCTAAATACGACCAGGTGACCGATAGTGAACAAGTACCGTGAGGGAAAGGTGAAAAGAATGCCTGGAGGGCAAGTGAAAGAGTCCCTGGAACCGTGAGCATACAAGCAGTTGTAGGCCTATGTCCCGCAAGGGAAATGGCTGACAGCGTGCCTATTGAAGAATGAGCCGGCGAGTCAAGATGCTGGGCAAGGTTAAGCCGTTAACAGGCGGAGCCGCAGCGAAAGCGAGTCTGAACAGGGCGTTCAGTCTAGCGTCTTGGACCCGAAACCAGGCGATCTATCCATGGCCAGGATGAAGCGCAGGTAAAACTGCGTGAAGGTCCGAACTGGTGAATGTTGAAAAATTCTCGGATGAGCTGTGGATAGTAGTGAAAAGCTAATCGAGCCTGGAAATAGCTGGTTTTCCCCGAAATAACTTTAGGGTTAGCGTTCGAGTTAGCCAGATGGAGGTAGAGCACTGAATGGGCTAGGGGCCTTACCCGGTTACCAAACCCAACCAAACTCCGAATGCCATCTGAGTGATATCTCGAGCAGTCAGACTACGAGAGAGAAGTTCCGTGGTCGAGAGGAAAAGAGTCCAGACCACCGGTTAAGGTCCCCAAATCATCGCTGAGTGGAAAAGGATGTGGGGGCGCTTAGACAGCGAGGAGGTTGGCTTAGAAGCAGCCATTCCTTTAAAGAGTGCGTAATAGCTCACTCGTCAAGCGAACCTGCGCCGATAATGTATCGGGGCTAAGCGATGTACCGAGACCGTGGATATGCGAGGTCCCCCCGGGGATCTTGTATGTGGTAGGGGAACGTTCCGTTGTAGGGCGAAGGTCGACCGAGAGGACGACTGGACGAAGCGGAAGTGCGAATGTCGGCATGAGTAACGAAAAGGGCCGCGAGAATCGGCCCCGCCGAAAATCTAAGGTTTCCTGGGGAAGGCTCGTCCTCCCAGGGTTAGTCGGTCCTAAGCCGAGGCCGAAAGGCGTAGGCGATGGAGAGCTGGTTAATATTCCAGTACTGCCTTACGGACGTTATCAGCGAAGCGGTGACGCAGGAAGATACAGGAGCGGCTTAATGGCTATGCCGTCGAAGCCCGTAGGGAGGGGTCCCAGTCAAGTACAGGGCCCCGTTACTCCCGAGAGGCGCAAGACCGGGGAAATCGCAAGATGGAACCGGGTTCCTCGATTCTATGCTGCCAGGAAAACCCGCTAGCGAGTCCGTGAGGCGACCGTACCGCAAACCGACACAGGTAGATGAGGAGAGAATCCTAAGGCGCGCGAGAAACCCATCGCTAAGGAACTCGGCAAAATAGCCCCGTAACTTCGGGAGAAGGGGCGCCCCGGTAGGGTGTAGAGACTTCGCGTCTCCAAGCCCGAGGGGGCCACAGCAAAGAGGGTCAACCGACTGTTTAACAAAAACACAGGACTCTGCGAAGACGCAAGTCGATGTATAGGGTCTGACGCCTGCCCGGTGCCGGAAGGTTAAGGGAACGAGTCAGCGGGAGCAATCCTGCGAAGCTTTGAACCGAAGCCCCGGTAAACGGCGGCCGTAACTATAACGGTCCTAAGGTAGCGAAATTCCTTGTCGGGTAAGTTCCGACCTGCACGAATGGCGTAACGAGTTGACCGCTGTCTCGGCGATGGCCTCGGTGAAATTGCAATGCCTGTGAAGACGCAGGCTACCCACCGCAGGACGGAAAGACCCCGTGGAGCTTTACTGCAGCCTGATATTGGACGTTGGCACTGTATGTACAGGATAGGTAGGAGGCTTGGAACCGGGAGCGCTAGCTTTCGGGGAGCCGCCGTTGGGATACTACCCTTATGGTGTTGATTTTCTAACCGAGCGCCGTCAGCCGGCCTCGGGACCGTGTCAGGGGGACAGTTTGACTGGGGCGGTCGCCTCCTAAAAGGTAACGGAGGCATCCAAAGGTTCCCTCAGCGTGTATGGCAATCACGCGTCGAGTGCAAAGGCATAAGGGAGCTTGACTGCGAGACCAACAAGTCGAGCAGATGGGAAACTAGGGCTTAGTGATCCGGTGGTTCCGAATGGAAGGGCCATCGCTCAATGGATAAAAGCTACCCCGGGGATAACAGGCTTATCTTCTCCAAGAGTTCACATCGACGAGAAGGTTTGGCACCTCGATGTCGGCTCATCGCATCCTGGGGCTGAAGTAGGTCCCAAGGGTCCGGCTGTTCGCCGGTTAAAGCGGTACGCGAGCTGGGTTCAGAACGTCGTGAGACAGTTCGGTCCTTATCCGCGGCGGGCGTGGGAGGTTTGAGAAGGGCTGCTCCTAGTACGAGAGGACCGGAGTGGACGGACCGCCAGTGTGCCGGTTGCACTGCCCAGTGCAATGCCGGGTAGCTGTGTCCGGTCGTGAGAACCGCTGAATGCATCTAAGCGGGAAACACGCTTCAAGATGAGACCTCCACTGGGGGAGAAATCCCCCTAATAGAGCCCTGGGAGACTACCAGGTTGATAGGGCAGCGATGTAAGCGCAGCAATGCGTGCAGTCTACTGCTCCTAATAGCTCGAAAACTTGATCTTCAGTCCCCCCTGCGACTGCCCAACCCTATTCTATTCAAAACCTTTAAACCCCGTTGACCACAGCGGAGGGGCCATACCCGTTCCCATCCCGAACACGGAAGTCAAGCCCTCCTGCGCCAATGGTACTGCAGAATATGTCTGTGGGAGAGTAGGTCGTCGACGGGGTTTTTACTTTCCCAAAAAATCTCCGCAACAAAAGACGCCCCTCCCCCAAGACCCCGCCCTCAGATTCAAAACTCCAGATTCAAAACCAAAATCGACAAATCACAACGGACAAACAGAAGACAGACGACTATCCATTGAAGACGAGGCCCCACGCCCCGTCTCCCATCGGCAATCGCCTGTCTTCTGTTTCTCGGTCCCCTCTCATCTCTCCCACATCTCCCCCTCACCCCTGCCCGCCCCAGTGGTGGTCCCCTGACGGCTCGCGCCCGTGCTATACTCGGCTCGCCCCATGACCGGTAAGAGAATCCTCGTCGCCGACGATTCCCCGACCGTCCGCGCCCTTCTTCAGGAGTCTCTCACTGAAGAGGGCTACGACGTCGATGCCGCATGCGATGGCGTCGATGCCCTCGATCATCTCTACAAGCACATCCCCGATGTCGTCCTACTCGACATCGAAATGCCTCGCATGAACGGTTACCAGGTCCTGCGCCTGTTGCGGGAAGACCCGCTGGTCAAGGACCTCCCCGTCATCTTCCTCACCAGCAAAGGCGAGAAGAGCGATCGCTTCTGGGGTCTCATCGTGGGCGCCGACGCCTACCTCGTAAAAGATGCCGACTCCTGGATGCTCCTTGGCAAGATCAAGGAGTTCCTCGAGAACCCTCCCAGGCCCATCACCTATACACCCGGACGGGCCGCAACCTTCACCTCCACGACGCCGGATGCGCTCCTGGAGCGCATTAACTTCCTGCTCGATCGCAAACTCTTTCAGGCCACACTCGCAAGCGAGCTGGCCTCCATTGCCCGTAATCCACTGCCGCTACGCGATGTCGTGAACCAGTGTTTTCAGCTCATGGGGCGCGTCTGCGAGTTCCATCTGACACACCTTCTCCTCACCACGGGAGAGCTGATGACTTGCAAAGCCGGCGCGATAGGGCTCGATTTCGCCACCCAGGCCGACGTCAAGTTCCGGGAAACCTGCCGCTCCCACAACTTGAAATTCGAGTTCCGGGAGCGCATGGATTTCGAGCTGTCGGACGTCTCCATGCGCACACGCGGCGTTCCGAAGGCAGTTGCGTCCACCTACGACCTCGCGCTCAAAGGGCGTGATGGCGTCTTGGGACTGCTATTCCTGGTTTCCGGTCGCGATGGCGTGTTCAACGAAACGATCCAGGAAACTCTCGCTGTCTTCTCGGCGGGCGCCTCGATGGCCGTCGACGGGGCCCTACGCTCTCGCGAGCTGGTCCGGAGCCGCCAGGCCCAGGAGGCCGCCGTCCGCAACACCACAAGCCTTCAGGCACAGGCTGACATTTCCAAGGTCGAGCTGGCTCTCTACCGGCAGCTCGTCAGCGCCTTGACCGAGGCCCTCAACAAGAACGCGCCCCCCGCGCTTCCTGACCTGCCCGAGGGTTGCTCGCAAGAGCTGCGGCAGCTCGTCGACGCGATTCGCGCGGCCTCATCACGCTGAGGGGAGCGCCTTCGGGAAATGGAAACGGCGGCCTCGTCGCGCCGGGCACTGGCACTCTTTTGCCTGGCCTACGCCATCCTCGGCCTGAACATAGCCGTCATGCTGGTCTACGGTCCGCTCTACATCCGCCAGCAGGACCCGGCCCGCGGCGACCTGCTGGTCGGATTGCTGCTCGCCCTCCCCTCTCTGACCGCGTTCCTTGGGCACAATCTCTGGGGAATTGCCTACGACCAGGCCCCGGCGCCTCGGCGGTTCGTGTTGCTTGCCCTGTTTTCCGAAACGGTGTTCTTCACATCGTTGCTGGCGATGGGCTCGCCGGCCGCGCTGGTGTGGCTGGCGACCGTCTTCAGTTTCTTCAGTACGGCGCTCTTCCCGGCGGCGCAGGCCTGGTGCACGCTTGCGTGGGAGGACCAAAAGGGCTCCGTGCTCGGCAAGCTCCACGCGGCCGAGTCGGCCGGCTGGGCGGCCGGCGCCGTTGCAGGCGGCGTGCTATCGCATTGGGCTGGCGATATCGTTCCCGCGGTACGAATGCTCTTCGGGCTTTGCCTGTTCTGCTCGGCGGCTGCGTTCGCACTGGTCGCAGTAGCGTTTCCACGGTTGCCGGCGAAGCGGGCCGGCTCGCCCCGTTCGCTTCTGACCGATCTCGGTGTTCTCTACCGCCGCCGGGAAGTCGTGCAGCTCTCGGTGTTCCTCTTTATCGTGACCAGCGCGAACGTCGCCTTCTTCACCTACGTGTCCGTGTACCTCTGCACCTACCTGCGAGGAGCGCCGGAGTTGCTGAGCGCCTCGATGACCGCCGCCACGGTGGGGGGGGCGCTCATCTTTCCCGTCTACGGGTGGCTCACAGACAAGGCAGGTCCACGCGCACTGTTGTACGGGAGCCTCACTTCATACGTTTTCTTCTATGGGCTGCTCTGCATGGTGACGAAGCCGGCGGCGGTCGCGCTGCTCT
>JACQDM010000008.1 GCA_016201045.1 Afipia sp. | reverse complement strand
GTCTCCGACATCGGCCAGAAGCCGAAGCGCATCGTCATCAAATGGCGCAACGAATGGAGCGAGGAAATCAAGGCCGAAGGCTATTCGCAATGTACGATGGACATCGAGCAGGTGGACGGCGCGGTCAAGCTGACCGTGATGCACGCCATCGGCCGCGAAGGAACGAAATTCATCGGCGCCGTGTCCGGTGGCTGGCCGCGCATCCTGTCGAATCTTAAATCGCTGCTGGAAACCGGCACAATTGCGCTTCAATCGAAATGAGCTAAGAAACGGACATGGGAAAACCCGATACCGTCTACACCATCTACATCGCCTCGACGCCCGCAAGGGTGTTCGAGGCGCTGACCACGCCGCACTACTCGAAGCAGTATTTCTTCGGCTTTGCGGTCGAATGCGAACTGAAAGTCGGCGGCGCATTCATTGTGCTTGCGCCGGACGGATCGGTTCACATCGGCGGCAAGGTGCTGGAATGCGATCCGCCGCACAAACTGCGCGTGACGTGGAACGTGAACTGGCCCGGCCTCGTCGAAAAACTCGGCGAGACGTATGTGACCTACGACATCGCGCAGGCTGGCGATTCCGTTCGGCTGACAATGACCGAGTCGCATGAGCGCGATCTGCCGGACGACATTCTCTCCGGCGGACGCGCGGGCTGGCCGGCAATCCTGTCGAGCCTGAAAAGCGTGCTCGAGACCGGCAAGCCGTTGTCGGTGAAAATGGAGCCGCCGCTGACAATGATCGCGGCCTTGAAGGCGATGGGCGTGACGGTGCCGGGAGGTTAGCCGCGCACACGCAACTCCCGCCGCAGCACCTTGCCGGTCGCGGTCATCGGCAATTCGGTCGCGAATTCGATGAAGCGCGGATATTCGTGCGCGGCGAGCTGCACCTTGACGAAATCCTGAATCTCTTTCGCGAGCTGGTCGCCGGCCTCGAAGCCCGGCCGCAGCACGATCCACGCTTTAATGGATTCTGTGCGGATCGGATCGGGAATGCCGACGACGGCGCTGATCGCCACGGCAGGATGCTTCATCAGCGTGTGCTCGATCTCGGAGGGACCGACGCGATAGCCCGCCGTCGTGATCACGTCGTCCTCGCGGCTGACGTACCAGAAATAATCGTCCTTATCCTGAATGCCGAGATCGCCGGTCATCAGAAATTCGCCGGCGTATTTCTTTTTCGTCGCTTCCGGGTTGCGCCAGTATTCGAGCATCATGCACGGGTTCGGCGCACGCACGCCGACGATGCCGCGTTCGCCGCGCGGCAGTTCCTCGCCCTTCTCATTGACGATACGCACGTCGAAGCCCGGCACAGCCTTACCCATCGAACCGGGCTTGATCGGAAACAGCTTCTCGTTCGAACCGACGACGAGATTGCATTCGGTCTGCCCGTAGACTTCATGCGCCTCGATGCCGAACGTTTTGCGAACCCAGTCGAGCAATTCGGCACCGAGCGACTCGCCGCCGGTCAGCATGCTGCGCAGTTTCACGCCGTCATGCTTGACGTTGGCTTGTCTCATAAGTTTGAGCGCCGTGGGCGGCAGAAATACGTTTCGCACTTTATGATCGGCCATCAGCTGCATCGCGGCCTGCGGCTCGAATTTTTTCGCGCGATGCCCGACCACCGGCACGCCGTGAAACCACGCGCACAGCAGCGCATTGAACAATCCGCCGATCCACGCCCAGTCCGCCGGCGTCCACATCACGTCATCCGGCTTCGGCAGAAAGTCATGAACCATTTCCACTTCGGGCATGTGGCCGATGACAACGCGATGGCCGTGCAGCGCGCCTTTTGGGTTACCCGTCGTACCCGAGGTGTAGATGATGATTGCGGGATCGTCGGGGCCTGTGTCGATAGTCGTGAAATCGGGCGACGCGCCTTCGATGGACTCCCAAAACGACTTCGCGCCCTGCGGCGTCGCACTACCCGCAACATAGATGTATTTCAAATCCGGCAGGCGGTCGCGGATTTTCGCGATCTTCGCATAGCCGCCCTCATCGGTGACGATGGCCTTGGCGTTGCTGTTCGACAGACGAAATTCCAGCGCATCCTCGCCGAACAATGCGAACAGCGGAATCGAAATCAGTCCTGAACGAAACGCGGCGAGATGCACGACGGGCAATTCCACCGATTGCGTGAGAAACACCGCAACGCGATCTTCGCGAACGAGACCGTCGGTTTTCAGCACATTGGCAAAGCGCTTCGACCAGTCGCGCATCTGCGCGAAGGAGACGTTGCGCGCGCTGCCGTCCTCATCGACATAGATCAACGCATGCTTGTCGCCGCCGGCGTAACGGTCGCAGCACGCCACCGCCATGTTGAATTTTGCCGGAATGTCCCAGCGGAAATTCTTGTAAAGCTCGTCGTAGGAACTGGTTTCGGTGAGCATCGCGCCCTAGCCCGACAGCGCCGCCTTCACCATGCCGCTCGCCTTGCCGAAATCCATCTGCCCGGCGTATTTGCCTTTCAGCGCGCCGATCACCTTGCCCATGTCCTTCATGCCGGCCGCGCCGGTGTCCTTGATGGCGCCGGCAATCGCGGACTTCATTTCATCGTCGGACATTTGCTTGGGAAGATACGCGCTGATGATCGCGATTTCCTGCTTCTCCTGTTCGGCAAGTTCATTGCGCCCGCCCTTGACGTAAAGCTCGACCGATTCCTGGCGCTGCTTGATCATCTTCTGCAGCACGCCGAGAATATCCTCGTCCGACAAAGGCGGCTTGCCCTGCCCGCGCGCTTCGATGTCGGAATTCTTCAGCGTCGAATTGACCATGCGCAGCGTGGAGAGCTTGCGTTCGTCCTTCGCCTTCATCGCGTCCTTGACGGCGTTGTTGATGTCGTCGCGCAGCATGGGCGTCTCCCTCAAAATTCGTTCGTCGAAACTAGGCGGTTTCCGCCGCCGCTACAACCGCGCGTCTAGCGCGCGAACCATTCGTCGAGCGCCGCACCGACGGCCTCGGGCTGCTCGATCGGCGTCATGTGGCCTGCGTTCGGGACGATCACAAGTTTCGCGCCGGGAATCATCGACGCCATTTCATGGGACAGCGCATTGGGGATGAGCTTGTCTTCGTCGCTCGACAGCACCAGCGTCGGCACCTTGATGGCGGCAAGAAATGGCCGCGAGTCGATGCGCGCCATCACCGCCTTCTGGTGGCGAATGAAGGTTCCCGGGCCGCCGGATTCGATACCGGACAGACGGACCTGCTCGCGCAGCCCCGCATCGTTGACGCGGGAGGGATGCACCAGCAGCGCGAACAGCGCGTCCATCGCCTTCTCGTAGTCCACGACATTCTTCGCCGCTTCGATCTGCGCCTTGCGCCGCTCAGTCACCTCTGGCGTATCGCTCCGCGCCTGCGTATTCGTGAGCGCGAGGCGCGTCACACGCTCCGGCGCTTGCCGCATGATTTCGAGCGCGATGTAGCCGCCGAGTGAATGGCCGATCAGCGCAAACTTTGGAGGCGCTTCGCGCAACACCCGCGCAGCCATCGCAGGAATCGAATCGTCCTGCGTCTGGTTCACCACCTGCACGCTGCCGTGCTTCCAGAGCAGCGGCATGATCGGCAGATGATTGCGCAGCGAACTCGACACGCCGGGAATGAAAACGATCGGAGTCTTCTCGGCCATGCGCGCCTCGCTGTTTAAGTGTTGAAGCGGAAATGCATCACGTCGCCGTCGGCAACGACATAGTCCTTGCCTTCGAGGCGCAGCTTGCCGCCGTCGCGCGCGCCGGCTTCGCCGTTGAGCTTGATGTAGTCGTCATAGGCGATGGTTTCGGCGCGGATGAAGCCCTTCTCGAAGTCGGTGTGAATGACGCCCGCCGCCGCCGGACCCTTGGTGCCCTTGGTGATGGTCCAGGCGCGCGCTTCCTTCGGGCCGACGGTGAAATAGGTGATGAGATGCAGCAGTTCGTATCCGGCGCGGATCAGCCGGTCGAGGCCCGCTTCCTCAAGCCCCAGCGTCGAGAGAAACTCCGCGCGCTCTTCCTTCGACAGCGTCGCGATTTCGGATTCGATCTTCGCCGAAATGGCAACCGCCACCGCGCCCTCTTTCTTCGCGTGCTCGAACACCTGCTTCGAGAAATTGTTGCCGTTCGCCGCCGCGCCTTCCTCGACGTTGCAGACGTAGAGAACGGGCTTCGAGGTCAGAAGACCGAGCATGCGGAACGCGCGCTCTTCTTCCGGCTTGCGTTCGAGGAAACGCGCGGGCTTGCCGTCGCGCAGCAGTTTCAGCGAACGCTCGACGAGGTCGAGCTGCTCCTTGGAATCCTTGTCGCCGCCCTTGGCTTTCTTCGACAGATTATCGACGCGCTTCTCGAGGCTTTCGAGATCGGCGAGCATCAGTTCGGTTTCGATGACTTCGATGTCGGCAAGCGGCGCGATCTTGCCTTCAACGTGGGTGATGTCCGAATCCTCGAAACAGCGCACCACATGCGCCACCGCATCGACTTCGCGAATGGTCGCAAGAAACTGGTTGCCGAGGCCCTCGCCTTTCGACGCGCCCTTCACGAGACCGGCGATGTCGACGAATGTGAGACGCGTCGGAATGATCTGCGCGGACTTCGAAATCGCCGCCAGTTTATCGAGACGCGGATCGGGCACCGCGACTTCGCCGACATTCGGCTCGATGGTGCAGAACGGATAGTTCGCCGCCTGCGCTGCCGCCGTTTCCGTGAGCGCGTTGAACAGAGTGGACTTGCCGACATTGGGCAGTCCGACGATACCGCATTTGAAACCCATAACCCGTCCCGAATTTTCCCGATGCGCCTACGCGTCATCGTCCTTTGAAGTGAAACCCTTCGCATCCATCGCCAGATGCACCTTGTTCTGAAACGCCGAGTCCTTGCCCTCGACGATCAGCGCCGCATTGTCCGCGACGGCATCGCACAAGGCCGTCACCCACGGCATTTCGCTTTTGGCGAAATCGTTGAGCACGTGGGAGTGAACCAGATCCTTAACGCCCGGATGCCCGACGCCGAGCCGCACGCGGCGATATTCGTTGCCGACATGGGCTGAGATCGACCGCAACCCGTTATGCCCCGCAATGCCGCCGCCGATCTTTACGCGCAGCTTCGCCGGCGGCAGTTCGATCTCGTCGTGAAACACGGTGATGTCGCCGACCTCGATCTTGAAGAAATTCGTAGCCTCGCCGACCGACAGTCCTGAATCGTTCATGTAGGTCGTGGGCTTGAGAAGGATGACGCGCTCGCCGCCGATCGTGCCTTCGGAGGTCTCGCCCTGAAAGCGACGGCGCCACGGACCTGATCCGTGACGCCGTGCGATGTCGTCCACAGCCATGAACCCGATATTGTGCCGGTTGCCCTGATACTTCGCGCCGGGATTTCCCAGTCCGACGAACAGGCGCATGGCGCGGGTTCTCTATGCGGCCGCTTACTTCTTCTTGTCGCCACCACCGGCTGCTGGTGCCTTGGCGGCACCGGCTGCAGGCGCAGCACCGGCCGCAGGCGCTTTCGCGTCGCCGGCAGGGGCAGCAGCACCGGCTGCAGGCGCAGCAGCGCCCGGAGCACCGGCTGCGGGAGCCGCGGCAGCGGCTGCAGCAGCTGCGGCAGCGGCCTTGAGTTCTTCGGCATAACCCGACGGCGGCACGATGGTGACCAGCGTCGCGTCCTTGCGCGTGAACAGCTTGACGTTATCCGGCAGCTTGATGTCGCCCATGTGCAGCGAGTAACCGATGTCGAGCTTGGCGACGTCGGCTTCCAGATACTGCGGAATGTTGTCGGCAGGCACTTCGAGATCGATGGCGTGCGTCACAATGTTGACCGCGCCGCCGCGCTTCACGCCCGGCGAATTTTCAGCATTGAGAACGTGCAACGGCACGCTGACGCGGATCTTGGCGCCTTCGCCGAGCCGCAGGAAGTCCACGTGGATCGGAAAATCGCGCACCGGATCGAGCGCGAAGTCACGCGGGATCACGCGATGCTTTTTGCCCTCGAGGTCGATGTCATGGATCGTCGTCAGAAAGCGTCCGGCGCCAATGCGCAAACGCAGTTCCTGATCGTCGAGCGAGATCGTGAGTGGGGGCTCGTTGTTTCCGTAGATCACTGCCGGGATACGGCCAGCGCGACGTTCAGCCCGAGCGGCCCCCTTACCTGCCTTCGGACGAGCGGTCGCCTTCAATTCCTTGACGGTCGTCGCCATTGTCTCAGTTCCTTGGTTTTCAAAAGTGCAAGGCCGCAACGCGGCCTCTTAAAAGTGAAGGCCGCAAAGCGGCCCGGTTTCACGTCACGACAAGCCTCCAGGGGTGCGGGGGTCGCAGACGTGGCGGGTTTCTAGCGGCTTGAGACTTGAAAGACAAGGAAATGACCGGCCAAACCGGCCTGTTTTCAGCCAAAACGCTCTTTTTTTGCCGGATAGCTGACCCCCAAGTGCGCCTTGAAGGCCATCCCGGCCGCCAGAACGTCTTCACGCCACCCGATCCTGAAAACCAAGCCTTAACGATACGGCTTAAGGGTCGGGAACAGGTTTTCGGGCCATTATCGGTGCTTATGTAACGCGCACCGAGAGCCCGGAAATGGCCGCGCTGGCCGAGAAACCGCACACCACGCGACGACTGTTGCTTGCCTCCGACGCCGAGGACGAGCACAGCGAACTGGCGCGCATTCTTGCGAATGCAGGCAGCGTGGAATCGATTTCGATCTTCGATCTTCCCGATCATCCGGCATCCGACTTTTCCGGCGTCGTCGTCGATATCGATCTCCAATCTGTCGAGGCCGTTCAGCGTGTGCGCAAGAAGCTCACCGGCAAGGCCTATCAGGCGATGCCGCGCCTGTTCGTGCTGGCCGATGCTTTGCATCACGGCTCGGCGCAGGCGTGGGCGCTCGGCGCAACCGATACGATCCAGCGGCCGTTCGATCCGGAAAGCATCCTCCACCGCATCCGTCACGCATTTCCAGAGAAGCCGCAGGACGAACGCACCAGTGCCGCGAAAATTCTCAGCAAGGGCGTTGCCGCAGCCCAAGCCGTGATGGTCAAGATTTTCGAGCGCCTCCCTGCCGGCATTCCGCTCACCATCGACGATCTCCTGCAGGCGGAAACCGAAATCCTCAAAGCCCTGCGCAAAAGCTCGCTGAAGGAATGGCTGATCGCGGTAAGCAAGCATCACAAGCGCAGCTATCGCCACACCCTGCTCGTCACCGGCTACGCCGTCGCCTTCGCGCAATATCTCGGCATGCGCGAGGAAGACCAGCGCCGCGTCGCGCGCGCCGCGCTCTCGCACAATGTCGGCATGGCGTTCATTCCGGTGACGATCCTCGACAAGACGACCGAACTGACGCCGGAAGAAAGTGCCATCGTCGCAGGCCATGCGCGGCTCGGCTACGACGCGCTCCGCGAGCAGGGCGGCTTCCCCGGCGAAGTTCTCGACGTCGCCTTGCACCATCATGAATTGCTGGATGGGACGGGCTATCCCGAAAATCTGACGAGCGAGCGCATCAGCGACATCGTCCGCATCATCACCCTCGTCGACACCTACACGACGCTGGTGGAAGCGCGGGGCGATGCGCCGCCGCTGTCGCCGGTTCGTGCGTTCGCCGCACTCGAGCGGCTCGAAGGCAAAATCGACACGGCTCTATTGCACGCCTTCCGCCCGGTGGCGTTCGGCTCCTAGGAACCGAGCAGCTTTTTCTCCAGAGCGTCGATCCGCGCCTTCAGCGCATCGTTCTCCTCGCGGGCCAGACGCGCCATGTCTTTGACGGCGTCGAACTCCTCGCGCTTGACCAGATCGAGGTCGCGCAGGATGCGCTCGGCTTGACCGCGGATCACGGTCTCCACTTCGCGCTTGACGCCCTGAGCCGCACCGGCGGCATCGTTCATGACGCGCGCGATTTCGTCGAAAAACTTGTTGGTGGTCTGGGTCATCGTCCGTCTCCGAAATGCCGCTCGCGGCCTTGTCAGACAATGGTGATGGCGCGTGCTTCCCGCAAGATGTATGAAATGACGCACGATAAATAGTTAAGCCGGAATCAGTCGCGCATGCTCGCCATCGCCTTCCCCGTCTTCGATCCCGTCGCCATTTCGTTCGGGCCCATCGCGATCCGCTGGTACGCGCTGGCCTATATCGGCGGCATCGTCATCGGCTGGATCTACGCACGCTCCATCATCGGCAACGAGAGGCTGTGGGGCGGCAAGGCGCCAATGACCTTGCTCGATTTCGACGACTTCATCCTGTGGGTGACGCTCGGCATCATCCTCGGCGGCCGCACCGGCTACGTGCTGTTTTACAATTTCAGCTACTTCATGCAGCACCCCGCCGAAATTTTCGAACTCTGGAAAGGCGGCATGTCGTTTCACGGCGGCTTCATGGGCTGCGTCGCGGCCGTGTTGTTGTTCGGCTGGAAGCGCAAGATCTCGTGTCTCTCGCTCGGCGACGTCACCTGCGCCGTCGGTCCGATCGGACTGTTTCTCGGGCGCATTGCCAACTTCATCAACGGCGAGTTGTGGGGCCGCGCCGCCGACCCGAGCCTGCCCTGGGCAATGGTGTTTCCCAACGGAGGCCCGCAGCCGCGTCATCCCAGCCAGCTTTACGAAGCCACGCTCGAAGGCATCGTGCTGTTCATCGTGCTGGCGCTGCTCATGCGAAACGGCGGCCTGAAACGCCCCGGCCTCGTCATCGGCGTGTTCGCGACTCTCTACGGCATGGCCCGCATCGCCGGCGAATTTTTCCGCGAACCGGACGCGCAGCTCGGATTTCTGTGGGGCGGAGCGACGATGGGGATGATATTGTCGGTGCCGATGATCTTTGCCGGATTGATCTTTATTTATTTCGCGCAGGCACGCGCACCGAAAAAATCCTGAAAGCCGCCGCCTTGGCCACGAAACACACACCGCTCGAAAACATTATCCGCAAGCAGATCGCCAAGAACGGCCCGATGCCGGTGTCGCGCTACATGGAATTGTGCCTGACGCATCCCGACTACGGCTATTACCTCAAGCAGAATCCGCTGGGGCGAGACGGCGATTTCATTACCGCACCCGAGGTCAGCCAGATGTTCGGCGAACTGGTCGGGCTGTGGGCCGCATCGGTATGGGCGGCGATGGGTTCGCCGTCGGAAATAAAATTCATCGAGCTTGGACCCGGCCGCGGCTCGATGATGCAGGACGCGCTGCGTGCCATCAAAATTCTTCCGCAGCTCTATAAGGCCGTGACCGTGCATCTGGTCGAGCCGTCGCCGGCGTTACGCGCCGTTCAGGACGAGACGCTCGGCAATGCCAAGCATGTCGAATGGTACGACAGCCTGACCGACGTGCCGGAAGGACCGGCGATCATTTTCGCCAACGAATATTTCGACGTACTTCCCGTCCATCAGGTCGTGAAGGCCGACGACGGATGGCACGAGCGCCTGATCGATGTCGATGACGACATTTTCGTCTACACGGTCGCAAAGGAGCCGACGCCGCGTTTCGACGTGCTGATGCCGCCGCATGTGCGCGCCGCACCGAATGGCGCGATCTACGAATGGCGTTCCGACACCGAGATCATGGATCTGACGCGGCGTGTGCGCGAACAGGGCGGCGCGGCACTGATCATCGATTACGGCCACATCCGCAGCGAAGCCGGCGACACTTTTCAGGCCGTCGCCAAGCACAGCTTCACCAATCCGCTGAAAAATCCGGGCGAGGCCGACATCACCGCGCATGTGGATTTCGAAGCGCTGGCCAAGGCCGCCGCAAGCATGGGCGCGAAGGCGCATGGCCCGGTCGAACAGGGCGCGTTTCTCAACAAGCTCGGAATCGAGCAGCGCGCGCTGACGCTGATGAAGAGTTCATCGCACGATGAATCGGTTCTGGTTGCCGCCGCGCTGAAGCGTCTCACCGGCAAGGGCCGCAACGGTATGGGACAGCTGTTCAAGGTGCTCGGCATCACGCATCCCTCGATCGAAACGCTGGCTGCGCTGTCCGAACCCGAGCCCGTGTCGAACCTTACCGGGACGATGAAGCGATGACGTTCAGTTCGCCGCTTTTGTCGGCGGTGCCGGAATTGCGTCACGCCTTCTTCTCCAACGAAGGCGGCGTATCGACGGGGGTCTACAAAAGTCTCAACGGCGGCCTCGGCTCCAGCGACGATCCGGCGCATGTCATCGAGAACCGCCGTCGCATGGCGGAGTATCTGAACGTTGCGCCGTCGCATTTCCTCACCGCGTTCCAGATTCACTCGCCCGACGTCGCGGTGGCGACAAAGCCGTGGGACAACGCTTCGCGGCCGCGCGTGGATGCGATGGTCACGAATGTGCCGGGCATCGCCATCGGCGTGACGGCTGCCGATTGCGGGCCAATCCTGTTTGCGGATCCGAAGGCGCGCGTGATCGGCGCGGCGCACGCCGGTTGGAAGGGCGCGCTCGGCGGCGTGCTGGAAAACACGATTGCGGAAATGGAAAAGCTCGGCGCCCATCGTAGCGACATCATCGCCGCCGTCGGCCCGCTGATCCGCCAGCCGAGTTACGAAGTCGGCGCGGAATTCGTCGCGCGCCTCAAGGAGGCGGATGTTTCGAACGGCAAATTCTTTGCAGCGTCAGCGCGCGCCGGTCACGCGATGTTCGATCTCGCCGGCTATATCGCGCACCGGCTTGAAGCCGCCGGCATCAGGACGATCGACGATGTGAAGACCGACACCTATCCCGATGAGCGCCTCTACAGCTACCGCCGCTCGGTCCACCGCAAGGAAGCGGACTACGGCCGCAATATCCACGCCATCGTGCTGGCTAAATAATTGCGCTAGCGCAGATGCCCGGCGTCCACGTCGCTGTATCGGCGGCGGCTCGCGCTGAAGTCCTGGATCGAGCCGGAATTCGGATCGGCCGGCTTTGCGGCAGGCTCCTTATACGGCGGCGCGATCAATGCGACGATTTTCGTGGTTACGCCGGGCTGACCCCACAAAGTCGCCTGCAATTCGAATTCCGATCGGATAACCGATCCTGCAACCTTCGCGACACGGTTCATCCAGTCGAGACAGATCGAGTCGTCGTGAAAACACATCGCCGCCCAACCCTTATCGAGCGTCGTGCGGCGCGGCAGGCCCCACGTATATTGAAACTGGAACGGCCGCTTATAGTAGGGATGGTCGGGACTGTAGAACGCGGCCGCAAACGCAAGCGCGTCGTCGCCGCTAACGGCCTCGAACGGCGTCCCGGAATGCTGATGCCAACGCAGCGTCATTTCCTTTGCCGCCGCCGAGAGAAAATTGCGATTCCAGTCGAAGCCGTTGGTGTTGCGATAGTAGGCGTGGATCGGGGCCGCGATCAGAGTCGCGACAAAGAACAGCGCGGTCGCAGCCGCAAGATTCCCCGAATCGAAACGCTCGACCTTGAACGAGATCGCAGCCACCGAAATGAGCACGGCAAGGAACGCCGCCTGCAAATTCCAGATCGCGGGAAGATCGCTGCCGAGCGAGATGCTGACGACGGGCGGAATGAAAACAGTGGCGGCGAAAATATAGAGCAGCAGCAAAAGTCCCGGCTGTGGTTTCGTCAAGTCCTCCGCAAATCGCGCCAGATGCGCGCGGATCATCAGGCACCAGATCGCCAAGGGAAGAACAAGGTAGAGAAAATGGCTGCCGACATATTTCGCCGCTTCCCGCACGGCGATGCCCATCGGCAAACCGCGATGCGCCACCATGGCGTATTCGTAGGGCGTGAAGCCGGTCGTCGCGAGCCACCAGATATGAGGACCGAGCACGATCAACCCGGTCAGCGTCGAGACCCACGGCGCGACGGAGGCAAAATATTCCCGGCGGCGCGGATGCGCAATCGCTGCGACGATAAATCCGGCGATCAGAAACACCGAATAATATTTTCCGAGCATTGCGAGTGCCGCAGACGCACCGGCGGCAACGGCCCATCGGACATTCAGCGACTCGAACGATCGCAAGAAGCAGTAGATCGCAAGCGCCCATGTCGAGAGCAAAATGCTGTTGGCGTTGAAGCGTTCGGCGTGAAACTGGTAGGCTGGCAGAAAGATCATCAGCATCATGATGATCGCGCGCTTGTCGCCGCTGGCGAAACGCCGGCCGATGAGATCGACGAAGAACAGCGCCAGCGCTGAATTGACCATCGCAAGCAGGTGCATCGACCAGTCGGTCAACGGGAATACGGTGGTCCAGACTCGCGCAACCCACCCGATCAAAGGCGGATGTTTCGGATTGCCCCACGCGAATTCACGTCCGAGCGTCCAGGTTTCCAGAACATCGGGGTGAAGATCGCCGTTCTGATAACCAACGATCAGAAACGTCATCCATACCGCCACGAAAGTGACGATGAAGGCCGGAATGGCCCATCCGGCTTCGACGCCGTCGAGCCAGAGTTCGAAAGGCCGACGCCATCCCGCGCTCCGCTGCGCGGCGGAATTCACATTGAAAGAAGACATTGACGGCAATCGATCCAGAAAACGCTGGATGTTCTACATACCGCTACAAGGTTGCCAAGGCGGTTTTGGATAGGTCGCGAAATAAATCGGCGTGTTCTCGCGCAAGTTGCGAATGCCTCGCGGAATCTGAAACGGGATTTCGCCACGCGATATTGCGTTAACGCACCTTCAAAACAATTTTCCCGCGCGACCGGCCCGATTGCAGATGCGTCAGCGCATCGACGAGTTTGTCGAACGGAAATTCGCGATCGATCACCGGCTTGATCTTTCCCGCATCCACAAGGGCGGCGACGTCCGTGAGCTGGCGTCCGCTCGGCTCGGTGAGATACCAGACATAGGACGCGCCGGCTTTCGCCGCTGCCGCATAAACCTTCCGGCTCATGAACCAGACGGCGGTGCGAACGACAAATCCCGCACCGATGCGCCGGGGGAAATCGCGATCCGGCGGACCGCTGAGCGACAGCACTGTGCCGCCACGCTTCACCACCTTGAACGAGTCCGCCGTGACCGCGCCGCCCAGCGTGTCGTAGACGATGTCATAGGCCGCGCCGCCGTCGAGATAGTTTTCCTTGTCGTAGGCGATGACGCGATCCGCGCCAAGCGACTTGACGAAATCGGCGTTGCGCGAACTCGTGGTCGCCGTGACGTTCATTCCAAGATGCTTGCAATACTGCACGGCGAAGGTGCCGACGCCGCCGGAGCCGGCGTGAATGAGAATGCTCTGCCCCGCTTTGACGTGAAGGCGATCAACGAGTCCCTGCACCGTCGTCAGCGCCACCAGCGCGAGTGACGCAGCTTCCGCGTGCGACACGCTCGATGGCTTCATCGCCACGCAATCCTGATCGAGCACGATGGTCTCGGCAAAGCTGCCGATGCTGTCGCCCGATGTGCGTGCGAATACGGCGTCTCCCGCCTTGAAGCGCGACACGCCCGCGCCGACCGCCGTGACGACACCGCTGAGATCGTAACCGAGACGATGCGGCAGCGCGTAGGACGACACGCGCCGCAGATCGCCACGCACGATCTTGTAGTCGATGGGATTGAGGCTGGCCGCGTGAATCTCGATATGGACTTCGCCGCGCCGGGCCACCGGATCGGCAATATCGGACAGCGTCACGTTCGATGCGACCGGCCCGTAGCCGGTGAACTGGTACGCACGCATGGAAATCTCCTGCAATGAAATCAAACAAATAGGGCAGCGGAAACGTGATGCCGGACCACTTCACTATAGCCCGCCCGCCCTAGACGTTAACGCATTTTAACGATATCGCTCGACCTGACCTGCAAGGCGGGGCAAACCCGCCAGAAAATAAACGGGCGGCGTAGAGTTGAAAATCCACAGGCACATCGTGACACGAACAGTGTCGCGCAACGCGCGGCGCATGGCGCTGCTTGCGTTGCTCGCGCTGGTGTCGGGCTGTGCGTCCTCCGGGCAGATCGCCATGCCGGCCGGTCAATCCTTCGGGCCGACGGTTGCGTTCGAATCCGTGGATGGTCCGCCGCAGCAGGTGTTCGACCGCCTCGTGCGTGCGCTGGAAACCGAGTCCAGTGCCAAGAGCTTCATGATCGTATCGCGCGAAGCGCCGGCCGCCTATCGCATCCGCAGCTATCTCTCCGCGCAGGTCCGGCGCGGCAAGACCACCATCGCGTGGGTGTGGGACGTTTACGACCGCAACCAGAACCGGGCGCTTCGGCTGTCCGGCGAGGAGCCAACCGGCAAAGCCGGACGCGATGCCTGGGCCACCGCCGACGATCAGGTGATGCGCCGAATCGCGGCCGCTGGGCTGAACGGCGTCTCCAGCATGATCAACGGAACGGCACCCGCGCCGGAAGACCCGACGCCCGAAGCGCCGCGAACCGGCCCCGCCGTTGCGTCAGCCGACGAAATTCCGGCCGATTCCGCGTCGCCTCAAATCACCGCCGTGGCCTTCAGCGCGCATTAAGCACGGCATCACGCCGAAATGCCTGTTTTTGCAGGATAACGGCCCGCTCCGTATTGCCAGCGGCAAGCTGTCCTTGGTAGACCCTCGCACGTGCGAAAGCCCCGATAACGCGGGTTCCTGAAGGCCGACGAAATGTTGAAAAGCGTGTCCCCCAGTTCAAAAGGAGAGGCAGCGATTTCGGCGAAAAACGGCTCCATCAAACTGGTTGCGGGCAACTCGAATCCGGAATTGGCCGCAGGAATTTCGGATTGGCTCGGCGTCCCGCTGACCAAAGCGAGCGTGCGCCGCTTCGCCGACAACGAGATTTTCGTCGAAGTGCTGGAGAACGTGCGCGGCTCCGACGTGTTCGTGATTCAATCCACGTCCTATCCGGCCAACGACCACCTGATGGAATTGCTGATCATGACCGATGCGCTGCGCCGCGCCTCGGCGCGCCGCATCACGGCGGTGATTCCCTATTTCGGCTACGCGCGGCAGGATCGAAAAGTCGGCTCGCGCGCGCCGATTTCCGCCAAGCTCGTGGCGAACATCATCACGCATGCAGGTGCGGACCGCGTGATGACGCTCGACCTGCACGCCGCGCAGATCCAAGGCTTCTTCGACATCCCGACCGACAACCTGTTCGCGGCACCCGTGATGGCGCGCGACATCAAGGAGCGGTTCGACCTGTCCAAAGTGATGGTTGTGTCGCCCGACGTCGGCGGCGTGATCCGCGCACGCGGCCTCGCCAAGCGCATCAACGCCCCGCTCGCCATCATCGACAAGCGCCGCGAGCGCGCCGGCGAATCCGAAGTCATGAACGTGATCGGCGAAGTCGCCGGTTACACCTGCATCCTGATCGACGACATCGTCGACTCCGGCGGCACGCTGGTGAATGCCGCCGATGCGCTGCTCGCCAACGGCGCGAAGGACGTTTACGCCTACATCACCCACGGCGTGCTGTCGGGCGGTGCGGTGCCGCGCATCACCGGCTCCAAGCTGAAAGAACTGGTCATCACCGACTCGATCCAGCCGACCAAGGCCATGCGCGAGGCGAGCAATATCCGCGTGCTTCCCATCGCGTCCCTGATCGGCGACGCCATCGGCCGCACCGCATCCGAAGAGTCGGTGTCGAGCCTGTTCGACTGAGAAGAAGACTTGCTTTTCACGAAAATTGACGCCCGGACTCGCGATGCGCGAATCCGATTCCGTTTTGTTCTCGCGAACGTGCCGGGCCGGCAAAGCAATTTTCAGCCTAAGCCCATATCCCGACTCACGAATTGCATTCGCTAACGCTTAGCGATCCACAGCCCGCGCTTAGTTGTTGATGAACCTGTGAATTAACCGATCACCTGTGGACGGGATCAGGCTCCGCGTTGCGCGGAGTCTGCAAATCACCGATCAATTTCAGCACGCCAGTTGCCGTATCGGCGGTCCGGTTCAGCGTTCGCAACCCTCACAACAACAGGGCTCAGACAGCATGTCCCATTTGGACATCATCACGGATTCGCGGACCAACCCGCTGAGCGTCGTCGAGGAGATCGCCGCCTCGAACGACTGGTCGTTCGAGCGTTCGGGCGACGACGAAGTCACGATTCTGACGCGCGGCCAGTGGACCGATTATCAGCTCTCGTTCACGTGGATGGGCGAGATCGACGCGCTGCATCTGGCCTGTGCCTTCGACATGAAAGTGCCGGAAGCGCGGCGCGAGGAAGTGCGCCGCCTGGTCGCCGCGATCAACGAGCAGCTTTGGGTCGGCCACTTCGATCTGTGGACCTCGACCGGCTCGGTGATGTTCCGGCAGGCGCTGATCCTGCCCGACGGCCTCGTCGCGTCGCCAACGCAATGCGAACTGATGCTGGACGGCGCGCTGTCGGCCTGCGAGCGCTATTATCCGGCGCTGCAATTCGTGGTCTGGGCGGGCAAGACCGCGCAGGACGCCATGAGCGCTGCGATGTTCGACACCGCCGGCGAGGCGTGAGGCGTCCGAGCCGGTAACGCAATCAATGGCTGTCATCACCGGGCTTGTCCCGGTGATCCCGATTTGCGAAGCACCGTGCCAACCTTGTCGAGATGGCCGGGACAAGCCCGGCCATGACAATTATGATGCATCCATCGAC
Organism: Afipia sp.; assembly: GCA_016201045.1. Lineage (GTDB taxonomy): Bacteria > Pseudomonadota > Alphaproteobacteria > Rhizobiales > Xanthobacteraceae > Afipia. The sequence goes on along the minus strand of JACQDM010000008.1, from coordinate 1,128,950 downwards.
CGCCTCGCCATAGATGAATTGCCGCTCATGACCGCCACCGCACTCTCCGAACTCAAAGGCACGATCGTTCTCGCGGGCGCGGGAAAGATGGGCGGCGCGATGCTGACCGGATGGCTGGCGCGGGGACTCGATCCGAAACGCGTCGTCGTCATTGAGCCGCATCTCTCCGACGACATGCGCAATGTGAACTTTGCAGCCAAAGGCGTCAGGCTCAATCCGGCGGTTAAAGATATCGGCAACGCTGACGTTTTAATCATCGCTGTCAAACCGCAGATGTTTCGCGAAGCCGGGCCGCAACTGAAATCACTCGTCGGTTCGAAAACGCTCGTGGTCTCGATCATGGCTGGAACGCCCCTCGCCGTGCTGAAAGACGTTTGCGGCGGCGTGGCCGTGCGCGCGATGCCGAACACGCCAGCCGCCATCGGTCGCGGCATCACGGTTGCCGTTGCGGGCGTGGGCGTCGAAAAGCCACAGCGTGACGTCGCCGACGCACTATTGCGCGCGACCGGGTCGGTCGAATGGATCGAAGACGAATCGCTGATGGACGCAGTGACCGCCGTGTCCGGGTCCGGTCCCGCCTATATCTTTCTCCTCGCCGAAGAACTTGCGCGCGCAGGCATCGCCGCGGGTTTGCCCGAAGCGCTGGCGACGAAGCTCGCGCGCGAAACCGTGTCCGGTTCCGGCGAGTTATTGCGTCAATCCGATTTGCCGAGTGGTAAACTGCGCGAGAACGTGACCTCGCCCGGCGGCACCACCGCCGCCGCGTTGAGCGTGCTGATGGGCGACGGCGGATTTCAGCCGCTTTTGAAACGCGCGGTCGAAGCCGCCGCCAAACGTTCGAAAGAATTGTCGAAGTAGGAGTAAGCCATGCTGGATAAAACGAAAGCGCTGAACGTCGACGATCTCGTCGCCATCGACATTCACACGCACGCGGAAGAACCCTGCGGCACGCATGGCGACGACGGCTACGACGATTTTCAGGCGGCGATGTCGGAATATTTCAAATCGCCGCACAAGCATCCGCCGACGGTGCCGGAGACCGCCGCTTACTATCGCGCGAAGAAAATCGCAGCCGTGATTTTCCCGGTCGATGCCGAGCGCGAAACGGGTTTTCGCCGCTACAACAATTACGAGATGGCCGAACTCGCGCAGCAGAATTCCGACGTGCTGATTCCGTTCGCCAGTATCGATCCCGCGAAAGGCAAGCTCGGCGCGCGCGAGGCGCGCACGCTGCTGCGCGAATATGGGATCAAGGGATTCAAATTCCATCCCACCATGCAGGGCTTCTATCCGAACGACCGCATGGCCTATCCTTTATATGAGGCGATCAACGAAGCCGGCGCGATCGCGCTGTTTCACACCGGGCAAACGGGCGTGGGTTCGGGCATGCGCGGCGGCAACGGCATGCGGCTGAAATATTCCAACCCGATGTATATCGACGACGTCGCGGTGGATTTTCCGGACATGAAAATCATTCTCGCGCATCCTTCTTTCCCTTGGCAGGAAGAAGCGCTGTCGGTCGCGACCCACAAGCCGAACGTCTATATCGATCTCTCCGGATGGTCGCCGAAATATTTCCCGCCGATCCTCGTGCGTTACGTCAACACGGTGCTGCAAGACAAGATGCTGTTCGGCTCGGATTGGCCCGTCATCACGCCGGATCGCTGGCTGTCGGATTTCTCCAAGCTGGAAATCCGCGACGACGTGCGCCCGAAAATTCTGAAGGACAACGCGCGCAAGCTGCTCGGCATCTGACAAGCATGAGCGTGGAATCGGTTCGCGAATTTTTCGCGAAGAATGCGCCTGACATCGAAGTGATCGAGTCGGACAAGAGTTCGGCGACAGTCGTGCTCGCGGCCGAAGCGTTCGGGGTGACGCCTGCCGAAATCGCGAAGACTCTCTCGCTGCGCGTGGGTGACATGAACATGCTTGTTGTCACCTGCGGCACCGCGCGGCTCAACAACAAGAAGGCGCGCGCGGCGTTCGGCGGCAAGCCACGCATGCTCAACGCCGAGGAAGCGCTGGAAGCGACCGGCCATCCGGTCGGCGGCATCTGCCCGTTCGGTCTGAAAAATCCTCTGAAAATCTACTGCGACTTATCGCTGAAGAATTTCGGCGAGGTTGTGCCCGCCGCAGGCTCGGTCAACAGCGCGGTACGAATTTCACCTGCGCGCATGGCCGAATTGACCCATGCCGAATGGGTCGATGTCTGCGACGTCGCGAACTAGCGCTTAAGCGATCAATCCCTGTACGGCTTTCACGCCTGCGCTGTCGGGGAACACGGACTCCGCCAGCACCTTGTCGCCGAGTCCGAGGTGGTCGCGCAGCACACCCTTGATGACGCCGCGCAGATCGGTCGTCGGCTTGAGATCGCGATTCTCGTAAAGGTTTGCAATCTTCAGTCCCGGCCAATCCGAAATCACGCGGCCGCCGTTGACCGCTCCGCCTGCGAGCAACGCAATCGTCCCCGTGCCGTGATCGGTGCCGTCGGTGCCGTTGATGCGCGCGGTGCGGCCGAACTCGGTCGCCACGACAATGACCGTATCTTTCCAGCGTTCGCCGAGACCCGTCTCGAATTCAGCCAGCGCACCATCGAGACCGCCGAGCAATTGCGCGAGACGGCCGACCGGACCGCCCTCGTTGGCATGCGTGTCCCATCCGTCGAATGCGAGCGCGGCAATGCGAGGACCGTCATCGGCAGCCATCAGTTTCGCCGCGCCCTTGGCGGCAAGCCGCATCGCCCCGATGCCGCCCGCGCCGGGCTTCGGTTTCATGTCGTCGCCGAGCGCAGCCTTCTCAATCTGCAATCCTTGAGACAGTGCCGTTGCCAGCGCCGGATCGCGATGCCGATAGAGATCGAGCAGGCGCATCGCGGTGTCATCGGCGGCCTGCGGCAAGGTCGCCGGGGTCCATCCCACCGTCGGCGCGGACCCGCGCAACACCAACGGCGTCGTTGGGCCGACGCTCAATGCGCTCATCACTCGCTCGCCGCGCGGCAAATTTTCCAGCGCACGATTGAGCCAGCCGCTCTGCACGCGGCCCGGTCCGCCGAAGCCGCTTTCAAGCACGTCCTGCCCGTCGAAATGCGACCGTTCGCGATAGGCCGTCGCGACCGCATGCACGACCGCCGCCTTCTTGTCTTTAAACATGCGCGCAAACTCCGGCATTGATGGATGCAGCGCGAAAAAGGAATCGAGCATCGTTGCCGCGTGCGGGCCGTCTTTGCTCAACGCGATCGAACCATGAAGGCCCGCATAGTCCGGATCGCCGACAGGTGCGACGGTCGCCAACCCATCGAGCGCACCACGCAGGATGACGATCACGAGACGCGGATCGCGACCGTCCGCCGCGTGCGCGAATTTCGGCAGATAAGCCCACGCCGCGAAGGTCGCGGCACCCATCAAAAGCGAACGGCGCGAAACGCCGCGCGGCGTCCGGCTTTCGCAACAATCGAAGATGCTCATGTTCATCTCCTCTGGAATTCCGGCGACATCAGCAAAAGCGCCATCGCCTGCTGCTTGGTCTCCGCCCGATTAATCGTTTGACGTGTTTCGCTGGATGCCGCTTCGCCGGCCATCACGTCGAGCAGCGCGCGCGGATCGAACGCGTCGCCGACGCGCGACGAAATCGTCGATGCGATATCGAGCCGCAACTTCATGTTCTCCGGCGCGGCCCAGGCCGCGTTGGTATCGGCAAATCCGTTCGGTCCCGGCGGGGTCCATAGCGGCTGGCCCAGCACGTTGAGGCCGCCAAGATAACGCATCGGTTCTTCCGGCATCCGCGCGATCAGCCGCCCGCTCGCCACCAGATATTCATAAGGCGCGCGCAGCTTGGTCATCGGCACACTCCACGCCTCATCGGAATCGACGAGAGCCAGAGTCATTGCTTTGAGATCGCCGTCGGTCTTGCGAAACACATTTTCAAGACGCGCGACCAGCGCGGGCGGCGGATCGTCGGCCACAAAATGCCGCGCGAATTTCGTCGCGATGAATTTTGCGGTGGACGGATGGCGCGCGATGTCGCTGAGCGCCGCCTCGCCCTGCGCAAGCCCTTCCTCGTCGTAGAATTTGCCGAGCAGTTTATGTGCGCCGGGTTCGTGAAAATTCGCGACGAAAGCGAAATGCCCCGGCGGGCCGAGACGGCCGTTCCTTCCCGAAAATGTCCAGCCGCTGATAATGCGCGCCAGCGACGTCACGTCGTCCTGCGTGTAGCCGCCACCGACGCCGAGCGTATGCAATTCCATGATCTCGCGCGCGAGATTCTCGTTGATGCCTTTGTTGCGGTTGATGCCCGCTCTCGAATTCGGACCCATCGACTGCTGGTTATCGAGAAAAAAGATCATCGCCGGATGCTGCTCGACGGCTTTGAGCATGTCGGCAAATCGTCCGAGCACATGCGGACGGATCGCCTCGCGCTCGAACGAGCCGCACCACATTCTCTCGAGGCCCGCCTTGTTGGCCGAAATGCAGAAATGATTGGACCAGAACGCGACGAGCCGTTCGACGAATCCGCTTTCGGCGATGTTGGCGCGTTGCAAGCGCGCCAGCGCTTCGGCACGGAATGTTTTCTGGATGATGTTGAGCGGCTGCGGCGGCTCCTTGGCCGGCGCCGCGTTGGGCTTCATCGCATCCGGCGTCACAGTACCCGACACGGCATTCGGCTGCATGGTGGCATTGCCGTCCGCCATCTGGGTGTCCGGCTTCGGCGCGGTTGCTTCCGGTGCGGGCGATTTCGCGTCCGTCGCCACCGACGCCATCGCATCGGCGACTTTCGGCTGCGCCGCGCGCTCGCGATCCTGTTCGGCCTGATAGTCGAAAAATGCCCTCGCGAGATCGGGCGTGGTCTGCAGGTTCGGCAGATCGAGCAACGCGGCGTTGGGACGAAACAACTCGGCCTTCACGAAGCCGCGCGGATCGGATGCTGCACTCGAAAAATCGCCCGCCGCGCCGCCGCGCGCGCCGAGACCGAAGCGATTGAGTGCGACAAGTGCGCCTTGCGGATCCCGGGCCATGACGTCTCGCAACTCTCTTAAGTTGATCTTCAGCGTTGGTCGGCTCACACTTATACCGCGTTCATGAGTCTACTGCCGGAGCGGATGAACGGCACATGAAAGTTTCGGCGGAATCGTGTTCGGCACCATGACAAATCCGTCAGCGAGAACCATCAAAACAGGAACGCGCAATGTGAATTGCCCGCGCTGCGGAACCGCATTTTCCTGCAATCTTAACGGTGAATGCTGGTGCGCTGCGGAAACGGCGAGATTGCCGATGCCGGCGGATGGGGAAGATTGCCTGTGCGTGAACTGCCTGCGCGCCGCTGCCGCCGGCGCTAACCGTGACGCAGCTTCATCGCGATGATAACGAGCGTGAACAACATGGAGATCGCGTTGGCGGCGATCAGCGGCCAATTCTCAATCGCAATCCCGTAGATAAGCCACAAAAGAATGCCGGTGGCGAAAATGAGATTGGTCCACAGCGAAATCGCGTGCGTCTCTTTGGTCCGCACGACACGCACGGCCTGTGGCAGCCAGCAGATCGTCGTCAGTACCGCGCCCGCGCCGCCAATCCAGTGAATCGCCGAAGGAATGGAATCGTTCATGCGCTATGGCTAGCAGCGATTCGCCGCCGGCCGATGACAGCGGCGTGACAACTGCTAAACCGCGTAGCCCGGTGATTTCCGCGCCATGCCGCCGAAGGCGTCGAGCATTTTCTCGCGCCAGGCATAGACCGGATCGTCTTCTTTGAGGAATTTGAACGGACTGGTCGTACGCGCCCATTGAAAGGGGCCGAACACGATGTAGTCGGCGTAGTTCGGCCTGTCGCCGCCGAGATAGGGTTGCGCGGCGAGCGTGACGCGCAACGGTTCGAGCGTCTTGCGCCAGTTGTCGATACGCGCATCGCGATCCGCCGTCACATCCTCGAGCTTCTTGCCGAAACGCTTTTCGCGCGACTCGCGGAAATAGGCCTGATCGGTTGGACCGAGTTGGCCGTAGATGTCAGTGATGATGAACGATGCCATGCTCGCGCCGAGCAGGTCGCCCCATGAATTGACCATGCGCGCCATCGCACGGCCGCCCGCGCCGCCGAATAGCGACGGCCTGTCCGGATATTTGTCTTCAAGATAATTCGCGATCACCCAGGAATCGACGATGGCTTCGCCACTGTCGAGCAGCACCGGGACTTTTTCCGAATTGTGCTTCTTGATCGCGTCCTTCTCGGTGAAGCGCCACGGAATCGATTCCGCCTCCAGCCCCTTGTGCGCCAGCGCCATGCGCGTGCGCCAGCAATACGGGCTGAACACACGCGCCGGATCGGTGCCGCATAGCTCAAAAAGTTTCAGCGCCATCGTTTACGCCTTCACCACGGAAGCTGTCTGCCCGAACAAAATCCTGCGCTGCTCGTCGGTGCTGATGCCGGCCTGACTCGGATTGATCTCGGGACCGCGTGCATAGGCGCGCACGGTCGCGGGCTTCGCCTTGATCGTATCGAACCAGCGCTTGAGATGCGGGAAGTCTTCCATCTTCTGGCCCTGCCGCTCATACGGCACGATCCAAGGATACGACGCCATGTCGGCGATGGAGTAGTCGCCCGCGACATACTCGCGATCCGCGAGGCGCTTGTTCAGCACACCATAGAGGCGGTTGGTCTCGTTGACGTAGCGATCAATCGCGTAAGGCAATTTCTCCGGCGCGTATGTTTTGAAATGATGGTTCTGTCCCAGCATCGGACCGAGACCCCCCATCTGCCACATCAGCCATTGCAGCACGTCGAAGCGCTTGCGCAGATCGGACGGCATGAACTTTCCGGTCTTCTCGGCGAGATAGATCAGGATCGCGCCGGATTCGAAAATCGAAACCGGCTTGCCGCCATCCTTCGGCTTCTGATCGACGATCGCCGGCATGCGGTTGTTCGGCGCAATCGCCAGAAACTCCGGCTTGAACTGATCGCCCTTGCCGATGTTGATCGGATGGATTTTGTACTCGAGGCCGGTTTCCTCGAGAAACATCGTGATCTTGTGGCCGTTCGGCGTCGGCCAGTAATAAAGGTCGATCATGCTGAAATCCTGCAGTTGACGGATCGCGGGGCGATCAATGCGATTGCATGGACTTTGCGCTTCCCGGCGCCGAAGTCAAGCGCGCGCCTTTGCGGCACGCGCTGTCGTGATCTGCGTCTTGCGCAGGAACGGCGCTACTCGACGCTCGCCTTGCGCGGTTCGACGATTTCAAATCCCGTCGAAAATTCGTCCAGCAATCCGAACAGTTCGCGCAGCTTCAGCGGATTGCCGCTCACCGATACATCGCCGGTCAGCACGCTGCCGAGGAACGACCGCTGCTTGAGCGTGATCGCGTCGAGCGCGGCACGAGTCAGGGTGACACTCGCGTCGGCATTCGGATCGAGTTTTCCTGACGTGTGTGTAAGCGCGGAATTTTCAAGATTCAGCACATAGGTCTCGTTCAAATCCGTGAACGTCCAGTTGATGACGATGTGCTTGCCTTCCGCCTTCGGCGCGTTCAGCCGCACGCCGAGAAAGTCGAACGCAAGATCGATCGAGACGCCTTTGAGAAGATCCGCATTCGCGGTCGAGGGCGGCTGCGCTTCGACGCCGTTACGCAGTTCATACGCGCCGAGCAGATAGGCGTTGCGCCACGTCGCGCCCTCGCTCTGATAGCCGAGCTGTTCCAGCGCCTGCGCACCGAGTTCGCGCGCGTCCTTGTTCGCCGGATCGGCGAATACGACCTTGCTCATGACGCTGGCGACCCAGCGATACTGTCCGTTCTTGAAGTCGTCGCGCGCGCGTTTGATCGCCGCATCCGCGCCGCCCATATATTCGACCTGCTTCTTGGCTTCCTCCGCGCGCGGCAGCGGATTGAGATCGGCGGGATTGCCGTCGTACCAGCCGAGATAGAACTGATAGACCGCCTTGGCGTTGTGACTGAGCGTGCCGTAGTAACCGCGGTCGTACCATTCATTCGCCAGCGACGGCGGCAGTTTCAACTGCTCGGCGATTTCGGTCGGCGTCAGGCCGTGATTGAGCAGCCGCACCGTCTGGTCGTGGGTGAACTTATAGAGGTCGCGCTGCTTTTTCAGGAACGCGACGATGCGCTCATTGCCCCACATCGGCCAGTGATGCTGCGCGATCTCGATATCGGTCTTGTCGCCATAACGCTCGATGGCGTCGGCGATATATTTCGACCACAACCGCCCGTCGCGAATCTCCGCGCCGCGCAGCGTGTAGAGATTGTGCATGTTGTGAGTGGCGTCCTCCGCCATGTTCAGCAATTTGAACTGCGGGAAATACATCAGCATTTCGGCCGGCGCTTCCGATCCAGGCACGAGATGAAACTCGATCTGGACGCCATCGATGGTGCGCGTCTCGTAGCTTTGCTTGATGAGGTCGTTCGGCGGGATCAGCGAGATCGTCCCTTTCGACAGCGCCTTGCCCAGTCCCGTATCGATCTGCCCCTTTTCGCCGACAGGCAGCGCGCTGCCGAACTGATACTGCGCACGGCGCGCCATCGCGTTGCCCGCGATCACGTTCTCGGCGACCGCGTGCTCCATGAATTTATCCGGCGCGAGTACTTTGACCTTGCCGGACTTCGCGTCCTCCTCGCTGACGACACCCTTGCCGCCGCCGAAATGATCGGCGTGGCTGTGGCTGTAGATCACGGCGACAACCGGCTTCTTCGCGACGTTGTTGAGATAAAGATCGAGCGCGGCCTTCGCCGTTTCGTTGGACAACAGCGGATCGATCAGGATCAGCCCGGTGTCGCCCTCGATGATCGTGAGATTGGAGAGATCGACGCCGCGCACCTGATAGACGCGGTCCGTCACTTTGAAGAGACCGTTGACCGCGTTGAGCTGCGCCTGCCGCCATAGACTCGGATTGACGCTCGGCGGCACCGTGTCGTTTTTCAAAAAATCGTACTGCTTCGTATTCCATGCAGGCTTGTCGCCCGCTCCGGCGACCATCCCGTCCGGCAGCGTCGCGATGAAGCCGCGCTTGACGTCGTCGAAATCGGCGCGGTCGTTGAACGGCAGCGACTTCAGAAAGCTGTCGTTGATCGCGCGGCTCGCAGGTTCCGCATCACCCTGTTGTGCATATGCTTGACTGCCTGCGCACAACGCAAACGAAACCACCATCGATGCGGCCAATCCTGACATTTTCATGGAACGCTCCCCAGCCTTCACGCGGTCGATTTTTGAAGTGCCGCGCATTGTCGAGCAGACTAGCAGGTCTGGCTCCGCGCATTCATCGCAACTTTCGGCGTGCGCCGCGAAGATTTTGCCCTTTCGCGATGCCGCCTCGCGTCCCATATTCCGGGCATGGCGAAATCTTCCGATAGTCCGAAAAAGCCCGTCAAAACTCCGAAATCCAAAGCGCACCGCCCCGATGTTCAGCCGATGGGGCCTGAGCTTGCGGAGATTTTGAATCCGGCGATCAATCGCGGCGAAAGCGGAATGGGCTCCGGCACCGGATTGCAGCCGCCGCCGGACAATTCCAAGGACCGCCGCTCGGGTGGGGAAGCCGCGATCCATCGCTCGCGCGCATCCACGCCGAAAGATTTCAACGAAGCCGCGCCGCGTTCGACGCCGCTGCGCCCCAATCCGCAGCCTCCCGGAGCACGCCTGAGCGACAATCTCGCCGCGTTCGAGGAAGCGCCGCAGGCGAACTACAACACCAGCGCGACGATCCCGACGCTCGATCCCGAACTGGCGAAGCAATTCGGCTGGACCACCGAGGAAGAAGACGCTGCTGCGATGGCGCGTCCGCCGCGCAACAAGATGGAAGCCCTTGGCGTGCAGGCGACCGCCGATGCGCTGGAAAATCTGATGCGCGACGGCCGTCCCGAATTCCGCAAGGAAGACGGCTCGCTCAAAGTCTGGACGCCGCATCGTCCGCCGCGTCCCGACAAGTCCGAAGGCGGCGTTCGTTTCGAGCTGAAATCCGAATACGAGCCGAAAGGCGATCAGCCGACCGCGATCCGCGAACTGGTCGAAGGCGTCAAACGCAACGACCGCACGCAGGTGCTGCTCGGTGTCACAGGCTCCGGCAAGACTTACACGATGGCAAAAGTCATCGAGGCGACGCAACGCCCCGCGCTCATTCTGGCGCCGAACAAGACGCTGGCCGCGCAGCTTTACGGCGAGTTCAAGAATTTTTTCCCCGATAATGCGGTCGAATATTTCGTCTCGTACTACGATTACTACCAGCCGGAAGCCTACGTCCCGCGCACCGACACCTATATCGAGAAAGATTCCTCGATCAACGAACAGATCGACCGCATGCGCCATTCGGCTACACGCGCGCTGCTCGAACGCGACGACGTCATTATCGTGGCGTCGGTGTCGTGCATCTACGGTATCGGCTCGGTCGAAACCTACACCGCGATGACGTTCGCGATGAAGAAGGGCGAGCGCATCGACCAGCGCCAGCTCATCGCCGATCTGGTCGCGCTCCAATACAAGCGCACCTCGGCGGATTTCACGCGCGGTACATTCCGCGTGCGGGGCGACACCATCGACATTTTCCCGGCGCACTATGAGGACCGCTCGTGGCGCGTCAACATGTTCGGCGACACTATCGAAAGCATCGAGGAGTTCGATCCGCTCACCGGACACAAGAGCGACGAGCTTGAATTCATCAAGATCTACGCGAATTCGCACTACGTCACGCCGCGACCGACGCTGATTCAGGCCATCAAAGGCATCAAGCACGAATTAAAGATACGTCTCGATCAGTTGCACGATCAGGGTCGTCTGCTCGAAGCGCAGCGGCTTGAACAGCGCACCACCTTCGATCTCGAAATGATGGAAGCGACCGGAAGTTGCGCAGGCATCGAAAACTATTCGCGCTATCTCACCGGCCGCAAGCCGGGCGAACCGCCGCCGACGCTATTCGAGTATGTGCCTGACAACGCGCTGGTGTTCGCCGACGAAAGCCACGTCACGGTGCCGCAGATCGGCGGCATGTTCAAAGGCGACTTCCGCCGCAAGGCGACGCTCGCCGAATACGGCTTCCGCCTGCCCTCCTGCATGGACAATCGCCCGCTGCGCTTCGAGGAATGGGACATGATGCGCCCGCAATCGGTCGCGGTGTCGGCCACGCCGGGCGGATGGGAATTGAACGAGAGCGGCGGCGTGTTCGTCGAGCAGGTCATTCGCCCGACCGGCCTGATCGATCCGCCGGTGAACATTCGCCCCGCACGCACGCAGGTAGACGATCTCGTTGGCGAGGTTCGCGCCACCGCACAGGCGGGTTATCGTTCGCTCATCACCGTGCTCACCAAGCGCATGGCCGAAGACCTCACCGAATATCTGCATGAGCAGGGAATTCGCGTGCGCTACATGCACAGCGACATCGACACCATCGAGCGCATCGAGATCATTCGCGATTTACGCCTCGGCGCATTCGATGCGCTTGTCGGCATCAATCTGCTGCGCGAGGGTCTCGATATTCCCGAATGTGCACTGGTCGCCATTCTCGACGCCGACAAGGAAGGATTCCTCCGTTCCGAAACGTCGTTGATCCAGACCATCGGCCGCGCCGCGCGCAACGTCGATGGCAAGGTCATCCTCTATGCCGACCAGATCACCGGCTCGATGGAGCGCGCCATCGCCGAAACCGACCGCCGACGCGAGAAGCAGGTCGAATACAACGCCGCGAACGGCATCACGCCGGAGAGCATCAAGAAGAACATCGGCGACATTCTCGGCAGCGTCTATGAGCGCGATCATGTGTTGGTCGAAATCGGCGACGGCGGCATGGCGGACGACGCGGTCGCCATCGGTCATAATTTCGAGGCGGTTCTGGCCGATCTCGAAACGCGGATGCGCGAAGCCGCCGCCGATCTGAACTTCGAGGAGGCCGCGCGCCTGCGCGACGAAGTGAAGCGGCTGCGTGCGACCGAACTGGCTGTCGTCGACGATCCGACCATCAAACAGCGCGGCGTCGCGGCAAAGGCAGGCGCTTACGCAGGCAAGAAGAAATACGGCGACTCGGCCAATCTACCGGCGCAACTCGACAAGGCCGCCGCGCGCAACAAGTCGCGTGCGAGAAAACCCGGTCTGGATGAGATGGGTCCGGGAACCGAGAGCAAAATCTTCCAGCCGACCAATTCACGCGAGTCGGGGCCCGAGTTTCCGGGCCGTTCCACCGGCGGCCTGCCCGGTCACCGCGGCGGCTGGAAGAAGCGGTAAAATTTTTTCGCTGCTTTGCAGCGCTCCATTTCCGCACGCGCGGCGGCTTGGCGTCACCGCGCATTTCTTTTAAGAGTCTCGGATCCTCCGGCGACGGAATGCCCTTATGCGTCTTCGTGTCTTTTCACTGGCTGCTTTATTCGCGATTGCGATTTCATTTCCCGCAGCAGACTCGTTCGCTGCGAAAAAAGCACCTGCCGCAAAGCAGGACAGCAAATCTCAGGAACAGGATGACGACGAGGCGCAGCCGACATCGCTCGACAATCTCAAGGATGCACCGAAGGCGCCGGAGTTGGCTTGCTCGGGACCGTTCGCGAAAGATACAAGTCAGGCGAAACTCGAAGCCGCGTTCGGCGCGAAGAACGTCGCGTTCAAGGATGTGGAAACACCGGGCAACGTCATGGTGAAAGCCACGGTGATTTTCGACAACGATCCAACCAAGCGCGCCGTGTTCTTCTGGGGCGACAACAAGGGACGCACCAAGCTGACGTCGATCCTGGTCGAGGCGCCGGCGATATGGTCCGGACCCGGCGGCATTCGCAACGGGCTGCCGCTGAAGGAACTGGAGAAGCTCAACGGCGGATCGTTCAGTATGGTCGCATTCGGCGGGACCAAGAGCGGGCTGGTGTCCGGCCTGAAAGGGCCGTTCGTCAACATCGCCGGCGGATGCACATTGGAGCCGCGGTTCGAGCCGGGGATCGCAAATCCGCTGCCGCCGCGCTTCGCATCGGTGACGGGCGAGCAGACCTTGCAGTCGAATAATTTCGTCCTGCGGCGGGTCCGGCCGCAAATCAGCGAGTGGCGGGTTATTTACCAATAACCATCGAATTCGCCCCCGTTGGTGGGAGCCGGTTGCGGTCGATCACACCCCACTGACATTCAACGGTAATTTCCGGTCATTTTTTGAGCGACTTGTGGGGGTGCGGCTGATAGCGGTATCCGCGCGGGATAATCCGCATTTGTGCAATGCGGTAAAGCTATAGCTCGCCCGTCACAAGTCTGACATACATTATACCAAAGCACTGCCAACATTTCGGCACGGCGTCATCGACGACGCCCTCTGGGCCGTTTGTTGTTCCGTAATTCAAATTTCAGGATCAGCAAAATGACAGAGCACAGCCTCTGGCGTTTTTCGCGCGCGATTCATCACGCGTTGAACGAAGGCCAGACCGACCAACTGGAAGAACTTCTCGACGATAACGTCGAGTGGGCGATCTATGGACCGATCGACATGTTTGCTTTCCTCGGCGCGCGCCGCGGCAAGGCAGCCGTGATCGAGGTCATTAAACAGATCGCGAAAGCCGTCAACCTCCATCGCTTCGATCGTGAGTCGATCATGCTGGGTGAGGACTCCGCCGCGTCACTCATGCGCTATTCGGTAACGCCGAAAAACGGCGCGCCGATCAGCGTCCGCCTCGCACACTTTGCGCAGTTCAAGGCGGGACGGCTGATCAGCCTTCGCGCCGTGATGGATACGTTCGACCTCGTCGAACAGACTCTCGGCCGGCATATTCACCTGCCGAAGATCGCCTGATTTTTCGATTAAAAATACGCGACGCAATGGCCGCACCTTAAGACGGCGAACGCAACTGAAACGGCCCCGCTCGCGCGGGGCCGTTTTTTTGGTTAGCGCTTGATCACGACCGCCGGGCCGCGATGGTACCAGCCGCGATGCCAGCCGCGGTCGTGACGCCACTCGGCGCGGGCGTGATTCCACCCGTGGTGACGGTGCATGCCACCCTGCTTGATCACGACCGTTTCGGCGGACGCCGGAACGGCCAATGCCACGGTCGCCGCGGCGACAAACATCAAAGCAATTTTCTTCATTGAGTTCCTCCTTGGAAAATCCTGTGTCGTCGTTGACGTGTCACAATGTCCCAAGCGAACGGATGTTCCGGGGATCGAACCGAAGAAGCCACAATTACGACAGAGAAAAATGGAACAAACACAATCGGAACAAGATCGTTTTGCGGCGCAGACTTTATGAATGTTGCAGCCAATGGGCGTGGGCACTATCTGCTGAAACACGATTTTAAGAATCATCGGTCAAATCCCGTGCTGCGGGTATTTCAATGGCCGGAAGCAACATCATGACTGGCGAACCGAAATCGAAACATTGCGCCTACGCCCTCGTGTCGATTGTGCTGGCTTTCAGCGCTTCCGCAGCATCCTCGCTGCGCGCGCAGGAACCTGCTCACGAGTCGACCGCGACCGAAACAGCTGCGCCGGAGACAACTGCCCCGCAGGATATCGACTGGAGCCAGCTCGCGACGGACCCTGAACTGAACAAGCCGCTGAAGCCGGGCAAGAAGGCAGCGGTCAGCACCAACGACATGACGTGGAAGCGCGACGACAAGCCTGACGGCTCGTCTTCCGTAACAGTGAAGCAGCCGATCGTTCCGTTCTGGAATACGCAGATCGGTGCCGACATGAATGTCGTCACGCAAATGCCGACAACATCGAATGAGGTGCTCCAGCAGAAGCTCGCGCACGACAACCAGATTTCCCAATCCTCGGGCAGTGCGTGGGCGGCGATGACGGCACCGGGCGTTGGGGGACTGTGGGACAAGACCTCGATCGAAGCGCGCTCCGATCCAACGCAGGATCAGAGCAAGGTCGGCGCATCGCTCGAGAAGACGTTGCCGCTCGCGGGTGACACCGCGCTCACGCTGCAAAACGGCTATCGCGTCATACAGCAAAGTCTCACACTCATTGTCGGTCCGGCCGATCGCGTTGCGCGCAGCTATGAGGTCGATCAGTCCGCGAAGTTCAGCCTCAACGCGTCGGGCACGAGCGTTATCGCCGGTCAGTCGCTATCGACCGCGACGACAGAGGAAAAATGGCTCCGCAAGCTCGGTGCAGAACAGAAAATTCTCGGTGGCGTCAGCATCACCGGCTCCGTCGCGGAGACGCCGACAGGCGTTCCCGACCGCAGCCTGAAGGCCGGCTACAAATATAGCTGGTGATGCGCGGAGCCGGATTTTTATCCACCGAATCAATCCGCCCTCGCCGCACATCGGCCCCGATCCGGTCATGATCGGCTGCCCTCATCGCATCGTTACGTCGTCGTGCGGGGAAGCTCCGCTCATACCAGCGAACCAGGGGAAGCCGATGAGTGCACTCCATGCCGAAACAATCGAACGATCCGATGAAGACGCCGATCTTGCGGCCGTGACGGACGTCGAAGCGGGTATCCGCGACTTCGTCCGCAACGACATTGCCTATCTGCGCAGACCGACGCCAAGCATGGTTCCGCCCAGCGAGCCTTCGGAGATCGCCGAAGCAACCGTCAACAACGTCAACACGCTGATCCAGCGCGTGGCGGGCCAGTCGCTCAACGAGATCGAGAACCTGATCGGCGAACTCGAGAGCCTGCGCGATCTGATGCACAATGAAGGCCAGCGCGTTCAGCGCGAACTCGCCGGTTATGCGCAGCTCAGTCAGGCCGCGATGAAATCGAGCCGCATCATCGCCGACAATCTGGCGCAGTGGAAACGCTCGACGCCACGCGCGGATTGATTGCGAAAGGGATCCTGAGAGCGAAACCGCCGCCCAACAAAGGGGCGCGTTTTTGTTCATACGGCCTTGAGCTACGTAGCCGGCTTTCGTGGCATGAAAGCCGAGCCAAGGAACGAAAACGCCAATTCGCCGCGCTGATTGAACGCGGTGTTGGAGAAATTCACCAGTCCCCATTGCGGGCGTGAATCCAGCGGACGCTTCGCGATGATTTCCGATGAATAGGTCAGCGTGTCGCCGGCAAGCACGGGTCTGACCCATTTCAGCTCGCGGAATCCCGGCGACGGGCCGGAGACCACCGGCTTCTCGCCGCGCGCAATGGCCGCTTGCGCTTCACGTTTAAAGCTCTCCACCGTCAGCCGCATATAAACCGCCGCAACGTGCCAGCCGGATGCCGCCAATCCGCCAAACACGGATTTGCGTCCCGCTTCCTCGTCGAGATGAAACGGCTGCGGATCGAATTGCGCGGCGAACTTCTTGATCAGGTCGGGCGTGAAGGTGAACGAGCCCATCTCGCGCCGGTCGCCGATTTTCATGTCCTCAAAATACGGCATGTCTCAAGCCACCTTCCGCCGCAGAACCATCAGCGGCAGCGTCGCCGTCAGCAGCGTTACGCCCGACGCGTTGCGCATGTCGTTGCTGATCTGCACGAAGCCGACATCGCGGCGGCTTTTGGATTCGCGGGTGCCGAGAACAGCGACCTCGACCGTAAGGTCGTCGCCGGGCCGCAGCGGCGACACCCATTTCACCTCATCGACTCCCGGTGCGCCCGCCGAGGCGATGTTGTGAATGAAGCCGTCCCAGCAGATGCGCATGAGCAGCGAACACATATGCCAGCCCGAACCCGACAGGCCCTTGAGCATCGAGCGATTCGCAGCTTCCTCATCGAGATGCATGGGCTGCGGATCGAATTCGCGCGCAAAAGCGAGAATGTCCTCACGCGAGACATGATGCGGGCCGAACGTGCCGAACGGACCCGGCTTGAAATCTTCAAAATGCAGTTTCATCGATTCATTCAACGTTTTTGTCATCCGAGTGTGGCGAAAAATTCCCGAGACCTCAAGCTGTCCGGCACCCTCGCCTGTTGCACCCGTCTCACGCCTGCGCAACAAATGACACGATCGCGGACGAAGACCTGCATTGCCGATTCGCACGACCCGGAGACTTGCCCATGCTGCACCTACAGGATCTGTTTCAGTGGGATCGGTTCATTACGCCCACCGTCATCAAATCGTTCTACTGGCTCGTGATCGTCCTGATCTTTCTGATCGGCATTTCGGGCGTGTTCTCAGCGCTGACGCTGATGGCAGTCAGTCCGTTCGGCGGATTTGTGATGCTGCTCGCCGCGCTCGCGGGCACGCTGGTCGGATTGATCTTCTCACGCATCGCTGCTGAATTCGTGCTGATCGTTTTCCGCATCAACGAACATCTCGGCGCGATCCGCGATCAGGGCCGCATGCGCTGATCAGGCGACGCCGCGCTTGCGCCCTTCCCAATAGGGCGCACGTAATGCCTTGCGGTCCAGCTTGCCTAGACCCGTCACGGGAATTGAGTTGACGAAATCGATGCTTTTGGGCGACCACGGCGCGCCGCGCTTGTCCTTCACATGCGCCTGCAGTTCAGCGGCGGAATTGTTCGCGCCGGCTTTCAGCACCACGAACGCCTTCACTGCCTCGCCCCATTTATCGTCTGGAATTCCGATGACGCAGGCCGACGCAACCGCGTGATGCGACATCAATGCGTCTTCGACCTCGCGCGGATAGATGTTGAACCCGCCGGAGATAATCATGTCCTTGGTGCGATCGACGATGTAGAAATAACCTTCTTCATCCTTGATCGCGACATCGCCGGTGTGCAGCCAGCCGCCTTTCAGCGTCTCGGCGTTGGCGTCGGGACGCTTCCAGTAACCGTCCATCACCAATGGGCCGCGCACGCAGATTTCGCCCGGCTCGTTGACGCCGGCTTCTTTCATGTTCGCGTCGAACAGTTTGACATCGACGAATTGCGACGGGCGTCCGCACGAGCCGAGGCGATGCGGCTTGGTCTCGTCGTGGTCGATCTTGCGCATCGACGTGATGCATTGCGGTGCTTCGGTCTGACCGTAAAGCTGCACGAAAACTTTACCGAAGATTTTCATGCCTTCGAGCAACCGATCCGGTGACATCGGCGCCGCGCCGTAGACGATCATCTCCAGTGACGACAGATCATGGCGCTTGCGCAAATCGGCATTGTCGATCAGCGCGTAGATCAGCGTCGGCACGAGGAAAGTCGAATTGATTTTCTCCGCGGCCACGACGCCTGCATAAACTTCCGGCTCGAAACCCTGCACGAGGCGCATTAACCCGCCGCGCATCATCACCGGAAACAGCGTCACGCCCGCTGCATGACTGATCGGCGTCGCGGCGAGGAAGCGGATGTCCTGCGGCCAGTCCCAATCGGAAAACAGGATCAGCGACATCGTCACCAATGAGCGATGCGACAGCATCACGCCCTTGGAGCGCCCTGTCGTGCCGCCGGTATAGGCGAGAAACGCGATGCCGCGCGCGTCGCTCTCGTCGGTCAGAATTGCAGGCGCGGCTGTCTCCAGTTCGGGAAGAATATCTCGCGCGCCGTCCATCGGTCCGAACGACAAGAGGTGCTTCAAACCTTTCACGCGCGATTTGATAGCAGTTCCGCGCGGCGCGAACTTCGCGCCTTCCACGATCAGAGCATCGATCTCGGCGTCTTCGATGATGAAAGCATGGTCGTCTTCGGCTGCCATCGGATGCAGCGGCGTGTAGCGTACGCCCATCACCAGCGCCGCGCAGATCGCGGCCCAGGATTCCGCGCGATTGCTCGACAGGATGGAGAGCGCGCCGCCTTTCCTGAGGCCGATCGAGCGATACAACGTGATGAACCGCGCGACGGCGTTGCCGAATTCGCGGTAACTCCAGCGCACCTTGCCGTCCGCGAGTGCGGGGCTGTCGCCGAACCGCGCGATGGCGTTGAGGATCAGGCTGCCGATCGTTCCGCCCGAATGAAGGTCGCGCGTGTCCGGAACGCCGTGGATCGAACTCATGAAAGCTCCCTACCCTGCCGCAGCTCTTCAGAGGCCGCTGCGAGGAAGATTAGGCAGCGTGGAACACCTGTCAAATATACGCAAACGCATGTGAATCGGCCCCTTACGCCTTTGACGCGCCGCGGCACAGGGGTTATGTGATGCGCTTATGACATCAAACGACAATTCCTCAGCCTGGCCGGACCATAAACCGACCGCGCTGCTCGTGCTTGCCGATGGCACCGTGCTTGAAGGCTTCGGCCTCGGCGCGGAAGGCTCCGCCGTCGGCGAAGTCTGCTTCAACACCGCGATGACGGGCTACGAGGAAATTCTCACCGATCCGTCCTATGCCGGTCAGCTCATCACCTTCACGTTTCCGCACATCGGCAATGTCGGCACCAACGACGAAGACATCGAGACGGTGAACATGGCGGCAACGCCGGGCGCTCGCGGGGTGATCCTGCGCGCAGCGATTACCGATCCGTCGAACTATCGTTCCGCGAAACATCTCGATGCGTGGCTGAAAGCGCGCGGCATCATCGGCCTGTCGGGGATCGACACGCGCGCGTTGACGGCGCTGATCCGCAGCAAGGGCATGCCGAACGCCGTGATCGCGCACAACAGGGACGGGAAATTCGATCTTCACGCTCTCAAGGAAGAGGCGCGCGAGTGGCCCGGCCTCGAAGGCATGGACCTCGTGCCGATGGTCACGAGCGCGCAGCGTTTCGACTGGGACCAGACGCCGTGGCAGTGGGGCGAGGGTTTCGGCAAACTCGATAAACCGGAGTTCAACGTCGTCGCCATCGACTACGGCATCAAGCGCAACATTCTACGTCTGCTTGCGGGTGAAGGCTGCAAGGTGACGGTCGTCACCGCGAAAACTTCAGCCGAAGATATTCTCGCGATGAAGCCGGACGGCGTGTTTTTGTCGAATGGTCCCGGCGATCCGGCGGAGACGGGGAAGTACGCCGTGCCCGTTATCAAGAAGGTGATCGAGAGCGGCACGCCGACTTTTGGAATCTGTCTCGGCCACCAGATGCTCGGCATCGCAGTCGGCGGCAAGACGACGAAGATGCATCAGGGCCATCACGGTGCGAACCATCCGGTGAAGGACATGACCACCGGCAAGGTCGAGATCACATCGATGAACCACGGCTTCGCCATCGACAAGAAAACCCTGCCGAAGAATGTCGAGCAGACTCACGTCTCGCTGTTCGACGATTCCAACTGCGGCATTGCGCTGAAAGACAAGCCGGTGTTTTCGGTGCAGTACCATCCGGAGGCTTCGCCCGGCCCCCGCGACTCGCATTATCTGTTCACGCGCTTCGCGGAACTGATGCGCGCGAAGAAGCGGGCCTGATCATTCCGCCGGCCCGCTCGCGCTCAGTTCGGCAAAATCAAGTTCTTCCTCGATCCGATGATAGGCGTCGTCGCCGATCTCGCCGGACCGGCGCATTTCGAACGTCACGCGCCGGGCAACGGCAATCGCGCGGCGGCGCAGCGGATCGGCGGCAAACTCGCCTCTGGTTTCGCCCTGCGTGCCGTCGCCTGCGCTTTGCAGCAGCACTTCGTATTCGTAGCGCAGCAGCTTCGCTGCTTTCGACGTATCGCCGTCGATCTCGGTCAATGCCGCGCGATAGGCCGCCGTTCGCGCCACGCCGACTTCGTGCATGACCGGATCTGGTTCGTCGAGCCTGAGCGCCATTACCAGCGGACGCAGCGTCAAACCCTGAATGACGAGCGAGCCGAACACGACCGAAAATGCCGTCAACAGAATCAGATCGCGGAACGGGAACCCCTCCGGCAACGCGAAGGCGGCTGCGAGTGTCACGATGCCGCGCATGCCGCACCATGAAATCAGAATGCCACCCTTCACTGTCGGGCGTCCCATCATGGGACGGCGGGGATTGAAGCCATAATGCGAAATCGTCGCGCGCAGAATCGTGTTGTAACTCATGACCCACACGATGCGCGTGACGATCACGGTCGTCAGCACTGCCGCTGCAACCAGGCAATAGTGCATGCGCACGCTTTCGCTGAGACCCGACCAGATCGGCCGCAGCTGCATCCCGATCATGACGAACGCCATGACGTTGAGCACGAACACCATTGTTTCCCACACCGCATAGGACGGCACCCGCATGCGCGCCGGCGTATAGGCCGGAACGTTTCGCGCGAGTGTCACAGCGTAAACGACGATGGTGAGAATGGCCGAGAGGCCAAGCCGCTCGGCAACGATCCAGACCGTGAAGGTTCCGGCAAACTGCATGATGATGGCGGTCGGAACGTCCTTGATGCGCGAGCTGATCTGCATCGATCCATGCGCGAGAAGAAATCCGGCTGCGACGCTTCCGACCAAGGCAACGATCAGTTCGGGCGCGACCCTGCCGACGCCTAGTGAAGATGCCAGTGCGGCGCCGACGGCCACGCGATAGATCAGAAGCGCGCTGGCATCGTTGAGCAGGCTTTCGCCTTCGAGAATTTTGACGATCCGGTAAGGCATCCGCACGCTGCGCAGAATCGCGGTTGCCGCTGCTGCATCCGGCGGCGCGACGATGGCCCCGAGCGCAATCGCAGCTGCCCACGGCATTGCGGGCACCATCGCATGCGCGACATAGGCCACCACCGCCGTTGTCGCAGCGACCGCACCGAGCACGAGTGTCGAGACCGGAAGCCAATTGTCGCGCAGGTCGCGCATCGACGTGTCGAACGCGGCATCCAGCAGAACGGGCGCGACGAACAGCGCCAGCGCGAGATCGGGCTCCAGCGTCCACACAGGAGCATTGGGCAGGAATGCAATGCCGATGCCGCCGACGGCCAGAAATGTCGGATAGGGAATGTTGAGCTTGCGCGCGAGCGCCGACAACAGCATCGCCCCGAGCAGCAGCCCGATGATCCACTCGAACGTGACCAAGATTTTGCCCTCGCCTTTGATCGAGAGCAGCTTACGCGATTGGGACGCTGTCACCAAACCAGCGAAAACGCCCGCGCGAGGCGGGCGTTTCTTCTCCATCCTGGCAACCGGGTCAGGCTTCGTTGCCGCGTTCCTGACGGGAGGCCTCGAACAAAAACCACGTCCGGCGCTCTGCCTGGTCGATGAAAACCTCCAGCACGCTCGTCGTCGCCGAGTCGTCGTATTTGCCCGCGATCTCGTGTGCCTTGCGCATGTTGGCGACGAGCTTCTTGTTGTCGTTCATCAGTTCGCGCAACATCTCGCGCGGCGGCACGAACTTCTCGTCATTGTCTTCGATGGTCTGCAGCTTCGCAATCTGCCCGATCGAGCGGATTGTGGCGCCGCCGATCTTGCGGATGCGCTCGGCGAGGTCGTCGGTAGTCGCGAAAATCTGCTCAGCCTGCTCGTCGAGCAACAGATGGTAGTCGCGGAAATGGCGACCGCTGACATGCCAGTGAAAATTCTTGGTCTTCAGGTAAAGGGCGAAACTGTCGGCGAGGACCACATTGACGGCTGAGGAGATCTTGTCGACACCCTCCTGCGGCAGGTCGGTGGGAGTATCGAGATCGGGGGAAATTTTGGATTTGCTCACGGCTTTGTTCCTGTTAGGAGACTGAAATTCAGGCGATTTACATCGCTCGCCAGACCATCTAACGCCATGCTGCGCCCTACGGTTCCACCTCCGGAACTACCGACGAAACCAATCTGGACGAGACGATGGACGACTGGATCGACTATTACGATTCAACGCATACGATTTATGTCAGCAAGAAGCATCGCGACGTCCATTTCCGCGTCATCGCTGCCGATATCGTTGGCTTTATCCCCTCGCCGGGCGCGACGGTGCTCGACTATTCCTGCGGAGAAGCGCTGGCGGCCGGGGACGTTGCGGCGGCTTGCGGACAGCTCATTCTCGCCGAGCCCGCGCCGGGCGTGCGCGGACGTCTCACTGCCCGCTTTGCGTCTAACCCGAAAATTGCGGTGCGTTCGCTCGACGATCTCACACAGCTGCCCGACGAGTCCGTCGATCTCACCGTGATGATTTCGGTCGCGCAATACATGACGCCAGCCGAGCTTGATGCCACATTCGCGCTGATGCGGCGTCTGGTGAAGCCCGGCGGCCAATTTGTCGTCGGCGACATCTTGCGCCCCGAAGTCGGTGCCGCCGCCGACGTAACCGCGCTGCTCAAGCTCGCCGTACAGAACGGTTTTCTCGCCGACGCATTGTGGGGCCTCGCGCGGACGGCGCTGTCGGACTATTGGCAACTGCGTCAGAGCATCGGGTTGCAGCGTTACGGTGAAGGCGAGATGATCGCGAAACTGAAAGCCGCCGGATTTTCCGCCGCGCGCGCGCCGCAAAATGTCGGACACAATCCGGCGCGCATGACATTCATCGCCACGCGCGAGGCATGAACGTCACCGCGATTAACGTTAAACCGGGTTCCACGTGGACTCGTCGCGTCGTCTCAGTAATTTTGCGCATGGCCCGGTGGCGGAAGCGTCGACGCGGAAACTGTGCAAGGTTTTTTATCCTGGTTCAAATCCAGGCCGGGCCTCCAATTTTCCTTTTGCGCGATAGCGCAACCTCCGCAAAAACCCTTCAAATTGCCGGTTAATTGCGGGCTTAAAGGCCTTTCGCGCCTGCGGAATCTGGTCTAAAGACACGGCGCGCGCGAGGGAGACCGAGCGGCGAGTTTCAAAGGACGCGCGAATGCGCGTTCTTTTTTTGTGCCCAATTTCTGCACGCGGGATTTGATGCCTAAACGTACTGACATCTCGACGATCCTCATCATCGGTGCCGGACCCATCGTGATCGGTCAGGCCTGTGAATTCGATTATTCCGGCACGCAGGCGGTGAAGGCGCTGAAGGAAGAAGGCTATCGGGTCGTTCTGGTGAATTCCAATCCGGCAACGATCATGACCGATCCGGAACTGGCGGACGCGACCTATATTGAGCCGATCACGCCGGAGATCGTCGCCAAGATCATCGAGAAAGAACGCAACGTGAAGCCCGGCGGCTTCGCGCTGTTGCCGACGATGGGCGGACAGACCGCGCTTAACTGCGCGCTCTCGCTGCGCAAGCTCGGCACACTCGAGAAATTCAACGTCGAGATGATCGGCGCCACCGCAGACGCCATCGACAAGGCGGAAGATCGTCAACTTTTTCGCGAAGCGATGACCAAGATCGGGCTTGAGACGCCGAAGTCGCGGCTGGCCAACGCTTCGGCAATGAAAAAGACCGACCGCGACCAGCATGTCGCCGGGCGCGCCAACCTCAGCGGCGATGCGCTGAGCGATTATGAGCGGCAATGGTCGCTCGGCGAAAACGACCGCCGCAAGCGCTACCAGCAGCAGGCAATGGCCGAAGCGCTGATGGCGCTCTCGGAGATTGGACTTCCCGCCATCATCCGCCCGTCGTTCACGATGGGCGGCACCGGCGGCGGCATCGCTTACACCCGCGAGGAATTTCTCGACATCATCGAGCGTGGCCTCGACGCCTCGCCGACCAACGAAGTGCTGATCGAAGAGTCGGTGCTCGGCTGGAAAGAGTTTGAAATGGAAGTTGTCCGCGACAAGA
This sequence comes from Afipia sp., assembly GCA_016201045.1. Taxonomy (GTDB): domain Bacteria; phylum Pseudomonadota; class Alphaproteobacteria; order Rhizobiales; family Xanthobacteraceae; genus Afipia. Next base: position 1,104,669 of record JACQDM010000008.1, on the reverse strand, counting down.
AGGACAACTGCATCATCATCTGCTCGATCGAAAATCTCGACCCGATGGGTGTCCATACCGGCGACTCGATCACGGTCGCCCCTGCCCTGACGCTCACGGATAAAGAGTATCAGATCATGCGCGACGCCTCCTTGGCGGTGCTGCGCGAGATCGGCGTCGAGACCGGCGGCTCGAACGTTCAGTTCGGCGTTAATCCCGCCGACGGTCGCATGGTCGTCATCGAAATGAATCCGCGCGTATCGCGCTCGTCTGCGCTGGCATCGAAGGCGACGGGATTTCCGATTGCCAAGGTCGCGGCTAAACTCGCGGTCGGTTACACGCTCGACGAAATTGCCAATGACATTACGGGCGGGGCGACGCCGGCCTCGTTCGAGCCGACCATCGATTACGTGGTCACGAAAATCCCGCGCTTCGCATTCGAAAAATTCCCCGGCGCCAGCCGCACACTGACCACGTCGATGAAATCGGTCGGCGAAGTGATGGCCATCGGGCGCACGTTTCAGGAGTCGCTGCAGAAGGCTTTGCGCGGACTTGAAACGGGCCTGACCGGCCTCGACGAGATCGACATCGAAGGTCTCGGCCAGAGCGACGACAAGAACGCGATCCGTGCAGCGCTCGGCACGCCGACGCCGGACCGTCTGTTGCAGGTGGCGCAGGCGATGCGGCTCGGCTGGACCAACGACGAGATTTTTGCGTCGTGCAAGATCGATCCATGGTTCCTCGCCGAGATGCGCGGCATCGTCGATATGGAAACGAAGGTGAAAGCGCACGGCTTGCCCGGCAACGCGTTTGGCATGCGCACGCTCAAAGCGATGGGATTCTCCGACGCGCGTCTCGCCGTCCTGTCGGGCAAGACCGAAGCCGATGTGAAATCGTTGCGGCGGACGATGAACGTGCGCCCGGTGTACAAGCGCATCGACACATGTGCTGCCGAGTTCGCCTCGCCCACTGCCTATATGTATTCGACCTACGAGTCGCCGTTCGCGGGCAATGCCGCCGACGAAAGCGCACCGTCGAACAAGAACAAGGTCGTCATTCTCGGCGGCGGCCCCAATCGTATCGGTCAGGGAATCGAGTTCGACTATTGCTGCTGCCATGCCTGCTTCGCGCTGCATGACGCGGGTTTCGAGACCATCATGGTCAACTGCAATCCGGAAACCGTTTCGACCGACTACGACACCGCGGATCGTCTCTACTTCGAGCCGCTGACCGCCGAAGACGTTCTCGAAATCATCGACACCGAACGTTCGAACGGCACACTGCACGGCGTCATCGTGCAGTTCGGCGGGCAGACCCCGCTGAAACTCGCGCGTGCGCTGGAGGAAGCGAACGTTCCTATTCTCGGCACCTCGCCGGATGCCATCGATCTCGCCGAGGATCGCGACCGCTTCAAGCGCATCCTCGACAAGCTGCGTCTCAAGCAGCCGAAGAACGGCATCGCCTATTCGGTCGAGCAGGCGCGGCTCGTCGCGTCGGATCTCGGCCTGCCGCTCGTGGTGCGCCCGTCCTATGTGCTCGGCGGACGCGCGATGCAGATCATCCGCGAGGAATCGCAGCTCGGCGACTATCTGCTCGGCACGCTGCCGGAACTGGTGCCTGCCGACGTGAAGGCGCGTTATCCCAACGACAAGACCGGGCAGATCAACACGGTGCTCGGCAAGAACCCGCTGCTGTTCGATCGCTATCTGACGGACGCGACCGAAGTCGACGTGGATTGCCTTTGCGACGGCAAGGATACATTCGTCGTCGGCATCATGGAGCACATCGAAGAAGCCGGCATCCACTCCGGCGACTCGGCTTGCTCGTTGCCGCCGCATTCGCTCGACCCCGCGTTGATCGCCGAACTCGAACGCCAGACGCGCGAGCTTGCGCTCGGTCTCGATGTTGTCGGCCTGATGAACGTTCAATATGCGATCAAGGACGGCGAAATTTACGTGCTGGAAGTCAATCCGCGCGCGTCGCGCACCGTGCCGTTCGTCGCGAAAGTCGTCGGCATTCCGGTCGCGAAAATCGCCGCGCGTATCATGGCCGGCGAAAAACTTTCAAGTTTCAAATTGAAGCCGCGCAAGCCCGGCCACGTCGGCGTCAAGGAATCGGTATTCCCGTTCGCACGCTTCCCCGGCGTGGATACCGTGCTCGGCCCGGAAATGAAATCGACCGGCGAGATCATGGGCATTGATCGCTCGTTCGCTGTCGCTTTCGCGAAGAGCCAGCTTGGCGGCGGCACGCGCGTTCCGCGAAAGGGCACCGTGTTCGTGTCGGTGCGTGAGATCGACAAGGCGCGAATTCTCGACGCAGTGAAAATGCTAGCGTCACTCGGCTTCAACGTCATCGCCACGTCCGGCACGCAGCGCTTCCTCGCGGAAAACGGCTTGCCTGCCGTGAAGATCAACAAGGTGCTGGAGGGCCGTCCGCATATCGTGGACGCCATCACCAATGGCGAGGTGCAACTCGTTTTCAATACCACCGAAGGCCCGCAAGCCTTGGCCGACAGCCGTTCTTTGCGGCGCGGTGCCCTCTTGCATAAAGTGCCGTACTACACCACTCTTTCAGGGGCGCTGGCGGCCGCGCAGGGCATCCGGGCCTATCTCGGGGGAGACCTCGAAGTCCGCACCCTGCAAAGCTATTTCTCGGATATCTGAAAACGGCGGCGAAGCCGCTGTTGAAATGTCGGGAAGGCCAAAAGGAACCGGCCAGTCTCGATAATGTTCTCGTCCGGCGTCTCGCCGGACACACATCAATAGTTTCGTGCGCGAAATTCACCGGCGCACGAAATCGAAGGACGAAGACACGATGGAAAAAGTACCCATGACCCAAGCGGGGCACACCGCGCTGGAAGCGGAATTGAAGAGGCTCCAGTCGGTTGAGCGCCCGCGCATCGTCGAGGCGATTGCGGAAGCGCGCTCCCACGGCGACCTGTCGGAGAACGCGGAATATCATGCCGCGAAGGAAGCGCAGTCGCACAACGAGGGCCGTATCGCCGAACTGGAAGACCAGATCGCGCGCGCCGAGATCATCGACGTCTCGAAACTGTCCGGCGACACCATCAAGTTCGGCGCAACCGTGACGCTGATCGATGAAGATACCGACAAGAAAGCGGTCTGGCAGATTGTCGGCGAATCCGAAGCCGACGCCAAGAAAGGACGCATCTCGATCACCTCGCCGCTCGCGCGCGCGCTTATCGGCAAGAAGAAAGGCGCATCCGTCGAAGTCGTCGCACCGGGCGGTGCCAAGGCTTACGAAGTCACGAAGGTCGATTGGAAATAACTTCGTTTAATCGACGAATTCAAATGGCCGGATGCGAGTCCGGCCATTTTTGTTGATTGCCGAGCGCGCAACGGGCAAGCTGCAGCAGCGGACAAACGGATTCCAAGAATGCGTCGAATCAATTTTCTTGCAGCAGTTTTGATCACCGTGATGAGCGGCAGCGCATTCGCCGCCGATCTGCCGATTCCTCCTGCTCCAATGTCGCGGCCGTTGGCAACGCCGCAATCAGCCCCGAAGGAAATTCCGGTACAGCAGAGCCAACCGAATTGCAGCGCATGGACTGACGAATGCGTCAAATGTACGCGGGGCGCGGATGGTGCAGCGCCAATCTGCAACAACATCGGCTTTGCGTGCCAGCCGAAAGCCATTCGCTGTCTCTTGAACTGAATTTCGCAGAGCGAATTGCGAGCGACATTCTGACGCAACGCCGCGAAGGCTGAATTATTCCCGCCGCAGCGACAATTCAAAATCGTATTCGATCTCCCCGCCGCTTTCGTCCAGACAAGCGGCGCGGTATTATTTTACGTGGAATCGAACGGGGGGTTTATCAAATGAGCGATACATTTTTGGCCGCTTACCGGCCGCAACTTCTTAGCCTGCTTCGCATCGTCACCGGCCTGCTGCTGTTTCACTACGGCGTCGCGAAGATTCTGAAATTTCCAGTGGTGCCGATGTTCGCCAATCTGCCGCCGCTGATTCAGGTCGCCGGATATCTCGAACTCATTCTCGGTGCCCTGCTGCTGATCGGCCTGTTCTCGCGCCTCGCAGCCTTCATCCTGTCGGGTGAAATGGCGGCGGCGTATTTCATGGGTCACATGATGAAGAACCCTGATCCCGTGCTCTATCCGGCGCTCAACGGCGGGGCGGCCGCGATCATGTTGTGCTTCGCTTGTCTCTATCTTGCAGCCGCAGGACCGGGACCGTGGAGTGTCGATGCCGCGATGCGCGGTAAGTCCTGATCGCTACTTGACGAAAAAGATCACCGTCAAAGCCGCGCCGATGGCCACCACCACGGCGCGGATTATTTTTTCCGGCAGGCGGCGCGCGAAACCGACACCGAGATAACCGCCGGCGGCGGCCGCGATCATCGTGACGACCGCTTCGGGCCAATGCACCAGTCCGCCTCCGATCAGAATTGCGGATGAGACAACCTGAATAAGGAACGCGACGAGAATCTTCATCGAGTTCGCTTTGTGATAGTTGCCGCCTTCGAGGATCGACAGCGCCGCCAGCATCATGATGCCGATACCGGCTCCGAAGAAACCGCCATAGATTGCGACGAACGTCATCAGCACGAACGCAGCGATTTTCGCGCCGGCGTGCTGGCCTTGCGACCACGGCTCGGTGAATTTGCGGATTTGCACACTGAGCGCGAAGATCAATGTCGCCACCAGCAGCAACCACGGCACCAGCGGCCGGAAACCCTTGTCACCGAGCCAAATGAGCAATATCGCACCGACGACGCCGCCGAACAAGCCGACGATCGCGAACGGGATCATTTCGCGCCAATGCGTGCGGACCTCTTCGCGATAGGCGGCGACGCTCGCGAGATTGGACGGTGTGAGGGCTACGGCGCTGGTCGCGTTCGCTTCAAGTGAGGTCAATCCGCTGGCGACGAGTGCCGCGAACGAGATGAACGTGCCGCCGCCGGCAACAGCATTGATCGCACCGGCTCCGAAACCGCCAATAGCCAAGATCACGATCTGAAAAATCGTCACGGCATTCCCTTCACGCATTCGGCGCGAGGAAGCGCCCGGCGCGCAGCTTTTAGGCCATGCTCAATGTTAGGGATAGACCGCGATTTGCTGGCTTGCCATGCGTCAGGCGTCAGGTCTTCGGTGACGACAATTCCAGCGGAACGGCCGCTTCGTACTTCGAATTGTGCAGCACGAGTGATGTCCGCACATTGCGCACGTGAGGTGCGGCGGTGAGATGCGCGACAAAACTCTGGAACGTCGCCATGTCGGGGGCCACGCATTTCAGGATGAAGTCGACGTCGCCAGACAGCATCCAGCATTCGCGCACCAGCGGCTCCTTGCGCACGAAATCCTCGAACGCCTTGAGGTCCGCGTCGGCCTGACTGGACAGATGCACGGAGGCGAACACCGTAACCTCGAAGCCGAGCAGCGCCGGATTGAGCAGCCCGCGATACCCTTGGATATAACCTTCGTCTTCGAGGGTGCGGACACGGCGCAGGCAGGGCGGCGGCGAGATGCCGACGCGCTTTGCCAGTTCGACATTGGTGATTCGTCCGTCGGCCTGAATTTCGGCGAGAATTTTCAGATCGATTTCGTCGAGGCCCTTTGACACGAGGTTTCCCTGCCCTGCTTCCGGAACGATTCCGGCCGATTTCCCAATGTGGTTTTAGCCACGACCGAGGATTTGCGCAATTTTATTGCGCGAGTACCCGAATTCCGGTCCGGCTGGGGAAAATTTCGCAAGCGGGGTTGCGTTACTTGCATAGCTCGCCAGATCACCTACACTACATGCAGATGCTTTTAACGGCTCAGCGATGCTTCCGCGGGCATTTCCCGCCTCTTCGCTGAACACCCAGACTCAGAAAACGCTAGAGCCGGATCATGGCCGCACCTATTCATGCGAAAGTCGTCATCATCGGATCGGGACCCGCCGGCTACACCGCCGCCATCTATGCCGCGCGCGCGATGCTCGAACCCGTGCTGATTCAGGGCATCCAGCCCGGCGGCCAGCTCACGATCACCACCGATGTGGAGAACTATCCCGGCTTCGCGGACGTGATTCAGGGTCCGTGGCTCATGGAGCAGATGGAAAAGCAGGCGGCGCATGTCGGCACCAAGATCGTGACCGATCACGTCAACAAGCTCGAGCTGAGCCAGCGTCCATTCCGCATCAGTTGCGATTCCGGTGCCGTATATCTGGCAGAAACCGTCATCCTGTCGACCGGCGCGCAAGCGCGCTGGCTCGGCATTCCGTCGGAGGAAAAATTCAAGGGCTTCGGCGTTTCAGCTTGCGCGACCTGCGACGGGTTCTTCTATCGCGGCAAGGAAGTGTTCGTGATCGGCGGCGGCAACACTGCGGTCGAGGAAGCGCTGTTCCTCACGAACTTCGCCTCGAAAGTGAATCTGGTCCACCGCCGCGATACCTTGCGCTCCGAGCGCATTCTGCAGGATCGCCTGTTCAAGCATCCGAAGATCAAAGTGATCTGGGACAGTGAAGTCTCCGAAATCACGGGCGACGAAAATCCAGCGAAGGTCACGCATATTCACCTGAAGAACGTGAAGACCGGCGCTGTGACCAAGCACGCGGCTGACGGCGTCTTCATCGCAATCGGCCACGCGCCCGCCACCGAACTCGTCACCGGACAGTTGAAACTGAAACCCTCCGGCTATGTCGAGATCGCGCCCTACTCCACCGCGACGTCCGTTCAGGGCGTGTTCGCTGCGGGAGACGTAGCCGACGAAACCTATCGTCAGGCCGTGACCGCAGCCGGCCTCGGCTGTATGGCCGCACTCGAAGCCGAGCGCTTCATTGCGGCGAGTGCCAACGAACGTGCGGCGGCGGAGTAACCATGCCGAGATCGCGCGATGGATTTAGCGACATGGACTGGGACAAGCTGAAGGTGTTTCACGCCGCGGCTGAAGCCGGCAGCTTCACCCATGCCGGCGAACAGCTTGGCCTGTCGCAATCGGCGGTGTCGCGCCAAGTGAGTGCGCTGGAGCAGGAACTTGCGGTCTCGCTGTTTCACCGCCACGCGCGCGGCCTGATCCTCACCGAGCAGGGCGATCTGCTGTTTCGCACGGCACACGATGTGTTCATGCAGTTGCAAGCGGCGCGCGCCAAGCTGACGGACAGCCGGGAACGTCCAAGCGGCGACCTGAAACTCACCACAACGCCCGGCGTCGGCATCAACTGGCTGATTCCGCGCCTCGGCGAATTCACTGCACTTTATCCGGATATCCGCATTTCGCTGATCGTGACAGACGAGGAACTCGATCTGTCGATGCGCGAGGCTGACGTTGCCATCCGCACCCGCAAGCCGACGCAGCCGGACCTGATCCAGCGCAAGCTGTTCTCGATGGGTTTCCACGCTTACTGCTCGCCGGAATACATCAAGCGGTTCGGCACGCCGCGGTCGCTGGATGAACTCGATGCGCATCGCATCATCATGCTCAGCGACACCAACGTGCCGCCGCATCTGCAGAATCGAAGCTGGCTGATCGAGGCCGGACGCAATGGGTCGGGTCCGCGCGAGGCGTTTTTCAAGGTCAACAATATCCTGGGACTGGTTCAGGCCTGCCAGCAGGGCCTCGGAATTGCTGCGCTGCCAGACTATCTCGTCGAGGACAACAATCGCCTCGTGCAGCTTTTCAGCGAGTCCGATTCCATTCAGCTGGATACGTATTTTGTTTATCCCGAAGAATTGAAGTCAGTCGCGCGCGTGCAGGTGTTCCGCGACTTTATCGTCAGCAAAGCGCAGCGCTGGCCGTCCTAGCCGGACTTCAAACGCATATTCAGCCCGGACAGAGCCGCATGACTGACATGCTGGTATCGGAGTTGTCCGCATGGCTCAGCCGTTCATACTCCTTCGTACACTGAGTGCTCGCGTCCGCGCATTGTCCCCCTCCTCCTGCGGCTCGGGAACTCGGTTATCCCTCTTGGAAGGTGATTGTGTCGGCCTCACGTGGCCAAAAACTAAACAGGCCGGGCTCTTTAGCCTGGCCTTTTTTCTTGGCTCACATTCGACTAGCGCAGATTGACGCGCGACAGACGCAGTGCGTTGCCGATCACACTTACGGATGACAGCGCCATCGCGGCTGCGCCGACCATCGGTGACAGCAGAAGGCCGAACGCCGGATACAGAACGCCAGCCGCAATCGGGATTCCCGCCGCGTTATAGAAAAACGCGAATGCCAGATTCTGCCGGATGTTGTGCATCGTCGCCTGCGACAAATTACGCGCTTCAACCAAGCCGCCGAGATCGCCGCGCAACAGCGTGATGCCGGCACTTTCGATCGCAACGTCGGTGCCTGTGCCCATCGCAATCCCGACATCCGCAGCGGCCAGCGCCGGCGCATCGTTGATACCGTCGCCGACCATTGCGACGCGGCGGCCTTGCGCGCGCAACTTCGACACGGCCTCACTCTTTCGCTCGGGCAACACCCCGGCCTCGATCTCGTCGATGCCGAGCGTCCGTCCCACGGCGCGTGCGGTCACTTCATTGTCGCCCGTCAACATGACGATGCGCAGGCCACTCGCGCGCAATTCTTTCACAGCAGATTGTGCACTGGGCTTCACCGGATCGGCGATGGCGATGATGCCGATGGCCTTGCCGTCAACGGCAACATAAATGGCCGTCGCGCCATTGTTGCGTTGATCTGCCGCTTCGGATTCCAGTGCCGCAATGTCGATCTCCATGTCTTTCATGAGCACATCGTTGCCGACAGCGACCTTCCGGCCGTCGATCATCGCAGATGCGCCCTTGCCGGACGCCGAGGCAAAATCCTTCACCTCGCTTAGTTGAAGACCGCGCTCCTTCGCGGTGTTGAGAATGGCGTAAGCGAGCGGATGTTCGCTGCCACGCTCGGCGCTGGCCGCGAGACGTAATAATTCTTTGTCGCTTACGGTCTTCGCAACGATCGCAACAACCCTGGGCTTACCCTCCGTCAGCGTGCCCGTCTTGTCGATTACCAGCGTGTCAACACGCTCCAAGCGTTCGAGCGCTTCGGCGTCGCGAATGAGAATTCCGCTGCGCGCACCACGCCCGACACCGACCATGATCGACATCGGCGTTGCCAGCCCCAGCGCGCACGGACAAGCAATGATGAGAACGGTCACCGCCGCGACCAGCGCATAGGTGAGCCGGGGCTCGGGCCCGAACGCTGTCCACGCAGCAAACGCGGCAATCGCCGCCGCGATCACGAGCGGCACGAACCAGCCCGCAACGCGATCCGCGAGGCGCTGCACCGGCGCGCGGGAACGCTGCGCGCGTCCGACGAGGTCCACAATTCTTGCCAACATGGTGTCGCGGCCGATTTTTTCGGCGCGCATGACAAGTCCCCCGCTCTGATTGACCGTGCCACCGATCAACGAGGCCCCTTCGCTCTTAACGACAGGCATCGACTCGCCGGTGACGAGCGATTCATCGACCGACGAAGACCCTTCAGTGACGACGCCGTCGATCGGAATCTTTTCGCCGGGACGAACCCGCAACAGATCGCCGACGGCAATGGCGTCGATTGAGATGTCTTCGTCGCCGTTCTGGCCGATGCGGCGCGCGGTCTTGGGCGCGAGGCCGAGCAACGCACGGATCGCGCCCGATGTGTTAGCGCGCGCGCGCAGTTCCAGCACCTGCCCGAGCAGCACAAGGACGGTGATGACAGCTGCCGCCTCGAAATACACCGCGACCGCGCCGTGATGATCGCGAAACGCCTGCGGAAATATCTGCGGCGCGAGCGTCGCAATCACGCTGTAGACGTAGGCGACGCCCGTCCCCATCGCAATCAGCGTGAACATATTCAGATTACGGGTGAGTAGCGAATTCCATCCCCGCACGAAGAACGGCCATCCGCCCCACAGCACGGCGGGCGTCGCCAGCACGAATGAAATCCAGTTGGCGGCTTGCGGCGCGACCGGGTGCCAGCCGAAAACATGTGCGCCCATTTCAAGAACGAAAATTGGCAATGTGAGCGCCAGCGACATCCAAAATCGCCGCGTCATGTCGATCAGTTCGGGATCCGGTTTGTCGTCGAGCGATATCGTCTCCGGCTCCAGCGCCATGCCGCATATCGGACAGCTTCCGGGACCGACCTGACGGACCTCAGGATGCATTGGGCAGGTGTAGATCGTGCCTTCAGGAACATGGTTTTCGTGCGCGTGAGTATGCCCCGCGTGAGCATGATCGCATTTCGGTGTGAGGAACTTTTCCGGCTCCGTCTCGAACCGAGCCTTGCAACGATCGGAACAGAAAAAGTAGTCGGTATTTTTGTAACTGAAGCGGCGCTTCGACGTGCGCGGATCGACCTTCATTCCGCACACCGGATCGGTCGCCAACACGTCTGCAGTTTTTTCAGTGTTCATCGCAACGCCCGCTTGAACCATATACCCTGTGGGGGTATATAGGCTTCATGCGGAAAGAGATCAAGGCGTCCTGCCTCAAGCGGCTGAAACGGATTGAAGGCCAGGTGCGCGGCATCGCCGGCATGGTCGAAGACAACCGCTATTGCATCGACGTCGTCACGCAGATTGCAGCCGCGCGTGCCGCACTGCGACGGGTCGAAGAGGAAGTACTGCGCGATCACGTCGCGCATTGCGTCGAGCACGCGATTGCATCGGGCGACCGCGCCGATCAGCGCAGGAAGATCGCCGAATTGATGGATGTCGTCAGCCGCGCCGAGCGATAGGACTATCGCTCGCGATACGCGCAATTACGACTTTAGAGTTCTGGCGGGGCACGTCGACAGGCCGAAGATCGAATAGGCCGGGCAAAACGCGAAAATGGACGTCAGCAGCGGCACCACGCCGATATAGCCGACCCAATTCCAGCCGGTTTGCGGAAAGCCGATAGGAACCGCATAGGCGAGCAGTAGCAGTCCGACAGCGAACCGCAGAACACGATCGACCTTTCCGACATTGCTCATGAAATTCTCCAGATGACGTTTTCGTCTCCGAGAATGTCCACGGCGCAGGTCCGCCGTCATTGACAAGGATCAATGCCACCGACAGTCAAAATTCCGGAAGAGCGGGAATGGTACAGTTGGGTGGGATCGAACCACCGACCTCCGGATCCACAATCCGGCGCTCTAACCAGCTGAGCTACAACTGCACATTGGAAAGCGAGGTCCGAGTGGAAAAGCCTCGCGATTTCGCGGGAAACTAGGTGCAACGCCCCGCTTTGGCAAGACCGCTATGGCCCAGCAAAAAGCCCGGATTTGCATCCGGGCCCTGCATGGTTTCAGCTTGAAAAAGTGCTTGGATCAAGCGTTCAGCTTGAAGGTCTTTGCAGCGCTGGCCTTGATCGGCTCAACGGTCTCGGTCGCAACTTTCTGGGCGAACTCGGTGAGGTCCTTCGACTGCGCAGTGAGAACTTCGTACTGCTTGCGGGCGTGCGCGTTAAGCAATTCGAACGCTTCCGGCAGCGATTTCACGCCGATCAGCGACTGGGCGAAATCGAACGCCGACTCGGTGTTGGTCTTGGCAATGTCGATCATCTTGACGGTGAAGTCGCTCGCGCCCTTGGACGCGGACGTATAGGCGGCTTCCATTGCGCCATTGTTGCTCTCGGCGGCTTCCTTGAGCTTCAGGTAGCCGTCGCGTGCCGAAGAAACGCCCTTCTCGGCGAAAGCGCGGACCTGCTCAGGAACCTGGAAAGGGACGACGGTGGAGAACGGATCGGTCGCACTCATGTGGAACATCCTTTTGGGTTTGACCCATCAGGATCGGCGGGAATGCCGTCGCGGCGGGTCCGGCGGATGCCGCAGCGGCACCCTCTGAACTGACTATAAACCCGTTTTGGTGCATTGCAACAAAATATTGCAATGCACTATTGCATGCCTGGGCACCTGGTTGAGTGCGCCGGAACCTCAGGCCTTGGGTTTGGCCACGTCCATCGCGGCCTTGGTCACGGTCTGACCCATTTCGCTGGCCTGTTCCGCCAAAGCCTTCATCTGAGCCTGAACGTATTCGGTATGGAGACGCATGACTTCGGACAAATCCTTGGCGTGGATCAGCGATTGCGCATAGGCGAGCGAGGCCTGCACGTTCTTCTCGGCGTAGGAGATCGCTTTGGAACTGATATCCTTGGCGCTGGCGCGCGCGGTCTCGCCGCGTCCGCTCAACGATGCCGCAGTCTGCTGCGCACTGCCGATGAAGTTGTCGAAGGCCTTGCGGGCCTGATCGAAACTGGCTTCCGCCATCGAGCGCATTTCCTTGGGGATTTCGAAACGATCGCCGTCTGCCATCTCACTCACTCCTGTTGAATCAACTGACCTCGTGCCGGCCCGCGTTCCGTGTGTTCCGCCACAATCTAGTGGGATTTCGTCTCGCGTATATGACGCAGCGCAAAGACATCCTCCCCGCCGCCTATCGTGATCCTTTGAATAGGTTTTGCAACACCTCAACTCGCGATGCGGCGTTAAGGTTCAACCTGCCGCAGGGCCGATTAAGGTTAGTGCGGGTTTCGGCGCACAGCCTTGCGCGGCGGCGTGGACCTGCCTGCCGCCGAGGCCTACTAATCATTTGTTAAGGCTGTTCTTCCCCATGAAATGCCGGTTTCCGCTGTCATGGTCAGGAACGCCCTCATGAGCGGCCGACGATGAGCGATGTGAATTTCATGCTGCAAGGCATCCGCGATCCGCGGCTGGCGGGCTACGCGACCGGCAGCCTGCCTGCGTGGCTGTGGTCGGCGGACGGCACCCACATTCTCTGGAGCAATGCAGCCGGCGCGCGCGTTCTCGGCGCACGCAACGCTATGACGCTCGCCGAAAAGATTTTCAGCCCAGCCGATCCACTTCGCCGACAGGTCATGCAACTCGTCTCGCGGTTGCCTGAATCCGGCGCTACACGAATGGAACGGTTGCGGGGTTTCGGCGCGACGCTCGGGCAATTGCAAACCTGCGCCTGCGCCAGATTGTCTTTTTCTGACGGGCCGACCGGAATTCTTGTCGCCGCAGCGGATCCCGTCGGACGGCCGCTATCGCTGACTGAGCGGGCCGAAAATCTTCTCGGCAATCTGCCTGTTGCTGCGCTCGCGTTCGCATCCGATGGCACGCTTTCTGCCGCCAACGATGCCGCGAAGCCGATCTCAAGCTACCTGCGAAATCTCCCGCACGATTCTCTGAACGCCACGGTGCACAACGGCGAAGGAAAACTGGAAACGGAATTCGGTCGCGGTTCGCTTCATCGCGTCGGCACCGGGGGCGACACGATGATCGTTGCGTTGCTTGACGCGATTACTATTCCCAAACAGCAGCCGCCTGCTCCGCTTCCAGCGATTGACACACCGCCCGCGCCCGAACTGCCTCAGGAAATTCCGGTTACGAAAACTGCGCCTGTTGAAACAGTCTCCGAATTAATGCCGACGGACATTTTCGAATCCGCGTTCGAGGAGGTTCGGCCGCCAGCCTCGTCAACGGTGGCAGACATTCAAACACCATCCGAAGTCGCCGAACCGATTGTAGAAACGGCGGCACCTGCCGCGCCTGAACCGCCAGCCGCCAAGGACGAACAGCACGACACAAGCCACGTCTCCGCGACGCTTGCGGAAATGGACGGCCCGCATCCGGCGATACGACGTCATCCGCTGCGCTTCATGTGGCAGATGGATGAGCACGGCCGCTTCTCGCTCGGCTCCGACGAGTTTTCGCGCCTGATCGGATCGCGAACCGCCGCAGCCTTTGGGCGGCTGTGGAGCGAAATCGCCGACGTTTTGAAGATCGATCCCGAAGGCAAAGTCGCCGAAGCCATTGCTACGCGTGGCACGTGGAGCGGCATCGTCGTCAACTGGCCTGCGGATGGTTCCGGCGCGCGGCTACCCGTCGAACTGTCGGGCCTTCCCATGTTCGACCGCGAGCGAAGTTTCGTCGGCTATCGCGGGTTCGGCGTTTGCCGCGATCTGGAAAGTCTTGCGCGCCTCTCCGCGCAGCGCCGCGACGAATTTCTGTACTCCGGAACGACTGCAAACTCTGTCACACCGCAGAGTGCTGCATCACAGGTCGAAGAACCCGCAAGCGAATCCAGAATTGAAACACCGCAGAACGTCCTGCCCTTCCGGCTTGCGAACGAGACGAAAGCGCCTGTTCTAACCGCAGGCGAAAGCAGCGCGTTCGACGAATTGGGTCGTCGTATCTCCGAGCATCTCGAAACGAACAATACCAGTAGCGATGTGCCGGCACCGACAGCCGCCAACGATTCGGCGCCTTCGGCCGTTGAAAGGCCGCCTCTGGAAAATCCTCCCGCCTTTCTGCAACCCGAAGCACCGCCGCCGCGCGTCTCGTCGGCGCAGGACAGTCAACTGCTGGATCGGATGCCCATCGGGATTCTTGTCTATCGGCTCGACCGCCTGCTTTATGCCAATCGCGCGTTCCTCGAACGCACTGGCTTCGGCGGCTTGCACGAATTGACTGAAGCCGGCGGTCTCGACGCATTGTTCGTCGAACCGGGGTCCGAGACCGGCGCCAGCACATCTGAACAAGGCGCGCCCGTTACGATTTCAAATACGAAGACTGAATCGGCCGAGTCGCATCCCGCGCGCCTGTTTTCGATTTCGTGGGATGACGAGCCGGCGATGGCGCTGATCTTCTCATCCGCCGCGCAAGCATCAACTCAGCAACCCGTCGCCGCGTCAACTGCGCCCGCAGAGGATTCCACGCAGGCCGAAGAACTCGCGACCATTCTCGATACCACCGCCGAAGGCATCGCGATGTTCGACGGACTTGGCCGCATACTGTCGTGCAATCGCAGCGCCGAGGCTTTGTTCGGTCGCAGCGGCAGCGAAATCGCGGCACTCAACCTGATCGATCTGTTCGCGCCCGAAAGCCAGAGTGCCGTGCTGGGTCAACTCGAGAACGCCAAAAGCGCCGCCGTCGCCAGCCTGCTCGATCATGGACGCGAGACGCTCGGCCGGACGCGCGACGGCAGCGCAATTCCATTGTCGATGACGATTGGCCGCACGCTGCCGGATAGCCCACGATTTTTCGCGGTATTCCGTGACCTGTCGCAGATCAAGAAGGGCGAAAGCGAAATCCTGCAGGCCCGCCGTCAGTCCGACCGCGCAACCACCTCAAAGACCGACGTGCTCGGCCGCATCAGCCACGAAATCCGGATGCCGCTCAACGCCATCATCGGCTTTGCCGACGTGATGATCGAGCAGCGGTTCGGCCCGCTCGGCAACGAGCGGTATGTCGAATATATGAAGGACATCCGCGCTTCGGGTCAGCGGGTGATGACGATCGTGGACGATCTGCTCGATCTGTCGCGCATCGAATCCGGCAAGATCGAATTGGCGTTCGTCAATCAGGACCTCAACAATCTGATCGAGCAATGCGTCGCCGTGATGCAGCCGCAGGCCAATCGCGAACGCATCATCATCCGCACGTCGCTGGCGCATGCGCTGCCCTCCGTGAAGGCTGATGCGCGCGCGCTGCGTCAGATCGCGATGAACATCATCGGCAGCTCAATTCATCTGGCAAATGCGGGCGGTCAGGTGATCGTCTCGACCGCAACCACCGATTTCGGCGACATCGCGCTGCGCGTCCGCGACACCGGACCCCGTCTCAACGACAATGATATCGCCGCCGCGATGGCACCATTCAGAACGGCGGCCGCGGCGGATCGCATTTCACCGGACAATTCGGTTATGAGCCTGTCTTTGACCAAGGCGCTGGTCGAAGCCAACAAGGCGAAATTCAACATCAAGACGGCGCCGCATTCCGGCACCCTGATTGAAGTCGTGTTCGCGCACGCGAGCGCGATCGCGTAGATCGCCTTAGGTATTCTTCAGGGCAACGCGGAAGCTGGCTTCGGTCTTCGATTTCACTTCGTCGAGCGTGACGCCGTCGGCCAGTTCGATCAGCGCCATGCCGTCCTTGCCGTTCTTGTCGATGGTGAACACGGCCAGATCCGTCACGACCATGTCGACGACGCGCTCGCCGGTGAGCGGAAGGTTGCACTGGTGCAAAAGTTTCGCGCCGTCCTTGGCCGAATGCTCCATCACCACGATGACTTTCTTGACGCCCGCGACGAGATCCATCGCGCCGCCCATGCCCTTGACCATCTTGCCAGGGATCATCCAGTTGGCGAGATCGCCGTTTTCCGAGACCTGCATCGCGCCCAGAATCGAAAGATCGATATGGCCGCCGCGCACCATCGCGAAGGAATCCGCGCTGGAGAAATAGCTGGTCTTCGGCAATTCAGTAACGGTCTGCTTGCCGGCGTTGATGAGGTCGGCGTCTTCGTCGCCCTCATAAGGGAACGGACCCATGCCCATCATGCCGTTCTCGCTCTGGAGCAGAACGTCCACGCCGTCGGGAATGTAGTTCGACACCAGCGTCGGAATACCGATGCCGAGATTGACGTAATAGCCGTCGCGCAATTCCTTCGCGGCACGGGCTGCCATTTGTTCGCGGGTCCAAGCCATGCGGCTCTCCTTTCGAATGTCGTTTAGGCGCGCTTGCGCAAAGTGCGCTGCTCGATCCGTTTCAGCTTCGGATCGACCGCGATGATGCGTTTGACGAAAATGCCGGGTGTGTGGATGTGATCGGGATCGATCTCGCCGGGCTGCACCAGATGTTCGACCTCCGCGACTGTGACCTTCGCGGCCGTCGCCATCATCGGATTGAAGTTGCGCGCGGTCTTCCGGTAGACGAGGTTGCCTTCGGTATCGCCCTTCCAGGCGTGGACGATGGCGAGATCGGCGACGAGGCCGGTCTCCATGATGTATTTCTCGCCGTTGAAGACCTTCTCTTCCTTGCCCTCGGCGATCAGCGTGCCGACGCCGGTCTTCGTATAAAATGCCGGAATGCCCGCGCCGCCCGCGCGAATGCGTTCGGCCAGCGTGCCCTGCGGATTGAATTCAAGCTCGAGTTCGCCCGCGAGGAATTGCTGGGCGAACAGTTTGTTCTCGCCGACATAGGACGAGATCATCTTCTTGATCTGGCGGGTCTCAAGGAGACGGCTGAGGCCGATGCCGTCGACGCCGGCGTTATTGGAAATCACCGTGAGATTCTTGACGCCGGATTCGCGCAGCGCGTCGGACAATGTTTCGGCGATACCGCAAAGTCCGAAGCCGCCGGACATGATGACCATGCCATCCTTGAGAACGCCTGCGAGCGCGGATTTCGCGTCCGGAAAAACCTTTTTCATTTGTCGAGAACCCGAATGGTGAGGCGCGGCGATGCCGCGCGGCTGCCGTCTATTAGGCGAAATGTTCAAGACCCGTCAATCGCCACGCCCTTTACTATGGCGAGTGGAAGCCGTTTCCGGACCTGTGGCGGCCTTGAAAGCGTCAAGAAAAGCCATCAAGTTGCGGCCTGCCTGACGGGAGGGGATGCCCGTCAGTGCCACCATCAAAGTCAATCAACCCGGACGATTTCATTGACGCTGGCACAAGGAACGAAGCGCCTCGCGATGCCGATTGCGGCATTGCTTGCGGCTGTGTTCGCGGGCCTCGTCGTCGCATCGTGGCTGATCGACAAGAACGCCGTGCGCCAGTCGGTCGAGCAACAGCTTCGGATCGCCACGGGCCTCGATCTGGTTGTCGGGGGCGAGGTTCAGGTCTCGTTGTTTCCAGGAAGCCGCGTGACATTGCGGAATGTCGGCCTGAAGGGCGCAGACGCCAAATCGGACGAGCCGTTAACCGTCGAAGAACTGACTGCTAATCTGCGCTTGCTGCCGCTGCTGACGCGACGCTACGAGATTGCGGACGTAACGCTGGTCAACCCGCGCTTCAACGTCACACTCGACGCAGAAGGCCGCAGCAACTGGACGCCGCTCGTCGAGACGCTCGCAAAATCGATCAAGCCCGACGTCGACAGCTCCGTGACGTTCTCTGAAATTCGAATCGTGGACGGAGAACTCGCCTACCGTGATGAAAAGCGGAAGACGTCCGAAAGCATTTCCGATATCGACCTTTCACTGGGCTGGCCATCGATCTCGCGCTCTTTCGCTGCGACGGGACAATTCGATTGGCGTGGCGAACGCGTCGACGGCAGTCTTGCGATCGCGGATTTCATCGCAGCGCTCTCCGGCGATCGTTCCGGCTTGAAATTGCGCGCGATGAGCGGGCCGTTGAAAGTCGCGTTCGACGGAACTGTCGCCAATCGCACGAGTCTCCTGATGGAGGGCGCGTTCAGTGCAGATAGCCCCTCGCTGCGCAACGCGATGCGCTGGGCCGGAGAAACGATTGCGGGATCGGGCGGGATGGGGCGCTTCGCGCTGAAAGCACGTGCTAGTGTGGTCGGCGATTCGGTAGCGCTTACGAATGTCAACGTCGAACTCGATAATAACGCAGCCGAAGGTGTCATCACCTACAGCAAAGGCGACAGACAGACTCTTCAAGCCACGCTCGCCGCCGATACGCTCGACTTCACGCCTTACATTGCGACCGTCCGCTTTCTCACCAGCGGTGCGCGGGACTGGAATCGCCAACTGTTCGATCTGCGCGCGCTTTCCGCTACCGATCTCGACATGCGGCTGTCGGCTGCGAAAGTCGTTGTCGGACCCTCCAAGCTCGGGCGCAGCGCGTTCGGCGCCAATCTGCGAAATGGCGCGTTGGTGCTCAGCGTAGGCGAGGCACAAATCTACGGGGGCACGCTTCGCGGGTCGCTCGGCATCACGCGCTCCGACGCTATCGCCGATGTGAAGGCACAATTTCAGTTGACCGATGTCGATTTTGAAGCCGGCGCATCGGAACTGTTCGGCTTCCGCAAACTTTCCGGACGCGGCAACATCAATCTCGCGCTCGATGCGACCGGCGGCAGCCCCTACGCGCTGACGCAGACCCTGAACGGCACGGCGACGCTCGCGGGGCACGACGGCGCGATCAGCGGTTTCAACATCGAACAGCTCCTGAAGCGTCTTGAACGCAGGCCGCTGTCGGGACTCGGAAATTTCCGCAGCGGCAATACCCCGTTCGACAAAATGAACGTCGCTCTTCGTTTCGCTGAAGGAACAGCGACCATCGAAGACGCTCGAATCGAAGGGCCGACGGCAAGACTCACGTTCACCGGAACGTCTTCAGTCCCGGCACGCGAATACGATCTCAAAGGCGTCGCCAGTCTGATATCGACGGATGCAAACGAACCGCCGTTCCAACTGCCGTTCGTGGTACAGGGCCCGTGGGACGATCCGCTGGTGTTCCCGGATTCGGATTCGCTAATCCGCCGCTCGCCCGCGTCCGCGCCGCTTCTCGATTCGCTGAAGGACCGCAAGACCCGCGACGCGGTGAAATCCGTTATCGACCGCTTCACGGGCAACCGCGCAGCGCCGACGCCCCCAAGTGCGCCAGCCCCTGCCGCCGCAACACCATCGCCGCCGAACGACGCGCCCGTTCCGCCGGCTGCCAAGAATGAGGCCGCGCAAGAAAAAACGAACTGACGTCAAAGTGGCGCAGCGCTCTCGCCCTGCTCGCTCGACAGTTTCGAGGCGAGCGACGCGGCAACGATCACGGCTCCGACGACTGCAATCACCAGGGTGCAGATCGCATTGATTTCCGGCTTCACGCCGAGCCGCACCTCCGAATAGATCCGGATCGGCAATGTCGATGAACCCGGCCCTGTCGTGAAGCTCGCAATCACAAGGTCATCCAGCGACAGCGTGAAGGCCAGCATCCAGCCCGCTGCAATCGAAGGCAGCATCAGCGGCAGCGTCACCGAAAGAAATGCCCGGACCGGCCCGCAGCCGAGATCCATCGCCGCCTCTTCGAGACTGCGGTCGAGGCCGTTAAGACGCGATTGCACAACGACCGCGACGAAGCACATCGTCAGCGTCGTATGCGCAATCGTGACCGTCAAGAATCCCCGGCCAGCATCGACCGCGACGAACAGCAAAAGCAGCGACAGCCCCATCACCACTTCCGGCATCACCAGCGGTGCATAGAGCATCCCGGAAAACAGCGTGCGTCCGCCGAAACGTCCGCCCCGCGCAAGCGCGACCGCAGCCAGCGTTCCGATGATCGTTGCGGCGGTCGCGGAACAGGCCGCGACCCGCAGGCTCATCCACGCTGCCGCGATCATCGCCTCGTCGTTGAAAAACTCGGTGTACCAACGCAGCGACCAGCCACCCCACACCGTTACGAGGCGCGACGCATTGAACGAATAGATGACGAGGATCACGATCGGCAGATAGAGAAATGCCAGACCGAGCGCGACTGAAGCAACGTTGAACGACGACGACTTCGCAATCGGGCGCGCCATCATGCATCCCCTTCGAGATGGCTGCGCTGCAGTTTCTCATAAACCAGAAGCGGAACGAGCAACAAAGCGAGCAACACGATAGCGATGGCCGATGCGACGGGCCAATCCTTGTTGGTGAAAAATTCCAACCACAGCGTCTGTCCGATCATCATCCGGTCCGATCCCGCCAGCAGATCCGGGATCACAAACTCACCAACGATGGGGATGAAGCAGAGCAATGCGCCCGCGCCGATCCCCGGTAGTGACAACGGAAAAGTCACAAGCCAAAAAGCGCTGATCCGCGAGCAGCCGAGATCGGCGGCGGCTTCCAGCAGCGTGTCGTCCATCTTCGACAACGTCGCGTAAAGCGGCAGGATCATGAACGGAAAATACGAATAGACGATGCCGAGATACATCGCCGAGTCGGTCGACAGCCAGACGAGCGGCTTGCCGATCAGTCCGAGCGCCAGCAACATTTTGTTCAAAAGCCCATCGTGCTGGAGAATGTTGACCCACGCGTAGATGCGGATCAGGAACGACGTCCAGAACGGAATGATGACGAGCATCATCGCCAGCGGCTGCCAGCGCTGAGGGAGTTTCGACATCCCGTAAGCGACCGGAAAGGCGGACAGCAGCAGGATCGCGGTCGAAACGATGGCGACGAAAAGGCTGCGTCCATAAGACAGGATATAGAGATCGTCCGATGCGAGCAGTTTGAAATTGTCGATCGACAGTTGCGCCGCTGCGGCTTTGACCGCTTCCCAGCCCGCCGCAAGATCGAACACCGGAACGTAAGGCGGTTGCGCAATCGCAGTTTGCGATAGTGCGATCTTGAGCACGAAGCCGAACGGCACCAGAAAGAACGCCGCCATCCAGAGATACGGCACGACGACCGCAATGCGCGCGGGACGGGTGAAAATTTGCCGCGCGCTCATCGGTCGAGCACCACGATGTCGCCGGGCGCGAACGATACACGCACGCTGTCTCCGACTGACATCGAATCGGCGGACGTTCGCGTCGCGTTGGCCATCGTCACGCGCAGCATTGCGCCGGATTCGAGTTTCACTTTGCAGATCGAAATGCCGCCCAGAAATCCAATGTCGGTGACAACGGCGTCGAATGAATTGTCCGGCAAAGACGCGCCGGACACCTTCGGCGATAAACGAATCTTTTCAGGACGGATCGCGAGACAAATCTCCTTGGCATCGGGCGCTTTTGGAACGATGACGCGGCCGACTTCCTTTGCGTTCACTTCAACGCGATCTCCAGTTCGTGAAACGACCTCGCCTTCGATCAGATTGATGTCGCCGACGAAACCGGCGATCCACCGCGAATTCGGAGTCTCGTAAAGTTCGCGCGGGGCCGCAACCTGCACAAGTTTTCCCTTGTCCATTACCCCGATGCGGTCGGCCACCGTCATGGCCTCACTCTGGTCGTGCGTTACGATAACGAACGTCATGCCAAGCCGGCGCTGTACCTCCATCAGCTCATCCTGCGTGATCTCGCGGAGCTTCTTGTCGAGCGCGGCAAGCGGCTCATCCAGCAACAGCATCTGCGGCCGCCGCGCCAGCGAGCGTGCAAGCGCCACGCGCTGCCGTTGCCCTCCGGACAGCTGGTCGGGCTTGCGTCCTTCGAGACCTTGCAGACGGACGAGCGCGACCATTTCCGAAACACGCGCATCGATGTCAGCTTTCGCCATCTTCAGGCGCTTCAAGCCGAACGCAATGTTGCCGGCGACCGAGAGATGCGGAAACAGCGCGTAGTTCTGGAACATCATGTTGACGGGCCGGAGATGAGGCGGCACCTGCGCGACGTTTTCGCCGTTCAGAAAAATCTCGCCTGCGTCCGGTGTCTCAAGGCCAGCCAGCATGCGCAGCAACGTCGTCTTGCCGCAGCCGCTCGGGCCGAGCAACGCGAAGAATTCTCCCTTTGCAATATCGAGAGACAAAGTATCGACGGCAGTGAAACCGCCGAAGCGCTTGACGACGGAGAGAATCCGCAACAGCGGCTCTGTGGAGAGCGCTGCGCTCATGCGGCAGCCACTGTAGCTTGAGACATGAACGCCGCCAGGGCTTCGCGATCTTTCGCGGGCATCGTCAATCCGAGCTTGGATCGTCGCCAGAGAATGTCGTCGGGGAAGCGCGCCCATTCATGCGCCATCAGATAGCGGACTTCCGCGCCGGTCAGATCCTCGCCGAACACCGACCCGAGGTCCGACATGATTTTCGCGTTGCCGAGAATCGCTTCCATTCGCGTACCGTATGCCGCCAGCAGACGTTGCGCGTGGCGGCCGCCGAGGAAAGGCCAACGCTGCCAAGCCTTATCGAGTTCAGCGTTGAATTTTGAATAGTCGAAGTCGCCACCCGGAATTTTTGCGTCGGCTGTCCAGTTCGATTCGCCAAGGAAAAATGGCGCGAGCCGCGTCATTGCAACCTCCGCACGCCGGCGTGCCGTCGTGGTCGTGCCACCGAACATCGTCAGCAGCGGCGCTTCGCCGAACTTACGGTCGAGATTGAGATAACCGTCGCGGCGCCAGCGGGTCTTCAGCGGCCCATCGACCTGCACGTTCAGACCCGACATCGCATGCACCACATCCGCCGGTTCGATACGCTCGCGAAAATAGCGGTTTACCGCTTTGCAAAGATAGCTCACGTCGTCTGCCGCCACCGACACGGTGTCCGGATCGCCGCTGAACTTTCGTTCGACCCTCCCGATCAATGTAAAATCACGCTCGAAAGGAATGGCGTGGATTACCCGCTTGTCGTCGTTCTGAAATGCATAAACGTTGTCGTGATCGAACATGCGCTTCACGACGATCTGACTGGTGCGCGAGAGACTGGCTTGAACACCGGGCAGTTGCAAGACAGTCGCCGCCGTTCGGGCAGTCCATGCACCCGTGGCGTTGACAAGAGCGCGGGATGTTACGATTTCGCGGTTGCCGCGGTTGATAACCGCAAGTTTCCAAACCTCAGACCGATCCGCCCGCGCGCAACGGGCTCCTGTCCAAATTGTGGCTCCATGATCTGCAGCGTCGCGTGCGTTGAGAACTACCAGCCGGTTTTCGTCGACAGTGCAATCGGAATACTCAAACGCGAGACCGAAAGCACGCTTCAGTGGATGGCCCATTTCGTGAATTGTCAGGTCCAGTGTCTCGGATTTCTTATGGGGGCCGCCGGACGCGAGGCGGTCATAGACATATGTCCCTGCCTTCAACATTGCTGGCGGGCGCTCGGCCTCGTGAACCGGCAGAACAAAGCGTTTCGGACGAACAAGATGAGGTGCGGACCGCAGCATGATGTCGCGCTCGGCCAATGCCTGCCGCACGCGCAGGGCTGCACCCTGTTCGAGATCGATGAAATTGCCATGCAGAAGATGCGGCGAAGACGACGCGGCGGCGCCTCCGAGATCGTTCTGTTCGAGAAGAATAACTTTCAGCCCCCGGCCCGCGGCATCTCGCGCGACACCGACGCCGTTCAAACCTCCGCCGATAATCGCAATATCGAAATCAGCCATGCCGCGATGATCTCCGACGGCGGCCATTGCAAGTCAAGCATTTCGAGAATTTGGCTGGAGAACTTGCGTCTAGCCCGTCAGACGCGCAACATCGTCCTTGGACAATTCGGCGCGGCCAACCCAGGAACCGTATTGCTGGATTGGCGCAGGCTTGCCGATAAAGTAGCCTTGCACGCTTGCGCAATTCAGCTTGCGCAGGAATTCCAGCTGTTCTTGGGTTTCGACGCCCTCGGCGACGATCGGGATATCGAGGCCGTGACCAAGGCCAATGACGGCTCGGATGATCGCGGCCGATTGCGGATTGCGCCCGAGGTTCATCACGAAGGTCCGGTCGATCTTGATCTTGTCGAAAGGGAAGGCCTGCAGATAGGTCAATGAGGAATAACCGCTGCCGAAATCGTCCATCGCAATATGTACGCCGAGCGCCTTCAGGCGGCGCAGCAGCGCCAGACCGCGATCCATGTCCTCGATCAGCACGCCTTCGGTGATTTCGAGTTCGAGCCGCGCGGCGGGCAGACCCGTTTCCAACAGAATCGAATGGACCATACCGACCACGTCGCAGCGCATGAATTGCGCCGGCGACAGGTTGACCGCAACCTGAAGCGGCAAAGGCCAAGACGCCGCTTCGCGGCAGGCTTCGCGCAAAATCCACTCGCCCATTTCAACGATCAGGCCGCTTTCTTCGGCGAGCGGAATGAAATCGGCCGGCGATACATTTCCGCGCACCGGATGAGCCCAACGCGCGAGCGCCTCGAAGCCGACTGGCTCCCGGCCACCATCGCGCTGACGTATGGCGACCTGAGGCTGATAGTGCAACGACAACTCTCCGTTGCGGATGGCCCTCGAGAGTTCCTGGTGAAGAACGCGGCGGTCGCGAATCTTCTGGTCCATCTCCGCTTCGTAGAAGTTGATCGAGCCACGCGACTTCGCTTTTGCTCGGAATAGAGCAGCGTCGGCATTGGCGAGCAATGTTTCGGCATTGCGGCCGTGACGCGGGAACACCGCGATGCCCGTCGTCAGACCGATACGGATGGAACGGTCGTCGAATACGAATTCCTGCTGCATCATGTCCGCGAGCCGGCCAGCAAGGGCGGCGGCGGCATCCGGCTGCTTGCCGTCGATGATCAGTCCGAATTCATCGCCGCTCAACCGCGCGACCACGCCGCCGAGCGCGGCTTCCTGAACGCGCCGCGACACTTCGATCAAGAGCCTGTCGCCGACTTCGTGACCGAACACGTCGTTGATTTCTTTCAATCGGTCGAGATCGACCGAAAGCACCGCAAATTCCTCGTCGGTGCCTTCGCACGCATCGATCATCTGCGACAACGCCTGAAGGAACGCCGCGCGGTTCGGCAGCTCGGTCAGTGCGTCATGGTAGGCCATATGGGCCATCCGCGATTCTGTTTCGCGGCGGTCGGTAATGTCTTCGTTGGTGTTGATCAGATACTGCGGCTCGCCGTTCTCATCGAGCACGGTCACGCGGCGCGTGAGGAACAGGCGCAAGCCGTTCCCGGTCTGGATCGGATGTTCCTCGGTAATGATCCCCTTCTTGCGGACTGCATCCTCGTCGCGCTTAGCGATAAACTTCGCGTCGCGTTCGTTGAAAACATCAGGCGTTGTGAGACCGATTACTTCTTCGTGGCTGCGGTTAAGGATCGCCTCGGCACCGCGATTGGCGAGCACGTATTGTCCGTCGACCAGTCGTTTGACGACCAGCGCAACCGGCACGTTGTCGACGACGAGTTCGAGGAATTTCTTGGCGTCCTTGATTTCGCGAGAGAGCGAACGGCGCTCAGTGACATCTTCGAACAGTGAAATAAGGTATTCCGGCTTGCCGTCCTCGCCGCGCGCAATGACACGATTGCAGGCAACGATGCGGCGGCCATTGTGAAGATCCACCGGCATTTCGGTATGCGTACTGCCTGACGCGGATTGAATTGCCTCGCTGTCGAGTCGCTCGACCGATTTCGCATTGTCCGGCCGATACAGACTCTCGGCGGTTTTGCCGATAATCTCGTCCCGTTCCATACCGCAGTAAATTTCAAAGGCACGGTTGGCCAGGATATAGCGCCGGTCTTCGATCGATTTGACCGAAACGCAAACCGGGATGTTGTCGATCACCGATTCCAGGAACCCTTTGGTATTTGCGAGTTCCTTCATCAGCTTGCGCTGATCGGTGCAGTCGTCGTGCAACGACACCATGCCGCCGGTCGCGAATTTGCGATGCTGCACGGAAATCGACCGTCCATCCGGCAGTTCGGTGAAATGGGAGGCTGACGTATCGATGAGCTTGCGGAATTCCTCGATCCCGTGCCCGAGCACGCCTTTGCGGTGCCGAAGTTCGACCAATTCCTGCGACGTCATGCCGGGCTTCAGATCCGACCTCGAAAGCCCGTACATTTCGAGATAGCGATCGTTGATGAAGATGACCCGGCCGCTGCGGTTCACCATCACCATGCCCTGGCTCAACCTGTTGAGCGTTGTCTGCACGAAGGCAGTGTCATAGCGATGACGCCGCTGGACACGTTGCAACGCCGACATGATCCAGAGAATGATTGAGCCGAGAAATGCGAAGACGACGAAACCGCCGACCAGCATTTGCCACAGCATTGCTCGCGATGAGGGCGCAGGAACGGCCACGAACGATCCGTCGGGCGTGGCGGCGATCTGTGCCAACGCCTGATTGCTGAGCAAAACTGCGGCAAGCGCAATCGCAACGAACCGGATGATGGTCGCTGTATGTACGCGCGCCTGCTTCTGCCAGCCCGTCATTTCAATTCCGCGGAATTCTTCAGGGACACTCTCTGGTTGCACCCGTTTGAATCGGGTAAACGCGTACTGCGCGGTGCGAACAAACTGATTTAAATGCAGGCAAATGGGCGCCTATGCTTAACGAAACGCTAACGAAGGCTGCACCGCAGCGAAGCGGCTTGTGCAAGAAATGATCACGAGAAACACAACGCAGGCGGGCTCTGTGCATGGAGCGAATTGACTGCGTCGTTGTCGGCGCGGGTGTCGTCGGCCTTGCGGTAGGGCGCCGCCTCGCGCAGGCGGGACTTGAAGTGATCGTGCTGGAAGCTGCCGGCGACATCGGCACGGGAACTTCATCGCGCAACAGCGAAGTAATCCACGCCGGTATCTACTATCCGGCTGGTAGCCTCATGGCGCAGCTCTGCGTCAGCGGAAAGAAGATGCTCTATACGTATTGCAGCGAACGCGGGATCGCCCATCGCCGCTGCGGCAAGCTGATCGTTGCTACAAGCGAAAGCGAAAACAGCAAACTCGCGTCGATCAAGGCGCATGCCGAAGCCAATGGCGTGGACGACATGACACCGCTGAGCGGCGCAGAGGCTTGCGCGCTCGAACCCGCACTCAGCTGCACCGGCGCGCTGCTGTCGCCCTCGACCGGCATCGTCGACAGCCATGCCTACATGCTGTCGCTGCGCGGCGAGATCGAGGACGACGGAGGTGCCCTCGCCTTTCACGCGCCACTGGTTCGCGCAAAATCGAATGCTGATGGCTTCGAGGTCGAGGTCGGAGGCGATGCGCCGATGACCCTCGGCTGCCGGTTGCTCATCAACTCAGCGGGATTGTCAGCACCTGCGATTGCGCGATCTATTGAAGGAATGCCCGCCGAGCATATTCCCACCGCGTATTACGCCAAGGGCAATTATTTCAGTTGCAGCACGCGCGTACCCTTCTCGCATCTGATCTATCCGGTGCCCGAGGCTGGCGGATTAGGCGTCCACCTCACCATCGATCTTGGGGGGCAGGCCAAATTCGGACCCGATGTGGAATGGGTGAAGGAGCTTGATTACATGGTCGATCCTGCGCGCGCGGAACGGTTCTATCCCGCCATCCGCCGCTACTGGCCGTCACTGCCCGATGGTGCACTCAGTCCGAGCTATGCGGGTATCCGCCCAAAAATTGTGCCGCCCGAGATCGCTCGGCAGGACTTCGTCATTCAGGGGTCGGCGGACCACGGCCTTCCCGGTCTGGTGAACCTGTTCGGGATCGAATCTCCGGGCCTGACATCCTCTTTGGCCATAGCGGAGCGCGTCGCGGCTCTCGTCGAGATGTGACGAGGTCCGACTGCGCTTCCGGAATGGAAAAATGCGAGGATTTACGGGCGGGTATCAGTGAACAGTGATACTGGCCGAATGGCGGAGACGCTCGATTTCGTCCTTGAGCACCAACTTGCGGCGCTTCAGTTCGATGATTTGGAGGTCGTCCGTGGAAAGATGCTTGAGAGCATCGTGCAATTCGTTTTCCAGAACTTCGTGTTTTCGTTCCAGTTCAACGAGATGCGCCTGAATTGCCATAAGAAGCCTCCGTAGGACGTTGGACCTCAGATTTAATTCTGGACGACCAAGTCTACATGAGTGCTTGGTTCTGTCGACAGGGATTTGAAAAACTGTCCCTGCGATATTTTGTATCGTTGGAAACGAATCGTGACGGAACCACCCCTTGATACCGCGGCTGGAACTGGCTCCGGTTTTCTGCAATGACTTAGCCGCATGGCGGCAAGCGACAACTTGCTGAAAGTCCGATCGAATAAAGTCACGCACGGTTATGGCAGAGCAGGACAACAACGATTTCGCTGCCGAATTGGCGCGGCTTCAGCAGGAGCACCGCGATCTCGATGCCGCCATCGAAGCGCTGCAACAATCGCCCGCACCAGATCTGTTGCGGATGCAGCGGCTGAAGAAACGGAAACTGCAGTTGCGCGACCGGATTTCTTTCATCGAAGACCAGATCACGCCCGATATCATCGCCTGACCTGAACAGGTCTCAAATCGCGCCTAGCCCCCTTGCGCTCGTACATCGCGCGATCGGCTTTCTCCAAAATCGTTGTTGCATCATCCAGCGGACCGAGCAGAGCAACGCCCGCCGACGCCCCTGCATTCACGGCATGCCCCTTGAAAACGAATGTCAGTTGATCGATCGCGCCTTCGAGGGCTTTCGCTTTCGCTAGCGCATGCTCTTCGGACAAATTCCACAGCAACAGACCGAACTCATCGCCGCCGAGCCGTCCGACGACATCGGAGGAGCGGACGTGACGCATCAGGACTTCGACGACGCCCTTGAGCACGGCATCGCCTGCGGCATGACCATGCGTGTCGTTGACGGGCTTGAGCCGATCGACATCCAGCACGATCAGCGCGGCGGTCGCCGCATAGCGTTTGATGTAAGCAATCGATCGCGCAAGCTCGCGTTCGAAGCCACGCCGATTAAAGATGTTGAGCAGAAAGTCGGTATCGGCCCAGGCCTGAAGCTCATCGATTCGCGCGTTCGCGCCAGCGAGCTTGGTCCTGAGCGCACGAATGGTTTTTTCGGCTGACGAGATCCGAGGAGCCTTCGCCTTTGGCTCGCGGGAACGTGTTCCCGTCCCGGCTCGTTTTGCAGATTTCTTGGTAACTTTCTTGGCCAATTCAGTCGTCCCAAGGCTTTAAGGGGACTTGCCGGTGTTGACCCCGAAAGGCTATTCCTTTCCCTGCAACTTGCCACCCCAAATTCGAACCCTAAAATCCGCCTCCTGTTTCGAGGCCATAAAGACGTTTTTTCATGACCGCCCCCGTTGCCATCATCATGGGAAGCCAGTCCGACTGGGACACCATGAAACATGCTGCCGAAACCCTCACGGCGCTCGGCATCGCGCACGAGGCGCAGATCGTTTCAGCCCACCGCACCCCGGACCGGCTTTATAAATTTGCCAAGGGCGCGAAGGCCGCCGGATTCAAGGTTGTGATCGCGGGCGCAGGCGGTGCGGCGCATCTCCCGGGTATGGCTGCATCATTGACGGAGCTTCCCGTGTTCGGCGTGCCTGTGGAATCCAAGGCGCTGTCCGGCATGGATTCGCTTTATTCGATCGTACAAATGCCCGCCGGAATTCCGGTCGGTACTTTGGCAATTGGAAAAGCCGGTGCGATCAACGCCGCCCTTCTCGCGGCAAGCGTGCTGGCTTTGACCGATGCGGGGCTTGCGACAAGGCTTGCGGCATGGCGCAAGCAGCAAACCGAAGCAGTCCGCGAACGACCCGAGGACGCTAAGTGACATCCCTCAATCGGGTGACGCTGAAGCCGGGCGACACCGTCGGCATTCTGGGCGGTGGACAGTTGGGCCGGATGCTGGCAATGGCCGCGGCGCGTCTCGGACTGAAGACGCATATTTTTTCGCCCGATCCTGACTCGCCTGCTTTTGACGTCGTGCAGAAGGCGACCTGCGCAGAATACGCCGATGTCGAGGCACTGGAACTCTTTGCGTCGGACGTCGATGTCATTACTTACGAGTTCGAGAATATCCCCGCGTCCGCAGCGATGATTCTGGCGGCTCGCCGCGTGGTGCTACCGGACCCGAAGGTTCTGGAAACAACGCAGGATCGTCTCGCCGAAAAAAACTTCGTGCAGTCCCTCAGCATCGCCACCGCAAAATATGCCGACGTCGGCTCAGCTGCAGGATTGAAAGCTGCCACTGCGGCGATCGGCCTGCCTGCTGTGCTCAAGACCCGCCGCTTTGGGTACGACGGCAAGGGCCAGGCGATGGTTCGTGAAGGCTACAATGCCGACGCTATCTGGAGTGACCTGCAGACCAAGTCCGCCATTCTTGAATCGTTCGTTCCGTTCGAGCGGGAAATCTCGGTGATCGCCGCGCGCGGCGCAGATGGCGAAGTCGTCTGTTACGATGTGACGGAAAACGAGCATCGCGATCACATCCTGAAATTCTCGCACGTTCCCGCAAAAATTTCCGAGGCGCTCGCTGCACAGGCCCGAGACACCGCAACACGCATCGCGACTGCGCTGAATTACGTCGGTGTACTGGCCGTCGAGATGTTCGTCGTGCCCGGCTCTTCCGGCACGACGCTGATGGTCAACGAGATTGCGCCTCGCGTGCACAATTCCGGGCACTGGACGCTGGACGGCGCATCCATCTCGCAGTTCGAGCAGCATATCCGCGCCATTGCCGGCTGGACGCTTGCTCATCCGATTCGCCACGGCGAGGTGACGATGACGAACCTCATCGGCAGCGATATCGACGGCTATGCCCAATGGCTCGGCAAGCCCGGCGCGACCGTGCATCTCTACGGCAAGGGCGCAGCGCGTCCGGGCCGGAAAATGGGCCATGTCATCGAGGTGAAACCCGCCAAGCCGACCGGAAAATAGCCAAAAAGCCTGCAAAATCAGACTAGGACAGCCGGGCTGCAGGTGGACAATTCGCATTTCCTCTGATACATCCGCGCCCTTGATGTGAAGGGCATGGCCTTTGTCGGCTCTTCAAAATCAGCAGAATTTCAAACCGATCAGAAAAGAGGATGCCGCGTGCAGGTTCTCGTTCGCGATAACAATGTCGACCAGGCTCTCAAGGCGCTGAAGAAGAAGATGCAGCGCGAGGGCATTTTCCGCGAGATGAAGCTCCGCGGCCATTACGAAAAGCCATCCGAGAAGAAGGCCCGCGAGAAGGCGGAAGCCGTTCGCCGCGCCCGCAAGCTGGCGCGCAAGAAATTGCAGCGCGAAGGCCTGTTGCCGATGAAGCCGAAGCCGGCCTTCGGTGCCGGTCCGGGCGCAGAGCGCGGCGGCATGGGCGGCGGTCGCGGCGGTGCCGGCGGCGGCCGTGGCGGTCCTCGCTAAGAGAATTCGGATCTGAATGCGAAAACGCGGGCCTCAAAGCCCGCGTTTTTATTTGCGCGACAGCTTTGCCGTTCAGTTCGTGCCGGGAATGACCGCGTGAAATACGGACTTCGCGGTGGCGACAACGTCCTCGGCAACGGAGGTGCGTTCCTTCGCCCGGATGTCGAGAGGACGCGATGGAATGTCCGCCGGCGGCATCGGCCGGGAGGCATCGGTCTCGCGCACAATGGGGGGCTGAGGCGCCGGCGCAACCATTGTCGTTTCGTTCAGCGGCGGGACCATGTTCGTTGCCGACGGAAGCGGCTGGACCGGCGGCGCCTGAATCGGTGCCGATGCCGGAACATAGGTCACACCAACGTTCGCTCGCTCAGGCTGGCGCGGAGCCGGCTGCGCACGTGGGGCTTCAACGGCTTGGGCCGGTTCCGAACTACGCAGCCGCGCGATCGCCTCGCGAGCGATCTCATTCGCATCGCGGGTGTCTTCGACCTTCGCGGTTTCGGCCGGCAGCTTCGTCCGCGGCTTCGGATGGAAAAAGCGGCGCGGTTCGGCAGGGATACTGGCCGTCTCGGAGGATTTCTCGGGCTTCGCAGCCGGCTCCGGTTCAGTCTTAGCCTCGGACTTTGCTGGGGGCTTGGCGGCAGGGGCTTCAACCGCCTTCACCGGCTCTTCGGCCTTGGCGGGCTGCGCAGGCGCGGCGACGTGAGACTTCGGTTTGTCGGCGTCCGGCTTGGCGTTGATGTAGTGCGTGACGATGTAAGCACCGACGACCGTCGCAACGACCGATGGGATCACTTCCAGGATGTATTTCGAGAGAAACTTGACAACCATTTCCAACAACTCCCCGCAGCGGATGAGATGCTGGAACTTTGGGGCCGATTGAGGGATCAACTGCGACGGATCGATGGCAATCGCTCACTTTCGGAGGATTCCGGTCGATTCAAGATTCGAATAGCTCAAGAGCAGCGATCGGGAATCGTCGTGTCGATCAGCGCAATTTAAGCGCCGGAGCTAGGGGAAGAACAGTCAACAAGGCAAGCAAGGGGATCAGGATGATGCCTGCCCGCAGCATGTATCCGAAAAAGCTCGGCATCTTGATGCCGCGCTCCATCGCAATTGTATAGATCATGAAGTTTGGAGCGTTTCCGATATATGTCAGCGCGCCCATATAGACTGCACCCATCGAAATCGCCGCCAGCGTCCCGGACAATTTGGCCATCAACACCTCAGCATCACCACCTGCCAACTGAAAGAACAGCAGATAGGTCGGGGCATTGTCGAGCAGTGCCGACATCAGGCCGGCAAACCAGAAATAAGCTGCCTCGTGCGGGCTGCCATCCGGCGCGGTGACTGCCGAAAGCAGCCATGCGAAGGCTCCGTTACGGCCGGCTTCGAGCATCGCCAGCACCGGAACGATGGCTGTAAAAATTGCGGCAAATAGTTTTGCCACTTCTCTGATCGGCTCCCAAGTAAAGCCGTTCGCAGCGCGGTGTTCATCTTTCGTCAACCAAAGCGACAGCAGGGCGATGACGACAAGCACAAGATCGCGCAGGAGATTTTCGATCGCCACCTTGGTGCCGAGCATGTCGAACGCAACTCCCGTTTTTACAACGGCAGCAATCAAGATGCTGGCAATAATCGCGCCGATCAGAGGCAGATTCACGAGGCCGCGAATGACGACCGGCGTCGCAGCTTTCGCCGCCACAGGCTTGTCTTCAGTGCGATAGTGCCAAAGGTCGATCGCAACGAACATAGCAAGCAACAACCCGGCGACGATCGCCGTTTGCAGCCAGAGATTTTGTGCGGTCCAGAAAAAATCAACACCGCGCAAAAAACCGACGAACAACGGCGGATCGCCAAGCGGGCTCAACGCGCCTCCTACATTCGCGACCAGGATAATGAAAAAGATCACGACGTGCGTATTGTGAGGCCGCGCGGCGTTGGCACGAAGAAGCGGCCGGATGAGAATGATCGCCGCGCCGGTGGTCCCGACAATACTCGCAATCATCGTGCCGAATACAAGAATGCCTGTATTGGTCCAAGGCGTGCCCTTAATGTCGCCGGTCACGAGAATGCCACCCGCAACCGTGTAGAGCGCGAACAACAACACAATGAAACTCATATACTCCGCCAGCATGGCGTGCACGAACGACGCGGCCATCGCCGCGCCGCCGGCGATCGAGGCGATCGCGGCGAGCGCAAGCGCGGCCCAGGCAGCGCCAATCTTGCCGTAGTGATTGTGCCAGACTTTCGGGAACAGCAGCGGCCCGAGCGCAATCGTCAGGAGCAATCCGACGAACGGCAGCGAGAGCAGCCAATTCATCGCCGCGCCGTCGAGCGTCGCGGCCTGCGCATTCTGAGGGATGAAAATAGAAAACGACGCGGCGACAAACGGAAGAAGAGATTTCATAGCGGCACTATAGCGTTTTGATCCGATGAAGTATGGCCATCACAGTATTTTCTCATCGCATGGGATAGCGGCCTCTTAATGCAGAAGCAAATTGCGTGCTCAGCCAAGATGCCGTAACCAATGGCGCTGTTTATGGGAGGAGACGCAGAATGTTCTCGCACATCATGATCGGGACGAACGATCTCGACAAGGCCAAGGCGTTTTACGACAAGCTACTTGGCACGCTCGGCGTGCAACCTGCAATCGTCGATCGTCACCGCATCTTCTATCGCACCAAAACCGGCACGTTTGCCGTGTCGAAACCGATCGACGGCAAGGCGGCAACTTTCGCCAATGGCGGCACCATCGGATTTACGGCCGCGTCGCCTGAAGAAGCGCAGGCATGGCACGCGACCGGCGTCGCGAACGGCGGCACGACCTGCGAAGACCCGCCCGGCATTCGCGGCATGGGCGACATGAAAATGTACATCGCCTATCTGCGCGATCCGGACGGCAATAAGCTCTGCGCACTCTATCGCCTGCCGAAAGGCTCCTAGGCGAATTCGCCCCGTCAAAACCGAACGGCCAGCGCGAGAAATGGCGCTGGCCGCTCGCATTTGAAATCAAACAAGTTGTGAGGGGCTATTTCTTCTTCGCCGCCTTCTTCTTTTTCTTGGCAGTCTTCTTCCTCTTCTTCTTCGCCATGACGTAGGCTGTCACCTTCTTCGACGAATGACCGACGGCCTTGACGGCGGCCTTCAACGCCGCGGGCGTGATCTTCAGCTTCTTCGACCAGTAGCGAACTTCGTAAGGCTGGCTCAGCGCGATCAGCGCACGGTCGCGCGCCTTGTGCTTCTGCTCCTTGATATAGGCCTCGACCTTCTTCGCGGAGTGGCCGACCTTCTTGACGGTGGCCTTCAGCTTGGCCGGCGTAATCCTCAGCTTCTTGGACCAGTAACGGACTTCGTAGGGTTCACTCAACGCAATCAACGCGGCATCAGCGCCACCGCGCTTTGACTTGTTGTCGGCCATCCTGCCCTCCTGTCGGTGAGACTCGGCGTACGCGTTACAGCGCCTTGACAATGTTCTCCGTCATTTTCTTCGCGTCACCAAGCAGCATCATGGTGTTGTCGCGATAAAACAGTGGATTGTCCACGCCTGCATAACCTGATGCCAGCGAGCGCTTGATGAACATCA
Source organism: Afipia sp. (assembly GCA_016201045.1). GTDB lineage: Bacteria > Pseudomonadota > Alphaproteobacteria > Rhizobiales > Xanthobacteraceae > Afipia. Next base: position 1,069,816 of record JACQDM010000008.1, on the reverse strand, counting down.
CGGTGCCCGCCTTCCAGACCTGAAGCACCGGCATGCCGTAAATCGGCGACTTCGGGTCTTCTTCCGCCGCCGGATTGGTCACGTCGTTCGCGCCGATCACGAAGGCAACGTCGGCCTGCGCGAATTCGGAATTGATGTCCTCAAGCTCGAACACTTCGTCGTAAGGCACGTTAGCTTCGGCCAAGAGCACGTTCATGTGTCCTGGCATGCGGCCCGCCACCGGGTGAATGGCGTACTTCACCTCGACGCCCTCTTTCTTGAGCGTGTCTGCCATCTCTCTCAAAGCATGTTGTGCCTGTGCCACCGCCATGCCGTAGCCCGGCACGATGATGACCTTCTGCGCGTTCTTCATGATGAAAGCCGCGTCGTCAGCAGAACCGAGTTTGACCGGCTTCACTTCGCCGCCGCCAGCCGCCGGCCCGCCCGACGTCTCGCCGCCGAAGCCGCCGAGAATGACTGAGATGAAGGAGCGGTTCATGGCGTGGCACATGATGTAGGACAGGATCGCACCGGATGAACCGACAAGCGCGCCCGTGATAATGAGCGCGGAGTTACCGAGCGTGAAGCCGATGCCCGCTGCCGCCCAACCCGAATACGAGTTCAGCATCGAGATCACGACGGGCATATCGGCGCCGCCGATCGGGATGATGATGAGAGCGCCGAGAACGAGCGCGAGGATCGTGATCATCCAGAAGTCGAAAGAACTCTGCGATACGACAAGGCCGTAGATAAAGAAGATCAATGCTGCAGCCAACGCGATGTTGATGGCATGCCGGAACGGCAACATGATTGGCGCGCCGCTCATGCGGCCCGACAATTTCGCGAAGGCGATAACCGAACCGGTAAACGTCAGCGCGCCGATGGCGACGCCGAGCGACATTTCGACGAGGCTCGATGCGTGGATGTTGCCGCGGGTTCCGATGTCGAAGGCCGCAGGAGCATAGAATGCACCAGCCGCAACCAGAACCGCCGCCATACCGACCAGCGAGTGAAACGCCGCGACGAGTTCTGGCATCGAGGTCATCGGTACCTTGCGCGCAATCACCGCGCCGATGCCGCCGCCGATTCCAATGCCGAGGATCACGAGAATCCAGCCGATGACATCGCCCGGCGGATGCGCGGCCAGCGTCGTGACGACCGCAATCGTCATGCCGATCATGCCGAACCAGTTGCCTTGACGAGACGAAGCGGGGCTCGACAGTCCGCGCAACGACAGAATGAACAGGACGCCCGCGACGAGATAAAGAAGGGCTGAGAGGTTTGCGCTCATGGCCGCCCCTTACTTCTTTTTCTTCTGATACATCGCCAGCATGCGCTGGGTGACCAGAAACCCGCCGAAAATGTTCACGCAGGCGAAAATCAGCGCGATGAAACCGAACGCGCGCGCCCAGATCGTCCCGCCATCGCCAGCCAGCGACACGCCAACCGCAAGCAACGCGCCGACGACGATGACTGAGGAGATGGCATTCGTCACCGACATCAGGGGCGTATGCAGCGCGGGCGTCACCGACCACACTACAAAGTAGCCAACGAAAACGGCGAGAACGAAAATCGACAGACGGAAGACGAACGGATCGACGGCCTCGATACCATGCATGGCTGTGCTCCTTTACGCCTTCGGCTGGAAGTTCGGATGAATGACCGCGCCGTCTTTGGTCAGCGCGGTGGCTTTCACGAGTTCGTCGTCCCACTTCACGGCGAGCGACTTGGTCGCCTTGTCGATCAACGTCTCGATGAATGAAAACAGATTTTTTGCATAAAGAGCGGATGCGGACGCCGCGACGCGGCCCGCGAGATTGGAGAAGCCGACGATCTTCACGCCGTTGATGTCGGTGACTTCGCCTGCCTTCACGCCTTCGACATTGCCGCCACGCTCGACCGCAAGATCGACGAGCACCGAACCAGGCTTCATTGACTTCACCATGTCGGCGCTGACAAGCTTCGGCGCGGGCCGGCCCGGAATAAGCGCGGTGGTGATAATGATATCCTGCTTCTTGATGTGTTCTGCCGTGAGCGCAGCCTGCTTGGCCTGATACTCTTTCGACATTTCCTTGGCGTAGCCGCCTGCGGTTTCGGCCTGCTTGAATTCCTCATCCTCGACCGCGAGAAACTTCGCGCCAAGCGATTCAACCTGCTCTTTAACAGCGGGACGGACGTCGGTTGCCGTCACAACGGCACCGAGACGGCGCGCGGTCGCAATCGCCTGCAGGCCGGCGACGCCGACGCCCATCACGAACACTTTGGCGGCAGGAACGGTACCCGCCGCAGTCATCATCATCGGGAATGCGCGGCCGAAGGCTTCCGCGGATTCGATCACCGCGCGATAGCCTGCGAGATTGGCCTGCGACGACAGCACGTCCATCACCTGCGCGCGCGTAATGCGCGGCATCAGTTCCATCGCGAACGCCGATACGCCAGCCGACGCAATTGCTTTGAGCGCCGCGTCATTGCCATAAGGGTCCATGATCGCGATGACCAATGCGCCCTTCTTGTATTTGGAAAGCTCGGACGACTCGGGTCGCTTCACCTTGACGACGATGTCAGCATCTTTGACGGCATCGGCGCTGACGATTGCACCCGCCACCGCGTATTCGGAATCGAGCAGGCCGGACTTGAGACCGGCACCCGGCTCGATCGCGACATCCATACCGAGCGCCTTGAATTTCTTCACGGTCTCCGGTGTCGCGGCGACGCGCGGTTCGGCCGCGTCGACTTCTTTGGCAATCGCAATTTTCATGACGCCTCCCGCGGCCGCCGGGCCGCGCATGACTTAACCACCGGCAAGGCTGCCGGTGAACTCCGAAGTTCGGATCAGGTGAGGAAAATCGCCATCAGGCCGACGATTGCGATCACGGTCAGCGTGCCGTACTTCGTCAGCATGAGAAAGCCCTCGTAGGTTTCCTCGTGCGCCTTGTAGTCCATGCCGTCTGCCTTGGTGTAGGCGACTTCACTGTGATCAGCCATTTGAGCCTCCAGCCGTGTCTCTGTTCAACGCGGAAATACCCGAATTGCCGGGTCAGGGCAACGGCGGGACGCCGATCTGGTGACGTGAATAAGAGTTATGCGGCGTTCAAAAATGGGGATGACGCCATGCCGTCAGCCCATCGTTTCGAGCTCGGCAATCAGCGCCTCGATGACCGACAATCCGCCGTCCCAGAACGTCGGGTCCTTGGCGTCGAGACCAAACGGTTTGAGCAACTCCGAGTAGTGCTTGGTGCCGCCCGCCGAGAGCATGGCGAGATACCGCTCCGCGAAACCGTCGGAGGCGCGCTCATAGACCGCATAGAGCGAATTCACGAGGCAGTCGCCGAAGGCGTAGGCATAGACATAGAACGGCGAGTGGATGAAGTGCGGGATATACATCCAGTAAGTCTCGTAGCCCGGCTTGATTTCGATGGCCGGGCCGAGACTCTCGCTTTGGACGCTGAGCCAGATTTCGCCGATACGCTGCGCGGTGAGCTCGCCGTTGCGACGCTCAGTGTGAACGGCGCGTTCGAATGAATAGAATGCGATCTGGCGCACGACCGTATTGATCATGTCCTCGACCTTGCCGGCCAGCAGAGCCTGGCGCTGTTTCGTGTTCTTGGTCTGCGCGAGCAAGCGTTTGAACGTCAGCATCTCGCCGAACACACTCGCGGTCTCGGCGAGCGTCAGCGGCGTCGGCGCCATCAGCGCGCCCTGCTTCGCCGCCAGCACCTGATGCACGCCGTGACCCAGTTCATGCGCCAGCGTCATCACGTCGCGCGGCTTGCCCTGGTAGTTCATCAGCACATACGGGTGCGCCGACGGCGTGGTCGGATGCGAGAACGCACCGGGCGCTTTTCCCGGACGGACCGGCGCATCGATCCAGCGGTCGGTGAAAAACCTCTCGGCAATGCTCGCCATTTGCGGCGAGAAATCGCCATAGGCTTTGAGGATCGTGCTTTTCGCTTCGCCCCATCCGATCTGGCCGGTCGCGGCGAACGGCAGCGGCGCGTTGCGATCCCAGAACGGCATCGACTTCTTGCCGAACCAGCGCGCCTTCATTTTGTAGTAGCGGTGCGACAGCCGTGGATACGCCGCACGCACGGACGCAACCAGCGCGTCGACCACTTCACGCTCAACACGATTGTTGAGATGGCGCGAATCCGCAATGTCCTTGAAGCCGCGCCAGCGATCCGAAATTTCCTTGTCCTTCGCAAGCGTGTTGGTGATGAGCGCAAACGTGCGCTCGTTCGCCTTGAAAGTTTTTGCGAGCGCCTGCGCTGCAGCCTTGCGGTTTGCGGGCTTGCGATCCTGCAAAAGATTGAGCGTCGGCTCGATCGCGAGTTCCTTGGTTCCGACCTTGAAACGCAAAGTGGAGATCGTCTGATCGAACTGCCTGTTCCACGCGCCGTAAGCCGTTTGCGATTTCTCGTGAAACAACTGCTCGACGCGGTCCTCAAGCTGATAAGGCTTGTCCTTCCGCAGATCTTCGATCCAAGGACGATAGTGACCGAGCGCCGGTGTTTGCATCGCGCGCTCGAGCACAGCGTCATCAACACGGTTAAGTTCGAGCGCGAAGAACAGCAAATGCACGGACGCCGCCGTGATGCGCTCGGACACGTCGCCATAGAATTTCGAGATCGCCGGATCGACGGTGTTTCCCGCATGCGCAAGGCCGGCGAACGACCCGAGCCTGCCCGCGAGATCGTCGATGGCCTCGTAGTTTTTGACCGCGTCCGCAAGCCACGTTCCGCCCTCCGGCCTTGCAACAGCCTCCGCAATCTTGCCCTTGTACGCATTCTCGAATGCAACACAGTCCGCATCGAGCTTCGCGAGGTCGCGCGCAATCTCCGGTGCATCGATCGACGAATAAAGATCGCCCAGATTCCATTCGGGCAGCCCGGAAGGCTTCACGGCCTTCTTCGGTTTTGCGGGAGATTTGCGGAGAGCGGATGTCGCGCGTGAAGCCATCATTCCAACCTGTGCAAGTTCATCGCGATCCCCGTCGGCCCCGAACTCTTAAGAGGGCGTTAATCGGCATCGGCGAGAGTGCCCCGATTCGAGACAGATAGTAGAGAAGCGTGAGGAACGCCATGGCCGTGACCATCCTGATTGCCGACGATGACGCCGTTCAGCGCCGCCTTGTCGAAAGCATGGTGCAGCGATGCGGCTACGAGACTGTCGTCGTCGAAAGCGGCGATGCTGCAATGGCCCGGTTGACGGACGCCGACGCCAAGAGCGTCGATGCGATGGTGCTCGATCTCGTCATGCCGGGACTTGACGGCATGGGCGTGCTTGCGAAATTGCGCGAACTCGAAATCGACATTCCCGTCATTGTGCAGACCGCGCACGGCGGTATCGACAATGTCATCTCGGCAATGCGCTCCGGCGCGCATGATTTCGTCGTGAAGCCAGTTGGTCTGGAGCGGCTTCAGGTTTCCTTGCGCAACGCGCTCAATGCCAGCGCGCTGAAAGGCGAGCTGCAGCGCATTCGTCACAGCCGCGAAGGCAAGCTGACATTTAAAGACATCGTCACACGCTCGGAGGCGATGGAAAATGTCATCGCAATGGGCAAGAAGGCCGCGTCTTCAGCGATCCCTGTCCTGATCGAAGGTGAATCCGGCGTCGGCAAGGAATTGATCGCCAGAGCCATTCATGGGTCGAGCGAACGCTGCGCCAAGCCCTTTATCGCAGTAAATTGCGGCGCGCTGCCGGAAAATCTAGTCGAGTCGATTCTGTTCGGTCACGAGAAGGGCGCGTTCACCGGCGCCACCGAAAAGCACGCCGGCAAATTCGTCGAGGCCAATGGCGGCACGCTGTTCCTGGACGAGATCAGCGAATTGCCGCTCGCCGCTCAGGTGAAACTGCTGCGCGCGTTACAACAGGGCGAGGTTGAAGCGGTCGGCGGACGGAAGCCTGTGAAGGTCGATGTGCGCATCGTGTCGGCGACCAACCGCAATCTGCTCGACCGCGTGAAGGCCGGTCAATTTCGCGAAGACCTGTTCTATCGGCTTCATGTCCTGCCGCTAACGATCCCGCCGCTGCGTGCGCGCCGCGAGGACATCCCACATCTCGTTCGCCATTTCGTTGCGCGGTTCTGTGCAGAGGAAAATCGGCCGATCGCGACCGTGTCCGGCGATGCGATGAGCATGCTCGGCCAGATGGCTTGGCCGGGAAACGTCCGGCAACTCGAGAACGCCGTCTATCGCGCGGTGGTCATGAGCGAAGGCTCGCAGCTTGAGGCTGCGGATTTCCCGCATGTCGTGGCGATGACAGACGTGCCTGAAGCGCCCGCAGTCGCGGTTTCAGCCGCGCAAGCCAACGAGCCCATAAACGGTATCGAAATACCTATTGCGCCCATTGCCTCGCCAAAGTTTCAATCAGCCTACGGGGCACTCATGATGGTCGGTGGCGATGGGGAAATCCGGCCGCTCGATGAGATCGAGGCCGAGGCGATCCGTTTCGCGATCTCGCATTATCGCGGGCAAATGTCGGAGGTCGCGCGGCGGCTGAAAATCGGCCGCTCGACGCTCTACCGCAAGCTCGAGGAAGCCGAAGCCGGGGCACCCGAAACGGCATCGCCGGACACCGCAGGCTAGCCCCGGATCATCCAAATTGCGGCGGCGATGTGGAGCGGGTGCAGAACCTGCAACGCGACCGTTGCAGCCCGGCGACAACGCTCGAAAAAGCGCGTGGCAATATGCGCAAACCGTTGCAAGCGAAGCCGAATTGAAGTCAGTGTCCGGCCGTTGACTACGAGTTGATTGGGCGGCGCTGGCCGCCTTTATCCGGCGCGTGTACGGTCTCGCCGAATTTCAAAGACGCGGGACGCGCGGCCAAGGCCGAAGCCGGGTTTGCACGGTTCCGACGTTTCAGATCATTGAGCTGTTCCATGCCGGGGCAGTTTCACCCAAGGGGTGCGAGAATGCGTGACTATACGAGCGGCCGAACTGTTTCGACCGGATTCGATCGGGTGCTGGTGGCCGTCGCCGCAACGTTCATCGCCGTCGTTGCGTCGGACGCGCAGGCACAATCGACCGACGCGAATTCGACCAAGCCGCTGACGATCGATTCCACCGTCACGCCTCCCGCGCCTGCAAACGTTCCGACGCCGCCGGCAGCAGATGTGAAGGTTGACGCTGCAACACCTGCAATGGCTCCCGCCGCTCCGACAGCCGCAACCATGACGGTGCCCGCGCCGTCCGCAGAGACCGCGAAGAAGGAAGAGCCTGCGACGCCGGCAGTTGTTCCTGCGACCTCAACCGCGGTACCTGCCATCGAAACACCGAAGGCCGATGTCGCTACAGCAATTTCACCTTCCGCTGAAAAACTGCGCGACCTGATCGCAACGAAGGGCGCGAAATATTTTGACCGAAAAAATGAGCGCACGGCGGTGGAGAATTTCTACAAGGACCGCAACTATGCGTCGCTCTGGACCGACGGCGGCGCGCTCAACGAGCGCGGCAAGGCCATCGTCTCGCGGCTGAAAGATGCCGCCGCGGAAGGTCTCGATCCCGCCGATTACCCGACACCCGATTTCGCAGCGGCGACTTCGGCCGATGCACTTGCCGAAGCCGAACTTAAACTGACCGAGAGCATGCTTGACTATGCGCGTCAGGCGCAGAGCGGCCGTATGCACTGGTCGCGTGTGAGCCCCGACATCCAGTATCCGGAACACCCTATCGATCCGGTTGAGGTTCTCATCAACGTGTCGACGGCCAAGGACGCATCAGCAGCGCTCGACGGCTATAATCCGCAGCACAAGGGCTATCAGGCGCTCAAGGCGAAGCTCGCGATGCTTCGCGGCGCAGCTGAAGATACCTCCAAACAAATCGCCGAAGGCGCGGCGCTGAAGTTTATCAAGCCGCCCAAGAAGGGCCCGGCTCCCGAGGTGATGGAAGACGCGCGCGTTCCGATGATCCGCGCCAAGCTCAATGTCACCGAGAACCCCGACGACGCACACTACGATGCGAAGGTTTCGGAAGCCGTCCGCAAGTTCCAGGCCAGCAATGACCTGAAAGCGACCGGAATCCTCGACGACCAGACAGTGCGCGCGTTGAACGGTCCGAAGAAGGACAAGCAGATCGACATCGTCCGCGTGAACATGGAACGCTGGCGCTGGCTGCCGCGCGAACTGGGCGTGGCTTCGCTCGGCAACGCGTACGTTATCCTCAACGTTCCGGACTACACGCTCAAGGTCATGCAGAACGGCGCTCAGGTCTGGACCACGCGCGTCGTGACCGGCAAGCCGGGCACGCATGCAACGCCGCTTCTCTCGGAGACGATGAAGTTCATCACCGTCAATCCGACATGGAACGTGCCGCCGTCGATCATCTACAACGAGTATCTGCCCGCCCTGCAGCAGGATCCGCAGGTGCTCGAGCGCATGGGCCTGAAACTTTCGCGCGCACAGGATGGCAGCGTCCGCATTTCGCAGCCACCGGGCGAAGCGAACGCGCTCGGTCGAATCCGCTTTAACTTCCCGAACAAGTTCCTCGTCTATCAGCACGACACGCCAGACAAGAACCTGTTCGCCAAGGAAGATCGCGCGTTCAGCCACGGCTGCATGCGTGTGCAGTATCCGGATCAGTACGCCGCGACGCTGCTCGGCATTGCGCTACCGAAGGACAACTACACGCCGGAAAAAATCCGCGGCATGTATGGTCACAGTGAAATCAATATCAACTTCCCGACGCCGATTCCGGTGAACATCACCTACCAGACCGCGTTCGTGGACGATGCGGGCAATCTGCAGATGCGCAAGGACGTCTACGGCCGCGATGCCACGATGATCCCGATGCTTAAAGGTACGCCGGGCCGCGATTTGGAAGTCGCAGTTGCGCATTCTCAGCCGAACTACGTGAAGCCGACCGGAAACCTCAACATCCCGGGCGACAGCTTCGCCAGCAACGGCCCGAATTTCTTCCAGCGGCTGTTCGGCGCCCCGACCCCGCCGCCCGCTCCGGTTCGCGCTCGCCGGACCCAGCGCTAAGACCGCGATTCGCCGGTCATCGACCACGATTTAAGGGCCCCGCCTCAAGCGGGGCCCTTTGCGCATTAACCCTTTGGCCGAAGCGCTCGGTTCCATACTCGCCTACCGGCCATTTTTTGCCATACTCCGAAGGCTTCATGCGCCAATCGACTGGGGACCAAGGCGTAAATTTCGGTTAAGAATTCCCCTTTAAGACTGTGTTCACCTTCTCGCGCCGGTTGGGGCGGCGGGATTTCATCGGTCTACTGACGTCTGACGGGAAAATCTGAGTGGCGGGACGATTTCCACGCAGCGCCGGGCCTGTATCGCTTCCGCGTGCCGGACTGCGCGCGGGCCTTGCCGCTCTGCTGCTGATTGCTGGTGCCCGATCGGTCCACAACGCCACCGCCGACGCCGACACCCGGACCCTTACTTTTCACCACACTCATTCCGACGAAGACCTGACCGTCACCTTCAAGCGCAATGGCCGTTACGACGAAGCCGTGTTGAAGAAGATCAATCACTTCCTCCGCGACTGGCGCAGCCAGGACGAGACCACGATGGATCGGCGTCTATTCGATATCATCTGGGAAGTTTATCGCGACGTGGACGGCAAGCAGCCGATCCAGATCATTTCAGCCTATCGCTCACCTGCCACCAATGCGATGCTTCGCCGCCGCTCCTCGGGCGTCGCGCGGTTCAGCCAGCACATGCAGGGGCACGCGATGGATTTCTTCATTCCGGGCGTACCGCTCGAGCAAATCCGCTTTGCCGGATTGCGCCTGCAACGCGGCGGCGTCGGCTTCTACCCGACATCAGGCTCGCCGTTTGTCCATCTCGACGTTGGCAACATCCGGTATTGGCCACGCATGTCGCGCGAGCAACTTGTCAAGGTTTTCCCTGACCAGAAGACCGTGTACCTGCCGAGCGACGGAAAGCCGCTCGCGGGCTACGAACTGGCGAAGGCCGACATCGAGAAGCGCGGCGACGGCACCGAAGCGCCGGCCAGTCCCTCGGGCGGATTGTTGGCGGGGTTGCTGTTTCACAAGCATTCCGACGACGAAGACGAGGCTGGTTCTGCCGTCGCCGAAAACGCTGGCCTGAAAGCCAAGACCATTGCGGCCGTCGAGACCGTAGCTGCCAAAGCCGAGAAGATCGTCGAATCCATTCCGCTGCCGCGCGCCAAGCCGGCAGCGGCTGCGACCGTTCAAATTGCCGCGGCCGAACCGCAGACGGTCGCAATCGCGACCACGCAGAAACCCGCTGTCGCGCGAGCTGACACTACGCCCGTCGATGTCATCAACGCACGCGGCTTCTGGGACAACGAACAGGTCGCGAAGGTCGCAAGTCCGGTTCAATCCGCGACGCAGAAAGCCCGCGCGGTTGTCGCCTCGGCCGATCCGCAGCCAACCGCCGGTAGTGCAACGAGCCCATCGGACGCGCTGGCCTATGCGCCGGTGACGCCGCCTCTCGACAAGAGCAAGATCGTTGCATCCACTGGAACGGCGGACAGCGCGCCCGATGAAGCAGGCAATCGACCTGCAAAGATTCTCCGTCTCGCTTCTACGCAGATGAGCGAGCTCTGGCTGCGGGCCATGATCCTCGCGCCGAGCGCAAGTCGCTCGCTGAGAGCCGCCGTTCTCGGCGATCAGGACATGACAGTGATGCGCGCGCATTTTGTCAAACCGAAAACGTCGCTGGCGATGACATTCTCCGACGATCCGCAGATGGGATTGATCTGCGAGCGATTTACCGGACCAGCGACGGTGTTGCTTCAGACGACAACGTTCGGAATGCGCACCGCCGCGCTGCGCTAACGCGCTTTCTCAGTTCAGCATCCCCAGCGCCTGCATGTAAGTTTCCAGGATTGTCTCCTGTTCCTGACGCTCGTTGGCATCCTGCTTACGCAGGCGCACGATGGTCCGCAGCGCTTTGACATCGAATCCGTTGCCCTTGGCTTCGCCGTAGACGTCGCGGATATCGTCCGAGATTGCTTTCTTTTCTTCTTCCAGCTTCTCGATGCGCTCGACGACAGCCTTGAGCTGACTCTTTGCAAAGCTGTGGGCGGTTTCTTCCTTGGCGGCAGCCGCGGTGGCCATCGGATACTCCTGAACTTGTCGTGAAGCGGATATCCGGCGTGTCCGTCAGACGCGCCGTTCGCATTTCACACTCAAGTTTGACGGCGTTTGCGTCAAGGCAACGCCACCGATCATCCACAGTGACCACAGGCCAACAAAAATCGGCGCAAAAGCGCCGATTGGACTTGCACATTCTGCGCGTTGTCAGTGTCCGGCGTTGCTTTTCTTGAAGGCTTCGGCCTGCGCCGGCGAAGCCTCGTTCTGATGCTTCGCCTTCCAGGTTTCGTAGGGCATGCCGTAAACCGCTTCGCGGCTCTCGTCCTTCGTGAGCGCGACGCCTTTCGCATCGGCGGCGTCCTTGAGCCAATTCGACAGGCAGTTGCGGCAGAAGCCTGCGAGATTCATCAAGTCGATATTCTGTACGTCGGTGCGCCCGCGCAGATGTTCGACCAGACGGCGAAACACCGCCGCTTCCAGTTCCGTTTGGGTCTTGTCGTCGATACTCATGAGCGATCTCTCGTACTTTCTTTGCGTCTTGCAGACTGTTCTAATTGGGACGGCGTCACACAATCTGCCATACCGCCGATCAAATTCGGTTCAAGACTACGCCATATCCGGCTCAGATCGGGCCATTTCGACAGCGGGACCGTTGACACCAAAGGGACGTTACGCGAAATCAACAATCAGTTGATATAGCTTGATTAAATGACAGCTTCCGATTTCGGCCCTAGCCGCGTAACGCTCCGCCGCACGATCCTCGCCAGCCTGACCGGGCTTGTCGCGCTCGTCGCACTATGCGCGTGGAGCAACCCCGCGGCCGCTGACTTCCGCCTTTGCAACAACACGTCAAGCCGCGTCGGCATTGCGCTTGGTTACAAGGACAACGAAGGCTGGGTCACCGAAGGTTGGTGGAACGTGTCCTCGCACAGCTGCGAAACACTTCTGCGCGGAACGCTCGTCGCACGCTACTATTACATCTACGCCATCGATTACGATCGCGGCGGCGAATGGTCGGGACAGGCCTTCATGTGTTCGCGCGACAAGGAATTCACCATCAAGGGCACCGAAGATTGTCTTGCGCGGGGGTTCGACCGCACCGGCTATTTCGAGGTTGATACCGGCGAGCAGCGCGCATGGACGGTTCAGCTGACCGAATCCAACGAACAAACCAAATCGCCGGGATTGCCCGGTCTGCCCAATTCACCCGGAAACACGCAGCCAGGTTCAAACCTTCCTTCCAGCGCCCCACCCGGGACCAAGCAATGAGACGCCTGCGCCGCATCAAGATTCTCGCGACGCTCGGACCCGCGTCGTCCGACAGCGCGACGATCCGCAAGCTATTCGAAGCTGGCGCAGATGTTTTCCGCATCAACATGAGTCACACGCCGCACGACAAAATGCGCGAACTGGTGACGACGATCCGCAATATCGAAGGCAGCTATGGACGGCCGATCGGCATTCTGGTCGATCTGCAAGGACCGAAGTTGCGATTGGGCGCGTTCGCCGAAGGCTCGGTGCAACTGACCAATGGCGAAACCTTCACGCTGGATTCCGATCCGGCTCCCGGCGACAAAACGCGCGTTTATCTTCCGCATCCGGAAATTCTCCAGGCGCTGCGCCCCGGACACGCACTTCTCATCGACGACGGAAAATTGCGCCTGCTCGCGGAAGAAACATCGCCCGATCGTGCGCTCCTTCGCGTCGTCACCGGCGGCAAGATGTCCGATCGTAAGGGCGTCAGTCTGCCGGATACGGATTTGCCGCTGTCGGCGATGACAAGCAAGGATCACGTCGATCTTGAGGCTGCGCTCGAAACCGGCATCGACTGGATCGCCCTGTCGTTTGTGCAACGCGCCGACGACGTGATTGAAGCCAAGAAGCTGGTGCGCGGTCGCGCCGCTGTGATGTCGAAGATCGAAAAGCCGCAGGCTATCGACCGTCTCGCAGATATCATGGACGCATCCGACGCCATCATGGTGGCGCGCGGCGATCTCGGCGTCGAACTACCCGCCGAACGCGTGCCCGGTCTTCAAAAACAAATGACCCGCATGGCGCGGCTAAAGGGGAAGCCGGTCGTCATCGCGACGCAGATGCTGGAATCGATGATCACGTCGCCGGTGCCGACGCGCGCCGAAGTGTCCGACGTGGCCACCGCCGTATTCGAGGGCGCTGACGCGATCATGCTGTCGGCAGAATCTGCTGCCGGAAAATTTCCGGTGGAGGCCGTGTCGACGATGAATCGCATCGGCGAGGAATGTGAGCGCGACCCAACTTATCGCGGCATCATCGCCTCGCAGCGGCCGGACCCCGAACCGACCGCCGGCGACGCCATCGCCGATGCAGCGCGTCAGATCGCCGAGACGCTCGATCTTTCCGCGATCATTTGCTGGACGGATTCAGGCTCGACGGCTTTGCGTGTCGCGCGCGAACGTCCCAAGCCTCCGGTTGTCGCGATCACGCCAAACGTCGCGACCGGCCGCAAACTCGCTGCCGTGTGGGGCGTGCATTGCGTGATCGCGGAAGACGCTCACGATCAGGATGACATGATCGATCGTGCGGGGCGCATTGCGTTCCGCGACGGATTCGCAAAAGCCGGACAGCGCGTCATTATCGTGGCCGGTGTTCCGCTTGGAACTCCCGGCACGACCAACATGGTGCGCATCGCTTACGTCGGCCCAAACCGCGACGCGGATATTTGATCTCACCCAGTGAGACTTGGTGCGACGCACCCAAGCCGGAAGATCACTTGCGGCAATTCGACACACACATCATGCTGCCCCGCACGAAACGACTCGATGGTCTGCTTCCTGTCCGGTCGCCAGCCATCGCGTTGTGAAGGCGACATCAGATCGCCGACAGGACTGCTCGTCCTCAAGGGAGTTACGCCATGATCGACAGACGGAATCTCATTAAAAATTCGACCGCCTTTCTTGCTACGCTCGGCAGCGCGGGTATCGGCAATACGCTTCGCGCTTTCGCGGAAACTGTGACGCTGCCGTTCGATAACGGCGAACGGCCGCTGGTGAAGTATCCCCAGAAGCGCGAAATGATCGGCCTGACCTCGCGGCCTCCGCAGCTCGAAACGCCGTTCTCTGTTTTCAATGAAAACGTGATCACACCGAACGACGCGTTTTTCGTTCGCTATCATCTAGCGGGGCTCCCTTACGATCTCGATCCCGACACCTTTACGCTCGAGATCAAGGGCAAGGTCGATAAACCGATCAAGCTGTCGATGGCCGACATCCGCAAAATGCCGTCGACCGAAATCGTCGCCGTCAATCAATGCTCCGGCAACAGCCGCGGACTGTTCACGCCTCGCGTCGCAGGTGGCCAGCTCGGCAACGGCGCGATGGGCAACGCGCGCTGGAAAGGCGTCCCGCTCAAGACGCTGCTGGACAAAGCCGGCATTCAAGCCGGTGCAAAGCAGGCCGTGTTCAGCGGCATGGATGGTCCGATTGTCGACAAGACGCCGGATTTCGCCAAGGCGCTCGATATCGACCACGCGCGCGACGGTGAAGTAATGCTGGCCTATGCGATGAACGGCGAATACCTGCCGTTCCTCAACGGCTTTCCGCTGCGCCTGGTCGTGCCGGGATATTACGGCACCTATTGGGTCAAGCACCTCAACGAGATCAACATCATCGACAGTGTCTTCGACAATTTCTGGATGAAGACCGCGTATCGCATACCCGATAACGACTGCAACTGCGTCGAGCCCGGCACCGCACCGAAGGCCACCATTCCGATCAATCGCTTCACGGTGCGGTCGTTCGTCACCAACATCGCTGACGGTGCCAAGGTGAAGGCCGGCAACACGACGGTGAAGGGCATCGCCTTCGACGGCGGCAAAGGCATCAAGGAAGTCGCCGTCTCCACCGACGGCGGCAAGACGTGGCAGCCGGCGAAATTGGGCAAGGATCTCGGAAAGTATTCGTTCCGGGAGTGGCAGACGCAGGTGAAACTCGCGGCGGGCGCGCGGGAAATCAAAGTGCGTGCAACGAGCAACGACGGCAAGACGCAGCCAATGGAAGCACTGTGGAATCCGGCGGGCTACCTGCGCAACGTCGTCGAAACCGTCCGCGTCACGGCAGCGTGAGGAGAGCGATCATGAACCAGAAAAAAATCATTGCACTCGTGCTGGCAACGTCGTTCGCGGCGGCGGGCATTCCGGCGCTTCACGCCAAGCCGCTTGGATACAAAGTTCCGGACGACACGGCGACGTTCAAGCCGGGTGCCAATGTCGATGTCGTGCGAAACAACTGCACGGCATGCCATTCGGTCGATTACGTACAAACGCAACCGCGCGGCCCGAAATTCAAGAAGGATTTCTGGCAGGCGGAAGTCACCAAGATGGTCAAGGTTTACGGCGCGCCGATCGACGACGCTGATGCCGGAAAGATCGCAGACTATCTCGCCGAGAATTATTGATCGAAGGTAAGGAGCCGGATGAACTCCGGCTCCTCAGTTCGCGGCCGCGGCGGGATACCGCGCCACATCTCTCATAATCGATTCCACTTCATCCACAATCAGTCCGGGCTTGGCGTACTGGGGCATGTGTCCGACGCCCGGCAGCACGATCAGTTTTGTCTGCGAAACAGCTTGCGCAAAATGGCGTGAATGAAGTTTGGGCGAGACCGTATTGTCGCTATCGCCGGTTACGATCGTCACAGGCACCTTGATCTGCGGGTAGTCCGGCGAGCGCTTCGTCACCTCGGCCTTCAATGTGGCCAAATCCCATGCGTTGTTCAAAAATGTACGCGAGCGCAGCACGAGGCGAACCTGCGTGTCGTTGACGAAGCTGTCAGGCATAGTCTGCGGTGAAAAAACGTAACGCGAACCGGCGTCCACCATGAACCAGCCGATGGGCAGCGTGATCGTATAGGCCAGAAGCGGCCCTAACACCGGCACGGTGGCGAGATTGTTGAACCGCCCGACACCGCCGGGCCACGTGTAGAGAACCGGCGACAGCATCACGATGCCTGCAACGCGCTGCGGATAGGTCAGCGCCATCTCAGGCATGATTGCTCCGCCGAGCGAGTGCCCCAGCAAAATCGCGCGCGCGATTCCCAATTTGCCGAGCGCTTCGTCGACCATGCGCGCCTGAATCGCAGGCGTTGTATTCGTCGTGCTGTCCCGCGTACTCCATCCCAGTCCCGGACGATCGATCAAAAATACGCGACGCGTTTTCGCCAATGCCTCGCCGAGCGGCCGCATCGTTTCCAGACTCGAACTTGCGCCGTGGACAAGCACGATCGGCAGTCCGGTCGCGTCGGTCGGACCAAGCTCGACGTAATGAATCCTCCCGCCCGACACCTCGATGAATTTTCCGGACGGCGGATACATCCGCGACAGCGCGAAAACACCGGCCTGCGTGACCAGCGCCAAAACCACCAGCGCGATCACGAACCCTGAAACAAACATCGAAAGAATCCGAAAGAGCTTTTGCACGAGAGAATTACGTTTTAGGGCCGGTAAGGTTTCGTCCACGCCATGCGGCCATAAGGCGATGCGGGACCTAGATATCCCGTCCTTCGACCTTCTCGCTCAGTGCTTTGACGAGATCCGGTATCTTGTCCAGATGAGGGTTGATGGCAAGCGCGCGGCGAAACGCATCCAGTGCATGCTTGTCGTCGCCCGTCTCTTGCATAATGAGGCCCAATCCTGCCAATGCGCCGAAATGGCGCGGCTCGCGGATCAGCACCTGGCGGATGTCTTCCATCGACCGCGCATAGTCGTTCTTGAGGTAGTAGAGCGTCGCGCGGCGATTCCATGCTTCGATGTAATCGGGACGCAACTTGATGACCGCGTCCAGCAACTTCAACGCAACGTCCATGTCCTTGCTGTCCATAGCCGCTTTTGCCCGCAGCATCAGAAGTGCTGCGGTATCGCTGTTGGTCGCCGTCCACACTGACCAGATGCGAGCCTCGACAGCTTTGGCGCTTTCCTCATCGGGAGCAGCCTTCAACGCGCCGAACAGAAAATCGAGATTTTTGGTTTTGTCGCCCTGAACGCGAGGCAGCTTCGCAGGCGCTTCAGGAATCCTCTTCGTCGTAGGAGGCCCGATGCGCGGTTCCTGCGCCGCGGCCGACGAAAGCAACAATACGGCAGTCGCAGCCGTTCCAAGAAACATCTTCGCGACGGTTGACGATCGCTGAACCATGTCAAAAGTCTAAACGCCCATTGCGCCGCATGCAAAGTGCATCGGCGTCAAACTCACGTGATGGGGATAAGGGCGCGAAGACTGTCAGCCGGGCGTATCAGCCCTGACGCGCCTTGAAACGGCGCTTGGTCTTGTTGATGACGTAGACCCGGCCCTTGCGGCGAACCAGACGGTTGTCGCGGTCACGGCCGCGCAGGGATTTCAGCGAATTACGGACCTTCATGGGACAATGCTCTCTGGAGGGCCCGCGTTGCTGGCCGTGATTGAACCGTCGATTTGGCAAAATCTTGCGGGCCAAGGCCGCGCGAGACAGGCGGTTTCTAGGCCATGGCAGCCTGGAATGTCAATCCAATCAAAGCCTTTTGCGGCCTTTGCCGTAACTATCGGCGCAAATGGCCTAATTCTCGATTCGCCGGTTTTCCGGCTGAAATCGCTGGATAATTTCGAGTTTAGGGCGGTGGGCTATACGGGAATTTTGACGGTCGCCCGCAAGCCGCCCATCGGGCTGTCGCCAAGCGTAATGTCGCCGCCATGAGACCGCGCGATATCGCGCGCGATAGCGAGTCCCAATCCGGTTCCGCCCTCGTCCTGATTGCGCGCATCGTCGAGACGCAGGAAGGGCTTGAAGACTTCCTCGCGCATGTTGGCCGGAATACCCGGTCCGTCGTCGTCGATCGTGACGGTGAGATACATGTGATCGCGGTGGCCGGTGATCGCGATGGCATCGCCATGGCGCGCAGCATTCGACACAAGATTGGCGAGACAGCGCTTGAAAGCCGCAGGCTTCACCGTGACCATCGGCTGACCGTGGAACGTGACGGTCGCTACATGTCCTTGGCGCTCTGCATCGCTACGCAGTTCTTCGAGTGCCTGTTCCATATCGGTGGGTTGCGCCTGCTCGCCATTATCGCCGCGGGCGAACGCGAGATATGCCTCGAGCATACCGCTCATCTCGTCGACATCCTTGCGCATGCCTTCGGCTTCCGGGCTGTCGCCGATCAATGCCAATTCGAGCTTGAAGCGCGTAAGTATCGTTCGCAGGTCGTGTGACACGCCAGCCAGCATCGCGGTGCGCTGTTCGATGCTGCGTTCGATGCGGGTTTTCATTTCCATAAAGGAATGTGCCGCACGCCGGACTTCACGTGCGCCGCGCGGGCGAAAATCCGGAACGTCGCGCCCCTTGCCGAAATTCTCTGCAGCATCGGCGAGCCTCAGGATCGGTTTGATCTGATTGCGAAGAAAAAGAACTGCAACGATCAGCAGGATCGATGACGTGCCGACCATCCAGAACAGGAAGATTTCGGAATTCGAAGCATAGGCCGCATTGCGTTGCGCATAGATGCGCATCACTTCATTATCGAGCTTGATACGGATTTCGACGATGGAGGATTTGCCGACCGTGTCGATCCAGAAGGGCCGCCCGATCTGACGGCTGATCTGCACAGACAGCGCCTGATCCAGCAGCGAGAAAAACGGCTTCGGTCCCGGTGGCGGCATGTCATTGACGGGAAGAAAATCCACCGCAAGACCGAGCCGCTGCTGCGCGATTTTTCGCAACTGCGTTTTATCCTTGTCTTGCGGATACGTCTTGTAAACATCGATCAAAGACGCGATGTCCTGCACTACGGCGGTCGACAAGCGCCGCGTCACCGTATTCCAATGCCGCTCCATGAATACGAAAGCGACCACGGACTGCAGGATCACCATCGGAACGATGATGATGAGCAGCGCCCGAGCATAGAGCCCCTTGGGCATCAGTTCCTTGAATATCTGGCCGAGCCAGCCGTTCAACTTCGACACGCGCTGTGATGCGGTGCGGATGAACGTGAGGCCGGTGTCCAGCGTGCTCATGATGCGGATCTCAGGGCGACGCGACGAGGCGATAGCCGATACCGCGAACGGCCTGCAGAAATAGCGGATTGGCGGAATCGCGCTCGATCTTTCGACGCAAGCGATTGATCTGCACGTCCACGGCGCGTTCGTTGGCACCATCGCCGCCGGTCAATGCGCCGCGCGACACGGTCTCACCTGGAGTGCTCGCCAGAATGCGCAGCATGTCGCGCTCTCGGTCGGTGAGATGGATCGTCTTGTCGCCGTCGCGCAGTTCACCGCGCTCGAGATGATAAACGTAAGGTCCGAATGCGACAGACTCGAGCGCGGGTGCCGAGGCGGGCGCTGCGCGTTTAAGGATATTGGCGATGCGCAGCACGAGTTCGCGCGGCTCAAATGGTTTGGCGACATAGTCGTCGGCGCCAATCTGCAGACCTTCGATGCGGCTCTCCGTTTCATGTCGTGCTGTCAGCATGACGATCGGAACGCTGGATGACGTACGTATCCACCGCGCGAGTTCAAAGCCGGTTTCGCCCGGCATCATCACGTCAAGGATCAACAGATCGAAGTGCAGCCCCTGAAGGATCGCACGCGCGTCCGCGGCACTCTTGGCAACGGTGACGCGATAACCTTCGCTCGCCAGAAATCGCGACAGCAGATCGCGGATACGCCGGTCGTCATCGACCAGCAAGAGATGCGGCGCGTCGTCGGCGGGCTCGGCGCTGTTCGGCTCCGATGTCGCAAGTTCGTTCACCACTGCTCCTTCACGGCTTGCCGCGGCTTGCAAGGATGACCTCAAGCACTTTGTCCGGATCGGCATGGTCGATCATGCCAAGGAGAAATTGCCGGACGTTTTCAGCGGCGATCGCGTCCATGTCTTTCAACGCCCGGCTAATGCGATCGGTCTGCAGGCCAGCAAGTTTCGCGACCAAGGCCTCGCCCTTTGCAGTGGCAAAAAGAAGACGCTGCCGTTTGTCGTTGTTGCCAGCCTTCTGGACGATATAGCCCTCGTCGAGCAACTGCTTGAGCACACGGCCGAGCGACTGCTTGGTAATGCGCAGCACGTCAAGCAGATCTGCCACCTTCAAACCGGGGTAGCGGCTGACGAAATGCACAACACGGTGGTGCGCGCGCCCGAATCCAAACTCTTCCAGCACGTCGTCCGCGTCGCCGACGAAATCGCGATAGGCGAAGAACAGCAGTTCGATGATGTCCCAGCGAAGGTCGCCGCGTCCGCCGAACGCGACAGCCTCCGATTTGGAGCCATCTCGGCCCTGCCTATCTACTTTGAAATTTATGTCAGCCATATTGACATATCTGCAGTTCAATGTTACAAAAACAGCATCCGATACGAAATTTTCGGATAACTCGTTGGATTTGAGGGCTAAACCCCGCATCTTGGGACGCTAGACAGCCGCATAGACGGCGAATTCCGCTGCCCCGCGATTGTCGGTCGGCATTCTGCGAAACATACTGGACTTAACAGCCTAGGTAAAACAAACGGGCCTGCCGCCGAGGCGGAATTGGCCGATCTGGAGAGAAGCCATGGGAGTGTCATTCGACAAAGTCGATGGCGACGTCTGGTTGAAATTCGACACTCAGACCGCAGCGAATCCGACATCCGACAAGGACCGCTCAGCGAAGCTCGCGGACCCCGGCTTTGGACGGGTTTTCACCGATCACATGGCTATTGTCCGCTACAGCCAAACGAAAGGCTGGCATGACGCCCGCGTCGAGGCGCGTGCCAATTTCGCGCTCGATCCGGCCACCGCCGTTTTGCATTACGCGCAGGAAATCTTCGAAGGCTTGAAAGCCTACAAGCGCGACGACGGCGGCGTGAACCTGTTCCGTCCCGACGCCAACGCACGCCGTTTTCGAAATTCGGCCGAGCGCATGGCGATGGCACCGTTGCCGGAATCCGTATTCATCGAGGCTGTTGAACAGCTCGTGCGCATCGATCGCGCATGGATGCCGGGCGGCGAAGGCAGTCTCTATATGCGGCCGTTCATGATCGCGAACGAAGTTTTTCTCGGCGTGAGGCCATCTGCGGAATATATTTTTGCCGTCATCGCCTCGCCGGTCGGCTCGTACTTCAAGGGCGGCCCAGCGCCGGTGTCGATCTGGGTGTCCGAGAACTACACGCGTGCGGCCATCGGCGGTACGGGCGCAGTCAAGTGCGGTGGAAACTACGCCGCCAGTCTGCGCGCGCAGGCCGAAGCCATCGATCGCGGCTGCGATCAGGTTGTCTTCCTCGATGCGGTCGAGCGCCGCTACATCGAGGAACTCGGAGGCATGAATGTCTTCTTCGTGTTCGACGACGGCTCGATGCTGACGCCGCCGCTTGGCACGATTCTGCCGGGAATCACGCGCGACTCGATCATCAAGCTCGCGGCGGATTCCGGAGTGCGCGTGCGCGAGGAGCTTTACACGATCGACCAATGGCGCGCGGACGCAGCGAGTGGAAAACTGAAGGAAGCCTTTGCGTGCGGAACGGCTGCGGTCATATCTCCGATTGGTAAGGTTCGCTCGGCGAGCGGCGATTTCACGATCAATGGCGGCGCTGCGGGACCTGTTGCGATGGGCCTGCGCAAGAAGCTGGTCGATATCCAGTACGGCCGCGCGAGCGACCCGCATAACTGGATCAAAAAGGTGCTGTGATGATCGCGTACGCGTCCCGCTAAAGCGCGTCCGCAGCGATCCAGAACACTTCACCTTCCGAATCTTCCGTATCGAGCCACAGCAGCGGCAAATTCGGATAGGCGCGGTCGAGATTATCGCGACCACGCCCGATCTCGCACAACAGTCCGCCATTCAGCGTGAGATGTTGCTTCGCCTCACCGAGAATGCGCCGGACAAGATCGAGCCCATCTGCGCCGCCATCGAACGCCATCGCCGGCTCGAACTCGCATTCGCGCGGCAAATCCGCCATGCCTTCCGCATCGACATACGGCGGGTTCGTGATGATCAGATCGTAGCGCGCGTTGCCGATGGCGCCGAACAGATCGCCAGGATGAAGCGAGATACGTTTTCCAAGTGCATAATGGGCGATGTTGCGCCTGGCCACATCGAGCGCGTCAGTCGACAGATCCACCGCATCGATTGTTGCATTGGGAAACCGTAAAGCGGCGAGAATCGCGAGACATCCGGAGCCGGTGCAAAGGTCGAGGACACGACGAACGTTCGACGGGTCGTCGATCAGGGATAGGTCGCCACCGTCAAAAAGCGTATCGAGCAGTTCACCGATGTATGAGCGAGGCACGATCACACGCTCATCGACGTAGAATGGATGGCCAAGCATATACATCTTATGCACGAGATAGGCGGCTGGCCTCCGTGTCTCGATGCGCTGCGCGATGAGATCGCGAAAGCGCTTCGCTTGCGAGGCAGATACCGGCTTCTTGGCAATCCGATCAAATTCCGCCGGATGTACGCTCAGCGTCTCGCAAAGAAGGAACGCGGCTTCAGCGACCGGATCGGTTGTGCCGTGCGCGAAGACAAGATCGGATGCCGCATAGCGCCGGACAGCCTCGCGCACGAGTGACGACGCCGTTGGATTTCCCAGCGCGCGCGCGGGAGCTTTTGGCTTTTTCTTGGGGGCCGTGCGCTTCGAAGTCTTCTTCGTCGGCCTGCGTGCCGTCACGATTTTTTCCAGCGGGTCGTCGCGGTGTCGTCATGCGCTTGCGCTTCGACCCATGATTTGTCGCCCGCGCGCTCTTCGGATTTCCAGAACGGCGCATTGGTCTTGAGGTAGTCCATCAGAAATTCGGCCGCATGAAACGCGGCTTCGCGATGCGTCGATGCAGTCACCACCAGCACAATATTGTCGCCCGGCACGACGCGGCCATAGCGATGAATGACGGTCACGCCATCGAGCGGCCAACGCGAAACCGCTTCATCGACGTGGCGAGCGATCTCGGCTTCCACCATGCCGGGATAGTGCTCGAGCGTCATCGCGGAAATTGCGTCATCGCCTTTGCCGCCACGGCAGATGCCGGCAAAAGTGACAACAGCGCCGATGTCGCTCGAGCGCTTTTTCAACGCAGCAATTTCGGCAGCGACGTCGAAATCGACGGACTGGACTCGGATTGTCACGAAGGCCGCCATGAGCGATCAGCCGCCCGTCATCGGCGGAAAGAATGCGATCTCGCGCGCGCCCGCGATCGCCGTGTCCGGCTTGACGTGGGTGTGATCGATGGCAGCACGGATTACGCGGGGCGTTGCGAACGCGTTCGCATATTCCTCTCCGCGCGCAACCAGCCACTGCATCAGGTCGGACACTGTGCGCACATTTGCAGGCGGATCGACAGTCTCTTCCGCCTTTCCGACGCGCTCGCGCACCCAAGCAAAATAGAGCACCTTCATCGGTCATCCTCGATCAAGTGATGAATTCCTGCGCGCAGGTAATCCCATCCCGTATAGATCGTGAAGATTGCCGAGATCCACAACAGCACGACTCCGATCAGGATGGTCGGCGGCAAGATCGCCTGGCCCGCTTCGCCGGCGATCAGGAAGCCGATAGCGACGAGTTGGATCGTGGTTTTCCATTTCGCAAGATGCGACACCGGCACGCTCACGCGGATCGCAGCGAGATGCTCGCGAAGTCCCGATACCAGAATTTCACGGCACAGAATGACGATGGCTGCCCATAGCGACCAGCCGCGAATGGTATTGTCCGCGGCCAGCATCAAGAGGCATGAAGCGACCAGCAACTTGTCGGCGATCGGATCAAGCATGCGTCCGAAAGCGGATTGCTGATTGAGCGTTCGCGCATAATAGCCGTCGAGAAAATCGGTCACGCCCGCAACGATAAATACAAACAGCGCGACCCATCGCAGCCACAGCGGGGCGCCGAGGATCGATTGCGCATACATGCACCCCACCACGACAGGTACCGCGACGATCCGTGAATAGGTGAGAAGGTTAGGCAAAGCGAACGGACGCTTCGAGGAGCTTGATGTCGTGACACTGTTCATGCGCTTACCAGTAGCATTGCCGCGGGCAGTCTAAACTCCCGCGCGGGATCTTTGAAGATTCGGCCAACGGCCCCGGTTGTAGCGCCATCAGCCGGCATTTGGGTGAAAGAATTCAAAAATCTTGCGGGCGCTTTCGGCGCTGACGCCAGGAACCTTACCCAGGTCCGCCATCGACGCGCGTTCTATCTCCTTCAACGTGCCGAAATGATGAAGCAGAGCGCGCTTGCGGGAAGGGCCGATGCCGGGAATCTCCTGCAATCCCGCTTCTCGGATATCTTTCTTCCGGAGCTTCCGGTGCGATCCGATCACAAAACGGTGCGCCTCGTCGCGCATTCGCTGGATAAAATACAGCACAGGATCGCGCAGCTCGAGCTTCATCGGCTTTCGGTCGGGCATGAACAACGTCTCGCGGCCGGCGTCGCGGTCGGGGCCCTTCGCCACGGCAATCAGCGAGACATCTTTTAAGTCCAATTCGGCGAAGATTTCGCGCGCGGCATTCAACTGGCCTTGTCCACCGTCGATGATAACAAGATCGGGCCATTGCGGCACGTCTTCACCTGTTGCAAGAAGCGCAGCGTCGCCCGTCGGGACGTCGCCGAGCAAGCGTTTGAAACGCCGCCTCAACACTTCGCGCATCATCGCATAGTCGTCGCCGGGTGTGAGACCCTCCGACTTGATGTTGAACTTGCGGTACTGATTTTTAAGAAAGCCGTCCTGTCCTGCAACGATCATTGCGCCGACAGCGTTCGTGCCCTGAATGTGGCTGTTGTCATAAACTTCAATTCGCTTCGGCACGCGCGGCAGAGCGAGAGCTGTCGTCAATCCTTGCAGCAGCCGATTTTGCGTCGCCGTGTCCGCAAGCTTGCGGCCGAGCGCTTCTCGCGCGTTGGTGAGCGCGTGAGTAACAAGTTCTTTCTTCTCGCCGCGCTGCGGAGTCGAGACCTCGACCTTGTGACCCGATTTCACGCTGAGCGCTTCGGCGAGCAGCGCTTCGTCCTCAATCGTATGCGACAGCAGAACAAATCTTGGCGGCGGCTTGTCGTCGTAAAACTGCGCAAGAAACGAGCCGAGCACTTCTTCGGGCGGCACCGTCTTGTCCGCACGCGGGAAGTACGCGCGATTGCCCCAGTTCTGTCCGGTGCGGAAGAAAAATACTTCGACGCAGGAATAACCGCCCTCCTGATGAATGGCAAAAACGTCAGCCTCGTCGAGCGTGCGGGGGTTGATGCCCTGTTGTGACTGGATCGCCGACAACGCCGCGAGACGGTCGCGATAAAGGGCCGCGCGTTCGAATGCGAGGTCGTTTGACGCCTTCTCCATCTCGGCCGCCAGTTCTTCCTTCACCGCGCGGCTGCGGCCGGACAGAAATTCGTTGGCCTCGCGAACGAGTTCTGCGTAACCGGAGAAGTCGATTTCCTGCGTGCATGGACCGGCGCAGCGTTTGATTTGATACAGGAGACACGGCCGGGTGCGGCTCTCGAAAAATGCATCAGTGCATGAGCGCACGAGAAATGCGCGCTGCAACGCGGTGATGGTACGATTGACGGCACCGACAGAAGCGAATGGGCCGTAATAGCGTCCGGGTCTCGTCTGCGCGCCGCGATGCTTTAGAATCTGCGGTGCCCAATGATCGCCGGAAATCAAAATATATGGAAACGACTTGTCGTCCCGGAGTTGCACGTTAAAGCGCGGCCGCAGCTGCTTGACGAGATTGGCTTCCAGCAACAGCGCTTCAGTTTCGGTGGACGTCGAGACGATCTCGACGTTCGCGGTGGCCGCGATCATCCGTGCGATTCGCGCCGGATGACCCGTCGGCCGTGCATAAGAGGCCAAGCGTTTTTTGACGCTCTTGGCCTTGCCAACATAAAGCACGTCGCTGGCCGCGTTGAGCATGCGGTAGACGCCGGGCGAAGTTGGCGCAAGTTTCACCGCGCGCTCGATGGCCGCTCGCCCGGTTGCGAGCGTTCCTTCGTTTTCGAGATCGAGCTGATCGTCGACCTGGTCAGGCAGGCGCGATTCTTCGTCTTCATCGTTTTGCAATGACGCGGGATCGACATCCTGCCCGCGACCGTCTGCCGCCGGAAGTTCCGCAACCGGACTACCGCGCGACGGTTCGTCCGATTTCTCCGGCGTTTCGGTTGTGTCGTTTGTCATCGCTCAAATCTAGGCGCTGCGTTCATCGTCATCCAGAGATTGCAGAACGCACAAAATCGCCAAGCGCCGACCCCGCAGCCGCCGGAATCGTAACGCTTTCTTAAGGACGTTAATGCGCCGGTAAGCCGCCTTAACGAGTGTTTAACGTAAAATTCTCAATAAATCTTACAGATAAAACGTGGAAATCCGTAACCACGCCGATCCGCTGACGCGAATTGCCGCGGTCACGGGTCGAACCGACGGGCGGAAGCGAAAGTTCGCGTAAGGAGAGTTGAGATGCGTAAAACGGCATTTGGGGCGATCGTTGTCGCCGCGATGGGGGTGGCTGTTTCCGCTCAGGCGGCCGATCTGGGCTATCGCCGCGCCGAACCGTATGCGGTGCAGCCGACAGTCTACAGCTGGGTTGGCCCGTATATCGGCGCCAATTTGGGATATGGCTGGGGCGATATCACCCACAATCCGACAAACCCGTCGGGACTGCTTGGCGGCGTGCAGGCCGGTTACAACTGGCAGAACGGCGCATGGGTGTTCGGACTTGAAGGCGACGTCCAGATCAGCGGAGCCGATGACACCTTCGCACCGTGGAAGTTCTCGAATCCCTGGTTCGGTACGGCACGCGGCCGCGTCGGCTACGCATTCAACAACGTTTTGGTGTACGGCACCGGCGGTTTGGCTTTCGGCGAAGTCTCCGGACAAAATTTCCTGTTGACCGAGAACCACGGCACGATCGGATGGACCGCAGGCGGCGGCGTCGAGATGGCGCTGAACAGAAACTGGTCAGCCAAGGCCGAATATCTCTACGTCGATCTCTCCGACAAGAATTTCACCATCACCGGATTGCCAAATGGCTATCAGTTCGGCGTCATCCGTCTCGGCGTGAACTACCACTTCTAACAATAACGACTTGCGCCGTGCAGCAACTTGGCCCCGGGAGAAATCCCGGGGTTTCGTTTGCGTGTTGGCCATAGACATCCGTCGGCCGCGAAACGCGCACCTTCTTCCGCAATCCAACCACGCCTGCTCGCTACCCGGCGCGTCCTTGTCAGGACGTAATCACCAGATCGACCGCCTTAGGGCCTTTGCCCTTTTTGTCCTGTTCAACATCGAACGAAATGCGCTGTCCTTCGATCAAATCCTTTAACCCCGCCCGCTCGACGGCTGTGATGTGAACGAACACATCCCGTCCGCCGTCGTCCGGCTTGATGAAGCCGTATCCGCGCTCGGCATTGAAGAACTTGACCGTACCTGTCATCGCCATCGGGAACCCCTCCCCGCATTGCCTTCCCGCCGCGCCAAAGCGCGCCGGTCGACCGGACGTTTACTGTCGGAAGCGCGGGCCTTTCTGGAGCGAGACGGTGAACCGGAGTCGCTCGAAGCCTTTATCGTTCCGCCGCGACCATTCGCGGACGCGGACCGTAAAGCCAGCCATTAACGGCACGAGCATAGTACGGTTCCGGGCAGACTGACTACGGCGCTTTTTGCGAGTGCGTGGCAGCAACAGGACACGAGTGATGTTAGGCTCGCGTCAGTTCGATCCTGAATCGCGCTGCGCCGCCCACGCCAAGCGGCTTTTCCAGCTCGGGAAGGATCGATTTCAACTCCGATGCCAATGTCCACGGCGGATTGACAATCATAAGTCCGGCCGAAACCAGACCGGAGTCCGGCGTCGAGGGCGCGACGCTGAATTCCACACGCAGACATTTCGAATCCAGTGAATTTTTCGCGTTGGCGATGCTCGCAACGCGCTGAGCGAGTTCGTCCGTCGCCCGCCGTTCCTTGACCGGATACCAGAGCATGTAGATTCCGGTCGGCCATTTTTGATGCGCTCGGGAAAGCCCATCGGCGAGACGCTTGAATTCATCGCGATCTTCATAGGGCGGATCGATCAAAACGACGCCGCGCCGCTCCTGCGGCGGAACGAACGCGGTCAGCGCGGTCCAGCCATCGAGATCGACGACGCGTGCCTGAGTGTCGCGGCGAAGCGCGCCGATAAGACTCTTACGAGCGCCGGGTTCAAATTCGCAGGCGACCATGCGATCCTGCGGCCGAAGCAGCGCGCGCGCGATCAAAGGGGAGCCGGGATAAGCCTTCAAATCGCGCTGGGGATTAAAGGCGCGCACAATGTCCAGATAGGGCGTGACGAGCGCCGAGACGGATTCGGAAAATCGCCCCTGCATCATCCGCGCTATGCCAGTGCGCCATTCGCCGCCGCGCGTGGCCTCATCGCTTGTGAGATCGTAGAGCCCGGCTCCGGCATGCGTGTCGATGACGCGGAAGGCCGATGGTTTCTCGTGCAGATAGATGAGAATCCGCGTCAGCACGATGTGCTTGATGACGTCGGCAAAATTTCCCGCGTGAAAAGCGTGTCGATAGTTCATGCGACGAGCGTTACGACATCAGCCGGAGAAAGTAACCCTCGCCAAGCGATCGTAGTAGTTATCCTCCGCGTACCGGCGGCATCACGACAGTGTCGCGGCGGCAGGCACGACGGTCGATTTCCTCGCAGGCGCGAAACTGCAGGTCTTTGCTCATGCAGATGCGCACTTCGCTCAGACGCTTGCTGTCGCACGTGACAGCGATCGCGGTATTGCTCAAACCCGGATTGGCTTTGATGAAAGCTTCTTCGATGTCGGCCGGCGCGACAGTCTTCATGTCTGCGAGATCGAGATAGTCGGCGGGAATCTTGATCGCCGCGCGCGCTTTGCGGATCGTCTCGAAATACGCCCGCTGGCCGAGACCCGAACAGGTGCCGTGCTTGTCCCATTCATTGTAGATCAAGCCGGGTGCCGGCATCAGGTCGAGCATCGACGCCATCAGATTGCGCTCAAGACGCGGCGCGGGGCGCTGACAATAGTTCGGAAAACCGCGATCATATTGCGGCCAGAGACCATGCACGACGAACGAATAGGGGCGGTCGCCGCATTGGGTTCGCGTGCTGCGTCCCGTACTGCCCCGCTCGCTCGATGCCTCGCAGAAGGACGGCGACCATGACAGTGAGAGCACATAGAAATCGAATTCGCCCGGCGCATTCTGACGCTTGTCTTGCGCCCAACTGGAGCTGCCGAGACCAAAGGCCGTCAACAACAATCCGAAAATGAAGGAAGCAACGGCCTTGGAGAAACGCATCGACGAAACAGCACGCATCATGACACCACTCCTCGCCCCGATAGCGTGAACCTATTCGGGAGTGATAAAAACTGCAAGAACATTTCATGAACAGAATGTCACGACCGCACGGGCCGCGATAGGCGGTCAGGGCTTCGCGGACCGGCAAGCCGGGTTATAGGCCCAATTCCGGTCGAGTCCGACGACACACCATTCCACGCCCGAGCCGAAGCCAGCGAAGCCGCCATCCTCAATGATCGAATAGTGCACCTCACGGGCGCGGCCGTCGCTCAGCATGGCGCTCGCCGAGCAGAAACGGCGCGGGATGCTCTGGCTGGCCCATGGGCGGAATGCCACTTCATGCACGTCGGCAAAGCCCGTGATCTCAAGGCTCGAATTCCAGAACGTGCTCTCTTTCGAGGCAAACTGGGACGCGATCGTGCCAAGGGCATCGCCGCACAGGCCCATTTCCCCGTCGTAACGGGGACCGCTGAGATAGACGCCCTTCTCGATGATATTCGCCGCCTGCGCGGCTGGTGCGAAGGCACCGACGGCCGCGACGACTGCAAAAGCCATCACGAGACTGAATTTCCTCAGGAGAAACAAGAAATCGCGCATCGCACTTTTCACCGCAAATCGATGCGCGAAAGTGCCGCCTTGCCATCTGGGGGTCAAGTGCAGCCCGGCAACACTTGGGAACTACCCCCGCAATGTTATCCGGCGCGTTCTTTCATTGTCCCCAGTCGCGTTTTATGGTGACGGCAGAGTCGAATGGAGAAGACGATGCGGGCGACAGTTTTTGCAGTTCTGACGGCGGCTTTGGGAATGGGGTCAGCCGCACCGGCGCTCGCCGACTGGGTCCCTCCGTTCAAGGGCAACGACACCGGCGGCATTATCGCCTATTCGCTGTTCACCTCGGGTGTCGACATCAAGGCGCTCGCGGTCAATCACTGCGCAAACTACGGCAAGGCCGTGAAACTGACCGGCGCTCAGCCCAACTACGGCGGATACATCTCGTTCGAATGCGTCTGGGTCCACCCCGGCTACGGCGAGCCGCCACTACACGCCGCTTACTGATCGTCATGGCGCGCCGGACATCACTCCGTTTCGCGCCACATGTTCTCTCCTTAACGCTCTCCTTAACACTGTTCTGTAGCGCCGCGTGCGCCGGGCCGGTGGAGATACCGACTCGCAAGGCCGGCCTCTGGGAAGTCACGATCACGCGCAGCGGAGGCCGCATCCCTTCCCAGACAGTTCAGCATTGCACCGATGCGACCACCGACAAGGACATGGGCGGCACCTTCGCTCCAATGGCCAAGGACATGTGCTCGAAACAGGACATGCAGAAAACGTCGACCGGCTTCATCATCGATTCGACTTGCACCATCAGCGGCATGACATCCGTGACACACGCCGAAATCATCGGCGACTTCAATTCGGCCTACACCATGAAGATGACGTCGCAAAACAGCGGCGGCCCTGCGGGGATGCCACACGAAACATCGACGACGATGGAAGCGAAGTGGCTCGGCGCGTGCAAGGCCGATCAGAAGCCCGGCGACATGATCATGCCGGGCGGCGTCAAGATGAACATCAAAGACTTGCAAAAGATGCGCGGTGCAGCGCCGAAGCAGTAATCGCTATTTACCGATCTTCCACGGATCGTATTTTTCTTTCGAGTCCGGAATCTTCGACAGCGCGTCCTTCGCAGCAGCCTCGTTCGCTGTTCTCTCCTTCTGCCGTTCAGAAGCCGACTTCGCCGCTTTGCCGTTATCGTCCATGCCCGGCCGCGACTTGCCGCCCGTTTGCGCGAACGCCTGTGTCGACAGGAAAGTTACAAGCATGGCTGTCAGGAAGGCTTTCATTGAATCCTCGTAGTGACACCGCGTCGCAGCGTAACATTTTTCCGACACAGCGAAACCCGGACTCCCTCGGAGATTTTCAGAAATTCGTGAAAGCAGTTCGTTCAACCGACACCGAAGCGTTTCTCGAACGCTGCGGTCGCGACCGCGCCGCGACGATGCGTGCCCTCGCCGATCTTGCGGTCGCCGTCCCATGCCTCAACGGCGAACAGAACGCTCTTCGGACCGACTTCAAGCACGCGAGAATTCAGGTGCACCTCGCGCCCGACGGGCGTCGCCGCGAGATGCCTGACGTTCACCTCCATGCCGACGCTGACATATTTGTCCGGCAGGAACTTCACGATCGAATCCGTTGCGACCATTTCCATGTGCAGGATCATGATGGGTGTCGCGTAAACCGCCGGCATGGTGCTTAGGAAATGCTGCACCGTCATGTCGTGCGTGACGGTGACGATCTTCTTTCCCGTCGTACCGACGGTGACTTTTTCAAGCGCATTCATTGCGGGCGATTACTTTGCAGCAGCCTTGCGCTCGATGAACGTCTTGCCGCCCTTCATCTTGTGCGACAGCGGCGCCTCGTTGATCTGAATCACGACGGCTTCCGCATCGACGCCGAGATTCTTCACCAGCGCCTGCGTGATGTCGCGCATCATGCCAGCCTTCTGCTCGTCGGTTCGGCCGGACGCCATGTTCACGGTGATCTCAGGCATTTCGTTTCTCCCTTTTTGATTTTCTATTTCGCCCACGGCACGTTGTGGCGCGTGAGAATTTTTCGCACTTCCTCGACCAGCTTGCCTTCCGGCACGGCAACCTGCGCCTCGCCCTGCTGCTTTTGCAGAAACGCTTCGCGATCTTTCGCCTCGCTGCCGACCTGGGCGCCGAGGATCAAATCCTTGATCTGGACGATGCCTTTGGCTTTTTCGTCTCCACCCTGAATGATGGCGCAGGGCGAATTGCGGCGGTCGGCATATTTGAACTGCACGCCGAGATTGTTCTTTGGATTGCCGAGATAAAGCTCAGCGCGAATTCCGGCATTGCGCAAGGTCGCGACGAATTTCTGATATTGCGCGATCTCGTTGCGGTCCATCACCAGCACGACGACGGGACCGAATTCCGGCTTGGTGTCGATTTTGCCAAGCATCGTGAGTGCGGCCTGCAAACGAGAGACGCCGATAGAGAAACCTGTCGCCGGCACCGGCTCGCCGCGAAAACGCGAGACGAGGCCATCGTAACGCCCGCCGCCACCGACGGAGCCGAAGCGCACGGGGCGGCCTTTCTCGTCTTTGGTTTCGAGCAGCAGTTCAACTTCGTAGACGGGGCCGGTGTAGTATTCGAGACCGCGCACAACGGAGGGATCGATTTTCACACGGTCTCCATAGCTCGAGCTTAGTACTAAGTTTTCGATTTCCTTTAACTCAGCAAATCCTGACATTGCGGTTTGGTTCGAGTTAAAGCGCTCGTTCCAAATATCGACGTCATTTTTCTTGCCCGCATTGACGATAGGATCAAATCTAAGAACTGAGACTATGTATTCCGTTTGAACGGCATCAAGGTTTGCACCCTTCGTAAAATCTCCACTCTCATCCTTCCGGCCTTCACCAAGCAACTGCTTCACACCTTCAACGCCGAGCCGATCCAGCTTATCAATCGCCCTCAGCACCGTCAGCCGCTTGCCTGCATTCTCGTCGCCGCCGAGTCCAATCGACTCCATCACGCCATCGAGCACCTTGCGGTTATTCACCTTCACCACATACGAGCCGCGCGGAACGCCGAGCGCTTCCATCGTGTCCGCTGCCATCATGCACATCTCGGCGTCGGCGGCGGGAGAAGCGCTGCCGACCGTATCCGCATCGAACTGCATGAACTGGCGATACCGTCCAGGACCCGGCTTCTCGTTGCGGTAGACATAGCCGTAACGATACGAACGATACGGCTTCGGCAGCGTGTCGAAATTTTCCGCGACGTAGCGCGCCAGAGGCGCGGTCAGATCGTAGCGCAGCGAAATCCACTGCTCGTCATCGTCCTGAAACGAAAACACGCCCTCGTTCGGACGATCCTGATCGGGAAGAAATTTTCCAAGCGCGTCGGTATATTCCATCGCGGGTGTTTCGACCGGCTCGAATCCGTAACGCTCGTAGACGGCGCGGATTTTCTCGACCATCTGCCGTGTCGCGGCAAGTTCTGCTGGGCCGCGATCCTCGAGGCCTCGCGGCAAGCGCGCGCGCAGTTTCTGGGGCTTTTTTGATTTCTTGTCGGACATCACTACGGGCTATTTCGCCCTATGTTGATTGTCAACAAATGAGAGCCCCAAACGGAGAATACACATTGTAGAAATAGCTGGCTAGTTCACCAGCACCGCGCCGTCGCAGCGCACGCCCGTCACCCACACATCGGCCTGCCCGAGCCCCACGCCGAGCGATTGCAGCACTGATGCCAGCAGCGAGTCGATGGACGCCGTTGCACCTGAGATGATGCTGGTCACCAGCGGACCGATGCCGGGAAGCGGCAGACCTAGCGGTCCGAGTTGCACGGTCAGCGACAGATCGTTCAGCAGGCTCGACGTCAGCGACGATGTATAGCCCGTCGTGCTGACAGTCTTCTTGGTCTGCGCCTGAATGTCGGCGTAGCTGAAATTGACATTAGTCGGCGACGTATTGGCCATCGTCGCATGCGCCCGGCCGCTCACCTGAGTGAGTCCGAGATTGACGATGTTGACCGCCGGCGGATTCACCGGCGACGGAAAATTCGTCATGTTCGCCGCCGTCACGTTGCCGATCCACGCATCGACGATGCCGGGCGATACGCCAAGCTGCACCGATGATGTACTCAAGTTCGGATAGCCGCACGAAACGGAATTGAGCGTCGCAGTACCGTCTGCGATCTCGACATAGACCGGAAGGTTGACGACCGAAACGGATCCCGAGCCGATGAGCTGTATCTGCAGCAAAATGCGCGTTTGTGCGGTATGCACAGTGGCACCCGCCGAGCCAACCGCCACCCAACTCGTTCCGACTGGCCGCTCACCCACCGTCGCCATCAACGTGATGCCTGCGATTCCTGGCAGAGAAAGATTCACGTTCGCTGCGATCTGATTGGCGCCGTTGGCCAGAGATGCCGTCGCATTCAGCATGTCGAGCGCGGAAATCGTCACGCCGGTTTTTGGTTTTTGCCCGACGGTCATGCTGCCGTAGGGGCCAGCGTTGAGCAGCGAACTCGGCGTGATGGTCTTTGTAATTCCGGCCATCGCGAGCGAGACACTTTGCAAGGCTGTCGTCGCAGCATTTATGCCGTTGTCCAGCGTTTGCGCTGTCACCATTGCGGCAACGATGTCGCTGACCTTCAGATTGGAATTCAGGAGCGTGTTGTAAGTTACCCCCGTCAGACCGACACGTGTCGCCAGCGCCGACATGAAATCGAAGGCATCAATCTTCGCGTCGATCAGCGATTGATAATCCATCGCGGACAGATTGAGCGTCGTTCCGAGCATTCCGCCGAGCAGAGCGTTCAGAAGCCCGCCGTTAAGCGACACAAGCCGCGAACCGATGGCGAAACTCGCCATCTGGGTTGTCGTCGCCGTTGCTGTTGTATTGATCGTGAACTGGCTCGCGCTGGTCAGCACTCGACCGAAATAAAGCGGCGTCTGCGTCTGCATCGTCACGCGGACAGCGTTGGCCGGTGTCGCAGCCGCGACGAAACGCTGCGCCGGCGCAAGCGCAGCGTTCGCCGTGTAGACACCGGGCTCGACAGCCACGATCGAACTCGATGAATAATTGTTCTTCGTTACAACCGCCGTCGCGGCCGCTGTCGCATGTGTCAAATCGCTTGCGGCGACGATAGCGGCCAAATCAGCCGCACTCTGCACCTTACGGCGATCCGCAAAGATCGTGCCCACATCGATACCGAGCGCGGCGCACCCGACAACAAGCAGCATTACGCCAGCCGACATGATCGCAATGTTGCCGCGCCGATCCCGAACAAATTCATGAAGCAATTTCCGCACAGCAACCTCCGCTCGTCAGTAACCGCCGCGCGGGATCGCCGCCGTGCGCACGATGGTCGGCGGCGGCGCGGGAATGAATGACGGCAGCGAATAGATGAACATGTTGGACGCGTCGTAGTTGACGGTGACCAGGAACACGTTGCTATCGGTGGGCGATGTCGCCGCGCTGACGGTGACGCGGCTTGCGGTGATCAGCGGATAGGAATTGACGTTGCCGGTGACATAGGCATTTGCAAGCGAACTACGTTCGCTCTCGCTCAATCCGGCGACGGAGGAGCGCGCGGCCTCTGCCGCGAGTTGCTGCACGCCGTGGACGACCGCAAGATACGAGCCGAACATCACGATGCCGAACACAATCAGCACGAACGACGGCAAGATCATCGCAAATTCGACAGCGGACGCCCCCTGACTAGCGGTGCGGAATTTCTTGATGGGATTTGTTCGCTTCATGACAATATGAAGCCATACAACCCTTAAGGGTACATAAATCTAATAACTACTAATGGTAGTACTTATATCCGGTCACCTTCCGCGCTTCTGCGTGGACGCAGCCACGCGGAGTGATTCATTCCGGTGCCTTGCGGAAACTGATAGGCTACATGCAACACCCGCACCTCCTTTGCCGGAAGGAACTTGCCTTGAATATTCAGCACCCGCGCGCGCCTGTCGCGACACCGAACGATCTCGACGCTTACTGGATGCCGTTCACTGCGAACCGCTCGTTCAAGCGTTCGCCGCGCATGATCGTCGGCGCCAAGGACATGCACTATTTCGCCTCGGACGGACGCAACATCCTCGACGGGGCATCGGGCATGTGGTGCAGCAACGCCGGTCACAACCGGACGCCGATTGTCGAAGCGATCGCGAAGTCGGCGGCAACGCTCGACTACGCGCCGCCCTTTCAATTCGGTCACCCGCAGGCATTCGAACTCGCGAGCCGTATCGCCGATCTTGCGCCGAAGGGGCTTGAGCACGTTTTCTTCTGCAACTCCGGTTCGGAAGCGGTCGATACAGCGCTGAAAGTCGCGCTCGCCTATCACAATGTGCGTGGCGAAGCCGGACGCACGCGTCTGATCGGCCGCGAACGCGGCTATCACGGCGTCGGTTTCGGCGGCATCTCGGTCGGCGGCATGGTCAACAACCGCAAAATGTTCGGTACGCTGCTAACCGGCGTCGATCATCTGCCGACAACCTACGACCGCGAGAAAATGGCGTTCTCCAAAGGCGAGCCGGAATGGGGCGCGCATCTTGCGGACGAATTGGAGCGTATCGTCGGCATCCACGGTCCCTCGACCATCGCCGCCGTCATTGTCGAGCCGATGGCCGGCTCAACGGGCGTGATCGTGACGCCGAAAGGCTATCTCCAGAAGCTGCGCGCAATTTGCGACAAGCACGGTATTCTCCTGATCTTCGACGAAGTCATTACCGGCTTCGGGCGACTTGGTTATGCTTTTGCCGCCGAACGCTATGGCGTCGTGCCGGACATGATCACGTTCGCCAAGGGCATCACCAACGGCGCGGTCCCGATGGGCGGCGTCGTCATTCGCGACGGCATCCACGATGCCTTCATGACCGGACCGGATCACGTT
The DNA here is from genome assembly GCA_016201045.1 of Afipia sp. Lineage (GTDB taxonomy): Bacteria > Pseudomonadota > Alphaproteobacteria > Rhizobiales > Xanthobacteraceae > Afipia. The sequence continues at coordinate 1,033,130 of JACQDM010000008.1, read as the reverse complement.
GTAGAACTGTTTCACGGCTACACCTACTCGGCGCATCCCCTCGCCTGTGCGGCCGGGCTTGCGACGCTCGATGTCTACAAGAACGAGGACCTGTTCGCCCGCGCCCGGGCGGTGGAACCGAAATGGGCAGACGCGGTCATGGCGCTACGCAAGGAGCCGAACGTCGTGGATATCCGCACCGTGGGCGTTACGGCCGGCATCGACCTTGCGCCGAAGGCGAATGCCGCAGGTCTTCGCGGTTTCGAGGCGCTGGACCATGCGTTCCACGAGCAGGACATGATGATCCGCGTTGCTGGCGACACGATCGCACTGACTCCGCCTCTGATCGTGTCCGAAAGCCAGATCGGCGAGATTATGGACAAGGTTGCAAAGACGATCCGTGCTGTCGCCTGACGGCGACAGCCATCGGGTAAATTGCGGCGGCGGCATAAGAATTCCCCGTCGAATCAAAGTTGGTGTTAGGATGGCGCCTTAAGGGGTTGGGCGCGCTTCATGATCCGCATTTCGACGATTTTCATCGCCATTTGCATGGTGCTGATCGCCGCATCGCTTGGCCTTGTCCTCTATTCGATGGCCGGACTGAGCACGACAGAATCGGCCATCGTCGCACTCACCGCTTTGACCTTCCTCATTCTCTACAATGCCGTTTCAATGCGGCTGCGCGACCGCACGGACGTCGGCAGCCAGATCGCAGATCTGTCGCGCGGCACTGCCGATCTCGCACGCCAGGTTGCAGAGTTCGGACGCCGGATGAATGCCATCGAGGCCAAGATCTCGACGACTGACATGTCCGGACAGGACCGCATCCAGTCCGTGATGGGCGAAATCGGCGAACTCGGCACGCTGGTGAAGCAGCTTGCGGGTTCGGTCGCGGCGCATGACGATATTCTTGTCGGCTCCGCCGTTGCCGCACCTCGCGTCACAGCCCCGCAGGGTGCCTCCGATGTCGTCGACATTTCCGCTCCCGCCAAATCTGGAGAGAAACCGTCGCCGCCGGGAAGAGTGGACAACGCGCAAATTCTTATCGCCATCAAGAATGCGATCGAGGCGAGCCGCATCGACCTCTATCTGCAGCCGATGGTCACCCTGCCTCAGCGCAAGGTGCGCTTCTATGAAGCGGTATCGCGGCTGCGCGACGACAAGGACCAGGTCATCGCCGCCGGCGACTTCATCGTCACCGCCGAAGCGGCAGGTCTGATTGGCCAGATCGACAACATGGTCCTGCTTCGCTGCGTGCAGGTTTTGAGAAGGCTGATGATTCGCAGCAAGGACGTCGGTGTGTTCTGCAACCTGTCGGCTACAACACTAGGCAACCCAGCCGCCTTCAGTCAGTGTGTCGATTTTCTGGAAGCCAACCGCGCACTCGCGCCATCGCTCGTACTGGAATTCAAGCAGAACACCTTCCGGCATCTCGGGCCCGTCGAAAGCGAACACCTCGCGACACTGGCGCGGCTCGGCTACGGCTTCTCGATCGACAACGTGACGGACCTGCGGATCGACGCGCGCGAACTCGCCGACCGCAGCGTGAAGTTCATCAAAATTCCGGCCGCCATGCTGCTGGACCAGAAACAGCTTTCATCGACGGATATTCATGCGGCCGATCTGTCAGATTTGCTGGCACGCTTCGGCATCGATCTCGTTGCCGAACGGATCGAGGGCGAACGCTCGGTCGTCGATCTGCTCGATTATGACGTTCGCTACGGTCAGGGCTTTCTCTTTGCCCCGCCGCGCCCCCTCCGGCCGGAAGGTGCAGTATCGGTGCCAACCGAAACGCCTCCTCCAGCGGCCATCGCCGCATCCGCTCCCGCGACTGCACCAGTTGCCGATCCACATCGGCTGACCGGCAACGCCGCGTTGGCGCGCCGCGCCGCGAAAAGCTAATCGTTCCGCGCAAGATGCTCCAATGACGAAATTGCGGTTTATCGATCACGCGCGCGAGCTAACGGCGGACGTCGACATCATCCTGAGCGATATCTGGGGCGTGGTCCACGATGGCCTCAAGGGATTTCCAGATGCTTGCTCGACGTTACTGGAATTCCGCCGGCAAGGCGGCACCGTCATCCTCATTACGAACGCACCGCGCCCTGCGGACTCCGTCCAGCGTCAACTGCGAAAGATAAACATTGCCGACGAAACCTACGACGCTATCGTGTCGTCCGGCGATCTGACGCGGCACTATGTCGAGTCCCATCTGCGCAATTCGGTGTTTCAGATCGGGCCGGAACGCGATAACCCAATGTTTCGCGGGCTCAATGTCACTTTCGCACCGCTGGAAGCGGCCGATTACATTCTCTGCACCGGGCCGTTCGATGACGAAGTCGAAACCGCAGAGGACTACCGCGACAGAATGGTGCAGGCACGAAAGCGCAATCTCACTTTTATCTGCGCCAATCCGGACATCGTGGTGGAACGTGGCGACAGGCTGATCTATTGCGCGGGCGCAATCGCAGAGCTTTACCGCGAACTCGGCGGCAACGTGATTTTCTACGGCAAGCCCCATGCACCGATTTACGACCGCGCGCTTGAGATCGCAGAGTCTAAACGCGGGAAGGCGACGCCGAAGTCGCGCATTTTGGCGATCGGCGATTCGGTGCGAACTGACCTAACCGGCGCGAACGCGATGGGGATCGGTTGCTTGTTCGTCACGCGCGGTATTCACTCGGCGGAATTCGACGGCGTACATGAAATCGACGACTTCACCGTCAAGCGCCTGTTCGGCGAGATCAAGCCGCCGCTGGCCTTGATCCGCGATCTGAAGCCTTGAAATAAAAAGCCCGAGCTAGCCGGGCCCTCGTCTTCCAGATTCTATTTTTGCTGAATGATTACGCCGGTTCGTCCGGGAACACTGCTTCGATCTTGGTCTTAAGCGTCGCGGCGTTGAACGGCTTGACGATATAGTTGTTCACGCCCGCCTTCTTGGCAGCGATGACGTTCTCGGTTTTCGATTCCGCCGTGATCATAATGAACGGAGTCGTCGAAAGATTCGGATCGCCGCGCACTTCCTTGAGCAGGTCGTAGCCGGTCATCGGCTCCATGTTCCAATCGGAAATCACGAGGCCGTATTTCTTGCCGCGCATTTTGTTCAGCGCCGCAGAGCCGTCGCTCGCATCGTCGATGTTCTCAAAGCCGAGCTGCTTCAAAAGATTTCTGATGATGCGGATCATGGTGTTGTAATCGTCCACCACCAGAACCGGCATCGACAAATCCATGGCCATTGCTGTTTATCCCCTCAGAACGCAGCAACCGGCATGCGTCATAAAATCGGCGGTACGGCTTCTGCCGATCCGCAACAGCGCAAACCTAGCATCGGGGCTTAAACAGCCCGTTAACCGGGTATGTCCGTTGAACTATTCAGCCATGCCATCGTATTGACTTGCCCGGCTGGCCGGGGTCACGGTCGGCCGGAACTCCAGATTCCGCCTCAAATCATGACAGAAAAATTTTCTATAATTCGGGACGACACGCCGCCAGCCGATATCGTCAGAGGCGCCGTTGTGGCGCTCGGCAATTTCGACGGCGTTCATCTCGGCCATCGTGTCGTTATTTCGTCAGCGATCGATATGGCGCGCAAGCTCGAAAAACCCGCGCTTGCCGTGACGTTCGAACCTCATCCTCGTCACTTCTTCAGCCCTCATACTCCGCAATTCCGCCTGACTGACGAGACCGCCAAACTGCGTCTGCTTGCCGGAACTGGGCTCGACGGCGCGGTCATCATGACATTCAACGCAGGTCGCGCTGGAACCACGGCGCAAGACTTCATTAACCACGATCTCGTTGCGCGGCTCGGCATCAGCGGGATCTGTGTCGGCTACGACTTCCATTTCGGAAAAGGACGCAGCGGTTCGCCGACGCTATTGACGAGCGAAGGTCAGCGATTGGGATTCGAGGTCCATGTTCAGCCGCACGTCGACATTCTGGAGCGGCCGGTTTCCTCGACGGCCATCCGCGAAGCGCTGGCCGAAGACCACATCGCGGACGCCACCGAAATGCTCGGCGGTCCGTGGTTCGTTTCAGGCGAAGTAATCCACGGCGAGAAGCGCGGGCGCGAACTGAGTTATCCGACCGCGAACATTCGCCTCGAAAAGAACTGCGGGCTCAAACACGGCATCTACGCCGTCCGCACCGGCATCGGCGACGAGCGCATCGATGGCGTCGCCAGTTTCGGACGCCGCCCGACATTCGACAATGGCGCACCTTTGCTCGAGGTGTTTCTCTTCGACTTCAAAGATGATCTTTACGGCAAGACAATCGACGTGGCCTTTATCGCCTTCATCCGAGACGAGGCAAAATTCGACAGTATCGAGGCGCTGGTTCGCCAGATGGACGATGACAGCACCAAGGCCCGCGTAGCGCTGGCGGTCGCACCCGACGCATTTCCGAAACTCGGCAAGATCGGCTGAAATTCCGCCGCCAGCGGCATTTTATCAGCTGTGCCGGGTTTCCTCTCACCACAAAAACGCGCTATTCACCTCGCCATGACCGAAAAGACGAAATCAGACGCTCAAAAGCCTGAGGCTAACGACTATTCCAAAACGCTCTATCTGCCGCAGACGGATTTCCCGATGCGCGCGGGCCTGCCTCAGCAGGAACCGAAGATTCTGGAGCGGTGGAATAAAATCGACCTCTACAAGAAGCTGCGCGAGAGTGCGAAGGGACGCGCGAAATTCGTGCTACACGATGGCCCGCCTTACGCGAACGGCAACATTCACATCGGTCACGCGCTCAATAAAATTCTTAAGGACGTTGTAACTCGCAGCCAGCAGATGCTGGGGCACGACTCAAACTATGTTCCGGGCTGGGACTGTCACGGCCTGCCGATCGAATGGAAGATCGAAGAAGAAAATTATCGCTCGAAGGGCAAGCAAAAACCGGACTTGAAAGATTCTGCGGCGATGCTTGCGTTCCGCAAGGAATGCCGCGCCTACGCCGATCATTGGCTCAACGTTCAGCGCGAGGAATTCAAACGCCTGGGCGTCGTCGGCGACTGGGACCATCCCTACACGACGATGAGCTTTGCTGCCGAAGCGCAGATCGCGCGCGAGCTGATGAAGTTCGCCGCCAACGGCACGCTCTATCGCGGCTCAAAGCCGGTGATGTGGAGCGTGGTCGAGAAGACCGCGCTCGCAGAAGCGGAAGTCGAGTACGAAGATTACACAAGCGACACGGTGTGGGTGAAATTTCCAGTTGCCAACCACGCCGGCATCTTCAAGGGCGCGAGCGTCGTCATCTGGACGACCACGCCGTGGACGCTACCCGGCAACCGCGCCATTACGTTTTCGGCAAAGATCGATTACGGCATCTATAAAGTGACAAACGCGCCTGCCGACAATTGGGCGAAGACCGGCGATCTTCTCATTCTCGCTGACAAGCTCGCGGCGGATGTGTTCAAGCAGGCGCGCGTCGCTGCCTTCGAGAAAGTTCACGACATCAACAACGATGAACTTGCAGCGCTGATCTGCAGCCATCCGCTGAAAGGTCTCAGCAGCAGTTACGAGTTCACCGTGCCGCTGCTCGACGGCGATCACGTCACCGACGATGCAGGCACGGGCTTTGTCCACACCGCACCTGGTCATGGCCGCGAGGACTTCGATATCTGGACAGCCAATACGCGCGCGCTGGAATCGCGCGGCATCAGTCCTGTTATCCCCTACACCGTCGATGAGAACGGTGCGCTGACATCGCAGGCTCCAGGCTTCGAAGGCAAGCGCGTCATCAACGACAAGGGTGAGAAGGGCGACGCCAACGAAGCCGTCATCAAGGCGCTGTCGGAGCGTGGCATGCTGCTGGCGCGTTCGCGCCTCAAGCATCAATATCCACATTCCTGGCGTTCGAAGAAGCCGGTGATCTATCGCAACACGCCGCAATGGTTCATCGCGATGGACAAGGACATCGCCGACGGCGGAAAAGCAAAATCCGGCGACACACTTCGGCATCGCGCGCTACAAGCCATCAAGGTGACGCGCTGGGTTCCGGAGCAGGGCCAGAACCGCATCACCGGCATGATCGCCGGGCGCCCGGACTGGGTGATCTCGCGTCAGCGCGCATGGGGCGTGCCGATCGCCGTGTTCGTGCGCGAGAAAAGCGACGGCTCTGCAGAAATTCTTCAGGACGATGCCGTCAACAAACGTATCGCCGATGCCTTCGAGAAGGAAGGTGCGGACGCTTGGTATAAGGACGGCGCGCGTGAACGCTTCCTCGGCTCGCACGCCAATGAGGACTGGAAGAAAGTGGACGATATTTGCGACGTGTGGTTCGACTCAGGATCGACCCACGCGTTCGTGCTGGAAGATCCGGTTCATTTTCCGGGCCTCGCCGGCATCAAACGCAAGGTCGATGGCGGTCAGGATACCGTGATGTATCTCGAGGGCAGCGATCAGCATCGCGGCTGGTTTCACTCTTCACTGCTTGAGAGTTGCGGCACGCGCGGGCGTGCGCCTTATGACGTGGTGCTGACTCACGGCTTCACCCTGGACGAGCACGGTCGCAAGATGTCGAAGTCGCTCGGCAACACCACCGAGCCACAGAAAGTCATCAAGGATTCCGGAGCGGATATTCTGCGCCTGTGGGTCTGCGCGACCGACTATGCAGACGACCAGCGCATCGGGCCCGAGATTCTCAAGAACGTCGTCGAGACATATCGAAAGCTGCGAAACACCATCCGCTGGATGCTTGGAACGTTGCATCATTTCAAGCGTGTCGATGCGGTTGCATTTCAGGACATGCCAGAGCTCGAACGACTGATGTTGCATCGCCTGAGTGAGGTTGATGCTATCGTGCGCCCCGCTTACGCGAACTTCGACTACAAGACCGTGATCGCGACGCTGGCGAATTTCATGAATACGGAACTGTCGGCGTTTTATTTCGATATTCGCAAAGACTCGCTCTACTGCGATCCTCCATCATCGACTACGCGCAAGGCTGCACTGACCGCGGTCGACATCATTTGCGACGCGATTTTGAAATGGCTTGCGCCAGCGATCAGCTTTACGACCGACGAGGCATGGACAATGTATCGCCCCGACGCGGAACCGTCCGTCCACCTGACGACCTTCCCTACCGATCTCGGCGGCTATCGCGATGACGCGCTCGCTAAGAAATGGGAAACCATCCGCGATGTGCGGCGTGTCGTTACCGGCGCTCTCGAGGTTGAGCGCGCTGCCAAGCGGATCGGCTCGTCGCTCGAAGCATCGCCGCTCGTCTACGTCGCCGACAAAAAGACTTTCGCACTGCTGTTCGATATCGATCTCGCCGAAATCTGCATTACATCGAACGCGATGGTGACGAATGAAACACCCCCGGAGAATGCGTTCACGCTTCCCGACGTTGCGGGCGTTGCCGTTGTTGTCGAAAAGGCAGCCGGCACCAAATGCGCACGGTCATGGAAAATTCTTCCTACAGTGGGCGAAGACAAAGAATATCCAGACGTATCGCCGCGAGACGCACAGGCCCTGAGAGAGTGGAAGGCGTTGGGCGCGTGAGCGTTCTGTTTCGCTCTGGGTTCATCGCTGCGATCGCGGCTCTTGCGATCGATCAGGCTTCGAAACTCTGGTTGCTGAACATCTTCGAACTCGGCCGGCGGGGCTCGGTTTCGGTCACGCCGTTCTTCGATCTCGTGCTCGCCTGGAATACCGGGATCAGCTACGGCTGGTTTCGGGACTCCGGGCCGTTGGGGCAGACCGTCCTGCTCGCGATCAAGGGGATAGCTGTTGTCGTACTCGCCATCTGGATGGCACGTTCCGGTACGCGTCTTGCGGTCATAGGGCTTGGCCTGATCATAGGCGGCGCTATCGGGAACGGTATCGACCGCCTAGCCTATGGCGCAGTCGTCGATTTTGCGCTTCTGCATGTCGAAATCGGGGGCAAAACCTACAATTGGTACGTGTTTAACCTTGCCGATGTGGCCATCGTTGCCGGGGTGATTGGCCTGCTGTATGACTCTTTCGTCAGCCCGGGTGCCGCAAAAACGCCCCGATAACAGCGGATATGGCTGGTTCCGAAGGCCTCTTTTCCGCTGAGCGAGCGCCGGTTTTTGGTTTTAGAATATAAGCTGCCGAACGGATTCAGGACGATAGCAATGCGTCAGACCGGACCTCGAAATTCACAACGACGACACCGCGTGCTACGCGCTGCCGCTATGCTTCTTGGCATTGGGCTCGTCGTTGCCGCTGGACAGGTCCGTGCGCAAGACGACGTCGACGAAGAAGAAGAGAACCAGAAGCCGTTCGAACGCAGCATCATCGACAACGTCATGAGCAGCATCGGCGGCAGGCGCATCGAGGACGGCACCATCAATTATCGCGAGCGATCGCCGCTGGTGATTCCGTCCAAAACCGATGTTCTCCCGCCGCCAGCCTCGCGCAAGACTCAGCTCGCGCCGAACTGGCCGAAAGATCCCGACGAGGCGGAACGCAAGCGGTTGATCGAAGAAGCCAAAAAGCCTGCCATATCGCCCGAACAGTCGCGCATGCCGCTGATGCCAAGCGAACTTGCCGGAAAAACTCCGAAGAAGCGCAAGGAAGATACGACGGCTGCTTCTTCCAGCAACAATCCGAGCACGTCATCTTACATGCTCTCGCCGTCACAACTTGGTTACAACGGCGGCCTGTTCTCCGGTGCGTTCGGCGGCAACAAGGAAGAGACCGCAGTTTTCACAGGCGAACCGGAACGCAGCGACCTTACCGAACCGCCCAAAGGCTACCAGACGCCTTCGCCGAACTTCGCCTACGGCACCGGCCCAAGCAAAGGCAAGGAACTGGTTTGCGATTCGGCTTCAGGCCAGTGCGAAAAGCGCGACATCAAATAAGCTTCAATTCGCGCCGATTCTCCAACCGAACAAATACTGCCCTACGCGTCACAATGACGCGATCCATTGTCGCGTCGCCGCTTCTGGACTTGCAATGTCGGCGTTTGCAGCCTTGAATTTTTTGAGCAACAGCCCTGCCATTCGGAAACCACATCATGACCGCCTACCGTAAATTTTCTGTCCGCGCGGCCGTGGCGCTGGTAACTCTGCTTGCTGTTTCCACAGCGAATGCGCAAACGACTCCAAGTTCACGTCCAGCGACGTTCACGCTCAGCAACGGACTTCAAGTCGTCGTCCTCACCGATCGCCGCACGCCCGTCGTCACTCAGATGATCTGGTACAAGGTCGGCTCCTCCGACGAAACTCCCGGCAAGTCCGGGCTGGCCCACTTCCTTGAACATCTGATGTTCAAAGGTACTGCCACGCATCCGGTAGGAGAATTCTCCCAGACGATCGCACGTATCGGCGGTGTCGAGAATGCTTTTACCTCGACGGATTACACCGCCTACTATCAGCGCGTGCCGCGCGACCAATTGCAAAGCATGATGCAGTTCGAGTCGGATCGAATGACCGGACTCGTGCTCAAGGATGAAAATGTCTTGCCGGAACGCGACGTCGTTATCGAAGAATACAACATGCGCGTCGCCAACAGTCCTGATGCGCGACTGACCGAGCAGATGATGGCTGCTCTCTATCTGAACAACCCATACGGCCGTCCGGTGATAGGCTGGCGCAGCGAAATTGAAAAACTCAATCGTGAGGATGCGCTAGCGTTCTACAAGCGCTTTTACGCACCTAACAATGCGATCCTCGTCATAGCGGGCGATGTCGATGCCGACGAAGTTCGGCCGATGATCGAGGCAACTTACGGCAAGGTTGAGCCACAGCCCGGCATTCCCGCACAGCGTATTCGTCCGCAGGAGCCGCCGCCTGCAGCATTGCGAACCGTGACGCTCGCCGATCCGCGGGTGGAGCAGTCGAGCGTGCGCCGATATTTTCTCGTGCCGTCGGCTGTGACCGCATCGCCGGAGGAAAGCGCCGCACTTGAAGTCCTCGCGCAACTTATGGGCAATGGCAGCAACTCGTATCTCTACCGTGCACTGGTGGTCGACAAGAAAGTCGCGGTCAGCGTGGGCGCTTGGTATCAAAGCACGGCCATCGATCCCACGCAGTTTGGCATCTCCGCGACGCCTTCGCCGGGCAAAGATTTTCCCGAGATCGAGAGAACGTTCGACAGCGTCATCGCCGATCTCAGCCAGAACCCCGTTCGTGCCGAGGACCTCGATCGCGTCAAGACGCAACTGATTGCCGCAACGATTTACGCGCAAGACAGTCAGACGACACTTGCGCGCTGGTATGGCGGCGCTCTCACGGTTGGCCTCAGCATCGACGACCTCTTGCGCTGGCCAGAGCGGGTGCGAGCCGTCACAGCCGAACAAGTGCGCGACGCCGCGAAGAAATGGCTCGACAGCAGGACTGCTGTAACCGGCTATTTGATCAAGGCTACCGGCCTGGACACTTCGGTCGCCAAGCGCGAGGAGAAACGTTCGTGATCAAGTCTTTTCGCAAAGCTTCTCATATCGCAGCGGCGCTCCTGGCTGCGACTCTCGTTACGTCGTCTACCGCATCGGCATCGACAAAAGTCCAGCGGGTGGTGTCGCCGGGCGGAATCGAAGCCTGGTTCGTTCAGGATGCGACGGTTCCATTGATCGCGATGGAATACGCTTTCGACGGTGGATCGTCGCAAGACCCTTCAGGCAAGCCCGGTGTCAGTTATATGACCGCCGAGACGCTCGACGAGGGCGCAGGCGACCTCGATTCTAAGAGTTTTCACGAGCGCCTCGAACGCCGCGCAATCGAATTGAGCTTCTCCGTGACACGCGATTATTTCCGCGGCTCGTTGCGAATGCTGAAGGAAAATCGAGATGAAGCTTTCGACCTGCTGAAACTTTCGCTGACGCAAGCGCGGTTCGACGCGGAAGCGGTGGAACGTGTTCGCGCCCAGATGCTCGCAAATTTGCGACGCGAGTCAACCAATCCGGTTTCGATCGGTGGCCGCCGATTCTGGGAGCAAGCCTTCGGGACACACCCCTATGCTCAACAACCGAGCGGTAGTCTCGAAAGCGTCCCTACGATTCAGATCGGCGATTTAAGAGACTATTCGCGGCGCGTGCTTGCGAAAGACACGCTCAAGGTCGCCGTAGTCGGAGACATCGATCCCCAATCGCTAGGCAAACTTCTCGATCAGGCGTTTGGGAGCTTGCCGGCCAAAGCAAATCTAGCGCCAGTTGCCGATGTTGATGTCGCAAAGCCGCCGAAGAAATATTCCGAGGTGCTCGATGTACCGCAGACATCCGTTCTGTTTGGAGGCCCTGGCATCAAGCGCGACGATCCGGATTTCATGGCTGCCTACATCGTCAATCACATTCTGGCCGGCGGAACGCTATCGTCGCGGCTCTACAAAGAGGTGCGCGAAAAGCGGGGCCTTGTCTATTCCGTTTCCGAATCGCTGATCTGGATGAAGCATGCAGCGATGTTCGCAGGCACGACGGCGACGCGAGCCGATAAGGCGACGGAAACGCTCGACACCATTTCTGCGGAGCTTGCGCGCATGGGCGAAGAAGGTCCCACGCAGCAGGAGCTGGACGAAGCCAAATCTTATCTCAAAGGATCGCAGATGCTGGCGCTGGATTCGTCGTCCAAGATAGCTACGGCGCTGCTGCAATACCAGACCGACAATCTCGGCATCGACTACATTGAGAAGCGTAACGGCATCGTCGATGCTGTTACGCTCGATCAGGCCAAGCGCGTCGCCAAGCGCATCTGGGGTCAAGGCCTGTTGAGCGTCAGCATCGGCCGCGCTCCGGTTGCAGCGATCCCCACCGGCAAATAGCCAGCGCTGCAATTCGGGCGACAGAATCGGCAGCAGGCTGTAAATTCCAGCCATGCCGAACGTGACCGACGATATCTCTATCGACGATTCCGAATTGCAGGAATCGTTCGTCCGTTCGTCGGGTCCAGGCGGGCAGAATGTCAACAAGGTCGCAACGGCCGTGCAGCTACGCTTCGATGCGCGCCGATCGCGCGCGCTGCCGAATGACGTCGCCATTCGCTTGATGCGCATGGCGGGTAGCAAGCTCACCAAGGAAGGCGTGATCGTCATCATCGCCCAGCAGCATCGCAGCCTCGAGCGCAATCGCGACGAAGCCCGCAACCGCCTGTTCGACATGATCCGGCAGGCGGCCGTTCGTCCCATTGTCCGCAAGGCGACGAAGCCTACCAAAGCCTCCAAAACCCGCCGTCTCGACAGCAAAAAACGCCGTGGTGACATCAAGGCTAGGCGCGGATCAGCCAGATTTGACGACTAAATCATCGCCGTGATTAACGGGCAAAACTGCGCTCCAGCCCTGTCTTGCCGGGTTCATCGCCTAGAATGGCGGACCAAGCGAATCGCCGGAATTTTATGACCATCCGCCAGCTACCAGAACAGATCGTCAACCGCATCGCTGCAGGTGAAGTCGTAGAGCGCCCGGCAAGCGCGGTGAAGGAGCTTGTCGAAAATGCCATCGACGCCGGCGCCACTCGCATCGACGTTTTCACCGACGGCGGCGGCCGAAGGCGCATCGCCATTACCGACGATGGTGTCGGAATGTCGTGCTCCGATCTCGCGCTCGCGGCCGATCGGCATGCAACTTCGAAGCTTGACGACGAGGATTTGCTGCGTATCCGCACGCTCGGCTTTCGCGGCGAAGCGCTGCCTTCGATCGGAGCGGTTTCTCGTCTGACCATAGTCACGCGCCATGCGAGCGAAGCTCACGCGTGGTCGCTCGAAGTCGATGCCGGACGGAAATCTGAAATCGTTCCAGCTGCGCTGACGGCAGGCACTCGCGTCGAGGTGAAAGACCTCTTCTATGCGACACCGGCACGGCTCAAATTTCTCAAGACGGATCGCACCGAGGCTGAAGCCGTTCGCGAAGTCGTGCGGCGGCTGGCGATGGCGCGTCAACACATCTCGTTCTCGCTGTCGGGCGAAGAACGCCCTCCGGTGACATGGACTGCCGCGTTGCCGGGTGCCGCAGGACGGCTCACGCGCCTTGGTAATATTCTCGGCGCGGATTTCCGAGCAAACGCTATTGAGATTCGTGCCGAACGCGACGGCATTCTGGTTGAAGGCTTTGCCGCGGCACCATCGCTGACCCGCGCCAACGCACTCGGACAGTATCTGTTCGTCAACGGCCGTCCGGTGCGTGACAAGCTCATCCTTGGAGCCGTCCGCGCTGCCTATGCCGACTATCTGCCGCGCGACCGACATCCGGTCGTTGCGCTGTTCGTGACGCTCGATACGCAGGAAGTCGATGCCAATGTGCATCCGGCCAAAATCGAGGTTCGGTTTCGTAACGCGAGCCTCGTCCGCTCGCTGATTGTCTACGCTCTGAAGGATGGTCTGGCGCGCGAAGGCAAGCGCACAGCCGCGAATTCTGGCGGAGCAGCCATCATGTCATTCCGCCCGGGAATAATGGCGAGCCCGGCCCTACGCACTTCAGACGGCTGGCGCGCATCCTATCCGTCCGCATTCGGCGACTCCGCCGCGCCCGATTTTCGGTCTGCATTCAGCGAAGCCGCTCAAGCGGCGTTCGATGCCGGTATGCCGTCGGCAGACGTCCGCTTCGACCCCACGGCAGCGGACGATCTCCTCGACAAGCCGCTCGGCGCGGCACGCACACAGGTTCACGAAACCTACATTGTCTCGCAAACACGCGACGGCCTGATCGTCGTGGACCAGCATGCCGCGCATGAGCGCATCGTTTACGAAAAGTTCAAGGCATCGCTTGAACGCGATGGCGTACAGCGACAAATGCTCCTCATTCCCGAAATAGTTGAAATGGACGAAGCGAGCGTCGAGAAGCTCGCCGCGCGCGCCGAGGAACTGGAGAAATTCGGACTTGTGATCGAGTCATTCGGTCCCGGTGCAGTTGCGGTGCGCGAGACGCCGTCGTTGATCGGCAAGACCGATGCCGCGTCCCTTCTGCGCGACCTTACGGAGCATATGGCCGAGTGGGATGAGGCGCTGCCGCTCGAACGCCGGCTGATGCATGTTGCGGCAACGATGGCCTGTCACGGTTCGGTTCGGGCGGGCCGTATCCTCAAGCCAGAAGAAATGAACGCGCTGCTGCGCGAGATGGAAGTGACGCCGAACTCCGGTCAATGCAATCACGGCCGGCCGACCTACGTCGAGCTGAAGCTAGCCGACATTGAGAAGCTGTTCGGACGCCGATAGACGGTCATTTCGGGCGGAGAAAAACGAACTCCGTGTCGTCATAGGTTCTGCGTTCGGCTTCTATATAGCCATCAGGGACAGCGAGATTCGAGGCTTTGGATTCTTCGGCGACAACAAGCGCCTCGGGGGTCATCCACCCGCCCTCGCGCAATGACGCCAATGCCTTGTCCGCCAGCCCTCGCCCATAGGGCGGATCGAGGAACACAAGCGAAAACGGTTCGACCGGATACGCCTCGCCGAGATTGGTCGCGTCGCGGCGAAACACCTTGGTAGCTCCGCCAAGACCAAGTGCCTCCACGTTATTGCGGAGCAGCGCACGCGCCTCGGCACCGTTATCGACAAAGAGACAAAACTCGGCGCCTCGCGAGATAGCTTCAATTCCGAGCGCGCCCGTCCCTGCAAAGAGATCCAGCACCCGCGCTCCTTCAATCGGATTTTCGTAAGCGTGCATCAAAATGTTGAAAAGCGACTCACGCAGACGATCCTGTGTCGGGCGGATTTCTTTCGTAGACGGAGACGCAATGGCGCGTCCTCTCAAACGGCCACCGACAACGCGCATCAGTCTTCTCGCGGCCTCAGATCGCGCTTGCCTTTGTAACTGCGCGTTGGACGTCGCGGCGGGCCATATCCGCTCGCTTCATCCTCATTGCGCGTGCGCGCTTCATCGCTTCCGGCGCGGGTCACCAGAATGCGGCGGCCCTTACGGTCGGCGATCAATGCACGCTTGCCCGCAGGCTTGATGCGACCCTTCGCAGGCCCCGCACCATCTTCATCCGGCATATCCCTGACCGGAGCACCGAACTGCGCCCCGGAATAGGCGACGATCTTTTCGCCAAGCTGCTCGCGCAGCACGCGCGTCTTGACCTCTTCGACCTGGCCTTCTTCGAGTTCGCCCAACTGGAACGGACCGTATGAAATTCGGATCAGACGATTAACTTCAAGTCCAAGATGCGCCATTACATTCCGCACCTCACGGTTTTTGCCTTCGCGGATTGCAAACACAATCCACACATTCGCAGATTTGTCGTGTTCCAAAGTTGCATCGATAGAGCCGTATTTGACGCCATCAACCTCTACACCCTTTTTCAGTTCGTCTAGCTGCGCCTGCGTGACGTCGCCATGAGCGCGCACGCGATAGCGGCGCAGCCAACCAGTATCAGGCAGTTCCAGCGATCGGGCCAGGCCACCGTCATTCGTGAGCAACAGAAGCCCTTCTGTGTTGAAATCCAGCCGGCCAATTGAAATCAGCCGTGGAAGGTGATCGGGCAAACGATCGAACACCGTGGGCCGTCCTTCCGGATCTGAGTGCGTCGTCATCAAGCCGCGTGGCTTGTGATAGAGAAAAAGCCGCGTGCGCTCGCGCTCGGGTAATGGTTTGCCGTCGATGGTGATGCTGTCGTTCGACGTCACGTCAAGCGCGGGCGAATTGATGGCGCGGCCATTCACCGCTACGCGACCCTGAACGATCCATTCTTCGGCGTCACGGCGCGAACACATACCCGCCCGTGCAACGATCTTGGCGATGCGCTCGCCAGACTTTTTCTTTGGCGGCGCGGATCGCTGCACACGCTTGTCGAAGTCGGGCTTGGGTTCACGATATTCGCCGCGACCGCCGAAGGCGGCACGTTTTGCGAAAATCTTGCTGTCGTCTTCATTGTCGCGGCGAGGACGCTCATCGCGCCGCTCGCTTCTCGGGTGCTCTTGCCAATCGCTGCGACCGCGAGGCGCACGATCATCGCGCGGCTTGTCGAATCGCGGGCGGCCGAATTTCGGACGATCGCGGTCCGGTCGATCTTCCCTTGGTCGGTCGAAATTCCGAGGACGGCGATTGTCTGCAAATGATCGCTCAGGTTTGTCTTGGCGTGGCCTCGAAAATTGAGGACGGTCTCGTCCACCGTCGCGCTGCCTGCCGAATTCGCGGGCCCGATCGCGCGACGGTTCCCGTTTTTCCCACGGCTTGTCGCCGCCGCGACTTTCACCGCGATTGAAATCCTTGCGAGGCCCGCGATCCGGCGCACGGTGACGTGTCGGTCGGTCGTCGCGGTGGGGACGATCCTCGCGATTGAATCGGGTTGGGCGCGGAGCATCGCTGCGCTCGGCACGGGGAGAATAGGACCGTTTCTCGAAACGCGCGCTGTCCGGCCGCCGCGTGGAACGAGAATCGTCGCGATCACGGCGCGGTGCTTCATCCCGATTCCGCGAACCGAATTTCTCTTGCGATCCGCGATCCGGCCGATCCCCGCGCGATGGCCGCTCGTCCCTATCGAAGTGCGGCCGCGAAAGACGATCGCCGTCCTTGCGGAAATCTTTCTGCTTCCGGCCGTAGGGCTTTTCGTTCGCTCCACGCGCCGCATAGGGCTTCTTGTCGCCGAATTTGCGATCTCCGAATTTCTTGTCGCCATCACGCGAACCGGACGACCGTTCAGGCCGGCTTCCACGCGGACCGCTGCCACCCTTTCGGCCTGCGCCCTCGCCGCGCTCGCGTCGCGGCGGACGGCCGTTGTTTTTATCGTTGTCGCGGGGCATGGATGATCTCGCTGAAAGAATGACGGGCTGATAACAGAGTTCTTTGCAGGAAACGAGGCATGAGCACGCGATCTTTCATGGATTTGGCCCTGAAACAGGCCGAAATCGCCATATCGCTCGGCGAAGTTCCGATCGGATGCGTGATCGCCCACGATGGGCGGGTCATCGCGTCGGCCGGAAATCGCACATTGACCGACCTCGATCCGACAGCCCACGCCGAAATGATAGCCATTCGCGAGGCCGCGAAGACACTTGGTAGTGAGCGGCTGATCGATTGCGATCTCTACGTCACGCTCGAGCCCTGTACAATGTGCGCTTCCGCGATTTCGTTCGCGCGCATTCGCCGCCTCTATTACGGTGCAAGCGATCCGAAAGGCGGCGCGGTTGACAACGGCGTTCGCTTCTTCGCGTCCGCGACCTGCCACCATGTACCGGAAGTCTATCCGTCCGTCGGCGAGAATGAAGCAGCGACACTGCTGAAGGATTTCTTTAAGGCACGCCGCTAAAGCGCGAACTTCATGCCTTCATGCGACATCTCAAAGCCGAGCCGTTCGTAAAACCGCTGGGCATCCGCACGGCGCTTGTTCGTCATCAGCTGAACATATTTGCATCCGCGCTCACGTGATTTTATGACGACGACCTTCATCATTTCCTCGCCGATGCCTTCTCCGCGCATCGACCGATCGACGCGCACGCCCTCGACCTGAGCAAGCCAGCCCCCCTGATACGACATGCCGGGCAAGAAAGTGAGCTGAAGACATCCCATCGCTACACCGTCCTCATCCCACACATAGAGGGTATTGTTGGGATCGGCCGCGATGGCATCGAACGCGGCGTGATAGGCTTTCATATCGCCCTTGAGATTTTCGCGGCCGCTCGCAAGTGCATCGTCAGCCAACATTTCGACGATGCGTTTGATATCCTCCCGCTTTGCCTCGCGAAGCATCACGAAGCCTCCGCGAAGAATTCAAGCAACGCGTCGGAGGTTGCATCAGGATCTTCTTCGGTGAGAAAGTGTCCGGAATTGACCGGCTGACCGCGAACATTCGTGGCCCAGGTCTTCCACACATCGAGCGGTGTCGCGGCAGACGCGGCGATCCCCGCATCGCCCCACAGCGCGAGCATCGGAATTGTGATCTTTTTTCCAGCGTCTCGGTCGATCTTGTCGTGCTCGAAATCGGCATACGCACCGGCGCGATAATCCTCGCACATCGCATGAATGCGAAGCGGATCGTTAAAGGCGGCGAGATAGTGCGCCAGCGCGCGGGGATCGAATACGTCCAAAGTTTTGGACTTCGACCAGCTTGCGAGCTTGTTCTTGAGATAAAAATCGGGATTCGCGCCGAGCAACGTCTCAGGCAATGGCGCGGGTTGAGCGAGGAATGGCCAATGGTAAACCTTCAGCGCAAACTGGCGATCCATCTTCAGCCAGTAGTCATAGGTTGGCATGATGTCGAGCGTCGCGAGCTTGGAGAGCCTTCCGGGATGATCAAGCGCGAGCCGATACGACACGCGACCGCCCCGATCATGACCCGCAAGCGCGAATTGCACGTGACCAAGTTGCTCCATCGCGTCAATCATGGTTTGCGCCATCGCGCGTTTTGTAAACGTCGTGTGGTCCGCATCGCTGTCGGGAACATCCGACCAGCCGTAGCCTGGAAGATCGGCAATCACGAGTGTGAATTTCTCCGCAAGCCTCGGGGCCACGCGATGCCACATGACATGCGTCTGAGAAAATCCATGCAGCAACAACAGCGGCGGCCCCTTGCCGCCCACACGCGCAAAGATACGCCCGCCTTTGGTGTTGACCCACTCCGACTTGTAGCCGGGAAAAAGGTCGGCGAGATCTGACATACTCAGACCTTTTTACCTTTCTCCCGCGCGATCGCCTGCCAGCCGATGTCGCTGCGACAGAAACCTTCGGGCCATTTGATGCGGCCAACCGCCTCATAGGCGCGGTGCTGTGCTTCGCCGACCGATTTGCCGCTGGCGGTGACATTCAGAACGCGACCGCCATTTGAGAGGATGTGAGAGCCTTCTGCCTTGGTGCCCGCGTGGAAAATCTCAACGCCCTCGACCTTCGACGCTTCCGCCAAGCCTTCGATACGAGAGCCTTTCGCGTAGTCGCCCGGATAGCCTTTGGCAGCCATCACGACCGTGAGCGCCGGGTCCGAAAACCAACGCAGATCGAAATTCTTCAATTGACCGTCGATCGACGCGAGTAACGCCGGGATCAGATCCGACATCAGCCGGACCATCAGAACCTGCGTTTCCGGATCACCGAAGCGCGCGTTGTATTCGATCAGCTTCGGTCCATCTTTCGTGATCATCAATCCGGCGAACAGTACGCCTTTGTAAGACATTCCCTTGGCGGCCATCGCACGTAGCGTCGGATCGACAATTTCTTTCATGGCGCGCGAAATCATTGCGTCGGTCATGACGGGAGCTGGTGAATATGCCCCCATCCCGCCGGTGTTCGGTCCGTTGTCGCCGTCGAAAGCACGCTTGTGATCCTGCGCCGTCGCAAGCGGCAATCCGCGCTCGCCATCGCATAAGACGAAGAACGACGCCTCCTCACCTTCTAGAAATTCTTCGACGACGGCTTCCGCACCTGCCGCACCAAATGCGCCCTCCAGCATCATGTCGATAGCGGACTCGGCCTCGGCAATTGTCATTGCGACGACGACACCTTTCCCTGCAGCAAGTCCGTCAGCCTTAACGACGATGGGCGCGCCTTGCTTGCGGATATAGGCCTTCGCGGAGTTTGCGTCGCGAAAGCGTTCGTAGGCAGCGGTCGGAATATTGTTCGCCTTGCAGAGATCCTTCGTGAATCCCTTCGAGCTTTCCAGTTGCGATGCTGCTTTGCTGGGGCCAAACGCTTTGACCCCAGCCGACGCAAGATCGTCGACAATACCGGCGGCAAGGGGCGCCTCCGGCCCGACGACAACGAGGTCGATCTTGTTCTGCGCGCAGAAACGAATGACCGCGGCGTGATCAGCGACGTCCAGCGCGACGCATTCAGCTTCGCGCGCAATGCCGGCGTTCCCCGGCGCGCACCACAATTTCGTCAGGAGCGGTGAAGACGCCATTTTCCACGCCAGTGCGTGTTCGCGTCCGCCCGAGCCGATCAGAAGGATATTCATGGATGGGGGTTGAACCGGCGTTTCTGCGACAGATAAAAGGGTTTAGCATGACGATCCATCGTCGCAACAGATTCGAATTTAGATGAAAAAGGCCGCCGCCGAAGTTCTCCCGAATTCGCAGGAATACACCGTGTCGGAGCTGTCTACTGCGCTGAAACGCACGGTCGAGAGCGCCTACGAACATGTGCGCGTGCGCGGGGAAATTTCCGGATATCGCGGACCGCATTCGTCCGGTCATTGCTATTTCGCCCTCAAGGACGACAGCGCCAAGATCGAGGCGGTGATCTGGAAAGGCGTTCATGGCCGGATGAAGTTCAAGCCTCAGGAAGGCTTGGAGGTAATCGCCACCGGCAAACTCACGACCTACCCCGGCTCATCGAAATACCAGATCGTGATCGAGGCGATCGAGCCGGCCGGCGTCGGCGCGCTGATGGCGCTGATGGAAGAGCGCAAGAAGAAGCTGGCCGCCGAAGGCCTATTCGACGATGCACGCAAACAATTGCTGCCTTGGCTGCCTGAAGTGATCGGCGTGGTGACGTCCCCGACCGGGGCCGTAATCAGGGACATTCTGCATCGGCTGGAAGATCGCTTTCCCCGCCACGTGCTGGTATGGCCGGTACGCGTTCAGGGTGAAGGTTCAGCCGAGCAAATCGCGGCAGCGATCCAGGGATTCAACGCACTGCCGAACAACGGAAAGATTGCGAAGCCGGATTTGCTGATCGTGGCGCGTGGCGGCGGCTCTCTGGAAGACCTTTGGTCGTTCAACGAAGAGATTGTCGTCCGTGCTGCTGCGGAAAGCATGATCCCGCTGATTTCAGCAGTCGGCCACGAGACCGACGTGACGCTGATCGACTTCGCGGCAGACAAGCGCGCCCCCACACCAACGGCAGCGGCTGAAATGGCGGTGCCGGTGCGCGCAGAATTGGCTGTGGAGGTTTCCGGCCTCGCGAGGCAGGCCTTCGTTTGCTGGGCGCGCGGTCAAGAACACCGCCGAACAGAATTTCGCGGTGCTGCGCGTGCGCTTCCGAAACCGGCCGACCTTTTGAACATTCCGCGACAACGTCTTGACCGTGCAGCGTCGCAACTGCCGCGCGCGCTGCGCGGCAATTCGCATGTCTATGAGCGGCGGCTTTCGGCTATCGGCGGCCGGCTGACGACGAATGCGCTAACTGCAAAGATCGTTCGAGGGCGCGAGCAGGTCGCGCGGTTCGCTTCAGACGCCCAGCGCTGTGTAACCCTTCACATCAGCCAGCGCAGGACGAGACTCCAGTATGTGTCCCAGCTTCTGGACGCTCTCTCCTACAAGGGCGTGCTGGAACGCGGATTTGCGCTGATCCGCGATGCGGACGGCAAACCTCTGCATCGGGCCACAAACATTTTCGGAGGCCAGCATATCGACATCGAATTGGCCGATGGCCGTATCGGCGCAATAGCCGATGACAGCGCCGACAGTACGGCAATAAAAGATTCTGCAAGATCCAGAGCTTCGCCAAAGCGCGCAGCAGATGTCGGCGCCAAGAAAGTCCAAGGCGATTTGTTCTAGGACGTCAGGGGTTTCATAGGACTACCCAAGGTCCTATATTAGGTATGCGGCCAGCGCCGCAACATTCAAGGACTAACTCGGTGTTAAATAAGTTCGGCCCCTCCGGTCACGGCGAAGCGCAAGTCGAGTTTCTCGACGGCGACTTCCGCGTCACCGCCCCCGGCTCCTACGTTCGCTGCGCTATCAGCGGCGAACACATTCCGCTTGATGAGTTGAAATACTGGAGCGTGGACCGGCAAGAAGCCTACGCAACGCCTGAGGCCGTTTTGCAGCGTCACTATCCCGGCGCTATCAAGAAATAATTGCGTTACTTCTGCCGAGCGCGGACAAGCCGCTCTTGGATGAAGCTGCGGAGTTCTTCTTCGTTCTCGAATTCCAACTCCACAGCGAGTGTAGAAATATCTCGCGCAAAGGACACCAGCCGCGAATCGCTGCGAATGCGCGCCATGTCTTTTTCCGTCGTCACTAGCGTCAACGATTTTGCGGTCGCACGGGTCGCCAATGCCTCCATCTCGGAGAACGCGAATTCATGATGATCGGCGAACGAAATTTCCTCAGCGACATCGATGCCGTTCGCACGCAGCGTTTCGAAAAAGCGCATCGGATCGCCGATTCCGGCAAAGGCCAAAACGCGCTTGTCTCGCAATGCCGCAATCGATGAAGGATCGGATGTCAAAGCCGCTCGCACCACAAGTTTGCCGGCGCGCTTTACTGCCGCCGTGAGCCCGTCCGCGCCACTACCACCGCCGATCACGATCAACGCATCCGACTTTGCGATTTGTGGGGATAGCGGCGCGCGAAGCGGGCCCGCCGGGAAGACGCAGCCGTTGCCGACGCCTCGCTTCGCATCGACCACGATCAGGGATAAATCTTTCTGGAGTGATGGATTCTGAAATCCGTCGTCGAGAAGTACAATCCTCGCACCTTGCGATTTCGCAAGTTCAGTACCCGCAACGCGGTCACGAGATACGATCACGGGGACGTGTGCAGCCATCATCAGCGGCTCGTCGCCGACCTCCGCTGCCGTGTGAACGTTCGAGTCAACACGCAACGGCCCCTTAAGCTGCCCACCATATCCGCGGCTGACGACAAACGGCACTTCCCCGGAGAATTCGAGGAGGTCTGCCAACTTGAGCGCGAGCGGTGTTTTGCCCGCTCCACCGAGATGATAGTTGCCGATACAAATCACGGGAATTCCGACGCTGCGACCCACGTGACTCATCCGCTGTGACGTTAGAGCGCCATAGATCGTTCCCAATGGCGACAGAAGGTGCGACGTCAGCGACGGCGGCCGGTACCAGAAGCCCGGCTCACGCATCGATGCCTTCTCCTTCAAGGCGGAGTTGCAGCAAGTAAGGCTCCAACGCGAGAAGCGTCCGGTCCAGCGCGCCTCCGAGACGTTCGACAACTTGTTCTGCCGCCTGCGTCGCGCGCTGCCGTCCAACCGGGTTGGCGAGCAGGTAACCGAGAGCTTTGACAAACTCCTCGTCGTTGTCAGCCTGCAAGGCGCCGCCCGAGTCCGTGAGCGCCTCGTAGATTTCGGAGAAATTGAACACCTGCGGACCATGCAGAATCGCGGCTCCAAGTTTGATCGCTTCGATCGGATTCTGGCCGCCATGGTTGACCAGCGAACCGCCCATAAAAACGACGGGCGCGAGCCGGTAAAACAACCCCAATTCACCCATCGTATCGGCGACATAGATTTCAGTATCGCCGGAAGGCATTTCGTCCTGCGAGCGCAACCCAACCCTCACTCCCGCCGCCGACAACATTCGCGCTATCGCAAAACCGCGCTTTGGATGCCGCGGGACGATGATTCCGAGCAACGCAGGGAAATGTCCGGCGAGCCTGCGGTATGCGTCGAGTATGATTTCCTCTTCGCCTTCATGAGTCGACGCGGCGACAAAAACCAGCCGTCGTTGAACCGTGGCTTTCAATTTCTCCAGCTTGCGCGGATCGGCGGGAGGCGCCGCGACATCGAGCTTGAGGTTTCCGGTCGTAACGACGTTCGGACTGCCCAGCGCCGCGAAACGTTCGGCGTCCACCTCGGATTGGGCAAGGCAGAGATCGAAACACTCAAGCAGAGCCGAGATCGTGCCGCGTAATCTCATCCAGCGTGGAAACGAGCGCGGCGACATTCTTGCATTGATGAGAACCATCGGGATGCGCCGTTCCGATGCCGCAACGATAAGGTTCGGCCACAAATCGGATTCGATGAAAAGAGCCAGACCGGGTTGCCAATATTCGAGGAATGTCTCAACGAACCGCGGCGCATCGACCGGGATGTATTGATGGATGACGTCTTTCGGAAAGCGGCGTTCGACGATCGCGGCCGCTGTCACTGTCCCCGATGTAAGTAGAACGCGAATTCCAAGCGCACGCAGACGTTCGACCAATGCCGCTGCCGCAAGGACCTCGCCGACGCTAGCGCCGTGAATCCAAACCAGTGACCCCGCAGGCCGGCCCGCCGTGGGTAGGCCGCGTCGTTCATCGACTCGCTCGGGATCTTCTTTGCCCCGCTTCAGCCGCCTGTTGATCATTGCGCCGTACAGAGGTGTCGCGAGGACTGACATCCTCCGGTAGAGGCGCAGCGTGATCGGTAGCGCGCTAGGCATGAAGACCCTCATCGGGACGCCCGACGATTGAGTAGGCGCGAACCGTCAACGCATTGAGTTGAGTTTCGAGTCTCTCGCGAAGCTCCTCCATCTTCTTATCGTCAGCATCTGGAGGAACTCTGATAATGTCGCTACCGGCGATCACGCCACGTCCGAACGGCAGATGAATCACCGAGCGGTCCCAATTGTTAAGTCGTTTGAAACGGCTGGTTGCGATAGCGACAGGAAGAATAGGCCTGCCTGACTCGCGCGCAAGCATGATGATCCCAAGACCGGCCTTGCGCGAAATTTTCGGGACATCGGCGGTCAGAGCCATGTTCGTCCCCTCTTCAAGCACTTTGACCATCGCCTTGAATGCCGCGACACCACCCTTGCGATGGAAGGAGTTGCCGTGATCGCCCGATCCGCGCACCGTGCCGACGTGCAGACGCTCCGCTGCGATCGCGTTGATTTCTCCGTCGCGATGACGCGAGACAAGAACCTTGGCCGGATATTTCTTGCGCTTGAGAAACGGCATCATGAAATGCTGTCCATGCCAGAAGGCAACGATCACCGGCATGTCCGGTTCGATGCGCTCATAGATATTCGCCGGATCGTAGGTGAACCTGTTGGTCAACCAGACCAGCCGCAGAAATTCCGCTGCGATGAACCCCGCAACGTATTGAACCCACCCGGCCCGACCCAATTCTCGAAGTGTACGTTTCAACGCGCGGACTTCGTGTCGAGAGCGGGATCGAGCAGCCGATGAAGATGGACGATGAAATACCGCATATGCGCGTTGTCCACCGACTGTTGGGCCTTGGCTTTCCATGCTGCGTAGGCAGCCGCATAGTTTGGAAACAAACCGACGATATCGACCTGTTCCAGATCCTTGAAAGTCACATGATCGAGATCGAGCAGTTCGCCGCCGATGACGAGATGAAGCAGTTGCTGTTGCACAGTTTCAGACATAAACGAATTCCAATATCGACAACCGGCGGCTCAAGTTAAGCACCAAATCGGTGTGCTGACATCAATAGACGGGATGCCTGCGAAAATGCTCGACGATGTGCTTGTGGCGCGTGCGCCCAGCCGCGACCAATAGTCCGTGGCGGACATCGGCGCTGTTGTAGACCAGAGGCTCCCCCGCCAAAGTGGTCATTTTCCCACCCGCTTCGTGCACGATTAAATCGGCCGCCGCAAGGTCCCAATCGCGGCTGTTCCCGCCTGCAAAAGCCGCATCAAGTGTGCCTTCTCCGACCCTCGCAAGCCGAAGAGCCAGCGATCCGATGCGGGGATGAAGACCTTCACCTTCCGCCATAGCGCCCAGACGTTCGACCAGCGGCTTCGGTCCCGCGATCTTTGGGAAGTTAATCTCCGCGCCCGGTGCGGCCGCAATCGATTTGTCATTCAGTCTCGCACCGCGCCCCTTGATCGCGAAGAAAAACTGCTCGCTGGCCGGTGCAAGGACCGCGGCAAGCAGCGGCACCCCGCCACCGACCAGCGCGACACTGACGGACCAGTCCAGTTTCTTGGCGAGATACGCGCGCGTGCCATCGATTGGATCGACAACCCAGGTGAGCGCTTTTCCAATTCGCGTCGGGTCGTCAGCACTTTCCTCCGAAAGCCAGCCGTAGTCGGGGGTCGCTGAGCGCAAGCGCTCTTCGATCAGGTTATTGACGGCAATGTCGGCTTCGGAAACCGGAGACGAGGCGCCCTTGGTCCACGTCTTCAACTCGGTCTCGAACATCCGCAGCGCAAGGTCAGCGGCTTTTTCCACCGCGTCACGAAGGAGCGTTGCATCACGCGTCAAGATTTCATCGCTGATTGAAGTGCGCTCAGCGTCCGGCAATCGTCAAACCTTCAATACGGACCGTCGGCGCGTTGACGCCATATTTGAATTCGAGATCATTTGCCGGATTCATCGACCGGAAAATGTCGAAGAGATGGCCCGCAATGGTCACTTCGCTAACCGCATAGGTCAATTCTCCGTTTTCGATCCAGAAGCCAGCTGCACCACGACTGTAGTCGCCGGTCACGCCGTTGACACCGGAACCGATGAGGTCTGTCACATAGAAACCCTCCTTGATGTCCGACATCAACTCCGCTGGGGTTTGCTGTCCCGGCTCCAGATGAAGATTATACGCACCGGGCGATGGAGGCGACGATACTCCACGATGTGCATGCCCGGTCGTTTTCATATTCAGCTCACGCGCCGTCGCTGTATCCAACAGCCACGTCGTCAGCACGCCTCCGTCCACAATCGCGGTTTTTTTAACTGCGACGCCTTCAGCGTCGAAAGATTGCGACCGCAATCCGCGCACGCGCAGCGGATCGTCGATGATCCGAATGCTTTTATCGAACAGTTGTTCACCGAGCCGATCTTTGAGAAAGCTGGTCTTGCGCGCGATCGCAGCGCCGTTCGCCGCACCGACGAGATGACCGACCAGCGAATTAGCAACGCGCGGATCGAATACGACAGGCACTTTGCAGGTCGCGACTTTACGTGGATTGAGCCGCGCAATGGTTCGTTCGCCGGCGCGCCGGCCCACGCTGACGGACGGCGCAAGATCGCTCGCGTGGATCGCCGACGTAAAATCGTAGTCCCGCTCCATGCCGGTGCCCTCACCGGCAATCGCGGTCATTGAGATACCTTGGCTTGATCGCAGATAGGAGCCGTGAAAGCCCGTACTGGTGACAAGCACCATGCCGCCGATGCCGGCAGACGCCGACGCCCCGCCAGACTTCGCAACGCCTTTAACAGCGAGGCTCGCAGCCTCCGCTTCGTGTGCGCGCCGCTCCAGCTCAGCCACTGACGGCGCGACAGGATCAAGCAAATCGAGATCGGGAAAGCTTTTGGCGAACAACGCCGGATCGGCGAGACTAATGAACTCGTCGTCCGGGGCAACCTTCGCCATTGCTACCGCACGTTCCGCCAGCTTGGCGACATTGTCGCCGCTCGTGTCGCTGGTCGAGACGACAGCCTGACGTTTTCCAACAAACACACGAAGTCCGACGTCATCGCCTTCCGAACGTTCGGATTCCTCAACCTTGCCGTCACGGACTTCAACGCCTTGCGAGACGCTGCGCACGGCGACTGCATCGGCCGCATCGGCGCCTGCGCGTTTGGCGGCATCCACCAGCCGCTGCGCCAAATCGCTGAGTGCAGATTGATCGAGCAGGCCAGAGGCGGATTGTTTCGAGCGCTTGATGGGAGACAACGCTTCGGTTGGTGAAGAGATCACGAACGATATCCTGAAGACTGGAGTCAAATTTTGCTAACTATCAGATGTGCCTGTTTTACAAGGACTTCAAGCGTTTTCCACGAGTTGCGCGAAAGATAATGGATGGCCTCTCAAGAACTCGTCAATCATCTGCACCAACGCCTCATCAATCATGCGAATTGAAGCGACGCAGCTGAGAAACGATTAACCAGCCTTCTTAAGCGGATTCGGACACAGCTCTGGCATCTTCGGCGCATCGACCGGGAACATAATCCCGGCGTGGGAGATAAAGCCGTGAGGCGTCAATTCGGAGTCGGCGGGGTGCAACCCGTCGGGTCGGGCTGCAATTTGCAGCTCGACCCCCATTCTCTGCCTGTCACCTTCGATGCGCGCGATAGCCGCGCTGACGGAGGCGTGCGGCGCATCGAAATCAATCGTGACCGCGTTCTTGTGCAGCGAGCCGTCAGTGGCATCCGCATGGCAATCGCCGTCCGCGTCAATGAATTCCTCGGCATTGCCTGCCGCAGAACCGACGAAGGCCATGCGCTCGTGATTGCGCATCGCGATCCGTCGCTTTCGATCCCGCTCATGGTGAGTCTGCACGATGAGAACATCGAACAGGCATGGCAAAGCTGGAGCAATCTGCTCGCCCTTCCGCAGATCCAGAATGAACAAGGTGAAGCATGTGAACCCGCACCGCGCCGTCGCCGCCGCAATGCCATCAGAGCACGCCGGCCCAAATTTCTCGTTCGCCGCAAGCCGGGTTGCTATCTGGCACAACCGCTCGTCCATAGCGACGAGCGCGAGATCATTGCGCGGAATTGAGAATGTCAGTTCGCACGCAGAACAGCGTCGGCAAGCAGCCCTGCGAAAAGCAGAAGCCCGGCGTCACGGTTCGACTTGAAAAGCCGCAAACACAGGGCCGAATCGCCGATTTCAATTTTGCGCGTCTGCCACAACAGATGGGCTGCGAACGCCAGCAGTCCGGCCCAAGCCGGCCATCCCGAGCTGCTAATCCAGATGGACAAGCCAATCAACGCCGCCGCGAGACCGTAGAAGGTCGCGAGAGCCAGTTGCGTGCGCTCTGCGAACAGCAGCGCCGTCGATTTGATTCCCACTAGCAGATCGTCTTCCGTATCCTGGTGGGCATAGATCGTGTCGTATCCGATCACCCAGCAAATTGCGCCAAGATAGAGTGCGATGGCCGCGCCGCCGAGATGCGCAAGAATGACGGCAAATCCCATCAATGCGCCCCACGAGAACGCAAGGCCGAGCACAATCTGCGGCCAATAGGTGATGCGTTTCATGAAGGGATAAATCGCCACGATCGCCAGCGACGCGATGCCTGTGATAATCGCAAACGAATTGAACTGGATCAGCACAGCCAGTCCGACCAGTGCCTGTACAACAAGAAATGCCGTCGCGTGCTTGACCGTGATTTGCTTTGAGGGAATGGGCCGCGATTTCGTGCGCTCGACGCGGGCATCGAGATCGCGATCTGCGATGTCGTTCCAAGTGCAGCCTGCCCCGCGCATCACCATCGCACCGATCAGAAAAAGCGGGATCGCTAAGGGAAGACCGCGCAGACTGTGTACAATTCCTGAGGCGAGTGCTGCGGACCACCAGCATGGTAACAGCAACAGCCACCATCCAATCGGCCGGTCGAACCTGGACAATCTGAGATAAGGCCGCGCCCAAAGCGGGGCATGAGTATCGACCCAATTGGATGTTGAGTCGGCAACAGGAGCAGCAGCGTTGCTCATGTGCGCGAGGTCATCGCGCCAGCACGTTGCCGTTCAGCGTGTCGAAGGTGCTGCCGCCGCTTCGCTTGGTCGCTTTCGCTTCCGGCAGACTCGCCGAGCCGAGTGCCTCACTGAGACTCGGACCTGCCGGCCCTTGCGCGCTACCTCCGTTGGCGGCCGCCGCGCAAACTTTGTTAAGCAACTGATCGGTGTTGGCGTGGCCCTTTTTCATCTGATCCGCCACCTGAGGCGGGATGTGGCATTTGGCGGTATTGGTTTCCACAAACTTGATCATCTTGAGTTCGGCTTGGGAGAAAGCGCCGATCAATTTGCACGCCTCCTGTGGCGGTGCATGGCGCTGACCTGCTGCTTTGATGGCTTTGGCTTTGTTTTCAGCTTCCGTTTTGAGCGCCGTGAACCCCTTTTGACACTCAAGCGCTTCTGGAGGCGGGCCTCCCTGCGGCGCTCCAAATCCCGAAGGAGCGCCAAACCCACCGGCGGCGGGGGCCGGCGACGAAAACCCGCCGGACATCGGGGCAGGACTGGACATCGGCGCAGGAAATGACGTCGAGGCAGCAGCTGGAGGTTGCTGCGCAGTCATGGGAGGCGGTACGGCGGCAGCCGGAGCAGGAGCTTGGGCGGCGGAACCGCTGCCCGGCAATGGAGCGGGAAAGGCACCCTGCGCCTGCAAGCCGGATTGAAGAACGAGCGTCGCTCCAATCGACAGAACTGCCAGTCGCAAAATTCTCAAAGCAGGGGCCGTCACGGATTTACCTCCGGCAATTCCAGTGTCAAAGACATGCAAACTCGCGCCATCAGCCCATTCCCCAAGCGCGGACGGCGCATTTCTACGATTGCTACCCGAAGTTAACAACCCGTCGAATTTGTCATCAGCGCGGCGATATGTCCTTTAACGCGCAGGCTGGCTGCCAGAAAGTTGCCGGTCGGAGGATGGCCTAATGCCAAAGTCAGACGCTCGCTATCCGAGACTATTCGTGGATGTCCCGATGTCGGCCGGCGTAGGCATTGCATTGGATCGGAACCAAACGAACTATCTTGGCAATGTTCTGCGGCTCGCGTCTGGCGATACCGTTCTGGTTTTCAACGGCCACGAAGGCGAATGGCAGGCAACGCTTGCGGGCCGAAAACGGCCCGACCGGGCTGAGATCGTTCAAAGGACTCGCGAACAGGACCAACTTCCGCCTGTTCACTATATCTTCGCGCCGCTCAAGCACGCACGACTCGACTACATGGTTCAGAAAGCCGTCGAAATGGGCGTAGCATCGCTGCAGCCTGTCACGACACAGTTCACGCAGATGACGCGACTCAATCTCGACCGTATGCGCGCAAATGTCATTGAGGCTGCTGAGCAATGCGGGATTCTGAGCCTGGCAGAGGTGCGCGAACCGCTTTCGATGGATCGGTGGCTGAATCAACGCGATGCGAGCCGCACCCTAGTTTTTTGCGACGAGGAAGCACCGATACAAAATGCGTCGGAACTGGGACACAGACTAAGTACAACAGCGGTCGACGTTCTTATCGGCCCAGAGGGCGGTTTTTCGGAAGCCGAGCGCACCACGCTGCTGAAGCAGCCTCACGTTGTTCGGCTGTCGCTCGGTCCTCGCATTCTCCGAGCGGATACGGCGGCGGTCTCGGCGCTGGCGCTGATCCAATCCGCGTGGGGCGATTGGAAAAAGGCTTGATACACGTATAGGTTGTGTATTCCACTAGTTCTCATTAAGGCACTTTCTGGATCGTCGTCGAAGTCACCGGGAGCCCGTGTTAAGGGACTGCCGCTTCAAGCATTTATGGGCGTAGAGATGAGCCAGACCAGTGCCGCAACCGCGTCAGGGTCCGCCGCACGGGCGGAGGCCTTGCTGTTGTCTTACGCGCAGGCAGGCTACGCGCACGCTCGCCCGGCCATTCTCCAGCCCGCCGAACCATTCCTGGACCTGTCCGGGGAGGACATCCGAAAGAGCCTCTATCTGACGACTGATCCGAGCGGCGCGGAGCTTTGCCTGCGGCCAGATCTGACTATCCCTGTGGCGCTGGACTATCTGCGATCGCCGCAAGCCGGAAAGGCCGCAGGCTTCTGCTACATGGGTCCGGTGTTTCGTTTCCGTGGCGACCGGGCCAGCGAGTTCATTCAGGCGGGTCTCGAATCCTTCGGACGCGCGGACCGCGCGGCGGCGGATGCCGAAATGCTCGCACTCGGATTGGAAGCTACGATCGCTTACGGATTTTCCGCTGCCGATATCCGCACCGGCGACGTCGCATTGTTCTCCGCGCTGATCGAGGCACTCGATCTCTATCCGGTATGGAAACGCCGCCTCATCAAGGATTTCAACCGCAAAGTATCACTAGCGCAGGACCTCGAACGGCTAACGCTCGAAACTGGAAAGACCCGCAACGAATACGAAGGTGTGCTGGCGGCACTTGCCGGCTCCGACCGCAAGGCCGCTCTCGCGCTTGTCACCGATCTCATGTCGATTGCAGGCGCAAGCAATGTCGGCGGACGCACCGTATCGGAAATTGCCGATCGCTTCCTCGAACAATCCACCCTTAAGGGTGGCGCCCTGCCGCGCGACGCGCTGCAACTAATCGAGAAGTTTCTTTCTATCTCGGGCGAGCCGGATGATGCTGCCGCGCAGTTGCGCGCACTGGCATCTGACGCAAAACTCAATCTGAATGCCGCCATCGATGAACTGGAAACCCGCACGGGATTCATGGCGGCTCGCGGCATCGACACCAAATCGATGCGCTTTTCGACCTCGTTTGGGCGGGGCCTCGACTACTACACCGGCTTTGAGTTCGAATTGCACCGCAAAGGCAATGGTACCGAGCCTCTGGTCGGCGGCGGCCGTTATGACGGCCTCCTGTCGCGCCTCGGCGCACGCGAGACAATCCCGGCCGTCGGATTTTCGATCTGGACCGAAACGCTGGGACAGGGAGACGCAGCATGATGTCTCCATTCGTTCTGGCCGTTCCGTCGAAGGGGCGTCTTCAGGAAAACGCCGATGCATTTTTCGCGCGGGCCGGACTGACGTTGGCGAAGCCGCGAGGCGCGCGGGATTATCGCGGAACGATTGCCGGCCTCGACAATGTTGAGATCGCGTATCTGTCGGCAAGCGAGATTGCTTCGCAACTCGCCCGCGGCACGATTCACCTCGGCATCACTGGTGAAGACTTGATCCGTGAAAGCATTCATGATGCAGACAAGCGCGTGATGTTGATCGACGGTCTCGGCTTCGGCAGCGCCAACGTCGTCGTCGCAGTACCGCAGGCGTGGATCGATGTGCGCACGATGGCGGATCTCGACGATGTCGCAACATCGTTTCGCGCCCAGCACAATCATCGGATGCGCGTTGCAACCAAATACATCAACCTGACGCGGGCTTTCTTCGCTTCGCAAGGCGTTGTCGACTATCGCATCGTCGAGAGTGCGGGCGCAACGGAAGGCGCGCCGGCATCGGGCACAGCTGAGATGATTGTCGACATCACCACCACCGGGGCAACGCTTGCCGCCAATGGATTGAAGGTGCTCGACGACGGAATCATCCTCCGCAGCCAAGCCAATCTGGTCGCTTCGCGCGATGCCGACTGGTCGCGGGAGGCGCGCGAGACCGCGCGCGTGATCCTCGATCACATCGCTGCCAGCGCGCGCGCGCGCAAATACAAGGAAGTCCGTACCCGCTTCGCCGGTTGCAACGCCGCGTTGCTGGCCGAAGCTCACAATAAGTTCGGCGTGGTGTCGCCGTTTGGCGGCCCGACGTCATCGGGCATGGTCACGCTTCACTGCCCTCCAGAGCAGGTCTATGCGCTGGCCAGCTTTCTGCGCGGGCACGGGGCTGAGACGGTTTCGGTGGCCTCGCTGGACTACGTGTTGGACCGCGAAAATCCCCTGTTTGCCAGGCTGGAGGCCTTCCTCCCGAAGTAGACTGCCCGCCCTTATGGCAAAGGCGGCTGCAGTTGCCATATGATGGCTGTGTTGTTGTCTGGATAGAATCGATGATGCTCGGTGCGGATGTTTCCAACATGTCAGGCGACAGGCGCAAGCCCGCTTCGCAAGGCCTGTCCATTGTCGTTCCGGCCTTCAACGAAGCGGCGGGCCTCGCTCGGCTGCACGACCGGGTGTGCAAACTCGCTGACAGCCTGAAACAGCGATACAGTCTTGCCTGCGAGGTCGTTTATGTCGACGACGGCAGCACGGACGCAACTCTCGCCATTGCACGTGACCTTCCGCCGTCCTCGCTCGATGTTCAGGTTGTTTCACTGTCGCGCAATTTCGGCAAGGAAGCCGCCTTGATGGCGGGCCTCGATCACGCGCGGCTCGGTGCCGTGCTGTTCATGGACGGCGACGGTCAGCATTCGCCGGAACTCGTCGAGACGCTGGTCAGCCACTGGATCGAGGGCGGCTATGACGTTGTCTATACGGCGAAAGCACACCGTGACAACGAATCGTTCCTGCGGCGTGTATCTGTTCGCGGCTTTTACTTTCTCATCAACTGGGGCGCTCGCCAGAAGATCCCCGAAGACGCCGGAGATTTCCGCCTGCTGTCGCCGCGCGCAGCTGCAGCTCTTCGGCAATTGCCGGAGCGCAACCGCTTTTTCAAAGGCCTCGCGACGTGGATTGGCTTCAAGCAAATTCGAGTCGACTACGAACCCGAATCCCGCGCACACGGCGTGACAACTTTTAGTCCTGGACGATTGCTCGGCCTGTCCATTGAAGGTCTGACATCATTTTCGGTAGCGCCTCTGCGTGTCGCGAGTCTTCTCGGCCTGTTGCTGGCGTTCAGTGCCTTTCTGTTCGGACTTTCGATTCTTTGGGAAACGGTCGTCAGCGGAAAGTCCGTACCCGGTTATCCATCGCTGGTCGTGGGCCTGATGACAATCGGCGGCGTGCAACTCATCATGATCGGCATTGTCGGCGAGTACATTGGCAAGATTCTCTCCGAGATGAAGGCGCGGCCGATCTACTTCGTCGCCGAACACAGCGTCAAAAGTGCCGATATTGAATCCACCGATGCCGTAACGTCGCGGACTGCCGCTGAATGAGTGTGGCCGTGCGGCGTATCTGGCTGTGCGCCGACGACTATGGAATGGCGCCCGGAGTCAACAAGGCAATCCGTCAACTTATTGAGCAAAAGCGAATCAACGCAACCTCGGTCATGGTCGTAGGCGCGGCGATCGATCGTGCTGAAGTCAATGCGCTAACGGCATCGGTCGTGGTGAACGCCGATTGCGCAATTGGACTGCATGTCACACTTACCGCGCCGTTCCATCCGCTGACGATGCATTTCAAGCCGCTGCATGGAACACGGTTTCTTCCGCTTGCCTCGCTTTTGCAAAGCGCATTTCTGCGACGACTCGATCCCGAGATCATCGAGGCAGAGGTGCTCGCGCAGATTTCCGCTTTCCGCGATCTGTTCGGCCGGACACCCGACTACGTCGATGGGCATCAGCACGTGCAACTGTTTCCGCAAATCCGCGATGGGTTTTTAGCCGCCGTCAAGCGGTCGGCACCCGATGCGTGGGCCAGGCAATGCGGGCGGGCAATTCCACAATCGGCGCGGCTTGCCAATCCAAAGGCATTTCTGCTCGACGCTCTCAGCGCAACGTTCCGAAAAAAATGCGTGCGGACGAATACGAAGTTCAATGCCGGCTTCGCGGGAGCATATGATTTTTCTGCACAGAAGGATTTCGGTGAGTTGATGCGCAGCTTTCTCGACGCACTTCCGAACGGCGGACTCATCATGTGCCATCCCGGATTTGTCGACGAGACGTTGAGTGCGACCGATCCAGTAACACTTCAGCGCGAACGGGAATTCGCCTATCTGTCAGGCAACGAATTTCCGCTTCTGCTTCAGGCCTGCAACGCAACGCTCGCCCGAAATTGATGGGGCAATCCTAAGTCGTTTTGTCGCACCTCTCCTCCCAAGTATCTCAAATTTAATCCAGGGTGGGGCTTAACCCGACACAATGCTGACCCATATTCGGCGCGCCACACCGAATTTCGGTGGTGCATAGGTGCATACAGGAGGGTCATCATGACGCCGGATGAACGACAGCAGATCGAGGAGCTTTTCAATCGTCTCGCGCGGCTTGAGACCGCTTCGCGCGATGCTGAGGCGGAAAACGCGATCGCTGCGGGCCTTCGCCGGGCGCCGAACGCGACTTACGCGCTAGTCCAGACTGTCCTAGTGCAGGACGAGGCGCTCAGACAAGCGAATGAGCGAATTCAGGAATTGGAGAACGGTCGCGTTGCTACGCCATCCGGGGGATTTCTCGACTCGATGCGCGATGCGCTGCTCGGGCCGTCGCAATCGCGCGGATCGGTCCCGAGCGTATCGCCAACGAACGGGCATGGCAGTCCCGTCTGGAATAGCGGAAACGTTCTCGGCCAGGGCGATCCACGCCAAGGTAATTTCGCAGGCAGCCCCGGCGGGGGTTCATTTCTCGGAACGGCGGCCGCGGCGGCTGCCGGCGTGATCGGCGGCTCGATCCTTATGAGCAGCATTCGCGGTCTGATGGGCGGACATCAACAGAGTTTTGGAGACTCGTCGTGGACGAACTCCGCCGCCGGCCGAAATCCTTGGGACGGAAGTTCCACCGATAATCTTTCACGCGACGCTGGGATCAACGACATCGGCAAGAATAGCGGTGCTGACCGGCAACAGTCCTTTGCCGATCAGGCGTACAACGACGTCAACGATCAGGACGACGATGACGATGATTTCGATGCAAATGACTTCGACGGTGGCGGCGACAGCGATTACGCCTAATCGAAGCATCCCGTCAAACGAAAACGGCCGCTCAGGAGCGGCCGTTTTTTTGTTGAGTGAAATTTCAGTCAGATCACGACGACTTTCGTTCCGAGTGGAACGCGGCCGTAAAGATCGATCACGTCTTCGTTGCGCATCCGGATGCAGCCCGACGACACATTGGTACCGATGGTCCAAGGCTCATTGGAACCGTGGATGCGGTAAAGCGACGTTCCGAGATACATCGCTCGCGCACCGAGCGGATTTTCGGGCCCGCCTTCCATATGGCGTGGAAGATCCGGACGGCGCTTGAGCATTTCCGGTGGCGGAGTCCAATCCGGCCATTCCTTTTTCATCGAAATCTGCTTCACGCCCGACCAGGTGAAGCCAGGCTTGCCGACACCGATGCCGTAGCGGAGCGCCTTGCCGCGCGCTTGGACGAGATAGAGAAACTTGTTCGGCGTGTCGATAACGAGCGTGCCGGGCGATTCCTTACCGTTGTAGTCGACGACCTGTTTTTCGAATTTCGGATCCATGCCAGGGCGACCTGGTTCGATCGACTCTTCACGCGGAGCCGCAGCTTCCTGCGGATCGATCGACGGGAGTTCACGGCGAGCTCGCGGCTCCTGCTGTGAGGGACGCTCATAGCGCGGATCGGAAGATTGTCCTCCGCCGTTGAAAAGGAACTCGATGAAACCACCGCCCATGCTGGTGCGATCCTGATACGCAACCCGGATCGGTACAGGCGGCTGCGGCGCATAGATCACGCGGGGATCGCGCGGCAGGGCATCCTCGGCAAAGGCGGGGAGGAAACTGACGCCGAAAAACGATGCGCCGGCGGCAAGCGCGATGGGAAGCTTTTTCATGGCGACGTACTCTGCACTGTTTCGTCGTTGACGCGCGAACAACACGCCTGAACACGGACCATGTAAGATTCAAATCGCGTCGGTTTGGTAAACAAAAGCAGCTTTTGGATTCACCACGCCGTCAATCGGTCGGAGTTGTTGCGGGTAGCGTTTATTTTGAATGAACGCATGCGGCTCATGGTTAATCGTTGGTTTTCGTCGCACCAGCGCGAGCGGCACGCGGTTTCCTGAATGAACCTGACGTTAAAGCACGTTGGTTACAACGGTCCGAATTGGGATGGGGACTTCGATGGCCGTACAACGCAAACGCTTTCGTATTGAAGAATTTCAGGCAGAGACCGGCGAACTTCCGCAACTTCATGATTTCGACGGCGACATTCTGCCGTTCCAACGTGAGATCATCAGCGAATTGCGCGCGATCCGCGCACAGATGGCGGCTCCCCATCACGTGGGCACGCCAGTAGACACACCCGTAACTCCCGAGCAATCCGCGGACGCAAAAATTCTCCTTGAAACCTATCGCGCGCAGATCGAGCAGTGCGAAAAACTCAAGGTCGAACTTGACCTCATCCATGACGCCATCGACCGCACCAAGCAGGAAATCGCGACGCTTCATGGCAAGAGTTTCAGTGGCGATGAGATGGCGAAGGTCACCGGCGAACTGGGTGCCGTTGTCGGCGGCACCGAGGAGGCCACGCAGCAGATTCTGGAGGCTGCCGAAGCAATCGACCAAGCCGCGACCGCGCTCGGCAAGGTGACATCGGCTGATCAGCAGGCGCAACTCCGCGAAGAAATTCAGGAGCGCGTTGTTGGCATCTTCGAAGCCTGTAACTTTCAGGATCTTACCGGCCAGCGTATCGGCAAGGTCATGGGAACGATGAAGTTCATCGAACATCACATCAACGTCATGATGGATATCTGGGGCGGCGTCGATGCGATCCGCCAACACGCGCCTGCTATTATCGATACCCGCGTGGGAGACGCCCGCTTGCTCAATGGACCGAAGGGTGCCGACGACGAAGGCCACGCCTCGCAAGACGATATCGACGCGTTGTTCGACTAAGCGCTCCGGTTACGCGCGGGGCGCACAACGCACATAGACCATCGTTCCGTAGCGGCTGTTGGCATCGGGATCGATAAATTTCGTCTGCAGCACACGGCCATCGAAGGAAACGATTTCGCGATCCTTCTCGCCGCCCGCAGGCCCCGCCGGGCCGATGTAATTCTTGCCGCTCTGGCTCCCTTTCAGGCGCAGTTCCTGCGGCGTCGCTTCATCCGGCAAATGCATGACGACGCCGCCAGTCGCGCCTTGGCCGATCACGTAGGGCTGCTTGCATTGTCCCTTCGCCGCCGCTTCGGTTCGAGCGCGATCCTTGACATCGTGATAGGCGGCGAGGCCCCAGCGCCCGACGAGTTCTTCGGCCCGGATCGTCGACGGAATTTCAGGCGCGCTCGCCGGCTCCTGCGCAGTCGTCTGCGCTCCGCCGCCGAAACCACTGAATCCGCCCATACTGCCGCATCCGGCGAGCAGGCAGGACGCGCCGATTGCGGCGAGAAGGTTGACCGCAGCTACTGGGCTCGGCCGCTGACTTGTCCTGAACATGAATACTCCCGGCAACATTCTTGAACCCGGCTGCTTGATCGAAGCCGGCTGGTCATTCGGCAAACTCTGGGGCCCCATCAATTACGTCCAGCACCCTCAATGGGTTTCCAGAGCATCCTACATTGGCCTCACCAAGGCCTTAAGGGCTTGCTTGACAGGGCCGAGGCCAGAACTTAATGCCAAAAGCACGTTAGCACTCTCGAATATCGACTGCTAAGAAGAAATCCGGCCTTTCGGCAACCGGCTTCGCATCGGTCGGCGCGCCGGTCCAACTCAAATCGTCAATATCAAGCGCACAAAGGAATCTTATGGCAAAGACAACTTTCCGTCCCCTTCATGATCGCGTCGTCGTCAAACGCATCGACGCCGAAGAAAAGACCAAAGGCGGAATCATCATTCCAGACAGCGCCAAGGAAAAGCCGTCGCAGGGCCAAATCGTGGCAGTCGGCCCCGGCGGACGCGACGAAGCCGGCAAACTCATCCCGATCGATGTCAAGGTCGGCAACAAAGTGCTGTTCGGAAAATGGTCGGGTACCGAAGTGAAACTCGACGGCGAGGAGTTCCTGATCATGAAGGAGTCCGACATCATGGGCGTGCTGACTTAAGCACATCTGTCGAACTGAGCATCCAAGAGCGTTGATCCGCGCTACGCAATAATTTTGTAGAGGAATTCCCATGTCAGCCAAGGACGTAAAATTTTCCGGCGATGCCCGCGACCGCATGCTGCGCGGCGTCGATGTTCTCGCC
This sequence comes from Afipia sp., assembly GCA_016201045.1. Lineage (GTDB taxonomy): Bacteria > Pseudomonadota > Alphaproteobacteria > Rhizobiales > Xanthobacteraceae > Afipia. The sequence goes on along the minus strand of JACQDM010000008.1, from coordinate 994,300 downwards.
AATGCGGTGAAAGTCACGCTCGGACCCAAAGGTCGGAATGTTGTGATCGACAAGAGCTTCGGTGCTCCCCGCATCACCAAGGACGGCGTTACCGTCGCCAAGGAAATCGAACTCGACGACAAGTTCGAAAACATGGGTGCGCAGATGTTGCGCGAGGTCGCGTCGAAGACCAACGACACCGCCGGTGACGGCACCACCACCGCGACGGTTCTCGCTCAGGCCATCGTTCGCGAGGGGGCAAAGTCCGTTGCTGCAGGTATGAACCCGATGGATCTCAAGCGCGGCATCGACATCGCCGTCACCGCCGTCGTCAAGGACATCGAAAAGCGAGCTAAGCCTGTCGTATCGTCCGCTGAAGTCGCGCAGGTCGGCACCATCTCGTCGAACGGCGACGCCACCATCGGCAGTATGATCGCCAAGGCCATGCAGAAAGTCGGCAACGAAGGCGTTATTACAGTCGAAGAAAACAAGGCGCTGGAAACCGAGGTCGATATCGTCGAAGGCATGAAGTTCGACCGCGGCTATCTCTCACCTTACTTCGTCACCAATGCAGAGAAGATGACCGCCGAACTGGAAGAAGCATACATTCTTCTGCACGAAAAGAAGCTAACCGGGCTTCAGGCGATGCTTCCCGTCCTCGAAGCCGTCGTCCAGACCGGCAAACCGCTTCTCATCATCGCGGAGGACATTGAGGGCGAGGCGCTTGCAACGCTCGTCGTGAACCGGCTGCGGGGCGGCTTGAAGGTCGCGGCGGTGAAGGCGCCGGGCTTCGGCGACCGCCGCAAGGCGATGCTGGAAGACATCGCGATCCTGACCGGCGGACAGCTGATCTCGGACGAACTCGGCATGAAGCTCGAAAGCGTTACGCTTAAGATGCTCGGCCGCGCCAAGAAGGTCGTGATCGACAAAGAGAATACCACCATCGTCAACGGCGCGGGCAAGAAGCCCGACATCGAGGCCCGCGTGAATCAGATCAAGGCACAGGTCGAAGAGACGACGTCGGACTACGATCGCGAAAAGCTGCAGGAGCGTCTCGCGAAGCTGGCTGGCGGCGTCGCGGTGATCCGCGTCGGCGGAGCGACCGAAGTCGAAGTGAAGGAAAAGAAGGATCGCGTCGAGGACGCGCTTAACGCCACGCGCGCAGCCGTTCAGGAAGGCATCGTACCGGGCGGCGGCACGGCATTGCTCCGTGCTAAGAAGGCGGTCGGCCGCATTAACAACGATAATTCCGATGTTCAGGCCGGCATCAATATCGTGCTCAAGGCCCTTGAAGCGCCGATCCGCCAGATCGCCGAAAACGCCGGTGTCGAGGGATCAATCGTTGTCGGAAAAATTCTCGACAATAAATCGGAAACCTTCGGTTTCGATGCTCAGAACGAGGAATACGTCGAGATGCTCTCCAAGGGCATTGTCGATCCGGCCAAGGTCGTCCGCACGGCGCTGCAGGACGCTGCCTCGGTGGCGGGCCTTCTCGTTACCACCGAAGCGATGGTGGCGGAACTGCCGAAAGAGCCCGCGCCGCCCATGCCCGGCGGCGGAATGGGCGGGATGGGGGGAATGGGTTTCTGACCCTCCACAACTCTGCGAAGAAAGGCCGCCTCAGGGCGGCCTTTTATCGTTTCAGGGCGATCAACGACGAAAATGTCCGCGACAACCGGCGCAGCTTTTGAGATTGTCCCGCCGCTTGCGAAATACCGACTCACGGTCACGAGGCAGACCATGCATAAATCGAAAATAAGCGTTGTCGCCGCAATGACCGGATTTGCTGTGGTCTCGCTGGCTCACGCTCAGACGCCGAAAGAATCGGCGAAACCATCATCAAAGGCAACGACCGATTCCGCCGACGTGCGCTACTTTGCAACGCTAGGCGATATTCTCGGCGATTTGCCTGTCGAGGCTTTCATCAAGGAAACGCGGCAGGGCGGCAAGGTAACGTCCGCGCTGATTGACGTTTGCTACTCGGTCAGCATCGCATCCGACCGAAAAGATCGCTTCGTCATTGAGTTGAAGACGGAGGGAGACAGGCTCATCGGTTCGGGACAGACGCTCGAAAGCAAAGCGCCGGTGACCGTTAGCCTTGCCCGTAAGACCGTCAACAAAGCGATAGCGTTCGATGGGAAGATTACTGTTGGCGGCAATGCTTCGCTCGTGTCGTCACCCGACAACACCGATATCGGCGAGAAGGAATTCTTGCAGACACAAGCTGTCGACGACGACATAGTCGAGGCACCGAAGGACTTCACACAGGTGTCGCCGCAGTCTCTCGGCATTCGTGTCAAGCGCGAAGGCTTCATCGATCTCGTCAAAAGCCTCAAAAACGAAAACATTCAAATCGCCCTCGACAGCATCGCGACCGATTGCAACGCGCTGCGAACCGGCCAGCAGGTTCTTCGCTTGATCGTTGACCCCGCGCGCGCGCTCGCGCTCGCAATGAAATTGAAATCATCGCCCGGTGTCGTTGCGGTTGGATGGACTAGCGGCACCTACGACATGGAGCGCGCGATTCGGCTTTCCGTTGGAGACTGGACCAGCGGCGGCAAACTCGACCGCGATAAATTTATTGCCGCGCTATCCGGTGCTGCGGCGAAAGCACTGTCGGCAAAGCCATCATCTTCGAAGTGGAACGATACGACAGGTGAAGTTACATTCGCTGTGAAGCGCCCGAGCCAACTGGCCCCTGCGCTTGATCTCGTTGAAACATTGGAAATGACAGCCGTGGTCGGCCCGGAAAGACCGGGCACGAGTGACCGCATGGTTGTCTGGATTGGCGTTCCCACAAGCAAGACGACCGACGAATCTACAGGAAACCGATTGCAATTCGCGGAAAATTCCGGCGGCGAGGAAGAGAGCACGTTCAACGACGACGACGCGTTCATCAAAGCCGTCGCAGCAGAGTTGAAGGGACAGCGCTGGGACACGGACAAGGCGTCATGGAAGTGATGTTCCGTTTATATTGCGCCGTCGTGGAGTTCGATGACGAATGACGCAATTCGATGTCGCGATCATCGGTGCCGGGCTTGGCGGCTTGACGACGGGTGCGATTCTTGCGCGGTCCGGTCGAAAAGTTCTGGTCATTGAAAAGAGCAATTCCGTCGGCGGAGCCGCGTCGAGCTATAAAATCGGCGATCTGTTCGTGGAGGGATCGTTGCATGAGACTAGCGATCCGCACGATCCGCGCGATCCAAAGCATGGGCCATTGACCCGCGCCGGCGTGCTCGACGCCGTCAAATGGATTCCGAGCGGAGCCTTCTACGAGGTACGCGGCGGGCCGGTCGGCAAGTCGCTGATGCTGCTCGACGACTTTCCTGCAGCGCGCCGGACGTTGACTGACCGCTTCCCCGAGGCGCGCGATGGCATCGTCCGGCTGCTCGGCGAGATGGAGCAGATTTCAGTGGCGCTCGGAACGCTGAGCACTGATCCATTCGCATTTCGCAATCCGTTTGAAGCTCTCACTGCTTTGCGAAGGCTGCTGCCAGCGATGCGCGACTGGAATCTATCGCTATCGCAGAAGCTCGACCGCACCTTCGGCAACAACGAAGCCGTGAAAGCAGCGCTCGCTGCCAATCTTTCCTACTATCACGACGACCCTTCGTCGATGTGGTGGGTTTTCTTTGCATTTGCTCAAGGAAGCTACTTGTTGAGCGGCGGACGTTACATCCAAGGCGGATCGCAGCGGCTTTCAAGTTCGCTGGCGCGCGTCATCATGAAGTCGCCCGGAAGCAGCGCGCTTCTGCGGCGCGTGGTGAGCGCGATCACGACCGGACGCGAAGGCCGCGTGAACGGTCTAACGCACACGACGAGGGACGGCGGGGATCCGCAATCCATCGAGGCAAAATATGTCGTCGGCAATGCTGCACCTGAAATCCTCGCGGCGCTGCTGCCGAACAACGCAGCACGAAAATTGCGCCAAAGCTATGCCGACCGAAAACATTCAATATCGCTCTTTTCTCTGACGCTTGGCCTGTCGAAAACGCCAGCCGAGTTCGGTATCAAAAGCTACTCGACCCAGCTTCTGCCGGATTGGATGAAGAGCTTGGGCGACTACGCACAAGGCACTTCCTTGATGGCCAGTGAACCCGGCAATCGCATGCCGCCGCTCGCCATCGTCAATTATGCCGCGATCGAATCGGGCGTACCCGCGCCACCTTATGTGCTGTCGGTGGTCGGCCCAGATCGTTTGTCGAACTGGAGCGATCTGGATCAAGACGAATACCGCGCCAAGCGATCGCGCTGGCAGGACGCCATCGTCGCCTATCTCGATGGGCACTATCCGGGATTAGCGGACAACGTCGTGGCATCGTCGTTCAACACAGCACTTTCCGTGAGGCAATATCTCGGCTCGCCGGGGGGGGCAGTCTATGGCTTCGCGCCCAACCCGCCGCGCTCATTGCTGGATATTTTAAGGCGTTCGCCCGCAACCGCCGTGCCGGGTCTATTTATTGCCTCCGCGTATACGGCGTTCGGCGGCTACACCGGCGTCATTCAATCGGCCGGTACGTGCGCCGACAGGATCTTGCGAGAAGGCTAGGCGGCCTAATTGCTGTTAAGGCGGAAGCGCAGAGTCTTCGCTCCCACAAACGAAACGAAATCACCCTGCCGCTTCCACGTTGCAGCATCCGTCAACGTTGCAACAAGCGCATCGTCGGCCTCCGCACGCGCCGGCGTGCAATCGCGATCCGACATCGCGCCGGGAACGAAGATGACCGTTTCATTGGCAACGGAAAATTGTCCCTTTCCGGACTTGCACCACAAATCCAATACCGCCTCGCCGCTATCGCCGATCTCAAGCGTCGGAATTCTTTTCGAGCCGGGTTGAGGCGCCGCATCCAGCCTCATTTCCATCCCAAACGGAAACTCGCTGGCGGCTTTCGCCATCGAAGTTCCAAATGTGACCGCAGTCAAAACCAATGCAAGGGTCGTGTATCGGAGAAATGTCACTGTCGTTTATCCAAGGTCTTCTTGTCGGGCGCGGTTCTAATTGCAAAACACCGGGAGCGCCAGAGCATTCGATGCACAAATTCCGAACCAAAAGAAATCCCCGCGGCTTACGCCGCGGGGATTCAGAGTAAGCGTCCGGTTCAGTCGTTACTTCAGAACCAGCGCCGTGAACGGGTAGACGTAAGCCTGCAGGGTCACAAGCACGCCGACCAAACACGCCAGTACGATGGAATGCAGGAAGACGTAGCGAAGGATCGAACCTTCATGGCCGTACCAGTTGGTCGCCGTCGAAGCCACGACGATCGACTGGGCGTCGATCATCTTGCCCATGACGCCGCCCGACGAGTTCGCCGCAGCCATCAGGATCGGAGACAGGCCCAGCTGTTCCGACGTGATCTTCTGCAGGTTGCCGAACAGCACGTTCGAAGCGGTATCCGATCCGGTCAACGCCACGCCCAACCAGCCGAGCAAGGTACCGAAGAACGGATACAACACGCCGGTCGCCGCGAATGCGAGACCGAGCGTCGCGTCGACGCCGGAGAGGCGCGTCAGCGTGCCGATGGCAAGCATCGCGGAGATTGTGATCAACGAAATCGCGCAGACTTTGATGGTGCGGCCATATTCCGCAATCATCTTTGCCGGCGAGAAGCCCATCAGGAAGCCGGAGATGATCGCCGCGATCAGCATGCCCGTACCCGTGAACGATAGGTAGGTGAAGCCGAAGACAGCGCCTTCCGGTGTCGCCTTCGCAGCAACGGGCGGCATCTTGTTGATCAAGTTGTGCAGACCCGGAACCGGATAGTTCCAGACGAAGATCGAGTTCGCCCAATTCTTGAACGACCCGTTACCCCAGATCAGCATCACGACGCAGACGATGATCCATGGCAGCAACGCGCTCCAAAGTTGGGAAGACGTGAGCTTGGCCTTGTCCATCGCCTTGACGGGTTTCATCGTCGAGGCGGACTCGTCGCTGCCTCGAAGTGCTGCGGACAGCCAAAGCTCTTTCGGCTGCCAGACTTTAAGGAACAGAATCAAACAACCCATCGAGATCAGTGACGCGCCGATATCGACGATCCACGGATTGATGTAGTTCGAGATCACGAACTGGGGGATCGCGAACGAAACACCAGTGACGAGAATTGCCGGCCAGATTGCCATCATTCCGCGCCAGCCGGCGAAAGCCCAGATCAACCAGAACGGAACGATCAGCGAGAAGAATGGCAGTTGCCGTCCGACCATCGCGCCGAGGATGTAGGGATCGAGGCCGGTGACCGATGCAAGACCCTGGATCGGTGTACCGAGCGCGCCGTAAGCAACCGGCGCAGTATTCGCGATCAGCGAGAGACCGGAAGCTGCGAGCGGCGAGAAGCCGAGGCCGATTAGAACCGCGCCGGTGATCGCTACAGGTGTGCCAAATCCGGACGCGCCTTCGAAGAAAGCGCCGAACGCGAATGCGATCAACAACAGCTGCAAACGACGATCGATGGTAACGCCGCCGATGGCTCGCTGCAGCAGTTCAAACCGCCCTGTCGCAACTGTGATCCGATAGAGAAAGATGACGTTGAGCACGATCCAGCCGATCGGGAAGAACCCGACGACGACGCCGAGCAGCGAAGCCCGGATCGACATGCCGGCCGGCATGGTGAAGACGAAGATCGTGATGATGTTTGCAACGATCAGAGCGATGATGGCGGCAAGATGCGCCTTCACCTTGCCACTTGCGATCAGCACGAGCAGCGTGACGACCGGCAGAGCGGCGGCAATCGTCGATAGCGCCGAATTGCCGAGCGGATTATAGATTTGATTCCACATGGACGTTTCTCCCCCACGTTATAGTTGTGGACGCAAGCCAGAGCGTGGGTGGCCAACGTCTGCGTGAATCGGGGAGCTATCGTCTGAACGGCGTCGAGCATTTCTGCGCGTGGAATCCGCTCACAACCTTGCGATGGAGATGAACCCCCCGGCCCGTCGCCTGTTCGGCATGCTAGGGTCAACGGGGGAGTCGGGACAAGATGCCACACCCCTGACTATTTACGACTTTAGTCTAACGATCTCAATTGCTCATATTATTCAGGGCCTTGGGATACCCAGCCCGGAGAATCATTTCTGTGAATGGCATCGGCTCTACAATCGCGGCCGTCTGGCGGATCTCGGCACCTTATTTCCGATCAAGCGACAAATGGGCTGGCGGCGGCTTACTGGCTGCTGTCATCGCACTCGAACTCGGCTCGGTCGCCATCACGGTGCTGCTGAATTCCTGGAACAACCGCTTCTACAACGCGCTTCAGGAGCGCAACTGGGACAATTTCGTTTACGAGATCAGCTATTTCACCGTGCTTGCGACGATCTACATCGCGATCGCCGTCTATCAACTCTACCTCAATCAATGGCTCCAGATTCGCTGGCGCTCGTGGATGACGACGCGCTACCTCACCGACTGGCTCGATCACGCAAATCACTACCGGATGCAGCTGCAGGGTGACGCAGCGGACAATCCTGACCAGCGCATCACCGATGACGTGAAGCTCTATGTTCAGCGCACGCTCGAAATAGGGATCGGCGTTCTCAGCTCCTTCGTCACGCTGCTCTCCTTCATTGTCATCCTGTGGCAACTATCGAATGCGGCTCCGCTTCATATGTTCGGCCGGGATATCGATTTCCCCGGTTATATGGTCTGGGGCGCATTGATCTATTCCGTGCTCGGGACCTGGCTCACGCACTTGATCGGCTGGCCACTGGTTGGGCTCGATTTCCGGCAGCAAAAATACGAGGCAGACTTCCGTTTCAATCTTGTGCGCGTGCGCGAGAATTCAGAGCAGATTGCGCTGATGCACGGTGAAAGTGCAGAGCGAGAGCGACTGCTGGCACGGTTCGGACATGTAATAGAGAACTGGCTCGGCATCATGAGCCGAACCAAGAAAGTTACGGCGTTCACCGCGACCTATTCGCAGGCATCGGTGATCTTCCCCTATGTCCTCGTCGCGCCGGCCTATTTTGCAGAAAAAATTCAGCTCGGCGGCATGATGCAAACGGCGTCCGCCTTCGGCAGCGTGCAGGGCGCGCTGTCGTTTTTCATTTCTGTCTATCGACAGATGGCAGAGTGGCAGGCCGTCGTCGCCCGCCTCGACGGCTTTGAGAAGGGAATCAAATTGGCGCATTCGCTGGCTGCGGACCCATCGACGATCCATGTCGCGCGTGGCTCGTCATCAGATGCTGTTGGCGTCGATAATCTCACAGTCACGTTGCCGAACGGCGACGCACTTCTTTCCATTTCGAATCTCAAGCTGCGCAAGGGTGAGGCCACGCTCCTGACAGGACCGTCGGGGGCCGGAAAGTCCACGCTGTTTCGTGCCATCGCCGGGATATGGCCTTTCGGCAGCGGAACGATTGAGATTCCAAATGGCGCTACATTGATGACGCTGCCGCAGCGTCCTTACTTCCCGGTTGGAACGCTTTCCTCAGCGATTTCCTACCCCGCGAAGGAGGGGGCGTTCAGCGCGGAGAAACTTCGTGAGGTACTCACCCTGGTCGGCCTGCCTGCATTAGTAGCCAAGCTCGGCGAAGACGGTCATTGGAACAGGACGCTATCGCTCGGCGAACAACAGCGGCTCGGGGTCGCCCGCGCACTCCTGCAAGCACCGCAATATCTGTTCCTCGACGAAGCGACCGCATCGCTGGATGAACCATCCGAAGCAATGCTCTATCGGCTCATCGCCGAAAAGCTGCCTGCGACGACCGTGGTTTCGATCGGGCACCGGAGCACGTTGGAAGCATTCAATCAGCGGCAGATCGCTATGGGTCGCTCAGGCGATCAATTCACAATCGATGGAACGGCAGGCTAAGACGCCCGGCCTCACGCGTTGGCCAGCGCCAACAGCAGGGGGCAGGTGGTGGCGAATAGGGTAACGGCGATCTCTTGAGCACAAACAAAAAGGGCGGCAGATTTCTCTGCCGCCCTTGAAGTCCGAAGAAGAAGTTTACTTCAGATTGGTCGCTGCGGTCAGATCGACACCCAGCTTGGCGATGAAGGCCGCGCCGCACCAGCTGGAGCCGATACCGGTCGGATTGATCGGGGTGAAGTTGCCGCCAGTGATCGCGGTGTGATCGCTGGTGAAAGCGTTACAATTGCCCTTGTTGAGATCGGTGTCCGAGTAACGCAGGTCGAGCGTGAAGACCGACTTGGTGAAGCCGATGCCGATGTTCCAGGTATTGTAGTCTGCGTAATTGATGCCGCCTGGGAACGCAGCGGTACCGTAGAACGCGTCCGAAGTGCCCAGCCACTGACGACCGAATTCACCCGAAGCGTAGAAGCCCATGCCCCAAGGAAGAACGTTCGCAGGTCCGGTGACCTTCGCGGTGACCGAAGCGTAGGTGCCATTCGCGCCGGTGTTCAGGAAGTTCGGCGAGTAGAACACGTTGCCGCCCATCTGGAACATGTCGTTGAAGGTGTAGTTCACCTTGCCGTAAACTTCGTAGAAACTTGCGTCCTTCTTGGCGAAGTTGCCGTTGCCCGGCAGACCGCCGACACCCGGAACACCGTTGTCAGGACCGTTACAGACGCCCGAACCCGGGAACGCTGGCGCGCCGACCGAGCCGAAGCACTGTCCACCTGGATACAGGTAACCCCAGACACCGAAGTCGAATGCGACCGGACCGAAGGTCGGTCGGATACCACCGTAGATATCGACTTCAGCAGCAGCGCGGTTCGGGAACGAAATGCTCTCGAACGACGAACCGACATAGAGTTGAAGGTTCGGGTTGATGTTGTAACGCGGTTCGAAATAAGCGGTGACCGAAGGCTTGTGGTTCGACTGAGTGACGCCGCGGAATATGTAGTCGCTCATGATCGCCGAGCCGAAAGCGATATCCCAAGGATCAACGGCGGCAACCACCGGAGCCTTCTTGTAAACCTTTGCGGCCATGTCGGCAGCCGAAGCAGCCCCCGTGGTCAGACCCAGCGCAACCAAGGCTGCGACTGACAAACTTACTTTCTTCATGACGATCCCCATCATCGTTTAATTTCCAGTGCGATTGCCGAAGGTCTGAATGACAAGCGTTAATCGACTGCGCGAACCAATTTCGTGGCGACAATCTGCTGATTAGTGGACCCGGCGTGAAGCAAAAAACCGTAGCAAATGCCGCCTTTTTAGGCGTTTTGGCGATTCCAGGCGATGTTCTGCCGCAGTGTGGCATTCACACAACAGAATCTCGCCTTAATTGGCTTTGGTAGACGGAAAATTTCGCAGCTTTATTGGCTAATCGGTCAATTTTGCTGACTTTTCCCTTCTGCGGCTGCCGAGAATTGGATGCCGAAGCGATTCGGCGGAAAAGCGATGCCGCTGCGCATGAGAAAAGGTCGCAGCAACCAAATGCTGCGACCTTATTTTCTCTAATGACATCAGCCTATTATGGGCGCGTTCGATCAGTTGTTGCTGTCGTCCCGGTTGCCCGAACCGAACCCCGACGACCAGCTTGGTGCCGGTGCAGAAGTCGGTGCCGGTGCACGCTGCGCCGGATTCAACCAACTCGTGCTCGGGGCTGGAGCGGGCGCGGCCGGCTTTGGCATCGCTGCACTCTTCTTCTTGACCGATTTCTTCTTCACGGATTTCTTCGCGGATTTCTTCTTCGACGATTTCTTCGCCGACTTCTTGGCGGATTTCTTGGCCGATTTTTTCTTTGCAGCCTTCTTCGTCTTTTTCGATTTCTTGGCGGACTTCTTTTTCGCCATCATCGACTTTTTCGCCTTCTTACCCTTTTTCTTTTTACGCTTAGCCATTCGTGGTCCTCCATTTTTTGCCGATGAATTTTTTCGGCGTTCAAGCGCTCCCAACGCGGGGGCTCTTCATCGATCCTCTGAACGACTCAGGAGGCGGTCCACCCGTCGCCCAGTCGAGAAGTTCGACCGTGTGTGCGACCGGGAAGAACTTTCCATCGGCGTTCGAACTCAAACCAATCTGCACCATGCATCCGATATTGCCGGCAGCGACGATATCCGGACTGGTCGACGCGATGTTGGCGATCTTTCGCTCGCGCAACCTCGCCGCAATGTCCGGTTGGAGGATGTTGTACGTCCCCGCCGAACCGCAACACAGATGACTCTCCGGTACATCTTTCACCACGAAACCGCTCTTGGAAAGCAATTCTTTCGGAAGCTGCGTGATTTTCTGGCCGTGCTGCAAGGAGCACGCGGAGTGATATGCGACGACAAGGTTCTTGCGATCCGAGGGCCATGTGACATCGAGCCCCGCAACAAACTCCGTCACGTCCTTCGCAAGAGCCGAAACACGCTGCGCTTTTTCCGCATAGGCGCGATCCTCGCGCAGCATGTAGCCATAATCCTTGATTGTCGTGCCGCAGCCGGATGTTGTCACGATGATGGCATCGAGACCGCGCCCGTCCGCCTCCTTCGTCCATACGTCGATATTGGCCCGAGCGCGGCGCAAGGCATCGTCTTCGAGACCCATGTGGTGTGTCAGCGAACCGCAGCATTGCTCCTCTGCAACGAGAACGACCTCAATACCGTTGCGCGTCAGCAGACGGATCGCGGCCTGATTGATTTCTGGGGATAGGACTTGCTGCGCACAGCCCTGCAGCAGTGCAACGCGGCCGCGCTTTCGCCCCTCAGCCGGGAAAGTCCTCCCAGCTGACGGGCCGCTTGCAGGCAATGTCGCCGGTGCAAGCGCAAGCATTGCCCGGATACGGTCGAACAGCGTCGGCGTCACGCGCCCCGGGGATGATTTCGGCAACAGAAACACAAACGGCTTTGCAAACCGCGCGGCGATCATGCCCGCTCTGAACAAGCCCGGTCGGGGTAAAACTGTTGCAAGCATTGCCCGAACCACGCGTTCCAAGATCGGGCGGGAATATTCCTTCTCTATCTTCACCCGCCCTTGGTCAACAAGATGCATGTAGTTCACGCCCGATGGGCATGTGGTCATGCAAGACAGGCACGACAGGCAGCGATCGATGTGTTTGACGACGTCGCCGGTCGGCGGACGATCATTTTCCAGCATATCCTTGATGAGATAGATGCGCCCGCGCGGGCTATCGAGTTCATCGCCGAGCAGCACATAAGTCGGGCATGTCGCCGTGCAGAAACCGCAATGCACGCATTTGCGCAGAATTTTATCGGCTTCCTGAATGTCAGGATCGGCCAGTTGCGCGAGCGAGAATTCGGTCTTCATGCGCGCACCATCCGACCTCGATTGAGAATGTTTTTCGGATCGAAACTCGCCTTTACACGACGCCCCAGCGCCGCGACACTGGCCTGTTGCGGATGGAATACGTCAACCGTATTTCGGACCTGATCGGTCGCGCGGATGAGAGTCGCATGACCGCCGATTGCTTTGAGCCGATCACGCAGCATTTTCCCGTGAGCGTCCGGTGACGGCGGCAACGCCGCCCAGATCAGGCCACCTCCCCAATCGTAGAACAACTCGCCGCCCGTTTCGCGAGCCAGCGCCTGACCGAACGCGCAACCAGAGGCCGGGGGACAGACGATGCGCCATACAGGCCATGAACCGAGGGGGCCGCTCGATGCAAACTGCGCGGCATCGCGAATTGCGGCCCAGACTTCGGCAGAGTTCATGTCTTCGATGACTTCCACGCGGCCGTACGAAGACAGCTGATCGCTGAGCGATTTTGCGCGCGCAGGTACCGATGCGCCGATGCCCTCCAACCGGATTAAGGTGAGGGCCTTGTCCGATTCACCCTTACTGAATGCTTTGACCGATCCACGATGCTTCGATGCGGGAAGATGAGCGGCGGCGGAAACATCGAACGACGACCCGAGTGAGGCCGTCATCGCCCGGCCCGCAGAAACGTTATCGAGGCCGCTCAATACGAGAGTCTGCTCCCTTTCGGGCTTCGGCATCACCTTCAGCGTCATCTCCGTGATCACCGAGAGCGTTCCCCATGAGCCGGCTATCAGCTTGGACAAATCATAGCCGGTGACGTTTTTCACAACCCGGCCACCCGCCTTGAATGAGTCGCCGAATCCAGAAACGCCGTGGAAGCCAAGAAGGTGGTCGCGCGCGCCGCCGGCCTTAATCCGGCGCGGCCCGGCGAGCCCTGCTGATACCGTTCCGCCGATCGTTCCTGCGCCGCGCGGCGTACCCAGCAATAACGAGGTATCCATCGGCTCGAAGGCGAATTGCTGATTCTTGGAGTCGATCAGCGACAACACATCCGCCATCGGGGCGTTGGCTTGCAGAGTAATGACAAGTTCGTTCGGCTCATAAAGCGTGACAGCGTTGAGCGTAGATAGATCGAGCAGGGCATTGGTTGCCATCGGCTGGCCAATGGCACGCTTGGTGCCGTGACCGATGATTTCCAGCGGCTGCTCTGCGGCGATGGCGTCCCGCACCGCCTGCTCCACGTCCTTCGCATCACGTACTTTGAGTGTGTCCACAACGAAAGCCGATCAGAAACGCGGGATGTCTGGAAAGGCGAGCTTGCCGTGGTGGACATGGACGCGACCCAGTTCTGCGCAGCGATGCAGCGTCGGAAACACCTTCCCCGGATTGAGAAGCCCCTGCGTGTCGAATGCACATTTCAGACGCTGCTGGTGGGCAAGATCGATGTCGCTGAACATTTCAGGCATCAGATCGCGCTTCTCGACGCCGACGCCGTGCTCGCCGGTCAGCACGCCGCCCATCTCGACGCAGGCGCGTAGAATGTCCGCGCCGAAGGCTTCCGCCTTTTCCATCTCCTCAGGGATATTCGCATCGTAAAGAATGAGCGGATGAAGATTGCCGTCGCCCGCATGAAACACGTTGGCGACGCGCAATCCGTATTTCTCGGAAAGGTCACGGATACGCGCAAGCACGGCAGGTAGTTTTCCGCGCGGGATCGTGCCGTCCATGCAGAGATAATCCGGCGACATGCGCCCCACCGCCGGAAATGCGGCCTTGCGGCCGGCCCAGAACAAAAGCCGCTCCTGTTCGGAATTTGAAATCTGCAGCGTTGTCGATCCGCAGTTGCGCGCGATCTTTTCCACGCGCAAGATAAGTTCGTCGACTTCGACGCTGGGGCCGTCGAGTTCGATGATGAGCAACGCCTCGACATCGAGCGGATAGCCGGCATGCACGAACGCTTCGGCGGCGTGGATGGCATTCTTGTCCATCATCTCCATTCCGCCGGGAATAATGCCTTCACCAATGATATCGGCAACACATTGACCGGCGGCTTCGATCTGCGCGAAACCGACCATCAGCGCCCTTGCCGTTTCTGGCTTTCTCAAAATGCGCACCGTGACTTCCGTCACCACCCCAAGCAGACCCTCAGAGCCCGTGATAATGCCCATCACGTCGTAGCCGTCGCTTTCAGGTGCCTTGCCGCCGATGCGGAGAATTTCGCCGGTAATCAGAACGAATTCGCAGCCGAGCACGTTATTGGTGGTCAAGCCGTATTTGAGGCTATGAACCCCGCCGGAATTCTCGGCAATGTTTCCGCCGATCGAGCAGGCAATTTGCGACGACGGATCCGGCGCGTAATAAAATCCCTCATGGGCGACGGCCTGACTGATCGCCAGATTGGTCACGCCGGGCTCGACTACTGCGACGCGATTGTCGAAATCGATTTCGCGGACGCGCTTGAATTTGCCAAGGCCCAGCAGCACACCATCTTTCAACGGCAGCGCTCCACCCGACAGCGAAGTGCCCGAGCCACGCGGCACCACTTTGATTGCATTGTCATGGCAATATTTGAGAACCTTCGACACCTGCTCCGTCGTATCGGGGAGGACTACGACCATCGGCGGCTGGCGATAGGCCGTCAGCGCGTCCGACTCGTAAGGCTGCATCTCGCGCTCGCTTGAGATGACGCCCTCGCCAGACACGATTTTTCTCAGCGCCGCGACGATCTCGTCGCGGCGATCCAATATCGCTTGATCCGCTTCCGGCATCATGATGGTCATCGGCTATCTCCTGAACGCGGCTCAGCCAGCGAGCGCGCTCATTTCCCGCTTCGCCGGCAGAGCCGGCATCACGGCCTGGACGACAAGCCCGCGGGCTCGCGCATCCAGCACTCCCACAGCGCGCAGCGCGAAAAGCGTGATCGTTTGCACGGCGTCGCGCAACTTGATGGGATCGTCAAGATCGCCGGGGGCGAGCGGCCCAACCAGCGCTTCATGAAGAGCGCCGATCAGCGCGGTCGCCGCCAGCGCGGTGTCCTGCGTCGGCAAGTGACCGGCTCGCACCGCGGCATCGATACGCAATTCCATTTCGGCGGCAATCTCCCGCCGGCTCGCCATCCGCGATTCCGTCACATCGACGTCGACGGGTTCGGCCAGAATCCCCCATGCCAGTTTGCGATTTGAGACGACGTGGACAGCAACCGTCGTGACGGCAGCGGCGAGCGCCGATGACGGTCCCGGCGCGGCGTCTGCTGCACGGCGGATTGCCGACAACTCGGCGCGCGAGACATCCGCGATCAATTCGGAGATCAAGTCGGCTTTTGACGGGAAGTAACGATAGACAGTGCCTGCGGCGACGTTGGCGCGTATTGCGACCGGCGCAATCTGAACCGCCGCCATCCCGCCATCGGCCGCGGCATCACGCGCGGCATTAAGAATGGCGTTGCGCCGCGCCGCGAGACGTTTCACGACCTGATGAGTCCGCCTGTAAACCATTGATGGCGTTTATCTCCCGAAAGAACTGAACAACAATTCAAATCGGGAAACAAGGATTTTGACTTGCCGCTTTGAAAATTCGCAACGCAGCAAA
Organism: Afipia sp.; assembly: GCA_016201045.1. GTDB lineage: Bacteria > Pseudomonadota > Alphaproteobacteria > Rhizobiales > Xanthobacteraceae > Afipia. Next base: position 978,638 of record JACQDM010000008.1, on the reverse strand, counting down.
TTTCTAGATGCGCGAGGCCGTCCGCGCGAACGCGCCGTCTCTCTTGTTCCACAATGCAAGCGCGCGCCGTCCGATTAGGCACGCAACAATGAGCGTCGCAGCAAATCCAACCGGCGCGACGACGAATTGAAATGACACCAGCAGAGCCGTTGCGGTTCCGAGCGCCGGCAGTTCATGACTCCGGAACCCCTGAGCGAGACCCATGCGGACAAGAAGGCACATCGGAATTGCCAGAACTACCATGTCGTACAAATAGAGATACGGCGTCGCCAGCAATGTGCCTGTTGCCAATGCGGCCGCCTTCAACTCAAACGACGCCTTGCTTCGCCACAGCAGCACGAGCCCGACGGCAACAAATCCGGTCAAGCCCCACTGCAAGCCCCACGCGAGCCTATCGCCGCCGCCGAGATAACGAACGAGCGACAAAACACTTTGCATCTTGCCGAATTCTGCAAAACCCTCAGTCAGGAACGCTTGCGACGCGCGCGGCAGCCAATGGAAAAAGGCCAGCCACGTTTCAACGCCGAATGCCAGCCATGAGATCGCAGCGAGCAATATCGCCGTGACCGCCGCAGTAAAAAACGTGCGCCAATAGCCTCCGGCGATCAGCACCAGCGGAAACAGCAATCCGTATTGCGGCTTGTACGTCAGAAGACCGAGACAAATTCCTGCAAGAATTGGCCGCTTCGGCAACAGATAAAGCGTGCCGCCGATCAGCGACGCAGTGAGAAATCCGTTTTGCCCGATCATGGCGTTGACCATTGCGACCGGAAACGCGCAAGCGATCAGCCAGCCGACACGATGAGCCGTCAGCGCGCGAATTGTCAGCAGATAGGGAGTGAAGCTAAGTGCCACCCACCCCGCGAACGCGGCGGCATAGGGGAGCTTCGCAAGGACCGTTGCAACGAAAAGGAATGGCGGCGGATAGTGCCAGCCAAAATATCCGTTGAACTTTTGACCGAGAACAATTTCCTCGACCCGCTTGTGGGCGTCCCAATCGTAGGCAACGTCAGGATGGCCATCGAGGACGAGTTTCCCGGCGGCGTAGACATTGGCGAAGTCAGTTGGAATTCCATGCCCGCTGGAATCGAGAATCCATTGGCCAGAGATTGCCGACACGATGAGCGAAAACGCGTTCATCACGCACAGCGCAAGACAGACCGAAATCAGGATCCGCGGCCCGTCCGATCTTTGGTCGCCATCCGAAAGAGAAAGTGTCACCATTGCGGCTCGCTTCAGGTTTGCAACTGCGGGCACTTTTGTGGTGCGACGCGTTCGACGCGTTCGTTGATTCCGAACACGCCAGCCCGTCCCGCAACGAGCGCCGCCATAATAAGCGTGGCAGCGAATCCCGTCGGCGCACCTACCAATGGATAGATAAAGAGCAGCGTGAGGATCGACATCAGCGCGGCAAGCTCATAGCGGCGGAAACCGGACTTGAGGCCGATACGAATTATGAGTGCGACGGGAACGGCAAGGATCATGACGTCGTAGAGAAACAAATACGGCGTCGCGAGCAAAGTGCCCGTCGCAAGTCCCGCCGCCTTGACCGAATAGCGCACGCGGCTCCGCCACAACGCGACGAGCGCGCAAGCGACCAGCGCCGTCATCGTCCATTGACAGATCCAAGCGATATATTCGGTGCCGCCGAAGAAGCGCACTGTCGCGAAGATGCTCTGCATCTTGCCCCATGGTGCCCGACCTTCGGAAAGAAACGCCTGCGACGCCATCGGCAACCAGTGCCACCAAGCCTGCCACGCTTCGGTGCCGAAGGCGAACCACGAGGCCACCGCCAACAATACTGTCACGACACCGGCCGTGACAAAGACCGTCCACTGCTGAGCCACAATCAGAACGAGCGGGAAGAGAATTCCATATTGCGGCTTGTAGCTGAGAAGCCCGAGGCAGATTCCCGCCAGCATGGGTCGCATCGGCATGAGGTAAAGCGTCCCGCCGACAAGCGCGGCGGTGAGAAAGCCATTCTGCCCGATCAGCGTGTTGACGAGAACGACAGGAAATGCAGCCGCGAGCAGCCAGCCGAACGGTCGCCCGACGAGCCCACACATCACGAATGCGAAGGGCACGAAGCTCATGAGCGGCCACGCGATATAGGCGGCGATATAAGGAAAGCTCGCGAGCGCGGTCGCGACGAACAGAAATGGCGGCGGATAGTGCCAAGCGAAATTGCCCGGATAAGACTGCCCAAGAATTGAAATCTGCAGCTGCTTCTGGATCGCCCAATCATAGGCCTCAGCTGCATGGCCTTCGAGAGTCAGCCGACCCGCCGACCATACGTTGACGAAATCGGTCGGAATGCCGAGGCCCTTGCCGTCGATGATCCACCAGTGACCGATCCAAGCCGCGGGGAAAAATGCAACATGCAGAACGAACAGAGCAAAGCACGCCATCAGCAACGGCGATGGAACGGGTCGCGTCGATATGTCGGCGTGAGTAAAGGGAGGCACGGTCATGGCGATCCTTCGCGCCGGTCGCAGCGCGCGTCGCCTGAAAGTGCCTTTATTGATTTGATGAAGCCTTAAGTCGCGGCTGCAAATACGCGCAACAAAAAGGCCGGTCCAGTGGACCGGCTTTCTGAAAATCGCTTCGTAACGTTTCGTTAAGACTGTGGCTGCGGTTCCAAACCGGCATCCGGACGCGGGCGCGGCTTTCCGGCAGGCGGCACCGCCGAAGTGCGCGGGCCGGTCGGCTCGAGCACGGATTCGCGGTTCGGCTTCTTGCCGCTCAACAGGTCGGTGATTTCGTCGCCCGATAGCGTTTCATATTCAAGCAAACCTTTCGCAAGGGTCTCGAGATCGGCGCGCTTCTCAGTGAGGATACGCGTGGCCTCGTTGTAGCCCTCCTCGACGAAGCGGCGGATTTCCTTGTCGATCTTCTGCACGGTAGCTTCCGACGCATTCTGGGTACGCGAGACCGACATTCCGAGGAACACCTCGTCTTGGTTCTCACCGTAGGAGACCGTGCCGAGTTCTTCCGAAAGGCCCCAGCGCGTAACCATCATTCGTGCAAGGCGCGTGGCCTGCTCGATATCAGACGACGCGCCAGACGTAACCTTGTCTCTGCCGAAGATCAGTTCTTCTGCCACGCGCCCGCCCATCATGATGGCGAGACGCGACGTCATCTGCTCGAGCGACATCGACAGCTTGTCGCGTTCCGGCAACTGCATGACCATGCCGAGTGCACGACCGCGCGGGATGATCGTTGCCTTGTGGATCGGATCGGTGGCTACGACATTGAGGCCGACAATCGCGTGACCGCCCTCGTGATATGCCGTCAGCAGCTTTTCTTCCTCGGTCATGACGAGCGATTTGCGCTCGGCGCCCATCATCACCTTGTCCTTGGCCTCCTCGAACTCGGCCTGCGTCACCATGCGCTTGTTGCGGCGCGCAGCAGTGAGAGCCGCCTCGTTGACGAGATTCATCAGATCGGCGCCAGAGAAACCGGGCGTGCCGCGAGCGATGGTCTTCAAGTTGATGTCCGGCGCAAGCGGCACCTTGCGGACGTGAACTTTGAGAATCTGTTCGCGGCCAACGACATCCGGATTTGGCACCACGACCTGACGATCAAAACGGCCCGGACGCAGCAGCGCGGGATCGAGCACATCGGGACGGTTGGTTGCAGCGATCAGGATCACGCCTTCATTGGCCTCGAAGCCGTCCATCTCCACCAGCAACTGGTTGAGCGTCTGCTCGCGTTCGTCATTACCGCCGCCGAGCCCCGCGCCGCGATGACGGCCGACCGCATCGATTTCGTCGATGAAGATAATGCACGGCGCATTCTTCTTCGCTTGCTCGAACATGTCGCGCACGCGAGACGCGCCAACGCCGACGAACATTTCCACGAAGTCGGAGCCCGAGATGGTGAAGAAGGGTACGTTAGCTTCACCCGCGACAGCGCGCGCGATCAGCGTCTTGCCGGTGCCGGGAGGGCCGACGAGCAACACGCCGCGGGGAATACGTCCGCCAAGCCGCTGGAATTTTCCGGGATCGCGCAAAAACTCGACGATCTCCTGCAAATCCTGCTTGGCTTCATCGACGCCGGCAACATCTTCGAACGTCACGCGGCCATGCGCCTCAGTCAGCATCTTTGCGCGCGACTTGCCGAAGCCCATTGCCTTGCCTGCACCACCCTGCATCTGACGTGACAGGAAAACCCACACACCGATCAGCGCGATGAACGGCAGCCATGACACGAGCAGCGATACGAACCACGGCACATTGTCGCCCGGCGGTTTCGCAGTGATCGAAACCTTGCCATCGTACAGTCGTTTCACGAGCGTCGGATCGCTCGGCGCGTAGGTGTGGAAAGTCGAACCGTTGGTGAAGGTGCCGTTGATCTCGGGACCCTGAATAACAACATCCCGCACACGGCTCGCATCAACCTCGGTCAGCAACTGCGAAAAACTGATATCCTGAGACGCGACGCGCTGTCCCGGATTCTGGAAAAGCGTGAACAATGCCAACAGCAGCAAGACAATAATGACCCAGAGGGCGAAGTTGCGCAGATTGGCGTTCATTGGGCTTCCTTGATGACCGCGCGAATCGCGGCCTTAAATCCTTGGCCGAAAAACAGGTTTCCGATTGGACAGTGTATTCAATCTAGGTGCGGCGTGCCCCGCTGCCAAGGGAACCGCTTAGGACTATTTAACGCATATTAGCGCGATTCCGGGTGAAATAAGGGCGCGCTACTGGCCGTTAGCGCGCGTGGTTAAGGCGTCGGATGGAAGCCTATTTTCGGCCAAGACGGGTCCGCCGACGCGGAGCAGGTTCGATTTCCACGCGATTTCTGGAAATCGAGATGACCGCTCCCGCCAGAGTCCGCTTGAAACGCACGCTGTCATATTTTCGGTTCGCGTCCAGATAGGCGCGATCGATCTGCTCGAGCACGGCTTCCACCTTGCCCAACTCGGCAGGACCCTCGTGCCCTGCACGATCAATGAAGCGAAGCAAAAGCCTGATACGAATTTCCGGGGACATCGCCAGGAAAGCAGCAAAGCTAAATCCACCAACGCGATTCATTTCCTCGAGTTTGGAAAGGTAGCGCTCCGCGCCATCCGCCATTTTTTCCAGCGCAGCATTGGCCCGCGCCATACGTGCCGCCGCCCGAGCCAAACTGCGCGCATCGGCACCCTCGACTTCGAGTGCCGGCATCAGTTCGCGTAAGCGAGGGCGCATAAAACGCGTATCGCGATTGGTTGGATCGTCCGTGAAGTCGATATTGGCCTTTTTCAAAGTTGCAATCAGTTGCGCTTTTGAAACGTCCAGCAGCGGGCGCGCCAGAATAATTCCGTCGCGGGCCGATTGCCTCGCCATGCTCGCCAGTCCCCCGATGCCACTGCCTCGCGAGAGCCGCATGATAAAGGTCTCGGCCTGATCGTTCCGCGTGTGGGCCGTAAAAATATGTGACGCACGCGCAGAACGCGCAGCATCTGCAAGCAACCTATAGCGAGCGTCACGGGCCGCAGCAGGAATTCCCGTCTTCGGCTTTTTGCCCACCCATCGCAACGTCCGATGTTCAACGGCGACGGATGCGGCCAGACGTTTGACGTCGCGGGCTTCCTTCGCGGATTCGTCGCGCAAATCATGATCGACCGTAACCGCGATCAGCCGTGGGCCCTTTTTCATCGCCGCACGCCACCGTGCGGCCAGCCACATCAACGCTACAGAATCAGGGCCGCCGGACACCGCAAGAACGACAGCGGACGCATTCTTCCAATCGGCAAAAAGAGATTTTGCTTCCGCGACTGAAATTGCCTTTGCAATCTTGTCTTTGGACATGACCGATCCCGTAAGGCGCCAAGCGCTCTGGGTATCAGTCTAGCAGCCCGCGCGCTTCTGTTCGCGGTCGACGCCTTGCTTCACACCGCTGGATGCCTTGGGATATTTTCGGGTGATTTCCCCGAAGGCAGCGCAAGCGGCTTCCTTCTCCTTCAACGCCGCCAGCGATTGACCGAGGCGCAATAGTGCATCGGGAGCCTTTGAGGCAGTTGCGTATTTCGTCGTCACGCCAAGAAAGGCTTCAGCCGCTTCGCGGTATTTCTGTCGCTGAAACAGGCTTTCTCCCATCCAGTATTGCGAATCTGGCACCAGCTTGTCGCTCGGATATTTGACCGCGAAGTTTCGCATCGTCTCTTCGGCAAGCGCGTAATCCTTGCGCTGGATATAACCGATGCCAAGGTCGAACTCGTCACGCGGACTCTGTGAGGGCGGAGCTGTCGTCAGTGCCGCCGTTGCGTTGCTCTGCGGTGCTGTCTGCTGCGGATAGGGCTGGACGGGTGCCATGTTTGGATTGCGGCCGCCTACATTCGAAAGATCGAGCGGCTCACCTGCTCCACGCCCGCCGGGTGCGCCAACTGCAGACTCTTGCGTCACCGGCATCTGACCGCCGCCCAGCGCACGCGGCGCTCCCGGCGCATTCGGGCTCTGGTTCGGATCGAATGCATCGCCGCGGCGTCCGCCGACGGCGGGCGCTGTGACCACTGGTGGCGGTGCCGATGCGACCGGCGGATTGTAGCTCGGCTGCTGAGCTGGCTGCGGATACGCGGGTGCCTGCTGCGGCGGAGGATTGGTTGCGACGGCTGGCCCTGCCGGACGCGGCGCGGCTTGCTGGCCGGGTGCCTGATTGGGTGCGCCGCTTTGCAGCGCGCGCAGCTGATCTTCGAGCTGACGATTGCGGTACTGCAATTCCTCATTTTGGCCCGTCAGCGTCCGGAGTTGATTTTCCAGCTTCTCGATCCGCATCTCCGGATCCATGTCGGCCTGCGCGAATGCGCGCCCGTGCATGCACAAGAGGACCGCCGCGGAAACGGCGAAAGCGAGAACTCGGAATTTGAATGACATTTCGATCCGGCGGATATGAAGGGTGTCGCACTCAAGCGACAAAGTATTGTCGGTTTCACTACGCCAAAAATGTGACTGCCAAAAGGGCGAAGCCCAAGGGGTCGGAAACAAAAACGGCGCCCGGAGGCGCCGTTTTCAATGAATTCTATAACATTATGAACTGGCGTTCAGAACCGTCACAGCACGACGATTCTGCGACCAGCACGAGATGTCGTTACAGACTGCGACCGGGCGTTCCTTGCCGTAGGAAATGGTACGCATGCGGCTCGGATCGATGCCGCGCGACGCCAGATAGCTGCGGACCGACTGCGCGCGCTTGGCACCAAGCGCGATGTTGTATTCGCGGGTGCCGCGTTCGTCGGCGTGGCCTTCGATCGTGAACGAATAGCGGTTGTACTGCTGGAGCCACTGCGCCTGCTTGTCGAGCGTCGCAATCGCCTGTGAGGATAGCTCAGTCTGGTCGCTTTCGAAGAACACGCGGTCGCCAACATTGACGACAAAATCCTGCTGGCTGCCCGGCACTGCAGCGCTCGCCATCGCGTCCGCACCCGTGCCGTTTTTGTTGGCGCACGCGCCCATCGACAGCGCAACCGCCAGAACGGCGACGAGCTTCAATCCCTGGAGGATACGCATCTGATGTTTCATTCCGGAGCCTCCACGCTCAGGTTCTTGAACCAACTTCCGGTCTACAGCGGCTTAGTTAAGCGAACGTTCCGTCAACCTTGATGGGATGTTGCCGAACCCCGTCAAATGCCCGCCATCGGAGAAAAGCAATCGCGATAGTTAATGAGCCGTAAATATGGCGCGACAGTGAATAGACGCAAGCGAAAACGGCCCCGGACATTCGTCCGAGGCCGTTTGTTTTTATTCGTTCATATTCCGGGCCGGACGGATGCCCGCCCCAAAGCGCTCAGGAACGCGGCGCGATGGTCGCGCGATCGAACGGAAACGGCGGCAGCGTCAGCACCGGCGCGAGCGATTCCGAAACCACCTGGTCGCGCTCAAACAACTTGCGGCGCTCGAAAAACGTCGAGCGGAAATAAGGATAGCGCTCGAAGATCTTCTCGCGAACGTCGAGATAGTCCGCCGCCATCAGACACAATGGCTTCGTCAGCGTCGGATAGGGCCTCGGCTCGCAGAGCGCGGTTTGCAGGAACACACGGCGATAGAATGCACGATGTTCCTTACGGACTGTCGCAGTACCGATGTCGGCGTTGAAATAGGCACAGGCGACGTATCCGAGCCGTACCGTGAGGTAAGGCAATTCCGGAATGCGATGATCGCGATCCGGGTCCGCAACGAAGCGGTTGGGATCGACGATGACCTTGCCCTTCGCAAGTTCCGGCTTGAGCAGATCCGGGAAGGCATCGACCGCCGGAGTCTCGTCGTTCGGCGACGCCGCGACACTCACACGAAGCGAGCTCGCGAGGATGCCGTCGAAATAGACGCCAAATATCCAGGAATTCGGCAGATCGTCGAAGCGATCCGTCAGCCGCTTGTCGGCGCGCGGTTCAATGGCGCCTTCGTGAATATAGGCGCGATAGCGCAGCCGGTAGATTTCTTCTTTTTCAAATTCAGTTTGCGCGAGTCGATAGTCGACGCGATTGAGCAGCTCGTTGCCGCGCTCATACAGACGGTTCGCTGCTTCGGTTGCCGAACCCATTGTTCTTGGAGCCCCTAGCTCAAATTTCAGCCTTGCGGCAGTAATCGAGACGTTAAGGTTTTCTTAATTCGATTGCAAAGACATCAGGATATTAGGGTTAATTGAAGAGCGAGGATGAAGAAGAAACTGACGCTCGTTCACACTGATTCATCAGAGAGATTTGGAAATCGGAACGGATGGAACCTGCTTAGGCGATCGACTTTGCCTTTTTGTCGGGCAGTGCTATCGGCTCCGAGCGCGCGTGCGATGCTTTCAGAAGCTCGCGAACCTGCGCCGCTGGAACCGGACGGCTGAACAGGAACCCTTGCGCTTCGGTCACGGTACCGTCTGCACCAACGAGTTCGAGTTGTTCGTTGGTCTCGATTCCTTCGACGACGACGGACATTCCAAGATCCGCGCTCAAACGTGCCACGCCGCGCAGCAACGTGAGCGGTCGATCGTTGCCGATGCCTTCGAGGAACGAACGGTCGATTTTCACCTTTTGCAGCGGGAAATTGTGCAGATAGCTGAGGCTCGAATAGCCCGTGCCGAAATCGTCGAGCGAAATTCGGACCCCCGCCTCACGCAACTGCCGCAACACATCGAGCGTCCACTGCGTATTACGCAGCAACGACGACTCGGTGATTTCGATTTCGAGCCTGTGTGCCGGCAAGCCGGAAACCTCAAGCGCATAGCGCACTTCGCTCATCACATCGCGCTGATGGAATTGCTGCGGCGAAAAGTTGACCGCAACATTCACGCCCTCAGGCCATTTCATGCATTCCATACAGGCCTTGCGCAGAATCCATCGTCCCAGATCAACGATAAGACCCATGTCCTCGACGACCGGAATGATGTCGGCTGGCGATACCGCACCGCGCACGGGATGATTCCAGCGCAGCAGCGCCTCGCACGTGGAGATACGGCCGGACTTGAGATTGACCAGCGGCTGATAGAACAACTCGAATTCTTCGTGAGCCAACGCCTTGCGCAGATCGAGCTCAAGCACGCGCCGCGCCTCGACGGTTTGCGCCATTTCCTCGCGGAAGAAACAGAATGTTCCGCGTCCATCGGCCTTGGCGCGGTACAGTGCCATATCGGCGTTCTTTAAAAGAATATCCGCGCTGACGCCCGGCGATGTCATCGCGATGCCGATGCTCGCGCCAATCTCAATGAGATGCTTGTCAACTTCATAGCGCTCGCTAAGGCCATCCACGATGCGGCGCGCAAGACCCGCCGCATCGTCCTTCGACTGCACGTCGCGCTGGAATACGACGAATTCGTCGCCGCCGAAACGTGCGACAAAATCCTGCGGCCGCAGCATATGGCGCAGCCGCTCTGTCACGAGACAAAGCAGCTTGTCGCCGCACGGATGGCCGAGCGTATCGTTGACTTGCTTGAATTGATCGAGATCGATGAAAAGCAGCGCAGATTGCGGCAATTCCGCCGTCATCGATTTGAGTTGCCGCTCGATTTCGTCGCGGAAGTTCACGCGGTTCGGCAGCCCGGTCAACTCGTCGAAGCGCGCCATGTGATTGATGCGCGCTTCAGAATTACGGCGATCCGTGATGTCTTCCAGAAGGACGACCACGCCGCCATTCGCCATCGGCTGGAATTTCCACGACAGAGCGCGCTGCCCGGTCGATTCCGAGTTGAGACTTGTGATTTCCGCAGTCTGCGACCGCTCGATGGCCTCGACGATTGTCGTACCTGTCTCAGCCGAGAGCGTGCCTGCACTGACGCATGCAGAAACGACATCGCGCACATCCGATCCGCGAAGCACAAGATCGGTGCAGACGCGCATCATCACTGTGAAGCGATGATTGATCACGGCGAGATGGCCATCCGCCGCAAACATGCACAGGCCGTTCGGCATGTTGTTCAGTGCCGTGTCGAATTGTGCAGCAATCGATGTGATGGTTTCGCCCGCAATCAGAGCGCGGGTGTGGACCTGATGGAGATCGAGCGTGATCCGCTTCAACGCAACGAAGAACAATGTGTTCAGAAGACCGAGCGCGAAGTAATACAGACCGCCATGCAGAAAAAGCGCGAGGCACATCGGCCCGCAAGCCGACAGAACCTGAAGATACGCAATGCGCGGCCGACCGTAGTTGCGACCCGCACCGGCGGCGATATAGCCGATGGTCACTGAAAGACAGAGGAGATGCGCAATCGGATCGCTGCTTTCGAGAAGCGCGACCCAGCACCACAGACCGAGCGACCCCGCATAGAGAACAGCGCCGACCTTGTATCGGCGCTCCCACTCAGGCGCGGTCTCCGGCGTCAACGGTTTGCCGCGCGTCTCGTAGGCGTGCATGTCGTGAGTGCGCGCCATGCCGACTGCGATAATCAAAAGTGCGCACGGCCAGAGCAATTCCGTACCTGTTTTCCACGCCGTCAGCAGCGCTGCGATCGCAGCACAGACCGTGCCGGCGAACGACGCCATAAAATTCTGGAAAAGCGAATCAACCAGCGCCACGTAAATCGCGGGCGTCAAAGGCGTATCGTCTTTTGTCTGCCGGAAGCCCGGGAAGGCCATTCACAGGTCTCGCGCGAGGGATTTCAGCCTTTGTTCTATCGCGCGTAAGTGAACCAATCCTGAGTCAACATCGTTAGCAATTCATTGGGTTGACTGACGAATTGCATGGAACTCAACGCGATTCAGATTTCAATCGCACCGAGTCCACCTCCGGCCCCTCACGCCTCCGCAAAATGTCTCTTCATGGAACCGCGCCGATTGTGCAGCGTCGCCAGCGATCGTCTCTTAACCAAAGATTAAAATTTGGCCTTAATGGCGGGTTAACAGCCATAGGGAAAAACGCTGTATCGATGTACCTTGCAGCTTAGATTTTTTTTGCGTGGAGAGTGTTGATGAGTGAAGCAGTCGTAGCGCGCTCGGCGAAGTTGGGCGACGAATGCGTTCGGGATATCCCGCGTCTTCTCTCCAAGGATGAAATCCGCGATCTTTCGCAAATCGACAGCGTCAAATTCTCGGCAGCGGCAATTCTTGAATTCGGTCTGATCGCCGCTGCGGTCTGGATCAGCGAGACGTGGTGGAATCCGGCTATTTACGCGCTTGCGGTTTTGGTGATCGGCTCCCGCATCAACGGCCTCGGCGGATTGATGCACGACGCGGCGCACTATCGTGCCTACCGAAACCGCTCGCTCAACGACTTCGTAGGCGAAATTATTGCGCTGCCGACGTCCGCTTCCATGGCGGGTTATCGCAACAGCCATTTCGCTCACCATCGCGAGCTCAACAGCGAGAACGATCCGGACTGGACGCGCAATGTTGGGCTTGAGGAATTCGAATTTCCGACCTCGCCTAGCAATGTCGTCAAATACTTCATGCAGTATTTGTCGGGGCTGAAAGTGAAGACCGCTCTCGGCGGCTTCCACAAGAACACCGAGACTCGCGACATTCCGGCGGCCGTGAGCCGCGCTCGTCTGGTTTTTTTCGCAGGTTTGCTCGCGGCATCCATCGCATTCGGATTCTGGAAGCTGCTGCTGCTCTATTGGATCGTTCCGCTGGCTACTGTTTTTCTGGCGATCCGCTATATCCGTAACGTTGCCGAACACTATGCCGTTGAGCACGAGAACGTGCTTAACGAAAGCCGCACCGTGATCGCGCCGTTCTGGGAGTTGTGGCTGATCGCGCCCTGGGGCCTCAACTACCACCTCGAGCATCATCTGTTTCCGAGCGTGCCGTGCTTCCGGCTGGCCGAGTTACATAGACTGCTCATGACGCGCGACCCTTATCCGCAAATCGCGCATGTCACGCGTGGATATTTCAGCGGATTGCTGCGCGACTGTGCGTCGATGCATGACGCGGCGATGGCGACGTCGAAGTCATAAACTACGACAGTAACGGAGACCACGCCGGGTCGGACGCAAAGCCTGGCGTTGGTTGTTTCTGTTCGTTGCGCCCCGAAATATCAACGGTGAAAAGCGAAGGTCCGCCCGCACCGCCTGCCTCGCGGAAGAACATCAGCACGCGTCCGTTCGGTGCAAAGGTCGGGCCTTCGTTATGAAATCCTGACGTCAAAATGCGCTCGCCCGATCCATCCGGCTTGATAATGCCGATGGAAAACTGTCCCCCGCCCTGCTTTGTGAATGCGATGTAGTCGCCGCGCGGAGACCAGACGGGTGTGGAATAGCTTCCATCGCCGAACGAGATGCGCTGGGCTGCACCACCACTCGAAGGCATGACGTAGATTTGCGGCTTGCCGCCACGATCCGATTCAAAGCAAATCCGCGCGCCGTCCGGCGCATACGATGGCGAGGTATCGATCGCCGGTGTGTCGGTGAGGCGCGTGGTGGACTTCGAGCGTAAATCCATCACGAACAGATTCGAATTTCCGCCCTGCTGCAAACTCATGATGATGCGCTGACCGTCCGGTGAAAATCGCGGCGCAAACGACATGCCCGGGAAATTGCCGACGATTTCGCGCTGGCCTGTTTCGACATTGAACAGATAGACGCGCGGGTCGCCCTGCCCGTACTCCATGTAGGTAATTTCCTGCGTCGACGGCGAAAAGCGCGGAGTGATCACCAGATCGGCGCCGCGCGTCAGGTAGCGCACGTTGGCGCCGTCCTGGTCCATCATCGCAAGACGCTTGACGCGCCGCTCCTTCGGTCCGGTTTCGTCGATGAAAACGACGCGGCTGTCGAAGTAGCCTTTTTCACCAGTCAGACGCTCGTAAATCTGATCCGAGATGATGTGCGCGATGCGCCGCCACGATTCCGGCGCAGTGAAATATTGCTGACCCGTCAACTGCTGCGCGACGGGAACGTCCCACAAGCGGAATTCCGCTTTAAGACGTCCGTCGCCCTGCCGCGTGGCGCGGCCTGTCACCAGCGCTTGTGCATTGATACTGCGCCAATTTGCAAACTGCGGCGCGGCGTCGATATTCGTAATGCGTTCGATAAAGGCGGCCTGGTCGATGGGCGCGAACAAGCCGCTGCGCTTCAGGTTGTTGGTGATGACCTGTGCGATGCCGGTTGAGACTTCGCCATCGCCCTGCGTGCCGGGAACGAAATTCGGGATCGCAATCGGGATCGGCTGGAAATTTCCCTCGGTGACGGTGACACGCGCCTGCGCCAACGCTTTGCCGACAGGCCCGGCCATCAGTAAACCTGAAGCTGCTCCCGTTATGATCCGGCGGCGCGTCGGAGAAAAATCTGTTTCTGGGCTCATGTTCTTCAATTCATTGTCGTCGTGCATCGGCATGTAAACTTCATTCTGGCGAATTCGCCGCTAGATCGCGTTCACGAAAATTTTTCCGTGAATACCGGCTCGAAGAATTTCCACTCATCGAAATAAGCCTCGGGCAGTTTATACGGCTGACATTCGATGATCGCGCGGAGAGCGCTGTCCTGATAGACACGGAAATACTGGCTTGAACTTCCGGGCAGCGGCACCGGCATCCCTTCCAGCGAACCGTCGCGTTTCAGCTTGATGGTGAAACTGGTTTCGATCTGCTGCGCCTCAACGCCGCCGTAAGGTTTCTTCCAGCAGCGCTCGACCTGCGACTTGAACATCGCGCCCCATGTTGCCGAATTGTCGGCTGCTTTGCCTTTGGCGGTTCCGAGTGCCGCGTTAGCATTGATGGTGTCGCCCGTAATCACGGCGCGTGATGGATCGCGCTTGTCGAGCAATGCCGCGATCTTCGATTGATCGAAGGTGCGCTCCTGTTTCGGCTTCGGCGGCTGAGGCGGTGTCGCTTTGGCTTGCGGCTTGGGCGGAGGCGGTTTCTTGCTCTCGTCCTTTTTCAAAGCTTCTGCGATCGGATCGATTTTGGGCTGTTCCTGCTTTTCAGCCGGCTTCGGTTCATCCTTGGGCTTGTCTTCGGCGACCGGCTTCGGCAGCTCGGGTTTCTTCTCGACCGGCTTTTCCACCGGCTTCGGTGGAGGCGGCGGCGCAGCGTCGGTCACGACCGGAGGCTTCTCGGTGATCTTGCCGACGGCGTCATCGACGGGTTTTGCTTCCGCAATTTTCTCGACCAGCGGCTTCGGATTTTCCTTCTTGCCGGTCTTCATGCCGGACGTGACCTTGGCGAACTGGTCCGCCGAGATGATGTCGACGGGCAGAGATTCTTCGGGCGTCGTCTCGAATGCCTTTGAGGTGAACGACACCAGTCCCCAGCCAATGACGATGACATGGAGCGCGATCGACGCAGCGAGTGTCTTGTCGATCTTCGGGATCTTCACCTCAAGTCCCCTGCTCAACCTCTGTAACGAGCGCAACGCGTTTGAACCCTGCAGCCGACAGTCGTCCCATCACGCGCATCACCGTACCGTAGTCTACTTTTGTGTCGCCGCGCACGAAGATGCGTTCGTCCGTTCCGCCGCGCGCTTGCGTGATCGCGGTCAGCTTCGGCACCAATTCCTCGATTGGAATTTCGGCGTTGTTGAGAAAAACCTTGCCGCTGAGCTGCACAGAAACAGTCAAGGGCTCCTTGTCCTGATCGAGACTCTTCGCTGCGGTCTGCGGCAGATCGAGCGGAACGCCGACAGTCAGCAGTGGCGCGGAGACCATGAAAATGATCAGAAGCACGAGCATCACGTCCACCATCGGTGTGACGTTGATCTCGGACATGACGTTGGCACGACGATAGCGCCGCCGCCCGCCGCCACTTGAGCCACCGCCCATGTTCATGCCCATGACAGGCACCCCAACGCTGCACTCCACGCGGCTGCAATCACGACACTACCTCTCAGGCGCGCTCATCGATCTGGCGCGACAGAATTGCAGAGAACTCATCGGCAAACCCTTCGAGCCGCTGAGCCTGACGGTTCACCTCGGACGTGAACTTATTGTAGAAAATAGTGGCAGGAATTGCGGCGATAAGGCCGATGGCGGTGGCAAAAAGCGCCTCCGCGATGCCGGGAGCGACGACCGCCAGCGAGGTATTTTTGGAAGCGGCGATCGACTGAAAGCTCGACATGATGCCCCAGACGGTACCGAAAAGACCGACGAACGGGCTTGCCGAACCGACGGTCGCCAACACGAGCAACCTGCGATCCAGGCGCTCGACCTCGCGCGCGATCGACACACTCATCACCTTGTCGATTCGCATCTGAAGTCCCGCGAAGGAATTCGAGCGGCTCTCGAATGAGCGCTTCCACTCGCGCATCGCTGCAACGAACAGCGCCGCCATCGAATGTGTCGGCTTCGCCGCAAGCGTCCGGTAGAGTTCGTCAATGGATTGGCCCGACCAGAACGCCTGCTCGAAGCGGTCCATCGCTTTTCTGGTCCGCGCGTAGAGGAATATCTTGTCGATCGCGATGGCCCAGACCCAGACCGAACAGGCCAGCAGCCCGATCATCACCACCTTCACGATGAAGGCAGCCTGCAGGAACAGCGAGATCAGCGAGACGTCGGCAGAGGCCAGCGGTAGGGCGGATTGCGCCACTTCGGCCGGGTTCATGATCGGTATCCTCTCAAAGCGGTATCCCTAAACACTTCAAAACGCGAATAACGAACTCACCGGCGGCCCGCAGCAACAGCAAAAGCCGACGCTGCCGATCGCCCGGTTCCGATCTCATGTCGCGTGGGATGGCCCGTCCCAAGGCCGGTTTCTGAATCCCGCGCCAACGTGTCAAAACAAGGGCTGTTTGCGCCGTTTAGCCCCATAACCAAACGCTAATCATGGTTAAGGCGGCGTTACCAAGGTGGCTTTAGCAGCACCAAGCCCGGCTGCGGAACACGAAAAACGCCCGCCTCCAAGAGGCGGGCGTTGCATCTTCCAGCGAAGTTCGAGACGTCAGCCCTGCGGCTGGTCGTTCGGCGGCGTCGGACGCGGACGATGCTGCGCCATGAACTCATCGAATTCCTGCTTGTCCTTGGCGTGGCGAAGGCGATCGAGGAATTCGCGGAATTCGTTCTGCTCTTCCTCGAGGCGGCGCAGCGTTTCCATGCGGTAGTCGTCGAAGGCACGATTGCCGCTCGACGGACCATAGAAGCCGCGGCGCTCCATGCGGTTGCGCATCCGCTCCATTTTGTACTGCATGCGCTCCATCTTGTTGGCCCAGCGGCCATCGTAGCTGTGAGTCCAGCAACCCATTTTTCTGCTCCAGATTGTGTATGCGAGGGCGGCGAGGCCGAGCGGCCACCAGACGATAAAGCCGGCGACCATGACGAGGATCATTCCGGGATGCCAACCCGGACGCCAGCCGAAATGGTCCCGTTCGAAGTCGTTCGTATGCGGACTCGCCCAATCGGGGCGTCCCCACTTATCCAAGCGCGCTGTGTTGACGTCTGCGGTACTGGCCATCGGCCTCTCCCTAACGGCACCATGCCGTTGTTAATGTAAATAACATTTACATAGATAAATCGTTCCTAGATTTTGTCAAGCGAGGCGTTTTGGCGCGGTCGAAAATTATTTCTTGGCCGACTCCGCGTGCGCGCCCGGGCGGTGGTCGGTCGGAAATCCGAGGCCTTTCAGATAGATCAGCACGCCCGCCTCCAGGAGTTCTTCGGGCGCCATCGGCAACTTGCGGCTGGCCGCATCGCCCCGCCCGAACAGTGACGCGATGCCGTGCGACATAGCCCAGATGTGCAGCGCCATCATCATCGCGGGCGGACGCGGGACGCCCGGCGGGGCCATTGCGACGAGGCGTTCGGATGCAGCACGAATGATCGCAAACGCGCGTTCACTCGCGACAAGCAAAGCCGGGTTGGAATCCAAAGGAAGCCCGGATTCAAACATCGCGGAGTAATGCGCGGGGTGTTCGCGGGCGAAAGACAGATAAGCCTTTCCGACCCGTTGAAATGCCGTAGGCGTATCGGGGCGACCGTCATCCCACGCCGCCGTCAGCACGGCCTCGAATTGCTCGTAGCCCTGCTGCGCGACACTCGACAGCAGCTCATCGCGATCGCGGAAGTGACGATACGGTGCAGCCGGGCTGACGCCGGCCGAGTGCGCAGCTTCGGCAAAGGTGAACCCACCCGGACCTTTTTCGGCAATCAGATCGAGCGCCGCCTGCACCAGCGCCTCTTTCAGATTGCCATGATGATAGCCGCCTTCCCGGCGACGCCGTTCTTTGCGCCAGCTCATGTAAATGATTGTAACATAGCATGCTTCGATGCGCTATCACGACTGCCGGAGCCTATCGCGCGCAGACGAGATCGATTGTTCCATTAGCCAGCACTTCTAGCTCCGACCGCGGCAAGCCTGCACGCGCACGAATGGCCAGAGAATTGATGGTCGCTGCCACAAGCTGCGCCACGACCGCCGGATCGCTTCCCGCCGGAAGTTCGCCTGCCTTTAGTGCAACTTCAAAACGCTTGGCTAGCGTCTGCTCCGTGCTCTTGAGCGCATTCTGCACCACCGTTCGGATTTCAGGATCGGCCATCGCCTCGGACGACGCCGTCATCGTGGTCAGGCAGCCGCGCGGACCGTTGTCGCCGGAAAGATAGATATCGAGCGCTGTCGAATAGAGCTTCTTCAACATCGCGCGCAGCGTCAGGTCCGGCGCAAACACGGGCAAGAACTTCTCGTTCATTTCACGGCGATAACGCTCGTATGCCTTGAGATACAATTCGCGCTTGTCTCCGAAGGTGCCGTAGAGGCTCGGGCGATTGATGCCCATCGCGTCACTAAGATCATCCAGTGACGTGGCCGCAAATCCGCCGTCGCGAAACACGTCGACAGCCTTCGACAAGGCTTCATCAGGCTCAAATGCGCGCGGGCGTCCCCGACCGCGCGGCGGCGAGGCTGCGGCTTTATCCGATTCAACTTTGGCGACATCGGACGACGATTTTTTCTTTTTTTGTACCATATCGCAAATAATTCTCTTGACTGATGCTAATTTATGCGGAACGGTACAGAAATCAATCCCGGATTGCCATTTGCCCTTTTCACAACGCCGACATCAGGAGACAAACCGATGGATCTCTACTTTACCCCGCTCGCCTGCTCAATGGCGACCCGCATTGCCCTCTATGAGGCCGGTGCGGATGCGACCTATCTCGAAGTCGATCCAAAAACCAAACGCGTGCAACAGGACAACACCGACTTCAACACCATCAATCCGCTGAGCATGGTGCCCACGCTGCGCACCGACGACGGCGACATTCTCACCGAGAATGCCGCGATCCTCCAGCATGTCGCGGATCGCTTCCCCGACGCAAAACTCAACGGCCAGACGGCGCAGGAACGCAGCCGGATTCATCAATGGCTGTGTTTCATCGGCACCGAACTGCACAAGTCATTGTTCAATCCCTTGCTGGATTCGAAGGCGCCTGCGGAGATGAAAGCATACACGCTCGAAAAGAATCTCTCGCGGCTGGATTATCTCGACAAGTATCTCGCGGGCCGCGAATTCCTGCTCGATCGCTTCACTGTGGCCGATGCTTATCTCACCACGGTGCTCAACTGGAGCATGGCAACGCCGCAAATCGACTTCGCCAAATGGCCAAATGTAAGAGACTATCTGGCGCGGCATCGCCAACGTTCGAGCGTCGCTAAGGCACTTGGCGAGGAGTTCAAGCTTTATCAGGCCGAGCAGGCGCGTCATAAAGCGGCGTGATCGGCATCAACCAGCCAAGGGCAGCGGCGCAGTTACTTGCGCCGCCATTCCTCTGATCGCGCTAGTGCCGCGCCCGGTCGGCGGTCATGGCGGCGCGCAGCGCCTTCGGAATCGGGCGAGCACGCCCGCCGGAGACGAATGCTACTTTAACCTTTGACTCAAGCAGAAGTTCATCCCCGCGCTTCACTTCCTGATGCAAGGTGATCGACGCGCCCTTGATGTCGTGGGGCGAAGTGATGATCGTCAGCACATCGTCCATGCGCGCGGATTTCAGATAGTCGATCTGCATCGTGCGGACGACGAAAGAAAATCCGGGCGCCTCATTCTGAGCTTCGGCAAAGAGGGCGTGCTGATCCGCACCGAGCAAGCGGAGATAGTTCGTGCGACCGCGCTCCATGAACCGCAGATAGTTGGCGTGATAGACGATGCCGGTGAAATCGGTGTCTTCGTAGTAGACACGCACCTGCATCGTGTGCCGGCCATTCGAAATCGCGCCATCCAGCGAACTATTCGTCATCTTGTCCGAACATTCCGAATTGTGCCGGATCGCGCGACGGCTCGGCGAGACCAAGATGCTTGAAGGCATGCGATGTGAGAAGACGACCGCGCGGTGTGCGCTGCAGATAGCCGCACTGGATCAGAAACGGCTCGATGATGTCTTCGATGGCATCGCGCGGCTCCGACAGCGCCGCCGCAAGCGTCTCGACGCCGACCGGCCCACCGCCATAGTTCATCGCGATGGTCGAAAGATAGCGGCGATCCATTGCATCGAGACCGGCCTTGTCCACTTCCAGCGCGCCGAGCGCACTATCCGCAATCTTGCGGTCGATGGCGCTAGCGTCGGCCGCCGACGCAAAATCCCGCACGCGCCGCAGAAGCCGTCCCGCGATACGCGGCGTGCCACGGGCGCGGCGGGCGATCTCGTTCGCGCCGTCCGGCGTTATGCCGATGCTGAGGACGCGCGCGCCGCGCGTGACAATCTTCTCAAGTTCGTCTTCGGTATAGAAATTAAGACGGATCGGAATCCCGAAACGATCTCGCAACGGATTTGTCAGAAGCCCGGCACGTGTCGTCGCCCCGACCAGCGTGAACTTCGACAGATCGATCTTTACGGACCGCGCCGCCGGACCTTCGCCGATAATGAGGTCGAGCTGAAAATCCTCCATCGCGGGATAGAGCACTTCTTCGACGGCAGGATTGAGCCGGTGAATTTCGTCGATGAACAGAACATCGCGCTCTTCGAGATTGGTCAGAAGTGCTGCGAGATCGCCAGCCTTGGCGATCACCGGACCGGACGTTGCGCGGAAGCCGACACCGAGTTCGCGCGCGACGATTTGCGCCAACGTCGTCTTGCCCAATCCGGGAGGGCCGACAAACAGCACATGATCGAGCGCCTCGTTGCGCTTGCGTGCGGCCTCGATGAAAACCGACAAATTGGCGCGCGCCTGCTGCTGGCCGACGAACTCGGACAGAGTTTGCGGACGCAGCGATGTATCGCCGCTGTCGTCGGGGCGGCGTTCGGGTGTCACAATACGTGAGTTGCTCATGCTGCCACCCCGCGATGGAACGGGCGAGACAACAGCCAGGCAACCGACGCCGCGAAAGCCGCCGGCACGAACAGCAGCAATGCGAGGCTCAGCGCCTGCCGGATGCTGCCGATCGAAACAAGAATCAGCGGAGAAGACTCAGATGGCGTAACCAGCACGCCTGCCACCGCGAATCCGAGCGCAACAATCGCAGCGGCGATCCACGCCGCGGCGATGGCCGCATACTTGAAAACGAAAGCGGACAGAGCGAATGCGATTCCGGCGCAGATCGACGGCAGTGCCGAACCAGCAACGATCAATCCGATAAGCAGCACAAACGAGATGAACAGCCAGTTTCGGCTGATCGAAACGCCCGTGATCGCGGTGAACAATTCAAAAAACGGCGCACCTAACGCTGCGATGGCGGCAACGCTCGTCAACGCAATCGTGAGCGGTCCCGTGACCGCAAAGACGGCGACGGTCGCGAAAGCGCGAACAACAAGCGAAAGCGGAGAAAGCGAACTCATTTGCTGAGCTCCTTCAATCCGAGCTTGATGAGTTGGGCGGTCTCGGCCTTGTCGCCTGCCGCGCGTGAGGCACTCGCAATCGCCGCTGCAGCCTGCGGCTGGCCGTAACCGAGATTCATCAAGGCCGAGATCGCGTCGGTGACGGGTCGCGGCGCGCGATCCTCATCGACCGCACCGGACAGATGCACCAGTGCCGGATCGACGCTCGCAAATGCTGGCACTTTATCCTTCAACTCGGTCACGATGCGCTCGGCGACTTTCGGCCCGACGCCCGGCGTGCGTGACACCGCGGCCTTGTCACGCAGCGCAATTGCGTTGGCGAGATCGTGCGGCGGCAAGGTGCTGAGCACTGCGAGTGCGACTTTCGCGCCGACGCCCTGCACGGTCTGCAGCAAACGAAACCATTCGCGCTCCATATCGGTTCGGAAGCCGAACAGCTTGATCTGATCCTCGCGGACATAGGTTTCGATCGACAGCACCCCCGCCTCGCCCGGCGACGGAAGTGCCTGCAACGTCCGTGCGGAACAATGCACTTGATAGCCGACGCCCTGCACATCGAGGATCACATAATCCTCTCCGTAGGAATCGATGATGCCTTTCAACTTGCCGATCATAGGCCCGCGACTTTCAGCTTAAGCATTGCGTTCTGGCGGTGATGCGCATGCGTGATCGCAATCGCCAGCGCGTCGGCAGCGTCCGCAGTTTTTGGATCGGCCTTCGGCAACAACACTCCGAGCATGACGCGGATCTGGTTCTTGTCGGCATGGCCTGCACCGACGACCGTCTTCTTCACTTGGTTGGGTGCGTATTCAGCAACCGGAATTCCAGCCTGAGCGGGCGCCAGCATGGCGACTCCCCTCGCCTGCCCGAGCTTCAATGTCGATGCACCATCCTTGTTGACGAAAGTCGCCTCGACCGCCGCTTCTATCGGCCGGAACTCCCCGAGGATACGCGCGAGGCCTTCATGAATGGCGAGCAGGCGTTCGGCGAGCGATAGCGTGTCGCGCGATTCGACCGAGCCGCATCCGACGTAAATCAGGCGGTTGCCCTCGACGTCGATCACGCCCCACCCTGTTCGGCGCAGGCCGGGATCGATCCCAAGAATGCGAATCGCGGTGCTTTTCATAGACCTATGATACGCGAATCGAGCTCAAGCGTCCGCCGCTACAACAGGGTCCCGCGCAGGATCAGCAGGGCAACGCTGAAATAGATCATCAGACCCGTGACATCGACCAGCGTGGCGACGAATGGCGCCGACGCGCTGGCCGGGTCGAACCCGACCCGCTGAAGCGCAAAAGGAAGCATCGACCCCGCGACCGAACCGAATGCAACGACACCGATCAGCGCAGAAGCCACGGTCAATCCAACCAGAATCCAGTGCTCGCCATAGTCGTAGATACCGAGCTTTTGCCAGAGCACGACCCGCACGAGGCCGATGACCCCGAGTACGCCCCCGAGAATCATGCCCGTCGGCAATTCACGCAGCATCACCCGCCACCAGTCATCCAGCTTCACGTCCTGCAGAGCCAGCGAACGGATCAACAAGGATGTCGCCTGCGAACCCGAATTGCCGCCCGAACTCATGATCAAAGGAATGAACAATGTGAGCACCAGCGCCTTCTCAAGTTCACCTTCGAAATGCTGCATCACGCTCGCGGTCAACATTTCGCTGACAAAAAGAACAGCGAGCCAGCCTCCGCGTTTGCGGATCATGTCCATCATGCCGATCTGCATGTAAGGCTCTTCGGTGGCCGACATGCCGCCGAACTTCTGCACGTCCTCGGTGCTCTCTTCGATAATGGCGTCGATGATGTCATCCACCGTCACGATGCCAAGCAGATGCCCGGCCTTGTCGATAACCGGCACCGCGAGCAGATCGTATTTTGCTATGAGGCGCGCGACGTCCTCTCGATCCGTCAAGGGAAGCGTGGTGATCGGCTCGAGTGCAAGAGCCGAAATCTTCGCTGAAGGTTCTCCAGATATCAGCCTGCGCAGAGAAACGGCTCCGACGATTCGCCGGTTCACCGGATCCAGCAAGTAAATCGCGTAAACGGTTTCGCGGGTGCGTTCGACACTACGGACATGCTGAAGTGTCTGTTCAACGGTCCACGTGCTCGGCACGCTGACGAATTCCGTCGTCATCATCGCGCCTGCGGTATTCTCGGGATACGCCAGCAGATCGACGATTGCGCCGCGCGAAACACCATCCAGTTCGCCAAGCAATTCGGTCTTTGCTGGTTCTTCGAGCAGTTGCACGATGTCGGCCGCGACGTCGGCCGACATCCCCGCGAGCAACGCACCCGCCACATGACGGGGAAGTGCGGCGATGATCTCCGCCCCGAAATACAATTCGGGTTTATCGAGAATTTCAATCGCAGCCTCGCGCGGCAAAAGGCGCACGACGTCGGCAGCATCCGAAGGCTGAAGCCCATTGAGGATTTCGACGGTGTCGGCGGCGTGTTTGCCGGCAAGGCTTGCTGCCAAAACGGCTGCGTTGAATTCGCCCGGCGGCGCTTCGTGAATTTCCGTCATGGCTCACCTTCGGGTTCTGCCGGCAATGGCAGGATCGGTGAGCGGGAGCCCTAGATCGCTGAGACCATTGTCGGCGAAATACGCTGACTGTCGCTTGGCATTGTCGTTCGGGTTCCGGTGACGGGCCCAAACCGCAAGCGATTGGACCCTCGCGCTGACATGATCTTTCGCCGTGGCGGCGTCAACCAAAAAAATTGAGAGGGCGAAGACTGCTAAGCGCTCATCTTGGCCGCGAGCGCGTCCGACACTTCGAAGTTGGCATAGACGTTTTGCACGTCGTCATGTTCGTTGAGTAGATCAAGTAGCTTGAACAGCTTCTCGCCAGTCTCGTCGTCCACGGCGATGGTGTTCTGCGGTTTCCACGTTAGTTGCGCTTTTCGCGGTTCGCCAAATTTGACTTCGAGCACCTTGGCGACTTCGCGGAAAGTCTCCTGCGAGGCGTACACCTCGTGGCCGCTGTCGCCGGACGACACATCGTCCGCGCCCGCTTCGATCGCCGCTTCGAGCATCGCGTCATCGGAGCCGACCTTGGCGTCATATTCGATGACACCGAGACGGTCGAACATGAAGGCCACCGATCCGGTTTCCCCGAGGTTTCCGCCGGATTTCGTGAAGTAAGAGCGGATATCGGACGCAGCGCGATTGCGATTGTCGGTTGCAGCCTCGACGATCACCGCGACGCCGCCCGGACCGTAGCCCTCGTAACGGATTTCCTCGTAGTTCGCTCCATCGTTACCCAGCGCCTTCTTGATGGCGCGGTCGATATTGTCCTTCGGCACATTCTCGGCGCGGGCAGCGCTGATCGCCAGACGCAGCCGGGGGTTCATCGCGGGGTCCGGCGTCCCGAGCTTGGCGGCGATGGTGATTTCCCGCGCCAGCTTCCCGAACAGCTTGGAGCGCTGGGCATCCTGCCTGCCCTTGCGGTGCATGATGTTCTTGAATTGGGAATGTCCGGCCATCCGGGGCTTTCTGAAGTACGGTTTGCGGTCGCAGGTGGAACTGCCGGTTTCGTTAACGAAAAACAGCCAGCGGCGCGAGTTTATAGGCCCGCAGACGGCAAAATCAAAGCCAGACAGCAATCTTTGATGCTTTGGCGTGGGGAAATCCCCCAGGGCCGCCGGCAGACATTAACCATGAATTCACGCCGGGGTGAGAAGCTGAAGGCCCATCACTCGCATTGCCAGAGAACCCTCAATGGCCTTCGGACTTCTTCGTCAGCGCGCGCCCGAAACGGCCCCATCCGAAGCCGTAGCCGCCGCCCCGCCGGTTGCCGCTAGCGAGGCACCGCCCGCTGTCGCACACGATTCAGCAAGCGAAATTCTCGAACTTCTCGAACTCGAACTGGTGGCGATGATCCGCCAGCTCGAACGCGCGGCGAATTCCGTAGCGAGTGGCGCAGAATCGACTGCGACAACACTCACCGCGATCCGCCAGCGCACCGAAACCCTGACGGAGCGTTCGGGCGACGCGCAGATGACAGCTGAGACATTTTCTCAGGCTGCAGAGAAATTCACGCAGTCGGCTCATGGTATCGGCGCGCAAGTGCGCGATGCGAGCAAGCTCGCCGATGAGGCGAGCGCGGCCGCAAACGAAGCGAGCCAAAACGTTGAGCGGCTGCGTGAGTCTTCCGCTGCCATCGGCAATGTCGTGAACCTGATTGCGAGCATCGCGAAGCAGACGACGCTGCTCGCCCTCAACTCCACGATTGAAGCCGCACGTGCCGGAGCTGCGGGCAAGGGTTTTGCGGTCGTCGCATCCGAAGTCAAAGCGCTTGCAGTTCAGACCCAGAGCGCCACTGAAGAAATCAAGAAGAAGATCGACGCGCTTCAGCAGGACGCCGCGACATCCTTCGATGCGGTGCATCGCATCACAACCGCGATCAACGCCATCAAGCCGGTATTCGACCATGTCAACGGCGCGGTCGCCGAACAAAACGAAACGACGGGGGAGATGACGCAGAACGCTGTGTCAGCCTCCGAGTTCATCGCCTCTGTGTCGTCGAGCAGCACTGAGATCGATAGCGCAACAAAGGAAGCCGAAGCCCACGGCGTCAGCGTCGCGCAGGCCGGTAAAGCCGTGACGATGTTTGCGGAGAAGCTCAAGACGCGCTGCGCGGTCCTGTTGCGCAAGGACGAACGCGCCGAGCGCAAGGCCGAATGGATGCCGTGTCGCCTTCAGATCGAAGTTTCATCGCGTTCCTCAAAGATCAAGGCCGAAGCTTTCGAGATTTCCATCGACGGCATCCTCATTGGCGGACCGAACGCGGAAGCAATCCCGTTGAACGAAACTTTAAATGTCAATCTACAAGATATCGGCGCATGCGACATTCGCGCGACGGAACGCAGTTCTGCAGGCGTTCGCGCGGGCTTCGTCAACGCGAATGCGGCGCTCAAAGAGCGCATTGAGGACAAGGTCTGGAGCATCCACGACGAAAATACCGAGTTGGTCACGCGCGCGATGGAAGCCGGCGATGCAATGACCAGGATCTTCGAGAACGCCGTTGCCCGCGGCGACATCAGCATCGACGATCTGTTCGACGAGAACTACATCGAGATCGAAGGCACCAATCCCGTGCAGCATCGCAACCGCATGCTGGACTGGGGCGACCGTGCTCTGCCGGAGTTTCAGGAGGCGTTTCTGGCGCGCGACAATCGGCTTGCCTTCAGCGTCTGCATCGACCGCAACGGTTATCTGCCGGTGCACAACAAGGTCTATTCGCAGCCGCAGAAACCAGGCGACCTGGCCTTCAACACCGCCAACTCCCGTAATCGCCGCATTTTCAACGATCCCGCGGGCCTCGCCGCAGGCCGCAACATCCGTTCTTACTTGATCCAGAGCTATGCGCGCGACATGGGTAACGGCAAAACCGTGATGATGCGCGAAATCGACGTACCGATCCGTGTCAACGGACGTCACTGGGGCGGATTTCGTACCGCGTACAAGATCTGATCACCAGAAATCCGGGGCCGCCCGATCCATAATAGGGCCAAGACGAACCGGCGCTACCTTCAGCGCAAGGCCGGAGTTGTCATCAGTCTCAACTGCAACGCCGCTGAGAGTCGCTACTCCGTCCGCAGGCTCGAAGCGCGCCGCCGGATAGCCGCGCAGAAAACGCCCGAGCGGCTCATCCTTCTGCATTCCGATGATGGACTGATAGTCGCCGGTCATGCCGGCGTCGGTCATGTAAGCTGTGCCGGCCGGTAGGATACGATGGTCCGACGTCGGCACGTGCGTGTGCGTGCCAACCACTAGGCTCGCGCGACCGTCGCAAAAATATCCGATGGCCTGCTTTTCGCTCGATGCCTCGGCGTGGAAATCGACAATCACGGCATCCGCCGCTTCACCGAGCGGGCACGCATTCAATTCGCGATCGATGGTCGTGAACGGATCGTCGAACGCCTGCATGAAAATACGGCCAATACCGTTGACGACCAGAGCGCGCTTGCCGTTTTTTGTCTCGATGAGGGCCGCACCGCGTCCCGGCGTTCCGACGGGAAAATTCGCGGGGCGAATGAGCTTCGGCGCACGCTCAATAAAGACCAACGCCTCGCGCTGATCCCACGAGTGATTGCCGAGCGTGATTGCGTCGGCACCGCAGTCGAGCAGTTCCTGATAGATCGCTTCGGTGATTCCAAAACCGCCCGCAGCGTTTTCGCCATTCACCACAACAAGGTCGAGTTTCCAGTCGCGGATCAGACCAGGCAAGGTTTCCGATACGGCCGCGCGACCGCTGCGCCCAACGACATCGCCAACAAAAAGGATACGCAATTTAAAGGCTCCGCAGATCGATCAGTTCGCGTTCCGTTAGCACACAATCGAGCTGCTCGTCGTGGTTTGCAGCCGGAACATGATCGATTTCCTGCACCGCAAAGGCGAGGCCGATGACGGTGATGCGCTTCATCGCACGCAGCGGCTTAAGCGTGCGGTCATAGTAGCCGCGCCCATATCCGATCCGATGCCCGGCCTGATCGAACGCCGCTAACGGCACCAGCACGATATCTGGATCGACATCCGGCGCATCGGACGACGGTTGAAAAATTCCGTAAGCACCTCGTACCAAGCCTTCGTTGGGTGACCACGAACGGAATATCAGCGCATGATCGCGCTTAACGATGACAGGCAACGCCAACTCCGCGCCTTTTGCCTCAAGCGCGCGCATCAGCGGAAACGGATCGATTTCGCTGTGGATCGGCGAGTACCCGGCGACGATCGTACCCGGCGAGATTTCGAGATGGATCGGCGTTGCTGCAATCGCCTCCGCGGCGGCGACACGCTGCTCGACGCTCAACGCATCGCGCCTTGAGAGCGCCCCGGCGCGCAACTGATCCTTCGTTGCAAGAGAAGAAATGGCCGCGGCCTCTATCGGCTGAGAAGAAAAGAAAGTGCGAAGCCGCAATGGCCGTTGAAGCACTCGATCCCGGAGCACCTACGAAAGTAGGTGGGCACCGTGTGTCCAAGTCCACGGACCTGGCCAGGGACAGTTCCCTAAAGGATCGATAAGGCCCCGGAGATATATGGCTCCTGACGCGCGACGCAGCCTCGCGACGACAATGTAGTGGCGAACGGCCGCTGCCGCCAGCGGTCAGTTTTGCATTTAGCCGATTGCGATGCCGCTTCGCGTCGGACGGTTAAGCGCCTGTGTCATCTTTTCGATCCGCTCGGAGGCCGAATTCAGCGCGTTTGCGACCGCCGTTTGGGTGGCGCGGGCGCGGTCGGCGGCAGTGATGCGCACTTCACGCAGGGCGACGATTTCTTCTTCAAGCGCGCGGATGCGCGAGCCGGCATCGACAAGCTCGTCAGCAACCGTGAGCGCTGCCATCACGGTCAGCCGCTGGTCGCCGATCTCGCCGAATTTTCCGCGCAGGCTGGTGACGCGCGATTCGAGGCTCTCCGCGAGCCGCAGCAGCCGCGACTCCTGTCCTTCCTCGCACGCCATGCGGTATTGCCGGCCGTTGATAGTGACATTGACGTGGCTCATGTCGATTCTCCGTTTTCAAGGACCGACTTGATCGTGTCGATCGCCACATCAAGGCGTTCGGCGATCTCACGATTGGCGCGTTCCAGCGCACGCGAGCGCGTCAGCGTCCCATCGAGTTCATTGGCGAGCCGGGAGCGATCGGTCCCGAGCGCCTGAATGCGCGCAGCGAGCTCATCTTCCGCATGATCGTTGTCGCGGCGGCGCTCCACCGCGCTTTCGAGAGCGTCCAGCGCCGCAGCAAGCCTCCTTGTCGCAAGCTCGATGTCGCTCTGCCCGGCGGCCGACGATTCCAGATTCACGAACCCATGGGCATTGCGATCGTTCATGGCGGAACAGTTGCCTTTTTCGTTCCATCCGCCGTCAGCAAAAGCAGCGAACCGGCAGGCATTTAGGCGAATAAATTTATGGCGACTGTCAGCCGAGCGCAACGTCACGCCAAAGCTATGCACCGCTAAGCGAACTTCGGCATCACACAGACTGCTGCGCGCCCTTGGACTCGCCGGAACCAGATGCTATCCACCCGATGAATTGTGGCATTTCGCATGGCCGGCGCCGATTCTAGGCGCGGCTTTACAAACAACCGGCGAATTAAGGCAGACACTTCATGGCAACGCGCGTCGATCATTCCCGTATGGCCAACGCGATCCGCGCGCTGGCGATGGACGCGGTTGAAAAAGCGAAATCGGGCCATCCCGGATTGCCGATGGGCGCGGCTGACGTCGCGACCGTACTGTTCACGCAGTTCCTGAAATTCGATGCCAAGGATCCGCACTGGCACGACCGCGATCGCTTCGTGCTGTCGGCCGGTCACGGGTCGATGTTGCTCTATGCGTTGCTCTATCTCACCGGCAACGAAAGTATGACAATCGAGCAGATCAAGAATTTTCGTCAGCTTGGTTCGATCACACCGGGCCATCCGGAGAACTTCGTCACGCCGGGAATTGAAACCACGACAGGCCCGTTGGGTCAGGGCATCGCGACCGCGGTCGGCATGGCATTGGCGGAGCGCCATCTCGCCGCGGAGTTCGGCGGCGACATCGTCGATCACTTTACTTACGTGCTCGCCTCCGATGGCGACCTGATGGAAGGCATCAGCCAGGAATCGATCGCCTTTGCCGGTCATCTCAAGCTCAACAAGATGATCGTACTGTTCGACGACAATGGCATTTCCATCGACGGCGCTATCTCGCTGTCCGACTCGGTCGACCAAGTGAGACGATTCGAAGCGGCCGGCTGGGCGGCGGAACGCATCGACGGCCACGACCCCAAAGCTATTGCCGACGCCCTGACGCGTGCGCAGAAATCCGACCGCCCCTCATTGATCGCGTGCAAAACGACCATCGGTTTTGGCGCACCGACCAAGGCCGGTTCGGAGAAATCGCACGGCTCGCCTCTGGGTGCCGATGAGATCGCCGGCGCGCGCAAGAATCTTAAATGGGATTCGCCACCATTTGAAATTCCGGCGGACATTCTGGCCGCATGGCGCGACGCAGGTTCGCGTGGCGCAAGCGCGCATGCCGCCTGGACGAAAAAATTCTCGGCGAAAGATGCCGGGACACGCGCCGAATTCGAACGCCGCATGAAAGGCGAATTACCGGCTAAGGCGCTGACTGACGCTGTCGCAAAGATGAAATCGTCGCTCGCCTCGGCACCGAAGGAAATCGCAACCCGCACCGCTTCCGAGCACGTGCTGGAAGTTCTCACCGCTGCCGTGCCGGAAATGATCGGCGGTTCCGCCGACCTCACCGGCTCGAACAACACCCGCGTCAAGGGCATGGTCGCCGTGTCCGCCAACAATTACGGCGGACGCTATGTAAACTACGGCATCCGCGAGCACGGCATGGCAGCCGCAATGAACGGCATGGCGCTGCACGGCGGCCTGATTCCTTATTCCGGCACGTTCCTCGTGTTCGCCGATTATCTGCGGCCAGCGCTGCGGCTCGCCGCGCTGATGGGTGAGCGCGTGATTCACGTTCTTACCCATGACTCAATCGGCCTCGGCGAAGACGGGCCGACGCATCAGCCGGTCGAGCATCTGGCCGCGCTGCGTGCGATCCCGAACTGCAACGTGTTCCGGCCCTGCGACACAGTCGAGACGCTGGAATGCTGGCAGCTTGCTCTGGAAACCGGGGACACGCCCAGCGTACTGGCGCTGACCCGACAGAATTTGCCGCAGCTGCGCCTCGCCAACGACACGGACAATAAATGCGCGTCGGGTGGTTACGAGATTTCCAAGGCCGAGGGCGAGGCGAAGGTCTCGATCTTCGCATCGGGCTCCGAAGTCTCGCTGGCCGTCGAAGCGCAGAAGCTGCTGGCGGCGCGTGGCATACCAGCGCGCGTGATCTCGGTGCCGTGCATGGACATCTTTCTCGGACTTCCAGCAGACAAACGCGCCGCCATCATCGGCAAGGCTCCGATCAAGGTCGCCGTTGAAGCGGCCGTTCGCCAGGGCTGGGACGCCATCATCGGCTCCGATGGCGCTTTCGTCGGCATGACCGGATTCGGTGCAAGCGCTCCATATAAGGCGCTTTACAAGCATTTCGGCATCACCGCCGAAGCAGTCGCAGATGCCGCGCAGGCGCGACTGAAAGGCTGATAAAGCCAAATCGCATATCGGCGAACATTCCTCGCCGCGAGACGTTGCATCGTGGCGGCATTCGGGGCAGAAAACGCCTCGAAATTTATCATTTCTGTCATATCTGCTTGAAGGAGACGTGAATGGCTGTCCGGGTCGCGATCAATGGATTTGGCCGTATCGGCCGCAATATTCTGCGGGCCATCCATGAATCCAAGCGCACCGACATTCAGGTCGTCGCCATCAACGATCTCGGTCCGGTCGAGACCAATGCGCACCTGCTGCGTTACGATTCGGTCCATGGCCGTTTTCCCGGCACCGTGAAGGTGGAAGGCGATTCCATCGATATCGGCCACGGCAAGATCAAGGTTCTCGCACATCGCGATCCGGCGACGCTGCCGTGGAAGGATCTCGGCATCGACATCGCGATGGAATGCACCGGCATCTTCAGCGCCAAAGCGAAAGCGTCGGCGCATCTGACCGCCGGTGCCAAGCGTGTGTTGGTCTCGGCACCGTCGGACGGCGCGGATGCGACCATCGTGTTTGGCGTCAATCACGACAAACTTGCCAAGGATCACCTCGTTGTCTCGAACGGTTCGTGCACCACGAATTGCCTGGCGCCGGTCGCAAAGGTCTTGAACGACACCGTCGGCATCGAGACCGGGTTTATGACGACGATCCACGCCTATACCGGCGATCAGCCGACACTCGATACCATGCACAGCGACCTCTATCGCGGCCGCGCGGCCGCGCTGTCGATGATCCCGACTTCGACGGGAGCCGCGAAAGCCATCGGCCTCGTGCTTCCCGAACTCAACGGCAAGCTGGACGGCGTTGCCATTCGCGTGCCTACGCCGAACGTCTCGGTGGTCGATCTCAAGATCATCGCAAAGAAGAAGACCGACAAGGACGAGATCAACGACGCGATCAAACGCGCATCGCAGCAGCAGTTGAAGGGCGTCCTTGGTTTCACCACCGATCCGAACGTGTCGATCGATTTCAACCATGACGCGCATTCATCCACCTTCGCGATGGATCAGACAAAAGTGCAGAACGGTACCTTGGTTCGTGTGCTGTCTTGGTACGACAACGAATGGGGCTTCTCCAACCGCATGGCGGACACGGCCGCTGCGATGGCGAAGCTGATCTGACACCAGACGAGCGCAGATGGCCGGATTTCGCACCCTCGACGACGTTGACGTAAAGGGAAAGCGCGTCCTGTTGCGCGTGGACCTCAACGTGCCGATGGATAACGGCCGCGTTTCCGACACGACGCGCCTGCAACGCATCGCGCAAACCATCATCGAGCTTTCTGAGAAAGGCGCGAAGGTCATCATTCTCGCGCATTTCGGACGCCCGAAAGGTGTCGATCCGAAGGAATCGCTGAAGCCGGTTGCGGTCGCGCTCGGTTACGTCGTGAAACGTCAGGTGCAGTTCGCGCCCGACTGCATCGGCGAAGTTGCGGAAAAAGCCGTTGCCGCCATAAAGGACGGCGACATTCTCTGCCTCGAGAATACACGCTTTCATCCGGGAGAAGAAAAGAACGACCCGGCTTTTGTCGCGCAACTCGCAAAGCTCGGCGACATCTGGGTCAACGATGCGTTCTCCGCAGCGCATCGCGCGCATGCCTCGACTGAAGGTGTCGGTCACAAGCTGCCTGCCTACGCCGGCCGCACCATGCAGGCCGAACTCAGCGCATTGAACAAGGCACTCGACGCTCCGACACATCCAGTCATCGCCATCATCGGTGGCGCGAAGGTATCGACCAAACTCGACCTTCTTGAAAACCTCGTCAGCAAGGTCGACGCGCTGGTGATCGGCGGAGGCATGGCCAACACCTTTCTGCACGCGCAGGGCATCAAGATCGGCAAATCTCTCTGTGAAAAAGATCTCGCAGCCACCGCGCTGCGCGTGATGGAAAAAGCGGAAGCCGCCAACTGCGCGATCATTCTTCCGGTGGACGCCATCGTTGCATATCACTTCCAGGCGAACGCGCCGTCGCACGCTTACGGTCTCGACGCCATTCCCGCCGATGGAATGATCCTCGATGTCGGACCTCAGTCGATCGAGCGCGTCAAATCCGCGATCGACGATGCGGCGACACTGGTTTGGAACGGCCCGCTCGGTGCATTTGAAATGACGCCTTTCGACAAAGGCACGGTTCTGGCAGCGAAGCATGCAGCGGCGCGCACCAAGGCCGGCAAGCTCGTGTCGGTCGCAGGCGGCGGCGACACCGTTGCGGCATTGAACCACGCAGGCGTTAGCGGCGATTTTTCATATGTTTCGACGGCAGGCGGCGCGTTTCTGGAGTGGATGGAAGGGAAACCTTTGCCCGGCGTCGAGGTTTTAAGAGTATCCTGAGGCAACGCGGGCGCGCATTCGTCCGGCTTCAACACATTCAAGATGCGGCGCATGCGTCGCGCAAATCGGAGAACGTAGGCTCATGGCTCGTATCACGTTGCGTCAACTGCTCGATCACGCGGCGGAACACGATTACGGCGTGCCGGCGTTCAACATCAACAACATGGAGCAGGCGCTGGCGATCATGGACGCGGCGTCATCGCTCGACGCACCTGTCATCATTCAGGCGTCGCGCGGCGCGCGCTCCTACGCCAACGACGTCATGCTCAAGCACATGATGGACGCGGTGACGGAAATTCATCCTTCAATTCCGGTCTGCGTGCATCTCGATCACGGCAACGAACCTGCCACTTGCATGACCGCAATTCAGGCCGGCTTCACCTCCGTAATGATGGATGGCTCGCTTAAGGCCGACGGCAAGACGCCGGGCGACTGGGATTACAATGTCGGCGTCACAAAAACGGTGACCGACATGGCGCATCTCGGCGGCATTTCTGTCGAGGGCGAACTTGGCGTGCTCGGTTCGCTCGAAACCGGCATGGGTGACAAGGAAGACGGCCACGGCGCCGAGGGCAAGCTCTCCCATGATCAGCTTCTCACCAATCCCGACGAAGCCGTGAAATTCGTCAAGGAAACGCAGGTCGACGCGCTGGCGATTGCGATGGGCACCTCGCATGGCGCATATAAATTCACGCGCAAGCCGGACGGCAACATTCTGGCGATGAACGTCATCGAGGAAATCCACCGCAAGCTGCCGAGCACGCATTTGGTGATGCATGGTTCGTCGTCGGTGCCGCAGGATTTGCAGGACATCATCAACAAGTTCGGCGGCCAGATGAAGCCGACCTGGGGCGTGCCGGTCGCGGAAATTCAGCGCGGCATCAAGAACGGTGTGCGCAAGATCAATATCGACACTGACAACCGCATGGCGATGACGGGCCAAATCCGAAAAGTCCTGCAGGAAAATCCGAGCGAGTTCGATCCGCGCAAATATCTCAAGCCCGCGATGGAAGCGATGACCAAGCTGTGCAAGGCGCGGCTGCAGGAATTCAATACCGCAGGGCAAGCGAGCAAGATCAAGAAGGTCTTGACCACCGCCGAAATGGCCAAGCGTTACGCCAGCGGCGAACTGAAAGCGAAAGTCGCTTGATACGAAAACGGGCGGGACACGATCCCGCCCTTTTTTTGGCCGAAGGCATCACCTCAGCTATGGCGACCAAACCGAAACCCGTTCCGCCGCGTCCTGCGCCGCGACTCTATCTCGCGACGCCGACGGTCGCCGATCTGTCCGGTGTCACCGCCGCGCTTCCGGATTTATTGACCGCTGCGGATGTGGCCGCAGTCCTTCTGAAATTTGCACCCGCCGACGAACGCAGCATGATCCAGCGCGCCAAGTCCATTGTCCCAATCGTTCAGAAGGCTGGAGCTGCGCTTTTGCTCGACGGCCATTTTGAATTGGCGGCTCGCGCGGGCGCGGACGGCGCGAATATCTCAGGCGTTGACGACCTCGAGGACGCGCTGTCCACGCTGAAGCCCGATCGCATTCTCGGCATCGGCGGTCTGCACACGCGCCACGACGCGATGCTGGCCGGAGAAGCCGGTGCGGACTACGTGCTGTTCGGCGAGCCCGATGCGAAGGGTGAACGCCCGTCGTCAGAGGCGATCTTCGAGCGCTTGCAATGGTGGGCCGAAGTCTTCGAGCCGCCTTGCGTAGGATATGCCGCGACGATGGATGAGGCAGGCCTGTTTGCCGAATCGGGAGCCGACTTTATTCTCGTCGGCGATTTCGTCTGGCAGGATTCGCGCGGATCTCGCGCTGCGTTAGTTGAAGCAGGCGAGATCATCCAGAAACATTTCGACCGCAAGTTCGGCCGAACGAAAGTCAGCTGAAGGCCGATCGGATGTTGACCCGCCGGCACATTCAAGTCCTTGGCTCCGCCGCTCTCGCGCTTGCATTGTCGATGCCCGCTTTCGCGCAAATTTCGCTGACGCCCCAGTCCGGAACGAAATCCGCCCCCGCGAAAGCCGAGAAGCCGAAGGCTGCACCGAAGCAACCAGCGGCAACGACCGCGCAGAAAAAAACCACGCCTGTTTCGTCGGCTCCGCAACCCGACAATCCAAACGCCGATCTCGCCTACGGCGCGTTTCAGCAGGGCGCGTATCTGACAGCCTTGAAATACGCGACACAGCGCGCCGAGCAGAAGAACGATCCGAAATCGATGACGCTGATCGGCGAAATTTACTCGAACGGGTTTGGCGTCAAGCAGGACGATGCGAAGGCCGCCGAATGGTACAAGCGCGCCGCTGACCTCGGCGACCGCGAGGCGATGTTCGGGCTTGCGATGCTCAAGATTTCCGGGCGCGGCGGGCCGCAGCAGCGCGAAGAAGCGGCGAAACTTCTCGCGGCATCCGCAAAACTCGGCAAAGCGGCCGCCGCCTACAATCTCGGCCTGCTCTATCTTGAAGGTCAGTTGTTTCCGCAGGACCTCAAGCGCGCCGCCGAACTGTTCAAGCAGGCTGCCGATGCGGGAAACCCGGAAGCGCAATACGCGCTCGCGACCTTCTACAAAGAAGGCCGCGGCGTGGAGAAGGACCCCGTCGAAGCCGCTCGGTTGCTTCGCGCAGCTGCGATGGTCGACAACATCGATGCCGAGGTCGAATATGCCATCGCCTTGTTCAACGGCACCGGAACGCCGCGCGACGTCCCGACCGCGCTGGCCGTTCTCAATCGCGCCGCCCGTCAGGGCAGTCCGATCGCACAGAATCGCCTCGCCCGCGTTCTGGTGTTCGGACAGGGGGCAGCCGTAGACAAGGTCGAGGGTTTCAAATGGCACTTGATTGCGAAAACCGCGGGCAACGGCGATCCCGATCTCGACGCGCTGTTTCAAGAGCAAACGCCGGAAGACCGCAAGAAATCCGAAGACCGCGCCAAGAAATGGTTCGGCACCAAATAAGCCGCCGCATGCGCCCTTGACCTGCATGGGCTTTGACGCCAAAGCATCCAGCAAAATCTTCACCGCCGATCAGATCGTCTCCGCCGCATGCTGTATTCCGCGCTCATCAACGTCATGGTCAAGGCCGCGCGCCGCGCCGGCCGCAGCCTCAAGCGCGATCTCGGCGAGATCGAAAATCTTCAGGTATCGCTGAAAGGGCCGGCGAACTTCGTCTCTCTCGCCGACAAGCGCGCCGAGCAGATGCTTTACGACGACCTTCTCAAAGCACGGCCCGGTTACGGCTTCATCGGCGAAGAAGGCGGCACGCGCGAAGGCGCCGACAAATCAAACACCTGGATCGTCGATCCGCTCGACGGCACCACGAATTTTTTGCACGGCATTCCGCAGTTTGCGATTTCCATCGGCCTGCAGCGCGAAGGCATCGTGATCGCGGGCGTGATCTACAATCCGGCGAATGACGAGCTTTACATCGCCGAGCGCGGCAAGGGTGCGTTTCTAAACGACCAGCGCATCCGCGTCGCCGGGCGCAAGAAACTCAACGAATGCGTAATCGCCTGCGGCTTGCCGCATATCGGACGCGGCGATCACGAACTGTCGCGCCGTGAGATGGCAGAGCTTCAGCCGAAGGTCGCGGGGTTGCGCAGGTTTGGCGCAGCGTCGCTCGACCTGGCTTTTGTCGCAGCCGGACGGCTCGATGGTTATTGGGAGCGCAATCTCAAGCCTTGGGATATCGCGGCGGGACTCATCGTGGTGCGCGAAGCCGGCGGCATCGTCAGCGGCGTTGAGGGCGGCGACACCGCGCTACAGACCGGCAATGTCGTGTGCGGCAATGAATTCGTGCAGAGCGAACTCGTCAAGATTCTCAAGCCGCTCGGCTGAAACTTCACGTTTTCTTCAGTCGGTAATGACTGACGCCCCATTCGCTGCCGTCGGCATAACCGAACAGCCCCGCAGTTGCGAGGAAGAACCAGCGCCAGCGCCGCATCCATAACGCCGTATCGGCGCGATAGACCGGGCGAAACACAGCCTCGATCTCATCACGATTCGTATCGAAATTTTTCAGCCAATCGAGCGCCGTGCGTTGATAGTGA
Organism: Afipia sp.; assembly: GCA_016201045.1. Classification (GTDB taxonomy): domain Bacteria; phylum Pseudomonadota; class Alphaproteobacteria; order Rhizobiales; family Xanthobacteraceae; genus Afipia. Next base: position 941,062 of record JACQDM010000008.1, on the reverse strand, counting down.
ACCCCGCTCCATCGCCATTCCTTTTCGACCTCGAATAAATCCGAATACTGCTGAATCAAATGATGGCTCGGCATCACACCGCCGGTAAAGAAGTGCTGCGCGATCCAGTCTTCCCTGTCGGCGCGGTCGAACAGATACGCGCCCGAACGATGCGTGAAGATGTGCATGAAGAATCGCCCATCCGGATTGAGCCACGTCCGCACCCGCGTCAGCAGCTCGCGCCAGTTCATCATGTGCTCAAACATTTCGACCGACACGATACGATCGAACGTCGCTTTCGGATCGAACGCGTTCATGTCCTGCGTGATGACGGTCAAATTCGTCAGTCCGCGCGCTTTCGCCGTGGCCTGAATGTATTCGCGCTGCGAATTCGAATTCGACACCGCAACGACTTTCGATTTCGGAAATTGCCGCGCCATCCACAGCGACAGCGATCCCCAACCGCATCCAAGTTCGAGAACCGCTTGCCCATCGGCGAGATCGGCGTATTCGACCGTCTGTCGCAGTGCCTCTTCCTCGGCTTCCTGCAATGTCGAGCCAAGCCCGCCGTAGAAGCAGGACGAGTATTTGCGGTTCGGGCCGAGCGTCAGAGCGAAAAACTCCGCAGGCACTTCGTAATGCTGCGCGTTGGCGGCATCGGTGTGTTCGGCGATGGCGCGGGTCGCCATCTCCTGCGCGAAGGCGGCGTCCGTCTCGGCATTACCCACGGAGAGTTTGTTTGCGGTGCGCGAGCAGAGCGCCGTGATCCCCGCGCGTATCAGGACGTCGGGCAACGGGATGCGCTCAGCTTTGTCGATAACGGTTGAAATCAGACTCATGATTGTTCCTCAAATCTGCTGAGGCATCGGGAAGAATTTACTGGTGCGCTTCTGATAGGTACGATAGGCCTCGCCGCGCGATTTCAGCATCTGTTGTTCGAGCGGCGGCACGCCGGTAACGTGGACGAGAATCCAGTACATGAAGATCGGCGCGAGCAACGTCGCCCATCCCCAACCGTAGCTTTGCGAAATCGCAATCATCGGATAGGCGAGCCAGCCGAACCATTCGAAGAAATAATTCGGGTGCCGCGAGAATTTCCATAAACCCACGTCGCAAACCTTGCCCTTGTTGGCGGGGTTTGTGCGGAACGACTTAAGCTGTGCGTCGGCGATCGCTTCACCGGCGATGCCTGCAAACAAAATCAACGCGCCGAGATAATCCTGAACGCGCAACTCGGGTGCGGGAAAATGCGCCGCGACGAAAATCGCAAATACCAGCGGGATCGATCCGAAGCCCTGGTTCTGCAAAAACACAAACATCTTGCGCGGTGAATCCGCGCCCCATTCTTTTGCGAAGGCTGCGTAGCGTGGATCGTCCGTGATGCCCGCCGTGCGTACGGCGATATGCGATCCGAGACGGATCGCCCAGATCGCCACCAGAATTGCGACCAGCCATTGGCGCGATGTGACTGCTTGCCCGTCCACCGGCCAAAACGCACCGACAGCACCGACGATGCCGAGCGAAAACGTCCAGATGGTATCAACCCACCCCGAATTGCCGGTGCGCTGCTGCACGAGCCAGGCACCAGCCATCAGCACCGAAAGGCCGGCGGCTTGAGCGATCAGCCCTGCAATGAAGAACCATGCCATCGCCAATTCACCCGAATCCCTATTGCTTAAAGACCCTTGTAAATACGCGGCGATCCAAGTCCGGTTTCATCGCGAAATACCGGAAGACGGCATCAAACGACGCCCACGCGTCTTTTATCCCGCCGCCGCTGTGCCATATTGATGCCTGAGACATTCCTCGCACAAGGACTGGCGATCCCGGCATGGCGAAAAAAGCTCTCTCCGTCTCACCCGACGACATCGGCGTCACCAAATTGTCGTCGCCGCGAATCTTTCTCGTGCGCATGCTGGTGTTCCTGATCCTGTGTGCGCTCGTCTTCACGGTGCTCTACAAGCAGGTGTGGGCGGCGTTTCTCGCCAATCCCGGCCTCAACGCGCTGATCGGCGCGGTGCTTCTGATCGGAATCGTGCTCGCGTTCCGGCAGGTGATCCGGCTTTATCCTGAAGTGTCGTGGGTCAATCATTTCCGTATTTCCGATCCCGGCCTCGCCGTGGATCGCAGGCCGAAGCTGCTTGCGCCAATGGCCGCAATTCTCAGCGGCCGCTCGGGACGCATGACCATCACCCAGCAGACCATGCGTCATCTGCTCGATTCGATCGCAACGAGACTCGACGAGGCGCGGGACATCTCGCGCTACATGACCGGCCTGCTCGTCTTCCTCGGACTGCTCGGCACGTTCTGGGGCCTGATCGAAACCGTCGGTTCGGTTGGTCAGGTCATCCAGAATCTGAAAGTCGGCGGCGATGCCGGTGCTGTCTTCGATACGCTGAAAGACGGTCTCGCCGCGCCGCTCGGCGGCATGGGCATTTCGTTTTCATCGTCGCTGTTCGGTCTCGCGGGATCGCTCATTCTCGGATTTCTCGATCTTCAGTCGAGCCAGGCGCAGAACCGTTTCTATACCGACCTCGAAGACTGGCTTGCGGAGACCGTGCGCGAATATTCCGGCGATCTGCCCACGAGCGCCGTCGGATCGGCGGAGCTACAGCCGGTGATGGACCGGCTGCGCAGCGCGGTTGAGGACATGGGCTCGACGCGCGCAACGACCACCGCAATGGCGAATCTCGCCGAAGCCATTCAGGGCCTCGTCAGTCACATGCGCAGTGAGCAGCAGCTGATCCGTGAATGGGCCGATGGACAGGGCGAGCAGAACCGCGAAATCAAGAAGCTTCTGGAACGCATCGCACGCGAGCCGGAAAGCCGCCGATAGAGAGGGATAGCGATGGCGTTATCGCGTTCACGCCGCAGCGACAGCGGGTTCAACTACTGGCCGGGATTCGTCGATGCGCTGTCGACGCTGGTGCTCGCCGTCGTATTCCTGCTGTCGGTATTTCTCGTCGTGCAGTTCTTTCTGTCGCAGCAAGTCACCAGCAAGGACAAAGCGCTGGAACGTCTCAACGCGCAGATCGCGCAGCTGAACGATCTGCTGTCGCTGGAGAAGCTGGGCAAACTCAGTCTTGAAGACCAGCTGACGCAAACCCGCGCGGGGCTCGCATCCGCACAGGCGGAGCGCGACCGCGTGCAGGGACTTTACAACGGCCTTGCGGGTGCAGGCGCGAGCGCCGAAGGCCGCGCCAACGAACTCGGCAAGGCGCTCGATTCCGAGAAGCAGATTTCCGCCCGCGCGCTGGCGCAGGTCGAGGTTCTCAACCAGCAGATCAGCGCGTTGCGCCGCCAGCTTGCGGCACTCGAAGAAGCGCTCGATGCGTCGGAGAAACGCGACAAGGAATCGCAAACCAAAATCGCCGATCTCGGCCAACGCCTGAATGTCGCCCTTGCGCAGCGCGTGCAGGAGCTGTCGCGCTATCGCTCGGAGTTCTTCGGACGGCTCCGCGAAATTCTCGGCAATCGTCCGGATCTCCGCGTCGTCGGCGACCGCTTCGTCTTCCAGTCCGAAGTATTCTTCGATACCGGCCAAGCCGCGCTCTTGCCCGAAGGCCGTGCCGAACTCGACAAGCTCGCGGACGCTCTCAATGAATTGACCAAGAAAATTCCTGCCGAAATCGCGTGGGTGCTACGCGTCGATGGGCACACCGACTCGCGACCGATCAACAGTGCACAATTCAAATCAAACTGGGAATTGTCGTCCGCGCGCGCCATCTCCGTTGTGCAATATCTGATTTCGCGCGGCATCCCGGCTCAGCGGCTCGTGGCCGCGGGCTTTGCCGAATTTCAGCCACTCGACACGGATAAAACCGAGGAAGCCTACAAACGCAATCGCCGCATCGAGTTGAAGCTCACCGAACGATAGGCCTTCCGGCTATGGCTGAATTCGTACTCAGACCGTACCGTTCAAGCGACGAAGATACCGCCATCGCCCTGTGGCATGTCACGTGGCAACAGGCCTATCCCGAAATCGATTTCGGCGAACGTCTTGCAGCGTGGCGAAAACGCTGGTGCGAGGAGCTTGCGCCCTCAGCCCAGATCGTCGTCGCCGAACAGCGCGGCGTCATGGTCGGTTTCGTCACCGTGGATTCGTCCGGCTATCTCGACCAGCTCGTGGTTGCGCCGGACTTGTGGGGTTCGACGCTTGCCGACGCGCTGATCCGGCAGGCTAAACTCATGTCACCCGACGGACTGACCTTGCTGGTGAACACCGACAACGACCGCGCCATCCGTTTTTATGAGCGCAACGGATTCGTTCACACCCATGACGACGTCAATCCGGTGTCGGGCCGTCCTGTCTACGGCATGGGCTGGAAAAAATAATCTCAGACGTTTTCGAATTGCAGCCGCGCCAGCCGCGCGTAGAGACCGTTGGCTGCGACCAGCGACGTATGCGTGCCCTGCTCGACGATCCGCCCCTGCTCCATCACCAGAATACGATCGCACGACAGCACGGTCGCAAGGCGATGCGCGATGACGATGGTCGTGCGGTTGCGCATCAGATCTTCCAGCGCCGTCTGCACCAGCGTCTCGCTTTCGGCATCGAGCGACGATGTCGCCTCGTCGAGCAGCAACAACGGTGCATCGCGCAGAATCGCCCGCGCAATTGCAATGCGCTGACGCTGGCCGCCGGACAGCGTGACACCGCGCTCACCGAGTTGCGTCTCGAACTTTAGCGGCAGCCGCTTGATGAATTCCGTCGCGTGCGCCAAGTCCGCCGCGCGCGCGACATCGGCATCGCTCGCCTCAGGCCTGCCAAACCGGATGTTTTCCAAAGCGCTCGTTGCGAATACGGCCGAATCCTGCGGCACCAGTGCGATCCGCGAGCGCACGTCCGAAGGCTTGGCGTCGCGAATCGGGACGCCGTCGAACGAAATGCTGCCGCTTGCCGGATCGTAGAACCGCAGGATCAGATGAAACAGCGTGCTTTTGCCCGCGCCGGATGGACCGACGACCGCGATCTTCTCGCCAGCCTTCACCGAAAACGACACGCCATCGACGACGAAACTCTCGGGCCGTGTCGGATAGGCGAAACGCACGTTCTCGAACGCCACGTCGCCGCGCGCAGGCATCGGCAGCGCACGAGGATTGGCAGGCGGTGCGATCTCTGGCTTGACCCGGAGGATTTCGAACAGCCGCTCGGATGCGCCCGAGGCTCGAGAGATTTCTCCCCACACCTGACTGAGTTCACCGAGTGCACCCGCCGCGAACGCTGCATAGAGGATGAACTGCCCGAGGCGTCCGGCGGAAATCTGGTGCGTCAGCACGTCGTGAGAGCCGACCCAGAGAATGGCCACGACGCTGGCGAAGATCAGGAAAATGATGATCGCGGTCAGATAGGCGCGCGCCCGCGTCGAATTGCGCGCGGCGACGTAAGCGTGTTCGACTTCCTTGCCGAAGCGGGATTCCGCAAGCCGCTCGTTGGTGAACGCCTGCAACGTGCGGATCGCACCGATCAGCTCGGATGCATAGGACGATGCTTCGGCAAGCGTGTCCTGTGCGCCGCGCGACAATTTCTGCACGCGGCGACCGAAGGCGACGAGCGGCAGCACGATGAGGGGAATGACAGCGAGCACGAAGCCGGACAATTTGGGACTGCTGATCACCATCATCGCCGCCGCGCCGATGAACAGAACGAAGTTACGCAGCGCAATCGAAACCGATGCGCCGACTGCCGACTTGATCTGCGTGGTGTCGGCTGTGAGACGCGAAACGAGTTCGCCGCTATGCGCGGTGTCGAAAAATGCCGGCGACAACGATGTCAGATGATTGAACACGTCACGCCGCAAATCCGCGACGATGCGCTCGCCGAGCGTGATGACGAGATAATATCGCATCGCGCTGGCACCCGCGAGGACCGCCACCACGGCGATCATCACCGCGAAGTAGCTGTTGATGAGGGCAACGCCCTCGGCATTGAAGCCGAGATCGATCATGCGCCGGACGGCGATCGGAACCGCAAGGGTCGCGCCGGACGCCACGATCAGCGCAATGAGCGCCGCGAAAGCCTGAACCTTGTAACGGGCGACATAGGGACCGAGGGCCAGCAGCGGCCGCAGTTTCGGGCGGCGGGACTTGGGCGCGGCGTCAGCCGCCGGGGCGGCGGCGAGGTCGTCCAATGTGGCCTTCGTGGCGGCCTTTTCTTCAACTCTATCGACGACGTTCATGAGGCCGCTTTTGTCCTTCGGATGCCCTCAAATAGGCCCCGCAACGGGCTCTGGCAAACCGCCTTCGCGGCTTGTTTCAGGGCCGATCCTGCGATATAGACCGCGCAAATTCGCACCGACATTCCAGATGACAAGGGCGCCCGGCGCCGAAGGAATTGCCATGAAACCCGAAATTCACCCGGATTATCATAACATTAAGGTCGTCATGACCGACGGCACCGAATACATGACCCGCTCGACCTACGGCAAGGAAGGCGACACGCTGAACCTCGATATCGACTCCAAGTCGCATCCGGCATGGACCGGCGGTACGCAGCAGATGCTCGACCGCGGCGGACGCGTTTCGCGCTTCCAGAAGAAGTTCGCAGGCTTCATCAAGGAGAAGTAAGTCTCCCTACAGAGCCGGATACAACAACGCCCCAGCTTTCGCCGGGGCGTTTTTTGTTGCGCGGTTTTTGAAAGCTCAGCGCTCGAAGGCAGCCTTGAGCATGTTCATCTGCGGCACCAGCGGATTGCCGATCGAAATCTGATCGGACGGCGGCGCATGAATCGTCGTGTCGAGCCGGCGCACCTTGGCCTGCAACGCCATCGATCGCGCGATCAATTCCTGAAGGCTCGGCGGCAGTTTCGCGATCATGTCTTCGGCGCCGGGATCGGCGGCCGTCAGCTTCACCTTGGTCTTTTCGCGGTTGGCCTGCGTCAGCGTCATCTCGCCTTCCTTCACCGCGCGATGCAGCAGCAGCCACGAGGCCAACTGCATCAGGCGCGTGGTGAGGCGCATGCTTTCGGTTGCGTAGGCAAGGCTTGCAGAGCGTTCCAGCACCTTGGCTTCGAGACGGCCCGCGCCGTCGAGATAGGCCGCGGTTTCTTCAACGAGGTCCATGCCGTCGCGAAACAGATTGCCGAACGCAGCCGAACTCGTGATGCGCTCCCTCAGAACGACAAGCGCCGTTTCGTCTTGCGGCTGTTCGGTCATGGTTAACGCCTCACGCAACTGTTACGCGGATTTTTTTATGATGAACAAATCATTGCGCGGCGGCAGCCCCAAGTCCAGCGGCAACCGGAGATATGGTTTCCACGAGGATGACCGGAACGAAGAATGTCGGCGGCGTTTGCGCAAAAAAGAGCCGCCATTTCTGGCGGCTTTTGAAAGTTTATAACAGGGAGGCGTCAAACAGAGTGGACAGGAGCCACTCGGTGTCCAAACAAGGACAATCCCAGTCATAAACCCTAAGGCTTAATAGACCGTAAATGAGGGATTCTTTTTACCTTCTCTTCGCGTCTGTGGCCGGTGTGGTAAACGCGTCACGACTTGAAAAACGAATTCGCTGCGTCCTTGCTCGCGCCCTTCTTCGCCTTGTCCGCTTTCAGCCGCTCGATCTCGGACGTCAGAAGCGCGATGCGCTCATCGAGGTCGGCACCCGACAGCAGATAGAGATCCTGTCCGATCTCGTGGGTGATTTTCTTTCGCGGCCTGTCGTCATCCTCAGAAGCCATGCTTCCCTCCGGGCGTTTGCGCGACTATAGCTTCGCCCCGCTGTATCATTTCGCAACATACTCCGCTGCAAGAATTCACGAGGATCGACCATGGACAGACTGCCTTCGGAAATGACCGCCATCGCGATCAGCAAGCCCGGCGGACCGGAGGTTCTCGTTCCCGAGCAGCGCCCCGTGCCGAAGCCGGGACCTAACCAGATTCTCATCAAGGTCGCGGCCGCCGGCGTCAACCGTCCCGATGTTCTGCAACGCATGGGTCTGTATCCGGTGCCTCCGGGCGCAAGCGATCTTCCGGGATTGGAAGTCGCGGGCGAAGTCGTCGCGCTCGGCGAGGGCGTGAAGAAGTTCAAGCTCGGCGACAAGGTGATGTCGCTCGTCGCAGGCGGCGGCTACGCGCAATACTGCCTCACGCATGAGACGCACGGCATTAGCATTCCGAAAGGTTTCACGATCGAGGAAGCCGGCGCGACCGCCGAGACGCTGATGACGGTCTGGCACAACGTGTTCGAGCGCGGCGGACTGCAGCCTGGTGAGACTCTGCTCATTCACGGCGGCTCATCGGGCATCGGCACGATGGCGATCCAGATGGCGAAGGCGCACGGATCGAAAGTGATCGTTACCGTCGGCTCGCAGGACAAGGCCGACGCCTGCTTGAAACTCGGTGCCGACATCGCGGTCAACTACAAGACCGAAGACTTCGTCGCAAAATCCAAGACCGCGACCAACGACGCCGGCGTCAACGTGATTCTCGACATGGTCGGCGGCGAATATATCGACCGCAACTACGACGCCGCCGCCGTCGAAGGCCGCATCGTGCAGATCGCATTCCTCGGCGGACCGAAGGCAACTGCGAATTTCAGCAAGCTGATGATGAAGCGTCTGCATCATACCGGATCGACACTGCGGCCGCGTTCGGTCGCGGATAAAGCTGCGATGGTTAATGCCATCGAGGCCAAGGTTCTGCCCTGGCTCGCGGCAGGCCGCGTCAAACCGTTGATCGACAGCAGCTTTGCGCTCAAAGACGCCGCGAAAGCGCATCAGCGCATGGAGACCGGCCAACATATTGGCAAAATTGTGCTCACGGTTTAGCGCGACGGGCCAACTCGAAAGCCTTTGATTCACTTCATATTCGTGTCATTTATCGCGTTCCTCCGGTAGCTCTTGAGTGCGCCGGGTTGGCAAATGCGGAGATCTGACCTTGCGTGCGATCAGAAGCCTGACGCTAGTTGCGTTTGGCCTCATGATATTTGCCTTCGCGCAGCCCGCGCGTGCGCTTGACGCCGTCAGCGTCCGCAGCGACGCGCCCGCCATCGATCTCACCGGCATTCTTGAATTTCAGAAGAGCGACACCGACCGCATTCAAGTCTCCACCGCACCCGGAACCGACGGCATCGTCCGCCGCATCGAAGTGCGGGCGCGCGAAGGCGGACAGAACTGGGTCGTGTTCGCGCTCACCAACAACACCGACGATCAGCTCGACCGTCTCATCGTCATTCCACACTATCGCATCGTGTCGTCGGGACTGATCTGGCCCGATCTCGGCCTCTCGCGTATCGCCTCGATGACGCCATCGACCGGCGACCGCCCGGAGCGGCAGGACAGTTCGACCGCCGACATCTTCCGCATCACGCTGGATCCCGGCGCGGTCATCACACTCGTCGCCGAACTGCGTACCGACACCATTCCGCAACTTTATCTGTGGGAACCGGAAGCCTACAAGGACAAGGTCAATTCCTTCACGATGTACCAGGGCATCGTCATCGGCATCTCCGGCCTTCTTGCGCTGGTGCTGACGATCCTGTTCGTCGTCAAGGGCAGCATCATGTTCCCTGCGGCAGCCGCGCTGGCGTGGGCCGTTCTTCTTTACGTCGGCATCGACTTCGGATTCTGGGGCAAGGTGTTCGACATGTCGTCCGGCGCCGAACGCATCTGGCGCGCATCCGGCGAGGCGATGCTGGCGGCGACATTGCTGGTGTTTCTGTTTGCGTATCTCAATCTCTCCCGCTGGCACGTGCGCTATTCTCACATTACGATAGGCTGGCTTGCGTTCCTTGGCGCGCTGGTCGCGCTGGCGCTGTTCGATCCTGCGGTTGCATCCGGCATCGCGCGCATTTCGCTGGCGCTCATCGCCGTCTTTGGTTTTGCGCTGATCGTCTATCTCTCCACGCACGGTTTCGACCGCGCGGTGCTTCTGATCCCGACCTGGTTCCTGCTGCTCGTCTGGGTAATCGCAGCAGGCATGACGGTCGAAGGCGGCGTCACCAACGACATCGTCGGACCCGCTCTCCTTGGCGGCCTCGTGCTCATCGTCATGCTGATCGGGTTCACGGTCATGCAGCATGCCTTCGCTGGCGGCGGCGCGACAACAGGTATCGTGTCCGATGTGGAGCGCCGCGCGCTGGCGCTGACAGGTTCAGGCGACCTGATCTGGGACTGGGACGTGTCGTCCGACAAGGTGTTCACCAGTCCTGAGACCGAAGCGCTGCTTGGCCTCAAGCGCGGCACGCTCGAAGGCCCTGCGGCGAAATGGCTGGAGGTTCTGCATCCGCTCGATCAGGATCGTTTTCGTGCCGCACTCGACAGCGTGCTCGACCAGCGGCGCGGACGGCTGATGCAGGATTTCCGGCTGCGCACGCCGGACGGTCACTTCATGTGGTTCGCGCTGAAAGCGCGTCCCGTCGTCGGCTCCGATGGCGAAGTCGCGCGCGTCGTCGGCACGCTGAGCGATGTCACCGACCTGAAGAATTCCGAAGAGCGCATGCTCCACGATTCGGTCCACGACAATCTGACGGGTTTGCCGAACCGCCAGTTGTTCATCGACCGCCTCACCGCCGTCTCCGCGTTCGCGAAAACCACGCCGAATTTGCGCCCGACAATCATGGTGATCGACCTCGACCGCTTCAAGCAGGTCAACGATTCCGTCGGCATCGCGGTCGGCGATTCCATTCTGCTGACGCTGGCGCGCCGTCTCGCCCGCATCCTCAAGCCGCAGGATACGCTGGCGCGTCTGTCCGGCGATCAGTTCGGGCTGATCCTCACGTCCGAATACGAACCCGCGCGCATCACCGCCTTCGCCGAAACCATCCGCAAGACGATCCGCGCGCCGATTGCATTCAACGGCCGCGAGATTTTTCTCACCGCGTCCATCGGTCTCGCGCTCAGCGACCCTCAGGTGCCGCTGACCGACGAGATTATTAAAGACGCCGAACTGGCGATGTATCATTCCAAGCGCATCGGCGGCGACCGCATCGACGTCTACAAGCCCGCGATGCGCGCGCGCCGCACCGACCGTCTCGCGCTGGAATCCGAACTGCGCCGCGCCATTGAGCGCGAGGAAATCACCATTCTCTACCAGCCCATCGTGCGGCTGGAGGATCGCACCGTCGCAGGCTTCGAGGCGCTGGCGCGATGGGATCATCCCAAGCTCGGCCGCATGTCGCCGACCGAGTTCATCTCGATTGCGGAAGAAATCGGCCTCATCGTCGAACTCGGCACGTTCGTGATGGATACGACCGCGCGGCAACTGGCCCAGTGGCAGCGCGCCGTGCGTTCGCGCGAGCCTCTGTTTGCCAGCGTCAACGTGTCGTCGCGTCAGCTATTGCGTCACGATCTCATTCATGACGTTCGCAGCGTGCTGTCGCGTCACGCAGTCGCGCGCGGATCGCTCAAGCTCGAGCTTACCGAATCTCTCGTGATGGAGAATCCGGAACACGCGGCCCAGATGCTGACGCGGATCAAGGAACTTGGAACCGGATTATCGCTCGACGATTTCGGCACCGGCCATTCGTCGCTTGCGTATCTGCAGCGCTTCCCGTTCGATACCATCAAGATCGACCAGTCTTTCGTGCGCACCACAAGCCGCGGAGCGCGTCCGCTATTGCTGAAATCGATCGTCGCGATGGCGCACGACCTGAACATGCAGGTGGTCGCCGAAGGCGCGGAGACCGATTCCGACGCGGTCGAACTGTTTCAGCTCGGCTGCGAATACGCGCAAGGCTTTGCGTTCGGCGAGCCGATGGATGCCGATGCCACGATGCGCCTTTTGACGGGCGAGCAGGTGCCGCAGCCGCGCAACCGCCGCCAGACTCTGCGCGGCTCGACGATCGCGGCAACGCAGGGATAATTTTTCAGATCAGGCGTGACCCGCCTCGTTGGACAGCATCGCGATGTCGATGCCGATCTTGTCCAGCGCGCGCTGATATTTGTCCTCGATATTGCGGCCGAAAATCAGGTCCGGATCGGCGTCGCAATGCAGCCATCCGTTGTGCTGGATTTCGTTTTCCAATTGCCCAGGCGCCCAACCGGCATAGCCGAGCGCGAGGATCGCTTGCTTCGGACCTTTTCCGCTGGCGATGGCCTTGAGAATGTCCAGCGTTGCGGTCAGACAAATGCCGTCGTCGATCGGCAGGGTCGCGTCCTTGATAAAGAAATCGCTGGAGTGAAGCACGAAGCCTCGCCCGGTCTCCACCGGGCCGCCTTTGAGAACCTTCAGATGCTCCGCCGCGTCCGGCAATCTAATTTGATGATCCTTGTCGATAATGTTGAGCTGAACCAATAGGTCCGGGAAGTCGATGCTGCCGGCGTCGAGGTTGACGACGATGCCCATCGCACCTTCCGATGAATGCGCGCAGAGATAGATCACCGAGCGAGCGAACCGTTCATCGTCCATCACCGGCATCGCAATCAGAAGCCGCCCGTCGAGATAGCCTTGTCCCGAAATCTCCCGGTCATCGCCCGAACGAGATGTGGCAGCTCCGATTTTCTTCGCTTTGGCACTCATCGACGGCCGACTCTCCTTCATCCAAATTCTGATATTGGGCTTTTCGCCTGTCAATCGAGCTTCTGGACAATCGCCATAAATCCAGCGGGATCACGCGCAATTCAGTGGTTCGGACTTGCCGCACTCTGCTAAGGACGCTGCATGACAATCGTTCCCGCCCGGTTTGTGTTCACTCTCGCAGGCATTGTGCTGATTGCAGCGGCATCGTCCGTCGCATTCGCCGAGGATTCTTCGCCCTGGGTTCGCGACTCTCATTCGGCAGTGAGGCTCGTTGCAGGCTCGCGCAGCGGTAACGCATTTCTCGGCGGTATCGATTTCGAGATTCAGGATGGCTGGAAAACCTATTGGCGGACGCCCGGCGATTCCGGCGTGCCGCCGCGCTTCGATTTTTCCAGGTCCGACAATGTCGAAAACGTTACGATCCTCTGGCCTGCGCCGATGAAGTTTCCGGACGGCAACGGCGGCCTTTCGCTCGGCTACAAGCATAAAGTGCTTCTGCCTCTTCGCATCGTCGCGAAGGATTCCAGCAAGCCGGTGACGCTGCGCGCAACGATCAATTATGGGATTTGCGAAAAGCTCTGCGTGCCGGTGGAGGCCAATGCGGAACTGAATTTTATCTCGGAATCGAGCACCGAGGATAACACTATCTCCGCAGCGCTCGACACCGTGCCGAAACCCGCCAAGATCGGAGATGCCGGCGATCTCGTCGTTCGCGACGTCAAGCGTGACGGCAAGATCGGCGTCATCGTCAATGTGGTCGCGAAGGACGGCAAGGAAGCCAGCCTGTTCGCCGAAGGTCCGACGCCGGATTGGGCGTTGCCCGTACCAAAACTCGTCAAGCGCGAAAGCGGCGGCGCCCAGCGCTTTGCGTTCGATCTCGATGGATTGCCGTCCGGTGCCTCGACCGGCAACGTCATGCTGAAGCTGACCTTGACCGGCGGCGCAGGCGCTTACGAATACAATGTCAATTTGAAATAGCGCGATCGACCGCCACGCGACCAATGGCGCACGCGGCCAACCTCGTCTATGACACACCCATAATTGAGGGAGAGTACGATGACCATTAAAGTTGGCGACAAGCTGCCCGAGGCGAAGTTCCGCGTGATGACCGGCGAAGGACCGCAGGTGAAGACCACCGACGATATTTTCAAGGGCAAGAAGGTCGCGCTGTTCGCCGTTCCCGGCGCTTACACCGGCACCTGCCACAAAATGCATATGCCGAGCATTTTCCTCAATGCCTACGCCATCAAGGGCAAGGGCATCGACACCATCGCTGTGGTGTCCGTCAACGACGTGTTCGTGATGAACGCATGGAAGCGCGACACAGATCAGCGAGACGAAGCGACGTTTCTCGCGGATGGCAATGGCGATTTCACCAAGGCTATCGGCATGGATTTCGACGGTTCCGGCAATGGCCTCGGCACGCGCTCGAAGCGCTATTCCATGCTGGTCGAGGACGGCGTGGTGAGGAAATTCAACCTCGAAGCCAATCCCGGCAAGGTCGAAGTGTCGGGCGGCGATACGCTGCTCGGACAGCTTTAAGACAAGAATTGGCGGCGGCTATCGCGTCGCCGCCATTCCGTCACGCGCCAGTTGATCCGCGCGCTCATTCTCGGCGTGACCGGCGTGACCCTTGATCCAGTGCCAGCGCACGTCGTGCTGCTTGAGCGCCGCATCGAGCCGCTGCCACAGATCGACATTCTTCACCGGCTTCTTGTCGGCGGTGCGCCAGCCGTTCTTCTTCCAGTTGTGGATCCAGCTCGTGATACCCTGACGGACATACTGGCTGTCGGTTGTCAGATCCACCGAACTCGGCTTCTTCAGCGCCTCCAGCGCCGAGATCGCCGCCATCAGTTCCATGCGGTTGTTGGTGGTCGGATTTTCACCACCCATCATTTCCTTCTCGGTGTCGCCGAAACGCAGAATCGCGCCCCAGCCGCCCGGACCCGGATTTCCCGAGCACGCGCCGTCGGTGAAAATCGTCACTTGAGGCAGATCGCTCACGCGGCGAACCCCGACTGATCGAGGCCGTAGTCGCTGATGCTTTTCACACCTTGGTGGAAGCGCAGCTTGCGGACATATTCGAGCGGGTCTTTCGGTTTCACCAGCGCGCCGGGCGGAACGTTCAGCCAATCGACCAGTCGCGTCAGCAGGAAGCGCATCGACGCGCCGCGCGCGAGCAGAGGAAATGCCGCCTGCTCTTCCGCCGATAATTTCCGTTCCCGTGAATACGCGTTGAGCAGTGCGCGCGCCTTGGTGACGTTGAAGGAGTGATCGATCTCGAAACACCACGCATTCATCGTGATCGCCACATCGTAAGCGAGCATATCGTTGCAGGCGAAATAGAAGTCGATCAGGCCGGAGAGCTTGTCGCCGAGAAACAGAACGTTGTCCGGAAATGCGTCGGCATGAATGACGCCCAGCGGCAGCGACTTCGGCCAGGACTTTTCGAGATGATCGAGTTCGGCGCTCAACAGATCGCGCAATCCCGGATGCACGCTGTCGGCGCGATCTTTCGCTTGATCGAACAGCGGACGCCAGCCCGACACCGACAAGGCATTCGGACGTTTTAGGAGAAAGTCCGCATCGGCCAGATGCATTTTCGCAATCACCTGCCCGACCGCTGCGCATTGAACCGCGTTAGGACGGCGGGGCCATACGCCTTCGAGAAAATCGATGATGGCGGCGGGGCGGCCTGCGAGCGTGCCGAGCGCATTGCCGGATTTGTCGGCGACAGGCTGCGGGCACTTGATGCCGTGCTTTGCGAGGTGCGCCATCAGACCGAGAAAGAACGGCAGATCTTTGGCCGCGACGCGCTTCTCGTACAGCGTCAGGAAAAAATATCCCTTGGAGGTGTGCAGCAGGTAATTGGAATTCTCCACGCCCTCGGCGATGCCTTTATACGACAGCAAATCGCCGATCGCGTAGCGGGAGAGAAATTCCGAAAGCTCTTCGGCGGCGACGTCGGTGTAAACCGCCATAAAATATAATCCGCGATTACTCGGCCGCGTCGTTCCGCAGCGGACGGGGCAGCGGGAAGAATTCGTTTTCCATCGCGGCCGAAACGGTTTCGACGTTCAGTCTATAGTGCTGCGCGAACGCATCCATGATTTCCTCGACGATCACCTCCGGCGCGGAGGCGCCTGCGGTGATACCGAGCGTCTTGATGCCTTGGAATTTCGACCAGTCGATTTCGGATGCTCGCTGAACAAGCACGGAGACCCTGCAGCCTTCGCGCTCGGCCACTTCACGCAGACGCTGCGAGTTCGACGAATTCGGCGAGCCGACCACGACCATTGCTTCGACTTGCGGCGCGACCTTCTTCACCGCGAGCTGGCGGTTGGTGGTGGCGTAGCAGATGTCTTCCTTGTGCGGACCGTCGATGTCCGGGAAGCGCTCTTTCAGGACCGCAACGATTTCCTTGGTGTCGTCGATCGACAAAGTGGTCTGCGTCACGAAAGCGAGCTTGGAGGCATCCTTCGGCTGGAAAGTTTGTGCGGCTTCCATGGTCTCGATCAGGACGACCGCGCCCTTCGGCAACTGGCCCAATGTGCCGACGACTTCCGGATGGCCGGCATGTCCAATAAGAATGATTTCGCGGCCGCGCTTGAAGTGAATCGCTGCCTCGCGGTGAACCTTGGTCACCAGCGGACAGGTGGCGTCGAGCGTGAAGAAATTGCGCTTGTCGGCTTCCGAGGGGATCGCCTTCGGAACGCCATGCGCGGAAAACACCACCGGCGCGTCGGTCTGCGGAATTTCGTGCAATTCGGCGACGAAAATCGCGCCCTTGGCCTTGAGGCTCTCGACCACGTAGCGGTTATGCACGATCTCGTGGCGCACATAGACCGGCGCACCGTAAAGTTTCAGCGCGCGTTCCACCGTGTCGATCGCCCGCACCACTCCGGCGCAAAACCCGCGCGGGGAACAAAGCACGACGGACAGTTCGGGTTTTTGAGCGTCTGAGGTCATTTTTGAGCCGGAATCGAGCGTTTTAAGGAGTTTATCACGGGAATTATTGCAAGAAACTAGGACGGACTTGGGGCCGCACTCCCCCCTCTGTCAAGGGCGATCCGAACCATTGCGCGGTCCGCCCCCGCCGGACTATATAGGGATCAATTCCGTCATCATTGATGACCGCCCAGCTTTACCCCCAAAAAATCCGGTGGGCGAAGCGTAAAGGAGATTTGCCATGAGCAACGCACCGCTGATGCCGAAGGCGACTGCCGTGTGGCTGGTTGATAATACCGCGCTGACCTTCGATCAGGTCGCCGAATTCACCAAAATGCACCCGCTTGAAGTCCGCGCCATCGCCGACGGCGATGCCGCCCAGGGCATCAAGGGCATGGACCCGATTTCGACCGGGCAACTGAGCCGCGAGGAGATCGAAAGGGGCGAAGCCGACCCGGATTATCGCCTCAAACTCGGCGAATCCAAGGTGATGCTGCCGGAAGCCAAGAAGAAGAAAGGTCCGCGCTACACGCCGGTGTCGCGCCGTCACGAGCGGCCGAGCGCGATTTTGTGGCTGGTGCGCAACCACTCGGAGTTGAAGGACAGCCAGATCATGCGGCTGGTCGGCACCACCAAGACGACGATCGCAAGCGTGCGCGACCGCACCCACTGGAACGCCTCGACGCTGACGCCGATGGACCCGGTAACGCTCGGACTCTGCTCGCAGATCGAGTTGGACTTCGAGGTTCAGCGCGCGGCGAAGGAAAAGCCGGCCAAGCAGGAATACGGCGGCGCAACGCTGCTGCCGGCGTCCGAAACCACGCGCAAGGAAGCCGAGCAAGAGGTTGCTGCGACCACCGAGAAGCAGCGCGACGACATGAATGTCGATGCGGTCTTCGCCAAACTGAAAAACATCGGCGGCACCAAGAAGGCCGAGGACCAATAAGCGGACCGGCCATCCGGTCCTCATCCGTCGGCGTTAACGACGCGCGCTAACCCTGCTCAAAAAATGCCTTCGGCGTCCGGTAGCTTTCTGCCGCGCGCCGGCGTTATAGTTCCGTCATGCGCGAGCGTTTGCAGAATCTCTCCCGTATGACGGTCATCGCTCTCTTGGCGACGGCGATGAGCGGCGCGGTGTCGCTTGCCGACAAGCTCGTCGATCCGTCGAAAGTGGCTCCCGAGTTTCGAGAAGCCGCCGAAAAGCGCCGCGCCGAGCAGATCAGAATCATCAACTGCAACAATGAAGCGAAGATCGCCAACATCCCCGCGCGGGAATCGCTGAAGTTCATGCAGGATTGCGTCGACAGGACCGATGTCGCGCCCTCCGACATTTCATCGTCCATGAAAAAATAATCCCGCGGCGCAATTCAATGCGTCCGGGCTGTGAACACCCCGCACCGCAAAAACGGTGGAGCGCGGGAAGGCGCCAGGATGTTTGCGAGACATCCTTGAGGCTTGCCTTGCGATCGGCTCGCCTCGCGCGGTTTGCAAATAAGTTTGCGAGACTCATCCGCGAACCGTGCGCGCCCGTCGACGACAGGCGCTGCGCCTTCCGGCGCTCCACCGTTGTCACTCAGGCTTCGTTTCAATGGTGATCGGTCATCGAAACGATGAATAGGAATATAATCCATAGCTAGTTTTTGTCAACTCGAAATTTCTTTATTCTGACTGCCTTTTCGGGCAGATAAAAAAGGAAGGCGCTCTTTGCAAAATCGACGCGCACTCCGCCAAAATGTAGCTGCCGGTGGTGATTGGGGCAGACTGAAATTACATTGCCGTGAGCCGCAGATCCCAGTGCCTTCGTTGATATTGGAACTACGTGGTGCGCCTCAACGTAGTGTTTTCCGTCGATTTTTTTGAAACCTAACGGCGGAAGCCCTAACTGTTCGCATATCTGACATTTATAGCCATTTGCCCGCTTAACTTCGTCACCGATAGGGCCTCGCTCGAATCTCTTGCTAACTACAGTCTTCACTGCGGGCGCAGCACTGAGTAGCCGTCGTTCAATTTCCGCCAACTTCGCCCAAGTCATGTCACCAGATGAATACGCGCTTTTCAGTCTGTCTTTTGCGCCTGATAGATTCTCAACGATGTATTCAAAGTCAGCCTCTGGTATTGGAAATGACGAGGTTTGCAGACCGCTTAAAACATGTCTGTTGAAATTCTTTTTCTTTCTACGCAATTCAGCGATGGTAAGAGGATCATCCAAAAACGTCTTGAGATATCGAAGCTGGACTGTCGGCCAGTCGACTTTCCTTCCAGAGCCTTTCGACCAATATTTATCGCCCGCACCACGAGCCATATATGGCTTCGAGCTTATTTCGCACAACGCATAGATGCCCGCCTCAAGTCGAGGACGCCCTTCAAGCTGACTTTTGTTGCGCTTGTCGACTCCCACTCGAATCAATGCGAGCTGACCAGGAGCAAACCCTGGTGCATCCGACGGCCGAACACCCCATGAATCGACATTCTTCTTCGGCAACTGATTTATGACGAACTTGTCGAACGCCCACTTGCGTGGGTTACAGACTAGAATCCAATATCCGGTTGGGGACATCGGCATCAGCTTCTCCGAAAATTCAAATATCAAGTTTCAAGAAGCAAATTGCACACGAAGCAATGTTCTTAGCAACTACTTCCCCTTCCCCCCGCCCTGCTTCGCCGCCTTGCGCGCGTCGGCAATCGCGAGCTTGAACTGCTCGGCGGTGAGCCCGCCAGGGACCCGAAACGTGCCCACGATAAACGCAGGCGTGCCGTTGAATCCCAAACCTTCCGCCTGCTCGTTGTTGCGCTTGAGCAGCGCGTCGATCGCGTCCTTGTTGGTCTCGAGATCGGCTTTCGCTTTCGTGACATCGACGCCCGCTTTCGCCAGTGTCTCGTCGATCGTGCCTTCGGTGAGCCGCCCGACGCGGCCCATCAGCGCGCGATGTGCGACCTCGAACTTGTTCTGGTACTTGGCGGCGAGAGCCAGTTTCGCGGCGTATGGCGACGGATCGCCGAGGATCGGCCAGTCCTTCAGCACGAGGCGGATCTTGCCGTCCTCCTTCACCACCTGATCGATGACCGGCACGATCTTTTTGCAGAACGGGCATTGATAGTCGAAATATTCGACGATGGTGATGTCGCCGTCGATATTGCCGAGCACGGGAATTTCCGCGTCGCGCAAAATCCGCTCACGCGACAGCGGATTGGGCACCGCGTCCTCGGCATTCGCGACGGGCATTGCCAGAAATGAGGCCAGCACTGCGACGACGGCGAAGCGGGCAATTCGTCGTTCAGGAATCATGGATCGCCTTTCAGGCTGCGGAAAATTAGCCGCCAGACAGCGCGTGACGATCACGCCTTCTTGAGGAATTCGGTACGCAGCACCAGACCCTTGATCTTGTCGGTCCGGCCTTCAATCTCGTCATCGTTGTCGGTGAGATGGATATTCTTGACCACCGTGCCTCGCTTCAGGCCGGTCGGCGATCCTTTCACCTTCAAATCCTTGATGACGATAACGCTGTCACCTTCCTTCAGTTCGGTGCCGTTAGAATCCCTGACTGTCATCTGTCCCTGCTTTGCCCTGTAATTGCGCGATAAAAAATTAGCGTCGGTTCAACATGTCTTCGGCGAGGTTGCGATGCGCCCGCTCGATGCGGTCGCCCCGCGATGCCGCCACGTCGCGGTCCTTCAGACACGCGGCGTATTCCTTCGAACCCTGCGTGTAGCCTTGGCGGCGGCAATAGGCATCGTCGTCGGTGACCGCCACCGGCTTGTCGCGCTCGAAACTCGAACAAGCCGAGAGCGCAAGCGCCAAGCCAACCGCCAGCCCAAGCCTGATCCGTGAGCGATGCATGCATAATCCATGATTGCCAATACGGCGCGCGAGGCCGCGTGTTACTCGAGTTCGATCGAGCCGTCGATCACATAAGAGAGATCGGCGCCCGCGATGGTCAGCGTCATTTTCGCGGGCAGCTTTTCGTTGCCCTTGAGCTTGCCCTTTGCGATGGCCCCGCGAACCGCCTTTTCGATCTCGCGCTGGCTGGAGACGCCGACCGTCTTGAGAAATTTGCGCAGGCTGCCGTTGAAACTGTCTTCGTTCATTGCTGTCTCCCGAAGGTGCTGGTGTAGAATCTGAGCGGCAAATAAGGCTTATGCGCGGCTCTTCACGGCGGTCTTGATCTCTTCCAGCACCATCGGGTCCTCGATGGTCGCGGGCATCGTCCATGGTTCGCCATCGACGATCTTCTTGATGGTGCCGCGGAGAATTTTTCCCGAACGGGTTTTCGGCAGCCGCGCCACCGTGATCGCGAGCTTGAACGCGGCGACCGGGCCGATTTTCTCACGTACCAGCGCTACGATTTCTTTTTCAACCTCGGGCACGGGCTTGGTGACACCGGCTTTCAGCACGAGGAAGCCGCACGGCACCTCGCCCTTCACGCTGTCCTTGATTCCGAGTACCGCGCATTCGGCGACATCTGGATGCGACGCCAAAACTTCTTCCATGCCGCCGGTCGACAGACGATGACCTGCGACGTTGATGATGTCGTCGGTGCGGCCCATCACGAACACGTAGCCGTCTTCATCAATATATCCGGCGTCGGAGGTTTTGTAGTAGCCGGGAAATTCGTTGAAATACGCTTCCTTGCAGCGCTCGTCCTGCTGCCACAGCGTCGGCAGGCAGGCAGGCGGCAACGGTAGCCTGATGACGATCGAGCCCATCTTGCCCGCAGGCACCGGCTTTGCTGCCTCATCGACAACCTGCACGTCGTAGCCAGGCATCGCGACCGTCGGCGAGCCGTGTTTCACAGGCAGCATGCCGACGCCGACCGGATTGCCGGCGATGCACCAGCCGGTTTCGGTCTGCCACCAGTGATCGATCACCGGCACTTTCAGTTGCTGCTCGGCCCACTCCACCGTCGGCGGATCGGCGCGCTCGCCCGCCAGAAACAGCGTGCGGAATTTCGACAGATCGTATTTGCGGATGAAATTTCCTTGCGGATCTTCCTTCTTGATCGCGCGGAACGCCGTCGGCGCAGTGAACAACGCGACCGCCTTGTGTTCGGAGATGACGCGCCAGAATGCGCCTGCGTCCGGCGTGCCGACCGGCTTGCCCTCGTACATGATCGAGGTCGCGCCGTGAAACAGCGGGCCGTAGATGATGTAGCTGTGACCCACCACCCAGCCGATGTCGGAGCCGCACCACCACACTTCGCCCGGCTTGACGCCGTAGAGATTGAACATCGACCATTTCAGCGCGACGGCATGCCCGCCATTGTCGCGCACCACGCCTTTCGGTTTGCCGGTCGTGCCCGACGTATAGAGAATGTAGAGCGGATCGGTCGCCTTCACCGGCACGCAATCGGCGGATTTCTTCGCCTTGATCGCGGCCTCGCGCAGCTCGCTCCAGTCGTGATCGCGGCCTTTGACGAGGTCGCATTTTTCCTGCGGGCGTTGCAGGATCATGCAGGCCTTCGGCTTCGCGCTCGACAGATTGATCGCTTCATCGAGCAGCGGCTTGTATTTGACAATGCGGCCGGGCTCGAGGCCGCAGCTTGCCGAAAGAATGAGTTTCGGCTGCGCGTCCTCGATACGCGTCGCCAATTCCTTGGCCGCGAATCCGCCGAACACCACCGAATGCACCGCGCCGATCCGCGCGCACGCCAGCATCGCGATCATCGCCTGCGGTACCATCGGCATATAGAGAATGACGCGGTCGCCCTTCGTGACGCCGAGGTCCTGCATCACTGCGCCGAGCGTCTTCACCTCGTCCAGCAATTCGGCGTAGGTGAATTTGGTGATCGTGTTGGTCAGCGGCGAATCGTGGATCAGCGCAAGCTGATTGCCGCGCGTGGCGATATGGCGATCCAGCGCATTGTAGCAGGTGTTCAGCACGCCATCGGGAAACCAGCGGCCGTAAAGCCCCATCGACTTGTCGAAAATCTTCTTCGGAGATTCGATCCAGTCGATCTCGCGCGCCGCCTCGCCCCAGAACCCTTCCGGATCGCGCAGCGATCGCGCGTGGATTTCAGCGTAGCGGGCTTTCGGATTCACAGTCATCTCGGGTCCTCCCGGACAGAGTATTCAATATAGAAGGGAGACTTTGTTGATCTATAGCAACTGCATTGTCACGCCTAGGCGCGCGAGTTCAAGCGCCAACGCCATAACCGCAAAAGGAATCGCGGGATTATTTCGCCGCAGGCGGCTTCAACGGCATCTTTGCGCCCTGCAACTCGATCTCGTGAAACAGAATCTTGCGATTGGCGCGGGCGATTTCAAAATCCGGCTTGAGGCGCAACGCCGCATCGAGATCGGTCAAAGCCTTGCGGCGGTCGCCCTTGGCGCGCCACGCCATCGCGCGGCTGTTGAGTGCCTCGACATTGGCCGGATCGATTGTCAGCGCGGCATCGTAGTCGGCGATGGCGCGGTCGAAATCGTTCTTCGCGCTGAAATCGTTGCCGCGCGCATTGAGCGCCTTGGCGTCCATTGCTTTCGGTACGGCCGCGTCTTGGTTCTTGCAGGCGCTCATTGTGGTGACATTCATGCCGACCGGCCGGCCCAGAATGGCGGACAGCTCCTGACATTTGCCGGACACGCAGATGTGCCACTCGCCCGCGAGGCCCGAATTGCCGAGCGCGACTTCCGGCAGCGGCGGCAGCTTCGGCGTCCAGCGGAAGAAGCCGTCGACGAGCCGCGCCTCCGGCGGCGGCTCCATGCCCGCGCCCGATCCCTTCACACGCGCCTGCACGATCTGTAGCCCTTGCGGCGTAACCTGCCAGTCTTCCTGCCATTCGATCTTTTCGACCGAATGCACCCAGCTCAGCATGAACGCCGACGCCGTCAGCGATTTGACGACGCCCGCCGATGCGAGACAGAGCGACAAGCGTTACGCTGCGGCAGGTGTGAGCGCGGCGCGCTTGCGCCACTGCCAGACGACGACCGCAACCGCCAGCGCAAGGCCGAGCGGGTCGCTGTAATCGAATTCACCGAGCAGGAAAAGGGCTGCGACAAACGACACGGCGCGTTCCATGAGACTCATGCGCGCGAACAGGTATCCGATGGCGACCATGCCGAACAACGCGATGGCGATGAGAGCCTTGATCGTTGCGTAAACCACCGCGCCATAAAATCCGAATTCAAGCTGGCGCGGATCGCCGTTCTGCAACATCAGCGCGGGCGAATACACCGCGATGAACGGAATGACGTAACCGGCAAGCGCGATGCGCATGGCTTCCCACCCGATCTTGTCGGGATTCTCTTTTGCAATCGGTGCCGCCGCGAGCGCCGCAAGCGCCACCGGCGGCGAAAGGTCCGCCATGATGCCGTAGTAGAATGCGAACATGTGGCTGACGATCAGAGGCACGCCGAGCTTCGCCAGCGCAGGGGCCGCGAGCGCCGCGACGATAATGTAAGTCGGAATCGTCGGGATGCCGGTGCCGAGCACGATCGACAGCAGCATCGTCATGATCAGCGCGAGGAACAGGCTCTTGTCGCCGAGCCCGATCACCCAGCTTCCGAAAATGCTGCCGACGCCGGTCTGCGTCATCATGCCGATGATGGTGCCGACGATGGCGCAGGCCATGCCGACGGTGAGCGCCGATTTCGAACTGTCGGCCAGAGAATCGCGGCAGGCGACGAGCGTGGCGCGTCCGCCCTTCGTGATGGCCGCGATCAGTACCAGCACGGCGACAATCGCAACCACATAGCGAATGTCGATATTGCTGCCGGAACGGAACAGCGAGCCTGCGACCAGCGCAAGACCGATCCAGAAAATGTAACGCAGCACGTTGCTGGAGAATCCGGCGACGATGCTGGCACCAAGAATGAGCGCAACAGTGAGGCCGAGACCCATCGAGCCTGCATACAGCGGCGTGAAACCCTCGAACAGCATGAAGACGAGAACCGCGAGCGGCAGCACGAGAAACCAGCCGTCCTTGATCGCCTTCAATGCGCTTGGAATCTCATCCTTCTTCATGCCGTGCAGGCCGTGTTTGCCGGCCTCCAGATGCACCATCCAGAACGCGGATGCGAAATAGAGAATCGCCGGAATGACGGCGGCCTTCACGATTTCCGAATATTGCACGCCGAGCGTCTCGGCCATGATGAAGGCAACCGCGCCCATCACCGGCGGCATGATTTGTCCGCCCATCGAAGCCGTGGCTTCGACGCCGGCTGCGAAAGCGCGGCGATAGCCGAACTTGATCATCAGCG
Source organism: Afipia sp. (assembly GCA_016201045.1). Lineage (GTDB taxonomy): Bacteria > Pseudomonadota > Alphaproteobacteria > Rhizobiales > Xanthobacteraceae > Afipia. Next base: position 916,486 of record JACQDM010000008.1, on the reverse strand, counting down.
GAATCGTGAACTGGCCGACCGTGACCACGTTGGCAACACCCGATCCGGAAATCGTACCCATGAATCCCGATGCAACGACCGCGACCTTTGCAGGGCCGCCGCGCGTGCCGCCGAACAGGCCGAGCGACACGTCAGTGAACAATTTGATCATGCCCGCGTGTTCGAGGAACGAGCCGAACAGGATGAACAGGAAGATGTAGGTCGCCGACACGTAAATCGGCACGCCGTAGAAGCCTTCGGTGCCGTAGGACAGATGCGTGATGATCTGATCGAACCCATAGCCGCGATGATTGAGCGGCGCGGGAAGATATTTTCCGAAATACCAATAGACGAGACATGCGCCGCACATCCACACCAGCGCCGATCCCATCAGCCGCCGCACGCCGTCGAAAATCAGAATGGCGAGGATGGTTCCGACAACCAGATCGAGATTGGTGGGATCGCCGTCGCGCTGAATCAAATCGGCGTAGAAAATGTATTGATAGAGCCCGCAGAAAAATCCGACGGCACCGACGATCCAGCCGATCGCGCGCTGGAGGTTGGTCTTGGCGGTGAAATTGGCGACGAGGCCGTAGGTCAGGAAAATCAGGAAGCCGACATGGATGCCGCGCACGGCCTGGCTCGGCAGAAAATTATAGGCCGCGACGAACAGCTGAAACACCGCGAACGCGATGCCGACGACATACGCGAGATGGCCCCAGTTTCCGGGGCCGAAGCCCTCGGGGAAGCCGTGCTCGAAATTGTCGAGTTCGACCTTGACCTTTTCCTCAGCAGTCAGTTCACCCGCCATCGTCCCCGTCCCCGCTCTTATATTTTCCGGGAGTTATAAACTGTCATGGCCGGGTTTGTCCCGGCCATGATGTCGTCTCAGGTGTTGGAAAGGCGTCTTACTTGAGGACGCCTTTTTCCTTGTAATACTTGATCGCACCCGGATGCAGCGGCGCCGGGCTTCCAGCCGCCGCAGTCTCCAGCTTGATCTCCTTGCCGGCGACATGAGCCGTGGCGAGTTCCGGCAGCGATTCGTAGATCAGCTTGGTCATCTGGTACGCCACGTCATCCGACACGTCCGAACTGGTGACGAGATAGTTCACCACGGCCGCGGTCTCCACGTCGGTCTTCTGGCCGGTGTAGGTGTTGGCCGGAATGATGACCGAGACGAACGGAGGTCCGATCTTGTCCACGGTCGCCTTCGGCACCGCCACAACGGTGATGTCCGCCGAACTCGACAGATCCTTCAGCGAAGCAACGCCGAGACCTGCCGACTGCAGCGTGGCGTTGAGCTGACGGTTCTTCATGAGATCGACGGATTCGGCGAACGGCAGATACTCGACCTTACCGAGATCCTTGTAGCTCATGCCTGCGGCCTTGAGGATCGCACGCGAGTTGAGTTCTGTACCGGACTTCGGCGCGCCGACCGAGAGCGTCTTGCCTTTCAGGTCCGCAAGCGTCTTGATGCCGCTGTCCGCGGTCGCGACGATCTGGATGTAATTCGGATAGATCGCGCCGATGGTACGCAGCTTCGTCAGCTTGGTCTTGAAGCCGGCTTCCTCGTCGCCATCGACGGCAGCCTTCAGAGAGTCGCCGAGCGTGAACGCGAGTTCGCCACGACCCTGTTCGATCAGATTGAGATTTTCGACCGAGGCCTTGGTGGCCTGCACCTGAGTCTTCACGTTCGGAATCTTGTCGCCGAAGATTTTTCCAATGGCCACGCCCATCGGATAGTAAACACCGGACGTGCCGCCGGTGAGAATGTTGATGAACTGTTGGGCCTGCGCGGCCGGCGAAGCCATCGTCACCGCAGCCGCAGCGACGAGAACGGCAAGTGTTTTTTTCATTGGGTTTTTCCTCTCAAAAAAGTCGGCGGGAAAGTGGCCTCATGAGACAGCGGGGTCAACCCGCGTGAACGAGAAAGGCTTAACCGGGCTGCATCGACTAGACATTGGTATGAGAGATGATGGGCAAATGAGCACCGATCATCGACAATGCGTTGCGCCGCACAAAAGGCTTGCGATGCTGCTTGCCTTGTTATGCGGCATGATCCAAAGCTCCGCCATCATTTGACTGGATCGCTGCGGTATTCACGTCCGGGAACTATTCCACACGATCTCCGATTGTCGCTTTCATGCCTTCGCTCAATCCCACCGCACGAAAATCCTCCGGCGGAACTATGCTCCCCGTCGGCATCGGCGTTGTTGCGCTGCTGATGGTCGGCGCGGCCGCGTACTTGTTCTCGTACAAAATTCTGCCGCCGCCGGGGACCGCACCCGTCATCGCCGACGAGGAAAATTCTACCTACGCGAGCACGCCGTGCATCGTCGCCAATACGCTCGACCGCGAACTGATCAACAATCGCGGCGAGGTGAATGACGCCGACAAGGCGCTTGAGCTCAAGCCCTATGCCAACGAGAAGACCATCGCCGACGTCACCGCCGATCCGCGCTGGTCGCGCGACAAGACCTGCAATTTCGCCAACGGCTTCGATCAGATCGTCACGCGATGGATGCGGATCACGGGTTATCGGTCGCGATGGGCGGAAGACGGACACTGGCGCTGGTAAACAGTCGCAAATTGTAAGACTTTAAGCCGCCGGATTCTCCCGCTCCGAGAGACACGCTTGACGACGCTGCAAGACCGATCCCGCCCGAAACGTTCGTTGCTGTCCGCCGACGGCGTAACCGCGCCGCTGCGTCACGGCGTTTTCCGGCGCATCTGGCTTGCGAGTTTGCTGTCCAATCTCGGATTGATGATCAACGGCGTTGGTGCTGCATGGGCGATGACGCAGATGACATCGTCCGCCGACATGGTCGCGTTGGTGCAAACCGCGCTGATGCTGCCGATCATGCTGCTGTCGCTGGCCGCAGGTGCCATCGCCGACATGTACGATCGCCGCGTTGTCGGGTTGGCCGCGCTGTCGCTTGGACTTACGGGAGCCGTGACGCTCGCGGCGCTCGCGCATTTCAATCTCATCACGCCGAACAGTTTGCTGTTCTTCTGCTTCATGATCGGCAGCGGCATGGCACTGTTCGGCCCGGCTTGGCAGGCCTCGGTGAGCGAGCAGGTCCCGGCGGACACACTGCCTGCCGCCGTCGCCTTGAACGGCATCAGCTACAACATCGCGCGCAGCTTCGGCCCGGCGCTTGGCGGCATCATCGTCGCGGCGGCGGGAGCGGAAGCTGCCTTCGTCAGTAACGTCGCACTCTATATTCCGCTGCTCGTCGTTCTTTATTTGTGGCAACGCACGCTGGAGCCGTCGCGATTGCCGCCGGAGCGCCTGCGCCGCGCGGTCGTCTCCGGCGTTCGTTACATCATCCACTCCCCCACAATCCGCATCGTGCTTTCGCGCACTTTGGTCACGGGCATCGCGGGCGGCTCGGTGCTCGCACTGCTGCCGCTGGTCGCACGCGATCTGCTCGGCGGCGGCGCGCAGACCTACGGCGTCATGCTCGGCTGTTTCGGCATGGGCGGCGTGCTTGGCGCAGTGAACATATCGAGCGTGCGCGACCGCTGGGACAGCGAAATCTCGATCCGCGGCTGCGCCATCGTCATGGGCCTTGCGATCGTCGTCCTCGCGATCAGCCGTTCGCCGTGGCTGACGGGCGCGGCACTCATTGTCGCGGGCACGACATGGATGATTGCAGTGACGCTGTTCAATATCGGCGTACAGCTTGCGACACCGCGCTGGGTCGCAGGCCGCGCGCTCGCCGCCTATCAGGCGTCGATCGCCGGCGGCGTCGCGGTCGGAAGCTGGCTATGGGGTCACGTCGCCAACGTCACAGGCGTCGAAGGATCGCTGATTGTCGCGGGCATCACGATGCTCGCGTCGCCGGTGTTGGCGATATGGTTGCGCATGCCAGCCACCGAGAGCATCAACACCGACGCCACCGATCCGCTCGCCGAGCCCGAAGTCAATCTTGCGATCACCTCGCGCAGCGGACCCATCGTCGTCGAGGTCGAATATCGCGTTGCGCAGGATCGTGCGCGCGAATTTCACGACGTCATGCAGAAGGTACAGGCGACGCGCAAACGCAACGGTGCCTATGGCTGGTCGATTTCACGCGATCTTGCCGATCCTGAATTGTGGACCGAGCGTTATCATTGTCCGACGTGGCTCGATTATCTGCGCCAGCGCAACCGTGCCACGCAATCCGAACGCGAACTGCACCAGCACGCCATCGGCTTTCATCTCGGGCCGGAGCCGATCAGGATTCGCCGCATGCTCGAACGGCCGGTCGGATCGGTGCGCTGGAAAGACGACACGCCGGATCGCGGCGGCAGCGACGTGATCTCGCTGCCCGGACCGGCGAATAGCGGCGTCTGATTTTAGCGATCAGTCTTCAGAGAGATTTCGCGCGATTGACCGGATGCGGGCCGAGTTCGAACCAGCTGTTGGCGCGCTCGAACATGCGCCAGTGAGTCTTTTCGGCTTCCGCGAATTTTTCCGGCGACAGATAGGGGCGAACCGACGCAATGGCCCGCTCCCACTCGGCACGCATCGGCCGTGGCGAGTTTGCGAAATCGAACTGTGTGCTGTTGCTGATCGCCATCGGCGTTGCCCTGTTGTTTTGGGTTCGTGGTTCGCGGATTGCGACCTGATGACATTCCGGCGACGATTGCGACCGGGAACTTCGGACTGTGGATAACTTGGCATTCAAACGCTGCGCCGATTGGCGCATTTTCGCAAAACGCGCGGCGCGTCTCATAGCTGCTATGTTCTGACGCATGAGATGGGAACCGATATATTTAAGCGAAATCATTTTCGCGGTGAGAAACGAACGATGACGGAATTTTCCGTGCTGCTCGCAAGCATCACGACCGGCGGCGATACATCCACGGTGACGGCAACCGACGACTGGCTGCAAGGCCGCACGATTTACGGCGGGCTCGCGGCCGCGTTCTGCCTCGAAGCGGTGTCGCGACAGCAGGGCGAATTGCCGCCGTTGCGTTCGGCGCAGTTCTCCTTCGTCGGTCCCGCATCGGGGCCGGTGACGATCCGTTCGAGCATTCTGCGCAAAGGCAAATCCACCGTGTTCGCCGCTGCCGACCTGTCGGGCGACGCCGGATTGGCGACGCGCGCGACGCTGTGCTACGGCGCTGCGCGCACCTCCGAAATCTCGATCAACGATGTCGGTTCGCCGCAGGTCGATGCGCCCGAGAAATATCCGCCGTTCTTCCGCGAATTGCCGGGACTGAATTTCGTCCAGCATTTCGAGAGTCATATCGCCGCCGGAAGTTTTCCGATGAGCCGCAAGGAGCCGACCATGACGCTGTGGCTGCGTCATCGCGATCCTGCCGCGCCCGTATCGACCATCGCGCTGATTGCGCTTGCGGACGCTCCGCCGCCTGCCGCGATCGTGAAGTTCACAAAATTCGCGCCGATCAGCACGATGACGTGGTCGATCGACATGCTCACTGATAGACTGGAAACGGAAGACGGCTGGTGGCTGTTGCGAACGACGGCTGAGACAGCCGCCAACGGCTATTCGAGTCAGGCGATGACGGTGTGGAATTCCAAACGCGAGCCGGTGATGATCGCGCGCCAGAACGTTGCGGTGTTCGCGTGAGGCGAACGCGCAAACCGCAATGGGTTTGCGCTGCCGTTCTCTTTGCGTCGTTCACTATCGCGATATCGCATACGTCAGTTCAAGCGCAGCCGGCGAATGCGGCAACGCCGCAGCAAATGGCGGATTATCGCAAGAAGCTGCTTGAATACACCGCCGCCCGCCGCGCCTTCGACGACGAAGCTGAAGCCTACTGGACTTCGATCACCGAGAAGCGGCGCTCGCGTATTGCCAAGCGCCGCAATAACGAAACCGTTGTCGTGAGCGATTATGTGCTGACTCAGCCGCCGGTCTATTCAGGGCCGCCGATGCCGGTCGACCCAAGCGGCGCGCCTCCTCCGCCCCCGCCGCCGCGTGCGCCCATTCCCGTCGTTGCGGATTTTCTCAGCAATGCGATGACGCATTTTCAGTTCGCGCCGCGCAAGCCCGCGTCCGAGATCGACTACAAGCGCGCCTATGCCAAGGTTGCGTCGAGCTTCGGCCTGACGAAGGATCAGGCCGTTCGCGTCTACGGATTCGAGTCCGGCGGCAACGGCAAATACGATGTACAGGCGGGATTAGAGAGCGGCACGGGCGGACGCGCGATCTCCACCGCGCTCGGTTACAACCAGTTGCTCACAACGAACACCATCGACATGCTGGCCGAGCACGGCGGCATTCTCATAAAGGCGCTGAAGGACAAAGCCGCGCAGTCATCCGCCGCGCAGCGGCAGGACCTCGAACAAAAGCATGCAATTCTCGCGCGCATGATCGCGTTCTGCAAAACCGTTCCGAACGAATGGAGCGCGCACGAAAAGCTCGGCGTCACGCCGCAAGGTCTCGGCGTCCACGCGCTCAATCTCGATGCCGATGTCGGGCCTTACTTGCAGACGCTCAAGCTGATGGACTCGGTGAACTTCGCGCGGCGCAAGGGTTATTCCGGCCCGCTCAGCGCCGCCGAGCTTGAGATGATGAACCTCACCGGCGACGGCAACGGCTTCGACATGGTATCGATGCCGCAGGCGATGCGCACGCAGGTGCCGACTTCGAACTTCTTCCAGCGCCGCGGCTACGAGCGCAATCCGGTCGCGATCCGCAACAACACCGTGTCCAAACTGATCGCCGCGACCGACGCGAAGATGGACAAGGAAATGGCGCTGCAGGGCGCGAAGGATCTGGCGGGGGCATTTTTGCTCAATTAGCGCTGTGTGCTGCCAGATCGCGCACCTGCGCCGATCACTTTTTCAGATTCGGCCCAAGTCCGCGTAACGCAACCCGATCCGGTCCGTAGAGATCGTTGATGCGGCCAGCCGGTAGTTCCTGAGCGAACGAAACGGGCACCGCTCTCTGAAGAACTCACGGAAAGGAAATCCCATGTTGACCCGCCGCACCGCACTCGCCGCAACCGTTCTGTCCGTCATGCTGCTTTCGGTTCCCGCGATTGCTGCTGAAACCGTGCCTTACACCAATGCTGCCTTCGATGCAGCACAGAAGGCAGGCCGTCCGACGCTGATTGAAATTCAGGCGCCGTGGTGTCCAACCTGCAAGGCGCAAGCGCCAATCCTTTCCGAGATCGAGAAGCAGCCGCAGTACGCGCAGCTGCTCGTGCTTCACGTCGATTTCGATTCGCAAAAGGACGCCGTGAAACGTTTCGGCGCAAAGATGCAGAGCACGCTGATCACGTTCAAGGACGGCAAGGAAACCGGCCGCTCGGTCGGCGATACAAAAGCTGACTCGATTGCCGCTCTCGTCGCAAAAGCAATCTGACGGGGCGGTTCGATGGCGTTCGGCATCTGGGGGCTCGCTTTCGTAGCGGGCCTCCTGTCCATTCTTTCGCCCTGCGTGCTGCCGCTTCTGCCGATCGTATTCGGAACGGCGGCGAGTGAACATCGCCGCGGCCCGGTCGCACTCGCGATGGGCGTTGCGCTGTCATTCACCGTTATCGGATTGTTCGTCGCGACCGTCGGCTTTGGAATCGGGCTCGACGCCGACCTGTTTCGCAAAGTCGCCGCGACCTTGATGATCGTCGTCGGCGTCGTACTTGCGATGCCTGTTCTGCAGATGCGGCTGGGAGCGGTAGGCGGGCCTTTGAGCAACTGGGCTGACGGCAAAATGAGCGGCGTTCAGTCTCGCGGGATTGCCGGACAACTCCTCATGGGCCTTCTGCTCGGCATGGTGTGGAGCCCATGCGTGGGCCCGACGCTCGGTGCCGCGTCCATCCTTGCGGCGCAGGGAACATCACTGGGTCAGGTTTCCGTGACGATGCTGGCCTTCGGTATCGGCGCTGCACTTCCGCTCATCGCGATCGGTCTCGTTTCGCGGCAGATGATGGCGAATTGGCGAAGCCGCATGATCAGCGCCGGCAAGAATGCAAAGACCGTTCTCGGTAATTTGCTCGTATTGATCGGTTTGCTGATTCTGAGCGGACTCGACAAAAATCTCGAGACAATTCTCGTCAACATATCGCCGGACTGGCTCACGAATCTGACGACGCGATATTGACGATCAGGAATTCGGAAGACGTACGGGAGCGAGGGGCGGCCGAATTGAACCGTCCTGTATTCCGCTGGAGTTCCGCGCGCTTTTTGCCTTCATCAGCCGCAACACCGCTACGATGACAACGAACGTCGACAGCCACGCGATGCGCGCGCCGTAGCGATCATGCGGACCCGACAGCACTGCGCAGACGGCCGCGTTCGAGAGAGTGGCAACGACAATCGTTCCCGCCAGCAGCGCGAGATCGTCGCGCGGATTTTTCAGAATACGGCCGAGCATCAGCAGCGCAAGCGCCATCGACATCAGCGCGACCGGCACATGCAGACGGTTGATCGCCGTGAAATCCATCTCGCCGCGCTGCTGACGCGCCGCGCGCATCGACGGCAATTCCGACTGCATATAGCCGCCCATGATCCCGTAAGTATGCGACAGCCGGTTGTTCACGCCGGCGCCCGTTCCAACCATCGACAGCTGCTTCAGTGTGGCCTCGATCGCCGTCTTGATCTGCTGGCCCGGATATTCGGTGAGGCTGTGCAGCACGATGGCGCGCATTTCGTCGTTCAACCCTTCGAAGCGGCCGAGATCCTGAAACGGTCCATCCTCCCAGAGAAATTCGTCGGCGGTTTCCGGCAGTTCGTTCTTGTAGGGGCAAAGCCGCAACTGCGCGTTCGGACAATGATCGTTGAGATAGCGTGTCACGATTCCATCCTGCAGCATGCGCCCGAACAGGATTCCGAATCCGCCCGGCGTCCACGCCAGCTTGCCCGACAGTGCAAAATTCGCGGCGAGCAACATCAGCGCGCCGGTGGCGATGGCTGCCGCGCCGCCGATCAGCTGGCGCACGCGAACGACATCTCGCAGAAAAATCGTCAGCAGCGCCGCCGCGCCGACAATCGCCAGCAGCACGGCCAGTGTCGCGCTGTGGGTCGCCGCGGAGAATGCAATCAGCACTAACAGCGCGATCTTTTCCCAGCGCTTCAACTGCGCGGCGCGAAAAAGAAACAGATAAAGCGCCAGAACGCTTAAGCCCGCGAAAATATCGGTGAGCAGAATGGATGTGAGCCACGGCAAGGTGGTGATCACCGACAGCACTGCGATCGCGGCGAGCAAAAGTATCGGCCGCGCGAGTCCGAATACGCGAAGCGTGAGATAGGCGATCCAGATCGTCAGGCCGGATTGCACGATCATCTCCGGCCAGAAGTGAAAACCTTCGCCGATGTTCAGATACATGCCGAACACGGTCGAGCGGCTTGGCACGAGATAACCTTCGTACCAGCGCGCGAGATAGCCGCCGGTGTCGTATTGAAGCAGCGGATAGCGATTCCACAGCACAGGTCCGACCAGCATAAGCAGCGCGAGTGCGATCGCGCCGATCCAGGCTGACGCGGCACGGGCCGGCCTATTCATCGAACATTCCTGAGATGAAGCTGAAACGAAAATCCGCGATTCATCATCGCGTGAGCCGCCGCCGAACGGCAAGTGAATTTGCCGTGTTGCGTGACGCGCGGTTTCGCCGGCAGCTTCATGAACGTCGGAAGCATTTGGAAAATGGTGCCCAGGGGCGGGATCGAACCACCGACACTGCGATTTTCAGTCGCATGCTCTACCAACTGAGCTACCTGGGCATCGCTCCCGAACGAAGGCCCGAAACGAGCCGTGAGGGAGAGCGCCGGTTTATAGTGAGACGGGGCTAGCCTGTCCAGCCGCCGGGGCCGCTTCCAGCCGCTTAAAACCGCGCGCGGAACGCGGTTAACCGCCTGAAAATCCGCAGTTCTTCGATCCAGGCTTTCGATCAAGAGCCTTCGGATTCGTCCTCGTCGCTGTCGCGCGCGGGGATGGCGTAGGAGCCCGACAGCCAGCGATTGAGATCGACGTCCCGGCAGCGCTCGGAGCAGAACGGTTTCGAGGCTTCGATCGGCGGCTTGCCGCAGATCGGGCACGGACGCGCGGCGGAAATTTTGTCAGCCGCCAGCGGCATTCAACCAGCCATGACGATAGGGATAGCCCTCGCCGCCGAGCAGCGCCGCAGTCTCATAGAGAGGCAGACCGACGACGTTCGAATAAGAGCCGACCATCTTCACCACGAACGAACCGGCGATGCCCTGCACCGCATAACCGCCCGCCTTGCCGCGCCATTCTCCCGAGCCGATGTAGCCGGAGATGTCGTCTTCGTTCAGCCGCTTGAAGCGTACCTTTGTCTCAACAAGGCGCTGGCGAAATGTCTCCCTCGGCGTGACGATGCAGATCGCGGTGTAGACGCGGTGATTGCGGCCCGACAGCAGCCGCAAACATTGCGAGGCTTCGTCGACCAGTTCGGCCTTCGGCAGAATGCGCCGGCCCACCGCGACGACGGTGTCGGCGGCGAGAATGAACGCGCCGCGCAGATCGTCGTCGAGCTGCACGGCCTTCAGGGCGGCATCGGCCTTGGCACGCGCGAGGCGATTGGCGCAGGCGCGCGGCAATTCTCCGCGCTTCGGCGTTTCATCGACATCGCCGGGACGCAGTGCATCGGGTTCGATGCCGGCCTGATTGAGCAGGCTGAGTCGGCGTGGCGAACCGGACGCGAGAACGAGTTTGGGACGACCTAACATAGAGAATGGATTTCAAAGGAGAAGCGATTTGCGCGGAAACTATCCGAACGCTGTGACCGCGACAACCGCGTTGCGGCGCTGTTTTTACTCATTGGCGACGACAGGCGCGCCGAAGCGCTGCTGGATCTTCTCGCGCAAGCCGTCCCGCACGCGGCGATAGGCATCAAGCTGCAACTCACGCCGTCCCTCGGTGCCGACCGGATCGGGCGTTGGCCAATACTCGACTTCAGTTGCCAGCGTCGCAGTCATCTGCATGGCCTTGTGATGCGCCTCCGGCGACAGCGTCACGATCAGATCGAAGTTGAAACCTTCCCAGTCTTCGAGGTCTTCGACGGTCCACGGCTTGTGCTTGGAGATGTCGATGCCGGCTTCGTTCATCACGGCAACCGCAAATGGATCGAGTTCGGCTTTGCTCACTCCCGCCGACTGAATATACAGCCCGCGCGGCACAAGCTGACGCAGCAGGCTTGCTGCGATCGGAGACCGCACGCTGTTTTGCCCACACATGAAGAGGACGGCCTGCGGCGAACGCCTGGTCAAGCGAGGTTTCCTCCCCGCGTGATCTTTTCCGAAAACCAAAGTTCACTTTTCGGGATCACGCGCCCTCGCCTTTCCAGTGCAACACCGAGATCAGCGTGAACAGCCGCCGCGCAGTCTCGAAATCGACGCGCACCTTCCCGTCCAGCCGCTCCATCAGCGTGCGCGAACCTTCGTCGTGAATGCCGCGCCGTCCCATGTCGATGGCTTCGATCTTGTCCGGCGTCGCGGTGCGGATCGCCTGATAGTAGCTGTCGCAGATCATGAAATAGTCCTTCACGATCCTGCGGAACGGCGTCAGCGACAGAAGATGCACGACGACAGGCGTGCCGTCCTGCTTCTTGATGTCGAACATCAGCCGGTTGCCGGTGATGCCGATATGCAGCGTGAACGGCCCGGTGTGACCGCCGTCCGGCGCGAACAGGTTTTTTTCGATCAAATCGTAAATCGCAATCGCGCGCTCGTGCTCGATGTCAGGCCCGGAGCGGCCGATCGATTCCTCGTCGAGCGTCACCGCGATCACGCGGTTGTTCGCATCGTCTGGTGAGGGTTCGCTCATGGCAGATTGAGACGGATTGCGACGCTGCGCGCATGCGCGTCGAGGCCTTCCGCCTTGCCGAGCGTGATCGCCGCAGGTCCGAGCGCGCGCAACTGATCCGGGCCGCATTTGAGAATCGACGTGCGCTTCATGAAATCGAGCACGCCCAATCCCGACGAGAATCGCGCCGAGCGCGCCGTCGGCAGCACGTGATTGGAGCCGCCGACATAGTCGCCGATGGCTTCGGGCGTGTGACCGCCAAGGAAAATCGCGCCGGCATTGACGACCTTCGCGCTGATGCTTTCAGGATCGGCGGTCATGATCTCGAGATGTTCGGCCGCGATTTGATTCGCGAGCGGAATCGAATCGTTCAACGCCTTGACGAGGATGACCGCGCCGAAATCGTTCCATGACGCGCGCGCGATGGCAGCACGCGGCAATGTCTTCAACTGCGATTCCACTGCGCGCTCGACATCACCCGCAAGCGTCTCGTCGTCGGTGATGAGAATCGACTGCGCGCTTTCGTCGTGCTCGGCCTGCGCCAGCAAATCCGCCGCGATCCAGTCGGCATTCGCGGTCTTGTCCGCGATCACGAGGACCTCCGACGGTCCCGCGATCATGTCGATTCCCACTTTGCCGAACACGATGCGCTTGGCCGCGGCAACATAGGCATTGCCGGGCCCGACGATTTTCGCAACCGGCTTGATCGTCGCCGTACCATAAGCAAGCGCGGCCACCGCCTGCGCGCCGCCGACGCGGTAGATTTCCGACACGCCGCCGAGTTTCGCCGCCGCCAGCACCAGCGGATTCAGTTTACCGTCAGGCGACGGCACCACCATCACCACACGCGGCACACCCGCGACCTTCGCGGGAATCGCGTTCATCAGCACTGACGACGGATAGGCTGCCGTGCCGCCGGGCACATAAAGTCCCACCGCTTCGACGGCACTCCAGCGCCAGCCGAGTTCGACACCCTGCGCATCGGTAAAGCGCTCGTCCTTCGGCATCTGCCGCTTGTGGAAGTTCTCGATCCGATCGCGCGCGAATGTCAGCGCGTCGAGCGTCGCTCTGTCGCAGGCCTTCACGGCGGCATCGACTTCGGAATCGGCGATCCGCAGGCCGTCCGCCTTCACGTCGAGCCGATCGTATTTCTTGGTGGCTTCGATCAGCGCCGCATCGCCGCGCGATCTCACGTCGTCCACGATGGCCCGCGCTGCCGCGTCGATATCGGCCGACACCTCGCGCTTGGTCGCGAGGAATGCGGTGAACCGTTCGGCATAGTCGGCTTGGCGGTGATCGAGGCGGATCGGCATCGGTGTTCAATTCCGGCAGACATTTTGGGGCGATGGCTGTACGCCAAATCGCAGCCCACCCTTAGCATCCCGCTGCCGTAATCGCGAGACGCTGCAAGCCAGTCGGTCAGGCCCTGACGTCCTCATCCAGCCCGTCGCCGGGGCTGGTGCCGAGATCGTCGGGACCGAGATCGGCCAGTTCGCATTCGAGGCATTCGACATCCAGCCGCAGCGCGCCGCCGTCCGAAAACAGCAGCAGAACATTGCCGCCCGGCGATTCCGCTGCGTGGAATTCGATGCCCAGCAGCGACAGCGCGCCGCCGCGGGTTGCAATATCGATATCGCGCGATTTGCAGGACAGAACGCGGTCGAACCGCAGCGCCGAGACCAGCCGCCGCGACGGCGTATCGCTGACAATCGCTTCGTCCCAATCCAGCCGGCGCATGCCGACCACGAGCCGCTTTTCGCTCTGCCGCCAGATGATGTCGGAGGTGACGACGGTTGCATCCTGAACGTGGGCGGAGATCACCGCAAGGTCGTCTTCGTCGAGCGCGATCAGCTTGCGGTTGGACATTATATCAGCCGCTGATGCGCTCGATATTCGCGCCGCAGGCCGACAGCTTTTCCTCGAGCCGCTCGAAGCCGCGATCCAGATGATAAATGCGGTTGACCATCGTCTCGCCTTCGGCGACGAGACCTGCGATCACCAGCGATACCGATGCGCGCAGATCGGTCGCCATCACCGGCGCGCCCTTCAGATGCGGAATTCCGTCGATCACCGCCGTCTCGCCGTCGAGCGAAATCTTCGCGCCGAACCGCGCCAACTCCTGCACGTGCATGAAACGATTCTCGAAGATCGTCTCGGTGATGTGCGACGAGCCTTTCGCGCAGGCCATCAGCGCCATCAGCTGCGCCTGAAGGTCGGTCGGGAATCCGGGAAATGGCGCCGTCGTCACCGTCACCGGCTTGATGCCCGCGCCGTTGCGCTGGATGCGAATGCCTTCGTTGTTCGGCGTGACAGTCGCGCCCGCCTCAACCAAAACGTCGAGTGCCGACTGCAACAATTCGGGCCGCGCGCCCGCAAGCTGCACGTCGCCGCCGGTCATCGCCACCGCCATCGCGTAGGTGCCGGTCTCGATGCGATCCGGCAAAACAGTGTGACGCGCACCGTGCAGTTTGCTGACGCCTTCGACGATAATGCGTGTGGTGCCCGCGCCGGAAATTTTCGCGCCCATCTTCTTCAGGCAATCGGCGACATCGACGATCTCGGGTTCGCAAGCCGCATTGTTAATAGTCGTCTTGCCCTTGGCGAGCGTCGCCGCCATCAGCGCGACATGCGTACCGCTGACCGTCACTTTCGGAAAGTCGATCTCCGCGCCGACAAGACCGTTCGGCGCTTTCGCGATCACATAGCCGCCGTCGATCTGTAACGCCGCGCCGAATTTTTCCAGCGCCATAATAAGAAGGTCCACGGGCCGCGTGCCGATGGCGCAGCCACCCGGCAGCGACACTTTGCATTCGTGCATGCGTGCGAGAAGCGGCGCGATCACCCAGAAGCTCGCGCGCATCTTCGACACGAGTTCATAGGGCGCTGTGGTGTCGATGATGTTCGCGGCCGAGATGTGCAGCGTCTGGCCTTGGTACTCGTGGTCGCCGGGGCGCTTTCCGGCAGCCATGATGTCGACGCCGTGATTGCCGAGAATGCGCTGCAGCTGCGCGACATCGGCAAGACGCGGCACGTTATCGAGGATCAGCGTCTCATCGGTCAGCAAGGCAGCGATCATCAACGGCAGCGCTGCGTTCTTCGCGCCCGAAATCGGGATCGTGCCATTGAGCTTGTTGCCGCCGACGATGCGAATGCGATCCATGCCAAACCTGCTGAATTATAGAGCGATGTCTTAGCGCGTTTGCGAGGGGGTGAAAACCGCCGCCGGATCAAGGCGGCGGCTGAAAACCCTCAGCTTTGCGAGCTTTTGCAACAAATCCCGCTCAAATCATGGCGCGGGCTTAACCATCCGTCCTTAAACGGCAGGACGGAATCGCTTGATGCCCAATACGATCATCACGACAAAGAACAGCAGCGTCGCGCCCTGCACCACCAGAAACGGCGGCTCGTTCTGTTTCGGAGCCAGCGACGCGAACGCCGGGAATTTCACGAACAGCTGGATGATGAGCACGAACACGTTGAACCACAGCGCAAGCAGCGCGGTGACGACATAGACCGGACGCCAGAAGCCGGAGAGCCTGCGGCCGTAAAGCGCGATCACCGCAATCGCCAATAACGCGAGTGAAATGGCGCCGACGATATGCGACGGCATGATTCCCGGCACCGGAAACAGATAGCCGGTCGCGCTGGTCGCTATCGTCAGCACCAGAAACCATGCCGTGACCGACGGCATCCGGTTCGACGTGACGATTCCATAGGCCACGACGAGGCCGAGACCGATAGCGACGAGACTGATGAGCGAATGGACGAGCGTGAAAAGAGCCAACGACATTCCCAAAACCATGATGCGCTCCTGTTGTGAGAAAAACTACTTGTTCAAGAATTCGACGAATTTCGGAATCACCTGATCCGGCGCTTCTTCCATCAGCCAGTGTCCGCTGCCCGGCACCAGAACGCCTTCGACATTGCCGGCCACCATCTTGCCCTGCTCGATCAGGAACGGGCCGCCTGCTTTTTCGCCCGAGAGAACGAGCAGCGGCATTTTGAGTTTGGTCTTCGAGAATTCCGCGAAGTCCTTGGCGTCTGTCGGAAACGCCTTGAACACTTCCATGCCCGCTTTCATGTGGCCGGGCCTTGAATACTCGCCGGCGTAGAATTTGCGGTCGGCTTCGGAAATGGATTTCGTGGCGTCCGCGGCAAAATCATTCCAGAAATGTTCGAGATAGATTCGCTCGCGGCCTGTCACGAGCGCCAGCGGCGTCTTGCCGTAGAAATGAAAGTGCCACAAATCGCGCAAGAGAAATACGCCGTTCCAGTCGCCGACGCCGGGAAGGAACGCTTCCGCCAGCACGAGGCGTTCGACTTCATCGGGATATTGCGCTGCATAGGCGTAGGCGACCATCAACCCGATATCGTGTCCGGCGAGACGGATCTTGGAATAGCCGAGACTCTTGGCGAGCGCATGAACGTCCTGCGCCATTTCCCTTTTCGTGTAGCCGCTCTCCGGCGCAGAAGTGCTGCCGAAGCCGCGCAGATCGGGCGCGATCACTTCATGATTTTTCGCAAGCTGCTCAATCAGCGGCCGCCACATATGGCTCGTCTCGGCGAACCCATGCAGCAGCACGATCGGGTCGCCCTTGCCCGCGACGAGGTAATACATCTTGATGCCGTTCACGTCGGTGACGCGGCTTTGGATCGCGGACTTGTCCTGCGTCTGAGCAGCAGCAGAAGCGGCGAAAGCCAAGAAAGCCGCAACGGCGAAGGCAATTTTTTTGAAACCAGTCATTTTCTTCTTTCAATAATAACGCGGGATCGGCCCGTTATGCGGCGTCTTGCGATCCGACAGATCGAACAGCACCTCGTCGACGTAGCACCAGCCCCAGCCTTCCGGCGGATCGTAGCCTTCGATCACCGGATGCTGCGTGGCGTGAAAATGTTTGGTTGCGTGCTTGTTCGGCGAGTCGTCGCAGCAGCCGACATGGCCGCAGGTCCGGCAGATGCGCAGATGCAGCCAGACGTCGCCGGTCTTCAGGCATTCTTCGCAGCCGAGCGCGCTCGGTGTGACGATCTTGATACCGGCGATGTGATGGCAGGGCATTCGCGCTCCGCTTGCTGGCGCAGATTGAAATCACGTTAGGCGTGCGGCGTGGCTTTGTCTCCCAGAAAACCATGCAGAGCGGCCACAACCTGCGCGCCTTCGCCGATGGCACCGCCGACGCGCTTGACCGATCCGGAGCGCACATCGCCCACGGCGAACACGCCGGGCACGGATGTTTCCAGTTGCTGCACGGGACCGTGACCGTTTTGCGCGCCGGTGATGACAAACCCGCTGCGGTCAAGCGTGACACCGCAATCGGACAGCCACTTGGTCGCCGGCTCCGCACCGACGAACAGAAACACGTTGCGGATATCGCCGCCGGATTCCGCACCCGTCCTGCGATTGCGCCAGCGCACGCGCTCGAGTCCGCCATCCGCCGCGCCTTCGAGCGCGACGACTTCGGTGCAATACATCAACTCGATATTTGGCGTGGCTTCGATGCGGTCGATCAGGTAGCGCGACATGCTGTCGGCGAGCGTTTCGCCGCGTATCATCATGCGCACCTTGCGCGCATGGCTTGCGAGAAACACCGCGGCCTGTCCGGCCGAATTTCCGCCGCCGACAAGAACGATCTCCTGATCCTTGCACAGGCGTCCCTCGATCGGAGACGCCCAGTACCAGACGCCACGGCCCTCGAATGTGTCGAGTCTGTCGATGGCCGGGCGGCGATAGCGCGCGCCGCTCGCGACAACAATCGCCTTTGCCGAAATGAGATGCCCGCATTCGGTGGACAGGTTGAAAACGCCGTTTGCCTTGGAGCAGTCGAGCGACTTGGCTTCGACCGGAATCATCATGTCCGCGCCGAACTTCTGCGCCTGCGTGAATGCGCGTCCCGCCAGCGCCTGCCCCGAAATGCCGGTCGGAAATCCGAGATAGTTTTCGATGCGTGCGCTGGCACCCGCCTGCCCGCCGAAATATTTCGCATCCAGCACCGCGACCGACAAACCTTCGGACGCTGCATACACCGCAGTCGCCAATCCGGCAGGTCCGCCGCCGACGATGGCCACGTCGTAGAGAGATTTGTGCGACAGGCCGATCATGCCCATCGCGTAAGCGAGTTCGGTTTCCTTCGGATTGCGCAGCACGCGCCCGTCCGCGACCACCACCAGCGGCAGATCGGACGGCTGCGGCGAATAACGCGCGACCACTTCGGCAGCGTCCTTGTCGGCCGCAGGATCGAGCAGATGATACGGATGACCGTTGCGCGCGAGAAAGCCCTGCAGCCGGACGAGATCGCCATGCGACGGCGGGCCGATCAGCACCGGGCCGCCGACCCCTCCTTCGATCAATGACACACGGCGCAGGATCAGCGCGCGCATGATGCGCTCGCCGAGATCGGCTTCCGCGACCAGCAGCCGGCGCAATTCCTCCGGCGCGATCAAAAGCGTTTCGACGTCGCCCTCTGCCGTGCCGTCGACGAAAGCGGGGCGATTCGAAAGCTGGCCGATTTCGGCGAGGAACTGTCCCGCGCCCTGCTCGATGACGGGCGTGACGTGTCCCATGCCGTCGCGCTGCGTGATCGCGACAGCGCCCTTGAGCACCACGAACATGCCGGGGCCGGGCTTGCCCGTCTCGAAAAGTTTTTCGCCATCTTTGTAGGTACGGATTTCGCCGAAGCGACGCATCCTGTCGATTTCACTCGGCGTCAGCGTTGGAAACGCCTGCTCGTGGCGCGGATGCAGCGCCGATGTCGCCGCGAGGTTGATTTCGGATACCGGAGCAGAATCGGCCGCCATGTTTTCGCGATGTCCCCAATACGCAACAATCAAACCGGCAAGATGTGTCTTGCGCTGAAAGAAGCAAGACCGGCGCCGCGCGGCTGTGTCATGCGCGGTTCATCGCTCGTCGCGTGTCGAATCGTTTTCGCGCTTGTCGTCGTCGGGCGTGACGATCGTCATGCCGTTTCGGCCGCGTGCCTGCGCCTTGCGGCGCTTGAGATTTTCGCGCAGCGCCGCCTTCAGCCGCTCGTCGCGCGCGGAGCGGCCTTTGTTGCCTTGTGTGTCGTCTTTATTCATCGCGAAAAATGCGCCGATCCAGAAGCTGCCATTATATGTCGGGACGGGAAGCAGCGGCGATGCCCCATTCGATCAAGGCTTTAGGGGGAGTGGTCCGGCTGGGTGCCGCAGTTCCGGCACAGACACACTCTGCGCCAAATCGGCCTTCCGCGCTTGCGAAGCGGGAAGCCTTATGGCAAGGATCGCCCGCCTTTAGAGGCTTTTTTGCCGATTCATGGCATAATCCGGATCTGGCGTTCGCTGCCGTAGCTCAGTGGTAGAGCACTCCATTGGTAATGGAGAGGTCGACAGTTCAATCCTGTCTGGCAGCACCAGCCCTTCCCGCATTCCACATGGCGAAACAGGGAACCGGCCCGGTTCTTCCTTACTTCTAAATTTTATTAACCATGTTCCGGGATACTCCCAGGCTTACGTCATTCGACGGATAGCTGGGGGAATGCATGAAATCGCCGCTCGCCAAGGTAAAAATCGGCCATCTCAGCCTGGCCTGGCCGAAATTCGGTGTCCGCGGCAGTCTCTATATGGCTTTCGGCATCATGGCCGCGATGGCGATCCTCATCAGCGCCACAGCCAGCACCATGCTGGGCCAGCTCGGCGGCATGCTCACCGATCTCAGTGAAAACGACATTCCGCGCCTTGAGGCGACGCTGCAGCTTTCCACGCAAAGCGCGAGCCTTGCAAGCCAGGGACAAGCGCTGCTCGCCGCAGAGAGCAAGGCCGCACTCGACGATCTCGCTGACCGCATGAAAGAAACGCATCGCACGGCGACCGAGAAGCTCGGGCAGATCGCGCGGCTCGGCACCGAGGCATCGATCGTTGCAGCGCTATCGGAAACCAACAACGGTATCGGCGACATGGTGGACAGCATGCGCTCCGCAGCGGGCGAGCGGCTGGAAATCGTCGCGGCGCGCCGCGCGCTGGCTGCGGAGTTGCAGCGCCATCTCAACTCGTTTCTCGCGACGGCAGGTGTTGTACGAGACGTTCCGGATTCGAGCCTTAATGCGATCATCGCGGCGGCCTCGGGAATGACGGCCGATCTTAACGCCGGTTTGATCGCAACCCGGAACGAGGACATTGCTGCCTCCCAACGATCCTTTCAAAGCAAGTTTGAGCGGGTGAATTCGCTGCTCGGTTCTCTGCCGCAGAACGATGGCGAGAAAGCGATAAAATCCGCTGCATCGAAATTGGCCGCGCTCGGCGACGGCAAAGCTGGAATTTTCAAAGTCCGCCAGAAAGAACTCGATGCCAATGACTACGGTAAGCTCGTCGTCGAAGAGACCCGCAAGCTCAATCGCGGTCTCGACATCAGCGTCAAGCAGCTTGTCGACGGCGTGCAGAACGAGACCGGAAATTCGGCCGGCCGCGCGCACGCGAAGATTTCGCTGGCCACCGCCGTCATGCTGATTCTCGGTGCCTTGACGCTGGTCGGATCGGTGCTGTTCGTGTCGCTCTATGTCGGACGCAATATTCTGGCGCGTATCGCACAGTTGCAGCGCGCGATGCAGCGACTTTCGGACGGTGACCTCGATGTGACGATTGCAAGCGGCGGCCGCCAGGACGAGATCGCGGCAATGGAGCGCTCGCTCGAAGTGTTCCGTCAGAGCATGATCGAAAGCAACATGCTCACCGGCGAGCAGAACAAGGAACGCATCGCCAAGAGCGAGCGAGCCTCGCGCATGGAAACGCAGATTGCCCGCTTCGAGGACAAGGTTCGCGCGGCTCTCGAAAGCCTCGTTCAATCGGCCAACATGATGCAAACCACAGCTCAGAGCATGTCGGCCACCGCCGACCGTTCCAGCAACCTTGCCGGCGCGGTGGCTGCCGCCGCGGAGGAAACCTCCATCAACGTGCAGACTGTGTCGTCCGGCACCGAAGAACTGTCGTCGTCGATTTCCGAGATCAGCCGTCAGGTGACAAGCTCGGCGGAGATCGCGGGCAATGCCGTCAGCGACGCGGCCAAGACCGACGCCACGATGCAAGGCCTCGCCGAGAACGCATCCCGCATTTCGAGCGTGGTCGATCTCATTCAGGAAATCGCGTCTCAAACCAATCTGCTCGCGCTCAACGCCACCATCGAGGCGGCGCGTGCCGGAGAGGCGGGGCGCGGCTTTGCCGTCGTCGCAGCCGAAGTGAAGAACCTCGCCGAGCAGACCGCCAAAGCCACCGAGGAAATCCGCTCGCAGATCGCCAGCATGCAGAGCGTCACGAATGGCGCGGTCGGCGCGATCCGCCACATCGGCTCGACCATCGGCGCGATCAACGAAGTCACCACCGCGATTGCCGCAGCCGTCGAGCAGCAAGGCGCAGCAACACGCGAAATCGCGCGCAATATTCAACACGCCGCCGTCGGCACCAGCGACGTCTCGACCAACATTGTCGGCGTCTCGGAAGCATCGTCGGAAGCCGGCGCCGCCGCCACGCAGGTTCTGGGTGCGGCCGGCGAATTGCGGCGCGAGGCGGACACGCTGCGTTCGGAGATCGACGCGTTCCTGCACGATATTCGCGCGGCCTGACCGCATTCGTGATTCGGACGCATTCCTCGCCCGATTGACTCTTTTGAGACCGCATGGTCCCTGCTAGCATTGTCGCAAAGGCAAAGAGCGCAAGGGACCAGTCATGACGGTATCGCCTATTTCATCGGATACGCTGCGCTACGACTGGACGCGCGCTGAGGCGCAGGCGCTGTACGATCTGCCGTTCGCCGATCTGATGTTCCAGGCGCAGAGCATCCATCGCCGCAATTTCGATCCGAACCATGTCGAGACGGCGAGCCTTCTGAGCATCAAGACCGGCGGTTGCCCTGAAGACTGCGGCTACTGCTCGCAGAGCGCCAAATACGATACCGGCGTGACCGCGACGAAGCTGATGGATCACGACGATGTGGTAGCGACCGCGCGCCGCGCGAAGGAAGCAGGCGCCGAGCGGTTCTGCATGGCGGCGGCATGGCGCAATCCGAAAGACAAGGACCTCGACAAGGTTTGCGAGATGGTGAGCGCCGTCAAAGGTCTCGGCATGGAAACATGCGTGACGCTTGGCATGCTGACCGATAAGCAAGCCAAGCGCCTGCACAACGCTGGCCTCGATTTCTACAACCACAACGTCGACACCTCGCCGGAGTTCTACGGCAACATCATCACTACGCGCACGATGGAAGATCGCATCGAGACGCTGGCGCATGCGCGCAACGCCGGTTTGAAAGTGTGCTGCGGCGGCATTATCGGCATGGGCGAACAGATCGACGACCGCCTCGGCATGCTTGTGTTGCTCGCCAATCTGCCGTCGCACCCCGAAAGCGTTCCGATCAATATGTGGAACGAGGTGAAGGGCGTTCCGGTCGTGAACACCGCGGAGCGGCCGGATCCGATTGCACTCGCGCGCATGGTTGCCGTGGCACGCATCATGATGCCGAAAAGTGTCGTGCGCCTGTCGGCGGGACGTTCCTACATGACGGACGAGTTGCAGGCGCTGTGTTTCGTCGCCGGAGCGAATTCGATCTTCATCGGCGACGTGCTGCTCACGACGAAGAATCCGCAGACTGCGCGCGATGCCAGTCTGCTTGATCGTCTCGGTATCAAGTCGAGGCTTGACGACTCCCGCATCTCCATCGCGTCGAACGCCGCCGAATAAGGCGTTTCAAACGCGGCTGCATGGCATTCCTGCTGTGCAACTGCGAAATACGGCTGGCACAATCGGCGTTGCGGCGTTAAGCCGAACCACACCACGCGATTGCGAGACGATGACACCTCAAACCGCCACCGCAAAATCGACGACATCTGCCGCCGACGGATTGCGCTATCCGATCGAGATGCCGCCGAGGCCCGATGAAGCGATCGAGATCGCGCCGGGAATCATTTGGGTACGCCTCACGCTTCCGTTCCGTCTCAACCATGTGAACATCTATCTGCTCGCCGACGGCGACGGCTGGACCGTGATCGATACCGGCATCGGCAACGAAGCCACCATCGCGGCATGGACGACGCTATTTGACGGTCCGCTGAAAAATTTCAAAATCACGCGCCTGATCGTCACGCATGCGCATCCCGATCACGTCGGTCTTGCGGGATGGATTGCCGAGCGGTTCGGCTGCCGTCTGTGGATGTCGCAGGTCGAATATCTGCAAGCTGCCTATCATCAGCATCGCGGCTCGGAAGAACGCAGGCTGGCGATGCGGCAATTCTTCCATCGCCACGGCATGAGCGAGGACATCACAGAGGCACTGCTTGGGCGCGGACAGGATTATCTCAAGCGCGTTTCGATTTTGCCGGCATCCTACCGGCGCATCGCGAACGGCGACGAGATTTCAATCGGCACGCGCAAGTTCAAGGTCATCACCGGCGGCGGTCATGCGCTCGATCAGGTCATGCTCTATTGCGAGGCGGACAATATCTTCCTCTCCGCCGATCAGGTACTGAGCAAGATTTCGCCGAATGTCAGCGTGTGGGCGGTCGAGCCGGATGCGAATGCGCTCGGCGAATATCTGCGATCGCTGGCGAGCCTCAGCAAGATTCTGAAGGATGACGTTCTGGTGCTGCCGGGTCACGGCGTTCCGTTCTACGGCGTCAAGACGCGCATCAAGCAGCTCGCAGACCACCACGAGGAGCGCTGTCAGCTAATTTCCGAGGCTTGCGCGGACACGCCAAAGACCTCGGCGGAACTGGTTCCAGTCGTATTCCACAAGCATGTACTCGACGCACACCAGACCGGCTTTGCCGCCGGTGAGCTGATTGCGCATGTGAATTACATGCTTGTTGAGCGCCGTTTGACCCAGATCATGTCGCCCGAGGGGATTCTGCGCTTCAAAGCTGTGTGACCAGCTTTATTCCCGAACCGGGACGCGCAATTCGGCGACAAATTCGTCTCGACAGCAAACCTGGAAACGCTCTAAAAAGACCCTGCCTGCACGCGCGGGCCGGCCTTTTTCCGGGCCTCCCAGCAGGGTTTCGTAATGGATTACAATAGCTTCTTCGAGACCGCGCTAGAGCGCATCCGCGACGAGCGCCGCTACCGCGTGTTCGCCGATCTGGAGCGCATCGCCGGCCGGTTCCCGCATGCGATCTGGCACTCTCCGAAGGGGCAGCAGAACGTCGTTATCTGGTGTTCCAACGATTACCTCGGCATGGGACAGCATCCGAAGGTCATCGGCGCGATGGTGGAAACCGCAACGCGCTCGGGCACGGGCGCAGGCGGCACCCGCAACATCGCCGGTACCAATCATTCGCTGATCCAGCTGGAAGACGAACTCGCAGACCTTCACGGCAAGGAAGCCGCGCTCGTTTTCACGTCGGGTTACGTGTCGAACCAGACCGGCATCGCGACCATCGTCAAGCTGATCCCGAACTGCCTCGTGCTGTCGGACGCGCTCAACCATAACTCGATGATCGAAGGCATCCGCCAGTCCGGCATCGAATACAAGATTTTCCGTCACAACGACGCAGCCCATGTCGAGGAATTGCTGAAAGCGAATCCGAACCGTCCGGTGCTGATCGTGTGCGAGAGCCTTTACTCGATGGACGGCGACGTTGCACCGCTGAAGGAATTCTGCGACCTCGCGGAAAAATACGGCGCGATGACTTACGTGGACGAAGTCCACGCGGTCGGCATGTACGGTCCGCGCGGCGGCGGCATTGCCGAACGCGACGGCGTGATGCATCGCATCGACGTTCTCGAAGGCACATTGGCGAAGGCGTTCGGTTGCCTCGGCGGCTACATCGCCGGCAGCGCCAAGATGGTCGATGCGGTTCGCTCCTATGCGCCGGGATTTATTTTCACGACCGCTCTGCCGCCGTCGATCTGTTCGGCGGCAGCGGCCGCCATCAAGCACCTGAAATCGTCGAAGTGGGAGCGCGAGCGTCATCAGGATCGCGCCGCGCGAACCAAGGCCGTTCTTACCTCGGCGGGATTGCCGGTGATTGCCAGCGACACCCATATTGTGCCGGTTTTCGTGGGCGATCCGGAGCGCTGCAAACAGGCCAGCGACATCCTGCTCGAGGAATTCGGCATCTACATTCAGCCGATCAATTATCCCACCGTGCCGAAAGGCACCGAGCGTCTGCGCATCACGCCATCGCCCTATCACGACGATGGACTGATCGACGAACTCGCCGACGCGCTGGTGCAGGTGTGGGATCGCCTCGGCCTGCCGCTCCACGCCAAGGCTGCGGCGGCGGAATAGTTCAGATCGCCACGCGATCCAACGGCCGCAACGGAACATCCGACAGCACGATCCGCATCAAGTCTGCCGCGTTGCGCGCGCCGAGCTTGTCCATGATCCGCGCGCGATGAACTTCGATGGTGCGCGGGCTGATGCCGAGCCGCCTGCCCGCCTCCTTGTTCGACGCGCCACGCGCCACCTGCGCCAGCACATCGCATTCGCGCCTCGTCAGCAGATGGCGACCGGGGAAATCCGAAAGCCCGTCGATATGTCCCGCAAGCGAACGCCGGTAGGCCGCGACCGCCTCGCGCACCCGCTCGATCATGACGCTTGCCGAGAACGGCTTTTCCAGAAAATCCAGCGCGCCGAGTTTCATGGCTTCGACGGCCATTGGCACGTCCGAATGACCGGAGACGGCGAAAATTGGTGCCTGAAAGCGCATCGCCGCGAGCCGCTTCATCACCTCGAGGCCGGGAGTGCCGGGAAGCTGCAAATCGAGGATCACGCAAGCCGGTTTCTTCAAATGCAGCGCTTCAAGAAAAGAGCCGCCGTCGCCGAAGGCCTGCGACGCAAAGCCTTCGATCTTCAAAAGCAGTGTCAGCGCGTCGCGCACCGACGGATCGTCGTCCACGATGATCACTGGAGCGTCGTGTTCCATTGTCAGCAACTTTCCCGCTGCATTCCCCTATGTAGTAGCAAAATGACTCTGGTACAACTTTTACGTGTATATGCTGATTCGGGCCCTTCACAAAGCGGCGAATCGGCTGACTGCAGACCTGCATGGGTGCGAAGGAGAAGGGAGCGGGCTAAGGTCGGTTCGGGATACCCGCAGGACCAATGACATGCTGCACGACTGGAGCGTGATCGCAGTTGCCTTCGGCTATATCGGGCTGCTGTTCGTCATCGCGAGCTACGGCGAAAACCTCACCAAACTCCAGCGTGGCCGCATCGGCGGGCTGATCTATCCGCTGTCGCTCGCAATCTATTGCACATCATGGACGTTCTTCGGTTCGGTCGGCCTTGCGACACGCAGCGGCATCGAATTTCTCGCAATCTATATCGGACCCGTGCTGATGATTGCATTCTGCACGCCAGTCCTGATGCGCGTCATCAGACTAGCGAAATCGCAGAACATCACCTCCATCGCCGACTTCATCGCCGCGCGTTACGGCAAGAGTCAGGCTGTGGCCGCAACCGCCGCCGGCATCGCCATCATCGGCTCGATCCCCTACATCGCGCTTCAGCTAAAGGCGGTCGCTTCCTCGCTCGAGACCATCCTCACCAACGACAATGAAATCTCCAGCATTCCCTATGTCGGCGACATCGCGCTCCTTGTCACCGCAACGCTCGCGATCTTCGCGATTCTGTTCGGTACACGACAGAGCGACGCGACCGAGCATCATCACGGCCTGATGCTCGCGGTGGCAACCGAATCGATCGTCAAGCTCGTCGCGTTCCTCACGGCCGGCATTTTCATCACGTTCTACATGTTCACGCCGCTTGAGCTGATCGAGCGGGCGATGAAAACGCCGGAGGCGCTGCGCACCATTCAGGCCACGCCGTCGATCGGCAATTTCCTTTCCATGACGCTGCTGTCGTTTATCGCGATCATGCTACTTCCCCGCCAGTTTCACGTCAGTGTGGTGGAGAACTCCACCGAATCCGAGGTTCGCCGCGCGCGGTGGCTGTTTCCGCTCTATCTCATTGTCATCAATCTGTTTGTGATTCCGATTGCGCTTGCAGGACTCATCACATTCCCGTTCGGCACGTCCGACAGCGACATGTACGTGCTCGCGCTGCCGATCTCGGCGGATTCGAATTTTCTGAGCGTCTTCATTTTCGTCGGCGGCCTGTCGGCGGCGACCGCGATGGTGATCGTCGAATGCGTGGCGCTCGCCATCATGGTGTCGAACGACATCGTGATGCCGATGGTGCTGTCGCGCCGGCCGGCAGCGCCCGACGGCCGGCAAGATTACGCGGACTTCCTGCTTTACGTGCGGCGCTTCGCGATCTTCGCCATCATGGTTATGGCGTATCTCTATTATCACGTGCTGGGAAACACCCAGCTTGCCGCCATCGGTCTTTTGTCGTTCGCGGCCATCGCGCAACTTGCGCCGTCGTTTTTCGGCGGATTGATCTGGCGGCGCTCGACGGCACGCGGCGCGATGGGCGGGATGCTGGTCGGCTTCGCGGTGTGGGCCTACACACTGTTTCTGCCGAGCTTCGCCGACGTCGATCCACGCGGCACGCAATGGCTGGCGGAGGGATTGTTCGGAATCGCAGCGCTGCGTCCGCAGGCGCTTCTGGGCGCCGAACTCAGCCCTCTAATCCACGGCGTGTTGTGGAGTCTCTCGCTCAACATTCTCACCTATGTCGTACTGTCGCTGATGCGCCAGCCGACATCCATCGAACGCGTGCAGGCCGATCTGTTCGTGCCAAATGAACTGGCACCGATTGCGCCGAACTTCATGCGCTGGCGCACCACCGTCACGGTGCAGGATCTTTTGAGCACGGTCGCGCAGTATCTCGGGCCTGAACGCGCGCGCGAATCCTTCGAGACATTTGCCGGCTATCATCGCATCAACACCGAGCGAAGCGCACCGGCCGATTTTCAGTTGCTGCGCCACGCCGAACACCTGATCGCGTCCTCGATCGGTGCCGCCTCCTCGCGCCTCGTGATGTCGCTGTTGCTGCGCAAACGCGCGGTGTCCGCCAAAGCCGCGCTCAAGCTGCTCGATGACGCGCATGCAGCGCTGCACTTCAATCGCGAGATGCTACAGACCGCGCTCAACCACGTGCGCCAAGGCATCGCGGTGTTCAATCCGGAATTGCATCTGATCACGTCGAACCGGCAGTTCGGCGAGCTTCTCGATCTCCCTGCGCAGTTCGTACAGATCGGAACGCCGCTTACGGACATTCTGGAATATGTCGACAGCAGCGGGCGGTCCGACGGCGGCATCGACGAAGCCGCTTTGCAGCGACGGCTCGCCGCCTACACGACCGAAGGCGAGCCGCATCTGGAGCGTCTTCCCGAGCGCAATCTCGTCATTGAAGTACGCGCCAACCGCATGCCGGGCGGTGCGCTCGTCGTCACCTTCACCGACATCACGCCGAGCTTCGAGGCAGCCGAGGCGCTGGAGCGGGCCAATGCGACACTGGAGAAGCGTGTCCGCGAACGCACCGAGGAACTGACCCGGCTGAACAGCGAACTCGCGCTGGCGAAGAGCCACGCAGAAGAGGCCAACATTTCCAAGACGCGGTTTCTGGCGGCGGCGAGCCACGACGTTCTCCAGCCGCTGAATGCGGCGCGGCTTTATGTGACGAGCCTTGTCGAGCGCAAGGCCGGCGACGAAGATGCGCGCCTCGTCGGCAACATCGACGATTCGCTCGAAGCCATCGAAGAAATTCTCGGTGCGCTGCTCGACATCTCAAGGCTCGATTCCGGTGCGATGACGCCCGCGATTACGAGCTTTAAAATGAACGATCTGCTGCGTTCGCTGGAGGTTGAATTCAGGCCGATTGCGCAGGCCAAGAAGCTCAAGCTCACCTTCGTGCCCTGCACGCTTGCCGTTTCATCCGACCGCGTGCTGCTGCGGCGGCTGCTGCAAAACCTAATCTCCAACGCGATCAAATACACGCCCAAAGGCCGCGTGCTGGTCGGCTGCCGGCGGATCGGCGCATCGCTGCAGGTCGGCATCTATGATACCGGCGTCGGCATCCCGATTCTCAAGCGCGGCGAAATCTTCAAGGAATTTCACCGGCTCGATCAGGGCGCGCGCATCGCGCGCGGTCTTGGGCTTGGATTGTCCATCGTGGAGCGGCTGGCGCGCGTGCTCAATCACGGCATTGTCGTCGATTCCAATCTCAGCGGCGGATCGCGCTTTTCGGTCACCATGCCCATAGCCAAAACCGTCACGCATGTCTCAGCGCTGGCCAATGCCAACATGTCTGAGAAGACCCCGATGAGCGGCACGTTGATCGTGTGCATCGAAAACGACCGTGCGATTCTCGACGGCATGAAAACCTTGCTCACCGGATGGGACGCCAAGGTTATCGCGGCATCCGATCTGGCGTCGGCATCGGAAGCGATCGCCGCTGCCAACCAGCGCGTCACGGGACTTCTCGTCGACTATCATCTGGATCGCGGCAACGGCATCGCCGCAATCCGCGACATCCGCCAGAAATTCGGCGAGACAATTCCGGCCATTCTGATTACTGCCGATCGCAGCCCGCAGGTGCGCTACGCGGCGCGCGAGGACGGCATCGTCGTGCTAAACAAACCCGTCAAGCCGGCCGCGATGCGTGCGCTTCTCGGACAATGGCGTGCGCAGCAGGTCGTCGCCGCCGAATAGGCTTTCAGAATCAGGAAACATTCGCCTGCGACCACTGGCCGCCCGCGATCTTGGCCGCCGCGATGACCGCCTGTGTACGGCTCTCGACGCCGAGTTTCTGCAGGATAGCCGAGACGTGTGCCTTGATCGTTGCCTCCGAGACGCCAAGCTCGAACGCGATCTGCTTGTTGAGCAACCCTTCCGACAGCATCATCAGCACGCGAACTTGCTGCGGGGTGAGCGTTACGAGGCGGTCACGCAGTTTCATCATGTCCGGATCGGCGGCAGCCGACAGATCGATGTCGGCCGGAATCCACACGTCGCCCCGCATCACCTTTCCGATGGCGTCGCGCAGCGTCTCGACACCGAAGCGCTTGGGGATAAACCCGGACGCGCCGAAGTCCATCGAACGGCGGATCGTTGCCGGATCGTCGCTGGCCGAAACGATGACCACAGGGATCGCCGGAAACTGGGCGCGCAGATAGATCAGGCCGGAAAATCCGCTGATTCCCGGCATGGTCAGATCGAGCAGGATCAAATCGACGTCGGCTTCGCGGTCGAGCAGCGCCGTCAACTCCTCGAACGAACCCGCTTCACTGATTTTTGACGAACTCAAGACGCTTGCGACCGCTTGTCGCAAGGCATCGCGAAACAGCGGGTGATCGTCGGCGATGACGAGGTGGGTTGTGGAAGCGTTCATCGGTCCAATGTTGATGAGGAGCACGCCATTCATCGCTCCGCGATGAAGTAAATCCAATCATTCTCCGCGACGGATACGGTTGCAAGCACAACCGGCCTCACGCTGTCCGCATCCTAGATCAACGCTCTCTTTGTGCAATGCAAGAAAGTGACCTGCATTGTTTTAAGGCGCGGTGAGCCAAAAGTCTTATAGGGGCGAGTTTCGCGGCAATGTTATCCAGACGCTGAACTCACCGCGTTTTGAGCCGGCAGCAAGAACGGCGCGTGGCGAGTATTGCATCAACAATTCGGGGAGCAACTGAAATGGCCACTACTATAGCTGCAAGTTCAACGCGAGCGGGGGGGATGACGAAAGACGAACGTTTCGTCGTTTTGGCATCTTCGCTCGGTACTGTCTTCGAGTGGTACGACTTCTATCTCTACGGTTCGCTGGCCGCCATCATCGGCGCACAGTTCTTCAGCGACTATCCTCCGGCAACCCGCGACATCTTCGCGCTTCTCGCATTCGCAGCCGGCTTCCTCGTTCGTCCATTCGGCGCGATTGTGTTCGGCCGCGTCGGCGACATCGTCGGCCGCAAATATACCTTCCTCGTCACCATCGTCATCATGGGTCTGTCGACTTTCATCGTCGGCCTTCTGCCTAACGCCAAGACCATCGGCATCGCAGCTCCGATCATCCTGATCGGTCTTCGCCTGCTGCAGGGTCTCGCGCTCGGCGGTGAGTATGGCGGTGCCGCGACTTACGTCGCCGAACATGCTCCCAAGGATAAGCGCGGCTACTACACCTCGTTCATTCAGACGACTGCGACCCTCGGCCTGTTCCTGTCGCTGCTGGTGATTCTCTTCACCCGCACGTTCCTCGGCGAAGCCGACTTCGCGGCATGGGGCTGGCGCATTCCGTTCCTGGTATCCGTCATCCTGCTCGGCGTCTCAGTTATCATTCGTCTGAGATTGAATGAATCGCCGGTGTTCCAGAGGATGAAGGAAGAGGGCAAGGGCTCCAAGCAGCCTCTGACCGACGCTTTCGCCAACTGGAGCAACGCCAAGATCGTCATCCTCGCCCTGATCGGCGGCACGATGGGTCAGGGCGTCGTCTGGTACACCGGACAGTTCTATGCGCTGTTCTTCCTGCAATCGATTCTGAAGGTCGACGGCTATACCGCGAACCTTCTGATCGCGTGGTCGCTTGTGTTCGGCACCGGCTTCTTCATCGTGTTCGGCGCGCTGTCGGACAAGATCGGCCGCAAGCCCATCATCCTCGCAGGCTGCCTGATTGCGGCTCTCACCTTCTTCCCGATCTTCCGCATGATCTCGTCCAACGCCAACCCGGCGCTGGAAAAGGCCATCGAGCAGACCAAGGTCGAAGTGGTTGCCGACAAGGCCGGCTGCGGTGACTTGTTCAACCCGGTCGGCACCCGCGTGTTCTCGGCTCCTTGCGATACGGCCCGTGCCTTCCTCGCTCAGTCGTCGGTCAAGTATGCGACGACATTTGGCGCGGCAGGCTCCGGCGTGAAGGTCGTGGTGAACGGCAAGGAAGTTCCTTACACTGACGCCAAGACGTCGAACCCGCTGGTTGCCGCGGCCGTGAAGGACGCCGGTTATCCGGCAGCCGGTGCACCCGGCATCGTGAAAATGTCGAACCCGTTCGATATTTTCCGTCCGCAGGTGGCTGCCATCATCGGCCTATTGTTCATCCTCGTGATCTTCGTCACGATGGTGTACGGACCGATCGCTGCGATGCTGGTCGAGCTGTTCCCGACCCGCATCCGCTACACATCGATGTCGCTGCCGTATCATATCGGTAACGGCTGGTTCGGCGGGTTGCTGCCTGCGACCGCGTTCGCGATCGTGGCCTCGACCGGCGACATCTATGCCGGTCTCTGGTACCCGATCATCTTCGCGTCGATCACCGCAGTTGTCGGCTTCTTCTTCCTGCCGGAAACGAAGGACGTCGACATCACCAAGTAACATTCGGACCGGCGCAGCCGGTTTGAAACGACATCGGCCACGGGGCGATCCGTGGCCGATTTTTTGCACCGTATCTGGCTAACCTGTCAGATCTTCTCGGACAATTTTTTCTGCACCTGGTTCGCCATCTCCAGAATGCGGCCCCACATTTTGTCGATCAGCGCCAGAAGTTTTTGATTGTCGGCGCGCAGACGGTCGAAATTGCTGTCGAGCGAGTCCGTGCTTTTCTTGCCGTCCGGCTTCGGCGTTAAATCGGCCTTGCCCGATGCGGCTGCATCGCGCTGCGCGAGCTGCTCCTTTAGCGACTTGTTCTCGGACTGCAGTCGGCCGATCTCCGTATCCAGCGCCGAACGCTCGTCCGGCACGGCACGGCAAACCCATCCATCCTTGTTGCTGCAGGTGGAGACAGCGCCGGTGCGCGTGTCGAGCCGCAAGAAATCGCCCGCGACCGGCGACAGCGTATAGCGGCCGTTCTCGGTGTCCGGCACGGACTGAGCGTCAGCCCGCGTGACCATCGTTGGAAGGACGATCGATGCAGCGAAACACAGAAACAGAAGCCTGCGCATATCCGGTCCTCGAATGACTGCGGCCGAGCCGCAACCTAGACGTCCGATGTGTAAGCTTTGCGGCCGGATTTCAACGCGTCGGCCAGCGATTCGATCCGGTCCTGGCCCCAGAAGATTTCGCCGTCGAGCACGAAAGACGGCGAACCGAACACATCGGATGCAATCGCATCCTGACGATTTGTCTCGTAGAGCGCGCCGATCGCGTCCGACTCAGAGCGCTCGACGAGTTTTGCGCCGGCAAGCCCCGATTCATCCGCAATCTTTGCGATGGTTGCGGCATCGCCAAGATCAAGCTGATCTTCCCAGATCGCCTTGTAGGCGCGGCGCATAAACGGTTCAGGATTCTGCCCCGCTTCCATCGCGGCGAGAACGACGCCGTCCGCCAATCGCGGGTTGAATGGCCAGTGTTTCGGCTTGAGGTGAAATTTCAATCCGCGCTTGTCGCGCCAGCGCTGCAGTTCGAGCAGGCGATAGCGCTGCCGCGCTGGGTGACGCTTGGCGAGCGGCAAGCCGCCGGTTTCGGAAAACAGTTCGACCAGCAGCACCGGCTTGTAGTTGATCGTCAGTTTGTTGGCCTTCGCCACGTCCTCGAACAGCGCATGGCCGATATAGGCCCATGGCGATTGCAGGGAAAAATAATAGTCGATCGAGCGCGCCATCCGGATTGTGCCCTTTTGGTTTTGGAGGCGGCATCCGAACAGACGAAAGCGGCCCGATCAAGCAGGTCGGACGGCGGTAGCAGGGTCTCGGTCGCGGCTGATATCGCAGTGCGATGACGTGCACGAACAGGGGAAAAAATTCCGGAATAAAGCGATCAAATCCAATACCTTAGCTATGGTTCACGGAGCCTTGACTTGGATTTGGGTGCTAAGTATGGTCCGCGCGGCTTTTGAGGGCGATTTCGCGTCGTTTTCATCCATTTCAGCGTTGTTTCGAGTCTCCACAGCATGTCGGGCGGCACGGACAAGGGCAAAAATGGAAACCGCGACAAGCGGTCGTCCGATGAAGCTGCGCTTTCCGCAAGACTCGGCGATCTGGACCACCGGCTGTCCCAATTGAAGGACAGTCGAAAGGCTCAGACAGGCCAGACCGGCGCCGGAAGCGGGGATCAGGCAGCCAACGCTTCGTTGATGGCGCGCGGTCTTCGGCTTTCTTCCGAGCTGGTCGTGGGAGTCCTTGTCGGAGCTTTGATGGGTTGGGGTCTCGACAAGCTTCTGTCGACATCGCCGTGGGGGATGATCGTGTTTCTGCTGCTCGGCTTCGCGGCCGGGGTGAGAAACGTGGTGCGCTCCGCGAGCATGACCTCGAACGATCCGGGCCGATAGCGAACAATTTTATCCAAGCCGGTACGCCGGCCGACCGAGAGATGCGACGCGGATGGATCCGATCCACCAGTTCAATATCCAGAAGATCTTCACGATCGGCCATATCGGCGGTCAGGAGATCGCCTTCACCAATTCGTCCCTCTACATGTTCATCGCAGTCGCGATCGTCGCGATCCTGATGCTGTTGCCGGGCCGCAAGCTGGTGCCGGGACGCCTGCAATCGGTCGCGGAGATTTCCTACGAGTTCGTCGCCAACACGATCCGTTCGACGGCGGGCACAGAAGGCATGAAATTCTTCCCGCTGATCTTCTCGCTGTTCATGTTTCTGGCGGTATCGAACCTCGTCGGCATCATCCCCTACACCTTTACCATTGCCAGCCACATCATCGTCGCGGCCGCGCTGGCATTTCTGGTGTTCTTCACCGTCGTGATCTACGGCTTCTACAAGAACGGCCTGAAATTCTTCAAACTGTTCGTCCCATCGGGCATTCCGATCTTCATCCTGCCGCTGGTCGTGTTCATCGAAGTATTCTCGTTCTTCCTGCGCCCGATCTCGCATTCGGTGCGTCTGTTCGCGAACATGCTGGCCGGCCACATCGCGCTGAAGGTTTTCGCGAGCTTCATTCCGGTTCTCGCCGGCATCGGCATCCTCGGCTATTTCGGGGCCGTTCTACCGCTCGGCATGGTGATCGCTCTGACCGCACTCGAATTGCTGGTCGCGTTCCTTCAGGCTTACGTCTTCACCATCCTCACCTGCATCTACATCAACGATGCAATTCATCCGGGCCACTGACTTGATCTTTTAAGAAGGTCGCCTCTCACCAGTCTTTTCAAAAATCCAACAAGGAGTTCGTTATGGATCCAGTAGCAGCAAAATACATCGGCGCAGGCATCGCATGCATCGGCATGGGCGGCGCGGGCGCAGGCGTGGGCATCATCTTCGGCAACTACCTCGCCGCAGCGGTGCGCAATCCGTCGGCAGCCCAGGGCCAGTTCGGCAACCTGATTTTCGGCTTCGCCGTGACCGAAGCGCTCGGCATCTTCTCGCTGCTGATCGCGCTCCTGCTTCTGTTCGCGCTCTAAGTTCACCGTCTGACCGGCGCGGTTCGCTTGCGGACCGCGGCCGGGCGTAGAGGAGACTGCCGTGGCTGAAAGTCATGGAAAGCCAGCGGCTCACACCGAAGCGGATGGCGGGCACGCCCGCACTTTCCCGCCGTTCGAAAAGAGCACGTTCGCTTCGCAGCTGGTTTCGCTGCTGATCGCATTCGTCGCGCTTTATCTGATCGTGTCGCGCCTCGCGCTGCCGAAAGTCGGCGGCACGATCGACGCGCGTCAGGGTGCGATCGATACCGATCTCGCAGATGCGCAGAAGCTGAAGGACCAGTCGGACTCCGCGCTGAAGGCTTACGAGGCCGAACTCGCCAACAGCCGCGCCAAGGCTCAGGCGATCGGCACGGAAGCCCGCGAGAAGTTCAACGCGCAGGCCGAAGCCGAACGCAAGACGCTCGAAGATCGTCTGGCCGCAAAGCTCGCCGACGCGGAGAAGACCATCGCGGCAACGCGCAAGGCTGCGATGAGCAACGTCAACACCATCGCGTCGGACGCAGCTTCCGCCATCGTGCAGCAGCTGACCGGCGTAGCACCGGACGCCAAGGCGGTTGCCAGCGCGGTCGATGCGACTCTGAAGGGATAAGGCGATGTTGCATATGCTGCAGGAAGCCGAAACCTGGGTCGCCGTTGGCTTCGCGATCCTGATGGGCGTGTTCATCTATATCGGCGTCCACAAGAAGGTGCTGACCGCGCTCGACCATCGCCGCGACCGCATCAAGTCCGAACTCGACGACGCGCGCCGCCTCAAGGACGAAGCGGCCAAGCTGCTCGCGGAGTATCGCGAAAAGGCCAAGAGCGCAGAACGCGAAGCGCAGGACATCATTGGCGGCGCAAAGGCCGACGCCGAACGCATCGCTTCCGAAGCCAAGGCGAAGATGGAAGATTTCGTCGCACGCCGCACCAAGGCTGCCGAGACCAAGATCGCGCAGGCGGAAACTCAGGCGATCGCCGACGTTCGCGCTGCGGCTGCCGAAGCGGCGGTTGCGGCGGCAAGCTCGATCATGTCGCAGACCGTCAAGGGCAACGTGGCAGAGGATCTGATTACGAAGGGCATCAAGGACGTTCGCGATAAGCTCAACTAAGAGAGCGATACGTACCAGAACAAAGCCGGCGCGAAAATTCGACGCCGGCTTTTTTGTATCCGCAGACAGCTATCGCTTCTTTTTGCCCTTCGCTGGCGCTTCCGGCTTGAGGCCAGCCGGATCGAAACCGACATAGAAAATATAAGAGTCGTTGGCGCTCGCTGTCGGCGCGGGATAGACGAGATCTTCCGCAACCAGACTGAAATCGGCGTTGAGGTCACCCGGCGCGATGCTGACGCTGGTCTTGTAGGCCTTTGTCGTGACGATCTTCTCCGGCGCGCCGTCCTGAACCACGGCGACACGGATCGGTACATCCACCGTCGGCGGCGCTCCGGCTGGGCCGACGATGATGCGGCCGACGATGCCGATGCGCGCCGAAATCTGCCCATTGGTGAGATTGCAGTCGCGTGCTGTGCGCGTGATCGTGCCCTGATAGCGCAGATCGTTGCCGCTTGCGGGTTTGCCAGGCAGCCCCACGGCGAGGGTCGATGCGCCGAAGCGAATCTGCACGCTCGGGCATGTCAGATCGCTGCTGTTGTCGGTGGCCTGCGTCGATGGCGTCGCCGGTGTATCCGAGGTTTTTGCTTCCTGCGAATTGGAGCCGAACAACTGGCTGAACCGGCTGCCGACAGAACCCGAACTCGGTCCTGAAGACGAACCGAACATGCTGCCGCCGCCGCAGCCGGTAAGCGCACTCGCCGCCAGTATCGCCAGCATCGCGCCGGCGGTGCGCTTCGCATTGAATTTCATGATGGCTTCCGGCGGGTCCCAAAACTAGACCCGCGCTTATAGCAGGCCAAAGACGGCGAACCAAAGGCGTAACCGGCCTTCGCAGCCGCACTGATTAACCGCGAACATCCTCGTCCAGCAGGCCGTAAAGATAGTGATCCTGCCAGATGCCGTTGATGCAGAGATACCGCCGCGCAAGTCCCTCTCGTGCAAAGCCGCATTTCTCGAGCACCTTCACAGAGGCGACGTTGTTGGGAATGCAGGCAGCTTCCACACGATGCAGATTGAGCTCGCCAAACAGCGTCGGCAGCAAGACCTTCAAGGCAGACGTCATATAGCCCTTGCCAGCAAAAGGTTGTCCAATCCAGTAGCCAATGGTCCCAGCCTGCACGATGCCACGCCGCACATTCGCGAGCGTCACGCCGCCGACGAGCGCGCCATCGTTCGAACGCACGATCACGAACGGATAGGCGCGGTCTTCTGCCATATCCTCAGCGTAACGCCGGAGCCTGCGGCGAAATCCGGTTCGCGTCAGATCATCTGAGGGCCAGATCGGCTCCCACGGCGTCAGGAATGCGCGACTGATTTCGCGAAGTGCACTCCATTCGGTGTAATCCGCCATGACCGGCGCACGGAGCCTCAGGCCTTGTCCCTGAGGGGCCAGAGCGGGAGCCGATGCCGATGGCAGACGAAACAGAGCCACGTGACAAACCGTTATTCGCTGTTTTGGTGAGAGTGAGTTTAGCGCAAAGCGTAAACTTCGCCAGCCGTTGCAATACCTAGTGCAGAAGGGCTCGTGCCTTGGGCCGGGACAGACCCTCTGCAAAGGACACCGCCTTATCGAGCCCGCGTCCGTTTCCGAGCGCCACGACCGCAGGACGGCTGCGACTTAAAAGTGCGCGTGCGGCGTTGCGCGCGGTCTCGACACTGACATCGTCGATTCGCGCCACCAGTTCTTCGACGGTCAGCGGCCGGCCGTGAACGAGAATATGCCGCGCCATCTGCTCGGCACGCGCGCTGCAGCTTTCCAGCGCCATCAGAAGCCCCGCCTTCATCTGCGCCTTGGCGCGCGCGATTTCAGCCTCCGTCAGCGTCTCGGCCGCATTGCTGATTTCGTCGATGATGACCTCCATCATTTCCGGCGCGTCGCTCGGATCGGTGCCGGTGTAGAGACCGAAGAATCCGGTGTCGGAATAGGGCGCGTGGAAGGTGTAAATCGAGTAGCAGAGTCCGCGCTTCTCACGCACTTCCTGGAACAGTCGCGACGACATTCCGCCGCCGAGAATGTTGGTGAATACCTGCAGACTGAACAGCGAAAGATCCTTCTGCGGCACGCCTTCGAGTGCGAGCGTCAGATGCGCCTGTTCGAGGTCGCGGTGAATCACCCGCGAGCCGCCCTTGCCGAACATAGCTGGCGTCGGCTTCGGCGACGGCGTCGCGGCGAATCCCGCGAAGCGCTTTTCGGCCTCGGCGACAACCTGCTTGTGATCGACCGCGCCGGCGGCAGCCACGACCATTTCAGGACCGTGATAATGTGTAGCTAAATAGGAGTGCAGCCCATTGCGGTCGATGCCCGCGAGTGTCTGCGGCGTGCCGAGCAGCGTGCGTCCGAGCGGCTGGTCCGGGTAGCACAATTCGCTGAGATGCTCGAACACGACATCGTCCGGCGTGTCCTGCGCGGCGCCGATCTCTTGCGCGATCACGTTTTTTTCGCGCTCGAGTTCTTCCGTCGCAAACGATGGATTGGTGAGAATGTCGGAGAGAACATCGAGCGCGAGCGGCACGTCCGCTTTCAGGACGCGCGCGTAATAGGCCGTAGTCTCGGTCGATGTTGCAGCATTGAGGTCGCCACCGACAGCTTCAATGTGTTCGACGATTTCGCGCGCGTTGCGGTTCGTGGTGCCCTTGAAGGCCATGTGCTCCAGAAGATGCGAGATGCCGTGTTCATCCGCCTTCTCATCGCGGCCGCCGACGCCGGTCCACACGCCGAGCGCCGCCGTCTCCAGATGCGGCATGGTATCGGTGATGACGGTGAGGCCCGAAGCAAGTTTGGTGACGTCCACTCCCATCAAGATACCCCCTGCTTGGCCGCACGGCTGACGGAGAGCACGAACCGCTCGACTTCACTCTGGTCGTTCTTCATGACTTTGATTTTTTCGGACTTCGACATCAAACCGTCGAGCCACGCCGGCAGCGCCGGACGAACGCCGCACGCCGCTTCCACCGCATCCGGGAATTTCGCAGCGTGCGCGGTGGACAAAACGATATTCGGCACAGTCGAAACCGGCTTGTCTTGATCGGCAACCGCAAGTGCGACCGCCGTGTGCGGATCGACCAGATCGCCGCATTCGCGCCACACCGAGCGGATTGCAGCGCTTGTTTCGGTTTCATCGGCGCGACCGGCCTCGAAATCCTTGCGGATATTGGCGAGTACGCCGTCCGGCAGAACGAAGCGTCCGGATTGCGCGAGCGACCCCATCAGCGAGCGCACGGTTGCGCTGTCGCGTCCAGAGGCTTCAAAAATCAGCCGCTCGAAATTCGACGAGATCTGGATGTCCATCGAGGGCGAAGCAGTCGCGTGCACATCGCGCACCTCGTAGATGCCGGTCTTGAGCGTGCGCACCAGAATGTCGTTGACGTTCGAGGCGATGCGCAGCCGCCGCACGGGCAATCCCATGCGCTTGGCGACATAGCCGGCGAAGATGTCGCCGAAGTTTCCGGTCGGCACCGTGAAGTCGACCTCGCGCGAAGGCGCGCCCAGCGCCACCGCCGCCGTGAAATAATAGACGACCTGCGCGACAATGCGCGCCCAGTTGATCGAGTTGACGCCCGACAGCGATACGGAATCGCGGAATTTGTGATTGTTGAACATCGCCTTGACGAGCGACTGGCAGTCGTCGAAGTGACCTTCGATGGCGAGCGCGTGCACGTTCGCAGCGCCCGACGTCGTCATCATCCGGCGTTGAACGTCCGATATACGGCCATTGGGAAACAGAACAATCAGATCGGCGTTGTCGCGGCAGGCGAAAGCATCGACCGCAGCGCCGCCGGTATCGCCTGAGGTCGCAACGACAATGGTGGTTCGCTGATTGCGCTTCGCTAGCACGTGATCCATCAGCCGCGACAAGAGCTGCATCGCGACGTCCTTGAACGCAAGCGTCGGCCCGTGAAACAATTCGAGCACGAACTCATGCGCGTTGATCTGGTCGATCGGCACGACCGCCGGATGGCGGAACGTGGCGTAGGCTTCCGCCGCCATGCGTCCGAGATCGGAATCGGAAATTTCTCCGGCGACGAACGGACGAATGACTTCGACAGCGACTTCCCAATAGGGACGTCCGAAAAATCCCGCGATGGTTTTCGGATCGAGCTGCGGCCAGACTTCAGGCACGTAAAGTCCGCCGTCGCGGGCAAGCCCCGTCAGCATCACGTCGCAAAAGCCGAGTTTGGGCGCTTCGCCCCTGGTCGAGATATAGGCCGCCAAGTGGTCCTCCAAAGGCTTACGTCCTGATAAGCCTTTGACAATGAATGATTATCGACTTCACGCCGGGTGAAATCGAGCCGAACCATATCGGCTGACTTCCTGCGTCACAAGGAGCCAAAGCCGCGCAATTCGGCCTAGCGGCGGCGCTGTGCTGCGATCCAGAACCCGAAGGTCGCCGCAACAGCCAGCGCCAACGCAAACCAGGTGATCGCATATTGCAGGTGGTCATCCTTGAGATGAACCTGCAGCGGACCGGCCTTCGGCAGCGCTGACGCCGGTACCGACGATTCAAGATCGACGTAGAACGGCGCGACCTCGCCCCAATCGTTCGCCTTGGCCATCGCCAAATGATCGCGCACGAACCACAAGCGCTTGGCCGCTTCCTCATGGGGTGTGAACCATCCCGCTTTTTCCGGGAAGCGGATGTAGCCGGTCAGTCTGAAGACCTGAAGCAATATCGGTTCGGCGTTCGATCCGTCGGAAACAAACCCGCGATCGACGACGACAACGGATCCGTCGCGTAGCCGTGCCGGAACAAAGACGAATGTGCCGAGGCCGGAAATGTCCGTGCGGAGAGCAGAGCCCGAGCTGAAAACCTTTGCGTCGGGACGCGTATCCATCGTGGCCTCGAACGTGACGCGGGTGAATTCGTCATGCCCGGGATAAAGATTTTGCCATTGCGATTTCGGCGGCAAGGCAATCGGTGCCGCAGCGAGGCGCTGCGTGAGCGCTGCAATCAGCGCATGTTTTTCATCCTTGCGATGCAGCTGCCAGATACCGAGGCTGATCAGCACCGCGATCGTCACAAGCACAATGACTGCAAGACCTGCGATGCTGCGCGAACGTGGCGCGGCTTTCTTTTTTGCGCGTTTCATTCCGGCTCGCGCTTGACGAGTTCGCCGGGGGCCGCGTTGTGATGGAACTGCAGGGCGATCAGCAGCGACTTCATGGCGCGCAGCGGCCATAGCGTCACCGCGAGAATGAGCGGTATCCATAGTGCCGCGTGCAGCCAGAATGGCGGCTGATATTTGATCTCGACGATCAGCGCCGCGGCGACGACAATGAATCCAGCGATCAAAATTATGAAGATCGCCGGACCGTCGCCGGAATCCATGAAGGCGTAGTCGAGGCCGCAGACATCGCACCGTTTGCGCAAATTGAGAAAGCCGTCATAGAGCCTGCCCTCGCCGCAACGCGGGCAGCGACAGCGAAGCCCCGCGGAGAATGGGGATACGGCGGTTGAAGGCTCGTTATGCTCTGACATCGCGCTCAGCCTATCTCAGAAAAATGCGGCAAAGTCTCAGCCAAAGGTGAGCGATGCCGTTCACGAAAAAGGGCGGCACACAGGCCGCCCTCGATCTCTATTCGCAACGCGCGGTCAATGACCGCCGTGGGCGACGCCTTCGGGGCCGTGTCCCCAGACGTAGATGCAGATGAACAGGAACAGCCACACCACGTCGACGAAGTGCCAGTACCAGGCCGCGAATTCGAAGCCGAGATGCTGCGTCGGCGTGAACTGGCCCGCATAGGCGCGCAGCAGACACACGATCAGGAAGATGGTTCCGACCAGAACATGGAAGCCGTGGAAGCCGGTCGCCATGAAGAAGGTCGCGCCGTAAATGTTGCCCGAGAAGGCAAAGGCCGCATGGCTATACTCATAAGCCTGCACGCAGGTGAAACACGCGCCCAGGAGAACAGTGAGGATGAGACCCCACTTCAGACCCTGACGGTCGTTTTCCAGAAGTGCGTGATGTGCCCACGTCACGGTTGTACCCGAGGTGAGCAGGATCAGCGTGTTGAGCAGCGGCAGATGCCACGGATCGAAAGTCTCGATCCCCTTCGGCGGCCACACGCCGCCGAACAGCGCGTCGCGCGTGGCGTGAACCGGATCGCCAGGGAAGAGCGCCGAATTGAAGTAGGCCCAGAACCAAGCCACGAAGAACATCACTTCTGAAGCGATGAACAGGATCATGCCGTAGCGGTGATGAAGCTGAACGACGCGGGTGTGATCGCCCTTGTAGGTCGCCTCGCGGATCACGTCCGCCCACCAGCTCGCCATCGTGTAGAGCACGCCAACGGTGCCCACGCCGAACACCAGCGGAGCAGCGGCATACAGATGATGCATCCACGAAATGGCACCCACCGCCATGATGAACGCCGAGATCGACCCGACGATCGGCCACGGGCTCGGATCGACGAGATGATAGTCGTGATGTTTGGCGTGAGCGTCGGCCATCTTAGGTTCTCCGTGAGCGTTGCCGGAAAGACCGGCGCTTGTTCCTGTTCAGCATATCATATTCTGCTAGAGACTGCCTTTGCGCTTATCCGCTTCCGTCGCCGCGACAGGCTTGGGCTCGGGATCTTTGACCGGATAAAACGTATAGGACAGGGTGATCGAATTCAGGTCGTCGTAGTCGTGGTTGTCCGCGATCTTCGGATCGACATAGAAAACCACAGCAAGTTCGCGCTTTTCGCCGGGCGCAAAGGTCTGCTCGGTGAAGCAAAAGCAGTTGATCTTCTGGAAGTACGAGCCGACGGTGAGCGGCGCGACATTATATGCGGCCTGCCCGGTGGTCGCGCGCGCAGCTTGATTAGTCACGGTGTAGTAGACGGTCACGACCTCGCCGATCTTGACGTCGACCGAATTCTTTTCGGGTTCGAATTTCCACGGCAGCCCGCCGCTGACATTCGAATCGAAGCGAACCGAGATGTGCCGGCCGATCGACGTTTCAGGCGCAGATGTCGCGACTTGTGTGGTGCCGTTGAAGCCGGTGGTGCGGCAGAACCAGTTATAGAACGGCACGGCGGCATAGGACGC
This sequence comes from Afipia sp., assembly GCA_016201045.1. Classification (GTDB taxonomy): domain Bacteria; phylum Pseudomonadota; class Alphaproteobacteria; order Rhizobiales; family Xanthobacteraceae; genus Afipia. The sequence goes on along the minus strand of JACQDM010000008.1, from coordinate 873,453 downwards.
GCCGACCATGAACGCCACGACGAAGCCGCAGATCGACGCCACCATGATGTCCCGGTTTTTCGGCGGCGGCTTGCGGATGTCGTTGGGCTGCGAGGTCATGATCGATTGTCCGTCAGATCGGCCGCGTCAGCACGGCCGGTCCCTTGACCATCGTGACTGCGAAAAAGAGGATGACCAAAACGCCGAGCGACAGTGCAATGGCAATCGAGCGTTCCCGTTGACGCTTTTTCTGCTGCGGGGTGAGGACAATCCCCTTCGGCTGTTTCTTGGCTTTCGAGGCCGTTTTCTTTTTCGCCACGCGCGCACTCATGACAACACTCGCGCAAGTCCGGCCACGACGACTTCGAGCAGCAGCACGGCAAACAGCATAAACAGATAGACGATGGAAAACTTGAACAGCTGCCGCGTCGCGCGAAGCGCTTCGCTGCCGGTGCGATGACGATACACCTTGATCGCAAGCAACATCATGCCGACACCGAGCACGAGCGATGTTGCGCCGTAGATTTCGTCGAAATATCCCAGCGGCCACGGCGATACCGCGACCGTCACCAGCAACATCGTATAGAGCAGGATTTGAAGCCGCGTTGCATCGGGTCCGGCGACGTTCGGCAGCATCGGCACGTTCGCGCGTCCGTAGTCGTCGGTGCGAAACAACGCGAGCGCCCAGAAGTGCGGCGGGGTCCACATGAAGATGATGAGAAACAGCAGGATCGGCTCAGGCGAAAGCGATCCGGTCGCCGCGGCCCATGCGACCACGGGAGGCAACGCGCCGGCAGCACCGCCGATCACGATGTTCTGCGCGGTCCAGCGTTTCAGCCACAGCGTATAGACCACGACGTAGAAAAAGATCGTGAACGCGAGCAATCCGCCTGCCAGCCAATTCACGAGAATGCCGAGCGTCATCACCGAGAAGAACGCCAGCGTCAGACCGAAAGCGAGCGCCTCTCCGGGAAGCACGCGGCCGCGCGGGATCGGGCGGTTAGCAGTGCGCGACATCAACGCGTCGATATCGCCCTCCAGCGCCATGTTCATGGCACCTGACGCACCGCCGCCGATGGCAATGCAAAGGATGGAGGTGATGGCGAGAACCGGGTGCAGATGTCCCGGCGCGATCACAAGACCGACCAGCGCGGTGAACACGACCAGCGACATCACGCGCGGCTTGAGCAGTGCGACGTAATCGGCAACGCCCGCTTCCGAGATTCGCGGAGCCAGATCGATCGCGTGATGGTCAACAGCCGACAAGAGAACTTCCTCTAACGCGTCACCCGCCAGCGGCCTTGAGGCCGTGGCGGATGCTTATTGAGACGGCAGCGTTCACTGAACGCGTGGTAGAACTTCAAACTGATGGAACGGCGGCGGCGACGACAGCGTCCATTCCAGCGTCGTTGCACCGGCACCCCACGGATTGTCGCCGGCAGGCACTTTCTTCACGAAAGCCTGAACGACGCCGTAGATGAAGATGAGCACGCCGAAGCCCGAGATGTAGGAGCCGATCGACGACACCAGATTCCATCCGGCGAATGCATCGGGATAGTCGACGTAACGGCGCGGCATTCCCGACAGGCCGAGGAAATGCTGCGGGAAGAACACGAGGTTGACGCCGACGAAGGTGAACCAGAAGTGCAGTTTGCCGATGAATTCCGAGTACATGTAGCCGTACATCTTCGGGAACCAGTAGTACCAGCCCGCGAAGATCGCGAACACGGCACCGAGCGACAACACGTAGTGGAAGTGCGCGACGACGTAATAAGTGTCCTGCAGCACGCGATCGACGCCGGCATTCGCCAGCACGACGCCGGTGACGCCGCCGAGCGTGAACAGGAAGATGAAGCCCATCGCCCAGACCATCGGCGTCTTGAATTCGATCGAGCCGCCCCACATCGTTGCGATCCACGAAAAGATCTTAACGCCCGTCGGCACCGCGATCACCATCGTGGCTGCGACGAAGTAGGCCTGCGTCGCGCTCGACATGCCGACCGTGTACATGTGGTGCGCCCACACCACGAAGCCGATTGCGCCGATGGCAACCATCGCATAGGCCATGCCGAGATAGCCGAACACGGGCTTGCGCGAGAAGGTCGCCACGATCTGCGAGATCATGCCGAAGCCCGGCAGAATGAGAATGTAAACTTCGGGGTGACCGAAGAACCAGAACAGATGCTGGAACAGCACCGGATCGCCGCCGCCTTCGGCCGAGAAGAACGTCGTGCCGAAATTGCGGTCGGTCAGCAGCATGGTGATTGCGCCGGCGAGAACCGGCAGCGACAACAAGAGCAGGAACACGGTGACCAGGATCGACCACACGAACAGCGGCATCTTGTGCAGGGTCATGCCCGGCGCGCGCATGTTGAAGATCGTGGTGATGAAGTTGATCGCGCCGAGAATCGACGACGCACCGGCCAGATGCAGCGACAGGATCGCAAAGTCCACCGCCGGCCCCGGATGGCCTGACGTGGAAAGCGGCGCGTAGATCGTCCAGCCGGCACCGACGCCGTTGCCGCCCGGCTCGCCCTCGACGAACGTCGAGATCAGAAGCAGCGCGAACGAAGCCGGTAGCAGCCAGAACGAAATGTTGTTCATGCGCGGGAACGCCATGTCCGGCGCGCCGATCATCAGCGGCACGAACCAGTTGCCGAACCCGCCGATCATCGCCGGCATCACCATGAAGAAGATCATGATCAGGCCGTGCGAGGTGACAAACACGTTGTAGGTGTGCGACTCGTGGAACAGCTGCACGCCCGGATACATCAGTTCGACGCGGATCGCGATCGACATCGCGCCGCCGATGATGCCGGCGATGATCGCGAACACGAGATACATCGTTCCGATGTCCTTGTGGTTCGTCGAATAGACGTAGCGCCGCCATCCTGTTGGATGGTCGTGCGCATGATCGTCATGGGCGTGAGTTGCAGCGGAGGTGGCCATTTTCGAGTCCTTTGAACCTTGCAGTCCCGTCAACCTTCAGTCTTGAGACGGCCCGCGGCCGCCTCCTTCATTCGCGGCTCAGCGAGCCGCCGCACCGATCGATGCAAATTCGTTCGACGGGTTGCTGGCGAATTTCTTCTTCGCCGCCTCGACCCATGTCGCGAATTCCTGATCGTTCACCACGCGGATTGCGATCGGCATGAACGCGTGATCCTTGCCGCACAATTCCGAACACTGGCCGTAGAACATGCCTTCCTTGGTCGCCTTGAACCACGTCTCGTTAAGGCGACCCGGCACGGCGTCGATCTTGATGCCGAACGAGGGGATGGCGAAGGAATGGATAACGTCGGCGCCGGTGACCTGAACGCGGATCACCTTGTTGACCGGAACGACGACTTCATTGTCGACGCCGAGCAGGCGCGGCTGCTTGTCGGCGACCATCAGCGAGTCGAATTCAAACTTGCCGTTATCCGGGTAGGCATAGCTCCAGTACCACTGCTTGCCCGTGGCCTTGATCGTGAGATCGGCCTTCGGAATTTCAAGCTCTTGGAATAGCAGGCGGAACGAGGGAACCGCGATGCCGACGAGGATGAGGACGGGGATGATCGTCCAAGCCACTTCGATCAGCGTGTTGTGCGTGGTCTTCGACGGAACGGGATTGGATTTCGCGTTGAACTTCACCGCGACGATGATCAGGAGGAGCAGAACGAACAGCGTGATTGCAGTGATCAGCCAGAGCAGAAAATTGTGAAACCAGATGATGTTGTCCATCACCGGCGAGGCGGAGCCCTGAAGGGTGTATTCCCAAGGCGTCGGTTGCCCGGTCCCTGCGAACGCGGCACCAGCGGCGGCAAGCATGCTTGCAATCACGGCAAAACCCAGAATCCGGCGGCCGGTCTGGCCTTTCGACATCTTCATGCCGCTCTCGCTCCTGCTCTTAAACGGTAAAGTCCCGCCGGGGCGGCGGACTTGCCTTGGACGTCTGCTTTTTCGGTCGCGATCGGGTCTTTGGCCATTGGCCAAACGGTTAGAACGCGTCGAAATTCCAGCATCTCAAACCATAATTCCGCGGCTGCTGCAATGCACGTAATAAGGTGTGCGCAGGCTTTGAAATCGCTATCCAAAGCGGCATTTTCCGCGCCCATATCGGGTGAGCGCTTGACAGGCAAATTGCCCGATGTACCCACGGCCAAAGGTGCTGCGGACGCTCGATTCGATTTCTGCGTGTTCAGGTCCGGTGCCGGCGGCCCGATTGCCCTCAAGACGCCGTCATTGCCGTCAAACTGCCAAGGGATTGGACCTGATGGGCCTTTCTGACCAGCGAGTTTTCAGCGTGCCGAACAATTCTCCGATCCGCCGCCTGCCCGCGGCGGCATGCCGTTGGGCAGCCCTTTCCACGGCTATCTGGCTTTTTGTCGCATCTTCGGGACCAGCCGCGGCTCAAGGGGCGGTCAAGGCGACGTTCGGCGACTGGCAGATCCGCTGCGACACGCCTGCCGGTGCGCAATCCGAGCAATGCGCGCTGATTCAGAGCGTGGTGGCAGAAGACCGCTCGAATGCAGGCCTGACAGTCATCATCCTCAAGACCGCCGACCAGAAGAGCAAGCTGATGCGGGTCGTGGCTCCGCTCGGCGTTCTTCTACCCTCCGGCCTCGGCCTGAAACTCGACAATGCCGACGTAGGCCGGGCGGGTTTCGTCCGCTGCCTCCCGAACGGCTGCGTTGCCGAAGTTGTGATGGACGACAAATTACTCGGCCAGCTTAAAAGCGCGAAAACTGCGACCTTCATTATTTTCGAAACGCCCGAGGAAGGCATCGGTTTTCCGCTCAGTCTCAAGGGCCTCGGCGACGGTTACGACAAGCTGCCCTGACGGCGGCAGGTTTCCCCACACTCGCGCTCGCGCCGGTTCGTGCCTATCTTTGGCGTCTCGCCCGCGCCCGGAGTTTTCATGAACGATCCATCTGACATTTCGGCTTCCTCGTCGCTGCTCGAACGCGCAGGCCTCGACCGCGACGATGTGCGCAAAGAAATCGTGCGCGGCCTTGCGGGTGCGGACGACGGCGAATTGTTTCTGGAGTACCGCCAATCCGAAGGGCTCGGTTTCGACAATGGTCGGCTGAAGCAGGCGACCTACGATACCGCGCAGGGGTTTGGATTGCGTGCGGTGAAGGATGATGCCGTTGGATACGCGCACTCGTCGGATGTGTCGTTATCGGCTCTTGGCCGCGCGGCGGACGCTGTTCATGCGGTACGCGGCGGCTATAGCGGAACGTTTGCAGCGGCACCGCCTCACACCAATGTCCGACTTTACGGCGACGAAAACCCACTCGACGGCGTCGCGTTCGAATCCAAAGTCAAACTGCTCGCGGAAATCGACGCCTATGTGCGCGACAAAGATCCGCGCGTCCATCAGGTTTCGGTCAGTCTCGGCGCGTCGTGGCAGATCGTTGAAATCCTGCGGCCCGACGGCGAGAGTTATCGCGACATCCGCCCGCTCGTTCGCGTCAACGTGTCGGTCGTCGCAGGCTCGGGCGACCGGCAGGAAACCGGCAGTCATGGTTACGGCGGCCGCGAAGGTTATGCGCGCTTCATCGAGACGAAGGCCTGGCGTTCGGCAGCCGATGGCGCGATCCGTCAGGCGATGGTCAATCTTGAATCGGTGCCCGCACCCGCCGGCGAAATGGATGTCGTGCTCGGTCCCGGCTGGCCCGGTGTAATGCTGCACGAAGCTGTCGGGCATGGACTTGAAGGCGATTTCAACCGCAAGCAGACGTCAGCCTTCGCAGGCTTGATGGGACAGCAGGTCGCGGCCAAGGGCGTGACCGTCGTCGATGACGGCACGATCTCGGCGCGGCGCGGTTCTCTGTCGATCGATGATGAAGGCACACCTACCAACAAGACCATCCTGATCGAGGATGGCAAACTCGTCGGCTACATGCAGGATCGCCAGAACGCGCGGCTGATGAACATGAAGCCGACCGGCAACGGACGGCGCGAAAGTTACGCGCATGTGCCGATGCCGCGCATGACCAACACTTACATGCTGGCCGGCGACCGCGATCCGGCGGAAATTCTCAGCTCGGTCAAAAACGGAATTTTTGCAGCGAATTTCGGCGGCGGCCAGGTCGATATCACTTCGGGCAAATATGTTTTCCAATGCACCGAGGCGTACAAAATCGAAAACGGCAAACTCGGCGCACCGCTCAAAGGCGCGATGCTGATCGGCAACGGCCCGACGGATTTGCATCGCATTGCAATGGTCGGCAACGATCTCGAACTCGACGCCGGTATCGGTACCTGCGGCAAGAACGGTCAGGGCGTGCCGGTAGGCGTCGGCCAGCCGACGCTGCGGATGGATCGCATCACGGTCGGAGGTACTGGCGCATGAGCGACGCCATTCCGGATACTCAATCGCAGCGGCATTGGTCGCGGTTCGCCGCTGAAATCATCGCAGCGTTTTTTGTGGTAATGGTCGCGAAGGGCGCACTTGCCGAGCCGTTCTACGTTCCGTCCGGTTCGATGGAGCCGACACTCTTGATTGGCGACGCATTGATCGCGTCGAAATATCCCTACGGCTACAGCACGGCCTCGTTTCCGATCCACGTCACCATCGCGCCAAGCGGGCGCGTGTTTGCGGCGACGCCTGAACGCGGCGATGTCGTCGTGTTTCGCTCTCCCGGCGACACGTCGCAGGTGTGGGTCAAGCGCGTGATCGGTCTGCCCGGCGACCGCATTCAGATGCGAAATGGCAATTTGTGGATCAACGGCAAGGAAATCGAAGCGCGCGCCGATGGCGTCGGCAGCGCGGAAGAGAGCGACGGTACCGGAATTCCCGCTGCGCGTTTCATCGAGACGCTGCCCGGCGGCCGGACGCATCCGATCTTCAAGTTTCGCCGCAACGGTTTCCTCGACAACACCGCCGAAATTGCCGTGCCGAAAGATCATCTCTTCGTTATGGGCGACAATCGCGACAATTCCGCCGATAGCCGCGTGCCTGTTGCAGACGGTGGCGTCGGGCTTCTGCCGATGGAGAATCTTGTGGGCCGAGTCGACGCTGTCGCAGGCTCGTGGGATTTCGCCACCATGAAACAGCCGGTCTGGACCTGGCTGTCGGGATTGCGCGTGGCACGGTTCTTCACCGCAGTCCATTAACCGCAAATTTCAGCGCACCACGCCGGAGATATATCCGGGCCGATGGCGCGGCGGCTTGACCTTGTCTTTCAGAAAACATCGCGCCGCCTTGTTGATGTAGCCCGGCCGCGCATAGGTCCACGCGCGGCATTTCTCATCGGCTTCGCACGCGGCCCTGCATGTATCGCCCGACGGTTCGGGCTCGACTTCGATATTGCGCAGATCGCCGCCCGGCCTGTCGATCTCGAATTCATTGGCGCTGTTGCGCGGCTCGACAACGCCCGCGCCTCGCACGCCCGAGACACAGCAGTTGCTTTGCACGCGTGCCGGAACGCTGCTTTTCAGCCAGCACACCGCGCCATCGTCGTTCACCGAAGGATAGTTGAAACTCCACGCATGGCACTTGCGGTCGCGTTCGCACTGCAGAGCGCACACTGCAGGATCGCCGGACGGAAGCACGGTTCGCGAATAGTCCGCGCCCGGCCGGTCCCAGTTGGCCTGCGCACGAACCGGCGATGCGCTAGCAAACAGCAGGCCTGCGGCAATTGCAGCGACGCCGAAGCAAACCCGGAAAATGTCCCTGATAAATCGAGATCCGAACATGCGTGACGAACTTTCCGCCGAATGGGTGTCCCCGCGGCGGGCGAATGGCCCGAAGCGGCACTGCCTATTGAATGGGCGCATTGATGTATGGCGGATGAACGGGAGATAAACGTGTCGTGATCGCAGCCGCGCCCGCAACATTCAAAGCGTTGAGCTAGAACGCGTATTCCGTATAGGCCGGATCGACCGAACCGCCCCACGCCCCGTTGAATTTCTCAAGCATCGCTTCTGCCGGCGTGCGTCCGGCTTCCACAATGCGAACCAGCGGATCGAGATACCGCGTCTCATCGCGGCCGAGATGATCGACATGGCCGCGCCGCGCGAGACCGCGATGCGCGAGCGCGAGACACTCTTTCGCGATCTCGAAAAGGTAACGGTTGCCGATCTTGGCGCGGAATCCGAATTTCGGCACTTCGTCGCGCAAGGATTGGCGTTCTTCGGCGGTCCAGTTTTTCACGATGTCCCACGCTGCATCGAGGTTGGCGTCGTCATACAGAAGTCCCGCCCAGAATGCCGGATGCGCCGGAAGCTGTTTCCAAGGCACGCCGTCGCTACCGCGCATTTCGAGATAACGCTTGAGGCGCACTTCTGGAAAAATCGTCGACAGATGATTGGCCCAATCCGAAAGCGTCGGGCGCTCGCCTTTCATCCTGTCGTTTTTGCCCTCGAAGAAGTCGCGGAACGACGACCCGGATACGTCGATGTAGTCATCGCCGCGTTTGACGAAATACATCGGCACATCGAGCGCATAGTCCACCCAGCGCTCGAATCCCATGCCGTCCTCGAATGCCCAGGGAATCATTCCGGCGCGCGCGTTATCGGTGTCGCGCCAGATTTCCGAGCGAAACGAGAGATAACCGTTCGGCTTGCCTTCCGTGAACGGCGAGTTCGCGAACAGTGCGGTCGCAACGGGCTGCAGTGCCACCGACACGCGCAGCTTTTGCACCATGTCGGCTTCGGAGGAGAAATCGAGATTGGTCTGCACCGTGCAGGTTCGGTACATCATGTCGAGACCGTACTTGCCGACCTTCGGCATGTAGTTCGTCATGATGCGATAACGGCCTTTCGGCATCGTCGGTATCTGCGCGCGCGACCATGACGGCGTCATCCCGAGGCCGAGAAATCCGATACCGAGCGGTGTGGCGATCTCGCGCACTTGCGCGAGATGCGCCATCAACTCCGATGCCGTCTGATGCACAGTCTCAAGCGGCGCGCCGGAGAGTTCAAATTGTCCGCCGGGTTCGAGCGAAATCGCGCCGCCGCCGGTCACATCGTAGAGACCGATGATCTTGCCGTTCTCCGTGATGGGCTCCCAACCGAGCAGCAGCTTCATGCCTTCGAGCAACGCGCCGATACCGCGCGTGCCTTCGTAAGGCACAGGACCGTGACCTTCGAGTGTGAACGGCGTCTTCTCGTGCTCGGTGCCGATGCGGAATTCGGATTTGGGTTTTATGCCGGCCTCGATCCACGCGATAAGTTCTTCGCGCGACTGCAACGGCGTCATATCGATCTGGTCACGCGCCATCTTAATTCCGGTTTCCGGCGCGACGCGCGCGAGGCAGGAGGCAACTACGGATGCAAGCATCCGCGATTGCGGAAGGAAGGTAGAAAATCATCGCGCGGGCGATGCTTCTTTGGAGGAAGCCTCTTTGGCTGCAGACTGCGCGCCGCCGCAGCATCCCAGCCGGTCGAGCAGCCCCGTCAGCTTGATTGCATCGGCATCCGACAGTTTCGAACCGATGTGACGCTCGATGGCCGCCGAATAGGAATTCCACATTTTTTTCTGTAGCTCGCGGCCGGCATCGGTGATTTCGACGAACAGGCCGCGCTTGTCCATCTTGCATTCGCGGCGGACGGCAAGCCCCTCTTCGACCAAACGATCGATCAGGCGCGATGTCGAATATTGCGGCAGCAGCATCTGCTTTTCGAGTTCCACCGGACGCAATTCGCCGCCTGGAGAGCGCGACAACTCAAGCAGCGCGTCGTACCAGGCGAGCGGCGGGAAGCCGGCCTTCTTCAAATCCTGTTCGACCGCGTCGAGCACGCGGCTTTGCACCCGCATCAGGCGGATCCAGGCTTCCGTGGCTTCGGTCGAGGGTTTGCGTTTCATGATTCGGCTCGCCAATTCAGCAAGGACTGTACCGCACTAAATGCAGCTGCATCAATGTTGACAGTTCCATGCAGCTGCATTTAATAGCCTTGCATTTCCTTGCCAAGCTCCCCAGAAAGGATGGCTCCCATGAAACTTTATTATTCCCCCGGCGCATGCTCGATGTCGCCCCATATCGCGCTTCAGGAAGCCGGATTGCCTTACGACCTCGTCAAAGTCGATCTCAAGGCCAAGAAACTTGAAGACGGCAGCGATTACCTCAAAGTCAATCCGAAGGGTCAGGTGCCGGCGGTCGTCACCGAAAGCGGCCAGCTTCTCACCGAAGGCGCTGTGATTGTCCAGATGATTGCCGACAAGGCGCCGGGGAAAAATCTCGCGCCCGCCAGCGGCACAGATGACCGCTACAGACTGCAGGAGTGGCTGAACTTCATCGGCAGCGAATTGCACAAGAGCTTCGGCCCGCTGTTCCAGCCCGTACTCTCCGACGACACCAAACAGTTCTTCAAGGACCGCTTGATGGGCAAGTTCAAATACATCGACGGCTCGCTCGCCGGCAGAGACTACCTGATGGGCAATCACTTCACCGTGCCCGATGCGTATCTCTTTACGATGCTCGCCTGGGCCGACCGCATGAAGATCGATCTGTCGGGATTCAAGAATCTGATGGCCTACAAGGCGCGCGTCGCTGCACGTCCGAAGGTTCAGGAAGCTCTGAAGGCCGAAGGCCTGCTGAACGCCGCTTAAGTTTTATCGCGCTCAAACAAAAAGGCCGGATCGACGATCCGGCCTTTTCTATTGTCGGTGCGCGAAAACTTACGCCGCCATCTTCTTCGGTGCGAAGCGCTGATAGAACGTCTCGCCCTTGGCGGCCATGTCGATCAAAAGTTTCGGCGGCGTGAAGCGCGAGCCATATTTCCTCTCGAGCTTCTGGCACAACTCGACGAACTTCTTCGTCCCCATGAAGTCGATGTATGACAGCGTGCCGCCGGTGAACGGCGCGAATCCAAAGCCGAGGATCGAACCGACATCGGCTTCACGCGGATCGGTGATGACATGATCCTCGACCGTGCGCGCGGCCTCCACCGCCTGCACCACGAGGAAACGCTGCTTCAGTTCCTCGATATCGAGCGTGTCGGGATCGAGGTGCTTCGGCTGTAGCGTCGTCAGCTCCGGCCAGAGCTTTTTCTGGCCTTTGCCCTTCTCCGGATAATCGTAGAAACCCTTGCCGTTCTTGCGGCCGAGGCGTCCGCGCTTCTCCACCATCTCGACCAGAAGATTCTTCTGGTCCTGCGCGATGGCATTGGCACCAAGATCGGCTTCGGTTGCTTTCAGAATCTTCAAAGCAAGATCGATCGCGATTTCGTCGTTGAGCGACAGCGGCCCGACCGGCATGCCAGCCATCTTGCCGACATTCTCGATCATCGCGGGTGGAACGCCCTCGAGCAGCATCTCGTAGCCCTCGGCGATGTAACGCAGCACGCAGCGATTGGCGAAGAAGCCGCGCGAGTCGTTCACGACAATCGGCGTCTTCTTGATCTGGCGTACATAGTCGAGCGCGGTCGCGAGCGCGACGTCGCCAGTGTTTTTTCCGACGATGATTTCCACCAGCATCATCTTCTCGACCGGCGAGAAGAAATGAATGCCGATGAATTTCGACTGGTCCTTCCACTCTTCGGCGAGCGAATTGATCGGCAGTGTCGAAGTGTTGGTCGCGAAGATAGCGCCCTCCTTCAAAAGAGGCTGAGCCTTTGTGTAGGTGTCGGCTTTGACCTTGCGGTCCTCGAACACAGCTTCGATGACGAGATCGCAGTCCTTGATCGCAGCGTAGTCAGGCGTCGCGGAAATACGCGCGAGAATTGCATCCCCATCCGCCTGCTTCATGCGGCCCTTGGCAACCGCTGCATCGACCGCCGTCTTCGCGTGGCCCTTGCCGGTATCCGCGCTCGCCTGATCGCGATCGATCAGCACCACCTCGATACCCGCCTGCGCCGACACAAATCCGACGCTCGCACCCATGAAGCCCGCGCCGATGACGGCAAGCTTCTTCACCTTCGTCGGCGGAACGTTCTGCGGACGCCGCGCGCCCTTGTTGAGTTCGCCCATCGAGACGAACAGCGAGCGGATCATCGCTGCCGCTTCCTTCGAGCGCAGGATTTTCGAGAAGTAACGCGACTCGACACGCAATGCAGCGTCCATGGGCAACTGCAAGCCTTCGTACACACACTGCATGATCGCGCGGGCTGCGGGATAATTGTCATAGGTTTCACGACGGAGAATCGCGTTCGCCGGCGGGAAGAACTGCATGCCGCCCTTTGAGTAGACCGGACCGCCGGGGAGCTTGAATCCCTTCTCGTCCCACGGTGCCACGGCCTTGCCGCCCGCCTTGATCCAGTCCTTCGCCGTCTTGACGAGATCGGCTTGCGGCACGACCGCGCCGACAATGCCGTAACCCTTGGCCTTGTTGACGTCGATGGCGTCGCCCTTGATGAGCATCTGCACCGCGTCCATCGGCTGCATCATGCGCGGCAGGCGCTGCGTGCCTCCGCCGCCAGGAAACAGACCGACCTTGATTTCTGGCAGACCGAGACGCGTCTTCGGATTGTCAGCCGCCACGCGATAATGACAGGCCAGAGTGATTTCAAAACCGCCGCCGAGCGCGAGACCGTTGATCGCCGCAACCCACGGCTTGCCGCTGGTCTCGATGGCGCGGATCGTCTGCGACAGTTCGCGGACGTTATCGAACACGAACTTGTTCGCGGCTTCTTCGCCCTTCGACTTGTGCATCTCGACATAGGCCTGATTCATGCCGGTGAGCATGGTGAGGTCCGCGCCCGCGCAGAAGGCTTCTTTCGCGGAAGTAATGACAACGCCTTTGACGGCTGCGTTCTCGGAGGTTTCCTTGACGATGGCAGCCAGTTCGATGCCGGACGTTTGGTCGATCACGTTCATCGGCTTGCCGGGAATATCCCAGGTGACGAGCGCGATGCCGTCGGAGTCGGTCTCAACCTGGAAATTCTTGTACGCCATGATGCCGCTCCTCAAACCCGCTCGATGATCGTTGCCGTGCCCATGCCGCCGCCGATGCACAGCGTGACGAGAGCGGTGTTCTTGTTGGTGCGCTCGAGTTCGTCGAGCACCGTGCCGAGGATCATCGCGCCGGTGGCTCCCAGCGGATGTCCCATCGCAATCGCGCCGCCGTTGACGTTGATCTTGGCGGTATCGATGTTGAACGCCTGAATATAGCGCAGCACAACGGAGGCGAAGGCTTCGTTCAGTTCGAACAGATCGATGTCCGACAGCTTCATGCCCGAACGCTCAAGCAGCTTCTTGGTCACATCGACAGGACCCGTCAGCATCATCGCCGGTTCGGAGCCGATGTTGGCGAACGCGCGAATCTTCGCGCGCGGCTTCAGGCCACGCTTCTTGCCGCCCTCAGCGTTTCCGATGAGAACCGCACCCGCGCCATCGACGATGCCGGACGAATTGCCGGCGTGATGCACGTAGTTCACCGATTCGATTTCAGGATGCGACTGCACGGCAACGGCATCGAAGCCGCCCATCGCGCCCATCGCGGCAAACGATGCCTGCAACTGACCGAGCGACTGCATCGTGGTGCTAGGGCGCATGTGCTCGTCCTTGTCGAGAATAGTGATGCCGTTGATGTCCTTCACTGGTACGACGGAGTTCTTGAAGCGGCCTTCTTTCCATGCCGTGTCAGCCCGCTTCTGGCTTTCGACCGCGTAGCCATCGACGTCGTCGCGCGAGAAGCCGTATTTCGTGGCAATCAGATCAGCCGCAACACCTTGTGGCATGAAGTAAGTCGGCACTGCCATCGACGGATCCATCGGCCACGCCGCGCCCGACGACATGATGCCGACGCGGCTCATCGATTCCGCGCCTCCTCCGATCGTCATCTCGTGCTGACCGGACATCACCTGCGCTGCGGCAAAGTTCACTGCGTCCAATCCTGAAGCGCAGAAGCGATTGATCTGCACGCCCGGCACCGACGTGCCGAAGCCCGCGTTCATCGCCGCGAAGCGCGCGATGTCGCCGCCAGCCTCGCCGACCGGATCGACAACGCCGAGCACAACGTCATCGATGGAGTCGGAGGCAAGATTGTTGCGCTCCTTGAGCGCCTTCAGCGGCACGGTCGCCAGCGCAAGCGCCGTGACTTCATGCAGCGCGCCGTCGGACTTGCCCTTGCCGCGCGGCGTGCGGACATGATCGTAGATAAATGCCTCAGGCATGAGAGCCTCCTTGCAAAGCGGTGGTTTCAACTTGCACGCCGGGGACCCGGCTTTTCCATTCATCAAATCCCGAAACGGGCGCATGTCCAGAACAGATCTGACATGCGCTCGAAAATCAGAATGCGTCAGCCGGCAATTCCATCATCGAACCGGCGCCGGTCTGGATCCGCGTCAGGCGCAACGCGGTTTCCGGCAGCATGCGCTCCATGAAGAACTTGCCCGTCACGAGCTTGGACTTCAGATACGGCTGCTCGCCAGAATTCGCCAGCTTGTCCTGCGCGACCTTGGCCATTTTCGCCCACATATAGCCGAGCGTGACGAGGCCAAGCAGATGCAGATAGTCGGTGGATGCGGCACCCGCATTGTCCGGATTCTTCAGGCCGTTCTGCATCAGCCACATGGTGGCCTTCTGCAAATCCTGCACGGCGGCATTGAGCGGCCCAAGAAACGCCTTCATCGATTCATCGGCGGCATTGTCCTTCGCAAACGCCGTGACCTCGTTGAAAAACGCAGTCAGCGCGCGGCCACCGTCTTTCGGCAATTTGCGGCCGACGAGATCGAGCGCCTGAATGCCATTAGCCCCCTCGTAGATCATCGAGATGCGCGCATCGCGCACAAACTGTTCGACGCCGGTTTCCTGAATATAGCCGTGGCCGCCGTAGACCTGCTGCGCGGCGACCGCGTTCGCAAATCCCACATCGGTCAGCATGCCTTTCACCACCGGCGTCAACAGGCCCATGTGATCGTCGGCTTCCTGACGCTCCTTTGGATCGCTCGAGCGATGCGCGAGATCGCTTTTCAGCGAAGTCCACACAACGAGCGCGCGTGCAGCTTCGTTGAAAGCGCGGATCGTCATCAGCGTGCGGCGGATATCCGGATGCACGATGATCGGATCGGCCGCCTTGTCGGGTGACTTCACGCCGGTCAACGAGCGACCCTGAAGGCGATCCTTCGCGTAGGCTGCAGCGTTCTGATAGGCGACTTCGGATTGCGCAAGACCCTGAACTCCGACGCCGAGACGCGCCTCGTTCATCATCACGAACATCGCCGCCATGCCTTTGTTCTCTTCGCCGACCAGCGTGCCGACTGCGTTGTCGAAATTCAGAACACAGGTCGAATTTCCGTGAATGCCCATCTTGTGTTCGATCGAGCCGCACGACACGCCGTTCGGCCCGCCGAGCGATCCGTCGGCATTGAGTTTCATCTTCGACACGACGAACAGCGACACACCCTTGATGCCTGCAGGCGCGCCTTCGATGCGCGCGAGCACGAGGTGAACGATGTTGTCCGACAGATCCTGCTCGCCGCCGGAAATGAAAATTTTGGTGCCGGTGATTTTGTAGGTGCCGTCGGCCTGCTTCACAGCCTTCGTGCGCATCAGTCCAAGATCGGTGCCGCATTGCGGCTCTGTGAGATTCATCGTGCCGGTCCATTTGCCGGCGATCATGTTCGGAACGAACGTCTTCTTCTGTTCGTCGTTGCCGTGAACGAGAAGTGCTGCCATCGCCCCTTGCGTCAGGCCCGGATACATCGAAAACGCCATGTTGGCGGACATCATGAACTCGTTGACCGGCTGCGCGAGCGTAACCGGAAGTCCCTGCCCGCCATATTGCGTGGGACCGACAAGACCGAGCCAGCCGCCTTCGCCGAGCTGCTTCCACGCATCCTTGAAGCCTTTCGGAGTCGTCACGCGCCCGTCGTCGTGGCGCGTACAACCTTCAATGTCGCCGACTCCGTTGATCGGATGAAGTACTTCCTCGCTCAGTTTTGCAGCCTCATCAATGATGGCCTCGCGTACATCGAGAGACGCATCAGCGAAGCCCGGAAGGTTGTTGTATTTGTCGATCTGGAACACGTCGTTGAGAAGGAAGCTCACATCTTCAACGGGGGCTTTATAAATCGTCATGGGAATCTCTCAGTTCGGAGCGGAAGCAAGGCGAGCGAGTTGCTCGCCCATGAGGCGATGAAGCAGGTTGATAGCTTTCAATGGCCGGACCATCACCTTGAAATGCGTGATGCGGCCATCGTCGTCGAACTTAATCATGTCGACGCCGTTCATTTTGATGCCTTCGATCTCGTTTTCGAATTCAAGCACGGCGGAATTATTGCCGCGCCACTCATTCAGATAGCGGAAGCCGGGACCGCCGAGTACATCCTCGGCGCTCTTGAGATAGGCAAACGTCTTTTCACGCCCGCGCTGCGGCGTGTGCACCACGGGACTCTCGAAAACGGCGTCGGGATGCAGAAGCTCCCACAACGCCGTGTGGTCGCGCGATTGAATGCAGTGATACCAGCGGTCGAGACCGTTCATCGAACACCCTTGGGGAAAGCTGCACGGTTATGTCACGTCGATATGACGAAATGTAAGATACCCGATGCGAGACATATGATCGCTCCGGCCACTTTATGTTAGAGATGCCGGAGCGACGGCTCCGAACGCAATAAGAACCAATGCGATTGCGAGCAGCATCCAACCGGGATGGCGTCCGCGCGTCGCCCAGAAATTTCCGGCCGCACCAAACAAATATGTCGCGCCGACCAAAAGACAGGCAAAGAGTCTCGCCTGCGCGTCGAGGACCGTTGCCGAGGCGAGCGCAACGCCGCCCGCAAACCAGACGATCGTGCTGAAATGAATCAGGGGTGGAACGAGTCGGCGCACTGTCGCGGAAAATTTGCGGTTTTCCGCAGCAACGTCTGCAAACGGCCTGACGATCAGTCGCTGAACGAGGATGCCATGCGCGATCGCAACGACCGCGCCGATGAAGCCAGCGAGTTCCAGCGCCAAATTGTGCCAAGGCATTTCCGTACACCTCTGTATGGAGCCTAGCTTCGGCCTATGAGATGTGTCAATACACTTGTGTATGGTCGATTCAGCAGAAACTGCCGTCATTAAGGACCGACTGACCCGGGACCAGTGGATTGTCCACGGGCTGCGGACCCTTGCCCGACAGGGCGAAGGCGCCTTGAAAACCGGGATGCTGGCTTCGGGGCTTAATGTCTCCCGAGGCAGTTTTTATTGGCATTTCGAGAGCATTGCCGAGTTCCGGGCGCAGCTTCTGGACACTTGGCAGGAACGGGCGACCGACGGCGTGATCCGGGAAATCGATTCGTCGATCACGGGGCCCGCGCGCCTGACCTACCTGATGAAGCTAGCCTTTAAGGAGGATCGCAGCCTTGACCGGGCCTTTCGCGCCTGGGCCGCGACCGACCCCGAGGCCGCAAAGGTGGTTGCAAACGTCGATGCAAGGCGCATCGCCTACATCTCCAAGCTTCTGCGCGAATCGGGGGTCAGCGTCGAAAAGACAATGCCCCGCGCCGAGTTCATCTATTGGGCTTATGTCGGCCAGTCATCCGTCATGCACATTGCACATACGTCGATCACCGAAGCCGACCTCAATGATCTGAGCGGTCTGTTCGCAACAGCCTCGAACGGCAACGCGTAAACCGGCGATGTTTCGGCAGCCGCTGTGCGGTTCTTAACTGCTTTTTTACCCTAACAATTAAAAGTCGTTGCCGGGATCGGCCGTCCCGCGCGCGAAATTCCTAAATCTCTTCAAGGGCGCGGGGTGGCTGAAGCGTTGAGGCAGGAGCCTCGCGCCGTTTACCGGGCCAAGGCATGACATCGCGCGTATCGTGGAGTGTTGACGGAATAGAACCATCGGTCCGCGAAAGGGCAGAAGCAGCCGCCCAACGCGCCGGCATGTCACTCGGCGACTGGCTCAATTCGACGATCGGCAGCCCCAACGAGGCACAAGACGTCGCCGACATTCATCGGCGTCTCGATTCGATTTCGCGGCAGATGGAAACCATGTCGCGCGCTCCTAACGGAGCGAAAAGCGATCCAGGCGTTGCGCGCCAGTTGAACGACGCCATCTCGCGGCTCGACGCCCGCCTCTCGCAGATCTCGGAACGAACCTCGGGGCAGGCCTATCAGCCTGCTCCGGCCTATCGCCCGTCGCCCTCGATTGCCACTCCTCAAATGCAGCAGCAGGCGGATTTCTCCATCGCCGAAATTGTTGCGCGCCAGGGAGAGCTCGACGGTGTACCGCGCGCAATGCCACAGCGCGTGACACCAATGATGCCCGCGCCGTCGTTTGTCGCGCCGGCTTATGCGCCGCCGATGCAACCGCAAGCCGACTTCTCCGGACTTGAGCGGCAGTTGTCGCACATGACGGATCGCATCGAGATGCTGCGCCGTCCAGATCCGATCCTCGAACAATCCATTGCGTCGTTCCGGTCTGAGCTCACCGAGATCCGCTACGCCATCACCGAGGCGATGCCGCGTCGCGCGATCGAATCGCTTGAAAGCGAAGTACGTTCTTTGGGACGCCGCATCGACGAGACACGCTCCAGCGGAGCCGATGGCGCGGCTCTGACGGGCGTCGAACGCGCTTTGAACGAAATTCGTGGAGAACTACGCTCGCTGACACCGGCGGAAAAGCTCACCGGATTCGACGAGGCGATCAACAATCTCGGCGCGAAGATCGACATGATCGTTCGCACGAGCCCCGATCCTGGAATTATGCATCAGCTTGAGGATGCAATCTCGGCGCTGAAACTCATCGTCTCCAACGTCGCCTCAAACGACGCGCTGCATCAGCTCGCCGATCACATCCAGATGCTGTCGGCAAAGGTGGATCAGGTCGCCCGGTCCGGCGGTAGCGAGATTTTGTCCGCACTCGAACAGCGTATCGCGACCCTCACGTCCGCACTTGAGTCCCGCGAACGTCCTGCGGCGGGCGACTCAAGCTATTTCGACAACGCGGTTCGCAGCATTTCCGACCGCCTCGATCATCTTCAGGTCGGCGGCGACAGTGCGTCCTCTCTTGGCCACGTCGAGCAGCGCGTCCACCATTTGCTCGAACGGCTCGAACATTCCGACAACCGCGGCGGCAATTTCACGCGCGTCGAAGAAGCGCTTTCGGACATTTTGCGCCATCTCGAGCAGCAACGCACCAGCGCCGCGGCGGGCTCGCCCGGCGCGCCGATGGACAACACGATCGTCGACACCATCAAGCGCGAACTCACCGACATGCGCTACAGCCAGTCGGAAACAGACCGGCACACGCAGGATTCGCTCGAAGTCGTTCATTCGACGCTCGGCCATGTGGTCGATCGCCTCGCGCAAATCGAAGGCGACATGCGCGAAGTTCGTGCCGCTCCGCGCGCTGTGCCTGTGCGCGAAGCTATGGATGAACCGCGCCCGCGCGAAGCCTTCGTGCCTGAAACGCCCCGCGCAGTGGCTCCGATGCCGCGTCCGGAATTGCCGAACCCCGCTGCGGCTCAGCCTCCGATTGCGCGGTCTCCGGTCGCGGAAACCCAGCCAACTCCACCCGCTCCATCGATTGCCGATATCGCCATTTCCGGCGAACACATCGCAGTCGCTGAACCGTCGGCGGCAAATCGACCGCCGTCTGCTGCCCGCAATCCGATCGATCCGAATTTGCCGCCCGATACGCCACTCGAACCCGGCACGCGTCCTCAGCAATTGCGTGGCACATCAACGCCATCAGAACGCATCGCTGCCTCCGAAATCGCTTTGAACGAAATTCCTGCGGGCACGCGCGAGCCAGTTAGTACAACGAACTTCATTCAGGCTGCGCGCCGCGCTGCGCAGGCAGCGGCAACCGCGACCCCCGCTCCTGCCGCAGGCAAGAAGGCGAACCGCGTCACGTCGCTCAACGATGCTGCGCGCAAGGCCGCCAAGGTCGAGACGAAAGGCGAGTCGCCGCTGTCTTCAAAAATTCGCGGACTGCTGGTCGGTGCGAGCGTGGTCGTGATCGTGCTGGGGACCGTGAAATTCGGATTGAACCTGATCAACAATCGCAGTGCGACGCCGCCTGCGGCCTCGTCGGAATCGAGCGAAGCGACACCTCTCACGTTGCCGTCCGCGCGTGAAGACGAGCCGCGATCCGACAATGCAGCGCCGTCTGGACCGTCCATGACATCGCCGACGCCGATCGATCGTCAATCCATGATGGCCCCATCGACTCCGTCCGCTGCGCCTTCATCCGTGCCGGCCGCCGAAACCATTGTGCCGAAGCCGCCCGTAACAACCACTCAGCCGTCACCCGATGTCACCGGGTCCATCGCGTCGCCTCATGAACGCGTCTCGGTCACGATTCCTTCGGCTGCGCCGCCGCACCCGAAATCAACATGGACTCCAGTATCCGACAAAATTCCGGATTCCATCGGCGGCCCGGCATTGCGTGCGGCCGCCGCAAAGGGCGATCCCGCCGCTGCATTCGAGATCGGCATTCGTTACGCAGAAGGCCGCGGCGTCGCCGTCAGCTACGAAGAATCGGCCAAATGGTACGACCGCGCAGCGCAAGGTGGCATCGTTCCGGCGACTTTCCGTCTCGGCGCGCTCTACGAAAAAGGTCTCGGCACCAAGAAAGATGCCGACGCGGCCCGCCGCTACTATATGCAGGCAGCCGAGCGCGGCAGTGCCAAGGCAATGCACAATCTCGCGGTGCTCGATGCGGATGGCGGCAACGCCGGCCCGAACTACAAGGGCGCGGCCCAGTGGTTCCGCAAGGCCGCCGAGCGCGGAATTGCCGACAGCCAGTTTAACCTCGCCGTTCTTTATGCGCGCGGCATCGGCGTCGAACAGAACCTCGCCGAATCCTACAAATGGTTCAGCCTCGCCGCCGCCCAAGGCGACGCCGAATCCGGCCGCAAGCGGGACGACATCGCAAAACGTCTCGACCCGCAATCGCTCGCTGCGGCCAAGCTCGCGATCCAGACCTTCACGCCGGAAACGCAGCCCGAGGAAGCTCTTTCGGTGGGAGCGCCGGCGGGCGGATGGGACGCGGCAGCCGCTCCGAAAACGACCGCGAAACCTGCGGCGAAGACCTCGGACAAAGCCGCAAAGACCAAGAGCGCGGCCCGTTAATCTCATTCGTTTACCAGACATCCGGTTTGGATCGCCCGCATGTCTTGTGCGCTGGCAAAACCTCACATGCGCCTGATTCTTTAACCCGCACGCACCGATTTTCGGTTATGGAGAGACGCGGCGCATGACCCGCGTCGCGGCCAATTCACCGCTGCGAGAGGTGATCCCGCGTCTCGCACCAACTCAAGCGAACGCGCGTGCAGCTCTATCTCCCCATCGCTGACATTCCGGTCAATGTCTTCCTGATCCTCGCGATGGGCGCGGCGGTCGGTTTCGTGTCCGGCATGTTCGGGATAGGCGGCGGCTTCCTGATGACGCCGCTTCTGATTTTCATCGGCATCGCGCCGGGCGTCGCGGTCGCCTCCGTCTCGAGCCATATCGCGGCCTCTTCATTCTCCGGAGCATTGTCGTATTGGCGCAGGCGCGCGATCGATCCCGCGCTCGCCGCGGTCCTTTTAGCTGGTGGCATCGCCGGCACCGCTGGCGGCGTGTGGTTGTTTACGCTGCTTCGCAAGGTCGGTCAGCTCGATCTGATGATCGCGCTATCTTACGTCGTGCTGCTTAGCGGTGTCGGCGGCCTGATGTTCTGGGAAGGTGCGCGGGCGATCTGGCGCGCGCGACAGGGCGAAGCTCCGCCGACGCGTCGCGTGCGAGCACAGGCCTGGATTCTCGGCCTGCCGATGAAAATGCGCTTCAAGCGCTCGAAAATCTATCTTTCGGTGATTCCGATCGCGGGCGTTGGACTGATCATCGGATTTCTCGGTGCCGTCATGGGGATCGGCGGCGGCTTTCTGCTTATTCCCGTCATGATCTATGTCCTTCGCATTCCGACCGCGACCGTGATCGGCACATCGATGGTGCTGACGCTGGTGACGATGATTATCGCGACAATTCTGCACGCAACCACAAACCATCTCGTCGATGCCGTGCTCGCGCTGGTGCTGATGGTCGGCGGCGTGTTCGGGGCGCAATTCGGCGCGCGGGCCGGACAGAGGATTCGGAGCGAACATCTACGGTTGCTGCTTGGGCTTCTGATTCTGTCGGTCGGCATCAGGTTCGCCGTCGAACTGGTGATCCGGCCTGACGAGCTTTACTCGATCCGCGAATTGGGACCGGGCGCATGACCGCGATTGTCCGCATCGCACTTATGGCCGTGCTCTTCTTTAGCGTTACTCGCATCGCGCACGCCGAATATCTGATCGTCTCGGTTTCCAATCATCGTGTAACAGTGACGCCGAATTACGCCGGCGAAGAACTGGTGCTGTTCGGTTCGGTCGAACGCAACGCGAAGTCGCTGCCTGAGCAGACGAACTACGACATCGTCGTCACCGTGACCGGGCCCCGCGTGGACATGGTGACGCGCCGCAAGGACCGGAAGCTCGGCATCTGGGTCAACACCGATTCACTGGAGTTCGCCGGCGTGCCGACTTATCTCGGCATTTTTTCCAACCGCGCTATCGACGCCATCGCGCAGCCCGACGGGCAACGGAAACAGCAGCTTGGTCTCGACAATGTCGTCCTTCCGAGGAGGGTTGGCCGCAACATCGTCAACGTTGCGGCCGGAGATCCTTTCCGGGTCGCATTCGTCCGGTTGCGCGAGGAGCGGGATTTGTATCGCGAACAGATCGGCGCTGTAACCTTCCTCACACCGACGCTGTTTCGTACTGGCATTCCACTTCCCGCTGAAGTTCCGATCGGCACCTATAATGTCGACATCAAATTGCTTGCGGGTGGGCAGCTTGTTGCAAAGACCGAAACGTCGTTCGAAATCGTAAAGGTCGGCTTTGAACAATTCGTTGCCAACTCCGCGCGCCAGCATGGATTTCTCTACGGGCTTGCAACGGCATTGATGGCACTGATGACGGGATGGCTGGGATCGGTCGTGTTCCGGCGCGACTGATCGCGCTACAGAAAAAACCCGGCGAACATCGCAACAACGCAAACGGCCATCGCCGCCGTCGAAAGCCAGCCCAACCAATAAAGCGGCCCTCCGATCACAAACTTGTCCATGACATCGTGGCGGCGCGCCATGAACATCATCAGGATCATCACCGGAATCGCCAGCACGCCATTGATGACAGCGCTCCAGTAGAGCGCGGAGATCGGGCTGATCGGCGTGAAATTCAAAAGAATGCCGATCCCCGCCGACAATGCGAGCACGGCATAGAACGACACCGCCTCGCGCGGCTTGCGTGCGAGTCCCACCGTCCATTTGCGGCCTTCACCGATCGCGTAAGCCGCTGAACCCGCAAGCACCGGCACCGCAAGCAGACCCGTACCGATGATGCCGAGCGCAAAAATGAATTCCGCGAATGCGCCCGCGACGGGGCGCAAGGCTTCCGCAGCCTGCGCAGACGTTTCGATATCGGTTCTGCCCGTTGCATTGAGCGTTGCCGCCGCCGTCACCATGATCGACACCGCGATCAGATTCGAAAACGCCATGCCGACGACAGTGTCAACTCGGATGCGATGGAACTCCTTTTCAGCGCCGTAATGCTTTTCGGCGAGCGGCTTCTTCTTGGCATCCACGCGCTGGTCTTCGGCCTCCTGCGAGGCCTGCCAGAAAAACAGATAGGGCGAGATGGTGGTGCCGAGAATCGCGACAAGCGTCGTTAAAAATGCGGAAGTCCATTGAATGTGCGGAACGACAATTCCGCGCGCTGCTTCGCCCCACGAGACTTTCGCGAAAAACAAGGCCGCGACGTAAGCAAACAGGCTCAGCGTCAGCCACTTCAGGATTTTGCTGTATCGCGCGTAGTCAAAATAGATTTCGGCGATGACCGACGCGATGCCGAACACAAGCACGTAGACGATACCCGGTCCGCCGATCAGAAGTTTGAGCGCGTCCCCCATGGCAGCGAGGTCGGCGGCAATGTTGATCGTGTTGGCGATGAACAGCAGCGCGACAATGAAATTCAGCACGAGCGGCGAATAATGGCGGCAGACGTTTCCTGCGATACCCTGGCCGGTGATGCGTCCGATCCTTCCGGATATCTCCTGGATCGCAACCATCAATGGAAACGTGAACAGCATCGTCCAGCCGATGCCGTATCCAAGCTGCGCGCCGGCTTGGCTGTAGGTACCGATGCCGGAGGGATCATCGTCGGATGCGCCAGTGATGAGACCGGGGCCGAGGGCTTTCAGAACGCTGCGAAAGCCTAGGGGATCTTGACGCTTTGCAACGGTTGAGGCTTGCGCCTTACTGGCCTTCTTGCGGTGATCCGTTTTCCTGTGGCGCGCCATGACTTCCCCGCAGCCCTTGGCAACAGATTGAGCCCGCTTCGGTTCCGCTTCAACAATTAAGAGCAGCGTGCTGCGGAAATCGCGTGGACGCTTCGATCTCCCAGCACGTGAGCCGTAAAATCGAGCGCGCGGAAAATCGCATCGAACGCTGCGTCGCGAATGCTCAAGCCGCCGGTATAGGCGCCGAATGCCGGCATCACCGCGCGTTCGCCATCACTCGCGAAACATCGCCGCTCGATCGAACGCCCGCGCCCCGAAACCCGTGCCTTCGGATGTAGATGGCCCGCAATTTCTCCAAGAGCGCCCGTGGGCTCATGCCGGAAAACAACCGAACCGATTGCGAGTTCTTCGGCGAAGACGCCGCCGATATCGCGCGGCAATTCGGGGTCGTGATTGCCGGAAATCCAGACACAGTCGCGGCCGGCCTGCAAAGCTGTGATGACATCGCTGTCTTGCTGAGACAGACGCGCATGAGCTTCGCGGTCATGGAAGCTGTCACCGAGCGCGATCACCATGCGCGGATTATGCCGGGCTATCACCTCGCCAAGCCGCATCAGTGTCGCCGGCGTGTCGTAGGGCGGCAGCAGCACGCCGCGTTCAGCGAAGCTCGATCCCTTTTCCAGATGCAGATCGGAAACCACCAGAAGCCGCGCATCATCCCAATAGAGCGCGCCCGACAGATCGGCGGTGAAATCGATTCCAAGAATGCTGATGGCTGATGTCCGGCCTGAAAGCGCGGCCGCTTCGAATTCGTTATCGCATTGGGCTTCGGCCGTCACTGTCTGTCCCGCTAGTTCTTCGCCATCGCTTCCTTGACGAGTTCATCGGCGGCTTCCGCCAACAATTCGTCCGAGGCCTCGCCATAGACTGCTTCGCGGCCGATTTCCAGCATCACCGGAACGGCGAGCGGAGAAACGCGTTCGAGTTCCTTGTGCGTGATTCGGCCTTTGATTCGGAACAGCATATCGCTCAATCGGCGAATATCAAGCAGACCTGTTGCGGCATCTGCTCGCGCGGCACGGAGCAAAACATGATCGGGCTGATGCTTGCGCAGAACGTCGTAGACAAGATCCGTGGAGAACAGAACCTGGCGGCGCGATTTCTCCTCGCCCGTAAAGCGCCGCGGAATCAATCCTGAAATCACCGCGCAGGTTCTGAACGTCCGCTTCATTAGCGCCGATTCCGCGAGCCAGGCTTCGAGATCGTCGCCGAGCATGTCGGGATCGAACAGCGCGGCAAGATCGAGCCGGCCGCTTCGGATCATCGACGACACGTCGCCTAATCCCCACACCGCAAGCGCATACTCGTTGGCAACGAACCCGAGCGGCTTGGCACGGGCGCGTTCTAGTCTGCGCGTCAGAAGCATGCCAAGTGTCTGATGCGCGAGCCGTCCCTCGAACGGGTAGCAAACGAGATAAAACTTGTTCGAGCGCGGAAATGTTTCGACGACCAGTTCGCGCGGATCCGGCACGCGCGAGAAATCAGCCTGATAGGACAACCATTCCCGAACCTGGTCGGGCAGCCCTTTCCATGCACGGCGATCCGCAAGCAGCAGTCTCACACGTTCCGCAAGATACGTTGAGAGCGGAAATTTCCCGCCCATGTAGGACGGCACCTTGGCGTTGGCGTCGTTTGTGCGCGAGACGTAGACTTCATCCTCCATCAGCGCTTCGTAACGCACGACTTCACCCCCGAAGACAAATGTGTCGTTCGGCACCAATCCTTCGATGAAATATTCCTCGATCTGTCCAAGCATGCGCCCGCCACGCGCAATCGCGCCGGTCAAGCCTGACGACTTACTCCGGTTCCGCACCAGTTTAACCTTCAGCATCGGCTCTTCAACGATGGTGCCGACATTCAATCGATAGCTCTGCCGGACGCGAGGATTGGCGACGCGCCAACGGGCGGTCTTGTCCTGCTTGATCTTTGCGAAGCGCTCGTAGGTCTTCAGCGCATAGCCGCCGGTCGCGACGAAGTCGATTGTGTCGTTGAAATCCTCCCGCGTAAGTCTTGCATATGGCGCAGCACTGAGAATTTCGCTGTAAAGCTCGTCCGCGAGAAATGGTTCGCCACAGGCGCGTCCCAGAACGTGCTGCGCGAGCACGTCGAGCGATCCGGTGCGTTGCGCCGGGGTGTCCTGTGCATTTTCCGCGACAGCATCAATCGCCGCCTTGCATTCCAGAACCTCGAATCGATTCGCCGGCACCATCACCGCGCGCGACGGTTCATCGAGACGATGATTGGCGCGGCCGATACGCTGCATGAGCCGCGATGCACCCTTCGGCGCGCCGACCGTGATGACGAGATCGATGTCGCCCCAGTCGATGCCGAGATCGAGCGACGAGGTGCAGACCACGCCGCGCAATTTACCTGCCGCCATCGCATCTTCGACTTTGCGCCGCTGCGCGACATCAAGCGAGCCGTGATGCAACGCGATCGCGAGGTTGTCGTCGTTCATGCGCCACAGATCCTGAAACAGCATCTCGGCCTGCGCGCGTGTATTGACGAAAATCAGCGACGTCTTGTTGCGCTTGATGAGATCGTAAATCTCGCCAAGCGCATGACGTGCCATGTGCCCAGCCCACGGCAGACGCTCCTTGGTGTCGAGCATCTCAACGATAGGAGCCGCGCCTGCATCGGCGATGACGAGGTCAGCGAGATTTTCGGCAGTAAGCGATTGCGGGACAAGATAGCGTCGCAGATCGTCGGGGAACGCGACCGTCGCCGACAAACCCGTTGTCGTAACATTCGGGGCAAGCTGCCAGAGTCGCGCCAATCCAAGCGACAACAGATCGCCACGCTTCGACGTCACCAGCGCGTGCAATTCGTCCAGCACGATTCGCTTCAGCGATGAAAACAAATACGGCGCATCATCGGACGACAGCAGCAGCGCGAGCTGTTCGGGTGTCGTGAGCATAATGTCGGGCGGATATTTCCGCTGCCGTTGGCGGCGCGAGACCGGAGTATCTCCGGTGCGCGTCTCGACCCGGATCGGCAGTTTCATATCCGCGATGGGCCGATCGAGATTGCGCGCGATATCGACGGCGAGCGCCTTGAGCGGCGATATATAAAGCGTGTGCAATCCGCTGCTGCGCGTTACCCCACGACCGGAAGAACTGGACTTGCCGCGTGAAGACTGGCGCTCGCTTAGCTCGACCAGCGTCGGCAGAAATCCGGCCAGCGTCTTGCCGGCTCCAGTCGGCGCAATCAGAAGTGCCGAGCGATGATCGCGGGCCTTCTCAAGCAGAGCGTATTGATGGACGCGCGCAGCCCAGCCGCGCTCGGCGAACCAGCGCAGAAAAATGTCCGGCAATAGCTTCTGAGACGGATTCGGGGCGTCCACGGATGACAAGTAAGCCGCCGCCTCCGCGCGGTCGAGGGTTGTGAAAAACCGGGTTTTTTCGGCCAGTTAGCCACCAATCTGCGGCAATTTGGCTCAGGTGTGACCGCCTCGCCACAGACGTCCTCATCCAAAGCCGCTAGGTATCTGACGCAATGCGGGATTCCCAAAATCTCCTGAAAATCTCGGTGGTCGCTGCGGCATGGGCCGGCAGCGCTGCGTTCGCGCACGCAACCGATTTACCCGCACGCGTCTACACCAAGGCGCCGCCGGCTGCGGTGATCTTCGATTGGACTGGTGGCTACGTCGGCGTGAACGCTGGTGTCGCGGTCGGCGGCGAAGGGGCCTCGGCTCTCAGCATTCCCGGCTTTCCATCCGCCGAAACATTCAACCTCGCCTCGGCCGGCGCGCTTGGCGGTTTCCAGGTCGGTTACAACCATCAACTCGGCGATTGGGTGATTGGCGCGGAAGCCGACATTCAGGGCATCAGCAACGAGAAGCACGTCAACTGCATTCTCACCTGCAATGGCGTGAACGGCGCGACCATCAGTCAGGATTTGTCTTGGTTCGGCACCGTTCGCGGACGTATCGGCTACGCGACCGGACCGATCCTGAACTATGTCACGGGCGGTTTCGCCTATGGCGGCGTCCGCACCAGTGACGCCGAAGTGCTTGGAGGTGCGCCCGCAGGCAGCGTCGCGTTCAATCGCACCAAGACCGGCTATGTGCTCGGCAGCGGACTCGAAGCAGCCATCGGCGGAAACTGGACGGCGAAGATCGAATATCTCTACATCGATCTTGGAAACACGGCCGACAGCTTCACGCTCGGCGGTACCCCTCATGTTTTAGGGACCGAAGTGCGCGAAAACGTTTTCCGTGCCGGCGCGAACTATCGCTTCGGCGGCCCCCGCGCGATTTATGCGGCGATGCCTGCTGCAAACTGGCGCGGTCTTTATGCTGGCGCCAACGGCGGCTCCGGAATCGCGCGCGACGAAACTGTGCACAGCATTGTCGGCGCAGGCTTCAACAACAGCCTCGATCTAGCGCCACGCGGATTCACCGGCGGTCTGCAAGCTGGCTACAACTGGCAATCGGGTAACTGGGTGTACGGCCTCGAAAGCGATTTTCAGGGATCGACACAAATCGCCGACCGCAGCTGTCTTGAAACATGCGTGGCAGGAAGCCTCGCCAGCTTCAGACAACGGCTGCAATGGTTTGGCACGACGCGCGGACGCGTTGGTTACGGCGTCGGTCCGACATTGTTCTATGCGACGGGCGGCGTCGCCTATGGCGGCGTCAGAACGCGCGTCACCGAAAACATTGTCGCGCTCGGCATCAACGGCACGGCCACCGTCGCAAATGTACGCGCGGGTTATGCCGCTGGCGCGGGCATCGAAACGCCGCTCGAAATGTTCGACTGGTTCACGCCGGGCCGATGGACGGTCAAGACCGAGTATCTCTACATGGATCTCGGCAACAGTTCCGACAGCTATAGCCTCAATGGCGTTCCGCATACGCTCACGACCAACGAGCAGAATCACCTGTTTCGGACCGGCGTGAATTATCGTTTCGACGCCCCGGTCGCCGCCAAGTTCTGAGCGCACATTATTTGCTTGCTGTGACGACAAGACCGGGCACGGGTTCGCCGGCTTCAAGGCGCGTCGATGCAGGGGCGATTGCGCAAACTCTTAGTTTTGATTTTGTCATAACATCGCGAAGATAATCGGCACTATGCGCATAACGCAGTGACTGGCCGAGAATAACGCCTTCACCATCGTGCGTTTCGACGGTGAATGCCAGCAATCCTTGCGGTTTGAGCACGCGAGCAGCCTCAACTGCGAGAGGCGCAATATCTGGGACGTATACAACGGCATCGGCCGCCAAAATTAGGTTTGCGCTGTCGTCGGCTTCGGCTTGCAGGCCGCGAACCATATCGTTCACTTCAAGGCGCGCGTAGAGGCCGGTCTTCCGCGCTTGCTTGATCATGCCGGGGGACAGGTCGATGCCGATGAACTCATCCACCAATGAACCAAATTCACGCGCGGCCAATCCGGTCCCGCAGCCAAGATCGATCGCGCACTTGAAATGTGCCGGCAGTTTCGCCGCGTGCCGCGCTGCAAGCACCGCCTTCAACAGAATTTCCGGGCCGCGATAATCCAGATCGTTGACCAGAGTCTTGTCGAACTTCGGCGCGTATTGATCGAACAACGCGCGCACATAGCCCGGCGGCATATCCGACATCCTTTCATCGCCGAGACGCATCAGCCGTAGTTTCGCGCCGTGACGATCGTCGAGATCTGCCTCCTGCGCGCGGCGATAGGCGGAAATCGCCGCATCACGCTCTCCAAGTTGCTCGCGCAAATCCCCGAGCGAAAACCAGGCGGAGGCAAATCCCGGCTCGAGTTCCACCGCCTGCGCCATCAGATCGGCCGCGCCCGCAAGATCGCCGCGCAACTGCAAATCGCGGCCGAAATCGTAGCGGCGATCGGCAATGAGGTTTCCAGATGACAGAAACAAAGTAATGGCCATAACGGCGACCGCGTCCCAGCGCCCGCCGGACTCGAATGGCGCGCAAGGACGATTATATATCCACCATGCGTCCGCAAGACATTCTCAAGCCGGTTGCTGCCGGGCTTCAGCAAGCCCGTTGCCTTTCACATCGACCCGGTGCGGCCGGTGGAGCGCGCGCTGATTACGCGCGGCACAAATCCGGTGTCGCGATGCGCTTTCCCCGGATCAGCCGCTTGCGCTGGGACAAGCCACCGCGCGACGCGGACCGGCTGGAAACACTTGAACGAATGTTAATCTCCGACAGCACAAAACCCTCGCCTGAGGCTGTCGACAGCCATTGACGCCGGCGAGAC
Source organism: Afipia sp. (assembly GCA_016201045.1). Lineage (GTDB taxonomy): Bacteria > Pseudomonadota > Alphaproteobacteria > Rhizobiales > Xanthobacteraceae > Afipia. The sequence continues at coordinate 843,092 of JACQDM010000008.1, read as the reverse complement.
GGTTCCCCATGTGCGTGCTAACGTGCTTCCGCACGGAGCCATTCGGGAGACAACGATGCCGGACGACGTCAGAGAATTGCCAGCCAGAAACACCGACGGCCTGTCGCGCTTTCTCGGGGGTTCGCCATTGGCAGTCGCGTTGCGTCTGGTGCTGTTGTCGATCCTCGTCGGCGTTGTTCTAGCCGCGATCGGCTTCGATCCGTGGAATATCCTCTACAGCATCCGCCGGCTGTTCGACTGGATCTACAATCTCGGCTTCGATTTCATCAACGGCGTGTGGCGCTACTTCCTGCTCGGTGCCGTGATCGTCGTGCCGATCTGGCTGATATCGCGGCTATTTCAGTCGCAATCGCCTCGCCGCTAACTTTAATCCGGCAAATCTTTAATCCGGCCAAGGCTCTGCCGTGATCGTCGCCGCGTCCGCGCCGACGATCTCGGACAGCGAATCGCGGCCGGTCCGGCGGAGCGTGGAGAGCAGGTCGGCCTTGATATCGTCAATGAGGCCGAGACCTTTATAGACCAGCGCCGAATAAAGCTGGATCAGGCTTGCGCCTGCACGAATCTTCATCAGTGCAGCGCCTCCGGTGTCGATGCCACCGACACCGATCAAGGGAAACGCACCTTCGCTGCGCACGTAGGTCTCCGCCACCATGCGCGTCGAGAGCCGCAACAGCGGGCGTCCCGATAATCCGCCGGCTTCCTTGGCGCGCACCTGATCGCGCAATGTCGCGGGCCGTGACAGCGTGGTGTTGGCAACGATCATCCCATCGACGCGGCGCGAGCTGGCGATGTGAACGACGTCATCCAATTCCTGCAGCGTCAAGTCGGGCGCGATTTTCAGAAGCAACGGCGAATCTCCGGCATTCTTGCGCACGCGCTCGCGCGCATCGACGACACGCGCCAAAAGATCGTCGAGCGCGGCCGATTGCTGAAGATTACGAAGCCCCGGCGTGTTCGGGGAAGACACGTTGATCGTAAAGTAACTTGCCACCGGCGCAAACAATTCGATCAGCCGCACGTAATCGGCGGTGCGATCGGTCGAATCTTTATTGGCTCCGACATTGACACCAACGATGCCGCCGAGCCGCGCGCGCGCCGCAAGACGCCGCAGCACAGCTTCCGCGCCATCATTGTTGAAGCCCATCCGGTTGATGACGCCTGAGTCATCCTCGAGCCTGAATAAACGCGGTCGCGGATTACCGTCTTGCGGCTTCGGCGTCACCGACCCGATTTCGACGAAGCCAAACCCAAGCCGCAGCAAGGCGTCCGGCACCTCGCCGTTCTTGTCGAAGCCCGCCGCCATGCCGATGGGGTTCGGAAAATTCAGACCGAATGCACGCGTTGCAAGTTTTGGATCGTCCGGCAGCGCTTTGCGTGGCGGCAGCATCCGCAATCCGCCAAGCGCCAGACGATGCGCATCCTCGGGATCAAGCCGCCGCAACAGCGGCAATGTGAGCGCATCGAAAGCGCGGATCACGACACAAGCTCCGGAACGACGTGCGAACCGTCAGCGCGGGTCGACAACGTGAATACATCGGCTACCGCGCCGAGATCGAGCTCGCCGTAGAGATGCGGAAACAGTTCGCCGCCGCGAGAGGTTTCCCATACCAATGCGTCGCCGAGAGCGACTGCATCGACCGCAATGAGAAACAGTCCGGTCTGGCCCGCGAAATGTTTTGCCAGCGTGCCTGCCACCTGAGAGGGCGCGGAGAAATGGATGAACCCGTCGCGCATGTCGTCCGCGCTGCCGCGATAGCGGCCTTGCCGCTCGGCCTCTCGCCACGCGGGCGCGGGGCAGATTTTATAGATTGTGGCTGCGGGCATTCAGCGTGGCTTGTCTTTGAAATTTATCGGATTTTCCCGCATCGGACGGGATGGGCGAGACCGTATCGGCGCACAGGATGCACTTCAAGGGCGCTGGACGTTCTGCGGCCGATTGCGAAACGTGACGATTCAAGGTAATAATTCCTATATCGAAATACCTCACCTGCCGGGTCCGGTCGGCCAGGCCTCACTTTCCGGGCGCATATATGTTGACCCACGATCAAATCTGGACGGCGCTCGATCGTCTCGCAGCACGGGCGGGACTGTCTCCCTCGGCATTGGCGAAAAACGCGGGCCTCGATCCGACGACATTCAACAAATCGAAGCGCATCACCAGCGACGGACGCGAGCGTTGGCCCTCGACAGAGTCGGTTGCGAAGGCACTGGCGGCAACCGGCACTTCGGTCGATATGTTCGTTCAGTTCATCGAAGACACCGCACGTACCGTTCAATCCGTGCCGCTGATCGGGTTCGCCGAAGCGGGTGCCGGTGGATATTTTGACGACGGCGGATTCCCGGTCGGCAAGGGCTGGGACGAGGTCGGCCTTCCGTCCGTGAAGGACGAACACGCTTACGCGCTGAAAATTTCCGGCGATTCGATGAAGCCCGCCTACCGCAACGGCGACGTAATTGTGGTTTCGCCTTCCGCGCCGATCCGCAAGGGCGACCGCGTGGTTGTGAAAACCACGAGCGGTGAGGTGACGGTCAAGGAACTGCGGCGACGAACCCAGAAGGTGGTCGAACTCGCCTCGCTCAATCCAAGCCACAAGGATCGCACACTCGACGCCAAGGATGTCGAGTGGATCGCGCGCATCGTGTGGGCCAGCCAGTAACCGCTCTAAGACTTCCGCATCAGCGCCGCGTCGATCATCGCGATCGCATTCGTCACGCCATAGACCGCAACGAACGAACCGAAACGCGGACCCTTTTCCTGTCCGAGCAGAACCTGATAGAGCATGTTGAACCAGTCGAGCGACACGCCGGGCCGCCCGTCCTTGCCGAGCTTCTTGGTGTCGAGGAACGGTTCGCGGCGGCCGATTTCATAAACGACGTTCTGGATATCTTCAGCAGACGCTTCCGGTGGCAATTTCGCGAGCGCGTTGCGTAGATCGGTCAGAGCCGCGCGTTCGCTATCGGTCGGCTCGCGGAATTTCTTCGTGGGCGCAACGAAGTCGCGATAGTAGTTGATCGCATAGCCGACCAGTGCATCGAGCTTCGGGTGCGTCTTCGGCGTCACTCCCGGACGGTAGCGCCCGATAAATCCCCATAACGTCTCGGCGTTTTCCGCGTTCGACGAAGACACCAGCGTCAGCAAAAGCTGAAACGTCACCGGCATGTCAGTGGGCTGCGGACGGCCTGCGTGAATGTGCCAGACGGGATTGCTCAGGCGCTGCTTGCCGTCCTGCCGCGCATACCCATCGAGGAATTGCTGGTACTCATCGACATTGCGCGGGATCACATCGAAATGCAGCCGCTTCGCGGCCTTCGGCTCGCGATACATAAAGAGCGACAGCGATTCCGGTGACGCGTAGCGCAGCCACTCGTCGATGGTCAGCCCGTTGCCCTTCGACTTGGAAATCTTCTGTCCTTTGTCGTCGAGAAACAATTCGTAGTTAAAGCCTTCGGGCGGAGTGCCGCCAAGCGCCGAGCAAATTTTTCCCGACAACTTCACCGAGTCGATCAAATCCTTGCCGGCCATTTCGTAATCGACGCCGAGCGCGACCCAGCGCATCGCCCAATCCGGCTTCCACTGCAGCTTGCAATGACCGCCGGTCACGGGAACGGTTACGCGCTCCTTGGTGTCGGGGTCGTCGTAAGACACCGTCCCAGCCTTCGCGTCGTGGGACACAATCGGCACTTGCAGCACAATGCCGGTGCGCGGTGAGATCGGTAGAAACGGCGAATAGCTTGCCGCGCGCTCCTCACGCAACGAAGGCAACATGATTGACATCACTTTTTCGATGTTCTGCAGAACCTTCAACAGCGCAGCATCGAACCGGCCTGACCTGTAATACTGAGTCGAACTCGCGAATTCATAGTCGAAGCCGAATGCGTCGAGAAACGCGCGCAGCCGTGCGTTGTTATGCTCCCCGAAACTCGGATGCGTACCGAACGGGTCCGGCACCTGCGTCAGCGGCTTGCCCAGATGCGGCTCGATGATCTCCTTGTTCGGCACGTTGTCCGGCACCTTGCGAAGTCCGTCCATGTCGTCGGAAAACGCCAGCAGCCTCGTTTTGATCTTGTCCTCGGTCAAAATGCGAAACGCATGCCGCACCATCGTTGTGCGCGCGACTTCACCGAACGTGCCGATGTGCGGCAATCCCGACGGACCGTAGCCGGTCTCGAACAGCACCTCGCCTTTCGGCTTCTTTTTCAGGCGCGCGACAATGGCCTTCGCCTGTTCGAACGGCCACGCATTGGATTGCTCCGCAAGCGCACGCAAGTCGGCCGGAGTCATCCGGTCGAAATCCATTGTCTGCGTCGCCGCTGCTTCACTCACCCAGCATCTCCAAAAATTCGATCAATATGGGCTGACGGAAAAATAGCGCAGCCACAAATCCGTATACCGGCCTTTTTCCCACAACCGGAACATCGCCCAGTTCAACGCCTGACGCAGCACGTCATTGCCGCGTTTTACGCCGATGCCGATACCTTCGCCGAAATAGCGGCTCTCCACAAACGGCCCGCCGCTGAATGCACAGCAATCGCCGGAGTCGGTGCCGTTGATCCAGAACGCCAGCGAAATGGCGTCTCCGAATATCAGATCGACATCGCTTCGCCGCAGGGCGAGCCGCAGCGCCTCGTCGTTCGGAAAGCTCACGGTTTGCGCGTCAGTGAACAGCGTCTTCAGATAAGCCTCATGCGCGGAGCCAGCGATGACGCCGACTTTCTTGCCTTCGAGCCATTCGGGCCTCACTTCGGCCATCACCTGATCGCGGCGCGACACGAAGCGGGCTGGTGCGCGATAATAGGGATCGCTGAAGTCAAGTTTGGTCCGCAGTTCCGGCGTTTCGGCCATCGACGCGATGATCGCGTCACCTCGATTGCCGTTGATCGCATCAACCAACGTCTCGAAGCGGCGCATCTGGATCGTGCAAGTCACTTTAAGCTCTTCGCAGATCGACCGCGCCAGATCGACGTTGAACCCGGCAGGATTGCCGTCGGGTCCGGTGAAATTGAAGGGCGGATAATCGGTCTCGGTGATGAAGCGGATCAGTGTCAGACGCGACAGATCCGGCCGCTCCGGGCGCCGCCGCGGGTCCCAGAACCCGGGCACAGCTTGCGGTGCAGAAGCCTGAGCCGCGGTCGTCTGCGCCCGCGCAGGCGAGTTCGCCGAAACGAAGACGACGAGCGCCATACCGATCAGCGCCGCGGTTGCAAAACCGTGGCCGCGCAATCGCATATTGTGGGTCGAAACAATCTGTGGTTGCATTGTCGCAAGCATCCGCGTGGGGTCTTATAGACCATCCGGCGATGGAGGCGAGTACCGTTTGTTGCGTGGGGTAACGGTCGAATGGCCGTGGGGGACCGGACATTTGGGCGGATTGGCAGGCCTGCCGTGCGAGCGCAAACCGCACAGCCGGCGAAGCCGTCGCGCTCGCTTGCAACCGTCGTTGCAGATTTCCTGAGCCTTTCCCGCAGCGATAAAAGCCGCCATCTTCAACGCCACGAACCCGGCCCTGTTCTCGAGTTCGACTGCCTCAAAGGCGCGCTTCCTCGGGAAGTGTTGAAAGCCGCCGGGCGACGGAGCCGGGCCATCGGAACCGGAGCCGATCAGGTCCTGATCCGATGGGGCGTCATCAGGGAGGATGAATATCTCCGCCGCTTCGCCCATCACTACGGATTGGCATTCGAGGCTTTTGCCGGTCTCGGCCGTGCAGACTGTCTGCTTGAGGATGCAAGACTCCCGGACGCTGCGCGTCTCGGCATCATCCGGATCCGAAAAAATGGTGCGCCGGTCTATGTCTTCGCTCCAGGAGGGTTTGCGAGCCGCCGAATCGCCAGGCTAGCCGCAGCCTATCCGACAGCAGCAAAACGAATTCGGATCACGTCTAGCGCGCGACTCAATGAGTTTCTGGAACAGCACACCGGCAATGTGCTTGGGCATCTGGCAGCGGAACGTTTGGCAGACGATTTCTTCGATCTCTCTGCCGCGCCGATTCCGCTCTGGCGGTCACCCTTTATGTCGTTCGTACGTCACGCTTCCCGGCTGATCGCCTTCACGTTGCTATTTATCATCGCACCCGCATTCACATTTGAAGCAGTCAGCATCGTTCTAGCATTCTGGTTTCTGCTGTTCACAAGCTTGCGGCTCGCTGGGAGCTTTGCACCCCGGAAACGCACGAAACGATTGCCGCGCCTGGCCGACGACGAACTGCCGGTCTACACCGTCGTCGTCGCGCTCTATCGCGAAGCAAAGTCTGTCCCGACGCTGATGCGGTTTATCGATGCGCTCGATTATCCGCGCGAAAAACTTGATATCAAAATCGTCATCGAGCCGAACGACTTGAGAACACGCGCGGCCATCTCAAAGCTCGGCCCGATGCCGCATGTTCAGGTGATTGTCGCAGCCGACATCGGACCGCGAACCAAGCCGAAAGCATTGAATTGCGCCCTGCAATTCGCGAAAGGCACGTTCATCACGGTTTTCGATGCCGAAGACCGGCCTGAGGCCAATCAGCTACGGCAGGCACTCGATATCTTTCGATCAAACGACAACAAGATTGCGTGCGCTCAAGCGAGCCTGTGCATCGACAACACATCTGACAGCTGGCTCTCGTGCATGTTTACGGCGGAATATGCAGGCCAGTTCGATGTATTCCTGCAGGGCTTTTCCAGTTTCGAGATGCCGTTGCCGCTCGGTGGCTCATCCAACCACTTTCGTACATCGATATTGCGCGAGGTCGGCGGCTGGGACCCTTACAACGTCACCGAGGATGCCGATCTCGGTTTCCGCCTCGCGCGGTTTGGCTATCGGAGCGTGATGTTCTCTTCGACGACTTATGAAGAAGCGCCGGCGCAGTTCGGCGCATGGTTGCGGCAACGCTCGCGATGGATGAAAGGCTGGATGCAGACGTGGAGCGTACACATGCGCTCGCCATTGCAGCTGTGGCGCGACGCCGGGACAAGAGGCTTCTTTACGCTCAACATCATTGTCGGCGGCAACGTGCTCACCGCGCTAGCACACCCAGTTCTACTCGGTGAGGTCGCAATCGAAAGCGCCAAGGCCATCTTCAGCAGCGGCGCGCCCTCCTTCCTCCATAATCATTTCGCGAGCCTCCATATTGCGACGATCGCGGCGGGATATCTGTCGACAATCGTGGTGGGTTTGATTGGACTATCGCGCCGCAGATTACTGCATGAGGCATGGGTGCTTGCGCTGACGCCGATCTACTGGATCTATCTTTCGATCGCGGCATGGCGCGCGCTGTTTCAACTACTGAGCGATCCCTATCGGTGGGAAAAGACCGAACACGGCCTTGCGCGCAGCTCGCGTGTTGCAGTGAAAATGTCGCTGCAAAATTTCTCGCGTGTTCGCGCGCCGCTTAGAGATATCGCCTGAGATCGGCCGCCGATTCTTCCGGTTTGCGTTTGAGATCGAATGGCCGGACGAACCGTCCGTCGCGATCCATCAGATAGATCAAGGCGGTGTGGTCCATCGTGTAGTCGCCATCCTTGAGCGGCACCTTTTTGGCGTAGACACGATAGGCGGAGATCATCGCAGCAATCTGGTCTGGCGTGCCGGTCAATCCCTTCAGATTGGGATCGAAGCTGGAAAGATAGTCCTTCATCGCCGCCGTCGTATCGCGCTCCGGATCGACCGACACGAAGTAGGCATTCACTTTGCCCGCGTCCGGACCCATCGCGCGAAGCACTTCGGACATTTCAAACAGCGACGTCGGGCAAATGTCCGGGCAATGCGTGAAGCCGAAGAAAATGATGCTTGGTTTGCCGAGCATATTTTTTTCAGTGACGGTTTGGCCGTTCTGATCGGTCAGTTGGAACGGACCACCTATTGCCGCAGGCCTTGTGACAGTGCCGAAGCCACCGATCAGCCAGAACGTTACCAGCAGTCCTACGACGAGACTGGCCCCGAAGGCGGCGATGACAGCAAGTGGCCGGGTGGTCTTGTCCATCGCGCGTCCCTAAAAATGGATTCTCGTGCAAAAGATCAGCGGGATGCTGACTATTGCGGGAGTGCATTAAGGCGGACGGAATTCGCGCGCAAGCAACTATGCCGCGCGAAGCGATCAATTGGTGCTGATGATCGATCAGCCGGTATCAGCGCGATCCAAGCGAATGCGCCGATGCCTGAGCGTCGAGATAGCACGGACGATAGAAATTCGTAAGTTCGCGACCGCGCAGGAAGATCATGTGCGTCTTGAGGCCGCCGCGCCGGGAAATCCAGCTGCGGATCGACGACGGATACATCTCATAGAGCATCTGCGTGGCTTCGTAGTTCGTGACCGGGCGTCCGCCCGTGCCGAAATCCCACGCCGCGTGAAAGCCGAGATTGGCGCGCGACGTGACGCAGATCTTGTCGTGGGGCACAGCACCCAGAACGATGGTGCAGGCCGATGCGCACAAGCCGTCGATCATGACGGTTTCGCCGGAGCTTTTGAGGCTTTGATATTTATCGACGTAGGTCCCGATCCGTCCGCCGCGATCGTCGGAAATCCGAACCACCGCGTGGCTCGATGCCACACCCGACAGCAACAAAACCGCTGCAAAAATCCCCTTCACAATCTTCATTGCCGGCCCCGTTTTGCCCCGAGTCGCTGTGCCGATCAGGACACCTTCAGCGTGTTGCCAGTCCCCGTTTTTGTCCAGATCGAGCAACGGGATGGACGCGGATTCTGTTCTAGTGTTGCCGCCTTGCTGCAGTCGCGCTGACGCGATCCCGATTTGGAACACGTAACGCCTTCTTTTTCCGGGACCGCCGCTTCCCTTGCCGCAATTTCCGTTGACCGGCGTTTGCGCCCGTTGCTTCACTCAGCGCGAGCGGGGGAACATCCAGAATGGCAAACGATGCAGACTTGATCGTCGTCGGCGCGGGGCTTGCGGGCCTTGTCGCAGCGACGGAGGCCGCGGACGCCGGGCGGCGGGTAATTGTGGTTGATCAGGAGGGCGAACAGAATATCGGCGGTCAGGCGTTCTGGTCGCTCGGTGGTTTGTTTATCGTCGATAGTCCCGAACAGCGCCGCCTTGGAATCAAGGATTCATACGATCTCGCGCTTCAGGACTGGTTCGGCACCGCCGGATTCGACCGCGAAGAAGATCACTGGCCGAAAAAATGGGCGGAGGCCTACGTCGCCTTCGCCGCCGGTGAAAAACGAAGCTGGCTGCGCAACATGGGGCATCGTATTTTTCCGATTGTCGGGTGGGCGGAACGCGGCGGCTATGACGCGATGGGCCACGGCAATTCGGTGCCGCGATTCCATCTCAGCTGGGGCACCGGCCCTGGCGTCGTCGAGCCGTTCGAGAGGCGCGCGCGCGAACACGCAAAGACCGGCCGCATCGTTTTCAAGTTCCGCCATCGCGTCGATGCGCTGGAAAAATCCGGAAATGCCGTGACGGGCGTGAGCGGAAAAATTCTCGCAACCTCGAATGAACCGCGCGGCGAAAGCTCCAACCGCAACGTCACCGGCGATTTTTCGCTGAGGGGGCAGGCCGTGATTGTCGCCTCCGGCGGCATCGGCGGCAACCACGATCTCGTCCGGCAGAACTGGCCGAAGCGTCTCGGCACGCCGCCGAAGCACATGGTCAGCGGCGTGCCTGCGCATGTCGACGGCCGCATGATCGGAATCACGGAAGCTGCGGGCGCACGCCTGATCAACCGCGACCGGATGTGGCACTACGTCGAAGGCGTACACAACTGGAATCCGATCTGGCCCGGTCACGGCATCCGCATTCTACCCGGCCCGTCATCGCTGTGGTTCGACGCGACAGGAAAACGCCTGCCCTCGCCGCTCTATCCCGGCTACGACACGCTCGGTCAGCTCGAATACATCATGAAGACCGGCTACGAATATACGTGGTTCATCCTTACGCAGAGCATCATCAAGAAAGAGTTCGGACTTTCAGGCTCGGAGCAGAATCCCGATCTCACCGGCAAGAGCTGGCGTCAGGTGATCCGGCGCGCGGGGACCAAAGGCGGTCCGCCGCCTGTTCAGGCTTTTCGCGATAAGGGCGAAGACTTCATCGTCCGCGATAAGCTCGAAGACCTTGTGGACGCGATGAACAAATTGAGCGGCGAGAACCTGCTCGATGCTGCTTTTATCCGCAAACAGATCGAAGCCCGCGACAGGCAGATCGACAATCCTTATGTCAAGGACACGCAGGTGATGGGCCTGCATAACGCGCGGCGCTATTTCGGCGACAAGGCGATCCGCACCGCCAAGCCGCACAAAATTCTCGATCCCGCACATGGCCCGCTGATTGCCGTCAAGCTGAACATTCTCACCCGCAAGACGCTCGGCGGATTCGAGACCAATCTCGACTCGCAGGTGTTCGGCAGCGACGGAAAGCTCATTGCCGGACTCTACGCCGCAGGAGAGGCGGCGGGATTTGGCGGCGGCGGCGTGCATGGCTATCGCGCGCTGGAAGGCACATTCCTTGGCGGCTGCCTGTTCTCCGGACGCAACGCCGGACGCGCGGCGGCAAAGGCCATCGTCTAACGCGATTGACCTGCAATGAATGCATGCTCGAAGACTTCAAGGTCTTCGTTCGGCAAATCCGAGACCGCGACATAAGTAAAGTCGCGGTCACTCCAGCTGCGAATGTTGTAACCGGCGACGGCTTCCGCCGGAACCGTCTGACCAGGCCGCAATGTCGTCACGCTCACCGCGTGCGCGGCGTGCTTGTAAACTATGGTTGCAACCGGATCGCGTCCGACCACATCGACTCGCCCGCCTGCGAGCACAAATCCCTGCGCAGCAAGATCGACGACCTGCGGCGATTCCGGAACGCGCGTGGTGAACCACGGTTTCACCGTATGGCGATCCGACGACGCGACATCGAACGGCTGCGGGGCCAGCAGCGCGCGAATGTGATTGGCGACGATGCTGCTCGCGATTTGCCGGCGAGCACTGTAACGGTCGAGCGACAGCATCACACCGCTCGTCAACACGATACCCATCAATAGCGCCGCCGCCATTGCGCGCCAGGGCCAGGCTTTCGTCTTCATACCTTCAGCATCAACAGCAGATGTCACGCGGGCGAGCAAACCTCGCGGGGCTTCATCTTTCGGCAACAAACGGAGTGAACGGCGCAGCGCCATGATCCGGTCATGCTTCGCGCGCAACGCCGGGTCGCTCTCCATACGCCGCGCGAATTCAGCGGCCCCTGTCGGATCAAGAGCGCCGTCACAATAGGCCTGCAGGAGATCGTCGCTGTCGTAGTTCGCCGGGGCGATCATGATTTCCCGCTCCTCAAATATCCGATCAGAAGCTGACGCGCACGCGCTAAGCGCGACATCACGGTGCCGATTGGAATGTTCGTCACTTCGGCGATGTCCCGATAGTTCAATTCATGCATCTCCCGCAGCACGATGATCTCGCGGAAGGGTGCCGGCAACAACGTCAACGCGCGACGGACATCGGCGATATCCGCTTTGAGAATGAGGTCGTCTTCTGGCGTCGCAAGCCGCTCGGTAAGTGTATTTTCGAATTCAACCTGCTGCATATCTGCCGGACCAAGCTCCTCGGTGAGCACGACGGCCTTCGGCCTGTTTTTCATGAGCCAACTGTAGGCCGTATTTCTCACAATGGTCAGCGACCATGCCCGCGCGTTGATCGCGCCGAAGCCCTTGATGCCGCGAAACGCCCGCAGCGCTGCATCCTGAACGACGTCCTCGGCGTCGGACGCATTGCCGGTGAGCCATTGCGCGAGACGATAGGCCTCCGCCAAATTGGGCAGAAACACTTCATCGAATAGCGCACGATCGTCCTTTGCCGTCACAGCTCGCGTTTGCCTTTGTCCGAGACCTTGGGATCGGCGTGTTAGCATGCTTTCCGAAACACGCGATGACGACAATTCAACCGCCGAGCGGACGTTAAAGAACTTGTGATTTGCGCTTTGATCGACGCTCAAGGCGAAATCCGACGCCGAGAGAACCAGCCGCCCACACTATTGAGCGCCAGAACAAACAATCCTCCCGCGATAGCCAAATCTTTCTCGAAATGAAGAAGCTCGTTTCGATTGCCGAAATTCATGTGAAACAAGAACGCGGTGGTCAGACAGAACAAGCCCAGAGCAATCGCCGCCAAACGTACCTGCCAGCCGACGACGATCGCCGCACCCGCAAGCAGCTGTAAAGCAATTGTCGGGATAAGCAAAATGCCGGGGATACCCAGTTTTGCAATCTACGCAGAAGCCGAGTCGAAATTCGAAACCAGAAAAATCCCCTCGTGGATGAAAATCAACGCGAGAAGAGCGCGACTGACAAGCGCGGCTACAGAACAGAATAGTTCATCGTAAGATTCTGTCGTCGCGCTCATCAGACGAGTCTCCATCTTCAGAAAATAAAGAAAGCGGGCAAATTCGCTCTTTCTCCGCGCTCAGTTGCTCGACGTCCTTCCGCCGATGGCCTTCTGAAGGTCCTCCCGCTCTTCGCACCCGCTAGGGCAGAGCTTGGCGAGGGCGGTCAACTGCTCCTTGGCTTTGTCGAGGTTCCCGGTTTCGACATACAGCTCACCGAGATACTCGCGAGCCGCCCTGTGGTTCGGATCGAATTCGAGCGCCTTAGTGTAGTAGGTCAGTGCGGTTTTGAAGTCGCCGTTCTTGCGCAGGCTGTAGCCGAGAAGATTGTAGACATCGGCATGCTGGTTGGTGTCGGCGATCTTCTTCAAATCTTCGATCGCACCGACGTAGTTCTTGGCCTTGATCTTCGCCCGCGGACCGGACAGGTCCGGCGCATCAGCCGACGCCATATTGTCGACGGCGTAAGCGCGAACGGAAAGCAGATTGGGCGCAAGACCAAGACTAGCGATAAGCGCGAGTCCGGCTGCGAGTGAGCGAGACGTTTTTGTCATGACTAGTTTCTCCTTTTCTGAATTCAAGCAGCCGATGTGAAGCTGTAACCGTCGCCGTCCTTTGCGAATTTGCCGGCACCCGGGAATGGAAAGTGAGCACCGCAGATCATCATCTTGTCTGCAATCACGCGGTCGACCAGCTTGCGGCGAGTGCCGACTGCCATCGGACCGTCCTGATCATAGGCACCCTGCCAATCGGGATGCGGTGCGAGCAAAGCCGGCACATACATCACATCGTTCGAGATCATCAGCTGCTGATTGCCCGACGCGACGAGGAATGCCGAATGACCAGGCGTATGGCCGGGCGCGGAAATTACGCGCACGCCGGGGGCGACTTCAGCGTTTTCTTCAACGAGCTTCCAGTTCTTCCACTTCGGGAAATTCTCGGCGATCCGCTTGCCGGCAGGCTTGCGCGCGTCGGGCAGTTTCTCGACACGGCCTTCTTCGGTCCACCACTTGTATTCCGCGGTACTGACGACGAGTTCGGCATTCGGATAGACCGGCGCGTTCGTGCCCTTCTCGAGCAGACCCCAGACATGATCGGGGTGGAAGTGCGACACGAGAATCGTGCCGATCTTGCTGGGATCGATCCCAGCGGCCTTCATGTTGTCCGGCAGATGGTTGGCATTGGGCTGCCATTGTCCGACGCCCGAACCTGAATCGATCATGACGAGCTTGTCGCCGATTTTCAGAACGATCACGGTAAGCGGGATTGGCATGAATTCGGTCGTCATGCCTGCTTTCGCCAGCGCTTCCTTGGTATCTTCGATCGACGCGTTCTTGATGAACGCAGGATCGTGCGGCTTGCGCCAAATGCCGTCGTACAGGGCGGTCACTTCAACCGTGCCGACCTTGTATTTGTAGAAGCCAACCGTTGGCTCCAGCTGCGCTTCGGCGCGAGCCGGGCTTACGAATGCGAGGCGTTTATTGAGGCCGAACGCCGCTGCCATGGCCGCAGATGCCAAGAGTGTTCTGCGCGACATATCCAACATAGAGTTTCTCCCAAATCCGCCTGAGACCCGGAAAGCGACGTGCGGATCAAACCGTGCCTCCAATGAAGGAGACCGGGGGACGGCGGGCTTTATTCGCGATTGAGCGAATTTTTTGTGGGTCGAAGAAGCCTTTGATTTCAAGACCTAACGCCCGTACTGCGGCGAAGAATCGAAAGTCTGGCTTATTGTGACGGTGGCGGAATCGGCGCAATCTTCGCGCAGTAAAAAATCGGGAAGCCACCCATGAACACTGCCGCCTCGCCGACGTCACAATCGAAACTCGCAGCCGTGCTTCGCGTCACCAGCGGCAATTTCCTCGAGATGTTCGACTTCTTCCTGTTCGGCTTCTACGCGACGTATATTGCCAAGGCATTCTTCCCATCGGGCAGCGAATTTGCGTCTTTGATGCTGACGTTCATGACGTTTGGCGCGGGATTTCTGATGCGCCCCCTCGGTGCCGTCATTCTCGGTGCTTATGTCGACCGCATCGGACGCCGCAAGGGCCTGATCGTCACTCTCGCGATCATGGCTGTCGGCACCGTGCTGATCGCCTTCGTTCCAGGCTATGCAACCATCGGATTGCTTGCGCCGTTTCTCGTCGTTATCGGACGGCTGCTTCAGGGATTTTCCGCAGGCGTCGAGCTTGGGGGCGTTTCGGTCTATCTGTCGGAAATGGCGCCGCCCAACCAGAAAGGCTTTTACGTCAGCTGGCAGTCGGGCAGCCAGCAGGTCGCCATCATCGTGGCAGCGATCCTCGGTTATTTCCTGAATACATATTTGTCGCCTCAGACGATGACGGATTGGGGCTGGCGGGTTCCGTTTTTTGTCGGCTCGCTGATTGTGCCGTTCATTTTCGTGATCCGCCGCTCGCTGCAGGAAACGGAAGCGTTTCTTGCACGCAAGCATCATCCGACGCTGTCCGAGATCTTCAATTCAATCGTCTCGAACTGGTGGATCGTTCTCGCAGGAATGATGCTGGTGGTGATGACGACTGTGTCTTTCTATCTGATCACGGTCTACACGCCGACCTTCGGCAAGAACGTCCTGAAACTGTCGATCACCGATTCACTGATCGTAACGTTCTGCGTGGCGCTCTCGAATTTGTTCTGGCTGCCGGTGATGGGCTCTGTCTCTGATCGCATCGGCCGGCGCCCGGTGTTAACGGCGTTTACGCTGCTGACGATCTTGACTGCCTATCCCGCGATGTCATGGCTGGTGGCCGCTCCGTCATTCGAGCGCATGCTGATTGTTGAACTCTGGCTGTCGTTTCTCTACGGCAGCTACAACGGCGCGATGGTCGTGGCGCTCACTGAAGTCGTTCCCGCGAGCGTACGCACAGTGGGCTTCTCACTGTGCTATAGCCTCGCAACGGCGTTGTTTGGCGGCTTCACGCCAGCTGTATCGACAGCGCTTATCGAGGCCACCGGCGACAAGGCGGCACCCGGTTTGTGGATGACGTTCGCGGCGGTGTGCGGTCTCGTGGCGACACTGATGATCTATCGCCGCGGCGAGTCGAGCAGATTGATGCAGGCGGCCGCTGCCTGACGCTCTCAGCCGCGTATCTGGTACGGCGTCAAGCCGGGCGAGCCTTTGCCGGCTTGCTCAGCATTGCGGATTAACGCGATAATTTTTTCCGACAACGGCGTTTTCAATCCGTGCCGTTGTCCCAATGCCACGATCAACCCCTGCAGATGATCGATTTCGGTGCGGCGGCCGCGTTGCAAATCTTCCCACATTGACGATCTCGCCTTCGGATCGATTTGCACCATCGGGCGCGCGATGATCTGAAACGCGAAATCCGGCAATTTCAGAATGTAAGGCGTGAGCCCCGGCGGCAAAGGTGTCGACGAGACAGGAGCGACCCCCTCGGCTTTGATCGCCGCGAGTGCTTCCGACATCTGATCCGCGAACAACGCACGCCACGGCCGTTGCGACAGCTGGTCGCGCAGCGGCAGGCCGGACAGTGCATTCAGCGCGTTATTCAGGTTGATCAGGAGCTTGCCCCACTGAATGCCGGCCATGTTGTCGACCGCGCGAAATTTCAGTTCGGGCTGATTGAGTTGCGTTGCTGTATCCGCTGCATTCTTGTCGATCAGAATGTCACCCGATGTCGCGCGATGAAAATGACCCGGGTCCAGCGTCAGAACGTTGAATGGCACCATGCCGGCGAGCACGCTGCGGCCCGCAAGTTTGTCTCGCAGAACCGGCACGTTGCCGACCCCGTTTTGCAGGCTGACAATGATCGCATTCGGCGACGAATGTTTTGCGATGAGATCTGCAACCTCGGCCGTGTCTCCGCTCTTGACCGTGACGAGGATGATATCCGCGTCGGCGAAGATCGACGGATCCTCGGAGAATTTGATCTCTGCCGACGTGAAGCGATGTTCGACGCCCTCGAAGCTGGTCACCTTCAAGCCGTTGGCCTGAACATCTTCGATGATTCGCTGCCGCGCCAGCATCGACACGGGATGTCCGCCTGCGCGAAGCATCCCGCCGACAAAGCAGCCGATGCTTCCGGCACCCGCAACGCAGACAGATTTTCGTGACGACATCGAATTCTTCCGGTCAAAATGCTGGAGCGGGCGAAGGGAATCGAACCCTCGTATGCAGCTTGGGAAGCTGCCGTTCTGCCATTGAACTACGCCCGCGAATGCACGACCTTAGCCGCTGCCTGCAATCGCCCGCAAGCCGGTTCCGAAGCCGGGATTCGGGTGGGAATCGGGGTCACTGACCGCAATATTCTCCAATCTGGAAATCCGGCACTCATGTTAAATTCGGACCCGTCATGACAACAGGTTTGGCGCTTTTCGACACGGCCATCGGACGCTGCGGCATAGCGTGGGGCGAACACCGCCTGCTCGGCGTGCAACTGCCCGAGGCGAACGACGAAGCGACGCGCGCGCGGCTCCGCAAGAAAGCGCATGCTGCTCAGGACGCTACGCTGCCGCCAGACATCGAACGCGCCTGCACAGCGATGACCTCGCTGCTCGACGGCAATGCGAGTGACCTATCGTTCATCGAACTCGACATGACGTATATCCCCGACTTCAACCGAGGCGTTTACGATATCGCCCGCGAAATTGCGCCCGGCGAAACCCTGACCTATGGCGACATCGCTTTGCGTTTGGGCAACAAATTGCTGTCCCAAGCCGTTGGCAAGGCGCTCGGCCAAAATCCCTTTCCTATCGTCATCCCTTGCCATCGTGTCGTGGCGGCGAACGGCAAGACCGGCGGGTTCTCGGCGAACGGCGGTGTCGCCACCAAATTCCGCATGCTTGCCATCGAGCGCGCGAAGATCGCGGGCAGGCGCCAAGAGGAAGCGCCGATGCTGTTCGAGCCGGAACTCTCGGTTGCCCCTCGCAGGCGGCGCTCGTAGAATGGCCGCATGACACGCACGACGGTTTTGCAAAATAAAACGCTTTCCGTGATCGACTTCCGGTGCAGCGCTGGACCTGACGATAAGCCGTTCATCGAGCAACATCGCTGTCATTCGCTTTCCTACGTGCGCAAAGGCAGCTTCGGCTACGATACCAACGGGCGTTCGCACGAACTTGTCGCAGGCGCGGTGATGATCGGGCATCAGGGCGACGACTATGTGTGCTCCCATCCGCATCATGTTTGCGGAGACGAATGCCTGTCGTTCTGGTTCTCTCCGGAAACGGCTGACGAGATCGGCCTGGACAAGAAGACTTTGCGGCTCGGATCGATGCCGCCGCTCCCCGAACTGATGGTATGCGGCGAACTGGCGGAGACGGCACGGCGCGGAGATGCCGACATTGGTATCGACGAAGCCGGGATATTGTTCGCCAAGCGCTTCATCGACATGACGACGGGCGTTTCTCGCAAGCCGTTGAAGGCGACCTCGCCCGACCGCCGCCGTGCCGTCGAGACCGCGTTGTGGATCGAAGCCAATTCGAGCCGGGAGATAGACCTTCCGGGTTTGGCGAAACGCGCAGGCTTGAGTGCATTCCATTTTCTGCGGTTGTTCTCGAACGTGCTCGGCGTGACCCCGCATCAATATCTTGTGCGCTCACGGCTGCGCCACGCCGCGCGGCTTCTCTCCGATGACGCGCGGCCGATCACGTCCATCGCATTCGACGTCGGTTTCGGTGACCTGTCGAACTTCGTCCGCACCTTCCACCGGGCAGCGGGCATCTCGCCTGGACGTTATCGGGCGATGGCGCGGGGCGATCGCAAGATTTTCCAAGACCGTCTGCAGGACTATCCCGCAGGGTGACCTCCGAAACAGGAGATCACCATGTACGATCATATTGGATTGAAAGTCAGAGACCTCGATGCCAGCGTGCGCTTCTACACCGAAGCGCTGGCACCGCTCGGGCATGTTCTAGCCTCGCGCGATAGTTCAGGCGCGGGTTTCGGACCGCCGGGGGCACCGGCATTATGGCTCTATCTCGCCAAGGGATCGAAAGTCGATGGCACGCACGTCGCTTTTGCTGCGCCCAATCATGCCGCGGTCAAAGCCTTCCACGCTGCGGGGCTGAAAGCCGGCGGGCGCGACAATGGCGGAGCCGGTCCACGCACCGATTACAGTCCGACATACTATGCGGCATTTTTGATCGACCCTGACGGCAACAATGTCGAAGCGGTCTGCGTTTGAATTTCCAAGCGAGGATATGAAATGGCTTCAATCGTAAAAGAGGCAACCATCGAAGCATCGGCTGCGAGCGTATGGGACGCGGTACGGGATTTCGGCGCCGTTCATACCCGCCTAGCTCCGGGCTTTGTGACCGATGCGAAATTGGACGGCACAGATCGCATCGTCACGTTCGTCGGCGGCAACACCGTGCGCGAAATTCTCATCGATTCCGATGACGTCAAAAAGCGTCTGGCCTATTCCATCGTGAACGAGCGCTTCAAGCATCACAACGCGTCGGTGCAAATCATCGAGGAGACCCCGAACCGCTGTCGCTTCATCTGGACGGCGGACATGCTGCCGAACGAGCTTGCGCCGTTTATCGATTCGCAAATGGATCTTGGAATGGCGGCGATGAAGAAAAATCTCGAACGCAACGCAAACGCCGCGTGATCTAGGAGGGCAGTCCGGCCGCTTTCGGTCCCCAATCGGTCGCCCGGACGATTGCAGCGACAAGCGTTCCAAGCAAAATCATTGAGGCTGCGGCCAGCCAGAAAAACTGCGTGCTGGTCGCGCCTTGACCGCTCAGCCACCAGCCGCCGACGACGATAAAGGCGAGCCGCGCGGTCTGACCGAGCACGGGGCCGGATACTTTCGCTGCACCTTGCGACGAAAAATACAGCGAGATCGACAGGCCGATGAACGCAAACAACGGCGCAGCGGTCGACAGATATTCTCGTCCCGCAGCCCGCACCGCCGGATTGTCGGTAAAGATGTTTACCCAGAGTCCGGGAAAGATGGCGATGAAGGTGCCGCACGCGCCCACGACCGCGAATGACACGGCACCGGCCGTCCATGCGATGCGTCGGGCTCGCGCGATGCGTCCCGCCCCGATCGACATACCAACCATCGGCACCGACGCCATGCCGACGGCAAACGCGAGCGAGGTCAGCATGAATTCGAGCCGCGCGCCGATGCCGTAGCCGGCCAGAACTTCGGTACCAAAGTTCGCAAGCATGTGCGTGAAATACGTGATCGTCAGCACGACCTGTAGCGGTGAGAGGCACGCAACCGCGCCGACTTTCAGGATGTCGGAGAACATGGTGCGATGAAACGCGAAATTCCAAAGGCTGAGTTTTACGCGGCTGCGGCCTGACAGCAGATACCAGCCCATGATGCCGATACCGACACAGAACGCCATCAACGTGCCGGCGGCCACACCGCGCATGCCGAATTGAGGAATTGGTCCGAGCCCGAGACCGAGCGTGCCACCGAGAATGATCTGCAGCATCGCCGAGTTTAGGATAATGGCCGACGGCAACTTCATGTTGCCTGTTCCACGCAGCAATGCCGCCAGCGTGTTGAGCAGCCACGGAATCACGGCACCGCCGAAGAAGATCTGTGAATAGGCAATGGCCTCACTCAACACGCGCCCTCGTCCGCCAAGCAACGCGAACAGGTAAGGGCCGAAGAGCAGCATACCGATCATGAAGACGAGGCCGAAACATACGCCGATGATCAGCGCGTGCATCGCCAGCGCCGAAGCGCGCTCGACGTCATTGGCACCGAGCGCTCGCGCGATGGCGGACGCGACTCCGCCGCCCATCGCGCCGCCCGACATCGTCATCATCAGAATAACGAGCGGAAACACGAGAGCCATCGCAGCGAGCGGTTCGACACCGAGGCGGCCGATATACGTCGTCTCGGCAATCGCAACGCAGGTGCCGGCGGTCAGCGCAACGACGTTGGGTGTGGCCAGCCTCAGCAGCGTCGGCAAGATCGGACTGTCGAGCAGCGGATTGCGGGCCTGATCCTGAAGGCGCGGCAGCGATGGCTTGTCGTCCTCGACAACCGGAATTTCTGCGACGCCAAGCTCGGACATTCATTTCCCCGGCGGCGAATCTCAATATCAGGCACCGCTTGCGCAACTCTCTATCACTGAAGCGTCTGAAGCCGATGCGCACTCAGCGCATGGGTATGCGGCGTTGGAATCGAACGACCATTCCGCAGTGCGGATATGAAGGCGATCAGGTCCGGAAATGCTTGGAAAGCTTCAGGCCCTGCCCCTGATAGTTCGAGGCGATACGCTGCCCGTAGAGCGCGTCGGGACGCGAGAGCATCTTCTCATAGACCAGACGACCGACGATCTGTCCGTGCTCGAGGATGAACGGCACTTCGCGCGAACGTACTTCGAGCACCGCGCGCGACCCCTGCCCGCCCGCGCCCGCATAGCCGAAGCCCGGATCGAAGAAGCCTGCATAGTGCACACGGAATTCACCGACCAGCGGATCGAATGGCACCATCTCGGCGGCAAAGTCCGGGGGCACCTGCACCGCCTCTTTTGATGCCAGAATGTAGAACTCGCCGGGGTCGAGAATAAGACTGCGGTCCGGACGCGCGCGGATCGGCTCCCAGAATTCACCCACCGTATAGCCGCTGCGGCGATCGACATCGATGACGCCGGTGTGACGCTTGGCGCGATAACCGACGAACCCATCCGAGCCTTCGCCCGACAGATCGACGCTCAGCGCCAGCCCGCCCTTCAGATCAGCATCGTCGGCATCAACAAGACGCTCGCGCGCATGAAGATCTTCCAGCGCATCGTTATCGAGCAGTGGGTGCCCGGTGCGAAAGCGGATTTGCGACAGCCGCGATCCTTCGCGAAGCAATACCGGAAATGTCTTTGGACTGATCTCTGCATAGAGCGGGCCGTGGTAGCCAGCAGCGATCATATCGAAGCGGCGCGTACCGTCTGCGATGACGCGCGTGAACACGTCGAGCCGCCCGGTTGAACTTTTCGGATTTGCCGCTGCAAGAACCGAGGGCGGCAACGCGAGGCTTTCCAAGAGCGGCACGATATAGACGCAGTTGGTCTCCAGCACCGCGCCATCCGAAAGATCGATTTCGTGCAATTTGAGTTCATCGATCCGTTCAGCGACCGTCGAATCCGGCCCCGGCAGAAAACTCGCTCGCACACGGAATGCGGTCTCGCCGAGCCTCAGATCGAGGCTGGCCGGTTGAATCTGGCTCTCGACGAACGGATAGGCAGGGACAATCAATCCTGCGTCAGCCATTGCCGCAATCATGCGGTCCGGCAGAATTCCGTTGGCATCGGAAGGAAGCGTGAACGTCAAGTCGATCGGCCTTCGTTGCAGTCTGCATCGCCTTGCAGAAACACAGGTTTATCCGGTTATCCGATGACATGCTTGACGCAAAGGGCGGACCGGAATAAGGCTACCACTTATCCCGTGGTCATTTGAGCCGGCCGGCTTGCAGCCACGTTAAATAACTCGCTAAACAGGCCGGGGACAGTGTGATCCCGGCCTGTGGAAATTTTTCTAGGCCGGTTTTTTGTGACCATTGCTCAAGATGGCCACGATGGAGGTCACATGTCTGAGACGAAAACGCCCGCTGCAAAAGCGCCCTCGCCCACGCAACATTATCGCCCCGAAACACGGCTGGTTCATTCCGGCACGCTGCGTTCGCAATTCGGCGAGACGTCCGAGGCGCTGTTCCTGACGCAGGGCTTTGTCTACGACAGCGCCGAACAATGCGAAGCGCGCTTCACCGGCAAGGATCCCGGTTTTCTCTATTCGCGATTTTCCAATCCGACGGTTTCGATGTTCGAGCAGCGCATGATCGAACTCGAAGGTGCCGAAGCCGCACGCGCGACAGCGACCGGCATGGCTGCGGTGACGACCGCAATTCTCGCTCCTCTCCGCTCCGGCGATCATGTCGTCGCCGCGAAAGCGCTGTTCGGATCGTGCCGCTATGTCGTCGAAGATTTGCTGCCGCGCTATGGCATCTAGACCACGCTGGTCGATGGACACGATCTCGATCGGTGGAAGAAAGCGATGCGGCCGAACACGCGATCTTGCTTCCTCGAAAGCCCGACCAATCCGACACTCGACGTTGTCGATATTCGCGCCGTCGCCGACATCGCCCACGCCGGGGGCGCGCGGCTGATCGTTGACAATGTTTTCGCAACGCCGATCTGGCAAAGCCCGCTGACGCTAGGTGCCGATGTCGTCGTCTACTCCGCAACCAAGCACATTGACGGACAGGGCCGCTGCCTCGGCGGCATCATCCTGTCGTCCGAAGAATTCATTCAGGAACACATTCACAATTTTCTGCGTCAGACGGGACCAGCAATGTCGCCGTTCAACGCATGGGTGCTGCTGAAGGGGCTTGAGACTCTCGGCATTCGCGTCAAGGCGCAAACCGAGACTGCCGGTGCCGTTGCGGAGGCGTTGTCGAAACATCCAAAGGTCACACGCCTCGTTTATCCCGGACGCACGGATCATCCGCAGGCGGCGATCGTTAAAAAGCAGATGCGAGCGGGATCGACGCTCGTCGGCTTCGAGATCAAGGGCGGCAAGACGGCGGCGTTCCGCACGTTGAATGCCCTGAAGCTGTCGAAGATTTCCAACAATCTCGGCGATTCCAAAAGCATCGTGACGCATCCGGCAACGACGACGCATCAGCGGCTAACGCCGGAGGCACGTGCTGAACTCGGCATCACCGACGGATTTATCCGTTTTTCGGCGGGACTTGAGCACAAGGACGATCTGATCGAGGACTTCGAAACGGCACTCGAAAAAGCCTGACGCGGGTTACATCGGCCGTAAGGTCATGACGTTACTGGGCGGGTTCACGCCCGCCTGCACCTGTCCAACGGACTTGATTATGGTGTCGCCGAGCAGCTGAGCGAAGCAGGCGTATCCCCAGTCGTTCATGTGCAGACCATCGCCGATCACGAAACTGTCGAATGGCATCTTGTCCTTCTCATGCCATTCCTTCATGATCTCGAAACGCGGAAACAGCGCAACATTCTTGAGCTTGGCAACGCTGGCAAGAAGCTTCACCATCGTGCTGGCGTTTTCTTCCTTCGCCGTCACGGCGGGAACATATTGCGGATCGATCAGCACCACGTCGATACCGCGCGCCTGCAACTGTGCGATGCCATCCTCGACGAGCGCCTTCGTCGCGGCGACCTCGCTCTCGGTGCCTCTTATCACGGTGTTTGTACCAAGCTGCCAGATGACGAGATCTGGATCGTCTGAAAGCACCGCGCTGTTAAACCGCTTCATCATCTCCGGCGTATCCTGACCGCCCATGCCGCGGTTGATGATGCTGATGTCGGCGGTGGGAAACTTTCGGCGCAACTGGTCTGCCAGCCGGTTCGGGTATGTATAGGCAGGCGAACTGACACCATAGCCAACCGTCGTCGACGATCCGAACGCGACAATTGTGACCGGATCTCCGGCAGCGATGCGCTTTGCCACGCGCGGCAATGTCCCTGCCGATTGAGCGATACCCTTCGCGGGCAGACATGGCACGCGCGTAAGGATGTCGCCAGCCTGGCTTGCCGCGCTCTTGACGGCTTCGATCGTCTTCGTCGTGAGGCTCTTCTTCGGCGCATCCGATGTCGGCGCAGCATCCTCTGACGATATCTTCAATATGGGGGATGCAATCGGCGCAGCCGAATTCCAGCGCACGGCCAGTGCGACCACTCCGATAGCAGCCAAACTCACCATCGCAACGAGCGCCGCGCGGCTGGTCTTACTCAACGCTGCACTCCAACATCGGTTGGCTTTACACGCGACGCATCGGCGATGAAGGTGGAAAGTGCGCGGCCGATGCAGTCGTGGACCCGCTTTGCCATGGCATAACCATGTACCGCTCCAAGTAAATCGAAATTACCGACGTCGCTCCAGTGACGCATGATTGAGAACCTATCGAACAGTGGAGCGCCGTGCTCTTGGGACACAACGCGCATCGTATCGAGATAGGGCGTGACCGAGAGCATCGACTCAATGCGAGGGCTGTATTGCAGATTCATCAGAACAACGTCCGTCCCCGCCTTCTGCAGAGTTTCCACGCCGCTATTGAGCGCGGCTCGGAAATCATCCGGATCGACCGCGCGGATCGCATCCACCGTGCCGGTCTGCCAGATCGTCAGCGCCGGCCTGCTGTCTGCCGGAATTTTGTCGATCGCCTGCGCCAATCCTTCGGCGACTTCTTCCGACGTCTTCTTCGGCAACAGGTCGGTCGTCACGCGAACGGTGACGTTCGGATATCTGGCCTTGAGTGCTTTCTCCAGCCGCGCGGGATAGGAACCTGCGGCACCGTCGGCGCCTGGAAGTTGCGACGAGCCGCTTCCGACAACAAGGATGTCGAGTTGTTTGCGTAACTTGATGGAGTCGGCAACTTTTGTGAGAGCGTTCTCGGTCGTCAGCAGATAGGCCGGCACGTCACAGCCGGTATCCTCCTCTGTATGCGCGGCACCGGCGAGCAGGAAAACCGCAAATATTGCCGCGATGAAGGCCGCTTTCATGCGTCACCTCCAGCAAAGTCGGCGTCGTTCTCTGGGGCTTTTCTACGCTTGCCACTCTTGTTCACCTCGGCCTTGTACCATGTCAAAAGCCAGCCGGTAGCAGACATGATCGCGATCCCCGTCACACTGATAAAGAAATGCATCAGCGCCGTATTCGAAACTTCGGTCAGAACGAAGTGGCCCGCAAACGCCAGAAACACGCCGACGCAGAAAATCTCAAGCGAGTGCTGGCCGCACATGATGATCGGGCGAAGCCAGATTGATTTAAGTCCGGGCCAGTCCTTGCGAAGAAATCGCACCGTGATCGCAGCGAGCGCCAGAAAATGCGCGAAGCGAAGAACGTCGAGATCCGTCTTGTTGATCGGATACATCATGTTCTCGAGCCAATGCGGGACGAAGAAATTGAACTGCGGAAGGTACCACGTCATCGTCACTCCAAATGCGAATATCAGATAGACAATGCATAGCCAAAGCGTGATCCGCGATTTGAGGATCATCCCCATCCGCGTCGCACCCCCGAGCGCGCACCATGCGCCGAAGACAAACAGCAACTGCCACGCATAGGGATTGAAGGCCCAGAATCCGCCGGGATAGGCCTCGAGATGGAGGTCGAACCGCCATGCCAACGCATAGATCACGACCGACAATGCCAACGTGAGATCGGCCTTGCGCTGCATGAGCCAAAGGATCAGCGGCAGAAACAGCATGAGCACGATATAGAGCGGCAGAACATCCATGTTGACGGGACGGAATTTCAAAAGCAGCGCCTGCACGATCATGACGTCGGGCTGCTTGAGAAAATCGAGGATTCCCATTTCCTCGGTGTAGAGCGGATTATCGAACCGCGCCGCGAGATATGAGATTTCAGCTAGGTAAATCGTAAACAGAAAAACGTGAGCAACATAAATTTGCCAGACACGCTTGAAGATACGGGCGCTGGCAATCGTGAACCCGCGTTCGATCATCGCACGACTGTAGACGAAGGCCGCAGTATACCCGGAGATGAAAATGAAGATTTCCGTCGCGTCGCTGAATCCGTAGTTACGGATGGTGAACCACGTCAGCACGTTGGTCGGAAGGTGATCGACGAAAATCAGCCACAACGCGAACCCGCGGAACAAATCGAGCCGCAATTCACGCTCTCCGGCGGCGACCGGCAACGCAATGTGCTTCGTCGCACTTGCCGGGCGCGTTTTCTCGCCTGACATTTCGGTTGTAACGGTCGTCATGGCCAAACGCTCTGCATGCTTAAAGTTTACCGAAAGATCGGATAGCCGCAAATTGCATTCATCGCCGCCAACAACAAAGGTGCCTCTACGCAACAGCCGTTAAGCGCGATATGATGGCCGCATGTATCGGGCAATCACACGGGGAATTGAAGTCACGGTGGAACCGAGCTTTTTGCCCGAGCGGTCTTCCGCCGAGCAAAGCCGTTTCTTTTGGTCCTATACGATCGTCATAATCAATTCCGGCAATGAAACGGTCCAGCTCAGGACGCGACACTGGATCATCACCGACGGGAGCGGTCGCAATCAGGAAATTCGCGGTGAAGGTGTGGTCGGAGAACAGCCGATCCTCGCGCCCGGTGAGCGGTTTGAATATACAAGCGGCGTGCCGCTGCCGACCGCTTCCGGCTTCATGACGGGCAGCTATCGGATGGTCACGCTTAGGGGTGAACCGTTCGACATTCAGATTCCAGCCTTCTCGCTGGACAGCCCTGGCCATCGCCGCACACTGAACTAAATTTCAACCGACCTTTTCGATGCCGGCCTCTTCGGGCGTAAACTCGTAGACCGAACTGCAGAACTCGCAAGTGACAATGACCTTGCCGTTCTCCACCATGTCGGCGCGATCGTTGGGCGCGAAACTCGACAGCATTCCTGAAACCGCTTCGCGAGAACATGAACACTTCGCGCGCAAAGACTGCGTCGGAAAAACCCGCACGCCGCGCTCGTGAAACAGCCTGAACAGCAACCGCTCGCCGGACAAATCTGGATCGATTAATTCGACATCCTCGATGGTGCCGAACAGCGACTGCCCTTCTGCCCATGCATCATCGTCAGGAATAGTGTGTGCAGCAACGCTTTTAGGCGCGTCGCCGGGATGCAGATCGGCCTGCCGCGCGCGTTCCGGAGCCTTGGGAAGAAACTGCATCAGCATTCCGCCACCGCGCCAGCGGTGTTTCGGTCCGTCGCCGCCGCGAAATTCTTCACCCACGGCAAGCCGGACGCGTGTCGGAATCTGCTCCGAGCGCAGGAAGTACTCGTGCGCCGCGTCTTCAAGATTGCCGCCATCGAGCGCGACCAACCCCTGATAACGGCTCATGTCAGCGCCTTGGTCGACGGTCATCGCAAGATGCCCACGGCCAAGAAGAGCCGCAGAATCTTGCCCCGGCCCCAGACGGCTCGCATCGAACCGCGCGTAAGCCCGCAGCCGGTCCGGTGCGTGAAAATCGATGACGATCAATGAGACCGGCCCATCGGTCTGGGTTTGAAGGATGAAGCGGCCGTCAAACTTGAGCGTCGATCCCAGCAATGTGGTGAGCACGATAGCTTCGCCGAGCAGTTTGCCGACTGGCGCGGGATAATCGTGTTTGGTCAGAATTTCGTCGAGCGCTGGTCCCATCCGCGTCAGGCGGCCGCGCACGTCAAGCGCGCTGACTTCAAAGGGCGTTACGGCATCATCGATTGGCGTCGGGGACGGCGCGCGGATCTGCGTCTCGGCAGTCATAGGAATTGCGATCTTTCGCTCGGGGGTCCGCCCTATATAGGAGCGTTCGATAGGTAATCAAAGGGCTACGCTTTATTCAGCCATCAGCCCACGGCGTTCAGGCACCAGGCGAGAATGCCTTTGTGGGCGTGCAGCCGATTTTCTGCCTCATCGAAAACAACCGATTGTGGTCCGTCGATCACATCATCGGTGACTTCCTCGCCGCGATGCGCAGGCAGGCAGTGCATGAAGATCGCATCAGGCTTGGCGAGCGACATCAGCTGCGAATTGACCTGATAAGGCCGCAGCAGATTGTGGCGGTGTTCGCCATCCTTGTCGCCCATCGACACCCAGGTATCGGTAACGACACAATCGGCATTCTTGACTGCCTCCTCGGGTTTCGATCCCAATATGATCGGAGCACCTGCCGATTTGATCCAGTCTTTGAGCAATTTGTTAGGCGCAAGTTCAGGTGGCGTCGCCACGCGAAGATTAAAATCGAATCGTTCAGCCGCATGCGCCCACGATGCGAGCACGTTGTTGTCGTCGCCGACCCACGCCACCGTGCGGCCTTTGATAGAACCGCGATGTTCCTCGAACGTCATGACATCCGCCATCACCTGTCCGGGATGCGAACGCCTCGTCAAACCGTTAATCACAGGGACCGTCGCGTACTCAGCCAATTCGCGCAGCGCTTCGTGATTGAGGATGCGGATCATGATGATATCGACATAGCGGGACAGCACGCGCGCGGTATCCGCAATCGTCTCTCCACGACCCAGCTGCATTTCCTGGCCGGTTAACATGATCGCCTCGCCGCCAAGCTTGCGCATGCCGACATCGAACGATACGCGCGTGCGCGTCGACGGCCGCTCGAAGATCATCGCGAGAGTCTTGCCTTCAAGCGGCTTTGCCGGATTTCCCGCCTTCTGTCGCTTCTTCATATCGACACTGGCGTCGAGTATCGCGCGCAGCTCTTTCGTCGGCATTTCGTTCAGATCGAGAAAATGTCGTAACTCACTCATCAGGCCGCTCCGCGCGCCTTCGAAAATTTGACGCATACGCGCTCAAGCCTCGAAACTGCGTCTTCGATTTCGGCTTCGTTCACAATCAAAGGGGGCAGCAGGCGAACCACGTTGTCCCCCGCGCCAACAGTGAGCAGTTTCTCATTGCGAAGTGCGTTAACGAGATCGCCCGATGGGACAATCGCCTTCACCCCGATCAACAGGCCTTCGCCGCGCACTTCTGACACGACGTCGGGATACCGATCGACAATCGAAGCGAGCTTTTGTTTCAAAACCAGCGAGGCGCGCTGAACGTGATCGAAGAATTTCGGCGCCAGCATCACGTCGAGCGTCGCGTTGCCGGCGGCCATCGCCAGCAAATTTCCGCCGAATGTCGAGCCGTGCGTTCCTGGAGTCATGCCTGCCGCCGCAGCAGACGTCGCAAGGCAAGCGCCCATCGGAAAGCCGCCGCCGAGTGCTTTCGCCAGCGCCATGATGTCGGGGGCTACGCCGAGCTTTTCATACGCAAATAGGGTTCCGGTGCGCCCCATGCCGGTTTGCACTTCGTCGAAGATCAGAACCAGCTTGTTGTCGTCGCAAAGCTGACGCAGCGCGCGGAAGAACGCAGGCTCCGGCGATCGTACACCGCCCTCGCCCTGCAACGGCTCGATGATAATGCCGGCGGTGTGCGGACCGATGGCCTTCTTGACTGCTACAAGATCGCCAAGCGACACTTGGTCGAACCCATCGACCGGCGGTCCGAAACCCTCGAGATATTTCTGCTGGCCAGTCGCGGACAGCGCGGCAAGCGTGCGCCCGTGAAACGCACCCTCAAACGTAATCAGGCGATAGCGTTCTGGCTTGCCGTTGGCGGCCTGAAACTTTCGCGCCATCTTGATACAGGCTTCCATCGCCTCGGCGCCCGAATTGCAAAAGAATGCGACGTCCGCAAAGCTCGCTTCACACAAACGGCCTGCAAGCTTCTCGCCTTCCGGAATCCGAAACAGGTTGGAAACGTGCCACAACTTCGCGGCCTGCTCTTGTAGCGCCGACACCAGATGCGGATGCGCGTGACCGAGCGCGTTCACCGCAACGCCGCTGGTGAAATCGAGATAACGGTCGCCATTGGTCGCAACCAGCCAGGCACCTTCGCCGCGCTCGAAGGCGACATCGGCCCGCGCGAAGACGGGCAGCATGTGGGACGGGGATTGCGGTTTGACGCTCTGGTTCATAACAGCCTGATCGACGGTGGAGGGCCGACAGCATCGCGAGCGCAAAAGCGCAGTCCGCTCAAATGCCTGCCCGGAAACAAAATGTGCCGCCCGGAAAGGCGGCACGTGGCGATGATTGTATTGTCGGAACCTCGACTGTCAACATAACACGGTGGTCTTCAAGATCTGTGAAGCGGCTATTCGATACAGAATGAGTCCTGATTTCAGTGACTTAACATTTCGGCGAGAGCGCGCTCCCCAATACAGAAGACTCAGAAAAAGCGAATTTGCCTGCTTCAAAGCCGGAACATGTGGACGCGGAAAGCCCGACTCTTGCGCGTGAGTCACGGCATATTGTAGCATTCTGACTGTCGGGTACGACATCTCGTGCGGCGGTTCTAAATCTCGAAGGCCCTGTGTGACGCGTAAACGTCCGGTCGCTGAAGGCGATTCCGGCGAGCGCGGAGGGATTCCAAGGGATTCTGCCGATTGGGATTTTCGGGTTGCGACGCCGGGACGAATAGCCGGCGCGATACAAAGGGAAACAGGCGATGACGGCAGCTGGCTGGACCGACGATCGCGTTGAACAACTGAAAAAGCTCTGGGAAGCCGGACTGTCGGCGAGCCAGATCGCAGCGGAACTGGGAAACATCACGCGCAACGCGGTGATCGGCAAAGTCCACCGCCTCGGCCTGTCGGGCCGCGCGAAAAGCCCATCATCGGCCGTGCCGCGGCAGCGCAAAGTGCGCCCCGCGCAGCACATGATGCGCATCAACCGCCCGGTTTCACGTGGAAATACCGCGCTCGCTCAAGCCTTTGAAGTCGAGGCCGAGCCCGATCCGATCGCCTATGACAACGTCGTGCCGATGAGCCAGCGGCTCAACCTGCTGCAGCTCAACGAAAATACCTGCCACTGGCCAGTCGGCGATCCATCGAGCCCGGATTTCTTCTTCTGCGGCGGCAAAGCGCTCGAGAGTCTTCCCTATTGCGCGCACCACTCGCGTGTCGCCTATCAACCGGCATCCGACCGCCGCCGCCGAAATCCGAACGGAAAATGACCTAACCGCTTCACACGACAACGAAAAAGCCTTCTCCATTGCGAGAAGGCTTTTTTGTTACGGAAAACTGACCGACTCGGAATCGAATGGCGGAAAGGTGGCGCTATTCCGCCGCTTTCACGAAGCGATCGTCCAGCGCATAGCCCGCGCCGCGCACGGTGCGGATCGGGTCCGGATCGCTTTCGGCGTTCAATAATTTCCGCAACCGGCCGATGTGAACGTCCACGGTGCGCTCGTCGATATAGATGTCGCGGCCCCACACGCCGTCGAGCAACTGCTCGCGCGTGAACACGCGGCCGGGATGTTCGAGGAAAAATTCCAGCAGGCGATACTCGGTCGGGCCGAGATCGATGGCGCGGCCGGAACGCGCGACACGACGGCGGTCGCGGTCGAGTTCGATGTCGCCGTAACTCAGAACGGTTGCAAGCCGCTCGGGCGAAGCGCGGCGCAACAGGCCCTTCACCCGCGCCAGAAGTTCGGGCACCGAGAACGGCTTGACGATGTAATCGTCGGCGCCGGTCGCAAGACCGCGCACGCGCTCGCTCTCCTCGCCGCGCGCGGTGAGCATGATGATCGGTACTTGTTTGGTCTCGGGCCGCGCGCGCAGGCGCCGGCACAATTCGATGCCGGACAGGCCCGGCAGCATCCAGTCGAGCACGATCAGGTCCGGCACGCGCTCCTTCAGCCGCGTGTCGGCATCGTCGCCGCGCATCACGGTTTCGACATCATAGCCTTCGGCATCGAGGTTGTAACGAAGCAGCGTGGTCAGCGCTTCCTCGTCTTCCACCACCAGAATGCGCGCGCTCATATGCGCTCTCCCGATTGCGTCTGCATCAATTTCCCGACGCCGCCGCCGCGAATGCCGTCATGTCGCCTTTCGGACGCTGATCGAGCATCTGCTGGCCTTCGATCATATAGAACACGGTTTCGGCAATGTTAGTCGCATGATCGCCGATGCGTTCGATGTTCTTGGCGACAAACATCAGATGGATACAGAAGCCGATGTTGCGCGGATCTTCCATCATATAAGTGAGCAATTCACGGAACAGCGAGGTGCAGATCGCATCGACTTCCTCGTCGCCCTTCCACACCTGCATCGCGGCGGGAAGGTCGTGCGCGGCATAGGCGTCGAGCACCGACTTGACCTGACTCTGCACAAGGTCGGTCATGTGTTCGAGGCCGCGGATCAGCTTCAGCGGATGGAAATCGCCGTCGAGCTGCGAGACACGCTTGCCGATATTCTTCGACAGGTCGCCAATCCGTTCCAGATCGGCCGCGACGCGCATCGCACCGACGATCTCGCGAAGGTCGACCGCCATCGGCTGGCGGCGTGCGATGGTGAGCACCGCGCGTTCTTCGACGAGGTGCTGCAGCTTGTCCAATTCGAGATCGGCCGCGACCACGCGCTTGCCGAGCGCGATATCGCGGCGAACGAGCGCGTCGACAGAATCCACGATCTGCCGCTCCGCAAGGCCGCCCATCTCGGCGACCAGCCGCGCCAGTTCCTGAAGATCTTCGTCGAATGCCTTGGCTGTGTGTTCGTTTGCCATGATGATCGCTCCGTCAGCCGAACCGGCCGGTGATGTAGTCCTGCGTTCGCCGGTCCTTCGGCGACGTGAAAATCTTCGTGGTGTCGTCGAACTCGACCAGTTCGCCGAGATACATGAACGCCGTCTTGTCCGACACGCGCGCCGCCTGCTGCATGTTGTGCGTCACGATGGCGATCGTGTAGTTCTCCTTCAGCTCGGTGATCAATTCCTCGACCTTCGCGGTCGATATCGGATCGAGCGCCGAGCACGGCTCGTCGAACAGGATCACTTCGGGACGAACCGCGACCGTGCGCGCGATACACAGGCGCTGCTGCTGACCGCCAGATAAGCTCAATCCGCTGGCATTCAACTTGTCCTTCACTTCATTCCACAGCGCGCCGCCGCGCAAAGCCTGCTCGACGCGGCCGTCCATTTCGGACTTGGAAATCTTCTCATAGAGCCGGATGCCGAACGCGATGTTTTCGTAGATCGTCATCGGGAACGGCGTCGGCTTCTGAAATACCATGCCGACACGCGCGCGCAGCAGATTGAGATCGAGCTTTGGATCGAGAATGTTGGTCGAATCCAGCAGCAGCTGGCCTTCCGCGCGCTGACCCGGATAGAGGTCGTACATACGGTTGAAGATGCGCAACAGCGTGGACTTGCCGCAGCCGGACGGGCCGATGAAGGCCGTGACGCGGTTCTCGCCGAGCGTCAGATTGATGTGACGCAGTGCATGGAAATCGCCGTAGTAGAAGTTCAGGTCCCGCGCCGTCACCTTCGGACGCCAGTCGCCCGTGACCATGGTTGGCGGCATCTGGCTGCGGGGAGCCTGCGCACTCAACGATACTTCACTCATGATTTCGTCCTCTCGGCGCTCAGCATTCGCGCGCCAATGTTCAGGGCCAACACGGTCAGCGTGATGAGCAGCGCGCCGGTCCACGCCAATTCCTTCCAGTAGACATAGGGGCTCTGGACGAAGTTGTTGATGGTGACCGGCAGGTTGGCCATCGTTTGGGTGAGATTGAGACTGAAGAACTGGTTCGACAGCGCGGTGAACAGCAAGGGGGCCGTTTCACCGGCGACGCGCGATGTTGCCAGCAATACGCCGGTGACGAGACCGGCACGGGCTGCGCGATAGGCGACCTTCTTGATGACGAGCGAACGCGGCAGGCCAAGCGCGGAGGCCGCTTCGCGCAACGGATTAGGAACCAGCGCCAGCATGTCCTCGGTCGTGCGAACGACAACGGGAATCACGATAACGGCGAGCGCAAGCGCGCCGGCGAGCGCGGAGAAGCGGCCCATCGGCACCACCACCGCGCCATAGATAAAGAGGCCGATGATGATGGAGGGCGCGCTCAGCAGAACGCCGTTGATGAAGCGGATGACTTCGGTGAGCTTGTCGTGCTTGCCGTATTCGGCGAGATAGGTGCCCGCGAACAGGCCGAGCGGCGCGCCGATGCCGACGCCGATCACTGTCATGATGATCGAACCGACGATCGCATTCTTCAGGCCGCCTTCGGTCGAACCCGGCGGCGGCGTATCCGCGGTGAACACCTGCAGCGACAGTCCGGAAAGGCCGTTCGACAAAAGGGTGAACAGGATCAGCGCGAGCCAGGTAACGCCGAACAGCGCGGCGCCCACACAGAGAACGCGGACGATCCGGTCGCGGCGGCGGCGTTTTGAATAGATCGGATTCATCTTACTTCCCCGCCTTCTTTTCGAGGCGAAGCAGCATCAGCCGCGCGCAGGCCAGCACGATGAACGTCAAAATAAAGAGCAGAAGTCCGAGCAGCATCAGGCCCGACTGATGCAGGCCGTCGCTCTCGGCGAATTCGGACGCGATGGCCGCGGAGATCGTCGTGCCCGGCGCGAAGATCGATCCGTTGATGCGGAAGGAATTGCCGATGATGAAAGTGACGGCCATCGTCTCGCCGAGCGCACGGCCGAGCGCGAGCATCACGCCGCCGATCACGCCGACGCGCGTGAACGGAATCACGACGTTCTTCACCACTTCCCACGTGGTGCAGCCGACGCCGTAAGCGGCCTCTTTCAGCACCGGCGGCACGGTCTTGAACACGTCCACTGAAATCGCCGTGATGAAAGGCAGCACCATGATCGCCAGCACCAGCGAGGCGTTGAACAGGCTGAGATAGGATGGCGGGCCGGCGAAAATCGTGCCGAGGATCGGCACGCCGTCGAACAGGCGAATCATAAATGGCTGGAAGGTGCCGGCGAGGAACGGGCCGAGCACGAAGAAGCCCCACATGCCGTAAATGATCGAGGGGATTCCCGCGAGCAGTTCGACCGCCATGCCGATGGGACGGCGCAGCCAGATCGGGCACAATTCAGTGAGGAAGATCGCGATGCCGAGACCGACGGGAATCGCGATCAGCATCGCGATGAACGATGTGACCAGCGTGCCGTAGATCGGGCCGAGCGCACCGAGCACCGGCGGATCGGCCGACGGCGCCCAGCGCAGCGTGGTGAGAAAGGCGAAGCCGTACTCTTTGATCGCGGGCCATGCGCCGACGATGAGCGAGAGGATGATGCCGCCGAGAATGAGAAGAACAGAAATCGCGGAAATGCGCGTAAGCCAGTAGAACGTCACGTCGCCGAGTTTGAATGCGCTGAGGGCTTTTGCGCGATCGTATGGTCCGGCAGCAGTTTCGATCGACACGCCCTGAACCGCCATATCTGCCACGTCCAACCCCTGTCCGTTCAACTCTACACGACGCCCGGTATTCTGACTCTGCTGTTCCGGCACTTCTTTGAGCGCCGGGAACGGTCGAAACGGAGGAGAGGAGAACCTCTCCTCCGCGCAACGCTTAGCTCTTGATGTCAGCCGACCAGGTCTTTTCGATCTGCTTGACGACCGACGCCGGCATCGGGATGTAGTCGAGTTCCTCGGCCATCTTGCCGCCCTTCTCGAACGACCATTTGAAGAACTTGATGGCCTCAGTGGACGCAGCCTTATCGACCGGCTCCTTGTACATCAGGATGAAGGTCGCCGCCGTGATCGGCCACGAGGCTTCGCCCGGCTGGTTGGTGAGGATCAGGTAATAGCCCGGAGCCTTCGACCAGTCGGCATTCGCTGCAGCCGCCTGGAACGCGGCAACGGTCGGCTGCACGGTCTTGCCGGCCGAGTTGACCATCGCGCCGTAGGTCAGCTTGTTCTGCTTGGCGTAGGCATACTCGACGTAGCCGATCGAGTTCTTGGTCTGGCTGACGTTGCCGGCAACGCCCTCGTTGCCCTTGGCGCCGACGCCGACCGGCCACTCAACAGCCGTGCCTTCGCCGACCTTGGTCTTCCACTCGTCGCTGATCTTCGACAGATAGTTGGTGAAGTTGAAGGTGGTGCCAGAGCCGTCCGAACGGCGAACCACGGTGATCGCTTCCGACGGAAGCGCGGCCTTCGGGTTCAGCTTCTTGATCGCGGCGTCGTCCCACTTGGTGATCTTGCCGAGATAGATGTCGGCGAGAGTCTTGCCGTCGAACACGAGTTCGCCCGGCTTGATGCCGTCGAGATTCACGACCGGGACGATCGCGCCCATCACCATCGGCCACTGCGAGAAACCGTCCTTGTCGAGCTGCTCGACCTTGAGCGGCATGTCGGTCGCACCGAACGTCACGGTCTTGGCCTGGATCTGCTTGATGCCGCCGCCGGAGCCGATCGACTGATAGTTCAGTCCGTTGCCGGTCTCTTTCTTATAAGCGTCGGCCCATTTCGAGTAGATCGGGAACGGGAAGGTTGCGCCCGCACCCGTGATGTCCGCGGCGAATGCCGACGTCGATGCGGCGACAAGGCCGGCAGCGACGATTGTTTTGAGGATGTTCATCCGAATCTCCAATGTTTGTGAGCGAAGCGCAGATGCGCCCGAATGCGCTCACCGCGGCGTTTAAGGACCGCGCATGCAGCTTTTATGATGGTTGGATGACAGCCGGATGACAGCCGCAAAGGCCCGGAATCGCTTGAATTTACGGTAGCGGCGAAGCCTTCGGGTGTGGAAAAGCAGCGGTAAAAGTCGCCCCCTGCCCCGGAACGCTTTCGATCAGCAGCCGCCCGCGATGCCTGTTGAGAATGTGTTTGACGAGCGAGAGACCCAGCCCCGTGCCGCCCTGCGCGCGGCTGTCGACGACATCGACGCGATAAAACCGCTCGGTGAGACGCGGCAGATGTTCGGGCGCGATGCCGGGACCGAAATCGCGCACGCTGACGCGCGTTTCACCCGTTCCTTCACCGGGCTGATCGTCGTTCAGCGCGACAACGACGCGCCCGCCGCTTGCGCCGTATTTCAATCCGTTCTCGATCAAATTCTCGAACAGCCGCAACAGTTCCTCCTGGTCGCCCGCGATGACGACCGGCGTGTCCGGCAACTGCGTTGCAATCGTGACGCCGCGTTCTTTCGCCAGCGGCTCAAGTCCATCGATCACCTGCCGCACCACGGAGACGAGATCGACCTGCGCATCGGGGCGCACATGCGCCGACAGTTCGACGCGCGACAGCGACAGCAGATCGTCGATCAGCCGCGCCATGCGGGTGGCCTGTGCGTGCATGATTCCGAGAAAACGCTCGCGCGCCTTCGGATCGTCCTTCGCCTGTCCCTGCAGCGTGTCGATGAATCCGGACAATGCCGCGAGCGGCGTGCGCAATTCGTGACTCGCATTTGCGACGAAATCCGCGCGCATTTCCTCCGCACGCCGCAGCGGCGTCTGATCGTGAAACGTCATCATGAGGCAGGACTCGGTGCCGCCGAATGCCGCAGGCAGTGCCAGCGGCGTCACGATCACTTCCATCCAGCGCTCGATCGGCACGCGGTCGACATACATCGCGCGTTGAGGTTCGCGCGTGGAAATCGCCTGACGCAGGGCCGCAATGATTTCGGGCGAGCGCAACGCGAACAATGCTAGCTCGTTTCTGCGCAGCGCTGGCGCAAGTTGCGACGCCGCGAGATTGAATTGCAGCACGCGGCCGGCGCGATCCAGCAGCACGGCCGCCTCCGGCATTCCGGACACCAGAGCCTGGGCAACGGGTGTCTCAGCCGGGCGCAAACCGATGCGATCCTCGCTCGCGGGCATGTCCTGACGCAGCCGCCACGGCACGAGAGCCGCCGCGACGATGCAAAGAAAAACCAATGATGCAAATGAAGGCGACAGTCCGCCGAGCACGACAGCGGCGGACAATCCGAGAAGCCCCCCGAGCAGCACAACAGCCGAGCGGCGCAGCCGGTCCGGCCAGCGATCCGGGTGCGCCTCGGGGCGGCGTTCGGTCTGCGGCTCGATGCCCGTCGTGGGAAGGTTCGTTGCCATTCGGTTCGCCGGTTGGTTCGTCGCTTCCCTAGAGTGTCGCGATGTCGTTCAAGTTTTCTGCGGCGGTTTCGCCTGTGCCACATCGTCGAGATGTTTCATGGCGGCCTTCACGCGCCTTGCCTTGAAGCCGATCATCAATTCACGCATCGACAGCAGCGCAAGCGAGATCACGAACGGCGTAATGTAATAGAGAACTCGAAACAGAAGAAGACTTGCCAGCAGCTCCTCGCGCGCGAAGCGGCTCTGGAAATGCAGGCAGCCGTAAAGCATCGCGGCGTCGAACACGCCGAGACCGCCCGGTGAATGGCTGGCGAAACCCAACAGCGTCGCCGAGACGAAGATCACCGCTATCACGACGAAGTCGACATGCGGATGCTGCGGCATCAAAATGTACATCGCCAGCGAACAGAAGGTGAGATCGACGATGCCGATCACAATTTGCAGCAGCGTCAGCGGACCGCCGGGCAATGTCACCGTCCAGGTGCCGCGCCCGACGACGCGCGGCCTGTTCCACACCCACGCAACGTAAGCCGTGAGTGCGGCGAGAATGCCGAACGCAAACAGGCGATTGAGCCATTGCGGCAGATGATCGATCGACGATGCGGCGTCCGGATGATAGGCAACGCCGAGGCCGAGCACTGCCGCATTGCCGAGCCAGAAGGTGAGGCCCGCGAGAAAGCAGATCTTGGCGACGTCGATGGCGTTCAATGCGTAGGCCGAATAGATGCGGTAACGCACCGCGCCGCCGGTCAGCACGCTGGCGCCGACATTGTGGCCGATCGAATAAGATGTGAAAGCTGCGAACGCAGCGATGCGATAGGGCACGTCGTTCTTGCCGATCGTGCGCAGCGCAAACAGATCGTAGAACGTCAGCGTGAAATATCCGGCGGCAACGCAAAGACCGGCGAGAACGATGGCCTGCGTCTTGGTCGCGCGCATGGCATGGAGAACTTCGGAGAAGTTCAGGCTCTTGAGCATCCCATAGAGGACGTAGGCCGCCACCGCGATGATGGTGACGCTGAGAGCCACGCCGATCTTGTGCAGGATATTTTTCTCGCGTGCGAACGCGATCATCCCGCGTAGTTTCTCAAGCATTTCCATCCTCGAGCCGCTTTCGGTCACGCTTCCTAGCAGACCCCGCCCGCTGTCGCGAGGGCGCGGATGCCGATTTAATCCACCAATGGGATGGGTGCGACAGTTTAGGCCGGGGGCGCAAGACGTGACACCACCAGAGCACGAAGCCGCGATCCGAATGCGCAGCCGGCAAGATAAACGACGAACATGACAAGACCGAGATCGAGCCAGTATCCCGCACGTCCGGGAACGAGCCGCAGCAGCGAGACGAGAATAGCCACGCCGAGCAACACGCCGCACTTTTTCATCGTTGCATCGGAGAAACCCTGTCCGCGCTGGACCACGGAAATCCAGCCCATGCCGAATCCGCACAGTGCCGCCGCTACCATCCATCCCCAGTTGAATGTCGCGAGATAAAGCATGCGCCCTCACTTCACCACGAAATCGATGCGGCGATTTTTCGCCTTGTCCTCGTCGCTGTCGTTCGACGCGATGGGCTTCGTGCTGCCGTAACCGACGGCCTTCAGCCTGGTATTCGGCAAACCGGCCTGAACCAGATAGTCGGCCACCGCCTGCGCGCGCTTTTCCGAAAGCGACATATTCGCCGCGCTGTCGCCGTCGCTGTCGGTATGACCGGCCACTTCGATATTGGCGCTCGGGCAGCGCAATGCAGTTGCGATCAGCCGGTCGAGCAATCCGCGCGAATCCTGATCGATCGCCGCCTTGCCGGATTCGAACCGGATGCGCGCCTTGCCGAGCAATTCGGAAAACAATTGCTGGCACACCGTCGCATCGACGGCGCTTGCGCTCGGCCTGACGGAAATATCCGGCGTGAATTTCCAGCCCTGCGGCAGTTCGCCGCCCAGCCCGTCGCGGATTTGCTGAGCTGCGACATCGAACAGCGCATCGCCGGAAACCTTCACGTCCTTGTCCGACAGCGACAGCGAGCCGGTAGAGACGCGCGACAGAGCACCAAGCGCCTGAATTGCCGCCTGCTGGAATCCCTGGGGTGCGCCGGCGCTGGCTTTGAGATTGTCGACGACTTTCTCGTTAAAAAATTTGCGGCCAACAGCGGCGACGATGGCCGCATGCACATTGTTGTCGGGAACGTATCCGCCGAGCGTGACTGTGTTGGCGACCGGATCCTTGTTGGCATTGAACACGTAGGGTGGAGCGCGGATCGCGTTCTCGCCGATGGTGTAGCCTTCAGGCAGATTCTTCAGCGCCGCCAGAATGGCCTCGCGATAGCCAAGCTCGCGCGCCATGCCGTTGAGATTCACGGTGGTATCGCTGAGCCAGACCTTGCCCTCCTTCAGCTTGCCGACCTGATCGAGCAAGAGCGTCGCGGCGGCATCGAATTTAGGCGGTGCGCCGCGCGCCATTCCGCTGCGGTCGACGACTTCGGTGCTGCCGGCCATCGCGCGCGCGGACTCCAAGAGCCGCGCCTTGATCGCAGGCAGCGGCGCGTTGCCATAGAGTGTGACACGCACGACATCGCGCTCGGCCAGCCAGATGAAGGGCTTGGCCGCCGGAATGAGCTGAGTGTCGTCGTTCACGAGCCGCACGCCGGACAGCGCTTCGATCTGCGATACCGCGCTGCGGCGGCCTTCCTCGGAGAATGCTTCCGCGCTCAACCGCACGTCCCGGCCTGATGCCGCGATCTGGGTCTTGTCCAGAACCGTGTCTTTGAGTTCGGCGACCGAGCGGGCGGAGAGATCGGCCTCGACATGGGCGGTCGATGTCCAGATGGCTGCAATCCAGAGCATGGCGAGAGGGATGAGCCCCGGCCACCACTTCCGCATCCAGCTGAATAATTGCCTCATTCCAGACCTTTACCCGAACGGACCGTGACAAAACAAACCCTTTTGCGGGTGTCAAACGCGAAAAGGTCCGCCCGCGATAGCGGCCCGCCCGGAGGGTACCAATAACCGTTTGTTCAGCCGTTTCTGCGAAACCGGAGCGTCCGAACATGCCTCCAGAGCGGTATTGCCCTTCGCCATGAAGCAGCTGCGCGACAACGTCATCAGAGCCGGGTTCGACGCTCTTTATTATACGGGTGCGCATCGCGTGCTGCGGCCGCTGCTGGCCGGTGCCGGCACCATCTTCATGCTGCATCACGTCCGTCCTGCCCGCGACGATCTGTTTCAGCCCAACCGTCATCTGGAAATCACACCGGAATTTCTCGGTGCCGTGCTCGATCATGTCCGCGCGCTGGATATCGACATCGTTTCGCTGGATGAAGCGCATGACAGATTGCGCGCGGGTGATTTCAAACGCCGATTTGCCTGCTTCACCTTTGATGATGGCTATCGCGACAATCGCGATCATGCGCTGCCGGTGATGCGCAAGCACGACGCGCCGATGACGGTGTATGTCGCCAGCGATTTCGCCGAAGGGCGCGGACGCCTGTGGTGGGTCGCGCTGGAGAAACTGATCGCGTCGGTTGACGCGCTCGACGCCGAGATCGGCGGCGCGACCGTGCATTTCGAAACGCATGACGCCGATGGCAAACAGGCAGCATTCATGCGGCTGCACGACTGGCTACGCACTTTGCCCGACGATCGTCAGGTGCAGAACGAAGTTTCCGCGTTGTGTGCGATATATAATGTCGACGACTCTCGCATCGCGAGCGATCTGTGCATGTCCTGGGACGAGTTGAAATCCTTTTCGGCCGATCCGCTCGTCACCGTTGGCGCGCATACAATCAGCCATTGCAATCTCGCGCGGGAAACCCAGACCGACGCAACGCGCGAAATGCGCGCGAGCCGCGAGCGCATCGCGTCTGTCCTGAACAGACCCGTTCAGCATTTCGCCTATCCCTACGGCGACAAATCCGCCGCCGCGTTGCGCGAGTTCGAACTGGCGAAAGAGCTCGGCTTCAGGACGGCCGTCACCACGCGGCCCGGCATGATTTTCCCGGAAAACGCCGTGCACCTCACGGCGTTGCCGCGCATTTCGCTGAACGGCAATTACCAGAACGAGCGCTTCCTCTCCGTTCTGACGTCGGGCGCTGCGACCGCCGTATGGAACGGTTTCCGCAAAGTGGACGCGGCTTAAGTACCCCGTATGTCATCACCGGGCTTGTCCCGGCGATCCCGATGAATTGAAGAGAGTGCCCCTTAGCAATCGAGATGGCCAAGCATAGGCGAGTGAAACGACGCCGTTCTTCAAACGGCTGTGCCTGGCCATGACACTTTACGTCGGACCTTCCTTGACTCGGCCTTCCCTGCTGGCTCTAACCTAGAGCCGAATTTCAGGGAGGCTTTCAATGTTCGAGAAGATGTTTTCGCTGGACGGCCGCGTCGCGCTCGTCACCGGCGGCTCGCGCGGCATCGGCAAGATGATCGCAGGCGGATTTCTCGCATACGGCTGTTCGAAGGTTTACATCACCGCGCGCAAGGCCGGACCCTGCGAGGAAACGGCGAAAGAACTGACCAAACTCTACAAGGGCGAATGCATCGCGCTCCCGATCGACATGTCCACCGTCGAGGGTTGCAACAAGCTCGCCGCCGAAATCATCAAGCGCGAGCCGAAGCTCGACATTCTCGTCAACAATGCGGGTGCCGCGTGGGGCGCGAATTTCGATGAATTCCCGGAGCAGGGCTGGGACAAGGTGATGAATCTCAACGTCAAGTCGCTGTTCTTTTTGACCAAGGCGCTGGCGAAACCGCTGCGCGCGGCCGCCACGAAAGAAAAGCCAGGCAAGGTCATCAACATCGCCTCTATCGACGGGTTGTTCGTCAACCCGCTCGAGACCTATTCCTATCAGGCGAGCAAGGCAGCCGTGATTCATCTGACGCGCCGCATGGCCGCGAAACTGATTTCCGACAATATCTGCGTCACTGCAATTTGCCCCGGCGCGTTCGAATCCGACATGAACACCGCTGCGCGCGATCACGCCGATGTCGTCGCCAAGCGTATTCCGGCGAAACGCATCGGCCGCGACGAGGACATGGCGGGCATCGCGATCTGGCTCGCGTCGCGCGCTGGTGACTATGTCGTCGGCAACGCCATCGCGGTGGACGGTGGCATCGTCTACGCCAATCCGGGCATTCCGGTCGCGGGTGAAGGCTGAGGCGATGCGAACGGCGAGATGCGTCTGCGGACAGTTGTCGGTCGATGTCGAAGGCGACCCGTCGGGCGTCTACGCATGCAGCTGCAAGAAGTGCCAGCGCGGCAGCGGCAGTGCATTCAGCTATGCCGGACAATTCAAGAAGGCAGCGCTGAAAGTTTCCGGCGAGCACAAGGCGTATCGCGACACCGGGGAATCCGGAAACTGGACCGAAGGACATTTCTGCCCGGCTTGCGGCGCGACGGTGTTCTCGCTGTTTCAGAACATGCCGGAGGAAGCGATCGTCTCCGCCGGGTGTTTTGAGGACTCGTCCTTCGCACCGCCGCAGATCCTGTTCTGGGCCTCGCGCAGGCACGAGTGGCTGAAGCTGCCGGACAGCACACAGCTTCTGGATACGCAGCCGGACTAATCCGCCCCTCAGTAAGTTTCGACGTGATAGCGCCCACTTTCGCGCATCGCGGGCTTGAGCGTAGACCAGTCGAGTGACGCGCCGCGGCAGGCATCGGCAAAGGCTTCGTCGACGCCGCTCTCCATGCCCTTCAGGCCGCAGATATAGATGTGCGTCTTTGGATCGCCGAGCAGCTTGGCGATCTGCGTAGCCTCCGAGCGAATCCGATCCTGCACATAGACGCGCGGCTCGTTCGGCACGCGCGAGTAGCAGAAATATTTTCCGAGCAGCTTGTCCGGCACTTTCTGCAGAGGGCCGAAATACGGCAACTCCTCGGGGCGCCGTGCGCCGAAAAACAGCAACAGACGTCCCGCCGCATCGGGCATCGCGCGGCGTCTTCGTTCGGTGAATCCGCGAAACGGCGCCGAACCTGTGCCGGTGCAGATCATGATGATGTTGGCTGTCGCATCGTCCGGCATCAGGAACGTCGCGCCGAACGGGCCCGTGACTTCGACCTTCGCGCCGCGCGGCAAATCGCAGAGATAGTTCGAGCACACGCCCTTGTCCTCGCGCTTCACCGTGAGCGCGAGATTGTTGGCGTTCGGCTTCTCTCCGTCGCGCGAGCTTGCCACCGAATAAAGCCGCGCGACATGAGGTTTTCCATTGGCGTCGTTGCCTGGCGCGACGATACCGATGCTCTGGCCTTCCAGCACCGGGAATTTCTGGTCGCCGAAGTCGAGAATGATGTGACGCACATCGGAGTCGGAATTCGCATCGGTCAGCCGAAAATTTCCGGTGACGGTCGCAATCGCAGGCTTGCCGCGATTGTACAGATTGACCGTTGGCTTGCTCGCCGAATACGGCGCGACCGGCTTGCCGCCGAGTCCCTTGCGCGCTTCTTCCAGAAGCCTCGCGACCTCGTCCTCGATCGCTTCGACCGCCCCGCCTGAGTTCGCCGCGATCTCTTCCTGTTTCGGCAATTCGCCCCAGGAGAACTGCTCTTCGAGCGAGTACGGTTTAGCCACCACGCGCCAGTTGTCGATCGAGCCGGTGGGACAAGGCGAAATGCAATCCATGCAGTGATTGCAGATCGACGCATCGACGACATAATTGTTGCCGTCATGCGTCACCGCATCGACCGGACATGTCTCTTCGCAGGTATTGCAGCGAATGCATATCTCGGGATCGATGAGGTGCTGCTTCAGCAACTCCTGCGCCGGCGCGTTCATTCTCTCGCTCAGGCCGCTTCGATCTTCACATATTCAAAGTCGCCGGGCTTGTTGTCGATGCCCATTTTCGGCGGGGCGATCCAGTTGGCGAATTTACCCGGCTCGTTCACCGACACCATCAGCGAGGCGATGAAATCGCCATCCGCCGCGGACGGAAGATAGTCGTCCTTCGCCTTCGCCCAATCTCCGTCGCTCAGCAGAACGCCCTTCGGCGTCGCATG
Organism: Afipia sp.; assembly: GCA_016201045.1. Lineage (GTDB taxonomy): Bacteria > Pseudomonadota > Alphaproteobacteria > Rhizobiales > Xanthobacteraceae > Afipia. The sequence continues at coordinate 798,507 of JACQDM010000008.1, read as the reverse complement.
AACGTTGGCGAATTCGCCGATCTGGCGATGGAATGCGGTGTGCGGCAGCTCGAGCCGGAAATTCACGCCCGCCTTCTCCATGACCTTGTTCCAGCGCTCGACGCCTTTGGCGCAATCTTCCGTATAGTCGTCGCGCAAACGCATGTTCAGCGCGGTCAATGCCGGCTCGTCGACCAGCGTGATCTTGCCGTCGACCATCTTGAGCACTTTATAGACATCGTCGGTGAGGCGATGATCGTCGTCGATCTTCGTCTCCATGAACCGGCCCTTGAGACCGGCATTGTAGAAGTTCGCCGCATTGGTCGAGACTTCCGATCCGAACAGATCGAGCGACAGCGAATAGTGCAGGTTCATCTTCTTCTGCATGGTCGGCAGATCGATCACGCCGAGCGCGCGGACCTTTTCGATCTCGTTCGGATCGTCGATACCCGCAGCCTTCATCGCCTCGCAGGTGCGCTGAAGCACGCGGCTCACGCCGGTCTCGCCGACGAACATGTGATGCGCTTCCTCGGTGAGCATGAAGCGGCAGGTGCGCGACAGCGGATCGAAGCCCGACTGCGCCAGCGATTCGAGTTGCATCTTGCCGTCGCGATCCGTGAAGAAAGTGAACATGAAGAACGACAGCCAGTCGGGAGTGGCTTCGTTGAACGCGCCCAACATACGCGGTGCGTCCGCGTCGCCGGAACGGCGGCGCAACAGATCGTCCGCTTCCTCGCGGCCGTCGCGGCCGAAATATTTCTGCAGCAGGTAGACCATCGCCCAGAGGTGGCGGCCCTCCTCGACATTGACCTGAAACAGGTTACGCATGTCGTAGAGCGACGGCGCGGTTTTGCCCAGATGCCGCTGCTGCTCGACGGATGCAGGCTCCGTGTCGCCCTGAATCACAACGAGACGGCGCAGCATTGCGCGATATTCGCCCGGCACTTCCTGCCACGCCTTCTCGCCCTTGTGCTGGCCGAAATTGACGAGACGCTGCTCGTCCTGCGGCGCGAGCAGCACGCCCCAGCGATATTCCGGCATGCGGACATAGTCGAACTTGGCCCAGCCCTTCGGATCGACGCTCACCGCCGTGCGCAGGTAGACGAGCGATTCCTGAAAGCCTTCCGGCCCCATGTCATTCCACCAGTCGAGATAGCCCGGATGCCAGCCTTCGAGCGCTTTCAAAACCTGGCGATCTTCGGCGAGGTTGACGTTGTTGGGAATTTTGGTCGTGTAGTCCACGCTCATGATGTTCATTTGGGCCGCTCCTGAATTCTAGTTTCTATTGTCATCACCGGGCCTGTCCCGGTGATCCCGACCGATTGAGCACTGTGCCAAAGGTATCGGGATGGCCGGGACAAGCCCGGCCATGACACAGCAAAATTTCTCATACCCGCGTCATGTCGAAATTCGCTTTGACGCCGGTGCCGTAACGCAACAACGCGCCTTCTTCTCCAACTGCGTTGGGCCGCTGGAAGATCCAGTTCTGCCACGCGGTGAGGCGCGAAAAGATTTTCGATTCCATCGTCTCCGGCCCGACGAAGCGCAGGTTGGCTTCCATGCCGGTGAGACTGTCGGGCGAGAACGACGTGCGCTCCTCGAAGAACACGCGCACTTCGTCTTCCAAGTCGATGTCATCGAGCGCAAACGTGACGAGGCCCAATTCTTCCGCCGCTTCGGCATCGAGCGCTTCGCCGATCTTGGCTTTTGCCGCATCGACGTCGGATGGCTCCGCCTGAAAACGCGACTCGAGCCGCGTGAGGCCGTGGCTCATCGGATAGGGTCCGAAATTCTGCGCGGTGAGAACGATCTCGGCCGGCGGGCGGTTGTCGCCCTGCATCTGGCCGATCAGCATGTAAGAACGATCCGCCGCGAACACGAGTTCGGCAAGCGTGCCGGCAAAGCAGGAGCCCGGTTCGACCAGCGTGACAAGCGTGCGCGAGGTGACATCGACGCGCTTGAGTACACGTTTCCAGTAGTGATTGATCTCGTTGACCAACCAGTTCGATTTGTTCGCTTCGAGAAACGCGTCATAGGCCAGCACGCGCGAACGCTCGCCGACCGACTTGAACACGAACATCGCAGTCTCAAGTTCGTTGATGCGCAGGTGCAGGATCGCATCGTCGAGTTCGCGCGCCACTTGCAGCGGCCAGAATTTGTCGCCGAGTGCTGTGAGTGCCGCTACATCCTTCGGCGGCTCGGTTTCCGGCGCGAGAAGTGTGATGGTCGCGATGCGCTTGTCGCGATCGATCTCGACGTTCACGAAGTCATACTTCACGCCATTGTCGGAAAATTCGCGCTTCAGCGGATCGAGCTTGATGCCCTTTTCGCCCGCGCGCTTCGACTTCGCGGCAAATTCCTTGGCGCGCTCGGCGACTTTCGCCTCGAGCTTCGAGTTGGACACGATCTCGTCGACGAGCCTCCACTGCACCGCGCGCTTGCCCTTGATGCCTTCCTCGATGGTGCAGAAGAAGTCCGCGTGATCGCGGCGCACCTTGCGCTTGTCCACGACGCGCGTGAGACCGCCGGTGCCGGGCAACACCGCAAGCAGCGGCACCTCCGGCAGCGCCACAGCTGCCGCGCCGTCATCGGCCATGATGATGTGATCGGTCGCGAGCGCGAGTTCGTAGCCGCCGCCGGCCGCAGTACCATTCACCACGGTGATGAAGCGCTGGCCGGAGTTCTCCGACGAGTCCTCGATGCCGTTGCGGGTCTCGTTGGTGAATTTGCAGAAGTTCACCTTATGCGCATGCGTCGAGCCCGCGAGCATGCGGATGTTCGCGCCGGCGCAGAACACGCGGTTTTTGCCCGAGCGCAGCAGCACGACTTTCACTTCCGGATGCTCGAAACGCAGGCGCTGCACGGCGTCGGCGAGTTCGATGTCGACGCCGAGGTCATAGGAATTCAGCTTGAGCAGATAGCCCTCGAACAGGCCGCCATTCTCATCGACATCCATCGTCAGCGTAGCGATGTCACCCGCGACATCGAGCTTCCAGTGCCGGTATTTCGACGGCTCGGTCTGGAAGTCGATATAGCGCGCTGAATTCGCGAGTTTCCGGTCTGCTGCAGCCATTTCTCAGGTCTCGGCGGGCTTTTGAGTGATATGCACAATATTTCCGATTTTAGGCTGTGTCTAGCCTACTATGCATTTTATTTCATATCGGCAAAACTAGGCCGCGCGGCCGATCTGGCCTTCGCCGTGCGCCTTCAGCAGCCGGTTAGCAAAATCGGCAGCCACTTTCAGCGTCGGCTCAAGCTGTTCCCGATGCGGCGAGTGCGCGGCTTTCGGAACGATCACGGCTTCGACCGGGCAGTAACATTCCTCGCGCGCGATCTCGATATGGCGCAGCGTGCCGTATTGATCGTCCGCGCCCTGAATGATCTCGACCGGCACGCGCACATAGGCGAGCGATTCCGAAATGTCCCACGAGCGGAAATGCGGATCGAGCCACACATCGATCCAGCGGTTGAACGTCGCGTCCACATCCTTGTGCCAGCGCGCGAGCTTCGCCTTCAGTGCGCCGGTCTGAAATTCGGTCTTGGTCTTCCGGATCGATTCGAGCCCATAATCTTCGACAATGAAATGCGGCGCGATCAGAATAACGCCGCGCACGCGATGATCCTGAATACCGCCGGCGTAAAGCGTAGCGATCGACGCGCCATCGGAATGGCCGAGCAGAAGACCGCGCTTGAACCCGATCGCGTCGAGAACCTTCGGCAGCACTTCCAGCGCCTCGATCTCCATGAAGTTCAGCGGCCACGGATTCGGCTTCGACGTCGATTGCCCGTAACCGGCGCGCGAATAAACGAACACGCCCGCACCTGTCGCGGCCTGCAGCTTCTCGGGAAAATCACCCCATAGCCCGACAGAGCCGAGACCTTCATGCAGCATCACGATGGTCGGCGCCTTGTCTGGCGTCGGACCGATCATGCGGTATTCCAGTTCGGTGCCGCCGATCTTCAATGTGCCGGAGGGACTCAATGCGTTCATCGCATCCTCTTTTATTTATATTTACGCGCTGTCGCGCAGCTTGAAGCGCTGGATTTTCCCGGTCGCCGTCTTCGGCAACGCATCCACGATCTCGATCCAGCGCGGATATTTCCATGGACCGATCTTCTGCTTCACATGTTCCTTGAGGTCGCTGTCGAGCGACGCGCCGCCCGCGCCGTTCTTCAGAACGAGAAATGCCTTCGGCTTCAGCAGCCCCTCGCCGTCTGCGGCAGGCACGACGGCAGCTTCGGCGACGGCCGGGTGCGTGATGAGTGCGCTCTCCACTTCAAAGGGCGAAACCCAGATGCCCGACACCTTGAACATGTCGTCGCTGCGACCGCAGTAGGTATAACGACCCTCGGCGTCGCGGGTGTATTTGTCGCCGGTGCGCGTCCAGCCGCCCTCGAAAGTCTGCCGGCTTTTGCTGCGCTGATTCCAGTAGCCTTCGCCGGCTGATGGCGCGTTGACGATCATCTCGCCTACTTCGCCATCTGGCACGTCCTCGCCTTTCTCATTGACGAGCCGCACATCGTAGCCGGGCACCGGCTTGCCCGACGATCCGTATTTGATGTCGCCGGGCGCATTCGACAGAAAGATGTGCAGCAACTCTGTCGAGCCCACGCCGTCGAGAATGTCGACGCCGAAGCGATCTTTCCACGTCTGGCCGACGAGTTCGGGAAGCGCTTCGCCTGCGGACGTGCAGACCCGCAGCCGTTTGGTACGCGGTGCATTCTTGTTCGCTTCGTCGTTGAGCATGGCGGCGAATAGCGTCGGCACGCCGTAGAAGATCGTCGGATCGTGCTTGGCGATCAGGTTGAACATCACCTGTGGGGTCGGCCGCTCCGGATTGAGCACGGTTGTTGCGCCGACGCTCATTGGGAAGGTGAGCGCATTGCCGAGACCGTAGGCGAAAAACAGTTTCGCCGCCGAGAGACAAACATCGTCTTCGCGAATGCCGAGCACTTGCTTGGCATAGGTCTCCGCCGTCGCTTCGAGATTGGAATGAAGATGCCGCACGCCTTTCGGCATGCCGGTCGAACCCGATGAGTAGAGCCAGAACGCCGGTTCGTCGGGATGCGTCGCGACCGTATCGAACGCGTCGTTCTCCTTTGCGAGTTCGTCCTTCAAGAGCATGTGACCGTGAGCGTCTTTTCCGGACACGACGACATGCTGCAAATCGGGCATCCGGCCGAGCACGTCCTTCACGACCGGCAGCAGCGCTTCGGAAATAAACAGCACGCGCGCGCGGCAGTCGGCGAGGATGTAGGCGTATTGTTCGGCGGTCAGCAGCGTATTCAACGGAACCGGCACGATGCCCGCACGGATCGCGCCAAGAAACACGATCGGAAAGTCGATGGTGTCGAGCATCATCATCGCGACGCGCTCCTCGCGCCGCACGCCGAGACGCTTCAGGACGTTCGCGAGCTTGCGCGTCGCTTTCTGCAATCCGCTGTAGGAGATTTCATCGACCGGATCGCGGAAGACGATCTTCGCGCCGCGCCCCGCATCGACATTGCGGTCGAGCAGATAGGTCACGGCATTATAATGTCCCGGCGCTCCGCTCATGATGCGCGCGCCCGAGCCTGACGCCGAAAAGTGCACAGCGATTTTCGGGCAACGTCATGCTCGCATTCAATCACGCCCAGCTTCACGGCGTTCTCCCCAGTTTTTAGAATTATAATTCATATAAAGTCACTGCGCTGGCTTGCTGTCAATCCTCTCCGGCATTATGTTTCAGGTGCTGAAAACGGGGTCGCATGGCGAAAAAGCCTGACGCGGAAGACGAATTTCTCGAACAGCTTGGTCAGCGCGTCCGCACCATGCGTGCGCTGCGCGGCATGTCGCGCAAAACGCTGGCAAAAGTGTCCGGCATTTCCGAGCGCTACATCGCGCAGCTTGAAAGCGGCAAGGGCAACGTCTCGATCGTTCTGTTGCGCCGCGTATCGGCCGCGATGGGCGCGCATGTCGAGGATCTGATCCCGACAGCGGATACGACGCCGGACTGGCTTGTGATCCGCGACCTGATGCGCAACGCTTCGGCTTCGCAGATCGCCAACGCCAAGGACGCGCTCACCGGCAACACCTCCGCGCGACGCACCGCGCAGTTCTCCGGCATTGCGCTGATCGGTTTGCGCGGCGCGGGCAAGACCACGCTTGGCAAGCTGCTCGCGAAAAAAATCGGCTGGGCGTTCGTCGAACTCAACAAGGAGATCGAACAGCAGAACGGCTTGTCCGTCGCCGAGATCATCGCGCTTTACGGCCAGGAGGGCTTCCGCCGCATGGAGCAGATCGCGCTGGTGCAACTGCTCGCGCGCAAGGAGATGATCGTACTCGCGACCGGCGGCGGCATCGTCTCCGAACCGCTGACCTTCGATCTCGTGTTGTCGTCGTTCTATACGGTGTGGCTGAAAGCCAGGCCCGAGGAGCACATGGGGCGCGTGCGCAAGCAGGGCGATTTGCGTCCGATGGCCGACGACCGCTCCGCGATGCAGGAACTGCGCACCATTCTCCAGAGCCGCGAGCCGCTCTACTCGCGCGCGGCCGCCAGTGTCGACACCGCCGGTCTCTCGGTGAACGATGCCTCGGCGCGGCTGATCAACACCGTGATGCCGGTGATCGCAAAAGAACCGCTTGCGTTTACGCCGAAGGCCGCCAGCGCACGCTAGACACCCAAATGCTGTTCGAGCAGATCGCGCTGGTTCGCGAGGACTCCCGGCACGCCGTCGAACACCACAACGCCCTTCGACAGCATCACCATGCGGTCGGCGATGCGCGACAGCGCGCGGAAATCCTTGTCGACTACGATGGTTGCAACGCCCTCCTCGCGGATGATTCCGAGCGTCGTCCAGATGTCTTTCGCCACCAATGGCGCAAGACCCTCTGTCGCCTCGTCGATCAGAAGCAAATCGGGATTCGTCATTAGCGCGCGGCCGATGGTTAGCATCTGCTGTTCGCCGCCTGAAAGTTGATGGCCGCCATTGTCGCGGCGCGCATGAAGGCGCGGAAACAGCTGATAGATTTTATCCAGCGTCCAGCGGCGTTGCCCGTCTGTGCCGGGACGCGCCGCCATCGTCAGATTCTCGACGACGTTGAGCGAACCGAAAACGCCACGCCCTTCCGGAACGAGCGCCATGCCGGCGCGCGCGATTTTTTCCGGCGCGTCGCCGCGACTGTCCTGCCCCTTGAATGCGATGTGGCCGTGCGTGTCCGCGACAAGTCCCATCAACGAGCGTAGCAGCGTCGTCTTGCCCATGCCGTTGCGGCCGATCAGTGCGATCTGTTCGCCGCGCGCAACTTTCAGATCGACGCCGTGCAGTACCTGCCCCGCCCCGTAAAATGCCTCCAGCTTCTTGACGTCGAGAAGATCGCTCATGCGGCGTCTCCGTCGCCAAGGTAAGCGAGCTTCACCGCCGGATCGTTGCGCACTTGCTGCGGCGCTCCGCTGGCGATCACCTGCCCGTCGGCCATCACCGTGAGACGGTCGGCGAGTTCAAACACCGCATCCATGTCGTGTTCGACGACAAGCACTGCACGGTCTTGCTTGAGCGATGCAATCAAACTGACCATGTGGCGCGCTTCTGCCTGCCCCATGCCCGCGAGCGGCTCGTCGAGCAAAATCACATGCGGCTCCGTCGCAAGCACCATCGCGATCTCGAGCTGGCGCTGTTCGCCATGCGACAGGTGGCTCGCGGTGAGATGCGCGCGCGCGGTCAATCCGGCCTTGTCGAGTGCGTAGCATGTGCAGCGGACAATCTCGCTGTCCGCATATACGTCGCCCGACATTCTCAGCGGCGCGCGCGCATGGGCTTGCGCCGCAAGGCGCACGTTCTCCTGCGCGCTGAAGTGCTGGAAGATCGTCGTCTTCTGATACGATCGTCCGAGACCCGCGAGTGCGCGCTTGTCGGCGCGCAGCTTTGTGATGTCGCGTTCCCCGAGATGAATTTCACCGGCATTCAGAGAAAGATCGCCAGACAGGAGATTGATGAGCGTCGATTTGCCCGCACCGTTCGGCCCGATGACAGCGTGTATTTCACCGCGCATCACATCGAGAGAGACATCCGAAACGGCGGTCAATCCGCCGAAATGCCTGCTCAGACCTATGGCGCGCAGCATGGGCGTCGAGTTGTCAGCCATGCGCCCGCCTCTTCGCATGCGACAGATCGCGTTCCTTATCGTCGTGTCCGCCGAGAACAAGCGTCAGCAGCTGCCGAACGCCATTCGGCAGCATCAGCACAATGGCGACGACGATGAGGCCCTCGATCAGCTTCCAGTATTCGGTCGTGGCTTTCAGAATTTCTTCGAGTCCGATCAAGGCCAGCGCGCCGGCGAGCGGACCCGCTACCGAGCGCAATCCGCCGATCAAAACCATCACCAGTACAGTGGCGGAGACATGCCAGCCGAGCATCTGCGGCGCCACGAAGCCGAACTGCGCGGCGGCGAAATAACCCGCGACACCCGCGATTGCGCCGGACAGCGTGAACGCCGTGAGCTGCAATCGGAAGATCGGGAAGCCCAGCGCGCGGGCGCGGCGCTCGTTGTCGCGCGATGCCGTCAGCGCATGGCCGAACGGCGAACGCACGATCATCGCCAGAAGCGCAATCACCGCGACAAGAATGATGAGAATGAAAAAGTAGAAGATGACCGGCTTTTCGAGGTTGAGCCAGGCGGGATTGAGCGACCCGATGCCAAGCGCCGGCTTGTTGTAGATGAACGCGCCGTCCGATCCGCCCGCGAATTTGGAATCGTGAAACAGGAAGAACAGCATTTCGCCGAATGCCAGCGTCACCATGATGAAGTAGATGCCGCGCGTGCGGAGCGCCAGCGCGCCGATCGTGAGCGCCGCGAACGCCGAAGCTGCAACGGCAGCTGGGAATGTCAGCCAGAAGGAGGCAGGGTCGTATTTCGGCGACATCAGGGCCAGCGCGTAACCGGCGATGCCGAAGAATGCCGCGTGGCACAGCGACACCAATCCGCCGAATCCGACGACGAGATTGAGCGACATCGCAAGGATGCCCATGATGAGCGCCTTGCTGGCGAACTGCACATAGTAGGTGGGCGCGACGAACGGCAGAGCGATGGCGACGGCGAGCAGCACCAGCGGCGCGAGAATGGCACGTGATCGGAACGCCGCCATCTCAGATGTCCCGCCGGCCGAGAATGCCGTTCGGCCGCCATAGCAGAACCGCCGCCATCAATCCGTAAATCAGAAAGCTCGACACGCTTGGAAACAGCACCTTGCCGAACGTGTCGGTGAGGCCGATCAGCAGTGCACCGATGGCCGCGCCGCCGATTGAGCCTATACCGCCGAGCACGACGACGACGAACGATAGGATCAGCATGCCGTCGCCCATGCCCGGATAAACTGTCGAAACCGGGGCGACCACGATGCCGCCAAGCGCGGCGAGCGCGATGCCCACCGCGAACACGTAACGATTGACCGTGTCGAAGCCGATGCCGAGAGTGCGCGTCATCTCGCGGTTCTCTGCGCCGGCACGCACGATCATTCCCACTTTGGTGTGCTGAATCACGAAATAGATCGCGGCAGCGATGGCCAGACAGAACACACAAATCGCCAGCCGATAGACCGGATAGGACAGATTGTTCGTCAGTTGAATCACGCCGCGCAGGCCCTCGGGCGGCAGAACGGAATGCACATCCTTGCCGAAAAGAATTTGGCGGATTTCGTCGATGGCGAGGATTAGGCCGAACGACAACAGCACTTGCGCCAAGTGATCGCGGCCATAAAGGCGTTTGATAAATACGTTCTCCAGCACGAGGCCGACAAGAAATGCAATGGCGGTGCCGGCGATCAGCGCAATCCAGAAACTTCCGGTATAGGCGGCGATCCAATACGCCAGATACGCGCCCAGCATGTAGAACGCGCCATGAGCGAGATTGATCACGCCGAGGATACCGAACACCAGCGTCAAGCCGCTGGCGACGAGAAACAGGACCATCCCGTACTGAATGGCATTCAGAAGCTGAACGCCGAACGTGGCGAGGTCCATCGGATCAATCCGTCAAAGAAAAAGGGCGGGCCGCAACGACCCGCCCTCAATAGCATGCTTTACGAGATCTTGCAGCCGCGCGCCGGATCGTCGACAGCGGCCTGCGCGATCGAGATCATCTCGTTGCGGCCGTTGCGCACCTCACGCAGATAGATATTCTGGATCGGATTGTGCGCCTTGTTGAACGACAGCGGTCCGCGCGGCGAATCGATCTTGGCGTCTCCCATCGCCTTGATCATCGCGTCGCGTGCCTTGTCGTCGCCCTTCACCGCCGTAAGACCGATATCGAGCAACGCCGCCGCGTCGTAACCCTGCACGGCGTAGATGTCGCCGTCATTGTTCGTCTTCGCCTTGAAGGCCTTGAGGAACGCGACGTTCGCCGGATTGTCGAGATTGTCGGCGTAGTGAAGCGTTGTCTTGATGCCGTTGGCCGCCTCGCCCTGCGCCGGAATCGTGCCGTCGGTGAGGAAGCCCGCGCCGTAAAGCGGGATGGTCTTGTTGAGACCCGCCGCCGCATAGTCCTTCACGAATTTCACGGCACCGCCGCCCGCGAAGAACGAGAATACCGCGTCCGGCTTCTGCGATGCGATCTGCGCGATCAGCGCCTGGAATTCCACTTCCGGGAACGGCACGGTGAGATCGGCCACGACCTTGCCGCCGAGCTTGGTGAAATTCTCGGTAAACGCGCCGATCATCTCGGCGCCCGCCGTGTAGCGCCACGTCACCGTCGCAACGTTCTTTACACCCGCATCGAACAGCACTTTACCGGCCGGATAGCAGGTCTGCCAGTTCGAGAACGAGGTGCGGAAAATATTCGGCGCGCACGCCGCGCCGGTCGCATCGTTGGCACCCGCGTTGGGAATGATCATCAGCGTGTTGGTGTCACGCGCAACTTTCACCATCGCCATCGCAACGCCCGAATGAACGGTGCCAACGACGACATCTGCTTTCTCGCGGCCGACGATGCGGTTCATGTTGTCGGTCGCAGCCTCGGGCTTCGACTCGTCATCCACTTGCACGAATTCGATGGCGCGTCCGCCGAGCTTGCCGCCCTTTTGCTCGACATAGAGTTTGAAGCCGTTGTCGATGAAGGTGCCGAGCTTGGCGTAGGTGCCGCTGTAGGGCAGCATCATGCCGACCTTCAATGGCGCGCCCTGCGCAATGGCGGGCGTGAACAGGCGCGGCGCGGCAGCGAATGTCGCGACTCCCGCAGCGGATGTGAGAAGCGTGCGGCGAGTCAGTTTGAACTTGTCGTTCTTGGTCATGATTGTCCCTCCCTGATTGTCCGATTAATTCTTGCATTGCAGCTTACCCTTAGGGGCAGCCGATCCAGTTCTTGTTGTCATTGCCGTTGAGTTTTGCGAGTTCGCCGGCGCGGCGCGACAGGACGGCGCGCTGGTTGATGTAACCCTTGTCGGTGATTTCGCCGCCATCGACGGAAGGCGGCTCGCTCATCAGCCGCGCGCGCGTCGCGAATGTGGATGAACCGCCGCCGCCGGCTTTGAGTTTTGCCAGACCTGCCGCAGTCGCCGCTCGCACCGCGTCGCTGTTGAGCACGTCATCGACCGGCGCATTCTCCGGCAATTTCGCCAGCGCGCGGCAGGCCGCGATATTCGGAATCACGAGAAAGCGTACCTCGTCGCCATCGTGGCCCGCGACGACGATATCCTGCGCGACCGGCGCAAGTGCGGCGATGGCTGCGACGCGCAGCGTACCGACGCTGATCCATGTGCCGGTCGTCAACTTGAAGTCTTCGGAGACGCGGCCATCGAAAAACAATCCAAGCTCAGGCCGTTTCGGATCGGCGAAAATCATCGCGTCGCCCATCAGATAGAAGCCGTCCTCGTCGAAGGCCTTTTTCGTCTGCTCCGGCGCTTTCCAATAACCCGGCGTGACATTCGGTCCGCGCACGCGCACTTCCAGTTTGTCGCCGGACGGAAGGAGCTTCAGTTCGGTACCGGGAATAGGCACGCCGATATTGCCGGAGCGTTCCGCCTGAAAATGACAATCGGTCGCAAGCGGCGCGGTTTCGGTCGATCCCCACGACGAGACGATGGGCACTGCATGGCCGACGGTCGCAATCGACATTTTTTCGAGCGCTTCCCACAAATTCTGCGGCAGCGCTGCGCCGGCATAGAACATGACGCGCACGCCCGAGAAAAACCGCTTGCGCAAATCGTCGTCGTCGCGGAGGGCCGCGATCAGCATGTCGTAGCCGCGCGGCACGTTGAAATAGACGTCGGGAATGACGTCGCGCAGATTGGCAAGCGACAGCGCGAACAGGCCGGGCGCGGGCTTGCCGCTGTCGATATGCAGCGTGCCGCCGGTGCGCAGAACGCAGTTGAAATTGTGGTTGGCACCGAAGGTGTGACTCCACGGCAGCCAGTCGAGCGTCGTCAGCGGTCCTTCGTTGAGAAACGTCCAGCATTGCAGCTTCGCAGCCTGATTGGAGGTTAGCATGCGCTGCGTGTTGATGACGGCCTTGGGCGATCCGGTCGAACCCGAGGTGAACAGGAATTTCGCAATGGTGTCGTGACCGATGCCCGCGAATGCCTTTGCGGTGGCGGGCGTTTCCGGCGTGCTTGCAACGTCCGCAAACGAAATTGCGCTGTCGTAGCCCGAAGGATCGCCCGCGATGACCCTTGCGCTGTGCAGCGGCGCGATGGCGTTCAGCGCCGGGGCAAATTGCTTTGCGTTCGCAACATAGATGGCCCCCGGCTCCAAAAGCGTAATCATGCTCTTGAGCTTGTCGAAATCCTTCGAGACCAGCGAATAGGCCGGAGAGATCGAGGTCGATGGCACGCCGACATGCATCGCCGCCAGCATAAACACCGCGTGGTCGATGGAATTGTCGGAGAGAATCGCGAGCGGCCGGTGCGCGCTCATGTCCTGCGCGAGAAGCCACGCGCCAAGGCTGCGTACCTTCTTCAACGTCTCGGCGTAGGCGAGCTTCGTCCACGGCTTATCGGCGCTTGCACGCTCGGCGAGGAAAATCGCGTCGGGTGTGTCGCGTGCCCATTGCTCCAGCCAGTCGCCGACGCAACGCGCGTAGTCATCGATGGGCGTCGCCGATTTCAGCCAGATGCTGCCGTCCGGCTTGCGTTCGGCAGCGATCCGCGCCGGCGCGAACATGGCGGCGATCTCTTCGCTTCGTTGTGCGGCGCTTTTCGTCATGGGCTCGAAGTCTCACTTCCAATGGAGAGAGACGCCACGATACGACCCTGCGCGGCATGCGCGACAGCAGACATTAAGTCTTCCCCTCGGTCTTCCCTTTGGCGACTGCTTGGTTTGTGCGAATAATAATGCAGTTCTGCCCGCCGTTATGACGCGGCTTATGCAATATAATGCCTATCGGGGAAAGCCTGTCAAACGAAAACGGGCCGCGAAACGCGCGACCCGCTGTCTTCTTTTTGGCGATGAATGGGGTTTCTAGAATTTCGCCGTTGCGGAAACCCGGAATGTTCGCGGCGCGCCGGGCGACAGGTTGTTGTTGCCGTCGGCCGACGCCCAGTATCCGGTGTTGAAGATATTCTCGATATTGAGCTGGGCGCGCCACGTTTCATCGATCTTGGCGTAGAGCGCGGTATCGAAGCGCACGAAGCCCGGCAGGCGCACGCTGTCGTCCGACGACGCGAACGAATTCGAGAAGTAAATCACGCCCGCAGCCGCACCCCAGCGCTCGTCGAACTGATACTTGTTCCACCACGAGAACTGATTGTAGGGCACGAGCTGGACACGGTTGCCAGCAACGATGGTCGCCGTCGTCCCTACGACGATGCGGGCGTCGGTGTAGGAATAACCAAGCTGCGACTGCCACTGGTCGGTGACATACCCGTTCAGTGTCGTCTCAAATCCCTTGATGCGCTGCTTCGCATTGGGGAAGAACGTGCCGGATCCATCGGGATTGGCGATCGGCACATTGGTACGATCGAGATTGTAGACGGCAGCGGCATATTGCAGGCGCGGATTGATATTCCACTTCACGCCGACTTCTTCGGTCTCGAATTTTTGCGGCGTCAAAATCACCGTACCGACGTTGAGCGCGCTGAACTGATCGCCGGATGATGGCAGATACGACGTCGAATACATGCCGTACACCGAGACGTTATCAACCGGCTTGACGATCACCGCGCCCTGCACCGAGGTTTTCTCGTCGACGCGGACGCGGTTGGTATTGGTGTTCTGGTCGAGTGCGGCGAGATCGAAGCGGTCATACCGCACGCCGGCGACGAGTTGCAACCAGCGCGTCACGTCGATCTGGTCGCGTACATAACCCGATTGCGTGTTCAGGCGGTATTTGCTGTTGGCGTCGCTCGCAATGTGCACAAACGTCACCCCGCCGAAATAGGTCGGATTGAACGGATTGCCGGCGATGGTGTTCACGCTGCCGGGAAAGAATCCAGTCTGCCGATAGGACGATCCCGTCTGACGGCCGAATTCTGTGCCGAAGCCGATGGTATGACCCATCCCAAGAGCAGCGACCTTGTAGGTGAAGTCGGTCTGATTGATCGCATTCTCGCGGTTTGTCGTGTTCTGGTAGGCGGCACGATTGAAGGTCGTGTCGGCAGGATCGACCGCCCCCGACAGCGTACCGTTGCCGGGATAGATATTGGTGTAGTGGCGGTTGTAGTCGGCGTAGAGCGACTGGCTCTTCACCGTCAGACCGTTCTCGAAATCATGCTCGATCTTGGCCTGCGTCGTCTGCACGTCGGATGCAGCAACGTTATAGATCGGGCTGCCGAAGAACGCCGTAAGGTCTCCGTTCGGCGCAAACGGTGCCGCCGGATTGAACCGTGTTGAAGAGGGCGCAGTCGCGCTCAAAGCCTGCGAGGGATTGCCGCGATCGTTGGTGCGCTCGTCGTGATAATACTCGTAAGACAGCTTGATCTTGGTGGTGTCGTTCGGCGTCATCGTCACGGTGGGATTGATACCGTAGCGTTCAAGCTGGCCGTATTGGCGGAACGTATCCGAAGCCTCGTAGAACGCATTCATGCGCACGGCGAAGTCCTGCGTCACCCCTTGCCCCGCATCCAGCGAAATGCGGCGGTCGCCGTAGGAGCCGGTCTGCATGGTCGCTTCATAGATACGCTGGCCATCGGCTTCCTTGAGCGTGCGGTTAACGAGACCGCCGCCTGCGCCGCGCCCGAACGTCAGCGCGCTCGGTCCCTTGATCACTTCGATGCTCTGGGTGTTATAGAGATCGCGGAAATACTGGACGTCATCGCGGAAACCGTTGACGAAGAAGTTGGCGCTGGAATCGACGCCACGAATAACCAGTTCGTCGCGGTTGCCTTCGCCCTGATGGATAGCGACGCCCGGCACATAGCGGGTGATGTCGGTGAGCTGCTGGGCGCCGGAGTCTTTAATGAAGTCCTTCGTAATCACATTGACCGACTGCGGAATGTTGATCAGCGGCGTGTTGGTCTTGGTCGCGACCGCAGTCGAGTTCGCGTAGTAGCCGACCGTTCCAGTGCGCGTGTCATGCGTGTCGGCGGGCTTTGCCTGCGGCTGTTGCGCAACAACCGGCGCGGCAGCCTGGGTCGGCGCGGCACGTGCCGCGCGGCGCGGCTTCTTCTTTGCGGCCTCGACCGATACAGCCGGCAGTTCAGTGGCACCCGGCGTCGTCTGCGCTTGCGCTGCCGACGTCCAAAGCGACGCACTCAATCCAAGCGCAAGATAGCTGACGGAGAAAAGGATCGAACGCGGCGCGGCAACGCGGCTAACGGACGATTGCAGATACTGACTCACGAGAACGCCCCCAATTCGCGCCGCATCGAGCGCGGCGACTTCGTGGCTTTCTCATGAGGAAATTGCGGGTGCGCGTCGAGAGGTTGAGACTAGAAGCTGTCTAGGCGCATGCCGGCTTCGAGCATGATTTTAGAAACCGTCTAGAAAAAGTTTTGTAAGAAATACCAATGCAGCAGGCGTTTCTGACGATCGCACGCGAAGGCCATTCGCAGGCAAGCCGATTGGGCTTGGGTAATCTTGAGAGATTCTAATTCTGCTCGTGAATTGTGGCCTGTTTCAGGGGTGACGCTGCCGGGGAATTGGCCGATGAAGGGCCGGCTTGATCGCCGCTCTTGAACGCCTTTGCGCTGGGCCTGCGATCATCCCGGAAAACGAAGCGATGCCAGGCGGCCTGACAACATATTTGCGCAACGACCGGCAGGACGCCCTGCGCTGGGGCTTGAGCGGCGCCATCGTTCTGGTCGCGCATATTTCCGTCGCGGCAGCGATCGTCGGCTGGAGCGATAGCGACGACTCCACCGATCCCGTCGGCGCGATGGTGGTCGAGCTTGCGCCGACGATGGCCGCGCCGTCGAACGCGCCGTCCGACGTCGCGCCCGGCCCGGAACAGCAACAGGCTGAAGCGACGCCCGAGCAGATCGCAAAGCCGACGGAAAAGACCGTCGATAAAGCGGTCGAACCGGAGAAGGTGAAAGAGCAGCAGGATATTCCAACCAAGGACAATCCCGACGTCGCGCTTCAGAAAAAGTCACCGGAGCCGCAGCCCGACAAACCGAAGCCGTCCGAAGCGCAGCTTGCCGCTCCCGTGACCACCGCGCCGCAAATGCCGAAAGTCGATATGGCTGTTGTCGCGACCGCACCCATGCAGACGATGTTCAACCTCAACGACTCGAATGCCGTTCCGACCTGGAAGCGCCAGGTCGCGACCAAACTCGAGCGCAACAAGAAATATCCGTCAGCCGCGCAGGCCCGCGAGGAAAAGGGCGTGGTGCAGCTTGAATTCAGCGTGGATCGTCAGGGCCATCTGAAATCGAGCCGTATCGTGAAAAGCTCGGGTTCCGACACCCTCGACCGCGAAACGCTCGATCTCGTTCAACGTGCTCAGCCTTTCGCCGCGCCGCCTCCCGCCATGCAGGGCGAGGAGATATTCCTTGTCGTCCCGATCAAGTTCAACATCCATTGAACCGCGCCAACATAGAGTAGCCCACGGCACTGAACGGTGCTATCGCAGACCCAATCCCTCAATTCATCCAGATCGGTTTCGACAATGTTGAAGCGCACAACCGCCGTTTTGAAATTCAGCAAGGCCTTGTCCGCCGCCGCTGCATTCGCTTCGGCATACGGCTCAGTCCCGGCTTTGGCGGCAGCGCCGACCAATCCCCTGCTGCCGCACGACCTGTCGCCGTGGGGAATGTTTCTCAACGCGGACATCGTCGTCAAAGCGGTGATGATCGGTCTTGCGTTCGCTTCGCTCGTCACATGGACGGTTTGTGTGGCGAAGCTGCTCGAGCTTCGGGCCGAGACGGCGCGCGCGCGCAAGCGCATCGCGGTCCTCGCAAGCGATGCCACTTTGGCCGACGCCCAGCGCGACAGCATGGGCCACAAGGATCCTGTGGCGCAGATCGTGCTGGCGGCGGTGAAGGAAGCCACGCTCTCAGGCGGCACGCGTGACGAAGGATTCAAGGAGCGCGTTGCGCTCCGGCTCGAACGCGCGGAAGCCGCGATGTCGCGCAAAATCGCGCGCGGCACCGGCATTCTCGCGACTATCGGCGCAACCGCGCCATTCGTCGGACTGTTCGGCACGGTGTGGGGCATCATGAATTCCTTCATCGGCATTTCCGAAGCACACACAACGAATCTCGCCGTCGTCGCGCCCGGCATCGCCGAAGCGCTGCTCGCCACGGCGATGGGCCTCGTGGCGGCGATTCCGGCGGTTGTCATCTATAACCAGCTCGTCCGCATGATCGCTGCCTATCGCGCCCTCCTTGGCGACGCCTCCGCCAACGTCATGATGCTGATCAGCCGCGACCAGAACCGCACGGTTCGCGGTTCGCGAGCGGCGGAATAAGATCATGGGCGCGAAACTCGGCGGCAGGATTGCCGGCACCGACGACGATCTCGTCGAAGCGCATGAAATCAACGTCACACCGTTCATCGACGTAATGCTGGTTCTTCTCATCATCTTCATGGTGGCTGCACCGCTCGCCACCGTCGATATCGGCGTCGACCTGCCGGCTTCGACGGCGACGCCGCCACCGCGACCCGACAAGCCGGTGTTCATCACGGTGAAGCCTGATCTCTCGCTGGCGGTCGGGGAAAATACTGTGCCGCGCAACGCTCTGGCGTCCGCGCTCGAAGCGGCGACCGGCGGCAAGAAGGCCGATGCGCTCTATCTTCGCGCGGACAAGACCGTCAGCTACGGCGATCTCATGGAAGTGATGAACCTGTTGCGCAACGCAGGGTATCTTAAGGTCGCGCTGGTAGGGCTCGACGCCAGGAACTGATAGCGCCAAGCTATCGCCCATGAACGACGTCACCATCGATACTGCGATCGACCGTTCCGATGTCAGACGATGGAGTCTGGCCGCGGCGTTCGTGGTTTTTGCTCATGTCGCGATTCTTGCGGCTGGCGTGCATTGGTTCAAGCGGCACAACGACTTCGTCGGCACCGGCTCGCAGCCGATGATGGTCGATCTGGAATCCGTGCCGCGCAATTTGCAGCCGCCGAAAGCCGATCTCGCGCCCGGCCCTGAAATGCAGGAAACGCCCGCGCCTGCTCCCGAGCCGCAGCAGGAGTCCAAGGCCGAGCAAGAACAAATCCCACCGGCACCGGCTCAGCAAAATCCGGCCGTCGTCGCGCCGCAGGAGCAGAAAGAAGCACAAAAGCCCGACAAGGATAAAGAGAAGCAAATTCAGAAGCCGGCAACATCAGAGCAGGCCGCGCCCCGCACCACAGCGCCACCGAAAGCTGCGGAAGCTGCGCGCATCAGTTACATGGGCATGCTCGCCGCGCATCTGCAGCGCTTCAAGCAATATCCGCAGGCTGCGCGGGCGGCCGGTCAGGAAGGCGTGGCGATGCTCAGTTTTACGGTCAATCGCGACGGCACGGTATCCGGCGGCTCGATCGCGAAATCTTCCGGCTCCGCAGCGCTCGACAACGAAACGCTGGCGATGCTGCGGCGTGCCCAGCCGCTGCCAAAATTTCCAGCTGAAATGACCCAAAGCTCGCTGAGCTTTACCGCGCCAATCAGATTTTCGCTTCGCTAGAGGGCGAACACCGCGCCATTTAGCGCATTCGACGGCGAGCCATCCGTGATAGGATGGCTTGACTCAATCAGCCGAGTGACCGCGATGTTCGACGGTATCGACGCCATTGTGCTGGCCCGCGCGCAGTTCGCTTTTACGATGTCGTTTCACATCGTGTTTCCAGCATTCTCGATCGGGCTCGCGAGCTATCTCGCAGTTCTCGAAGCACTGTGGCTGTGGACCAAGCGCGAAGTCTTCATCGACCTCTTTAATTACTGGCTGAAGATTTTCGCCGTTGCCTTCGGGATGGGCGTCGTCTCCGGCATCGTAATGTCCTACCAGTTCGGCACCAACTGGGCCGTGTTCTCCGACAAGACGGGGCCCGTGCTCGGACCGCTGATGGCCTATGAGGTCCTCACCGCATTTTTCCTCGAGGCCGGATTTCTCGGCGTCATGCTTTTCGGATTGGAACGGGTCGGACACCGGCTGCATTTCGTTGCGACACTGATGGTGGCCATCGGCACGCTGATCTCGGCGTTCTGGATTCTCTCCGCCAATTCGTGGATGCAAACGCCCGCGGGCTACGCGACCAATGCGAACGGCCAGTTCATCGCCGCCGACTGGCTCAAGCTGATCTTCAATCCGTCGTTTCCCTATCGGCTCGTGCACATGGTGCTGGCGGCGTATCTCACCACGGCTCTTGTCGTCGGTGCGGTCGGCGCGTGGCATCTTTTGAAGAACTCGCGGCGCGAAGGGCCGCGCGTGATGTTTTCGATGGCGATGTGGATGGCGGCTCTCGTTGCGCCGATCCAGATTCTCGCCGGCGACCAGCACGGCCTCAACACGCTGGAACATCAGCCGGTGAAGGTAATGGCGATGGAAGGCCACTTCCAGAGCCACAACGACGGAGCGCCGCTGATCCTGTTCGGCTGGCCCGATCAGGCGGCCGGCGAGGTGAAATTCGCGCTTGAGATTCCAAAAGCGTCCTCGCTCATTCTCAAACATTCGCTTGACGCTCCGCTGAAAGGCCTCGACACCGTGTCGCGCGCCGACTGGCCGAACGTGCCGGTGGTGTTCTGGTCGTTCCGCATCATGGTCGGCATCGGATTCCTGATGCTGGGATTGGGATTATTGAGTCTGTTCACGCGCTGGCGCCGCACACTCTACAAGTCGAAACTGCTTCATCGGTATGCGCTCGCAATGGGACCGGCGGGTTTCATAGCGGTGCTCGCCGGCTGGATCACGACAGAGGCCGGGCGGCAGCCCTATACAATTTATGGATTGCTACGCACCGCAGACTCCGCCTCGCCGCTCGCGGCCCCTGCCGTAGCGTCATCGCTGATTGCATTCGTGATCGTCTACTTCATCGTGTTCGGCATGGGCGTCTATTACATCCTGCGTCTGATGAGCGTGCCGCCGCATCAGGACGAAAAAGGACCGGGCGACACTGTGCCGGAGCGCGCGGCGGGCATCACGCCGGTTGTTGCCGTCGCAGGGAAAGGATCGCGCAAATGATCGGCTTCGACATTGCGACCGTCTTTGCCTTCATCATCGCTTTTGCGGTGTTCATGTACATCGTCATGGACGGCTTCGATCTCGGCCTTGGAATCCTCTATCCGTTCTTTCCGAAAAAGAGCGACCGCAATGTCATCATGAATTCGGTGGCACCCGTGTGGGACGGCAACGAGACATGGCTCGTGCTCGGCGGCGGCGGATTGTTCGCCGCGTTTCCGCTGGCTTATGCGGTGCTGATGCCGGCGATATACACGCCGATTATCGCGATGCTCATTGGCCTAATCTTTCGCGGCGTCGCGTTTGAATTCCGCTGGCGCACGAAGCGCGATCGCAATCTGTGGGATCACGCTTTTATCGGTGGCTCGTTTCTGGCGGCACTGTCGCAGGGCATCGCGCTTGGCGCAATCCTGCAGGGTGTCGTGGTGT
Source organism: Afipia sp. (assembly GCA_016201045.1). Lineage (GTDB taxonomy): Bacteria > Pseudomonadota > Alphaproteobacteria > Rhizobiales > Xanthobacteraceae > Afipia. The sequence continues at coordinate 777,594 of JACQDM010000008.1, read as the reverse complement.
CGGGACGCCACTATGGCGGCGGCTGGTGGGACTGGCTGACCCCGTTCAGCATCCTGACCGGCCTCGCTGTCGTCGCCGGTTATGGATTGCTCGGCGCGACATGGCTCATCATGAAGACCGATGGAAAGCTGCGAAACGAAGCCTATCGCCTCAGCCGATGGCTGCTGCTTGCAACCGTCGGTGCGATTTGTGCGGTCAGTCTCGCGACGCCGTTTCTCAGCATCAAATACTGGCAGCGCTGGTTCGAGTGGCCGAGCATTCTGTTCACATCGCCGATCCCAGTGGCAGTTGCCGCGATCACGCTGCTGCTGCTCAGGAGTCTGGCCAACAAACAGGACTACCGGCCATTCTTCCTCTCGCTCGGTCTGTTCGCGCTGTCCTATGCCGGCCTCGGCGTCAGCATGTATCCCTACATCGTGCCGCAGAGCATCACGATCCAGCAGGCGGCCGCCCCGGATGACAGCCTCACCTTCATGATGGTCGGCGTTGCGTTACTGGTGCCGATCATTCTGGCCTATACGGCATTCTCCTATTGGGTGTTTCGCGGCAAGGTCGACGCCAAGAGCGGCTACCACTGATGGGCCTCGGCGATTCGCAACGCCCGCTGTCGAAACGATTGCTCTGGTTCGCCGCGCTCTGGCTGCTCGGCGTCGGCACTGTGACGATCGTGTCATACGGTCTGCGATTGTGGATCGCTCCGCATTGAATACCGTATCAACGCAATTTTAGGCATTCCGGCCGATCACAACATTGGCGCGCGCCATCGAATTCCTTGCCAGCCGCTAACGGCTGGGGTTTGATGGGCGAGACGCGCAAATCGGCAGGACACAATCATGAACATCAATCCGCTGCGCATTTTCATTCTGACTTTGATGACGGCAGGAACGCTCGCGACGCACGCGATGGCTCAATCGCGAGACGACGGCGATCGGCCTGGGTATGTGCCGACCGAAGACGAGGAAACGCTGGCGCCGGAATTCCAGAAAACGATGGTGCTCTATCGCACCACCGAGCAACCGGGCACCATCATCGTCTCGACCTCCGAGCGCTATCTCTATCTCATCCAACCCGGTGGGCGCGCATTGCGCTATGGCATCGGCGTCGGTCGCGATGGTTTCCAGTGGCAGGGACTGGTCACCATCACGAAAAAACAGGAATGGCCGGACTGGACACCGCCGCCGGAAATGATTCAGCGCCAACCCTATCTGCCGCGCTTCATGGCGGGCGGACCCGGCAATCCGCTTGGCGCGCGCGCGCTGTATCTCGGCGCGACCGTGTATCGCATTCACGGCACCAACGCGCCGCAGACCATCGGCACCGCCGTATCGTCGGGCTGCTTTCGCCTCGTGAACGCCGATGTCACCGACCTCTATGACCGCGTTCCGGTCGGCACCAAGGTCATCATCCGCCAGAAGCCGGAAATCTAATCGCCGGACAATTTCACCGATTCATTTGACACGACGCATCGCGAGACGAATTTCATGGCTCTCATTTCCCGCACCTTCCGCTCCGGCCTCACGATCGGCCTTGTGATCGCGGCCATCATCGCGGCGGCAGCGATCACCTATGAACGCTACGATACCAAGACGCTGAAGCGCACGATCCGGCGCGACGCGGTGTTGTGCGGCGTCAATACCGGCCTACCGGGCTTCTCGAATCCCGACGCCAATGGAAACTGGACCGGATTCGATGTCGATGTGTGCCGCGCGGTAGCTGCCGCGATCTTCAACGACCCGAAGAAAGTCACGTTCGTTCCGCTCGACGCCAACGAACGCTTCAAGGAATTGCAGAATCGCAAGGTCGATATCCTGTCGCGCAACTCGACATGGAGCATGTCGCGCGAGACCGATTATGAACTGCACTTCGCTGCCGTCACCTACTATGACGGTGAGGGCTTCATGGTGCGCAAGTCGCGCAACGTCGATTCGGGACTCGCGCTTGGCGACAGCAAGGTCTGCGTGCAGGCCAACACAACGACGCAGCTGAACGTCGCGGACTATTTCCGCGCCAACAACATGAAGTATCAGGAAATCAATTTTCCGAAAGTCGAGGACGTCATCAAGGCCTATGACGACGGCAAATGCGACGTGCTCACCACCGACGTGTCGCAGCTTTACGCGATGCGGCTGCGGCTGACCAAGCCGATCGACCACGTCATTCTTCCGGACGTGATCTCGAAGGAACCGCTCGCGCCGGTCGTGCGCCAGCGCGACGACGACTGGCTGCTGATCGTCAAATGGGCGGTTTACGCCATGATCAACGCCGAAGAACTCGGCGTCACCTCGAAGAATATCGATGAGGCGCTCAAGTCGAAGAAGCCGGACGTGATGCGGCTTGTCGGCACCGAAGGCTCATATGGCGAGGAACTCGGCCTGACGAAGGACTGGGCGGCGCGAATCATTCGCCATGTCGGCAACTACGGCGAAGTCTACGACCGCAACGTCGGCGACGGATCGCCGCTCAAGATACCGCGCGGCCTCAACCAGCTCTGGACCAATGGCGGCCTGCAATACGCGCCGCCAATTCGTTAAGGCTCAGTATTTTTTCAGCCGTGCCAATTGGTCGGCATGGAAGGCCGTGTCGCCGAACAGCTCCTGACACACGCGCGCGCGCTTCATGAAGAAGCCAATGTCGAAGGCATCGGTCATGCCGACGCCACCATGCATCTGCACGGCTTCCTGGACCGCCAAAGTCGCAGTCGAACCAGCCTTCGCTTTTGCGACGGCAACCATCGCGGCGGCGTTGTCGAAATCACTGTCCAGCATGATCAGCGCCTTCATCACCGCCGCTTTTGTGATCTCGATCTCGGTATAGAGATGCGCGGCACGATGTTGTAGGGCCTGAAATTCGCCGATCAGCTTGCCGAACTGCTTGCGCTCCTTCAGGTAATTCACCGTGCGCGAAAATGACTCTTCGCTCGTCCCGACCATTTCGGACGCCACCGCCGCGCGGCCGATGTTGAGCACGCCGCCCAAAAGCGCCGATCCCTGATCGACCTCGCCGAGCACGCTGTCGGCCGTCACTTCGACATCGTTGAAGTTGATCCGCGCGGCGTTGTGGGCATCCACCATCGCCGTGCGCTCGACCTCAATACCTTTGGATTTCGGATCCACCAGAAACAGCGTGAGGCCTTCCGCATCGCCCGGCTTGCCCGATGAACGCGCTGCTACGATCAGGAGATCCGAGACGTGGCCGTCTACGACCATCGCCTTCGCGCCTTTCAGCTTGAAACCGTTGCCGGAGCGAGTCGCCGTCATCGCGGTTTTCGCAGGGCGATGTTTCGCGCCTTCGTCCACCGCAAGCGATGCCACAAGATCGGCCTTGGAGATTTTCGGCAGATATTCGGATTTCTGCGCCTTGCTGCCGCCGCGTGTCAGCGCGGATGCGGCGAGAACGGCGGTGGATAGAAACGGCGACGGCATCAGCGTGCGGCCGATTTCCTCCATCATTACGCCGGCCTCGACAAAACCGAGCGCGCTGCCGCCGAATTCTTCCGGCACCAGCAATCCCGAAAATCCCATCTCGCCGAACGTCTTCCACAATTCGCGCGAAAAACCCGTCGCGTCTTTGTTGTCGCGCAGCTTGCGCAGATGCGCGACCGGTGCCTTGTCGCTGATGAGGCCGCGCGCGCTGTCGCGCAGCATCGACTGTTCTTCGTTGAGGACGAGAGCCATCTTTTAATCCAATACTTTATTACGCGCGGTTATGTTTGAGCATGATCTGATCCGAAAACCGGGTCCTGCTTTTCGGGATCATGCTCCCGGCAAATCGAGGATTCGCTTGGCGACAATACCAAGCATAACCTCGGACGTGCCGCCTTCGATGGAGTTGGCCTTGGTGCGTAGCCATGTGCGCGCCGCCAAACCTTCGCGCGAACGCTCGCTTTCCCATTCGAGATTATCGATTCCGCCTGCCGACATCAAAAGTTCATAGCGTCGCTTGTTGAGTTCGGTGCCGTAATATTTCAGCGCTGCGGAATAGGCCGGATGACTCTGCCCTGCTTTCGACAGATCGATTGCGCGCTCGGCCGCGCATGCGAGTGCCGCCTCGTCCACGTCAAACGATGCAATCTGGCCGCGTAGAATCGGATCGTCGAGATGGCCATTGGCGTCGATGCCGATGGAATTCGCTGCCACCTGTCCCATCGGACGCGAACCGCGCCGCTCGCCGACTTCGGAAATCATCGAGCGCTCGTGTTGCAGCAGATATTTCGCAACGTCCCATCCGCGATTGACGGTGCCGACGACATTGGCGCGCGGCACGCGCACATTGTCGAAGAATGTTTCGCAGAACGGCGACTTGCCGGAGATCAGCAGGATCGGCTTGGTCGATACGCCTTTCGACGCCATGTCGAACAACAGGAAGCTTATGCCGTCATGCTTCTTCGCAGAGAAGTCCGTGCGCACCAGACAAAAAATCCAGTCGGCGAAATTCGCCATCGACGTCCAGATTTTCTGGCCGTTGACGATGTAGTCGTCGCCGTCGACATCGGCACGCGTCTGTAATGAAGCGAGATCGGAGCCGGCGTTCGGTTCGGAATAGCCCTGGCACCAGCGGATCAAGCCCGCCGCGATTTTCGGAAGATGTTCTTTCTTCTGCGCGTCGGTGCCGTATTTCAAAAGCGCCGGCCCGAGCATCCAGATGCCAAAACTCGACAACGGAAGGCGCGCGGAGATCGCCGACATTTCCTGACGCAGGATTTTGGTTTCTTCGATGGACAGACCGCCGCCGCCATATTCCTTCGGCCAGTCCGGCACGGTCCAGCCCTTGTCGCGCATGCGCTCGAACCAGACTTTTTGCGGGTCGGAAGAGAATGTGCGGTTGCGCCCGCCCCAGAACACGTCGCCTTCCTGCGTCACGGGTTTGCGCATTTCGGGCGGACAGTTGGCTTCAAGCCACGCGCGCGTCTCTTTCCTGAACTGATCGGGATCGGCCATTGTCGTTGCCTCCGGGGAAATTCTCGGCCGGACTGTAGCGGCGCGCGACTGGAATTCAATACGGCGCGCGGAATATGGTAGCCATGCGACGGCGCTTCGCGCACGGCCGATGCGTCGAAAATGGCAGAGGAAACAAACATGCGTTTGAAAACGCTTTCGCCTAGCGAAATGAATGCCGATCAGAAAGCGATCTGCGACGAATCTGCCGCGGGCAAGCGCGGCACCGTGACGCCGCCTGCGATGGCGTGGCTGCGCGCTCCCGAGGTTGCGCGGCATGCCAACCGGCTCGGCGAATATCTGCGCTACAACACGACACTCGGCCAGCGCTATTCGGAATTGGCGATCCTCGTCACTGCACGATACTGGAATGCGCAATATGAGTGGTATGCGCACAAGAAGATGGCGCTCGCCGCCGGGCTCGAATCGAGAATCATCGACGACATCAACCATCGCCGGGTACCGGATTTTCCCGACGCGAAGTCGCAATTGATCTATGAGTTCAGCGAATCGCTGCAAGTCAATCATGTCGTGCCCAAGCCTCTTTACGACAAGGCCATCGAAATACTGGGAGATAAAGGCACGGTCGAGCTTGTCGGCCTGCTTGGCTACTACACGCTGGTGTCGATGACTCTCAATGCGTTCGAGGTGCCGCTGCCGGATGGCGAAAAATCCGATCTTGTGCCGTGAACGAAAAAGCATAGATCGAGAGTCATTTAGTCTCGGAGTTTGCCATGACCTCGCATCCCGTCGCGCCCGAACCCGTCAATGCCGGAACGCGGATCGGCCACGTCCATCTCAAGGTGGCGGATCTTGACCGCGCGCTTGGATTTTACTGCGACGTGCTCGGCTTTCAACTGATGCAGAAATATGGCGACCAGGCCGCCTTCATTTCCGCAGGCGGTTATCATCATCACATCGGTCTCAACACATGGGAAAGCAAGGGCGGCAAGCCGCCGCCGGCCGGCACGACCGGGTTGTTTCACACCGCTATTCTTTATCCGACACGCGCGGCGCTTGCGGACGCGCTCCATCGCGTGGTCACGGCTGGCATTGCGCTCGACGGCGCGAGCGATCATGGCGTTTCCGAAGCGCTCTATCTGCGCGACCCGGACGAAAACGGCGTCGAGCTTTATCGCGATCGCCCCGAATCCGAATGGCCGCGCGATGTCGATGGCAAACTCGCGATGTTCACGCGGCGGCTCGATGTCGATGCCCTGCTGAAAGAATACAAACCTTAAATCGTAAGAGGCTTTTTCGCACGGATCAGGACGACGGCTGCTGCGACCAGTTCGAGCGCCATGCACAGCGAGAACGGCACGGTATAGCTGCCCGACCAGTCGCGCAGCAGACCGATCAGGCCAGGGCCGAACGCGTAGGTGAATTGGCAGATCGCCGTCACCAGACTGACGAGCACGCCGAACGATGCCGCGCTGAACTCACGCTGAACGATCAGCGACGGCAGCGTGATCGCATTGCCGACCGTGAACCCAAACACCGCGCTCGCGGCAAAAAGCGCATATTCGTTGCGCGTGTTGATCGCGACAAGAAGCGCAAGTGCCTGACTTGCGAACAATGCTGCCGACGCCCGCCGCTGGTCGAGCCTGTCGATCAGCGTTCCGAGAATCACACGCCCAATCACTGCGAATGCCGTCATCAGCGCCACCGCGATACTCGCCTTGTCGCGCCCCATGATCGGATCAAGAAAGGATATCTGGTGGACGATGAAGCCGACCTGCGCCAGCAGAACCGACGCGAAGGGAATAACGATGGTCCAGAACGGCAGAGTCCGAAACGCTTCACTGCGGATTTGCGCTGCGGACCTCGCCACAGACGGCATGGGATCGAGCGCGTCGAGCGGCGGCAGCGCTTTTTTCGGCGGCCCGCCGACCCATAATAGAATCGCAGGAATCGCAACCGCGACCATCACAACCCCAGCGACCAGCTGCGTGCCCACGAATCCAAATTTGCCGATGGCCGCGACCAAAAGCGGTACACCGATCACGCCGCCGATGCTTGCACCGTTGAGCGCGTAGCTGATCGCCATGCCGCGCTTTTTGTCGAACCACAGACCGAGTGTGTTGTTGATCGCGGCGAGACTCGTGCCCGCCCAGCCGAACGATACCAAGCCGTACACTGCGTAGAGTTGCCAGACCGCCTTGATCTGTCCGACGAGCGCAATACCCGCTGCCATGCATAGAACGCCGGTGATGAGCAGGTATTTCGGGCCGAGCTTGCGGATCGCCTCGGACACGAAAACAACGAGCACAGAACTGAAGAGATAGTAGGCGGTGGTCGCGGTTGAGATCAGCGAGGCGGGCCAATTATTCTCGCGCTGCAGTTCGGCAAGATAGACGCCAAGCCCGTAAAAGCCCGCGCCCCACGCGAACGTCGCGACAATGAAGCACACGACAACGACCCGCCAACCCTCGTAATGAAACGAGGCTTCATCGGCAATTCCAGATTGATTCATATCGACGGTTTGCCGGTATCGTAGAAAAACCGCTCGCGGAAAATACGGTCGCCGCGCCATTCCTGCACAGCAACTTCGTCGAAATGCCGTGTGCGTCCGGCCTTGTTGGTCATGTCGAAATTCCAGTGGATCATAACATGGTCGCCTTCGACCACCGAGGCAAGCGCGCGCGACTCCACCTTGCTCATCTGTTCAAGAATGTTTTTCTCGAACGCGACGAGGCTGTCGCGGCCAACGCGCGGCGGCGACGTGTTCTCCTGCATGCTGGCATCTTCGGTGTAATAGCGCTCAATGGCGCCGGCGTGGTCGCCGCTGACCACGACCGCTATGAATTCATCGACCCGCGCGCGTGTCGGCATGGCTCAAGTCTCCCCGGCAGAAACCACCGAAAGAGGACCATAAAAGAACGTTGATGCAAAGCCGCGCCGAACTGTGCGTCAGGTCAATTAGTCATGCTCGCATGACGGAAATCGGGTGGCTGCAAGTTCAAGCGTAGAGATAGCCGACCGGCGCGCCTTCGGTACGCAGCGGCCGAACATCCTTCCGCGTGATGATCTTACCGGCGAGGCTGTCGATCTCGTCGCGCTGAGATGGCGCCCACGAGCGCAGCCTATCCATGCCGCTGAGCAGGCCAAGCCGGAGCACTTGGGTGTTCTCCCCCACGCCAATGAGATCGATCGCATCCTTGCCCGCCGTCACCACGTCGCCGGTTGCGAGTTCGAAGGTCTTGCCGTCGTCCTGCCTGAATTCCGCCGAGCCGCGGATCACGCGATAGATAGCGACTTCACCTTTGGCGAAATCGGAAGATGTGGTGCCCGCTGACGACGTCTTCGGCAGAAGCGAATGACCGGCTGGATCGGTGGCGATGATATGGCCGGTGACGAGATGGCCGCTCGGCACTTCGATGCCGATGTCGCGCACATAGACCGGCGATGGCGACTTGATCGCAGCATCGGTCAGCGGCTTGTAGAGCGCATCCAGCGCCAGCGGATCCTGCAGCCAGAAGCCCGCGTCGGCCGGGCGATCGTGCAGCGGATGCGTCCATGCAATGCGAGGCGTCTCGGCTTCGTTGATCTGATCGGGACCCACGATTGTCGGATTCGGAAACGTCGTCGGATCGGTAATGAACGCTTCGAGAAATTTCCCCGAGTAGCCCATCGAGATCGGATCGGGCACCACCGTCTGCGGCGTCTTCAGGTTTTCTTCTGTCGAGAGTCCCGACCATGTGTAGAACAGCTGACGATGCACGATCGCGCTTTGCAGCATCACAGCGCCGGGGCCGACATTGTAGAAGCGTCCGTCATAGTCGAAGGTGAACATGCCCGAGGTGACGAGTACGAGCTGAAAGCCGCCGGGCGGCAAATGAAGATGAAAATCCGTCGGGCCAGTGTCCTCGCGGTAGATCGGAAGGTTCGTTGCGACTTCATGCAACAGGAAAGATTCGTTGTTCTCGTGAAAGCCGTTGTTGGCCCGGTTGTAGAGCGCCTGAGGACGATACGTGGCCTCATACTTCGCTTGCTTGTCACGGTCGATGGCGACGAACTTCTTTTTGTTCAGACCAATGGGCGCACCGTTGGGATGCGTGAGACCGGGCCATTTGAAATCGGTGGGGACATGGACATTCATTGCAGCCTCCAAGCAGGCGCGCTGGCCGCGCCCAGCTGTTTCTGCAATGCACCATGCGAATCTCGCGCCACGTCTTCTGAATTCCGGTGGGATGCCAGAACAAGTTTTGAGCAGTGCAAGTTGTGGCTGAATCCAGAGGACGAAGCGCACTTCCACCGAGGCAAGTATCCAACCGCGCTCGACAAAAGCGCGGGGCATTTGCGGTCGGCTTAAGTCGCCTCGCTCATATCAATGAGAATCGGCACAGCGATCAGGCACGATGGCGTGCGCGATGCCTAATATTCGACCTCGAGCTCCTCGATTTCTGCAGGCTCCGCGCTCGCGGCAGCAACCCACTCCGCCATTTCCGGCAGCGTCATCACGCGCTTTCCATAAGCCGCAAGCGTCGAATTGATCTGCACGTCGTAGGTGAGAAAACGCGTCACGACCGGCGCATACATCGCGTCCGCCATCGAGCGATGACCGAACAGAAACGGCCCGCCGGATTTTTCCAGACAATCGCTCCAGATCGCGCAGACACGATCGATGTCCGCCTGCGCGCGCGACCAGATTTTGAAGCCCGGAAAATGTCCGCGAATATTCACCGGCAGTGACGAGCGAAGCGTGGCGAAGCCTGAATGAATCTCGCCGCAGATCGAGCGGCAATGTGCCCGTGGAATGCGCTCTTTCGGCAACAAACCTGCTTCGGGAAAGAGATCGTTGAGATACTCGCCGATGGCCAACGTATCCCAAACCGTCGCGCCCTCATGGCGCAGACAGGGCACCAGAATCGACGACGACAGCAGCAGCATTTCCGCCTTTATGCTTGGATCGTCGGCGGCGACGAGAATCTCATCGAACTCGAGACCGGAAAACTTCGTCATCAGCCAGCCACGCAGCGACCACGACGAATAGTTCTTGCTGCTGATCGTGAGTGTCGCTTTTGCCATAAGTTTATGCCTCCGCACGCCGAACGGACGCACACGCGCCTATGCAACGGGCGATTTCTGCCCGCGATTTAAGCGCCTGCGTCCTGTTCAACTCAGCAAACCACATGCCAATCCGGCCGCCGGATTGACGGCGATTTGGCTTCGATGTTGCATGGCACAAAGGCAGGAATGAATCGGATGTCGCCCATGTTGTATCAGGCCTATCAGAACACGATGGACATGCTGGCGCCGTTCCGAAACAGCGCCGCATCCGGCAAGGCCGCGATCAAGCTTTTGCCAGAAGGTCTGTCCGACAAGGTGTTCGGCCGGCTCGCGGCTGCACTCGAACTGATCTCGCGCACGACGCTCACCTATGCGCGGCCCGACTACGACATCAAACCCGTACTCGTCGGCAACGGCAAATATCCGATTATCGAAGAAGTCGCCTGGTCGACGCCGTTCGGCTCGCTTCTCCATTTCAAGAAAGGCGGCGCCCCGGGACAGCCGAAGGTACTGCTGGTCGCGCCGATGTCCGGACATTTTGCAACGCTTTTGCGCGGCACGGTGCAGACGCTACTGCAGGACCACGATGTCTACATCACCGACTGGCACAACCCGCGCGACATTCCCGTTGAAGCCGGAAAATTCGGACTCGACGAATACACCGAGCACCTCATCGAATTCATGGGCAAGATCGGGCCGAAGTCTCACATGATCGCGATCTGTCAGCCGTCAGTGTCGGCGCTCGCAGCCTGCGCAATCATGTCGGAAGACAATCATCCGGCCCGGCCCGCAAGCCTGACATTGATGGCGGGGCCGATCGATACGCGCATCTCGCCAACCAAGGTCAACGAATTTGCGGTGTCGAAGCCGCTGAAATGGTTCGAGGACAATCTCATCAACTACGTGCCGATGCAGTGCAAGGGCGCGTGGCGCAAGGTCTATCCGGGCTTCATCCAGGTCACGGCATTCATGTCGATGAATCTCGAACGCCACATCAAGTCGCACAAGGATCTGTACGAGCATCTGGCCAACGGCGACATCGAGAAGGCTGAAACCATCAAGACCTTCTACGACGAATATTTCGCGGTCATGGATTTGCCGGCGGATTTCTACATCGACACGATCCGCGACGTATTTCAGGAGCATCTCTTGCCGCAGGGTAAGCTCGCCTACAAAGGCCGCCCCGTGAAGCCCGGCTCGATCAAAAAGATGGGGCTGATGACAGTGGAAGGCGAGAAGGACGACATCTGCTCGATTGGGCAAACTCTTGCGGCCCAAGATCTCTGCACCGGCGTGCGAGCCTATCGCAAAGTGCATCACATGCAGGCCGGTGTCGGCCATTATGGAGTCTTTAGCGGCAAGAAGTGGAACAGCGAAATCTATCCGCTGCTGCGCGATTTCATCCACGTCAATTCGTGACGTTGCAGCATCGAGGCGTCATTCGACCTACCTCCATCAATTGACCGTGTGTTGCCGCCTTCGCAGCGGCTTGATAGCGTCCGGCATTCCCATACCGCATTGCCGGCGCCGTCGTGCGCCAAAACAAAATATCGAGGATCGCCCATGAAATACCGTCCGCTCGGCCGCACCGGCATGTTCGTTTCCGAAATCTGTCTCGGTACCATGACGTTCGGCGGCCAGGGCGAGATGTGGAAGAAGATGGGCCAGGTCAATCAATCAGGATCGAATGCGCTCGTCGATGCAGCGCTGAAGGCCGGCGTTAATTTCATCGACACGGCCAATGTCTATTCGGAGGGATTGTCGGAAACCATTCTCGGTCAGGCGCTGCGCGATCTCAAAGTCAAACGCGACGAAGTTATCATCGCGACGAAAGTTCGCGTGCGCACTGGGCCGGGGCCGAATTCGGTCGGCTTGTCGCGCGGACACATCATGGATGCCGTCGAAGCCAGTCTGAAGCGGTTGCAACTCGATCACATCGATCTGTATCAAATCCACAGCTCTGATCTTGCAACACCGATCGACGAAACTTTGCGCGCGCTCGACGACCTCGTTCGGCAGGGCAAGGTACGCTATATCGGTTGCTCGAACATGCCGGCGTGGCGGGCGATGAAAGCCCTCGGCGTATCAGCCCGGCACAACTACGCACGATTTGAATCCATGCAGGTTCACTACACGATTGCGACCCGCGATCTCGAGCGTGAAATCATGCCGCTGGCACTCGAGGAAAATCTCGGAATCATGGTGTGGTCGCCGCTGGCCGGCGGATTACTCTCGGGGAAATTCGGGCGCGACGTGGCGACGCCGAACGATGCCCGCCGCGTCATTTTCGATTTCCCGCCAGTGGACAAGGAGCACGCGTTCGATGTGGTGGATGCGATGCGACCCATCGCAAAGGCCCACAATGTTTCTGTCGCCCGCATCGCAATTGCGTGGGTACTCCATCAGAAAGCGATCATGAGCGTGATCGTCGGTGCCAAGACGGTCGAGCAGCTCAACGACAATCTTGCCGCAGCCGACATCAAACTTTCGGCGGATGAACTTGCGGCGCTCGACAAGGCCAGCGCATATAAGGTCGAATATCCGCAATGGATGGTGGCGCGCCACCATGCGGGCCGTATCCCGGCCTGAACGGATTCAGCGTCAGTTATGCCTGACGCGCGCGGGCGGCGGTCGGTGTCAGGCCGAAACGTCGGCGGAAGCAGCGATTGAAGTAAGACAGATCGTTGAAGCCACAGGCGAAGGCGATTTCGCTGATTTTGCGCTGATCGGCCTGCACCAGAAGATCGACGACCTTGCGCAGACGCAATTCCAGCAATCGCGTGCTGAAGCTCGCGCCTGCTTCGTAGAGTAATTCGTTGACGTAGCGCTCCGAAAGCCCTGCAGTCACTGCAAGTTTCTGCGCTGAGAAGTCCGGCTCGGCAAAGCGTTCGTTGAGGATCAGCATCACCTGCGTGAGGCGGACTTCGCGCAAGCCCCGCCGCCGCGCTGTTTCGGCCGTATCGTCGCGGGTCCCGAGACCCATCGCGACGAGATCGAGCAGATGCGCCGCGACAAGCGGCCCGGCTTCGTCGGCGACGCGTGCATTGTCGAGCACAAGTTCGCTGTAATCCATCGCCAGCGACAGCGCTCCACCTGGAGCAAACTCGACACCGACGAGATCGTCGACATTCTTCACCATCGCCTTCAACGCCAGCATCGGCAGATGCACGTTGGTAAATCGCTTGTGGTTGACACCGTCCATCCCGGTGAATGTTTCGTCGAGCTTGAGAATTGCCATGCTTCCGGGTCGCAGACGAAATTCCTTGCCGCGATGCACGACCCAAGCGTCGTGCGCTTGCGCGTTCCGCGCGAGGCAGTAGCGATCGTCGTTGGTTTGAAGAATCTGGCGTTTCTCGCGCCGGACCTTGGTGAAGGTCCCGTCACAACGGCCGATCAGCGTCGTGCCGATGGAAATCGAATTCATCGCCGCCTTGAACGGCACATCGTCGGCGGGATCGAGTTCGCCCGTATTGGAGAAGTGCTCGAACAGTTCGGCGAACGTCATATAGCGTTGACGATCGTTAAGATGCGCCGGAAAGAGATCGGTCGAGAGGACTTTTCGAACAATGCTCACGCGCGTCGAATTCCCAGTGAATTGCACATGCGAATTTGTTGCAAAGTTAGTATAGTGGCAGCGTGTGACCACTGCACGATGTTGTGAAGCTGTGAGTTCCATCGTGGCGCCTGTCAGTCCATGCGACGCCCTACCAGCGCCGGTCAGTCCAAGCGATCTGCAAATTTGAAGCGATAAATCGCCGCACCCGATTCCGGGTTTGGGACTGCCAATACGCAACCTCGACAAACTTCATATCGAAAAGGAGAGCCTGCATGCCGAGATTTTCGCCGACCCGTCTAGCGCTGTTCAGCGGCGTTGTCGCAGCGAGTGTGGGCGTCGGCTACGCCGTCGCCGCGCAGCCGCATATGGCGGAGACCCTTACTTTTCTTCAGAGCGCACGCGGTGAATTGGCGGCAGCCACACCGAACAAGGGTGGTCACCGCGAGCGAGCGCTCGCATTGATCGATAACGCCATCAACGAAGTTCGCGCCGGCATCGCATTTGCCGCCCATTGACCAGACCGGGAGGACACAATGAAAACTATTATCTCTGCTCTCTTCTTCGCGAGCGTGGCCATCGCGCCCGCAATGGCGCTTCCGCTTGCCGCAACGGGCGGCACCACGAGCGATATCGTTCAAGTGGCCGGCGGCTGCGGGGCGGGGTGGCATCGCGGACCGAATGGCGGATGTTTGAAGAACTTCGCCGATCCGGGCGCACACGCCTGCCCGCGGGGATATCATATCGGTCCCGGCGGCGCGTGCCGCGGCAACGGCCGGTAAACACCAATCGAGCGAAAGCAAAAGCCCCGCATCATGCGGGGCTTTTCATTTTAAGAAGCCAGCGCCTTCATCTCTTTGTAGAGATCGGATTTGCCCTCGAAGCCGATGCCCGGCAGATCCGGCATCACGATGTGGCCGTTCTCGACTTTCACGCCATCAGGAAAGCCGCCGTAAGGCTGAAACAAATCGGGATAGCTTTCGTTGCCGCCGAGGCCGAGACCTGCCGCGATGTTCAGCGACATCTGATGCCCGCCATGCGGCACGCAGCGCGAAGGCGACCAGCCATGAGTCTTCAGGACTTCCAGCGTGCGCTGGTACTCACACAATCCGTATGACAGTGCGCAGTCGAATTGCAGCCAGTCGCGATCCGGCCGCATACCGCCATACTTGATGAGATTGCGCGCGTCCTGATGGCTGAACAGATTCTCTCCCGTCGCCATCGGACCCGGATAATAGTCGGCCATCGTCGCCTGCAGCGCGAAGTCGAGCGGGTCGCCGATTTCCTCGTACCAGAACAGCGGATACCGCTTGAGCATCTTGGCATAGGCGATGGCGGTCTCCAGATCGAAACGTCCGTTGGCATCGACTGCAAGCTGCGCCTGCGAACCGATCTCCTTCAGCACCGCTTCGATGCGCTCCTGATCTTCCTTGAGCGACGCACCACCGATTTTCATTTTCACGACGTTATAGCCGCGATCGAGATAGCCACGCATCTCCGCGCGCAAGGCCGAATTATCTTTGCCCGGATAGTAATAGCCGCCCGCCGCATAGACGAACACACGCGGATTGGCGTTGCGTTTATGACGCTCAGCGAGCCAGCGGAACAGCGGCTTGCCCGCGATCTTCGCCGCAGCATCCCACACCGCCATATCGAGCGTGCCGACGGCAACCGAACGTTCTCCGTGACCGCCCGGCTTTTCGTTCGACATCATCGCAATCCAGACCTTGTCCGGATCGAGGTTGCTGCCGCTCGCATCGAGCAACGATTTGGGGTCGGCTTCGAGAATGCGCGGTGCGAAGCGTTCGCGGATCAGCCCGCCCTGCCCATATCGTCCGTTGGAATTGAAGCCGTAGCCAACAACCGTCTTGCCGTCGCGTTTCACGTCGGTAACGACGGCGACAAGACTCGTCGTCATCTTGGTGAAATCGATATAGGCGTTACGGATCGGGGACGAGATCGGCTTGGTGATCTCGCGGACATCAACGATACGGACGGACATCGGGCTTTCGCTTTTTTCAGACAGGAGAGGCAGATTTCCGCTTCCCAATAGCAGAATTTCGATGCCCTGAACCTCTTACTGCGCTTATGCAGCCATGCTTATTCGCAATAGCGCTTTCCGTTGAAGTGGAAGCATTTGGCGTTTGGATCGGGAGAAATGCGGGCCGCGACCGGCCGGATATAATGACGCCGGCGGACACGCGGTTCGGAGATATTTGTGCGAGCGATCGGCGAGATACAGCGGTCGTTGATGTCCTTGTCGGTGACGATCTTCCAAGTCGCCTTGTTGCCATCCACAGCGCAAGTGAGCATCATCGATTTCTGCGCGCAGATATACGCGCCGTCGCTGTAGTTCTTGCTGTCGTAAATGCAAACCGGCGGAGACTGCGCCGCAGCCGGACCGATGAGCAACTGCATCCCAAGGACCGAGAATGAGGTCAACGCAAGAAAAATGCGCATGATAGTGTCCTCTCAGCTGTAACCCACGACACGAGTCTGTTGGTCGCTTGGGGATGATATCGCGTTCAAAATAAAAATGGCCCGGCGAAAAATCGCCGGGCCGCAATGGTCTTCCTTATTGGCCGATCTTGCAGCCCGATTCGGCAACGGTAAAAAACGCCTTGTCACCCGGCACGACCGAGATCTGCTTGTAGTAGTCCCAAGGCTTCTTCGACTCCGAGGGCTTCTTGACCTCGAACAGATAAAGGTCATGCACCATGCGGCCGTTTGCGAGAACCTTGCCTTGTGCGAAGTCGTCGTCCACCGGAAGCTCTTTCAGTTTCTTGGCGACGGCCTCGGTGTCCTTGGTGCCTGCGGCCTTCACGGCCTTCAGATACGACAGCACCGCCGAGTAAGTGCCGGCCTGGATCATGTTCGGCATGCGCCCGGTGCGCTTGAAGAACTTGTTGCCGAGATTGCGCGACCTGTCATCGCGATCCCAATAATAGCCTTCAGTCAGTACCGAACCCTGGGCTGCTTCCAGACCAAGGCCGTGAACTTCAGCCAGCGTGAACAAGAGACCGGCAAGTTTCTGTCCACCCTTGACGATTCCGAACTCAGCCGCCTGCTTGATCGAGTTCGTCGTATCGAGTCCCGCATTGGCAAGTCCGATGATCTGCGCCTTCGAGCTTTGCGCCTGCAGCAGGAACGAGGAGAAGTCGGACGAGTTCAACGGAATGCGAACGGACCCGACGACCGTGCCGCCCTTCGATTTGACGAAATCGCCGGTATCTTTTTCCAGCGCGTAACCGAAGGCGTAATCCGCCGTCATGAAGAACCAAGTCTTGCCGCCGGCTTCGGTCAAGGCACCGCCGGTGCCGACGCCCAGTGCGCGGGTGTCGTAGGCCCAATGGAAACCGTAAGGCTGGCAGGCATCGCCGGTCAGGCGCGACGTCGCCGCACCCACCACGATGTCGATCTTCTTCATCTGCTTTGACAGATCGTGAACCGCAAGCGCGACCGACGAGGTCGTCAGTTCGGTGATCATGTCGACGTTTTCGACTTCGTACCAGCGGCGCGCGATTGAGACGCCGAGGTCCGGCTTGTTCTGATGGTCGGCCGAGACAACTTCGATCTTCTGACCGAGCACCGTGCCGCCGAATTCTTCCACCGCCATCAGCGCCGCCTCATACGACCACTTGCCGCCGTAATCCGCATAGACGCCGGACTGGTCGTTGAGAATTCCGATCTTCACGCCTTGCTGCGCCGAAGCAGGCAGCGCCGCCGTCAAAGCGAATGCTGCAACCGCAGCGGCCAAAATTTTCGATTTCATTCTTGTTCTCCCGAATTTTCTTGTTTGAACTGGCATTCTTTATACCTGCATGATCGGCGCGGTCATTTATTCTTTCGGGCAACAATTGCGCTGATTTGTTTTTTGCGCTGCACCAAAGAAGACGCAGGGTCGGACATGACAAAAATAATCTGCCGCCTCATGGGAATAGTTGCTGCATCCGTCGTGCTTATTGTCACTGTACCCACACGCGCGCAGGACAGTTCAACTCAAACCCTTCACATCCTGAGCGGCGGAGCTGCGCAAAGCCTGATCGAGGAACTCGCGCCGAAGTTCAAGGTCGAGACCGGCTTCAGCATTGTCGGGCAATACGGTGCGGTCGGCACGATGGCGGACAAATTGCGCAGCGGCGAGCCAGCCGATCTCGTTGTCCTGACCACGCCGGTCCTCAATCAGCTCGCGAAGGAGAAACTGTTGCAAGCCGCCGACTACCGCAACATCGGTCTGGTTAGTACGGCCGTCGCCGTGCGGATAACCGACCGAGTGCCGCGCATCGACAATTCGGAATCGTTGCGGAGTGCCTTCCTGGCGGCAGACGAAATATTTCTGCCCGATACCAAGGCATCGACAGCCGGCATTCATTTGGCAAAGGTGCTGACCGAGTTGAACATCGCCGACAAGGTGAAAGATAAGGTCCGGGAATTTCCCGCAGGCCGGTTGGCGATGAAGAACCTTGCAGCATCTACGGCGAAGAACGCAATCGGTGCTACGCAAACCACCGAGATTGTATCGACTCCGGGCCTTCGGCTCGTCGGTGCATTGCCAAAAGGTTTCGATCTGTCATCGATGTATGCGGCGACAATTCCCGCGAAAGCCCTGAACGCGGCGGCGGCGAAGTCGCTGATCGATTTGCTATGTTCCGACGTCCAGCGACGCTTGCGTGAGGAAAAAGGCTTCACCACCCCGAATTAGGCTAGTGCTTGGGAATGAACTTCTTCGCGGTCAATTTTCGGAACCGCACACCCTTGTTGTCAGGCAAGCGCGTTGCTTCGTAGCCGCCGTCACGGATCGCATCGCGTTGCGGCCGAGCGTTTTCGGGATTTCGTTCTTTCTCCCACCACGAAGCACGCTGCGAGGCGCGTGGAAGCGCGAAGCCGAGAATGTCCTCGATCTCCTCTAATCTGAGAGTGAGTTCGGTCAAATTCTGCTTCGATAGATAGTCGCGAAGCGGGTCGTAACTGTCCAAGCCGATACTCCGGACGAAGCAGGCGCTATAATATGCGATACCTACGTCGCTGCAGGACATTTGAACAGGGTTTATTGTGAAGCTGTTTGTTTTCGGAATGGGCTACAGCGCCGAGGCGTTCGCGAAACGTCAACTTGTAAACGGACATAGTGTGACGGCCACGGTCCGTTCGCACGAGAAAGCGTTGAAAGTGACCGAAGCCGGACTTACCGCGCGTGCGGGTAAGGTTGACGGGTTAGGTTAAAGAGCGGCTTCGATTGCGCGCTCGCGGCGTGATGTTACCGATACATTGTCGTTCAAGGCGCGCCTCACGGCCGCAATTTCAAATTGGGCGACAGGGGCCGCCGCTCTTTTCGCCCACGCGGCGGTCCCGCTTGCCGCCCTCGTGTTTTCACTTATCTCCCGAGTTGAAACCCGCGTATTCGATTCGCGCAGTGTCAAGATTTGACCGAATCGCGAGACGATGCATTCTCTGCATTGCAGAGGTGAAGCGCGAATGCTGAAAACGATCAAACGCCTATTTGCCGATCTTCGTCTGATAAGAATGAGCGACGGGCATCTCGCCCTCGTTCGCGACCTGGGTCTCGTCAAAGGCGGGCGCGGCCTTCGCCAGCATGAAAAACTGCTGTCATTTGGAGTAAACGCAGCTTCCGTGCCAGCGAAGATACGGATCGCGCGTTCGAGCGATTTACTTGCCGAGACCAAACCTACCTCGCTCGGCCTCAGCAGCTAGTTGGCGGCGCAACTGTTCTCGACAATCACTTCGGCGCGACCAGCATCTCGCGCAGCTTGAAGCGGATGATCTTACCCGATCCGGTTCGCGGAATCTCCGAAATGAAATGGACGGATTGCGGCACTTTGTAGGATGACAGCCGCTCGCTGCAGAACGCGACGACATCCTCCGGCACGGCCGGTTTGCCTTCGCGCGGCACGATGAAGATGGCCGGCACCTCGCCAAGATGCTCGTGTGGAATGCCGACGACCGCGCAATCCACCACCTGCTCCATCGCGTTGACGACTTCTTCGATTTCGCCGGGTGCGATGTTCTGCCCGCCGCGGATAATCAGTTCCTTCAACCGTCCCGTGATGGTCAGGAATCCGTTCTCGTCGCTGCGCGCGAGATCGCCCGTATGATACCAGCCCTTGCGGATCGCAGACGCGGTCTCCTGCGGCTTGTTGTGATAACCGCCCATCAGGTTAGGACCCCGCACGATCAGTTCGCCCTCCTCACCAATGAGGACATCGTCCCCTGTCGTAGGCGAGACGATACGCACTGCAAGCCCCGGCAACGCCAATCCGCATGATCCCATCACGCGAATGCCCGTAAGCCAGTTCATCGTTACCATCGTCGACGTTTCGGTGATGCCGTAACCGTCGAGCAACTTCACGCCGAAGCGCGACTCGAATTCGCGGTTGAGCGTTGCGGGCATGATCGCCCCTGCCGAAATGCTGACGCGAAGCTTCGGGAATGCGAGATTTGATTCCTTTTTCGTCGCCTCAAGGAGAAAGTGAAACATCGTCGGCACGCCGGGGAAGACGGTGAATTCGCCGGTTTGAAGCAAGCGTACCGCCTCGGACGTCGAATATTTCTCCATGATGTATTCGCTCGCGCCTGTCGCAAGAATGCTGAGCACGGACAGATTAAGCGCGTAGGAATGAAACAACGGAAGCGGCGACAGCACCGCGTCCTGTTTCGACAGACCGGCGATCGGAACCCAACATGCGGCTGTGACCCACAGCATGCTGTGGACGGAGAGAAGAACACCCTTGGCGCGGCCGGTCGTGCCGGAGGTGTAGATGATGAAAGCGGGTGCGTGGATATCGAGTGAATCGCGCGGCGCTGATTTTGCCGGGATTCCGGCAAGATCCGTATATCGCAATCCCTCGCCTTGTGACGTTCCGCGATCGGTAAGAATCACGAGCCGCAGGTTCGGCGCCGATTGCTTCAGCTTTGCAATGACAGGCGCGCGCTCGTCGGTCGTGACGATGGCGCTGCAGCCCGCGTCCTGAAGACGGTAGAGAATTTCTGATTCAGTGGATTCGTAGCTGATTGGAACGGCGACGGCGTTCGCACGATTCACCGCATAGCAGCTTTCCACCCATTGCACCGAACTTGGCAGAAAAATCGCGACCTTCG
Source organism: Afipia sp. (assembly GCA_016201045.1). GTDB lineage: Bacteria > Pseudomonadota > Alphaproteobacteria > Rhizobiales > Xanthobacteraceae > Afipia. Next base: position 756,984 of record JACQDM010000008.1, on the reverse strand, counting down.
CGCCGGCATCCACGCCTTGCGCTACGAGATGCCCTGCGAGATTGGCCGTGCGCGATTCCAAATCGTCATAAGTGACCGAACCTGCAGCATCGCGATAGGCAAGTTTCGAGCCTTGCTCCCTCGCATGGCGGTGGAGCAATTCGGGAATGGAGGCAATCAAATCCGTCTGTATCATGTTCCGATCCTCGCGCCCGCGTTACACCATGCTGAAGCCGCCGCTGATGCTGATGGTCTGGCCCGTGATCCAGCCGCCATGCTTGGATGCGAGCAGAGTCACCATCGGCGCGATGTCGGCCGGGAAGCCAAGACGGCGAAGCGGATAGAGCTTGGTCAACTTGTCGCGATTGGCATTGACCCATTCAAGGTCGTGCGGCGTTTCGATCAATCCCAGCGAAATGGTATTTGCCGTCGTGCCGAAGCGGCCGAGTTCACGCGCGAGTGACTTTACCAGCGCAATTACGCCGCCGCGTGCCGCCGCGACGATGGCCAACCCGGATTCACCTACGCGCGACGAGTCACCGACCAACGCGATGATGCGGCCGTCTTCCGCCTTCTCCAGATGCGGAGCCGCCGCCTTGCAGACGTGGATCGCGCCATAGAGACAGACATCGATCTGTTTCTTCCATTCTTCAGGTGTTGTATCGACGAAGCGGTTGCGCAGCGCGACGCCCGCATTATTGACGACGATGTTGAGCCCGCCGAAATCGGAGACGATCTTCGCAACCATCGCTTTCACTTCGTCGAAGTTCGCTACGTCCGCCTTGTACGCAATGGCCTTGCCACCGGCCCTTTCAATGGAAGCGACGACGGCGGCGGCCTTTTCCTTCGAGCCGTTATAGTTGACGGCGACCGAAGCGCCTTCCGCCGCGAGACTAAGCGCGATATCGCGGCCAACGTCGCGGCCAGCGCCTGTGACCAGAGCCACCTTGCCCTTCAGAACCATGTCCATCGTTAAGTCCTCAGTGATTTATGTTTTCGGTTGAGAGCATGAACTTGTTAGTCGTAGGCATCCGTGCCCTTGCGGAGGGTTTTCCACTCGGCCTCGTCGTGGCTGCAAATGACGGTCGCGCCGGATTTTTCAATCTCGCGCACCTTGGCAAACGACTTGCGGCACAGATCGGCGTTCCACGTATTGAGCGGCGCGTGATCGTTGTCGAGATTGGCGCGCACGTTGACGGCATCCGATGTCAGCAGAAACTCGCCGCTGCGGTCGAGCTTCACCAGCGCGCCCATCGTGCCGGGCGTGTGTCCCGGTAGTTCCACGAGATTGATCCTGTCGTCTCCAAAAAGATCCTGCTCCTGATTGACAAGCGTGAGTGGGATATCGTTCTTCCAGTCGGAGGCGAAATATCCGTTCGCATCCGCCTTCTGCGCGACTTCCAGTTCTTTTGCGTGCACAAAGATCGTCGACTTCTTGAAGAATGCGTTGCAGCCGCAATGATCGGTGTGGAAGTGGGAACAGACCACAACATCGACATCGTCCGGCGACAATCCGACTGCCTGCAGCCCGGTCAACACGTTCTCGCCCGGCGGCATTATCGGTGTCATGTATTTCGCAAGTCCGCCCCAGCGCGCTTCCGGATTCTCGGCGATGGAGGGATGGCAGCCGGTATCGAACAGAACATTGCCTTGCGCGTGGCGAAGAAGCACACAGGAGATCGGCAGTTCGAGCACGTCGTCGCGGCCAGCCTCGGGATAATAGATGCTCTTCTTCATGCGAAGCCGGCCGCCGGACAGAATATGCATTTTCATCATCGTTATTTCCCGCGAAACACAGGCGGCCGCTTTTCGGCAAACGCCCTGCGGCCTTCATTGTAGTCGTCGCTGTCGGACACCTGATCGATAAATTCGTTGGCGGCGTTTTCGTCGAGCGGCCCCGGCCCCATTGCCAGTCCGGTCAGGATTTGCTTCGCGCCCTGAATCGAAAGGGGCGCCACGGCGGCCATGCCTTTCGCGAACGCTTTCGCATCATTCATTGGATCACGGGAAACATGATCGACGAGTCCCATCGTTCGCGCGTCCGACGCGCTGAACCGTTCGGCAGAATAGAGAATCCGTTTTGCATTGGTCAGACCGACAAGCGCATAGAGGCGCTGGGTGCTGCGGACGCCGTAGACGATCGACAGCTTCGCCGCCGGAATGCCGATTTCGGCATCCGACTGCGCATAACGAAAATCGCATGCCATCGACAGATGACATCCGCCGCCGAGGCAATATCCATCAAGAACCGCGATCACCGGCTGCGGTGCGCTGGCGATGGCGTCGGACGCTGCATCCACCGCGACCTCATAATCCTTGCTTTGCTTCAAATCCGAGCGAACCTCGCCGAATTCGGACGCATCCGCGCCGACACTGAAATTTCCGCCCGCACCAGTCAGGATGATCGAACGGATTTCGCGATCCAGCGCCAGCTTTCTGAAAATCGACGCAATCTCCCGCCACATTGCCAGCGTAACGGAATTGCGCTGCGACGGGCGATTGAGCGTTACCACCGCAATTCGATCCGCGATTTTAAACTGAATATCGGACACGTCAGCTTCCCTTCGCATTTGCGCGCCGGTCCCTGAGTGAGACGAATCCTGCCGCGATCTCACCGACGATCCCGCGGCGGAACATCAGCACGCAGACCATGAAGATGACGCCGATAATGATCGGCACTTTGCTCGATAGATCAACCGCAATGTTGCCGAATTCGACGACGCCGAGGCTCGAAAGTTTGCTTTCCAGCGTCACGATCAGGATGGCACCGACTATCGGCCCGAGCGGAGTGCCAAGACCTCCCAGCAGACACATCAGGATGACGTGACCCGATTGCGTCCAATGCGCATCGGGCAAGCCGACAAAGCCGAGCGTCAGCGCCCGAATTCCACCGGCCAATCCCGCAATAGCTGCAGACATCGTAAAAGCAGACAATTTATAAGCCTGCACATCGTAGCCCAGCGAAGTCGCTCGGGCTTCGTTGTCCCTGATCGCGAGCAGCACCTGGCCGAATGGCGCTTCCATCAGCCGCTGAAAACCCCAGACCGCTGCAACCAGAAGCACGAGAACGAAAACATACATCGTGCGGTCATCGGACAGATTGATGAAGCCGAGCAGCGCGCGGCGCGGGATACGCTGCAATCCATCTTCCGCCCCGGTGAACGGCGCCTGTACGCAGAAGAAGTAGACCATCTGCGCCAAGGCCAGCGTGATCATCGCGAAATAGATGCCCTGCCGGCGGATCGCCATGCCGCCCATGATGATGCCCAGCACGCCGCCCACGATAAGACTGACGATCAAGGCCAGCTCCGGCGTGAACCCCCATTCTTTCGTCACATAGCCCGCCGCATACGCGCCCATTCCGAAAAATGCCGCGTGCCCAATCGAAAGCAGCCCCACATTGCCGGTGAAGAAATTGAATGCGACCGCAAACAGCGCAAGCGCGACGCATTTCATCAGAAATTGCGCGTAGAGGCCGATCAACGGAAGGATCAGGCCGACAATCGCCAATCCGAGGAGTAACAGCGTCGATGTCTTGAAATTTTTTGTCATGCTTCGCGCCCGAACAACCCTGCTGGACGCAGAAGCAAAACGAAAGCCATCACGATGAAGACAATCGTCGATGAGATTTCAGGATAGATGACTTTGGAAAGTCCCTCGATGACGCCGAGCGCAAGGCCGGTTGCAATCGCGCCGGCAGTCGAGCCGAGACCACCGATGACGACGACCGCGAACGTCACGATCAGGATGTTCGATCCCATCAGAGGCTGCACCTGATAGATCGGTGCGGCGAGCACGCCTGCAAACGCCGCGAGCGCAGCACCGAGCGCATAAACCAGCGTGATCATCAGCGGCACGTTGATGCCGAGCGCCTGAACGGTTCTGGAGTTCTCCGTGCCCGCACGGAGATACGATCCCAGGTGCGTGCGCTCGATCAGAAACCAGATCGCGACACACATGAACAGCGAAACACCGACAATCCAAATTCGATAGAGCGGCAGGCGCATGAAGCCGAGATCGACGAGGCCGCGCAGTTCCGGCGGCGTCGGATACGGCAAACCGGCGGAGCCGTAGATATCTCGAAAAATTCCCTCAAGCGCGAGCGCGAGGCCAAATGTGAACAACAGCCCATAAAGGTGATCGAGGCCGCTGAGACGTCGCAGAAGAAACCGTTCGATGAATGCACCGAACGCGCCGACGACGACAGGCACGAAAAGAAGCGACCACCAGTAATTCACGCCAAGTTTCTGCATACCGAGGTAGACGCCGAAGGCTCCCAGCATGTAGAGCGCGCCATGCGCAAAGTTGATGATGTTCAACAACCCGAAGATCAGCGCAAGGCCGAGACTGAGCATCGCGTAGAAGCAACCGTTGACGAGACCGATCGTCAGCTGGCCGTACAGAACCTGAAGGGGAATATCGAACATCGGCCCATCAAACCCCAAGACGGCGATCGACAAAATCGCTTTGCGCATCAAGTTCATCGGCGGTCAGACGCATCGCTATTTGACCGTGTTCGACCACGAGAAAACGGTCGGCGAGCGGACCAGCGAAATGCTTGTTCTGCTCGACCAGCAAAATCGTGTAGCCGCGCCGGCGTAGCTCCACGACAAGATCAAACAGACGGTCAACAATGACAGGTGCGAGCCCCTCAGAGATTTCGTCGAGCAACAGCAAGTGTGCGCCGGTGCGCAGGATACGTGCAATCGCAAGCATCTGCTGTTCTCCGCCAGACAGTCGCGTACCCGGCGTTCGCTTGCGTTCGGCAAGATTAGGCAGCAGTTCGTAGATTTCCTCGACCGTCATTCCGCTGCCCGATTGTTTCGGCGGCAGCATGAGATTTTCCTCGCACGACAGCGATGCGAATATGTCGCGCTCCTCGGGGCAATAGCCGACACCGATGCGCGCGATCTGATGTGGCGCGAGCGAAATTGTATTCTTGCCACCGATAGAGATGGCGCCTTTGCGCCGTTCGATCAGACCCATGATCGCGCGCAGCGTCGTAGTGCGCCCGCTGCCGTTGCGGCCGAGCAAGGCGACCACTTCGCCCCGCTGCAGGGAGAACGACATGCCGTGAAGCACGTGCGACTCGCCATACCACGCTTCCAGCTTTTCGATTCGAAGAACATCGCGCTGCGGTGTAGACGCTGTAGCAATCATCGTATCCGCTCCCGCCGCGAGCCAAGATACGATTCGATCACCTGCGGATTGCGCGAAACCTCGTCGTAGGAGCCTTCCGCGATGATCTCGCCGCGGCGAAGAACGCTGATGCGGTCGGCGATCCGAGACACGATTTTCATATTGTGCTCGACCATGACGACCGTGCGGCCGACGGCAGCTTGCTTGATGAGGTCGGTAACTCGGTCGACATCCTCAAGACCGAGACCCTGCGTAGGCTCATCGAGCAGCATCACCTTCGGCTCGGCGGCAAGCGTTGTCGCAAGTTCGAGCGCACGCTTTCTGCCGTAAGCGAGATCGCCAGCACGGGTATTCGCAAACTCCCCAAGATCGACTTGCCGAAGCAGATCGCCGATACGATGCGATACATCGCCAAGACGATTGCGGCCGCGCCAGAATGCCACGGGCGACACGCAGACACGCTGCAGCGCGAGCATCAGATTCTCGCTGACCGTCAGGCTCGAGAAGACCGCAGAAATCTGAAACGACCGCACCAGCCCGCGCCGCGCGAGTTGTGCGGGTTTTTCATCGGAAACATCGACGCCATCGAAAAGAATCTGTCCGGACGTCGGCGTGAGAAATCGCGTCAATAGATTGAATACGGTGGTCTTGCCCGCACCGTTAGGGCCAATCAGCGCGTGGATTTCACCGCGACGCACATCGAGGTCCACACCGGCAACTGCGGTGTACCCGCGGAAATCTTTTTTCAAAGCCCGCGCCTGCAAGACCGCCTCGGTCGCCGAATGCGGCGTGACCGCATGCATCGCTGACACTTCCTCGCCCTGCATTTGTTATTGCGGCGCACCCGAAACGTCGGGATACGCAACGCTGTTGACATCGTCCTAGCAAAGATAGTCTAGTTATGCAAGCCTGTGGGCGGCACGTTCACCGGCACATAAAGGCAATCAAGGGAGAGACACTTATGAGAGGGGCAGCATTGGTTATCGCTGCAGTCGCCGCCTTCGCAGGTCCGGCGCACGCGCAGACGGGAATTTCGGACGACGTGGTACGCATCGGCATTCTCACCGACATGTCGGGGCAGTTCTCGCACGAATCCGGCGAAGGCTCAGTCACCGCGGTCAAAATGGCCGTCGAGGATTTCGGCGGAAAGGTTCTCGGCAAGCTGATCGATGTCATCGTCGCCGACCATCAGAACAAGAACGAAGTCGCGATCGCCAAGGCGAAAGAGTGGTACGACGTCGGCAAGGTCGACATGATCGCCAACCTTATCAACTCGTCGATCGCCTTGGCTGTCACAAACGTTGCGCAGGAAAAGAACAAGATCGCCATCGTCAACGGATCGGGCTCGTCGCGATTGACCAACGATTCCTGCACGCCGAATAGCATCCACTATGCTTATGACACCTACGCACTGGCGCAGGGCACCGGCAAGGCACTGATCAAGCAGGGCTACGATTCGTGGTACTTCCTCACAGCCGACTACGCTTTCGGGCACGCTCTCGAGGCCGATACATCCAACGTGGTGAAGGCAAATGGCGGCACGGTCGTAGGCTCGATCCGCTATCCGATCGACACACCCGACCATTCGTCGTTTCTGCTCCAGGCGCAGGCATCGAAGGCGAAGGTCGTCGCGATCGCGGGATCGGGCACGACGTTCATCAACGCGGTGAAATCGGCGAAGGACTTCGGCCTGACCGAAGGCGGCAAGCAGACCATCGCGGGTCTTTTGGTGTGGGTCACGGACATCGATTCGATGGGGCTCAACACCGCGCAGGGTCTTGTTCTCACGAACGGATTCTACTGGGATCGCGACGAAGAAACGCGCGCTTTCTCAAAGCGCTTCTTCGAAAAGATGAAGCGCATGCCGCATATGGGAGATGCGGGCGACTATTCATCGACCATGCATTATCTCAACGCGATCAAGGCTGCAGGCACCGATGACGCCAAAACCGTGATGGCGAAGATGCGCGAGATGCCGGTGAACGACTTCTTCGCGAAAAACGGCCGTATCCGTGAGGACGGACGCTTCGTTCACGACATGTACGTTTACGAGGTGAAGAAGCCTTCGGAATCGAAATACGCCTGGGACTATTACAAACTGCGCGCTGTCGTTCCCGGTGACGAAGCCTATCGTCCGCTGTCCGAGAGCAAGTGTCCGCTTGTGAAGAAGTAAGCTGCTGACGTGATGAATCAGACGCGGCCGGGCACTGCCCGGCTGCTTTTGCGTCCGCCGAACTTGTCCGGATTGTAGCGCATCCGATATTTCATCGAGAATGCGTCGATCGGCTGGCCGCAACGGTTGCAGGCGACCACCGGCGTGAAATTCTCATCGCACAATTTATGATGAAGCAGCATCGGCGGCCTGCCGTTGGCGCGCCAGCGGTCGCCCCACGCCATCATCATCATGAGCGGCCCGTGCAAGTCCGCACCCATCGGCGTCAGCACATATTCGAAGCGCTCCGGCGCAGATTGATACTTTTGCTTGCGGAATACGCCGCGATCGACAAGGCGGGCAAGTCGGTCGGTAAGAATGTTGGTCGCGATGCCCAGCTCCGCCTGCAACTGATCGAAACGGGTGTGTCCGTAGAACGCCTCGCGGATGATGAGAAAGCTCCAACGGTCGCCGATCACTTCGAGCGAGCGTGACACCGAACTCGGGCGGCCGCGCATGAAATCGTCGCCGGTGCGGCGCGAGCGCCACGGCGTGTCGGCGGCAACCCGCCCCCCGCCCGGCCCATCGATATAGGTCACGTCCTGCGCAGTAATGCGACGCTCGCAGCAGGAACAGGTCACGATCGGTTTGCTTACGCAGTTACAGCCTTGGTGAATAAGCTGCAGCGGACCGCTTTTCGACGACTCAAGCCAGCGGTCGCCGAACTGCATCAGAGCCATGAAGGTCGGATACAGATCGATGCCCGCTTTCGTCAGCTTGTATTCGACGCGGCTGGACGTGTCTGAATAGGAAACCTCGCGCAAAATTCCTTCGTGCGTGAGACGGCGAAGACGGTCCGTCAACGTTGCGCGTGTGATTTCGAGACCGGACCTGAATTCCTCGAAACGCTTCGAGCCGAAGAACGCCTCGCGGATGACGAGAAATGCCCAGGCGTCGGACAGAATTCCAACCGTGCTCGCGATCGAGCAGCGCCGTTCAGTCACAGAGGACTGCTTGATTCCTTTTGAAACCGGAGACTTCTTTTTCGACGTTCGCGCCGTTTTTTCTTTGGCTGCTACGGAAAGCCGCATTCTCTGGCTCGGGTTCGTCGCTCTTGGAGAATATTGGGAACAAGCCGAAAAATTTTCGACTGATCATCAATTATACCAGCTATCCCTCCGGCGACAAGCGAAGTGCAACGAAACTGCGCCGTGTCACAATGGTTTCTTGCTGGTCGCCGATCTGACGGATTGAAAAAGCCTCTCCGGCGTCGCCGGCAGAGTGTCTATTTCAACACCAAGCGGCGAGAGCGCATCAGAAATCGCATTGGCGATCGCTGCGGGCGCACCGATGGTGCCGCCCTCGCCCATTCCGCGGAACCCGCCGATATTGTTGGGAAGGTCGGCCTCAATATGAAGAATATCGATCTCGGGCACGTTGGTCGCGAGCGGAAGAAGATAATCGGCAAGGCTTGCGGTCAACACCTGTCCCGATTCGTCATGAACGATCTCTTCCAAGAGCGCCGCGCCGATGCCCTGCGCAACCGCGCCGTGAACCTGACCGTCGACGATCATCGGATTGATGACGCGCCCGCAGTCCTCAGCAACGACGTATTTCCTGAACGTGACGCCAAAGGTCTTCGGGTCGACTTCGACCATAACGAGATGCGTCGACGAGCAGGCCGTTCCGAAGTACGGATCGTAGGTTTCGGACGCGGCAAGTTCTTCGCGTTGCTCGCGCGGAATGCTGCCCGTTTGCGAATAGACCGCATATGCGACCTCTTTGAAAGTCATCGACGCGTTTGAGCTTCGCGCGCGGATGATTCCATCCGACGCATCGAGGTCCTCGGCGGGCACGTTCATTAAAAGCGCTGCCGCTTTCAGGACCTTCTTCTTGACGACTCGCGAGGACACCGTAGCGGCCCCGCCCGCAAGCACAGCCGAACGGCTGGCGTAAGTGCCGGTGCTGACAGGCACCAGCGCGCTGTCGCCGTGCTGGATTTCCACATCTTCCATCTTGCAGCCGAGTTCGTCCGCGACGACCTGTGCGAGCGTCGTCTCTAACCCCTGACCGTGCGAGGAAATGCCGAATGCCGCAGTGATAGCACCCGTCGCGTCGATACGGATTGACGACGTTTCTGTGCCGGTATTGATCGGCATGCCCGGGGCGGCCGAGATGCGAGAGCCGATGCCGGTCAGTTCGGCGTAGCTCGCAAGACCGATACCGACCCAGCGTCCTTCTGCGCGCGCGCGGTCCCGCTCGCGCACCAGCGCTGGATAATCGGCGAGTTTGCATGCACCGTCGAGACATTCATGGAATGCCGACTTGTCCCAGATCAGGCCTGACGCCGTACGATACGGAAATTCTTCTGCGGCAACGAGATTGCGCCGACGCATCTCGACCGGATCGATTCCAAGTTTGCGTGCGGCCATATCGATCAGCCGTTCCATCGCGAATGTCGACGATGGCCGGCCCACCCCGCGATAGGGGCCCGTCGGCGGCTTGGGCGTCAGCACGCCGCGCACGCGGCCGCGATAATGTTCTAGTCTATATGGTCCCGGCAGAAAGCTGACGACCTGCACGGGCTCAAGCGCCCCAGTCCACGGATAGATCGAATAGGCGCCGATGTCCCCAATCACATCGGCACGCAGGCCGAGCAGCTTGCCGTCCTTGTCGACCGCGAGTTCGGCTTCGATCAGTTCATCGAAGGCCTGACTGGTCGCCGATAAATCTTCCAGCCGGTCGCTGGAATATTTCACAGGACGCCCCAGCTTTCGCGCCAGCGCACAAACCAGAATTTCTTCGTGATAGAGCGAGCCCTTGCCGCCGAAGCTGCCGCCAACATCCGGCGCTACGACACGCATGCGGTTTCCCGGCAGATTGAGGCAGGCTGAAAGAATATCGCGCACGATGCCGGGAATGTTTGTTGTCGAATGCAGCGTCAGCGCCTGTTTGCGGCGATCCCATTCGGCAAGGTACGACCTGTTCTCCATCGAGACCGCGGTCTTGCGAGTCATGCGGAAAGTCGCTTTCACCTTGACCGGCGCTTCGGCGATCGCGCTGTCGACATCGCCACGCGCAAACTCGCGCGAGATGATGACGTTGGTTCCGGCTTCCTCGTGCAGCAGCGGCGCATCGTCGGCAACGGCATCGACCTGCCGCACCGCGAAGGGCAGTGATTCATATTCGATCTCGATATGCTCCAGCGCATCCTCGGCGGCGTAGCGACTTTCGGCCAGTACTGCGACGACGGGTTCGCCGACATAACGGACCTTCCCGCGCGCCAACGGCCAGATCGGCGTCGCGTAATAGTTCTTCATTGTCGAGGTCGGAATTGCCGGCTTGATTCCTTCTTCTAGCGCTGATGCATCAAAGACGGCGATCACGCCAGGGACAGAGCGCGCTCCGTCCCCATTGATTGAGACGATACGCGCGTGAGGCTGGTCGCTGCGGCGGAGCGCCATGTGCAACGTATCCTTCGGAGTCATGTCGTCGACGTAACGCCCGACACCAGCCAATAACCGCGGATCCTCGGTGCGTTTGATGCGCTGACCGACGAGCTTTGGCCGCAACTCGACGGACGATGTATCCAGCTTTGTCATGCCGCGTGCCGCTTCATTTTAACGGCCCCCGTTCGCGCGCGAGTTCACGAACCGCCGCGACGATATGCTGGTAGCCGGTGCAGCGGCAAATGTTGCCTGACAATGCTTCGCGAATCTCTTCGTCAGTCTCGAGACTATGATGGCGCAGCATATCGGAGATGGTCATGATGAATCCCGGCGTGCAGAAGCCGCATTGCAGGCCATGATGATCACGGAACGCCTGCTGGATAAGACCGAGCTTCTCAATCGAGCCCTGACCTTCGACGGTCTCGATCTCCGCGCCGTCGGCCTGCACCGCTAGCATAAGGCACGACCGCGCGCTGCGCCCATCGATCAGAATAGTGCACGCTCCGCAAACGCCATGCTCGCAGCCGACATGCGTTCCGGTCAAACCCAGTTCATGGCGCAAAAAGTCGGCAAGCAGCATGCGCGGCTCGATCTCGCGCGAGAACGATTGACCGTTGATCGACATCGTGATCGCTGTGCGAGGGCTCATTGCAAGTGCGCTCCGCCTGAGCGCGACCACGCGTCTGATAAAGCACGGCGCATCAGTTCGCCGCACAGATGACGGCGATAGTCAGCCGAGGCATGAAGATCGGTGTTCGGCTCGAGAGTGCTGCGCATCGCATCGATCGCACTGTCGATCAGATCGGCTTGAAGGTCGTTTCCTTCGAGAGCCGTTTCGATTTCCCGAACGCGCATCGACGTTTCGCCGACGCCCATTACGGCGGCACGAACGCCATGCGCGATGCCGTCTCGTTTCTTAATCGTCACGGCGACGGCAGCGAGCGCATAGTCGCCGTGACGCCGGGCGAATTCACCGAATCCCCAGCCCGTGCCCGGCTCAAGAGCATCGATCTCGATCGCCGTCACAAGTTCATCGGGCTCAAGCGCAGTCATGAGTGACCCGACCAGAAAATCCTGAATTGGCAGACTTCGCGCGCCGCGCGGCGAAGCGATATGCACGACCGCGTCGAGAAGTTGCGACATCATTGGCATTTCTGCCGCCGGATCGGCATGGCAAACGCTGCCGCAGAATGTGCCACGATTGCGCACGGTCAGATGCGCGACATGCTTCATCGCCTCTCGAAGAACCGGCGCGCGATCGGCGATGATCGTGTCGCTCGCCGTCATCCGGTGACGGACCAGCGCGCCGATTGAAATTCTGTTTCCGCGTAGTTCAATCCGGTCGAGGCCAGCGATGCGGTTGATGTCGACCATTACCGACGGCCTCACCAGGCGAAAATTCATCATCGGCATCAGGCTTTGGCCACCAGCGAGAATCTTTCCGTCGCCATCAGCGCCCGCCAGCACTTCCACGGCGTGTTCGACGCTTTCCGCGCGCACATAGTCGAAGGCAGCCGGCTTCATGCGGCCCCCGCCGAACACGTGGCAAATCCGTCATTCCAATTCGCCGTCGCCATAGTGACTTGCATTACTAGACTATTTAGTGCGATGTCAAGATCGGGCGCGCGCCTCGTGCCGCTGGTGCTGCAATGCATGACGAACGAGACGTGTCGTCGCGGCCATGATAGGCCAACGGCAGAGATGCGCCAGCGGCGATGTCATCGCAACGCGCCGTATGCATCGGATAGCGGCCAACTAATTCGGTTCGGTCTTCGTTTTGACACCGGCGAGAAGCCTCGCTCGGCTCTTCTTGTCTTCGATCTGCATGCCGCGCGCGATCTGGATGCGCTGCGCCTGCGGCGATCCCGCGCCGTGCAAGCTCTCGGTCAGATAGCCGACTGCATTGCGTCCGATCGTCATGTTTTCGATCAGGCGCAAAATACGCATGCGGTCCACGGTGTCGACGCCGGGGCGGCCCTGAAGAAATTTGCGAACCAGCGAGCCGACCTCGTTGTTCTGAAGATCGCGCTCGGACGGCATCGTCACCACGAGTCCGCCTGCGATGTCCTGCGCCAGCCGCGCAATCTCAAAAGGAAAGCGCGTGACATTGTGCTTAGCGACGTTCGACAGCATTTCGTCGTTAATGCACGCTCCCGATGCCATCGGCTTCGAGCGATAGGCGCCGGCCATGCAACTCGAATATATCGTTTCGTTGAGATGCGTCATTTCGACGAGCTTGTCCTTGATGTGGGACGCATCCTCTACGCCGTTGTGAGAGGCGGCCTCGGCGGCGGCACCGATGAGCACATCGCCCAAACCTGTTTTGCAGACATAAGAGGAGCGATGATAGGTCGTAAACCTCTCGACCAGAAGCGAAGCGAACTTCCACTCGCCATCCATGAACACATGCTCATGCGGCACGAATACGTCCTCAAAGACGATCAGCGCTTCCTGGCCCGCGAACTGCGCGTTGCCGGCGTCGAGCTCGCCACCGTCGACGATGCGGGTGTCGTTAGTTTGTCGTCCGACAACGTAAGTGAGGCCCGGCGCGTCGACGCGCACCGCGCCGACAACCGACCAGTCTCTGTCGCCTTCGCTCATGCGTATCGTGGGCATGAAAATCAGCCAGTGCGAATTGATTGCGCCGGTCTGATGCATCTTCGCGCCTGAAACGTAGATGCCCTTGTCGTCGCGGCGCGTGACATGCAGAAAAAGATCGGGATCGGCCTGCTGATGCGGCCCCTTCGAGCGATCTCCCTTCACGTCCGTCATCGCGCCGCCGATCACGATATTGGCCTGTTGCGCGCGCTTGAGGAATGCAAGAAAGCGTTGATGGTAATCGGTGCCACATTCCGCGTCGATATCATAAGTCACCGAATGGCAGGCGCTCACCGCATCGAGGCCGACGCAGCGCTGAAAGCAGGTCCCGGTGCGACGCCCAAGTTCGCGCTGCATTTCGTGCTTCTGCACAAGGTCAGCAGAAGAGCCCGGCACATGTAGAAAACGGTTGACCCGCGCGCCGGCAATGTTGCTGTCCGCGCTGGCAAGCTCGGGACGCGCGCTCGCGAGGCGATAGGTTTCAGCCATCGCGTTGATCGACGGGAATATGACGGGATGATCGACGGGTTCCTCGACCCGCTCGCCCATGAAAAAGACATCCATTTTCCGGCCGCGCAACGATGCGATGTAATCGTCAGCATTGACGATTGGGGTTTTGAAGCTGCCCCAAAGCGAAACGACGTTCTGCTGATTCATTGGAAAACTCCCGGGCCATCCATCGCCGCGTCTGAAAGAGATGCTGACGGTTTCCAGGGACTATAACTTGCACAACTAGACTATCAAGGAGAAAGAGGGACTGCGGGGCGTTCGCAGCTCAAGCAAAGACAATTCGCCGGCGGACCTACTCCGGATGGAAAAATTGGCGGCTTCTGATCTCAATCAAAGCGAAATGCAGTCAGATGGACGATAATCTCAAAATGTGGAAGGAAATCTCGACTGCGCCCTATGAAAGGGACTTGGAGCTTGCGGTGATCGACCGCGGCGTCCATGCGCTCGTTTTTCCGTGCGTCCGCACGAAGGAGGGTTGGCGTAATGCCGAGACGATGAAGCCTGTGGAAGTGGCTCCCACACACTGGCAATATTGGCCCCAGCGGACCCATTTCAACTGTTGCGGATAGCGCTCATGCACTTCTTCCGCCCCCGTTTCCTGACCTTCTTTCTCGTGATGCACGAGCGGCTAAAAGAAAGACCCGACTGGATCAGCCGGGTCATCGTCTTTACGACCGTCTCGTTCGTGCTTCTCGCCGTGCTCTATTTTCGAGACCGGCAAGGCTGGCGCTTTTAGCCAAGCGGCTGCCGCGATTCAGAACGGCCGGCGCTTGACAGGCGTGGCAGGCTGTTGCGGCCGGGTCCGGAAGTCCGCCCACAGCATCGTGACGGCGAACGCTGCGAACATCGCAACAACTCCCACGACAACCCAGATCGTATCGCTCGGCATCGACTCTCTCCATCATTACGAGTCGAATTGTCCAACGGCAGCCGCTTCCGCGCCTTGATCTCGATCAAGCGCAGATTTTCCAGGTTCCCTCGGATTTGTTCTGAATCAAAAAGTCACGATTCGTCGTCGCCGAGCGCGCGCCAGGCAGCGCCGTCGAGGTCATCATACTGACCGTTCTTCAGCGACCAGAGAAAGCCAGCGAGCCCGAGACCGCCCAGCCCTACCACCAGAGGGACGAGATAGATCAAGACTTCCATCGTTTCAGCCCTCCGCCTTCGCGTTGGCACGCAGAGAATTCACCATCACCAGAACCGATGAAGCGGACATCGCGGCAGCGGCAATCAGCGGCGTGACAAACCCGGCGATCGCGATCGGAACAGCGAGCGCGTTGTAGATCACCGCAAGCCAGATGTTCTGGCGCATCAGATGCAATGCCTTGCGCGAGTACGAAATCGCGGAGAATACCGGCATCAGATTGTCGCCGAGAAACACCATGTCTGCCGTCGCCTGGCTCAGATGCGTGGCGCTGACGGGTGCCATCGATACATCGGCCGCCGCAAGAGACGGCGCATCGTTGAGGCCGTCGCCAACCATCATCACTTTAAAGCCTTCGCGCTTAAGCTGTTCGATGCGCTTGATCTTATCGGCGGGCGTCAGGTCGGCTCGCCATGCCTCGACCCCGAGGGCATCGGCCGCGTGCGCGACAGCGGGCGCACGATCACCGGACAGGATTTCAAACCCAATTCCCACACGACGCAGCCTGCCAATGGCCGCTGCGGCATCGGGCCGAAGTCGCTGGCGAACGGCAATGACGTGACACTTGTCGCCAATGGATATCGCAACCACGGATACTTCCGGGTCGGTACCGAGAATTTCGTTTGCCAGTGCGTCGGCTTTGCAAAAAGACGGACGTCCGAGGCAAACTTCTTTGCCGTCGATCAGGCCGCGCACGCCCTGTCCGGAAATTTCTTCGATATCCGGCAAAGGCTCCTTGGCCTGAGCCGCGCGTGCGACTGCAGCCGCGACCGGATGGTGGCTTGAAAGCGCGAGCCGCCCGGCGAGTGCAAAAACATCGTCGGGAAGTTCTTCAGAGTTGACGACATCGAGTTCAGGCAATGTCAGCGTGCCGGTCTTGTCGAAGACGACGAAATTTGTTTCAGCGACCCGCTCGATCGCGTCACCGGAGTTGATGAGGATGCCGCGCCGGAACAACGCGCCGGAAACGACCGTCTGCACGGTCGGGATGGCCAAGCCGAGCGCGCAGGGGCAGGTGATGATCAGTACCGCGATCGCCGTGAGGATAGCGCTGTGCCAGCCCGCACCGAAGAATACCCATCCGAGCATCGTCAAAAGTGCTGTGACATGCACGACGGGCGCGTAAAGGCGTGCCGCGCGGTCGGCGAGCCTCACGTAGCGCGAGCGTGACTGCAGCGACTGATCGAGCAGCCGGCTGATTTCGGACAGCAATGTGCCTTCCGCCGGAGCCGTGACCAGAACGCGAAGCGTGCCGGATATGTTTAAAGTCCCGGCATAAATTGGATCGCCGACCTTGACACTCGCGAACTTCGTCTCGCCGGTGATGACGCTCTGGTCTACCTCGGAATGGCCCTGGGTGATATTTCCGTCGACAGCGCATCGCTCGCCCGGCCTCAGCAAGACCATGTCGCCGACATTGATGGCAGCTGCCGGAACGGTGCTGATTTCGTTCTCGCTGACATACTTCGTCGCGGTCTCGCCCTTCAACGCAGCAAGGTTCGATGCGACGGCCCGCGTGCGGCGCCGCATATTTTGGTCCAGGTAGCGGCCAACCAGCAAAAACGTCAGCAGCATGATGGCCGCGTCGAAATAGGCGTGCTCGGCATGCCCGATGGTTTCGACCAGTGACATGCCGAGCGCCGTGGTCACGCCGATGCTGATCGGCACATCCATGTTCGTGGTGCCCGCGCGCAAAGCGCGCCATGCGGAACGGAAGAACGGTTGCGCCGCATAGGCGGCTGCCGGCAATGCGATGAGCGCGGAAAGCCAATGAAAGAAATCGCGCTGCTCAGGCAGCATGTCCGCGCCGTGTCCCGACCAGACCGGGATCGATAGCATCATCACGTTCATCGTCGCGAATGCCGCCACCGACAGGCATCTTAGCAGAAACCTAGCCTCATCGGCTTCGGCGGCTTCCGCACGCTCAGACTCGAACGGATAGGCCTTGTATCCGAGGTCAGCGAGACGATCGACGATGCTGGCTGGATCGAGTGTATTTCCGGTCCATTCGACCGCGAGGCGGCGGTCGGTGAGATTGACGCGCGCAAGCGTCACATCCGGAATTTCGGCGATGCCACGCTCGATCTTGTTCATGCAGCCGGCACAGTTCACGCCTTCCACGGCGAGATCGATATGCGACAAGCCGCCTTGCGGATATTTGACGTAGTGAGAGAAATCCCGCGCGACTTGCATGGCCACCCTCAGTTCAGAACGACGCGGCTCTTGGACAGAAATACCCGCTTGCCGCCGGCATCGCCTTCGATGATGAGATCCCACTGCCCCGGACGCACACCGGATGCACTGCCGACGAAGGTCCCCCCGCCCGCTTCCGCGAGCGCGATGAACCGATCCTCGCGCTTGTCCGTCGGTCGCTCGAGGCGTCCCGTGAAGGCAACGTCGCGAACCGGATTGCCCTGCCTATCGCTGGCTTCAAGCCGTAGCATCGCGCTGCCTTCCACCTGTCGCGTCAAATGCGCGCTGACGCGCCAGTCACGCCGGCTTTGCTGTTGTGCAGCGCCGATCTCCGACTCATAGGCAAGGCTTGCGCTGTATGCGCTGTCGACCTCGGTGCCCGGCAGAGTGTCGATCGCGAGCTTCATCATGGTCATGTTCACGCCGATGACGGTGCCGAAGAACGCTAGCAACATGACGAGAACGGATTTTCCGGTCACTGGCTTCGAGAAAACCCCCATCCGAATCTCTCCTCAGGGCAATACGAAATTGTCGGTAACCTGAGCGGTCTCCCCGAAACCGAGATCGGTGACGATGAAACGCACAGGAGTGGATTTCGCAAGATTGTCGACCGGCGACGAGACGAGGACACGAAGCTCCGTCGTGCTGTCGCGCGGCAGAACGATCATCGGCCGATCCGGAGTGATCGAATCCGCGGCAACGATCTGCAGCTTGGCATTCGGCGGACCGTCAAGGTCGATGGCGATAGTGCGGTCGACCTCGCGCTTGTTCAGAAGATGCAGGGTGTAGGCATTGCGGATCGAGCCGTCACTCAACTGAACTGCGAGCGGATTGCGGTCATGCAGCTCGCTCACGCTGAGCAGCGTTCGCGACAGCAGCGCAGCAAGCATGACGGCACCGACCGCGGCAATCAGAAGTGTATAAACAACGGTGCGCGGACGAACGATGCGATAGATTGGAGCGAGACCCTTCTCACGACGATGAATGTTAATGTCATTGTCATATCCGATCAGTCCGGTCGGACGGCCGATCTTTTCCATGACTGTATCGCAAGCATCGATACAGAGGCCGCATTGGATACAGTCGAGCTGGGCACCGTCACGAATGTCGATGCCTGTCGGACATACGGCGACACATTGATAGCAATCGATGCAATCGCCAACCGTCCCACCGCGCAGGCGTATCTCTTTGGACTTCTTCAGCGAGGTACGCGTTTCACCACGATCGTATTTGTATGCGACATTGAGCGCCCATTCGTCCGTCAGCGCCGCCTGAATGCGCGGCCAGGGACACATATAGACGCAGACCTGCTCGCGCATGAATCCTGCTAGCACGTAGGTCGTCGCCGTCAGAATCACGATCCAGATGTATGCGATGGCCGGCGCTTGGAACGTTACCAACTCTTTTACGAGCGTCGGCGCGTCGTTAAAGTAAAGAACCCAGGCACCGCCGGTCCACCATGCGATCATCAACCAGATTGAATGCTTGAGCACCAGTTCGCTCGCGCGCTGGAGCGTCCAGCCTTCCTCCTGCTTCTTCATGCGCTCGCGGCGATCGCCCTCGACCATTCGCTCGACGGCGTAGAACAGATCGGTCCAGACAGTCTGCGGGCAAAGATAGCCGCACCAGATACGCCCGCCGACCGCGTTCATGAGAAAAAGCGTGAGCGCGGCGACGATCAGAAGGCCCGTGAAGTAATAGACTTCCTGCGGCCACAGCTCGATGAAGAAAAAATAGAATCGGCGGTTCGGCAGATCGACCAGCACGGCCTGCGATGGCGCATCCAGGCCGCGATTCCAGCGCACGAAGGGAAGTAAGTAGTAGATGCCGAGGCAGACGGCCATCAGCGACCATTTGATCGTGCGGAAGCGCCCCGACACGCTTTGCGGATAGACGCGTTTATGCGCCTCGTAGAGCGGGCCGTAGTCTTCGACGTCAACTGGCAGAACTGGCTGGTTCATCAAGAAAAAGGTGCCGGATTTGCGATTCCGGCACCGTACCCAGTCGAGGGAAAGTCTCATTGATTCACGTCAAGAGATATGGAACCCGCCATCACCCTCGCGTGAATGAAACCTAGCGGCCGCCTCCGAGCGTATGCACGTACACGGCCAATGCCTTGATAGTGGTCGGGTCGAGACGTCCGGTCCATGCGGGCATTACACCGCTGCGGCCGTTGGTGATCGTATCAACTACGGTCGCCTCGTCCGATCCGTAGAGCCAGATGTGGTCGGTCAGATTTGGAGCGCCGACATCCTGCTTCCCCTTGCCGTCATCGGCATGACAGGCCACGCAGTTGTCTGCAAAGATTTTCTTGCCGGCCTCCAGATCGATTCCCTTCGCGGTGCTGGTCAAGCCTGACAGCGACCGGACGTAAGCCGCGACATTGGCGATCTCGTTCTTCTTGAGAATACCATCCTTGCCGAAAGCGACCATCGGTCCTTCGTGACCTTTGTCGTTGCCCGAGCGAGCGCCAAACTGAATCGTTTGCATGATCTGGTCGAGCGTACCGCCCCACAGCCAATCGTCGTCGTTGAGGTTGGGATAACCCTTTGCACCCGCTCCACCGGACCCATGACACGGCGCGCAGTTGTCGCCGAACGCGGCCTTGCCACGAGCGCGTGCCAGAGCAAGTAGCGCCGGATCCTTTTCGATGTCGGCCGGATTTGCTCCAGCAAGCGCCACCATCTTCTCGCCGCGGATTTTCTCCAGATCGGCAAGGTCCACAACGACGCTGGCGCGCGTCGAATAGCCAAACAGTCCGGTTGTGTAACCTGTAATCGTGGGCCATGCCGGATAGACGACCCAGTATGCGAATGCCCACACGATGGTTGCGTAGAACGTCAGAATCCACCAGCGCGGCAACGGCGTGTTCAATTCCCTGATGCCGTCCCACTCGTGCCCGGTGGTCGCCGTGCCGGTGATTTTATCGATGTCTTGCTGTGCCATGAAAAGTATCAATCCTCGCGCAAAGGCATGCGGGCTGCGTCATCGAATGATTTTCGATTTCGCGGCCACAGCGTGTAGAAAACAATCGCCAGGAAGATTCCGACGAAGGCCGGCGTCCACCATGTGGTCACGAGCGGAGAGACGGCATCGTGAGCTGCCAAGATAACTTTCACCGCAACGTCCCCCTTAGCGAAGATTGGCTTTGTCGTTGTAGAGCTTGAAGTCGACCAGCGTGCCGAGCATCTGCAAGTAAGCGATCAGCGCATCCATCTCGGTCGGCGGGCCATCCTTGCCGTCGAAATTGCGCGCGACCGACTTCGGATAGCGCTTAAGAAGCGCGTCCGCGTTAGCGCTGTCGGGATCGACTTGTGCCTTCAAGTCTTCGGCCGCATGCGCAATCTGATCGTCGGTGTAAGGCACGCCGACCAGACGGCTCGTGCGCAGGTGGTCGGCGACGGTGACCGCGTCCACTTCGGTTTCGGAGAGGAACGGATAGCCCGGCATTACCGACTGCGGCACGATCGCGCGCGGATTGGCGAGATGGGTCTTGTGCCATTCGTCGGAATATTTCGCGCCGACGCGGGATAAATCCGGCCCCGTGCGCTTCGATCCCCACTGGAACGGATGGTCGTACATGCTCTCGGCCGCGAGCGAGTAGTGGCCGTAGCGTTCGACTTCGTCACGCAGCGGACGGATCATCTGCGAATGACAGAGATAGCAACCCTCGCGGACGTAGATATTGCGTCCCGCCAGTTCGAGCGGTGTGTAGGGCCGCACGCCGTCGACCTTCTCGATCGTGCTCTTGAGATAGAACAGTGGCGCGATTTCAACGAGGCCGCCGATTGCAATCACGACAAGAATTCCGCCGATCAGGATGATCGAATTCTTTTCGAAGATCTGGTGCCGGGTCCAGAATGACATGAGTAACTCCTTATTCCGCAGGCGACAGCGCAACCGGCGGGAGCGCGGCAGCAGTTCTTGGCGAGCGCACGGTCATCCAGAGGTTGAATGCCATCACGAGAGCGCCGATCAGAAACAATGCGCCGCCGGCGGCACGGATGACGTAGAAGGGATGCATCGCCTCGACGGTCTCGATGAACGAGTATTCGAGGAAGCCGAGCGAGGTGTAAGCGCGCCACATCAGGCCCTGAAGAATGCCGGACACCCACATCGCCGAGATGTAGAGAACGATGCCGATGGTAGCGATCCAGAAGTGCCAGTTCACGAGCTTGAGGCTGTAAAGCTCTTTCTTGTTCCAGAGCCACGGCACGAGACAATAGAGCGCGCCGAACGACACGAAGCCGACCCATCCGAGCGCGCCGGAATGCACGTGACCGATGGTCCAGTCGGTATAGTGGCTGAGCGAGTTCACAACTTTGATCGACATCATCGGACCTTCGAAGGTCGACATGCCGTAGAAAGCCACCGACACCACCATCATGCGCAGCACCGGGTCGGTGCGCAGCTTGTCCCACGCGCCCGATAGCGTCATGAGACCGTTAATCATGCCGCCCCATGACGGCATCCACAGCATGATCGAGAACGTCATACCGAGCGTCTGAGCCCAGTCGGGCAACGCAGTGTAGTGAAGGTGATGCGGGCCAGCCCAGATGTAGAGGAAGATCAGTGCCCAGAAGTGAATGATCGACAGCCGATAGGAATAGATCGGCCGCTCCGCGCGCTTCGGGATGAAGTAGTACATAATCGCAAGGAAGCCGGCAGTGAGAAAGAAGCCGACCGCGTTGTGGCCGTACCACCACTGGAACATCGCGTCCTGCACGCCGCCCCAGACAACGTATGACTTCGATCCGAACACCGATACCGGGAGAGCCGGATTGTTGCCGAGATGAAGAACGGCAATGGTGACGATGAACGCCAGATAGAACCAGTTGGCGACGAAGATGTGCGGCTCTTTGCGCTTGATGATCGTGACCAGAAAGACGAGCAGATAGACCACCCACACGATGGTGAGCCAGAGATCGGCGTACCATTCAGGCTCGGCGTATTCCTTGCTCTGCGTGACGCCGAGCAGATAGCCGGTGCCAGCAATCAGAATGAAGAAGTTGTACCCGAGAACGACAAACCAAGGCGCGAGGTCGCCTGCGAGGCGAGCGCGACAGGTTTTCTGCACCACATAGAACGAGGTCGCGATCAGGACGTTTCCGCCGAAGGCGAAAATGACAGCGGAAGTGTGCAGCGGACGTAGCCGTCCGAAACTTGTCCAGGGCAGATCGAAGTTGAGAACGGGAAATGCGAGCTGCAGAGCGATGACAAGCCCGACTAGAAATCCCGCGATGCCCCAGAACATCGCAGCAATGGATGCAAACTTCACCGGCCCGAAATTGTAGTTCGGGCGGCCGTCGATTTCCTGAGACGGAAGAACTGCGGGACGATCGTAGTAGCGATTGACGATCGTAAAGAGCGCGAGAAGGCTTGCAGCAGCGGTCAGCGACGCATGGAAGGCGAAGGCCGTGTCCTGCGCTTTGCCGGCCGCGAACAGGCACAGCAGCGCTGTCAGCGCGAAGACGGTCGATAGACCTCCCTCGCCGAACGTCATCAATTTTTTCGGATTCTGAAGTTGCATGGGGTTTGTCTCGGCTTTCTCGTCTAGACACTGCCCGCAGCACACCTAGGTCGTGTTGATCGAAATCAATTCGCTCGCGTTATCGCCAAAACACGCCACTACCGTTCAAGCGTCTTCAGGAAATTGATGAGATCGGTGACCTGACCGGGGTCGAGTTCGAATTCGGGCATCGTCGGATGTCCGGTCACGATGCCTTCGGCCAGTGCCTCTTCGAGCGATTCGACAGGGTATCGCTTGTGCAGCGTGCGGAATGGAGGCGCAATGGACAGCGTACTTGCCGTCACCTTGTCGATGGAATGGCAGCGTGCGCAGTTGGTCGCGGCGAATGCGCGACCGCGTTCGGCTGACGGCGAGGCCGCCAGCACGGGAGCGATGAGCGCAAGGGTTGCAAACATGAAGCCAGTCGCGCGCCGCATAATGACTTGCCGGTCACGCATTTTGATCGCGGCGCTCACGCTCGGTCTCGAGCGCTTGCAGCGTATGAGTATTCGGGCAATAGCCGGAGATCGCATCCTTGGATCCGGGCTCCGCAAACTCCTTATTACAGCGGGACGACGAACCGCAACGCGCGCAGGTCTGCTCCAGATCGCGCACGACGCGAGGATGCGATTTCAAAAGATCGGATTTTTCGAACTCGAATTGCTCCAGTCGGAGTTCGAGAAGACGAATCCAATCGCCGTTCGCACCTGCGCTGGCGCGAAGCTCCCTTGGCGAAAGCCCGACTTCGTGCGCAAGCCGCTCCAGCTCCGCCTCGCCGAGATCATCCATTTCCTGCCGTTCGCGCAACCTGGCGATTGCCGACTTCAGCGAAGCAACCGCCGCCTGGCGGAGCGAGATCCGATCAGATGCATTGTCGTCCGTCATCGTCGCGACTCCTGAATATCCGGTCAGCCCTGCGAAGCTCTGAGCGCGGCGAAATTCTTGAGCAGGATGCGACGGGTCGACGGCAGCGCGATTAGCCCAGTCTTTTCCAGCAGCGTCAAAGTACGTGACACGGTTTCGATAGTCAGTCCGAGGTAGTCGGCGATATCCTGCCGCGACATCGGAAGCTCGATTTCGCCGTGGGATGCTTCGCGCTCTGCCATGTCGAGGAGGAAGTCCTGCACCCGCTCCTGCGCGCTTTTGATCAGCAACAAGGCATGGGACTGCGAGCGGCTAAGTTCGAGCGTCGTAATCTTCCAGAGCTTCTCGAACAGTGACTTGTTGCGCGACGCGCGCTCAAGCACGGCACTACGCTTCATCGCAATCGCGTTGGTCTCGCAGAGCGCTTCAGCCGAGAGCGTATGGCGGTCGCCGGCCTCAAGCCCGAAAAAATCGCCTGGCAGATGAAATCCGACGATCTGGCGCCGGCCGTCGTCCAGAATTTTGTAGGTCCGCACCGAACCGCTCATCACCTTGTAGAACCGCGCTGAGACTTCACCCTCCCCGAAAATTTCCTCGTCCCGGCCGTAGGACATCAACGTGCCCACCGTCTCCAGTCGATCGTCGGAAATATTCGGAGCAGAAGCATTCGAGCCATTAAAAACCTGAGGACGGATCGTGGTCTGGCCGGGGTTGATCTGGTGCAGCATGGCGCGGTCTCCGTTGTTGCTGCCAATCTGCGTTCGTCGGACCCTTTGCAAAATTCGGATATTGACCCTAAGGGATTCTACGGAAGTGCCGGCGCACCCTGAAAAATGCTTTTTTTGCAGGATGTTACTGACTAGAAAGGGCTGCGCGATTGCCCGTCGCGATCCGACGCCGTCAGAAAGATACCCGTGATAACGCGAAACCTTTCTCCCCCGGATCGGCCAGTCAAAAGGACGCTATTTGGGCGTTCGATGCAGTCTTGGTACCTGCCGGCGCAATAGCTGCTGGGCATTGTTCTCGGCGGCGTTGCATTTGCACTTCGATCCGCGCTGACACCGTATATGCACGGGCAGGTCGACTATCTGTTCTTCATTCCTGCGATGCTCGTCACGGGTACCGTCGGAGGTCTCGGACCGGGCCTTGTCTGTACGACGCTATGCACGGCGCTCGCACTCATTACATCCGGCGATCCGAGATCGCTCGACGTCCAGGAAACGGTGAGCGTCGGCGTTCTCTTCGCCATCGGGGTCGGCGTCGCCGTTTTCGGCGAGCGATTGCGCCGCGCGCGCTCGGCGGCGCTGTCCAGCACGCGCGATCTGCTGTCGCGCGAAGCGCATCTTCAATCCATTCTGGACACTGTGCCGGACGCCATGATCGTGATCGACGAGCGCGGTATCATCTATTCGTTCAGCTCAGCCGCCGAAAAACTGTTCGGCCACACACGGGCGGAAGTCACGGGCAGAAACATCAAAATGCTGATGCCGCAACCCTATCGCGGCGACCACGACAAATATCTGAACGACTACGCCAGAACCGGCGAGCGGCACATCATCGGGATCGGGCGGGTCGTCGTGGCCGAACGTAAAGACGGATCGACATTCCCGATCGAGCTTGCAGTCGGCGAAATGAATTCGAGCGGGCGGCGATTCTTCACCGGATTCATCCGCGACCTCACCGACCGCCAAAGGACCGAAACACGGGTCAAGGAGCTGCAGTCCGAACTCGTTCACGTCTCGCGCCTGACAGCGATGGGCGAAATGGCATCGACGCTGGCACACGAATTGAATCAGCCTTTGTCGGCGATTACCAACTACATCAGCGGCGTCCGCCGGATCGTCAGCGAGGACAAGCATATTCCAGGTCTCGCCAGCGAGGCGCTGGACAAAGCGGCGGCTCAGGCCTTGCGCGCCGGCCGCATTATCGGACGGCTGCGGGAGTTCGTTTCGCGCGGCGAAGGCGAGCGCAAGATCGAGTATCTCGACCAATTGATCGAGGAGGCCGGCTCATTGGCACTGGTCGGAGTTCGCGAGCGCGGCGTCCTCGTCCGCATCAGGGTCGATCCCGATCACAAGGCGGTCCTCGCCGACAAGGTGCAGATTCAGCAAGTCCTGTTCAATCTGATGCGTAACGCTATCGAGGCGATGGAGACGACCGAAGCCAAGGAATTGACAGTGACGACCCGCGGAGACGCGGACGGCATGGTGAGCGTCGAGGTGTCGGACACGGGCACGGGCGTGTCGCCAGATGCGGCTTCGCACATGTTCGAGCCGTTTTTCACAACGAAGCACCAGGGCATGGGCGTCGGGCTTTCGATCTGTCGTACAATTGTCGAGTCGCACGGTGGCCAACTGACACTTCGGCCGCGAGACGGCGGTGGCACCGTGTTCGAATTTGCGCTTCGCAGCGGCACGGGCGAGGAGACCCAAGATGGCGCATGACAGAACAGTGCACGTCATCGATGACGATGAGGCGGTCCGCGATTCTCTTGCCTTTCTGCTGTCCACCGCGAAGATGCCGGTGAAGAGCTACGCGTCCGCGTCGGATTTTCTGCCGGTCCTCTCGTCCCTGAAAGGCGGCTGCATTGTCACCGATATCCGCATGCCGGGCATGAGCGGGCTGGAACTGCTGGCACGAATCAAGGAGTTGAAACTTGGAATTCCCGTGATCGTCATCACCGGGCACGGCGACGTTCCGCTTGCAGTCGAAGCGATGAAGCTCGGTGCCAGCGATTTCGTCGAAAAGCCCTTCGACGATAGCGTGCTTCTGGCGAGCATTGAAACCGCTCTCTCCGCCGAAGCCGCCTCCAGCGACCAATCGGGAGAACGTCTCGAATTGCGGCGCCGGATCGAGACGCTATCGGCGCGCGAACGTCAGGTTCTCGAAGGTCTGGTGCTCGGCCATCCGAACAAAACCATTGCCTTCGATCTGCAGATAAGCCCGCGCACTGTTGAGGTCTATCGCGCAAATCTCATGACCAAGATGTCCGCCTCAAGCCTATCCGAATTGATCCGGATGGCATTTATTGCGGGCATGATGTCGCACGACACCGCGGACGCCGCTCTCCTCAAGAGCAATCCGAAGAAGGACTAGTTTGATCTGCCGCAAGGTAGCCCTCGTCCGGCTGCCTATCCTCGCCGCCAGCGATGGAGGCGCAGATGAAAGTCTCGGAAATCATGACCACGCCGGTGATCGGCGTATCGCCCGATGCGACCCTGCTCGAGATGACGGGGCTCATGGTCCAGAACCATATCAGCGGCCTTCCCGTCGTCGACAAGCACGGCAAACTCGTCGGCATGGTGACCGAAGGCGATTGCCTGCGCCGCGCCGAACTCGGCACGGAGAAAAAGCAATCGAGTTGGGCGACTTTCTTTTCGAGCACCGACAAGCTCGCGGAAAATTACATCCGGTCGCACGGACGGAAGGTTTCGGACATCATGACCGGCAACCCGATCACCGTCGGCGAATCGGCGTCTGTGGTCGATGCGGTCGCGCTGATGGAGAAAAATCGCGTCAAACGCTTGCCGGTCGTTAACAGCAAGAAGCTCGTCGGCATCGTCAGCCGCGCGAACATCGTACAGGCGTTGATGAGCAGAAGCCTTCATATGCCGGCCGCAGATACATCCGACAAGGCGCTGGAGCGCGAGGTCTGCAAGGCCATCGATCAGTTGACCTGGGCACCGGGCAGCCTTGTCGAGGTTCGCGTTACCGGCGGGATTGCGGAATTGCGCGGCGTTGCCGGACAAACGACCAGCGTCGCCATGCAGGTTGCAGCAGAAAATGTTCCGGGCATCAAATCGGTCAAGAATTTTCTCGCGACAATCGAGCCAGTGGCGGACACCACAGAATAAGAGACAGCGATGCAAGAGCCGGAGGCAATCGACGGCAAAACGACCTTCGACAAATTCGAGAAGTACGCGCGCCTGAGTGTGCCCCGCTATACCAGCTATCCGACGGCGCCTCACTTCCAATCGGATTTTCCCGAAGCGACTTATCGCGGCTGGCTCGGCGCGCTCGACCCGGACGAACCAATTTCGCTTTATCTGCACATCCCGTTTTGCCGCGAAATGTGCTGGTACTGCGGATGCAACATGAAGCTCGCACGCCGCCCCGGCCCTGTTGCAGATTACGTCGCGGATCTGCTGACCGAAATCGATCTGATTGCGGACGCGATGCCGGCACGCATGAAACTGGCGGGCATCCATTTTGGCGGCGGCACTCCGACGATACTCTCACCTGAGGAGCTTGAGGCGATCATAGCGCGCCTCAAGGAGCGCTATACTTTCACCACCGGAATGGAAGCCGCGATCGAGTGTGATCCCCGTACACTCAAAGATGAGATCGTCAAATCCATCGGCGCGCTCGGCTTCACGCGCGTCAGCTTCGGCGTGCAGGAATTTGACCCAACCGTTCAATCCGCGATCAACCGCATTCAACCGCCGGAAATAGTCGAACGCGCGGTCAACCATTGCCGGGCGGGCGGCGTCCGCAGCGTCAACTTCGATCTGATTTACGGGCTTCCGCATCAGACCGTCGTAACGTTGACTCGAACGATCGAACGATGCATCACGATGCGGCCGGACCGTATCGCACTGTTCGGCTATGCGCATGTTCCATGGTTCGCAAAAAACCAGCGCAAGATTCCGGATGAAGCGTTGCCCGGCCCGGCCGAGCGCGCGGCGATGGCCGCTGCAGCTTCCCGCATGCTTATCGACGCGGGATATATCGCAATCGGGATCGACCACTTCGCACTTTCCACGGACTCGCTTGCGGTGGCAGCGCGGGCCGGATCGTTACGAAGAAATTTTCAGGGCTACACGTCGGAGACAGCGGAGACAATCATTGGCATTGGCGCGACGTCCATCGGAAAAACACCGTTCGGCTACGCGCAAAATAGTCCAGAAACGGGAGCGTGGTCGCGCGCAATCAAGGCAGGACATCTTCCGGTGGCGCGTGGCCACATCCTGACGGAAGACGACAAGGTGCGGGCAGCGGTCATTCAGGCACTCATGTGCACGGGCAAAGCCGATCTCGATGCAATCGGCAACTCCCACGGCGCGGCTCAAGAATGGTATGCAGATGTCCGGCCGAGCCTTAAAAGCATGGGCCATGACGGCATTGTCAGCGTGGACGGCGGCAAGGTTTCGCTCACAGCCGAAGGAGCGCTGCTGACGCGCATCGTCGCCTCTGCGTTCGATGGCTATCTCACCGCCGGACAGGTCAAGCATTCATTGGCGGTCTAATGCCATGATGAAGCATATGTCGCCCGCGGACAAAGGTGTGTAGCCTGCAAGCCGAATTCCTTCGAGGAGCATCGGATGCTGACTGCGCTCATCCTGTCCGCGATACTCGTCGTTTTATCGATATTCGCACACTATGAAATGTTGCGGCTGTTGTCGGTGCTCGTGCCAAAAGTGCCGCTGCCGGTGAGACTGAAAGTCCTGTTCGTCGTGCTCGGTTGCTTTCTCGCTCACACGATCGAAGTATGGGGTTACGCGGCCGCCTACATGATGATCGACGCAGCCGGAATGGGATCTCTGAAAGGTCAACTCCATGACAGCTTCGCGGACTTCCTGTATTTCTCCGCAACATCCTATTCCACTTTGGGGTTAGGCGACGTCTACCCGACCGGAGCACTCCGTCTTGTATCGGGCGTCGAGGGAATCAACGGGCTTTTCCTGATTGCCTGGTCGACATCGTTTACCTACTTCGTGATGGACCGACTCTGGCCTCTTCATCGCGAAACAAGAAATTGATGCATGACGGATTTACGCGAGAAACCGCTTGCGCAAGGCAACCAAGGCATCGAAATTTCCAAAGGATAAATCATGATACCCGGCATTACATCGCGGCGAAAATTCTCCGACCTGTCGGAGGCCGAAGTGATTGCGCTCGCAATCTCGTCCGAAGAGGACGATGCGCGGATTTATGCGACCTACGCAGAACAGCTGCGCACAGCCTACCCAGCCACTGCGCAAATGTTCGATGAGATGGCCGCCGAAGAGGACGGCCACCGCAAGCTCCTGATCGAATCGTTCGAGCGACGGTTCGGCAAAGTGATCCCTCTGATCCGCCGCGAACATGTTGCGGGGTATTATTCCCGCCGCCCGATCTGGCTCGTACAAAATCTCGGACTCGCGCGCATCCGTGCCGAGGCGGAACGCATGGAGGATGAGGCCGCGCAGTTTTACGTTCGCGCCGCTCAAGCAAGCACCGATCCACAGACTAGAAAATTGCTGGGTGACCTTGCAGCCGCCGAGCGCAAGCACGAACACCGCGCGGAAGAACTGAGGGATGCTGCCGAGAGCAGTGAGGCGGGTCACGAAGAAAGCGACAAGGCGAAGCGCCAGTTCATTCTGACGTGGGTGCAGCCGGGTCTTGCCGGACTCATGGACGGATCGGTTTCGACGCTCGCGCCGATCTTCGCCACCGCTTTTGCGACGCAATCCACTTCGACAACATTCACCGTTGCCTTGGCTGCATCCGTTGGTGCCGGTATCTCGATGGGATTCACCGAGGCCGCACATGATGACGGCGTGATCTCCGGCCGCGGGTCGCCGCTCAAGCGCGGGCTCGCCTCGGGTCTCATGACATCGGTGGGCGGACTCGGTCACGCCTTGCCGTATCTTATTCCGCAATTCTGGACGGCAACGGTGCTCGCGATCAGCGTCGTGTTTGTGGAGCTATGGGCAATCGCCTGGATCCAAAATCATTACATGGAAACGCCATTCTGGCGCGCGGCGTTTCAGGTCGTGGTCGGCGGCGCACTCGTTCTCGCGGCGGGGGTGCTGATCGGCGGGAGCTAGAATTCCAGCGGCCGTTTACGCTGTTCACATCGATCTTGCGCAAAGGTCGACAAGCCATGAATATCCGGGCCGATTCAAGACATGCCGGGAGTTGAAAATGCTGTTTGATGACGTCGTCCTCGGCCGCCGGAGCATTCGTGGCTACAAGCCGAATCCGGTACCGAAAGAATTGATTGAGGAAATCATCCGCCTCGCAATGCGCGCTCCGTCATCGATGAATACGCAGCCGTGGAATTTTTACGTCATCACGGGCGAACCGTTGAATCGGATTCGCGCCGGCAATACCGAGCGCATGGTCGCCGGCGTACCGCAATCCCGCGAGTTTCGCACGGGGCAGGGATTTACGGGCCAGCACCGCGACAGGCAGGTTGGCGTCGCCAAGCAACTGTTCGCGGCCATGGGAATTTCGCGCGACGACAAGGAAAAACGACAGGATTGGGTCCTGCGCGGCTTTCGCCAATTCGACGCGCCGGTTTGCATCATTGTCACCTACGACCGCGTGCTGGATGGCAGCGACGACACGCCTTTCGATTGCGGCGCCGTCGCGACGGCTCTGGTCAATGCAGCCTGGTCGCGCGGTTTGGGCGCCGTGATCAACAGTCAGGGCATCATGCAATCGCCAGTCGTGCGCGAACACGCGGGGATCGCTGACGATCAAGTCATTATGAAAAGTATCGCGCTGGGCTGGCCGGATGAAAGTTTCCCCGCAAATGCAGTGATCTCGGAACGAAAATCAGTAAGCGAAGCCACGGTTTTCGTCGGATTCGACTAGGAGCGGCCCACGAGGATCTTCCTAGCTCTCCTTCGTGAGAACCAGATGCTGATGCTGTGGCGGGATCGAAGCAGGGTCGAGATCAAGGCGCAGGCTGCGCTTGACATAGAATGCAAGCGCCCGCCGGATTGTGAGATTAAGAGTTTCACCCTTGAAGCCGTAGTCATGCCGAACGGCTGCAATCTGGTCGTCGGATAGGCCGGGATTTGGCTTGAGACTGAGCGTGATCTGCTGTTGCCATTCGAGATCGTTGACCGGATCGCTCACGGCAGGACCGACGGGCTTCAGCCCGTAAATCCGACCAAGGACAAAGTCTCGGAATTCCCCGAGGGCCGGATCGAAAGCGCGCGCGTGCCAACGCATGCCGTCGAATACAAGCGCATGCGGTTCGATCTCTCGGCCTCGCGACTTGGATTGGGTGAAGGATTGGTAGCGGATATCAAGGCGCTGCCGGTGCCGAATGGCTTGAACCAAGGCGCGCAGAACATCGGCATCGATCGGCCTGGCTGGCACTGGGACTAAATCCGCCGGCGGAACGTCATGAACGGTCGCGAAGCTGTCGAACAACAATCCGGCCTGGCGCGCATGAAGCTCCGACAGATACCGAGACGCATCGGGCGCCTCGAAGATCGGAGCGAATTTGTCCGTAGGCACGTATCGTTTGCGTCTTTTGTCGTAACCGATGTTGTCTGGCGCGAGCCCGATATAGCGGGCGATGTCTGCCGATGCTTGGCCAAGCGATACTCCGAAGCGCTCCATCAGTTCACCACGGCTGACCTCCCCTTCCCAGAACAGCCTAGCCTCGAGAAACGTCATACGTTTTTCGACACCCCAACGAAGTGACAGCGATTCCTCAGCCATCCGGGGGGTTGACTCATGTTTCTTAATGGGCATAGTTAATGAATGTATCTTGTTAGTTGTTGAGTGATGTTATCATGCGTATCTTGTTACCTGACTCGTTTAAGTCTGTCACGGGTGGTTGCGAGCCTGTCTGCCAAGCGGCTTTGAGGTACCGCCCATGAACTACGGGCAAGCCGCCGAAGTGTTGATCGAGCAGCGGAATTGGGCCAACCGGAACCTGCCGACCTATAACACCCTGATCTGTTATGACCTTGCCCTGCAAATCCTCAGCGCCGTGGGTGGGGATACACCTGTCGGTTTGAAGCAGCTTTACCGGCGGCTGCCCTACAGCGAGGCGCACCTGCGGCGGCAGCTTCGCCGATTTGAAGAGGACCAGTGGGTTCAGTCCAGGCCGCACCCGGACGACGGCCGCAATCGGTTCATCGAGCCGACGGACAAGATGCTGCGGGCGTACCGGGAGTACTTCCTGTTCTACTTAAGCGTTGCAGCCAGCATCTCTGCTTATCTTGAATCGCAACAGTGACTGCCAGCGCCATCGGCGCTGCTCAATCTCGAGACAGTTCGCGGCGATGAGAACGATCAGTCTATAGACCAGGTCAGCAAGAGTCCGGTTGTCGTAATTTTCACCGGGGTAATTCGCCGCCTAAGAAAGAATTGAACGCCGCCACCATCAGAATCAAAAGCAGGAAGGCAATGAGACAGCCAACAATGTGCCTTGAGAGAGCGGACTTGGGCACGAAATTCGTCTCCGGCAGCACGATCGTTTTTGCTGAGTTGATCTGTTGCGTCACTTCACGCGACGATCAGGCTTTCGGAGAACGGTCTCATCGATAGGCGGACAATGCGAGAACTATCGTCGCTCGTTTTCAGCGCTCAAGATTAGCGCTCAAATTGCTCGGAAATATCGATGTCGAATTTTCCGCACGCGTGCCGTAAGTGACATCGCGGACCTCGCAGTCGGAAGATTGAGATGGCGGAGAGAGTGGGATTCGAACCCACGGTACGGTTTCCCGCACACACGCTTTCCAAGCGTGCGCCTTAAGCCACTCGGCCATCTCTCCGGAAGCGCTGTCATGAATGGACACGCGCCGATTTGCAAGAGAGAGCCGCCTCGCGACCGGGCGATTTCGTCAATATATTGATGCGGGAGAGCAGTTTTTTCGCAGCTAGTGCAACAAAGCGCCGCTGGCCGTGCGTAAGGACTTGATGCCCGACGACGACGTTAATGAGGTTGCGTCCTGAGCCGCATGCGCCTCTTCGAGCGCCTCGACGAACCCGGCGAACCAGCGATGAATGGTCCCGGAACGTAATTTTCTCATCATCGATTCGTAGCGCATGCGCCGCTCGGTCACCGGCATCGAAAGCGCCATGGCAATCGTCTTCGCCATGCCGTCGATGTCGTGGGGATTGACGAGCAACGCAGCGTCAAGCTCGTTCGCGGCTCCAGCGAATTTCGAGAGCACCAGCACGCCGGGGTCCACCGGGTTCTGAGCGGCGACATACTCTTTGGCCACGAGGTTCATGCCGTCCTGCAACGGCGTGACGACTCCGACCTGAGCGGTTCGGTAAAACCCGCTGAGCACGATTTGACCGAAGCCCTTGTTGATATACCGGATCGGCGTCCAGTCGACTTCGCCGTGACGGCCGTTGACATCGGTGACCTGCTTGGCCAATTCGTTTTGCAGATTGTCATAGGCTTCGATCGTGCCGCGCGAAGGCGTCGCGATCTGCAAGAGCGACACCGTGCGTTTGAGCGACGTAAAATCTTCAAACAGACGGTCGAACGCCGCGATACGATTGACCAAGCCCTTGGAGTAATCGACGCGATCCACGCCAATGGCGAGACGCTCGCCGCCAAGACTCTTGCGCAGGCGGGAAACTTCCGGATGCGACACTGCGCGTTGTGCCTGCGCAGCGAAGGCATCGACATCGATGCCGATCGGAAACGCAGCAATGCGCGTGGTGCCGAATCGCGACATCACAACCCCGTCGTGAACCTGCAATCCGAAATCCATCTTCAGATAGCGCGCAAAATTATCAAGATCGTCATCGGTCTGGAATCCGATCAAGTCATACGACAGCATCGCCTCGATCAGTTCGCGATGATGCGGCACGCCGGCGATCACGGTCCGTGCGGGCCAGGGCGTGTGAAGAAAGAACCCGAGAGGATTCGTCACGTCCAGTTTTCGCAATTCCGCGCCGAGCGCGAGGAAGTGATAGTCCTGTATCCAGAATGTGGTGGACGGCTTGCGAAAGCGCGAGAGCGCGCGTGCCATGAATGCGTTCACTTCGCGATAGGAAGCATAATCCTCCTGCGAGGCGCGGATCAGATCGGGCCGCGAATGAAGCGCGGGCCACAATGCAGAGTTCGCGAAGCCTTCATAATATCCGCCATAGTGCGCCGCCGGCAGATCGAGCATCGCCAGCGCACCCGCGCCGAGCTTTTCAATATTCAGCGATAAATCTTTTCCCGATGCGTTGCTGACCTTGCCGCTTGAGCCAACCCAGATCGCGCCCGACTTCTCAACGACCGGCAATAGCGCCGCGGCCAAGCCGCCTGTCATGGGCTCGTTGGCTTTCGCGCGCGCCACGCGATTCGAGACGACGACCAGATCCAACGCACGTTCTCCAGGTTTCGCGGATGCAAAATAACAAACGTTCATCGATATGGTTCCTCGCCATCATTCGAGCGAAATGAAGTCAAAATCGGGCGGCTGAAAAAATGGAACAGGTTCCGCGGACTACAACGCGCTGAAATCACGCTGCCTTATTTAAACGCGTAAAATTTTCAACTGCG
The DNA here is from genome assembly GCA_016201045.1 of Afipia sp. Lineage (GTDB taxonomy): Bacteria > Pseudomonadota > Alphaproteobacteria > Rhizobiales > Xanthobacteraceae > Afipia. The sequence goes on along the minus strand of JACQDM010000008.1, from coordinate 722,208 downwards.
CTAGCTACGCCAGTACCGATCTTCCCAGTTACGCGAGATTTTCATGCCGGTGAGAATCAATCCTGCCATCGAATAGGTCTGCGGAAAATTCCCGAACAACGCGCCGGTTTTCGGATCGACGTCTTCGGACAAAAGTCCGTAACGATTGCGATGGGCCATCGCGTCCTCGAACAATTCGCGCGCTTCTTCCTTTCGTCCCTGCGCCCACCACGCATCGATCAGCCAGAACCGGCAGATCATGAATGCCGTCACCGGCATGCCGAAATCGTCCTCGGCCGCATAGCGCATCATGTGTTTTTCGCGCAGCAATTCGCGCTCCATCGCCGCAACGGTTTTGACAAAGCGCGGATCGTCCACCTCGCAGATGCCGAGATCGGGGAGCAGTAATACACTCGCATCGAGATCGTCGGAGCCGAACGCGGCGGTGAATGCCTCGCGCTTCGGATTCCACGCTTGCTCCAGCAATTCATGCTGGATCGGGTCGGCCACCGAATTCCAGTACGCAGCACGATCGATGAGGCCGAGATGGCCGGCGATCGACGCAAGGCGATTGATTCCGGCCCAGCACATCGCGGCAGAATGGGTATGCACGCGCTGGCGTCCGCGATATTCCCAGATGCCGGCGTCTGGCTTCAAAGCATAATGTGCTGCCTTGTTGCCTAAGCGCTCGAGGAGCTTGAACAGCTTTTCGCCGCCCGGACGCGGCAGGCGACGGTCGTAGAACAAAGGCTGCGCCGCAAGAATGATCGACCCGTAAGTATCGTGCTGCACTTGGTCCGCCGCCGCATTTCCGATCCGCACCGGGCCGTCGCCGCGATAGCCTTTGAGGTCTTCTGCGATCCATTCGTCGAGCGGCAGATTAGGCACGACGCTGTAGACCGGCTTGAGCAATTCTTCTGTGTTCGAGGCAATCGACAGCGTGAAGCCGATGAAATCCTCCATCGTCTGCGTTGCGCCGACGCGATTGAGTGCCTTCACGACAAAATAAGCGTCACGCAGCCAGCAGAAGCGATAATCCCAGTTGCGGCCCGAACCCGGCGCTTCCGGAATCGATGTCGTATGCGCGGCAATGATTCCGCCGGTTTCCTCGAAATTCGACAATTTCAGCGTGATAGCCGCACGGATGATCGCTTCCTGCCAATCGTAAGATATATAAAGACGCCGCACCCAGTGCAGCCAGTAGTCCTGCGTCTGCTCCTTGAACGAATGCGCGGTCGCCGCCAGATCGCCGGGATATTGCTCGTCGCTGCCGAACACCATGTGCACCGGCCGCGTCAGCACGAACGTCGTTTCATTTTCCACCATCGCGATCGGCGCGTCGGTGGTGACGCGGAAATTCGATTCTTCTTCCACGTAGCGTATGTGATTGCTGCCGAGCGAAGATCGCTTGAGCGGCTTGCCGTAGGAATGCGTCGGGCGAACGCGAATCGCGATACGCGGCAATCCCGAAACCGGCTCGATGATACGAAACAGTTGCGGCGGCCGAAACATGCGGCCGAACTGGCGAAAGCGCGGCGCGAAATCCGTGATGCGGATCGCATTGCCGTGCTTGTCGGACATGGTCGTCTCGACGATGGCCGTATTACGGACGTAGTCCGATTTGAAATCGGCCATGCCTTCGAGCACGACATCGCTAAATCCTTTTTCCTCGTCGCCAGCAAGCAGGCGTGAAAAAACCGGGTCGGCATCGAAGCGCGGAAAGCACCACCACACGATACGCGAGGTCGGATCGATCAGAGCTGCCGTGCGGCAGTTTCCAATCACCGCAAGATCGAGGCCATGATCGATCCCCACGCCGGACGCCTCCGCTGTCGTCACTTTCGGAACGGTCATCGCCCAATCGCCTCGTCATCGAGCAGATGCGCGAGCCACGCGCGAACATCCTTCGGCGCATTGAAATGTCCGTTGACACCATGCGCGCGTCGGCCCACCGAAAACGAAACTCCTTTGAACGAAGGCATGATCTCAAAGACCGATTCATCGGTCACGTCATCACCGATGAATAGCGGCAGACGTCCCGCAAACGGCGGATGCGTCATCAGTTCGCGGACGCCCGTCGCTTTGGTGATGCCGAGCGGCTTGATTTCGCAAACCGATTTTCCCGGCAGTACCTCGAAAGGCGCCTGCGGAAGGTCCGCGCGGATTGCGGAGACGGCTTCATAGATCGTGCGCTCGAATTGCGGCGCGAGGCGATAATGAAGCGCGACGGAATAGCCCTTGTCCTCGAAAATGATTCCGGGACTGAGCGCGGCGATCGCCGAGAATCGCTTTTTAAGATCGTTGTCCATCGGCGGGGCGCGCGAAGCGACGGCTTCATTGTCGACCGACAACCGCATCTCCGCGCCATGACCGCCGACCGCCGGAAATTGCAGCGGCGCAAAAATCACGTCGATGTCGGTCAGGGAGCGTCCGCTGACCAGCGCCAGCGCGCCGGATGCGCGGTCGTGCAGGTTTTGCAACGTTGCGCCGAGTTTCGGCGGCACGATAACATCGCGCGGCGTCGGCGCAAGTTCGAGCAGCGTGCCGTCGATATCGAGCAGAAGAGCATACTCGTCGAGAGATGGCGCAATACCCGCAGGCGCGGGTAGCGAGTCCCTTTCCTCGTGCGATTTCTCGATAACGTCCTGCTTCATAAGCTACTCCTGCGCCGCGAGCGGGCGCGCGACTGTCTCAAGCGATTTGCGCTCTGCATCGAGGCAATATCGCCACGCGACAATCGCAGCCGCTATCATCAGCGCGGAGCCGAGCAGATACCCCGCAAACATGCTGTTGCGTGAACCTGTGTCGATCAGCACGCCGAACAGCGCGGGGCCCGCAACGCCGCCAATGCCGGTGCCGATGGCATAAAAAAAAGCTATCGCCAGCGCACGAACTTCGAGCGGGAATGTTTCACTCACCGTCAGATATGCCGCGCTCGCAGCGGGTGACGCGAAGAAGAAAACCACCGTCCACGCCATCGTCTGCGTCTGCGCGCTCATGACTCCGATCGAAAACAGCCAGCCGGACAACGCGAGGAGAAATCCGGATATGCCATAAGTCAGCGCGATCATCTTGCGCCTGCCCAGCGTGTCGAACAGATGGCCGAGTACGACAGGGCCAAGGAAGTTGCCTGCGGCAAACGGCAGGATATACCAACCGACATTGGCGGACGGGATACCGAAGAAATCCGTCAGCACCAGCGCGTAGGTGAAGAAGATCGCGTTGTAGAAGAATGCCTGCGCCACCATCAGCGACAGCCCAACGAACGAACGCCGCCTGTAAGTGAGAAACAAGGTGCGCGCCACCTCGCGAAGCGGCGTGTGCGTTCGCATCTTCAGCTTGATGGTCTGAAAATGGACATTGCCGCGATCCGAAGGTGCAGATGCCATGATCTCGGCGACAATTTGTTTTGCACGCTCCGGCTGGCCGTGAATCGTCAGCCAGCGCGGGCTTTCCGGTATCCAGAATCTCATCACGAAAACGACGAGGCCGAGCATCGCCCCTGCAAAGAATGCCAGCCGCCAGCCGATCTCCGGGTCTATGACATTCGGATCGAGCAGAATGATGGCGGCAATCGCGCCCATCGCCGCCCCGATCCAGAAGCTGCCGTTGACAATCAAATCTGTACGGCCGCGATAGCGTGCAGGCACCAATTCCTGAATGGTCGAATTGATCGCGGTGTATTCCCCGCCGATGCCTGCACCCGTCAAAAAGCGGAACAGCGCGAAGCTCGCGAGATTCCACGACAGCGAGGTCGCGGCGGTGGCAAGAAGATAAAGTGCGAGCGTGATGAAGAACAATTTCTTGCGTCCGATGCGATCCGTCAGCCAGCCGAAACCGATGGCGCCGATCATCGCACCCGCTAGATAGGCGCTGGTCGCGATGCCGACATCGGCGTTGCTGAATTTCAGAACCGGGCTGTCTTTCAGCGCGCCGGACAATGCACCGGCCAGCGTCACCTCAAGACCGTCGAGGATCCAGGTGATGCCGAGGGCCGCGATGACGCGGGTATGCAAACCGCTCCACGGCAAAGAATCGAGGCGCGCCGGAAGGTCAGTCTCAACGATTGCATTCGCTTGCGACGCAACGGCCTGCTTTTGATTTTGCGGGAGCTTAAAACTTTTGAAGGTGAGGGTATCGGTCAGAACTGACATCCCCGCCGCCCTTCCACGCTTCGACTTTCTTGCTCTCGTACCGAAAGCAGATAGATGCAGTCAGCGAATGGCAAAGGCTTTGGGGCAATCGCTCCAAGCCCTTTCGTCATTCAAGTCTCTTTCGCAAAGACGTAGTCCGCCTCCGCGACGCCAAAACAACGGTAAAACACCGAAAAAGTTCCTTCGAAAGCGCTCAAACCGAAGCGCAGCAATATTCAAATGCCGGAAGCGCGATCGATTGCGACTGCTCCTTCGCATCTGCGAAGTTCGCATTTGCGGCCGGTGGCATACCACGCGCTACCGTCACAATCGTCTGCGGATTACGTCAAGCAGAATTCATTCACGGCCAGATGATCGCAGGATGACGCCCGCGACTAAAATCCCGTTGCAAAGTTTTGCGGGCCGGTCGTTAATTAGAACAATTAAAAATCAATTCGTTAGTGGGGAGGTTTAGTTGGCTACAGTCAAAATGACCGTCAACGGCAAGGCGGTTTCCGCCGATGTCGAAGACCGCACTCTTCTTGTTCACCTGCTGCGCGATCATCTGGGTCTCACCGGCACGCATGTCGGCTGCGACACCAGCCAGTGCGGCGCCTGTGTCGTGCATATCGACGGACGTGCGGTGAAATCCTGCACCACGCTCGTAGGCCAAGCGAATGGCGCAAAGATCACGACCATTGAAGGCATCGCCACCGGCGACAACCTTCATCCCATGCAGGAGGCCTTCCGCGCCAATCATGGGCTTCAATGCGGTTACTGCACGCCGGGCATGATCATGGCCTCGATCGACATCGTGAACCGTCACGGCGCGAAGGTCGATGAAGCCACCGTGCGGCAGGAGCTCGAAGGCAACATCTGCCGCTGCACGGGCTACCACAACATCGTCAAATCGGTGCTCGACGCCGCGGGCAAGATGAAGGTTTCGCAGGCCGCGGAATAATCCGCGACCGCCATTCCACAATTCAATTCAGGCCGCCCGCGATTTCAACGCGAGATGCGGTCCACACGGGAGGCTACCAATGGGTGTCGAGGGAATTGGCGCACGCGTTGCGCGCAAGGAAGACAAGCGCTTCATTACCGGCAAGGGCAAATACACCGACGACGTTCGCATTCACGGCATGACCTATGCCGCATTCGTCCGCAGCCCGCATGCTCACGCCAAGATCAAGAAGATCGACACGGCCGCGGCGAAGAAGATGCCGGGCGTAGTGGACGTGCTCACCGGCCAGCAGATCGTGGACGACAAGATTGGCAATCTGATCTGCGGCTGGATGATCCATTCCAAGGACGGGTCGCCGATGAAAATGGGCGCGTGGCCCGCGATGGCGCCGGAAATCGTGCGCTTCGTCGGTAACGCGGTCGCCGTCGTGATAGCCGAAACGCGCAATCAGGCACGCGACGCAGCGGAAGCCGTCAATGTGACCTACGAGGAATTGCCTGCGGCCGCGAATATTACTGCCGCTATCGCCAAGGGCGCGCCGCAGATTCATCCCGAAGCGCCGGGCAATGTCATCTACGACTGGCACATCGGCGATCAGGCCGCGACGGATACCGCCTTCAAAGGCGCTGCGAATGTCGTCGGCATCGACATTCTCAATAACCGCCTCGTGCCGAACGCGATGGAGCCGCGTTCCGCGGTTGCCGAATACGACGCAGCCGAGGAGCATTTTACTCTTTACTCAACGTCGCAAAACCCGCATGTCGCGCGGCTTGTGCTGTCGGCCTTCTATAATGTCGCGGCGGAAAACAAGCTGCGCGTGATCGCGCCGGATGTCGGCGGCGGCTTCGGCTCCAAGATCTTCATCTATCCCGAAGAAATGGTGGCGCTGTGGGCGTCGAAGAAAACCGGCCGTCCGGTGAAATGGACCGCCGACCGCACCGAGGCGTTTCTGACCGACGCGCACGGCCGCGATCATCTCACCCACGCCGAAATGGCGTTCGACAAGGACAACAAGATCGTGGGCCTGCGCGTAAAAACGCACGCCAATCTCGGCGCCTATATGTCGCTGTTCTCGTCGTCGGTGCCGACCTATCTCTACGCAACACTGTTGTCGGGCCAATACAACATCCCGAACATCTACGCCGAAGTCGTCACCGTCTACACCAACACCACGCCGGTCGATGCTTATCGCGGCGCGGGCCGCCCGGAAGCCAGCTTCGTGATGGAGCGGCTGATGGAAACAGCCGCGCGCAAGCTGAAAGTCGATCCGGCGGAATTGCGCCGCAAGAACTTCATCACGCAATTCCCGCACCAGACGCCGGTCATCATGGCCTATGACGCCGGCGATTTCGGCGCGTCGCTGGATGCCGCGCTGAAAGCCGTCGACTACGCCGGCTTCAATGCGCGCAAGGAGAAATCGAAGAAAGACGGCAAGCTGCGCGGCATCGGTTTCTCCTGCTACATCGAAGCCTGCGGCATCGCCCCTTCAAAGGCCGTCGGCTCGCTCGGCGCGGGTGTGGGCTTGTGGGAATCCTGCGAGGTGCGCGTGAATCCCGTCGGCACCATCGAAATCCTCACCGGCTCGCACAGTCACGGTCAGGGCCATGAGACGACATTCGCGCAAGTCGTTGCGGATCGTCTCGGCGTGCCGATCTCGTCGGTGTCCATCGTTCACGGCGACACGGATAAAGTGCAGTTCGGCATGGGCACCTACGGCTCGCGCTCGGGTGCTGTCGGCATGTCGGCCATTGTGAAGGCGATGGAGAAAGTCGAGGCGAAGGCGAAGAAGATCGTCGCGCACCAGCTTGAAGCGTCCGAGAACGACATCGTCATCGAAGGCGGCGAATTCAAAGTCACCGGCACCGACAAGAAGATCGCGCTGCCGATGGTTGCGCTTGCCGCCTACACCGCGCACAATCTTCCGGACGGCATGGAACCGGGCCTGAAGGAGACAGCGTTCTACGATCCGACCAACTTCACTTTCCCGGCCGGATGTTATGTCTGCGAAGTCGAGGTCGATCCCGGCACAGGCAAGACCACGATTCTCAACTTCGTCGCCGCTGACGATTTCGGACGCCTTATCAATCCGATGATCGTCGAAGGCCAGGTGCATGGCGGTATCGCGCAGGGTGTCGGTCAAGCGCTGCTGGAAGGCGCGTTCTACGACAAGAGCGGCCAGCTTCTGACCGCGTCGTTCATGGACTACGCCATGCCGCGCGCCGAAGACCTGCCGTCGTTCAAGGTGTCGCACACCGTCACGCTCTGCCCGAGCAATCCGCTCGGCATCAAGGGATGCGGCGAAGCGGGCGCCATCGGCTCGACGCCGGCGGTGATCAACGCGATCACCAACGCCATCGGCAACGAGAACATCGAAATGCCCGCGACGCCGAGCCGCGTCTGGCATGCGATCCACGGTCAGCAACAGGCAGCGGAGTAATCATCATGTACCAGACGAATTATCATCGCGCCTCGAGCGTTGACGACGCAGCCGCCCTGTTCAAGAAGGGCTCGGACTCCAAATATCTTGCGGGCGGCCACACGCTGCTGCCCGTGATGAAGCAGCGGCTGGCGCAGCCGTCGGACGTGATCGACATCGCGAAAATTCCCGGCATGACGGGTGTTTCCGCGTCGGGCGACGCGCTCGTCATCAAGGCGGCGACCACCTACTACGACATCATGTCGAGCAAAGACACCGCGAAGGCGATCCCCGCGCTGGTGCATCTCACCTCGATCCTCGGCGATCCTGCGGTGCGCTATCGCGGCACTATCGGCGGCTCGATCGCCAACAACGACCCGGCGGCGGATTATCCGGCGGCGATCCTCGCGCTCGATGCGACGGTGAAAACCAACAAGCGCAGTATCAAGGCCGACGATTTCTTCAAGGGCCTGTTCTCGACGGCGCTGGAAGACGGCGAGATCATCACAGAAGTCTCGTTCCCGATCCCTGCGAAAGCGGCTTACGAGAAGATGCGCCATCCAGCGTCGCGCTTTGCGCTCACCGGCGTGTTTGTCGCCAAGACGAAAGGCGGCGATGTGCGCGTGGCGGCGACCGGCGCGTCGCAGAACGGCGTAATGCGCGTGCCTGATATCGAGAAAGCGTTGAAGGCCAACTGGTCGGCGGGCGCCATCGACGGCGTGAAGATTTCGCCGAAGGGCATGATGGAGGACATCCACGGCACATCGGCCTATCGTGCCAATCTCGTGAAAGTGCTCGCGCAGCGCGCGGTCACAGCCGCCGGCTGAGATTTCTCCGACGCACAACAAAAGGCCGCCCTTCCGGGCGGCCTTTTCATTTTAGCTCGGCCAATCGTTACTCAACGATCTCGACGATGCGGCGCGTACCCGGCTCGACCAGAACCGTGCGGCCGTTGACGACCGTGTAGCGATAATTCGACGCGCCATATTCAGCCGGCACGTCGTAATACGTCACGCCTTCGGCAGGAAGCACAACGCCGACCGCGAGATTGTCGCGATACTGGTACGACGCGCGATGCTGGCCCGCGACGTAGGTGCGGAAGCGCGGACGCTGGTCGATACCGAGCACGCCATTCACGCCACCAACCACGCCGCCCACGGTGCCGCCGACAATCGCGCCGACAGGACCGGCCGCACGCCCGCCTTCACGCGCGCCCTGATCCGCGCCGCCGACCACGCCCTGCGCCGAAGCAATCGCCGGGAACAGCGCACCCGCGGCAACCGTCAATGCAATCATTGTCCGTTTCATCTCAGTCTCCCTTTTCTATTCATGACGGGGCCGACAAGTGCGGACGAGGCAAATTGTTCCGGGAACTCGAGCGAGAGTTCCGCGAAAGTTCAAAATTTCAGCAGATAAGGCGAAGGCGTGGCTACGTCACACGCCGAAGCGTTCGGTTCGAATAATTTTCGGAGAAACGTTCGCATCCATCAGATGATGCGCCGCCATTTCGACGAACGGATTCGAGCCGCAGACGAAACACTGAGCCGGAGCGCCCGGCAATTTCGCCAGCGTCTCGACAATCATCGCGGCATCGATGCGGCGTTCGTGATCGCCTTTGCGTCGTGCCTTGTCGCGCGTCGTCGTAAGAACGAATTTGAATCCGTCATTGCGCTCTTCTGCCGCGAAAATCTCGTCGCGAAAGATCATCTCGTCCCATTCACGCGACGAATACAGCAGAACGACCGGCACATTCGATTTGTTCAGCGCACGATGACGCAGCATGCTTACGAGAGGAACGACACCCGAGCCGCCACCGATCAAGACAATCGGCCCGCCATCGGCGACTGACCAGATGAAATGTCCGCCGATCGGCGCTTTCAGTTCGATCTCGTCGCCCGCCATTGCGATATTGTGAAAGAAGCCGGACACCTCGCCGCCGTCGAGGTGTTCGATGGCAAGCTCGACGATCTCGCCCTGCTCCGGCGCAGAGGCGATGGAGTAGTTGCGCTGGGCGCGATAGCCGTCAGCGGCGGTGAGACGAACGGTCCCGTGCTGGCCGGCTGAGTAAGAAAATGGCTTCGACGGTTTGAGGAAAAAACTTTTTACGCGCCCGCTGCGCGCGACGATGTCGGTGATCGTCGCGGGCTGCCACACGGTCGCCTTGCGCGAGGCAGCGGATGTCAGATTCATTTTTGTCATGGATCGCTGGCCTTAAGGATCGCCGGTATATCGCTGCTCGCGAAATGGGTCGCCGTACATGTGATAGCCGCGCAACTCCCAGAAGCCTGCGGTGTCGGTCTCGGTGAATTGCAGGCCGTTCACCCACTTCGCGGATTTCCAGAAATAAAGGTGCGGCACAAGAAGACGCGCCGGACCGCCGTGATCCGGCGTCAACGGCTTGCCGCCGAAATGCGTCGCGACCATCGCCTTGCCGCCGATCAGATCGGCAGTCGGCACATTCGTCGAATAATCGTCGTAGGAATGCGCCAGCGCGAATTGCGTGGGAGCCTCGATGCCGGCGGCTTCGAGAATGTCGTCGACGGTCACGCCTCGCCATTCCGTGTCGAATTTCGACCAGGTGGTGACGCAATGGATATCGCGCTTGATTTCGGTCTGCGGCAGCGCGTTGAACTCGGCCCAGTTCCACTTCGCGACCGGCTTCGGGCCGACCTTGAGCGTGAATGCCCAATCCTCCATGCGAATGCGCGGCGTCGGCCCGGCCGAAAGCACTGGAAAATCCTGCGTCAGATGCTGCCCCGGCGCGAGGCGCTTATGCATGTCGGGAGGTTGCGGCCGTCCGGTAAATCCGCGCGTTATCATCGCTATCTCCGTTTTCGGGCGGATGTTTCCAGAGTATCGACATCGAAACAAGTACGACGAAAAACTCAGATGATATCATGGCACGATGAACACGCCCGATTCTTCTTGCGTATCGGACTTCGCCGCCTCGCCCAATCATGAGCCGCGCGTGGGCGGCGGCGTCGATATGATCGTCCTTCATTATACCGGGATGGCAACCGCAGACGCCGCGCGCGAACGATTGTGCGACGTGGATGCAAAAGTATCGTCTCATTACCTCGTCGAAGAAGACGGCACGATCGTGCAGCTCGTTCCCGAATCCCGGCGCGCCTACCATGCGGGCGTTTCGTCATGGCAAGACACGACCGACATCAATTCACGTTCCATTGGTATCGAGATCGTCAATGGCGGGCATGATTTCGGTTGCCCGGATTTTCCGCCGCAGCAGATCGAGGCCGTTGTCCGGCTGTGTCGCGATATCCAATCGCGCTGGCCGATTCCGCAGGCGAATGTGCTGGCGCATTCGGACGTGGCGCCATCGCGCAAGCAGGACCCCGGCGAGAAATTTCCGTGGCATGTGCTTCACGATGCCGGCGTCGGTTTGTGGGTTGCGCCGGAGCCGATCACCGATGGGGCTTCGCTTCGTACCGGAGACACGGGAGACGCCGTCGGCGCGTTGCAAACCGCGCTGCGCGCCTATGGCTACGGTATCGATGTGACGAAAATTTTCGACGAGCCGACACGCGATGTTGTTTTCGCTTTCCAGCGGCACTTTCGCCCCGTGCGCGTCGATGGCGTTGCCGATCCATCGACCGTCGCGACGCTGACGCGCCTGCTTCAGACCGGAGCAAAAGAAAGAGCCGCAGGATAAATCCCGCGGCTCTTTTGGTTCGACAATGCTCTACCGACGAGCGAATTCGCTCGCCGGATTACTTCTTGTTGTCGGGATTGAACAGCGGCGGGCGCTGTCCGCCCTGCCCGCCTGCAACGCTGAGCTTGTTGGTGTCGATATTCGTCTTCTCGGTCGGGTTCGGATTGCTGGACACGACCTGAGGCGGCAGCGGCAGATTGCCCTGCACCTTCGGAGGCGATGTCTGAATGCCCGACGCGCCCTTGATGGTCGACACATCGCCGGACAGTACGCCGCCCTTCTCGATTTCGATGTCGCCGTAAGTCGCCGAACCCTCGATGCGTCCCGTCTTGCGCAGCGAGAGGCAAACCTTGGCTTCGATATGTTCGTAGACCTTGCCCTGAATGTCCGCTTGATCGACGCTCACCTTGCCCTTGATCGTGCCGGTCGGGCCGACGAGCAGATCGCGCGCGACGATTTCGCCGTCGACCGTGCCATGAACGACAACTTTCTCAGGGGCGTTGATCGAGCCCTTGAAAACCACGCCCTCGCCGAAATAGGCGCAACTGGCCTGGCCGCCCGCACCCTTGTCGAGATCACTCATCGAACGCACTCCGACAGACGTTAAGATGAGTTAACTTCTCCCCATCGCGCCGGCATCGCAACCGGAGATTAACATTTGCCGATAACCAATCTTAAAGAAGGTTAATTCTGCGCGCCGGGTTCCATTTGCCACAATTCAAAAAGGCGCATCAATGTTGATGAATTTGCGTGCAGCCGGCTGAGTGCAATGGCGGAGAGGGAGGGATTCGAACCCCCGATAGGCTTGCACCTATGCCGCATTTCGAGTGCGGTGCATTCGACCACTCTGCCACCTCTCCGGTCGCTGAAGCGGCAGATATTCCGCCGGGTCGCCGCCGTGTTCTATGTGAGGAAGCCTTGATTCACAAGGCAGCGCCGGTGCCACGCGCACCGAATTCCCGGCAAAAATCAGCAGCAAATCAACAGCCCGGCGGAATTATTCGCAGTAGCGCTTGCCGTTGAAGGAGAAGCACTTTCCGCCGCCTCCGCCGCCGCCACCGGACGGCGCCACGCGGGCCGGAGCTTCAGAGCGCGCAACGGCCTTACGTTCCGGCGGATCGGGACGTTTCTTGCAGACGCCGTCGGAGTTCAGGATGAAGCCGGAGTCGCACGTGATTGCGACGCAGCGGTCATCCTCGACCTTCTGACCCTTGCCGCAGACCAGCGGACAGACGCGGCCGGTCTTGGCGCGAACGCCATCGAGCGAATTGAGGCTCGCAACCTTCACGTCGAAGGTGGTGCTGGCGTTCTTGTTGAAATTGTCGAGCGCTTTGCTCGATGAAGCGTTCCAGTTGCCGTCGGTGTTGCCGGGATCGCAGCCGACGCGCTTGAGATGCGCCTGCAACAACCGTGCGATGTCGGTCGCATCCATCGCCGGCACAGGCGGTGGAGCCGGCGGCTGCGGACCCGCGGTCGGCGACAAAGAGGCGACCTTGGCCTTGTCGGCTTCGGCCTTCGCGGCTGCGACCTGTTTGGCCGCGTCCTCGACAGCCTGCCGCTTGGCATCGTCGATCTGCTTTTGCGCGTCGGCAGCCTGCTTCTTGGCGGCCTCGACCTGGCGTCGTGCTTCGTCAAGCTCGGCCTGCGCCCTGTCGGCGATCTGCTGCCGCGCGATCTCGAGATCCTTCTTCGATTTTTCGTCGTAGGCACGCTTGTCGTCTTCGGCCTGCTTCTTGGCCTGCTCCTGAAGCTGCTTTCTGAAGTCGTCGGCTTTCTGTCGCGCCTGCTCTTCGGCCTTCTTGATGCTGTCGTCGGCCTTGGCGCTCGCGCTCTCGGCCGAGTTCAGCTTGGCGGCCTGCTGCCGGGCCAAGTCCGCGTAAAGTCCGGTCGGACGCGCGGCGAGGAACGATGCCCACGCTTCTTTGGTGCCGAGTTGCGCCGCGAATTCATAATCCTTGCGCGCTTCGGCATTCGGATCGGCCGGCGGAATGACCGACTGCGGCACGAGTGCCACCGTGTCGCCACCGAGCGAGCCGTACATAAAGGGTTCCTGACGATTGCCAGTACTCTTGACGACGTCGTCACGCACCTTACCGAAGGCAAGACGCAGATCGAGGCCGGGCGCGGTGAGATACTTCATCAGCGCAGTGGCAAACGGGCTGTTGTTGCCATCGCCGTCACCGGCCACCGCACCGGCTTTCGCCGCAAACGCAATCAGCGTATTCGCCGTCGTCGGTTCGACTTGCGCAAGGCCGCGTCCGATCGAACGGGTGCCGCCGATGCTGCGCTTCATCGTCTTGTTGAATGGATTGTCGCGGCAGGCGTCGAGAATGACGAGGCGCAGGCGCTTCACAGGCTCCAGCGCCTGAAGGACGCGATCGAGCGACACCGTTTCGTCCGGAATGTCGAAGTCGCTGACGAGACGAGCGTCCGCAGGGATCAGATAGTTGGTGCCGTCCACCTCGATGCCGTGGCCCGCGTAATAGACGACGGCGATATCGGCGTCAGCCGCCATGCCGGCGAAGTCGCGGACTTCACGGCGCAACCCCGAGACTGTCAGGTCGAGTTTCATGTCGACGACATCGAAGCCCGCCTTCTTGAACACCTCGCCCATCGCGGCGGCATCGCGCGCGGGGTTCGTGAGTGCCGGGACGTTCTGATATTTCGACATGCCCAGCACGAGCGCGACGCGCTTTTCGGCAAGCGCGCCCTGCGCCGCGCAGAACGTCAGCGCGGCCGCAAGAACAGCTGTCAGGCTCAATCGCTTGGACATGTCCCTCAGTCGTCCCCAAAATCGTCCCGGTTCACTCGCTGCCGAAGACGTTACCGTCCTGAATTCTGCAACTTGCTGCGCCCGTTTTCACGGACAAAATTTCAATAGCATTGCCACTGACCATGCTGCGCGCGCGGATTGAGCCGGAGCCGGCTTCCTTGCCGGTCAGAACCCGCGCGCTGCAGCTTTGAAAGCCGCTCTCGAACGTCACCATAACATTTCGCGCACCGCCTTGCATCGGTGCAGCGACGTTCAAAGTATTGCCGGAGAACGTCACGCTTCGCCTCGACCCCTCGCCTGCGACCGCATCGCGCTTGCCGGATTTCAGCCCACCGCGCCTGCCCGAGAAGGAATAACTCATTCGGCTGAAGGGTTTACCGGCCGTGCTCAAATACACGCTGAACTGACCGTTGCGGGCGACATTGCGGATTTCAGGGCTGCCGTTGACCCGCTGATCGCGCTCCTCGGTCCAGGTCACCACGACCGATTTGCCGTAAAGCTGGGACGGCGCCGCTTGGCCGGCGGGCGCAACCGCCTGCGCCGCTACAATCGCAAAACCCAAAAAAATCAAGGCATTCACACGCATTGCTTCCCCCGCCAGTCACCCGGCGCGATCCAAAAGCCGCTGCACGGGCAGTCCCAGATTTTTTTTGATTGTTAGAGCGAGATTAGCGCCGGAAGGAAAATCTGGAAATCAACAAGCCGCAATTCGGGTGCCGATGCTCAATCTTTTTTCTTAACGGTGCGGTTGGTGAACCGCGCATTGCCCAACCCCGTTCCGATGGTGAGGATTTCCCACCGCTTGAAGTCCTGCATGAACGGGATTTCGCTCAATCCCTGCACCACGCCATCGTTGTGCATCGGCACGGCCGTGTCGTGCGTGCCGATTTCCAGACCTGCCGCCTTGGAAAGGTCCGCCGCTTTCTTCTGACGGGTCTCGACCACGCCGCAGCGGATGTTGGTGCCGCCCCGCCTCATCCCAGCGTTGTTGCCGGGGACAACGGCGTTGGAACCGCTTTGTTTCATGAGCCGAGCAGCATGCCTTGAAGCGACCAAAACGGCCAAAATCCCTTATATTTGGCCTGTTTTGCGGGCTCTTTTCCTTGACTCCCGGCGCTTGGCGGCTATAAGTCCCGCACCCGGCGCGGAGGTTTCTCGCGCCGTTTGTTTTGAACGGTCGAATGGCCGTCGAACTCAACATATCGACTGAATAAGAAGCCGGCCCGGACCTGTCCGAGTGCCGGGATCGAACACGAAGGAATAGAACGATGTTCGCAGTCATCAAAACGGGCGGCCGGCAGTTCCGGGTCGCACCGAATGATGTGCTCGAGATTGGCAAGATCGCCGGCGATGTCGGCAAGATCGTGCAGCTTGGCGAAGTAATGGTGGTTGGCGGCGATACGCCGACGCTCGGATTTCCCTTCGTGAAGGGTGCGTCCGTCGCGGCCGAGGTGCTCGACCACAAGCGCGGCCCGAAGGTCATCGCCTTCAAGAAGCGCCGCCGCAAGAATTCGAAGCGCAAGCGCGGCTACCGCGACGAAATCACCGTGATCCGCGTCACGGAAATCCTGACCGACGGCAAGGCGCCGACGATCGGCCCGCGCCCGAAGAAGGAAAAGAAGGTCGAGGCGAAGCCCGCCGACGGCGAAGCGAAAGCCAAGAAGGCTCCGGCGAAAAAGGCCGCGCCTAAGAAGGCTGCTGCTCCAGCCGCGAAGGCAAAGGCACCGGCCAAGCCGAAAGCCGCCGCCAAAAAGGCTCCGGCAAAGGCGAAGACCGACAAGAAGTGAGATGATTCCGTCACGGAATCGGGTTAGAGACTGACGACAAGTTTGGAGACGGTGCCATGGCACACAAAAAGGCAGGCGGTTCTTCGCGAAACGGTCGCGACTCGGCAGGCAAGCGCCTCGGGGTCAAGGCGTTCGGCGGCGAGCACGTGATTCCTGGCAACATTCTTGTCCGCCAGCGCGGCACGACCTGGCATCCGGGCGTCAACGTCGGCATGGGCACGGACCACACCTTGTTCGCCAAGGTCGAGGGCACCGTCGAATTCCGCACCAAACGCAACGAACGTACCTTCGTATCCGTCATCCCGGCCGCGGCCGCGGCTGAATAACCCGGCAAGACACATTGCGTCTGCCGGTCCTGTTGAACCGGCAGAGCGCCACACGAATCCAAAGTGGGCTCTCAGGGGGAGACGGGAAACCGGCCTCCCCTTTTGCTTTTCGCGTTCGTTGCCAAGAAAAATTTGGCCGACGGACGCAATAAGGAGCCTGACATGATCCTTGAGTGTCCCACCCAGACGTTGAGAGAGACGAGAGGCCTCAATCTCGAGACCAAGCGGCTGACCCTGCGTCAGCCGACGCTCGCGGACGTCGAGGCCATTGCCGGTATCGTCGGCGACAAGCGCGTGTCGATCAATCTGCGCCGCGTGCCGCACCCTTATTCGGTCGGCGATGCGCGCGATTTCGTCAACTCGACTGCGGATTCAGGCGAAACCGTTTTCCTCGTCGAGCACGAGCGCAATGCCGTGGGACTCGTCGGACTGAGCTGGGAAGTCGAAGGCGTGCCCGAACTCGGCTACTGCTTCGGCGTCGATCACTGGGGCAAGGGTTACGCGACAGAAGCTGGCCGCGCGGTGATCGACTTTGCGTTCGAGGAATTTTCCATCGACCGCATCACGTCCGGCGCGCGCGTCGTCAACACGGCCTCGCGGCACGTGCTTGAGAAGTGCGGCTTCAACTGGACTGGCGTGGAAATCAATCGCTTCCTCGCGCTCGGCTCAAGCACTCCGGTCGACTGCTTCAAGCTCGAACGCAGCATCTGGTCGTCGATCCGCAACTGGAGCCAATCGACGCGCAGCGCGTGAAAATGGATCAAGCCGGTGGCGGCACCATCACCGGCTCTTCCTCCTTGAGTTGGCGCTCTCGCAGGAAAATGTAAATGCCGGCTGCGATAATGACAGCCGCGCCGATCAGAACATGAATGGTCGGCACATCGTTGAAGACCAGATAGCCGAAGATCACTGCCCAAATAATCATGGAGTATTGATACGGAACGACGACGGTTGCAGGCGCAAGAATCAGCGAACGATTCACGCTCATCAGCGCGCCGATCGCGATCAGGCCCGCGACCAGAAACAGCGCGAAGTCGAACGACGTCGGCGTTTTCCATCCGGCGATGGCCGTCAGAATCGCGCCGAGGACAAGTGTGCTGACGAACTGGCTCGCGGCCAAAACAACGTCGGAGGTTCGTCGCAGCGAACGGGTGACGATCATCTGGATCGCGAACAGAACGCTGCCCGTCAACGCGATCAGCGCCGGCCAGGTCAACGTCTGCACCGAGGGCTGCAATGCGATGATGACGCCGACGAAACCGAGAAGAACGGCGCTCCACCGCCGCCAGCCGACACGCTCTTTCAGGAAGATGGCCGAGCCGGCCGTGACGAAAATCGGAGACGCGAGATAGAAGGTGATGATGTCGGCCAGCGGAAGATAGACCGTCGCCCAGAAAAACATGAGCACTTCGCCGCTCGACAGCGATACGCGAAAGAATTGAAGCCAGGGACGCTCGATCTGCTCGAAGTCCGCGCGGTTACGCCAGATCGTCGGCGACAGCAAAATGAGCGATGCGATCGACCGCAACAGCAGCAACTGGCCGACCGCGTAAGCCGTGACGATGTGTTTGCCGAGCGCGTCGCCTATGGAGAACAGCAACACGCCGAGCAGCATCAGGCCGATGCCTGCAAGCCGCGCGGAGCGGTCGGTCAGATCGCGGGAGAAACGGGTGAGCATTGCGGAGCGGCGCATTCGTTAATTCGGTTGCCGGTGTCGTGTAAGCGTTCGATGCCGCTCCGGCAACACGGCCAAACTGCGGCAATTAAGCCTTTTCTCTGCATTCAATATGTTGCCGCTGCAAGGACCGTGCGTTACGGATGAGCCATGAAATTTCTCGATGAAGCAAAAGTGTTTATCCGCTCCGGCGACGGCGGAAACGGCTGCGTGGCGTTCCGCCGCGAGAAGTTCATCGAGTATGGCGGCCCTTCCGGCGGCAATGGCGGACGCGGCGGCGACGTCATCGTCGAAGTCGCCGACGGTCTCAACACACTGATTGATTATCGCTACCAGCAGCATTTCAAGGCGGCAAAAGGCACCGACGGCATGGGCTCGGACCGTCATGGTGCCAATGCCAAGGACATCGTTCTGAAAGTGCCGCTCGGCACGCAGATTTTCGACGAGGATCGCGAGACGCTGATCCACGACTTCACCAAAGTCGGCGAGACATTCGTGCTCGCCAAAGGCGGCAATGGCGGGTTCGGCAACGCGCATTTCAAGACATCGACCAATCGCGCGCCGCGCAACGCCAATCCCGGACAGATCGGACAGGAGCGCTGGATCTGGCTGCGGCTGAAACTGATCGCGGATGCAGGCCTTGTCGGATTGCCGAACGCGGGCAAATCGACATTCCTTTCGGTCGTCAGCGCGGCGAAGCCGAAGATCGCGGACTATCCGTTCACGACGCTGCATCCGCAGCTTGGCGTGGTGCGCATCGACGGCCGCGAATTCGTGCTTGCGGATATTCCAGGCCTGATCGAAGGCGCGCATGAAGGCGCAGGACTCGGCGACCGATTTTTAGGCCACGTCGAGCGCTGTCGCGTTTTGCTGCATCTCGTCGATGCAACCTGCGAACACGCAGGCAAAGCCTACAAGACCGTGCGCGCCGAACTCGAAGCCTACGCCGATACCCTCGCCGCCAAGATCGAGATCGTCGCGCTGAACAAGATCGACGCGGTGTCGCCGGAAGATTTGAAAGAACAGAAAGCCCGGTTGAAGCGCGCATCGAAAAAGACGCCGCTGCTGATTTCCGGCGTCACCGGCGAAGGCGTGCCGGAGGCATTACGCGAATTGTCCAAGCTGATCGGCGAAGCGCCGGTCTCCTCAAAGGCGAAAACCGCTGCCGAGCGCGAACCGGAATCTGAGGCGTGGACACCGCTGCCGCGCTGATGTTTTCGCAATTCCGTTTACACCGTCCTCAAATCATTGCCTGTCATGTCAAACCCCAAACTCAGCCAGTTTCGCCGTATCGTCGTCAAAGTCGGATCGTCGCTTCTGATCGACGCTGCCGCCGGCGAAGTGCGTGCATCGTGGCTCGCCGCACTCGCAGCCGACATCGCCAAACTTCACAACGAGGGCAAGGATGTCCTTGTCGTGTCGTCCGGCTCGATCGCGCTCGGCCGCAGCCGCCTCAAATTGCCGGGCGGGACATTGAAGCTCGAAGAAAGCCAGGCCGCCGCGGCCGTAGGCCAGATCGCGCTCGCACGCATATGGTCGGAAGTGCTGGGCGATCATGGCATCGGCGCGGGACAGATTCTCGTCACTCTGCAGGACACCGAAGAGCGCCGCCGCTATCTCAACGCGCGCTCAACGATCACCAAGCTGCTCGAATGGCGCGCTGTTCCCGTCATCAACGAGAACGACACGGTCGCGACCAACGAAATCCGCTACGGCGACAACGACCGGCTCGCAGCGCGCGTCGCCACGATGACGAGTTCGGACTTGCTCGTTCTGCTCTCGGATATCGACGGACTCTACACCGCACCGCCCGGCACCAATCCGAATGCGAAGCTCATTCCCGTTGTGAACGCCGTCACCGCCGACATCGAAGCGATGGCGGGTGCAGCGGAATCCGAACTGTCGCGCGGCGGCATGCGCACCAAGATCGAGGCCGCTAAGATTGCGACCTCATCCGGCACGCATATGCTGATCGCATCGGGCAAGATCGAACATCCCCTCAAGGCCATCGCCGATGGCGGGCCGTGCACCTGGTTCCTGACGCCGGCCAATCCCGTCACGGCGCGCAAGCGCTGGATCGCAGGCTCTCTTGAGCCGAAGGGCACACTCACGATTGACGCCGGTGCGGTCACCGCTCTGCGCGCGGGGAAAAGCCTCTTGCCGGCAGGCATCATTCGCGTCGACGGCCAGTTCGCGCGCGGCGATGCCGTCGTGGTGCGCGGCCCGGATATGCACGAGATCGGGCGCGGCCTTGTGGCCTACGACGCGGACGATGCCGAAAAGATCAAAGGTCGGTCCTCGTCGGACGCTGCCCAGATTCTCGGGATCAGCGGCCGGGCCGAGATGATCCACCGCGACGACTTGGTGGTGGGCGGCCAGCGCGGCGCGGACGGTGGCAGATAAACGCGGCCGGCCCAGGAGTAGGCCAATGGCCGACTGGGTCATTGGCCGAGTTTGCACGCGAGACATGCCCGCCCCGCCTCGCAGCTTCCGAAAATTCGTGTTACTGCATAGCCTTAGACATATAGCTCTCATCGTTCAGTCATGTCCGCACCGCTCAAAGCCCTCGATGGCGCCGATCTGCCGTCGCTGATGTCCGAACTCGCCGCCGGCGCGCGCCGCGCCGAGCGGGTTCTGGCGCTTGCCCCGGCCGGCCAGAAGAACGACGCGCTGGCAGCGATGGCGGCTTCGGTTCGCGCCAATGCCGCGAAGATCCTTGCGGCCAATGCCGAGGATGTGGCCGAAGCCAAAGCAAGCGGCGCGACCAGCGCGTTCATCGACCGGCTGACGCTCAATCAGGCGCGGATCGAGGCGATGGCCGACGGCATCGATGTCGTGCGCGGCATCGCCGACCCCATCGGGGTCGTCACCGAAAACTGGACCCGGCCCAACGGCATGACCATCGAGCGCGTGCGCGTGCCGATCGGTGTCGTCGCGGTGATTTTCGAGAGCCGCCCCAATGTCGCAGCCGACGCCGGCGCGTTGTGCCTGAAGTCCGGCAACGCCGTGATCCTGCGCGGCGGCTCGGACAGTTTCCGGTCGTGCCGCGCCATTCACGAATGCCTTGTCGAAGGATTGCGCAGGGCCGGATTGCCCGAACAGGCCATCACGCTTGTGCCGACACGCGATCGTGCAGCCGTCGGCCTGCTGCTGAGCGGACTCAATGGATCAATCGACGTGATCGTGCCGCGTGGCGGCAAGAGCCTCGTCGCGCGCGTGCAGGCTGAAGCGCGCGTGCCGGTGTTCGCGCATCTCGAAGGCGTCAATCACGTCTATGTCGACAAGGCCGCTTCGCTCGACATGGCCAAGACCATTGTGCTCAACGCCAAGATGCGCCGCCCCGGCGTCTGCGGGGCTGCGGAAAATCTCCTGATCGACAAGGCTGCCGCATCCGCGCAACTCAAGCCGCTGATCACGATGCTGCTCGATGCGAACTGCGAAGTGCGCGGTGACGAAGCCGTGCAGAAGGCCGATAGCCGCGTGAAGCCTGCATCGGAAGAAGACTGGTCAACCGAATATGAGGACGCGATTATTTCCGCCCGCGTCGTCAATGGCGTGAATGAGGCCATTGAGTTGATCGCGCGTTATGGCTCGCATCACACCGATGCCATCGTGACGGAAGATAAAAAGACCGCCGAGAAATTCCTCAACGAAGTGGATTCGGCCATCGTTCTGCATAATGCGTCGACGCAGTTCGCAGACGGCGGCGAATTCGGTTTCGGCGCGGAAATCGGCATCGCGACCGGCAAGTTTCACGCCCGCGGTCCCGTCGGCGTCGAGCAGCTGACCAGCTTCAAATATCGCGTTCACGGCACCGGACAAACGCGACCGTGAGTGCATGCCTGTGATCGTAGTTTCGTGAACGACGCGCCGGTTTCCCACGCCATCCCGTTGCACACCGACGGCATGCGGATCGGCCTGCTCGGCGGGTCGTTCAATCCGCCGCATGAGGCGCACCGCGCGATCAGCCTGTTTGCGATGAAGCGGCTGCAACTGGATCGCGTCTGGTGGCTGGTGTCGCCGGGCAATCCGCTCAAGGAAAACAGCACGCTGCCCGCGCTCGACCGCCGCGTGATTGCTGCCGAGACAATGGCGCATCACCCGCGCATCGACGTGAGCCGTCTCGAAACCGTCATCGGCACGCGCTACACCTACGACACAATTTCATTTTTGCGGCGGCGCTGTTCCGGCGTTCGTTTCGTGTGGCTGATGGGCGCGGACAATCTGGCGCAGTTCGATCGTTGGGAAAGCTGGCGGCGCATCGCCGATCTCATGCCGATTGCGGTCATCGACCGCCCGCCGGACAGTTTTCGCGCGCTGTCGTCGGTCGCGGCAAAGGCTCTTGCGCCCTATCGCATTGATGAACAGGATTCCGGCACATTGGCCGACCGCGCAGCGCCCGCCTGGGTGTTTCTGACCGGCCTCAAATCCGATCTGTCGTCAACGCGGCTGAGAAACCCCGACGGAAGCTGGAAATCCGAATGACGCTTTCATGCAACAGGTTGGATTTCACCGCACCGTCATCTGGAACATTGAAACCGTTAACCCCACATGCGTAGTATGATTGTCGGGCATCGAGATTCGATGTTCGCGATACAGTGAAAGGAATGGTCCCTGGCCACATCTGTATTGTCTAAAAAGGTTTTGGCGAAGTCGGTATCGAAGTCCAAAGCCAAGCCTTTAAAAGCAACGCCTGTAGCGGTCTTGAAGGCGCAGCCTGACGCCGACAAGACGCTGAACCTGATCCTCTCCCGCCTCGACGACATGAAGGCGGAAGAAACGGTCACCATCGACCTTCGCGGCAAATCCTCCATCTCGGACTACATGATCGTCACCTCGGGGCGGGCCAACCGTCACGTCGGCGCGATCGCGGAGAACGTGGCGAAGGGTCTCAAGGAAAACGGCATCGCGGCCCCTCACGTCGAGGGATTGCCCAATTGCGACTGGGTGCTGATCGATTCCGGCGATGTGATCGTGCATGTGTTCAGACCGGAAGTCCGCGAGTTCTACAATCTCGAGAAGATGTGGACCTCGGACAAACCGGCCGCCAAGGCCCGCTAAACGGCGCGCTGACGAAGGTCGGCGTCTGCGTGTTCATGTGCTGACGCGCATGTTAGCGTGCGCGCATGCGAGTCATCGTCATTGCCGTCGGAAAGCTCAAGCAGGGCCCGGAACGGGAACTCGCGGACCGCTACCGCGAGCGGTTCGACGAGAGCGGCCGCAAGACCGGCTTTCGTGCCATCGAACTTCATGAAATTCCGGAAAGCCGCGCGCGCGACGCTGCGACACGAATGGCCGAGGAAGCCTCCGCTATCGCGGCGCTGATTCCTGAAAAATCTGTCACCGTCGCACTCGATGAGCGCGGCGAGGCTGTCGACAGCGCGAAATTCGCCCGTCATTTCGGTAAAAATCGCGACCAAGGGCTGCCGACAGTTTTTCTGATCGGCGGCGCAGACGGACTTTCGCCTGAATTGAGGCGCAAAGCCAAAATCAGCATTGCGTTTGGCCGGGCGACGTGGCCGCATCAGATGGTGCGCGTGATGCTGCTGGAACAGATTTACCGCGCCGCGACCATTTTATCCGGCCATCCTTATCATCGCGCCTGAAGGCACATACGGCAGTGATCGAAGCAACCGCCATCGATGATTGTACGCCACGACTGCGCAGGCTGTGCGTCGCGGCGCTGCCGCTTGGGCTGGCGATGCTGCTTCCGATTCCGTTCGATGCCGTGCGCGCGCAATCGCCGGCGACGAAAGTTTCCGCGCCCGACGCAGACGAGATCAAACGGAAAGCCAAAGAACTCGAAGACACGCGCGAGCAGCAGCAGAAGGCGCTGCAGCAACAGGACAGGCTGAAGAACGACATTGCTGCGATCGGTCAGGATCGCACCAAGCTCAATCAGCAGCTCATTAGCATTGCTTCGCGGGTGCGCGACGTCGAAGCACAGATGGCGGACACCGAAGGGCGCATTCGTCCGCTCGACGCACGCGAGCAGCAGATTCGCGCTTCGTTGGCCTCACGCCGCGATGAGATCGCCGAAGTGCTTGCCGCGCTACAACGCGCCGGACGCCGGGCGCCGCCAGCATTGTTCGTGCGTCCCGAAGACGCGCTGCAATCGCTGCGCACTGCGATGCTTCTCGGTTCGGTGGTGCCGGAGATGCGCGCGCGCGCCGTGAAACTGTCGAGCGATCTCGGCGAACTCATCGCGCTCCGCAAAAATATTTCCGAGGAACGCGACCGTCTGGCGACCGACCGCGACAAATTGAAAGAGGACTCGACACGTCTCGCAGCGCTCGTGCAGGAGCGCCAGAAGAATCAGGCCGCTGCCGAGAAGGACATGGACGCCGAGAGGCAGCGTGCGCTCGCGCTTTCAAAACAGACCGAGGATCTGCAGGGTCTCATCGGCAAGATGGAACAGGACGTCAAGAGCGCGGCGAAGGCCGCTGCCGCTGCGGAACTTCAGGGAACGCCTGCCTCATTAAACGGCAAACCCGATCTGGGCGCGCTGAAGGACCCCGGACGTCTCAGTCCGGCCATCTCTTTTGCATCGGCCAAGGGATTATTGCGGCTTCCGGTTAACGGCATGAAGATTCGCAATTTCGGCGGATCGGACGGCGCGGGAGGCCAGGAAAAGGGTATTTCCATCGCCACGAGGCCAGGTGCGCAGGTCACAACCCCGTGTGACGGCTGGGTTGTCTATGCAGGGCCGTTCCGCAGCTATGGACAACTCTTGATCCTCAACGCTGGCGGCGGGTATCATGTCCTTATCGCCGGGATGGAACGCATTTCGGTCAATATTGGCCAGTTCGTTCTGACGGGAGAGCCGGTTGCGACGATGGGAAGCACATCCCAGGTCGCTTCGATTCTGGCGGCAGCTTCCAGCCAGCCGATACTTTACATCGAGTTCCGCAAAGACGGCACTCCGATCGATCCAGGTCCATGGTGGACCGCAACTGCAGGCGAAAAGGTTCGCGGATAATGCGCAAGACTTCACTCATTCTTCTCAGCGCCGCCGCCGGCGCCGCAGCAACCCTGATGCTGACCCAGCCGCGCGCTGCGCTGGTCGGGTCCACGGCTCGGGCTGCATCGGCCGACACCTATCGCCAGCTCAATTTGTTCGGCGACGTGTTCGAGCGCGTGCGCAGCGACTACGTCGAGAAGCCGGATGACACCAAGCTCATCGAGACCGCGATCAGCGGCATGCTCACCGGCCTCGATCCGCATTCCAGCTACATGGATGCGAAGAGCTTCAAGGACATGCAGGTGCAGACCCGCGGCGAATTCGGCGGCCTCGGCATCGAAGTCACGATGGAGGACGGCCTGATCAAGGTTGTGTCGCCGATCGACGACACGCCTGCGTCGAAGGCCGGCATTCTCGCCAACGACATCATCACCAATATCGACGACGACGCGGTGCAGGGCCTCACGCTCAATCAGGCGGTCGAGAAGATGCGCGGCCCGGTCAACACCAAGATCAAGCTGAAGGTGGTCCGCAAGGGTCAGGACAAGCCGATGGAGCTGACGCTGGTACGCGACAACATCCGCGTGCGCTCGGTTCGTGCGCGTGTCGAGGCTGACGACATCGCCTATATCCGCATCACGACGTTCAACGAGCAGACCACCGAAGGCCTCAAGCGCGAGATGGCTAATCTGTCCTCGCAGATCGGCGACAAGCTGAAAGGCTACATCATCGACCTGCGCAACAATCCCGGCGGATTGCTTGAAGAAGCCGTCTCCGTGTCCGACGCTTTCCTCGATCGCGGCGAGATCGTCTCGACCCGCGGCAGTAACGCCGAGGAAACCCAGCGCCGCACGGCAAAGCCCGGCGACCTCGCCAAGGGCAAGCCGGTGATCGTTCTCATCAATGGCGGCTCGGCTTCGGCCTCCGAAATCGTCGCCGGCGCGTTGCAGGATCACAAGCGCGCAACGCTGGTTGGTACCCGCTCGTTCGGCAAGGGCTCGGTGCAGACCATCATTCCGCTCGGCTCGGGCAACGGCGCACTGCGTCTGACCACCGCGCGCTACTTCACGCCGTCGGGCAAATCGATTCAGGCCAAGGGCATCACGCCGGATATCGAAGTGCTTCAGGACTTGCCGGACGATGTGAAGGCGAAGTCAGACACCAACACCAAGGGCGAAGCCTCACTGCGCGGCCATCTCAAGGCCGAAGGCGACGAGCAGACCGGCTCGCAATCCTACGTGCCGCCGGATGCCAAGGACGACAAGGCGCTCAAGACCGCCGACGATCTCCTGCACGGCATCAAGCAGACCTCGTCGTCCACGCCGGCGCCGGACAAGGCCGCGCCCGCCAAATCGGCGAACTGAATCAATCTTCGGGAATAGCGTTTCGGGCGGCCTTGGGGCCGCCCTTTTCGTTTGTGGTGCGTCATTGAAGGCGGAACCGGCGTGCTTTTGGGCCGCGGTTGCGGCCCCGGAATCAGGGGCCGTGATAGGATTCCCGCAATTGATTCGCGAGGTTGAAGGCAGTGACCACCGACGATCTGAGTGCCCCGCTCGGACAGGACCGGCCGCGCAAACGGCGCATCCGGCTGCCCTTCACGGTGCCGCAATTGTTCGCGTCCGTGCTGGCACTGTTTCTTCTGACCTTCCTCGGCTTTGCGCTTTTCAACGATAATCCGCTGGGCGGCGAGCCCGTCGCGAAAGTCGCTTACGATCCGTCCGCTTTGCCCGGCGACAAGACAAAGCCGAAAGCCGCAGCGCCCGCAGCCCAACAGCAGCAGACGGCAACCGCGCCTACGCCCGCGACGCAAACGATCACCATCATCGATGGATCGAGCGGCAAGCGGCAGGACGTCATGGTCGGCGGCGGCGCAAGCACCGGCGATCCCGGCGCCGAGAAAATCGAAGTCGACACACCGCCTGCGATGGGCGGCACCAATCCAAAACTTCTGGAAAACTCGCGCTACGGCATGATCCCGATCGCGGCGGACGGGATGAAACCATTCCGCGCCTATGCCGGCGGCAGCGACGCAATCCGCGCGATGGCGGCGAAGACACCGAGCATCGCCATCGTCATCACCGGCCTTGGTGTGGGTGCTGCGAAAACCGCCGACGCCATCATGAAGCTGCCTCCGGCGGTGACACTGGCGTTCACGCCTTACGGCTCCGATCCGTCGAAGCTCGTCGAACGCGCGCGTTCGCAGAAGCACGAAATTCTTCTGCAAGTGCCAATGGAGCCGTTCGACTATCCCGACAACGATCCGGGTCCGCAAACTCTCCTGACGACGCAGGACGCCGAGCAGAACCTCGATCGCCTCGCATGGCACATGAGCCGCTTTCAGGGCTATGTCGGTATCGCCAACTTCATGGGCTCGCGTTTCGTGACGACGGATGCAGCACTACAACCCATCGTCAAGGACGCGGCCAAGCGCGGGCTGGCATGGCTCGATGACGGTTCTTCGCCGCGCAGCATCGCGGGGGTCGCCGCGGAGGCTCAGGCGATGCCGTTTGCGAAAGCCGATGTTGTCATCGATACCGTTCCGACGCCCGCCGAAATCGACCGTTCGCTGGCGAAACTCGAGACTCTTGCGAAAGAGCGCGGTACGTCGGTAGGCGTCGCGTCCGCATTGCCGATGTCGGTGGAGCGCATCGGGAACTGGGCCAGGCAGCTGGAAAGCCGCGGCATCATGCTGGTGCCGTTGACAACGGCGATGCTGAAACCAAAATCAAGCTAAGCGGCCGACGGCCGCTCGAACTTGGCCACTGACACTCGGCGCTCAAAGGGCTTTCACGCAATGGCGCGTTACGACGACCTGCCCTACCGGACCTGCGTCGGCATGATGCTGATCAATTCCGCCGGGCTCGTCTTCATCGGGCGGCGCGCCGGCGGTCCCGAACATGTCGATGCGACGCATGTCTGGCAGATGCCGCAAGGCGGCGTCGATGCCGGCGAGGATACGTGGGCGGCTGCCAAGCGCGAGCTCTACGAAGAAACCAATGCGCAATCGGTCGAGAAGCTCGCCGAGGTCAAGGACTGGCTGACCTACGACATTCCCCGTACCATTGCGGGGCGCGCGTGGAAGGGACGCTATCGCGGCCAGAAGCAGAAATGGTACGCGGTGCGTTTCACCGGCAAGGATTCGGAGATCAATGTCGCATCGCCCGCCGGTCACAAGGCGGAGTTCGTCGACTGGCGCTGGGAACCAATGAAAAATCTTCCCGGCCTGATCGTGCCGTTCAAGCGGCCGGTCTATGAGCGTGTGGTGAAGGAGTTCGCGGAGTTCTCCAAAAAATAGGGCAACAAAAAAGCCCTGCAAATGCAGGGCTCTTTGAATTTCGAGACACGATGCTTAGTGCATCGCCGTCGCATTCATCTGATGCTGGATCTGCTTGAACTGGTCGAGGCGCGTGATCGCCTGATCGAGTTCGTCGCCTTCGTGTTCCTTCAGACCTTCTTCCATTTCCGAAATCTTGTCGGCGAACGCAGCCCTGTCGAGTTCGGCCATCGAGGTCGCAACATCCGCGAGAACGGTCAGGCCCTTGTCCGACACTTCGGCGAGGCCGCCGAGCACAATGATCTTCTCGTGCTTGCCGTTCGCGGTGATCGTCAGGATGCCAGGACGAATGGTCGCGACGACCGGCGCATGTCCGGCGAGCACGCCGAAGTCGCCTTCGACGCCCGGAATGTCGACCTGATCGACTTCGCCCGAATAGGCGAGCTTCTCAGGCGAGACGAGATCGAAATGGAACGTCGCCATTTTGCTTAGGCCGCCTCAGCCGCGAGCTTCTTGCCCTTCTCGACGGCTTCTTCGATCGTGCCGACCATGTAGAACGCCGCTTCCGGCAGATGGTCGTACTTGCCTTCGCAAAGATCCTTGAAGCCCTTGATGGTGTCGGCGAGGTCGACGAACTTGCCCGGCGAGCCGGTGAACACTTCGGCGACGTGGAACGGCTGCGACAAAAAGCGCTCGACCTTGCGGGCGCGCGCCACCGTCAGCTTGTCCTCTTCGGACAGCTCGTCCATGCCGAGAATCGCGATGATGTCCTGCAGCGACTTGTACTTCTGCAGCACCTGCTGAACCATGCGCGCGGTCTGATAGTGCTCGTCGCCGACAATCAGCGGCGACAGCATGCGCGAGGTCGAATCGAGCGGGTCCACCGCTGGATAGATGCCCTTTTCGGAAATCGCGCGGTTCAACACGGTCGTTGCGTCCAAATGGGCGAACGAGGTTGCCGGCGCCGGGTCGGTCAAGTCGTCGGCCGGAACGTAGATGGCCTGCACCGAGGTGATCGAGCCCTTGTTGGTCGTGGTGATGCGCTCCTGCAGCGCGCCCATGTCGGTCGCGAGCGTCGGCTGATAGCCCACCGCCGAAGGAATACGGCCGAGCAACGCCGACACTTCCGAACCCGCCTGCGTGAAGCGGAAGATGTTGTCGACGAAGAACAGCACGTCCTGGCCCTGGTCGCGGAAATGTTCGGCAACCGTGAGACCCGTGAGGCCGACGCGCGCGCGTGCGCCCGGAGGCTCGTTCATCTGGCCGTACACCAGAGCGCATTTCGAGCCTTCGCCGCCGCCCTTCTTGTTGACGCCGGATTCGATGAACTCGTGATAGAGGTCGTTGCCTTCGCGGGTCCGCTCGCCGACGCCTGCGAACACGGAGTAGCCGCCGTGCGCCTTCGCGACGTTGTTGATCAATTCCTGAATGAGCACGGTCTTGCCGACGCCCGCGCCGCCGAACAGGCCGATCTTGCCGCCCTTTGCGTAAGGCGCGAGAAGGTCCACGACCTTGATGCCGGTGACGAGAATTTCAGCCTCGGTGGATTGATCGGTGTAGGCCGGCGCTTCCTGATGGATCGCACGCGAACCTTCCGACTTCACCGGACCCTGTTCGTCGACCGGCTCGCCGATGACGTTCATGATGCGGCCAAGCGTACCTGCGCCCACCGGCACCTTGATCGGCGACCCGGTGTCTTTGACTTCCTGACCGCGGACGAGTCCCTCAGTGGTGTCCATCGCAATCGCACGAACGGTCGATTCACCGAGATGCTGCGCGACTTCCAGCACGAGGCGGTTGCCGTTGTTGGTGGTTTCGATCGCGTTCAAGATCGCAGGCAGATAGCCTTCGAACTGCACGTCGACGACGGCACCGATCACCTGAGATACGCGGCCGGTCTGGTTGGCTGCTGTTGCCATGATTAGTTCTCCTTGAAACCTTTAGCCGACGGTCAACGTGACGGGCACGTTGTTGCGCGTCGCGCGCGAATACGGGCAAATCTTGTGGGCGTCTTCGATCAGCGCCTGCAGTTTGGCTTTGTCGGCGCCCGGCAGGACCAGCTTGATGTCGGCCTTGAAGCCGAATGAAACGTCGTCCTTGTCCATGTTGAGGTTGACGGTGACGCGGGCGTCCTGTCCGTCGAGGCCGTGCTTTTTGGAAAGAAGAAGGACGGCCGAGCAGAAGCAGGCCGACCAGCCGAGCGCGAACAACTGCTCGGGGTTGTGGCCTTCGCCGGTGCCGCCGAATTCCTTCTGCAGGCCCATCGCGAGCCCAAGCCCGCCATTGTCGAGGATCGCGCGGCCGTTGCGTCCGCCCTTGGTCGTCGCTGAAACAGAATAAGCCATCAGACCGCCTCCGCTCCCGAAATGATTTCGATGAGTTCTTTCGTAATCATCGCCTGCCGCGTGCGGTTGTAGGTGATGGTCTGCTTGCGGATCATTTCGCCCGCGTTGCGCGTTGCGTTGTCCATCGCGCTCATCTGCGCGCCGTAGAACGACGCGTTGTTTTCGAGAAGCGCGCGGAAAATCTGCACCGCGAGATTGCGCGGCAGCAGCGAAGTGAGGATTTCGTCTTCTTCCGGCTCGTATTCGTAAGCAGGCGCGGCTTCCGCCTTCGCGTCCTTGGCTTCGACGACCAGCGGAATGATCTGCTGGGCGGTCGGCACCTGCGCGATCACCGACTTGAAGCGTGAGTAGAACAGCGTGCAGACGTCGAACTCATTGGCGTCGAACATCGCGATGATCTTCTTCGCAATGCCTTCGGCGTCCTTGAAGCTGAGAACCTTCACGGCGCGCAGATCGACGTGGCCGACGATCTGCCGCTCGAACTGGCGGCGGAGCGATTCGTAGCCCTTGCGGCCGACGCAGAAAATCTTGACCTCTTTGCCCTGGTTCATCAGCGACAGGGCCTTCTCGCGCGCAAGGCGCGCGATCGAGGAGTTAAACGCGCCGCAGAGGCCGCGTTCGCCTGTGCAGACCAGAAGCAGATGGATCTTGTCGTTGCCGGAGCCCGACAGCAGCTTCGGCGCGGAGCCCGAGCCTGCGGCGGCGGTCGCAATGTTGGAAATCACGGCATCCATGCGCTCGGCATAGGGACGCGCGGCTTCAGCCGCCTGCTGCGCGCGGCGCAGCTTGGAGGCTGCGACCATCTGCATGGCCTTCGTGATCTTCTGCGTCGCCTTTGTGGAGGCGATGCGGACACGCATGTCCTTGAGACTTGCCACCGTCTATCTCCGAACGACGAGTTTAAGCGAACGTCTTGGCGAAACCTTCGACGACGCTCTTGAGCTTGCCGGCGGTATCGTCCGACAGGTCCTTCGAGTCGCGGATCGCGTTGAGAATGTCAGTGTGCTTGCCGCGCAGAAGCGACAGCAGGCCGTCCTCGAAACCGCGAACCTTCGACACCGGAAGCGCGTCGAGATAGCCGTTGGTGCCGGCCCAGATCACGCAAACCTGTTCTTCCATCTTCAGCGGCGAGAACTGCGGCTGCTTGAGAAGTTCGGTGAGGCGCGAACCGCGCGCGAGCAAACGCTGGGTCGAAGCGTCGAGGTCGGAGCCGAACTGCGCGAACGCCGCCATTTCGCGGTATTGCGCAAGCTCACCCTTGATCTTGCCGGCGACCTTCTTCATCGCCTTGGTCTGCGCAGACGATCCCACGCGCGACACGGAGAGGCCGACGTTCACCGCAGGACGGATGCCCTGGAAGAACAGATCGGTTTCCAGAAAGATCTGGCCGTCAGTGATCGAAATCACGTTGGTTGGAATGTAGGCCGACACGTCGTTCGCCTGCGTCTCGATGACCGGAAGCGCGGTGAGCGAACCGTTGCCCTGTTCGTCGTTCAGCTTCGCCGAACGCTCGAGCAAACGAGAGTGAAGATAGAACACGTCGCCCGGATACGCTTCGCGGCCCGGCGGACGGCGCAGCAACAGCGACATCTGACGATAAGCGACGGCCTGCTTGGACAAGTCGTCGTAAATGATAACGGCGTGCATGCCGTTGTCGCGGAAGAATTCACCCATCGTGCAGCCAGTGAACGGCGCAAGATACTGCATCGGCGCGGGGTCGGATGCGGTCGCGGCGACGACGACGGAATATTCCATCGCGCCTTGTTCTTCCAAAACCTTCACGAATTGCGCGACGGTCGAACGCTTCTGGCCGACGGCGACGTACACGCAATACAGCTTCTGGCTTTCCGGAGCGCCTGCGCCGTTGAGCGACTTCTGATTGAGAATGGTGTCGAGCGCGATTGCGGTCTTGCCGGTCTGACGGTCGCCGATGATCAGCTCGCGCTGGCCGCGGCCGACGGGAATGAGTGCGTCGACAGCCTTGAGGCCGGTCGCCATCGGCTCATGCACCGATTTGCGCGGAATGATGCCGGGCGCCTTGACGTCCACGCGCATGCGCTTGTCCGCCTTGATCGGGCCCTTGCCGTCGATCGGGTTTCCGAGAGCGTCGACGACGCGGCCCAGAAGCCCCTTGCCGACCGGCGTGTCCACGATGGCGCGGGTGCGCTTGACGGTCTGGCCTTCTTTAATTTCGCGGTCGGCGCCGAAAATAACGATGCCGACGTTGTCGCTTTCGAGGTTCAGCGCCATGCCGCGCGTACCGTTCTCGAACTCGACCATTTCGCCGGCCTGAACGTTGTCGAGACCGAAGACGCGGGCGATACCGTCACCGACGGACAGCACCTGACCGACTTCGGTGACTTCGGCTTCCTGTCCGAAATTCTTGATCTGGTCTTTCAGAATTGCGGAAATTTCCGCGGCGCGGATGTCCATCAGCCTGCCTCTTTCATCGCGTGCTTGATCGAATTGAGTTTGGTGCGGAGCGAGCTATCGACCATGCGGCTGCCGAGCTTGACGACAAGCCCGCCGATGATCGACGGATCGACCTTCACGTTGAGATCGACGTCCTTGCCTGAGACCGCTTTCAGCGCGGCCTTCAAGGCGTCGAGATTCTTGTCGCTGAGTTTTTCGGCGACGGTGACTTCGGCGGTGGCTTCACCGCGGAATTTCGCGACCAGCGCGCGGAACGCGCGCAAAACATCGCCGACTGCGAACAGCCGGCGGTTCTTGGTCAAAACTTTCAGAAAGTTGGCAGCGGTGCCCTTGATGCCCGCCTTGTCGAGAACGGCGGACAGCGCCTTGATCTGCGTGTCGGATGTGAACACCGGGCTCCGCACCAGACGCGAAAGGTCCGGGCTGCCGGCGAGCATCGTCTCGAACTTGTCGAGATCGGCCTTCACGGAATCGATGGATTTTTGGTCGCGAGCCAGTTCGAAAAGTGCCGTCGCATAACGGCCGGACACGCCAGATACGGATGAAGCTTCAGCTGCCACGAAACCACTCTTCTAGCTGCAGAACGCTCAAGGAAAAGACCATCGCATTCATGAGGCGCCCACGACGGCACCAAGCGATCCAAGTCCTTGGAATTCAAGCGGGACTTCGATTTTCGGCCGGAGCAAGAAGCCCGGCGGCCTGAAATCGCGGGTTTGCTAACATAGCGCGAGTGCAGGTGCAACATGATGGAACGCGCGAAAATACGTTCCGGAATGGCGCTTTGTCGCGGATTTTTCGAGCCTCGAAACGCTCTGAAATCGGATCGCGCCAGCGAGTGCTACCCGGTCCCGCTCGCCGCATTCTCGCCCTTCGATTCCAAGTCCGTCACCGTTTGGCCATTGCGTGCGCTGCGCGGCCGTTGAGCCAAAAAATTTCGCCGGACGTGTTCGCTAGGGTCAACGGAGCTGCCCATTTCGCACATGCAGCAATTACCTTACTGCATAGCAGCAATCAATACGGCAACAATGAGACTACTTGGGCAGGCAATAGTCTCACGATTTATACAGTATAACTAAGTATAATCTATAAAAGTATAGTTTTATTACGTGTAACTTTCTGAAACGTAAGTTTATCTATCGCTATTGGACCATATATGCGGCCGCCCGAAGCGATTCATCTGGCCGCGCTTAAGCCCCATTATTGGACGATCCACCGCGGCTCATAAGGCTGGCTCGGAATTAGCCAGCAATCGCTTGGATATACGATAAAGGGACTCACTCGATGAACACCACCCTCATTCGCGGGAGAGGGCTCCGTGCGCCATTTCGCAACGGCCTGGCAATTCTCGCAATCGGCACTTCCATCGCCCTTGCCGGCTCCTATGGCATTGCATTCGCTCGTAAAAATGCTGATGCCAACCCTGCAAAGGACGCGCGAGAAGCTAAGGCTTCGGCCGATTCCAGCCAGAGCTTTTCGGGAGTCGCCTCGTTCTACGGAAAGAATGACGAGCCCGGCGGCGAAACAGCGTCCGGCCAGAAATTCGATGAGGATGCGATGACCGCGGCTCACCGGACTTTGCCGTTCGGAACGCGCCTGAAAGTAACGCATGCCGGGAAAAGCGTCGTGGTGACGGTGAACGATCGCGGGCCGTTCGTCGAAGGCCGCGTTCTCGATCTGTCGAAAGGCGCCGCAAGCGCAATCGGCATCACCGAAGACAAGGGACTCGGACGTATCGTCGCCGAAGTTCAGTAAGCAACGCGTCTAATAGAAAATCCAAGGGGCCGATGCCACGCGCACCGGCCTTTTTGCTTTCGTGGACTACAAAAAGCTTTGCGGATCAACGTCGATCTCAAGCCTGATATTGCCCTTCGTCTTCGGTCCAGCGGCAATCCAGTCGCGCAGATACTCCGACAGATCGAAATTGCGCGCAGACTTCACAAGAATTCTGAAACGGTAACGACCCTTGATCACAGCCAGCGGTGCTTCGGCGGGACCCAAAACCTGCACGCGCTCATCGAATGGCGCGGCAGACGCAAGCTTGCGCGCGAACCCTTCAGCACTCGGCCGATCACCCGCCGAAATAACAAGACTCGCTAGCCGCCCGAACGGCGGATACATCGCGCGCTCGCGTGCTTCAATCTCGCTGGCGTAAAAGGCTTCGCGGTCTGCCGCAACCAATGCCTTCATCACCGGGTGTTCGGGCTGATGTGTCTGCAGATAGCCGACGCCAAAGCCTTTCTCGCGTCCGGCGCGACCGATGACCTGATTGAGCAATTGAAACGTGCGTTCCGCTGCACGCGGATCGCCATTGCCGAGACCGAGATCAGCATCGACTACGCCGACGAGATTGAGACGCGGAAAATTGTGACCTTTCGCCACCAGTTGAGTTCCGATGATGATGTCGACTCGGCCTTCAGCGATTTCATTCAGTTCCGAACGCATCGCCTCGATGGATGCGATGAGATCGCTCGACAGCACCATCGTTCGCGCATTTGGAAACAAAGCCGCCGCTTCCTCTTGCAAGCGTTCGACGCCGGGGCCGATTGCAACCAGAGAATCTTCTGCCGCGCATTGCGGACATGCATGAGGGCGCGGCATCGAGAAGCTGCAATGATTACAGACGAGACGCTTGCGAAAGCGATGATCCACCAGCCACGCGTCGCAAATCGTGCAGGAAAATCGATGCCCGCAAGCCCGGCACAGCGTCAGCGGCGCGTAGCCACGGCGGTTGAGAAACAGCAGCGCCTGTTCCTTGCGCTCGACGGCAGTGCGAATTTCGTCGGCAAGACGCGGCGAGATGAACTTGCCCTTCGGCGGGCCCTCGTGCCGCAGATCGATCGCCTCGATCTGCGGCATGTGCTGTCCGCCGAACCGCGACGGCAATACGACTCGCTGGTAACGGCCTTTGCGTGCGTTGACTTCGCTCTCGACCGACGGCGTTGCCGAACACAGAACCACCGGAATTCTTGCAATGCTTCCGCGAACCACGGCCATGTCGCGCGCATGATAATGCGCGCCGTCTTCCTGTTTGTAGGCTTGATCGTGTTCTTCATCGACGACGATGAGACCAAGATTCGAATAAGGCAAAAATAGCGCCGAGCGCGCGCCGACGACGACTTGCGCGATGCCTTCCGAGACCGCCGTCCAGTTCCTCGCGCGCGTTCGCGGTGTCAGTTCGGAATGCCATTCGATCGGTTTGACGCCGAAGCGCGCGGCGAAACGATCGAGAAACTGTCCGGTCAGCGCAATCTCAGGCATCAGGATCAGAACCTGTTTGCCGCGACGCACGATCTCAGCGACAGCTTCGAAATAGACTTCTGTTTTGCCAGAGCCCGTCACGCCATCAAGCAGCGCCACATGAAATTCACCTTTCGCAGCGGTCGTTGTCATCGCATCGGCGGCGATCTTTTGATCCGCAGAAAGATCCGGCGCGGCAAATGACGGATCAGGCGCCGGTGCAGCGATCTCTCGCGGCATCGGCTCGGTCGAAAGCGTGCCTTCGTCCACGAGACCGTCGATCACGCTTGCGCTGATTCCGGCTTCCTTAGCGACATCCGATTTTCCGTGCAGCAGCCCGTCTGACAATGCATCGATCAATCGACGGCGCGCCGGCGTCATGCGTTGCGGCTGATCGCCGATCAGACGAACCCCCATGCGGACACGCTCGGGGCCGAGATGTTCGCCCATCCGAAGTGCCATCCGCAGCACCATACCGCGTGCGGACAATGTGTAGTTGGCGACCCAATCAACGAAGCTGCGCAGTTCCGCCTTCAACGGCGGCACATCGAGCTTTTCGCTTACGTCCTTCAGCCGATTGTGAAGCCTTGGGTCCGGCTTGTCGTTCTCTGCCCAAACAACAGCTGTGACTTCGCGCGGACCGAGCGGCACGCAAACGACATCGCCCGGCTTGAGATCGGCGTCGTCCGGCACGCGATAGGAATAAGTCTGGTTCAGCGCCACCGGCACAAGAACATCGACGACGCGTCTGGCCATGCCGACGGGGTCCGAATTAAGAGGTGAATAAGGAAAAGGGTGCGATAAACCGATTCCTGTCAACGGGGCATATGATGGCTAAAACGGCCGCGATAAGCGAATCTCCGGACGATCCGCGCTTAACCTGTGCCACGGCGGATTTGCAGGCCGAAATCTTGTGCTGGCTTACGCATTTGCGCAGCGAGCGCCGCCTGTCGCCG
The DNA here is from genome assembly GCA_016201045.1 of Afipia sp. Classification (GTDB taxonomy): domain Bacteria; phylum Pseudomonadota; class Alphaproteobacteria; order Rhizobiales; family Xanthobacteraceae; genus Afipia. The sequence continues at coordinate 685,282 of JACQDM010000008.1, read as the reverse complement.
AAAACGCTCGAAGCCTACGAACGAGACCTGCGCCAATGCGTGACCTTTCTCGGCGATCATTGGGCTGGCGGCGTTTCCCTGAAAAAGTTTGCGGCTATCGAAGCCAGCGATGTTCGCGCGTTCATGGCAGCGCGCCGCAGCGACAATATTGGCGGACGCTCGTTGATGCGCGCATTGGCGGGATTGCGTTCGTTCGGACGATTTCTGGAGCGTGAAGATAAGGGAAAAGTTGGCGCGCTGTCGGCCATTCGCGCACCGAAAATCGGAAAGAGCTTGCCGAAGCCGGTTCAGGTCGCCGCCGCACGGCAAATGGCTGATGCCGATACACGCACGGGCGATACGCGTGAGCCTTGGATATGGGCACGCGATGCCGCAGTGATGGCATTGTTGTACGGTTCAGGTCTGCGAATTTCGGAAGCGCTCAGTCTAAAGCGGGCCGACGTGCCGTTGCCTGGCAACGGCGATGTCCTGACTGTAATCGGCAAGGGTAACAAGACACGCATGGTGCCGGTGCTGCAGAATGTTCTGGCGCTAATCGAAGATTATGTGCGGATATGCCCGCACGAACTATCATTGGACGGGCCAATATTCGTCGGTGCGCGCGGAGGTCCGCTCAGCCCGAGAATCATTCAGCTCACGATGGAACGTTTGCGCGGCGCGCTCGGCTTGCCGGACAGCGCGACGCCTCATGCGCTACGCCATTCCTTCGCAACGCATCTCCTCACGCGCGGCGGTGATCTTCGCGCCATCCAGGAATTGCTGGGGCACGCGTCTCTATCGACCACGCAAATCTATACCGGCGTCGATGCCGATCGCCTGCTCGACGTTTACAAGACGGCGCACCCGCGCGCCTGAGTGTTATTTCCGCTGCGCGACTTCACAGAGCGGATGCTTGGCGATGCACTTGCCTGCGCGTCCTTACCTGTTTCGGTACAGGTCGTTCGTGTGAATGCGAAACCAAGCGCGGGGCACCCGACGTCGTAGGTCGTGCCGGTTAGGTTGCGCCAGACGCGTTTCACCTTCTGCTTCAGCGTTTCATCCTTCTTCGCTTGGACGTATGTGATTGCCGGGATCGCTCCATTCGCCATTCCGGAAGATTGCATGGGTGCGGCTTCTGCGGAGAGTGCAATCGCGGCGACAACTGCACTGAGGGTAAAAAATATGAAAAACGTGCGCATGATCTAGCTCCAAAAATGAACGGCATAACTGACGCGCGAAATCGCGCTGCGTGAACAAATTACGAAAGCCTCAACCCCGACCGCGCACAGAAGTTCCATTTTTGCGCTTGCGCAGCCTGTACAGTTCAGTCAATCGTGGCTCCATCAATCGGAGGGGGCCAGGATGAGCGCACATGAGAGTATGGAGCACGCCGAACATGCCGAGCACGCCTCCGGCGAGAACAAGAAGATCGCTCTGCTGATTGCGATCATTGCGCTGTGTTTGGCGCTGTCCGAAACGCTCGGAAAAGGCGCGCAGACGGAATCGATCAGCAAGAATGTGGAGGCCTCGAACCTCTGGGCGTTCTTTCAAGCGAAAAGCATCCGTCGGACTGTGGTCGAGACAACGTCGGATCAGGCCAAGCTCAGCCTCGGCACGATTGGCGACGATGCCGCCAAGGCCGCTCTCGCAAAGCAGATTGAAGCATGGGGTAAGACTGCGGCGCGTTATCGCTCCGAACCGGAAACGGGCGAGGGCTCAGAGCAGTTGGCTTCGCGCGCGAAGAAGGCCGAGGAAGAACGCGATCTAGCGATGGCGCGATACCATCACTATGAAGTCGCGTCCGCCGCGTTTCAGATCGCGATCGTGCTGGCGTCAGCGACGATCATCACAGGCATGATCGCACTAGCGGGCGTAGCCGGCATCTTGGCGCTCGCTGGCGTGGCATTTACGGCAATCGGCTTGTTCGCGCCGCATGCCGTGCATCTGATGTAACATCTGCCGAAAGCCAGATCAGCGGAACATATGAACGCGTTTTCGCAGGCGCTGAACGAACCGCGTTGAAGAGCGCATTCGGAATTGTTCGCGGAATTTCGCGAATGCCGCCTTGATGGGGTCGATCTGCGCTTTCGACCATTCGCGGGCCGTCAGTACCCATTCATAGAGGCGGTTGAACCATCCCATCTGCAAGAGCTTGTCGCGCGTGACGTCGAACACGAATGCCGTGATGCCGACGCCGAGCAGCTTCGCGAATACAATCACCAGAACAGCGCTGACGAAATATTTGTGTGCGAGCAGCCACAGCCCGATCACTTTTAGAGGAAACAGCGGGATCACCGGAACAACGAACACAATCAGCGTTGCGCCCGGTGACAGATGATGCACGCGTGCGCTCAGCCAGTCCTTGAGCGCCTGAACGGGAATGCGATCGACGACCCAGGCGACGACAGGCTCAAGACGGTCCCAGAGCCACGCTTCGATCAGAAAGATCAGCGCTAGCACGACCCACAATGGACGAAGCAGACGGCGCATTCTGCACACTCGTTCGTCGACGACCGGCGCGGGGCCGGATCAGTCACATATGGATAGCACGTTTGGCGACGGCAAGCGCGGCTTCCTTCACGGCCTCAGACCTCGTCGGGTGGGCATGGCAGGTGCGCGCCAGATCTTCTGCCGAGCCTCCGAATTCCATAAGCACCGCAGCTTCATGGATCATTTCGCCCGCTTCAGCCCCGATGATGTGCGCGCCGAGAACGCGGTCGGTCTTCGCATCTGCGAGAATCTTCACGAAACCGTCGGTCGTCTGATTCACTTTGGTCCGGCCGTTGGCCGTGAAGGGAAATTTGCCGACGTTGTATGCCACGCCAGCCTGCTTCAATTCCTCTTCAGTCTTTCCGACCGTCGCGACTTCCGGGAACGTATAAACGACACCGGGAATGACATCGTAGTTGGTGTGACCTGCCTGGCCCGCGAGAATTTCCGCAATCGCGATGCCCTCGTCTTCCGCCTTGTGGGCCAGCATCGGCCCCGCGATCACGTCGCCGATGGCATAGATGCCTTTGACGTTGGTTGCGAAATGTCCGTCGGTCTGAACGCGACCGCGCTGATCGAGTGCGACGCCCGCTTCCTTAAGCCCGAGACCTTCGGTGTAAGGCACGCGGCCAATCGCGACGAGCACAACATCGGCTTCGATCGTTTCCGCCTTGCCGCCGGCGGCGGGTTCGACACTCGCCTTCAGCTTCTTGCCGGACGTATCGGCGCCGGTGACCTTCGCGCCCAGCCTAAACGTCATGCCCTGCTTCTCGAGGATACGCTGAAATGAACGTGCGATTTCGCCATCCATGCCGGGAAGAATTCTGTCGAGGAATTCCACAACGGTGACCTGCGATCCGAGACGCCGCCACACCGAACCGAGTTCAAGCCCGATAACGCCTGCGCCGATCACCAGCATCTTCTCGGGCACCTTGTCGAGCACCAGCGCGCCAGTCGACGACACGATGCGCTTCTCGTCGATGTCGACGCCCTTTAGCTTGGCGACATCAGAGCCAGTCGCGATGACAATATTTTTCGCGTCAAGAATTTCGGTCTTTCCATCGCCCGACTTCACTTCAACCTTGCCGGCCGAAACGATGCGGCCGGTGCCGACATAGGGTGTGATCTTGTTTTTCTTGAACAAAAAGTCGACGCCCTTGACGTTGCCGTCGACGCCGTCTGTCTTGAACTTCATCATCGTCGCCAGATCGAGCTTCGGCTTACCGACGCCGATGCCCATCTTCGGCAGCATGTGTGTGACTTCTTCGTATCGCTCCGACGCCTGAAGCAGCGCTTTCGAAGGGATGCAACCGACGTTGAGGCACGTACCGCCGAAGGTTGGCCACTTCTCGACGACTGCGACTTTCATGCCGAGCTGTGCCGCACGGATGGCACAGACATAGCCTCCGGGGCCGGTGCCGATGACGACGAGATCGTAAGAGGCCATGATCTGATCCTGTAACTTTAAGAGGGCGGGATTTATCGACCGCCCGACACATCAAGAATTGCACTTGTGACGTATGACGCGTCGTCCGACATCAGCCAAACGATGGCGTTGGCGATTTCTTCCGCCGTACCGACGCGCTTCATCGGGACCATGTGGCTCAGCCTGTGCGCGCGATCCGGCTCGCCACCGCTGGCATGAATATCCGTGTCGATCAGACCGGGGCGAATGGCAGCGACGCGAATGCCTTCATTGGCGACTTCGTATCCCAGTCCCACCGTGAAGGAATCGATAGCGCCCTTGGACGCCGCATAGTCGACATATGTATTGGGCGAGCCGAGTTTCGCCGCAACCGACGACAGATTGACGATCACGCCACCCTTGCCGCCATGCCGTGTGGACATGCGCTTCACCGCTTCGCGCGCGCATAGAATGCTGCCGGTGACATTGATGGCCATCATTCGCTGAATGCGCTCTGCAGACATATCGTCGACGCGGGATGTCACGCCCACAATGCCGGCATTGTTGATCAAAGCGGCAAGCGGCCCGAACTGGTCGGCCGCCTTAAACAGAGTAAGGATGTCGGACTCGTTCCCAACATCGCATTTCACGGCTATGGCCTTGCCGTTGCTCGACTCGATTTGGGCAACGACTTCATCGGCTGCGGCCTTGTTGCTCGCATATCCGACAACGACCTTGTAGCGACGCTTCGCTGCAGCGAGAGCCGTCGCGCGGCCAATGCCGCGGCTGCCGCCCGTGACGATGCAGACTTTATGCATCATCAGAGATCGAGAACCAGACGGGCGGGATCTTCCAGTCCTTCCTTGACGCGCACGAGGAAGGTCACGGCTTCCTTGCCGTCGATCACACGATGATCGTAGGACAGCGCCAGATACATCATCGGACGAATCTCGATCTTGCCACCGATCGCCATCGGCCGCTCCTGAATCTTGTGCATACCGAGAATGCCGGACTGCGGCGCGTTCAGAATCGGCGTGGACATCAATGAGCCGTAAACGCCGCCGTTCGAGATCGTGAACGTGCCGCCCTGCATGTCTTCGATCTTGAGCTGACCATCGCGCGCCTTCCTGCCGAAGTCGCCGATGCTCTTTTCAATGTCGGCCAATGACTTGTGATCGCAATCGCGCACCACCGGAACGACCAGACCCTTGTCGGTGCCGACGGCCACGCCGATGTGATAGTAATTTTTGTAGATAAGATCGGTGCCGTCGATCTCTGCGTTCACAGCGGGCACTTCTTTCAGCGCCTGCACGCAGGCCTTGGTGAAGAAACCCATGAAGCCGAGCTTCACGCCGTGCTTCTTCTCGAACAGATCCTTGTAGTGCGAGCGCAGCGCCATGAGATTGGTCATATCGACCTCGTTAAAGGTCGTAAGCATGGCAGCGGTGTTCTGAACGTCCTTCAAACGACGCGCGATGGTCTGGCGCAGGCGAGTCATCTTAACGCGCTCTTCACGCGCGGCATCGTCAGCAGGCGACGAAGCGCGGACCTGAATGGCGGCCGCGGGCTGATTGACCGACGTCGGCGCCGACGCAGCTTTCTCTATCGCGGCAAGCATGTCGCCCTTGGTGACGCGGCCGTCCTTGCCCGAGCCCAGAACGGTGGCCGGATTGACACCCGATTCGGCGGAGAGCTTGCGGACAGACGGCGCCTGCGGCGAGTCGACTGGCGGTGACTTTTGCGCAGGAGCAGCGGCGGCAGCAGATGCGGCTGCTTTCGGTGCCTCGGCAGGCTTGGCGGCTGCAGGCTTCGCGCCGCCTGCACCTTCACTGATCTGGCCGAGCAACGCGCCCACAGCGACAGTCTCGCCGTCCTTGGCGACGATTTCTCCAAGGGTTCCGGCCGACGGTGCCGGCACTTCGATCGTGACCTTGTCGGTTTCGAGTTCGACCAGCGGCTCATCGACCGCGACAGAGTCTCCGGGTTTCTTAAACCATTTGCCAATGGTCGCTTCGGTGACGGATTCGCCGAGCGTCGGAACGCGAATTTCAGCCATTTTGTTTTCCTCTTGCGTCGCGGGCTGCTTGTTCGCCTGTCTGCGACCTGATCACTTCCAAAAACGATCGCGCCGTGAATTTCACGGCGCGGAAAACCTTATCCGAGCGCCTCGTCGAGCAGCGCTTTCAGTTGCGCGAGATGCTTCGACATCAAGCCTGTTGCCGTTGCGGCGGCAGCTGCGCGTCCGGCATAGCGGGGGCGCCTGTGTGTCGCGTTGACCTGGTTAAGCACCCATTCCAGATAGGGCTCGATAAAATACCACGCGCCCATGTTGCGCGGCTCTTCCTGACACCAGACGACTTCAGCCTGCTTGAAGCGTTCCAGCTCAAGCACAAGTGCCTTAAGCGGCACCGGATAAAGCTGCTCGATCCGAAGCAGGTACATATCATTGATACCGCGCTTTTCACGCTCGTCGAACAGGTCGTAGTAGACCTTGCCTGAGCAAAGAATGATCCGGCGGATTTTCTTGTCCTCGACGAGCTTGATCTCGCCTACGCCGCGCTCCGCATCATCATGCAGCACGCGATGGAAAGAGGTTTCCGGACCGAGTTCGTCGAGCTTCGAAATCGCCCGCTTGTGACGCAGCAGCGACTTCGGCGTCATAATGATCAGCGGCTTGCGAATCTCTCGCTTCAACTGACGGCGAAGCGCGTGGAACAGATTTGACGGCGTCGTAATATTTACGACCTGCATATTGTCTTCCGCGCACATCTGCAGGAAACGTTCGAGACGGGCGGACGAGTGCTCCGGTCCCTGTCCTTCATAGCCATGCGGCAACATGCACACGAGACCGGACATGCGCAACCATTTGCGTTCCGCCGACGAGATGAACTGGTCGAACAGCACCTGCGCACCGTTGGCGAAATCGCCGAACTGCGCTTCCCAGATCGTCAGCGCATTCGGTTCGGTCAACGAATAGCCATACTCGAAGCCAAGCACCGCTTCTTCCGACAGCAGCGAATTAATGACCTCGTAGTGACCCTGCTTGTCGCCGAGATGATTGAACGGCGTGTAGCGGCTCTCGTCTTCCTGATCGAACAGAACCGAATGGCGCTGCGAGAACGTGCCGCGCTCGGAGTCCTGACCGGACAGGCGAACACGATGTCCATCCTGCAACAGTGAGCAGAATGCGAGCGCCTCTCCAGTGGCCCAGTCGATGCCTTCGCCGGTTTCGATCGCCTTCAGACGCGCATCCAAAAAACGCTGGATGGTTTTGTGAATCCGGAAACCATCGGGAACCTTGGTGATCTTCTGGCCGATGTCCTTCAGCTGATTGATCGCAACGCCGGTATTGCCCTTGCGTGGATCGTCGCCGATATCGGCGGACTTGTAACCGGCCCATTTGCCGTCGAGCCAGTCCGCCTTGTTCGGTTTGTAACCGGCGCCCGCTTCGAGTTCGACATCGAGACGCGCGCGCCAGTCGGCCTTCGCCTTTTCAACCTCACCGTCGGTGACCACACCGTCCGCAATCAGGCGCTTGGAATAGATGTCCAGCGTCGAGGGATGACCAGCGATCTTCTTGTACATCACCGGGTTGGTGAAAGCCGGCTCGTCGCCTTCGTTATGGCCGTGTCGACGATAGCAGAACATGTCGATGACGACAGGCTTGTGGAATTTCTGCCGGTACTCGATCGCGACCTTCGCCGCGAAAACCACCGCTTCGGGATCGTCGCCGTTGACATGGAAAATTGGCGCGTCGATCATTTTCGCGACATCCGAGGGATATGGCGATGAGCGCGAATAGCGCGGATAAGTCGTGAAGCCGATCTGGTTGTTGACAATAAAATGCAGCGAACCGCCGGTGCGATAACCCTTCAGATCCGACAGAGCAAAACACTCCGCGACAACGCCTTGTCCAGCGAACGCTGCGTCGCCGTGCATCAACAGCGGCAGTGTCGAGATGCGCATGTCCGGGGGATCGCCGTGCTGGTCCTGCTTGGCGCGAACCTTGCCGAGCACGATCGGATCGACGATTTCGAGATGCGACGGATTGGCGGTGAGCGACAGATGGATTTTGTTGCCGTCGAACTCGCGATCCGACGACGCGCCGAGATGATATTTGACGTCGCCCGAACCTTCGACTTCGTCAGGATTGGCCGAGCCGCCCTTGAATTCATGAAATAACGCGCGGTGCGGCTTGCCCATGACCTGCGTCAGAACATTCAGACGTCCGCGATGCGGCATGCCGAGCACGATATCCAGCACGCCGAGATTGCCGCCGCGCTTGATGATCTGCTCGAGCGCCGGGATCAGAGATTCTGCGCCGTCGAGACCGAAGCGCTTCGTGCCGGTGAATTTCACATCGCAGAATTTTTCAAAGCCGTCGGCCTCGACGAGCTTCATCAAGATCGCGCGGCGCCCTTCGCGCGTGAAACTGATCTCCTTATCCGGCCCTTCGATGCGTTCCTGAATCCAGCCCTTCTGCGCCGGGTTCGAGATGTGCATGAATTCGACACCGAGCGTCTGGCAATATGTACGCTGACAGATTGCGACGATCTCACGCAGAGTGCCTGTTTCAAGACCAAGCACGTGATCAAGGAAAATCTTGCGGTCCATGTCGGCATCGGTGAAGCCGTAGGAGCGGGGATCGAGTTCCTCATGATCCTTCTGGCCTTCGATACCGAGCGGATCGAGGTTGGCATGGAAATGCCCGCGCATGCGGTAGGCGCGAATGAGCATCAGTGCGCGTACAGAGTCGCGCGTGGCCTGTTGGATGTCTGGAGAATTCAGGTCACTGCCAGCAGCCTGAGCCTTCGCAGCAATCTTTCCGCCAACGATTTTTTCGACCTGCGCCCAGTTGCCATCGAGCGCTGACGTCAATTCATCGCGGGGAGACGCCGGCCAGTTCGCTTTCTCCCAGGACGGGCCCCGCGCGTTCTTCTGGACGTCGGCCGGCGAGTCTTTCAGGCTTTTGAAGAAGTCGGCCCAGTCGCTGTCGACGGAAGACGGGCTCTTCTCGAACCGCGCGTACATGTCGTCGATGTAGGAGGCGTTGGCACCGTCGAGGAAGGAAGTGAGAGCAAAAGTGGCGTTCGCGTCCTGGCGAGACATATTCGCGTCCTGATTCTTTTAACCGGCGGAAATATCGAGATAATTTCCCGATAGGCAGGCAGGGATCATACTGTCTGCCGCATCTATTACCCTATTTAGGGCAAAACTTCGCGCCGAAAAGAACCAAGAGGTGAATTATGATTTCAATCTTTCCATCAACGTCGTGCCGAGGCGAGCAGGTGACGGCGAAACTGTGATTCCGGCCGATTCCATCGCGGCGATCTTCGAATCTGCGTCACCCTTGCCGCCGGAGACGATTGCGCCAGCATGGCCCATGCGGCGGCCCGGAGGCGCGGTTCGGCCTGCGATAAATCCGACGATCGGCTTCTTGCGGCCGCGTTTAGCTTCGTCCTTAAGGAACTGCGCCGCGTCTTCTTCGGCCGATCCACCAATTTCGCCGATCATGATGATCGACTTGGTTTTCTCGTCGGCGAGGAAAAGTTCGAGAATGTCGATGAATTCGGTGCCCTTGACCGGATCGCCACCGATTCCGACCGCCGAAGTCTGGCCAAGGCCGACCTGCGACGTCTGAAACACGGCCTCGTAGGTCAGCGTGCCCGAGCGCGAAAGAATTCCAACGCTGCCCGGTTTGAAGATGTTGGCAGGCATGATGCCGATCTTGCATTCGCCCGCGGTAACAACGCCCGGACAATTCGGGCCAATGAGGCGCGACTTCGATCCCGACAGCGAGCGTTTGACGCGCACCATGTCGAGCACCGGCACGCCTTCGGTGATGCAGATGATGAGTGGCACTTCGGCGTCGATGGCTTCGCAAATCGCGTCTGCCGCGCCCGGCGGCGGAACGTAGATCACGCTGGCGTCGGCACCCGTCTTCTTGCGCGCTTCCTTTACGGTCTCAAAGACAGGCAACCCGATATGCGTCGATCCGCCTTTGCCGGGGGATACGCCGCCGACCATCTTGGTGCCGTAAGCAATCGCGGCTTCGGAGTGGAAGGTGCCGTTCTTGCCGGTGAAGCCCTGGCAGATGACCTTGGTATTTTTGTCGATCAAAACGGACATCGGCTTACTTCCCCTTCACCGCATTGACGATCTTCTGCGCAGCGTCGTCGAGATCATCGGCTGGCAGAACGTTGAGACCCGACTCGCGGATGATTTTCTTGCCTTCCTCGACGTTGGTGCCCTCAAGCCGAACGACGAGCGGCACCTTCAGGCCGACCTTTTTCACTGCGGCGACAACGCCTGCAGCAATTACGTCGCATTTCATGATGCCGCCGAAGATATTGACGAGGATGCCTTTGACATTGGGATCGGCGGTGATGATCTGGAACGCGGCAGTCACTTTTTCTTCCGAAGCCCCGCCGCCGACATCGAGGAAGTTGGCCGGGCTTTCACCGTAGAGCTTGATGATGTCCAAGGTGGCCATCGCAAGTCCCGCGCCGTTGACCATGCAGCCGATGGTGCCGTCGAGCGCGATATAGGCGAGATCGTATTTCGATGCCTCGATTTCCTTCGCGTCTTCTTCGGTGGTGTCGCGCAGCGCGACCACATCGGGGTGACGATAGAGCGAGTTGTCGTCGAACGAAATCTTCGCGTCGAGACACTTCAATTCATTCTGCTTGGAGATGATCAGCGGATTGATCTCAAGCATCGCCATGTCCTTGGCGACGAACGCTTTATAAAGCTGCGCGACGAGCTTCTCGGCCTGCTTGGCAAGATCGCCGCTTAATCCAAGCGCGCGAGCGACCGTCCGGCCGTGATGCGCCATGACGCCGGTCGCCGGATCGACCGAGAATGTGACGATCTTCTCAGGCGTATCGTGCGCGACCTTCTCGATGTCCATGCCGCCTTCAGTCGAAACAACGAACGCTATGCGCGAGGTTTCACGATCGACAAGCGCAGAAAGATAAAACTCCTTCGCAATCTCGGAGCCGTCTTCGATGTAGAGCCGATTGACCTGTTTGCCGACCGGGCCGGTCTGCACTGTCTCCAGCGTCGCGCCGAGCATTTGCGTCGCGAAGGTTTTCACTTCGTCGATCGACTTGGCGACGCGAACGCCGCCCTTGTCCCCGGCTGATGCTTCCTTGAATTTTCCCTTCCCGCGACCGCCGGCGTGGATCTGGCTTTTCACCACCCAGATCGGTCCGCCGAGTTCTTTTGCTGCACCTTCCGCTTCGGATGCCTTGAAAATCGCGACGCCGCGCGAAACCGGCACACCGAATTCCTTCAGCACCGCCTTGGCCTGATATTCATGGATATTCATCGAACGCTCCCGCCCCGGTGAACTTGGATATTCACCTCAATTTTCGACTGGCATACCATATACCAGTCGGACTGCAAGTTCAAAACCACCCCCACATCCAGACTTTTCCGGATGCCGAGGCGGCTGAATTCAGGCGTTTAGCGACCCAGCAGATCGGGCGCGATCTTCTTGCAGGCATCGACGAGGCCCTGCACCGCACCAACCGACTTATCGAAGCCTTCACGATCCTTGCCGGACAGTTCGATCTCGACGATACGCTCGACGCCCTTCGACCCGATGACGACCGGCACGCCGACATACATGTCCTTCACGCCGTATTCGCCGTTGAGATAGGCAGCGCATGGAAGAACACGTTTCTTGTCACGCAGATAGCTCTCGGCCATCGCGATAGCCGAAGCAGCAGGCGCGTAGAAGGCCGAGCCGGTCTTAAGCAGGTTGACGATTTCCGCGCCGCCATTGCGGGTACGGTCGACGATTTCGTCGATGCGCGCCTGCGAGGTCCAGCCCATCTTCACCAAATCAGGCAACGGAATGCCTGCGACCGTCGAATACTTCGCCAGAGGCACCATCGTGTCGCCGTGACCGCCGAGCACGAATGCGGTCACGTCTTCCACCGAGACATTGAATTCATCGGCGAGGAAGTAGCGGAAGCGCGCGGAATCAAGCACGCCGGCCATACCGACGACTTTCTTCTGCGGCAAACCGGAAGCCTTCTGAAGCGCCCACACCATCGCATCGAGCGGATTGGTGATGCAGATCACGAACGCATCCGGCGCATACTTTTTGATGCCCGCACCGACCTGCTCCATCACCTTCAGATTGATGCTAAGAAGATCGTCACGGCTCATGCCGGGCTTGCGCGGCACGCCCGCGGTGACAATGCAGACCTTGGCGCCATCGAGAGCTTCATAAGAATTTGCGCCGGTGAAATTCGCGTCGAAACCATCCACCGGCGAAGACTGTGCGATATCGAGCGACTTGCCCTGCGGGATGCCTTCCGCGATGTCGAACATCACGACGTCACCCAATTCCTTCAGGCCGACGAGGTGAGCCAGCGTTCCGCCGATCTGACCCGAACCAATCAATGCAATCTTGTCGCGCGCCATGAGAAAACAGTCCTTTTATTGGGGGAATGAGCCTGAACGGCTGGTTAGACCTTTCGCCGCAGGCGTTCAAGTCGCCGTTGGCCCAACAAAGCGGCGACGGGCACCTGAGCGTCAGGTCTCAACCAGCCCTGTGGTCTTGCCGCTAGCCGTCGAGTCGCCGCGGCCATGTGGCAACGCCAGATAGGATTCCGAGCCCATCTCGATCAATCTTGACGATGTCCTCTTGAATTCATTGGCCTCGAAACCTTCGCTGGCGGTGTACAGTGACAGCGGGTCCGCATCGGCGGAAGCCATAAGTTTCACGGCATTATCATAGAATGTGTCGATCAAATTGATGAAGCGCTTGGCGAAGTTGCGGTGCTCGTATCGCATCGCCGGAATGCGATCGATGATGACCGTGTGATAGTCGTGAGCGATGCGCAGATAATCCGAGGCTCCGAGCGGCTTCTCGCAAAGATCAGCGAAGGAAAAACGCGCAACGCCGTGCGCGGAATGCGGCACGTGCAGCACATGGCCCTTGATCGGGATGTCACGCGAGCCATCGGGCGCACCCGACGTGAGTTTGTCCCACGTCTTGTCCAGGTGGGAGTCGGCCGTTGCATCCGCCGGCACCAGCCACATCGTGATCCCGGCGAGTTTCTCCAGCCGAAAGTCCGTCCGCGCGTCAAGACGGATGACATCCATGTGCTGTTCGAGCTGCACGATGAACGGCAAAAAGAGCGCACGGTTCAGACCACCCTTGTATAGATCGTCCGGCGCGACATTCGAGGTCACCACAACTACCGTTCCCAATTCAAACAGCCGCGTAAACAGCCGACCCAAAATCATCGCGTCGGCAATATCAGTGACGTGAAATTCATCGAAACAAAGGAGCCACGCTTCGTCGAAGATCGACGCGGCCGTCAGCATGATCGGATCGGTATCCGCGATCTCATGCTTGGCGATTTTCTGGCGAAACGCGTAGATCCTCTCGTGAACGTCCGCCATGAATTCATGGAAATGCGCGCGGCGTTTGTGGCTGACTGGACTATCGTGAAAAAACAGATCCATCAGCATGGTTTTGCCGCGGCCGACTTCACCGTGGATGTAGAGGCCGCGCGGCGGCGCGCCATTGTCGGCGAACAGTCTTTTCAGCAATCCGCCGGAGCGCGCGGGGCGATATCTGGCGAGCTTTTCCTCTAGCTCTGCAAACGCTTCGACAGCCCCGGCTTGCGCCTGATCGGCCTCAATCGCGTTTGAGGCGACGAGCGCACGATAATGCCCTCGAAACGAAAGAGACTGCGGAGCGTTCATCGCCGCTAACGGCCCCAAGGGTGAGGAAATTGCAAGCAGACATAAAGAAGCAAAAGGGCCTACGCGCTTAGCGCATAGGCATCTTCAACCACATAGGGGCCGCCGCCAACCGAAGCGCGCGACGAAAACAACACGAAACGCGACGCCATGAAGCTGCGCGTTGGGAAATAGCCTCTGATGGAGAGATAGTCCGCCACATCCTGGTTCGATGCGTCGCGCAGCCGAGCCAAGGTGACGTGTGGAATAAATTTGCGACCCTCCGGATCGAAGCCGAAGCGCTGCATCGTCCGCTCCAGCTCGGCCTGCAGTTCCATCAGCGGCCGGCTTGGCACTACTGATGCCACGACAGCGCGAGGCTTCTTGCCGCCGAAGCTCGATAGCCCGCGAAGCTGGACTTCAAATGGCTTGCGGTTGATGCGTTCAAGCGTCGACGCAATCTCATTTGCGGCGGCACCATCGATATCTCCGATGAAGCGCAGGGTGACATGATAATTTTCGGGGTCGATCCAGCGAGCACCCGGCAAACCGCCGCGCAGGCCAGAGAGCGTCTGACCGATATCGGGAGGAATTTCGAGCCCGGCAAAGAGGCGCGGCATCAGAACTCTCCTCGATGCAAGAGGATCACGAATCACCTGCAAATAGTTTTAGCGCAGCGCGATGACAGTGCGAAGTGACACATCCGCGATGGCGCGAGAATTCGGGGCGCACGAGCTTTTGGGTTACAGTGCCTTGGGCGATCCGCCGCGATTCTTCAGGAATGCCTCGACCGTGGGCAGAATGCGCCTCACGATGGCATCGACGCCCTCGGCTGTTGGGTGCATTCCGTCGCTCTGATTGAGCTTTCCGTCGCCAACGATTCCGTCGAGAAAGAACGGATAGAGCGGGACGCCATAGGATTTCGCGAGATCAGGATAGATGCTGTTGAACTGCGCTGCGTATTCGGCGCCGTAATTCGGCGGCGCATACATGCCGCACAACATCACGGCGACGTTGCGCGCCTTCAACCGTTTCAGAATGTCCTCAAGCGCCGCGCGGCTGACTTTCGGATCGACGCCACGCAACGCATCGTTCGCGCCGAGTTCGAGAATTACGGCCTCCGTGTCCTTAGGGATCGACCAGTCCAGCCGATCGCGTCCGCCGGAAGTCGTATCGCCGGAGACACCGGCGTTAACAATTTCGGTCTCGATGCCCTTGTCCTTGAGCGCCTTCTGAAGCCGGACCGGGAATGCAGCCGACGCCGGAAGTCCGTAACCCGCCGTCAAGGAATCGCCCAGAACTGCGAGCTTGATCGGCTTGGTATCTTTCAAGGAATTCGTTTCAGCCAAGGCGGCTGCCGAGATCGTGACCACCGCTCCAGCAGCAACCACGAAAATCGCACATACAAGCCTCTCGACCGCACCGGCCAACCACCCATATGAACGTTGCATGGACAAACTCATTGAACCCTCATCGTCGGCCGATTTGAAGCCGGACACCATTTCCATCACCAACGTCAATCTCTCGCTTGGCACTGGTGCAGCCCGTGTTCACATCCTGAAAGATGTGAGCTTACGTATCGCGTCCGGCGAGGCAGTTGGACTGATCGGGCCATCCGGTTCGGGCAAATCCACACTGCTGATGGTCATGGCAGGTCTGGAGCGGCCCGACAGCGGAGAGGTAGTCGTCAATGGCTCCTCTTTCAATGCACTCGACGAAGATACGCTCGCGGGTTTTCGCGGGCGCCAGGTCGGCATCGTGTTCCAGTCGTTTCATCTGATACCGACCATGACAGCACTCGAGAATGTCGCCGTCCCGCTTGAACTTGCCGGACGTGACGACGCCAATGAACGCGCAGCGCGCGAACTGGCCGAGCTCGGTCTTGGCGAGAGGCTGCATCATTATCCTTCTCAACTGTCCGGCGGCGAACAACAGCGCGTTGCGCTCGCGCGCGCTATGGCGCCCGATCCTGCAATTCTCGTGGCCGACGAACCGACAGGGAATCTCGACGAAGCAACCGGGCAGCAAATCGTCGATCTTCTGTTCGCCAAGCACATCGAACGCGGCATGACACTCGTTCTCGTCACGCACGATCTGACGCTTGCACAACGCTGTGACCGTGTCGTGCGTCTGCGCTCTGGCCGTATCGATGTTCAGGCGGCCAGTCGCCACTGGGTTGAGACGGCCTAATCGTCATGAGCGACATCACCATCGCCCCGCGCAATCGTATTTTTCCGCTCGCTTTTCACTATGCGTTGCGCGAACTGCGCAGCGGCTTGCGCGGCTTTTACGTCTTTATCGCGTGCATTGCGCTCGGCGTGATGGCTATCGCCGGCGTTGGCTCTGTTGCGGGAAGTTTGACAGAAGGCCTGGAGCATCAGGGACGAACGTTGCTCGGCGGCGATGCGTCGTTCGCATTGATCCAGCGCGAGGCAACTGCCGAGGAAAGAAAATTCCTCGATGCGCCCGGCAAAATGTCGACGGCAGCCGTCATGCGCGCAATGGCCCGTTCGCAAGCCGGAGAGTTCGCACTCGTCGATCTGAAAGCGGTTGACTCGAACTACCCAATGCTCGGATCCGTCACGTTGTCACCGCCAATGGAAATGGCGGATTTGCTCGCGCAGCGCGACGGCGTGTTCGGTGCAGGTGTCGACGCCGTGCTGCTTGCAAGACTCGGATTGAAAATCGGCGACCACGTGACCCTCGGCAGCGCGACTTTCGAAATTCGCAGCGTCGTCGATGCGGAGCCGGACAAGCTCGCTGGCGGCATAGGGCTCGGACCGCGATTCATGATCAGCGAAAATGCATTGCGTGCGACGGGATTGCTGCAGCCCGGTACGCTGGTGCGGTGGATCTATCGGGTCAGGTTGCCCGACAATTCATTCGATGAGCGCGCGACGCACACGCTTGCCGACGATGCCCGCAAAGCATTGCCGGAATCCGGATGGGAAATCCGCACCCGCAGCAATGCGTCGCCGCAGCTTGAGCGCAACATCACGCGCTTCTCGCAATTTCTGACGCTTGTCGGATTGGCGGCGCTGCTCGTCGGCGGCGTCGGTGTTGCCAACGCAGTGAAAAGTCATCTCGATCAGCGGCGCGAGGTGATCGCAACCTTCAAGGCGCTGGGCGCGACCGGACGCGAGGTGTTCACGATCTATCTCACGCAAGTCGTCTTGCTTGCCGTTCTCGGATCGCTGATCGGATTGACGATCGGTGCCTCGCTGCCATTTGCCATTTCCGCAATCTTCGGAAAAATTCTTCCGCTGCCGGTCGATCCGACAGTCCACGCTGGCGAACTCGCCCTGTCATTCATCTATGGGCTGCTGACGGCATTAGCGTTCGGACTATGGCCGCTCGGACGCGTTCACGATGTGCCTGTGGCAGCATTGTTTCGCGAGGATGTTGCGCCGGAATTCCACTGGCCGCGAAAACGCTATCTCGCACTTATGGTCGCCACAATCGCACTTCTGATCGCAGTTGCGGTAGGGCTTGCCTACGACAAGCGCGTAGCGGCTGTTTTTGTGGCGGCCTCTTTCGCAGTCTTCGCAGTCTTACGGGGACTTTCGTCGCTGCTCATGACGCTCGCGAGGAAGTTGCCGCGACCACGCCTCACAATGCTGCGTCTCGCCATAGCCAACATCTATCGCCCCGGCGCGCTGACGCCATCAGTCGTCATGTCGCTAGGCCTCGGACTGGCCGTACTCGTCACGATTACGCAGATCGACGGCAATCTGCGGCGGCAATTCTCGGCTGCTTTGCCGGAGCATGCGCCATCGTTCTACTTCATCGATATACCGTCTGGTGATGCCGATCGATTCAACAACTTTCTCAAAGAGACGACGCCATCGGCGACCGTCGAGTCGGTGCCCATGCTGCGCGGGCGCATTGTTGCCATTAAGGGTGTCCGAGCCGAGAACCTCAAGCCTCCGAACGATGTCGAATGGGTTCTGCAAAGCGATCGCGGACTGACTTATACGAACGAGGTGCCGCGCGGCTCGAAGGTGGTTGAAGGCAAATGGTGGGATGCGAATTATAGCGGACCGCCGCTCGTTTCACTGGAAAAGAAAATCGCCGACGGATTCAGTCTCAAGATTGGCGATGAACTCACCGTCAATGTGCTCGGCCGCGATATTGTCGCGACGGTCGCCAATCTGCGAACGGTGGACTGGCAAAGCCTCGGCATCAACTTTGTCCTAGTGTTTTCACCCAACGCCTTCGCCGGCGCGCCGCATACCGGCATTGCAACACTGACTGATCAGGATTCCTCCGCCGAGAAAGATGCCAAGATCATCAGAACCGTCGCCACCGCATTTCCGATGGTGACGAGTGTTCGCGTGCGCGAAGCCCTTCAGACGATCGGCAGCGTCGTCACCAATCTCGTTCTGGCGATTCGCGGCGCGAGTTCTGTCACATTGATCGCCGCGATTCTCGTCTTAGGCGGGGCGCTTGCGGCGGGCCATCGCCACCGGGTCTACGACGCCGTCATTCTGAAGACCTTGGGCGCGACAAGGGCGCGGCTACTCGGTGCCTATGCGCTCGAATATCTGATGATTGGACTTGCGACGGCTGTTTTCGGAGTTGCGGCAGGATCGATCGCGGCCTGGCAAATTGTAACCCGGCTGATGACACTGAGTTTCATCTGGCAGGCGGGCAGCGCAGCAATCGTCGTGCTTGCTGCATTGGCCGTAACGGTAGGGCTCGGACTCGCAGGAACGTTACTGGCTCTTAATAAAAAGCCCGCGTCCGTCCTGCGAAACTTATGACAATATGTAGCAGTGTTAATGCGGTTTCGCGACATTCCGCCGCGCGCCTGTGCTTGCAGCTGGTGTGTTAGTTTCCCACATACCGGACGGGTTCGGAATCAGGTTTGATGCCTTGCAAGACTGCTTAACAGGGTTCCGGGAATAACTTATAGCTGGCGGCACAAACCCTTCGCTTTGCCAGTCAAACACGAGGTTTCGACAATGTCGGACTTGGACCGTAACTACACTTCTCCATTCGGCCGGGCCGCCGGGCGCGCAGACGCCGCGACCGTCGATGCCGGTCTGCGCTCGTACATGCTCAAGATTTACAACTACATGGCCATCGGTCTGGCGATCACCGGGCTCGCCGCGCTTGGCGTCTATATGGGTGCCGTGACGACCGACTCGGCTGTCGCTGCCGGCAAGATCGGCAACATCATGCTCACGTCATTCGGCGTCGCGATGTTCGTCAGCCCGCTGAAGTGGGTTTTCATTCTTGCACCGCTGGTGATGGTGTTCGCCATCTCGTTCGGGATCAACCGCTTCAGCCCCGCAACGTCGCAGTTGCTGTTCTGGGTGTTCTCGGCGCTGATGGGCATTTCGCTGTCGTCGATCTTCTTGGTGTACACACACTCCTCGATCGTGCGGGTGTTCTTTATCACCGCCGCTTCGTTCGGTGCGCTGAGTCTTTACGGCTACACCACCAAGCGCGACATGACGGGCATGGGTTCTTTCCTGATGATGGGCCTGTTCGGCATCATCATTGCGAGCTTGGTGAATATCTTCATCGCCAGCTCGGCGCTGCAGTTCATCGTCTCCGTTGTCGGCGTGCTGATCTTCGCGGGCCTGACCGCCTGGGATACGCAGCGGCTGAAGAACGACTACATCTACGGCTACGCGAGCCAGGGCGGCGATATCGCCGAGCGCGCGGCCATTACGGGTGCACTGTCGCTCTATCTGAACTTCATCAACCTGTTTACGCTGCTTCTGCAGCTGCTCGGACAGCGCGACTGACGGCTCAGACAACCAGACTGCAAAAGCCCCGGCCTCAGCGCCGGGGCTTTTGTTTTGCGCGGGCCGACTCTAGCTTTCGGTCATGCTCGATCTGACGATTCGACCGGCTATGCTGGACGACCTGCCGGCAATCACCGCAATTTACAGCCATGCCGTGCTCACCGGCACAGCGACATTCGAGCTCGACCCGCCTGACCTGAGCGAAATGATGCGGCGCTTCGAAGCCCTCAAAGCCGGCAATTCGCCTTACCTTGTCGCAATCTTGGGAGCACAAATCGCAGGTTACGCTTACGCGGGATCCTACCGTCCGCGACCGGCTTATCGTTTCACAGTCGAGGACTCGATTTATCTCGCGCCCGAAAGCCAGCAACGGGGCGTCGGCACCGCATTGCTACGCGAGTTGATCGTTCAATCGGAAATGCGCGGCTACCGTCAAATGATCGCGGTAATCGGCGATTCGGCAAACGCCGGATCAATCGCGCTTCATGCACGCGCCGGATTCCACATGGTCGGAACACATCCCGATGTCGGCTTCAAGTTTGGCCGATGGCTCGACAGCGTACTGATGCAGCGCGCCTTGGGTAAAGGTGCTTCGGACTTTCCGAAAGATTAATCAGACCAATTCGAGCTTCCGATCGATCACAAGCAGCACACGATCCAATTCTTGACCGCGCCGGAGAATTTGTCCGCTTGCCGCTATGACGCTGTAGGCGCCCTGCTTGCGCGCTAACCGAGGATCTTTCTCGATGCGATAGATCGGGACTTCCGACGCGCGCCGGAAAATCGAAAACACTGCCCGATCCTTAAGAAAGTCGATCGCGTAATCGCGCCATTCGCCATCGGCGACCATACGTCCGTAGAGATTGAGGATGCAGTTGAGTTCTAATCGGTTGAACGTCACGTTCGGCGGCGAGACCGGCATAGTCGGCCGCACCTCACTCAAATCCGCATCGCCCGATATTGAACTCATCGGCGTCTCCGCTGTCACCTGTATGACATGATCCACCCACGCAGGCCGCGCCGCAAGCGCGAATTCAAGGTGAGCCAAGCGCGACAATGTGCCCGCCCCTTGCCTCACGGTTACGTTAGCCAAATCATAATGCCGCCCGATTTCAGCCAATCGTCCGCCGCGCTGGATGGCGATAAATCTGAAACTGCGTTGACCCGGTCCTTTCGGTACCGGATTCCTCAGCCCCCAGCCCCCCGGGGTCGTCAGGATCGGGTCTATCGCGCAGGTGGATCCCCACACCTTCAGGTCAGCGCAAGCTGACCTTTTTTGTTTTCGGCAGACAAAGATGAGCGCAGCCTGAAAGCCGCGCTTGGCGTTTTCCAAGATTTGGAAAAAATCAGTTCAGCGTTGTAAACGCTGCACCGAGCATCGGCCCCGGTTTGTCGCGGCTTCCGTCTTGAACATAAACAGCCGCTGCATCGACGCCGTCATGCGCGATATTTTCGAGCGGCACGCTCCAGCTCGCGGCCTTGCCGTTCCAGTCGCCAACCTTGAGCACACTGCGGACGACGTTGTGATATGTGATCTGATGCCCGCGGTTTTCGCCACGGTTGATCGTGATCGGCACCTGCTTCGATATCGCGCAAATCCAAACTTCACCAGATTTGCCGTTCGCCGCCGAGACACCGACGTCAATCTGCTTGCCCGATTTTGACATCGTCACCGGGACTGACATCACGCCGCCTGTGTGGGTGCTGTCGGCGGCGTTTTCGATTCCTGCCCGGTCGCTACCGAGGACATGGACAGAGCCGTTGACGACTGCTTGAGGCGTGTAGACATCGCGATCGCCGCGCACGCTCGAATAGGCTTTCTGGCGCGCGCTGAAACGCGAATCTGCGAGCGTGTCTTTCCAACCGAGATAATCCCAGTAGTCGACCGGAAGGCTAAGGGCGATGACGGATGGGTCTTTTGCGAGTTCGCCGAGGACTTTATCGGCCGGCGGGCAGGATGAGCAGCCCTGCGACGTAAACAATTCGACGACAGCCCGGGGATCTGCTGTCGAGGGAGTGGCAGCCATCACGGCAACGACTCCAAGCGCACCCGACAGCAACGTCGCTGCCTTGCCTTTAGCCCGCTCCTTGATGTCGTCGATGGTCACAGCGTCTACCGTAAGCAATCGTAAATGCGTTCATACAAAGAAACGTAGCTTCATTTTAAGCCGCCCTCACAAGGCCTTCCACTCACGTGGCGGTGAGCCTGTTCACGGATTCGTTTTCAAGCCCGCTTTCCCGTGATAGCGCCTGCTCCCGATTACGCGGCCAATTTACGCAATACGTAATGAAGGATGCCGCCGTTACGATAATATTCGAGCTCGTCGAGCGTATCGATCCGGCAAAGCAACGATACACGCTTGAGCGCACCGTCGCTTGAAACAATTTCCGCAGTGAGTTTCTGACGCGGTTTCAAATCGCCCTGCAGACCGCGGATCGTGACCTTCTCATCGCCCTTGAGTGCGAGCGATTGCCACGATGTGCCATCCTCGAAGGTCAGCGGCAACACACCCATGCCGACAAGGTTAGAGCGGTGGATACGCTCGAAACTTTGCGTGATCACCGCGCGAACGCCGAGCAGGCGAGTGCCCTTTGCCGCCCAGTCGCGGGACGAACCATTGCCGTATTCAGCACCGGCGAAAACCACCAGCGGCACTTTCTCCTGCTGGTATTTCATCGCCGCGTCGTAGATCGACATCGACTCGCCGTCCGGCCAGTGCTTAGTCATGCCGCCTTCGGGGATGTTGCCGTCGGCCCCCTTCATCATGAAGTTCTTGATGCGGATGTTGGCGAAGGTACCGCGCATCATAACTTCGTGGTTGCCGCGCCGCGTGCCGTACTGGTTGAAATCCGCCGGACGCACCTGATGCTCGGACAGATATTTGCCCGCCGGGGACGTCAGCTTAATCGAACCGGCAGGTGAGATGTGGTCGGTGGTGATCTTGTCGCCGAACATCGCCAGAATTCGCGCGTCGAGCACATCGACGGTGGGCTCCGGCTGCATTTTCATGCCGGCGAAATAAGGAGGATTTTGTACGTAGGTCGACGACATGTTCCACTTGTAGGTGTCGCTCGTGACCGTCTGAATCTTGCGCCAGTTCGTATCGCCCTTGAATACGTCGGCGTATTTCTTCTTGAACACTTTGGAGGTCACAAATTTTTTAGTGAAGGCGTTGATCTCCTTCGTCGTCGGCCAGATGTCCTTCAAATAAACCGGCTTGCCGTTCTTGCCTGTGCCAAGCGGCTCCTTCGCCAGATTGATGTTGACGCTACCGGCGAGCGCGTAAGCGACGACCAGCGGCGGCGAGGCGAGATAGTTCGCCTGCACGTCCGGCGATACGCGGCCCTCGAAATTGCGGTTGCCGGAAAGCACAGCGGCGGCCACGACGTTGTTGTCGTTGATCGCTTTGGAAATTTCCTCCGGTAGCGGCCCCGAATTGCCGATGCAGGTGGTGCAGCCGAAGCCGACGAGGTTGAACCCGACCTTGTCGAGGTCCTTCTGCAGACCAGAATTGTCGAGATATTCGGCGACGACCTGGCTGCCTGGCGCGAGTGATGTTTTCACCCAAGGTTTTGCCGTCAACCCCTTCGCAGCGGCGTTGCGTGCGAGAAGGCCCGCGCCGATCAGCACACTCGGATTGGACGTGTTGGTGCACGACGTGATCGCTGCGATCACGACATCGCCGTGGCCGATGTCGAAGTTGCGCCCTGCTACATTGTAGCGTTTCCCGTCGAGCGCCTTCTTGTATTCGTTCGCCATCGCGACCGCGAAACCTTCCGACACCGCAGGCAAGGCCACGCGGCCCTCGGGACGCTTTGGGCCGGCCATCGACGGCACCACCGAACCCAGATCGAGAGTGAGCAGTTCTGTGAACACCGGGTCTTTTGATTTCGAATCGCGGTAGAGGCCTTGGGCCTTCGCGTATTTCGTAACGAGCGCGACGCGATCGGACGCGCGGCCCGTCGTTTTCAGATAATCGATCGTCTCGGCATCGACCGGGAAGAAGCCGCAAGTCGCGCCATACTCAGGCGCCATGTTGGCAATCGTCGCCTTGTCGGCGACCGACAGATGATCGAGACCTGCGCCGAAGAATTCAACAAACTTGCCGACCACGCCCTGCTTGCGCAACATCTGCGTGACAGTGAGCACGAGATCGGTCGCGGTGACGCCTTCCTTCAACTTGCCCTTGAGCTTGAAGCCGACAACGTCCGGCAACAGCATCGACAGCGGCTGACCCAGCATCGCTGCTTCCGCTTCGATGCCTCCGACACCCCAGCCAAGAACGGCAAGACCGTTGACCATCGTCGTGTGCGAGTCAGTGCCGACGAGCGAATCCGGATAGACGACCTCGAACGTGCCTTTCTTTTTGTCGACAATGAGCTTGTCTTTCTTGGTCCACGCGGTCTGAGCTAGATATTCCAAATTGACCTGATGGCAGATTCCGGTGCCAGGCGGCACGACGGAGAAATT
The DNA here is from genome assembly GCA_016201045.1 of Afipia sp. Lineage (GTDB taxonomy): Bacteria > Pseudomonadota > Alphaproteobacteria > Rhizobiales > Xanthobacteraceae > Afipia. The sequence continues at coordinate 661,476 of JACQDM010000008.1, read as the reverse complement.
CGAAAACGCCTTCTGGCCCCATTTCAGGAATTCGTAGCGCTCCTGGTTCTGCTTGTATTCCTCAGCGACATTCTTGCCGAATGCTTTGTTGTCGCCGAAGAAGTTCACGATCACCGAATGGTCGATGACGAGGTCGACCGGCACCAGCGGATTAATCTTCTCGGCATCGCCGCCGAGCAGCTTCATTGCGTTTCGCATGGCCGCGAGATCGACCACCGCCGGCACGCCGGTGAAATCCTGCATCAGCACGCGCGCAGGGCGGAAAGCGATCTCATGTTCAAGAGTCTTCTTTTTCGCCCATTGCGAGAACGCGACGATGTCTGCCTTCTTGACCGTGCGGTCGTCTTCGTTGCGCAGCATGTTTTCAAGCAGCACCTTCATGGAGTAAGGCAGCTTCGAAATGCCCTTCAGGCCGTTCTTTTCAGCCTGCGGAAGGCTGTAATAAACGTAGGTCTTGCCGCCGACCTTGAGGGTTTTCTGGCACTTGAAGCTGTCGATAGAAGACATGAGGGCGATCCCAATTCAGAGGTTAGAGGCACCGGCATATGGTATTTTAGCACCGTCAGAGCAGGCGGATCGCGCGACGAGCATGCGATTTGCGGCGGCTGATTGTGTGCTGCACCAAGTTCCGGTTTTATAGAATCTTTCCAGTCTGTCCACCACGCCAGCTATGGATTGCCTGCCAATCGGCGCTGTAATTGCTGGTGTACCAGAGCATCGGCCTTCTATCCGGGAATCCAGCGGTTCATTCATGAGGCTATTGGCCCGAAACGTCAGATGCGTGCGCGGCGGACGCGAAATTTTCTCCGGCCTGAATTTTGAGGTGAGCCCCGGACATGCGCTGGCGGTAACCGGCGTGAATGGCGCGGGGAAATCGTCCCTGCTGCGAATGATCGTCGGCCTGCTGCCGATGGCAGATGGAAACATTTCGGTGGCCGGCGGCGACCGGGAATTGTCGCTTGCGGAGCAGGCTCACTACATCGGCCACCGCGACGCGGTGAAGCCGGCGCTAACCGTCGCCGAGAATCTGGACTTCTGGCGCGACTTCCTCAGTGGAAGCGCGAGCAGCGCGGAAAACAGCCTCGAAATCGTCGGTCTCGCCCACGCCGCACATCTGCCCGCGTCCGTTCTGTCTGCCGGACAAAAGCGCAGACTTTCAATCGCGCGGCTGCTGACAGTGCAACGGCCGCTCTGGTTGCTCGATGAGCCAACATCCGCGCTCGATAGCGCAGGCCAAAAAACATTCGCCGACTTGATGAAATCGCATCTCAAGAGCGGCGGCTTGATTGTTGCGGCGACACACGGCCCACTCGGAATCGCGGCGAAGCAGTTACGCATCGGAGCTGCGAAATGACAGCGCTCATGGCCATCATCACTCGTGACATCAAGATCGCGCTGCGTGTCGGCGGCGGCGCGCTGATCGGTGTTTTGTTCTTTCTGACGATCGTGGTGCTCATGCCGTTCGCTGTCGGACCAGACCTCGCGCTGCTCAAGCGTATTGGACCTGCAATTCTCTGGCTCGGTGCATTACTGGCGAGTTTACTGACGCTTGATCGGCTGTTCACCGCGGATCAGGAGGACGGATCGCTCGATCTGATCGTGATGAGCCGCACACCGCTGGAACTCGTCTGTGCAGCGAAGGCAATTGCGCAGTGGCTTGCGTCCGGATTGCCGCTGATTCTCGCAACACCGTTCATCGCTATTCTGCTCAATCTCGACAACACAGCCACCTTCGCCGTCGCGCTCACATTGCTGGCGGGGACGCCGGCGCTGACGTTCATTGGCATGATCGGCGCGGCACTTGCCGTGACGTTGCGCCGAGGAGGATTGCTGCTTGCTGTTCTTGTATTGCCGCTGTCGATCCCGGTGCTGATCTTCGGCGTTGCCGCGTCGAACACGGCACTCGGTGGAGAGATTTCATTCGGCACGCCGTTTTCGATCCTGTGCGCGCTTTCGCTGGTCGGCTTTGTGATCGGGCCGTTCGCTGCCGCGGCAAGCCTGCGGCAGGGGCTGGACTCATGAACGTATCGAGCATCCGCGACACCAAATCATCGTGTTCGCAGTTGACTCTCATTGCCTGAATCCCACGCGCCCATTATTAGGACGAAAATGAATCTTCTCGATCTTGCCAACCCGACACGGTTCCTTGCGCTGACGGCGAAAATCCTGCCGTGGCTCGCGGCGGCGACTGCACTGCTGCTTGCACTCGGGCTCTATCAATCCGCTATGGCACCCGACGACTACCAGCAGGGCGCGACGGTGAAGATCATGTTCATTCATGTGCCGAATGCGTGGCTGTCGATGTTCGTGTGGGGCGTGATGAGTGTTGCCGCGCTCGGAACGCTCGTATGGCGTCATCCGCTTGCCGACGTTGCAGCCAAAGCCGCCGCACCCCTTGGCGCTGCTTTCACATTTCTTGCGCTTGTGACGGGATCTCTGTGGGGCAGACCAATGTGGGGCACCTATTGGGAATGGGATGCGCGGCTCACATCGGTTCTCATCCTCTTTCTGATGTATCTCGGCATCATGGCGCTGTGGCGCGCCGTTGAAGACCCTTCGCGCGCCGCACGTGCCGCGGCGATCCTCACGCTTGTCGGCGCAATCAACATTCCAATCATCAAATTCTCGGTTGAATGGTGGAACACGCTGCATCAGGGCGCGTCCGTGTTTCGCGCCGGAGGCCCGACGCTGGATCGTGTCTTTCTCATACCGCTTCTTGTGATGGCGGTTGCGTTCTCCTTGCTGTTTCTGACGCTTCATCTGGCCGCGATGCGTAACGAGATCATGCGGCGGCGCGTGCGCACGTTGCAGCTAATGCAAGCCAGCCCACGGACGAAGTAATATGGCACTCGGCCCCTATGCTTCCTTCATCGTAACGTCTTACGTGCTGGTCGCGCTAGTGATCGTCGCGTTGATCGTCTGGATCGCGGGCGACCACCGGCACCAGATGCGGACTTTGCACGAGCTGGAAGCCAAAGGCGTTAAACGACGAGCGAAAAGAGCTTCCGGCAGATCCAGATGAGGGAAAGTAACGCAGCTTCGTCACGCCGCCGCTCGTGGCTCGTGGCTCTACCGCTGGTCGCATTCGCAATCCTCGCGGGATTGTTCTGGTTTCGACTGGGATCTGGTGATCCTTCGCGCATTCCGTCTGCCTTGATCGGACGTCCGGCTCCGCAAACGAAACTGCCGCCGCTCGACGGCCTCACGGTCAACGGCGCGCAGGTCGAAGGCCTCGATCCCGCTTCATTCAAAGGAAATGTCAGCGTCGTCAACGTCTGGGCGTCCTGGTGCGTGCCCTGCCACGACGAAGCACCGCTGCTCGTCAAGCTGGCGCAGGACAAACGCATTCGCGTCATCGGAATCAACTACAAGGATATCGCCGACAACGCGCGCCGCTTCCTCGGACGCTACGGCAATCCTTTCACTGCGGTCGGCGTCGATCCGAACGGCCGCGCATCGATCGAGTGGGGCGTTTACGGCGTACCGGAAACGTTCATTGTCGGCCGCAACGGCAATATCGCCTACAAGCTGATCGGGCCGGTGACAGAAGAAAACATCGGCGGCTCACTCAAGACGGAAATCGAGAAGGCGCTGCGCACCACAAATTAGCCGCGCGTGATATTGCCACGTTTGCTATCGGGCACATCAGCCGATGCCGAATCGAGATGGTAACGCTTCACGAGCGAGGTCTGCATCATCGCGAAAATTGCGGTGATGGGAATAACCGCGAACGCCTTGAACGATACCCAGAAATCCGTGCTCTGCGTTCTCCAGACTGCTTCGTTCAACGCCGCCATGAAAGCGAAAAAGATTGCCCAGCGGATCGTCAAAATCCGCCAGCCTTGCGGCGTTAAATTGAACATCTGGTCGAACATCACCGCGATGAACGAGCGCCCGAACAAGAGACCTATGCCGAGCGTAAGCGCAAACAACGAATAAATGATCGTCGGCTTGACCTTAATGAACATTTCGTCATGGAAGAACAGCGTCAGTCCGCCGAACACCAGAACGATAAACGCGGTTACAATAGCCATCAGCGGAACGTGCCGTACGACGATGTATGACGCAGCGATCGCGGCAACGATAGCCACCATGAATGCCCCGGTTGCAACGAACAGACCGAACTTTGCATTAGCCGCAAAGAAAATGACGAGCGGTCCAAGTTCGGTCGCAAGCTTGAACAGCGGATGCGGCGCGGATTTGTTCATGGATTCTGTCCTGCGATAGCGAGCGCGAATTCGCGCGCTGTAAACGGAGCGAGATCGTCGACGCCTTCGCCGACGCCGATGAAGTGCACCGGCAATTTGTATTTCTCCGACAGCGCGACAAGAATGCCCCCGCGCGCGGTGCCGTCGAGCTTTGTCATCACCAATCCAGTTACGCCGGCGATTTTCTTGAATGCCTCAACCTGCGACAACGCATTCTGACCAACTGTTGCATCGAGGACCAGTAGAACTGCGTGCGGCGCGGACGCGTTGACCTTCCTGATGACGCGCACGACTTTTTCAAGCTCAAGCATCAATTCGGATTTGTTCTGCAGTCGGCCCGCAGTGTCGATGAGCAATACGTCACGGTTATCTGATTTGGCGGCCTCATAGGCTTCGAACGCGAGACTTGCAGAATCCGAACCATGCGCACGCGCGATGACGGGCGATTTCGTGCGCTCGCCCCAGACTTTCAGCTGATCGATGGCCGCAGCGCGAAACGTATCGCCAGCCGCGAGCACGACCTTCTTTCCTTCCGCCGAAAATTTCGCAGCGAGCTTGCCGATGGTCGTCGTTTTCCCGGAGCCGTTGACACCCACGACAAGAATAACAAACGGCTTTTTACTCGAATCGATTTCCAGCGGTTGGGCGAAGGGCGCCAGAATCTTCTCGACTTCAGCCGCAATGATGTCGGCGACATCGTCCGACGACACCGATTTGTCGAAACGCCCCTCTCCGATGGCCTGCGAGATCCGCATGGCGACATCGGTTCCAAGATCGGCCCGCAGCAGAACGTCCTCAATGTCGTCCAGCATGGCGCGATCGAGCTTCCGCTTTGTGACGAGATCGGCCACCGCTCCACCGAGCGAACTCGACGTGCGCTTGAGGCCGCCCGAAAGACGATGCCACCAACCCTGCTTTTGATCTTGCGTGCTGTCACCCATATCGAAGGTGTGTTACCCGGTTCGTGCTTCGAGCGAAAGTCGCCAGAGTCCTATGGATACGCCGCAACCGACTCCGGAAGAAATTCAGTCCCGCGTGCTTCACCGTGACGGGCTTATGCTGGTGATCGACAAGCCGGCAGGCATTGCCGTGCATCGCGGCCCGAAAGGCGGCCCCAATCTCGAAGCGTCGTTCGACGCGCTGCGATTTGGTCTGCCGCGACCGCCGGTTCTCGCGCATCGCTTGGACCGAGATACCTCCGGCTGCCTGGTTCTCGGGCGCCACCGCAAAGCCACCGCATCGCTCGGTCTTCTTTTCAAGCACGGCAAAATCTCCAAAACCTATTGGACGGTTGTCGAAGGTGGGCCTCAAACGGATGAAGGCGAGATCGATATCGCCTTGGGCCGCCTCGATGCGGATCGCGGCTGGTGGCAAAAGCCCGACCCCAATGGATTCCCGTCGCTGACGAAATGGAATGTGTTGGGACGCGGAGACGGCCTGACTTGGCTCGCGATGGAACCGATTACCGGGCGCACCCATCAGTTGCGGGTTCATTGCGCGGCAAGCGGATGGCCCATCGTCGGCGATAACATTTACGGCAACGGGCCGCGCTTCGGCGAACCGTCGCTGCATCTGCATGCGCGCGAGATCGTCATTCCGCTGTCGAAGAACAAGCCGCCGGTGCGCGTCAAAGCGTCCGTTCCCACGCACTTACAGGAACGTTTGAGAGCCTGTGGGTGGAACGATGAGCCAGAACACGCTCGCGCGCTGGCGCAATCAGCAGAGTAGCCGCGCGCCGTCGTGGCCAGTCATTTTAAGCGCGCGCACTTCGCCCGGCGCAGCCCCTGAAACCGCAACCGGAATGAAGTGCTCGGTGCGGCCCTGTGTCGCGCTTTCGATAAGCACCTGACGGACCGATCCGGTCTCGGCATCGAGCCGCCTATGGAGTGCGACATCGCCTGCCGCGCGCAGCCGCTTCGCGCGATCCTTGATCGTGCGGCCATCGACCTGCGGCATCTTTGCCGCCGGTGTGCCCGGTCGCGGCGAGTAGGGGAAAACATGCAGGAAAGTCAGATCGCACTCATCGACGAGGGCACACGAGCGAGCAAACATCTCTTCGGTCTCGGTTGGAAATCCCGCAATGATGTCCGCACCGAACGCGGTATCGGGGCGCAAGCGCCTCACCTGCTCGCAAAACTCGATTGCATCCCGACGGGAATGCCGCCGCTTCATTCGCTTGAGAACAATGTCGTCGCCGGCCTGCAGTGAAAGATGCAAATGCGGCATCAGACGCTCGTCGCCTGCGATGGCATCGAGCAAATCGCGATCCACCTCGACGGAATCGATCGATGAAATCCGAAGACGCTTCAAATCTGGAACGTGCCTGAGAATTTGCTTCGTCAAGAAACCGAGCTTCGGCGCTCCAGGCAAATCGGTGCCGTAGCTCGTCAGATCGACGCCGGTCAAAACGATCTCGGCGTGACCGGCTTCGACAAGGCTGCGCACCTGATCGACCACCACACCCATCGCGACCGAGCGGGAGTTCCCGCGGCCATAGGGAATAATACAGAACGTGCAGCGATGGTCGCACCCATTCTGCACCTGCACGAAAGCACGAGGCAGCCCGCTCTGAAATCCAGGTACAAGATGCGGCGCCATGTCCGTAACCGCCATGATGTCGCTCACAGCGAATTTCTCGGTCCCCGCAACATCGAGAGCCCGGCGCGTTTCGCGCCATGCGTCGGGGCGCATCTTGTCGTCGTTGCCGAGCACCCGGTCGACTTCGGGCATCGCAGAGAAATTCGCCGGTTCGGTCTGCGCGGCGCAACCAGTCACGACAATGCGGGCGTTCGGCTTTTCGCGGCGAAGCTTGCGGATCATCTGGCGCGCCTGCGCGACGGCTTCGTTAGTAACGGCGCAGGTGTTGATGACGATTGCATCGTCCAGCCCCGCGCCTTCCGCTTCGCGAAGAATTACTTCGGATTCATACGCATTGAGACGGCAGCCGAATGTGACGACCTCGACGCCCATCAGGCGACGTTCGCAAACAGCGAAGCGTCGAAACGACCCTCGAACTCGAAATCGGCGGTTCCGGTCATCAGCACGTGGTCGTCGCTCTCGCGCCATTCGATGACCAGATCGCCGCCGGGCAGCGTCATGTTGACGACGCGATTTGTGCGCTTCAAACGCGCCGCCGCGACGGCTGTCGCGCACGCCGCCGATCCGCATGCCTTGGTGAGTCCCGCGCCGCGCTCCCACGTGCGCATAACGATGTGATCGCGATCGACAATATGTGCGAGCGTGATGTTGGCGCGCTCCGGAAAGATCGGATGATTCTCGAGCAGCGGCCCGAAGCGTTCGAGATCATAAGCATTGATGTCGTCGACCCAAAAAATCGCATGAGGATTGCCCATGCTGACGACGGATGGCGTGTGCAGGATCGGAGCGTCGATCGGTCCGACCTGAAGTTCGATGCCGCGCGTGTCCCGAAACTCTTCGGCAAGCGGGATATCCTGCCAGCCGAACTTCGGCTTGCCCATATCGACCGTATAAAGATCGGGCGACGGCCCCTGCCAGCAGTTCAGCGTGCCCGCGCGCGTCTCGAACGTTAGCGCGTCCTTGCCGGTCTCGGCGAACATCTGCCGCGCCACGCAGCGCATGCCGTTGCCGCAGGCAGCAGCTTCCGAACCGTCACTGTTGTAGATGCGAATGAATGCGCTGGTGCCGTTTGTGCGCGGCTTGTGCAGCACCATGAGCTGATCGTAGGGCACGCCAGAGGGCACAGCGACTGCGCGCGCCTCGTCGGCGGTGACAGTGGCCGCCGAATCGCGCAGATCGACAATGACGATTTCGTTGCCGATGCCGTTCATCTTGACGAACGTATGATTTGCGAGCGCGCCCATAATTATGTCCTGTGGCAAATCTATATGGCGAATGAACGGTGGTTTGGCCAGTACGGGACGGCGTTGCGCCTTCGTGCTAGCGTAAGGCAAATGCCGTAAGGCGAGGCTGATCGACCGGCCGACGGAGATACTCGAATGAATTGTTGTGGTTTTCCTCGTTTGACGGCCTTGCTGCTGTTTCCAGCAGTTCTGGCGGCGAGCCTGGCGGCAGCCGTCGCTCAAGCTCCACCTGCGCCGACAACGCCACCAGCCACATCGGCACCCGCAAGTCCGCCAATAACCACGCCCGCGCCACCAGCCGCGACTGCAACTCCACCTGCCCCGGCACCTGAAACGCCAGCCTCCACTCCGGCGACACCCGCGCCGACACCGGGCAACGCACAAGCGCCTGCGCCCGCGACACCGCCAGCCTCAACTCAGATGCCACCTGTACCGCCTGCAACTGCATCGAAAGCCCAGAACGGAGATCCCTTTGGCGAAGAGCAAACACTGAAGGCACGAAAGGTCGTCATGCTCAAGGGCACGGCAAACTGGGACTCGGCATTCGAGACGCTGACCGGCTCGTTGAAAACGCTGACGGCATTTCTCGACAAGCAAGGCATCAAGGGAGCCGGAAACGTTCTGATCGTCTACACGTCGACCGACGACACAGGGTTCTCCTATCAAGCGGAAATTCCGGTCGATCAGGATCCGAAGAATCTCGGCAAGGGCATGAGCATCGGCAATTCGCCCGAAGGCAAGACGCTGAAGTTCGTCCATCGCGGGTCATACGACAACATGGACAATACTTATGAAGCGATCACCAATCACCTCGACGACAAAAAACTTGAAGCAAAAGATACATTCATTGAGGAGTACATTACCGATCCGCTGAAGACGGCGGAAGACAAACTCATCATCAACGTATTCGTGCCGCTGAAATGAATTGGGCCGTCAAACACGCTGCGCTCGTTGCTGCATTGGTCGCATCGCCCGCGCTCGCGCAAGTCCCGCCAACATCGATCTCGGTGACGGGAGAGGCGGCGATTTCCGCAATACCAGATCTTGCTCAGATCGACGGCGGCGTTACCAACGATGCCAAGACCGCGCGCGAGGCTTCAGAAGCCAATAACAAGGCGATGGGTGTCATACTCCTTGCGCTGAAAAGCGCAGGTATTCCTGAAAAGGATTTTCAGACGTCGCAGTTGTCGCTGCAGCCGCAATACGCGCTGAATAAAAGCGGTCTCTCGCCGATCACCGGCTTCCGTGCCACCAATCGCGTCGCGATCGTCGTGCGCGATGTCGCAAAAATCGGAAACGTCGTCGATACCCTCGTGACAAACGGTGCAAACGATATTGGCGGAATATCATTCACGGTGTCGCAATCGTCGAAACTTCTGGATGACGCACGTTCGAAAGCCATTGCCGACGCACGGCGCAAAGCGGAGATTTATGCGCAGGCCGCAGGCATTTCGCTGGGCGCTCCACTCAGCATTTCCGAAGAAAGTTCGCCGTCCCCCGCCGCTTATCGAAAAATGTCTGCCGGAATCGCTTCGCCTGCGCCGATTGCGCCGGGCGAAGAAACACTGCGCATTTCCGTCAGCGTCTCCTACGAGATCAAGCCGAAATCGCCTTAGACTAGATTTCGAAAACCTGCCCCGGTTTCAACGCGAGGAATTTGCCTTGCGGGACATTTGCAGCGGCGAGCGCCGCTGTGAGCGCTTCGACCGGCGCATCGATCGCTTCGTCGGTCAGCTGAAACGTGCCGTGATGATGCGCGAGCGCGACTTGCGCGCCGCAGTCGGCCAACGCGTTGACCGCGTCTTCCGGATTCATGTGCATATCGCGCATGAACCATCGGGGCTCATAGGCTCCAATGGGCAGGGTCGCCAAACGGATCGGCCCGTGGGTCTCACGCACGCGCCGGAAATGCGTACCGTCGCCATATCCCGAGTCGCAAACGAGATAGATTTTTCCGGCCGGTGTTTCGAGCACGAAACTCGCCCATAGCGCCTTGTTGCGGTCGAACAATCCGCGCGCCGACCAATGCCGGGTCGCGACAGGTGTTACCGCAACGCCATTGCCGATTTCGACGCGCGCGTTCCAATCGAGCGCCTCGGCACGGATGTTTGCGTCGCTGTTTTTCATCGTCACGTCGTTACCGAGCGGCGTTATAACGCGCGGCGAAAACTTCGCGGCGAGTTTCGATAGCGTTGCAACATCGAGATGATCGTAATGGCCGTGCGAGACGAGAACGACATCGATTGTCGGAAGCTTGTCGAAATCGATGCCGGGATCGTTGACGCGCTTGGGTCCTGCAAAGCTGAACGGCGACGCGCGTTCGGACCAGACCGGGTCGACGAGGATGTTGAGACCGGCGGTCTGGATTAGCCAGCTTGCGTGGCCGACAAAGGAAAAACGGACCTTGTTGCCCGTTACCTGCGCAGGCGGCGTATCGAAATAAGGACTTGGGGCGCGTTCGGGCCATTTCGCCGGTTCGCGCGTGAATCGCCAGCGCAAAAGATCCGACAACGGTTTGGGCTGAGACCCGTTCCTGTCGAAGAACGTCGTTCCGTCGAAATGATCGGACGGCGGGCCTTCATAGGTCTTCATTCGGGATATCCAAGCTGCAGGCACGCCGATGGCCGCAGCGGCGCCGGCGAGCAATCCGAGAACATGGCGGCGGGTCATGGCCATGTACCCGATTGGCCCGAAAAGCCCCAATTCGGCAAGGGCTTCCGTGAACTGCCGCAAACACAAAACCGCTGTTTTTCGTGAGTTTTCTTGACTTTCAGGGCATTGGGGGGTTTAACCGCCGCACTTTCGAAAAGACGTTCTTTTCGAGCCACCGCCCGGTGCGAGACGCCGGAGGTCAACGCCCGACAGCGCTGTGCGCCCTCGGGCGTGAATGTGTTTTGTTTTGAGGTTTGAGCGCAGCGATGTTCGACAATCTGTCGGAAAAGCTTGGTGGAATTCTCGATCGTCTGACGGGGCGCGGCGCGCTGTCCGAGGCCGATGTCGATGCCGTCATGCGCGAAATCCGCCGTGCGCTGCTGGAAGCCGACGTCGCGCTCGATGTCGTGCGTTCGTTCACCGAAAAGGTTCGCGAACAGGCGGTCGGCGCCACCGTCGTTAAATCTGTGACCCCAGGCCAGATGGTCGTGAAGATCGTTCACGACCAGCTCGTTGAAACGCTCGGCTCGGACGGTCAGACCATCGATCTCAATGCGCCTGCCCCGGTCGCGATAATGATGGTCGGTCTTCAGGGTTCTGGTAAGACCACGACCACAGCGAAGCTCGCCCGCCGCCTCACCCAGCGCGATAAGAAAAAAGTTCTTATGGCGTCGCTCGACATCTATCGCCCCGCCGCGCAGGAACAGCTCGAGGTCCTTGGCCGCGATTTGTCGATCGAGACTCTGCCGGTCGTTACCGGACAGAAGCCCGAACAGATCGCGCAGCGCGCGCTGCAGGCCGGCAAGCTCGGCGGATACGACATCGTGCTGCTCGACACCGCGGGCCGCACCACGCTCGACGAAGAAATGATGCAGGAAGCGGCGGCAGTGAAGTCCGCCGCGAAACCGCATGAAGTCTTGCTGGTCGCGGATTCTCTGACGGGTCAGGACGCAGTAAACCTTGCACGCGCTTTCGATCAGCGTGTCGGCTTGACGGGAATCGTGCTGACGCGCATTGACGGCGACGGACGCGGCGGTGCCGCGCTGTCGATGCGCGCCGTCACCGGCAAGCCTATCAAACTGATCGGCACCGGCGAAAAGACCGACGCACTGGAGGACTTCCATCCCGCACGCATCGCCGGCCGCATTCTCGGCATGGGCGACGTGGTGTCGCTCGTCGAGAAGGCAGCGGCGCATATCGATGCGGAGAAAGCGGCGCGCGTTGCCGAGAAAATGCGCAAGGGCAAGTTCGATCTTGCCGATATGCGCGAACAACTTTCTCAGATGTCCAACATGGGCGGTATCAGCGGGCTGATGGGCATGATGCCTGGCATCGCGAAAATGAAAAATCAGGTCGCGGCTGCAGGTCTCGACGACAAAGTGCTCAAGCGCCAGATGGCCGTCATCGATTCGATGACGCGCGAGGAGCGTAAAAATCCCGACATTCTCAAGGCCAGCCGCAAGAAGCGCATTGCCGCAGGCGCGGGCTTGAAAGTCGAAGAGGTCAACAAGCTGCTCAAGATGCACCGGAACATGGCCGACATGATGAAGGCCATGGGATCGGGCAAGCGCGGCCCGATGGCGGGCATCGCGCAGGCCATGGGCATGGGGGGCGGCATGCCGTCACCAGAGCAAATGAAAGAATTGGCGGCAAAGGTGCCCGGCGGATTATCCGCCGGCGCTTCGCTGCCGAAAGAATTTCCCGGCCTCTCAGGGCTTGGAAAGCCAACATTGCCGGGTCTCGGTGGATTCCCGGGGCTAGGCAAGAAGAAGTAACGCAAACGAAGTTCACGAACATTCACGGAGAATAAAATGGCAGTCGTTATCCGCCTTTCGCGCGCAGGCACCAAGAAGCGCCCGGTCTATCACGTCGTCGTCGCCGACTCGCGCTTCCCGCGCGATGGCCGCTTCATCGAGCGTCTCGGCTATTTCAATCCGCTGCTGCCGAAGGACAACGAAGCGCGCCTCAAGCTCGACATGGACAAGGTCAAGGCGTGGATGGCGAAGGGCGCGCAGCCTTCGGATCGCGTGATGCGTTTCCTCGATGCCGCAGGCGTCAAGAAGCGCCAGCCGCGCAAGAACCCCGAGAAGGCGATTCCGCGCAAAGAACGGAAGGCTGCCGCAGAAGCCGCCGCTGCTGCTCCAAAGCCTGAAGCAAAGCCGAAGGCTGAAGCAGCGCCGGCGAGCTAATCGTATCAGTGTGGCGGTTCGCAAGTCCGCATCAGGCCGCGATGCACGTTTCGATTGCGGACTTGCGAACCGAAACCACACTGCAATTATATTTGGCGAGTGTCCTTCGAAACCGAAGTTCGCATCGGAGGGCGCCGCAAGATCGGGCGAACTTCGGATTCGGGACACTCGCGTGACAAAAGACGCGCGCATCTGCGTCGCGAAAATCGGCGCCGCGCACGGTGTGCGCGGCGAAGTGAAGTTGTGGCCCTTCACCGAAGACCCGCTGGCGGTGCTGCACTACGGACCGCTCGCGACGAAAGACGGCGCACGGCAGTTTGAAGTCTCGCGCGCACGAATGGCGAAGCATCATCTGGTTGCGGCGTTGAAAGGCGTCACCACGCGCGAGGATGCCGAGCGCATCAACGGCATTGAGCTTTATGTCTCGCGAGAGAAATTTCCCGCGACGGAAGCGAATGAATACTATCACGCCGACCTGATTGGGCTTCGCGCGATGGACGTTGAGGGCCAAGCCATCGGCAACGTCCTCGCGATCCATAATTTCGGTGCGGGCGACATCGTCGAGATTGCCCCAGAAAAGGGCCCTACATTGCTGCTGCCTTTCACCGATGCGGTCGTGCCGACCGTGGACATTGCAGCAGGACACATCGTTGTGGTGAAACCCGTAGAAATCGAGGGCGACTTACCTGATGACGCGGACATCTAGCGATGTGGCGCGCAACGGTCCTCACGCTGTTTCCTGAGATGTTTCCGGGCCCGCTCGGCGTCAGCCTTGCCGGGAAAGCGCTCGCATCGAATCTCTGGTCCCTCGAAGCCCGCGATATTCGCGCCTCCGCGACCGACAAACATCGCAGTGTGGACGACACGCCCGCAGGCGGCGGTCCCGGCATGGTGTTGCGCGCCGATGTGCTGGCTAAGGCAATCGACGAGGCCGCCATCTCTTCGGACCGCCCGCGCCTGCTGATGAGTCCGCGCGGCGCCCCGCTGACGCAAGCGCGCGTGAATACCCTTGCTCATGGTCCGGGGCTATTGATCGTCTGCGGCCGCTTTGAAGGGATCGATCAGCGGATCATCGACGCGCGGCAACTCGAGGAAATATCGGTCGGGGACTACATCCTGTCCGGAGGAGAGATCGCAGCGATGGCGCTGATCGATGCCTGCGTCCGCCTTGTGCCCGGTGTCATGGGCAAAGCGGAATCGGGAACCGACGAGAGCTTTTCAGCCGGATTGCTCGAATATCCCCAATACACCCGCCCTCAGGACTTCGAGGGGAGGGCCATCCCGGACGTGCTGGTTTCGGGAGATCATGCCCGGATCGAGGCTTGGCGGCGCGCCGAAGCGGAGGCGCTGACCAAGGCTCGTCGGCCGGACCTCTGGAGCCAAAAAACGGCCCAAAATGGTCTTTCCAAGCCACCAAAAGGCACGACAGACGGGTGACAACCGGCCGGTGATGGCGTATATCGCGCCAAATCCGTGCATGTGCTGGATACGAATTTTCGCGCAGCCCCTTTTTGGGCGCGACGCCGATGGAGTTTTGCAATGGACCTGATTCAGGAACTCAACAAGGAGCAGCTCGCCAAGCTGACCGCGGGCAAGAAGATTCCCGACTTCGAGCCGGGCGATACCCTGACCGTCAATGTGAAGGTCAAGGAAGGCGACCGTACCCGCGTGCAGGCCTATGAAGGCGTCTGCATCGGCCGTCAAGGCGGCGGCATCAACGAGAGCTTCACCGTTCGCAAGATTTCATACGGTGAAGGCGTCGAGCGCGTGTTCCCGATCCACTCGCCGATGATCGATTCGATCAAGCTCGTTCGCCGCGGCAAGGTTCGCCGCGCCAAGCTGTACTATCTGCGCGGTCTGCGCGGGAAATCGGCGCGCATTACCGAGAAGCAGGACAATCGTCAGGCCGCATCCGGCGAGTAATCCTCAGCTGACTTGTTTCATGTGAAAAGCGCGGCTCGATGCCGCGCTTTTTTCATTTGTCGTCGCGCGTCAATGGCGCGTTCATGATCCAGCGATGACCGAACGGATCGCGAAGAATAGCGGTGCGGGTTCCCCAGAACGAGTGTGTCGGCGTGACTTCGCCCGTAGCGCCAAGTTTCGTCGCACGCGCGAACGTGTCGTCCACTTCCTGCGCCATCGCAAATTCGAGGCTGACCGACATCGTGACAGGTTCGCCCGGCATCGGGCTCCGCGCTTTACCGAATTCGAGAAATGCGTCCGACAGAAAAACCGAGCCGCCATTGATTTCAAGTTCGCAATGCATGATGCGTAGTCCGTCCAAAGCAGGCATTAGTGCCTTCTGCTTTGCATCGAAGGCGGCCGTGTAGAACGCCACCGCTCCTGCTGCCGGCGAAACCGTGAGATAGGGGGCGACCGGCGGGCGTGAGGACATAGCAAAACCTTGCCTAAGCTATTAAGTCCTCAAGATACTTTCCCCTTTGGGTTTAAGCGAGTAAAAAGCCCGCAAATCTGACCGGCGTCTGCAACAGATGCCGCATCCATCATCCGGACGACGAAAAATGGCGAAGCCGACGACGCTCTACGACAAAATCTGGAACGATCATCTGGTGCACGAAGCCGATGACGGCACGTGTCTCTTGTATATCGACCGGCATCTCGTCCACGAGGTGACCTCACCGCAGGCATTTGAGGGATTGCGCACTTCAGGTCGTAAGGTACGTGCGCCGAAAAAGACCCTCGCCGTCGTCGATCACAATGTACCGACCACGGATCGCTCGAAGCCCAATCCCGATCCGGAAAGCGCCGAGCAGATCGCAGCGCTCGCCGAGAATGCAAAGGAATTCGGCGTCGAGTATTTCAACGAATACGACAAACGTCAGGGTATCGTGCATGTCATCGGCCCCGAGCAGGGCTTCACGCTGCCCGGCTCCACGATCGTGTGCGGCGACAGCCACACATCGACGCACGGTGCATTCGGCGCGCTCGCGCACGGCATCGGCACTTCCGAAGTCGAACATGTGCTGGCAACGCAGACGCTGATCCAGAAGAAAGCAAAAAACATGCGTGCGACCGTCGATGGCGCATTGCCGGACGGCGTGACTGCGAAGGACATCATCCTCGCCATTATCGGCGAAATCGGAACGGCGGGCGGCACGGGTTATGTGCTCGAATACGCAGGGCAGGCCATTCGCGATCTGACGATGGAAGGCCGCATGACGGTCTGCAACATGTCGATCGAAGGCGGCGCACGCGCCGGGCTCGTTGCCCCCGACGAAAAGGCTTACGAATTCTTGAAGGGCCGTCCGATGTCGCCGAAGGGTGCCGATTGGGACAAGGCGCTCAAATACTGGCAGACGCTGCGTACCGACGACGGCGCGCATTTCGATCATGAAATCAAACTCGACGCGGCGAAGCTGCCTCCGATTGTCACATGGGGCACGTCGCCTGAAGATGTCGTTTCGATCTCGGGTATCGTCCCGGATCCAGCGAAAATTGCCGACGAAGCCAAGCGCGTCTCCAAGCAGCGCGCGCTCGACTATATGGGACTGAAGGCAGGCACCAAAATCACCGATATCAAGCTCGACCGTATCTTCATTGGCTCATGCACGAACGGACGTATCGAAGATCTGCGCGCCGTCGCCAAAGTTGTTGCCGGTCACACGGTCAACGCGAATCTCAACGCAATGATCGTTCCCGGCTCCGGTCTCGTAAAGGAGCAGGCCGAAGCGGAAGGACTTGATAAAATTTTCAAGAAAGCGGGATTCGAATGGCGCGAGCCCGGCTGCTCGATGTGTCTTGCGATGAACCCCGACAAGCTGTCGCCGGAAGAGCGCTGCGCATCGACGTCGAACCGCAATTTCGAGGGACGTCAGGGCTTCAAAGGACGAACGCATCTCGTGTCCCCGGCGATGGCGGCAGCGGCCGCGATTGCCGGTCACTTCGTCGATGTTCGTGAATGGCACACGACTTAATTGCGGATGTGCTCGATCCAAAAACAAAAGGCGCCCCGCGGGCGCCTTTTTCTTTCGTATCCGCCTTATTAGAAGCTGAAATAGAGGCCTGGCCGACGATATCCGTATCCATAGTAAGGATAGGGATTGTAGTAGGGCCGATAATAAGGACGGTAATACGGGCGATAGTACGGACGATAATATCCGTAGCGGCGATAGTAGCGGCGCGCACTGATGTCGGTGGACTGGCTGGCAGCGAGGCGAGCGTCGTAGCCAGGCGAGACAGTAGCCGTCGGCGGCGCGGCGCTTGCAGGCGTGGCGGACACCAATCCGGTCAGCGAAAGAGCGACGGCGAACGTCGCAGCCGCAAGAATCTTCTTCATAGTTATCCTCCTCCGGTCTTTCTCACACAATGAAACATAACATTGGTTGGTAACTTCCGTTTCGCTCAAGGTTCACCGTCCATCAGCAACCTTCGAGCGGCAAGGCCTCTTTAGAAGGCTATTCGGACTTTGGTGCGGCAGCAAGCCGCAGCCGCTTCACGCCTACCAATATCGCCACGGACGGCACACTCTACGCGGCCCGTAATATGTCATTACGATGCGGCAACGGCGGGGCGCGTAATAATAGCGCGGTCCGAAATACCTGTGTCGGTAGCCGAAGTGACGATAGCCGCCCCCGAAATGCCGGCCACCTCCGAAGTGACGACCCCCGCCGCCCCGATGGCCACCACCGTGACCTCCGCGCACTTCGGTTGTCATCCCTTCGGAAGCATATTTCGCCGAGCCAGCGATGCCGGGATTACTCAATGTTAGCGATTGCGCTCGATCCACCGGCAAGCCGGCGAAGAGCAACACTGCGACGGCAACACATCCGAGCAATCTGTTCATGAGTGCAACTCCGCGATCCATTTACCAACGGCGACGGTGGTGCCAGCGATGACGCCAACCGTAGTGACGATGCCAGCCACGATGACCGCGCCAACCATAGTGGCGGCGCCAGCGTACTTCTGTAGTGATATTTCCCGATACGCCTGTGGCAGCGACAGCCGCGACCGGACTGCCGAGCGATACTGCGTTCGCTTGCCCAACTGGCGCAGTGGCGGCGATGAATCCAGCGACGGCGGCGAGGCCAAGTGCTTTCTTGATATTCATGAATCCTGTCTCCGATGATCAGTCAGTGTCAAACAGTCTCGAAGGCGCTCTGTTCCATATTTCAAATTTTGGCAGCCGCGATCTGAACGCGATGTGAATGTGCGAGCCGCAATTATGAACGCTCCGTCAGGATCGTTCATCTTGCGATGCACGCGGACACCGGCGTGTGTTGTCGCCGAGAAGAACAGAAGCCAGATTTTGGGAAAGCGGATCAGCCGCGCCAGTAACAATTCATCCGTGGCACGATCACAGTGCCGCTCGGACGGTATTCCGGCACGTAGTAGGCATTGCAGACGCGCACGGCGTTGGGGCTGAGCTGCGCACCGTAAATGCGGACGCGGCGTGGTGCACGATAGACGCGGCGGCTTTGTGCGGAAAATTCCTCGATCGCCGCGTGGCGCTCCGATACCACCGACTGGTCCGCGCCATTAACCACCCGGTCGTTGGTCGCATGTGCAACGGTGACAAAGGCCACCGCTGAGCAGGCGGCGAGAACCCCCATTATCGAAACCAATTTTGCCATCGACTGTGATCCTTGGCGCCTGCCCCGATTTAAAGAGAAGGTCTCCGATTGCCGGGTTGTCGTCAACATGGGATCGAGCAATCGGGCGCTTGGCCGAAAGCGCAAGCCCGCTTAAACATTGCCAATGACAAGATTTTCGAAATCGCCTTCACTCGATGATGTCGAGGTCATTGCCCGCGAGGCGTTCGCGACGCTGCCGGCACATTTTCGCGATTTGTGCGACGGCCTCATCTTTCATGTCGAGGAATTTCCGTCCGACGAAGTTCTGACAACCATGAATGCCGAAAGCGAATTCGATCTGCTCGGGTTATTTCAAGGTGTCGGCCTGCCGTTTCGGAGCAACGACGACATTGCGCCAATGCCGAACATGATCTGGCTCTATCGGCGACCTATCCTGGATTACTGGGCGGAAAACGACGAAACGCTCGAACATGTCGTCACCCACGTTCTGGTCCATGAAATAGGCCATCATTTCGGGTTGTCGGATGATGATATGGAAGCGATTGAGGCAACCGTTCCTTGAGTGTGAATTGGGGCTTTGCGTTCGCCGCCGATCGCGATAAGAACCCGCCATTCAGGCTCATGGCCGCGAACGGAACATCACGATGGATAAATTTACGACGCTGGAAGGGGTCGCCGCCCCGCTGAAGATCATCAATGTCGATACCGACATGATCATCCCAAAGCAGTATCTGAAAACCATCAAGCGCACAGGCCTCGGCAAGGGCCTGTTCTCGGAGCAACGCTACAAGGACGACGGTAGCGAGAACCCGGATTTCGTTCTCAACAAGTCCGCCTATCGCAAAGCGAAAATTCTCGTCGCCGGCGACAATTTCGGCTGCGGGTCGAGCCGCGAACACGCGCCGTGGGCGCTCGCCGACTTCGGAATCAAGTGCATCATCTCGACGTCGTTCGGCGACATTTTCTACAACAACTGTTTCAAGAACGGCATGTTGCCGATCCGCGTCTCGCAGAGCGATCTCGACAAATTGTTCGACGATGCCGACCGCGGGTCGAATGCGACGCTGACCATCGATCTCGGGAAGCAGGAAATTCGCGGGCCCGACGGAGGCACGATCAAGTTCGAGATCGATCCGTTCCGCAAACACTGTTTGATCAACGGCCTCGATGACATCGGGCTGACGATGGAGAAGGGCAAATCGATCGACGTCTTTGAGGCAAAGGAAAGAGCCGAACGCCCTTGGCTATGAGACAAGGGTTTAAGCTAACCCGCCTTCATCGCAGCGATAGCGTCTGCGATCTGGATGGTGCGCTTTGCGATTTCGACGTGAAGCCGCTCGACCATCTGACCTTCCAGTTGCACAACGCCCTTGCCCACGTTCTCCGGCGTATCAAAAGCCGTAGCAATCTTGCGAGCACGCGCGATCTCATCCGGCGACGGCGTGTAGGCCGCATTCGCAGCGTCAATCTGCCCCGGATGAATCAGCGTCTTGCCGTCGAACCCCATGTCGCGGCCCTGCGCGCATTCTTTTGAAAACCCGGCAACGTCATTGATGTCGTTGTAAGGGCCGTCGAGAATTTCGAGGCCATAGGCGCGCGCCGCTAGAATGCAATGCGTGAATAGCGGCAACATCGCTGCGCGTCCGGGCAGCATCCGCATGCGCGTCTCGCGCGCGATGTCGTTCGGGCCCATGATGAAGCCTGCCAATCTCGCTTTTGTATCGCTCGCTCGCGCGGCGATCTCCTGTGCGCAAAGTACGCCGATCGGCGTTTCGATCATGGCCCACACGCGGATCGCCAGGTCCGCCTTCAACGAAGATAGCTTTGCTTCGATCTTCTGAATGTCGTCAGGTCCAGAAATCTTCGGGACCAGAACCCCGTCAGGCTGAGCTTTTGCGGCCATCGCCATATCGTCTGCCCACCAAGGCGATTCGAGATTGTTTGTGCGAATAATAATTTCCCGTTTGCCGAAACCTTTGGCTGCAACAGCCTGCGCAATCTGGTCGCGAGCCAGCGGCTTGGAGTCAGGCGCCACCGAATCTTCTAGGTCGAGAATGATACCGTCCGCAGGAAGATTGCGTGCTTTCTCCAACGCACGCGCGTTGGAACCCGGCATAAACAGAACGCTGCGGCGCGGACGGATCATGATAAATTCCTAAAAAAGTCGGCGCGTTGCAGCTTGGCATTTCGGCGACGCGGCCATTAAGGCTTGTCCCTGAACCGCAGCTAGGATAGCCACTCGTCATCGTTTTGCGAGGCCCAATGACCCCGTTTCCTCGGCAACTTCTCGACGGATATCACACCTTTGCCACTCAGCGGCTGCCGACCGAACAGGCTCGGTATCGGGAATTATCGTGCGTCGGCCAGTCGCCGGAAACAATGGTGATCGGATGCTGCGATTCCCGCGTGTCCCCCGAAGTGATTTTCGACGCCGGTCCCGGCGAATTGTTCGTCGTGCGCAATGTCGCCAACCTCGTGCCGCCTTATCAGCCTGACGGCAATGCGCACGGCGTGTCGGCGGCGCTTGAATTCGCGGTGCAGGTCCTTCGGGTGAAACACATTGTGGTATTGGGGCACGCGCAATGCGGCGGCGTCCGCGCTTTCATCGACAAGGCCGCGCCTTTGTCGCCAGGCGATTTCATCGGCCGCTGGATGTCGCTGTTCGTCAAACCGGGCGAGATCGTCGAGCAGCGCGAAAAAGAGACCATGCAGCACTTCGTAACGCGCATTGAGAAGGCGGCGGTTTTGCGCAGCCTCGAAAATCTGATGACGTTTCCATGCGTCAACATTCTCGTCGGGCGCGGAAAATTGAATTTGCACGGCGCCTATTTCGGAGTCGCCGAAGGGTCGCTGGCGGTGCTCGACGATGACACGAAAGAATTTCGCCGCGTGAACGATGGCACACTCGTCGCTTAATGCACGTCTTTGTTACCGTGCGCCGAAAGACGGTCTGAGAAAGCGATCACCACTGTCGACAGAACGAAGACGACATGAATTCCGGCAAGCCACGCAAGTTTCGCTGAATCGAACGTCGCGTCGATATTCATGAAGGCTTTGAGCACCTGAATGGCCGAGATCGCAACGATCGAAGCCAGCAGCTTCTGCTTCAATCCGGCGAAATCGACCTTGGTCATCCACTCAGGCCAATCCGGATGGCCCGCCGGATCGATGCGCGAGACAAAGTTCTCGTAGCCGGAGAATACGACGATCAGAATGAGATTGCCGGTGAGCGACACATCGATCAGCGACAACACGCCGAGAATGATGTCGGACTCTTTCGCCGCCGGCGCATGCAGAATGAATTCGATCAGCAACAGAACAAATTTATAAAGCAGCACCGCAAGACTGATGACGAGGCCGAGATAAAACGGCGCCATCAGCCAGCGGCTGTTGAATAGCACTGTTTCGAGCGCTACCTCCGCCCGCTTCAATGACGGATTGGCCTGATAGTCCGGCGCTTCCGATTGTGACGGCTTTTTCGCCATTCCGCGCTCGATAGCCTTCTTAGGCCGCTTTCTGCTTGGCCTTGATCAGCTTGCGATTGATCAGACACTCGGCGATCTGAATGGCATTCAACGCCGCGCCCTTGCGCAGATTGTCCGACACGCACCAGAACGCGAGACCGTTCTCGACCGTCGCGTCCTCGCGGATGCGGCTGATATAGGTGGCGTCTTCGCCCGCGCATTCATACGGCGTGACATAGCCGCCCGGCTCGTGCTTGTCGATAACAAGGCAGCCCGGAGCATTGCGCAGAATGTTTCGCGCTTCATCGACCGAGATCGGCTTTTCGAATTCGACGTTCACAGATTCCGAATGGCCGATGAACACCGGCACGCGCACGCAGGTTGCGACGAGCGAAATCTTCGGGTCGAGAATCTTCTTGGTCTCGGCCATCATCTTCCACTCTTCCTTGGTGTAGCCGTCCTCCATGAACACATCGATGTGCGGGATCACGTTGAAGGCGATACGCTTCGGAAATTTCTTGTTCTCGATTTCACTGTTAGTATAGACGGCCTTGGTCTGCGAGAATAATTCGTCCATCGCATCCTTGCCGGCACCCGACACCGACTGATAGGTCGAGACCACGACGCGCTTGATCGTTGCCGCATCGTGCAGCGGCTTCAACGCCACGACGAGCTGGGCGGTCGAACAGTTCGGATTTGCGATGATGCCGCGCTTGGTGAAACCACTCACAGCATCGGCGTTCACTTCCGGTACGATCAGCGGCACGTCGGAATCGTAACGCCATGCCGATGAGTTATCGATCACGACGGCGCCCGCAGCCGCGATTCTCGGCGACCATTCCTTCGACACCGCGCCGCCAGCCGACATCAGGCAAATATCGACGTCGCTGAAATCGTAATTCTCGAGAGCTTTCACTTTCAGGGTGCGGTCGCCATACGAGACTTCCACGCCCTGGCTGCGGCGGGAGGCCAACGCCACCACCTCGTCAGCCGGAAACGCGCGCTCGTTCAGGATGTTGAGCATTTCCCGGCCCACATTGCCGGTCGCTCCCACACACGCCACCTTGTAACCCATCGTTCACTCTCCGAAGCAAAAAGCCTCCCCGCCAAGCCCTGCGGAAAGGAAAGAGGGGCGCTTCTATGCGAAAAACGGCCCAAATACAACGCATAAGCGGATTTTCGTCAGTGTCCCGCCTCAAGGCTGCAGGCGGAATTGACGCGGAAATTCGTGGCCGATTTCAAGAAGTGAAATTTCGCGCATGAGCCCGGTCGTTCTCGATCAACCTGCCCTTGGCCGCACGGGTTTTCACCCGGCGCTGCGCAGTTTTGCCGACGAATGCAGCGCCGTGTTTGTCCGGCTTTTGGCATATGTGTGCGGACTTGCGGTCCTGGCCGCAATCGTCGCCGATTTCTTCTCGTCTGTGCCGGTTCGCGCATCGGTGGAACCGCCTCCCGCGCCAGGATGGGCGACGGCAAGCCGCCCACATCCCGCGTTCGCCATCAGCCAACTCGATTTGACCAATAGAACAGACGGTTACGAGATCCTCCGCCATCCCGATGGCGGGCGGAAAGACATCCTGCGCTGGGCACAGACGGCGTCGGAGGCGCCGACGTCCGAACTCGAACTTTATCGGCCCGGCAGCGAAGTGGATGCATTCGCGGCACCCGACGCCGATCTCGCATTCCGCATGGGATTGCGCGATGCAGCCGAGGCGGAAAACGCAGGCGTGATCGACACCAAATTCGGGCCCGTAGCGCTGCTGCGTTTCGGCGGAGAAGCCACGAAGGCACCGGCCTGCATGGCCTTTGCGAAGGCATTCGAGACGCCGAAACTGCGCATCAGCGGCTGGGCCTGTCAGGGCGATTCGGCCGCCCAGCGCGCGGCGCTGACCTGCAGCCTGAACCGGCTCACGCTGCTGTCGGCCGGCAACGACCCGAAGGTCGCCGAACTGTTCGCCCGCGCCGAATTGAAACGGGCCAGTTGCGCGAGCGCGTCCGCATCCACCGCCGACTGGGTCACCGCGCCGCAGGAGCCCCGGCTGCGCGGCCGGATTTAACCGTGAATCCCTCTAAATCCCTGTCTTTCATGCAACTTTTTGGCTGCTCGGCGCGTTATTGTCGCTGTGTGTGGCCCGTTTGACCTTGTCGCCCCATAGGCCGAACGGCTAAATGAACCCCACGTTTTTGGGATTTTCCGCGAGGACATGATGGCTTTGAAAACTCTGGTCGCTGGCGCCGCGTTGGTGGCCGTTGCCGCGCTGGGTCTCGGCGCAACGGATGCGAACGCGCAGACGCAGCCCAAGAAGAAATATGCGCGGACTTATTACGGTCCGACGCAGGGTTACCGCAATCCGAACTACTCCTACATGTCCGGACCGCGCACCCGCGTTTTCGTCACGCGCCGCTCATGGCTCGATGCCGGCACCGAAGTTCTGCCCGGCGAACGCAAATTCACCGACTACGCGCTCGCGCCCGGCTACTCCTACGGCATGAATATCGACCGCCTTTACACGACGCGCCGCCCGCTCGGCGATACGCCGCTCGATTTCGGCGGTTACCCGATCGGCTTCCCGCTTTACTGACGCGGAATCAAAATCTTAATCGAACACGCGCCCGGAATTCCGTTCCGGGCGTTGTCGTATGGCCAAACGGTGACGGACTTGGAATCGAATGGCGGGAATGTGGCATAGCCACCGCGATATTTTTCGCAATCATTTTTGACCGGAGCCGATTTTGAAATCACCGATCCACGCCGTTTTCATCGCCGCAGTGTTGTTCACGACGCCCGCTTCGTCCGCCGGCGCGCCCGCGCAGCTTCGCGGAAAATCCGTCGTCGTGAACTGGACCGAAACGCGGCAGCAGAAAAACGAAAACTGGAATGATTTTCGAACCGTCGTCGCGAGCCACAAGCTGGAGATTTACATCAGCACCGCAGGCCGCGTGTTCAGCAGGCAGACCAACCAGACGCGCGCAGGCTCGGGAAGCACGGAACAGGTTGCCGGCGAAGGCGGCGGCTCGGGCACGCGAATGCCATCGTTCGACGGCCAGACCATGACGGTGATCGCAGCAACGCAGGGCGGCGCACGGCGCACCGTCATCGATTTTGACGCGAGCTTCGCAAGCTGCAGCGCCAAAGCCGGGACGGCGTTCGAGGACGGCAAAACCAAAGTCTCGACGAGCCCGATCGCCCACAAGCGCGTTGAGATGAAGTCGGTGACGACGAGCGGCGTCAGTTGTTCTGTGCAGACCGGCAATTTGCTGGGCGGTCCGGCTTAGTGACGTTCACCGGAAAATAGTTCACACGCGATTCGTCTTGCCGAAAAAATTTTCATCTCGCGCAAATTCGCGCTGACAGCTCCCGTTCATCTGCGGCCTTCTACGATCGATTTGTTCAGATCGTTCAAGAGGAGGAAGCAATGAAACTCACTTATGCATTTCTTGGCCTGGCTGCTCTCGGCGGCGTCGCTCTTTCGGTTGGCCCCGCATCTGCAATGCCCTTCGCGCAGAGCGAAATCGCTGCTCCGGGCATTATTCAAGCTCACTACTGCGGCCGTTCGTATGGTTACGGTTACGGCGGCGGATACTATTCGCGCCCTCGCTATTCCTACGGCTATGGCGGCGGCTGGCGCGGACGCCGCTGGTACTGAGGAAGAGAGGGCTTCGGCCCTCTTTTTCTTTGCCCCCGAGCTGCCGAGTTTGAACCTTCCGGCCTCCGATCACGGCCAAGCGTGAAGGCCTGCGGCAAAACGCGCATTTTTGCGCTTTGCGCGGTATCGCGATGCCTCTAGGATTCCGCCAAGAATTTGATTTTTTCAAACCGATCCGATTTTCAAGACCACGGCGGGGGCCATGCGGTCTTTTGTTTTTGCAGCGGCAATTCTGATCGCATCGGCATTTCCGGCGACTGCCGAAAAGCGCGTTGCGCTGGTGATCGGCAATTCGGCGTATCAGAATGTCACGCCGCTCTCTAATCCGGCGAACGATGCGAGCGCCATCACCGCTACGTTGAAGGGCGCGGGCTTCGATGTCGTCGACTCGCGGCGCGACCTCAAGGCCAATGAGATGAAGCGTGCGCTGCGCGATTTCTCCGACAAGGCGCGCGATGCGGACATTGCCGTCGTCTATTACGCGGGCCACGGCATCGAGATCGACGGCACGAATTATCTGATCCCGACCGACGCCACGCTGGAACGCGACATCGATGCGCTCGACGAAGCCGTATCGCTCGACCGCGTGCTGACGGTGATGGAGCCTGCGAAACAACTGCGGCTCGCGATTCTCGATGCCTGCCGCGACAATCCTTTCAACAAGACGATGAAGCGCACCATCGGTTCACGCTCGGTGGGACGCGGCCTTGCGAAAGTCGAGCCGACGAATGCGAACACGCTGGTTGCATTCGCGGCAAGGGCCGGATCGACGGCGTCCGACGGCGACAGCAAGAACAGCCCTTTCACGTCCGCGCTCGTCAAGCACATCGCGACGCCGGGCCTCGATCTGCGCATCGCGTTCGGCAAGGTGCGCGACGACGTCATCAAGGTGACCCACAACAAGCAGGAGCCGTTCGTCTACGGCTCGCTCGGCGGCGATTCGCTGTCGCTGGTGCCGGCAGTTGCGGCTCCCGCTCCTTCACCTGCTCCGCAGGCGGATACGAATGCCGCCGCGCGGCGCGACTATGAACTGGCCGAGCGCGTCGGCACAAAAGCTGCGTGGGATTCGTTCATCGCGGCCTATCCTTCCGGTCTCTACACCGATTTAGCGAAGGCGCAACGCGACAAGCTCGCCGCCGAAGCAGCGCGTGTTGCTGCGGCTGAGAAGGCCAAGACCGCGCAGGAAGAACAGACGCGCCTCGCCGCCGAGGGCGCGAAGAAAGCCGAACAGGAAAAAGCAGCGGCTGAAGCGAAGAAGGCTGAAGAGCAGCGCGTCGCGGCTGAACTCGCGAAGAAGGCGGAAGACGCCAGAATTGCCGAAGCCGAAAAGGCCAAGGCTGCCGAACTTGCAAAAATCGAGGCCGAGAAAAAAGCCGCCGAACAGAAAGTCGCGGCGCTGACGCCGGATCAACCGGCGGCCAAGGCCGACGCGCCGGTTGCCGTCGCCGATATTCCGCGCGTGTTGCAGCTCGAACTGCGGCGCGTCGGCTGCAACACGGGCGCCGCCGACGGCAACTGGAACGCCGCCGCGCAGAAATCGCTCGATCTGTTCAACAAGAACGCGAAGACGAAATTCGACGTGAAGCTCGCCAGCGCCGAGGCGCTCGATGCCGTCAAGAGCAAGACGTCGCGCATCTGCCCGCTGATCTGCGAGCGCGGCTACAAAGCGGATGGCGAGAAGTGCAGCAAGATTGTCTGCAAGGCAGGCTTTGAAGTTGGCGATGACAACACCTGCGAAAAGATCGAGGTGAAGAAGAAGCCGGATACGCCCACAGCGAGACGCGATGACCCCGCCGCCGCGCCGAAAACGCCCGAGAGCGGCGGACAAATCATTTGCGGTCCGGGGGGCTGCCGACCTGTTGCCAAGGGATGCAGGATCGGAAAATCGACCGACGCCGGACCCGGCCCGCGCAATGTCGAAATCTGCGATCAGCCCGCCGCTAAGCGCGACGAGCCGAATAAGCCAGCCGCAGAAAAGCCCGGCACTAAGACCGGCCAAAACCTTGAGGCGCTCTATTCACGATGCCGAGCCAAAGCAATGACTAACTTAGGTCAGACAAATTCCATACATTCCATCTACACGACCACGCAGCCGGGGTTTTTCAACGCTGTCGAAGCCTGCGTCCGCAACGGCGGCTAATTACTTCGCCAGCGTCTGCATCTCGGCGACGATGGCCTCGCCCATCTGCGACGTACTCACCATCGCAGCACCCTCCGACTTGATGTCGGCGGTGCGCAGGCCCTTCGCGAGCACAGCCGCAACCGCCTGATCGATCAGGTCGGCTTCCTTCTGCATGTCGAAGGAATAGCGCAGCGCCATCACGAAGGACGAGATCATCGCCACCGGATTGGCCATGCCTTTTCCGGCGATGTCGGGCGCGGAGCCGTGCACCGGCTCGTACAGCGCCTTGCGCTTCTTGGTCTTCGGATCGGTTTCGCCCAACGAAGCCGACGGCAGCATGCCGAGCGATCCGGTGAGCATCGCGGCAATATCCGAGAGAATGTCGCCGAACAGATTGTCGGTGACGATCACGTCGAACTGCTTGGGATATTTGACGAGCTGCATCGCGCCGGAATCCGCAAGCTGATGCTCGAACTGCACGTCTTTATACTCGCGCTGATGAATTTGCGTAACGACTTCCTTCCACAACACGCCCGACTTCATGACGTTGTGCTTTTCCATCGACGTCACCTTGTTGCGGCGCTTTTTCGCAAGCTCGAAGGCGACGCGCACGATGCGCTCGATCTCGTAGGTGTCGTAGACCTGGGTGTCGATGGCGCGCTTTTGGCCGTTGCCCAAATCGGTGATCGTCTTCGGCTCGCCGAAATAGACGCCGCCGGTGAGTTCGCGCACGATCATGATGTCGAGACCTTCGACGATCTCTTTCTTCAGGCTCGACGATTCCGCGAGCGCCGGATAGCAGATCGCCGGACGTAAGTTGGCGAACAGCGCCATGTCCTTGCGCAAACGAAGCAAGCCCGCTTCCGGCCGCGCCTCATATGGAACGTCCGCCCATTTCGGTCCGCCCACCGCGCCGAAAATCACCGCGTCCGCCGCCTGCGCGCGTGCCATCGTCGCATCCGTGATCGCGACCTTATCGGCGTCGTAACTGGCGCCGCCGACAAGGCCGTCCTCGGTCTCGAATTTCGCGGTGCCGTTTTTGTTGAGCCAGCCAATGACGCGCTTCACCTCGCCCATCACCTCGGTGCCGATGCCGTCGCCGGGCAGAAGAAGGAGCTTGTGAGTCGCCATAAGAAAACGCCTTGCCGGTTGGAGAATGCGCGACTTGCTAAAGCGCTCCTGCGCTCTTGGCAAGACGGCAATGCGCCCGCGGCGTTGGCCAAACGCGGCGATAGCTGGCAGATTGCACAGCCTTGCCGGAGTGAATTCGTGAAAAGCCCCGATTCGATTGCGCCGATGAGCCCCGCGCGCACGGTTCTCATTCTGTCGCTCGCGCCCGCTATCGGCCTCGGCATCGGCCGCTTCGCCTATTCGCTGGTGCTGCCGGATATGCGGGATTCGCTGCACTGGTCGTATTCGACCGCAGGCTTCATGAACACGGTGAACGCGGCGGGCTATCTTGCCGGCGCACTCGGCGGCGCGACGTTCGTGCGGCGCTTCGGTTTGTTCAAAACCGTATGGCTCGGCGTCGTGATGAGCATTGCCTCGCTCATCATCTGCGCGCTGACCGGAAATTTCCTCGCGCTGAGTTTCGCGCGCATTCTCGTCGGCTACGGTGCCGCGATTTCATTCGTCGGCGGCGGCGCGCTGGCTGCGACGATTGCGCAGAAATATCCGGAGCGCTCGGCGTTCCTGCTGTCGCTGTTCTACACCGGACCGGGACTGGGCCTGATCGTGTCGGGGCTTGTGTCGCCGTTCCTGCTGCAGCATTTCGGCCCCGGCTCGTGGTGGATCGTGTGGGCCGCGCTCGCAATCATTTCAACCGCGATGGCGATTCCGCTTTTGTTCAATCCCATCGACACGCCGCCGCCGGAAAGCGCGGCTGCAGGCAAGGCAGTTTCGCTGAAGCCGATGATGATTTTCCTGATCGCCTATTTCATCTTCGGCGCGGGCTACATCGCCTACATGACCTTCATGATCGCCTATGTGCGCGACGCCGGCGGCAGCGCCGCCGCGCAAAGCGGTTTCTGGTGTCTCATTGGCATCGGCGCATTCGCCTCGCCCTGGGTGTGGCGCCGGCTGATGGCGAAGGGCGATTCAGGGCGCACGTTCGGAATCATCATGTGCGTGCTCACGGTCGGCGCGGGGCTGGCGATGATCGGCGCGACGCCGCTATGGCTTGCAGCCTCCGCGCTGGTATTCGGCAATTCATTCTTCGCGGTTGTGACCGCGACGACGGCATTCTCGCGGCTGAACTATCCGCCGGAGCAGTGGCCGAAAGTGATCGGCATCATGACGATTACATTCGGGCTCGGCCAGACGCTCGGCCCGTTCGCGACCGGCGCGATCACGGATGCTACGGGCTCTCTCGCCTATGCGCTGAATTTTTCCGTGGCGCTGCTGGCCGCCGGTGCGCTGCTGGCGTTTTTCCAGAAATCGCTGCGGGCAAAATAATTATTCCGCCGGCGAATGTGCGGACCTGTCGCGGTTGCGCAGCATCGGGATGAAATGACGCAACCGCGCATATCCGCGCGCAACCTTCCAGCGCAGCGCGAACAGCGACGTTTTCCATTGCGCGTGGACGGCCGGAAATTTCTCCTCAACCCATGACGGACCGGCGGGAGCCGCGACGCCCTCGATGCTTTCGCGTGCGGCTTTGGAAATACCGAAGCGCTCATACAGCAGCGGCAGCACGATCAGCGTCAGCAACGTCGCCGTCACAAGCCCGCCGATCACCACGATCGCCAGCGGCTTCTGGATTTCCGATCCGGGCCCGGTCGCAAACAAAAACGGCACGAGACCAAGCGCGGCAATCGCTGCCGTGAGTGTCACCGGACGCAAACGTCTGCGCGCTGCATCCATGATCGCTTCGCGGAGCGTGAAGTTGCCGCGCTGCTCGTTGAGATAATTGATCAGCACGTCGTTGATGTAGGTGACCATCACCACGCCGTTGAGCACCGCGATGCCAAGAAGCGCGATGAAGCCGACGGACGCCGGTACCGAGAGAAATTCGCCGGAAAGCCGGAGCGCGACGATACCGCCGATACAGGCGAACGGCACGTTGCAGAACACGAGAATCGATTGCCGCACCGATCCGAACGTCAGATACAGCAGCAAGAAAATCATCGCGAGCGCAATCGGAACGACGATGGCAAGACGCGCCGCAGCGCGTTGCTGGTTTTCGAATTGTCCGCCCCAGTCGAGCGTGTACGCCAGCGGCAAGGGCACGTTGGCCTTCACTGCGGCCTGCGCATCGGCAACGAAGCCGACGAGGTCGCGGCCTTCGACATTCGCCAGCACGGTCGCGAAGCGCTGCCCGTCTTCGCGGATCACTTGAATAGGACCGTCCTCGACCTTGATCTCTGCGAGTTGCGACAGTTCGACCGTGCCGCCGCTCGGCAGCACAATGGGTGTGTGCGAGAGGTCATCCGAGGAGGCACGCAATCCTTCCTCGCCGCGGATGACCAGCGGTGTGCGCACCGCGCCTTCCAGCACGATGCCGACGCGCTTGCCGTCGACCCATATTCTCAACGCATCCTGCACATCGGTTGCGTTGAGGCCGAGACGCCCGGCTTTCGCACGATCCACTTTCACCGTGAAATATTTCTGGCCGGCGTTGCGCAGCGCGAACACGTCGGTTGCGCCTGCCACCTTCTTGATCTGCGAAGAAATCTCGCGGGCGAGTTTATTGAGAGTGGGAATGTCATCACCGAAAATCTTCACCACCACGTCGCCGCGCGCGCCAATGATCATTTCCTGCACACGCATGTCGATAGGCTGTGCGAACGCGAACGAAATGCCGGGGATCGGATCGAGAACCTTCCGCATCTCTTCCAGCAGCCATTTCGTATCCTTGCCGCGCCAGGTATTGCGTGGCTTCAGCGTCATGAAGAAATCGGTCTCGTTGATCGGCGCGGGATCGAGACCGAGTTCGTCGGCACCCGCGCGCGCCATGATGCGGTCGATCTCCGGGATCGCGGCCTTCAGTTCCTTCTCGATCAGAAGATCGGTTTCGGCGGCTTCGTCGACGGAAATCGTCGGATATTTGCGGATCGACACGACCGGCGTGCCCTCGTCCATCGTCGGCAAAAAGGTCGAGCCGATGCCGCTGAAGGCGATACCCGCGATCAAGAGCGCGGAGATCACGACGCCCGCAACGATCTTCGGCGCGTCGAGCGCCTTGGCCAGCAGCGGGTCGTAGCCCTTGTGCAACTGACGAATGAGCCACGGTTCCTGATGCGAACCGTGCTTGATGAGAAACGCCGCGAGCACCGGGATCACCGTAAGCGACAACAGAAGCGCGGAGGCCAGAGCGAACGCAATGGTCAGCGCGACCGGACTGAACAGGCGTCCTTCCAGCCCCTGCAAAGACAGCAGCGGCATGAACACCGTGATGATGATGATGACGCCCGCGACCAGAGGTACGACGACTTCCTTCACCGCATCGAGCGTAATGCGCAATCGCAATTTCAGATCGGGATTCTTTTTCTCGGCGATGCGATGCTCGACGTTCTCGACCACGACGACCGCGCAATCGACCAGAAGACCGATCGCAATGGCGAGTCCGCCGAGCGACATGATGTTGGCCGACCAGCCGAACAGCCGCATGATGACGAACGTCGCCAGTACCGCGAGCGGCAGACACGCGGCGACAACAACGGCCGCGCGCAGATTGCCCAGAAACAGCACGAGCAGAATGACGACGAGGACGATGGCCTCGATCAGCACGCGCTGCACGGTCCATACCGCTTTTTCGATCAGGTCGTTGCGGTCGTAGAAGATCGTGATTTTCGTGCCTTGCGGCAGCAGCGGCTCGATGTCCTTCAGGCGCTGCTTGACGCCGGAGACGACGAGTTTTGCGTTGGCGCCGCGCAGGCCGAGCACGGTGGTCCATACCGCCTCGCCCTGTGCGTTCGTGGTGATGACGCCGTTGCGCGGCAGCGAGCCTTCGCGCACATCAGCGACATCGGCGACGCGCACCGTGGTGTTCGATTTGACGGCGACGATGGTGTTGCGCACGTCGTCGAGCGTGTGGATGCGTCCCTCGGAGCGCACCAGCAGCGCCTCTTCACCCTCGCGCAGACGGCCCGCACCGTCGTTGCGATTGTTGGCGACAAGAACTTTCTCGAGCTGCTCGGTGGTGATGCCGCGCGCGGCCATCGCAGGCGCAGACGGCACCACTTCAAAAATTCGCACGAAACCGCCGAGCACGCTGACGTCGGCGACGCCCGGCAAGCCGCGCAGGCGCGGGCGAATGGTCCAATCGATCAGTGAACGGATTTCCTGAACGCTGAGCGAATCCGATTCGACGGTGAACATCAGCATTTCGCCTAGCGCCGTGACGATGGGCGCGAGACCGCCTTCGGTGCCGGCCGGAAGCTGCTCGCGCACCTCCTGAAGGCGCTCATTGACCTGCGCGCGCGCCCAGTAAATGTCGGTGCCGTCGGCAAACTCGAACGTCATCAGCGCCACGGAGTAGCGCGTGGTCGAACGCATGCTGACGAGATTGGGGATGCCGCGCACCGCGATCTCGACGGGGGCCGTGACGCGGCTTTCGAGTTCTTCCGGCGCAAGGCCCGGCGCGCGCATCGACACCAGCACCTGAACCGGCGCCACATCGGGGAACGCATCGACGGGGAGTTTGGAGTAGGAGTAGATGCCCCACGCACTCAGCGCGAGCGCGGCCAAAATCGTAATGAGGCGCTGCTTGAGCGCGAGATCGACCAGAGCTGCCAGCAAGGATTATTCCTCCTTGTCGGCGTCAACTAGCTCCGAGAGCAGCGCCAATACCCCGCGCGAGGCGATCTGGTCGCTGGGGCGGAAATCCGCGCGGACGGCAACGCTCTTTGCCGATTCCGAAATCACCTGAACCGGACGGGCGCGAAAGCCGTCGGTGCTTTTCGTAAACACCCAGGTCTGGTCGCGGTGACGCACAATGGATGTCGACGGCACGGACCAGCTTTTGCCGGTCGCCGCGGCTTGCGCAGATTCGACGCGCACAGAAGTTGCGACCGCGAGGCCCGGCCGCAGCCGTCCGCCGGCTGCGGGAATTTCAGCGACCGCGATGGTAGATTGCGTGGACTGATCGATGGTGCGGCCGATGCGGATGATCTCGCCTTCGATGCCGTAGGCAGGAAGCGTGACGCGCTCACCGACCGATAAATTCGAAAGCCGGTGCGACGGCACCTGGATGTTCACCCACAATGGATCGAGCGCGCCGATGGTATAAAGCGGCGTTGCGGCCTTGACCTGTTCGCCGGTCGAGGCATGGCGCGTCACGACCGTGCCGTTGATCGGCGACTTCACCACGAGAAGGCTGACGATGCCGCGGTTTGTCGTGAGCGAATCGAAATCAGCCTGATCCATTCCCATCAGAAACAGAATCTGCTTGCGCTCGTCGAGGCGCGACTTGGCAATCGCGGCTTCGGACTCGGCAATGCGCAGATCCTTTTCCGGCAGCGCCTTGCCTTCGACCAGCAGTTTCGCGCGGCGCAGTTTGTCGGCGGCGAGAGTCTCATCCGACATCGCGGCGAGATATTGGCGCTGCGCTTCCACCATGTCGGGCGAGCGGACCTGCGCGACGGGCTGGCCGGCCGTCACCGCTTCGTCCTGCGCAACCAGCATCTTCTCGACGAGGCCGCCGGCGGGGGCCGCGACCATGCGCAGTTGCTGCTGCGGAACGACGACAGTTCCGGGGAATGTGAGTTCGGCCTTGCCGTCATCCGGTACGACATGAATCGTCGAAATGCCGGCCGCCTTCATGTTGTGATCGTCCATCGGGATCGAGATTTCGATGGCGCGGAAATTGGCGCTGGAAACGTCGTGGGTTTGCGCCTGCTGCTCCTGCAGGTCCTGCGCTTCCGCCGACGACAGGGTGTCGCTCCACAGCGGCAACAAGGAGGTCGCCAGCATGGTGAGCGAAAAAATGCCCACGCCGGCATGGATGGCGGTTCTGATCACGTCGTAGCCCCGAGGGTGAGAAGTCCACGACGGTCTGGAGGAAATTCGTTTCATGTGCACTGCGTCATAAATGCACGTTCCATGCCTGAAAACTTAAGGCATTGATTTTGTTAGGATTTGAATGGTTAGGACGCGGCTAACGCGCTTCACAAAGGCGTTAGTGCCCAATCCGGGTGCATTGGACGGTATCCGGGGATGGATTCAGCGGCAGCCTTTGCCGGGGGCGATTCGTCAGCTTCCCGAGAAGTCGTTGTAGCCCTGATTTTCCCAATAGCCGCCCTTGTAATCGTTGGTGACTTCCATGGAGACGACCCATTTCGGGTTCTTGAATCCGAGTTTCGTCGGCACGCGGATTTTCATGGGATAGCCGAAGCCCACGGGAAGCGTCTTGCCGTCGAACTTCAGCGCCATCTGCGTCTGCGGATGCATCGCGGTCGGCATGTCGATCGAGGACGTATAGCCCTCGATGTCGTCGCAGCGGAACCAGCAGTATTTCGCGCGCTTGTCGGCACCGACGAGTTCGAGGAAATGACGCAGCGGCACGCCGGTCCAGCTTCCGATCGCGCTCCAGCCTTCGACGCAGATGTGCCGCGTGATCTGTTTCTGCTGCGGCATCTTCTCGAAATCTTCGAGCGTGAACGAACGCTTCTGATCGACAAGGCCCGTGACTTCGAGTTTCCACGCCTTGCCGTCGATCTGCGGCGCATTGTCCTCGATGAAATAGGCGTTGAACGGAAACGGGCGGGTGATTTCGCTCTCGCTGAAGGTCGGCGCAAGCGTGTTCGGATTGAACAGCGCCGCCTGCACCTTGTCGTTGAACTTGGAAATCTGCACCAGCAGCGCCTCTGCAGATGACGAGTCGCTGACATTGCAGCCGGTCAGCAACGTCAGCGCGCCGAGGCTTGCGCCGCCTGAGATGAACCGCCGCCGCGTCAGGTCCGGCATCAGCTTGGTGGCGTCCTTGACGAGGAGCTTCTTGTCGACGCCGGAAATGATGAGATTGCGAAAGCGGCCCATGACAGTTCTCCTCAGCGGCCGATGATCATCGCGCGCAGGCTTTTCGGCACGAGCAGCGCCAGCGCGATGTGAATGACGAGAAACGCGACGATCAGCGCCATACAGGCGAAGTGAACGTAGCGGGCGATGTCGTAACCGCCGAAGATCGCGGTGAGATATTGCAGCTGCACCGGCTTCCACATCGAAAGTCCCGACAGCACGACGACGATGCCGACGACGATGATGCCGGCGTAGAGCAGTTTCTGCACCTGATTGTAGGTCGACAGATCGGCGTGGCTCAGTTTGCCGGTCAGCGCCGCCTTGGTGTCGTCAACGATGCCGCTCGCCGAGATCGGAAGAAGTTTCTTGCGGAAGCGCCCGGTGATGAATCCCAGCGCGAGATAGACGAGGCCGTTGACCATCAACAGCCACATCGCCGCGAAATGCCATTGCAGCGCGCCGCCGAGCCAGCCGCCTAACGTGATGGTGCTGGGAAAGTGCAGGCCCCTCAAAAGCGTCATCGGCGCGGCATTGAAGATCTGCCAGCCGGACCCGATCATCATGAAAATCGCAATGGCGTTGATCCAGTGAACGACGCGCACCCAGCCCGGCTGGATGGTTTTCGCCGTCGAAGCCGCTGAATGATCGCTGGCTGCAATGCTGGACATAGGACCCGCCTCCTCTGCGTTGCACCCGCCGATGACCGTAGTGACTTACGATCATAGTCCCGGATTGTTACACGGTCGCTTCACAAACCTGCGCGGTTTCGTGCCGCAGGACCAATAGATTCAAAGCATCATCCCTATAGAAAACGGGCCGGATTGCTCCGGCCCGCCGTTCTCACGCTACCTGTGGGACATTCAGGCTGCGCAAGGGAGCCGTATTACGACGCCGGCATCAGCACGGTATCGACGACATGGATCACGCCGTTCGACTGGTTGACGTCGGCGATGGTCACCGCCGACTTGCCGCCCTTGGCGTCGACGAGCCAGACCTTCTTGCCGTCGAGCTTCACGGTGAGCTGCTCGCCTTCCACCGTCGTCAACTGCTTGCCGTCGGTGAGATCGGCTGCGGCGAATTTGCCCGGCACGACGTGATAGGTGAGGATCTTGGTCAGGGTCGCCTTGTTCTCAGGCTTCACCAGCGTCTCAACAGTGCCCTTCGGCAGTTTGCCGAAGGCCGCGTTGGTCGGCGCGAACACGGTGAAAGGTCCCTTGCTCGCGAGCGTATCGACGAGGCCTGCGGCCTTCACTGCGGCAACCAGCGTGGTGTGGTCCTTCGAGTTCACGGCGTTTTCGACGATGTTCTTCGACGGATACATCGGCGCGCCGCCGACCATCACGGTCTTCTCGTTCGACATCATCTTGTCCTGCGCCTGAACCGGAGCAGTGAGGGCCAGCGCTGCGAACGCAACGGCCGAAAGCAATGCAATGCGCTTCATGGTTTCGTCTCCCGAAAGAATTGAAAGCTCCGGCAGACATCCGCCGGATCAACGGGGCGATGCGAATGATACGCCGCGCCGCCATTGCCCGGATGTACGGAAGGTCATGGCGGAAGGGTTCGGCAGAAAATTCTTTGTGATCGCTGAAACCTATCCACGGTCTCTTCGTGTAGCCTCACAATGTTGCCGTCACAAAGCTCCTGTTCCAGGTCGGGCTGATGAGAAGTTCGTTGATGCAGACATGCGGCGGCATGCCGGCGATGAACGCAATGGTTTTGCCGAGATCGTCAGCCTGCAACATGCGCTTCATGTCTTCTTCGCTCGGCGGCACCGGGCGCAGCTTCATGATCGGCGTCGCGACCTCACCGGGAGAGAGACACGTCGCGCGCAATCCGTTCTTGAATTCATCCATGTTGAACGAATGCGTCAGCGCCAGCACCGCGTGTTTGGTCGCCGTGTAGGCCGGACCCGTCAGCTTCGAGACGTGACGGCCCGCCCATGACGCGACGTTGATGATGCAGCCGTCCTTCTGCGCACGCATCGCCGGCAGCACGGCCTTCATGCAGTACATCAGCCCGTTGAGATTGATATCGACGACCTTGTCCCAGCCCTCGGTCGTCACATCGTCCCAGCTTCGCTTCGGCACGTTGAGGCCCGCGCTGTTCACGAGCAGATCGATGCGGCCGTGCTTGGCGACGATGGCCTTGGCGACCTTTTCGCAATCCGCGGCGTTGCCGACATCGAGCGGCATGACTTCTGCGCCGCCCTCGATCGTTTTCGCCGCGTCCTCGAGCACATCCTTGCGCCGGCCCGAAATGATGACGGTCCATCCATCCTTCGCCAGCTGCTGCGCGCCGCCAAGCCCGATGCCCGTTCCGCCGCCCGTGATCCATGCGATCTTTTTCTTGCCGGTCATGCCTGTTGTCTTTCACCGTTGTCTTGCGTTGATGACCATCGGGTTTTTGGTGTAACCCAATCGGAAAATTCTCCCGCCGGGATGTTGCATGAACGCTCAACCGAACGCCAATCTGTTTTCGCGCCTGTTCGATCAACTCACGGATGGGGCTAAGACAGCCATCGAGACGGCGGACGGCGCGCGCATCAGCTACAACGATCTGATTGCCCTGTCGGGTCGGACGGCGAACTACATCGTGTCGCGCGGCGTGAAGCCCGGCGACCGTGTTGCAGCGCAAACGGAAAAATCCGTCGCCGCTCTCGTGCTGTATCTCGCGACAGTGCGTGCGGGCGCGGTGTTCCTGCCGCTCAACACCGCCTACACGCTCAACGAACTCGACTACTTCATCGGCGATGCCGAGCCTTCATTGGTGGTGTGCGATCCGTCGAAGGCTGACGGCATTGGCAAGCTCGCGGATAAAATCGGCGCGAAGGTCGATACGCTCGACGCCAACGGCAACGGGTCGCTGAGTGACGGCGCGGCAAAGCAGAAATCCGATTTCGCGACGGTGACGCGCGCGAACGACGATCTTGCCGCGATTCTCTATACCTCAGGCACCACGGGGCGCTCGAAAGGCGCGATGCTGACGCACGACAATCTCGCGTCGAATTCGCTGAGCCTTGTTCAGTTTTGGCGCTTCACCGACAAGGACATGCTGATCCACGCGCTGCCGATCTATCATACGCACGGACTGTTCGTGGCGAGCAACGTCACACTGTTTTCGCGCGCGTCGATGATCTTTCTGCCGAAGCTCGATCCCGAGCTGATTATTAAACTCATGAGCCGTGCGACCGTGCTGATGGGCGTGCCGACATTCTACACGCGCCTTCTGGCCTCGCCGAACCTGACCAAAGAGTCGACCAGGCACATGCGGCTCTTTATTTCCGGCTCCGCGCCATTGCTGGCCGAAACCCATCGCGAATGGAGCGCGCGCACCGGCCACGCCGTGCTCGAACGTTACGGCATGACCGAAACCAACATGAACACATCGAACCCTTACGACGGCGAGCGCGTGCCGGGCGCGGTGGGCTTTCCGCTGCCGGGCGTCAGCGTGCGCGTGACCGATCCTGAAACCAGCAAGGAACTGGCGCGCAACGAGATTGGGATGATCGAGGTCAAAGGCCCCAACGTGTTCAAGGGCTATTGGCGCATGCCGGAAAAAACCGCGACGGAATTCCGTCCCGATGGATTCTTCATTACCGGCGATCTCGGCAAGATCGACACACAGGGCTACACGCACATCGTCGGGCGAGGCAAGGATCTCGTGATCTCAGGCGGCTTCAACGTCTATCCGAAAGAAGTCGAGAGCGAGATCGACGCCATTCCGGGCGTCACAGAAAGTGCCGTGATCGGACTGCCGCATGCGGATTTCGTCGAGGGCGTTACTGCGGTTGTGGTGAACAGCAAGGAAGCCAAGCTCGACGAGGCAGCCGTGATGAAGGCGCTCGACGGACGGCTGGCGAAATTCAAGATGCCCAAGCGCGTGATCTTCGTGGACGATCTGCCGCGTAACACGATGGGCAAGGTGCAGAAGAACGTGCTGCGCGAGACGTATGCTGGACTCTACAAGAGGTAATTTCTGTCGTCCCGGCGAAGGCCGGGACCCATAACCACCGCGCTCACAATTGAATATCGATGTCTCTCCGCTCTAATCTACCTGTATGTATTACGTCTACATGCTCGCCAGTAAGCGCCACGGCACAATCTATATCGGTGTCACAAATTCCATCCGGAATCGGCTTGAGCAACATCGCGCCGGAGACGGTTCAGCATTTGTCGCGAAGTATAAAGTTCATCGCTTGGTCTATCTCGAAAGCTGCAACAATTCGCGCGATGCAATTCAGCGGGAGAAGCAATTCAAGAACTGGAAGCGCGATTGGAAGATTCGGCTGATCGAAGAAGACAATCCGGAGTGGAACGATCTCAGCCATTTGATTTGATTGCTGATACCTAGTCGCCTTTACGTGGGCTTCAGGGGTGATGGGTCCCGGCCTTCGCCGGGACGACAAGAGTTACACCCCGAACAGCAAGCTCACCACAAACCGCGAACTGACGATCAAGAGATAGCACCCGAACGCGATCTCAAGCGTCCGCTTGCTCATCAGATGCGCCACCTTGACGCCGAGCGGCGCGACCAGCAATGACGTCGGCATCACCAGAAGCGTTCCGATCAAGGAAATATATCCGACCGCGAACGGCAACTGCAGCGCCGCGACATCCGGATGCCGCATCGCCGCCGGCCAGCCTGCATAGATGTAACCGAGCGCGCCGGGAATCGAGATCAGCACCGCCAGTCCCGCCGAGGTGCCGATGGCCTGATGAATGGGACGACCGTAAAACGTCATCAGCAGATTCGAAAACAATCCGCCGCCGATGCCCATCAGCGTCGACAGCAGCCCGATGAAGAATCCATAGATGCGCATGAAAAAGCCTTTCGGCATTTCCTCGCCGAGCCGCCAGTTTTCTTTTCCGAGCAGCAGGCGCGCGGCTGCCGACCACGCCACGCCGACGAACACATATTTGAAAAGTTTTTCTGGCGCGTAGCGGGCAACCACGCTTCCCAGAACGACGCCAAGCAAAACCGGCAGCGCCCATTTCAACAGGATGTCCATGTCGACCGAGCCGCGCTTGCGATGCGCCTGCCACGAGCGAATCGAGGTCGGAATAATGATCGAGAGCGACGTGCCGATGCACAGCGGC
Organism: Afipia sp.; assembly: GCA_016201045.1. Lineage (GTDB taxonomy): Bacteria > Pseudomonadota > Alphaproteobacteria > Rhizobiales > Xanthobacteraceae > Afipia. The sequence continues at coordinate 620,748 of JACQDM010000008.1, read as the reverse complement.
ATGCGGGCATCGAGCGGCACACCGGCCAGCCGGAAACACTCATAGAGCACCGGCACCAGAACCGCGCCGCCACCGATGCCGAAAATGCCAGCAAGAAATCCAGCAAGCGCGCCGGTGACCAGCAGCAGCACCACAAGCTCGATAAGTTGGGTGGAATCCAGTCCGGCGATCATGCGCGCTCTTCTTTTTTCGATTGCGTCATTAGCGGGATTGATGGCGAAGCGCCATGACATACAAGCAATGAATTGGCATTGCATCGGTGTTCGGCGCTTGCGCTCAATCCCCTTTGGTATCAGGCGCTTTGAAGTTCTGAATGTCCATTCGTGGTATGCCAATTTCGGCGTTGCGCTCGCTTATTCCACTCCGTAAATAGAAATCCTCTAACGCGATCCCCGCATGCCAGCCGGCGACGTTTCCGATGTCGTCTGCAAACCATCGAAGCTGATCATGACCCCTCGGATCGACCGTCCGCTTTCGCCATTCTTCACCTACCGCTGGACTCTCACGATGGCGATGTCGATCGTCCATCGCGCCACCGGCGTCGCGCTGTATTTCGGCACCATCCTGATGGCCTGGTGGCTGATCGCGACCGCGTCAGGTCCCGGTGCCTATGCCAAGGTGCAAGGCTTCACGTCGAGCTGGATCGGTCGCGTGATCGTGTTCGGTTACATATGGGCGCTTCTCCATCACATGCTTGGCGGCATCCGTCATCTGATCTGGGATCTCGGCTACGGCTTCGGCAAGGATGAGCGCGAATGGCTCACCTGGGCCGCACTGATCGGTTCGGTCACGCTGACTGTCGTACTGTGGATCGTGGCCTACGCTGTCGGAGCCGGACGATGAGCGTGGACATGTCGCACAAGCATTCGTCGATGCGCACGCCGCTCGGCCGCGTCCGCAACCTCGGTTCAGCCCGTTCCGGCACTCAGGATTTTTTCCGCCAGCGCATCACGGCGATTGCGATGATCCTGCTGATCGTACCGGCCATTGTCATCATCATGAAAATCATCGGACAGAATCAGGCGACGTCTTCGCAGATTCTCGGCAATCCTGCGGTTGCGATCATCATGGTGCTCTTCATCATCGCAAGCTGCTGGCACATGAAAATCGGCATGCAGGTCGTGCTGGAAGATTACATTCACGATGAGAAGCTGAAGCTCGCGCTCATCGTCGGCAATCACTTCTTCTGCTGGACGGTCGGGCTCGCCTCGATCTACGCCATCGTCAAATTGTCTTCGGGGGTTTAATTCTTATGGCACCGAACGGCAAAACACCCGGCGCAAACGGCCAAGCCTATCCGATCGAGGATCACACCTATGACGTGGTGGTCGTGGGCGCCGGCGGCGCGGGACTGCGCGCGGTGGTCGGCTGCAGTGAACTGGGGCTGCGGACAGCCTGCATCACCAAAGTTTTCCCGACACGCTCGCACACGGTCGCGGCACAGGGCGGCATCTCGGCTGCGCTCGGCAACATGCACAAGGACGACTGGCGCTGGCACATGTACGACACCGTGAAGGGGTCGGACTGGCTCGGCGATCAGGATTCCATCGAATACATGGTACGCAACGCGCCGGAAGCCGTGTTCGAACTCGAACATTGGGGCGTGCCGTTCTCGCGCACCGAAGACGGCAGGATTTTCCAGCGTCCGTTCGGCGGCATGACGCTCGACTACGGCAAGGGCCAAGCTCAAAGAACATGCGCCGCCGCCGACCGCACCGGCCACGCCATGCTGCACACGATGTACGGTCAGTCGCTGCGCCACGCAGCTGAGTTCTTCATCGAATTCTTCGCCATCGATCTGATCATGGACGATCAGGGCGCGTGCCGCGGCGTGGTTGCGTTGAAGCTCGACGACGGCACCATCCACCGTTTTCGCGCGCAGACCGTGATCCTTGCGACCGGCGGTTACGGCCGCGCCTACCAGTCATGTACGTCCGCGCATACCTGCACGGGCGACGGCGGCGCGATGGCGCTGCGCGCAGGATTGCCGCTGCAGGACATGGAGTTCGTGCAATTCCATCCGACCGGCATTTTCCCGGCGGGCTGTCTCATTACTGAGGGCGCGCGCGGCGAAGGCGGCTATCTCGCCAACTCCGAAGGCGAGCGCTTCATGGAGCGCTACGCGCCGTCCGCCAAAGACCTCGCCTCCCGCGACGTCGTCTCCCGCGCGATGACGATCGAGATTCGCGAAGGCCGCGGCGTCGGCAAGAACAAGGATCACATCTTGCTGCATCTGGATCATCTCGATCCAGCGGTGCTGCACGAGCGCCTTCCCGGCATCTCGGAATCGGCGAAGATTTTCGCGGGCGTCGATATCACCCGCGAGCCGATCCCGGTTTTGCCGACCGTCCACTACAACATGGGCGGCATTCCGACGAACTATCACGGCGAAGTCGTCACCAAGAAGAACGGCGACGACAATGCTGTCGTGAAGGGCCTGATGGCGGTCGGCGAAGCAGCGTGCGTGTCGGTACATGGCGCGAACCGTCTCGGCTCGAATTCGCTGATCGATCTCGTGGTATTCGGACGTGCCGCTGCGATGCGCTGCGCCGAAAAGCTCGAGAAGAACGCGCGCCAGCCGGACCTGCCGCCGAACTCGGCCGACTTCGCGCTGTCGCGCCTCGATCATTTCCGCAACGCATCCGGCGGCACGCGCACCGCGAAGCTGCGCGAGAACATGCAGAGGGTGATGCAGAACAACTGCGCGGTGTTCCGCACCGGCGACGTGCTGCATGAAGGGCAGGACCTGATTCACAACGTTTACGGCGGTCTTCCCGATATTTCCGTCAGCGACCGTTCGCTCGTCTGGAATTCCGACCTCGTCGAAACATTGGAATTCGACAATCTCATTGCTCAAGCCGTCGTGACGATGGATTCCGCCGCCAACCGCACCGAAAGCCGTGGCGCGCATGCGCGCGAGGATTTCGCGGATCGCGACGACAAGAACTGGATGAAGCACACGCTGTCGTGGATCGACAGCAAGGGCACGACGACGATCGACTACCGCCCGGTGCACGACTACACGATGACCAACGACGTTCAGTATATTCCGCCGAAGGCGCGGGTGTATTGAGCGCAAGAGGACTTTCAAGATGGTTGAATTCGCACTCCCGAAGAATTCGAGAATCAGCGGCGGCAAGACCTGGCCGAAACCGGCGGGCGCGGATGATTCCAAACTGCGCGAATACAACATCTATCGCTGGAATCCGGATGACGGAAAAAATCCGAGCATCGACACTTATTATGTCAACACCGCCGATTGCGGCCCGATGGTTCTGGACGGGCTGATCTGGATCAAGAACAACATCGATCCGTCGCTGACCTTCCGCCGCTCCTGCCGCGAAGGCGTATGCGGCTCCTGCGCGATGAACATCGACGGCGCGAACACGCTGGCCTGCACCAAGGACATGCACGATGTCGATGCGGGTGCGGTGAAGATCAATCCGCTGCCGCATCAGCCGGTGGTGAAAGACCTCGTGCCGGATCTGACGAATTTCTACGCGCAGTATGCGTCGATCGAGCCGTGGCTGCACACGACGAGCCCGACGCCGCAGAAGGAATGGCGGCAGTCGCCGGAAGACCGCGCCAAGCTCGACGGGCTTTACGAATGCATTCTCTGCGCGTGCTGCTCGACCTCGTGCCCGAGCTATTGGTGGAATTCCGAACGCTTCCTCGGCCCGGCTGCGTTGTTGCAGGCGGACCGCTGGGTGAAGGACTCGCGCGATGAGGCGACCGGCGAACGCCTCGACAATTTGGAAGACCCGTTCCGGCTCTATCGCTGCCACACCATCATGAATTGCGCCAAGGCGTGCCCGAAGGGACTGAACCCGTCGGAAGCCATTGCCGATCTCAAATTGAAGATGGTCGAGCGGCAGGTTTGAGTTGAATCACCGCGCCAAGCGCGCGATGACTTCTCCATGAGCGACGCCTCAAAAAGCAACCGGCCCTTCGGAGCCTGCGCGCCCAACGCCGCGCAGCGCGCGGTGATTTCCGCCGCACATAATTCCGGTCTGAAGCGCGGCGCGTTTCGTCCGTGGCTGTCGCGGCTGATCGACCTGATGGGCCCCGGACCCATCGACGCGCAATATCAGGGCGCATCGTTCCGGCTGCATCATCTCGAAAGCGGCACCGAACGCGGCGCGCTGTTCAATCCCGATTACAATCTGCCCGAACTCGATTTCCTGCGCGAGCGCACGCCGCGCGGCGGCACCTTCGTCGATGTCGGGGCCAATGTCGGCACCTATGCCGTGCCGCTTGCGAAGCATGTCGGTCCCGAGGGCCGCGTTATCGCCATCGAGCCGCATCCGGTGTCGAGCGCGCGGCTCGCGTTCAACGCGCGTGCATCCAACCTCGGGAATCTTTCGCTCGTCGCTGCAGCGGCGGGCGACATCGACGGCGAACTGATGATCGAAACCGACGGCGGCAATCTCGGTGCAAGTCATGTCAGCGAGACCGGCGGCATCCGCGTGCCGGCGAAACGGCTGACCACGATTCTGGACACAAACGGTGTGACGCGCATCGATACGCTGAAGATCGATGTCGAAGGCTATGAGGATCGCGTGCTCACCGGCTTCTTCCGCGACTCGAACAAGGCGCTCTGGCCGAAAGCCGTCGCCATCGAGCATCTCGAACGGCAGGCATGGCTGCGCGACTGCATCGCAGACATGATCGGTTTGGGCTACGCCGTCGCGGGCAAAACGCGCAGCAACACGCTGCTGGTGCTGCGCTAACTTTTTTGCGGCTACTTGAACGCCGGCAGAACGAAAATCGCGATGTTGATGAGCAGGCCCAGCGTCCACGCAGCGGAACGCAGCATCGGAATGTTGTTGATGTAAAGCAGCCCGTGGATCACCCGCACAGCGACATAAGCAATCGCCAGCATGTTCACGGTTGCGGGCGCGGCACCGAGCGTCATCGCGACAATCACCGCCACCGCAAAGAACGGGAAATTCTCATAGGCGTTCAGGTGAGCCGCATAGGCGCGGCGCTTCGGCGGCGTGAGGTTTTCATAGTCCTCGCGCGGATAGCGATTGTCGCTCTCGGCCCCGAGCTTGGCGTAGCTGACCCAAACGATTGGCAGCAAGGCAGCAATCAGAACGCACCAATAGGCAATCGGCATTATCGTCTCCCGGCTTCGGCGTAACGCGCCGGTAAATTCGATGCTTGGTTCCGTGGCAATTGTCAATATCGGCGGAAAAAACCTCGAAAAAACGGGCATTTAGCGAGGCTTTGCGGAACCTATTAAGCGCGCCCCTGTTGGGTCGGCATATCGGCAAATCGAAAGGCCATCACGTGACGCCCGACCCCGCTCAGCCCATTCGCGAGCCGCCCGAAGTGCCGCCACCGACACCCGGCCGCCCGATCGAGCCGCCGCCGGAATTGCCGCCGGGCAATCCGCGTCCCGAGATTCCCACTCCGCAGAACGATCCCGCGCAGCCGCCAAACCCGCCGCAGGAATTGCCGGGAAAGCGGCCCGACGAATTGCCGGTGCGCGGACCGCGCACGCCCTATCCGGTGAACGATCTGGCTTTCCATCGTCCAAACTTAACGTACGTTCATTTGCGGTGCGATGATTCGTCTCGATACGCAAAATACTTCTCGCGTTTTTTAGATCGCCACAATGCCGCCCAACCGTTATCCGCTGATCGGTTGACGGACGAAATTTTTCCCAGCCGTTTTACTTCAGAGATACAAGGTCGCCATGACACACCTTCGGTTGATACTTCTCACGACGACAGCGATCGCAGCGCTGCAGGGTTCGCAGATCGGCGCACGCGCTGAAAACCCAGCGCAGCCGTTTGTCGTTGCGCAGGCACAGGCAACGGACCCGAACGCGCCGAAGCCGCCACCGAAGGCCGCGCCGACCCCGCCACCCAAAGCCCCGACGGCAGCGCCGCCGCCGCCACCGCCGCCGCGGCCTGCTGCACCTCCACCGCCTCCTCCGCCGCGTCCGGCCGCACCGCCGCCGCCTCCGCCGCACGTTGCACCTCCGCCACCGCCGCCTCCTCCGCGCGTTGCGCCGACACCGCCGCCTGTGCAGATGCAGCGCCCGGTGACGCCACCGCCGCAGATTCAAAAATCCGCGCCTCCTCCACCGCCGCCGCCCCCGCCGGCCGCGCGAACGGCACCGCCTGCATCCACGACCGCGCCATCAACGGCGCCTTCGACAACGCCGAGTACTTCGCCCGGAATCCGCGACGTCACGCCTCCGCGTCCGCCGCTGGAAGGCGAGCGTCGCGGTCCGCCGCCCACGCCGAATTCAGGCGGCGCGCCGAACAGCCCGCCGCCCAACCAGCCGCGCATGAATCCCAACAGCACGGTGACGCCGCCGACTGCGCCAGTGACTCCGAATGTCACGGCACCGACAACGGCTCCGACGACGCCCAACAGCACGACGCCGACAACGCCTCCGGGCGGACCCGGCGGACCTCGCTCGGAAGAACGCGGCCCGCGCGGACCTGGTGGTCCGGGCGGCGCAGGCGGACCGCCGTCGGCGATGCAGACGCAAAAAGGACCGTCGGTGACAACGCCGTTGCCGACACTCGCGCCGGGCGCAACGACGCTCGCCCCTGCGACGCCGGGTGCTCCGACAACACCCGGCGCACCTACTCCCAACGCGCGCCTTGCACCGATTGCGCCCACCGTTGCAGGTGCCGGTCCATCGGGACCGGGCAACATCAGTACGTTCCGCGCCGAACGCCGCGAGCAGAACATCGGCGGACGCACCGTGTTCTCCGAACCGGGGCGCCTCATCATCAAGGACCCGAACGGAACGGCTTACGTTCGTCACAGCGAGGTGGATCGCTTCCGTCTCGGTGCGCGTGACGTGCGCGTGCAGCCGGACGGCGCAAACCAGCGCACCATCATCGTGCGTCCGGACGGCTCGCAGATCATCACGATCACCGATCGCAACGGAAACCTTCAACGCCGTCTGCGCCGCGGACCCGACGGACGCGAGATCATCATCATCGACAACACGCGGCGTCCGCTCGGCATCGGCGGCTTCTTCGTCAGCCTGCCGCCGCCGGTGATCCGCATTCCCTACGATCGCTACATCGTCGATTACGACGACGCGCCGCCGGACCTGATCTATCAGACGCTGGTTGCACCGCCGGTCGATTACATCGAGCGCCCTTACACGCTGGATGAAATCCGTTACAGCCCGACGGTGCGCGAGCGCATGCCGTCGATCGATGTGGATACGATCAATTTCGAAACCGGATCGTGGGAGATTCCGCCGGATCAGGCGCAGAAGCTGCAGGTGATTGCGGACGGCATGAACCGCGCGATCCAGCAGAATCCGCGCACGGTGTTCCTGATCGAAGGCCACACCGACGCGGTCGGCAACGATGTCGACAATCTGTCGCTGTCGGATCGCCGCGCCGAATCCGCCGCGTCGCTGCTGACGCAGCAATTCGGTGTGCCTGCGGAAAATCTCACCTCGCAAGGCTATGGCGAGCAATATCTGAAGGTGCAGACCGACGGACCGGAGCGTCGCAACCGCCGCGTCACGATCCGCAACATCACCCCGCTTCTCAACGGCGGGCAGGCGTCATTGCCTCCGCCGCCTCCGGGCGTCGGACCGGGCGGGCGCTAAGGCTTACGACACATAAGAAAACGGCCGGAGATTTCTCCGGCCGTTTTTATTTGGAAAGAAACGCGTCTTACTTTTTGTCCTTGCCGAGCTTCGGAATGTCCGCACCCTTCCCGGCCGAAAGCAGACCTGTCTTGGTGTAGAGATCGAGCTTGCCGCGCGTGTCGGAAATATCGAGGTTGCGCATGGTCAATTGACCGATGCGGTCGGCCGGCGTAAACGGCGCGTCCTCGACCTTCTCCATGCTCAACCGCTCCGGCGCATAGGTCAGGTTCGGGCTCTCGGTATTCATGATCGAATAGTCGTTGCCACGGCGCAGTTCGAGCGTCACTTCGCCCGTGATCGCGCGCGCCACCCAGCGCTGCGCGGTCTCGCGCAGCATCAGTGCCTGCGAGTCGAACCACCGCCCCTGATAGAGCAGTCGTCCGAGGCGCATGCCGCTGATGCGGTATTGCTCGATGGTGTCCTCGTTGTGGATGCCGGTGACAAGGCGTTCATAGGCGATGTGCAAGAGCGCCATGCCCGGCGCTTCGTAGATGCCGCGGCTCTTCGCTTCGATGATGCGGTTTTCGATCTGATCGCTCATGCCGAGGCCGTGCCGCCCGCCGATGGCATTCGCTTCCAGAAACATCGCGACCGGATCAGTGAGCGTCTTGCCGTTGAGCGCAACAGGCTGGCCTTCGGCAAATCGCACCGAAACCTTTCCGCCTTCACCGCGCAGTCATCGCGCCAGAACGGAACGCCCATGATCGGATTGACGATGGTGATGCCGCTGCCGAGATGCTCAAGGTCTTTCGCCTCGTGCGTCGCGCCAAGAATGTTGCTGTCGGTCGAGTACGCCTTCTCCGCGCTCATCTTGTAAGCAAAGCCGGCGGCCTTCATGAACGCCGACATTTCCGCGCGGCCGCCGAGTTCGTCGATGAAGAGCTGATCGAGCCAGGGCTTATAGATTTTCAGAGCCGGGTTGGTCAGCAATCCGTAGCGGTAGAACCGCTCGATGTCGTTGCCTTTATAGGTCGAGCCGTCGCCCCAGATGTTGACGCCGTCTTCCTTCATCGCGGAAACGAGCATGGTGCCGGTCACGGCGCGACCAAGCGGCGTGGTATTGAAATATGCGATGCCGCCGGTCGAGACGTGAAACGCGCCCGATTGAATCGCGGCGATGCCTTCGTGAACCAGTTGCGCGCGGCAATCCACGAGGCGCGCTTTCTCGGCGCCAAATTCGAGCGCTTTGCGCGGAATCTCGTCGTAGTCGGCCTCGTCCGGCTGACCGAGATTGGCGGTGTAGGCGAACACGCGAGCGCCCTTCTGCTTCATCCAAAGCAGCGCAGCGCTGGTGTCGAGCCCGCCCGAGAAGGCGATGCCGACATTTTCCCCCTTGGGAAGACTTTTCAGAATCGTGCTCATGGAACGTCCAAAGCGTTTCCTGCGTAGGCTTCTCTATAGAAAGATCGCGCGTTGAAGGAAAGGCCGTCAGGCCTGCACTTCCCGGCGCACACGTGGGCTGGCACCAACATCGCGCCCCAATCGCTTCTGCATCCAGCGATAGCCCGGCCACGCAAATCGCGTCAGCGACGCATCGACGCCTGCATCGGTCAACCGCGTGCGCGGCCAGCGATAGATCAGTGCGTAGAACAGCCACACGACGAGGAATGCAACAATGCCGGAGAATACGACGTCAGTGAGGAAATGTCCGCCGAACGCCATCCGCAGTCCGCCGGTCGCCAATCCGAATGCTGTCGCACCGACATAAGCGAGCGGACGCCATTGCGGCGGCGCGAGTGCTGCGGGCGCGTAGGTCCAGAACGCGGTCGCGCCTTCGCCGGAGAAGAACGAGCAGTTCTTCGGGCATTCGCCGCGCGGGTCCCACCACGGCTTGAAGTTCAGCTTGCCTTCGAACTGCGTCACGACCACGGGACGCGGACGGCCCCAGTACGATTTGAAGATCATGTTCGACAACACGATGGCCGACAGCAGCATGGTGAGCAGAAGAAACACCATCGCGCGGCCCGACATCATCATCGGCTTTACCGGACGCAACAGCTTCACGATCAACGTGCCGAGCGCGGGCAGCACGAACGCCCATGCGATCCACATCGCGCCGTCGCGCGCGATGATCGCCCACGTGCTGGTTTTCAGCGGAAACGTCTTCGTCGTCGCATCGTAGAACAGCGACGCAACTTTCAGATCGAGTTCGGGATAAAGCCCGAACAGCAATCCGAAAACCAGCGCGAGGCCGAGCGCGATATAAAGTCCGGTCCGGTTCATGGCCGCTGTGTAGCCGACGCCCGCATGGCTGAAAAGCGCCCGATTGTGGCGGCTGGCGGCACTCGGTGTGCGCTGCTAGCGTATCTGCAAACATTAACGCCCGGGGAAACGCCGCTCATGTCAAAACCGCAACTCACATTCTGGTTCGATTTCGGCTCGACCTATTCGTTTCTCGCCGCGATGCGCGTGGAGCAACTCGCGAAGGATGCGGGCGTCGAGGTGACATGGAAGCCGTTCCTGCTCGGCCCGGTGTTCCAGTCGCAAGGGCTGAAGGATTCCCCGCTCAATGTTTTTCCGGTGAAGGGCAAGGCGCTGATCCGCGATGCACAGCGCATCGCCGAGGATATGGGCGTGCCGTTCAAATGGCCTGCGAAGTTTCCCCAATCAGGCGTGCTCGCGGGTCGCGTGGCGCTGGTCGGATTGAAAGAGAGCTGGGGCAAGGATTTCAGCCGCGACGTGTTTCAGGCGGAATATTCCTTCGACAAGGACATTTCCGATCCGGCCACGATCGCGGGAATCCTGACCAAACATAAAGTGCCGGTCGAATCGACGATGGCCAAGGCGCAGAGCGACGAGATCAAGGGCGAGCTTCGCGACAACACCGCCGATGCGCAAAAGCGCGGCTTCTTCGGCGCTCCGACATTCACGACGTCAAGCGGCGAGTTGTTCTGGGGCAACGACCGTCTCGAACAGGCGCTGCGCTGGGCGAAGAAATAGCGACTAAGGCTGCAGCGTTGAAGGCGGCGCAGGCCGGCCGCGCCACAGGCCCGCGTTGCGGCCCGCAACCATCCAGTAGACAACGCCGCCGACCACGCCGGAGCCGACCATCACTTCGAGATGGCGGCGCACGATGCCGGTGAACATCATCGTCGCGGTATCGAACGGCACGAAGGCGAGATAGCAAAACAGCCCGGCCAGACCGCCGACGATTGCGTAAGCGAGGATGTGGCGGATGAAGAACGCTTCGGTGATCAGCACGAGAACCAGCGCCGGCACCAGCGCAAACCCGCTGATGAGAATGAAGCCGAAACCGAAAATCGTGTTGAGGCCGTCCTCGTCGAGCGATGCATCCTTCAATTCCGGAATCAGAAGCGCAAAGACGACGACAAGCCCTGCGGCAAAGCAGCCAAGCAGGAATCCGAAAATAATTGCAAATAGTCTGCCGATCAGAGCCATGAATTAGTATCTCTCGTCATTGCAAGCGGAGCAAAGCAATCCACTCTTCGTTCGCAACGTCTAGATTGCTTCGTCGCTGCGCTCCTCGCAACGACGAAATTATATCTCAGTCCGTCATCGCCATCGCCCGCAGCGCGTCGCGCTCGCGCACCGACAGCTTTTCCGTTTCCGATTTCAACTGGCCGCAGGCAGCGAGAATGTCGCGGCCGCGCGGAGTTCTCACGGGAGAGGAATAACCTGCATTGAAAATATATTCCGAGAATCTTTCGATCTGATCCCAGTCCGAGCATTCGTACTTCGTGCCGGGCCACGGATTGAACGGAATGAGATTGATCTTGGCGTGAACGCCCTTGAGCATTTTCACCAGAAGTTTCGCGTCGTCCATCGAATCGTTGACGCCCTTGAGCATCACATATTCGAACGTGATGCGCCGCGAATTGGCCGAGCCCGGATAATTGCGGCAGGCTTCGAGCAATTCCTTGAGCGGATATTTCCTGTTCAGCGGCACGAGTTCGTTGCGCAGTTCGTCGCGCACCGCATGCAGCGAGATCGCGAGCATGACGCCAATCTCGTCGCCGGTCCGCACGATGTTCGGCACCACGCCCGAGGTCGAGAGCGTAATCCGGCGGCGCGACAGGCCGATGCCTTCATTGTCCATCACGATCAGGAGTGCATCGCGCACCGCATCGAAATTATACAGCGGCTCGCCCATCCCCATCATCACGACATTGGTGACGAGGCGATTGGCGTGCGGCGTTTCGCGGTCGATCCAGTCGTTGAGGCGATCCTTCGCAACCATCACCTGCCCGACGATCTCGCCTGCGGTGAGGTTGCGCACGAAGCGCTGGGTGCCGGTGTGGCAGAACGAACAGTTCAGCGTGCACCCGACCTGCGACGAGACACAGAGCGTGCCGCGATCGGTTTCAGGGATATAGACGCACTCGACTTCATGCGCGCGGCCCGCGCCGTCGCCCGGCAGCCGAAGGAGCCATTTGCGCGTACCGTCGTTTGAAACCTGTTCGGCGACGACCTCGGGCCGGTCCACCGTAAAATGCGCGTTAAGTTGCTCGCGCAGATCCTTCGACACATTGGTCATGGCGTCGAACGACTGAGCGCCGCGCACATACATCCAGTGCCACAATTGCGCGATGCGCATCTTGCGCTGCTTTTCGCCGACGCCGCATTCGCCGAGCAGTTCGGATAATTCCTCGCGCGACAGCCCGATCAGCGACGGCTTGGCCGGCGGCCGATAGGTTTCGAGCGCGACCTTTTCGAGCGGAGCATCAATCGGCGAATTGAGTTCGGATGTCATGGCATCGTTCTAGCGAAGACGGTCGCTTCTAGATAGGTACCAAAGGCTTCACTCGAAACTGCGCCGGGCCGCCAAAAGCCCCAAAAAGATGCCGAACACAACGGCTGCCGAGCCGAAAATGACGGACGCAAGCCCGCCGCCCACATCACGGTCGAACATCAGCGGCACGAAAAAGCCGATGATCCCGCAAGTGAGCGCGACGGCCAGCACCATCGATATTTTGAGGAGAATGTCGCGCAGGCCGTTCAAGGCTTCAGCGGCAAGTCTGGGCGAGCTTGTCGAGTGCTTGCGACAAGCCCTTCAGCGGAAACGTATCGGTGGTCTCAGTGCCCTTGGCGGAGGTGCCCTTCACCACCGCATCCGAACCCTTGCGCAGCGCATCGACGAGACGGCCTTCTTCGGCGGCGTTCTTGATCCAGAGTCCGTCGCCCTGCGCGTACATCGCATAGCGCGCGTTGCCGATCTCGACCGAGCCTTCCGAGCCGGGCTTCAACTGGTAGCCGATCATGATCGAGACTTCGTTCGTCACTTTCTCCGCAGGCCGCGTCGAGATGAATGCGAACGATGGATCGCGCGGCTTGTTCGGCGGGTTGGTTTTCGACGAGGCGGGCTTTGCGAGCGCAAAGCAAACCGTCTTGCCGTTCGGCGACGCTTTATAAGCACCCCACGTACCGAACTGGCCGACCAGATTTGGCTCGGCGCTTCCGGCGGCGGCCGGGGCCGCAGCAGGCTTCGCCGGTGCCGCCGATTTCGCCGTGGATTTCGCGCCGTCCTTCGATGACTTCGCGCCCTTGTCGGATTTCGGTGCGCTTTGCGCGGCGGCTATTGAAGCGCCTGCGAGCGTCAATGCCGCAGCCAATGTCAGCATCGTCGATTGCCGCGCCTGCATCGTACCGAACCTCATCGAAAACCGCCCTGCGGAATTTGCTGTATGAAACAAACTCTCAATTCCTGAAATAGTCGTGAATCGGGAATTTGGAAAGCGATTGCGGCGACAGCGCGCCATGATGCGCATGAATTGAATTGTGCAGCGGCCTCAAATCCGCCATGAACAATTTACGCGCGGGTTCCAATTCTCAAATTCAGGTGCATCCATGAAAGCCGTTCTGTGTTCGGAGTTTTGCGGTCCGGACGATCTCAAGCTGACCGACATTGCCGATCCGGTCGCGGGTCCCGGCCAGGCGGTCATCGCGATCAAATCGGCCGCACTGAATTTCTTCGATCTCCTGATGATCCAGGGCAAGTATCAGGTGAAGCCGCCCTTTCCGTTTTCTCCGGCCGCTGAAATCGCGGGTGTGATCGAGAGCGTCGGCGAAGGCGTCACAGACCTCAAGCCCGGCGACCGCGTCGCTGCATCCATCGGCCACAACGGCGCGCGCCAGAAAGTCGCCGCGCCGGCATCGTCGATCGTGAAAATTCCCGACGCGCTCGACTTCGACCGCGCCGCCGGTGTCATCGTGATCTACGGCACGGCCTATCACGCGCTCAACGACCGCGCCGATCCGAAACCGGGCGAAACGCTCGCGGTGTTCGGTGCGGCGGGCGGCACAGGTTTGGCGGCGTGCGAACTCGGCAAACTTCTCGGATTGAAGGTTATCGCCTGCGCGTCGTCTGACGAGAAGCTCGCCTTCGCGAAACAACACGGCGCGGAGATGACGATCAACTACGCGAAAGACAATTTGCGCGACAAGCTCAAGGAAATCGGCGGCGAGAAAGGCATCGACATCGTGTTCGATCCTGTCGGCGGCGACTTCGCCGAAGTCGGCGTGCGCTCGCTGGCTTGGGGCGGGCGTTTTCTGGTGATCGGATTTGCCAACGGACAAATTCCGAAAATCCCGCTCAACCTTGCGCTGCTGAAAGGCTGCGACATTCGCGGCGTATTCTGGGGCGCCTATATGAAGCGCGATCCCAAGCACGGCCGCGCCGCGCTCGAACAACTGATGAAATGGGCGGCCGAGGGAAAAATCTCATCGCATGTCGACCGCACCTTCCCGCTCGACAAGACGACCGACGCGCTGAAGGTCCTCGCCGAACGCAAGGCGATGGGCAAGGTGATCTTGCATCCATGATTCAATTTGAACTTGAGTTCGAGGCATCTGAAAGGCGAATCGAATCAGTAGCTTACCTAAACCATTGATTCCTATTGATTTTTTCTTGAAACAGTTTATATTTCTAGTTGGCAGTCAAGCGCCGGAACTTCCCAGAGCATTCGCAAGATTGCAGGCGGTAAAACGCAATCATGGGCCGGGGGGCTGCCAATTTTTATTTGAACATATCGATAAAGCGTTGCTGTTCTCGAGTGAGATTGCACTCCTCATATTTCGGGACAACCTTCACACCATAGCTAAGGTAATTTCCATTTCGTTGATAAGTGATGGGCTTTAGAATCTCAGCGTAACGTCGTTCACAGTTACCGTATGGGTTCGGCTCTAATCCTGCTGAAAAGGAAGAGGCCACTGCATCAACAAGCTGCAAACTTGCGCTGCTTGAGTGATCCTTCGCAGTGACGCCGTCGATATCTATCACCGGCCAATGAATCTTCACTTCCTGGTCGTCAGATGCTTTCAACCGCCGCAGATAATCTCGGAAATTGTCATAAGACATTCCACCGCGCCTTGAAAAAGTGATGGCTACGCGACCGTCCCCTTCAGGAACCATTGGGCGTAAATCACGACACAACCATGAGAGTCGCTCAATCAGGTAGCGGGTCATATAGAAGTAAAGTTGATTCCTATCTGTATAAATTCCCTTAGGAATAGGTTGTTTAGCAGCAAGAACGCTCAACGCGCGAAGCGGCTTGGAGGCAATGACTTGAGCCGCAACAACCTTTTGGTTGTGATTTAAGTCAACGAAATGAAGTGCGCGGCTTTTCTTTTCGGGCATCTTGTTTGAAATCTCATCGCGCCAAGACACGGCATCGAGAGTGTGAACCTGACGAAACAGACAAGCCGAAATCACCAACCAACTTGATGACCCTCCACGACGACCCGGTTCTCGAAATTTTTCGAGCCCATCATCACCGGACTCGTCAATAAAAGCTAAATAGCTATGTGACATGCAAAATAAATAGTATCATACATCGCGAACCATTTCCTCGTTCAGCCCGCGCTCAAGGGCCGCCTTCGCCGCCTCGCGGTGTTCGGGCGTGATGTGGCTCGCGACGATGCGCATCGCAGTCGCGAGAATTGCCGCGTCGTCGGTGAAACCGAGGATCGGCAACATGTCCGGGATGAAATCGAACGGCAGGATGAAGTAAGCCAGAGCGCCGAGCAGTGTGGCCTGCACATGGCGCGGCGTCTGGCGGTCGAACGCGCAGTAATACGCCGCGAGCAGATCCTCGGCGAACGGCAGCTTCGCGACGACGCGCTTGATCTTGATCCAGAAATTCCTGCGCACGCTCTCCGGATCCTTCGCCATTTTCTCGGCGGGTCCGAAATGCACGGTGTCGTCGGATGCCATACGCTTGGTCCTCGGTCGGGTGCCGCGCTTGGGCGGCAGGCAATGGATAAAGTGGGAACCGGCGTTGATCGCCACAAGATTGCGCAAGCGTGAATTAAGCACCCGCGATTTTGTTCATCGCCTCGGCCAGCGCGATGTCTTTCGCCGTGACGCCTCCGGCATCATGGGTCGAAAGCACGACCTCAACCGTCTTGTAGACGTTGCGCCACTCTGGATGGTGGTCGCTCCTTTCCGCCACCAGCGCAGCGCGGGTCATGAAGCCGAAGGCCTCGTTGAAATCCTTGAACGTGAACGTCCGCGCGATAGCGTCGCGCCCGGCGACATCCGACCAGCCTCTCAGATTGCCCATCGCCTTCTTGCGCTCGTCTGCCGACAGCTTTCCCGCCATGCTTTGCTCCCGTTCACCTGAACTTGAAGACCGTCGGAACCGACAAAGGCTCGGACCGGCCGATACCATTTCAACGCAGCCGCACGGGCCAAGGTCCCAGAAACGTCCCAAGATGGCCACGGCGTTTCAGGATATGGTAGTCTTCGCGCAGGGATGAACCAATGCCGGACACCCGGCCACGGAAGCGGTGACTGATGGGCTTCGGGGACATGTTTTCCAGATCGATCACGTCGGACGGACCAGCGAAAGCCGGTGCCGGCCGGCCGCGCGGATCGCGCGGGACGCTGATCGCGATTGCGGCCGTGCTTGGGCTCATCGCGGTCGTCGGCGGCACAACCTATTACGTCATGCGCCCGGTGACGCTGCGCATTGCGGTCGGCCCGCCTAACAGCGACGACGTTAAAGTCGTTCAATCGATCTCGCAGATGTTTGCCGCCAACCGCAAATACATCAAGCTGCGCCCCATCGTCACCGACGGTACCACCGCAAGCGCCGCGAGCCTCGGCGCGGGCACGACCGATCTTGCCGTCGTGCGCGGCGATCTCGATCTGCCGAAGGATGCACAGGCGATTGCGATCATCCGCAAGAATTTCGCGGTGCTGTGGGCTCCGTCCGGCGGCAAGCGATCGATCAAGAAGATCGAGCAACTTGCCGGCAAGCGCGTCGGCGTCATCGGCCGCACGCAGGCCAACGTCAAATTGCTCAACGTCATTCTGTCGCAGTCCGGCGTGAAGCCGGAGAGCGTTCAGGTCACCCAGTTCAGCACATATGGGTTCCCCGAGGCGCTCAAGGCCCAGAAGGAAAAGATCGACGCCTATCTCGCGGTCGGCCCGCTGAACAGCAAGATCACGGCGGATGCCATCGCCGCCACCACCAAGGACGGCGAGCCGACTTTCCTCGGCCTCGATACCGGCGATGCCATCGCGCAGAAATATCCGGCCTATGAGGCGGGCGAAATTCCCGCTGGCTCGTTCGGCGCGAAGCCTGCGCGGCCCGACGACAAGATCGACACCATCACCTTCGCGCATCACATCGTCGCGCGGAAATCTCTGTCGGAAACGACAGCCGCTGCACTCACGCGCGAACTGTTCTCCGTCCGGCAGCAGGTGCAGCAGGAATTCCCGATGTCGGCGAAGCTCGAGACGCCCGACACCGACAAGGACGCCGCGATTCCGGTTCACCCCGGCGCCGCCGCTTACATCGATGGCGACGAAAAGACGTTCCTCGACAAATACAGCGACTATCTGTGGGGCGGCGTCATGGGCCTCTCTGCGCTGGGCTCGATCGGCGCATGGTTCGTCGGCTACATGCGCCGCGACGAGCGCGATACCAACACCTCGCTGCGCGAGCGCCTTCTCGAAATGCTGAAGCTTGCGCGCAAGTCCACCTCCATCGACGAACTCGACGCCATGCAAAGCGAGGCCGACGAGATCATGGCCGACACGCTGCATTGTTTCGAGGATGGTGCGATCGAAGAGGGTTCACTGACGGCGTTCAGTATCGCGCTGGAGCAGTTCCACAACGCGGTCGCCGACCGGAAGGCTGTTTTGGCGGATATGCCTGAAAAACCGGCGCGATCCGGCCGTCCGCAGGTCGCCTGACAGGCTTAAGCAAACGCGCCGAAAAGCCGAGTTGACGCGGACTTTCTCATTGTTTTTGGGCAATTCCTGACTATATTGCGCCGCAACGAGTAAAGCGTGCCCGGTTCATTGTGAACCGGGCCGGATTTTTTTGGGCGATGCATTTTCAAATCCGCCCACGCGCTCCGAAAACGGTGACCTTATGAAGCTGCGAAACATCGCCATCATCGCCCACGTCGACCACGGCAAGACCACGCTCGTCGACAAGCTCTTGCAGCAGTCCGGCACCTATCGCGAGAACCAGCGCGTCACCGAACGCGCGATGGATTCCAACGATCTGGAAAAAGAGCGCGGCATTACGATTCTCGCCAAGTGTACCTCGGTGCATTGGGAGGACACCCAGATCAACATCGTCGATACGCCGGGCCACGCCGATTTCGGCGGTGAGGTCGAGCGCATCCTGTCGATGGTCGACGGCGTGATCGTTCTTGTCGATGCCGCCGAAGGCCCGATGCCGCAGACCAAATTCGTGGTCGGCAAGGCGCTCAAGCTCGGCCTGAAACCGATCGTCGCAATCAATAAAGTGGACCGTCCCGACGCGCGCGTCACCGAGGTCGTCAACGAAGTGTTCGATCTGTTCGCAGCATTGGACGCCACCGACGAGCAGCTCGATTTCCCCATTCTCTACGGCTCAGGCAAAAACGGCTGGATGGGCAACGCGCCGGAAGAGAACGACAAGGGCATGAAGCCGCTGTTCGATCTCGTGCTCAAGCATGTCGCGCCACCTGTGGTCGAAGAGGGTCCGTTCCGTTTGCTCGGCACCATTCTAGAAGCCAATCCCTATCTCGGCCGCATCATCACCGGCCGCATCGCGTCCGGCACCGTGAAGCCGAACCAGAACGTCAAGGTTCTGGCGCGCGACGGCAAGACGGTCGAAACCGGACGCATCACCAAGATTCTCGCATTCCGCGGCCTCGAGCGCGTGCCGCTCGAGATCGCCGAAGCCGGCGATATCGTTGCCATTGCGGGCCTGCCGAAAGGCACCGTCGCCGATACGTTCTGCGATCCGTCGGTCGACACGCCTATTCAGGCGCAGCCAATCGACCCGCCGACCGTTTCGATGTCCTTCATCGTCAACAACTCGCCGCTGGCCGGCACCGAAGGCGACAAGGTCACCAGCCGTCTCATTCGCGACCGCCTGCTGCGTGAAGCCGAAGGCAACGTCGCGCTGAAGGTCGTCGAAGCCGACGACAAGGATTCGATGGTCGTCTCCGGACGCGGCGAATTGCAGCTTGCGATCCTGATCGAGACCATGCGCCGCGAAGGATTTGAGTTGTCGGTTTCGCGTCCGCGCGTCGTTCTCACCAAGGATGAGAACGGCCAGCTGCTGGAGCCGGTCGAAGAAGTCGTGATCGACGTCGACGAGGAGTTCTCCGGCGTCGTCGTTCAGAAGATGAGCGAGCGCAAGGCCGAAATGATCGAGATGCGTCCGTCCGGCGGCAACCGTCTGCGTCTGGTGTTCTACGCGCCGACACGCGGCCTGATCGGCTATCAGGGCGAACTGATGACCGACACGCGCGGCACCGCGATCATGAACCGCCTGTTCCACGACTATCTGCCCTACAAGGGCGAGATCGCCGGTCGCCGCAACGGCGTGCTGATTTCCAACGATCAGGGCGAGGCGGTGGCTTACGCGATGTTCAAGCTGGAAGATCGCGGCCCGATGATGATCGAGCCGGGCTGGAAGGTCTACAAAGGTATGATCGTCGGCGAGCACACCCGCGACAACGATCTTGAGATCAACGTCCTCAAGGGCAAGCAGCTTACGAATATTCGCACCACCTCGAAGGACGAAGCGGTGCGTCTGACGCCGCCGATTCGCATGACGCTGGAAAAGGCGCTCGCCTATATCGAGGACGACGAGCTGGTCGAAATCACGCCGAAGTCGATCCGCTTGCGCAAGCGCTTCCTCGATGCCAACGACCGCAAGCGCGCCGAAAAGACCAAGGAAGCCCTGGCGGGTTAAGCGTTCTGGTCCGCTTTATTGCTGCATACAAAAATCGTCATACACGGGCTTGACCCGCGTATCCATCACTCAAAAAGATGGATTGCCGGATCATAGGCAAGCGGAAGCGACGCCGTTCTTCGAACGGCTATGTCCGGCAATGACAATGGAAACTGTTGCACGTTCGCGGTTTAACCTTGCATGGCTTTTCCTTCCAACATCGACGTTGCAATTATTGGCGGCGGCGCCGCGGGCATCGCCGCCGCGCGCACGCTGGAAAATTCGAAACTTTCAGTTCTGATTCTGGAAGCGCGCGACCGTCTCGGCGGACGTGGGCATACGATCACCGTCGGCGACGGCATCCCCTTCGATCTCGGCTGCGGCTGGCTGCACTCGTCCGACGAAAACGCGTTTGTGTCGATTGCCGAAAAACTCGGATTTGAAATCGATAAAACCCGCCCGCCTTGGCGCGCGCAGATTTACGGCAAGGGATTCCCCGCGCAGGAGCGCGCCGAGTTCATCGCGGCACTCGATTCCTTCTACGAGCGCGCGGAAGCAGCAGCCCAATCCGGCCAAGACAGCGCTGCGAGTCACTATCTCGAACCCGGCAATCGCTGGAACCCGATGATCGACGCGATTTCGACCTACGTGAACGGTGTCGAACTTAATCGCGTGTCGATCCTCGACATGGATGCGTATGAGGATACCGAAATCAACTGGCGGGTGCGGCGCGGCTACGGCGCGCTGATCGCCACTTATGGCGCGCCGTGCAAGGTCTCATACAACACACAGGTCACATTAATCGATCATTCCGGCACGCGGATCAAAATCGAAACGTCACGCGGGACGCTTCACGCCGGAAAAGTCATCGTCACCGTGCCGACGAATCTGATCGCGGACGAATCGATCCGCTTTCATCCCGCCTTGCCCACGAAAGTCGATGCCGCCGCGCATCTTCCGCTCGGGCTCGATGACAAGACGATGCTCGCGCTCGACGGCCCACACGATTTGCCGAAAGACGGCAGCCTGCGCGCGGCGACGATGCGCACCGCAATGGGCACGTTCCATCTGCGGCCGTTCGGACAGAACTGCATCGAGGGATTTTTCGGCGGCAAATTCGCGCGCGAACTTGAAGACGCCGGCGAAGGCGCGCTGATCGCCGCGAGCATCGACGAGATCGCCGCCATTCTTGGCAATGACTTTCGCAAAAAACTGAAGCCGCTCGGCGAATCGCGCTGGGCGCACGACCCGTTCGCGCGCGGATCTTACTCGCATGCGCTGCCCGGACATGCCGGAAAGCGTGCAGTTCTGGCCGCGCCGGTTGACGACCGGCTCTTCTTTGCAGGGGAGGCGACATCGCCGCATTACTTCTCGACAGCGCACGGTGCACAGGAGACGGGCGTAAGGGCGGCGAAGGAATTGCTCGGTGCCGAACCGCCAAAGTCACCCGCCGAAAGTTGAGAATGCTCGCAACTGGCATTCCGCGCCGCGGTATTTCCGTCTGGCTTAGACTCTGATTCGCGTCTCCCGTTCGCCGGTGCGAAGCGAACATCGGCCAAAGGTCGAACTGTTCCAACTCAGCGGGCGCGATTGTCGCACCGTCGTATGGGCGACGCACAAGCAGTGGCCCTGTCCTCTTTCGGCACACGCAAAAGCAACACATGGTGCAAAAAGCCCACATGTTAACCGATAATTAATGATGGACCTTGAAGGCGCCGCGGCGACTTGCTTTGATCCGCGCATGAGCACGATCCTTATCGAGGTGCGTCCGGCCCGGGCGTCCGATGCGACGGCGATTGCCGCCACGCACGACGAAGCCTGGCGCGCTGCCTATCAGGGCATCATTCCGGGTGCCGAACTCGAAAAGCTCATCAACCGCCGCGGCCCGAACTGGTGGGATTCGGCGATTCGCAAAGGCAGCCGCGTCAGCGTTCTGTCGTTCGGCGACCGCATCGCGGGTTACGCGAATTACGGCCGCAACCGCGCGCGCAGCCTGCATTTCGAAGGCGAGATCTACGAGCTTTATCTGCGTCCGGAATTTCAGGGCCTCGGCTTCGGCCGCCGCCTGTTCACCTCAGCCAAGCGCGATCTGGTCCAGAGCGGCCTCAAGAGCATGGTGATCTGGGCGCTGTCCGATAACGAACCGGCGGTCGATTTCTACCGCACGCTCGGCGGCCGCATGGTCGCGCGCTCCTCCGAATCGTTCGGCGCCAAGTCACTCGACAAGGTCGCC
This sequence comes from Afipia sp., assembly GCA_016201045.1. Lineage (GTDB taxonomy): Bacteria > Pseudomonadota > Alphaproteobacteria > Rhizobiales > Xanthobacteraceae > Afipia. The sequence continues at coordinate 598,733 of JACQDM010000008.1, read as the reverse complement.
TTCGCCTGGAATTCCTGAATAGCTTCCAGCGGCACGGCGCGCTAAACCCGCCCGATCATTGTTCCTGTCTGCAATCGGGTCCGTTTCGCGATGCGTATCGACGCCATTTCCATCGGCAGCAATCCACCCCATGAGGTGAACGTCATCGTTGAGGTGCCGGTGGGCGGCGAGCCGATCAAATACGAAATGGACAAGGAGGCCGGCACGCTGGTGGTGGATCGTTTCCTCTACACAGCGATGCGCTATCCGGGAAATTACGGTTTCATTCCTCACACGCTCTCCGATGACGGCGACCCTTGCGATGTTCTGGTGGCAAATACCCGCGCCATCGTGCCGGGTGCAGTGATCGCGGTTCGTCCGGTCGGCGTCCTGTTCATGGAAGACGAAGCCGGCGGCGACGAGAAGATCGTGGCAGTGCCGACGTCGAAGCTGACGCAGCGCTATGACAAGGTGAAAAACTACAGCGACCTTCCCGAAATCACGCTGCAGCAGATCCAGCATTTTTTCGAACACTACAAGGATCTTGAGCCGAAGAAATGGGTCAAGGTGATCCGCTGGGGCAGTGCCGAGGAAGCGCAGAAGCTGATTCTCGAAGGCATCGCTCGCGGCAAGAAATAATTTGCAGAAAGACCGTTCATGCGCAGCGTGCTCAGACTGATCCGCAACGTCGTCGCGCTTTTGCTTCTGGTGCTGGTCCTCCTGGCCGGGGTCCTCGCCTACAACACCGTTTCGAACAAATCGCGCCAGATCGATGTCGCAGCGATCAAGCCGGAGCCTGTCGATACCGACGCGGCGGCTGCACGTCTTGGTGCCGCCATCCGGCTCAAAACCATCGCAAGCGCGACCGATCCCGATCAGAGCGGCGATCAGTTCCGCGCGCTGCATGCATTGATCGAAACCAGTTTTCCCGCGTTTCACGCGGTCGCAAAGCGGGAGATCGTCGCCAATTACAGCCTGCTCTACACGTGGGAAGGCAGCGATCCGAAATTGCCGCCGATCGCGCTGCTCGAACATCAGGATGTCGTGCCGGTCGCGCCCGGCACCGAAGGCGACTGGAGCGTGCCGCCCTTCGACGGCATCTCAAAGGACGGATACATCTGGGGCCGCGGCTCATGGGACGACAAGGGCAATCTGTTCGCAATTCTCGAAGCCGCCGAGCAGCTCGCAAAGTCCGGATTCAAGCCGAAGCGCACGGTCTATTTCGCCTTCGGGCACGACGAAGAAGTCTCAGGCAAGCGCGGCGCGACCGCGATGGCAGCGCTGCTCAAGTCGCGCGGCGTGAAGCTCGATTTCGTCGTCGACGAAGGGCTTCTGATTACCGATGGAATTCTGAAAGGCATCGATCAACCCGTCGCACTGATCGGCGTCGCCGAGAAGGGTTATGCCACCGTCGATATCGGCGCGACCGCGACGCCGGGCCATTCATCACTGCCGCCGAAAGACACCGCAATCGGGCAAGTCGCAAAGGCGCTGGTCAGGCTGGAGAAGAAGCCGTTCCCGGCCGAGATCAAAGGCGTGATGCGCGAGACACTGGAGACCGCCGCGCCGCATATGCAGTTGCTCAACCGCGTGGTGCTGTCCAATCTCTGTCTGCTCGAGCCCGTGGTCCGCAAACAGCTCGAACAGACGCCGACGACGGCGTCGGCGATCCGCACGACAACCGCGATCACGATCTTCAATGCCGGCAACAAGGAAAACGTGCTTCCGGGCCGGGCCGACGCAACGGTGAACTTCCGCCTGCTGCCGGGCGATACCGAAGCAAGCGTGCTCGATCACGTCCGCGATGCCATCGCCAACGACAAGATCACCGTGACGCCGAAGCCCGGCAACACCGATCCGCCGCCGGTGTCAAGAACCGACAGCGAATCTTATCGCGCACTCAATCGGACGATTCGTGAAGTGTTTCCAGATGCGCTGGTCGCGCCGGGTCTGATGGTCGCCGCCACCGATTCCCGCAACTATATCGGCGTGACGGATACGATCTATCGGTTCACGCCGGTTCGCGCGACGACCGAGGACCTCAAGCGATTTCACGGCACCAACGAGCGCCTAAGCATCTCGAACTACGGCGACATGATCCGCTTCTACGGCAGGCTTTTGCAGAACACGGCCGGGTGAATTGTTGCGCGGCGCAGCAACGAATTCATGCATAGCGGCGATTGCGACGCCTCGTCGGGCATTCCGAAAAGCGATACTCTCGATCATTCGCTGACGCATTGGTTTGAACATTTCCTGCCGGGAGATAACGATGAAAAGAATCTGGCTGGCGATTTTGGCAACAGCTTTTATTGCTGCGAGCACGCCGCCTGCCGTAGCGCATCCGATGCACGGAATGCCGCGAGACCCCATCTCGATGGCAGGCTGGTGCGCCAAGAACAGTGGGGGCTTCCATATCCCTTACCGCGGCTGGCGCACGAGGAATCTCCTCGCCTACCGCACCTGCATGTGGCCGTTCTGGACTGCAGCGTTTCACTGAACGCGATCGGTCTTCACACGCCCGGCGCGGCGATGCCTTTGATCGCGCAGGCCGCGCGCAGCGTGTTCACCAACAGACAAGCCACCGTCATCTGGCCGACGCCGCCCGGCACCGGCGTGATGGCGCCCGCTACATTCAGCGCGCCCAGATAGTCGACATCGCCGACGAGCTTGCCTTTGCCGTCCGCGCCTGGAATGCGGTTGATGCCGACGTCGATCACGGTCGCGCCCGGCTTGATCCAATCGGCCTTGACCATCTCAGGTTTGCCGACGGCGGCTAGCAGCAGATCCGCCTGCTTGCACACTTTCGGAAGGTCGCGCGTGCGCGAATGCGCGATGGTGACGGTCGCGTTCTCATTCAGAAGCAGTTGAACGAGCGGGCGGCCGACGAGATTGGAACGCCCGATGATGACGGCGCTGATGCCTTCCAGCGATGAATGGACGGTCTTGGCAAGGATGATGCAGCCAAGCGGCGTGCATGGCGTCAGTGCGAGCAGTCCCGTTGCAAGCCGTCCGGCATTGACCGGATTCAGACCGTCCACATCCTTCGCAGGATCGATAGCGTCGATCACCTTCTGCGAATCCAGCCCCTTCGGCAGCGGCAGCTGCACGAGAATACCGTGCACCGCCGGATCGGCGTTCAGCCGCGCGATCACCGCCAGCAAATCGCCGAGCGACGTATCGGCAGGCAGCTTATGCTCGAACGAGGCCATGCCGGCGGCTTCGGTCTGCTTCGCCTTGGTGCGAACGTAGACTTCGGACGCCGGATCGTGGCCGACGAGCACGACAGCGAGACCCGGCGTTAAATGATGCTCGCGTTTGACGCGCGCCACTTCCGCAGCCACACGCGCCCGCAAATCCGCCGCGATGATTTTTCCGTCGATGATTTTTGCGGACATCAACTTTCTTTCGTCTGCGTCAGAACTTTCAAGGCATCGCCCAATTGCTTCGGGTCGCCGTCGATTGCGACCTGTTTGAGCCGCGAGGTGGTACCTGACATCACGCGCAAATGACTCTTTGGCACGCGCAGCGATTTTGCCAGCAGTTCGATCACGGCTTTATTCGCTTCGCCGCCGTCGGCAATCGCACGGACGCGCACTTTCACCACGCTGCGGCCGTCGGCCAAGGTCTCGATCCCGTCGATGGCGTCCGATCCGCCGCGCGGCGTGACGCGCAGAGCGACGGCAATTCCGTCAGCCGAGAACCGCCAGGGAACGTTCAAGGCGCGGTCAGATCACGTTGGGATAGATGTAATAGGAAATCACACGCTGGATGAACATGATGATGAGAATGACGATGATCGGCGAAATATCGAGGCCGCCGAAATTCGGCATCATGTTGCGGATCGGCGCCAGCACGGGTTCGGTGATCTTGTAGAGAAACTCGGCGACTGCTGCGACGAACTGGTTGCGGGTGTTTACGACGTTGAAGGCGATCAGCCATGACAGGATCGCGGACGCGATCAGGAGCCAGACATACAGATCGAGAACGATGAGAACGATGTCGAGAATGGCGCGCATGGCGATTGTGATCCGCTTTGGGAGAGTTCCGGTTAAATATCGGGTCATCGCTTCGCAAACAAGGGATTGCGCGGTCAAGCCGCATGGAAAACAGGGGTTTCCGGCGTTCTTGACTTGCCTTTGCCGCGGATTGTAAATGACCGAATTCGCGGGACGAGCGTTATACTCGCCCAAGATGGGGCCATAGCTCAGCTGGGAGAGCGCGTCGTTCGCAATGACGAGGTCGGCGGTTCGATCCCGCCTGGCTCCACCATTTCCTCCTTCACCTTCCTGTGACGAATTGCCCGCGCGCGCTGCCGATGCACTAGGATGTACGGAGGCTTTCGCGCGCGTAACGCGATGCCATTTGCCGCGTAATGGAAAATGGCGAACCGAGGAGCAAGCCGTGCCCACAGAACGATTCCAGTTTCCCGGCAGCGGCGGCCAGATGCTCGCCGCCTCGCTCGATTTGCCCAATGGCGCGCCGGTCGCGTTCGCGCTGCTGGCGCATTGCTTCACCTGCGGCAAGGATGTGCTCGCGGCACGCCGCATCGCAGACGGTCTGGCAAAGCGCGGCATTGCGACTTTACGATTTGATTTCACCGGCATCGGCGCCAGCGAAGGCGAATTTGCCAACACGACATTCTCGTCGAATATCGCCGACCTCGTGCTGGCGGCGGATTATCTGCGCCAGGCATACAAGGCTCCGTCGATCCTGATCGGCCATAGTCTCGGGGGTGCTGCGATTCTTCTGGCGGCGGCGAAAATACCGGAAGCCAGATGCATCGCAACCATCGGCGCGCCGTCCGATCCCGCGCATGTCACGCATCTGTTCAAAGATGCGATTGACGACATCAAGAAGGCCGGAGAAATCGAAGTGTCGCTCTCCGGCCGGCCGTTCAAGGTGAAGCGCGAGTTTCTCGACGATATCGCCGAGCACAATCTGATCGAGGCGGTGAAAAATCTTCACAAGCCGCTGATGATTTTCCACTCGCCAACCGACGACTATGTCGGCATCGACAACGCCACGCGAATTTTTGTTGCCGCGAAACATCCGAAGAATTTCATCTCGCTCGCAGGCGCGGATCATCTTCTCACCCAGAAGCGCGACGCCGCGTTCGTGGCTGACATGGTCGCCTCGTGGGCGACGCGCTATCTCGACATGCCGCCGGAGACTGAAGTGCCGGAGATGACCGACGGCGTCGTCGTGATGGAAACGCGCCAAGGCATGTATCAGCAGATCGTCGCGGTCGGCCCGCATCGCATGATCGCAGATGAACCTGTGAATGTCGGCGGGCTCGATTCCGGTCCCGGCCCTTACGATTTTCTGCTCGCGGGGCTCGGCGCGTGTACGTCGATGACGATGCGGATGTACGCGCAACGCAAGAACCTTCCGCTTGATCGCGTCACCGTGAAACTAAAACATAGCCAGATCTACGCCAAGGATTGCGAGACCTGCGAGACCACGGAAGGCATGATCAGCCGGATCACGCGCGACATCACGATTGAAGGCAAGCTCGACGACGTGCAGCGCAAATCATTGATGGACATCGCCGACAAATGCCCGGTTCATCGCACGCTGACGCACGAAATCGACATCGTGACCAAGGCCGTTACATAGTCTCGTTTCAGGTGCCGGTGAAACGCGGCGCGCGTTTTTCGACGAAACTCGCGACGCCCTCGCGGAAGTCGTCGCCGCGAAACGCCGCAGACATTTCGCGGTTGGCATCGATGGTTGCTTCCGCCAGCGTCTGGAATGGCACATCGTAAAGCTGCCGCTTGATGACGCCGATCGAACGCGGCGACACGAAATCCGCCAATTCGAGCGCGTAGGCGTTGGTTTCCTCGCACAATTTGTCGGCGGGACAGACGCGATTGACGAGACCCATGCGCAAGGCTTCGCCGGCGTCGAAACGCCGCGCCGACATCAAGAGGTCGAGCGCATTCGCATGACCGACGATGCGCGGCAGCATCCAGCTGATGCCGTGCTCGGCAATCAGTCCACGCCGCGAGAACGCCGTGGTGAACACCGCCGTATCGGCGGCAAAGCGGACATCGCAATAAAGCGCGTGCACGAGGCCGATGCCGGCCGTTGCACCGTTGAGCATACCGATGACGGGTTTCGGAATTGCGGGATAGTAGGAATAGCGCGCCTGCCAGTCGGGGCGGCGATCCATGTCGTGCGGTGCCATCCAGCGGTTGCTCTTGATGTCGTCGGGATCGAGGCCCTTCAGCGCATCCATGTCCGCGCCCGCGCAAAAGCCGCGGCCCGCGCCGGTCAGCACGATGACGCGCACGCCGTCGTCCTTGGCCGCTGCTTCCATCGCCGTGCGAACCTCCTGCTCCATCACCGGCGTCCACGCATTGAGGCGATCCGGGCGATTGAGCGTGATGGTCGCGATGCGCTTCTCCACCGCGTAGAGAATGTCCTTGTAGCTCATGGCGTTTCCCCTGTTTGCGCTGCGGATTCTGCCGATCCGTTCAGGCGCCGATCTCAGTTACACTATTTATCTTTCGCTTTCGGACGCGCGAAATACTCCACCGTTTCCGGTCGCTCCTTCAGCCAGCCGGCCCAGCGATGGAAAATCTTCTCCATGCGCTCCGGCGTGACGCCAAGCTGCGTCATCGCAACGCCGCCGTTGACGGATTCGCGGTATTCCGAAATCAAGCCGTCGCGAACGAGAAAGCGGCTCATGCCGTCGATCACGACACGCTTGCCCTCGAATTGCGGAATGCGCGAGCGGAAGCTCGACAGCGACCACGCATAGCCCATGCCGTTCTCGAATACCGGATCGAACATTTCCCAGCGATACTCGTCGGCATCGCGGTGGAACATGTGTTCCATCATATGCGCGATTTCCGCGCGGCCTTTGTGCGGCCCGTAGATGTAGTCGTAATAGATGGCATCGTCAGTGAAGTGGCGCGCGAAACGCTCGCCATCGCCGGATTCGGCGGATAGCGTGAAGTCCTGCAGCAGTCGCGCGAAGCCGTCCCGGTCCATGTCGTCCTCGCCGCGTCTATTCGGCGGCGACGGACACGATGTCAGCGGAGGACGCCCCAGGCAAGGCGGGAGCGGGCGGCCGATGCAGCCAGCCGTCGAGGAATGTCGACAGCCACGCTCGTTCGGATCGATCGTGAATAAGGCGCCCCTGAAAATGCTCGGCGCGGCTGCGCGCGCCCGGCAACGACAGCCGTTCATGACCGCGCGTGGTCCAGCGATGCATCATCGCCTGCGTCAGATCGGGATGAAACTGGATGCCGAAGGAGTTGCCGGTGCGATAGGCCTGTACCGGAAAGTCGTCGCCCTCAGCCAGCAATTCGCAACCGGACGGCAGATCGAAGCCTTCGCGATGCCAGTGATAGACTTGCTCCGGCCAGCGCGGCCAAAGTTTGCGGCCCGCCTCTGTGGGGCGGATCGTGTAGTAGCCGATTTCGGCGCGGCCTTCCGGATGCGGTGCGACGGTCGCGCCGAGATGCTTGGCCAGCATCTGCGCGCCGAGGCAAATTCCGAGATAGGGCTTGTTCTCTTTCAGAGGCGTCGCGAGCCAGTCGATCTCGCGCTTGACGAAATCGTCCTTGTCGTTGGCACTCATCGGGCCGCCGAACATTACCGCACCGGCATAATTCTCGAGCGTCTCAGGCAGCGGATCGCCGATCACAGGCTTGCGGATATCGAGCGGATGACCCATCGCGCGCAAGGCGTTGCCGACACGTCCGGGTGTAGACAGCGGTCCGTGCAGAACGATCAGCACCGGAAGGGCCGTAAATCTGCCGCAGGTCGTCAAACCGTACTCAGGAGGCCGCATCGATAATCTTCTTCAAACGACGGCAAATGTTAATCAAATCGATTAAAGCGCGATTGTGAGAATATTTTGTTGCCAACGCGCCGTCGAGCCGACTTTTCGCGCAGGCCGTCTGCAAAAACAGGCAACCGCAAACAGGCAATCAGCGCTTCTGCTGAACGCGCGCGACCGATGCCAGCACCATGCTGCGCGGCGCAAAACGCAACAAGAATGGGATCATCCGAACGCCGACGCCGGGCATCACCAGCCGCTTGTTGCTTATCAGACCGCGATAACCGGCCCGCGCGACGGCGGAGGCCGAGACGTTAAGGATCGCCGAATCCAGCCCTGCCTCGAAACCGGCACGGCCCTGGAATTCGGTCGGCACCGGACCCGGACACAAGGCCGTGACGCGGACACCCTTCGGGCCGAGTTCGGCACGCATCGCTTCGGTGAAGGACAGCACATAGGCCTTGGTTGCATAGTAGACCGCCATGCGCGGTCCCGGCAGGAACGAGGCGATCGAAGCAACGTTGAGCATGCCGCCGCGATTGCGGATCAGGCTGTCGGTGAATCGCAGCGACAGATCGGTCAGGACTCGAACGTTGATGTCGACCATCGCAAGCTGTTCGTCGCGGTCGAGTTCGAACGCGTTTCCGAACAGACCGAAGCCGGCATTATTGACGACGGTCTCGACCTCGGCACCCATCGCCTCGATCTTGTCGGCGACGATGTCGCTAGCACCGGGGGTTTTCAGATCGCAGGAGATGATCGCCGGGCGCGATTTTCCGGTCGCGGCAATTTCGTCGGCCAGTTCATTGAGGCGATCCTCGCGACGCGCGACGAGAACCGTCTTTGACCCATTCGATGCGAAGATACGCGCAAGCTCCGCGCCGATGCCGGAGGAGGCACCTGTAATCAACGTGACGCGATCAGCCATAAGTGCACTTCAAAGTTGGTCTTGGTTTTGTCGCCCCGGACCGTGCGACGGTTCAAGGGGCGAGAGGGAGGAAATACAGCCCCATAGTACTCATGAGGCGGGATCGGATGCTAGCCTGCCGTCGGCGACGCGATGCTTGAGCTCGATCCGCTCTCGCGAGGAAATCCCAAGCAAATCAGCAGCCCGCCAGACAATATTGTCCTCGAATTCGCTGACATAGCCGTCAGCATAGACCAGTTCCCACATCATCTCGACGATCCGCAGCCGGCCCTCCTCATTCTCCTCGCGCATGATGACACTAGTGAAATGGTAGAGATCGACCGCTTCGCCCTCGACCAGCGTTGCATCGGCGATCAGTTTGTCGGCCGTGCCGGGATCGAGGTTGAAGCGATATTCCAGAAGGGTGTGGAGCTTGCGCTTCTCGGCGCCGGATGGCTCACCGTCCAGGGAGATGACGTGAATCAGAAGCGCTGTCGCGGCGAGCCGATAGTCGTCGTCCGCGAATGTCCGCTCGCCATTTGCGCCGGGGGCGACGACGTCGGCAATGAATTGTCGCAATCTGTCCAGCATCGAAACTCTGCAATCTGAAATGGCCTGCGCTTCTGCAAATTTACGGCATGGAAGCTGGGGCTTCTATGGCCCGAAAATGAAACTCTTGCAATGTCGACAGGATCGCCGAGTTGACGCCCGGGAGAGCGCGTCAGGGAATTTCGTAGATCACGACCTTGTCGGAGATGCCGCGCAACTCGACGCTCTTTTCAGTCGGAGTGAGCCCCGATTTCCGTAACAGTTCCATGACTGCTGGCGACCTTACGACCGGCTCGGTCGCATTGATTGCCTGCGCTGATGCCTGTCCCTGAACGCGGGCGGCGATATTGACGGTCTGCCCGAAATAATCCTGCCGCTCGTTCAACATCACGGCGAGACACGCGCCCTCGTGAATGCCGATCTTGACCATTAGGTCCTCGGTGCCGTGCTCTTTGTTGAGCTGCTCCATCGCCTCGCGCATGCGCAGGCCCGCCGCAATCGCCTGATCCGGACGCACGAACGTCGCCATCACGGCGTCGCCGATGGTTTTGACCACTGCGCCCGCCTCCGACGCGATGATGTCCAGGAGTGCCCTGAAATGCGCGCGCACCAGATCGAATGCGGCCAAATCCCCGACGCGCTCATAAAGGGCGGTGGAGCCCTTGAGGTCCGTGAACAGGAAGGTCAGCGACGTGATCTTGAGCCGCTGATCGATATTGAGATTGTCGGCCTTGTAGAGGTCGCGAAACGTCTGATTGGCGAGAATGCGCTTGGCAGTCACGATCGGCTTTCGCTTGCCGAGCAGATCGTGGAGCGCGTCGCCCGCGATCCACACGCCGGGCAGAACGCGTTGCTGCGAAAGATTTTCGAGCGTCAACCTCAGCGGGCCCGGACGCATCTTCAACGTTCCCGTAGGGGCGTGGGCACCGTCGAATGTCAGCGACGCGGCCTGTCTCTCGCGCGTCGGCTCGCCCTGCACATCGAGGAACAGCGCCGAATGGGTCACCGGCTCGAAAACGATGACGAATTGCGCGGGCAGCTGCAATGACAGCACCGCCTTCTCGCCCGGCGGGATTTCGATTGCCTCGAGCGTCGCCTCATCGATCAGCCGCCCGAACGAATCTTCGGAAATGTCGATGCCCGAACTCCAGAACATCTGCCGCCAATAGTCCCACAGCGGCAGTCTATGGGGGTCGTGCGCAGCGATGCGCCGCACCCGCGGGCTCACAGTAAAGGCAACCTCGACCTGATCGTCGATGGATGCCTCATAACCGCAGGCGCAAAGAGCGCATTGATAATCTTCCGGACTTAACGCCTTGAGCGTGTCATGCGCACCGAGCACGCCGCTGCAGCCGGGGCACAGCACATTCCATGTCATGTCGAAAATGCCGAGCCGGGATGCGTGCAGAAAGCCCGACAGCACCTTCTCCTCGGAAAGGGCTGTTCGCGCCGCAAAGTCGATCAGATTGATGCGATTAAGCTCGTGATCGGCTCCGCTCGCGATCAGACGCTCGATGGCATCCACCACCGGCGCATCCGCGGTCTGCCGAAGGACCGTGAAGAGGGATTGAGACTCGGTCATTTCGTCAATCTAGGAACCGGGCAGCCCCCCGGCAAGACGATAGACCCGCGCGCGCATCAATTCCCGTAGAGATAGTTCGGCAGCCAGAGCGTCATGCCGGGCCAGATATACATCAGCACCATGCACACGATCACAATCAGCATGTACGGCATCATGCCGGAGAAGATTTGATTGAGGGTGACATGCTTTGGCGCGACGCCCTTGAGATAAAACGCCGACATCGCAACCGGCGGCGACAGGAATGCCGCCTGCAGATTGACGAACACAAGCGTCCCCCAGAGGATCGGGTCGATGTTGAAGTGCTTCAGCATCGGCAGGAAGATCGGCACGAAGATGACGATGATCTCGGTCCATTCCAGCGGCCAGCCGAGGACGAAGATGATCGCCTGCGACAGGATCATGAACTGCACAGGCGTCATGTTCAGCGAAAGCACCCAGCTCTCAAGCAGAGCCTGGCCGCCGAGAATCGCGAATACCGCCGAGAACAACGCCGACCCGACGAACAGCCAGCACACCATCGATGTTGTTTTCGCCGTCAGAAAGACGGCCTCCTTGGTGCGCTTCCAGTCGAGCGTGCGCGCTTGGAACGCCAGCAGGAATGCGCCGGCTGCACCCACCGCCGCCGATTCCGTGGCCGTCGTAATGCCGAGCAGAATGACGGCGAGCACCACGACGGTGAGAATGCCGAGCGGCATGGTCGAGGTCGTGAGCAGCCGGAGCACCTCGAACTGCTCCGCGCGCATCGTCCAGTAATAGTAGAACAGCAGCAGCGCGAAGATCGCACATGTGAAAGCGAAGTAGGTATAGAACTCCGGCGGCGGCCCTGCTTCGGACGGCGCGGCCTTGACCTGATCGCGCAGGTCCGCACTGCCCATCTGCTGCAATTGTTCAGGTTCGCTCGACTCCGCCGAATCCGATTTCTCGGCAGAGCTGCCAAGCTCCTGCAATTTTTCCTCTTGCGGCTCGGCGACGGTGGACGACGGTTGAGAACCCGTTTTCGCGCGTTCGGATGCAGCCGCGACGACTTGCGACGGAGCATCCGCCTGCTGGTGAATGACGACGTACCACCACGCGCCCCACAATGTTCCCACAGTCAGTATCAGCGGCACGAGCGCGAAGCTCAGGCTTTTCAGAAGCAGGAGATAGCTGACCCGCACGCCGTCCGCGGTGATTCCCAAGGCCTTCGCAGGCGACAGCACGGCGGCGATCAAGGCCGGCAGCATCTTGTCGGAGTAGTTGCGCGCAAGCTGCGCGACCCACGGCCGCACTGGAATGCGCGTTTCGCTCTCCGGCAATTTCGGCGCGATCTTCGGATTTATCAGCGCCCAGCCGATGATGTAGACCAGATAGAGGAACGAGAGGAAGAAGCCGGGAAACATCGCCGCGGCGTAGAGCTTCACGACCGACTGCCCGGCAACCGCCGCGTAGACGATGATCATCACCGACGGCGGAATGAGAATCCCGAGCGTTCCTCCGGCCGTGATGACGCCGGACGCGAGCTTCACGTCGTATCCGGCTTTCAGCATCGGATTGAACGCGATGACGCCCATCAGCACGACGACGGCGCCGACGAGGCCCGATGCGATTCCCCAGAACGTGCAGACGATCAGCGTGGCGACCGCGAGCGACGCCGGTACGCGCCGAAACGCAAGCTGGATCGAGTAGAACATCTTGTCGACCAGCGCGCCGCGTTCCATGACGTAGCCCATCAGCACGAACAGCGGGATGGATATCAGCACGTCGTTGGTCATCGCGCCGTAGGTACGCTGCACCATCAGGTCGAAGATGTGATTGGCGTCCCACGCTTCGCCGGCGCGGTGATAGGCGAAGAGCCCGAAGAACATGCCGAGGCCCATCAGCGTGAATGCCGTAGGGAAGCCCATCATGATCACGATCACGATGAGGACGAGCATCAAAAGGCCGAGTGCGGGATCGCTCATTTCTGCAAGTCTCCGCCCATGCCGCGTTGCCGGGCGATTTCGTCGATATCCTGTGCGTGCTCGATAGCGAGCTTTTTCGATTCCTCATCGACATATTCGCTGCCTGCGAGCTGCTCCTCGATCACATCGATCTCGGAGACGTCCTTGAGGCGGCTCGGCCATTCGCCGGTCCGCAGACAGATCACGCAACGCACGATCTCGGCGGCACCCTGCAACAACAGCAGCGCGCCCGCGAGCGGGATCATGAATTTGAACTGATAGACCGGCGGGCCGTCCGCCGTGACGTTGGAATGTTCGTTGATGCGATACGAATCCATCGCATAGTCCCAACCCGCATAGGCAAGCGCCGCAATGCCGGGCAAAAAGAAGACGATATAGAGCACAATATCGAGCGACGCCTGTGTGCGCGGCTTCATCGAGCTGTAGAGAAAATCGCCGCGTACATGCGCGTTTTGCGCGAGCGTATACGCGCCTCCGATCATGAACAGCGTTCCGTAAAACATGTTGGAAGCATCGAAGATCCATGCCGTCGGCATGTTCAGGATGTAGCGCTTGAACACTTCGGCGCAAACGAGGGTCATCAGCCCCATGATGAGCCAGGCCGAAGCCTTGCCCGTGAAAGTGCTGACGCCGTCAATGGCGTGAAGAAAACGCTGGACGCTCATGTTGGCCGCCGGTGCAAGAGATCAATCCGAGAAAGAGATGACGATAATGCAAAGCAACACCCGGGAATGTTATCCCGGATGCTGCCATGCGCATTTGCGATTGATCAGGTCTTCTTCTTGCCCGCGTTCGGCCCGAAGTAATGAGTATAGGCCATGCGCCGGTTGACCACCGTGTCCTGCTCCCATTGCGTCACGCGCTTGGCGAAGGCCTTCTGCGATTCGAGGATTTTCTTGAACAGCGGATTGTCGGCTGATTTCTTGGCGACAACTTCGTCATAGATGTCGAGCTGCTTTTGCAGGATCGAGTCGGGCGTCTTGTAGAATTTGACGTTGTCCTTCGTCTGCATCTCCTCGTAGTCCTTGGAGTAGCGGTCGATCGCCTTCCACGACATGTCCTGACCCGCCGCTTCGGTCGCGTTCGCGATGATCGCCTTCATCTTGTCCGGCAGACTGTTGTACTTGTCCTTGTTGAACATGATCTCGAACTGCTCGGCGTTCTGATGATAGCTCTGCAGCATGCAGACCTTCGAAACGTCGGGGAATCCGAGGATGCGATCCGACGAGGCGTTGTTGAATTCCGCCGCATCGAGCAGGCCGCGATCCATCGCCGAGACGATTTCGCCGCCGGGCAGCGCGTTCACTGCGGCACCGAGGCCCGTAAACACGTCAATCGAGATGCCGACGGTGCGATATTTCACGCCCTTGAAATCGTCAGCCTTGGTGACGGGTTTCTTGAACCAGCCGAGCGGCTGCGTCGGCATCGGTCCATAAGGGAACGACACGACGTTGGCGCCGATCGACTGGTAGAGTTCGGCGAGAAGTTCCTTGCCGCCGCCATATTTGTGCCAGGCGAGAAGCATGTTGGCGTCCATCGCGTAGCCCGGACCGGAGCCCCAGAGCGCCAGCGCGTTCTGCTTTCCGTAGTGATAGACGAGCACGCCGTGGCCGCCGTCGAGCGTGCCCTTCGAGACTGCGTCGAGCAAGCCGAATGCCGGCACCACGGCACCCGCCGGAAGCACCTCGATCTTGAGATCGCCGCCGGTCATGTCGTTGACCTTCTTTGCATAGTCGAGCGCGTATTCGTGGAAAATATCCTTCGCCGGCCATGTGCTCTGCCAGCGCATGTTGATCGGACCTGCGGTCTGCGCGATCGCCGGCGCAGCAACAGCTGTTGCTGCAGTTGCAGCTGCCGCTTCGAGGAAGCGGCGGCGCGTCGTAGCCTTGTCTCTCTTCGATGTCGTCATGACGTTCTCCCCTTTTATGCCGTTCCTTGGCGGAACAGCCCTTCTTGATTGAGCGCAAGACAAAGGGCTGGGGATGCGTTTGGCAACAAAGAACGAGCGCATGCGACGCTTCGACGCGCCGGGAATGATTTCAGCGTTCGACTTTAGGATGGGAGAACCCATTGCAAGCGTGAGACGCGATTGCATCGCAGCAACGCGGTGCGCAAATCGCTATAGCCTTCGCTAGCGCTGCACGATCCGAAACATCGGCGAGCGATCCGGCTGTGTCGTGACAACGCCGGTCGGAGTCACCGGCTCCTTGTCGAGCAATTCGACGCGGAATGCCGCAACGATCTTTGCGAGCGCCAGCGTGGCTTCGGTCAATGCGAACTGCGCGCCGATGCAGACGCGCGGACCGACGCCGAACGGCAGATACGCGAAGCGATCCGGCGGCATGGAGCCGGGCATGAAGCGCGACGGCCGGAATTCATTCGGCGCATCCCATAATTTTTCATGGCGATGCAGCAGCCACGGAGACACCATGACCACGTCGTTTTTCGCGACCGCCATGTCCGCGATCGTATCCGCGCCTGCGGCGGCGCGGACGATGAGAAAGGCCGGCGGATAAAGACGCATGGTCTCGTCTATCACCGCGCGCGTAAACGGGAGCTTCGCGAGATCGAACGATCCAGAGGCAGCGGCAGCTTTCGCTTCCGCCGCGACCTGATCCTGCGCCGCCGGATCGAGACACAACAGATACAGCGCCCAGAACAAGGCCGTCGCTGTCGTCTCGTGACCTGCGAGAATCATCGTCGAAACCTGATCGGCGAGCTGCTCGTCGGAGAACGCCTCGTTGGTTTCGGGATCGCGCGCCGCGATCATCAGATCGAACAGATCGCGCGGCGCGCCCTCGCCGCTGCTCATCGCGCGGCGCTCGGCAATCAGGTTGCGCATGAATCTCGTCCAGCGCCGCCGGAACAGCGCGCGCGAAATATCCTGCGGGCTTGGCCAGCCAAGCGGCAGGACGAGATCGAGAAATCGCGGACGCGCAAGACGCAGGCCGTATTCATTGACGAAATTCCGCAGCGCCGTGCCGTGACGTTCGATTTCGAACGAGAACATGGTGCGGCCAGCGATATCGAGCGCGAGGCGCTGCATCGCTTCGCGCAGATCGACCGGAACGCCGCAGGATCTCGAGAGCGCCTTTACAGCATCGTCGGTCGCGGACAGCATATGCGGGACCAGCGTTCCCATTGCGCGCGGAGCGAAGGCCGGGGCGAGTGTGCGGCGCTGATTTTTCCAGGCCTTACCTTCGGCGAGCAGCAATCCCTCACCGAGGATCGGACGCAGCACGCGAATGCCCGCAGGCGTGCGCGTGTAGTTCTCGTAATTGTCCACCAGCACATGCTTGATCGCATCGGGACGATTGAGAATGAAACTGCTACGGCCGAGAAAGCGTCCGCGAACGATGTCTTCCTCGTAGGCGCGCGGACCCCAGCTTGCGATGGCGTTGTTGCGGATCGCGGACAGACGCCCGAGCGCGGAGAGATTTTCAGACGCGCGCGGCGGATGCGGAGGAATCAGAGGCTTTCGCGATACAGGCCGCTCGATGGTCTCGGCTAGGCTCATAGGCGCCTCTCGGCTGGAACGATCTGCCGACACAGCTAGGACGCCGTTGACGCGGGGTCAACGGCAGCGGTTCCGGAGGATTTTGAGGGAGGAAAACGGGTGGTGCCGCCTATAGGATTCGAACCTACGACCCCATCATTACGAATGATGTGCTCTACCAACTGAGCTAAGGCGGCGAGAGTTTTGACCCGGTACTTTCAGGTGCCCGAACGTGATATCGGCCAGCGTGCGGCTTTGCAAGAACAACGGCCGGATATGGGCCTAATCAACTGACAAGACGCGATAAAAACCCGCGCCAGCCCCCGGCCTGCATCTGATCGGGCCGCATCGAATCGGCGAATTCATCGTCAGGCGGCGCGTCATCGGGAACGCCGGGATCGTCCGGGGCGCGGACGATGGGAATGACGGGCTGCAGCCGCGCGGAATCGATCTTTTCGATCTCGCGGCGCGGGCGAAACACCGGCGGCCCAACCGCGGCCGAAGCAGGCGTCTGCGGTGGCAGCGATATTGGCGCAGGGGCCGGAGAATTATCCTGCGACGCCGCCGCCGGCGCGCTTGGCAGTTCGGCGCGAGGTGCTGCAAGCATCGCGTCGTCCGCAATCTCGGCGTCGATGGCTTTCGACTTTTCCGATGGAAGCGCGGACAGCGGCGTGAGCCATTGGAATGCATCGATCCGTCCCGTGACCGGCGACACCGGACGCCAGCGATCCGACACATAGCCGTCCGCGGTCCACACCGGATCGTGCGCCGCGCGAACCGCGCGCAGCATCCAGGCGCGTGCGCTGCCGCTGTCGCCATGTTCGGTACGTTCGAGTTCGGCCATCAGCAACGCGACTCGCTGCGTCGGCGTTTCGGTGAAGGGCGCAAGCACCGCGCGGGCCTTGGCGAATTCGCTGGCGTCGATGGCCGCGCGCGCAACCGCAAGGGCGCTTTCGATGTGCGACGGCGATTTCGCGGCAAGCGATTCGACGCGCGACAATCTCTGCACGGCAGAATCGCCGAGCCGAATATGCGCATAGGCGTCAGCGAGATCCGGATGCGGTTGCGCCATCCACGCCGCTTCGACAATCCGCATTGCGCGGCGCGTCTGGTTCGACTCGCTCAAGAATTTCGCAGCGAGGGTCACCGCTGGAACCAGCGTTGGCGCGAGCTTAACCGCTTCCATCACACTCTCGCGCGACTGGTCGCGGTCGCCGGTCTCGAGATCGAGTGCGCGCGCAGTCAGAAGCACACCGCGCTGGCGTCTGTAGGGAGCGGGATCGATCAATCCTGAAGCAAGATCGTTTTCAAGAATCTGCAACGCGCCGTCCCAATCGCTGCGGCTGCAGCGGAAACCTAGCACCGCATGTGATGCCCACGCGGAGGCGGGCGCAACCTTCAGCGCCTCCTCCGCCATCGCCACCGCCGTCAGCACGTCATCGCGCCGCTGCGCCTCGACGAACAGACCGCGCAGGCCGAGCACGCGGGTATCCTCACGCTCCGCAAGCGTGTGAAATGCGCGCTGCGCTCCGTCGCGGTCGCCGTTCAGTTGTGCGGACTGCGCATGCAGCAACAGGGCCAGCGGGTCTTGATGCGCAAGACGCCGCGCAACATCGGCATGATGCCGCGCGGCAAAATGGTCGCCGGTGCCGATGGCGATCAGACCCTGCGTGATCGCGTGGCGACCCTTTGCCAGACGCCGCTCGTGTCGCGCATGCCGGATGCGGCCCGGCGTTCGCCAGATGGCACGGATCAAAGCCCATAGAAGAATGAGCGCGAAAACCGTCAGAACCAAAACGAGAAGAACGACGAGCAGCGGAGGATCGGCACGCCACGCGCCCCACTGCAACGATACATCGCCGCCGAGGTCAGCGATCGTCGCAAGTCCGAGTGCCGCAGCTCCGATCAGAAACAGGAACAGGATGATGCGGATCATGTTCTGTACCTACTGCGCCGGGCTCGGCGGCGCAGAAACTGCGCCCGATGCGAATTGCCGGGACGCTGCGATTGCCGCTTCGCGCGCATCGACTTTCTCGATCCACGACGCAAGCGGCGCGCGGGCCGAGCCTGACAGCGGCTCAACCTCGCGCCTCGCAGCGGCAAGATCGCCGCGCTGCGCGGCGGCTTTTGCGCGAGCAATGACGGCGGCGCTTTCGTCATCATCGACACGGCGAACGCGAACGAGCTTCAATGCGCTTTGTTGCAGCCGGTCGAGCAAGCCCGCCGTCTGCGCTGGCGCGGCGGGTTTCGGCGTCGCCTGCGGCAACAGCGTCAGCAATTCACGGTTCAACGATGCGGCGGACGGAAGGCCCTTGTCCGCAAACTGGTCGAGCGGCGTTAAAACCGTTGCGTTCTCAGCGCCGGATTTCGCCGCCGACAACGCAACGGCATAGGGATCGCCTTTGTTCACTGCGGCATCGAGCGTCGCGGCAATAGCAATTCTACGCAATCGCCGATCGTCGCCGCCGGGCTTCTGAGATGTTGCGATCTCAGCCGTCAATGCGACGGTCGCGCGTTCGATTTTCGAGATTCGCTCGTCGATAGCGCCCGTATCGACGGCGGGCGGAATCGCCGCCTTCACCTCGTCGATCGACGCACGCGCGGACGAGACTTCCTCTCGCAACGACGCGACGGACTTTTCCAATGCGTCGAGACGCGTCGTGAGCGCAGAGGCATCGGCTTTCGCTGCCCGCTTCCCGGTCGTTTCGTTGTCGCTCTTGGCCGTTGACGTCGGCATCCGGGACAGAATGCGGTCCGGTCCAGTGGATGAATCAGCAAGCCACCATCCCCCGAACACAAGCGATGCGATCACAGCGCAGATCAATCCGGCAGCAACTACCGATGTCAACGCCGCACGCGCCGGGCGCGGTATGCCTGTCTTGGGCGACGATGGGCGCCGAAACGAAGGTGTGATCGCGACGCGCGCGGCGCGAAGACGGTCGCGCCATGATTTCCGCATCTTCGGACTCGCAGACGACGACGCAGATGCGCCTGTATCATTCGGCGCGCCGCCATCCGATACACTCGTCGCTGTCAAATCGATGGTCGGCGGCGGACGCTTTCGCGAACTGTCCTGGGTTGCCGCATCATCCTGCTTGTCGTCGTTCATCGTCGCCTTATTTCCTCGCCGCCTCACCCTAGCAGATTCGAGACCAACCGATCTCTTCGCCTAAGGTTGCGCGACATGCGCTTCAGACCTTTTTCAGGCCCTTATCCAGCGTATCGAGCAGAGCCGTCTCGTTCGGCGCGGGTGAAACCGCAACCCGCGTCGCGCCTGCGTCGCGCACCACCATGCCGACCGCGTCAGAGATGCAGTACTGCCGCAAGGCCAACGCCGAAACTTCCACTCCGCCCGCCCGCGCCGCACCAACGAAAGCCCGCGCACTCCGCCGCGAAAAATGCAGGACCGCTTCGACGCCGCCGGTGCGGAATGCGTCCGTCACATTTTGCGGAAGGCTCTCGACAGGAATCATCCGGTAGGCTGTATGGGTAATAACGGTAAATCCGCGCTCGCCAAGTTCGGCGGCGAGATCACGCGCGAGATCGGCCCCCGCGAGATAGCAAAGCGTACCTCTCTTCTTGATCGTATTCACGTCGGCGCTTTTGACGACCGCGTCACGCAGCATTCCGGCATCGCCCTTTGCCGTAATGATGTTCCTGAACCCTGCGGCGCGCGCAACGTCCGCCGTATTTTCGCCGACGGCGAACGCAGGCAGCTCAGCAAGTCGTGCCTTGAACTCATGATTTTCGACAGCCCGCACGGCGTTGGCGCTGGTCAGGATCACGCCGTCATAGGCCGCACCATGATCGTCATAGAACGGCATCGCTTCAAACCGCAGTGTCGGTGAAAGCAGCGCCTGATATCCGCGCGCGGCAAGCGCCTGCGCGGTTTTCGCATTGTCCGGTGCCGGACGGGTGATCAGGATCGTCATGCTTCAGGCCTTTGCCGCATTAACGCAGCATAGCCCGTGATAGGATAGCCGACATGACGTTTTCACGATAAGACCTCCCGGCAGACGGCGTCCGAAGGGAAACGCCGGTTTCCAACCGAACGCAAGACAGGAATCAGGAACCTCGATTTGGCGAGCGGCAAACCGACATTGGTCTTGGGAATCGAGACCACCTGCGACGAGACAGCGGCCGCTGTGGTCGAGCGGCAGCCAGACGGCGGCGGACGCATCCTGTCCAATATCGTGCGCTCGCAGATCGCCGAGCACGCGCCGTTCGGCGGCGTCGTTCCCGAAATCGCCGCCCGCGCCCATGTCGATATGCTCGACGGCATCGTGCGCCAAGCAATGACGGAAGCCGGAATCGGCTTCGACAAGCTAAATGGCGTAGCAGCGGCGGCAGGGCCGGGGCTGATCGGCGGTGTCATCGTCGGTCTCACCACGGCAAAAGCAATCGCGCTGGTTCATAAAACGCCGCTGATAGCGGTCAATCATCTGGAAGCCCACGCGCTGACGCCGCGCCTGACGGCAGGACTAGCGTTTCCTTATTGTCTTTTTCTCGCGTCGGGTGGCCACACCCAGATCGTTGCTGTGCTCGGCGTCGGAAAATATGTCCGGCTCGGCACGACGGTCGATGATGCGATCGGCGAGGCATTCGACAAGATCGCAAAAATGCTCGGCTTGCCCTATCCCGGCGGACCGGAGGTCGAGCGCGCCGCGCGGCACGGCGATCCGAAGCGCTTCGAATTTCCGCGCCCGATGGTGGGCCGTCCCGATGCGAATTTCTCGCTGTCGGGACTGAAGACCGCCGTGCGCAACGAAGCCGCGCGGATGATCGAACCGAGCCCGCAGGACATCGCAGACCTCTGCGCGGGATTTCAGGCTGCGGTACTCGATCTGACATCGGATCGCATCGCGGTTGGACTGCGGCTGTTCCACGACCAATTCGGTCCGCCCCGCGCGCTCGTGGCAGCGGGCGGCGTCGCCGCCAATCTCGCGATCCGCAATGCGCTTCAGGACATCGCCGCTAAAGCGCAGACCACGCTGATCATTCCGCCGCCCGCGCTCTGCACAGATAATGGCGCGATGATCGCATGGGCGGGCGCGGAGCGCCTTGCACTCGGCATGCTGGACGATCTCGACAGCGCGCCCCGCGCGCGATGGCGGCTCGACGAAGACGCGCAAACGCCGGCAAAGTTCGCCAAAACCCGCGCTCAACACTAAGAGACGACGCTCGTATGCCCTCGTATCAAAACATTGCGGTGATCGGCGCGGGTTCCTGGGGCACAGCGCTGGCGAATGCGGCCGCACGTGCCGGGCGCGATGTCACACTTTATGCCCGCGATGCTTCCGCTGCGGCGGCAATGTCGCGATCCCGCGAGAACGCGCGGCTGCCGGGAATTCAGATCGTCAAAAGCGTTGTGATCACTTCTGATCTTGCGCAGGCGGCGAAATCCGAAGCATTGCTGCTGGTCACGCCCGCGCAAAGTTTGCGGCAGGCGACAATCGCACTTGCGCCTCATCTCGCGAGCGGTACGCCCGTGATCGTTTGTGCCAAAGGCATAGAACACGGCACGCATAAATTCATGACCGAGATCGTGTCCGAGATCGCGCCGAATGCTCAGCCTGCAATTCTGTCGGGGCCGAGTTTCGCAGCCGACGTGGCGCGAGGATTACCGACAGCAGTCACTCTGGCGGCGCATGACGCGACAACCGCAGAAGCACTGGTTCACGCGCTCGGGTCCGACACATTTCGTCCCTACCATTCGACCGACGTGCGCGGCGTCGAGATCGGCGGCGCGGCGAAGAACGTTCTGGCTATCGCCGCCGGAATCGTCGCGGGCAAAAAACTCGGCGCATCGGCGCTTGCAGCGCTCACCACGCGCGGCTTTGCCGAATTGATGCGGTTCGGCGCGGCCTACGGCGCAAGGGCGGAAACCATCGCGGGCCTATCGGGACTCGGCGATCTTATCCTGACCTGCTCTTCAACTCAGTCGCGCAACTTTTCGTTCGGCATGGCGCTTGGGCGCGGCGAAAGGCCGTCGCGCGACAAATTGAGCGAGGGTGAATTCACAGCGCCCGTGCTGGTCGAGCTTGCGCGCGACAAGAAAGTCGACATGCCGGTCGCAAATGCGGTTGCCGCGGTGCTCTCCGGTGCGCTGACCGTGAACGAGGCGATCGAAATGCTGCTGACGCGTCCGTTCAAGGCGGAGGGGCAATAGGGCAATGGCGTACTGGCTGGTGAAATCCGAACCGAATGCCTGGTCGTGGGATCAGCAGGTCGCCAAGGGCGCCACGGGCGAAGCATGGACTGGCGTGCGCAATCACACGGCCAAGCTCAACATGATGAAAATGAAGAAGGGCGACCGCGCCTTTTTCTATCATTCCAACGAAGGCAAGGAGATCGTCGGCATCGTCGAGATCGTGAAAGAGCATTATCCCGATCCCAGCGACAAGACCGGCAAGTTCGTCTGTGTCGATATCTCTGCTGACAGGCCATTGAAAAAGCCGGTGCCGCTTGCCGTTATTAAAACACAGAGGGCGCTTGCCAATATGGATTTGGTAAAACTGTCGCGGCTATCAGTCGGCAGCGTGAAGCCCGACGAATGGAAATTGATCTGCAAGTTGGGCGGACTCTGATTTGATCGATGGAGATTTGAGATGATTTTGTATGGCGTGAATGTCGTCGCGGTGATCGTAGCCGCAATTGCCGCGTGGCTGTTCGGCGCGGTCTACTACCATCAACTCAGCAAAACCTGGCTCAAGGCACTGGGCAAAACCTCGGCGCAGCTGCAGCGCGCACGTAAGTTCGGGATGTCGCAGACGGCGCTGCTCGTTCTGACATTCGTTGCCGAACTCGTCATGGCTGCGATCCTCGCCGCGCTTATCATTCGGGCCGGCGCTGTGACAATCAAAAGCGGATTGGCGTGGGGCGCAGTGATCTGGTTCGGATTCATGCTGACCGCGATGGCGGTCAACTATTCCTTCGCCGATCGCAAACCGCTTCTCACTGCGATCGATGCCGGTCACTGGCTTGGCGTCATGCTCATCATCGGTACCGTCATCGGTGCATTCGGATTTTGAGCGCCACTGTCATCACCGACAAGGATGCGTTCATACGTGCCAATACGCGGTCGAGGCCGGTGCCGCTTGTGCCGGAGATTTCGATCTTCGTTGCGGATGAGGCCGTGCCGCTCTGGCATAAGACCGAGGAAGAACTCGGCGAAGAAGGATTGCCGCCGCCGTTCTGGGCCTTCGCATGGGCCGGCGGCCAGGCGCTGGCGCGTCACATCATCGACAATCCGCATCTCGTGCGGGGCAAATCCATTCTCGATCTCGCGAGCGGATCAGGGCTGGTCGGCATTGCTGCCATGAAAGCCGGCGCTGCGCGTGTCGATGTCACCGACATCGACGATTTTGCTCTCGCCGCCGCACAGCTGAATGCCGGGCACAATAATGTCGCCATTACGACCTTAGCCACCGATCTCCTGAGCGAAGCATCCGGAAAACAATGGGATGCCATTCTCGCGGGCGATATTTTCTACGAGCGCGACACCGCCGCCCGCGCCTTCGATTTTTTGAACCGTCACGCCCTGCAAGGTGCGACAATCCTGATCGGCGATCCCGGCCGCAGCTATTTGCCGCGCGAGAAACTGCGTAAAATCGCCGACTACAGCGTGCCGGTCACGCGCGAACTGGAAGACGCGGAAATCAAGAAAACAGCGGTCTGGACGCTGCTCAAATAGTGCCTTGGCGAATGGGAAATCGCCTGCATTGGCAGCGCGTCCAGAACCTACAAAAGTCCTATCCGTTCCGGCTTGTCCCGGTCAGGGCCAAAAGCGCATAATAGGGGTCAACAAGAACAAGACCGCGCGCGTGTTGCGAAGCGGGTGAGTTGCGTGGAGGAAACGATGTCCGACAAGATCTACAAAGTATCGCCGGAGTGGGCGAAGCGCGCCTGGATCGACGAGGCAAAATATCGCGATATGTACGCGCGCTCGGTCAATGACCGCGAGAAATTCTGGGGCGAAGAAGCCTCAAAACGCCTGACCTGGGTCAAGCCCTTCACCAAGGTCGAGAACGTCTCATTCGCGCCGGGCAACATTTCGATCAAATGGTTCGAGGACGGCGTTCTCAACGCGTCCTACAACTGCATCGACCGCCATCTTGACAAGCGCGGCGATCAGGTCGCGATCATCTGGGAAGGCGACGACCCGGCCGACTCCAAGAAGATCACCTATCGCGAATTGCATGACGAAGTCTGCAAGATGGCCAACATCCTGCGCCTTCGCAACGTCGCCAAAGGCGACCGCGTCACCATTTATCTTCCGATGATTCCGGAAGCGGCCTACGCGATGCTCGCCTGCGCACGCATCGGCGCGATCCACTCCGTGATCTTCGGCGGCTTCTCGCCGGACTCGATCGCCCAGCGCATCAAGGATTGCAAATCGAACGTCGTTATCACCGCAGACGAAGGTCTGCGCGGCGGCAAAAAGATTCCGCTAAAGGCCAATGTGGATGCAGCCATCGCCAAGAACGGCGGCGGCGTCGATCACGTCGTCGTCGTCAAGCGCACCGGCGGCAAGGTCGACATGGATCCGACGCGCGACGTCTGGCACCACGAGGCTGCCGAGATGGTAAACGCCGATTGCCCGGCGGAGCCGATGAATGCGGAAGATCCGCTGTTCATTCTCTATACGTCGGGCTCTACCGGCCAGCCAAAAGGCGTGCTGCACACCACGGGCGGCTATCTCACCTTCGCGTCGATGACGCACCAATACGTGTTCGACTATCACGAGGGCGACATTTACTGGTGTACCGCCGACGTCGGCTGGGTCACGGGCCACAGCTACATTCTCTACGGGCCGCTGGCGAACGGCGCGACCACGCTGATGTTCGAAGGCGTTCCGAACTATCCGGACAATTCGCGGTTCTGGAATGTCATCGACAAACACAAGGTCAACATCTTCTACACGGCACCGACCGCGATCCGCGCGCTGATGCAGTCCGGCGACGAGCCGGTGAAGAAGACATCGCGAAAGACTCTGCGGCTGTTGGGATCGGTGGGCGAGCCGATCAATCCCGAAGCGTGGGAATGGTATCACCGCGTCGTCGGCGACGAGCGCTGCCCGATTGTCGATACATGGTGGCAGACGGAGACCGGCGGCATCCTCATCACGCCGCTGCCGGGTGCGATCGCGCAGAAGCCGGGCTCGGCAACGAAGCCCTTCTTTGGCGTCGTTCCTGAAATCGTCGATGCCGACGGCAAGGTCCTCGAAGGCGAATGCACCGGCAATCTCTGCATCGCCAAATCGTGGCCGGGCCAGATGCGCACGGTCTATGGCGACCATGCGCGTTTCGAGCAGACATATTTCTCGACATACAAAGGCAAGTATTTCACTGGCGACGGCTGCCGCCGCGACGCCGATGGGTACTACTGGATCACCGGCCGCGTCGATGACGTCATCAACGTCTCGGGTCACCGCATGGGCACGGCGGAAGTCGAAAGCTCGCTCGTCGCACACGAAGCGGTCTCGGAAGCTGCCGTCGTCGGCTATCCGCACGACATCAAGGGTCAGGGCATCTACGCATACGTCACCCTGATGAAAGGCGTCGAGCCGACGGAATCGTTGCGCAAGGAACTTGTCGGATGGGTGCGCAAGGATATCGGGCCCATCGCGTCGCCCGATCTTATTCAATTCGCACCGGGTCTTCCAAAGACACGCTCGGGCAAGATCATGCGCCGCATCCTGCGCAAGATCGCGGAAGATGAATCCGGCTCGCTCGGCGACACTACGACGCTCGCCGATCCCGCCGTCGTCACCGATCTCGTCAACAACCGTCAGAACAAGAAGAGCGCGTAGTTCCACGCGCCTTCACATTATTGTCAGCGAAAGCGCGCCGCCAAATTCCGCTTTGGCGGCGTGCGTTGTTTCCAAGTCATTTACTTTGTTTTCGTGATTTTCTTTGAATGACCGCGCGGAAACCAGCCGTTGAGTCCTCTGCGGCACAATGGTGGTTAATCAATTCGCTACGAATAGCGTTAGCGTTCTGTGGAGTTTGCGATGTTGCGTAAGTTTGCATTGGCGGTCGCCACGATGGCAATCGGATCGACGGCTGCGATGGCGCGTCCCGATCTTGTTCATTCGCCGGGCGGATATTCGGCCGGATCGATCGTCGTGAAGACCAATGAGCGGCGTCTTTATCTCGTGCTCGGCGACGGCTACGCGGTGCGCTACCCGGTCGGCGTCGGCAAGCCCGGCAAGCAGTGGGCCGGCGTCACCCGCATCGACGGCAAATATCGCAATCCTGCGTGGTCTCCGCCGGCCGAAGTCAAACGCGACAACCCGCGTCTCCCGGATGTGATCGAAGGCGGCTCGCCGCGCAATCCGATGGGCGTCGCCGCGATGACGCTTGCGGGCGGCGAATACGCTATTCACGGCACCAATGTGCCGAACTCGATCGGCGGCTACGTCTCTTATGGCTGCGTGCGCATGTACAATCAGGACATCAGCGATCTGTTCGAGCGCGTGTCGGTCGGCACGCCGGTCTACGTTACCTCGCGCTGATCGGTATTTGTCCCAAATAAAAGGCGTCAGAAATCCGACGCGATGCCTTTGCGCTCCCAATCGCCAAAGCGCGTCGGCTCCGGTCCCGACGGTCCCTGCAATTCTTTTGGGCTCTCAGCCGTCTTCGTCCTCGCAGCTTCCTTGCGCCGCGCTTCAGCTTCGGCGAGTGCGCGCTTGGCCTGAGGCGAAAGCGGCTTGGGCTCATTCTGTTTGTCGGCGTCGCTCATTCAGGGCCTGCTAGCGGAAAACATGCAAAACTGCCAGCTTTGAGATCGGGTGCAACCCGAACGCGATCAAGAGGCTAAGAAAACGATTCTTACATTTGGCATATTCCAATGTCACTGAAGCCCATTCGCCGCGTTTTGTTTTGCGCCCTGCCCGCCAGTTGAGTTTGCCCCGCATGAAGCCTTCGCGATTCGTTCCGCCGGCCGAGGTCCCCGGCCTCGCAGCGCGCCGGATTGCGGCGGACATTCTCGATGGCGTGCTGCACAAGCATCGCACGCTCGACGAGCAGCTTGATGGTCCGGCCGCGCATCCGGGATTAAAGACGCTTCCGGATCGTGACCGCGCGCTGATGCGGCGGCTCGTCGCCACCGTCTTGCGGCGCCTCGGCACCCTCGGCCACTTACTGTCACGTTTGCTGGATCGCGGCGTGCCGACGGATGCGCCGCGCGCGCAAAGCGCGCTGCTGATCGGAGCCGCGCAAATCCTCTGGATGGATGTGCCCGATCACGCCGCCGTCGATCTGTCGGTCCGGCTCGTTCAGACCGACCGCCGCGCCGCCAAATACGCGGGCCTCGTCAACGCGGTTCTGCGCCGCTGCGCGCGAGAAGGCCAGCCGCTGATCGAAGAAGTCAGATCGCAGATGCTCGATCTTCCGCCGTGGCTCGTGCAGCGCTGGGTCGCGACTTACGGCAAAGACACCACGCGCGCGATGGCGGAAGCGCTAAGTTTCGAACCCGCGCTCGATGTCACCGTGAAATCGAATCCGGAAAGCTGGGCTACGCGATTACATGGCGAAGTAATGCCCGCCGGATCGGTGCGTTCGCTCATCCACGGTTCGGTGACGATGCTGCCGGGGTTCGACGAGGGAGAATGGTGGGTGCAGGATGCCGCCGCTGCAATTCCCGCGCGGCTGTTCGGCGACATTAAAGGCAAATCGTTTGCCGATTTCTGCGCAGCGCCCGGCGGCAAGACTGCGCAGCTCGTCCAAGATGGCGCAAACGTCATTGCCATCGACCGCTCTCCCAATCGCGTTGCGCGTTTGAAGGAAAATCTTGCGCGACTTTCGCTCGAAGCGCAAACCGTTGTGGCCGACGCGACGGAATGGCAGCCGGGCGAATTGTTCGACGGCATTCTCGTGGATGCGCCATGCTCGGCCACCGGCACCATTCGCCGCCATCCCGATGTCGCTTGGCTCAAACAGGAAGCGGATATCGGCGCGCTTTCGGTGGTTCAAAAGCGGCTATTGCAAAGGGCCGTATCACTGCTGAAGCCGGGTGGAACTCTGGTTTATTGCACCTGTTCGCTCGAGCCCGAGGAAGGCGAGCACGCCGTCGACGCGCTTCTCGCTGGCGATTCCAGCATGCGCCGGGCACCCGTCAGCACCCGCGAAGTCGCGGGACTGAGCGAAATCGTCACACCGAACGGCGATATCCGCACGCTGCCGTCGCATCTGCCGCACGATGATCCGCGCCTCGGCGGTCTCGACGGCTTTTATGCCGCGCGCCTCATCAAGTCCTGAACTCAGCCAATCGCCGCATTTACCGGCGATTCGCCGGTCTTCGCCCTTTCCAGACAGCGTCAATGGGGTGCCTTGCGCGCGTTTCCAGATTAAAAGATACGCAGGAATTCTTCTTCGGGGCTGAAGCCACTTGGCGATCGCTCAGCGCACACGCATTTCGTCGCTTCTGCTCGGCCGCGCCGCGCGGAATGTGCTGGCGCGCGCGAGCGGTCAGACCGTCGCGCTGTCGCGCTTCTGGCCCGGCCGCACCGACCGGCTCGTGATCGCGCCGAACGATCTGCGCACGCTCGATGCCACACGCGCCACGGAAATCTACGCCGGGCGATTTGTCTTTGCCGGAAAGATCGTCACCTCGCACGGCCGCTCTATTTTCGACTTCGATCCGCCGTCGGACGATTGGGAAGCGGCGCTGCTCGGTTTCGGCTGGCTGCGCCATTTGCGCGCCGCCGATTCCGCAATCACGCGTGCCAACGCACGATCGTTGATCGACGAGTGGATGTCGAAGCCGGTGCGCAAGCGTGGCAACGGCTGGCGCGCTGACGTTCTCGCGCGCCGCGTGATCTCGTTGCTGTCGCAGGCGCCGTTGGTGCTGAACGATGCGGACGGAAAATTCTATCGCCGCTATCTGCGCGTTCTCACCCGCGAAATCCGCTATCTGCGCTATACGATTGTCGATATTTCCGACGGCGTGCCGCGGCTACAGGTTTTGATCGCGCTTTGTTACGCGTCGCTGTGCCTCGCCAATCAGGCCAAGCACATCCGTATCGCAACGAGAAAACTGTCCGAAGAATTGCAGCGCCAGATTCTCCCGGACGGCGGACACATCTCGCGCAATCCCGGCGCGCTGATCGAATTGCTGCCGGACCTCCTGCCGCTGCGGCAAACATTCGCTGCGCGAAATATCGCGCCGCCGCCGGCGCTACTCAACGCCATCGACCGCATGATGCCGATGCTGCGCTTTTTCCGGCACGGCGATGGCAGCTTCGCTCTGTTCAACGGAATGAGCAGCGCGCCGCCGGGTCTGCTCGCGACCCTGCTCGCCTACGACGACACCCACGGCATTCCGATGGCGAGCATGCCGCACAGCGGATTTCAGAGGCTCGATGCCGGTAACACCGCCGTCATCATGGATACCGGCGCGCCGCCGCCGCCGGCAATCAGCCGAGATGCGCATGCCGGATGTCTGTCGTTCGAATTGTCGTCGGGAACGTGTCGCATCGTCGTCAACTGCGGTATTCCTGCGACTGGCCGCGATAACTGGCGGACCTTCGCGCGAAGCACGCCTGCGCATTCCGCGCTCACCTATCACGAGACGTCCTCGTGCCAGTTCGTCGAACTGAAGGCCATGAAGCGCATGCTTCAGGGCGCGCTGATCGTGAGCGGACCCACAAAAGTGAACGCGTTCCGCGAGGCCACCAATCGCGGCGTACTCCTCACCGCCACGCATGACGGTTACGCACGCTCGTTCGGCGTGATGCATCAGCGGGTCCTGATGCTTTCGAACGACGGCAACCGGCTCGATGGTGAGGACGAACTGATCAATGCGCCCGGCATGTCGCCCCGGGGGCGCGATGATGACTACATGCTCACGTTTCATCTTCATCCTTCGGTCAAGGCAAGCCGGCTGCGCGACGGACGCGGAGCCATGTTGGTGCTGCCGAATCGGGACGTCTGGACGTTCGAAGCGCTCGACGACAAGGTCGAGCTTGAGGACAGCGTGTTTCTCGCAGGCTCCGACGGGCCGCGCCGCACGTCGAAACTCGTGATCCGGCAGCATCTCAAGGATGCATCAAGCATCCGATGGAGTTTCGTCCGCTCCTCGGCATCCGCGTCGGTGACCAGCGCCCGCCGCGACGCCAAGCGCGAGCCGGAATTGCCGCTTTAAGTAGAGGTTTTTCCGGCCGCCAAATCGTGCTACGCGACGGCTTGACCTTGGGATTTCCGGCATGACCGACCACCCGCGCCGTGTAACGCGCGCATTGCTTTCCGTTTCCGACAAAACCGGCCTGATCGAATTCGCGACCGCGCTCGCTAAACATGGCATCGCGCTCGTTTCCACCGGCGGCACAGCGAAGGCGATCGCAGCGGCTGGATTGAAGGTGATGGATGTTTCTGAACTCACCGGCTTTCCAGAAATGATGGACGGCCGCGTCAAGACACTGCATCCGAATGTCCATGGTGGCCTGCTCGCGATCCGCGACAATGCCGAACACGCGAAATCCATGAAGGATCACGGCATAGCGCCGATCGATCTTCTGGTGGTCAATCTCTATCCGTTCGAGGCGACCGTCGACAAAGGTGCCAGCGAAGAGGACTGCATCGAGAATATCGACATCGGCGGGCCCGCGATGATCCGCGCCGCCGCGAAAAACCACGACGATGTCGCGGTCGTGGTCGAGCCTTCGGACTATCAGGCCGTACTGGACGAATTGAACGCCAATCAGGGCGCGACGACGCTCACACTTCGTAAGCGTCTTGCCGCGAAAGCCTATGCGCGCACCGCTGCGTATGACGCCGCGATTTCAAACTGGTTTGCGTCGAAGCTGAGAATCGACGCGCCGGATTTCCGCGCTGTCGGCGGAAAACTGATTCAGGCGCTGCGCTACGGCGAGAATCCGCACCAGAATGCTGCGTTCTACAAAACGCCGGAACAGCGGCCGGGAGTCGCGACCGCGCGGCAGCTTCAGGGCAAGGAGCTATCCTACAACAACATCAACGATACCGATGCGGCTTACGAATGCATCGGTGAATTCAACGCCAAACGCACCGCTGCCTGCGTCATCGTCAAGCACGCCAATCCATGCGGCGTGGCCGAAGGCATCGACCTCGCCAGTGCCTACAAGAAAGCGCTCGCCTGCGACTCGACATCCGCTTACGGAGGCATCATCGCATTCAACCGCACGCTCGATGCGGATGCCGCAAACGCCGTCGCCGGGATTTTTACCGAAGTCATCATCGCACCCGACGCGACCGAAGAAGCAATAGCCATTATCGGCAAGCGCAAGAATTTGCGTTTGTTGCTCGCAGGCGGCTTGCCCGATCCTCGCGCGCTCGGATTGACGGCGAAGACGGTCGCGGGCGGGCTTCTCATTCAGTCGCGCGACAATGCCGTCGTCGATGACATGACGCTGAAGGTTGCGACCAGGCGCGCGCCGACCGAAGCCGAAATGCGCGATCTGAAATTCGCATTCCGCGTGGCCAAGCACGTCAAATCGAACACGATTGTCTATGCAAAGGATCTCGCCACCGTCGGCATCGGCGCAGGGCAGATGAGCCGTGTCGATTCCGCGCGTATCGCCGCGCGAAAGGCCGAAGACGCCGCAAAAGAATTGAAACTATCAGCGCCGATGACCAAAGGCTCGGTCGTCGCGTCAGACGCGTTCTTCCCGTTCGCCGATGGATTGCTTGTTGCGATTGAAGCGGGCGCGACCGCCGTCATTCAGCCTGGCGGATCGATGCGCGACGATGAAGTCATCAGGGCCGCCGACGATCACGGTATCGCGATGGTCTTCACCGGCACGCGGCACTTCAGGCACTGATTAGCGCGACGCGCGGCGGTCCTCTACACGCAAAAGCAAAATCAGTCCCGCGGTGAAGAATACCACCAGCACGGCCATGCCGGATTTCTGGCTCGCCGTCACTGCCGTCACGATGCTGACCGCGAGCGGCGCCATGAACGACGTCACTTTTCCCGACAACGCGAATAATCCAAAGAACTGCGTGATGCGATCTTCCGGTGCGAGACGGATCAGCAACGTGCGCGACGCAGCCTGCAACGGTCCTGCCGCAATGCCGATCAGGAACCCGAGCACCATGTAAGCCTGTTCGGCGGGTGCTGCAAACAGTTTGCCGCCGGGCACAGGTGGTGCGACCGGAAACATGAAGAACAGCCGGTCGCGGTCAATCGACAGAATTGCTGCAATCGACAGCAGCAGCAAAAGCATGCTGCAGGCGATGACGCGCTTCGGCCCAAACTTGTCATCAAGGCGGCCGCCGATGAAAGCACCGATGGTCCCCGAGATCGTCAGCAGGATTCCGAACGAACCGATCTGGATGGTCTGCCAGCCGAACGTACCCGCCGCGTAGATGCCGCCGAATGCAAACAGCGCGACGAGCGCATCCGTATAGACCATGTTGGCGATGAGGAATGTCAGCATCACCGGACGCTTCGGCAGCGTCGATAGCGTGTCGCGCAATTCGCGAAACCCTTCGCGCACGGCACCAAGCGCCGGCGTTTTCTTCGCAAGATCCGGCGTGAAGATGAACATCGGCAGCACGAAGATGATGAACCACACGCCAGTGAAGGGGCCAACGATGCGGTCGCCTTCATGCGTGACCGGATCGAGACCGAACCACGGCGTCACGCCGAACAGCGTTTTACCTGTCGTGGGATTGGCCGCAAGAAATCCCAGGACAAGAACGAGGCAGACAATTCCGCCGATATAGCCGGTCGCCCAGCCCGCGCCGGACAAACGGCCGATCCGTTCGGGAGGCACCAGCGTCGGCATCATCGCGTTATTGAACACGGTCGCGAATTCAGCGCCCAGCGTCGCGATGATGTAAGCCATCAAAACCGGAATGATGACTTGAGGATCGCCCGGCTTTCCGACCCACATCATCGACGAGCCGGCCACGAGCAGCGCGCCGAACACGACGATCCACGGTTTGCGCCGCCCGCCGGCGTCTGCAATCGCGCCGAGGACGGGCGAGAGCAGCGCGATGATAAGACCCGCAATCGCAGTCGCAAAACCCCACGATGCCTGCCCTTCCGCCGGAGTGCTGGCGACATTCGTCGCGAAATAGGGCGCGAACACAAAGGTCGTGATCAGCGTGTAATAGGGCTGCGCGGCCCAGTCGAAGAAGACCCAGCTCAGAACAGCAGAGCGCGGCGGATATTTTCTCGTTCCCGCCGCATGACTGTCATGCGCTGAAATGGTCTGGGTCATGCGCGATGCTCCCGACGAATCAAATGCATTTTGCTTCTGCACGAAAACCATATAGTGCGGCGGCGCGATTGCTATGTGGTTTTTCGCGTCGAGCAATTTGCCGGAGCGCTTTATGACATTGTTCACCACGTCCCGCGCACTTGGGCTGGCGCTTGTCGTCGTGAGCGCGCCTGCGTTGGCGCAGGATTCGCGGCATGGATTCTACGCGCCGCCTGCGCTCGACACGATAAAGCCGGTTTTTGCCAAGAACGGCATGGTCGTCGCGCAGGAAAAGATCGCAGCCGGTATCGGCCGTGACTTTCTGGCGAAGGGCGGCAATGCGGTCGATGCCGCAGTGGCCACGGGATTCGCGATGGCAGTCACTTATCCGCGCGCCGGCAATATCGGCGGCGGCGGCTTCATGATGATTCATCTTGCGGCATCCAATGAAGATGTTGCCATCGACTACCGTGAGACCGCGCCCGCCGCGGCAACGCGCGATATGTTCCTCGGTGCCGACGGCAAGCCCGATCCGAGAAAGTCGCGCGAGTCGGCGCTGGGCATCGGCGTTCCCGGCACTGTTGCGGGTCTTTCGCTGGCGCTGGACAAATACGGGTCCGGCAAGTTCAAGCTCGCCGATTTGCTTGCGCCCACAATCAAACTCGCTCATGACGGATTCGTCGTCGCCGACGACACGGCCGACACGCTGCCGGACTATCGCGACCGTCTCGCCAAATGGCCGGCGAGTGCAAAAATTTTTCTCAAAGCCGACGGCACGTCGCTGAGAAATGGCGACACGCTCATGCAATCCGATCTCGCGGCGACGCTTGACGCAATCGCCGCGCACGGCGCAAGCGGATTTTATCAGGGTGCGGTTGCAGAGAAACTCGCAAAAGGAATTCAGGACGCCGGCGGGATCATCACCGCCGACGATCTGAAAAGCTATCAAGCCATCATTCGCTTGCCCGTGCGTGGCAGCTATCGAGGCTATGACATCGTCTCGATGCCGCAGCCGTCATCCGGCGGAACGGTTCTGCTTGAAACACTCAACATTCTCGAAGGTTACAATTTGCGCGATTTGGGCGCTCAGTCGGTCGGCGTCCTGCATCTGGAAATCGAAGCGATGAAACGGGCCTATGCCGATCGCGCGCGCTATCTCGGCGATCCTGCCTTCGTCAACGCGCCGATATCGCGGCTGATCGCGAAGGATTACGCCGCGAAGCAACGCGGCAGCATCGACATGGATAAAGCGACGCCGTGGAACGACAGCGTGCTGTCGCCGCCGCGCGAAGGCAGCAACACCACGCACTTTTCCGTTGTCGATCGATACGGCAATGCCGTGAGCAACACCTACACGCTGAACTTCAGTTATGGCATGGGCCTTGTCGCTGAAGGAACCGGCGTTCTGCTGAACAATGAGCTGGACGATTTCACTGCCACGCCCGGCGCATCTAACGCCTACGGACTAGTTGGTTTCGAGGCGAACCTGCCCGGCCCTGAAAAGCGGCCGTTGTCATCAATGACGCCGACTATCGTTCTTAAGGACGGCAAGCCGGTACTCGTGACGGGCTCGCCGGGCGGCAGCCGCATCATCTCGACCGTGATGCAGGTCATGGTCAACAATCTCGATTTTGACCTGAACATCGCGGCCGCTGTTGCAGCGCCGCGACTGCATCATCAGTGGCTGCCGGACGAAGTGAGACTAGAGCACGGCTTTCCGAACGCAACGCTCGATGCGCTACGGATGAAGGGCCACAAGTTGGTCGAGCCGCTCGGCCAGACGTCGGCCAATTCCATCGCGGTTTCGCCAGACGGAATGTTCGGTGCACCGGATCCGCGGTCGCGTGGATCGGACGCAGCGGGCTACTAGGATTCGTCAAGTATCCCCCGCGCAATTTGGCTGATGACAGGTCGCCGGTTCGGCGTAGATTTGCGCCATCGCCAGCGCCGCGCGGCAGACGCTGGCCGGTCATTCGCCGCGGAATTCTCGGGGGAGCATTTCAAATCATGAGCACATCTGAAGGGATTAAAGTCGCGCCCATCGAAGACACAAGTCTTCTCGCATTCTACCGCGACATGAATGTGCCGGAGCGGCGCACGTTCTGGGCTTGTGCGTCGGGCTGGGCACTCGACGGCATGGACTTCATGATCTATCCGCTCGTGATCGGCACCATCATCGCGATGTGGAAAGTCGATCCGGGTACGGCGGGTCTTGCAGGTACGGTCACGCTGCTCGCATCCGCCATCGGCGGCTGGGGTGCGGGCTATCTCGCCGACCGCATCGGGCGGGTGCGAACGCTTCAGATCACAATTCTCTGGTTCTCGTTCTTCTCGCTGGTCTGCGCCTTCGTGCAGGACTTCAATCAGCTTCTGGTCGCACGCGCATTGCTCGGCCTCGGCTTCGGCGGCGAATGGGCTGCTGGCGCGGTGCTGATGGGCGAAGCGATTCGTCCGCAATATCGCGGCCGTGCGGTCGGTTCGGTGCAATCCGGCTGGGCCATCGGCTGGGGTCTCGCGGTGCTGTCGCAGGCGGTGTTGTTCTCGTATCTCCCGGCACAGGAAGCGTGGCGCTGGATGTTCGCCATCGGCGCGTTACCGGCGCTCCTTGTGTTCTATCTGCGCAAATACGTCGAAGAACCGAAGATTGCCGCAGAGACCCGCGCCAAGCTCGCCAAAAAGGGCGACAGCCCCGCACTCTGGGAAATCTTCCAGGGGTCGATTATCAAGACCACGATCCTCGCCGCGTTGGCAGCAACCGGCGCCCAGGGCGGTTATTATGCGATCACCTTCTGGGTGCCGCGTTTCCTCACCACCGAGCGCAAACTGTCGATTGTCGGCTCGACTGGTTATCTGGCGATGCTTATCATCGGATCGTTCATCGGCTATCTCGTCGGTGCATGGCTGGCCGACAAGATCGGACGGCGCAATCTGTTCTTGATCTTCTCGCTCGGAGCAATTGCGGTCATCGTTGCATACACCCAGTTGCCGATTACCAACGAAATCCTGTGGCTGTTGGGCTTCCCGCTCGGCTTCTTCGCTTCGGGATATTTCTCCGGCATGGGCGCATTCCTCACCGAACTGTTTCCGACAAGGCTGCGCGGCTCGGGACAGGGCTTCTGCTACAATTTCGGCCGTGGCATCGGCGCGTTGTTCCCATTCCTGGTCGGCTGGCTCTCCACGCTGACAACGCTCGGCAACGCCATCGCGGTGTTCGCAGTGCTGGCCTACGTGGTGTTCTTCCTCGCAGCCTTCGCGCTGCCGGAAACGCGCGGACGAATCCTGCACGCGGATAGCTGACAACATGACGTCAATGCAGAAGGAGGCCCCGGCATGTCCGGGGCCTCAATCGTCTCAGCGCGGCCCTACACGTTTCAAGGTGCCGCGCGGTGCAGTCGATACGCACGCTCATGTGATCGGCCTGCCGCCGGACCATCCGTTCATGCCCGACCGCAGCTACACGCCACCGCAAGCAACCGCAAAATCCTATCTCGCGATGCTCGACGCCACCGGCATGACCTATGGCGTCCTCACACAAGTCAGCGTTCACGGCACAAACAATCGCTTGCTCGTCGAAACGCTGAGCGCCAACCGGAATCGACTGCGCGGAATCGCGGTGATTCCGCTGGATTGCCCGGAGAAGGAAAAAGCGGCGCTGAAAGATGCGGGCGTCGTCGGGCTGCGCATCAACGTGCTTTATGGAGGCGGCGTAGGATTTGAGCAGGTCGAACAATACGCCGCGTTGTGCAAGGAGATCGGCTGGCATCTACAGTTTCTGGTCGATGCACGTCAGTTACCTGCCTTGGCTTCGCGGCTCTCGAAACTGCCGGTGCCTTTCCTTGTCGATCACATGGGGCATTTCCCAACCAGCGAAGGCGTCGATAGCGAAGGCTTCAAAACACTGGTGTCGCTGGTGCGCGACGGCGCGTGGGTTCGCCTCTCCGGCGCCTATCGCTTGACCGACGAAGGCCCGCCCTATCGCAGCACAATCCCCTTCGCGCACAAACTGGTCGAAGCATCGCCTGAACGCTGCGTGTGGGGCTCTGACTGGCCGCATGTCGCCAACTGGGGCGTGATGATGGGCGTAAGCGATCTGCTCGATCTGCTCGCGGATTGGGTACCGGACGAAAAACGTCGCAACCGCATTCTCGCCGACAATCCGCAGCGGCTGTTCGGATTTCCGAAAGTCTAGCGGCCGATCTCGTAAGGCCCGCCTTTTTCGAGCGCACGGTTATAGGCCGGACGCGCGTGGATGCGCTCGAGCCATGAGATTGCTTTCGGATAGCTGCCGTCAAGTCCCGCCCGCGACTTCGCGGCCTCCAGCGCGAAACTCATCTGAATGTCGGCGGCGGTGAACGCGTTGCCGGCGAACCATGCGCTTCTCGACAGTTCGCCTTCCCAGAAAGCCATGTGCTGTTTCAGCTGCGGGTCGGTGACGCGCTCCAGCAATGGAGCGAACGCCATTTTCATCATCGGGCGCAGAACGGCGGGCGCGCGGCGTGGCGCCAGCGTAAACAACAGCTTCTGCAACAGCAGCGGCATCGCCGAACCTTCGGCGTAGTGCATCCAATAGGTGTAGCGCAATCTCTCCGGCGTTTTCGGTGGCGGAATCAATCGCCCGTCGCCATAGGTCTCGACGATCGCGCCCGATTCCGCGATGGTGTTGCCGCTGTCGGTAATGACCGGCGACTTTCCAAGCGGATGGATCGCGCGCAATTCCTTCGGCGCCTGCATCGAAGGCAATCGCTGATAGCGGACAATCTCGTAAGGCACGCCGAGCTCTTCGAGCAGCCAGAGCACGCGCTGCGAGCGCGAATTGTTGAGGTGATGGACTGTCAGCATCGGCGCCCCCGGCTGTTGGATGCAAGATCAACAGTGGTGCCAGCCTCGCAGAAGGTTGTCGAGGTGCGACAGGGTCTAGTCGAGCGCTTGACCTGTCTGAAGCGGCAGCGGCTGACGCGAAGGATCGGCGCCCGGTCCCGGATGCACATGCACTTCCTTCGCCGATAACGGCTCATTGCAGACCGAGCACGTCATGACAGGATCGAAATCGTGACCGCAGGTTTTATGCTGATGGAGAACAGGCCGGCCGCGTTCGTCCGACATATGGACATCTCCCCAATGGACGATCGACATCATGATCGGATGCAGGTCGAGACCTTTCTGTGTGAGGATGTATTCGTAGCGCTTCGGGCGATCCTGATAAGGCACGCGCCGCAGAACGCCATGGCGCACGAGTTTTTTCAACCGCTCCGCGAGCAGATGACGTGTGATGCCGAGCCGCGACTGGAATTCGTCGAAACGGCGAATGCGGCGAAAACAGTCGCGCAGGATTAGAAGACTCCAGCGATCTCCGATCACCGATACGGTCCGCGCCACCGAACAGGGCTCTTCGTCGAGATTATCCCACTTCATCGTCATTCTCCGCGCGCCGCCTGGCGGCGCAGACCTGAC
This sequence comes from Afipia sp., assembly GCA_016201045.1. Lineage (GTDB taxonomy): Bacteria > Pseudomonadota > Alphaproteobacteria > Rhizobiales > Xanthobacteraceae > Afipia. The sequence continues at coordinate 559,855 of JACQDM010000008.1, read as the reverse complement.
CCGACAATTCGAAAAAAGGTCAATTCCACTTTGGTATCCATTGTAACCGCTTATTGACGTGAACGAAACAGCCATTGTGCAAGGCACAATCCATGGGCCTTTTCGGCATGACTCCGAAATAGGCGTATTCACATTGACAGTTCTAAAATAGAACCTTAATGGTCTCGCTAAGATCAAGCGGCATCTTCGCCGCGCCTAAGACCCGGGGAGAACGAGATGCTCAAAAAATTGCTGGCGTCAGCCATATTGCTAGGCTCTCTCTCAGCCCCCGCGTTCGCGGTCGATATGCCCGGCGTCACGGCAACCGAAGTCAAAGTCGGCGCAATCTTTCCCTTCAGCGGACCGGCTTCCGCGCTCGGTGCCGTCGGCAAATCGCTCGTCGGCTATGTCAATTTCATCAACGACCGGGGCGGCGTGAACGGCCGCAAGATCAATCTCATCGCTCTCGATGACGCTTACAATCCGTCGAAAGCGGTCGAGCATGCGCGCCGTCTCGTCGAATCCGACGAAGTCGCCTTCATGTTTTCAACCCTCGGCACGGCTAGCAATCTTGCAATCGCAAAATATCTCGCCGCCAAGAAAGTGCCGCAGGCCTTCATCGTGACGGGCGCAACGCGCTTCACGAACTACAACGACTACCCCTACATCACCACTGGACTGCCGAGCTACGACACGGAATCGCGCGCATACGCGCGTTATATCGCAAAGGAAATGCCGAACGCCAAGATCGCCATCCTCTATCAGAACGACGATCTGGGTAAGGATTTCATCGATGGCTTCAAAGCCGAATTGAAAGAAGCGTTCGACTCGAAAGTTGTCACAGCGAACTACGAAGTCAGCCAGCCGACGGTCGATTCCCAGATCGTGTCTCTCACCAGCAGCGGCGCGCGCGTGCTGTTGTTCGCCGGCACGCCAAAGTTCGCAGCGCAGGCAATCCGAAAAGTGCATGAAATCGGATGGGACGGATTGTTCATCACCAATCTGATTTCAAGTTCGATATCGGCTGTGCTGGTGCCGGCTGGCGTGGACGCCGCCAAAGGCGTTATGACCGCGACCTACCGCAAAGATCCCGACGATCCGAAATGGGCGAACGACGCAGGCGTGAAGCAATATCGCGCGTTCATGGAAAAGTACATGCCGGGTGCCGACATCGCGGACAGCAATTACTTCACCGGCATGCATCAGGGCGTGGTGCTTGAGACAATTCTCAAGCAGTGCGGTGACGACCTGTCACGCGAGAACATCCTCAAACAGACGCGCAATATCAAGGGACTGGTGCTGCCAATGTCCCTGCCTGGAATCGTCGCCAATACCGGGGCGACCAACAACAAGCTCTATACCCAGCTCAACCTTCAGCGCTGGAACGGCAAGGCATGGGATCTGGTCGGCGGACTCATCGACGACGACGCCAAATAAGGTGTTAGGCTTCAACGCGGACTAGCGGAGAAAGACATTGGCAAAGCGCAACGCAACTGTCGCGGTGATTGGTGCCGGCGACTACATCGGCGGCGAGATCGCGAAGAAATTCGCGTCCGAAGGTTTTACCGTGTTCGCCGGGCGGCGTAACGGCGAGAAGCTCGAACCGCTGATCAAGGAAATTCAGGCGAAGGGCGGAGAAATCCACGGACGCTCGCTCGATGCCCGCAAGGAAGACGAAGTCATTTCGTTTCTCGGCGACGCAGACAAGCTCGCGCCGCTGGAGGTCTGCATCTTCAACATCGGCGCCAACGTCAATTTCCCGATCCTCGACACCACCGAGCGCGTTTTCCGAAAGGTGTGGGAAATGGCCTGTTATTCGGGCTTTCTAGCGGGGCGCGAGGCCGCCAAGCTGATGCTGCCGCGCGGCAAGGGAAACATCTTCTTCACGGGTGCGACGGCGAGCCTTCGCGGCGGCTCGGGCTACGCAGCATTCGCAAGCGCCAAATTCGGATTGCGCGCGGTCGCGCAGGCCACCGCCCGCGAACTCGGACCGAGGAATATCCACGTCGCCCATCTCATCATCGACTCGGGCGTCGATACTGCATGGGTACGCGAGCGCCGTGAGCAGATGTGGGGCAAGGAAGCGCTCGACAATCCCGATCTGCTGATGCCGCCGGCGTCGGTTGCGGAATCCTACTGGCAGCTCTATCAGCAGCCGCGCACCGCCTGGACGTTCGAGTTGGAGATACGTCCGTTCGGCGAAAAATGGTAAGCACGCTTCGTCCAACACTCAGCAAGACGCGGATGCGATCATGAAAATTCTCGTCATCGGCGCGGGCGCGACCGGCGGCTATTTCGGCGGCCGCCTGATCGAGGCGGGCCGCGATGTCACCTTTCTGGTGCGCGAGAAGCGTGCCGAACTGCTGGCGAAGAATGGTCTCGTCATCAAAAGCCCTGTCGGCGATTTTGCCAAAGCGAATCCGCCAACATTGCTCTCCAGGAATATCAGGCAGCCGTTCGACGTTATCATTCTAAGCTGCAAGGCCTACGATCTCGACGACGCGATCGCATCGTTCGAACCAGCAGTTGGACCGGACACCGCGATCATTCCGTTTCTCAACGGCATGAAGCACCTCGACGTGCTCGATACGAAATTCGGCATCGACCGCGTGATGGGCGGGCAATGCCAGATTGCTGCGACGCTCGGCCCGAACGGCGAGATCATTCAGCTGACGCCGATGCACGGCATGTCGTTCGGCGAACGCGGCACGCCGAAGGGCGATCGCGCCAAGCGCATCGAGGCGCAGCTTCAGGGCGCGAAATTCGACGCACGCGCCAGCAGCGTGATCATTCAGGAGATGTGGGAGAAGTGGGTATTTCTCGCCACGCTTGCCGGCGCGACATCGTTGATGCGGGCAACGGCAGGACAGATCACCGGAGCGCCGGGCGGAGCGGATTTCATCCGCGATCTCCGCGCCGAAATCGCGGCCGTTGCCGAAGCCGCAGGTCATGCGCCGCGCTCCGAATTTCTGGAACGCACGAGCGGTATGCTATTCGCACCGAAATCGCCGATCACGGCGTCGATGCTGCGCGATATTCGCGGCAACGCGCGGATCGAGGCCGACCAGATCGTCGGCGACCTTATTCATCGCGCCGAAACGAACAAGAAAAGTGCGCTCAATGTGCCGCTGCTGCGGATCGTCTACACGCATCTGAAGGCTTACGAAGCTCAGCTTTCCTGAATCTTAAAACGAAAAGGCCGGGCAACCGCCCGGCCTTTCGTAAACTGCCAAAACATCCAAGAAAATTGTCTGGAGCGGGCGAAGGGATTCGAACCCTCGACCCCGACCTTGGCAAGGTCGTGCTCTACCCCTGAGCTACACCCGCATCGCAGAGAATTGACGGGCGCAAGCGCGCCGCCGGGCAAACCTATGCCAAATGCAGCCTGCCAATGCAACCGGCTTGGCCGTTCTATTCCGGCGGCAAGTTCCGGCGCATGGCGGCCAAGCCGATGTTAGTAAACGGATTTAGCGGCCTGATGAGGAATTGAAAATGGGCCTCATCGCCGCCATTTACGATTGGAGCCATGCTAGAAGCGGCTCTCTCACGATTTGGCGGCAGGCGAGGATCACGTGACGATAATCGAGCAAGGCAGCGGACCTGCGGCAACGACGCCGCCCGATCTCATCAAGGACACGACGACCCAGACATTTGTGAAGGATGTCATTGAGGAATCGAAGCGCCAGCCCGTGCTGATTGACTTCTGGGCGCCGTGGTGCGGCCCCTGCAAACAACTCACGCCGATCATCGAGAAGGCCGTGCGCGCGGCGAACGGCAAGGTCAAGCTCGTCAAAATGAACATCGACGAGCATCCGGCGATTCCGGGGCAGATGGGCATTCAGTCGATTCCCGCGGTGATCGCATTCGTCAACGGTCAACCGGCCGATGGCTTTATGGGGGCCGTGCCAGAAAGCCAGGTCAGTGCGTTCATCGACAAGCTGACGAAGGGCATGCCGGACGCAGGCGGCAATGACATTCCTCTTATCTTGAATGAAGCAAATGCGGCGCTCGAGGCCGGCGATCCTGCGACCGCTGCGTCTATCTTCGCGGAAGTCCTCGGTCTGGATGCGACGAACATCCCAGCTCTCGCTGGTCTCGCACGCTGTTATGTCGTTGCAGGCTCGCTCGATCAGGCGAAACAGACGCTCGGGATGGTTCCGGAATCAAAACGCAACGATACTGCGATCTCGGCCGTGCAGACGATGCTCGATCTTGCCGAACAGGCGAAGTCGCTCGGGCCGGTGAGCGATCTTGAGCAGAAGGTCGCGGCCAATCCGCTCGATCATCAAGCGCGATTCGACCTCGCCGTTGCGTTGAATGCGACGGGCAAACGCGCCGATGCGGCAACGAACCTGCTGGAGATCGTAAAACGCGACCGCAAATGGGACGATGACGGTGCACGCAAAAAGCTCGTGCAATTCTTTGAAGCATGGGGTCCGCAAGACGACGCAACTGTCGAAGGCCGCAGGCGGCTGTCGACAATTCTGTTTTCATAAATTCTCGAGACCTGAACGTCTTCCAACGAGGAGAGCGGATGCCGATCAACGCCGACTACAGCGGCCCGGCCGATCTTCCCGAGGTCATTCCCGTATTTCCGCTGTCGGGCGCATTGCTGCTGCCGCGCGGACAGATGCCGCTGAATATCTTCGAGCCGCGCTATCTGCAGATGATCGACGATGCGCTCCGCGACGGCCACCGGCTCATCGGCATGATCCAGCCCGACGACACGCATTCACGCGACAAAGAAAAACCTTCCCTGTTCAAAGTGGGCTGCGTCGGCCGCATTACGCAGCTCGCCGAGTCCGGCGACGGTCGCTACATCCTTGAACTTACCGGCGTCTCGCGGTTCGAGATCGTCGAAGAGAAAAACGTATCGACACCGTATCGGCAATGTCAGGTCGACTATTTTCCGTTCGTCGACGATTTCACCGCGCGCAAGGGCGAGGACGATGTGGATCGTGAGGCGCTGCTCGATACTCTGACCGATTTTCTCAAAGCCAATGAATTGAAGGTCGATTGGGAAGGCATCGAAAGCGCGCCGAATGAAGCGCTTGTGAACGCACTGGCGATGATGTCTCCCTACGGACCGGCAGAGAAGCAAGCGTTATTAGAAGCCCCGAATCTCAAGACCCGCGCTGAAATCCTTATCGCCGTGACTGAAATGGATCTCGCCAAGAAGCGGACGACTGGCGATCCGCCGTTGCAGTAGAGCGCGCGAAGCCGATTACTTTTTCATTCAATCGTGATAAATCGCAGATAGCGCGAATATTCCGGGGCAACCGCCATGACGACTACCAATGATCGGCCCGAAAGCGGCGTCGATCCGAAGCTTCTGGAAATTCTGGTCTGTCCGCAAACCAAGGGTCCGCTGGAATTCGATGCCGCAAAGCAAGAACTGATTTCGCGAAAGGCCAAGCTCGCTTATCCGATCCGCGACGGCATTCCGATCATGCTACCGGAAGAAGCGCGCAAGCTGGATTGACCGAATATCTACAACGCTTCGCCGCGCAAAAGCCGCGGCACCTCACCGGACAATCCTGCCGCCTGCTTGATGAACGCCGCCTTGAGCGGCGGAACACGATCGACCAGACCTAGTCCGATGTCGCGCACTGCGCGCAACACCGTAGAGCGATTCGAGAACAGCATGTTGAGCGAATTGGTCGCGACACCCATCGCCACCGTGTCGAAGCGCCGCCAGCGCTGATAGCGCTCGAGCACATCGGCCTGTCCCGGATCGATTCCCAATCGCGACGCATCGACGATGACTTCCGCCAGCGCCGCCGCATCCTTGATGCCCATGTTGAGCCCCTGCCCCGCGATGGGATGGATGACATGCGCGGCATCGCCGATCAGCGCGAGCCGTTCGCCGACGAAGGAGCGCGCGACGAAATAGCCGAGCGGAAATGCACGCGGCTTATCGGCGACATTCAGTTCGCCGAGATGCAGGCCGAAGCGCAATTCCAACTCGGATTTGAATTGATCGGCCGGTAGCGCGACGATGCGCGTCGCCTCCGCGCGACTCTCAGTCCACACCAGCGACGAGCGGTTACCCTTCAGCGGCAAAATCGCAAATGGACCCGCAGGTAAAAAATGCTCTTCTGCGCGACCGTGGTGGTCTCGCTCATGCACTACCGTCACGACGATCCCCGATTGATCGTAATCCCAGCCGTGCGTTGCGATGCCGGCGCGTTCGCGCAATTTCGACTTCGCTCCGTCTGCCGCGACAAGAAGGCTGGCATCGATCGAGTGGCCGTCGCTGAGGGTGACGTTGATGCCGTCAGGTCGCGACTCGAAGTCAGAAACCGCCAGCGCATGAAGCGCGATGCCGTCGGCCTCCGCGCGCGCGACCAGTGCATCGACCAAACGGCGGTTCTCCACCATATGCGCAAACGGCTCACCCGGCTCGACTTCGCCGCCGAATGTCAGGAACGTGGGCCGCACGGAATCGTCGAGCTTTGAATCGGTGACGACCATGTCCAGAATCGGCTGGGCATGGTCTGCGACCTCGCGCCACACGCCAAGCGTTTCAAACAGCCGGCGGCAAGCCGCGACGATCGCGGACGCACGCGGATCGCTACTCGGGCGATTTGCAAAGGCCGGATCGGCGACGACAATCGGAACATCTGGACCCAGGCCTTGGCGCAATCCGAGCGCCAATCCCAATCCGGCAAATGCGCCGCCGCCGATCACGATGCTTCGTTTGTGTGACATGCGATTCCAATGTTTCTGTTGCCCTTGCGCCGCGTCGCGTCATCAGTGAAATATGGCGCAAAGAACGATACGGAAAGGCATGCAAAGATTGTTGTAGCAGGCTTTTCGGATCGTCGAAAATGGACGCTTGCGCGCAAATCGCGCCGCAGAACGGAATGTGGTGAATGTCCAAGAGTTTGATTGATCTTCTGTCGATCCTCGACATCGAGAAACTTGAGGAAAATCTGTTTCGCGGTACGAGCCCGAAGACGAGCTGGCAGCGCGTGTTCGGCGGACAGGTGATCGGACAAGCGATGGTCGCCGCGTGCCGCACCGTCGAGGGCCGGCTTCCGCATTCGCTCCACTGTTACTTTATACTTCCCGGCGACCCGCAAATTCCCATCATTTACGAGGTCGAGCGCCTGCGCGACGGAAAGAGTTATGCGACGCGGCGCGTCACAGCCATTCAGCACGGCCACGCAATCTTCTCCATCATGGTGTCGTTCCATGCGGAAGAAGAAGGCACGTTCAACCATCAGGACAAGATGCCGGACATCCCGCCGCCTGAAAAACTGACGGCAGAAGAAGTCTCCAAGCAGCCGATGTTCAAGGAGATGCCGGAGTTCATCCGCCGTTATTATGAATCCGACCGTCCGATAGAGCTGCGCCCCGTCGAATTGGGCCGCTACTTCGGCCAGAAGATCGAAGACGGGCGTATTCATGTGTGGATTCGCACGGCGGCCAAACTGCCCGACGATCCGGCTCTTCATATGTGTGCGCTGGCCTATGCTTCGGATTTTTCCCTGCTCGATGCGGTGATGGCGCGATACGGCCGCACCCTGTTCGACAAGCGCATGATGCCGGCGAGCCTCGACCACGCCATGTGGTTTCACCGGCCGTTCAAGGCCGACGAGTGGCTACTTTACGCACAGGACAGCCCGAGCGCGCAGGGCGGGCGCGGCCTGACGCGCGGATTGATCTTCAAACAGGACGGCACGCTCGTCTCGTCTGTCGCACAGGAAGGGTCGGTGCGCGAACGCCGGATCGAACCGAAATCCTGAGCCTTGAAATCTGCGCGCTCCACAGCGCACTGCATCAAGACGATATTCGGCTTTATTCCCTGTGCATTGCCGGTAAAGTCGGACCGGAATTGAAGGCTGGCGGCCGCCGGGGCTGCTGCCACGATCACGAAAAGGCACTCTCATGAAACTCGTCACCGCCATCATCAAACCCTTCAAGCTCGAAGAGGTTCGTCAAGCTTTGACTGCGATCGGGGTTCACGGCATGACGGTGACCGAGGTCAAAGGGTTCGGCCGTCAGCGCGGCCATACCGAAATTTATCGCGGCGCCGAATACATCGTGAATTTCTTGCCCAAGCTGCGCATCGAAATCGCTTGCGACTCCAATCTCGCCGAGAAGGCGGTGAAAGCGATTTCCACCGGAGCACGGACAGGCCAGATCGGAGACGGCAAAGTTTTCGTGACGCCGATCGATGCTGCGGTCCGAATCCGGACCGGCGAAACCGACAACGATGCTCTCTAATTAAGTAAACCAGAAGACACCGAAGCGGCGCGAAGACGCCGCGCGGAATTACAAAGCCCGGGGAACACCATGAAACGCCAGAACGCCGCTTCGCGGCCGCTCTTTCTATTTGCTTGCTTCGCTTCCATCCTTTCAATCTCGACGCCAGCGCTAGCCGATACCGGCAAGATCGATCCCGCCGACACCGGATGGATGATCGTCGCAACTGCGCTCGTTCTGATGATGACCATTCCCGGGCTTGCGTTGTTTTATGCGGGCATGGTGCGGAAAAAGAATGTGCTTGCGACGATGGCGCAGAGTCTTGCCGCAGTCGGAATCGTTTCAATTCTCTGGGTCGTCTATGGCTACAGTTTCGCATTCGTCGGCGAAAACGCGTGGCTCGGCAATTTCGAGCGCGTCCTGCTCGGCGGCATGACGATGGAGAGCATCAACCCGCTCGCCAAGACGCTGCCGGAGGCGCTCTTCGTCATCTATCAGATGACATTCGCGATCATCACGGTTGCGCTCGTGGCCGGCTCCGTCGCCGACCGCATGCGATTTTCATCCTTCGTGATTTTCAGTATCGGCTGGTTCACGTTCGTGTATGTCCCGCTCGCGCATTGGGTATGGGGCGGAGGATTTCTCGGACAGGCGGGTGTTCTCGATTTCGCGGGCGGTCTTGTGGTGCATCTCAGCGCCGGTACCGCGGGACTCGTTGCAGCAGTCATGATGGGGAGCCGCCGCGGCTACGGCACCGAGAATCTGGCACCTCACGATTTGTCGCTTGCCGTGATTGGAACGGGACTGCTGTGGGTCGGCTGGTTCGGTTTCAATGGAGGCTCGGCGCTGCAGGCCGGTTCGCGCGCAGTGATGGCGATTCTCGCGACGCATCTGGCAGCCTGCGCTGGCGCACTGACGTGGAGTACCATCGAGTGGTCGGCGCGCCGTAAACCTTCGGTGCTCGGAATGATCTCTGGCGCAGTCGCCGGGCTTGGCACGATTACGCCGGCGTCAGGATTTGTCGAGCCGTGGCACGGAATCGTGATCGGCGTGATGGCGGGCGCGGTTTGCTATTGGGCCTGCACCTGGCTCAAGCATCGCTTTCGGTATGACGACACGCTCGACGTGTTCGGCATTCATGGAATCGGCGGTCTTCTGGGAACGCTGCTGGCAGGCGTCTTTGCGACGTCAGCCATTGGAGGCACAGCCGGAGGCATCGAAGGCAATCCGATTCAGGTCCTCATCCAGCTCTACGGTATCGTGGTGGTATTCGTCTGGACGGGAGGAATGACCCTTATCCTGTTGAGAGTGACGGATGCCTTGGCCGGACTTCGTGTCAGCCAGCAGCAGGAAATCGAGGGACTCGATATTTCCCAGCACGGTGAAGCACTTCAGTAGGAATTGCTGCAGCTGGACCTGCCTTCCGGCTGGGCAGCAATATGTCGATTGTCTGGCGTGCCTATGTTTTTAGCAATTGCGCCGCAGTTTTAGGCGCGACAAAACGACTCATATTCCCACCTCCGCCGTCCAGAGCGAAATCCCTCGGATTCATAATCCGTTAGGGATTTTGGCCGGTTTGGCACGGCATTTGATTCTCTAGGTCCCGGCTGTGCCCGTGGAGTGATCATTCTTCGCGTGGTGACCCTCAGTCGAAAACGCCCGGTCGCGTATGGGCCGGGCCCAAGTGGGGAAGAATCCATGAAAATTGTTATGGCGATTATCAAGCCATTCAAACTGGAAGAGGTCCGTGACGCTCTGACCGCCATCGGCGTTCACGGTCTCACGGTTACGGAAGTCAAGGGATATGGCCGTCAGAAGGGCCATACGGAAATTTATCGCGGCGCTGAATACGCGGTGAGCTTCCTGCCCAAGATCAAGATCGAGGTCGCTATCGCCTCGAACCAGGTCGACAAGACCATCGAAGCCATCACCGGCGCTGCAAAGACCGGACAGATCGGCGACGGCAAGATCTTCGTCATCAACCTCGACCATGCGGTGCGTATCCGTACGGGCGAAGCCGATGCCGCGGCGCTTTGATTTCGCGCGTACCCTCATCCAATCAGGAGTAACACAAATGACGTTTAAACGTCCCGCTCGTATGGGATTGGCAGCCCTCGCAATCGGCGCAATTGCCGTTGCAGGTTTTGCCGGATCGGCGTTCGCCGCAGATGCGCCGGTTCCTAACAAGGGCGACACCGCCTGGATGCTCGTATCCAGCGCGCTCGTTCTCATGATGTCGATTCCCGGCCTTGCATTGTTCTACGGCGGACTTGTCCTCACCAAGAACATGCTGTCGATCCTCACTCAGGTGTTCGCGATCGTCTGCATGGTGGGCATCATCTGGGCGCTCTACGGCTACTCGATGGCCTTCACGGATGGCGGCAGCTTGACGCCATATGTCGGTGGTTTCTCGAAGGCCTTCATGAAGGGCATTGATGCCAATGCAACGGCAGCGACCTTCTCGAACGGCGTCGTGATTCCTGAACTCGCCTACTTCGTCTTCCAGATGACGTTCGCGATGATCACCCCGGCCCTGATCGTCGGCGCGTTCGCCGAGCGCATCAAGTTCTCGGCTTGCATGCTGTTCATCCTGCTCTGGGTGACCTTCATCTACTTCCCGATCGCGCATTGGGTTTGGTACGTGGCGGCTCCGGATGATATTGCCACTGCTGCAAAGGCTCTCGCAGAGGCTAAGGACGCCGCTGCCAAGACCGCTGCACAGGCCAAGCTTGACGACGTCACCGGCGCTGTCGGCTGGCTCGCAGGTGCAGGCGCACTCGACTTCGCAGGCGGCACTGTGGTGCACATCAACGCCGGCATCGCCGGTCTTGTTGGCGCTCTGATCATCGGCAAGCGTGTCGGCTTCGGCAAGGAAGTCATGGCTCCGCACTCGCTGACCATGACCATGATCGGCGCTTCCCTCCTGTGGGTCGGCTGGTTCGGCTTCAACGCAGGTTCGAATCTTGAATCGAACGGCGTGACCGCGCTCGCATTCGTCAACACGATGCTCGCCACCGCAGCGGCAGGCTTCTCGTGGATGATCTTCGAGTGGATGTTCAAGGGCAAACCATCGCTCCTCGGCATCTGCTCGGGTGCAGTCGCTGGCCTCGTTGCTGTCACTCCGGCATCAGGCTTCGCAGGTCCGATCGGAGCTCTCTGCCTCGGCCTCATCGTCTCGCCGGTCTGCCTCTTCTTCGTCTCGACGGTGAAGAACGCTCTCGGTTACGACGACGCGCTGGACGTGTTCGGCGTGCACTGCATCGGCGGCATCATCGGCGCTCTCGGCACCGGCATTCTCGTCAACCCGGATCTCGGCGGCGTCGGTATCACCGACTACACCAACATCACGGGCAACAATGCAGGCACCTACGACATGGTCGCGCAGATGATCTCGCAGTGTAAGGCTGTCGGCGCGACGCTCGTCTGGTCGGGCGTGGGTTCGGCGATCCTCTACAAGATCGTCGATATCATCATCGGTCTGCGTCCGACCGTCGATCAGGAGCGTGAAGGTCTCGACATCACCTCGCACGGTGAGCGCGCCTACAACATGTAAGGAACAACGGCTTGAGGCACATACCCGGCAATGCCTCATACCGTCTGGGGCCCCAGCGCAAGCTGGGGCCCTTTCTTTTTGCCCCGTCCGGCCGTTCGGCATCGCGATGGTTAATCGCGTCTTAACCTCGCCCCACCTATGGTGACGTGATCCATTTTTGCGCGATTGGGCTGGGAAACCCCGTATTCTCAGCAGGATCGCCGGACACACGGGCTGGCGCTTGAGTATGGCCATGACTGCCTCTTCCCGCACGGTTGGCGGCGCCCAACAGGCTGCCGAGGCGAGCGAACGTTCGCCCTTCGCGCGCCTAACCGAATTGTTGAGTCCGTTTCAGCCCGGCAAGCCATTGATAAATCTGTCGCTTGGCGAACCCCAGCATCCGGTTCCGGATTTTGTGGGACCCGTTCTCGCCAAGTCGGTGTCAGCCTTCGGCCGCTATCCGATCGCCAAGGGCACCGAACCGTTCCGGCAGGCCGCTGCGCGCTGGGTCTCGAAGCGATTCGCGCTTCCGCGGGCAATCGATCCCGACAGCGAAATTCTGGTGCTGAACGGCAGCCGCGAGGGCCTGTTTTTCGCTGCCATCGCCGCCGCGCGTTACGTTTCGGCACGCAAGGGCGCCCCCTCGATCCTGATGCCCAATCCATTCTATCCGGCGTATGCAGCCGGCGCGCGCGCAGCAAATTGCGAAGCGGTGTTTCTGCCGACAACGCGTGACAACGGATTTCTTCCCGACCTGGACAAACTGACGCCGGCCACTCTCGACCGCACGGTCGCGTTCTATCTCGCGTCTCCCGCCAATCCCCAAGGTGCTGTCGCATCGCGCGCCTACTTCGACCGTGTCAAACAACTCGCCGATCGTCACGGCTTCATCGTGCTTGCTGACGAATGCTACTCGGAGATCTATACGCAGACGGCTCCAGGGAGCATGCTGGCGTCGGCCGGAGACGATTTCGCGAACGTCGTCGCGTTTCAATCGCTGTCGAAGCGCTCGAACCTTCCGGGCCTGCGCGTTGGCTTTGTCGCGGGCGACAAAAAATTTCTCGCGCGCTTTCATGAACTGCGTAACGTCGCAGCTCCGCAGGTTCCGGTACCGCTGCAGGATGTCGCCGTCGCCGCCTATAGCGACGAAGCACATGTCGACGAGAACCGCAGGCTTTACAAAATCAAATTCGATCTCGCCGATCAGATTCTCGGCAACCGTTTTGGATATGTGCGACCGGCCGGCGGCTTCTGCATCTGGCTCGATGTGTCCGCGCATGGCGGCGACGAGGCGGCGGCGGTGAAACTGTTCAAGGAAGGCGGCGTGCGCGTGGTTCCAGGTAGTTATCTCGCGCGTTCGCAGGCGGACGGCAGCAATCCGGGCGCGGGCTATATCCGCGTCGCGATGGTGCAGGATAGTGAAACGACGGCTGGGGCGTTGCATCGCATGGTTGAAGTTCTGAACGAATCGCGGGGGCAATAAGATGCCTCCGATCGAGCGCGTCGTTCCTATCAGCGGACAGATGTCAGACCCGTTTCGCGACATGCTGATGCGGCGTTTGCGCGAAATCATCGGCCTTGGAGTAATCGCATTCGCGGGCCTGATCGCAGCAGCGCTGATGAGCTGGTCCGTGGCGGATCCAAGTCTCAGTCACGCGACGTCCGGTCCGATCCGCAACGTGGTCGGCTGGCCGGGCGCCATCGGCTCAGACATGCTGATGCAGATTCTCGGGCTCGGCTCGATCATGCTGATTTTGCCCGTTGCGATCTGGGGATGGCGATTGATGACGCATCGCCACTTCGACCGCGAGCCCTTGCGCATCGCGTGCTGGATTCTTGCAGCCGTTATTGCCGCAGGATTCGCCAGTTGCTGGCCGCGCGCCGGAACATGGCCTTTACCCACCGGCCTCGGCGGCGTCATTGGCGACGCGCTGGTACGCGTTCCCGCAGTCGTGTTCGGTCCGCCCGGACTTCTCTACCGTTTGGCGCTCGGTGCTGTTCTGTTCATCATGATGACGGCCGCTTTCATTTTCGCAAGCGGCGCGGGATCGAAGGAAAAATTCGTCGAACGCGCGCCGTCATTCGACGAGGATGAGGACGAAGAATTTGATTCCGACGAAGATGATCAGGGTTCGCTGACTCTCGGCTGGATCGCGCATGCTGCCATGAGCGCGAAATCTCGTCTCGGCCGCATGTTCTCGTCGCTCTTTACAATGTTGCTGGGACGCGGCGAAGCTGGTCCCATTCGTTCGTTCGACCGGCTCGAACCCAATCTCGGCAACGGCCGTCGCGCACCTTCACTCGTGCCGCGCGACGAACTCGATTTCGGCGACGGCGAAGAAGATGAGGAAGACGAACGCCCCGCGCCGCGTGCCCGCAAGCGTGCCGAACCGAAACCTGCCCCACGCAGGGACGCATTCGTGTTGCCGCCTTTGTCTGTGCTCGCAGCGCCACGCGCATCAGACCGCGTGACACTGAGCAAGGCCGAGCTCGAGGAAAATTCGCGCGCCCTCGAAGGCGTGCTGCAGGATTTCGGCGTGCGCGGCGAAATTACCGAGGCCAACCCCGGTCCCGTGGTGACGTTGTACGAACTCGAGCCCGCGCCGGGCATCAAGTCGTCGCGCGTGATCGGTCTTGCCGACGATATCGCACGCTCCATGAGTGCGCTGTCGGCGCGCGTCGCCGTCGTTCCCGGGCGTAACGCGATCGGCATCGAACTGCCGAACGAGCAGCGCGAGAAAGTCTATCTACGCGAACTGCTCTCGACGAAGGAATCGGGCGACTCGTCCGCGAAACTTCCCCTGTGTCTCGGCAAGAGCATCGGCGGCGCGCCGATCATCGTCGATCTCGCGCGTATGCCGCATTTGCTGATCGCAGGCACCACCGGCTCCGGCAAATCGGTCGCGATCAACACCATGATTTTGTCACTGGTCTATCGGCTGCGGCCCGACCAGTGCCGCCTCATCATGGTCGATCCGAAGATGCTCGAGCTCTCGGTCTATGACGGCATTCCGCATCTGCTGACGCCGGTTGTCACCGATCCGAAAAAGGCAGTCGTCGCGCTGAAATGGGCCGTGCGCGAAATGGAGCAGCGCTACAAGAGCATGTCGAAGCTCGGCGTGCGCAACATCGACGGCTACAACGCACGCGTCGCCGAGGCAAAAGCAAAAGGCGAGGAGCTGACGCGAAAGGTTCACACCGGCTTCGACAAGGAAACCGGCAAGGCAATCTACGAAGAGGAGCAACTCAACCTCGAACCGCTACCGTACATCGTCATCATCGTCGACGAAATGGCCGACTTGATGATGGTCGCGGGCAAGGACATCGAAGGAGCGGTCCAGCGTCTCGCACAGATGGCACGAGCCGCCGGCCTGCATGTGATTCTCGCGACGCAACGTCCGTCGGTCGACGTCATCACCGGCACGATCAAGGCGAACTTCCCGACCCGTATTTCCTTCCAGGTCACGTCAAAGATCGACTCGCGCACCATTCTCGGCGAGATGGGCGCAGAACAACTGCTCGGGCAGGGCGACATGCTTTACATGGCGGGCGGCGGACGCATCAGCCGTGTCCACGGACCTTTCGTTTCCGACGAGGAAGTCGAAAAAATCGTCCGTCACCTGAAGGCACAGGGCCAGCCGGAATATCTCGAAGCCGTCACCGCCGAAGAGGAGGCCGACGAGGATGGTGCCGTGTTCGATTCCACCGGCATGGGCGGCGGAGAAGGCGATCTGTTCTCGCAGGCCGTCGCCATCGTCAAGCGGGACCGCAAGGCCTCTACCAGCTACATCCAGCGCAGGCTGCAGATCGGCTACAACCGCGCAGCCACGTTGATGGAGCGCATGGAAGAAGAAGGTATTGTGGGACAGCCCAATCACGCCGGAAAACGTGAGATTCTCATTGCTGAGGAAGAAGAACGCTTCTGATAGCTTGCACCTGCCACTCGATTCGAAGCCGCGAAATCGCCACAGCGCGGGACTAGCCCGGCACTTGTTACAAGAAAATCCTGACAGGACGGACCGTTGAAAATATCCAATTGCCGCGAATTGCGCCGCCTGCCCGGTGATCGTGCAAATTCATTCAAGATCAGCGTTGCGCTTTCAGGTGCGATGTTCGTTCTTGCTGCCCTGTCGTTGCCGGCCCTTGCCCAAGCGGTGCCTGTCCCGAAAGCCGCGCCGAAAGCACGTGACGCTAACGATACGCCGCGCGCAAAACCGCCGACCACAGCCGATCAGAAGACTGAAGACCCGCCCAATCCCATTCTTCCCGATCTTCGCAAGCTCTTCGGCACCGGCCCGGCGCCGGCGGTGACGTTCGACGCCAACCAGAAAATCCTCGCGAGCAAAGTCAGCGCCTATCTTTCGAGCCTGAACAACGTTGCCGGAAATTTCGTGCAAGTCGGGCCCGATGGCAGCCGCACCACAGGCGACTTCTACATCCAGAAACCCGGCAGGCTGCGCTTCGAATATGACGCGCCGTCTCCGATTGCGCTGATTGCGGATGGCACCACGCTGGCCGTTCGCGACACCAAGCTCGCCACGCAGGATATTTATCCGCTGTCGCAGACTCCGCTGCGCTACCTGCTGTCGGATAAAATCGACCTGATGAAGGATACCAATGTCGTTGGCGTTACCGCCGACGACATTTTCATCAGCATCACCATTGAAGAGAAGCAGGCTTTGGTCGGCACAAGCCGTCTGATGCTGATGGTCGGCGCCAAAGACAATCAGCTCAAGCAGTGGACCGTCACCGACCCTCAGGGCTACGACACCACGGTTGCCGTCTACAATCTCGACACGTCGAAGAAGCTCGATGCAGGAATGTTCAAGATCGACTTCACGAATTATCAGAACACCACCAACAATTAGCAGTCGTGGGCTGGAGCGCGTCGGCAAAACCGGCTACGGGTTTGCGTCACTTTCCTTTTCCGCGACGACATGCGCTTTAGCCTCACAACCTGGAACATCAATTCGGTGCGCCTGCGCATCGATCTGGTCGCGAAATTTCTCAAATCCGCGCGGCCCGATGTGCTGTGCCTGCAAGAGACGAAATGCATCGACGATGCATTTCCGCTCAAGCGCTTCAGGCGGCTCGGATACGAGCATGTCGCGCTGAACGGGCAGAAGGGCTATCACGGCGTTGCTATCGTCTCGAAATTGCCGTTCGAGAGCAGCGACGTTCGCACGTTCTGCGGCAAGATCGACTCGCGGCATATTTCAGTATCGTTCGGAGAAAAGGCGGGCATGCGCCCTCTCACACTGCATAACTTCTACGTCCCGGCAGGCGGCGATATTCCCGATCCCGCACTCAATCCGAAGTTCGAACACAAGCTGTCGTTTCTCGATGAAATGAAGGCGTGCGAGCCGCTGCATCCGAAAGCGGACGACCGTCATATTCTTGTCGGTGATTTGAACGTCGCTCCGCATGAGCACGATGTCTGGTCGCACAAGCAGCTTCTCAAAGTCGTTTCGCACACGCCCGTGGAAACCGAAAAGCTGACCGACGTGATCGCGCACGGGAACTGGATCGACGTCGCGCGACAACGCATTCCGATGTCGGAAAAGGTCTATACGTGGTGGAGCTATCGCGCCGCGGACTGGACCGTCGGCGACCGCGGACGGCGCCTCGATCACATCTGGATCTCACCGGCACTTGAGAACAACGTGCTGGATTTCAAGATCACCAAAGATGCGCGCGGCTGGGAGCGTCCGTCGGACCACGTGCCCGTGACAGCGGTTCTCGACGTCTGATTGCTTTTTTGAAATCAAGTCAGCTTGGCGGTCAGCCTTGCAATTGACGCCGCCGCGTTGCCGGTGCGCGCTGCCATCTCATCGCGCAAGCGGCGGGCCGCATCCGGATGACTTTCGAGGACGCGCTGAAACAGCGACCGCGACAGACGGATCACAGTCGACGATTCAAGCGCCATCGCTGTCGCAGGTCGCGACTGCGCGACCATCAGCGCCAATTCGCCGATCAGCGCGCCGGGGCCGACAACCGTTTCGTTGACGCGCTCGACGGCGGCGACGCGAAACGATCCGCGCTTGACGACAAAACCGCTGTCGCCTTCGTCACCGATTTTGAAAAGCTCATCGCCGAATTCGAGATTCTTGTGTTCCGCGCCGATTGCAAGCACGTTCAGCGCAGCCATGCCGAGGACGTTCAGCGTCGGAACCCGATTGAACAGCGCAATATCGTCGTCAATTGACATAACGCATCATGCAACGGGACATTCAAAATGTCATGGCGGAAATATTACGGCACCAGTTTGTAGCCGCCGGATTCCGTCACCAGAATTTCCGGATTTGCGGCGTCCTTCTCCACCTTCTGGCGAAGGCGGTAGATGTGCGTTTCCAGCGTGTGCGTCGTCACGCCGGAATTGTAGCCCCAGACTTCCTGCAGCAGCGTCTCGCGTGACACCGGCATCTGGCCGGCGCGATAGAGAAACCGGAGAATTGCCGTTTCTTTTTCGGTCAGCCGCACTTTCTTGGCGTTGGCCCCGGTCAGCATCTTGGAGCCGGGCCGGAAACTGTACGGGCCCACCGAGAACACGGCGTCCTCGCTGGCTTCATGCTGGCGAAGCTGCGCGCGGATGCGCGCAAGCAGAACGGCAAATCGAAATGGCTTGGCGACGTAGTCGTTCGCTCCAGACTCAAGACCCAGAATGGTGTCGGAATCCGTATCGTGGCCGGTGAGCATAATGATCGGCGCCTTGAAGCCACCCTTGCGCAGGCTGCGCACGACCTCACGGCCATCGGTATCGGGAAGGCCGACATCCATCAGCACGAGATCGGGAGAGCTCGTCTTGGCCGCTTGCGCGCCCTTGGCACCCGTATCGACAGCCGAGGCCTCGAATTCCTCGTGCAGCGACAACTGCTCCACCAGCGTGTCGCGCAGATCGTTGTCGTCTTCCACGATGAGGATCTTGCGGGCGTTGGCCATTGCGTCCAATCCTTCTAAAATCTGATTTTAGATAATGGCCCTGGGTGCGAACGCGAGTGGGGTATGCGGTCGCTGAGCGAATGCCGAAATAGAGCATTTGCCGCCCCAAGGGCAAGCGGGAGTTGCGGTCTGGCATGGGAAGTGGCCTTTTTCCAAGGACTTACCGAACAACCCTGCGTGATCGGCCGCTCTCTGCGATCAGAATTCATGCGGCTGGAGGCAATCCCAACCGGGGCTGGCTTGTCGCTGGGACGCAGGTCATCCCCGTTGCGCTGGGGCGCGGCGGAATCAAGTCGAACAAGTTCGAGGGCGACGGCGCAACACCGCGCGGCGTATTTCACCCAATCAAATTATGGTGGCGCGCCGACCGGCATCCGCGGCCGCGCACACTCTTGCCGGTGCGCGCAATCTCAAACACCGATGCGTGGTCGGAAGACCCGTCCGATCGCCACTACAACATGCCGATCCAGCGAACGGGCGGCCAGGCCGGCGACCGCCTCAAGCGCGAGGACAATCTCTACGATTATATCATTGAGATCGACTACAACACCAAGCCGCGAATTGCCGGACGCGGCAGCGCGGTCTTTCTTCATCTCGCGCGCGATAATTTTTCACCGACGGCCGGCTGCGTCGGTATGACGAAATCGGCGATGCTGCGTTTACTGTCGCGCATCGGACCGTCAACCCGAATCGTCATCGTCTAGATATCAGCGGTGTCCGAAAATCGCGGAGCCGACGCGAATATGCGTTGCGCCGAATTGAATTGCGATCGCGAAATCCGCGCTCATGCCCATCGACAGCAATTTCAAATTATTCCGCGCGGCGATTTTTGCCGTCAACGCGAAATGCGGCGCCGGCGCATCGTCAACCGGCGGAATGCACATCAGCCCAGAAATCTGCAGACCGTAGCTGTCGCGGCAGCTTGCGATAAACGCATCGGCATCCTGCGGAGGGATACCCGCCTTCTGCGGTTCTTCGCCGGTGTTGAGCTGAACGAACAGCAGAGGCTTGCGATCTTGCTTAACAATTTCCTTGGCTAACGCTTCGCAAATGCTCGGCCTGTCAACCGAATGAATGGCGTCGAACAGCGTCACCGCTTCTTTCGCCTTGTTGGATTGAAGCGGGCCGATCAGATGCAGCTCTATACCGGGATGCGCCGCAATCAGCGCCGGCCACTTCGCCTTTGCTTCCTGCACGCGATTTTCGCCGAACACACGTTGTCCGGCCGTTATTACCGGCGAAATCGCATCCGCCTCGAATGTTTTCGACACCGCAATCAGTTTGACCGACGACCGCTCGCGTTTCGTATCCTTGCAGGCGCGCGCGATCTCCGCTTCCACAGCAGCGAGACCGCTTGGTGAATCGCCGGTTAATTCGGTGCGTGGTTCGGGCGGCATGCAGTCTGACCAATAGTCTTTGATTCAGGATCGTTCAAATTTTAGGAAATTCAAAAAACCGATTTTGAAACCTTTGCCCTAGTTTGAAAAGCGGGGACAAGGGGAACTGCAATGTCGTTGGTCAATTTCGGCCGCAGCATGCCAAAACTCAAGGCGCTTTTCGGGATTCGCGGGCGGCTCATTCTGCTCGCGCTGATTCTGGTGCTGCCCTTGATGGTCGACCGCGTGCGCGTGCTCGAAAATACCCGCGTCAAGCAGGTCGAACAGGCCGCTCACGAACTTTCCGAACTTGCGAGACATACCGCGGATTCGCAACGCGAAATCATCTCCACCGTTCAGGCCGTGCTGAAGTCGTCGGCCTATATCTATGCCGCGGCCGCGCAGCAGGGCCGCGGTTGCGCCATCATGCGCGCAAGCCTGCGCGTCGATCTGCCGTGGATCCGCAGCATTTCCATTCTCGGTACTGAAGGAAAGATTCAGTGCTCCACGACGCCGAGTATTGTCGGCCTCGATCTGAGCGACCGGGACTATTTCCGGCATGCGCTGGAATTCCACGAGTTCAATCTCAGCGACTACATCTTTAGCCGCGCGGCCAACCTGCCGACAATCATTGCCGCCTATCCCGTGTCCGCCGTCGATGGCGGGCCCGAGGCAGTTATCATCGCGGCCGTCGATCTGAAGTGGATGTCGCAGCTGATGACCGACCGCATCTCGCGGGCCGGCGTTTCCGTTTTCCTCGTCGACAGCACCGGCGTCATTCTCGCGGCGCGGCCGGAACATCAGAGCCTGATCGGTCAGCCGCTGAAGGACACGTCGCTACTCGAAGCCGTCGCCCACAAGGAAATCAACCTCAATCGCGATTCCGGTTCGATCTCGTTCATGTCGGCAGACGGCGAACGCAAGGCTGTCTCCTTCGCGAAAGTCGCCGACACCAAGGCGCGGCTCATCGTCAGCATCAACGAAGCTCAACTGCTCGGTGACATCGACCGGGATATTCTTAATGCCTACATTCAGCTTGGTATTGTAGGTTTGCTCGCGCTGCTCGGCGCATGGATCGTCGGCGAACGGCTAATCATTCGGCCGATCCGCGCAATGACCGATACCGCCAATCGCTTCGGCAAGGGCGATTTGTCAGCGCGCGTTTCGAGCGCAGGCATGCCGCAGGAATTTGCGCCGCTCACACGCGCGTTCAACGTGATGGCGTCTCAACTCGCAGAGCGCGAACGCGAGATGGTTGCCGCCAACGACCGGCTGACTGTCATGGCATCGATCGACGTCGTGTCCGGACTCGCCAATCGGCGCGGGCTTCAGAGCCGCCTTGAGTTTGAGTGGATGAAGGCGCTGCAGACCGAATCGGGGCTTTCGCTGATGATGATCGACGTCGATCATTTCAAACTGTTCAACGACACGTATGGCCATCCGGAGGGCGACGCTTGTCTGAGCCGGATCGGCGAAACACTCTCGGCTATCGCCAATGAGACCTCGGGCTTTGCGGCCCGATACGGTGGCGAGGAATTCTGTCTGCTTGTTCCGAACACCGACGCTGCTGCCGCGATGCAGATCGGCGAACGCGTGCGCGCGCAGGTGGAGCGCCTCCGTATTCCGCACAGCATGAGCGCGTCCAAAGTCATCACCGTCAGCGTCGGCGTCGCTTCGATCTCGCCGAGCGACGCCCAGCCGCAGGACGATCTGATCGAGGCGGCCGACGCGGCCCTCTACGCGGCCAAACGCCGTGGCCGCAACACCGTGATCGAACATGCGCTGATCCGCGCCACCGACCAGGCCGTTTCGCTCGCCAGCTAACTCCCGTTTGCCGTCGCGAAGCTGCCAAGGCGTTGACCCGTCGCGGCGTTTTGTGGCTAGTCTGCCGCCACAAATCACCTCCACATTCTTCTGGCAGACGGCCCTGCGCGATGACCACCGAACGCTATAACGCCCGCGAATCCGAGCCGCGATGGCAACGCCTGTGGGACGAAAAGGCCATTTTCGGCACAAAAAACGACGATCCCCGGCCGAAATACTACGTGCTCGAGATGTTCCCTTATCCGTCGGGGCGCATCCATATGGGTCACGTCCGCAACTACACGATGGGCGACGTGGTCGCGCGTTACATGCGCGCCAAGGGTTACAACGTGCTGCACCCGATGGGGTGGGACGCCTTTGGCCTTCCTGCCGAGAACGCGGCGATCGAGCGCAAGGTCGCGCCGAAGAAATGGACCTACGAAAACATCGCGACGATGAAGAAGCAGCTTCAGACGATGGGGCTGTCGCTCGACTGGTCGCGTGAGTTCGCGACCTGCGATCCGAGTTATTACAAACATCAGCAAAAGATGTTTCTGGATTTTCTTGCGAAGGGATTAGCCGAGCGCGAGAAACGCAAGGTGAATTGGGATCCGGTCGATATGACCGTGCTTGCCAACGAGCAGGTGATCGACGGACGCGGCTGGCGCTCCGGCGCGGTCGTCGAGCAGCGCGAACTCAACCAGTGGGTTTTCAAGATCACGAAATACTCACAGGAGCTGCTCGACGCGATCGATGGACTTGATCGGTGGCCGGACAAAGTGCGACTCATGCAGCGCAACTGGATCGGCCGGAGTGAAGGTCTCCATTTCGAGTTCAAGCTGATCGGCGCGCCGGCCGGATTCGAGACGCTCCCGGTTTTCACGACGCGGCCCGACACGATGTACGGCCCGACCTTCGCGGCAGTCTCACCCGATCATCCCCTCGCCAAGACTCTTGCGGCGAAAGACAAGAAAGTCGCGGCCTTCATCGAGGAATGCCATCGCATCGGCACATCGCAAGCAGAGATCGACACCGCCGAAAAACTCGGCTTCGACACCGGCATCAAGGCGCAACATCCGGGCGATGCATCGATCGAGCTGCCGCTCTTCATCGCGAACTTCGTTCTGATGGACTACGGCACCGGCGCGATCATCGGTTGCCCTGCACATGACCAGCGCGACCTCGATTTCGCGCGCAAGTATAGTTTGCCGGTCATTGACGTGTTCGTGCCGCTTGAGACCGGAGAAACCGTCAAGAACACCGCATTCACGCCACCGAAAACCGAAACGGTTCGCTACGTGCAATGGGCGGGAGAGCCGGGCGTCATGACGTGCGAAGACGCGATGAAGCGTTCACTCGCCCTGTTCGAAAAGGAAGGTTGGGGCCGGCGTGAAATCAACTTCCGCCTGCGGGACTGGGGTATTTCACGTCAGCGTTATTGGGGCTGTCCGATTCCGATCATCCACTGCCCGAAATGCGACGTCGTGCCGGTGCCGGACAAGGATCTTCCGGTTGTTCTTCCGGAAGACGTTTCGTTCGACAAACCGGGCAATGCACTCGATCATCATCCGACGTGGAAGCATGTCACCTGTCCGCAGTGCGGCGGCAAAGCGCAGCGCGAAACCGATACGATGGACACGTTCGTGGATTCATCGTGGTACTTTGCGCGCTTTACCGATCCTTGGAACGAGAGCGCGCCGACCACGCCGAAAGTTGCCAATCGCATGATGCCGGTCGATCAATATATCGGCGGCGTCGAGCACGCGATTTTGCATCTGCTGTATTCGCGCTTCTTCACCCGCGCGATGAAGGCCACCGGCCATATCGGCATGGACGAACCGTTCGCCGGCATGTTCACGCAGGGGATGGTGGTTCACGAGACATACAAGAGGAAGGACGGCACCTTCGCGTCGCCTGCCGAAATCAGAATCGAAGTGACCGGCGACAAGCGTTCGGCGACGATGCTCGATTCGAAAGAGCCGGTGGAAATCGGCTCCATCGAGAAGATGTCGAAGTCAAAGCGCAATACGGTGGATCCAGACGACATCATCGGCACTTACGGCGCCGATACCGCGCGCTGGTTCATGCTGTCGGACTCGCCGCCGGATCGCGACGTGATCTGGAGCGAAGAAGGCGTGCAGGGTGCAGGCCGCTTCGTGCAACGCATCTGGCGCCTGGTGAACGCGGCCGTGCCGCATCTGCCGAAATCGGGAACGTCCATTCCTGGCGATCATGCAGACGCGAAAGCGTTGCGCGCGGTCGCGCATCGCACGCTGAGCGAAGTCTCCAATGCGATCGAGCGGCTGCGCTTCAACACCGGCATCGCGAAAATCTACACGTTCGTCGGCGCGCTCGCAGACGTGGTCGACGATCCCAAGAAGCCTCTTGAAAAGGACCCGGCGCTGGCCGCCGCTGCGCGCGAAGCCTTCGATATTCTGCCGCGCCTTATTTCGCCAATGATGCCGCACCTCGCGGAGCAATGCTGGCAGGTGCTCGGTCATAAAGGTCTGGTTTCCGAGGCACACTGGCCGGAAATCGAACAAAGCCTGCTGGTCGATGACACAATTACGCTCCCAGTGCAGGTTAATGGCAAGAAACGCGGGGATGTCATGGTGGATCGTAGGGCCACGACCGCGGAAATTGAGGCTGCCGTTTTGGGACTTGATGCGATAAAATCGGCCTTGGAGGGGAAATCTCCCCGCAAGATCATCGTCGTCCCGCAGAGGATCGTGAATGTCGTGGTTTGATACCCGCATCGCTGCCCGGTTGGCGGTCGTGGTAGCGCTCGCCGCTGTGACGGCCGGCTGCTTTCAGCCGATGTATGCCGAACGCGGGCCGAACGGCACGCCGGGCCTGCGCGACAAGCTACGCGCCGTGGAAGTGCCGCCGCTAAATCTGCCGAACGGCTCGCGCGAGGCGCGCGTCGGGCTCGAAATCCGAAACAACCTGATGTTCAGCATGTACGGATCGGCTGTCGGCGATCCGCCGACGCATCGTCTCCTGATGCGCATTTCGACTTCGCGCCTGTCGGTCATTATCGATCCGAACACGGCGCTGGCCGACGCGGAGAATTACGGCATCAATGCCGTCTATGAATTGAAAGACAACGCTACCGACAAGACGATCCTGACCGGCTCGACCTTTTCGCGCGTGTCCTACGACATTCCGGGACAGACCCAGCGCTTCGCCCGGTCGCGTGGATTGCGCGACGCCGAAGATCGCGCCGCAAAGGTCATCGCCGACAACATCAATCAGCGGCTGGCGTCGTTCTTCGCGACCGGGACCTGATTCGAAACGTGGTCGCGCTTCGCGGACGAGACATCGACGCATTCCTCGCAAAGCCCGATCCCTCGCGTCCCATTATCCTCCTCTATGGTCCCGACGCCGGCCTCGTGCGCGAACGCGCTGACGCACTGATGGAATCGGCCGTCGACGATCTCAGCGATCCGTTTTCGCTTGTAAAGCTCGACGGCGACGAACTCGCCGCCGAGCCCTCACGTCTCGTCGATGAAGCCATGACCGTGCCGCTATTTGGCGGGCGCCGCGCCATTCGCATTCGTGCCGGCGGCAAAAGTTTTGCGAGCGGCATCGACACCCTCGCTGGCATGAATCCGAAAGACTGCCGCATTGTGATCGAGGCCGGCGAGTTACGCCCGGACTCGCCGCTACGGAAGTCGTGCGAAAAGGCGAAGTCGGCCGTCGCCATCGCCTGTTACGCGGACGGCGTGCGCGATCTCGAACGGCTGATCGATGACGAGCTTCGGGCCTCGAAACTGAAGATTACCTCCGATGCCCGCTCGACATTGACCTCGCTGCTCGGTGGCGACCGCCAGGCATCGCGCAACGAAATCCGCAAACTTGCTCTCTACGCCCACGGCAAAAGCGAGATCACGCTGGATGACATCGAAGCTATCGTCACCGACGCGTCGGGACTCGCGCTCGATCCTGTGGTGGACAACGCGTTCGCCGGCAAGCCCCCTGAAGTCGAACGGGCTTTTGCCAAGGCCATTGCGTCCGGGATCAATCCAAATGCGATTTTGATGGCGGCGCAGCGGCAGGCCGCAGCTCTTCATAAGGCAAGGCTGTCCGTCGATGAAGGCCGAATGGAATCGGATGTCGTCGAAAGCGGATTTCCGCGCCTGCATTTCTCCCGCAAGCCGCTGGTCGAAATAGCACTGCGCAATTCCAGTTCGGATCGTTTGTTGAGAGTGATTGCGCAACTCGCAGACGCCGTGCTAGAAATGCGCAAGCAATCGGATCTGGCGGATACGATTGCGCAGCGAACCTTGCTGGCGATTGCGGTCAATTCCCGCCGGCGCGGATAGCGAGAAGCGCCCTATTTGCGGCGCGATTCGAGACGCCGCAAAATATCGTCGAGCTGATCGAGATCGCGGTATTTGATCTGTACTGCGCCACCCGGATTGCGGTGCTCGACGCTGACTTTCAGACCGAGCACATCGCTGACGCGCTTTTCCAGCGCAATCGTATCCGGGTCTTTCTTCGCAGCCGCGCTTCCGCCGCGCGATTTCTGCGGCTTGCGCTGCGGCACGCCTTCTTCATGCGCGAGCGCCTCGGCCTGACGAACGTTCAAACCCTGCTCGACGATTTTCTTTGCGGCGGCTGCCGCGTCCGGTACGCCGATCAGAGCGCGCGCATGACCGGCGGAAAGTTTGCCGTCGGCAATGAACCTCTGAACTTCGTTCGGCAACTTGGTCAGCCGCATCATGTTGGCGACGTGGCTGCGGCTCTTGCCGACGAGCTTGGCGATCTCGTCCTGGCTGTGTTTGTATTCCGCGGCGAGCGCGTGATAGCCCTGCGCTTCTTCCATCGCGTTCAAATCCGAACGCTGCACGTTTTCGATGATCGCGATTTCGAGTGCCGCGCTATCGGTGACATCGATTGTGACGATCGGCACATCATGCAGACCGGCCTTCTGCGACGCGCGCCAGCGGCGTTCGCCGGCGATGATTTCGAAGCGATCGGTCGCGCCCTTCACCGGCCGCACAACGATGGGCTGGATCACGCCATGCTGTCTGATCGAGTCGGCAAGCTCGGCGAGTTCGGCATCCGAGAATGAGCGGCGCGGATTTTTTGGATTGGCTTTGAGAAATTCGATCGGGACTTTGCGCGGCGCGGCCTTCGACGGTCGATCGACATGCGCCGCCTCGCCGCCGACATCGCCGATCAGGCTGGCAAGACCCCGGCCCAATCGCGAACGCGCTTCGTCGGCCATCGCCGTCTCCCTTGCACTCGCACGACTCAACGCAAACCTCCCGTCACAATCCCAACGCTGCAGATTCAGTGCGTGCGCAATTCGCGCTCGCGCTGGATCACTTCGGTGGCGAGCTTGAGGTAAGCCTCCGAGCCGACGCATTTGAGATCGTAGACGAGAACCGGCTTTCCATAGGATGGCGCTTCCGAGATGCGGATGTTGCGCGGAATCATCGTGTCGTAAACTTTCTTGCCCATGAACTGGCGCACATCGGCGACGACCTGGTTCGACAGGTTGTTGCGCGCGTCGAACATGGTCAGCACGATGCCGTGAATCGTCAGCGTCGGATTCAGCGTCGAGCGAACCTGCTCGACGGTCTGCAAAAGCTGCGACAAACCTTCGAGCGCGAAGAACTCGCACTGAAGCGGAACGAGGATCGCGTGCGACGCTGCCATCGCGTTGACGGTGATGAGGTTGAGCGATGGCGGGCAATCGACCAGCACATAGGTGTAGTCGTTGTCCTTGTCCAAACCGTCATTCAGTCCAGCAAGCGCATCGCGCAGACGAAACGCGCGATCGCGCGCGGAGCCGAGTTCAAGCTCGAGACCGGATAGGTCCATTGTCGACGACGCGATGTGAAGACGCGGCACCGCCGTCGGCATGATTGCATCGCGCAGCTTCGCTTCACCGATCAGTACGTCGTAGGTCGAGCAGTTGCGATTGCGGCGGTCAATTCCGAGCCCGGTGGAAGCATTGCCTTGCGGATCGAGGTAGACGATCAGCACGCGCTCGCCGATGGCGGCCAGTGCCGTACCGAGATTGATCGCAGTCGTCGTCTTGCCGACGCCGCCCTTTTGATTGGCGAGCGCCAGAATTCGCGGATGCCCATCTGCGTGAGCCGGTCCGTTCTCGCCGCCGAAGATTCCCTTCATGTCGATCATTGTATACCCACCCGATCTTTGTGCAGCGCAGCATTTCAGCGCCTGGCAATCGATTCGATTTCAACGATCCAGCCGTCGCCGGTCAGGCTGCGATGAAGTCGATGCTGGATTGTCCAGTATTTAGTAGTTTCCGTCAATTCGGCGTCTACATCTTGCCCCTTGAGGAACAACGCTTTTGCGCCCCGTTTCACGAGCGGCTCGACGTAACCCACAAGGGAATTTAGGGGAGCGACCGCGCGCGCGGTGATGCAATCGACCGGCGCGTTCGACCTGTCCACGTAATCCTCGATGCTCGACAGGTGAGCGGTGCCCGGCGAATTCGTCACGCGCAAAGCCTCGCGCAAGAAAGCCGCCTTCTTGGCGTTGCGTTCGACGAGATCGATTCGCGCATTTTCTTTTTCAGCAAGCGCGCAGGCAACAACGACGCCCGGGAATCCGCCGCCGCTACCGAAATCCAGCCAGCGATTCGCCGATGGCGCGAGCCGAACAAGCTGCAGCGAGTCAGCGACGTGGCGCGTCCAGATTCTCGGAAGCTCCGACGATGCGATGAGGTTCGTTTTCGTCTGCCACTCCGCCAGCAAGCCGACATAACGATCCAGCCGCTGTTCTGTTTCACGTGAAACAGGCGTGAGCTTCAGCGCGGCTGCTTTGTCGGAGGCCGAAATCTGAGAGGACTCTGCGTCGGCCACGGGCGTCGCCCGTCAGGCCGAAATCGATGCAGGCGCAATCGAACCAGGCTTGCGCGCCTGACGCCGCAGATAGGCCGCGAGGATCGCCAGCGCTGCAGGCGTCATCGCCTCAATGCGACCGGCCTGCCCAATCGTGCGCGGGCGATTGGCTTCGAGTTTCTGCCGCGCCTCGTTGGAAAGGCCTGGCACCAGCGAATAGTCCACGTCCGTCAGCAGCAGACTTTCATCGCGCCGGAACGCATCGACATCGGCCGCTTGCCGCGAGAGATAGACATCGTACTTCGCATCGATTTCCAGATGCGTAGCGATGACCGAGTCGATGGCGTCGAGCTTCGGCCAGATCGACGCGACCTGCTGCCAGGTTACATCCGGATAAGCGAGCAGATCGAAAGCCGAGCGGCGCTGGCCATCGCGATTGAGAGTGAGACCGTGCTTTGCCGCCTCGTTCGGTGTGATCGAAAGCGACTTCGAGAGCGCCTTTGCATCCGCCAAAGCAGCCATTCGTTTCACGTGAAACATTCGGCGCTCAGAACCCACGCATCCGAACAAGATTCCGCAATCCGTAAGGCGTTGATCCGCATTGTCGGCCCGCAGCGTGAGACGATATTCAGCGCGCGACGTGAACATCCGATAGGGCTCGGTGATGCCGCGCGATGTCAGGTCGTCGATCATCACGCCCAGATAGCCGTCCGCACGATCAAAAATGGCCGGAGAGCCGCCCGAAGCTGTCAAAGCGGCATTCAGACCGGCGACAAGTCCCTGCGCTCCCGCCTCTTCGTAGCCCGTTGTGCCGTTGATCTGACCTGCCAGAAATAGCCCCGGAATACGCTTGGTCTGAAGCGTTGGGTCGAGTTCGCGGGGATCGACGTGATCGTATTCGATGGCGTAGCCGGGACGCACCATCCGTACATTCTCAAGACCCGGAATCGTCTCCAGAATGGCCTTCTGAACGTCTTCCGGAAGCGATGTCGAAATGCCGTTCGGATAGACGGTCGTATCGTCCAGCCCTTCCGGCTCGAGGAAGATCTGATGCCCGTCTCGATCGCCGAAACGGACGATCTTGTCTTCTATGGAGGGGCAATAACGCGGGCCGCTGCTTTTGATCTGGCCGGAATACATCGGCGAGCGATGGACGTTGGCGCGGATGATGTCGTGCGTCGCGTTCGTTGTGCGGGTGATCCCGCATTCGATCTGCGGAGTCGTTATGCGTTCGGTCATGACCGAGAAAGGCTCGATTGGATCGTCGCCCGGCTGCATCTCAACCGCGCTCCAGTCGATGGTCGAACCATCGAGGCGCGGCGGCGTTCCGGTTTTAAGACGGCCCAGTGTGAATCCCGCCTGCTCAAATGATTTCGAAAGTCCCATCGCTGGAGCTTCATCGATACGGCCGGCCGGCCAGTTCTTTTCACCAAGGTGGATCAGGCCGCGCAGGAATGTGCCGGTGGTGATGACGACGGCACCAGCCGCAAATTTCCGGCCATCGCCGAGGCGAATCCCGCAAATTCTTCCGCCATCCAAAAGCAGCTCGTCCGCCTCGCCCTCAATAACTTCGAGGCTCTCGGTCTCGCGGATCGCTGTCTGCATCGCCGCCGCATAGAGCTTGCGGTCGATCTGCGCGCGCGGACCGCGAACGGCCGGTCCCTTGCGGCGATTAAGCACGCGAAACTGGATGCCACCTTGGTCGGCGATGCGGCCCATCAGACCGTCGAGTGCATCGATCTCGCGAACAAGGTGGCCCTTCCCCAAACCGCCGATGGCCGGATTGCAGGACATCGCACCGACGGTCGAAAATTTGTGAGTGACAAGTGCAGTCTTCGCGCCCACGCGCGCGGAAGCAGCCGCGGCTTCGCAGCCGGCGTGCCCGCCTCCGATCACGATGACGTCGAACGATGTGCTCATGAGCGCGGGTTCTATCGCGACGATGCAAATGCTCAAAGGCGAAAGCTGTGTTTCACGTGAAACAGGGAAGCGGCGGCCAAACGTTTCACGTGAAACATCGAACTTATTTGCCGATGCAGAACTCGCGGAAAATCACGTCCAGAATATCTTCGACATCCACGCGGCCGGTCAGCCGCCCCAAGGAGTGAATTGCAATTCTCAGATTTTCTGCAAGTAATTCATCGCCTTGCCCAGCCGCCGCAACCGCCCTCCCAAGCGAATCGGCCGTTTCCCGAAGCAGCATCCGGTGCCGCGCGCGGCTGACAATTCCGCTTTCGCTTGAGGCGAAAAATTCTTGCGCGAAAGAAACCAGACGCGCGACCAGTTCTTGGATGCCGTCGCCGCGCGACGCGGAAATCGCGACCGTTTCGATCCGCGACGTTTGAGCAGAATTCGCGAGATCGATCTTGTTGCGCGCGATCCAGATCGGCATGTCTTTCAAATCGCCATCCACTTCAGGCGGCGTCGGATCGCTCGCATCGACGAGCCACACCACAAGATCCGCGGATCGCGCACGTTCGCGTGCACGCCGCACGCCCTCTTGCTCCACCGGATCCTGCGTATCGCGAATGCCGGCGGTGTCGATCAGCGTCACCGGATAGCCATCGAGATCGAGATGCACTTCGATGGCGTCGCGCGTCGTGCCGGCATGAGGCGAGACGATCGCGGCCTCGCGCCGCGCGAGACGATTGAGCAGCGTCGATTTGCCCGCGTTCGGCGGACCGGCAATCGCGACCACAAGTCCGTCGCGAAGGCGTTCACTTTGGGCCGATGCCGCAAGGGTTTCCTCGATTTCTGCTTTCAACGCCGAAATTTTCTTCAGCGCCGGCGCAACCAATTCCGCCGACACGTCGCCCTCGTCGGAGAAGTCGATTCCCGCTTCGACCAGCGCCGAGGCTTCGATAATTTGCCCGCGCCAGCTTTCGGCTTTTTCACCGAGTAGGCCTTTCAACTGCCGCAACGCCTGACGGCGCTGTCGATCCGTGTCGGCATGAATGACATCGTCGAGACCTTCGGCTTCGGTGAGATCGAGCTTGCCGTTCTCGAACGCACGGCGCGTGAACTCGCCGGGATCGGCCGGACGCAAGCCATCGATTTTTTCAAGCGCAGCGAACAACGCTGCGATTACCGCGCGCCCGCCGTGAATCTGAAATTCGGCGATGTCTTCGCCGGTGGCTGAATGCGGTGCCGGAAACCAGAGCACAACCGATTCGTCGATTGGTTCGCCGTTCGAATCGCGCAGCGTTGCGACGTGAGCCATTCGCGGCTCAGGCAATTTTCCGCATAATTGTTTGAGAGCTGCTCGCGCCTGCGGTCCCGAGACGCGGACAATCGCGATGGCTGCGGGCGGGCGGCCCGACGACAGCGCAAAAATGGTCTGGTTGCGAGAATGCATGGCCTGTTTTGTCCGTAGAGTCCGCCCAACTCAAGCCAAAGCCTAACAAGTCCTTAAATTGCTGCAGCTTCCGGTGCAGCATAAATCATGTTGCAGCGCAATATATTCCGTCTGATTATGGAAAGGCGAAACGGTGACGGACTTGGAATCGGATGGCGAGATTGCGGCGCGAAGGCCTGTCGCGCTTCGCCGCGCTCAAAAAAATGCCCGGCGCGAAGCCGGGCATTTCCTGCAAACGTTGGTGCGGTCGTTTGCAGCTTTACGTATTCATGCTCTCGAAAAACTCGGCGTTGTTTTTCGTGTTGCGCAGCTTGTCGAGCAGGAACTCGATGGCGTCCATCGAACCCATCGGATTGAGGATGCGCCGCAGCACGTACATCTTCTTGAGCAGCTGCGGATCGGTGATGAGTTCTTCCTTGCGTGTGCCGGAGCGCGCGATGTCGATGGCAGGGAAGGTGCGTTTGTCGGCGACCTTGCGATCGAGAATGAGTTCGGAGTTGCCGGTGCCCTTGAACTCTTCGAAGATGACTTCGTCCATGCGCGAACCTGTATCGACGAGCGCAGTCGCGATGATGGTCAGCGAACCGCCTTCCTCGATGTTACGCGCCGCGCCGAAGAAACGCTTCGGCCGCTGCAGCGCATTGGCATCGACGCCGCCCGTCAGCACCTTGCCGGATGACGGCACAACGGTGTTGTAGGCGCGTCCGAGGCGGGTGATCGAATCGAGCAGGATCACGACATCGCGGCCGTGTTCGACCAGACGCTTGGCCTTTTCGATCACCATTTCGGCGACCTGAACGTGACGCGATGCCGGCTCGTCGAAGGTCGAAGACACGACTTCGCCTTTCACCGAGCGCTGCATGTCGGTGACTTCTTCCGGGCGTTCGTCGATCAGCAGAACGATCAGAAAACATTCCGGATGATTGGCTGTAATGGAATGCGCGATGTTCTGCATCAGCACGGTTTTACCCGTGCGGGGTGGCGCCACGATCAATGCGCGCTGGCCCTTGCCGATGGGTGCGACGATGTCGATGACGCGCGGAGAAAGGTCCTTGCGCGTCGGATCGTCAATCTCGAGCTTGAAGCGCTCGTCCGGAAACAGCGGCGTCAAATTGTCGAAATTGACCTTGTGCTTGGACTTTTCCGGGTCTTCGAAATTGAGCGTGTTGACCTTGAGCAGCGCGAAGTAGCGCTCGCCTTCTTTCGGCGAACGAATCTGGCCTTCGATGGTGTCGCCGGTGCGCAGGCCGAAACGCCGGATCTGCGAAGGCGACACATAAATATCGTCGGGGCCGGGGAGATAATTCGCGTCCCAGGAGCGTAAAAAGCCGAAGCCGTCGGAGAGGACTTCGACCACGCCTTCGCCGATGATGTCGGTTTCCTGCACGGCGAGCTGTTTGAGAATGGCGAACATCAGCTCCTGCTTGCGCATGGTGCTGGCGTTTTCGACCCCCTTTTCCTCAGCGAAGGAGACAAGCTCCGCAGCTGTTTTGGCTTTGAGGTCCTGAAGTTTTATTTCCCGCATGGGGGTTGTCCTGTGGAGTGTCGTCGAGGGGAGGGGTGCAAACGAAGATTCGGCCTGCTTGCCAATAGACGGACGACCAAAATTTCAGATGTCCGAAAAATTTTCAGCGAGTGAAGGACTTGATCGACGAAGAAGCCGGGGAGGCTTGCGAACCTGATGCAGCGGCCGGTTCAACATTGGAACCGGGACTCAACCGCATCCGTCTGCGTTCGGTGGGATAAAGCGACTATAGAAAATCGGCATCGTTCAGGCAAGGAGATCGTTTTGATAGGAAATGCCGATTTGCGTTCTAAAACGGCTTTACGATCACCAGAATGACAATCGCAATCATCAGCAGAGTGGGTACCTCGTTGAGAATACGGTAGAATTTTTGGCTTTTGGTATTGCGATCCTCATCGAAGGCACGAACCCGGCCAACAAGATACCCGTGGACCGCCGACAGCACCATCACCAGCGCGAACTTCGCCTGAAACCAGTGCGCTGTATGCCAATTTCCGGCCCATGCGAGATAAAGCCCCGCAATCCATGTCACGATCATCGCCGGATTGATGATGAATTTCAGCAGCCGCCATTCCATCACCTTCAATGTCTCGGACAGTTCTGACCCGGCTTTGGCTTGCGTATGATAGACGAACAGCCTCGGCAGATAGAGCATGCCGGCCATCCAGGAGATGACTGCGATCACATGCAGCGCCTTGATCCACTCGTACATTGCCAAGACTTTTCTTTGCTAAGTGACGAGAACTTTCATTCTCGCTGGAACGATCGACAGCGGCCTCGGTTGAACCGCATCGATACCTGACGTGAGAGGGGATGTTTCCGCAAGCACGACTTGCCTAAAGAATCCTTTTTAGATTCTTAAGTGAGAGTCAGCGTTGCAGTGATTATGACTCACGCAATGTTCTTCTCTCTTTGTTCAACTACAATCAACAGCGCATGCCGTAACACACGCTATGGGATAAATTTTGTCCCACGCAATACTGACTATATTTCAGTATCTTGCGGCACCGTTTCCCGGATTCATCCAAGACAAATCCACATAGGCCCGCTAGCATCGCATGCATGGTGCGATTGTTTGCTGAAATCATGGCTGTGAATAAAGAAGCGGGTTATCCCGGGCGAGTCTTATCCGCGAACGGATTCAACGGATTCTGCGCACAGCAATTCACGCTGCTCCACAACAGCGCCGTGAAAACGATAGGGTCGGTCTGAGGCTCATGCCTACCAGCAGTAGTTACTTCCACCTTCACATGATTTCGGACTCGACCGGCGAGACGCTGATCACGGTGGCGCGCGCGGTGGCCGCTCAGTACGCGAATGTGTCCCCCGTCGAGCATGTCTATCCGCTGGTGCGCAGCCAGAAACAACTCGATCGCGTGTTGGCCGAAATCGAGGAAACACCGGGCATCGTGCTGTTCACGCTGCTCGAGAAGGATCTCGTGTCACGGCTGGAAGCCAAATGCCGCGAGATCAATATTCCGAGCCTGTCGATCATCGGGCCGGTGATGCAGCTGTTCCAGGCCTATCTCGGCACCGAAACATCGCCCCGGGTCGGCGCGCAGCACACGCTCAACGCGGATTATTTCAAGCGTATCGACGCGCTCAATTACACGATGATGCATGACGACGGCCAGCACGTCGAAGGGCTGGAGGACGCCGACATCGTTCTGGTCGGCGTGTCGCGCACGTCGAAGACTCCGACGTCGATCTATCTCGCCAATCGCGCCGTGCGTACCGCCAATGTGCCATTGGTGCCGGGGATTCCAATCCCGCGTGAGCTTGAGGACTTGAAGAAGCCGCTGGTGGTCAGCCTTCAGGCCACGCCCGAACGGCTCATCCAGGTCAGACAAAATCGGCTGCTTGGTCTTGGCGCCAAGACCGGCGACGACTCTTATATCGACCGGCAATCGGTGACCGACGAGGTCGCATTGTCGCGCAAACTCGCCGCGAAACACGGATGGGAACTGCTGGACGTTACGCGCCGCTCGATCGAGGAAACTGCCGCGGCCGTGATGAAGCTCTACGCCGACCGCCAGCGTCAGAAGAGCATCGGTGAATGAGCATCTGGCGCGGAGACCATCCGCTGATTCTCGCCTCGCAAAGTGCCGTGCGGAAATCGCTGCTTGAAAATGCGGGACTCACTGTCGAAACAATGCCAGCGAATATCGACGAACGCGGCATTCAGCAAAAATCCGGCATGAAAAATCCCGGCGGGATTGCAACGTTGTTGGCGGCCGAAAAAGCCAAGCACGTGTCGGCCCTGCATCCGAAGCGTTATGTCGTCGGCGCGGATCAGACATTGGCGCTGGGTGAACGGCTTTTCAGCAAACCGGCCGGTCGCGATGCTGCTGCGGATCAATTGGCCGCGCTGGCAGGACAGATGCATACGCTGCACAGCGCAGTTAGCGTTGCAAGACAAGGACAAGTTGTGTTCTCGCATGTCGGCGCTGCCCGCATGACCATGCGCAAATTGACCGCGAGAGATATCGCGTCTTATCTCGATGCGGCCGGAGATAAAGTCACCACCAGCGTCGGCGCCTATCAGCTTGAAGGTCTTGGTGCGCATCTGCTCGAGAAAGTCGACGGCGATCACTTTACGATTTTGGGGTTGCCGCTGTTGCCATTACTGGCTTTTTTACGCGGCGAAAATCTTTTGAGCGTCTAGACATGATCTTGTTGGGCCTGACCGGATCGATCGGCATGGGTAAATCCACCACCGCGAAATTGTTCGTGGAGGCGGGCGTGCCCGTGTACGACGCCGATGCCACCGTGCATCAGGTTTACGAAGGCGAGGCGGCGCCGGCGATGGAGGCCGCGTTTCCCGGCAGCACCGTCAACGGAAAAGTGGACCGTCAAAAATTGTCGGCGATGGTGGTCAACAATCCCGAAGCGATGTCGCGGCTGGAGAAGATCGTGCATCCGATGCTGCGCAGCCATCAGCTGAAATTTCTGAGCGATGCGGAAAAATCCGGAGCGCCGGTTGCGGTGCTGGATATTCCGCTACTGTTCGAGACCGGAGGCGAAAATCGCGTCGATGCGGTGGTTGTCGTCTCGACCGCACCCGACGTTCAGCGCGCCCGGATTCTCGAGCGCGAGAATATGACGCATGACAAGCTGGACGCGATTCTGGCGCGGCAGATGCCCGACGCCGAGAAGCGCAAACGCGCCGACTTCATCGTGGATACCGGGCATGGATTGGAACCTGTGCGCGAACGCATCAGGGAAATTCTGGCCGAAGTTGTTAAGATGCCCAAGCGTCGTAGCTGATTCGGACCACCGACCATGCGTGAAATCGTTCTCGATACCGAAACCACCGGCCTCGATCCCTTGCGCGGAGATCGCCTGGTCGAGATCGGTTGCGTCGAGATGGTCAACCGCATGGCGACGGGCCAGACGTTTCACCGCTATCTCAATCCCGAACGCGATATGCCGCAGGAAGCCTTCGCGGTTCACGGACTGTCCGCCGAATTTCTCTCCGACAAACCGCTGTTCGCGAGTGTGGTCGAGGAATTTCTGGAATTCATCGGCGAGGCGCCGCTCGTCATTCACAATGCGTCGTTCGATGTCGGTTTCATCAATTTCGAGCTTGAGAAAGTCTCAAAGCCCGCGATTGCGCGCGAACGCCTGGTCGACACGCTCCTGCTCGCACGCCGCAAGCATCCGGGCGTCTCGAATCGTCTCGACGATCTGTGCTCGCGTTATGCAATCGACAATTCACGCCGCACCAAGCACGGCGCTCTGCTCGACGCCGAATTGCTGGCGGAAGTCTATATTGATTTGATCGGGGCGCGTCAGTCGCAGATGATTCTGGCCGAAGCCCGCACGTCGTTTTCAAGCGTGCAATCTGATCAACCGCGCCGCCAGCGCGAAACGCCGCTCGCGCCACGGCTGAGCGAACAGGACTTGGCTGCACACGCCGCTTTCGTCGCGACGCTTGGCGACAAGCCGCTGTGGGACGAATTCAAACCGGAAAACTGAAAGAGCGGGTCAGCTCGGCTTCATCTGTTCGGCCTGACGCGCCATGTTCTGGCGGTACAGCCCGACAAAGTCCACCGGATCGAGCATCAGCGGCGGGAAGCCGCCGTTACGCACCGCGTTCGAAATGATCTCCCGCGCATAGGGGAACAACAATCGCGGGCATTCGATCATGATGAGCGGATGCAGATTTTCCTGCCCCACGTTCTGCACGCGGAACACGCCGGCATAAATCAGCTCAAACGCGAAAAGAGTCGTGCCGGAATTGTCGGCCTTGCCGTCGATCGACAGCGCGATCTCGTAGTCGTTCTCGCCGAGATTCTTTGCGGTGACGTTGATCTGGATGTTGATCGCAGGCTGCTTGTCCTGCGGGCCGAGCGAGGCCGGCGAATTCGGATTCTCGAACGACAGATCCTTGATGTATTGCGCCAGCACGTTGAGCTGGGGCGGGGCGGCGTTCTCGAGAGGCGCACCATTGCCGCCATTGCCGTTGGTCATGAAATCTCTCCGAGAGCGTTGAAATCCGGACTGGCGCTGGAACGAAATTTCCGCAAATCGTACCGGAATTGCAGTGAATGCCGCTTTAGCAGGCTCAATCGAGGCGAGTGGCTATCATAGGCTTGCCGCATTCGACAAGGACGATGGACCCGTTCGGGGGCCGGAAGGTTGGCCGCCACTGCCGTATCGGCTAGAATTAAGCCAAATCGGCCGCAACAAGGGCGTTATCGATCCATCCTTGCGGCCATTTTCAGGTGCGCGGCGTTAAGTGATATTGGCTGAATCGTCTTTCGTGCCTACATCGACACCAGCGAATTTCGGCGCGGCCAGCCATTAAACTTTGCGGCAGCTATCCTGGCACCGATCAGAAAGTGAATGCGACGTGGACATCTACACCATCATTTTTCTGGCCCTGGCCGTCTTTATCTTCCTGCGCCTGCGCAGCGTGCTGGGTCAGCGAACCGGAGAAGAGCGTCCGCCGCTGAATCAGGCCGCGCGCGATGTGCTGCGTGGCGCGCCGGATAATGTCGTGCCGATGCCGGGCACGGTTACGGATCAGGCGCCATTGGCACCGTCGGCAGAACCCGCGACTCCGGTGGATCGCTGGAAGGGAATCGCCGATCAAGGTTCCGCACTCGCGCAGGGCCTCGACCAGATCGCGCTCAGCGATCCGTCGTTCGATGCGCAGCATTTCGTCTCGGGTGCCAAGAGCGCTTACGAGATGATCGTGCTGGCGTTCGCCAACGGAGAACGCCGCGCGCTGAAGGACCTTCTGTCGTCCGACGTCTATGAAGGCTTCGAGAACGCGATCAAAGAACGTGAGCAGCGCGGCGAAAAAGTCGAGACGCGGTTTGCATCGATCGACAAGGCTTCCATCGTGAACGCGGAGGTTCGCGACAAGACGGCACAGATTACCCTGCGCTTCGTGTCGCAGATGATCACTGTCACGCGCGGCAAGGACGGCGCGGTGGTCGACGGCAATCCCGACAAGCTCGCCGACGTGACCGACATCTGGACTTTCGCTCGTGATATTTCCTCGCGCGATCCGAACTGGAAGCTCGTTGGCACCGAGAGCGGCCAATAACAAACACGTTCTGCTGCTGTCCGCCGCATGGCTGCTTGCATGCGCCGCGGGCTTTTATTTCGTCCCGCCCTGGGCGAATGACGAAGCCGAAGCCCGGCGCGGCCGCCACTCACAGGCTTCCAACGTTCACGTCAACGACTACACCCGCGTCGTCTGGCCGATCCAGATCGACGGCGCGCAATATGCGCCGTTGACTTGGAGCGACCTCAAAGGCTGGTCGGACGACGATCCGCTTCCCGCATTCAAGACGTTTCGCGACAGCTGCAAGCCGATTGCCGCGCAATCGATGCTGCTTCCCGACGACAAGGCGCTCGGCACATCGCTGCGCGATCCGTGCCGCGTCGCGCGCGAATCGAACATCACGGATACGGCTAAAGCGCGTGAATTCTTCGAGCAGAATTTCGTGCCGCTGCAAATATCCCGCATCGGCGACGATGCCGGGTTCGTCACGGGTTACTATGAGCCTGTTGTCGATGGATCGCGCACACGGAGCGACCTCTATCAGGTGCCGGTGTATCGCCGCCCTTCTAATTTGTTCGTGCGCGGTTTTACGCAGGCCAGTCTCAGCCTGCCGAACAAGGGCGACGTATTCCGCAAGATCGGACGGCGAAAACTCGTTCCTTACTTCGACCGCGCCGAGATCGAGGACGGAGCGATTGCGGGCCGCGGTCTCGAAGTCGTCTGGCTGAAAAATTACACCGACTTGCTCTTCATCCAGATTCAAGGCTCTGCGCGCGTGCGGCTTGAAGACGGCTCGATCGTCCGGCTGAA
This sequence comes from Afipia sp., assembly GCA_016201045.1. GTDB lineage: Bacteria > Pseudomonadota > Alphaproteobacteria > Rhizobiales > Xanthobacteraceae > Afipia. The sequence goes on along the minus strand of JACQDM010000008.1, from coordinate 519,986 downwards.
TTACGAAGCGCATAACGGCTACGGCTACACGCCGGTCGGGCGCGTCCTGATCGACCGCGGCATCGTTCCGAAAGAACAGATGTCGATGCAGAAGATCCGCGAATATATGGAGCAGGATCCCGATGCCGCGAAGGAACTGCGGCGGCAGAATCGCTCCTATGTTTTCTTTCGCGAGGTGCAGCTCTCAGATAAAGACGAAGCGGTCGGCGCGCAGGGCGTGCCGCTCACGGCGGGCCGCTCGATTGCGGTCGACAAGGCACTGCATGTCTACGGCACGCCGTTCTTTATCGCGGGCGATCTTCCGATTGAGTCGGATAAACCCAACACGCCGTTCCGCCGCCTGATGGTGGCGCAGGACACGGGCTCGGCTATCGTCGGGCCTGCGCGCGCGGATATTTATTTCGGCGCGGGTTCGGACGCCGGCAAAATCGCGGGCCGGCTGAAAAATCCGGCGCAGTTCGCGATGCTGCTGCCGAAGTCGCTCGACCCTGTCGAGCGCGGCAAGACCATGCCGCTGCCGGCGGATCGTCCGTCGGAAAAAATCGCCAAATTGTTTCCGCAGACCGACACGGCGAAGGACACGGCTGTTGCAACGAAGAACGTGGCCCCCGCGACATCGACAGTTGCACTCATTCCGCTGCCTGAGGCGCGGCCGAAGGAAGCGCCCGCGAAAGTCGAAGCCAAACTTGAGTCTCCGCGCCGCGCGCGGCATCGCGTGCGTCAACGACGATGAAGCGTCCGCCCAATCTCGATCCGCCGCGCCGCAAGCGCGTCCTCAGCGGCGAGGACCGCGAGCTTTGGGAGAATTTCACGAAGAGCGCAAAACCGCTGCGCAAGACCAGGCGCGCCAATGCAACCGAAGCGCCTGTCGCCGAACCCTCTTCACCTGCTTCGTCCGCGCCGTCGAGCGCTGCGAGGCCGCCGCAGATCGAACTGCCAAAGGCTCCGGCGCGCGCTCCGAAATCTCCGCCGCCGCTCGCGCCGCTCGGTCGCCGCGAGAAATCTCATCTCGCGCGCGGCAAAAAAGACATCGACGCGCGGCTCGATCTTCACGGCATGACGCAGGCCCGCGCGCATCGCAGGCTTTTGAATTTTCTGCACGATGCCAGCGAGGACGGCTGCACCTTCGTACTTGTCATCACAGGAAAGGGACGCACCGCGGAACCCGGCGCGGAACGCGGGCTTTTGAGGCGCATGGTGCCGGAATGGCTGGGCCTGCCGGAATTTCGCAGCGTCGTCGTCGGATTCGAGACCGCGCATGTCGGTCACGGCGGCGACGGCGCGCTTTATGTGCGGATCCGGCGAGCGCGGTAACATCAAGATGTGTCATTGCCGGGCTTGGCCCGGCAATCCATCCGCTTCGAAAATAATTTCATAAATGATGGATACGCGGATCAAGCCTGCGCAGGACATTCGCTGCAAGATCGCCGGCGCCTTACAAAATAAACCGGCTGAGATCGGCGTTTTTCGCCAGATCGCCGACATGCTTCTTCACGTAGTCTGCGTCGATGGTGATCGTCTCGCCGTTGCGGTCGGGTGCAACGAACGAAATCTCGTCGAGCACACGCTCCATCACCGTCTGCAGTCGGCGCGCGCCGATATTCTCGATGGACGAATTCACCGCAACCGCGACATCGGCCAGCGCGTCGATGGCATCTGGCGTGATGTTCAGTGTCACGCCCTCGGTCTGCATCAGCGCGACATATTGCTTGATAAGTGAAGCCTCCGGCTCGGTGAGAATTCTTCGCATGTCGTCGCGTGTCAGCGCCTGCAACTCGACGCGGATCGGCAAACGTCCCTGCAATTCCGGCAACAAGTCCGATGGCTTGGCGATATGAAACGCGCCGGACGCGATGAACAGGATATGATCGGTTTTCACCGCGCCATGTTTCGTGCTGACCGTCGTGCCCTCGATCAGCGGCAGCAGATCGCGCTGCACGCCTTCGCGCGACACATCTCCGGTGCGCGCGCCATCGCGCACGCAGATTTTGTCGATCTCGTCCAGAAACACGATGCCGTTATTCTCGACGGCATGGATCGATTCCTGCGTCAGCGTGTCGTCGTCGAGCAACTTGTCGCTTTCCTCGTTGACGAGAATTTCGTGCGAATCGACGACGCTGAGCCGCCGCGTCTTCTTGCGTCCGCCCATCTTGCCGAAAATATCGCCGATGGAAATCGCGCCCATCTGCGCGCCGGGCATTCCTGGAATTTCGAACATCGGCGCGCCGCCGCCGGATGATTGCGTCTCGATCTCGATTTCCTTGTCGTTCAGCTCGCCGCCGCGCAGCTTTTTGCGAAACGATTCGCGGGTCGCCGGACTCGAACCCGGCCCCACCAGCGCGTCGAGGACGCGCTCTTCGGCGGCGAGTTGCGCTTTCGCCGCCACGTCCTTTCGTTTTTTCTCGCGGGTCTGGAGAATAGCGACCTCGACGAGATCGCGGATCATCTGCTCGACATCGCGGCCGACATAGCCGACTTCGGTGAACTTCGTCGCCTCGACTTTGATGAATGGCGCGCCTGCGAGCTTCGCGAGCCGCCGCGCGATTTCCGTTTTGCCGACGCCCGTAGGCCCGATCATCAGGATATTTTTCGGCAGCACCTCTTCTCGCAGTGCGCCGGTGAGTTGCAGCCGCCGCCAGCGATTGCGCAGCGCGATGGAAACCGCGCGTTTGGCGTCGGTCTGCCCGACGATGTAGCGGTCGAGTTCGGAAACGATTTCGCGGGGAGAGAAGTCGGTCATGACACCTTAGCTAATTCGGGTTTGCTGAATCTCAACCCGTTAGATGAGCGGAGGCCCGGCCTGCCATTGCTTGATCGCATCGAACGGGTGGATCAGCATGATGATGTTCAGCGTCAGGTTGTCGCGGATGTGCAACCCCACGATCACCTCGAAAAAAATCGCGAGCGTCACTGTCGCCCATACGGGCAGCGTCTTCGCAACCAGGAAGCCCGTCACCATCGACAGCGTATCCGATAATGAATTGACGATGCTGTCGCCGTAGTAATCCAGCGAGATCGTACCGGCGCGGTAGCGGTCGATGATGAAGCTGGAGTTTTCGAGAAGCTCCCAGCAGCCTTCGATCACCATTGCGGGGATCAGCCGCGCGATCCACGACGCGCGTGGGAACGCGAGCTTCGTCAGCCCGTAGAAGATGAAGCCGTGAATGATGTGCGAGAACGTGTACCAGTCGGTGATGTGCTGGGAATTTTCCGAACTGTTCACGACGCCGTGCCATAACTTCACATATCCGCACGTGCAGATCGGATGGCGGCCCATCGCGTAGAGCAGGCTCGCCTGTGTGACCAGAAGTGCAGCGGCAATCAAAAGGCCCGTTCGCAACGTCAGCCAGCGCGAATCCGCCGTTACGTTCGCGCTCATGTGGTCAACATTTCAATGGTGACGTTGCGATTGGTGTAGACGCAGATGTCGGCGGCGATATCGAGCGAGCGGCGAACGATGGTCTCGGCATCCTTGTCCGAATCGACCAGCGCACGCGCGGCGGCGAGCGCGTAATTGCCGCCGGAGCCGATCGCCATCACGCCGTGTTCCGGTTCGAGCACGTCGCCGGTGCCGGTGAGTACCAATGACACTTCCTTGTCGGCGACGATCATCATCGCTTCGAGGCGGCGAAGGTAACGATCCGTGCGCCAGTCTTTCGCCAGCTCAACGGCGGCGCGCGTCAACTGTCCCGGATATTGTTCGAGCTTGCTTTCAAGACGCTCAAATAAAGTAAAAGCGTCGGCAGTCGCGCCGGCAAATCCGCCGATCACGTCACCCTTGCCGAGTTTGCGGACTTTTTTTGCGTTGGATTTGATGACGGTCTGGCCGATGGAAACCTGTCCGTCGCCGCCGATCACGACCTTGCCGCCCTTGCGGACTGTCAAAATCGTCGTGCCGTGCCAGACGTCGTTCTGTGATGCCTGCATGAAAACCCCTTGTTCCGGCCTTCATTTATGGGCTCGGCAACGCCGTTGCAAATCCGGCCGCCGCGCGCCGGATTCGGTCACCATAGCTGAACATCGCGGAAATTCGGCCTTTCTCGCGGTAGCGAAGAGCGGCCGAGGCTGGTATGTCATGGCCGTGTCAAAGACCCTCAGTTTGAGGTTTTCGGAGCGATTTTCATGCGCACGGCCACGATCAAGCGCAAAACCAAGGAAACCGACATCGCGGTGACCGTCAATCTCGACGGCACGGGCGTGTCCAATGTCGCGACCGGCATCGGTTTCTTCGATCACATGCTCGATCTTCTTGCGCGCCACTCGCGCATCGACATCACGGTGAAGGCCGACGGCGATTTGCATGTCGATCATCACCACACGACCGAGGATGTCGGCATCGCGCTTGGGCAAGCGGTGAAGCAGGCGCTCCGCGACATGAAGGGCATCACGCGCTACGCCTCGGTTCACATGCCGATGGACGAAACGCTGTCGCGCGTCGTCATCGATATTTCGGGCCGTCCGGTGCTGGTGTTCAAGTCGGAATTTCCGCGCGACAAGATCGGCGCGTTCGACACTGAACTCGTGCGCGAATGGTTCAACGCATTCGCGATGAACGCGGGCATTACCCTGCATGTCGAGACGCTGTACGGCGATAACTCGCATCACATCTCGGAGTCCTGCTTCAAGGGACTGGCGCGGGCGCTGCGGATTGCCATCGCCATCGACCCGAAGGCGGCCAACGAGATTCCCTCGACCAAGGGCACGCTCGGCGGTTGATCGCACGCCGCGTATGCTTGTCATGCGCGGCTGCCCCTTTCGAATCCGGTCAGGCCGCACGATCTAAAGGATTCGCGGCGCGGTTCTGGAGACTGACAATGGCGATCTACACGGTACATGCTCCGGCAGGCTACGGCGTCGATGTCCGCGCGACCGGCGACAAGGTCGTGTTCGTGCGCGACGGATTTTATGTCTGGGCGCTCATCGCGGCGCTCATCTGGCTGGTGTGGCACCGGCTGTGGCTGGCGCTGATCGGCTACATCGCGATTTCGATTACCGCCGAACTGCTTTTCAAGGCGATGGATGTCGGCGTCGTCACGCGCTTCGCCGTCATGATCGTGTTCGCCGTGCTGATGGGATTTGAGGCCGGTACGCTGTGGCGCTGGACTCTGTCGCGCGGCAAGTGGCGTCAGGTCGATATTGTTTCGGCAGCGAACGAAGAAGAAGCGGAGCGGAAGTTTTTCAGCCGCTGGGCAAACACGCCGCGCGGCAATGATATTGTGAACAGACCCGTGACTCAGCCGCTGCCGCCGACCTTGACGGTCGGCGCGGAGAACGACGTCCTTGGCAGCTTTCCGAATCCTGGAGCGCCACGTTGAGCGTCGCCATCATCGATTACGGCTCGGGCAATCTGCACTCGGCTGCGAAAGCATTCGAGCGTGCCGCGCGTGCGATGGACGATCCGGAGAAGGTAATCGTCACGCGCGATCCCGATGTTGTGTTCAAGGCGGACCGTATCGTGCTGCCGGGCGTCGGCGCGTTCGCCGATTGCCGCAGGGGACTGGACCAGCTCGACGGCATGGTGGACGCGATGACGGAAGCGGTGCGCGACAAGGCGCGGCCGTTCTTCGGCATTTGCGTCGGTATGCAGCTGATGGCGACACAGGGCAAGGAATACGTCACCACCAAGGGGCTGAACTGGATCGCGGGCGATGTCGAAAAGATCACGCCGCGCGACGAAAATCTGAAAATCCCGCACATGGGCTGGAATACGCTCGATCTCATTCGCGAGCATCCCGTTCTTGAAAAGTTGCCGCTCGGCGAAAAGGGCCGTCACGCTTACTTCGTGCACTCCTATCACCTGAATGCGGCGAACGATGCGGACGTGGTCGCGCGCGCCGATTACGGCGGCCCGGTCACGGCGATCGTCGCGAAGGACACCGCCATCGGCACGCAGTTTCACCCGGAAAAGAGCCAGCGCTTCGGGCTGGCTCTGATCTCGAACTTTCTCAAGTGGAAGCCGTGATTCTTTTTCCCGCCATCGACCTGAAGAACGGCCAATGCGTGCGCCTGCAGCAGGGCGACATGGCACGCGCGACCGTGTTCAGCGACGATCCTGCGGCGCAGGCGAAAGCGTTCGAGGATCAGGGCTTCGAATATCTCCACGTTGTCGATCTCGACGGTGCGTTCGCCGGCAAGCCGGTGAACGCGCAAGCCGTCGAGGCAATGCTGAAGATCGTGAAATTCCCTGTGCAGCTCGGTGGCGGCATTCGCAATGTCGCGACTGTCGAAGCGTGGCTCGCAAAGGGAATCGCGCGCGTCATCATCGGCACGGCGGCGGTGCGCGATCCTCAGCTGGTGAAAGAGGCCGCGAAGAAATTTCCGGGCTGCGTCGCGGTGGGGCTGGATGCGCGCGACGGCAAGGTCGCGGTCGAGGGCTGGGCGGAAGCATCGACCGTCACTGCATTGGAGATCGCGCAGCGTTTCGAGGACGCAGGCGTGGCCGCGATCATTTTCACCGACATCGCGCGCGACGGCATGCTCGAGGGTCTCAATCTCGACGCAACGATTGCGCTGGCCGACAGGATTTCGATTCCGGTGATCGCGTCCGGCGGGTTCGCGTCCATCGGCGATGTGAAGGCCTTGCTGGAGCCGCGCGCAAAAAAACTCGAAGGCGCGATTTCCGGCCGCGCGCTTTACGACGGCCGCGTCGATCCCGCGGAAGCGCTCAAGCTCATCCGCAACGCACGGGCGGCCGCGTAATGTTCCGAGACTCTTATGTTTAAAGTCCGCGTCATTCCCTGCCTCGATGTGAAAGACGGCCGCGTCGTCAAGGGCGTCAATTTCGTCGATCTGCGCGACGCCGGCGATCCGGTAGAAGCCGCCATCGCCTATGACGCCGCAGGCGCGGATGAATTATGTTTTCTCGACATCACGGCCACGCATGAGAATCGCGGCACGATTCTCGATGTCGTTCGCCGCACGGCGGAAGCCTGTTTCATGCCGCTGACCGTCGGCGGCGGCGTTCGCACTGTCGATGACATCCGCACACTCTTGAATTACGGCGCCGACAAAGTGTCGATCAATTCGGCTGCCGTCGCGCGGCGCGAATTCGTGAAAGAGGCCGCGGAAAAATTCGGCGACCAGTGCATCGTCGTCGCCATCGACGCCAAGCGCACCGGCTTGGACCGCTGGGAAATCTTCACGCATGGCGGCCGCAAGTCGACCGGCATCGACGCCATCGAATACGCCCAAGAGGTGGTCTCGCTGGGTGCGGGAGAAATCCTGCTGACGTCAATGGATCGCGACGGCACCCGCCAGGGCTTCGACATTCCGCTGACCCGCGCGATTGCCGATCATGTGAAGGTGCCGGTGATCGCGTCAGGCGGCGTCGGCAATCTCGATCACCTGGTGGCGGGGATTCGCGACGGTCACGCAACGGCGGTGCTTGCGGCTTCGATCTTCCATTTCGGCGAATTCACGATCCGGCAGGCGAAAGACCATATGGTGCGCAACGGTCTGCCGATGCGGCTCGATCCGTAATACCAAATGCCTGATAAGGCTTGGAATTTCGCGCTCCCCGGCCAAGCCCGGACCTGATAGAATTGTCACAAATGAGCCGCTTCACGATTCAGGATCTCGCTGCAACCATCGACGCCCGCGCGGCGTCGGGCGGAGAGGCGTCCTATACCCGCAAGCTGCTCGACAAGGGGCCGGATCATGTCGCCAAGAAACTCGGCGAAGAGGCGGTCGAGGCCGTGATCGCGGCGGTGGAAAACAATCGCGCCAATCTGATCGCGGAAAGCGCGGACGTGATCTTCCATCTTCTGGTGCTGTTGAAGTCGCGCGGCATCAAGCTGTCGGATGTCGAAGACGAATTGGCGAAGCGGACCCAGATGTCGGGTCTTGAAGAAAAGGCCGCGCGCAAGCGCGACTGAGTTGCGTCGAGTGAGAGAGTGATGCGTTTGCGTAAGGGTTGTGGCTCATGGATGTGAGAGCCGATCAGATTTTATACGATCCCTATCGCCGCTTTTCGCGCGCGCAATGGGCGGCGCTGCGTGACGACACGCCGATGACGCTGACGCCGAAGGAAGTCGAGCGGCTGCATTCGATGCACGACCGTCTCGACATGAAAGAGGTCGAGGAAATCTATCTGCCGCTGTCGCGCCTGCTGACATTCTATGTGTCGGCGGCGCAGCGCCTGTTTGTGTCGGAACGCCAGTTTCTCGGCATCGAAGATCGCAAGATGCCCTACATCATCGGCGTCGCGGGGTCGGTTGCAGTCGGAAAGTCAACCACGGCGCGCGTGCTGCAAGCGCTGTTGGCGCGCTGGTCACCGCGCCCGCGAGTCGATCTCGTCACGACGGACGGTTTTCTTTTTCCGAACGAAGTGCTCGAACGCGAAGGCCTGATGCAGAAGAAGGGCTTTCCGGAAAGCTACGATCGTTCGGCATTGTTGTCGTTCCTGTCGGATATCAAATCCGGCCGCCGCCCGGTGCGCGCGCCGGTCTATTCGCATTTGACCTATGACATTATGCCGAACCACTGGCAGGAGGTCGATCGTCCCGACATTCTGATCGTCGAAGGGCTAAACGTGCTGCAGACCGGACCGCTGCCGAGCGACGGCAAGGCCGTGCCGTTCGTGTCGGACTTTTTCGACTTCTCGGTTTATATCGACGCGGAGGAAGACATTCTGCGCGAATGGTATGTCGAGCGATTCCTCACGCTGCGCGACACGGCGTTCCTGGATCCGCGTTCGTATTTCAATCGCTACGCGAAATTGTCCGACAAGGAAGCGACCGACAAGGCGCTCTCGCTGTGGAATACGATCAATCTCGTGAACCTCCAAGAGAACATTGTGCCGACGCGGCCGCGCGCGACGCTCATCCTCAAAAAGGGCAGCGATCACGTCATCGAGACGGTGTCGCTGCGGCGTTTGTAAGCATCAGGTGCTTTCGCAACTACGATGTCATCGCCGGGCTTGTCCCGGCGATCTCGATGAATTTAGCGCGGTGCTTTGGTGATCGGGATGCCCGGAACAAGTCCGGGCATGACAACGGAGCGGTTCGTTACGCTGCGTGGCGGCTCGCATCCGCGCCGAAATGGCCGAGATAGCGTTCGTTGATCGCCGACACCGGCATGACAACCAGTACATCCGTGGTGCCGAACTGGTGGTCGACGACCGCGCCATCGCCGATGAAGGCTCCGACGCGAAGATAACCCTTGATGAGCGGCGGCAACGCTTTCAGTGCCGCCTTGGTGTCGATGGTGTCTTTCGTCATCATGTTCATGTCGACGCCGCGCGACGACAGTGCGCTTGTGCGCCAGTCTTCCGGCGCGCGTGCGAAGTGATGCAGAAAGGAAAGTGGCAAAGCGAGGCGCTTCGGATCGGTGCCCTCGAAGCTCGCGCAACCGATCATGACGTCGAACTGATAGCGGCGCACGTAGGTCCATATGCCGTGCCATAGCAGTTCGACCGTGCGCTTGGTCCGATAGGGCGGCAACACGCAGGAACGTCCGAGCTCCAGAAATCTCAAGCCGCGCTGACGCTGCATCAATCCGGCGATGTCGAATTCATGGCCGGTATAGAATCCGCCGTGATGGTCGGCGATATCCTGACGTAGCAAACGATAAGTACCGACGACGGGCTGCTTGCCGCTGAGCGACGGCTTGGCGGCGTGGTCGATAACCAAGAGATGATCGCAGAGCTTGTCGAACGAATCCTTGTCGCGCTGTGCGAGCATGGTCGCCGCATCGGCAATGGCGTTGCCGTCCTTGTAGAAAACCTTGTAGCGCAATCGCTGCGCGCGCTTCACGTCGCCCTTGGATTGAGCGAGGCGCACTTCGAGCGGTCCGATGCGGCCCAACAATGGTGCCGCCGGGAAGATTCGTTTCGGCTTAAAGGCCGGCTCGAAGCGTTGCGGCTTCAGCCATGTCACCGCAGCTGACGCTGCCGACTTTGCGATCTCTGGCCTGAACATTTCGATCAGACCTGGCTTGTCGCCGTACATTCTCGTCCTTCCACTGCTCCAGACGAATCATGGAAATGCAGTTTGAGGATCGAATAACCACGGTCCTGATACGGATTTGTGACAGCGATGTTTGCGCCGTGTGACGCAACTACGCAGCGACGCTGCCGGAAATACTTACGCTCGCGAGTGCGTCGGCCAGTTTGTCGCGGTCGAGCGGCTTGACAAGGAAGCCGTCCATTCCCGCCTCGAAACACGCGTAACGATCGTCGACCAACGTGTTTGCGGTAAGTGCGATGACAGGCGTGTGACGCAGGCTGCGCTCGGTTTCGCGGGCGCGCATTTTCTTCGTGGTTTCGATACCGTCGAGCTTCGGCATCTGCACATCCATCAGCACCAGATCGTAAGGCGCGCCGGCAGTCTCTGCCGCGATCCACGATTCCAGAGCCTGCTCACCGTCCGTCGTGATGACCGGGCGATGACCGAGGCGCGTCAGCAGCGAGCGGATCAGAAGCGCGTTGATCTCGTTGTCCTCGGCGACGAGAACCGAGAGGCCGCGCGATTGCATCGCGGGCACGGTGGATTCGGTAATCGCGTTGTTGTCCGCTATGTCCGGCACGAGCGTCGCACCCGATGCAAGACGTGCGGCGAGCGAGGCCGCGCGCAACGGCTTCACCAGATAGCCGTTAAACGCCGCCATCGTCATTGGGTCGAGTTCGTGACGCGCGGCGGGCGTGAACATCGCGATGCGAAGCGTGGCGTGATGCGTTGCTGCGTCCGCGAGCTGTTTCATCTCCAGAGCGCCGATCATACGATCGACCAGAACGGCGTACCACGAGCGTTCGGGCAGAAGCGCGCGCGCAATCGAAGGGTCGGCGACGGTGCAGGTATGCGCGCCCCAACGTTCGAGACGCCGCGCGATCAGCGAGGCCTCGATCGATTGCGGCGCGACCAGCATGATCGGCTTGCCGCTTAAGTCCGGCACATCGAATTTCGGCGCGCCTTCGCCTTCGGCGGCGCTCAGTGGAATCGAAAACTCGAACGTCGCGCCGTTGCCCTCGCTGCTTTCAAGCGCGATGCGCCCGCCCATGCGCTTGACGATGCGCTCGGAAATACTGAGTCCAAGTCCGGTTCCGCCGTAGTTGCGTGCGGTCTTGTCGGAGGCCTGTTCGAATTCGCGGAAGATGCGCTCCTGTGCTTCGAGCGGAATGCCGATGCCGGTGTCGCGCACGAGGAAGCTGATTTCGCCGGGCCAGATTCCAGGCTCGACGATGATCGCAACGCCGCCTGACGGCGTGAACTTGATTGCGTTGCCGGCAAGATTGAGCAGCACCTGACGAAGCCGCGCTGCGTCGCCGATCACTTCGAGCGGCAACCGCTCGTCGACATAGGCGGCGATTTCGAGCTTGCGCGCCTGCGCCCGCGGCGCCAGCAATTCGGTAATGTCCTCGATCAGTGCCGAAAGCGCGAACGGACGTTGCTCGAGATCGATACGGCCCGCCTCGATCTTGGAAAAATCCAGCAGTTCCTCGATCAGCGCCAGCAGCGCGTCGCCGGATGTCTTCACAGCTTTCACATAGGTCGTCTGTTCGGCCGTGAGCGGCGTATCGAGCAGCAGTCCGCTCATCCCGAGGATGCCGTTCAGCGGAGTTCGGATTTCGTGTGAGGCCATCGCGAGAAATTTCGATTTCGCGCGGTTGGCTGCGGTGGCGTGATCGCGCGCATCGGCAAGCGCGCGTTCGGTTTCGGCGCGGTCGGTGACGTCGCGTCCGACGCATTGCAGTTCGGCTGGCAGATTGGCGTCGCGGCGGACGTAACCTTCTCGCCACGCGATCCAGCGCGAACCCCATGCACTGTCGATCTTCTGGTCGTGGACGCGGGTGCCGTCGGTTTCGGTCGCCTCGTCGCCCTGCTCGATCACGGGAAGCGTGAACTTGCTGCCGATGAGTTTCGCACGTGACATTTGCGCCAGCGCGCAGAACGCATCGTTGACGGATGTGATGCGGCCTTGCTGGTCGCGCAGCACGATCAGGTCGCTTTGCGATTCGAACAGCGCGCGAGCGTGTTCTTCGGCTTCCTTCAATTCCCAGTTGCGATCGGTGAGCGCTTCGTTGTGCAATTCGATCTTGCGCATTTTCTTGCGCAGCCAGCGCATCCGCATACTCATGGTCGCGAGACCGACGCAGGCCAGCGCAAACAGGAAGCTCGCACCGAGCGCGAAAGCCTGCGGATCGTAACCGGAATTTTCGCCGCGGCTGCCGCTGATGAAGCCGTATGCGCCGCCGAACGCGGCGGAGAAAATCATGAAGGAACGGACGATGAAATTGGCGCGCGGATAGCGGCGGGCGAGGCTGCGCAGGCGCGTTCTCAATCGTATTGCCCGCAACATCATCGGCTGTCCTGAAGTCCCGTCGCGCGTAGCTGCCATTGCGAAGAATGCTGCCGCGGTGTTGCGAAGTGCTTGCGGCCCGCAGCGAACTTCCGGGCCGTTGCAATCATGGTGAACGAAACGTTAAAGCGCCGCGGTGCGCTGGCTTGCGGGCGCGCGGCGCGAGCCGACGATGAGTGCTGCGGCGTCATGAATGCTGAAGGCGCGCGATTGCACGAAAATGCGGAAATCCGCGCCGCCATCCTGCGACAGGTAAATCACAGGTTCCTCGGCGGAGGCGTGCGGCGCGACGCTGACATATCTGATGCCGTCGCCGCCGTTGCAGCTCTGCGCTTCCGTCGTGTCGATGTCGTCGATCACGGTGAAATCGGCGAGTTCGGGCCGGCCCACGATCTGTACGCGAACGGTGGAAGCGGCGCGATCATTCGTGAAGCTGACGTGAAACTGTTGCTGCCAGGGCGCGGTCGCGATCTGCAGCGATGTGCCGCCGAGCGCGATGCAGGGCCGGACGTTGGTGGAGAATTCGCCGCCGGCAACGATACCGGCGATCAGCAACGGCACGGCCGAGGCGAGGAATTTGATACGCATGTCACGCCACTCACAGGAAAGATATGGTTCCTGAAGCGTAAACGCAGATCGTTACTGAAGCGTTTGCGGGCCGGTCTTGCAGGCGACTTTACGCCGCGCGGCGCACGTCGTCGGCCAATGCACGGTAGGACAATGCTTCCGCGATATGAAGCCGTCCCACGGTCTGCATGCCGTCGAGATCGGCGAGCGTCCGCGCCACGCGCAGCACGCGATGATAGCCGCGCGCCGACAGCCGCATCGTATCGGACGCATCGCGCAGCAATTTCATACCCGGCGCATCGGGCTTTGCGATCTGTTCGAGCACGGCGGCGGGTGCTTCCGCATTGACGCGGATCTGCGGCAGGTTCAGCGCGGCGTAGCGGGCAAGTTGAATCGCGCGCGCGGCGGCCACGCGTGCCGCCACCTCGGCGGAGCCTTCGGAGGGCGGCGGCAGGATCAGATCGGATGCGCTCACCGCCGGCACTTCGATGCGCAGATCGATGCGGTCGATCAATGGCCCTGAGATACGCCCCTGATAGTCGCCGATGCAGCGGTCGATGCGGCCGCGCTTGCACGAATAGCCCGGCTCGTAGGCGTGGCCGCATTTGCAGGGGTTCATCGCGGCAACCAGCATGAAGCGCGCAGGATAAGTGACGCGATGATTGGCGCGCGACACCGCGACTTCGCCGTTCTCAAGCGGCTGGCGCAGCGAATCCAGAACGCGCGGATCGAATTCCGGAAACTCGTCGAGAAACAGCACGCCGTGATGCGCGAGAGAAATTTCGCCGGGCCTGGCGCGCATGCCGCCGCCCGTGAGTGCGGCCATGCTGGCGGAATGATGCGGCGCGCGGAACGGGCGCGCCGATGTCAGCGCTCCGCCTTCGATCTCGCCCGCGACGGAAGCGATCATCGAAATTTCCAGTAACTCCGATGGCGACAGCGGTGGAAGGATCGACGGCAGCCGCGCCGCGAGCATCGACTTGCCTGCACCGGGCGAGCCGATCATCAACAAATGATGCCCGCCAGCAGCTGCGATTTCGAGCGCGCGCTTGGCGCTTTCCTGTCCCTTGATATCGCGCAGATCGAGCGTCGTGGATTTCTGCTCGGTGATTTTGGGTTGCGGGCGCGACAGAACCTGCGTGCCATTTGAAATGGTTGGCAATTTGAATCAGCGAAGACGCAGCGACAATTTGAAGATCGGGGCTGGCCCAAGCTGCTTCCGCGCCGCATGCGGCGGGACAGATCAAACCTTCGTCGCGCGCGTTCGCGCCGATGGCTGCGGGCAAGACGCCGGCCACGGACGCAATCGATCCGTCGAGGCCGAGTTCGCCGAGCACGGTGAAATCCGACAGCGCGTCCGGCGGGATTGCGCCGATGGCGGCCATCAGTCCAAGCGCGATCGGCAGATCGTAGTGACTTCCTTCTTTCGGCAGATCGGCGGGGGCGAGATTGACGGTGATTCTCCGCGCGGGAAGAGCGAGGCCCGATGCGATCAGCGCCGAACGCACACGTTCACGCGCTTCGGAGACGGCTTTGTCCGGAAGTCCGACGATGGTGAAAGCCGGCAGACCCGGCGCGACCTGAACCTGCACATCGACCGCGCGGGCTTCGACGCCCTCGAAAGCAACCGTCGATACGTGCTGGACCATGGGCTCCCTCGCTGGACAAAAAGCCTAGCAGGAACTCCCGAACTCTCCAAGAACAATTAGAGAACAGAATATGTCCCGTTGCAGTACCTGAGTGACGGCGGTGCGGGATTTTTACGTTTCGACGATGGCCGCCGGAATCGTTTCGGGAACCAAGGTCACGTCCGGCTCGTCGACCGTCTTGGCGCGGATTTTCAGCCCGAACACATGCGGGAAACGCATGATCTCGACATGAAAGCCGGGAATGTCGATGGCATTCACCGCGGATTTCGGCGCGTAAAGCCGCGCCCACAGGTCGACGCCGGCGAATTGCTGCAGCTTGTTCAGCCGCAGATTGCCGATGCTGCCGGTAAAATCGAGAAGCTCTCGCGCGCGGTCGTTCATCATCGTCACCCAGCCGTCGGTGACGTGGCCGACATCGTTGGCGATGGGACAGGCGATCACCATCGCGTCCGGCGCGGTGCGAAACAGCTGCTCATAGACTTCGGTATTGTGGCTGATCTGCTCCTGATAGACCACGAGGATCACAGCATCGTTGGCGAGCCTGATCGGCAGCACGAGGCATTGCCAGAGTTGGCCGCTGCGCGAGTGGGTGCCGCTGAAGCGAACGAAAGTCGGAGACATTTTCTTCGCGACTTGCCGGTAGACGTTCCCGAACTCGGTCGCGAGCGGATTGCTGTTTTGCGACACCAATGTGCCAGCGAGATTCTGTCCGGTCGCCTCGCGCATCGCCTGGCCATAATACATGTAGACGAAATCGTCGCCGGCACTCATCAGATAGAGTGAGTTGGCGCGCAGCGGATAGCTGCATTCTTCGGTGAGGCGCTGCAGTGTGAGATCGTTGGTGGAATGGAGCGTCTTCCACTTCGCCCACAGGAATTCCATCGCGGCTGTCGCAAGCTCGCGCGGAATCGAGGTGCCGTTGAAAACTTCAAGCGCCATTGCCAGCCTGTCAGGTGCATGGATACCGCGCCGTTGTCGCCGCGCGGACCCTGAACCGTCAAACAGATTGGCGGACGATGGTCAGTAATTGATTAAACAATGGGGCGTTTTGCGCCCGAAATTACCGCCGCTTGCTCTCGATGCAGTTCCAGATCACCGAGGCCACATCCGGGCCGCCAAGGCGGGCGATGGCGCGGATTCCGGTCGGCGAGGTGACGTTGATTTCGGTGAGATAGCCGTCGATCACGTCGATCCCGACGAACAGAAGTCCGCGCTGGCGCAGCGCCGGACCGAGGCGGCGGCAGATTTCCAGTTCTTTGGCGGAAAGGTCCGTCGCCTGAGCGGCGCCGCCGCGCACCATGTTGGAGCGAAGATCGTCGGCGGCCGGCACGCGGTTGACCGCGCCTGCGAATTCGCCGTCGACCAGAATGATGCGCTTGTCGCCGTTTTTCACGTTCGGCAGAAATTTCTGAATCACCCACGGTTCGCGGAACGTCACCGCGAACATGTCGTAGAGCGAACCGAAATTCATGTCCTGCGGGGTGATGCGAAACACCGCAGCACCGCCGTGCCCGTAAAGCGGCTTCATCACCACGTCGCCATGCTCCTTGCGGAACGCATTGATCTCGTCCTTGTCGCGCGAAATCAGCGTCGGCGGCATCAGGTCGGCGAATTCCATGACGAAGATTTTTTCCGGTGCGTTGCGCACGCTGGCCGGATTGTTGACGACCAGGACCTTCTCGTGAATCCGTTCGAGGAAATGCGTCGTCGTGATGTAGGCGAGATCGAACGGCGGGTCCTGCCGCAACAGAATGACGTCGAGCGAATCGAGTTGAACGCGCTTCGGCTCGCCGAGCGTGAAATGATCGCCTTCCCGATCGCGAACGGTCAAGGGGCGCACCGGCGCGACGATGTGCTTGCCGTTCAGCGACAGATTCTCGGGCGTATAGTACGACAGCGAATGGCCGCGCTTCTGTCCTTCGAGCAGAAGCGCGAAGGTCGAGTCGCCGCGAATGTTGATCTTCGCGATGGGGTCCATCTGGACGGCGACGTTGAGTTTCATTCGTAAAGTCCGTTTCCGTAAAATGCGCGGCGGCAATCTCGTCGATTTATTTCATTTTGGCCAGATGTCACACGCTTGATCAGTGACTTGCATCGAACGCCGCCATCAGATGGCGCGGCAGGCTCTTCGGCGCAACGAGAACGACGTCGAAACGCATGTCGAGATTCGCATGGTCGTCATGCGCCGCAAGCCACATCTGTGCGGCATTGACGATCCGGCCCTGCTGCTGCGGCGTCACCGAATAGGCGGCGTCATCGAGCGTGGCGCGGGCTTTCACCTCGACAAATGCGAGAAGTCCGCGTCTGCGAGCCACAATATCGATTTCGCCGTAAGGCGTTTTGAAGCGCCGCGCCAGAATCCGGTAGCCCTTGGCGATGAGATAGACGCAGGCGCGGCTCTCCGCCGAAATGCCGGTCTGGAATGCGGCGACCCGTTCGGGCGAGGGCGACCGTGCGCTTTTTGTCTTTGCCGCCTTTGCCGGTTTGGTCATCGCGCCTTGTCTTTGGCAAGCTCGAGCGCGCGCGCATAGATCTCGCGGCGCGGACGGCCGGAGACTTCCATCGCGTTTGCGACCGCATCCTTGACGCTGTCGTGCTTGAGCGAAGCCCGCAGCAATTCATCGAGATCGCCGTCGCTCAGCTTGGCTGAATTGTCCGGCGGCGGCGCGATGACGAGAACGAATTCTCCGCGCGTCTCCAGCGTAGCGGCGGAGGCCGCGAGTTCAAAGACCGTGGCGCGGCGCACGTCTTCATGCAGCTTGGTCAGTTCGCGGCAGATCGCAACTTCGCGCTGACCCATCGCGATTGCGATGTCCTGCAGACTCTCCTGCACGCGCGATCCGGATTCGAACAGCACCAGTGTTGCATCGATGCGCGATAACTCTTCAAGCCGCGACCGGCGCGCGCCTTGCTTGGCGGGAAGAAACCCCTCGAAGAAAAATCGGTCGGTCGGTAACGCCGCAACCGACAATGCGGCGAGCACCGATGACGGCCCCGGCAGCGCGGCGACCTCAAAGCCCGCCGCGCACGCCTCGCGCACCAGCTTGAATCCGGGATCGGAAATCAATGGCGTGCCTGCATCCGACACCAGAGCGACGGATGCGCCTTGCGACAGTTTTTCGAGAATCTTCGGCCGCGCCGTTGTCGCGTTGTGATCGTGATACGGTGTGAGCGAAGCCGCGATGGCGTAACGCTCCATCAGCCGATGCGTGATGCGCGTGTCCTCGCAGGCGACGATATCGACGCCGGCCAGCGTCTCCAGCGCGCGCAAGGTGATGTCGCCGAGATTTCCGATCGGCGTTGCGACGAGATAAAGCCCCGGCTTCGCT
Source organism: Afipia sp. (assembly GCA_016201045.1). GTDB lineage: Bacteria > Pseudomonadota > Alphaproteobacteria > Rhizobiales > Xanthobacteraceae > Afipia. The sequence continues at coordinate 502,147 of JACQDM010000008.1, read as the reverse complement.
CTCGGCACGATGATCGTTTGGCCCGCGAGCACGAATGAGCGTTTGGCGTCTTCGGCATTCGCATCGGTTTCGATGGATCGGGCGTTCTTTGCGCGCATGCCGCTATCCTAGTGCGAATTGAAGTTGCCGTCGCGTTCGCAACTGCAACGCGGCTGCAGCGGTATCTTTGACGATCGGCGCCGTCATAAAGCGTTTGTTTTGGTTAACTATTTGCCGACAATATGCCTGAATCCCCTTCCAGATCGTCCTGCAGGACAATGCGCGGGCCGATCCGGATCGGACCTTTGGAAAGCCGACATGGACGACCCGTTGGATTCGAAGCCGCAGAGCGGCGGGGCCACCCGCCGGAGCGCGCTTGGATTGATCCTCGGTGCGCCGCTGGTCGCGGGGTGCGCCGGAATTCAATCGCCGTTTCCGGGATCGCAATCGTCGGGTCTTGAACAGCCGTCCGCGCCATCGGGTCCGCCGCAGCAACCGACCGCTGTCGGATCGGGACAGGTGAAAGTCGGTTTGCTGCTGCCGTTGTCGGCCTCGGGCAATGCGGGCGTCGCCGCACAATCGATGCGCAACTCGGCTGAACTGGCGCTCGCCGAATTTCAAAATCCGAACATCCAGCTTCTCGTCAAGGATGATGCCGGTTCGGCGCAAGGCGCGCAGGCAGGCGCGCAGCAGGCTATCGACGAAGGCGCGGAAATCATTCTCGGCCCGCTGTTCGGATTGTCGGTGCCGGGGACGGCTGCCGTTGCGCGGCAGCGGAATATTCCGGTGATCGCGTTCTCCACCGACTCGAGTGTCGCGGGCCGCGGCATTTATCTCCTGAGCTTTCTGCCCGAGTCGGATGTCAACCGCATCGTCGACTATTCGGCAGGCACCGGCAAACGCTCGTTCGCGGCGCTTCTGCCGGAAAATGCTTACGGCAATGTCGTCGAGGTCGCGTTCAAGCAGGCGGTCGCGCGCCGCGGCGGCCGCGTGATGGCGTTCGAGAAATACACCAACGATCCGACGCAGATGCAGACGGTGGTGCGCAATGTCGCACAGGCGCTGCCGGCATCGGATGCGCTGCTGCTCGCCGACGATGGCGATCAGCTCGTCGGTGTTGCGCAGGCACTGACGACGAACGGTGCCAACCTCAAACGGCTGCAGTTACTCGGCACGGGATTGTGGGACAGTCCGCGCGTCTCCGCCGATCCCAATCTGCAGGGCGGATTTTACGCGGCACCCGATCCGGCAGGCTTTCGCGCCTTCGCCGGACGCTACAAGGCGAAGTTCGGGTCCGATCCGGTGCGTACTGCGACGCTCGCATACGATGCGGTCGCACTGGTTGCGGCGCTCGCGCGCACGCAGGGCGCGCAGCGTTTTTCGCAGGAGGTTCTCACCAACACGTCGGGCTTCGCCGGCGTGGATGGCCTGTTTCGCTTTCGTGCCGACGGCACCAATGAGCGCGGACTTGCGGTGATGAAAGTTACGTCCGGCGGCGCGCAGCCGGTGGTGGGATCGCCGAAGAGCTTCGGCGCGTAATCTTTTCAAGCGGCCAAGTCGGCCACCACCGCATCGAGCACCGGAAAACCCTCCGCCGTCACGCGCACGCGCCCGTCAGCATCCACAGCGATCGCGCCTTCCTCGCTCAGGATCGCGATGCGATTCGGATCGAGCGCGCGGCCCGACAGAGCGAGATAGCGCATCGGGTCGATACCCTCGGCGAGGCGCAGACCCATCAGAAGATATTCGTCGGCACGCTCTTCGCTGTTGAGCAATTCATCGCTGACGACGCCGTGACCCTGCGCTTCGACGCGCATCAGCCACGTCTCAGGCCGCTTTTCGGTGGCAATGGCGTGGCGCACGCCATCAATATCGAGCCGTGCATGCGCGCCGGGGCCGATGCCGGCATATTCCTGACCCCGCCAGTAAACCAGATTATGTCTGCACTCCGCGCCTTTGCGCGCGTGATTTGAAATTTCGTAGGACGGCAAGCCTGCGCCGGCGCAGACATCCTGCGTCACGTCGTAGAGCGCGCGCGCAACGGCTTCATCGGGAATTTTCAGTTTTCCCGCAGCGTGCAGCCCGAAGAACGGTGTCTCCGGCTCGATGGTGAGTTGATAGAGCGAGAGATGTTCTGCGGCCTCGGAGATCGCGAGTTTCAGTTCATCCGCCCACATCTGCGGCGTCTGGTCCGGCCGCGCATAGATCAGATCGAACGAGTAACGGTCGAACGCAGAGCGCGCGATGGCGACCGCATCGAGTGCCTCGCGCGCGGTGTGCAAACGTCCAAGCGATTTCAGCGACGCATCATCGAGTGCCTGCACGCCGAGCGACACTCTGTTCACACCCGCCGCGCGGTAGCCCTTGAAGCGCGTGGCTTCGACGCTCGTCGGATTGGCCTCTAACGTAACCTCGACATCCTTCGCCACAGTCCAGTGCTTGCCGACGGAATCGAGTATCGCGCCGACGGTTTGCGGCTGCATCAGCGACGGCGTGCCGCCGCCGAGGAAGATCGACGTGACTTCGCGCCCCTGCGCGCGCGAAGCGGTGGTTTTAATCTCGCGATCGAATGCGCGCGCGAAGCGTTCTTCGTCGATGGCCTGATGGCGAACGTGCGAATTGAAATCGCAGTAGGGACACTTCGACAGGCAGAACGGCCAGTGCACGTAAACGCCGAAGGCCTTATTCCCCTCCCCCGCTTGCGGGGGAGGGTTGGGGAGGGGGGACATCATCGCGCCCCCTCCCGGCGCTGCCGCGCCGACCTCCCCCGCAAGCGGGAGAGGTGAAAGAAAAATAATCGGAGGTCAGCGCTCAAGGCACATCTCCGCGAGTTTCACGAAGGCTTTGGCGCGATGCGACAATCCCAAGCCGTGTGGCGGCAGGCCGTGTTTCTCGATGCTGGTCATTTCGCCGAAGGTGCGCGTGTGTCCATCGGGGAGAAACGCCGGATCGTAACCGAAACCCGCATCGCCGCGCGGCGGCCACACCAGCGTGCCATCGACACGCGCTTCAACATCTTCGAGATGTCCGTCAGGCCATGCCACGCAAAGCGCCGACACGAAATGCGCCTTGCGCTGCAATGGCTCCTTCGCGCCGCGCTCCTGCAAGAGTCTTTCGATGCGCGCCATCGCGCCCTTGAAGTCTTTCGTCTCACCGGCCCATCGCGCCGAAAGAATTCCGGGCGCGCCGTCGAGCGCATCGACGCATAATCCGGAATCGTCGGCGAACGACGGAAGCTGCGTCGCGTTCGCTGCCGCAACCGCCTTGATGCGCGCATTGGCCTGAAAGGTATTGCCAGTCTCGTCCGGCTCGGCGATTTTCAAATCTGCTGCCGGCACCGCCTCGATACCGTAGGGCGCGAGCAGTTCGCGCATCTCCGACAATTTGCCGGGATTATGCGTCGCGATCACAAGACGGCCGGTGATTCGGCGATGATCGGTCATAAGCAATGGTGATCCCGGATCGCGCGCCACGGAAGTGCGAATTTATGCAACCGCCAGCTTTTGCAGTTCCACGAGACGGCCGATGCCCTTTTGCGCCAGCGCCATCAGCTTGAGAAATTCGTCCTGCGTGAAAGGTTCTTTCTCGGCGGTGCCTTGCACTTCGACGATGCGGCCGTCGCCGGTCATCACGAAGTTGGCGTCGGTCTCGGCCTCAGAGTCTTCGGCGTAGTCAAGATCGAGAACCGGCGTGCCGTTGTAGATGCCGCAGGAAATCGCCGCGACATTGTCGCGCAAGACTTTATCCGACTTCAGCATGTTGCGCGCCTTCATCCATTGCAGACAATCCGCAAGCGCGACCCATGCGCCTGTGATCGATGCCGTGCGCGTGCCGCCGTCGGCCTGAATCACGTCGCAGTCGACCGTGATCTGACGTTCACCCAAAGCAACGAGATCGACGGTGGTTCGCAGCGAGCGGCCGATCAGCCGCTGAATCTCCACCGTGCGTCCGCTTTGTTTTCCGGCGGAGGACTCGCGGCGCATGCGTTCGTGCGTCGCGCGCGGCAGCATACCGTATTCGGCCGTGACCCAGCCCCGGCCCTGACCCTTCAGCCACGGCGGCAGCCGTTCTTCCAGAGTCGCCGTCACCAGCACATGGGTATCGCCGAACTTCACCATGCAGGACCCTTCGGCATATTTGACGACGCTCCGCTCCAGCGTGATGGAACGCAGTTCATCGGGCGCACGACGGCTTGGCCGCATGGAAGTCTCCAGTATTTACGAAAGCTGGCTGCTTTTAGGGGCCGCTGGCCGCAGCGGCAAGGCCGCACTATAATAAGGGCCGAGTTCTACCGGGAGCCGGACTTGGCCCATCACGACCCGATCAGCAACCTGATTACGCCGAATGCGGGCCTCGCGCAGCTCAACGAGCGGTCGCGCGATATTTTCCGTCAAATCGTCGAGAGTTATCTGGCGACAGGCGAGCCGGTCGGATCGCGCAACATCTCGCGCCTGATCTCGATGCCGCTGTCGCCGGCGTCCGTCCGCAACGTGATGTCGGACCTCGAACAGCTCGGTCTGATCTACGCGCCGCATACGTCCGCGGGGCGATTGCCGACGGAACTGGGTCTGCGATTTTTCGTCGACGCGCTGATGCAGGTCGGCGATCTCACCGAACCCGAACGGCGTTCGATCGAAGCGCAGCTGAAATCCGCCGGGCGTGCGCAATCGATCGAAGCCGCACTGAGCGAAGCGCTTACTCAACTTTCAGGTCTCACGCGCGCTGCAGCAGTGGTGCTCACGGCGAAATCGAACGTGCGCCTGAAGCACATCGAGTTCGTGCGTCTCGAGCCGGAGAAGGCGCTCGTCGTTCTTGTTGCGGAAGACGGGCAGGTCGAGAACCGCGTTCTCGCACTGCCGCCGGGCGTGCCTTCCTCCGCGCTGACCGAGGCGTCGAATTTTTTGAACGCGCGAATTCGCGGGCGTACATTGGATGAAGCGCGCGCCGAACTTGAGACCGCGATGACGCAGGCGAAGTCCGAACTCGACGCGCTCACGCAGAAAATCATATCGGCGGGCATCGCGAGCTGGTCGGGTGGCGGTGGCGACGAGCGGCAACTGATCGTGCGCGGCCATGCAAACCTGCTCGAAGACCTCCACGCGATGGAGGATCTGGAGCGCGTGCGCCTGTTGTTCGACGATCTCGAAGCAAAAAAGGGCGTGATCGATCTTTTGGGCCGAGCGGAGCGTGCCGACGGCGTGCGCATCTTCATCGGCTCGGAGAACAAGCTGTTTTCATTGTCCGGCTCCTCGACAGTGATCGCGCCCTATCGCGACAATTCCGGCCAGATCGTCGGCGTGCTCGGCGTGATCGGGCCGACGCGGCTGAACTATGCCCGCGTGATCCCGATGGTGGATTATGCCGCCCGCGTCGTCAGCCAGCTGATCGGCAAATAGAAGCTGCAATCCAGCTTGATTTTACGGCTTCAAACCCCGATATCCCGCGTATCAATTTTCACATTCAACGACTGCGATTGCGAGAAGGGTGCGTTATGGCCGATTCCAACGGGCACAAGGATCCGCAAGGAACCGCGCAGGACAATGCGACGCCTGAGAAAGAGCCGGTTGTCTCGAAGCCTTATGTGATGCCGGACGATCCGGAAGAAGGCTCGGTCGAGGCGCTGACCAAGGACGTCGCGGACGCGAAAGACCGCATGCTGCGCACGCTGGCGGAGATGGAAAATCTGCGCAAGCGGACAGCAAAGGAAGTCGCCGATGCGCGCGCCTATGGCATTACGGGTTTCGCGCGCGATGTGCTCGACATTGCCGACAATCTTCAGCGTGCACTCGATGCCGTTCCTCAAGAGGCGCGCGATGCCGCCGATCCGGGATTGAAGGCGCTGATCGAAGGCGTCGAGATCACCGAACGTTCGCTGCACAAGACGTTGGAAAAGAACGGCGTGCAGAAAATCGATCCGCTCGGCGAGAAGTTCGATCCGAATTTCCACCAGGCTATGTACGAAGTGCCGGATGCGACCGTGCCGTCGGGTACTGTCGTGCAGGTCGTCCAGTCAGGCTACACGATCGGCGAACGCATCCTGCGGCCGGCGCTCGTGGCCGTGACCAAGGGCGGCGCGAAACCCGCGCCGGTTCACGACACCACCGCCTGATTTGCTTGAAGTTTACTTGGGCGCGATGCCGTCGCGCACCGCGCGGAAGCGCGGAAAGGCTTTGGTCCACTCATCCTTGGTCGAGCTTGCGATGATGCGCAGCGTAGCGCCGCTGCCGAAGCGCATCCACTGAACGACGCTCACCGGCGTATCGTTCTTGCCGGCCACCGCGTCGAGCCGCGTCTCAAAGCCCGGCGTGCTGTCGATCCGGATCGCCTCGTTGCTGGTGAGACGGACTTCGCGCAATCCGGGAATGGCGCGTGCGGCCTGTTCGGCGAGACGTGCGCGATCGTCCGCCGTCGTCGGGTTTGCCGGGATCGTTCCGATCACCATGTAGGGCGCGCCATCGAGTTGGGTGTCTTCGGTGCCGTCGGTCAACAGCACCGATGCGTTGGCTGCGAGAAGACGGACCGTTTTGAAGCCGCTGAGTTCGCTCACCTTGAACGGTAAGAGACCCAATTGCTCAGCCACCGGCACTTCTTTGCGCAGCGTCATCGTCGCCAGCATCTTGCGCATGTCCTGATCGGACGGAGCTTTCGGCGCACCCTCTTTCATCTGCGCGATCAGGTACGCTGAGAATGTGCCGCCCTGCGCGATCACCGAGTAAGTCTTGTAGGTCGCGTCGCCTTCCTTACGGGATTCCGTAGTGAGAAAAGCGTCGCCCGCCGACGTCTTGAACGCTTCGACCTTGTTGCCGTCGCCGACCGGCTTGCCTTCCTTGAACGCCGTCTCCACGGCGGCGAAAGCCGCAGGTGGAATTTCCGCGATGCCGACCTTGGTGGTCTTGTCCTCATTCTGGAAGCCGAGGAAATCCGGCGCGACGTTCAATCCGTCGAGCGGAACGATGCCGACGCGCGAACTTGGAGGGAAAATCACGTCGGCGGCGTGGGCTGTGGCACCCACGCTCAACGCGGCGGCAAAAGCAACAAGACGCAAAAGATTTTTCATGGAACCTGACTGGCGATGGATTGGGGCCGTTCGATGATCCGGCGGCGGATTCGCGCGGGACTGTTTCCGTGACGGACCGGCAGATCAAGAGGGGATTTGTTGCGGAGGCATAAACAGCTGCGTGAAATTACCGCTCCTTAAAGGTTTTCCGTCATTTCAGAGGGGATGACCGATCAAATCCTGATGAGGCAGCCCCGCGGAGCCAGCATTTTGACGCGCTGGCTCGATCCGGCTTTGCCGCCGTCGCTCGGAAATGACGACCACCCAATCTATCGCGACATTCTGGTGTTCGGCGGCGTGCTGTTCGCGCTCACGGCAATTGCCTATGTCGCGACGATTTCGTGGATCGCGCCCGTGCCGCGTGATGGCACCTCGCTGGCGGTCGGCCGCGACTTTTTGAATTTCTGGATGTACGGACGCGCGGCGTGGGGTGCAAACCCTAGCGCGTTCTACGACATCGGTATCTATCACGATGCGATCCGCAACCTGCTCGGCTATTCGCTGAACGGGCAGAACTGGTCGTATCCGCCGAGCATCATGCTGCTCGCGGCACCGTTCGGAAAACTCGGCTATCTCACGGCGCTCGCGATCTGGACCGTTCTCGGTCTCGCGCTGTTCGTCACCGTGGCGCGGCGGCAGGCGAGCGATTGGCGCGTGCTGCTGCCGGTGATGATGTCCCCCGCCGCGTTGATGTGTCTGATCTCGGGCCAGAGCGCATTCGTCACCGGCGCGATTTTGATTTCGGCGTTTGCGTTGCTGGATCGAAGGCCGCTGGTTGCGGGATTTCTGATCGGACTGCTCTCGATCAAGCCGCAGCTTGGTTTGCTGTTTCCGTTTTTTCTGATCGCGTCAGGTCGATGGTGGGTTTTTGTCGCCGCTGCGATGACAACGATCGCGATTGTCGCGCTCACGACGGTGATCTTCGGCCATCAAGCGTGGCTCGATTTCATCCAGAAAGGCCTGCCGGTGCAGGGCATGGTGCTCGCCGACCCGGACCGCATCGCCACGCCGTTCTTCCCGACGATTTTCATGAATTTGCGCGGGATCAATTTGCCCTATGCGGCTGCCATGATAGTGCAGACGGCGTTTTCGATGTTCGCCGTTGGCTCGCTTGTCTGGGTCGCTGCCAAGCGGCGCGATGCAAATCCGATGACGATCATGGCGCTGTTCTTCGCCTGCACGGTTTGCGCGTCGCCGTATCTCTTGTCCTACGATCTTGTGCCGCTGACCTTTGCGGCCATTGTCATGCTGGCGACCGGACAGCTCGATCGGATGGGGCGGCGGCTGGCGCAATTGGTGTTCTGGATTCCGGCGCTGCAGCTGGCGCTCGGCACCTACCACGTCCCCGGCTCGGCGCTCGTCGCCCCGGCCTTCGCCGCCTATCTTGTTTTTCGCTTGAGGGACGCGCCGAAAACTGCGCCTGAACCGGCATAAATTTGCATGTTTTGCGAGGCTGTGGACTTGCGGTCCTTGCGGCCCAAGTGCCCCCTCCTATATGAGGCACAACGTCGCGAAAGCACGTGATTTTCTGATCTTGGGGGTTGGTTCGGGGTGCCGTCAGGGCTCTGCCAGCCTGCCGCAAAAAGAAGGACTGAAAGACCATGGGTAAGGTCATTGGGATCGACCTCGGCACCACGAACTCGTGCGTTGCCGTGATGGACGGCAAAACGCCGAAAGTGATCGAGAATGCCGAAGGCATGCGGACGACCCCGTCCATCGTTGCCTTCACCGACGACGGCGAGCGCCTCATCGGCCAGCCGGCCAAGCGCCAGGCCGTGACGAATCCGGAAAACACCATCTTCGCAGTGAAGCGCCTCATCGGCCGCCGCTACGACGATCCGACTGTCGAGAAGGACAAGAAGCTCGTTCCTTACAAGATCAGCAAGGCGTCGAACGGCGACGCGTGGGTCGAAGCCGACAAGCAGACCTATTCGCCGTCGCAGGTGTCGGCCTTCATTCTGCAAAAGATGAAAGAGACCGCGGAAGCCCATCTGGGCACCAAGGTCGATCAGGCGGTCATCACCGTTCCTGCCTACTTCAACGACGCGCAGCGTCAGGCCACGAAAGACGCCGGCAAGATTGCCGGTCTCGAAGTGCTGCGCATCATCAACGAGCCGACGGCGGCAGCGCTTGCCTACGGCCTCGACAAATCCAAGCAGGGCACCATCGCGGTCTACGACCTCGGCGGCGGCACGTTCGACGTGTCGATTCTGGAAATCGGCGACGGCGTATTCGAAGTGAAGTCCACCAACGGCGACACCTTCCTCGGCGGTGAAGACTTCGACATGCGTCTGGTCGGCTATCTGGCCGACGAATTCCAGAAAGAGCAGGGCATTAACCTGCGCAACGACAAGCTCGCTCTGCAGCGCCTGAAGGAAGCTGCGGAAAAAGCCAAGATCGAACTGTCGTCGACGACGCAGACCGAAATCAACCTGCCGTTCATCACGGCGGATGCTTCCGGTCCGAAGCATCTGACGATGAAACTGACCCGCGCCAAGTTCGAGGCACTGGTCGACGATCTCATCCAGAAGACCATCGAGCCGTGCAAGAAGGCGCTCAAGGATGCCGGTCTTTCTGCGGCTGAAATCAACGAAGTCGTTCTCGTCGGCGGCATGACCCGCATGCCGAAGGTGCAGGAAGTCGTGAAGCAGCTGTTCGGCAAGGAGCCGCACAAGGGCGTCAATCCGGATGAGGTTGTTGCGATCGGTGCGGCCATTCAGGCGGGCGTGCTGCAGGGCGACGTCAAGGACGTGCTCTTGCTCGACGTGACGCCGCTGTCGCTCGGCATCGAAACGCTGGGCGGCGTGTTCACGCGCATCATCGAGCGCAACACGACCATTCCGACCAAGAAAGGCCAGGTGTTCTCGACGGCGGAAGACAACCAGAACGCCGTGACCATTCGCGTGTTCCAGGGCGAACGCGAGATGGCGGCCGACAACAAGATTCTCGGTCAGTTCGACCTGATGGGAATCCCGCCGGCTCCGCGCGGCATGCCGCAGATCGAAGTCACCTTCGACATCGACGCCAACGGCATCGTCAACGTGTCCGCCAAGGACAAGGCGACGAACAAGGAGCAGCAGATCCGCATTCAGGCCTCGGGCGGTCTGTCGGAATCCGACATCGAGAAGATGGTCAAGGACGCCGAAGCCAATGCGGCCGAGGACAAGAAGCGTCGCGAAGCTGTCGATGCGAAAAACCATGCCGACGCGCTGGTGCATTCCACCGAGAAGGCGTTGTCCGAGCATGGCGACAAGGTTGCCGAGCCCGAGCGCAAGGCCATCGAGGATGCGATGGCCGACTTGAAGGAAGCGCTGAAGGGCGACGACTCCGAGGCGATCAAGGCCAAGGCGAATACGCTCGCTCAGGCATCGATGAAGCTCGGCGAGGCGATGTACGCCCAGCAGGCCGAAGCCGATGCCAAGAAGGATGCTGCCAAGGACGACGTTGTCGATGCCGAGTTCACGGAAGTGGACGAGGACAAGAACAACAAGAAGTCCGCGTAACGTCGAGAACGTCGATGTATCTCGCGACATCCACAATCGTCACCCCCGGGCTTGACCCGGGGGTCCATCTTTCAAACGCGATGGATGGCCGGATCAAGTCCGGCCATGACAGTTTGAGAAACTGCGATGGCTACTAAGACCTGTTACTACGAGACGCTCGAAGTCGAGCGCACAGTCGACGACGCCGGGCTGAAATCGGCTTTCCGCAAACTCGCGATGAAGTGGCACCCGGACAAGAATCCGGGCGATCCCGCTTGCGAGCACAAGTTCAAGGAAATTTCCGAGGCCTACGAAATCCTCAAAGACGGACAGAAGCGCGCCGCCTATGACCGCTTCGGTCATGCCGCCTTCGAGCAGGGCAGTGGCGGCATGGGCGGCGGCCACGGATTCGGTTCGGGCTTCGCCTCGTCATTCTCCGATATTTTTGAAGATCTGTTCGGCATGGCTGCGGGCCGTGGCGGGCGCGGCGGCCGCGAGCGCGGCGCGGATCTGCGCTACAACATGGAAATCACGCTCGAGGAAGCGTTCACCGGCAAGACCGCCGAGATCAAGATTCCGGTCGCGGTGACCTGCGAAGCCTGTTCGGGCACCGGCGCGAAAGCCGGAACGAAACCGAAAACCTGTTCGACCTGCGGCGGTGCAGGCCGCGTGCGTCAGGCGCAAGGATTTTTCACGCTCGAGCGCACGTGTCCAAGTTGTCACGGCCGCGGGCAATCGATCGACAGTCCCTGCCCGTCATGTACGGGACAGGGCCGCGTGCAGAAAGACCGCACGCTGTCGGTCAATATTCCGCAGGGCGTTGAGGACGGCACCCGCATCCGTCTCGCCGGCGAAGGCGAAGCCGGCGTACAGGGCGGGCCTGCGGGCGACCTCTATATTTTCCTGTCTCTCGCCGCGCATAAATTCTTCCAGCGCGACGGTGCGGATTTGCATTGCCGGGTGCCTGTTTCGATGGTGACTGCGGCGATGGGCGGCGAATTCGAGGTGCCGACCATCGACAAGAGCAAGACCAAGGTGAAAGTCCCCGGCGGCACCCAGTCCGGGCGGCGGATTCGTATCGCCGGGAAGGGCATGCCGGTACTCAGATCGCGCCAGACCGGCGACATGTATGTGCAGGTCGTGGTCGAAACGCCCCAGAATCTGACCAAAAAACAGAAGGAATTGCTGGCGGAGTTCGAAAAACTCTCCTCGGGTGAAACCCAACCCGAGGCTGCGGGTTTCTTCAAGATGGTCAAGGACTTCTTCGGGTCCAAGGCCAGCGCGCCGTAGCTCGATAGGCGCTTTTTCCTTGCGCGAAAGCCGTTTGTGAAGGAAATTTGACGTCTCGCCCCGTCCGGGGCCACCTTGGAATTGAAATGGCCCCGCAGTCAGCCGCGCGTGCGTTGAAGAAACCGCTTCGTCTCGACGACGAGGTGCGTTTTCTCCGCTCCTGGATTGAGACGCCGCTGCGCATGGGTGCGGTGATGCCGTCCAGCAAATTTCTGGCCCGCGCCGTCGCCCGCTACGTGGATACCCAGTCCACCGCTCCCGTCATTGAACTCGGCCCCGGCACCGGCGCGATTACCGACGCGATGATCGCCCACGGCGTGGCCGAAAAGCGCCTCGTACTGGTGGAATTCGATCCCGGTTTCTGCGCTTTGCTACGCGAACGCTATCCGCAAGCGACCGTCATTCAGGGCGACGCCTATAATCTCGACCAGACCCTGGCCGAACTCGACACGCCGGGCTCGGCGATGGTGTCGGGATTGCCGATCGTCACACGGCCGATGCCGATCCGCGTGAAACTGATGCGCGACGCCTTCCTCAAACTTGAGCCGGGCGCGCCATTCATCCAGTTCACCTATTCTGTGGCACCGCCGATTCCGAAATCGCAGCCCGGTGTCGTGACCAAGGCATCCGAACGTATCTGGATGAACCTTCCGCCGGCCCGCGTCTGGGTGTATCGCAAGGGATAGTTTTCCCTTTACGGTTCCTTGGCGCTGCGGACTTCATGGCCTCGCTCAAAATCCTCGTCATTCCCGGTTCGCTCCGCACGGGTTCGCTGAACGCGAAGCTGGCCGCCGCCGTCGTGAAGGAACTCGCGCTCGCCGATATCGATGTGACACTGATCTCGCTCGGCGATTATCCGCTGCCGATTTACGACGGCGACTTGGAGGCGAAGTCCGGCGTGCCGAAAACCGCGGTCGATCTCAAGCGCATGATCGGTTCGCATCATGGCGTGTTCATCGTGACCCCGGAATACAATTCCTCGGTGCCGCCGCTCGTCAAAAACACCATCGACTGGGTGACGCGCGTGAAGGAACGCAACGAAACATTGGGACAAGTGTTTCGCGAGCGCGCCTTTGCGCTGGGTGCGGCGTCCGACGGAAAATTCGGCGGCATCCGCGTGCTGATGGCACTGCGGCAAATTCTGGCGCTCGGCACAGGCGCCACCGTCATTCCGACACAGATGGGGCTTTCCTACGCCGACAAGGCGTTCGACGACATGGGCGCGCTCAAACACGAGAGCGACGCCAATTTGCTGAAAGCCACGGTGCGGCAGCTGATCGCCGTGTCGCAGCAGATGATGTGAGGTGAGATGACGCACGACATAGCCACGCGCGACCGCCTGATCGTCGCGCTCGATCTGTCCAGCGTCGAAGCCGCCGAAGTCCTGATCGCGAAGCTCGGCGACAGCGTGAATTTTTACAAGATCGGATACCAGCTCGCTTATGCCGGCGGATTTCCGCTGGTGCAAAAACTCGCGGATCGCGGCAAGAAGATTTTTCTCGATCTGAAGATGCATGACATCGGCAACACGGTTGCCGCAGGCGTGCGCAGCGTTGCGAAAATGGGCGCGACGTTCCTCACCGTCCACGCCTATCCGCAGACCATGCAGGCGGCGGTCGAAGCGCGCGGCGACAGATTGAAAATTCTCGCCGTCACCGTGCTCACCTCCTACGACGACGACGATCTGCACGCGGCAGGCTATCGCCTGAATGTTTCGGATCTCGTCGAAGCGCGCGCGTTGCAGGCCGAAGCGCTGGGTATCGACGGAATCGTATGTTCGGCGGAAGAAGCCGAAGCCGTGTCGGAGACAGTCGGCGCGGAGATGGTTCTGGTGACGCCGGGTATTCGTCCCGCAGGCAGCAGCGTCGGCGACCAGAAACGCATCATGACGCCGTCGCGCGCCATCGCATCGGGCGCGGATTATCTCGTGGTCGGCCGTCCCATCGTCGAAGCCTCCGACCCGAAAGCGGCGGCGAACTCGATTGTCGATGAAATCACCCAGGCGCTCGCCTGATTAGACAAGAAGAAGGAAACGACCATGCCGAAGGGATACTGGGTTGCGCGCGTCGATGTTCACGACCTTGAAGGCTACAAGCGCGACTACGTCGCCAACAATGGCGTGGTGTTCGCCAAATTCGGCGCGAAATTTCTGACGCGCGGCGGCCAATATGAGACTGCCGAAGGCTCATCACGTTCGCGCAACGTGGTCATCGAGTTCAAGGACTACGAGACCGCACTCGCCTGCTATCGTTCGCCGGAATATCAGGCGTTGATTGCCAAGCGGAAACCGCACGCCGAGAACGACCTTGTCATTGTCGAGGGCTATGACGGCCCGCAGCCGTCCTGAGGCCCGCGAATTCCGCGCCGCATACTGACAAGGCGGATTTCAACCGCTATACCGGCTGATATTGCCGGGATTTGACCAATGTCCGATATGAAGCTGATCGTTGCGGGAGCAGGCGGCCGGATGGGCCGCACGCTGATCCGCGCCATTTCCGAGACGCCGGGTTGCGTGGTCGCGGGTGCGCTCGAAGCGCCGGGATCGGAATTCATCGGCAAGGATTCGGGCGAACTCGCAGGCCTGCCCAAAAACGGCATCGCGCTTTCTGCTGACCTCTGGGATATTTCCAAGGGTGCGGACGCCATTCTGGATTTCACGGTTCCGGCCGCGACGATCGCGAACGTCGCCATCGCCGCGCAACGCGGCATCGTCCATGTCATCGGCACCACGGGCCTTTCGGCGTCGGACAATGCCGTCATCAGAAGCGTGACGCAGCGCGCGGTCGTCGTGCAGTCGGGCAACATGTCGCTCGGGGTGAACTTGCTTGCTGCGCTGGTGAAGCAGGTTGCAAAGTCGCTGGATGAGGATTTCGACATCGAGATTCTCGAAATGCATCATCGCGCCAAGATCGACGCGCCGTCCGGCACCGCCTATCTCTTGGGCCAGGCAGCGGCGGAGGGGCGCGGTGTCGATCTCAATCAGCGCTCGGTGCGGTCGCGCGACGGCCACACCGGGGCGCGCAATTCCGGCGACATCGGTTTTGCAACGCTGCGCGGCGGCACGGCGACCGGCGATCACACCGTGATTTTCGCAGGCCCCTATGAGCGCATCGAACTCGCACACAAATCCGAGGATCGCATGATCTTTGCGCGCGGCGCGATCAAGGCGGCGCTGTGGGCACGCGGCAAGAAGCCCGGCTTCTACACGATGGCCGATGTTTTAGGCCTCGGCGATAAGTAATTCTCAAAACGGAAAACGAAGAATGAGCGACCGTCTTCTCGTGCTGGTGCGTCACGGCCAGAGCGAATGGAATCTGAAGAATCTTTTCACCGGCTGGAAAGACCCGAATCTCACCGATCTTGGAGTCGAGGAAGCCAAGCGCGCGGGACAGAAACTCAAAGCCGAAGGTTTGCAATTCGATGTTGCGTTCACTTCGGCGCTGACGCGCGCGCAGCGCACGCTCGATCTTGCGATGATCGAGATGGGTCAGACCAAAATTCCGGTGACGAAAAATCTTGCGCTGAACGAGCGCGACTATGGTGAGCTGTCGGGGCTGAATAAGGACGACGCACGCGCCAAATGGGGCGAGGAGCAGGTTCTGATCTGGCGCCGCTCCTATGACGTGCCGCCGCCGGGCGGCGAGTCGCTGAAGGACACGCTGGCGCGCACGCTTCCCTATTACGTGCAGGAAATTCAGCCCGGCGTGCTGCGCGGACAGCGCACGCTGGTCGTGGCCCACGGCAATTCGTTGCGCGCGCTGATCATGGTGCTGGAGAAACTCACGCCGGAGCAGATCCTCAAGCGCGAACTCAGCACCGGCGCGCCGATCATCTACCGGCTCAATGCGGACTCCACCGTCGCATCGGTGAAGGATTTGGCGAGTTAAAATTCTGTGTCGTCCCCGCGAAGGCGGGGACCCATACTCCCTGCGCTATCGTTAAATCACTATGGTTGGAAAGTGATGATTTCAAGCATCGCGACCCAAACTGAATTCGGTGGTTATGGGTCCCCGCCTTCGCGGGGACGACGATGTGTGTGCGGCTAACTCGTCCGCCCGGTTTCCCAGCCGATCATCGCCTGCTTGCGCGTGATACCCCAGTGATAGCCGGTGAGCGCGCCGCTGCGTCCCAGCACGCGGTGACACGGCACCACGAACGAGATCGGATTTTTACCGACCGCCGCGCCGACCGCGCGCGACGCTTTCGGCTTGTGGATTTTATTGGCGACGTCGGAATACGTCGTCGCGCGGCCCATCGGAATTTTCAGCAGCGTTTCCCACACCCGCACCTCGAAATCCGTGCCGATGAGCACGACGCGCAGCGGCTGATCCGGCCGCCATTGCGTCTCGTCGAAAATGCGTTTCGCCAGCGGCGCGGTCTCGGCATAGGACTCGATATAGGTCGCGAGCGGCCAGCGTTGTTTCATGTCTTCGAGCGCCGGCTGTTCTTCGCCTTCGTCGGCGAAAGCAAGACCCGCAAGTCCTCGCTCGCTTGCAATCACGACCGCGACGCCGAACGGCGATGGATGAAAGCCGTATTTCATCACGATGCCTTCGCCGCCCTTTTTCCATTCGCCCGGCGACATCGCTTCGTGTGTGACGAACAGATCGTGCAACCGTCCCGGTCCCGACAATCCTGAATCGTAAGCGGCATCGAGCACGCTCGCTGAATCGCGCAACAGGCGTTTCGCATTGTCGAGCGTCAGCGCCTGCATGAAGGCTTTCGGCGTCAGTCCCGCCCAGCGGCGAAACAGGTGATGCAGTTCGTCCGGCGTCAGATGCGCGGCATCGGCAATCGCTTCGGTCGTCGGCTGCGCGCGCCAGTGTTCGGAAATATATCCGATGGCGCGGCGCACGGATTCGTAATCGCGCAGTGCCGCGCCTTGCGTCGAGGGTTTTGCGAGCCGCAGTCCTGCGGGATTTTTCATCTGGGCGTTCATGGCTGAATCGATCGCTGTGTTCATCATGATGCCGATATAGGCCGATGCAAACAGCGAACCCACCCGTTTCCGGAGCGAAATAACGCAGTAGAATCAGGTCGTTCAGAGCGGATTGTAGGTCGGGCCGCGCTTGGCGGCGTTGAGCGCAGCCGAAAGTGCGTGAGCGAAACTCGCCTTTTCGTCGGGTCCGAGAAAACTGCCGACAGACAGCCGCCGCCCGCGCGACAGCAGGTACAGTTTCTCGATGCCGTATTCCTCGTGCGTTTTCTTGTCGAGCTGCACCCAGAGCGGATTGAGCGTCCACTCCATCGCGTGCCCGCGATGGCTGACCCGCCGCACGCGGATTTCCGTGTGCGTGATTGTGATCTCTTCCGTGGCCTTGGCGTGGCGGAAATTGATCTTGAACGCCCAATAGACCAGAAGCACATCGAGGCCGAAAAACCCGAATACCGGCCACGCGCCCATCATCAGAAACGCGACACCGGCGGAGAAACTCACCAGCGTCATGAATCCCATCACCGCGATGAAGCCGGTGCGGCTCAATGAGCGATGCGGCGTCACCAGCGCGGAAAACAGCACGGGATCGTCATGAGTGTTGCGGTCGTCCATCGCGACACACTATACCGGCATCATGGCGAAAAAATCGACCGTAAAGAAAAAAGCGAAACCTGCATCGAAGCAGACGAAATCGAAAGCGGTCGCCAAAGCCAAGCCTGCGAAAGCCGTCAGGCTGAAAAAGCCAAAGCCCTGGTCGCACGCTGAAGTGGTCGAAGCCTTTACACGTTTCCGCGCAGCCAATCCCGAGCCTAAAGGCGAACTCGAACACATCAATCCCTACACGCTATTGGTCGCGGTGGTGCTGTCGGCACAGGCGACGGATGCGGGCGTGAACAAGGCAACGCGCAATCTGTTTCCGCTGGCCGACACGCCGGAAAAAATGGTCGCGCTCGGCGAGGAGAAGCTGCGCGACACGATCAAGACCATCGGACTCTACAAGGGCAAGGCGAAGAACGTCATGACGCTCTCCGAGCTGTTGATCGCCGAGCATGGCTCACAAGTACCGCGTTCGCGTGAGGCGCTGGAAGCGCTGCCGGGGGTGGGGCGGAAAACCGCGAATGTCGTTTTGAACATTGCGTTCGGCGAGCCGACCATTGCGGTGGACACGCATCTGTTTCGCGTCGGCAACCGCACGGGCCTCGCGCCCGGAAAAAATCCGCTCGAAGTGGAAATGGGTCTGTTGAAAATCGTGCCGCCGGAGTTTGCGCGCCACGCGCATCACTGGCTTATTCTTCACGGCCGCTACACCTGCGTCGCGCGCAAACCCTTGTGCGGCAAGTGCATCATCAACGATCTGTGTCGCTGGCCGGAGAAGTCGATCTATATCGGCAACGCTTAAGGGACGGACAGTCCCTCCTTGCGCGGCTCGATCAGTTCGGCCGGCGTGCCGGAGAGGCGTTTGTGAATGTGGACCATGAACGCCATACCGAACAGCGGCGTCGCCAGGTTCACGATCGGAATCGACACGAAGGCAGCGATGAACATTCCTGCGGTGAACACCGCCATCGAATGCTGCTTGCGCAGGAGCTTGGCTTCTTGCGGCGAACGGAAACGCATCGCGGCGAGTTCGAAATATTCGCGGCCGAGCAGCCACGCGGTCGCGAAGAAAAACAAAATCAGTCCCGCACCTGCGATCAGCAGCAGCGGCAGAGCGAGAAGATAGACGACAACGGTGAGTAGCGCGGTCTTCACGCCTTCGACGGTCGCGCGCACCAGCGGCAGCGGCTTCCCGGGTTTGTCCGCGGGATAGTGCTCGCGCTCGACGAGATCGGCGACGTCATCGACAAAGAAACTCGCCACCAGCGATGTAATCGCCGGCATCAGGAAAATCGCGCCGGCCGCGACGCCGAGCCCTGCGGCGATGGAGACGATCCACGTGAAGACGTTGAGCGCGGTCGAATAGTCGGGACCGACCATGCCCTCCGCCCATAGTTCACCCATCGTCGCAAGCCAGCTCAACAGCCGTTGCAGGCCGATCGTCACAACGACAATCAGCGCAAGCGCAAGTCCGACCGACTTCCACAGGATCGCGCGCATCGGCGCGGAGAGAATTTGGGAGAGCGCCTTGATGGCGGCGTTCAGCATGGGACGGGCCTCCGTGAAACTCACGCAGACCTAGATACGCCGGAGGCTTTAGGCAAGAGGCTGCGCGTTCAAGCAGCGTGCTCGTAGTCGCGGGGCTTTACGGACCCGTATCGATCCCAAGCCAGCGCTTCCGTCTCCTGCGCGTCAGGCGCTTCAGGAACGAGAGTCGCTTCGAAGATCTCCTCTGGAAAGGGATCGTCTTCGCCCGTCACCTCCGGGGACGGCTTGGTCGTGTCGGCCCAATGGAGGGAGGTATAGTCGAAGCCGAGCGCAATCGTCGGCTTGACGATGTCGAAATAGGGCGAGATGTCGAAATCGCGCGGCATGTAGAGCGAGGAATCGCGGATGTGCAGGATTTCCTTGCGCGCGCGGCGCGTCTTGGCCTCGGTGATCTTCGGCAGAATCGGATAGCGCACCGCGCCGAACGCCTGCGCGATCAGCGCCGAGCAGATGATTTTCGTCGGATCGCCCGAGCCGAGCGAGAGCATGCGGCGGCGGAAGCGCTGCGGGATCGGCAGCGGAATGAGATAGCGCATCAGGTCGAGAATGTTCTTGGTGTCGTAGCCGAAGCCGACGCGGTTGATCGCGTAGCGGCAGACGGTTTCGCGATCCTCAAACGACAGGCCGATAGGACGGCAGATGCGGGTGTGGAAGGCGAAATATTTCGACAGCGGCGCGGTGGTGACGCCTTCGCCGATATTGGCCTCGATCATCGTGTGCTGTTCGCCGTCCGGCTCGGATGCGCCCTCGATCGGCCCGACATAAAGAGCCGCATGCGACCAGGTCGACTGTGTCAGATATTTGATGATGCCGGAAATGCGGTTGTTGCCTTCGACCAGGAGAACGTCGCCGGGCTGAATAAGTTTGCGAACCCGCTCGGGGTCGCTTGGCGTGAAGGGTTCGTATCCGGTGACCTGCTTCTGCAGGTATCCGGCAATCACCTTGCCAACAGTGTCGAGCATGAAGCCCATGACAGTCTCCCCCAAGAACGTCCTAAGGCGCGGCTCAGATAGCCGTTCTTCTTGGGCCTATTGTCGTCGATACCAATTTCAATTTAGTTCATGGGTCAAGTGTCTTGGTCACCAAAGATTCACCAAGAAAGTTGCTGCGGGCGTATTGATGCGGCAAATTCCCCGCGCCGCGCCGGTTTGTTGAGAAACGGAAAACCATGACATGAGATTGACGCGCCGCGATTTCGTTGCCGGTTCGGCAGCATTGGCCGCGTTATCTCCGCGCCGTTTATCGGCTGCGGCGCTGCCGCGCGAGGTTGAAATTGCCGTGATCGGCGCTGGCGCGGCCGGGATCGCGGCGGCCCGCCGGATCGCTGCCACGGGGCGAAGCGTCCTCGTGCTGGAAGCCTCCGACCGCATCGGCGGGCGCTGCCTCACCGATAATTCCACCTTCGATACGCCGTTCGATCGCGGCGCGCGCTGGCTCTACAACGCCGACAGCAGCCCCATCGCAAGGCTCGCGCGCGGCGTCGAGCTCGATCTGTATCCGGCCACGCGCGGACAGCGCATCCGCATCGGCCGCCGCAACGCGCGCGCCGGAGAGGTTGAGGATTTTCTGGCGCTTCAGGTTCGCGTCAACCGCACCATCGCCGACGCGGTGCGCGGAAAACCGGACATGTCTGTCGCCGCAGTCATGCCGAAGGATCTGCGCGAATGGGACGGGACGACGGATTTCATCGTCGGTCCTTCCACGACGGGAAAAGACACGCAGGATTTGTCCGCGCTCGATCTCGGCATGATGGCGCAGCGCGACGGTGCCGCAATGTGCCGGCAGGGATTGGGAACGCTTGTCGCAAAGCTCGGCGCGTCTCTCACTGTCGCGCTCTCCACTCCGGTCTCGCGCATCTCATGGAGCACGAAAGACGCGCAACTGGAGACGCCCTCCGGCACGCTCACAGCAAAAGCCGTCGTCGTCACGGCTTCGGCCAATGCGCTGCTCTCGGGGAAAATGAGATTTTCGCCGGATCTGCCGAAGCGCCAGCAGGACGCCGCCAGCAAACTCAGCCTCGGCAGCTACGACCACATCGCGCTGGAATTGCCGGGCAATCCGCTCGGTCTTGCCAAGGACGATGTCGTGATCGAGCAGAGCAGCGACAAGCAAACCGGATTGCTGCTCGCCAATCTCGGCGGCTCGTCGCTATGTCAGGTCGATATCGGCGGATCGTTCGGCGCGGAGATGTCGTCGCGCGGCGAGGCGGCGATGACGGCCTTCGCGCTCGAATGGCTGACCAAACTTTTCGGCTCCGACGTCAAGGGCACGGTGAAGCGCACGCGCGCAACGCGCTGGAACGATGTGCCCTATGTGCTGGGCGCGATGGCGGCGGCATCGCCCGGCGGTCAGCCGATGCACAGGGTTCTGATGGAGCCGCTCGGATGTCTTTTGTTTGCGGGCGATGCGGTGCATGAGACGCTGGCGGGTACTGTCGGCGGCGCGTGGGAAAGTGGCGAGCGCGCGGCCGACGCGGCGCTGCGCAAAATCGGGGCGCTCAAGCCATTGCCTTCGGATATCCCGGCCAAACAGCCGCGCGGAAAGACAAAGCGCGACACCTCGTCGTCGGTATCGCCGCCGGCCGGGCAGCGCGGCAGCCTGGCGTGGCCGAGAAACAATTAGCGCAAACGATTACACCGGCAGCGTCAATTCCATCAGATCCTGCGCCAGCACGATCTTGCCGTTAAAATGTTTTTTCACGCCGTCGGTCCAGTTGGCGTCCGTGACCTGAGGATCGTCGCCCGGCACAAGATGATCCAGCACGAGCACCTTGACGCCCGCCATCGCCGCGATGCGCCCAACGTCTTCGGTGGTGGTGTGACTGTCCATCAGATGTTTTTTCAGCGTCGCGGCGTTCTTGTTTTTTGCAACGAGGCGGTCCACCGCCGGCTCGTACATCACTTCATGCACAAGCACGTCCGCGCCCTTGGCGAATTCGGCGAGTTTTGGATTGAATGCGGTATCGCTCGAGAACACGATGGTGCCGTCCGGCGTCTCGAACTTGTAGGCGAAATTGTCGACGATGGGCGGATGCGGGGTGCGGAACGCCGTGACCTTCACGTTCTCGTCGTCCATCACCGGACCGTCGCCCTCGACCTCTTTGGCGACCAGCATCTTGCGCAAATCGGGACGGCCCTCGTCCTCGATGCGCGTTTCGATGTCGAACCTGTTCAGTTCCCAGAAGGTGAAGCTGTAGCGGATCAGCCCTTTCGGACCGTAGGAGTGGATCGGATTCTGCAAGCCGGAGGTCCACGCGTTGTAGACGAGGTTGCCGTATTCCAGATTGTGATCGGAATGCATGTGCGTGATGAAGATGTTCTTGATCGAGGTCAGCGGCACGCCGGCCGCGAAGAGCTGATGGGACACGCCCATGCCGCAGTCGATGACGTAGGGCACGTTGTTGACCAGAAGCACGCTCGCCGGATTCGAGCGGCCCGTCGTCACGCGCGGCCCGCCCTTGGTGCCGAGAAAGATCACGCGCGTGCGTGCCTTTGGTTTGTCTTGCGGCTTGTCTTGCGCGAAAGCGCGCGAACCGCCCATCGCGGCGAGCGCCGCAGCCCCTTTGAGAATATCCCGGCGACCGATCATGCTTCCCTCCGCATTTCGACGCGGAGGCTAGATTTATCCGGCGCAAAAGCAAGAGAACGGCATGTCAATTATCCGCGAAGCACGGCGCCGGTTTTAACGGCGCGACCTTGACGACAATATCGCATTATGCGATATTATCTGATGCGGGCAATTGTCTTCACGTCCAAGGGTGCGCGGCAATGGGCCAAGTTATCGAAAGATATTAGAGGGCGGATTGATGCCCAGCTGGTTGAATTTGCATCGAGTGGCACGGGCGATGTAAAAAAGCTCAAGGGACGTGCGGGCGCGCGGCTTCGTGTCGGAGACTGGCGCGTCATCTTTTACGAAGACGGTCGAACTATTGTTGTTGTCGCCGTTGGACATAGACGAGAAATTTACGTCTAGGAGCCGGTATGGGTGTTCGCTTTCAAAAAACCCCAAAAGGGGAAGTCGCAATTCTGCCGCGTCAAGAGTATGACGCGCTGATCGCGAAGGCTGCGGAAGCCGATGAAGACGCCGGGACGGCGAGGCTTGTTGCGCGGGCGCGTAAGCAGGCGTCGGAAGATATCCTGCTGCCAAAATTCGTCGCGGACCGGCTGGCGAATGGTGAAAATGCCATTCGGGTTCTGCGTGACTGGCGCGACGTTACTCAAATGTATCTGTCGTTCAAGACGGGTATCGGTCAGGGACATATTTCCGATATCGAGAACGGGCGCCGCACTGGCACGCCGGAAACCCTGCGTCGCATTGCGGACGTATTGAATGTACCGCTCGACCTTCTAGCGTGACCGGGCGCAACTATCCGCGAAGCACGCCGCCGGTTTTCTTCGTCACCTCGGCCACGATCTTTGCTGCAACTGCGTCGATCTCCTGATCGGTCAGGGTTTTTTCGCGCGGCTGCAGCGTCACGGCGATGGCGATGGATTTCTTGCCATCCTCGATGCCCTTGCCTTCGTAGACGTCGAAAACCGTGACGGTCGTAATCAGCTTTCTGTCCACGCCTTGCGCCGCGCGGACGATGTCGCCTGCTGCAATCTTGCGATCCACGATGAACGCGAAGTCGCGCGACACCGGCTGGAATGCCGCGAGCTCGAGCAGCGGCTTGGCGCGGGTCGGTTTCGCCTTCGCATCGGGAATTTTCTGCAACGTCACTTCGAATGCAACGAGCGGGCCTTCGGCACCGAGCGCTTCCAGCGCGCGGGGGTGCAGTTCGCCGAAATATCCCAGCACGTTCTGCGGACCAATTTGAATGGCCCCGCTGCGTCCCGGATGCAGCCAAGCCGGAAAATTCTTCGACTCGGATGCCGCAACGACCTGCAAGCCCTGCACCGGCGCACCGGACGCAGCGAGCACCGCAAGCGCGTCGGCCTTGGCGTCGAATGCATCGACGCTCATCGAACCCGTCCAGAAACGTCCGTTGCCTTTGGATGATGCCAGCGCACGGCGCACACCGGAGGCTGCCATGAACTGGTCTTCGGGCTTGTCGCCTTTGAAAATCTGGCCCACTTCAAAAAGCGCCACATCGTCGTAACCGCGATTGGCGTTAGCCTGCGCGGCAGCGACGAGTCCGGGAATCAGCGACGGGCGCATGTCGGAGAGATCGGCGGCAATCGGATTGGCGAGCGCCAGTTCGGCTTTGCCGCCGCCGAACAGGTCCGCCTGCGGTTTCGAGACGAAAGACCATGTGACGGCTTCCATCATGCCGCGCGCGGCGAGTGCGCGCTTGGCGCGGCGCGTGCGGTTCTGAAGCTGCGTGAGAACAGGCTTGCGCGGTGCATCGCCACGCTCGAACGGTGTCATCGGCACGTTGTCGACACCGAAGATGCGGACGATTTCCTCGACGATGTCGGCCTTGCCGTGAACGTCCGAACGCCACGACGGCACGGCAACCTTCACGACCGGCTCCTTGCCGACGAGCAGGAAGCCGAGATGAGTGAGAATGCGCTTGATCTCCGGCAGCGGCACGTCCAGCCCGGTGAGGCGCTTTACCTCGTCGATGGGAAATTCGACGATGCGGTCGTCGCCGTGCGATTTGCCCGCGACGACAACCTCGGACGGCGAGCCCCCACAGAGATCCATCACGAGCTTCGTCGCCATCTCAAGGCCCGGCACCATGAAGGCCGGATCGACGCCGCGTTCGAAGCGATAGCGCGCATCCGAATTGACGCCGAGCTTGCGGCCGGTCTGCGCGATGTTGATTTCGTTCCACAGCGCGGATTCGATCAGCACGTCGGTGGTGGTCTCGTCGCAACCCGATTCTTCGCCGCCCATGATGCCTGAAAGAGATTCGACGCCCTTGTCGTCCGCAATGACGCAGATCGAATCGTCGAGCGTGTAGGTCTTGCCGTCGAGTGCGACCAAAGTTTCGCCAGCCTTCGCGCGGCGCACGACGAGGTTGCCTTTGACCTTCTTGGCGTCGAACACGTGCAGCGGACGCGCGCGGTCGAACGTCATGAAGTTGGTGATGTCCACCAGTGCGTTGATCGGGCGAAGTCCGATCGACGTGAGGCGCTTTTGCAGCCATTCCGGCGAGGGGCCGTTCTTGACGCCGCGCACGAGGCGCAGCGCGAAACCGGGGCAGAGTTTTTCGTCCTCGATCTTCACCGTAACGGGGCAGGGGAACTCGCCCTTGATCTGCTTCGGCGCCTGATCCTTGAACTTGCCCATGTCGGCGGCGGCGAGATCGCGCGCAATTCCATGAACGCCGGTGCAGTCCTGACGGTTCGGCGTGAGGTTGATCTCGATCACCGGATCGCCCAGACCCGCATAGTCCGCGTAGGATTTTCCGACCGGCGCGTCTGCGGGCAATTCGATGATGCCGTCGTGATCGTTGGAGAGTTCGAGTTCGGCGGCGGAGCACAGCATGCCATGAGATTCGACGCCGCGAATGTTGCCGACAGACAACGTAATGTTCTTGCCCGGAATGTAGGTGCCCGCCGGTGAGAACACGCTGAGCAATCCCGCGCGCGCATTCGGCGCGCCGCACACGACCTGCAGCGGCTTTTCGCCTTTCGCGACCTGGCCGTAATCGACCATGCACACTTGCAGCTTGTCAGCGTTCGGATGCTTCGCAGCCGAAATCACTTTCGCGATCACGAACGGCGCCAGCGCCTTCGCCTTGTCCTCGATGTGTTCGACCTCAAGCCCGATCATGGTGAGCTTGTCGGCGAGCTTTTCCAAAGACTCGCCGGTGTCGAGATGCTCTTTCAGCCAGGAGAGAGTGAATTTCATTGAAAGTCTCCGCCCTCTTCTCCTCCCCCGCTTGCGGGGGAGGTTGGGAGGGGGTTGTTCTTTTTGACATGAGGCAGGATCGTTTCGAGCACGCCTGAGATATTTTTCAAAACGTCAGCGTTGCTGAAGCGCAGCACGCTGAACCCTTGAGTTCTCAAATAGAAATCTCGTTGAGCGTCGGCTGCCAGCCCGGCATCTTCGAAATGTTGCCCGCCATCAATCTCGACGATGAGGCGCGCTGCATGACAGACGAAATCGACGATGTATGGTCCAATCGGAGTTTGCCGACGAAAGCTCGCGCCATCGAGCCGATGCGCGCGCAATTCTTTCCACATAAGCCTTTCGGCATCTGTTGAATCGCGACGCAATCGACGCGCATTACCGCGCGTTGTCATGCGAACATGCCAGACTGGACGCTTCGGTTCGTCAGCCATCGCCCCCTCCCTGACCCTCCCCCGCAGGCGGGGGAGGGAATGCGCGGTTGCTCTCACGAACTCAATCCCCCCGCCAGCGTCGGCACATCGAGCGGCTTGAAGCCGTAGTGATTGATCCAGCGCACATCCGACTCGAACATCTGGCGCAGATCGCTGATTCCGTATTTCAGCATCGCGACGCGATCGATGCCCATGCCCCACGCGAAGCCCTGATAGACGTCGGGATCGATGCCGCAGGCGCGCAGCACGTTCGGATGCACCATGCCGCAGCCGAGAATCTCAAGCCAGTCATTGCCCTCGCCGAAACGAATCTCGCCCTTGTCGCGGCGGCACTGGATGTCGACTTCGAGCGACGGTTCGGTGAACGGGAAGAACGACGGGCGGAATTTCATCGTGACGTTGTCGACCTCAAAAAACGCCTTGCAGAATTCGGCGAGGATCCATTTCAGGTGGCCGAGATGCGAACCCTTGTCGATCACGAGGCCTTCGACCTGATGGAATTGCGGCGTATGCGTCGCGTCACTGTCGATGCGATAGGTGCGGCCGGGGCAGATCACGCGGATCGGCGGCTTTTGCGACAGCATCGTGCGCACCTGCACGGGTGAGGTGTGCGTGCGCAGAAGCAGGCGTTCGCCATCGGGCTTTCGATTGAAGAAGAATGTGTCGTGCATTTCCCGCGCCGGATGGCCTTCGGGGAAATTCAGCTTGGTGAAATTGTAATCGTCGGTCTCGATGTCCGGGCCTTCGGCAACCGAGAAACCCATGTCGGCGAAGATGGTCGTGATCTCGTCCCACACCTGAGAGAGCGGGTGGATGCGGCCAGTCTCAGTGGGCGTCTCGCGCACCGGCAGCGAGACGTCGATGGTTTCCGAAGCGAGGCGCGAATCCAGCGCGGCGTTTTTCAGAACGTCGCGGCGCGCGGCAAGCGCCTCCGTCACCTTGTCCTTGGCGAGATTGATCTTCGCGCCTTCGGTCTTGCGCTCGTCCGGCGTCATCTTGCCGAGCGTTGCGAGCAGCGCGGAGATCGACCCTTTCTTGCC
Organism: Afipia sp.; assembly: GCA_016201045.1. Classification (GTDB taxonomy): domain Bacteria; phylum Pseudomonadota; class Alphaproteobacteria; order Rhizobiales; family Xanthobacteraceae; genus Afipia. Next base: position 474,986 of record JACQDM010000008.1, on the reverse strand, counting down.
CAACGCGCCGACGCGCACGGCTTCGAGCGCGGCTTCATCGGAAGCGGCGGCAATCGCGCCGAGAATGTCGTTCTGCAATTTATCGAGATCGGACAAAGTCATTCACTCCGGCATCAGCCACAAATCGGTGTCGCCGGGTTTTGCTCCGGCCTGTGTCAGCATCGCATGCACCTGACCGCGATGGTGGGTCTGGTGATTGAAAAAATGCATCATGATTTCGGACGCCGGCTTCACCACATCGCGCTGTGCCGAGCCCGAGAACCACGCGATCTCGCCGCCAAGAAATTCATCGTTCACGCCGCGCGACCAATTCAGAATGCGTTCGTCCATCGCGGCGCGCTTCGCCTTCATGTCATCCCAGTCGGGCCACAGCGAAACCGATTCCTTGATGCCGCCGGGCGGACGTTCCTGATTTTCGAAGCGCGCCATCCACTGGCTGTCGGCCCACAAAAGGTGACTGAGCGTTGCGTGGATGGATTTGAAGAACGCGCCACGGTCCAGTCGCCTCTCCTCATCGGAGAGACGATCCGCCGCGTTGTAGAGACTTTCGTTCTGCCAGCGATTGTAACGCGCCATTCGCTGCACATAAGCGGGGCGCATCATGCGAGGCTCCGAGGCTTACGCCGCGAGTGCGGCCTTGGCTTTTTCGGCGATCAGCTTGAACGCCGCCGGTTCGTGGATCGCGAGATCCGAAAGCACCTTGCGGTCAGCGACGATGCCCGACTTGGCGAGGCCGCCGATGAACACGCTGTAGGTCATGCCGAGCGGACGCACAGCCGCGTTGATGCGCTGGATCCAGAGCGCGCGGAAGGTGCGCTTCTTCAGCTTGCGGGCGGCGAAAGCGTATTGCCCCGCCTTGTCCACGGCAGCCTTCGCCGCGCGGATGGTGTTCTTGCGGCGTCCGCGAAAACCCTTGGCGGCCTTGTAGACTTTCTTGTGCTTGGCGTGTGCGGTCACACCGCGTTTGACGCGAGCCATGACGATATTCCTTCATCGAAAAGTTTGAACAGACAGCCGCCCATACGCGGCCAATGAAAATCAGCGCGGATCGATCAGGCGTTCGGCAAGAAATACTTCTTGATGTTGTCGCCGTCGGTCTTGAACAGCACTCGCGTGCCGCGCAGCTGACGAATCTGCTTCTTGGTCCGCTTGATCATGCCGTGGCGTTTGCCTGCATGGGCGGACATCACCTTTCCGGTGCCGGTCACTTTGAAGCGCTTTTTGGCGCCCGACTTGGTCTTCAGCTTGGGCATTTGGCTCTCCTGTTGCCGCAACACGAAAGCGCCCCGAAAGGCGCTGTGGCGGCCTGAAATGCTCGTTAGAGCGTTGAGATACTTCGCTTAATCCCGAATGGACCAAGCTCGTATCGGTCATCGCCACGGCAGCCCTTGATAGCCGGGCGATGAGAGAGGCGGCTTATTGCAGAGAACGGGAAAATTGGCAACGATTAACGGCCTTTTTGAACGCACTGGACCCGCGATTTGACCAAGATCGTGCGTCCCCGGTTTCGAGCCTTTTCCGCCCAATCATTTGAGAGAGAAACCCATGATTTCAGCCTGTTTGAAGACCTCCGCCCGTCTCGCAGCCGTCGCGGGCGTTCTGCTGTCGGCACCCGCTTTTGCCGGCGGGTTCGACGGCCCCTGGTCGGTGACGATCGCGACTCGATCGGGCAATTGCGACGCGGCCTATGCCTTTCCGATGCAGGTGACCGGCGGACGGGTGATTACGTCGGGCGGCACCACGATGTCGGGCCGCGTCAGCGGCGGCGGCGCGGTCAGCGTCTCGCTGGTTCAGGGCAGTTCGAGCGGCCGTGCCACCGGCCGGCTCGGCGCGACATCCGGCTCGGGCACGTGGTCGGGCACTTTGCAGGGCGCGCGCTGCAGCGGCTATTGGGAAGCGACGCGGCAGTAAGCCACTGAGGTATTGATATTTTTCTGTTCCAGCAATCCGGCATGGACTCCATGCCGGGTTGCGCTGCATTGCGGTAACAGTATCGCCACAATCGGTCCCTACGTCCCGTCAGCTTTATTTGCGAGGGACACGACATGGCCATCCGCGCCTCCGATTTTTCCATCAGTTCAAGCGCCAAGTTTTTGTTCGCGACGACGCTCGCCGCGCTGAGCCTTGTCGCCGCCGTGGCGCTCGCCAGCGCCGCCAAGGCCAATGCGTCGTTCGACGGCGCGTGGCAGGTGACGATCGTCACCCAAAGCGGCAACTGCGATCCGGCCTATCGCTATCCGGTGAAGGTGGAAGGCGGCCGCGTTCTCTATAACGGCCAGAACGATTTTCAGGTTTCGGGCAATGTCGGCGATTCCGGCGCAGTGAACGTCACCATCGCGCGCGGCGATCAGCAGGCGAGCGGCACCGGCAAGCTCAGCGGCAATGCAGGTTCGGGTCAGTGGACCGGCAAATCGGCGAGCACCTCGTGCTCGGGCCGCTGGGAAGCGACACGGAATTCGTAAGCCAATTTGTAAGTGTTGCGTGCGTTGCGTAAGTAGCGTGACGTTGCGTTGAGTTAGGTCTGAGTCAAAATGGCGCCGCATGTCCCGCGGTGCCATTTTTGTTTTCTCGTACCGTCATGCGCGGGCTTGACCCGCGCATCCATCGGGAAAGATGGATTGCCGGATCAAGTCCGGCAATGACAACTTAAGGTGCCTTTCTCGCAACGACCAACTTACGCCCCCTTGCGCGGCGAATACCGCGACAGGATCGCCGCCAGCATCAGGCCGCCGACAAGGGCTATGTGTTCGACCGTGACGTAGAATTCGAACTTTCCTTCGTCGCCTTTCAGGTTCCAGAAATCATGCGCGATCGGAATCGTCAGCAGCGTGAAGATCGCAAGCGCCCCGGCACCCGACCATGTGCGGCGATTGGCGATGATTAGAAGCGAGCCGCCGAGCTGCGTGAAGATCACCAGCAGCGCGATCAGTACCGGCGGCTTCAGGCCGTATTGCGCCATCTCGGCGACGGCACCCCGAAAATCGATGCTCTTGGAAATGCCGCTGCCCCAGAATGGAAACGTCAGCACGACGCGCGCGATCAGCGGGAACCACGGCCAGTCGAGAATGCGGGCGATGATGTTCGGCATGGGATCCTCCAGATAAGGAAACAGCCCGTCGAACTCCCGACGGGCTGCGATGTTCAACGCCGTTGAACAAAAATTATTTCGGCGCGAGAACCATGACGACCTGGCGGCCCTCGAACTTCGCGTCCTGTTCGACCTTGGCGAACGAGGCGGTATCGGTCTTCACCTTGTCGAGCAGCTTGGTGCCGATTTCCTGGTGCGCCATTTCGCGTCCACGGTAGCGCAGCGTCACCTTGACCTTGTCGCCTTCCTCGAAGAAGCGCTGCATCGACTTCATTTTCACGTTGTAATCGTGATCGTCGATCATCGGGCGGAGCTTGATCTCCTTGATCTCGACGACCTTCTGTTTCTTGCGGGCTTCGGCGGCTTTTTTCTGGGACTGAAACTTGAACTTCCCGTAGTCCATGATCTTGCAGACGGGAGGATTGGTGTTCGGCGAAATCTCGACGAGGTCCATTCCGGCATCCATCGCCATCTTGATGGCGGCGACGGTCTCGGTGACACCGACGTTTGTGCCGGTCTGATCGATCAGCTGGATTTCGAGATTGCGGATTTCATCGTTGGTGCGCGGCCCATCCTTGGTTGCGACGGGCGGGGCTCTGTTGGGACGGCGAATGGTGACTTCTCCAGTGTTGTTAGCGAAGGTCTTATTTTGAAGGATTACGCAACCGCGGGCAAGCGCAGGAAGGTCACAGCGGCCGCTTTCCGGCTGCAAGTGGCTGCGAAATCCGCCGATTGAGAGGGAATTCGATCACGCGGCGGGGCGCGTGGCTGCCAGATTCACATAGAGACCCAGCGTGCGATCTGCAACCGCCTGCGCGTCGTGATGCGACAGGATCCAGTCCCGCCCGCGCGCGCCGATGGCGCGGCGTCCCTCCACGCTCATCGCCAGAAGTTTTCCGAGTGCGGCAGCCAAGGCCACGCTGTCACGCGACGAAAAGCGGATGCCGGTGATGCGGTCGTCGGCGATCGCCGGCGGCGACAGCACCACGTCAGGTCCGGCGCTGAGATCGGAGGCGACCACAGGAATGCCCATCGCCTGTGCAGCGAGAATGTTGCGCGAGGTTCCCTCGGTCTGGATCGAGGCGAACACCGCCAATGTCGACGCCGCGAACGCCGCCGGCAGATCGCCGGTCAGTCCCGCCAATCGGACAACATCGTTGGTGCCGGTGGACGCGATGAGGTCCCACAGGTCGCCGGTGTAACTGGTGCGGCCCTGATCCTCGCCGGTGAACACGATCAGGAAATCCTTGACGCCTTGCGCTTTAAGGCGCTGCGCGGCCTGTACGATCACATGATGGCCCTTACGGCGGACCATGCGGCCCGGCGCGAGAATGACGCGGCAGTTTTTCGCGACGCCCCACGCCTGGCGCATTTTAACGACGCGCTCCGCCGAAACGTCCGCCGGATCGAACTGCGCCACATCGAATGAGGACGGCAGCACCTGCATGCGTTCCAGTGGCGTGCGATAGCGCTCGCGGATGAGATCGGCAATATCTTCGCTGGCGGCGATCACGCGGTCGCCGCGCACCATCACGCCGTTATAGAAGCGCTTGAAGACGTTCTGCTCGCGGAAGCCCTTGTACCATGACGTGACGAAGGGACGGCGATTGACGCGCGCGGCGACGTAAGCGCTCCAGCCCGGAGCGCGGCCGAGCGCATGGACGATATCGCATTTGCGCTGACGGACGAGCGTTGCGAGCTTGCGCGCGCACATCATCATCACGAGCGGATTCTTGCTGGCGACATTCATCGCGACGAATTCGCCGCCCTGCGCGATCACCTGCCCGACCAGTTTTCCGCCCGTCGAAACGACGATGGGGCGATGGCCGGCGGCATGGAGAAGTTTCACGAGATCGACCGCGCCGTTGTCGGCGGCTCCCGATTCCAGTGTCGGCACCGCAATGAGAACGGTGAGCTTTCCGGCAAGGTTGCGGTTGGCGGGCGAGGGCGGAAAATCGGGCAACGCATCCGTCGTCTCCAGAACAGGAGAGGCGTTATTTCGCGTCGCAGTGAGGCTCGCCATTCGGATCGTTTCCGGGAATAATCTCGAAAGTGCAGAACGAATGAGGCTTTTGAGGGATCGTTCTGCGAATGAAGTGGCTGCAGCGATTCCATCCGTGCGTTGACGTATCACGCAAGCCGCATCAAAAACAACGGGCGGCGGCAATCCGCCGAAAATAATTCGGCAGGCGAAAAACTGGATTCATGAATCATTTGGCGGGCATAGGCGCGGTAACCATGCCGGACTTTATCGAAGTCGGCAGCGGCAAGACTTCACGCCGGATTGCGGTGCGCGCGAGAAAAGGCCAATCGCCGGGATTATTCTGGCTCGGCGGGTTCAAGTCCGACATGGGCGGAACAAAAGCGGTCGCGCTCGACGCATGGGCGGCGGAACACGGCCGCGCCTGCGTGCGGTTCGATTATTCCGGCCACGGCGAATCCGGCGGCGACTTCAAGGACGGCACCATCGGCCAGTGGCACGAGGAGGCGCTTAGCGTTTTCGAGCAATTCTGCGACGGCCCGCAGGTGGTGATCGGTTCGTCGATGGGCGGATGGATGGCACTCTTGCTGGCGCGCGCACTCGCAAAGAAGAAGGACGCGAAGGCGAAACTCGCCGGATTGGTTCTGATCGCACCCGCGCCGGATTTCACCGAAGAACTGATGTGGAAGAATTTTTCGCCGGAGATCAAAAAGCAAATCGAGACGAATGGCGTGTGGTACCGCCCGTCCGACTATGGCGATCCCTATCCGATCACGCGCAACCTCATTGAAGAAGGCCGCAACCATCTGGTGCTCGGCGGCGCCATCGAGGTCGGATGCCCGGTGCGCATTTTACAGGGCGCGCAGGATCCTGACGTGCCGTGGCAGCATGCGTTTGCGCTGACGCATTGCCTGCCGAGCGACGATGTCGTGCTGACGCTGGTGCAGGATGGCGATCATCGCCTGTCGCGGCCGCAGGACATCGCGCGGCTGATGGCTGCGATCAGGGAATTCTAGGAGATGACGATGGACATGAGCGCGATGCTGAAAGAATTCTCCCGCAGCGTGGAGCAGCGCGACGGCAAGGCGTTCGCCAATCTGTTCACCGAGGACGGCATCTATCACGACGTGTTTTACGGAGCGTTCGAAGGCCGCGCGAAGATCGCGCAGATGATCGACGACGTGTTCTACAAGGCCGCGAGGGACTTTCGCTGGTCGATGCACGATCCGGTGTCGGACGGCTATACCCTCTATGTGCGCTACACGTTCAGCTACACGTCGAACCTGGAGGAAGCGGGCGGCGCGCGCGCGATGTTCGAGGGCGTCGCGATCATGACGCTGCGCGGCGGCAAGATCGCCGACTACCGCGAGGTCGCCAACACCGCGACGGCGTTCACCGATTTGAAATTCGCGCCGGAGCGCATGGCGAAGATTTTCTCGAAGCAGGCGGCGGCCTTGAAAGCGCGGCCGGAGATGCAGAAGCATCTGAAGGCTTAGGCGGTCCATTCGGCGCGCGCGGTCTCGTCGCTTTCCTGCGACGCGCGTTTTTTTCTCAGCGCATCGAATTCGCCGGGCGGCAATAATTGCGACAACGCCCAGACCGCCGCGCCGCGTACCAATGCGCTGTCATCGTCGAGCAGCGCGCGCGCATTCTCTACGAGCGAAACATCGCCCGAATTGCCGATCGCGATCAGGACATTGCGCAAAAACCTGTCACGGCCGATGCGCTTGACCGGCGATTTGGAAAACAGCGCGCGGAACCCTGCGTCGTCGAGCTGTGCCAGATCGGCGAGCGCAGGCGCGCGGAGCGCGTCGCGCGCAGCGAGTTTCGCTTCATTTCCCTGTTGCGCGAACTTGTTCCACGGACAGACAGCAAGGCAATCGTCGCAGCCGTAGATGCGGTTGCCTATTGAAGTGCGATACTCGCGCGGGATCGGGCCTTTGTGCTCGATGGTGAGATACGAAATGCATTTGCGCGCATCGAGTTTGTACGGCGCGGGAAACGCATCGGTCGGACAGACATCGAGACATGAGCGGCACGAGCCGCAATGATCCGCGAGCGGCTCGTCGCGCGGCAGTTAGAGTGTTGTGAAGATCGCACCGAGAAACAGCCAAGAGCCGAAGTCGCGTGAAACCAGATTCGTATGCTTGCCCTGCCAGCCGAGACCGGCGCGTTCGGCCAGCGGCTTTTCCAACACCGCTGCGGTGTCGACGAACACTTTGACCTCGCCGCCCGCGTTGGCCTGTAGCCAGCGTGCAAGCTCCTTCAATTTTTTTTTGATGAGGTCGTGATAGTCGTCGCCGCGCGCATAGACCGAAATGCCGCCGCGCGTTTTGTGCTCCAAGATTGAAAGCGGGTCTTCGTCGGGTCCGTAATTCACTCCCAACATAATAATGGAGCGCACACCGCTCCACAGACGCCGGGGATCGGCGCGGCGCGCGGGATCGCTGGCGAGCCAGTCCATGTCGCCGTGCGAGCCGTCATCGAGAAATCTTTGCAGACGTTGTTGCGCGTCGGTCGTCGCTTCGGGCGAAGTAATGCCGAGCGCCGAAAAGCCGAGCGCCTTCGCTTGCGCGGTCAATGCGGCCTTCACATCGACAGGATTTAGAAATCGAGATCGGCGTAATGCGCCGCCGCCGGCACGCCCGCCAGCCACTCGTTCAGCAACGGGCGGAACGACGGGCGGGATTTGATCCGCACGTACCACGCCTTTGCTGCGTCGTCCTCGTTCCACGGCACGTCACCCAGATAATCGATCGCCGACAGATGCGCTGCGGCCGCAAGGTCCGCGAAAGTCAGCCTGTCGCCGGCGAGGAAATTCCGTGTCCGCGCCAGCCAGCCGATATAGGCCAGATGATAGCGTACATTGGAGCGCGCGGCGCGCAGAACGTCGGTCGACGGCGCGCCGCCGCCCTGTTCCATGTTCATGTAGCGCCTGTAGATGCGCTCTGTGACAATGGGTCCGGAGGCTTCCGCAAAAAACTTGTCGTTGAACCATCCCATCAGGCGGCGCACTTCGATGCGCTCCTTTGCGGTGGCGGGCAGCAGCCGCAACTCGCCGAGTGCTGCGCCTTCGGTCTCGTCTATATATTCGGCGGCAATCTCAGGTCCGGGAATCGGCGGCGCGCCTTCCGCCACCAGAAGCGGCGTCTCGCCAGACGGATCGAGCGCAAGAAAAGCCTCGCGCCGGTCCCACACCCGCTCCTCGACCAGACGCACATCCAGCCCGTGTTCGCCGAGTACGAGACGCACGAAGCGCGAGCGCGGGCAGAACGGATGATGAAACAGCGTGAACATGCGCTCTAGTTAGTCCCGACAGGTTTAAGAAAGAGTCTCGAAAGCGTGAACGGGCAGGGTTAACGCGGCGGAGGCGTACTGCGTCACGTATCGCACTCGAACAATTTCAGAGCGCTTTTGCCGTTGCGGGTGTGTCGCGAATGGGCGACAAGTGCGCGGTTTTCATCACCTCAGCCATCGGCGGGCGCGCATGCTGTACGATATTCTCAAAGCTGTTTTCCTCGGCGTGGTCGAGGGCGTCACCGAGTTTCTGCCCGTCTCCTCCACCGGCCATCTGCTTCTGGCCGAACGCATCTTCAGTCTCGACGAAGACAATTTCTGGAAGACGTTCGCGGTGATGATCCAGCTCGGCGCGATCCTCGCCATTCTGGTGATCTACTTTCAGCGGCTGTGGCATGTCGCGATCCACATGTTCACCGATCCTCCTGCGCGGCGTTTCGTCATCGGCGTGCTGGTTGCGTTTCTGCCTGCTGTGATTCTCGGCCTCTTGTTCGGACACTTCATCAAGAGCGTGCTGTTCAATCCGTGGGTGGTGTGCTTCTCGCTGATCGCGGGCGGCGCGGTGTTGCTGTGGGTCGATCAGCAGGACTTCAACCCGAAGCATCACAACGCGATGACGTTCCCGCTGCCGATGTATCTCGGCATCGGCATCGCGCAATGTGCCGCGATGATTCCCGGCGTGTCGCGTTCGGGCGCGTCCATTGTTGCTGCGATGCTGTTCGGCGCGGACAAGCGCGCGGCGGCGGAATTTTCGTTTTTCCTCGCCATTCCGACCATGATCGGCGCGTTCGCCTACGACTTCTATAAAAACCGCGGCGACATGACGATGGACCACTCGCTGGTGATCGCGGTCGGCTTCGTCGTGTCGTTCATCACCGCGATCATCGTGGTGAAGACGTTTCTGGATTTCGTCACCAAGAACGGCTTTTCGTTCTTCGCGTGGTGGCGCGTGATCGTCGGCTCGCTCGGCCTGGTCGCGCTGGCGCTGGGGAAGTAACAAATTTTTTCGATGTCATGCCCGGCCGTGTGCCGGGCGTCCCGATTATCAGGGCACAGTGCTCAACTTATCGAGATCACCGGGACAAGCCTGGTGATGACAAATCTAGAGGCTTACGCCCTCTTCTGCGCGAACTGCCCGGTCTTGCGGAAGCGCCAGAGATAAGACGGCGCGATGGCTTCCAGCGAATCCGGCTGAATGCCGAGACCTTCCAGCGTCAGGCCCGCGAGCTTCGCCTTGTCCGACACGACATTGTCGCTCTTGAGAAGTTCGACCTGATCCGGCGTCAGCTTGAAATCGCCGGGTGCGAACTGCAGGACCATCGCCTTCAGATTAGCCAGCGCGAACGGCAGCGGCACCAGCAGGCGATTGCGGCCGGTGATGGCGAGGATCAGTTTCACGATCTCGCGCATGGTCATCACCTCGGGGCCGCCGAGTTCGTAGGTGCTGCCCGCTTTCAATTTGCCGTCGACCGCATCCGCAACCGCGGTCGCGACATCGCCGACATAGACCGGCTGCATTTTGGTGTCGCCGCCGATCAGCGGCAACGCGGGCAACAGTCTAGCCAGCGCCGCGAAGCGATTGGTGAATTGGTCCTCCGGGCCGAACACGACCGAGGGACGCATGATGATGGCGTTGCGGTCCGCCGCGCGAACGGCCTTTTCGCCCGCCGCCTTGGTGCGCGCATAACGCGATTTCGAATCTTCATCAGCGCCGATGGCGGAGACGTGCACGATGCGCGCGCCGATGTCGGTGGCTGCCTTCGCCACCGTCGCCGCGCCCTTGTTCTGCACAGCGTCGAAACTCTGCGCGCCGCTTTGCGCTAAGATTCCGCACAGATTGACGACGATGCTGGCGCCGCGCGCCGCAGCCCGCACCGAATCCGGGTAACGGATATTGGCCTGCACCGGCATGATCTGGCCGACGCGCCCCAATGGCTGCAGATGCCCCGCCAGTTCCGGCCGGCGCACGCCGACACGAATGCGGTAATCGCGCTTGGCCAGCGCGCGGATCACGTGCCGCCCGAGAAACCCCGATCCGCCGTAAACCGTGACGAGGGTATCGATGGGAGCGGCCATGGCAAAAATCCTGCGTGAGAGCGTGTCGGAAAGTGGCGTTAGCGTAGCATTTTCCGAAGCAACAGGCCAATTGGGCGTCAAAACAAGATCCGCATGAATTTGACAAGCGCGGCTGCGGACAATACTAACCCGGCCATGCCCAGGTGGCGGAATTGGTAGACGCGCTGGCTTCAGGTGCCAGTGGCTTAACGGTCGTGAAGGTTCGAGTCCTTTCCTGGGCACCAATTTCTTACAAATATAAAGACCGCTAGCGGTGGCGATGCGTCGCCTTCGACGGCGCAGCCTTGCCGCCGGTCGGAATGATGACCGTGCGGCCGTAACGCACGCCGCGTTCGGCGATCACATGATCCGCAAAATGCTGGATGTCGTCGCGGCTGCCTTTCAGCGCCGTCACTTCGAGACACGAGTCATCGTCGAGATGCACATGCATCGTCGACACCGCGATGTCGTGGTGATGGTGCGCGCTGTCGACGAGGCGCTGCGAGAGATTTCGCGCAGAGTGGTCGTACACATAGACCAGCGCGCCGACGCACGCGCTGTTCTTCGTTCCCGCCTCCTCGCTTCGCTGCGCAAGGCCGCCGCGTGCCAGATCGCGGATCACTTCCGAGCGGTTCTGATAGCCGTGCTCGCCGACCATCGCGTCGATCTCTTTCAATAGATCGTCGTCCAGCGTGATGGTGATGCGCTCCATGGCGGTGCCCTTCTATAGAGTATGATCTTTTATTGACAAGATCATACTCATCCGGAATCATGCTTTCGGGCCGCTGCCGGGCGGTCCGGGGGCTGACTGTGTTTGATTTGCGTATCAGTTGCAACGCGCCTCCGTTGCGCGTTCTGCGGCGTTTGATGCTGTCCGGCGCGGCATTGACGGTGTTCGGCGCGAGCGCGCAGGCGCAGACTGCGCCCCCGAATTCGCTTCCCACCATCGTCGTCGAATCTCAACGGCAGAAGCCGAAAAAACCGCGCGTCGCCGTCGTGCCGCAAGCGGCACAGTCCGCGCAAACGCAAACGTCATCACAGGATAGCGCTGCGCCCGCGCCGCCGCCCGCCGCTGCGAGCGAAAAGACTTTCACCAACGCCGACGTCAACGCCGTGCCGACGACGCGCCCCGGTGAAGCGCTCGAAGTCGCGCCGGGTCTCATCGTCACGCAGCATTCGGGCGAAGGCAAAGCCAACCAGTATTTCCTGCGCGGCTTCAATCTCGATCACGGCACGGATCTGGCCATCACCATCGACGGCATGCCGGCGAACATGCGCACGCACGGCCACGGGCAGGGTTATGCCGATATCAATTTCATGATTCCCGAATTGATCCAGTCGGTGCAGGTGAAGAAGGGGCCGTATTACGCCGACGAAGGCGACTTCTCCTCGGCGGGCGCGGTTCATATCGACTATCTCAACAAGATCGAGCGCGCGTTCGCAGAAGTTTCCGCGGGCAGTTTCGGCTATCGCCGCGCGCTGGTCGCGGGTTCGGCGCAGGCGGGCAACGGAACGGTGCTCACCGCTATCGAGGCGAATTCCTACAATGGGCCGTGGGCCGTGCCGGATACCATCCGCAAGATCAACGGCGTGCTTCGTTACAGCGAAGGCAATTCGGACAACGGAATGTCGATCACGGGCATGGCCTATCGCAACGGCTGGACCTCGACCGATCAGATCGCGCAGCGCGCCATCGATTCCGGTTTGATCGACCGCTTCGGCACTTTGAACCCGACCGACGGCGGCAATGCAGAGCGCTATAGTGTGTCCGCGCGGCTTCGCGACACCGATGCTGCGGGCAGCACCAAGATCGACGCATTCGCCATCCGCTCCTCGCTGCAACTGTTCAACGATTTCACCTATTTCCTCGACGACCCGATCAACGGCGACCAGTTCAGCCAGACGGATCGGCGTACCGTGTTCGGCGTCAACGCGAGTCACACGTTCAACCATCGCTTCGGCATGCTGCCGATGGAAACGACCTTCGGCGTGCAGACGCACTACGACGACATCGATGTCGGCCTGTTCAATACGGTCGACCGGCGGATCACCGGCATCGTGCGCGAAGATCATGTCAAGGAAGGCAGCGCGGGTTTCTACGCGCAGAATTTGGTGCGCTGGACGCCGTGGCTGCGGACCACGACGGGAATCCGCTACGATATTTTCAACGCCAGCGTAAACAGCGACAATCCATTGAACTCCGGCAATGTGACGTCCGGGATGGCTTCACCGAAATTCGGCATCGTTCTTGGCCCATTCGCAAAAACGGAATTCTTCGCCAACGCCGGCACTGGACTGCACAGCAACGATGCGCGGGGTTCGACGATCACCGTCGATCCGGTGAACGGAACACCGCTCGATAAATCGCCGCTGCTGGTGCGCTCGAAGGGCGCGGAGCTTGGCGTGCGGACGAAAATCGTTCCCGGTCTCGAAAGTTCGGTTGCATTGTTCGTGCTCGATTTCGATTCCGAATTGCTGTTCGTCGGCGATGCGGGAACGACGGAGCCGAGCCGCCCGAGCCGCCGCGTCGGCGTGGAATGGACCAATCGTTATCGCGTCAATTCATGGTTGGCGTTCGACGCCGATCTGGCCGCTACAAAAGCGCGTTTCACGGATCTCGATCCGGCGGGCAATTATATTCCCGGCGCGCCGAACCTCATTGGCTCGGCGTCCGTCGTGTTCGGCGAAAAACTCGGCTGGTTCGGTGCTGTCAAACTGCGCTACTTCGGCCCGCGCCCGCTGATCGAGGATAACAGCGTGCAATCGCTCGCAAGCACTGTCGTCAACGCGCGGCTCGGCTATAGTTTCGACAATGGCGTGCGCTTTCAACTCGACGCCATCAACCTATTCAACGCGAAAACCAACCAGATCGAATACTATTATGAGTCGCGGCTGCCGAACGAGGCGGCGGGCGTGTTCGACCGCCATGTGCATCCGGTCGAGCCATTGGCGGTTCGGGCATCGTTGCGCGTGCCATTGCAATAGCGGCAAAACGCTAACCATCGGGCTGGAAACTCGTGCGGGCGCTCGGTCACGTACTCGCGCGAAGGATGAATCCGCGATAGTTTGCGTCAACGAATCGACGGAACGAAACCATGACCATCCGCCTGCATCGCGGCGATCTGCCGGATCTGTCGCGCTACAAGGAATCGGTTGCGATCGATACCGAGACGCTCGGTCTCAATCCGCATCGCGATCGTCTGTGCGTCGTACAATTATCGAACGGCGACGGCACGGCGGACGTTGTGCAGATTCCGGCCGGACATAAAGACGCGCCGAATCTGAAGAAACTGCTCGGCGATAAAAACATCACCAAGATTTTTCATTTCGCGCGGTTCGATCTCGCAGTGCTGTTCAATGCCTTCGGCGTGATGGCAACGCCGGTGTATTGCACCAAGATTGTCTCGAAACTCACGCGCACCTACACCGACCGTCACGGCTTGAAGGATCTTTCGCGCGAAGTTCTCGGCGTGGAAATTTCCAAACAGCAGCAATCGAGCGACTGGGGCGCGGCGTCGCTCAGCGATGCGCAGTTGTCGTATGCGGCGTCCGACGTGCTGCATCTTCACGCGCTGCGCGAAAAGTTAGATGCGATGCTTGCGCGCGAAAATCGCGAGGCGATTGCGAAAGCGTGTTTCGATTTCCTGCCGACGCGCGCGAAACTCGATCTCGGCGGATGGGAAAACGACGACATTTTCGCCCATTCTTAATTTCGCCACTCGACCTTAATCTCGCCATTCGATTCCAAGCCGGTCAGCTTTCCGTCACTTTTCCGCCTTTCGGCGGGTATTGGTGAAGTGTCTGGCGGGATTGGAGAAATCGGCGGCTGCAAAAAGCCCGCGGATTGCTTAAGTTCACCGCATAGCAGCGTTCGGAGCGGTTTTGTTCTCGGTTCAGAGCCAGAATTATCAGGCGGGTGCAGACGCGCGTTTTGCGAAGGCAAAGCGCCACAGCGCGCATGTGCGCCTGATGCGCAAGGCCGTGCCGGCCGTCGTTGCGGTCGCGCTCGCGGTGATCGTCGTCGCGTCGGTGTTCAATCCGTTTCGCATTCTCTCCAAACTGCCGATCGACATCAACAAGCTCGCCGTTCAAGGCACCAAGATCACGATGGAGTCGCCGCATCTTGCGGGCTTCACCTCCGATCAGCGGCCTTACGAATTGTGGGCGAAGTCGGCGACGCAGGACGTTTCCGATCCGAACAATGTCGAGCTGCACGAACTGCGCGCCAAGGTGCAGATGGAAGACAAGACCGGCGTGACGATGGACGCGCGCACCGGGCTGTTCGATTCCAAGACGCAGCTGCTCGATCTGAAGGAAGATATTTTCCTGCAATCGACCACCGGCTATGAAGCGCGCCTCACGCAGGCATCCGTCGATTTCGCGGCAGGCACGGTTTCATCCGATGAGCCGGTCGCGGTGAAATTGCTCAACGGCACGCTCGACGCCAAGAGCCTGCGCATCACCGAAGGCGGCGCGCTGGTGAAGTTCGACGGTGGCGTCACCATGATCCTGATTCCGGAAGGGGCAAATAAGTCCGGTGAAACGGGCGTTTCTTCCACTCCGGCGGCGAAGGATCAGGCGGCGGATACGGCCGCGCCGATACAGGAATCCACAGGCAAATGATTTTGAGTTCGCAATTCGCTGCACCTTTGCGCAAACGGCCGCGCGGCGTTACTCGCCCAGGCTGGCCTGTCGCGATGACCGCGATACTGATGGTATGTGTCGTTGCCGGAGAGAACGCGCGTGCGCAGAGCAGCGCGACTGGCGTGCCGAATGCCGTGCAGGGTTTTTCGCAGAACCGCGACAAGCCGATCCAGATCGACGCGGCCTCTCTCGAAATGCGCGACAAGGACAAGGCCGCAACGTTCAGCGGCAACGTCAAGGTCGTGCAGGGCGACACCACCATGCGCTGCAAGACGCTGGTCGTGTATTACGACAATAACGACGCATCGGGTAAGCCGGCGATGAAGGCGGCGACGCCGGGTCCCGGCGGCAGTTCGCAAATCCGCAGACTGGAAGCGAAAGGCGGCGTCGTCGTCACGCAGAAGGAACAGACAGTCACGGGCGACCGCGGCACGTTCGACATGCGCGCCAACACCGTGACGATGGAAGGCAATGTGCTGCTCACCAAGGACAAGAACGTGCTGCGCGGCGACAAGCTCATCGTCGATATGACGACCGGCGTGTCCCGCGTCGAATCCGGCGGCGGCCGCGTCCAGGGCGTTTTCCAGTCCACACCCGGACAAAGCTCGCCCCTCGGTGGAAATTCGACCGCGACACCTGCACCCGCTGCCAAGGAGCCTGCGGCAGCACCCGGAAAGCCCCTGAAATTGAACGAGTTTTCGACGCCGGTGCCCCGCCGCGGTTGAACCTTTTGCGCCGAACCTGTAACACCCGCCGCGAAATTATCGGGGATGTCCCGGACGGTCACGAGCCTGCGTGAGGAGTTCGCTGGGCAATCAGTCCGGCGTCATTCATGCTGATCGCGAATCGCGGACAAGCCGCTCGGAAGTCGAACGAACTTTTGCATGGTGGATCTTCTGCGCATCTTTCGTCGTCGCGGCCCGGTGCGGGGACGGCAAGGCTTTGCGCGTTCGCGCAAGGACATCACTTCGTTCGGCGACCGCATGACGGACATTTTCAAAACCGTGACGCGCGAAAAGCCGCCGGTTGTGCGGGATGCACCGCGAGACAGCATTTTATCCAAGCGCGACACGGCCGTTGAGACCATTCCGCGCGAAACGCAGTCCTCGGCTCCATTGGCGCCGCGTCAGCCTTCTCCGTTCGCGCTCGATGCGCCGCCGATCCCGCGCGATCTGCCGAAAGAACCTTCGCGCGAGTCTGCACGCCGCGAGAAGCGTGCGCGCGAAAAATCGAATGGAGCTGCGCCCATCAAAGGCCGCTCATCGGGCTATCTTGCCATCCACGGCGTCGAAAAGAGTTTCGGCTCGCGCAAGATCGTGCGCGGCGTCAGCATCTACGTGCGGCGCGGTGAGGCTGTGGGCATTTTAGGCCCGAACGGCGCGGGTAAAACGACCGTGTTCTACATGATAACCGGGCTGATCAAACCGGAGCGCGGACGTGTTGAACTCGACGGTCACGATGTGACGAACTTGCCGATGTATCAGCGCGCGCGTCTCGGCATCGGATATCTGCCGCAGGAAGCCTCGATCTTCCGTGGGCTGTCCGTCGAGAACAACATCCGCGCCGTGCTTGAAGTGGTCGAGCCGAACGCGCGCAAGCGCGAGAAGGAACTGGATTCGCTGCTCGAAGAATTCAACATCGCGCGTTTGCGGAAATCGCCGGCCATTGCCCTGTCCGGCGGCGAGCGGCGGCGCGTTGAAATCGCCCGCGCGCTGGCGTCGCGTCCGAGCTACATGCTGCTCGACGAACCGTTCGCCGGTATCGATCCGATTGCGGTCGGCGATATTCAGGAATTGGTGCGTCATCTCACGGGCCGTGGAATTGGCGTTCTGATCACCGACCACAATGTGCGCGAAACGCTCGGCCTCACTGACCGCGCTTATATCGTCTATGCGGGCGAAGTCCTGACCGAAGGCCGTCCCGACGAGATCGTTAACGACCCTGACGTTCGCCGCCTTTATCTCGGCGAAGAATTCCGACTCTAGGCCCGTCGCCCGTACTCCTTTTTTTGAGAACGTCAAGGCGTGTACAACGGCGACGAAAAGGACTAAGCAAGAAACGGACCAACTTTGGTCGAATCTTCGCTTCGAGCCTGATTTTTATGGCGCTAACGCAGAGACTTGAGTTCCGCCAGTCCCAGTCGCTGGTGATGACGCCGCAGCTGATGCAGGCGATCAAGCTGCTGCAGCTGTCGAATCTTGATCTGGTGGCGTTTGTCGAGGAGGAGCTTGAGCGTAATCCGCTTTTGGAGCGCGCCGATCAGGACGGCGCTCCGGATCGGAGTGCGGAGACTTCATCCAATTCGGCGAGCGAGTCGCAATTTTCGGAGAACGACAACGGAGACTTCTCCCAGGGATCTGAGTCCGGTGGAGACGGCGGCCCATCGACCGACAACTTCGAACCCGGCACTGAAGAGTGGATGTCGCCGGATCTTGGAACCCGCCAGGAAATCGAGCGCAATCTCGACACTGGAATGGAGAACGTCTTCCCGGAAGAGCCGGCGGATGCTGCGGCCCGCACGGCTCAGGACGCGGCGCCCACCGCCTTCACCGAATGGGGTGGAGGCGCGTCGAACGATGACGACTACAATCTCGAAGCCTTCGTCGCGGCGGAACTGACGCTCAGCGGCCATCTCGCCGAACAGCTTGCTGTCGCATTTACCGATCCGCAAAACCGCATGATCGGTCAATATCTGATCGATCTCGTCGACGAGGCTGGTTATCTGCCGGCGGATCTTGGGGATGCGTCAGACAAACTCGGCATTGCGCCAGATGCCGTTGAGAAAGTGCTCGCGGTTTTACAGAGGTTCGATCCGCCCGGCGTATGCGCGCGAAATCTGAGCGAGTGCCTCGCGATCCAGTTGCGCGAGCGAGATCGTTATGACCCTGCGATGCGGGCGCTAGTCGAGCATCTCGATCTTCTGGCCAAGCGCGACATCGGTGCTTTGCGGAAAATTTGCGGCGTCGACGACGAGGACATCGCAGACATGATCGGCGAAATTCGTCACCTCAATCCGAAACCCGGTTTGAAATTCGGATCGGTCAAAGCGCAGACGGTCGTGCCCGATGTCTATGTGCGCCCCGGCCCAGATGGCGGCTGGCAGGTTGAACTCAACAGCGACACGCTGCCGAAGGTTCTGGTCAATCAGGTCTATTATTCGGAATTGTCAAAGACGATCCGAAAGGATGGCGACAAGTCCTATTTCAGCGATTGCCTGCAAAACGCGACGTGGCTTGTGCGTGCGCTCGACCAGCGCGCGCGGACCATTTTGAAAGTTTCGACCGAAATCGTTCGGCAGCAGGATGGATTTTTCACGCAGGGCGTCGCGCATCTGCGGCCGCTCAATCTAAAGGCGGTTGCGGATGCAATTCAGATGCATGAATCGACGGTCTCACGTGTGACCGCGAACAAATACATGGCGACCAATCGCGGAACCTTCGAACTCAAATATTTCTTCACGGCGTCCATCGCGTCCGCGGATGGCGGCGACGCGCATTCGGCGGAGGCCGTGCGGCACCGCATCAAGAATCTGATCGACGCTGAAAGCCCGTCGGCCATTTTGTCCGATGACACGATCGTGGAACGATTGCACGAAGACGGAATTGATATTGCCCGCCGGACAGTGGCGAAATACCGCGAGGCCATGCGTATTCCATCTTCGGTGCAGCGCCGGCGCGACAAGCAGAGCATGCTCGGCAATGCACTCACGTCTTCCGCGCCTGCGGCGGATCGGTCGCGCGACCCCGCACCGGCTTGACGAAGTCATCAATTAGCAGAAACCTCAACGCACCCAAGAAGCAAGCGAGGCAAAAAGCATGACACTCCGGGTCTCTGGGAAAAGCATCAGCATCGGTGAAGCATTGCGCGAACGCGTGAGCGATCGGACGAACGAAGTTCTGCGCAAATACTTCGACGGTAATTATTCAGGCCATATTACGCTGAGCAAGGATGGTTTCGGATTTCGCACCGATTGCGCCTTGCATCTGGACTCTGGGATTACGCTCGAAGCCGATGCTATCGCTGCGGATGCGTATGCAAGCGCCGACGAAGCGCTGCTGTTGATCGAAAAACGTCTACGCCGTTACAAGAGCCGGTTGAAGGATCGCTCGGCGCGCAAGGCTCACGCGGAGTCGGTCGCCATGGCCGGTCTCAATGGTGGCGGGCTCGATGCGCCAAGCTACGTCATCGAAGCGCCGTCACATGATGACGAGGACGACGTCGGCGAATTCAATCCGGTCATCATTGCCGAGGCGACGACTGCGCTGAAGCGATGTTCGGTCAGCGAAGCGGTGATGGAACTGGATTTGACCGGCGCGCCCGTCATCGTTTTCCAGCATGGCAGCAGCGGCAGGGTGAACATTATCTACAGGCGCGCTGACGGCAATGTGGGCTGGGTGGATCCGCCTGTTACAAGCGGCCAGGTTCGCCATTGACGCCCCGCCGGAGCCTAACTATGGTCCGCGGCCTTTCGGGTCTTGGCCAATGATTTATGCCCGGCCCGCTCTTGACGCCGTCCGCTTCGAGACCGATTTCCTCAGTTCACCAACCGCTTAACATCACCTCGGAACGATCTATGACGATTACCGATCTGGTCGCGCCCGAGGCGATTCTCCCTGCGCTCAAGGCTGTGAGTAAGAAGCAGGCGCTGCAGGAACTTGCCGCGCGTGCCGCCGAACTGACGAGCCAGAACGAGCGCTCGATTTTTGAGGTGCTGCTTCAGCGCGAAAAACTGGGCACGACGGCAGTCGGCTATGGTGTCGCGATTCCGCACGGGAAGCTGCCGAAACTGGAGAAGATTTTCGGTCTTTTCGCGCGGCTCGAGCGGCCGATCGATTTCGAGGCGATGGATGGCCAGCCGGTCGACCTCGTATTTCTTCTGCTGGCACCGGAAGGCGCGGGCGCCGATCATCTCAAGGCACTTGCGCGGATCGCGCGTCTGCTGCGCGATCAGGAAGTCGCCAAGAAACTTCGTGCATCGCGCGACGCGCAGGCGCTCTATTCCGTTCTGGCTTTGCCGCCGGCGACCGCAGCCTGATTCATTCAATCGTTACAAATAAAAAACGGCGACGCAAATCGCGCCGCCGTTTTTTGTTCGTTCTGGAAAAGCCGCGTCAGTGGACGCTGACGGTTTCCAGCTCATTGCTCCATGCATTCGCGATCGCCGCCTCGCGGCTGTCGGTCAGCATGATCGGCGTGCCGTCTGCAGCATGAAGCGCGAAAAGCTTCAGGCCGGGCGCAATTTGCGGCGCCTGCGGGAAAAGTCCCGGCACGTCTTCCGAGCGAATCTGTTTGACGTAGGCGATATGGCCTTCGCCCATCGTGGCCAGCGTCTCAAGCGAGACGGCGGGTTCGAAGATGACGGTGCTACCTGCGTTCATGGTCTCGACTCCTTAACAGTTTGACAAGCGGTCGAGTCCGCTACTCGTTCCATTATTCATGCTCATTGATGGCTATCTGCTTAACGACCCGTTCAGGTTCCGGTCTGGCGAGGTCGACCGACAGAAGCCCGTTCCTCAGGTCTGCGCCGACGACAAACATCCCGTCCGCCAGCACGAAGGTGCGCTGGAAGTGCCGCGCGGCGATGCCGCGATGGATGTATTGGCGGGTTTTGTCGTCCTGCTGCCGTCCCCGGATCACAAGCTGGTTTTCCTCAGTGGTTACATCGAGTTGATCGCGGGTGAAGCCAGCGACCGCCAGCGTAATACGCAGGCGCTCGGGTTGGCCGTCTTCACGGACGAGCCGCTCGATATTGTAGGGAGGATAACCGTCCGCTCCTTTGACGACGCGGTCGAGCGCACGCTCGATTTCGTCGAACCCAAGAAGAAACGGACTCGATAGCGAAGGAACACGAGACATTCACAAAGTCCTCTCGAAGCGACTTTGAACTACGGGCCCTTGCGGCACCCAATCCGAGGAATCCCTCGAACATCGATAATATGGCGACAGCCGTGTGCGGGTTCAAGATGCCGTCGAAAGGCTCTGAAACCGGCTGAAATGCTCAGGTATCGAGGCGGGCTCTTCCATCGGCGCTGAACAGATGGAGTTTGGTACGAGGCGCGGATACCCTGATTCGCGCGCCGGTGGCAGGGGCATCCTGACCCGGAATCCGGACGATGATTTCGCCGGGCGGCAACTCGCCGGGATTTGCGCTGAGGCTTGCCGTGCCGTCGTGTTTCGTGCGGCTTCCGTAAACGAAGGTCTCGGGACCAACGCGCTCGACCGCATCGACCGTCAGGTCCAGCGCGATTCCGTCGCCGGGTGGTTCACTGGCGACGACAAAATCTTCCGGCCGGACGCCGAGAATTCCGTTCTGTGCGAACAGGTTTCCGAATTCGCCGGCCTTGGCTTTGAGGAGATTCATCGGTGGCGCGCCGATGAACGATGCAACGAATGTCGTTGCTGGCTTCTGATAGATGTCGAGCGGTTTTCCGATCTGTTCGACCACGCCGCCGTTCATCACCACCAGAATATCGGCTAGCGTCATCGCTTCCAGCTGGTCGTGCGTGACGTAAATCGATGTGGTTTTGAGGCGGCGCTGCAACCGCTTGATCTCGACGCGCATGGCAATGCGCAGTTTTGCGTCAAGATTGGAGAGCGGCTCGTCGAACAGAAAGACTTTGGGCTGGCGGACAATTGCGCGGCCCATTGCAACGCGCTGGCGCTGGCCGCCCGAAAGTTGTCGCGGCTTGCGGTCGAGCATCGGCCCGATTTCGAGAATCTGCGCGGCTTCGCGCACGCGCATATCGATCTCGGACTTCGGCATGCCGCGATTGCGCAAACCATAAGCCATGTTGTTGTAGACGGTCATGTGCGGATAGAGCGCATAGTTTTGAAACACCATCGCGATATCGCGCTCGGCAGGTTCGATCTCGTTCACGACGCGGCCGCCGATGTCGATGGTGCCGCTCGTGATGGTTTCTAGACCGGCGACCATGCGCAGCAACGTCGACTTGCCGCAGCCCGACGGTCCGACAAGAACACAGAACTGTCCGTCGCCGACTTCGAAGCTGATGCCCTTGATAGCGTCGACTCCACCGGAATAGATTTTCCGCACATCGCGCAGCACGACATTAGACATTCTTCGTTCCTACTTCTCGGTCTCGACCAGTCCGCGCACGAACAATTTCTGCATGAGAATGACGACGGCTACGGGCGGCAACATCGCCAGCACGGCAGTCGCCATCACGACCGGCCATTCGGTGAGCGCGTCCGATGTCGTAATCATCTTGCGAATGCCGATGACGATAGTCTGCATATCGTCACGCGTGGTGATGAGTAGCGGCCAAAGATATTGATTCCAGCCGTAGATGAACAGGATCACGAAAAGCGCCGCCATGTTGGTCCGCGACAACGGCAGCAGCGTATCTTTGAAGAATCGAAACGGTCCCGCGCCGTCGATGCGCGATGCTTCAAGCAATTCATCCGGCACAGTCATGAAGAATTGCCGGAACAGAAGCGTGGCGGTGGCCGAGGCAATCAGCGGCAGAGTCAATCCTGCGTAGCTGTCGAGCAGATGGAGATCTGCGGCGATCTTGTAGGTCGGATAGATGCGCACCTCGACCGGCAGCATCAGCGTCATAAAGATGAGCCAGAAAATCCACATCCGGAACGGGAAGCGGAAGTAGACAATGGCATAGGCGGACAGAATGGAAATCGCGATCTTGCCGAGCGCGATCGATAGCGCCATCACCAGCGAGTTGAATAGCATCACGCCGACGGGTTCGCGTGTCGAACCGCTGGTGCCGGTGAAGAGAGTCTTTGTGTAGACCTCGATGAGGTGTCCGCCAGGCAGCAGCGACATCTGACCATTGGCGATTTGAGTTGCTTCCTGCGTCGACGCGACGAAGGCGAGATAAACCGGAAACGCGACGATTGCGATGCCGATCCACAAGATCAGATGTGCGACGTATCGCCGTATGCCCCGCCGCTCGACCATCAGTACGTCACCTTGCGTTCGACGTAACGGAATTGGATGGCGGTCAGCACGATGACGATCACCATCAGGACGACGGATTGTGCGGCGGACGAGCCGAGATTGCCGCCGAGAAGTCCGTCGAGATAAACCTTGTAAACCAGCGTCTCAGTCGCCTTCGCCGGTCCGCCGCCGGTCATCGCGTCGATGATTCCGAACGTGTCGAAGAACGCGTAGACAATATTGACGACAATCAGGAAGAAGATCGTCGGTGTGAGCAGCGGAAACGTCACTGTCCAGAAGCGGCGCATCGGCTGCGCGCCGTCGATGGCGGCCGCTTCCAAAACGCTTCTCGGGATGGCCTGCAGGCCCGCAAGAAAGAAAAGGAAGTTGTAGGAAATCTGCTTCCAGGTTGCTGCGAGCACGACGAGGATCACCGCATGGTCGCCGTTGAGCAGCGGATTCCAGTTGATGCCCATGCTGCGCAGTCCGCGCGCCAGCACACCGAGCGAGGGATGCAGCATGAAAATCCAAAGTACGCCGGCTACTGCAGGCGCGACGGCATAAGGCCAGATCAAGAGCGTGCGGTAGATGCCGACGCCACGCAGCGGCTTGTCCGCCATCACGGCGAGCAGCAGAGCCAGTGACAGCGACGAACCCGCAATCGCTGCAGAAAATGCGAAGGTGCGGATGATCGCATCGAAATAGCCGGGTTCGTGAAACAGAGCGATGTAGTTTTCGAAGGCGACGAACGTCGTCGAAAGCCCGAACGCGTCCTGCAGCAGAAACGACTGATAGAGCGCTTGCGCCGCTGGCCAATAGAAGAAGATCAGCACCACCACCGCCTGCGGAATCAGCAGGAGGAACGGCAACAGGCGCGAATGGAAGACCGTTTGTTTTTGCATGGAGGAGGCACAGAAGCGGAGCGCGGCCTGCGCGCTCCGCGTTGGCTTTACTTTGCAACCGTGCGTTCGAACTGGCGCAGCATCGCATTGCCGCGTTCGACGGCCGAATCGAGTGCCTGCTTTGCTGTTTTTTTACCCGCCAGCGCGCCTTCGATTTCCTCGGCCCAGATGTCGCGAAGCTGGACCATGTTACCGAGACGAAGCCCGCGCGAATTTTCGGTCGGCTCCTTGTTGGTGAGTTCGAGCAGCGGAGTTTCCAGATAAGGCTGGTCCTTGTAGAAGCCCTGCTCCTTGGCTTTCGCGTAAGCAGCCTTGGTGATCGGCAGATAACCCGATGCTTTGTGAATCGCGACCTGCCGGTCGGTGTCCGACAGGAAGGCAAGGAATTTCGCGACACCCTTGTATTCCTCAGGGGTCTTGCCACCCATCACCCACAATGAAGCACCGCCGATGATCGAATTCTGCGGAGTGCCTTTCACATCCGGGTAGTAAGGCATCGGCGCATTGGTCCAATCGAATTTCGCATTCGCCTTGACCTGACCGAAGAAGCCCGACGATGTGAGGAAAATCGGACATTCGCCTGACGTGAAGCGGCCTTCGCCGGTGTTGGTGCGGCCAGAATAGTCGTAGGTCTTGTTCTTCTGCAGTTCGATCAGCGTCTCGAGATGCTTCACCTGAAGCGGGCCGTTGAACTCAAGTACTGTATCGAAGCCGTCGAGCCCGTTCGCTTTCGTCGACAAGGGCACGTTGTGCCATGATGACAGCTGTTCGAGATTGACCCACGTCACCCACGCGTTCGAGAATCCGCAAGTGTCGTAGCCTGCGGCCTTGAGTTTTTTTGCGTCGTCAAAAACTTCCGGCCACGTTTTCGGGATGCTCGCGATGTTCGCTTTCTTCAACGCATCCTTGTTGATCCACATCACCGTGGAGGACGAATTGAACGGAAACGAGAGCATCTCGCCCTTGGAGGTCGAGTAGTAACCCGTGATTGCCGGAAGATAAGCCTGCGGATCGAACTTCTCGCCCGCCTCGGCCATCAGTTTGTAGACCGGCTTCACCGCACCCGTTGCCGCCATCATAGTGGCGGTGCCGACTTCGAAAACCTGCATAATGTGCGGTGCGTTGCCGGCGCGAAAGGCCGCGATGCCTGCGTTCATCGTATCGGGATAGCTGCCCTTGTAAGAAGGCACCACCTTGTAGTCGCTTTGCGAGGCATTGAATTCCTCGGCGAGCTTGACCACGACCTCGTTATTGCCGCCAGTCATTGCATGCCACCACTGAATTTCGGTGACGGCGTGGGCAGGCGTGGCAATCGCGAGAAGCGCGGAAACAGACAGGCCGTAGCCTACATTGCGAAGTGTCATGGATACTCTCCCGGTATGCGTCATCGTCGTTCGATCAAAGGCGATCGGCGCGCTTTACCAGCGCCGGATGACGTTCAAGTGATGCGGATCGTAGTCGGGGATGGCGACCTGAGGGAAGCGGGAAAGTAGTCGTATCGCGCAATATCGCTAGGGCTATTTCGCCTTTGCGGTAGGATTGGCATTGGGTGCGCCAGCGATCGCCGTTTCGGGCGGGGTCCCCATCGCTTCGCCGCTCGCAACCTTGCACGCGATATTTTGCGTGGAGAGCGCGGAAACATTGACGGGATCGCCGTTCATGTTCCGCATCTCGAAATGATCCTTGCCCTGGTTCAGTTCATAGGCAACCTTGGCCTGGCAGGATGTTCCATTGGACGAAATATCAGTGAGTAGGCGATAGCTCCCGACCAGCGTCACCTGATGCAGCTTCGAGTCCGAATAGAGCACCTGCACGCCGCGATTGAAGTCTCCGAGCGCGCCAAGCGCATAGCGCGAACTCGAATGGGCAGGATCGGGACGCACGTACGACAAGCGGCTGGAAATTTCCGCGGCCGATTTCACGTAGATGACGATCTCGCGGCGGACGTGCTTGAGGCCGGGAGCCGGTGAGACCTCCTGCTGGTCTTCGACGTAGTTCAGCTTGAAAGTTCGCCCCGTGAAATTCTCGAAGCCTGCGTAGGGATTTCCATCCTTCTGCGGTTGCGCAGCGGGTTGCGTGCCGCGATTGTCGGGTCCCTTACTTGCGACAACGGTATTGGCGGGCGCGCTGTCGAGTTTGCTGCGCGCGGCACGCGCCAGATCTGCGTAGAAGCCCTTCGGATAATTATTGATGAACGCATCCCAGGCCGGCTTCGTATTCACCGCAGCAGCGAGTTCATAGTCCTGACGTAACTTCGAATCGGGATCGAGCGCGCTCACCTGTGCAGGAACGGTTGCCGCACGGGCAGGAGCTGCAACCAGCGCAACATCGTCGCCGCCGAGCGAGCCATAAACAAACGGCTCCTGTTTGTTCGACGTCGCTTTCAGAACCGAGTCGCGAACGTAGCCCAGAGATTTCCGCAGATCCTGTCCGGGTATGGGTAGCTGGACGAGAAGCGCGGTCGTGAAAGGGCTATGGTCGCCTGCCCCGTCGGACGCTGTCGAGCCTGCCTTCGCCGCGTATGCGATGAGGGTATTTGGATTGGCGGGTTCAACCTTGGCGAGGCCGCGCTCGATACCGCGTGAGCCGATGCTGCGCTTCATCGTCGTTGCGAACGGATTGTCGCGGCAGGCGTCGAGGATAACGAGCCGCAGCTTCTTGGCAGGATCGATGGTCTTGACGATGCGATCCAGCGACACCGCCTCGTCCTCGACATCGATGTCTCGCTCAAGTTTGGTGTCGATCGGAAGGACGTAGTTCGTGCCGTCGATCTCGATACCGTGGCCTGCGTAGAAGACGACCGCCACATCGGCATCGGCGACCTTGTCGGAAAAGTCGCGGATCATTTTCTTCATGTCGGCAACGCCAACATCTTGGCGCGAGTCCACGGAATCGAAACCCGCCTTCTTCAGCATTTCGCCAATTGCCGCCGCATCCTTCGACGGGTTTGGAAGCTGGTTGACGTTCTTATAGGCGGAGTTACCAATCACCAGGGCGACACGTTTGTCCGCCAACGCTGGCGCGCTCCAGAGCGCAGCAAGCGTCATTGCAGCGAGAGCAAGGGCGGGCAATCTGCGCAGAAGCGTCCCGGACATTCGTCGGCTCCGTCCAATTCGACCGTGTCAAAATGCCATAAAGGTTCCCGTGGCGGAAGGTCGCCACACGGACCACGCCGTCACTTCTATCATCACCTTCTGTTGTCGCCCGGCCGGATGAACACGTTCGCTTCCGCAGAAGAATGTGACATCAGCGTTTCCGGCCGGGTCCGGCGACAACGCCGGAGGCCCGCAGGTCTGCGATCTCCTTCGCCGAATAGCCGAACTCGCCGAGAATTGCGTCCGAGTGCTCACCGAACTTCGGAGGCACGTGGCGCAGGCTGGCTTTGGTCCGGTCGAAGCGAATCGGGGAGGCCACCCCCTTGTACCAATCCTTTTCGATGACATCGCCGCGGTGCTTGACGTGCTCGCCCGCCAACGCCTTGTCGATCGACTGAACCGGGCCTGCCGGCAGCCCTGCAGCCAGCAAGCGACGACACAGCGGCTCGCTATCATGATCTTTGAGAATATCGACCAGCACCGCACGCAGTTCGTTGCGATGCGCGATACGGTCGCGGTTTCGCGCGAAGCGTGGATCGGTACCGAGTTCGGGCCGCCCGAGTTCCTTCATGAGCTTTCGGAAGGTGCCGTCATTGCCGACGCCCATAAAGATATTTCCGTCGCGCGCAGGAAATACCGCGTAGGGCACAAGATTGGGATGCTCGTTGCCGGTCAGCGCCGGCGGCTTGCCATGCATGAAATAGTTCGCGGTGTGCGGATGCATGATCGCGAGCCCTGTCTCGAACAATGTCGTTTCCACGAACTGTCCTTTAGCCGATTTGGCGCGCTCCGCCAGCGCCATCAAAATTCCTACCGCTGCATACAGACCCGTCGACATGTCGACGAGCGCCACGCCTATGCGCGTCGGGCCGCTCTCTTGCGATCCGGTCGAAGCCATCAGGCCGACCATCGATTGAATGATCGCGTCGTAACCGGGATGTCCGCCATGCGGCCCGTCCGCACCGAAACCGGAAATGCGGCAGTGAATCAGCTTCGGAAATTTCGCGCGCAGCACATCGTTGCCGATGCCCCATTTGTCGAGCGTGCCCGGCTTGAAATTCTCGATAAGAACGTCGGCGGTCTCGAGCATTTTCATCAGCACGCTGCGCCCGCCTTCGACAGAGAGGTCGAGACTGACCGAGCGTTTGTTGCGATTGGTGCCGATGAAGTACGCCGCGTCATCTTCGTGGAACGGAGGCCCCCAATCGCGCGTCTCGTCGCCTGCCGGAGGTTCGACTTTCACGACATCAGCACCGTGGTCCGCGAGAATTTGTGTGCAATAGGGACCGCCAAGCACGCGCGACAGATCGATGACGCGGAGACCGGCGATCGCTCCGGCGGAATTCGGTGAGGTCATGCAAGTCCCTTTGCAGTCAGTTTGAAGGGTACATTGGAGCGATAGCGCCGGTAGCGTCAATATCGGCGCCGATAGGGTCAATGTCCGCCGGTATGGAAACACAGCCTTAACCAGCCGAACGTCCGCTCACCAGTGTTTGTTTGCAAAGCCGTCGCGCGACAATCGCGAGCGGGCTATGATTCTGTCCTGCAACAAAACCGCCGCGAGAGAATGACGATGGAATCCGCAGAGAAAGCCAATCCCGAAAAATTGCAGAAGCGAAGCCTGCTCACCGGCGGCCTTGTGGCGCTTTTGCTGCTTGCGCTGCCGCTCGCGGTATGGCTCGACCTGACGCATCTGGCGGAGGCCGCCCTGCGGCGCCAGGCGACGGATCTGAATTCCATAGTCAGCAGCGTTCGCGGATATTACGCATCGAACGTCGTGGGCCGCGTGCTTGCGGCGCATGGTGAAGGCACGCAGGTCATTCACAACTACGAATCGGTACCTGGCGCTATTCCGATTCCTGCGACACTCTCGCTCGAACTCGGCAAAGTCATCAGCGAACAACAGAACAATATCGTCTATCGCTTTGTCTCGGACTTCCCTTTCAAGAATCGCGCGCCGCATCCGCTTGATGATTTCGAGATGAACGCGTTGAAGTCGTTGCGCGAGAATCCCGACCAGAAGATTGTGGATACGTCGCATACATTGTTCAGCGACAAGGTGCGGCTGGTCGCGCCGATCATCATGGGGCAGGCCTGCGTGACCTGCCACAATAGTCACCCGGAAAGCGCCAAGCATGACTGGAAGGTCGGAGACGTGCGCGGCATTCAGGAAGTGACGATTGCCCAGCCCATTGCGGCGAACGTCTTCTCGTTCAAGTTTCTGCTCGGCTATTTTGCGCTCGCGGCCATCAGCGGCGTGTCGTTTTTTGCCATGCAGCGCCGTCAGGCAGCGCAGATCGAGTCGATGAACCATGAACTCGAACACAACAATGATTTTCTCGCCACGCTGTCGATGAAGATCTCGCGTTACATCTCACCGCAAATCTACAAGAGTATTTTCAGCGGCCAGAAGGATGTCACGATTCACACAGAGCGGAAAAAACTCACGATCTTCTTCTCCGACATTCAGAATTTCACCGCCACGGCGGAACGGCTGCAGCCCGAGCAAATGACGCTGCTGCTCAATGAGTATTTTACCGAAATGTCGACGATCGCCCTCGAACACGGCGGGACGATCGACAAGTTCATCGGCGACGCGATGCTGATATTCTTCGGCGATCCGGAAACAAGCGGCGAGCGCGAGGACGCCAAAAAATGTTTGCAGATGGCGGTGGCAATGCAGCGGCGTCTCGGCGAATTGAATGCGAAGTGGCGTGCAGAAGGAGTCGAGCAGCCGTTCAAGACGCGGATGGGCATCAATTCCGGATATTGCAACGTCGGCAATTTCGGCAGCACCGACAGGATGGACTATACGATCATCGGCGCGGAAGCGAACCTCGCTGCGCGTCTTCAATCGATTGCTGAGCCGGGTCACATCGTCATCAGCTACGAGACCTTTGCGCTGGTGAACGATGTCGTGGTGGCGCGGCCGCTACCCCCGATCAGCATGAAGGGGATCAGCCGTGAGGTCGTACCTTACGCCGTCGATAGCGTCGCCGGTGCCAGCGATGCGAAGAGCACGGTGGTTGCCGCGCGAACCACTGGCCTCGATTTCTATCTCGATCCGTCGATGGTGAACGCAGGCGATGCTGATCGTGTGCGCGCGATCCTTGCCGACGCCATAGCCGCGCTCGACGGGAAACAGCCGAAACCTGCGGGATAATTCGGAAATGAAAAAACCGCCCGAGGGCGGTTTGATCAAGTTCGGAAGTTTGGTGGAGCCAGGCGGGATCGAACCGCCGACCTCTTGCATGCCATGCAAGCGCTCTCCCAGCTGAGCTATGGCCCCGAACTTTCGCCGCGTCCTGAAAAGCGCGCCGCAGTCCGAAAAATCATACTTGAGACTCTATCTCAAGTCTCCTCGTCGCCCGACACATCGCCGATGATATCGGTAACGTCTTCGTCGTCTTCTTCTTCCTCGGGGATGAAGGTCGAATCGTCATCATCGTCATCGAGCGTCTCATCGACCTCGATATCGTCTTCCGATTCGGGCATCTGCGCCTTGACCTTGCCGGTATTCTCCTCGGCATCGGCCTCCTCGAGCGAAACCAACTCTTCGGCCTCGGCGGGCTCCGGTGCGGCAGCGGCGGCAGTTGCGGCGGCTGCGGCCGCGCTGGCTCTTGCGGCAGCATCGGCGCGCGTCCGCGGCGGCGGAGCAACCGCGATCGGCACAATCTCGCCGCTATAGGGCGAAATCACAGGGTTCTTATTGAGGTCGTAGAACTTTTTGCCCGTGGTCGGGCAAATACGTTTGGTTCCGAGATCGGCTTTGGCCACTGGCGGAGTCCTGACGATGTCTTTGAAAAACGGTGCTTCACTTGGCTAGTTGCGCCGCCGCTGTCAATAGCGCCGGACGCCATAAATGGCGGCCTCGTGACCTATTCCCGGGCGCGTGGTAGGAGCCGGTCTTTCCAAAGGATTGTCGTCTTGACCCGACCCGGACAACCCACGCCACTCGAATCCCGCGCCAGCGATGCTCTCGGCGGCCGCGTTCGCGTTCCGGGCGACAAATCGATTTCGCACCGCGCCTTGATTTTGGGGGCGCTGGCCGTGGGGGAAACCCGGATTTCCGGGCTTCTTGAGGGGGAAGACGTTCTCAATACCGCCAAGGCGATGTCTGCATTGGGGGCCAGAGTCGACCGCACAGGCGAAGGCGTCTGGAGCGTGCGCGGCGTCGGCGTCGGCGGATTTGCCGCTCCGGACAAGCCGCTCGATTTCGGAAACAGCGGCACTGGCTGCCGTCTCGCGATGGGGGCCGTCGCCGGAAGTCCAATCGCGGCAACGTTTGACGGCGACGCCAGTCTGCGAGGGCGCCCGATGCGGCGCATTCTCGATCCGCTTGAACAGATGGGAACGCGCGTGCCGTCGCAGGCCGACGGCGGTCGATTGCCGATGACATTACAAGGCGCGCGCGACCCGCTGCCGATCGTCTACCGCACGCCTGTTGCGTCGGCGCAGATCAAGTCGGCCGTGCTGTTGGCGGGATTGTCGGCGCCCGGTACGACGACTGTCATTGAGTCTGAAACCAGCCGCGATCACACGGAACGCATGTTGCGTCAGTTTGGGGCCCAAGTGACCTCGATTCCCGAGGGCGTGCATGGTCGAAGAATTTCGCTGATCGGCCAACCTGAACTTCACGGTGCCAATGTTGTAGTGCCCGCCGATCCATCGTCCGCCGCATTCCCGATGGTGGCCGCACTGATAGTGCCCGGCTCCGACATAGTACTTGAAGACGTTATGCTGAATCCTCTGAGGACTGGACTGTTTCGAACCTTGCGCGAAATGGGCGCAGACATCGTGCCAGATTCTGAATGGTTCGATGTGGGAGACGGCGATCCGACACAGCTTGTGCATTTAAACCTTGAGCAAGCCGCTAACTTGCGCGTGCGCTACTCGAAGCTGCGCGGCGTGACCGTGCCGCCGGAGCGCGCGCCGTCGATGATCGATGAATATCTCGTGCTTGCGGTTGCCGCTGCGTTCGCTGAAGGCATGACGATCATGCGCGGCTTGAAAGAGCTGCGGGTCAAGGAATCCGACCGGCTCGAAGCCACTGCTGCGATGTTGCGTGTGAATGGCGTCAACGTCGAAATCTCCGGCGACGATATGATCGTCGAAGGAAGAGGCTTTGTGTCCGGCGGCGGCTTGGTCTCCACGCATATGGATCATCGCATCGCGATGTCGGCTTTGGTCATGGGGCTTGCATCGGACACCCCTGTAAAAGTCGACGACACTGCATTTATTGCGACAAGTTTTCCGGATTTCATTCCGATGATGCGGGGACTGGGGGCGGAGTTCGCATGATTATCGCCATCGACGGACCCGCGGCTTCGGGCAAGGGCACACTCGGCAAGCGCCTCGCGCATCACTACGGATTTCGCCATCTCGATACGGGCGTTATCTACCGCGCCGTTGCGCAGGCGCTGCTCGAAGCCGGCGCCGATCTTTCCGACGAAGTTCGCGCAGTGGCCGCGGCAATGGAACTCGATCCCGAAAAATTCGGAAATCCGGTTTTGAAAACTCAAAAGGTCGGCGATGCTGCCTCGGTTGTTTCGGCAATTCCAAAAGTGCGCGAGGCGCTGATCAGTTTTCAGCGACAGTTTGCAGCCGATCCGCCCGGTGCGGTTCTCGATGGCCGCGACATTGGAACCGTGATCTGTCCGAACGCCGAGGTGAAGATTTTCGTCGTGGCGGATCCCCATGTCCGCGCCCGCCGCCGGACCCTTGAGGCGCTTGCGCGGGGAGAGATTGCGGACGAGGCCGCCGTGCTGGCGGACATCCTGAAGCGAGACGAACGGGACAAAAACCGGGCCACGGCGCCTCTAATAGCGGCCCCGGATGCGGTCTTGCTGGATAACTCCCATTTGGATATAGAGGGCGGCGTTCGGGTCGCCATCGACATTGTCGAGGCCGTCCGAGCGGGCCGGTCCAGGGTTTAACCCCCTGCCGTCATTGGAGGAATGCCCGCTCCCGGTCTTGTTCAGAGGCCCCGGTCTACGCTTTCCGTATTGCTCGTGCAGGCAACAGCCGGCCCGTTTTCGCCATTTCAGTTGGCGGATCACGGTCGTCAAAGGTTGCGGACCTTTGGCACTGGACGCGCGATACGCCCTTAACCTCGCTGCCGGCGTCCGCACCTGGAGATCAAATGGCTTCGACTGCTAATTCCTATAACCCCTCGCGCGACGATTTCGCCGCGATGCTCGACGAGTCCTTTGCAGGCGGCAATCTGCAGGAAAGCTCAGTCATCAAGGGCAAGGTGGTTGCCATCGAAAAAGACATGGCCGTTATCGACGTCGGCCTGAAGACCGAGGGCCGCGTGGCTCTCCGCGAATTCAACGGACCCGGCCGCGAGAACGATCTCAAGGTCGGCGACGAAGTCGAGGTGTTCCTTGATCGCATCGAAAATGCGCTCGGCGAAGCCGTGCTGTCGCGCGACAAGGCGCGCCGCGAAGAGAGCTGGGGCAAGCTCGAGAAGGCCTTCAACGCCAACGAGAAAGTTCACGGCGTCATCTTCAATCAGGTCAAGGGCGGCTTCACCGTCGATCTCGACGGCGCTGTCGCTTTCCTGCCGCGCTCGCAGGTCGACATTCGCCCGATCCGCGACGTTGCACCTTTGATGAACAACTCGCAGCCGTTCCAGATCCTCAAGATGGATCGCCGTCGCGGCAACATCGTTGTCTCACGCCGTACCGTTCTTGAAGAAACTCGTGCCGAACAGCGTCAGGAATTGGTGCAGAACCTTGAAGAAGGTCAAGTGATCGACGGCGTGGTCAAGAACATCACCGACTACGGTGCGTTCGTCGATCTCGGCGGCATCGACGGCCTGCTGCACGTCACCGATATTGCGTGGCGTCGCGTCAACCATCCGACCGAGGTACTTGCCATCGGCCAGACGGTGAAGGTCAAGATCATCAAGATCAACCACGAGACCCACCGTATCTCGCTCGGCATGAAGCAACTCCTGGACGATCCGTGGCAGGGTATCGAAGCGAAGTATCCGCTTGGATCGCGCTTCACCGGGCGCGTGACCAACATCACCGACTACGGCGCTTTCGTCGAACTGGAGCCGGGCATCGAAGGCCTGATCCACGTCTCGGAAATGTCGTGGACCAAAAAGAACATGCACCCCGGCAAGATCGTCTCGACCTCGCAGGAAGTCGAAGTGCAGGTTCTCGAGGTGGATTCGGCAAAGCGCCGTATCTCGCTCGGCCTCAAGCAGACCCAGCGCAATCCTTGGGAAGTCTTCCTCGAGAAATTCCCGGTCGGCTCAACCGTCGAAGGCGAAGTCAAGAACAAGACCGAGTTCGGTCTGTTCCTCGGCCTCGAAGGCGATGTGGATGGCATGGTTCATCTGTCTGATCTCGACTGGAAGCAACCGGGCGAGCAGGTGATCGACAACTTCAAGAAGGGCGACATGGTCAAGGCCGTCGTCCTCGATGTCGATGTTGAGAAGGAGCGCATCTCGCTCGGCGTTAAGCAGCTCGAAGGCGATCCGTTCGCAGAGCCGGGCGACGTCAAGAAGGGCGCGGTCGTGACCTGCGAGATTCTCGAAGTGAAGGATACGGGAATCGAGGTCCAAATCACCGGCACCGACTTCACGACCTTCATCAAGCGCTCTGAGCTGGCTCGCGATCGCGACGATCAGCGCACCGAACGCTTCGCCGTCGGCGAAAAGGTTGACGCTCGCGTCATCCAGTTCGACAAGAAGGCGCGCAAGGTGCAGGTCTCGATCAAGGCGCTTGAAGTCGCCGAAGAGAAGGAGGCCATCGCACAATATGGCTCGTCCGACTCGGGCGCAACGCTGGGCGACATTCTCGGCAACGCACTTAAGAAGCGCGACAGCTGATCGGCTAACGCCTCAACACGGCTCATGAATCGAAAAGGGCTCCGGTCGCACGGAGCCCTTTTAATTTTTATTTTGTTGGCAGTCAGTGAGGAAAACCCGCGGCCTTGTTTTCTTCAAATTGAATTGGAATTGATGTAACTATTCCACGTCCAATCAACTCTGTGCCGACAATTCACCTTTCCTGCGAACAGTAATGTGCGAGGAGATTTCGATGCCGACCGATTCCGATATGATCGTTGATCGACGCCGCATGCGCCGGAAGCTGACCTTTTGGCGCGTGGTTGCCGCGCTTTGTATCATCGTCGCGGTTATCGCTGCTGGTGCGGTTGCGACGCCGGGAGGGCGCAGCGCGCTGGTTGGTTCACACGCCATTGCGCGCGTCAAGATCGACGGCCTGATCCGCAGCGACGCCGATCGCGTCGCGGCGCTCGAGCGTCTCGAAAAATCGACCGCACCCGCTGTCATCGTTCATATAAATTCGCCCGGCGGCACGACGGCCGGCTCTGAGCAACTCTACGATTCCCTGATGCGGCTGAAGGCCAAGAAGCCGCTCGTCGTAGTGGTCGAAGGATTGGCGGCGTCAGGCGGTTATATCGCGGCCTTGGCGTCGGATCAGATCATCGCGCAGCAGACAGCTTTGGTCGGATCGATTGGTGTTCTCTTTCAATACCCCAATTTTACGGACCTGATGAAGACGGTCGGCGTCAAGGTTGAAGAGGTAAAGTCTTCACCGTTGAAGGCTGCGCCGAACGGATATGAGCCGACCAGTCCCGAGGCACGCGCCGCGCTCGATGCCCTGGTGAAAGATTCCTACGCATGGTTCCGCGGCCTCGTGAAAGAGCGGCGCAACATGGACGATGCGACACTGCAGACCGTCTCGGACGGGCGCGTCTTCACCGGCCGACAGGCGGTTGGACTGAAATTGATCGATCAACTCGGCGACGAGAAGACCGCCGTCGCGTGGCTGGTCTCGGAAAAGAAGATCGGCAAGGATTTACCGGTCAAGGATTTCAAGCTGACGCCACGCTTCGGCGACATGACTTTCCTGCGAACGGCAGCCGCAGTCGCTTTCGATGCGTTCGGCTTCACCTCAATCGCGCATCAGCTTGAAGGATCTGGCGTCGTGCAGGCTGTCGATCGTTTTGGGTTGGATGGTATGCTCGCGCTGTGGCAACCTGCCACGGCAAATTGATCGCATGAATCGCGTTTCAGATGTTTTGCGCCGCAACCCGATTGAACGTCCAAGACTGGTTTCAGCTGATTGTCACGTGATTTAGCCGCTACTTGTTTCCAATTAGCGGCTTGACAGTTCAAGGCTT
This sequence comes from Afipia sp., assembly GCA_016201045.1. Lineage (GTDB taxonomy): Bacteria > Pseudomonadota > Alphaproteobacteria > Rhizobiales > Xanthobacteraceae > Afipia. Next base: position 438,847 of record JACQDM010000008.1, on the reverse strand, counting down.
TTTCAAGGAAATGGTTTGGCCGCTACGGACTTCATACTTCAATGATCAAATCCGAACTTGTTCAGCGCATCGCCGAGCACAACCCGCATCTCTATCAGAGAGATGTTGAGAATATTGTGAACGCGATTCTCGATGAGATTGTCGCCGCTCTCGCGCGTGGCGATCGTGTGGAGTTGCGCGGCTTCGGCGCGTTCTCCGTGAAGCATCGTCCTGCGCGCGCCGGCCGCAATCCACGTACCGGCGCGCATGTTCCTGTCGAGCAGAAGAGTGTTCCGTTTTTCAAGACAGGCAAGGAAATGCGGGAACGTCTCAATCGCGATTCCGGCGAGGGCAGCGCGGCCTGAGAAATTTCTCCGCCGTTTGTAAACACGGGGGCGATCCATGCTCCGTAAAGTCTTCAATGCTCTTGTCGTGTTGCCGCTGGCGATCGTCTTAATCGTCTTCGCGCTCGCCAACCGTCATTTTGTAAGGCTGTCGTTCGATCCTTTCGACTCCAGCGACGCGGTGCTGAGTTTGTCGTTGCCCCTGTTTGTGGTGATCATCCTGTTCACAATGCTGGGCGTGGCTGCTGGCGGGATCGCCGTCTGGTTCGGTCAGCGCCGGTGGCGGCGGGCAGCGCGGCTTCATGAAGCCGAAGCCCGCAATGCCCGCGAACAGCTTGCCGATCTTCGCCTCCAATTACAGCCGCATGGCGAATTCGGCGAAGCGCAGGTTCCGGCACCATTGCGAAACGGCCAGTTGACGGCCATTCAAGGCCGTCAATCCTGACCGATCGGGCGAGACAAGCCCGGCGCGACGTTGTAGAAGGCGGGCTTCAACCCGAATTTCCGAATGACCCTGCCCTTACGGGCACAACCTGTTTTGACGCAATGTCGCTAGCGGTAAAAATTTGCGGACTATCGACGCGCGAAACCCTCGAGGCTGCGCTCGAGGCGGGTACCGACATGGTGGGTTTTGTTTTCTTCGAGGCCTCACCGCGTCACATCAGCCTTGGCACCGCAAGAGAACTCGGACAAGCCGCCGGAGGTCGGGCGCTCAAAGTGGCGCTGACGGTGGACGCGGACGACGCAGCGCTCGGCAATATCGTCGATGCGTTGCGACCGGATATGCTGCAGCTGCACGGAAGCGAAAGTGTTGCGCGCGTCCGGGATATCAAACAGAAATTCGGTGTTCCGGTGATGAAAGTAATTGCCGTCGCAACGAAGAGCGATCTCGATGCGCTTTCCGGTTTTGCGGCCGTCTCCGATCGCATCCTGTTCGATGCGCAACCGCCGAAGGACGCAACGAGGCCCGGCGGCTTGGGAGTGCCGTTTGACTGGACTCTTCTGAGAGGGTTGAAGCTGGATATTCAGTTCATGCTCTCTGGCGGACTGACGGCTGCGAACGTGACCGACGCCATCCGGATAACGCAGCCGAATGGCGTAGACGTGTCGTCGGGCGTCGAAAGCGCGCCAGGCAAAAAAGATATTGAGATGATCCGCGCATTCATTCGCGCCGCGCGTGCTGCAGAGCAAAGTTCAAATAATCAGAAAGTTGCAAGTATCGGATGAGCATTTCTCTTCCCAATTCGTTCCGCAGCGGCCCCGACGAGCGCGGGCATTTCGGCATTTTCGGCGGACGCTTCGTCGCTGAAACGCTGATGCCGCTGATTCTCGATCTCGAGAAGGCCTATGCCGACGCCAAAAAGGATCCGTCTTTTCAGAGAGAAATGAACGGATACCTGAAGGATTATGTCGGTCGGCCGTCGCCACTCTATTTCGCTGAGCGCCTCACCGAACACCTCGGCGGAGCGAAGATCTATTTCAAGCGCGAAGAACTGAACCACACGGGATCGCACAAGGTGAACAATGTGCTTGGCCAGATTATGGTCGCGCGGCGCATGGGCAAGAAGCGCATCATTGCGGAGACCGGCGCCGGTCAGCACGGCGTCGCAACGGCGACGCTGTGCGCGCGTTTCGGTCTGGAGTGCATCGTTTATATGGGCGCGGTCGATGTCGAACGGCAGCAGCCGAATGTGATCCGCATGGAAATGCTCGGCGCGAAGGTCGTGCCCGTTCAATCGGGATCGCGCACGCTCAAGGACGCGATGAACGACGCATTGCGCGACTGGGTCACGAATGTCGCCAACACTTTTTATTGCATCGGCACTGTCGCGGGTCCGCATCCCTATCCGATGATGGTTCGCGATTTCCAGTCGATCATCGGCACGGAGACGCGCGCGCAGATGCAGGAAGCCGAAGGCCGTCTTCCGGATTCGCTGATTGCCTGCATTGGCGGCGGCTCCAACGCGATGGGATTGTTTCACCCATTCCTCGACGACCCAAGCATCGAGATTTTCGGTGTCGAGGCGGCGGGGCACGGCCTGACGCAGTTGCACGCAGCGTCGATCGCGGGCGGACGCCCCGGCGTACTGCATGGCAATCGCACCTATTTGCTGATGGATGATGACGGCCAGATTCAGGACGCGCATTCGATTTCGGCGGGCCTCGATTATCCGGGAATCGGGCCGGAGCATTCATGGCTGCATGAAACCGGCCGTGTCACATATTTGTCGGCGACCGACGATGAAGCGCTTGCGGCGTTTCAGTTGCTGTCGCGTCTCGAAGGCATCATCCCGGCGCTCGAACCCGCACATGCGATTGCGAAAGTCATGGACCTCGCGCCGAAGCGGCCGCGCGATCATCTGATGGTGGTCAATCTGTCCGGGCGCGGCGACAAGGATGTGCCGCAGGTCGGCGACATTCTCAAAGGCAAGAAGAAATGACCACGCGCATCGACACACGTTTTGCCGAACTCAAGAAAGAAGGCCGTTCGGCTTTCGTGACTTTCGTGATGTGCGGCGATCCGGACATGGCAACTTCGCTTGAGATTATCAAAGCGTTGCCGAAAGCTGGCGCTGACATCATCGAAATCGGCATGCCGTTTACCGATCCGATGGCGGATGGGCCTGCGATTCAGGCGGCGGGTCTTCGCGCGCTCAAATCGGGTATGACGCTGAAGAAGACGCTGCAAGTTGTCCGCGATTTTCGCAAGGCCGATTCGACGACGCCGATTGTGCTGATGGGTTATTACAATCCGATCTACATTTACGGTGTCGACAAGTTTCTTCCTGATGCGAAGGCGGCTGGTGTCGACGGTCTCATCATCGTCGATCTCCCGCCGGAAGAAGATACCGAGCTTTGCATTCCTGCAATGAAAGCCGGATTGAACTTCATCCGTCTTGCGACGCCGACCACTGACGACAAGCGGTTACCCGCGGTGCTCGAGAACACATCGGGCTTCGTCTATTACGTCTCGATCACAGGCATCACTGGGAGCGCATCAGCCAACGCCACGCAGGTGTCGGACGCCGTGGCGCGCATCAAGCGTCACACCAAGCTGCCGGTATGCGTCGGCTTCGGTATTCGCACGCCACAAGCGGCCGGTAACATCGCAAAAGTAGCGAACGGCGCGGTGGTCGGTTCGGCACTCATCGACGTGCTTCGCGAAACGCTCGACGCAAACGGCAAGGCAACGCCGAAGACAGTTCCGGCGGTCGCGGATTTCGTTGCCTCATTGGCTCAGGGCGTTCGCGGCGCGAAACAGGCCGCCGAATAGCATTTCACCAAGCAATTTATTGCGGAATCGCAGGCTTGCCGCGCCTATTTCGAGCGTCCATATAATCGACATATCAAGACGGAGCGCGTCATGAATTGGTTGACCAATGTCGTCAGGCCCAAGATTCGCAACATTCTCAAGCGTGAGACGCCCGAGAATTTGTGGATCAAGTGTCCTGATTCCGGTCAGCTCGTTTTCTACAAGGATGTCGAGCAAAATCAGTTCGTCATCCCCGGCTCGAACTACCACATGCGCATGGGGGCGATTGCGCGGCTCAAATCGATTTTCGACAACGAGACCTGGCTTGATGTTGCGCTTCCAGAGGTGACCGCCGATCCGCTGAAATTCCGCGACGAAAAGAAATATGCCGATCGCATCAAGGACGCGCGTGCCAAAACGAGTCTCCATGACGCTGTGAAAGTCGGCTACGGCAAACTCGAGGGTAACGGTGTCGTGGTTGCGGTTCAGGATTTCGACTTCATGGGGGGCTCGCTCGGCATGGCGGCCGGCGAAGCGGTCGTCACTGGCCTTGAACTCGCCGTCGAAAAGAAATGCCCGTTCATTATCTTTGCGGCGTCCGGCGGCGCGCGCATGCAGGAAGGCATTCTGTCGCTGATGCAAATGCCGCGCACGACTGTCGCGATCCAGATGCTGCGTGAAGCGAAGCAGCCTTACATCGTCGTGCTGACAAATCCAACGACTGGCGGCGTGACTGCATCCTACGCAATGCTTGGCGATGTCCAGATTGCCGAGCCCGGCGCGCTGATCGGCTTTGCCGGCGCGCGTGTGATTGAACAGACCATCCGCGAGAAATTGCCGGAAGGTTTCCAGCGCGCTGAATATCTGAAAGAGCACGGCATGGTGGACATGGTGGTGCATCGCCATGACCTGCGCACGACATTGGCGCGGCTTTGCAGGCTGTTGACGCGCTTGCCGGCCGCCGATGGGTTTGCGTCCGAGCGCGCTGCGCTTGCCCTCGATGTGCCTGCGGCCTCGCCCGCGTGAGCTTGTCTGCGGCCGGGTCGTCGCCCTCATACGATAATATTCTCAAGCGCCTGGCTTCGCTGCATCCCAGGCGTATCGACCTGACGCTGGACCGGATGTGGCGTATCCTTGAGCGTCTTGATCATCCGGAACGGAAAATCCCTCCAGTCATTCATGTCGCCGGCACCAACGGCAAAGGATCGACGGTCGCCTTCCTAAGGGCAATTCTCGAAGCGGCGGGGTTGCGCGTTCACGTTTATACTTCGCCGCATCTTGTTCGCTTCAATGAGCGATTCCGCTTGGGTGAAATAGATGGTGGAGTCCTCGTCAGCGACGAGCAGTTGCGCGAGGCGCTCGATCATTGTGAGCGCGTCAACGACGATGAGCCGATCACGATCTTTGAAATCGAGACGGCTGCGGCGTTCTATTTGTTTTCGAACCATCCTGCCGATGTCGTGTTGCTCGAAGTCGGCCTCGGCGGTCGGCTCGACGCGACGAATGTTATCGAGACCCCACTTGCAAGCGTGATTGCCCCGATCGGCATGGACCATGTCGAATTTCTCGGCGACAGCCTGATCAAGATTGCGACCGAAAAAGCAGGCATCATCAAAAAGAATGTGCCGGTCATATGCGCCGAACAATCCGCCGAAGCGACCGCCGTGATCGAGCAGATGGCGAAAGGGCTGCGCGCGCCGCTGCACGCCGCAACTCAGGACTGGCATGTTCACGCCGAGCGCGGGCGATTGGTTTATCAGGACGAGCGCGGACTATTGGATCTTGCCGCGCCGCGGCTGTTCGGACGGCATCAGTTCGACAATGCCGGTCTGGCGATTGCAACGCTGCGGGCGATCGGTAAGTTCAAAATCGAACCGTCCGCATTCGAGACGGGAATATTCCGTGCGGAGTGGCCGGCTCGCATGCAGCGTTTGACATCCGGCCCGCTGGTGGGCGTAGCGCCTCCCGAGTCCGAAATCTGGCTCGACGGCGGGCACAATCCGGATGGAGGCCGCGTGATTGCAGCAGCGCTGGGCGATTTGGAGGAGCGCGTCTCTCGTCCGTTGGTCGTGATCGCCGGAATGATGGGAAACAAGGACGCGAGGGGCTTTCTCGCCAACTTTTCCGGTCTGACGCGCCACATCATTGCGGTTAAAATCCCGGATCAGGATAATGCGATGCCGCCGGACGTACTGGCAGACGCCGCGCGGGATCTCGGAATGCGGGTTGAAACGGTATCGAGCGTAGAATCAGCGCTACAGACGATCGGCCGACTGTCCTACGAAATTCCGCCGCGCATCCTTATCGCCGGCTCGCTTTATCTTGCGGGACAGGTGCTGGCGGATAACGGTACGCTACCGCAATGATTGCAAAAAATAAAATGGCCGGTAAAAGCCGGCCATTTAGAAATTCACCTTAAGATTCACTTAGACTGCAGCGGAGATCCACTGCTGCAGCTTCTGCTTTGGCGCAGCACCGACTTGACGCGAGGCCATCTCACCGCCCTTGAAGATCATCAAGGTTGGGATCGACATCACGCCATACTTCGACGCGGTCTTCGGGCTCTCGTCGACGTTGAGCTTGACAATCTTGACCTTGTCGCCCATCGCGCCGGCGATCTCGTCGAGCGCGGGTGCGATCATGCGGCAGGGGCCGCACCATTCCGCCCAGAAATCCACGACGACCGGACCGTCTGCCTTGAGAACCATTGCGTCGAAGTCGGCGTCCGAAACTTTACCCACACTCATTTGAGCCTCGTTTGATGAAAGGCGCGGGCGAGAATCGCGCGCCAAAAGCGTAAGGGAGAATCTATGAACGAGGTGTTGCCGGGTCAAGGCTCGTCACCCCGACGTGTTTCATCCGGCAGAACATGGCGAAGCTAGATTTTTAAGCAAGATCAGATAGTTGATATTGGGTCGAAGTCTCGAGCTCACCGGCCGTCCACTATCCAATGACAGATTGCAGCTCTGCGTCCAGTGCCGTGGTCGGAATTTCCATCATCGCCGCTGTTTCGGTCCACAGAAGCGCGCAGCGGATGGATTTATCGGGATAAAGCCTTCGCAGGACATCGCGATAAAGCGCGAGTTTGCGGACATACGCCTGCGGCGCGTCCGCAACCGACGATGGTGGCGCGTGATTGGTCTTGTAGTCGACAATGAAAACATCATCGTTCGTCACGGCCAACCGATCGATCTGCCCCGATACGAGTGCGGTTTGGCCATCGCGCAGTTGGATACGGCCAACGATCGAGACCTCCGCACGGCTGTCCGATGTAAACAACGTCGCGAATTTTTTATCATCGATGATGGATAGCACTTGGTTGATCAGTGCTGCGCGATCGCTCTCGCTCCATCCGCCCGCATTGCTGACCATGAATCTCGTCGCAGCTTCAGTCCGACGTGCAGATTGAACATCCGGCAAGGATTGCAGAAGCCGGTGCACCAGCGTTCCGCGTTGAAGGGCCCTGGTGCGTGCGGCGGGCGCCTCTTTTGAGATGACCGGGTGTGCGTCGTCCAGCGACGATTCCGAAGGCCGCAGCAAGACAACAGACGGTCGCTCAGGCGAAGCTCGCGCTCGCAGCCATGCTGGCGGAGGTTCTGGTTTCGCCGCAGGGCTGCTGAATGATTCAGCGACGCCGGGCTCGGCGTCGCCCCTGCGCGAATAGCGGACGAAGGGACCGAGGTCCGATTTGATCGTCTGGCTCGTCAATTCGGACCTTTCCAGACCCTTCGCGATCAGATCGTACCACGACAGTTTGCGTACCGACCTGTGATTGCCCGGTAGCACACCTCCCACAATCAGTCGGTCGGCGGCGCGCGTCATTGCGACATAGAGCAGACGCCGATACTCGTGCTCGATTTCATCCTTCATCTGTGCGCGTGCCGCAGCAACGGGTACGGCGTCGTCCGCTTTCTTGCCCGCCCAGATCACCACATTGCTCGCATGCGGTCCGGCATTGCCCCGCGGAATGCGAATGAGGTTTTGCCGCTGTGTATCGGCGGGAGACGTTGTCGTGTCGATCAGAAAAACGACCGAGGCTTCCAGCCCCTTTGCGCCGTGCACTGTCATAACTCGTACTTCGTCGCGGCGGATTTCCATGTCGCGTTTGACTTCGGTTTCGGCTGCACGGAGCCACGCCATGAATCCTTGCAATGATGCAGGCGCACGCTTCTCGAAGGTGAGCGCAAGTTCGAGAAACTCATCCAGCGCATCATTGGCCTCCGGACCAAGCCGTTTGATAGTGCGGGCCCGTCCACCATCGCCGCCCAGCAGCCATGAATAGAAAGCGAATGGCGATTCGCTCGCGAATCGATGTTCGCAAAAAACAAGCCGATCATGAGCGGCCTTCAGCTTGCTGTCCTTTGTTGCGCCGTCAGCAAGCGCGTCGCGCAACGTCCCTTTTCGCAACGGCGCAAATTTCAGGAGATCGTCATCGTCGAGACCGAACAGCGGACTTTTGAGCGCAACGGCAAGCGCAAGATCGTCCGCCGGGAGCAGCAATGCATCGGCGAGATTCATCAGATCGATGACTGCGATATGCTCTGTAAGATTGAGCCTATCCGCCCCTGCGACAGGAATTCCAGAGCGTTTCAGCGCCTGAATGACCGCATCGAACGCGGTCCCGCGTCGCCTGACGAGAACCAAAACGTCGCCATAGCTGATCGGGCGCCGCTTTTTTCCGACGCCTGTTGCGGCGCCTTGCATCACAAGCGATGAAATCTCAACCTGCACGCGCCGCGCGAGAATCGCTTCAGGGCTCGATTCGGGGATCGCATCAAACGGAGCGGCCCACCCACCTTCATTTTCGGATTCGGCGGCTTCCTCCAGTGGCCACAGGTCGATCACCGCGGGCGGTGCGTCGATAAGCGCGTTGTGCACAGGTCGGCCGTTGTCGGCGGCGTGAATGCTTGGATAGATCGCTTCTTCGCGAAACACCTGATCGACAGCATCGAGAATTGCGCGGCCCGAACGGAAGGAGTGCTTCAGGCTGACACTCTCGAACGCAAGATCGGCCTTCGCAAACCGGCTGGCAAGTTCCCGCCGGCGCAGATCGAACTCTCGCGGCGCGGCGCCCTGAAACGAGAATATTGACTGCTTCTCGTCGCCCACCGCAAAAATCGTGCGCTTGACACCATCGCGCGCGCCGGCGCCTGCCGCGAATTCTTCGATCAGATGTTCGACGATATCCCACTGACGCGGGCTTGTGTCCTGCGCCTCGTCGATCAGGACGTGATCGATTCCGCGATCGAGCTTGAAATGAACCCATCCCGAAGCGCCGTCATTGAGAAGATCAAGCGTCTTGTCGATCAGATCGTCGTAATCGAGGAGGCCGCGCTCGCGTTTTTCGCGGCGGTAGTTGTCCGACACGGCTTTGGCTATCGTCAGCAGGGCGCGAGTTCGGTCGCGCTGATTGATTGCGCGACGCTTTTCGAGAAGTGCAAGAACTCGATTCTGTTCCCTTTCAAGCAGCGCAATGAAATCGGGATAGACGTCCCTTACTTTTTTTGTCGCGAGGGATGCGCGCGCCTCCATCTCATCGGTCAGAAAAACACCGAGATACGCGTCGACTTGCTCCTTTCCGGAAAGTAAAGACGCAACACGAATGCGTTTTGACTGTTTCTTGTCGTTTTCGCCGCCTAGGTCAAATTTTCCGGCGGCCCCCGGCCATTCGCTTTCAGGCAAATTCGGACCATCGACGATCTCTTGCTCGACATCTTCGGCACGGTCTTGAACGCCGATTCCAAGAGCAAGAGCGGCCTGAGCTATTGCGGCGTCGATGCTCTCCGTTCCGTCCGCCCATGCCGCGAAGTGTTGGCGGCTGAAGCATGCTTCCCGCACCACGTCCCTGAATGTCACGTCGGCTGCACTTGCCATCGCAACGTCGAGGGCGCGTGCTTCCGCGCTGGTCGGGTCTCGGCTCGCTTCCATCAGAACCGCAAGATTGGCGCGCTCCATCATGTCGTCCTGATCGCGCTCATCGAGGACAGCGAAATGCGCGGGAACCTTCGCCTCGAACGGAAATTGCTGAAGCAATCGCGTGCATAAGGCGTGAATGGTCTGCACTTTGAGCCCGCCGGGGGTTTCAAGTGCGCAGGCGAACAATTCGCGCACGCGGCCTCTCGTCAGCGGACCGGGCTTGGTTTCACCGAGATCCCGTATCTCTTCGTCGAGAGCGTCGTCGGTCAGCGTGACCCAGCGCCCGAGCTTCTCAAAAACCTTTTCAGCCATGTTGGCTGCGGCGGCCTTGGTGAATGTGATGCAGAGAATTTTCTCCGGCGAGGTCCCCCGCAGCAGAAGCCGTATGACACGATTGACCAGCACGTGCGTTTTGCCCGAACCGGCATTGGCCGCAACGAACGCCGAGGTTGCGGGATGCGACGCCTTTGCCTGCGCGTTGCGAACGGCTTCAGGGATGTTGGTGCGAAGTTCGCTCACGCTTTGTCTCCGCCGCTGCCGCCGACTACAGACCATTCCTTGATACGAGCGAGATCGTCGTAGGAACCGTATTGGTTGGACCACATCGGCAGGCTGAGCGAGGTGTAGCCGCGCGTCTCGTCTTCGAAGATGCGGATCCTCTTTTCGAGTTCGGTGCGGGCTTCGTCCGCGGCCTGATCCGGCGATGTTGTATCGCTTTTGCTGAGCGCAAGGTTGAGAGGTTCCGCTTCGCCGGGTGGATTGTTGCCACTCAGGCGGACATACATCAGCTGAGATACCGATCCGCCGCGTTCTATTCCTTTGAAGCCGCCAGCACGGAGAATCGCGGCTTCAAGCGTCAGTTGCGGCGCAAGTCCGAGACGGACTTGCCGCCCGGTTCTCGTCTGTCCTGTCTTGTAGTCCAGAATTGCGAACGAACTGTCGTTGCGCCGTTCGATGCGATCCGCGCGTGCGGACAAAACGAACTCTCTTTTTGCTGCGAGTGGAATCGAAAGCTGCCCATGAATTTCGGCATCAATCTCTGCAACGCCTTCGCGGCGGCCGATTTCCCAATTCGCCAGCCAGGAGGCTATTCGCAGAAAGCGCGGCCACCAGAGCGCGCGTGCCTCGGGGCGATCCATCAGCGGCGCGAAGTGCTTCTCGCCGAATTTACGAAGCTCTTTCGCGGCATCTTTCGGCAGATCCTTGGGGTAGGCCGCCGTGAATTCTCCGAGCGCCTCATGGATTGCGGAGCCGCGGTCAGCGGCTGTGAGGGGCATGTCCACCTGATCGAGCGGAAGTAGTTTGAGAATGTGCTTGGCATAGATCGTGTATGGATCGCGTAGCCAGTGTTCGACCTCTGTCACTGACATTCTCAGCGGGCGCAGCGCCAATAGCGGTTTTGGAGCCGGTTGCGGTATCGGCGTGACTTTGTCTGGATAATCCAGCTCTGCGGCGAATTTCGTGTAGCGCGCGCCGCGATCCTTCGCCGCGCTCCAGAGATCGTTTCCGGCGACCGCCTCCAGCCGATGCAGAAAGCGTGAAGCAACAGCGGGCGCGCCGCCGGTCTTGACCGCATGAGACAGGATCACGTCTTCCGCGCCGAGTAGTTGCGCAAAATCGTGCGCGGTGAGGCCGACGCGCCGCTCGGGAAGATCGAGACCGAGCTGTTGCCGCATCGGGCGGCTCAGCCACGGATCGCTGCGGGGTTGCGGTGGCCATACGCCTTCGACGAGGCCTCCGAGAATGATGCATTTGTTATCGGTGAGGCGCGCTTCGAGCAGGCCGTAGATTCGCAACAGCGCGTCAGGCGACGGCGGCCGCCGGACAATAGTTGATGCGAATGCCGTCTCAAAGACTTCGGGATAGTCGGCGACATTGATCGCGAGTCCGGATGGAACGAGTTTTCCATCCGCGGTTGTCCGTAATAGTTCGTCGAACGCCCGCGCAAGTGCGAGCCCGTCCGGGCCGTCGAACGCGGCGATTGTTCCCGCTCGGTCCGATGACAGCGCAGTCAGCACATCGCGGTGACACAAGGCAAACTCGGCGAGGTCGCGCGGTTTGGAGCGGTCGATGTTCTCCAGAGGACTCAATGCGGCGGTCAGGCGATCGAGAAGCTCCTGAACTGCGTCAAGCCGCGCGTCGCCGATTTGGGCGCGCGGTTCCGAACGATGGATTGCCGAACCAATGCCAGCGCGCAGTTTCGCAAGTTCACTGCGAAATAGACCGAACTCGTTCGAAAGTCCGTTGCCGCCTGACGATGGTCGTGAGCCGCGCAAGATTGCAAGCTCCAGATCGGCGATCGCGTTTTTGTAGAAGCCGCGCTCGCTTCCGAGCCGAAGAAGCGGATGCTTCAGAAGCGCCAGCAGCGTCGGCGGAGCGAACTCCTCTGCGATTGTCTGGGCTGCGAGCCGGGCGAATATTCCCGCCGGCGTATCCGTTAGCGAATCGCCGCCGGAATCATCGAAGTTGAGACTCCACCGGCCGAGTGCCGCCATCACGCGGCGCGCAAGCGCCCGGTCCGGAGTGACGAGCGCGACCGGCGTCTTGCAATGGTGAGCCTCACGCATTGCGACCGCAATCGCGAGCGCCTCCATTTCCGGATTTGCGGCTTCGATGACAGCGAGATTGTTCATGCCGGTCGCGATACGGGTTGCGATATCGGACTCCCTCAGGCGCGAATGCCACTTGGCGCTGGAACTCGCGGGCCGCATCGCTTCGGATGCAAGCACCTCGCGGCCATTGGGCACTGGAACGCCGAGCGGAATGACAGATGAACGCTTTAGTCCAAACACGCGCGTGAGCAGATGATGCATCGCGAATTGCGGATGGCTCCATGCGGGAGACGCCGAGTATTTGCCGTTACCGTCGGACGCGCCGCCGATCGATTGCCAATCGTCTTCGTCCAGTGACGTATCCAGTCCGGGCAGAATCACGGCGCCATTCGGAAGCCTAGCGACAGCGTTGAGAAACATAGCCGTCGCCGGCATCGAGCCGGTCGAACCCGCTGCGATCACCGGACCCTCTAGCGATGTTAGCCTTGCGGCGTCGGCTGCAATCAGCCGATCACGGCGCGCCATCGGTTCGATGAAGCCAATCTCGCGAAGATGCTCCGGCCAGCGCTCCTTCGCGATCTGCAGAAATTCCAGCGTTAGCTGCCAGTATTTGTCGTGCTCCTCGGGCACGAGCCCGTCGAATTCACGCCAGTCGACCTTGCGGATCACCATGTCGTCGATCAAGCGTGCGAGATCGTCGGCCAGCGCCAGCATGGAAGCTGGCCCACCGACGACGAGCGACGCTTCGGAGCGATCTTTCGGTGTCAGCCGCGTTGCCCAGGCGCTTACAAGTTGGGCCAAGGTCAGGCGGCGCTGAAGGCCATCGAGGGCCGGAGGGATATCGAGTGCCGGCGCGGACGGCGCATCGGCGTGCCCGAACTCGATCTCGTCCTCATCGACAGATCCGAGCGGAACGATGTGCGGCAGTACTGCAGCATCGACCCCCAGCACGTCGAGGAAAATTTCGCGCGTCATGCGCCCCGCGCGACGTGTCGGCAGATACAATGTGGCGCCTGCCAGAAGCTCCGGATTTGCGCGCGCGGAGAACCCATCGACGAGTTTGCCGTCGATCAACGCCTCAACAACAGTGTGAAGAAATCGTGCCGACGCGGGCACGTTGAAGACGCGCATGACAATCCCGATTCGAAACCGGGCATATCATGGCATGGGAAGAACAAGCATGGGGAGATTTACGCAGCACTCTGCAAAAGGGCTTGTTCGGCTGCTTTAACCGCGTCAGGCGTTCCGACATGCATCCAAAGGCCGTCGAGCCGCAGACCGAAAAGTCTGTCTTTCTCGTTGGCGGCGTCGAAAATCTTCGTCAACGAGAATTCGCCCTGTGGCGAATTTGCGAAGATAGCTGGCGATATGATCGCAACGCCGGCATAAACGAAGGGGACGACTTGCAGTTCCTTGCGTTTGCGCAGTGTGCCGTCGGCATTCATCGCATAGTCGCCGTTGCCGGTGTACCCGATGCTGCTCGCGGTCGGAGCCATCAGCAAAAGAATATCCATCCGCGACGGATCGAATGCGGCGGCAAGGCGCTGAAGATTCGAATCAACGCCATCGATCCACATCGTGTCAGAGTTGAGATGGTAGAACGGCTTGTCGCCGAGCAGAGGCAACGCTTTCACGACTCCGCCACCCGTTCCAAGAACGGCGTCGCGTTCGTCGGAAATGATGACGTTCGGCTGCTTCCGGCTCGCGACATGGCCGATGATCTGATCGGGGAGGTAGTGCACGTTCACAATGACCTTCGTCACGCCGACATCGGTCAGACGGTCGAGCACGTGGTCGAGCAGTGGCTTACCTGCGACAGGCACCAGCGGCTTCGGCATCTTGTCCGTCAACGGACGCATCCGCACGCCGAGACCGGCGGCGAGAATCATGGCGGTAGTTGGTTGAACGGGCATGGGTTCTCGAAGATCAATCCGGTTCTTGCGGTTCGGTCGCCTCACGCCTAACCCTGTAGTCGGAGAATATGACGGTCTCGCGACTCCGGTGTCATCTCAGATCTGAGGGGAAAACCTTAGACTTCGACGATCTGAGGGTTTGCGCCGCGCCGCGCAGGCTTTTTCTTCACGTCCTGTGGCTTCAGGAATCCGACGCCGATCTGGTCGCCATTGACCCACGACAATTCACAGCGGCGATAGGCAAGGCCGGTCGAAGAGAGCAGCAGGAAGAATTCCTTCAGGTTGATGCCTTCGATAGAGCCTTCGACAACGAGCTTGGCGCCGGTTTCGGAAATGTCCTCAACCGTGCAGCTGCGCCGCCAGGTGCCGTCGATACCCATCATGTGTGCTGCGAATCCGCGCTCGAAGGTGACACGTTCGCCCTTGCGCCGTTCCGTTGCCATGAGCCGCTCCGCAATTCCTGCACTCGTAAGACAATGCTCCTGACGCGTGGCGAGCAGCCGACACCCAGGGGTTGAGAGTTCCAAAATAGGGCCGAGGTGGCTAACAAGTGGTAAATTGACGCCCCATGAACCGGGCAGGGCCGGACGGTGTTCAAGCCGGTGGCGGCACATATGCGCCGCACCATTCACGCAGGCTTATGAGGCTCGGATGGGCAAGCGCTCGTTTCAGGTAGGCCCACGCCCGCGGCTGATGGCGCAAATATTGGGGCTTGTTGTCACGCCGGTTGAGCCGCGCAAACGTTCCAAGCAGTCGCGTGTTCCGTTGCGCCGACATGATCGCGTAATACTCGACAAATGCGGCGGCGTTGAACGAAGGGTCGCTTTCGCGTTGCAGTTTCGCGTAGTGCGTCAACATCGCGATTTCTACGGTCTCGGGAACGTCGATGCGCGCGTCCTGAAGCAGCGATACGAGATCGTAAGCTGTCGGTCCGATCACTGCGTCCTGAAAATCAATGACTCCGACACGCGCAGTGTCGAGGCGCCGGTCGAGCCAGATGAGGTTCGGCGAATGGAAATCGCGCAGCACCCAGGTCCGTGGCGCTGCCGCGAGCTTTGTGAAAAGTTCATTCCAGGCCAGCAGAAATTCGGCGTGCAGATTGCTCGTGATCTTGACGCCTTTGTCCGGAAGGTACCACTCCATCACGAGACCTACCTCGGTCATCATGGCGGCGTTATCGAATAGCGGCACGCGGTGTTTGATGTGTGGCGCAACCGGCAAAACATCCGGCAGTTGCTCTTGATGCAATGCCGCCAGCATTTCGACAGCTGCCTGATAGCGATCGAGAACGATGGATGGCGGATCGCCGGCTACGAAACTACCGCGCCCGAAATCTTCAATAATGAGAAATCCGTCGTCGATGTCGGCATGGTGAATTGCGGGTGCGGAATAACCCCGCTCGCGAAGTCCATTGGCGATTGCCATGAATGGACGCACATCTTCCGCAAGATGGACTGCCGCGCTGTAGGATTTTCCGTCGTAGGCCGGCGGGCCGTCGGGTCTGCGCGGCGAGTTCATCAGTACGACAGGTTGATCGTCCTTGTAGAGTCTCGAATACGATCGCGACGACGCATCGCCCGCCATGCGTTCGCGGCGCGCGTCGGCGAATCCGGAAAGAGTTAAAAAGCGGCGCATCGCGATCAGGCGATCGACCTTGGCCGCGCTCTGTCCGTAGCCGCGTATTTCCGCCGCCCGCGCGCTGAGCCCGAGCGATGGCCGATGTGAGAGAGCTATTTCGATGCGATCCGCTGGCATTGACGAAGGCGCTCGCTCTGGCCACTCGATCAGCACGACGGTGCCGTCGGGAAACGGCACAAGGCCGAGTTCTTCAAGTTCATTCGGGTCATCGACGCGATAGAGGTCCGTGTGGAGCAACGGAAATGGCGGGAGATCGTAGCTTTGTGCCAGGGTGAATGTCGGGCTAGGGACTTCAAGACCCTCGTCGCCGGCAAGAAAGCGGATCAAGGCCCTCGCTGCTGCTGTCTTCCCCGCTCCAAGATCGCCGGCGAGCGCGATAACATCGCCCGGCCCGATCAAGAGACCGAGATCCGCCATCAGTTGCGCGGTGGCGGCCTCATTCGCAAGAGCTATCGAGAATGCCGAAGGCTCTGTCATTCCGCGGCGTTGCGCTGAGCGGACTGATCGATCGGAAATTCGCAGGTCACGGTCGTCCCCTTGCCGACGACGGAATCCACGACGACCTTGCCGCCATGCATTTCGACAAACGATCTGACCAGCGAAAGGCCTAGACCCGCGCCGCGATGGCGCGAGCCGTTTGCGTGGCTTTCGAAACGATCGAACACTTTATCTTTGACCTCTTCAGGAATGCCCGGCCCTGAATCCGCGACCGAGAAGATCACCCGCTCGTCGGTCCGCCATGCGCCAAGCTGCACCGTGCCGTTGGGCGGCGAGAAGCTTATCGCATTTGCCAGAAGATTATAGAGCACCTGGACGATGCGATGCTGATCGGCGACGAACCGCCCGAGGCTGGAATCGATCTCCACATCAAGTCGGATGTTCTCCCGGACCAATCGATCCTGCAGGCCGGCGGTCGCTTCCTCGATGGTCTTGCGCAGATCGACGGGACCTAGATTGAGCTTCATTGCGCCGGCATCGATGGTCGCGAGGTCGAGAATATTGTCAGTGATCGCGAGCAGGGCGTTGGTCGATGTCGTGATGTAGCTGAGATATTCGCTCTGCTTGAGCGTCATCGGCCCCGTCGCCGGGTCGCTCAGGAAATGTACGAAGCCGATAATCGTCGTCAGGGGCGAGCGAAGTTCGTAGGACACGTGATGGACGAAATCGATCTTCATCTGATCGGCGGCGACTAGAGCTTCGTTGCGTTCGCGCAGCGCGCGTTCGACATTCACTGTGTCGGTGACGTCCTGGAACGTCAGCATTGTCGCACCGTCCGGCAGTGGCATCGTGGTGCAGTCGAGCACGCTGCCGTCCTTTCGCTCGATCCTAAGTGGCGCTGTGCTGCGGTCATCGATGCCGGTAATAGCGGATGTCAGCGTCTGCCAGATCGCGTCGTCGTCGAACAGCGGCTTGCACCATTCGCGGATCGTCTCGATGTGTGGCTGCTCTTGCAGGGCGTCTGCGGACAATTTCCACATATGCGCGAACGGCGGGTTGAACAGTTGCGCGCGTCCGTTGCTTCCGAATACCGCTACGGCTTCGGTCAAATTGTCGAGCGTTTCGCGCTGAACGCGGATCAATCCGTCGTTCTGGCGAGCCAGTTTGAGGCTTTCGGTCACATCGTCGAACAGATAGGTGACGCCGCCTTCGGGATTGGGCGTCGTTACAACGCTCAATGCGCGGCCGTCCGGCAGATACCAGGAATCCTTTGCGGGTTCGAGCGCGCGATAGGCTTCGAATAGTCTGCCTTTCCACGCGCGAAAGTCCGGCTGCTCGGGAATCTTCCGATCCACGCGGAGTCGATCGAGAATGCTGGAATCATCGGGGCCGCTGTCCAGAAACGCGCGGTCGAGGTCCCAGAGCCTGCGATAGGAGTCATTGTAGAAAGTCAGACGGCGATGCTCGTCGAATACGGCCACGCCCGACGACAATTGATCGAGTACGCGGCGATGAGCATCCGCCATACGGTCGAGCGCTGCGGCCAAAGCGTCCGCCTCGGTCGCGTCGATGGCAATGCCGGCGCTGCCGTCCTTCAGCGCCAGTGCGTGAACATCGAAGATACACCGCTGGCCGCCGGAAACGATCGGCAGACGAGCGGCGTAGGCGCTTTCTTTCGCAAGCGCTCGCATCATGGCGTCGTGATCGTCGCGGTCGAGAATTTCAAGATTGCGTTCGATGGCGTCGGCGATGCCTGGCGAGTCGGCAACCTTTGCGTAGGCGGCGTTGGCAAAAGACAGCGTTCCGTTGGCGCGGCGCGCCCACACCGGCATCGGAACGGCCGTGGCGAAGGCGCGGAGGGCTTCGGTCTCTTCAACGAGCTTGCGATACTGGATGTTGGTTTCGGCAACTTCCAGCCGCAGCCCCGACAATTCGCGAATCCGTACAATCGCTTGCCCGCCAATCGCGCGTCCCATCGCTTCGATGTTGCGGCCGATCGATGTCGTCATGTTCAGACGGAAGGCTTCACCGGCCTCACGCAGGGCATCGACGGCGTGATCCATCTCGAGAGCTTGTTCCGGATGCAACCACGTACCGAATGCGAGAATGCGTTGCTGGATTGCGGGCTGCGGTCCCTGCGGCAACAATAGTGAAAGGTCGCCACTGATGTCAGGACGGTCGTCACCTGCGTGCCATGAAATCAGAATTTGCGGCTCTGCGAAGAGCAGCGCCCGAAAGCGATCCGCTTCTGCTTGCAAGGTCTGATTTTCGGCGAGCAGTTGCGATGCGACGCGCGATGCCTGAACGCGCGTTCGCATCAGAAGAATTGCTGAGACGACGGAAAAGCCAAGCACAGCAGCTGCGACTGTAAGTGCAGCCAGTTCCTGGCGGTTGATATCGGCGAAGAGCGCGAATGCGCCGTCGAAGAGGCCGCGTTCGCGTGCGGATGCTCCGGTTGCGGCTAGCGAAAGGGCTGCGATCGCGATGCCGACGCGCACGATCGAAGTGCACGACAGCAGGGTCCGCCGCATCCTCCCGACCGCGCCCAACATAAATGATCCCAACCGCCCGCTCGCGAATCGATTGACAATATCCTCAAGCGGACTCGCCACATAAGAGTCCAGACCGTGAACGCGATTCGTGTCGTTAAATAATGGCTTTGCAGCGGTAAACGATGCGTGGAGAGAACCGGAAAATTCCAAAAGTTAACGGCCGGTCGATCCGAACCCGCTGCTGCTGCGGCTGGTGGGTGTCAGCGATGCAGCAACGACAAGAATCGCGCGCGTCACGGGCGCGATCACGAGTTGCGCGATGCGGTCGCCGCGCCGAACGACGAAGGCCTCATCGCTATGGTTCATCAGCAACACACCGATTTCGCCGCGATAATCGGCGTCGATGGTTCCCGGCGCATTCAGCACGGTGACACCGTGTTTCAGGGCGAGGCCGGAGCGTGGCCGGACCTGTGCCTCAAACCCTTCGGGTACTGCAAGAATGAGTCCGGTCGGAACCAGCACGCGATGACCGGGCATGAGAGTCAATGGAGCGTCGTCGCGGATGGCTGCCAATAGATCGAGGCCTGCGGCATGCTCGCTTTGATAGGCTGGAAGCGGCAGGCCGTGTGCGCTAGCCATCAGCTGAATTTCGACGGTAACGGCGCTCATGCTTTCTTTCCAACCGTGTCGGCGATACGATTCACGAGCGCGTCAGCCACCTGATCCTTCGTCATCACCGGCCACGAATCGGTTCTTCCGGACGTGATGATATGTACGGTGTTGCGGTCGCCGCCCATCACGCCGCTCGCCGCAGAGACGTCGTTGGCAACGATCCAGTCGCAGCCCTTGCGCTTGAGTTTCGCGGTGGCGTTGGCAATCAGGTTTTCGGTTTCTGCGGCAAAGCCAATCACGAGTTTGGGACGATTTGCTTTGAGCTTGGAGACCATCGCGAGAATATCGGGATTTTCCGTCAATTCGAGCTTCGGCATCCCGCCTTGCGCCTTCTTGATCTTCTGATCGCCGGCATTGGCCACGCGCCAGTCGGCAACAGCAGCGGCAAAAATTGCGATATCTGCGGGCAATGCCTTTTCGACTTGTGCCAGCATGTCGCGCGCGGATTCGACTCTGATCACGTTCACCCGCGAGGGGTCGCCGATATCGACAGGACCTGAAATCAAGGTGACATCCGCACCTGCGTGCGCCGCCGCCTCGGCAATCGCGAAGCCCTGTTTCCCCGACGAGCGATTGGCGATGTAGCGCACCGGATCGATGGGTTCATGCGTGGGACCAGCGGTGATCAGAATCTTTTTCCCCGCTAGGCGCTGTGTGCCCTGTGGTCGCAACATGGATTCGGCCGTCGCGGCGATTTCCGCCGGCTCTGACATCCGCCCGACACCGGCTTCATTGGCCTCGGCCATCTCTCCTGAATCGGGGCCGATGAATGAAACGCCGTCGCGCGCGAGTTGCGCAACGTTTCGTTTGGTTGCCGCGTTTTGCCACATCAATGGATTCATTGCAGGAGCGACAAGGACCGGCTTGTCGGCGGCCAGTAAAATAGCAGTCGCAAGATCATCGGCATGGCCTTGTGCCATTTTCGCCATCAGGTCGGCGGTGGCGGGTGCAACGATAATCAGGTCGGTGTCGCGGGCGAGGCGAATATGTCCCGCATCGAACTCGCTCTGGGAGTCGAACAAATCGGTGTAGCAGCGCTCGTCGGCTAACGCGCTCGCCGTCAGCGGTGTCACGAATTGCTGCGCGGCGCGCGTCATCACGCAACGCACGTGAATGCCTCGCTCCTTCAAACGCCGGATCAGGTCGAGCGCCTTGTAGGCTGCGATGCCGCCGCCGATGATGAGCGTCACGCGCGGAAGCGTCGTGCCGCCTGATCGTGCGTTGCGCGATTGTATAACGGAAGGATGCTGCGGCCCGGCTGTCACGCGTCTGGCGCCTACGGACTCGCGCAGAATGACGCGCACCTCGTCCTCGACCGAACGGCCGTTTTCGGCGGCGCGGAGTCTCAGGCTCGCTTTGATGGCTTCGTCGAGCTGGCGGACTGTGAGGCTAGCCATAGGCCATTCTAACAAACGATATCAATGCAATCAATTGATGATTGCGTTGATATCATCCGCGCAGCGACCACAAAATCCCTAGAAATGCGAACGCGATGACCCACAAGGCCCCGGTCTGCCAACGCGTCCGCTTTGCCTCCGCCGTGCCGATGGCAGCGACCGTCTCCGGCGACAAAACCAGCCCATCGCGTGTCATCGCCTCGAACTGATTGAGGGCAGCGACCGAGCGCGCGGCAATCGTCGGCAGCCCTGAAAGCACCCGGCCCAGCTCGCCCGCGCCCGCCACTGCGCCTTCGATGCGGCCGATGGGCCCAAGATTGCGTTCGATCCATTCCCGCACCACGGGTTCCGCCGTCGTCCATATATCGAGTTTCGGATCGAACCCGCGTGCGACGCCCTCGACCACGACCATCGTCTTTTGCAGCAGGATCAGTTCGGGCCGCGTGCGCATGTCGAACAGGCCCGTGACTTCGAGCAGAAGCGACAGCAGCTTCGCCATCGAAATCTCATCGGCGGCGCGATTGTGAATCGGCTCGCCGATGGCACGGATGGCTTGCGCGAAATTCTCCACAGAGTGGTGTGCAGGAACATAGCCCGCCTCAAAATGGACTTCGGCAACGCGCTGATAATCGCGCGTGATAAAGCCTAAAAGAATTTCGGCAAGGAAACGCCGCTCCTTGAGTCCAAGACGGCCCATGATACCGAAATCGACGGCAACCAATCGCTCCTGCGGATCGACAAACAGATTTCCCGGATGCATGTCGGCGTGGAAAAAGCCGTCGCGCAATGCGTGACGCAGGAAATTCTGAATCACCTTGCGGCCGATGTTTTTCAAATCGGCGTGCGAGGCTTCAAGTTTTTCGTGATCGTTCAGCGCAATGCCGTCGATCCACTCCATCGTGAGCACATGATGGCTGGTGCGATCCCAGTCGACGCTCGGGACGCGAAACTCGAGATCGCCGCGGGTATTTTCCGCCATCTCTGACAACGCGGCGGCTTCGAGCCGCAGGTCCATTTCCATCGCAACCGAACGCGCCAGCGTATCGACGATTTCGACCAGCCGCAGCCGCCGCGCCTCGGCGGACATCGCTTCCATCTTGCTGGCGGCGAAATGGAAGGAGCTGAGATCGTGCGCGAAGCGTCCGCCGACATTGGGGCGCAGTACCTTGACGGCGACAGGAACGCGAGTGCCGTCCCGCTCCACTTCGGCGCGGTGGACCTGCGCAATCGAGGCGGCGGCAACCGGCTCTCCGAAACTCGAAAACACCTGTGCAACAGGCTTGTTAAACGCCGCCACGATGGCGGCCTCGGCCTGTGCTTGCGGAAACGCCGGCAGACGATCCTGCAGATTCTCGAGGTCACGCGCCATCGCGACGCCGACCACATCGGGCCGCGTCGCGAGAAACTGGCCGAGCTTGACGTAAGTTGGTCCCAGTCGCGTCAGCGCGCGGGAGAGCCGCCCGCTTGTCGCCGCGCCGCGCCGCTCGATCATCCGCGCCATGCGCACGGCAAATCGAATTTGAGGCGGCAGCGCGTCGGGATCGGCGATGCCGAACACGCCCTCGCGCGCGAACACGAAAGCGGCGCGGGACAGCCTCAGCGTATGCGTGATGGCAGAGATCACAAACGCCAACCCGAATGCAGAGCGACGATGCCGCCTGACATGATGTCGTATTTGACACGCGAGAAACCGGCGGCGCGGATCATGTCGGCGAATGCTTTCGGCTTCGGAAATTTGCGGATCGATTCGACGAGGTATTGATACGACTCGGCGTCGCCCGTCACCGCCTTGCCGAGTTGCGGAATAACCCTGAAGGAAAATGTGTCGTAAATTTTGTCGAGGCCGGGAACATCGACCGACGAGAATTCGAGGCAGAGGAAGCGCGAGCCGGGCTTGAGTACGCGATAGGCTTCGCTGAGCGCCATCGGGATGCGCGGCACGTTTCGGATTCCGAATGCAATCGTGTAGGCGTCGAAGTTCTTGTCAGGAAATGCGAGCTGTTCGGCATTACCCTCGACGAAATCGACCGTGTGTTCGAGATGCTGCGCAATCGCGCGTTCTCGTCCGACGGCCAGCATCTCGCCATTGATGTCACAGACGGTCGCGCGGAATCCCGTGCCGGACGCCTTAGCTGCGCGGAACGAAATGTCGCCGGTGCCGCCGGCGACATCGAGCAGCGCGAAGGGCGCGTTGCCACGCGGCGGGTTTAGCGTGACGATCATCGCGTCCTTCCACAGCCGATGCATGCCCGCAGACATCAGGTCATTCATCAGGTCGTAGCGTCTGGCGACGCTGTGGAACACGCCGTTGACCAGCGTCTGTTTCTCTTTCAGGCCGACGTCCCGGAAGCCAAAATGCGTCGTTTCGTCAGGGCGTTCCATGTTGTCCTCGATTGAGCGGTGACCATAGCGCGCCGCCGCCAATGGCGCTATCACGTCCCGTCCTAAAGGTGAACGCAGAGAAAATGCCTGAATTACCCGAGGTCGAGACCGTGCGCCGTGGCTTACAGCCGGTGATGGAGGGCGTGCGCATCGCGCGGGTTGAGGCGCGGCGGCGCGACCTGCGGTTTCCCTTTCAGAAGGATTTTGTCGGCCGTCTCGAAGGCAAGGTTGTGACCGGATTGGGTCGGCGCGCGAAATATCTCATGGCCGATCTCGAGACTGGCGATGTGCTGATGATGCATCTGGGCATGTCAGGGTCATTCCGTGTGAGTAAAGGCGCGAATGAGAATGCGCCGGGAGCATTTCATCATCCGCGTAGCGAGGATCGCGCACACGACCATGTTGTGTTTCACATGGTGTCGGGCGCGGTGATTACGTTCAACGATCCGCGGCGTTTCGGTTACATGAAGATCGTTGCGCGCTCGGCCTTGGACAAGGAGCCACTGCTGCGGGGACTCGGTCCCGAGCCGCTGGGAAATGAATTCGATGCCGCGATGCTGGCGCGTGCTTGCGCGGGCAAGAAAACGAGTTTGAAAGCGGCGCTGCTCGATCAGCGCGTGGTCGCGGGCCTCGGAAATATTTACGTCTGCGAGGCTTTGTATCGCGCGCGGCTTTCTCCGAAACGAGTGGCATCGACGATTGTGACCAAGGATGGATTACCCAACGACCATGCCAAGCGCTTGGTTGATGCGATCCATGCGGTGCTCAATGCCGCGATCAAGGCAGGCGGATCCTCGCTGAGAGATCATCGGCAGACCGATGGCGAGCTTGGGTATTTTCAGCACTCGTTTCAGGTTTATGACCGTGAAGGTGAAAAATGCGGAACGCCGAAGTGCAGAGGCATCGTGAGACGCTTTACGCAGAACGGCCGCTCGACCTTCTGGTGCCCGAAGTGTCAGAAGTGATTTCTATTTTCTGACACAGATGATGCGCAGCACCGAAGCCTTGGCATCGGACGGCCCGGCTGCTGGCAAAACTGCATTCGCTTTCAGAAATTCGCGCACGGAATCCGCACTCACGAGAACGGCCTGAGACGAAGTCGCATTCGTCGGTCCAGCAACGACCGCAGGCTTCAGCCGTGCCATGCCTGTGAACTTCCCCTCGCTGTCGATGGCGGCTGCACCCGAAAGACCAAGCCCGAGATCGGGCGATAGGGTGCCCTCCATTGAACTTGCTGCGACGGTGGAGACGGCCGCGCGGCCACCCTGGCTTTGCGGATCGGAAATGCCGGTAACAAAGGCCGTTGGTTTTGCTGGAGCGCTCGCCGCTATCGGTAGCGGCTTCAATCCGGTCGCGCCGTAGATGCGAAGCAAGGCAATTCCACGCGTCTCGTCGTCGGCGATTCGTTCGGCGTTGCCGTAACCCTGAACGATCAGCGATCCGCAGGACTCGGTCGCTTCGCGGTCCGCGATAATCATGCCGTTGGTCCCGACGACGATGCCGGTCGAGTATTCGACCTTCTTGCGCGTGGGACCGTTCTGCGCGGTGGTGTTGCCGGGAAATGGATTGAACGCACTCGACATCACCACGCTGACCGGAATCATGGTGCCGTCCGTCGCTTGATCGTAGAGAATAGTCATGATGCGGACTTCGTTGTCGCGCGTCTGGCCCCGGATATAGAATTTCTTCAGCCCCTGTAATCCCGACAACACGAAGAAGTCCGGTTTGACGACGCTGTAGTCCGTCTTGCGGGAATTGGCCTTTCTCTCGCTGTCGGCCACCTTGGCGGTGGTCGCACCGGCTTCCTTGCGCCGCGTGATTTCGACCTGGATCGCACCGCTCGACGACGACCATTTCGTTCCGGTATTCGGATCGCTGACAATGATCGGAACGAGTTTTGTCGGCAGGCCTACACGTGCGCCGGTTTGCGGGTCGCTCACGATCTTCCAGCCGACATTGTCCTGCAGCTTGCGTGCGGCATCGCTCAGCGTTTCGCGTTCCTTCGGATTGAGAACGCCAGTCTGGCGCGGTGCGCCGTGATCCTTCTGAAACGCCTTGATGGCCGAAACCATCCGTTCGCTGACTTCGCCGTTGATCGCGCCATTATAGAGGCCGAGCCATGCCAGATCCGACTGGATCGAAAGCCGATCGGCATGTGCCATATCGTTCGCCGTATCGGCGGGCGTCTGAAGCTGGGGTCGCGCCGCAGGTGAAGCCGATTTCGGCTTGACCGGCGTTTGCGCGGATGCGGCATGCGTGAAAGCCACAACAAGCAATGCAGAGGCGAACAACGGCTTCATGCCTGTTCTCTTTACTGATACGACGCTTACCTAAGCACAGTTGTTTTGTCCGCAAAAGCGCTGCGAAGGTTCGATGCTGACGCCGGAAGAACTGGAACGATACGCGCGCCATATTGTGCTGCGCGAAGTGGGCGGTCCCGGCCAGGCCGCGCTTCGGTCGTCGCGCGTGCTTGTGATCGGCGCGGGCGGTCTCGGCGCGCCGGTGCTGATGTATCTTGCGGCGACAGGCGTTGGGACGATTGGCGTTGCCGACGACGATGTGGTTTCGCTCTCCAATCTGCAGCGTCAGATTATTCATGCGACGCCGGATGTCGGCCGCCCCAAGGTGGAGAGCGCTGCTGATAAAATCCTTTCGCTGAATCCGCACGTCACGCTGCGCACGCATGCCTCTCG
This sequence comes from Afipia sp., assembly GCA_016201045.1. GTDB lineage: Bacteria > Pseudomonadota > Alphaproteobacteria > Rhizobiales > Xanthobacteraceae > Afipia. The sequence continues at coordinate 413,178 of JACQDM010000008.1, read as the reverse complement.
CGTCACTGCGGCGAATGCGATGGCGCTGATCGGAAGTTACGATCTGGTCGTTGACGGATCGGATAATTTCGCAACGCGCTATCTCGTTTCGGACGCGTGTTTTCTTGCAAAGAAAACGCTGATCGCGGGTGCGCTCGGTGTATTCGATGCTTCGCTCACCACGATCCGGGCGCATGAGAAGAATGCGGCCGGTGAATTCAACCCCACTTACCGCTGTCTTTTTCCGGAAGCCCCGCCGCCCGGAACGACGCCGACCTGCGAGGAGGCGGGCGTTCTCGGTGCGCTCGCCGGCGTGCTCGGCTCCATGATGGCGCTGGAAGCGATCCGTGAGATTGTCGGATTTGGCGAGGGGCTCGTCGGGCGGCTCGTCATGATCGATGCGCGCGCGATGCGCTTCGAGACGCTGCGTTACGCGCGCGATCCGTCAAATCCGCTAAATGGTGATAAGCCTACGATCGAGGATTTAAGCGGGCATAAATGAATAGAGCTTCCAAACACTGAGGTAGTCATTGTGGCGCAGGGCTTTGTTTATGTTTTGGTATCGCCAAATAGCAACTGGATCAAAATAGGCGGAACAGAAAAGCCAATTGCTGAGCGCCTTCGGGGAATAAACGGAACTCCATCCTATTCCGACCACGGACCGTGGACGTTATCTGATTTTCTACACGTTACTGATTGGAGGCGAGTTGAGGGCGAACTTCACAAGCACTTCAATAAACACAATGTTCCGGCTCCAAAAACACGAGAACTTTTTGACATCGCACCGCACGAAGCAAGGGAGCGTCTGAGACAAACCAACAAGCTGCTGCGTGTTGGGTATGAGACGACGGACAAGTTATTTCGGGACCGAAGTGCAAAGCTTTTCCTTTATCGACTTTTCGAGCTATCTGGATTGTTCGGTAGCCTCGATCTTCAAGGGGCATGGACACTTAGTATTCTTCCCAAAACCCTGGGCGGCAGGTCATTTACACTGAACATTGGGTCTCATGAGGTGGCATTCAGCTCGTTGAAGCCTTCCGATGGGAAGCTTTCGCACTTCATAATTCTGGACAGACTAATTCTTGATTATCCGGATACGATTATCTGGATCGGAAATCACGGCGGTGAAGTTAGGGAGGCCAACTACAAGTCTGCAAAGCGGGCCGTGGTCATCAACTTTGATGAAACATTCGCTGGAGCGGAGAGGTTATTCAAACTAGATGGCGTTCGTCGTGCGCTTGTTGCATATTGGTACGACGCATTGGCGGATTTGCGGGAGAGAAACGCAAAAAGTGTTTTCGCTAGGTACCATTCCTACGACGCTGTTGCGGAATTGTGGGCATATAAGCTGGCAAACGAAGTGCCATTTTCGACGTCTTAAGCCACACCCGGCAGCACGCGATCCGGCGGCTTGTGGCCGTCGAGGAAGGTGCGGATGTTGATCATCACCTTCTCTCCCATTTCGACGCGCCCTTCCAGCGTCGCCGAACCCATATGCGGCATCAGCACGACCTTGTTGGCCTTTGCGAGCCGGATGAGTTTCGGATTCACTGCGGGTTCGTTTTCATACACGTCGAGTGCCGCGCCGCCGATCTCGCCGTCCTCAAGCATTTTGACGAGAGCGGCTTCGTCGATCACTTCGCCGCGCGCAGTGTTGACGATGTAGGCGTCCTTGCGGATCAGTTTCAGCCGGCGCGCGGACAGCAAATGGAATGTCGCAGGCGTGTGCGGACAGTTCACCGAGATGTAATCCATCCGCGCCAACATCTGGTCGAGACTCTCCCAGTAGGTCGCGCCCAACTCTTCTTCGATCTGCGGCGCGACCGGCCGGCGGTTGTGATAGTGGATCTGCAGGCCGAACGCATGCGCGCGCCGTGCGACCGCCTGTCCGATGCGTCCCATGCCAATGATGCCGAGACGTTTGCCGCCGATGCGGTGACCCAGCATCCAGGTCGGCGACCAGCCCGGCCAGTCTTTACCTTCAGGCAGAATCGAAGCGCCTTCGATGAGGCGGCGCGGTACGGCAAGAATCAGCGCCATCGTCATGTCAGCGGTGTCTTCGGTCAAAACCTTCGGCGTGTTGGTGACCATGATGCCCCGCGCGATGGCAGCGGCGACATCGATGTTGTCCACGCCGTTGCCGAAATTGGCGATGAGCTTCAGTTTGACGTCAGGCTGATTGATAATGTCGGCCGTGATTTCATCCGTAACTGTCGGCACGATGATGTCGGCGGTACGGAATGCCTCCGCAAGTTGAGCGGTAGTCATCGGCGTGTCGTCGAGATTGAGGCGGGTATCGAAAAGTTCGCGCAGGCGAGTTTCGGTGCTGTCGGGCAGCTTCCGCGTCACAACCACCAGAGGCTTCTTTTTACCCGTCACCATTCTTCAAAAAACTCTATCGGAACTCTGGAGGATTCCCCGGCCGTTCAGTCCACATTAACCGGCCTGTTCGATGGTGGAAATCGCGCCGGCCGGTTGAGCTTTCAGCAGGTTTTCCGGCCGCTTGGTGCTCGGTCCTCTCTAGCAGAAGACGGGCCCAAGACAAGAACCCTGCAGTGGACCGCAGGGATGCCAATCGGCTGCGGGCGGGCTGCCCGGAACGCAGCAAAGCGGCGAAGTTCGTGTGTGAAGGACCGCGGCAATGCAATTCCTGCGAATGTTCGTGTCTCTGGTGATGGGGCTATTTACGGCGCTCACGTCCGGATCGCCGCTCCACGCCGCCAAGGACGCGTCGCTCACCACGAGCGGGCTTCCCGTTCCGCGATACGTCAGCCTCAAATCCGATCACGTCAACGTCCGTGCCGGTCCGACCAAGGATCAGGATGTCGCCTGGGTCTATACACGCGCGGGGCTGCCGGTCGAAATCACCGCCGAATTCGAGAACTGGCGGCGCGTGCGAGACTCCGAAGGTGCCGAAGGCTGGGTGTATCACTCGCTGCTGTCGGGCAAGCGCACCGCCGTCATCACCATGAAGCAGAGGGATGCGCTCGCGCCGCTCTACGACAGCGCCGACGCACAAAGCGCGGTTGCGGCAAAATTGCAGGTCGGCGTTCTGGCGCAGGTCAAGAAATGTCGCGACGGCTGGTGCCGAATTGCGGGCAATGGATTTGACGGCTGGATCGAGCAGCAGCGGCTGTGGGGTGTCTATGCCGACGAGAAGTTCGAGTAGCGCAAAGGCGAACTAGCGCTTCTTGCGCAGGCGCACGACCATGTCGATTCGGCTGATCTCATAGCCTTCCGGCACGTCCGGCATTTTCTGCAGCACGAGATTCGGATCGGGAATATCGACCAGCTCGTGATTGCCTTCCATGTAGAAGTGATGGTGCGCGCTGGTATTGGTGTCGAAGTAAGTCTTCGTGCCGTCGACACTGACCTGCCGAAGCAATCCTGCCTCGGTGAGCTGATTGAGCGTGTTGTAAACGGTGGCGAGCGACACAGGGACCTTGGCGTGGGTCGCCTCCTCGTAGAGCATTTCGGCTGTGAGGTGACGGCCGCCTTTGCCGAACAACAGCCAGCCGAGTGCCATGCGCTGGCGCGTCGGGCGCAGACCTACGGACTGCAGCATCTCGTTGACATCGTGCCACGGGCAGCCGGTCAGAACCGGCGCGTGGCCGTGTCCCTCATGGTCCGCAGTCCGATCGCTGGCTACCACTTCACTCATTTCACAACGGGCACACGCCCGCCCTCATCTGGAAATCCGTTACGCCAGTATAGGAATTGATGCAGTTACATGCAAGTTTTTCGCAACTGGATCAGGAGTTTGGGAGGCGTGATTCGCGGTCAATTTCCGCTATTTGGGCCGCTTTGACCGGCAAAGCGGCTATGTTAGAGGTCCCCTAAAGCCGCCGCATTGGGGGCATGCCGAAAAGGAATTTGGGATGAGTGACCGTAAAAGCAGCTTCACCTACGAGGAGCTGTTGGCCTGCGGTCGCGGCGAGCTGTTCGGGGCAGGCAATGCGCAACTTCCCTTGCCGCCGATGCTGATGTTCGATCGCATCACCGAAATCACCGAAACCGGAGGCGAATACGGCAAGGGCATCATCCGAGCCGAACTGGACGTCAATCCGGACCTCTGGTTTTTTGGTTGCCATTTCAAGGGCGATCCGGTGATGCCGGGTTGCCTCGGCCTCGACGCGCTGTGGCAGATGGTCGGATTTTTTCTGGGCTGGACGGGCGGTGCCGGACGCGGTCGCGCGCTCGGCCTCGGCGAACTGAAATTCTCCGGACAGGTTCTGCCGAACGTCACCAAGGTTGTGTACAACATCGACATCAAGCGCGTGATGCGTTCCAAGCTGGTTCTCGGCATTGCCGACGGCTCGCTTTCCTCGGACGGCGATATTATCTATCGCGCCAAGGATCTGAAGGTCGGTCTGTTCCAGCAGCCGGAAGCCGCAATGAAGTCTGGAAGTTGAGGCAAGAAGATTCGGCAAACAATTTGCCGATGCCGTGAACGGGCGGCGGGCGATCTGAGAGAAACAAAAAGGCGAGGCGATCATGAGGCGGGTTGTCGTCACGGGGATGGGCATCGTCTCGTCCATCGGAAACAACACTCAGGAAGTTCTGGCTTCTCTCTACGAAGCCAAGCCTGGAATTTCGCGGTCGGAGGATGCGGCTAGGCTTGGGTTCCGCTCACAGGTGCATGGCGCGCCGACGCTGAACCCATCCGAAGTGATCGACCGTCGTGCGATGCGTTTCCTCGGCGAGGGTGCAGCTTGGAATCATGTCGCGATGGAGCAGGCAATCCGCGATTCTGGGTTGGAAGAAAAAGATATTTCCAACATTCGCACCGGCATCATCATGGGATCGGGCGGGCCGTCAGCGCGCACCATCGTCGATGCGGCGGACATCACGCGCACCAAGGGCCCGAAACGCGTCGGCCCATTTGCGGTTCCGAAAGCGATGTCATCGACTGCCTCGGCGACGCTTGCGACGTGGTTCAAGATCAAGGGCGTTAACTATTCGATTTCATCGGCCTGCGCCACGTCGAACCACTGCATCGGCAACGCCTATGAGACGATCCAGATGGGCAAGCAGGATGTGATTTTCGCGGGCGGCTGCGAAGAACTGGACTGGTCTCTGTCGGTGCTTTTCGATGCCATGGGCGCGATGTCGTCGAAATACAACGACACGCCCTCGACTGCTTCGCGCGCTTACGATGTCAATCGCGATGGCTTCGTCATTGCCGGCGGTGCGGGCGTGATCGTGCTTGAAGAACTCGAACATGCGAAAGCGCGCGGCGCGCGCATTTACGGCGAGATTGTCGGCTACGGCGCGACTTCTGACGGCTATGACATGGTGGCACCGTCGGGCGAAGGCGCAGAGCGCTGCATGAAGATGGCGCTGTCGACCGTGAAAGTGCCGATCGACTACATCAATCCGCACGCGACATCGACACCCGCCGGCGATCCTCCGGAGATCAACGCGATCCGCAGCGTTTTCGGCTCAGGCGACAAGTGCCCGCCGATCTCCGCGACGAAGTCGCTCACTGGCCATTCGCTTGGAGCCACCGGCGTGCAGGAAGCCATCTACTCACTTCTGATGATGAACAACGGTTTCATCTGCGAGAGCGCAAACATTCAGGAACTCGATCCTGCGTTCGCGGATATGCCAATCGCGCGCAAGCGCATCGACGGCGCGAAAATCGGAGCTGTACTCTCCAATTCCTTCGGCTTTGGCGGCACCAACGCAACGCTGGTGTTCAAGCGTCTCGAAGCCTGATTCCAACTCAGCCTCTTGGTGTGGGCGTAACTGTTTTATAGGTCGGGGCTGATGAAAGATCTGATGAAAGGCAAGCGCGGGCTCATCATGGGCGTCGCCAACGATCATTCCATCGCATGGGGAATGGCGCGGGCGCTTCACGCCCAAGGTGCGGAGCTGGCTTTCACCTATCAGGGCGATGCGCTCGGCAAGCGCGTCAAACCGCTGGCGGAATCGATTGGCGCAAAGCTCGTGCTGCCGTGCGATGTCGAGGACATCGCCTCTGTCGATGCGACGTTCGCTGCGCTGAAGAAAGAATGGGGCGCGATGGACTTTCTTGTCCACGCCATTGGTTTCTCCGACAAAAACGAACTCAAGGGCCGCTATGCCGACACTACACGCGAGAATTTTTCGCGCACGATGGTGATTTCGTGCTTCTCGTTTACGGAAGTCACAAAGCGCGCGGCGGAACTGATGCCGAACGGCGGCTCCATCGTGACGTTGACGTTCGGCGGATCGACGCGCGTGATGCCAAATTATAACGTCATGGGCGTTGCGAAGGCTGCGCTCGAAGCCTCAACACGCTATCTCGCGGCGGACTACGGTCGCCAGAACATTCGCGTCAATGCAATCTCGGCGGGGCCGATCCGCACGCTGGCTGGATCGGGAATCGGAGATGCGCGTGCGATGTTTGCCTTCCAGCAAAAGCACTCACCGCTCGGCCGCGGCGTAACGCTGGAAGAACTCGGCGGAACGGCGCTTTATCTGTTGTCCGAATTGTCCGGCGGCGTCACGGGCGAAGTGCATTTCGTCGATTCCGGCTACAACGTCATTTCGATGCCGCATCCGGACGCGCTGAAGGCAGCGGGCGAACTCTGATTCACCCCGCTGCGATCGCGCTCGCACGCTGAAACGCCGGCCGCGCCGCGCAGGTCGCAATGTACCGATCGAACGACGGACGCGTCGGCACCATCTTGAAAATCTTGATCGCGAAGTTCAGCCCCGAGCAGATGACGACATCTGCCGCCGAAAATTCTTCGCCGAGAATCCACGGTCCCTTCGAGACGGCTGCGTCGAGCACGTCGAACACCTGCGTGGCTTCACCCCAACCCGCCATCATGCTCGGTACCTGCATCTTGGTATAGATCTGCATGATCGCCGGCTCGATGCAGGTCGGCGCATAGAACAGCCAGTACAGATATTTCATGCGCCGGGGATCGCCGAGCGGAGGCGCGAGTTTCGCCTGCGGATAGCGTTCCGCAACGTAAGCACAGATCGCGGCCGCTTCCGCCATCGTCGCGTCGCCGTCCTTCAGCGCTGGCACTTTGCCCATCGGATTGATCGCAAGAAAATCCGGCGACTTGTGCGCATTCGCAGACATGTCGATGAGAACACGCTCATAGGATTGGCCGGCTTCTTCCATCATCCAGAGCGCAGTGAATGATCGCGTGCGAGGCGCCCAATAGAGCTTCATCATCAGAGATTTCCTTCCGCGTGAGACGCCCGATGCCGACAATCTATCTGGCAACGCGGCCGCGTACAAATTGTCGCACCGTTGAGAACTCGCCTCCGGCGGCTTGATGACGAATCAGCGACGAGTGGTAGAATCTCGACTTGGCCCGCTGATTTGCAGGTCTTCAACCCGGGGGATTTCCATGATCTTCGATTCAAGGCAACTCGGAGCGGAGTTTTTAGGGACGTTTGCATTGGTAGGCGCGGTGTGCGGCGCGGGCCTGTTTTCAGCGCCGAGCGCTGGATTGGTTGCGGTGGCGTTCGCAGTCGGATTGTCCGTGTTGGCAATGGCTTTCGCCGTCGGTTCGATCTCGGGAGGACATTTCAATCCTGCCGTGACGCTCGGTCTTGTCGCAGCGGGGCGTTTCGACATGGACAGGGCGCTCGGTTACATCATCGCGCAGATCCTCGGTGGCGTGGCTGCCGCCGCGATTTTCTGGTACATCCTTTCGGGATTGCCGGCGGGAAAATGGAATACGTTCGCTGCAATTTCCAACATCGCAGCTCCCAACGCGATGGTTTCGGCGGGCCTGCTTGAAATCGTGATTACAGCGCTGTTCTTGCTCGTGATCGTGAGCGTGACCGGCGTGCGCGCACCTGTGGCGTTCGCGCCCATCGCCATCGGCTTTGCTTTGGTGCTGTTTCATCTCATGGCAATTCCAGTTACCAACGCATCGCTCAATCCGGCGCGCTCGACTGCGACCGCGCTTTTCGGCGGCCCAACAGCCATGCAGTCGCTTTGGCTGTTCTGGGTCGCGCCGATTATCGGCGGTGTGATAGGCGGCGTTATAGCGAGATGGCTGCACGACGAATTTCCGCGCAGTGCCGGACGCAAGCGCCGTTCGCGCAAGTAGCGCCGATAGCGAAATGAAAAGGGCGGCTGAAGGCCGCCCTTCTATTTTGCGCGATGCTTATGCACCGAGCGTGCCCGCTTTTGCGGCGGCAAAGCGTTCGGAAACCTTCTTCCAATTCACCGTGTTCCACCACGCTTTGAGGTAGTCGGCGCGGCGATTCTGGTAGTTGAGGTAGTAGGCGTGCTCCCACACATCGTTGCCGAGAAGTGCGCGTTTGCCGTCCATCATCGGGTTGTCCTGGTTCGGACGTGTCTCGATGGCGAGCTTGCCGTCCTTGGCGACCGTCACGAACACCCAACCGGAACCGAACTGACGCAACCCGGCAGCGTTGAAGTCCGTCTGGAACTTTTCCATTCCGCCGAGATCCTTTTCGATCTGAGCGGCCAACTCGCCCTCAGGCTTGCCGCCGCCCGGGCCCATGATCTCCCAGAACATGCTGTGATTGGCGTGACCGCCCAAGTTGTTACGCACTGCGAACTTGATGCTGTCGTCCAGCGCGTTGAGATTGCCGAGGACGTTCTGGACCGAGTTCGATCCGAGCTGCGGATTGGTTTTGGCAAGATTGTTGAGGTTGGTAATGAACGCCATGTGATGACGGTCGTGATGGATTTCCATCGTCTTGGCGTCAATATGCGGTTCAAGCACGTTGAACGCATAGTTGAGCGGTGGAAGTTTGAACGGGCCATCCGGTGCCGGAGCGGCAGGCGCTGCTGCTGGAGATGGCGCGGCTTGTGCGAATACGATGCGCGGGGTTGCAGCGACGGCCACGATACCGGCGGCGGCGGTCATAAGGCGACGGCGTGACAATGAGGACATGGTGCTCTCCCTATAGTGGCGGCTCAATCGAATGACATACTTGGCTATCGATTGGATACGCGACGGAAGCAAAACCAGTTTCGAATGAGGATAACAAAAGGGGCGGCAAAATGCCGCCCCTTTTATATTGCGATCTGTCGAAATTTACTCCGCAGCAGATTCCGTCTTCTGCTTGCCTTCGAGGTCTTCGCCGGTGGTTTGGTCGACGGCCTTCATCGACAGGCGAACCTTGCCGCGATCGTCGAGGCCGAGCAGCTTGACCTTCACCTTGTCGCCTTCCTTGACGACATCGGAGGTTTTCTGCACGCGATTGGCGGCGAGCTGGCTGATGTGAACCAGGCCGTCTTTCGGTCCGAAGAAATTCACGAACGCACCGAACTCCATGACCTTGACGACGGTGCCGTCGTAGATCTGGCCGACTTCCGGATCGGATGTGATCGATTTGATCCACTTGATCGCAGCGCGGATCGACTCGCCGTTCGCGGAGGCGACCTTCACGCTGCCGTCGTCCTCGATGTTGATCTTGGCGCCGGTCTTTTCCACGATTTCGCGGATCACCTTGCCGCCGGTACCGATCACGTCTCGAATCTTGTCGGTCGGAATCTGCAGCATCTCGATGCGCGGAGCATGCTCGCCGAGTTCGGCGCGGGCGTTGGTCAACGCTTTGGCCATTTCGCCGAGAATGTGGATACGCCCGTCCTTCGCCTGGGCGAGCGCCTGCTTCATGATCGACTCGGTGATGCCGGCGATCTTGATGTCCATCTGCAGCGAGGTGATGCCGGTTTCGGTACCGGCCACCTTGAAGTCCATGTCGCCGAGATGATCTTCGTCGCCGAGAATGTCCGACAGAACGGCGAACTTCTCACCTTCGAGAATAAGCCCCATCGCGATGCCTGCGGTCGGCCGCTTCAACGGCACGCCCGCGTCCATCAGCGACAGCGATGCGCCGCACACGGAAGCCATCGAGCTTGAGCCGTTCGACTCGGTGATCTCCGAAACAACGCGAACCGTGTACGGAAATTCGTGCGCAGCCGGGAGCACCGGATGAATTGCGCGCCACGCGAGCTTGCCGTGACCGATTTCGCGGCGCTTGGTGCCGCCGAGACGGCCGGTTTCGCCGACCGAGTAGGGCGGGAAGTTGTAGTGCAACAGGAAACGCTCTTTATAGGTGCCGGAGAGTGAGTCGATATACTGCTCGTCTTCGCCGGTACCCAGAGTCGTGACGACCATCGCCTGCGTTTCGCCGCGGGTGAACAGCGCGGACCCGTGCGCGCGCGGTAGCACACCGACTTCGCAAACGATCGGGCGAACGGTTTTCAGGTCGCGTCCGTCGATGCGCTTGCCGGTGTCGAGAATGTTCCAGCGAACGATCTTGCCTTCGACTTCCTTGAAGACGTCCAGCACGCGCAGCTTCTCAAAGCGCGGCTCCTCGCCGTCCTTGAAGAAATGCTCAAGCAGCTTTTGCTTCACGGCGCCCACGGCGGCGTAGCGGTCCTGCTTGATCGCGATGCTGTAGGCCTTGCGCAGATCCTGCTCGACGACGCCGAGAATTTCCTTCTCGAGGTCTGCGTTGACGGTAGCGACGACATCGCGCGGCTCCTTGGCGGCCTTCTCGGCCAACTCGATGATCGCCTTGATCACCGGCTGGAAGTGCTTGTGGCCGAACATCACCGCACCCAGCATGATGTCTTCGTTCAGCTCCTTGGCTTCCGATTCGACCATCAGCACGGCTGACGCCGTTCCGGCGACCACGAGATCGAGATTCGTTTCGTTCATCTCGTCTAACGTCGGATTGAGAACGTATTCGTCATTGACGAAGCCGACGCGCGCAGCGCCGATCGGGCCCATGAACGGCACGCCGGAAATCGTCAGCGCGGCGCTTGAGGCCACCAGTGCCAGAATGTCCGGATCGTTTTCCATGTCGTGCGACAGCACGGTGACGATCACTTGGGTTTCGTTGCGCCAGCCGTCGGCGAACAAAGGACGGATCGGACGGTCGATCAGGCGGGAAACCAGCGTTTCCTTTTCCGTCGGACGGCCTTCGCGCTTGAAATAGCCGCCGGGAATGCGGCCGGCTGCGTAAGTCTTTTCCTGATAGTCGACGGTCAGCGGAAGGAAATCGACGCCTTCGCGCGGTGCCTTCGCTGCAACGACCGTCGCAAGCACGATGGTCTCGCCGTAGGTGGCGATGACGGCACCGTCGGCCTGACGCGCGATCTTGCCGGTCTCCAGCTTGAGCGGACGCCCGCCCCAGTCGATCTCGACTGAATGAGGTTTAAACATTTGTCTGTTCTTTCATGAATGGTCGAAAGAACGGACGCCTGAAACGCAAAAACCATGCGCAAGATTGCGAGACGCTGATCGAATCTCAGCGTCCGGCGATCCTGCCATGGTTTTCAGGTTTGTAATGGCGTCCATCCTTCCGATGGTCCGGGCCTATCACCCGTTATCGCCCAGAAGCCGGATTGCTGCTGGACACGCCGCACCGCCATTTTTCAAACGACGATGCGAAAACGCGCGCATGCGATGCGCGCGTAAATTTGTTAGCGGCGAATGTTGTGCTTATCGAGCAGCGCCTTGTAACGCTTCTCATCCTTGCGCTTCACATAATCGAGAAGCGAACGGCGCGTAGACACCAGTTTCAACAGACCGCGGCGGGAATGGTTGTCCTTGCCGTGGGTCTTGAAGTGCTCGGTGAGGTTGTTGATGCGTTCCGAAAGGATCGCGACCTGCACCTCCGGCGAGCCGGTGTCGCCTTTCTTGGTGGCGTTTTTCTTGATGAGATCCGCTTTACGTTCTGCGGCAATCGACATCGTCAAACTCTTTCGTCGTTGCGACCGGAGGCTGTGAGCCCGGTCAGGTTGAACACGCGCTTGGGGATGAGTTCGCCATTGCCAATTTCGGCGAGGGCCAGAAGACGGCCTCCGACGGTGACATAGACTGTGCCGTTTGAATTTGGCGCATCCCGTCCGCGCAGTAGAACCGCCTGGCCCCTATGGAGCCTTGCGGCATCAGCCCGTGTGACGGCCAGTGCCGGGATGTCGTCCAGCGCGGTCTCAACGGGTAGTAGCGCGTCGGCAAGGTTCCCCCCGCCGGACGCGGCTCTATCGCATAACCCCTCCAGTTCTGCCAGAGGAATCATGTCCGATTCGTCGAAAGGGCCGCAAAGCGTGCGCCGAAGCGCGCAAATATGCCCATAACAGCCCAGAATCCGGCCCATATCGCGGGCAATCGCCCGCACATAGGTGCCCTTGCCGCATTCGGCCTCGAAGGTCGTTCGACCGTCGGCCTCGTGGGCGATCAGCCTCAATTCATGGATTTCCACCGGACGCGGCTGGAGCGCCACGACCTCTCCATCACGGGCGATGTCGTAGGCGCGCTCGCCCTGCACCTTGATGGCCGAGTATTGGGGCGGAGTCTGTTCGATCGTTCCGGTGAATTGCGGGAGCAGGGCGCGAATCGTCTGCTCGTCCGGGCGTGTGTCGCTCGTTTGAGTTACGCGCCCTTCAGTATCGTCGGTGTCGCGCTCCTCACCCCAGCAAACTGTAAAGCGATAGCGCTTTCGTCCATCCATCACGTATGGGACGGTTTTGGTGGCCTCGCCGAGCGCAATCGGCAATCCGCCGGTCGCGAGCGGATCGAGCGTGCCGGCATGACCAGCGCGTTTGGCACTGAACAATCGCTTCACGACGGCGACGGCGTGCGTCGACGTCATGCCGATCGGCTTGTCGAGAATGACCCAGCCATGCACGTCGAATTTTTCACGGCGCGGCTGCTGTTGACGTTTATCGCCACGCGAACCTTGCGAAAAATTATTTTCGTCTGGTCCGTTCGAATCGATATTTTGCGGCGCAATCTGTCCGTCTGGAGCGGTCACATTCATCGAGATTCGTCCGAATCGGTTTTCAGGTCGCGCTGGACCGCAGGCGTTCTCAGTAATTTCTCGATCCGTTCCGCTTCATCGAATCGCTCGTCGGCGCGGAATCGGAGATCAGGTGCGAATTTTAAGTTAACGCGGTGCGCAACCTCGCCGCGCAGGAATTTCTTGTTGTGCTCCAGCGCAGCGATCACATCGTCCGTATCCCGTCCGCCGAGCGGCATCACATAGATCGTGGCGAGTTTGAGGTCGGGCGACATCCGAACTTCCGGCACGGTGATGATGTGACCGGCCAGCGTATCGTCATGCACGCCGCCCTGCGCCAGAATGTCGGAGATAGCATGTCGGATGAGTTCGCCGACGCGCAACTGGCGTTGCGAAGCGCCTGATGCGGCGCTGCGCGAATGTTCTTTTTTGCGATTGCCCGTCATGCTCGATTCCGGAAATTGACAACGCCCGGCGCACGACCGGGCCTGACTTCATTGTTGGTTGACGTTTCGTTCGCTCCAACTTTTATTTGGGGCGAACGCAACTATTGGAGATTGAACGCGCCTGTAAGATTTGGACTTACAAGGAGCGTTGAATGGTCTCCACGCGGTAACACTCGATCACGTCGCCGACGCGCATGTCCTGATAGTTTTCGAATGCCATGCCGCATTCCTGTCCGGACTGCACTTCCTTCACTTCGTCCTTGAAGCGCTTGAGCGTCGAGAGCTTCCCCTCGTGAACGACGACGTTGTCGCGGATCAGGCGCACATTCGCGCCGCGTTCCACGGTGCCGTCGGTCACGCGGCAGCCTGCGATCTTGCCGACCTTCGAGATGTTGAAGACTTCGAGGATCTGCGCATTGCCGAGCATGGTTTCGCGCAGCGTCGGCGCAAGCAGGCCGGACATCGCCTTCTTCACGTCGTCGACGAGGTCGTAGATGATGTTGTAGTAGCGGATTTCGATGCCGTTGCGCTTGGCAGTCGCGGCGGCTTCCTTGTTGGCGCGGACGCTGAAGCCGATGATCGCGGCGTTGAAACCTTCCGCCAGCGTTACGTCGGATTCGCTGATGCCGCCGACGCCTGCATGCAGCACGCGCGCGGCGACTTCGTCGGTGCCGAGTTTTTCCAGCGAACCCAAAATCGCTTCCAGCGAACCCTGCACGTCGGCCTTCACGATCAACGGGAAGTCCTTGCGGCCCGTGGTCTTGAGCTGCGACATCATCTGTTCGAGCGAACCGCGCATGCCGGTGGATGCTGACAATTTCTCGCGCTTCTGATGCGCGCGGTAGCTGGTGACTTCACGGGCACGCGCTTCGCTGTCGACAACAGCAAGACGGTCGCCGGCCTCCGGCGGACCGTTGAAGCCGAGAACTTCCACCGGGACCGATGGGCCTGCTTCTTCGACGGCCTCGCCCTGATCGTTGATGAGCGCGCGAACGCGGCCCATTTCCGCACCGGCCACGATGATGTCGCCGATTTTCAGCGTGCCGCGCTGGACCAACACGGTCGCGACGGGGCCGCGGCCGCGATCGAGCTTCGCTTCGATGACGGTGCCTTCGGCCGGGCGATCCGGATTGGTCTTGAGTTCGAGAAGATCGGCCTGCAGCGCGATCATCTCGAGCAGCTTGTCGAGATTGGTTTTGTTCTTCGCCGAAACCTCGACATCGACAACGTCGCCGCCGAAGGATTCGACCTGCACTTCGTGCTGGAGCAATTCCGTGCGCACGCGCTCAGGCTTAGCGTCCGGTTTGTCGATTTTGTTGATCGCAACGATCATCGGCACCTTCGCGGCCTTGGCGTGATTGATCGCCTCGATCGTTTGCGGCATCACGCCGTCGTCGGCCGCGACAACGAGAATGACGATATCGGTGACCTTCGCACCGCGCGCACGCATCGCGGTAAACGCGGCGTGGCCTGGCGTATCGATGAAGGTGATTTTCTTCCCGCTCTCGGGCGACGTGACCTGATAGGCGCCGATGTGCTGCGTAATGCCGCCGGCTTCCCCGCTCACGACATTGGCGTGGCGTAATGCGTCGAGCAGCGAGGTTTTGCCGTGATCGACGTGACCCATGACGGTGACGACCGGCGCACGAGGCGTGGTGTCGGCGGCATGATCGTCGGCGACATCGAACAGGCCTTCTTCGACGTCGGACGCTGCGACGCGCTTGACGGTGTGGCCCATTTCTTCGGCGATCAGCTGCGCAGTATCGGCATCGATCACGTCGGTGATCTTGACCATCTGGCCTTGCTTCATCAGCAGGCGAATAACATCCACGGCGCGCTCGGCCATGCGGTTGGCGAGTTCCTGAATCGTTATCGCTTCAGGGATCGTCACTTCGCGGATGAGCTTTTCCTTTGGCTCGTTCGAAGCATGACCCTTGAGGCGCTGGGTGCGGCGGCGGAACGAAGCAATCGAACGTTCGCGAACGTCGTCTGCGTTGAGCGCCGTTGAGATGGTTAGGCGGCCGCGTTCCTTCGCCGGTCCGGGCTTATGAGTTGTCTTGGGAGCGGCAGCGGGACGCAAAACGCCGCCGGGGCCGCGTCGAACCTGGCGCGGGCCGTCATCCTCATCGGCTTCGGCAGCAACAGCGCGCCCCGGCCGCAGCGGTGTGACAGTGGCGGATTTGGCTTCGCCGTCGCCGAAGCGCTTTTTGGCTTCGCGCTCTGCTTTGGCTTTTGCTTCTTCGTCGGCGCGATGGCGCTCTTCCTCAGCCTTGCGGCGGGCTTCGGCGGCATCGCGTTCCTGCTGTTCTTTATATTCCTTGGTATTGCGGCGCGCAGCTTCAGCTTCTGCGACGCGGCGCTCTTCTTCTTCGCGAACTTTCGCGTCCGCAAGCGCGCTGGCACGCGCAGATTGTTCGTCGTCGGTCAGCGTGCGCAGAACCACACCGCCGCGTGGCGATTTCGCGGGTGCTTTGGCGGGTGCAGCCTTCGGTGCTTCCTTTGCGGCAGGCGCTGGTGCGGCTTCGACAACCGGAGCCGGTTCGCCGGCAACGCGGCGCTTCGTCTTCTTTTCGACGACAACCTGCTTGGAGCGGCCATGGCTGAAGCTCTGGCGCACGACGCCGGTCTCTATCCGCGGTTTCAGCGATAGAGTCTTCGAACCGACGCCCAGTTTCTTTTCGCCAGAGTCTTTATCCGCCATTCAAGTCCCAATCCCGTTCGTTTTGCTCACGTGCCGATCGTGCCAGCCCGGCCCGATGCCTTAAGTGAAATCTCAACTGTCGTTTCGTGTCGCGCCGCTCACCTTGTCGCCTGCCGTCATCCGGTACCGGATGAGCATCTGGCAACGAGCTAAGAAGGTCTTGCTTGCCGGGCCCGCGAGCAGGGCAGCATGTACCACATTTGCCCGTCCAAGTGCCAAATCCAATTCGTCCGTGGTCAATAGACTGACAACCGGAAAAACAGCCGAATCCGCGGCATTTCCTCGCTTCGCGGCTTCCATTTTGGCGTTCAGCTTGCGGATTCCGTCATCCGCGCCGTCGCTCGCGTGAATAAGGGCGATGGCATGTCGAGTGTCGATTGCCGCCTCGACTTTCGCGAATCCGCTGACGACCTGACCGGCTTTTGCGGTCATCGCCAGCGCTTCCGAAAGACCGCGGACCATCAGCCGGTCCGTTTCGTCGGCCAGCGTCTTTGAAACTCTAAGGTCGCGCTTGAAACTTTTGGCGAAAACACCTCGCCGCGCCGCTTACGCGACGGCGGAATAGGAAAGAGAAACCCATAATCCGCGTCCGGGAAGTTTTCGCTTCAGGTCGGCGATCACCTCGCCGGTGGGCGAGGCGACAAACCGGATCAGATCGTCGATGCCTGCGACCTGCCGCGTGACTGCGCACATCCGCTCGACCCCGGATTTTGTCCGGGGGCCGTGATCGAGATCGGCGTGATCAGCGGTTGCGAGCATGCGCTGGACATTTCCTTACGCCGTCGGTTCTTCGGAGACTTCGGTCTCCTCGGCGGGCTTGGCGAGATCGGCTTCGGTAATCCACCCAGCCACGACGCGCGCCTGCATGATGAGCGCCTCGGCGTCTTCTCGCGAGATTTCGTTGGCGTCGAGAATGCCCGCATGCTTGACGGTTTCACCGTCCTTGCGCTCGGTCCAGCCCGTCAGGTCGTCCGTTGCGCAGCCGGCAAGGTCCTCGACGGTCTTGATGCCGTTCTCGCCGAGCTTCACCAGCATCTTCGCGGTCACTCCCGGCACTGTCGTCAAAGCGTCTTCCACGCCGAGTTCCTTTCGCTTGGCCTCAAGTTCAGCTTCCTGCTGCTCGAGATATTCGCGCGCCCGGCTCTGCAACTCGGTCGCGGTGTCCTCATCGAAACCCTCGATGCTCGTCAGTTCGCGCGGATCGACGAGAGCCAAATCCTCGATCGACGAGAAGCCTTCGGAAGCAAGCAACTGACCGACGACTTCGTCGACATTGAGCGCTTCCACGAATACGCGGGTGGAGTTTTCGAAGTCAGCCTGACGGCGCTCCGACTCTTCCTGCTCGGTCAGGATGTCGATATCCCATCCGGTGAGCTGCGACGCAAGGCGCACGTTCTGCCCACGCCGTCCGATGGCTAGAGATAATTGGGTATCCGGCACGACGACTTCAATACGTTCGCGTTCTTCGTCGATCACGACCTTGGCGACTTCCGCCGGAGCAAGCGCGTTGACGACGAAGGTCGCAATGTCCTGCGACCACGGAATGATGTCGATCTTCTCGCCTTGCAGTTCATTCACCACGGCCTGCACGCGCGAGCCGCGCATGCCGACGCAGGCGCCGACCGGGTCAACCGACGAGTCGCGGGAGATCACGCCGATCTTTGCGCGCGAGCCCGGATCGCGGGCAACCGCCTTGATCTCGACGATACCGTCGTAGATTTCCGGCACTTCCTGCGCGAACAGCTTCGCCATGAATTGCGGATGCGTGCGCGAGAGGAATATCTGCGGTCCGCGGGTTTCGCGGCGCACGTCGAACAGGTAGGCGCGCACGCGGTCGCCGTTGCGGAACACTTCGCGCGGCAGCATTTCGTCGCGGCGCACGATGGCTTCGCCGCGTCCCAGATCGACGATGACGCTGCCATACTCGACGCGCTTGACGATGCCGTTGACGATCTCGCCGATGCGGTCCTTGAATTCCTGATACTGACGATCGCGCTCTGCTTCGCGCACCTTTTGCACGATCACCTGCTTGGCCGACTGCGCGGCGATGCGTCCGTATTCAAGCGGCGGCAGCGTATCGGCAATGGTGTCGCCGACCTGCGCCCCCGGATTGGCGCGCTGCGCATCCTTCAGCGAAATCTGGTTCGACGAATTCTCGACCGCATCGACCACCAGCATGTGGCGGGTGAGCTGCAGCTGTCCGGTCTTGGGATTGATTTCGGCATGCACGTCGGTCTCTGCGCCGTAACGTGCGCGGGCTGCCTTGGCGATGGCGTCTTCCATCGCCGAAATGACGATGGTGCGGTCGATCGACTTTTCGCGCGCAACGGCGTCCGCGATCTGCAGCAGTTCGAGTTTATTGGCGCTGACAGCTGCCATGGCTCAGTCTCCTCGTTAAGAATCGTTCTGGGTGTCGAGATTACCTGCACGCTTTTTTGCTTCGGCGGCGAGGCGATGGGCTTTGGTATTTTTCGGCTCGGCTTTCATCTTGGGCTTAGGCTTGAAACTCTTTTTCAAGTCGCGCTGTTCGCGGGCGCGGCGCGCGTGAGCCGGCGGCTGCGGGATTGTACCGGATTGCTCGAGTTGTTCGCGCTCAGCATCGCGGCCGCGACGCATGGACTCCGCAATCAGCGCGTTGGTCAGAACGAGATTGGCCGAAGAAATATCTTCGATCGATATCAATGATTCTTCTTGCTGCGCGCCTTTATGATCAGGCTTCGCGTCGTCACGCACGATACGAATGTTGGCACCTTCGACATCCTGAAGGATGCCTCGGAAACGCTTGCGGCCCTTATGCGGGTGCGCCATTTCGATCTTCACAAGGTGGCCGATGTAGCGCTCGAAATCCGAGCGTCGCACCAGCGGACGGTCGATGCCGGGCGACGAAATCTCAAGGCGATAGGCGCGCTGCACCGGATCGGCAATATCCATGACCGGCGACAGCGCCTTCGAGATCGCCTCGCAATCCTCGATCTGCATCGATCCGTCCGGCCGCTCGGCCATGATCTGAACGGTGCAGCCGGCCTCGCCCGAAACCTTGATGCGGACCAGACGGTATCCCATGCCTTCGAGAACGGGAGCGGCCACCTCGGCCACGCGCGCACCTAGCCCCGGCTCGACCACGAGGCGCGGCTCCGCCAGCAGTTCGTTGACTGCTTCGGCTTCCAATAAGGAGGCAGTCGGCTGGGCCATGGTCAGGGTCAATTCGCTCTTTCGATAGTCCCACCCGCCGCGTGCGGCAGGCCGGTTCAGGTAATAAAAAAGAGCGGGTCCCGAGGGGCCCACTCTCCTACGCGATCGTATGAGAATTTGTATGTTGGCAGGGATATAGCGCTTTAGGGCCTTAGCGGCAAGGCATTCCGGCCCAATTTGCGACCTCTAAGGCCCGGTTCCGGGCCGTTCGGATAACCCTTCTTTCATCTCAGGCCACTAAATTGACGCCCAAGCTCCTGACCTGGTGGCGACTGAGACAATCATGGCAGCAGCCTTTTCCCTGATTCCGGAACTCGACGAGATCGTTAAAAACGGCACGCCCAAAAAGCGTGCGGAGGCGATTGAGCGTATTTCCGGCTTGTTTCTGCAGGGCGCCGAGCACTTCGAAACCCAGCATGTCGAATTGTTCGACGACATTCTGATCGGCCTCGTTCCGGCGACCGAAATCGAAACGCGCATAACTCTTGCAGAGCGGCTTTCGGCGCTCGACAACGCGCCGCCGACGCTCGTCAAGCAGCTTGCACGCGAAGAAGAAATCCGGATCGCCGGCCCCATTCTCAGCAAGTCGCCTTTGATCGACGAGCCGACCCTGATTGACATCGCGCGCATGAAGGGCCAATCGCATCTTGCGGCAATCTCCGAACGCCCAACGCTGACAGCATCTGTCACGGACGTTATCCTTCGGCGCGGCGACCGCGATGTCGTTCGCGCGGTGGCAGGCAATGCCGGTGCGCAGTTCTCCGAAAGCGGATATTCGGGCCTGATCAAGCGCGCGACCGACGACGGCATGCTCGCGCTTGCCGTCGGCCAGCGCGAAGACATCTCACCGCATGGGCTAAAGGAACTACTGTCGAAATCGGTCGATATGGTTCGGCGCAAACTCTTCGACATGGCCAAGCCCAAACAGAAGGCCGCGATCAACAAGGCGATGGTCGAAATTTCCGGCGCGCCGAAAGCGCAATTGATCACCCGCGATTTCGCACCGGCGCAGCGCGCGATCCTCGCGCTCCACCGCGAGGGTAATCTCAACGAGGCTGCGCTGCTGGCATTTGCAAAAGAACACAAATACGAGGAAGCGGTCGCGGCTTTGTCGGCGATTTCGGGAATGCGGCTGTCCACGGTCAACCAGCTCGTGCTCGGCGACCGCTACGATCCAATTCTCATTCTCGGCAAATCTGTCGGCCTCGAATGGGCGACGGTGCGGGCGCTGGTCGTGCTCAGGCTCGGTCCCGGAAAAATTCCGTCAGGCCCCGACATCGAGGATGCGCGCGTCAATTTCGAACGGCTGTCGCAGACGACCGCGCAACGCGTGCTCACATTCTGGCGCACCCGCGACAAGACCAAGTCAGCTTAGTTATATCCGCCTGAAGACGAGGTAAGCCGCCTTGCGGCCCTCACGATCGGCTTTGCTGCCGTAGCGCGTCATCGTGTAGCCGGGCCACGGCAGACGCCAATCGTCAGCGCGTTCCGCCGTCCATCGAAAATCCGCCGAGTGCTGAAGTCGATCCAGCGTCCAAGCGCAATAACTATCGATGTCGCTGACGAAACGAAATTCGCCGCCGGGTCTGAGTAGACGAGCCATCGCTAAAACAGTCGCGTCCTGAACGAAGCGGCGTTTCCAATGGCGTTTCTTCGGCCAAGGATCCGGATGGATCAGATCGATGCGCGCGAGACTCGATGCAGGCAACCACGCAAGCAATTCTGCAGCGTCGCCCGCGAACAGCCGCACGTTGGAAATTTGCTTGGCCTCGATTTGGGTGAGGATCTTCGCCATGCCGTTGACGTAGGGTTCGCAGCCGATAAATCCGGTTTGCCGATGGGTTTGAGCCTCGGCGATGAGATGTTCGCCGCCGCCGAAGCCGATTTCCAGACGGACATCTTTAACGGCGGGATTGAATAGATTTGCCGCTGCACCGCATGGCTCCGCGATATTCAGTGCAAGACGCGGCAGCAGCGTCTCGACGAGACCGGCCTGATGGGAGCGGAGCTTGTGACCTTTGCGGCGGCCGAAGAATGAGCCGCGATGGTGCTCGCTATGAAGGGATTGCTTGTCTGACATCGGCGACCCGTCTGCCGCAGTTCTGCGGCCGGCGCACGCGAAATCTTCAGCGTTTGTCCGTCGATTCGCGCGCAGCCATCTGTTCGACGAGATCGACGATGCTGCGGCGGAGCTTCGGATCGGCAATGCTGGTGAAGGCCCGCGCCAGCGTGAGGCCTTCCGATGTTGCGAGGAAATCGGATGTATAGGACGGCGAAGGCGCTTCGCTCATTCCGCCGTCGGCCAGCGGGCCCGATGGACCGCCTTCAAATAAAAACGAAACCGGCACCTGCAGGATTTCTGCGATTTGCTGCAGCCGGCTCGCGCCGATGCGGTTCGTGCCTTTTTCGTATTTTTGAACCTGCTGAAACGTCAAGCCGAGCGAGTCGCCGAGCTTTTCCTGACTCATCCCGAGCATGATCCTGCGCATGCGCACACGGCTGCCGACATATTTGTCTACCGGATTGGGTGCCTTCGCCGTCATGTTCGATCTCCGAGGGCCACCGGCAATAGCGAACATTTGCCATTGCGAGCCACGAGCGCGGGATACGACAGCTGCTTCTTAAGGGTCAAATGGATGCCGGAAATTCGATGAACAAGTTGAGTTAAGTCCGAGTCCGTACGCTGCATGCTTTTACCGGACCGCGCCGCGAGTCAAGGTTTCGTAATTGAACTATTCCAACAAGTACGGCGGATTAGAGGTGCGGTTTCGATGAACGGCGGCGGACCGCATACAGTATCGCAAATGCCACAACGACAGTGGCCGGAATATCCCTGAAGCGGACATAGGGCGTCGGATCGCCGGCTGATGGAAGGCTGGAATCGAGCACGCCTTCAATGCCGAGGTCGAGCCGGGCGACAATGCGTCCCAACGGATCGATCACAGCAGAAATTCCTGTGTTGGCCGAACGAACGATCGGCAGGTTCTCTTCGATGGCACGCACGCGCGCCTGCTGCAAATGCTGATAAGGGCCCGTGCTAATGCCGAACCAGCCGTCGTTGGTGAGGTTTACGATCCAGCCGGGGCGATCGTTACCCGGTACAATCGCAGCGGGAAAAATCGCCTCGTAGCAAATCAAAGGAAGCACGCGTGGCGCTTTGGGCAACGCCATCGTGCGGCGGATTGTCCCTGGAATAAATCCGCCGACGACTTTGGTCAGCTGGACGAAGCCAAGCCTCTCCATCGTCCGCTGAAACGGAAGATATTCCCCGAACGGCACCAGATGCAGCTTGTCGTAGACGGAAAGAATCGTGCCGTCGTGGTCGATGGCGTAAATCGAGTTATAGGCGCGCGTAATTTGAGTATTCGGCGGCTGTTCCGGCGGACGGATGGCACCCGTGATCAGCACCGTTCCGTCGGGCAGTAGATTGGCGATCTGCGCCATCGCATCAGCTTCGCGCGCGAGGAAAAATGGAAATGCCGATTCCGGCCAGATGAGAATCGTCGCGTCGCGCACGCCGGTCGATTGCGGTCCAGTCGCGCGGTCAGAGAGAGTAATGTATTTGTTCATCACCTCCTGCTTGGCGGCGTAGTTGAATTTTACATCCTGCTGCAAGTTCGGCTGCATCAGCCGCAGTTTCACGTTGTCGACGAATTGCGTGGGGTTCGCCTGCAGACGCCATAGGCCGAACGCACCCATCGCTACGATAACGGCGACCGAGAGCGCCAAAGGCATCCACGGATGGCGCGATTTCGAGCGATCGTCGATCAGCGCCGCCGGACTTGCGAAGATTGCGACCGCAGCGAACGTCAGCCCCCAAAGGCCGGCCAGTGAAGCGCTCTGCGCCAGCGCAAGCGGTTCGGTCAGTGCATAGCCGAGCGCATTCCATGGAAAGCCCGTCAGGATATGGCCGCGCAGCCATTCGCTGACGGTGAGTGCGGCAGCAAGGGCGAGAATACGCGAGGCGTCGCTGGTCCACAGCGCGCGCGCAAGGCCGAACCCGAGTGCGAAGAAAATCGCAAGACCTGCCGGAAGACCCATGACTGCAATCGGGAGCAGCCACGCAAATGTTTGCGCATCCACCAGGAATGCGTAGCCCACCCAATAGAGGCCGGCGATAAAATAGCCGAATCCGAACCACCAGCCGCTCATCGCGGCCGCAAGAATCCCGCCGAGGCGCCCCGCGCCTGCGCCGTCGATCAGCCATACGGCGACGGGAAACGTCAGAAATAAAATCGGCCACGCGTTGAAGGGCGCCATTGCCAGCGCCGACAACGCACCACTTACAAACGCGAGTACCGCGCGCTTCCAGCCCCAGGCGAGAATGATTTCGGACGGAAGCGCGCGCAGGGATTTCATCGCTTGCCCGCACGGTCGCTTGAATTGCCTGAAGGCGATGCGGCTTGCGACTGCGCATCGGAAGCGGCTTCGCGGCGTCGGGTTTCGCGATGTCGCAGGTCGGAGCGATCCTTGCGGGTGCCGATGCGAACGCGCTTGACGCGGCGCGGATCGGCATCGAGCACTTCGATCTCGAAATCGCCAGGCCCGGAAATGACTTCGCCGCGCACGGGAAGTCTTCCGACGCGCGTTACGAGATATCCGCCGAGCGTATCGACCGCGTCGCCGGCTTCACCCGTATCGAAGGTTTCGCCGATCACGGTCTTAACGTCTTCCAGACTGGTACGCGCGTCCGCGATAAACGACCCGTCGGGTTGCTTCTCGATCGAGGGCGCCTCGTCGCTGTCATGCTCGTCGTCGATCTCGCCGACGATCTGCTCGACGATGTCTTCGATGGAAACGAGCCCGTCGGTGCCGCCGTATTCGTCGATCACGAGCGCGATGTGGATTCGTGTCGTCTGCATCTGCGCCAGGAGATCGATGGCCGGCATCGACGGCGGCACGTAGAGCGGCTTGCGCATGATATTGGCGTCGGCCAGCGACGTGCCGAGATCGACCGCGCGTAAATCGAGTCCGGCCGGAAACGGCTTCTTGCGCTTTTCGTTTGCCGCAGGCGAAACCTTGGCCTTCGCTGTCATAAAGCCAAGAAGGTCGCGGATGTGAACGAAGCCTTCGGGATCGTCGAGCGTGTCGTTGTAGACGACAAGGCGCGAATGCGCCGCGCTCTCGAACAGGCTCATCAGCTCGCCGAGCAGAATATCGCGTTTGACTGCGACAATGTCGCCGCGCGGCACCATGATTTCGGAAATGCGCCGATCGTGCAGGCCCAGAATGTTGCGCAACATCGTGCGCTCGATGGTCGAGAAACTCGTTTCATCGGGCGCGGTGGCATCGAGCACCACCTGCAAATCCGCTCGCGCCGATCCGGGCTTCCAGCCGAACAGCGTGCGCAGTGCGCGCATCAGCCACAGTTCGGACGAGGGGCGCAGCACCTCTCCCTGCTGAACCGGGATGAGCTGTCCCTCGGCTTTTGCAACCTCCGGCTTATCGGATTCCTGATCGGGCACGTCAGTTCACCTGGCCTTCGATCGCATAGGGATCGGGAATCCCGAGTTGCGCGAGAATCTTGCGCTCCAGTTCTTCCATGATTTCCGCGTCCGAATCCTTCTCGTGATCGTAGCCGATCAGGTGAAGAAAGCCGTGCACGGCAAGATGGCTGAGATGGTTCTCGAACGGCTTGCTTTCGGCGTCGGCTTCGGCGCGCGTCGTCTGATAGGCAATGGCAATGTCGCCCAGCATGCGCGGCATGTCGTCGTCGCGCGGGCCGGTCGGCTGCAATGCCGGAAACGACAGCACGTTGGTCGGCTTGTCGATGCCGCGCCAGTTCTTGTTGAGCGTGCGGATGCCTTCGTCATCTGTCAGCATGATCGCAAGTTCCGCATCGATCGTCTCGGCATCGACGATGGAGGCCGCGGTCTCGATCGCGCGGTGGATCGCCAATGCCGCGCCGCTTTCGTTTTGCCAGCAGTCGGCTGTGATGAGAATTTCCGTTTCGGGTGAATTCGACAGAGGCATCGGTCGTGGGCGTCTTTGTTGAATGGATTCGGAAATCTTCACGGCGTCAGGACTTCGCCGGACCGGCCTGTTTTGGCGCACCCTCATAGGCCGCGACGATCCGCGCCACCAGTTCGTGACGAATGACGTCTTCTGCGGAAAACTTCACTTGGGTAATTCCCTCGACGCCATCGAGCAGCTTCGCGGCCTCAGCCAGTCCCGAAGGCTGCCCGTTCGGAAGATCGACCTGGCTTGGATCGCCGGTGATAATCATGCGGCTGTTCTCGCCGAGGCGGGTCAGAAACATTTTCATCTGCATCGACGTCGTATTCTGCGCTTCGTCGAGAATGACGCAGGCGTTGGTGAGCGTGCGGCCGCGCATGAAGGCCAGCGGCGCGATCTCGATTTCGCCGCTTTGCAGCGCGCGTTCGACGATGCGCGAATCCATCAGATCGTAAAGCGCGTCGTAGATCGGCATCAGATAGGGATCCACCTTCTCGCGCATGTCGCCGGGAAGGAATCCCAGCCGCTCGCCCGCTTCCACCGCCGGCCGCGACAGAATGATGCGATCGACTTCCTTGCGCTCGAACAATTGACACGCCTGCGCAACCGCAAGCCATGTCTTGCCTGTGCCTGCGGGCCCGATGCCGAAAACCAGCTCATGGCGCTTCAATGCACGGATGTAGGAATCCTGCGCTGCCGTGCGTGCGCGCACCGGACGCTTGCGCAGGTTGATTTCCTCGAATTGCGACTTCGCCGTTTTGGGATCGAACTCGAACAGCGAGCCCTGCGCGATGACCGCGCGGATCGCGCCCTCGACATCGCCTTGGGCAATGTCCTGTCCGCGCGCGGCCTGCTCATACAGCATTTCAAGAACGCGCCGTGCGGCATCGCAGATATCTTGAGAGCCGGCGATGGTGATGTGATTGCCGCGCGAGTCGGCGACGACACCGAGGCGGCGTTCGATCAACGCGAGATTTTGTCCGTAGGGCCCGACCAGCGACGACGCGGCACCGTTGTCGTCGAAGGCGACGACGATCTGTGTCTCGTGCTGTTTGGAAAAATCGCGGTCGTGCTTGCGTCCGGGGGCGAGGGTCGGCGAATCCGATGCGCTTTTTGGCAAGGGTTCAGGCTCCGGGAGTCATTGCGAAGGAGTGGGGTGTGCCCGCATGCGGTATCGCGAGCGTACCGATCAGGCTGTAGCGATCGAGGCTCTCGACCGAGACCGGAAGAACACTGCCGATGATATCGGCGGGTGCGATGACATGAGCGGGCTGTAGATAAGCGGTGCGGCCGACGATCTGGCCGGGATTGCGTGCGTTGCGCTCGAACAGCACATCGACAATCTTGCCGACCGCTGCCGCATTGAACGCAGCCTGTTGGCTGTCGATCAAGTCCTGGAGCCGCGCCAATCGCTTGTCCATCACGCGTGTCGTGACCGTCTCCTGCATGTCCGCCGCCGGCGTTCCGGGGCGGGGCGAATACTTGAACGAATACGCGCCAGCGTAACCGATTTGCTCAACAAGTGCGAGTGTGGCGGAAAAGTCGTCCTCTGTCTCCGAAGGAAATCCCACGATAAAATCCGACGAAAATGCAATGTCTTCGCGCGCTTTGCGGAACCTGTCGATGGTCTGGCGATAGTCGGCGGAGGTATGTTTGCGGTTCATCGCCTCGAGGATTCGGTCGGATCCCGATTGCACCGGCAAATGCACCAATGGCATCACCGCCGGAATATCGCGATGCGCGTCGATCAGCGCATCGTCGACATCGCGCGGGTGGCTGGTCGAATAGCGCAAGCGAAGGATGCCGGGAATTTCGGCGAGACGATGCAACAACGCGCCGAGCGACGACGGCTTGCCGTTTTCATCGTCGCCGTGGAATGCGTTGACGTTCTGTCCGATCAGCGTGATCTCGCGCACGCCGTTGTCGGCGAGGCGCATCACGTCATCGACGATGCGCGCGACCGGACGCGAAACTTCCATACCGCGCGTGTAAGGCACAACGCAGAAGGTGCAGAATTTGTCGCAGCCTTCCTGCGCGGTCACGAACGACGACACGCCGCGCGCGCGAATGGCTGCCGGCTTCGGCTGCGGCAGCGAGGCGAATTTATCTTCGGCTGGAAATTCGGTTTCGATCGCGCGGCCTTCGGCCTTTGCGCGTTTCAGAAGTTGCGGAAGATGATGATAGCTCTGCGGACCGACTACGATATCCACGGCACGCTCACGCTTGACAATCTCGCCGCCTTCCGCCTGCGCGACGCAGCCGGCGACGACGATGCTCATCTCGCGCCCGTTGCGCGCGGCGTCTTCTTTCGTTTCCCGCAGCCGTCCGAGTTCGGAGTAGACCTTTTCCGATGCTTTCTCGCGAATATGGCAGGTGTTGAGAATGACGAGATCGGCGTCTTCCGCGCTCGACGTTTCGACGAAGCCTTCCGGCGTCAGCGTGTCCACCATGCGCTGTGCATCGTAGACATTCATCTGACAGCCGTATGACTTGATGTGCAGCTTGCGCGGCTCGGTCATCGCGTCATGTGAGTGCGGTAAAACGACATGGCGCTCAGATATAGCGCAATCGGCCGGGAATCCAGCCGCAAGGCAGCGAATGGTCTGAAATGATTCAGGATTTGGCGTCTTTGGGGTCGTCGAGCGGGACGCAGTAGAGCTCCAGCCGGTGATCGACGAGCTTGAACCCGAGCTTGCGCGCGATTTCGGCCTGCAGCTTCTCGATCTGTTCGGAGGTGAATTCGATCACCTTGCCGTCGCGCAGGTTGATGAGATGGTCGTGGTGATTGTCGCGCATCTGTTCATAGCGCGCGCGGCCTTCGCGGAAATCGTGGCGCTCGATAATGCCGGCGTCTTCGAACAGTTTTACGGTGCGATAGACCGTTGAGATCGAAATTTTATCGTCCACGGCGACGCAGCGCGCGTAGAGCTCCTCGACGTCCGGATGATCGTGAGCTTCCGCAAGTACACGTGCGATGACGCGGCGCTGCTCCGTCATCCGCATGCCGGTTGCCGCGCAACGTTTTTCGATATCGGTGAGTTTGCCGGCGGCTACGGATTTCAGTGCGGTCATGGTGCAGGTCCCGGGAACGGCCTGTTTTGCCACCGGCCAAGTCCTACGACAAGTCTCGCTGCATCACGACGGCGTTCATTTGTTCGCCGCCGGCGTCCTTGTAATAGCGTTCGCGCCGTCCAACGACACGAAACCCGGCCCGCTGGTAAAGCGAGCGGGCGGGGCGATTATTTTCCTCGACTTCAAGGAACACGGTTTTCAATCCGTGTCCGGCCAGATGACCGAGATGGGTCCGCAGCAGGTCGCGTGAATAGCCTTTGCCGCGATATTGCTTGGCGACCGCGACCGACAGAATTTCAGCTTCATCGGCGGCCATGCGCGACACAATAAATCCGATCGTGTTGCTGCCGCGGCGCAGCCTGTGCGCGAGGGCATTCTTCTCGATCAGGATCTGTTCGAATTCGCTTGCATCCCATCCGCGATGAAATGAGGCGCGATGCAGCTGCGCGAGGCGAGGTGCATCGCGCAGACCAGCGGGTTCGACGGAGACAGGTTTGTCTGCGAACAGAGCGGGAAGAATTCGGGAAGGCAGATCGGCAAACCACGCCGCAACCGAGCCGAGTAAAGCGGTCATGTCGCGCTCATCGTGCTGGATTTGCGTGCAGCGCGCCGGCAGCCGGCTTCGCGTCCGGGGGTTTCATATAAAATGGCTTGGCCGGCGATTTCGCGGGATCGGCTGTGGCTCCGACCCATGCGACCCACGCGATGTCGGGCCCGGGCTGCGGATCGACCAGCGACGGCTTCGCCATTTGCGGCGGCCAGCGGTCGGCGAGCAATTTTGCGGCGTTGCCGACGATGCGAACGGCGCCGAAGCGCGCGGCGCGAAATGTTTCTTCGATCGGCGTGATGCCGGGCCGGATCAGGGCCGCGCCCTTTCCCGAGACCGCTTGAAAATAGACATTGTCATGGCGCGCATCGATCGCAGCGACGATCGGCAACTCATTTAACTCTGCCACCAGCGGCGCGACGTAGGCCGACAACGTCGTGACCCCGACAACTTCCTTGTTGGCGGCGAGGGCGATACCGCGCGCGGCGGAAATCCCGACGCGCAATCCCGTGAAGCTACCGGGCCCTGTGGTGACGGCAACGCGATCGAGATCGAAATAGCTGACGCGAGCCTTGGTCACGACGCGCGCGATCAGCGGCATCAGCGCTTCGGCATGACCGCGCTTCATCGGCAGCGATTCCTGCGCGAGGATTTTCTTCGCGTGACTGTCGAGCACGGCGGCCGCGCAACTATCCAGCGCGGTGTCGATTGCAAGGACGAGCATTCAATTACCAATCAGCGGAACGGTCGGCGGCAACGTGCCGCCGAAACAGCAAAGGGGCAAGCGCTTCGGCGCCTGCCCCTGAAAACTACCGTAAAAATCCGCTCAATTCATCGGCCGGACTTCGACCACATCCGGCAGGAAGTGCTTCAGCAGGTTCTGGATGCCATGTTTCAGCGTCGCCGTGGAGGAGGGGCACCCCGCGCAGGAGCCTTTCATGTCGAGATAGACGATGCCGTCCTTGAAGCCGCGAAAGGTGATGTCGCCGCCGTCGCTGGCGACCGCCGGACGAATGCGCGTCTCCAGGAGGTCTTTGATCGTCGCGACCGTCTCGGAATCCGCTTCGCTGAAAAACTCTTCGTTGTGGGATTCGTCCGCCCTGTCGCCGTCCGCAAGCAGCGGCGCGCCCGACATATAATATTCCATGATGACGCCAAGGATGGCCGGCTTCAGATGCTGCCAGTCGCTACCGTCCTTGGTCACGGTGACGAAGTCGGAGCCGTAGAACACGCCGGTCACGCCGGGCACTTCAAACAGGCGATTGGCGAGAGGCGAGCGGGCGGCCGCTTCCTTGCTGACGAATTCCATCGTGCCATTGTCGAGCACGGCGCGGCCCGGAATGAACTTCAGGGTCGCGGGATTGGGGGTGGCTTCGGTCTGAATAAACATCGTGGTCTCCGGCACATCGCCGGTTCAAGGCCGGCGCGAACGGTTGAATGTCTGGGTCCCATAACAGATGGCGGTTGAAAAAGCACGATCAAGAGGCCGCGAGGCGGTCAGGACAGCGCGTCGATTTCCGCATCGCTGAGGTTTCCGGGCACGATCGCCAGCGGAATCGGGAAAGTCCCGGCGGTATGGGCAAGCTGGGTGATAATCGGGCCGGGACCTTCCGCGCCGATGCTGGCTGCCAGCACCAGAAGCGCGATATCGACGTCTTTATCGATCACATCGAGTATCTGTTCGGACGGCACACCTTCGCGAACGACCCGCTCGGGCGTAATCGCGGCGATGCCGTTGGCGCGCGCGGATGCACGGTCGAGCGCCGCATTGGCGCTGTCTTCGGCCTCGGTGCGCATCACGTCGGCGACGCCGAGCCATTGCTGATTGAGATCTTCCGTGTCGATGACGCGCAGCATCACCACGCTGCCGCCGCCGCGAACCGCCCAGCGGCTGGCGTAATAGACCGCGCGGTCGCATTCCGCGGTGTCATCGACGATGACAAGGCATTTCGGCTTGTGGCCCTGCTCGTAGCTTCGGCGCTGGCTGCTCATGCATGTCCCGGATGATCGGCGACCCCTGCGATCATGCTGCCATGCGCCGGGCATGACGGACAAGGCGCTCGCATCGAAACTTGCGCGTCCGGCGGAACAGGCGCGTCACGATTTGCGGATGAATCCGACAATGTCCTTGACGGCATTCATAGTCTCGGCGGCGATCACGCGTGCGCGGCTGGCACCATCGACAAGAACCGAATCCACATAGGCGGAATCTTGCGCGAGCTTTTTCATTTCCGCGCCGATCGGGCCGAGCTTGGCGACCGACAGATCGACGAGCGCGGTTTTGAAGCCGGAGAATTGTCCGCCGCCGAATTCCTTCAAAACATCGGACTTCGACTTGCCTGACAGCGCCGCGAAGATGCCGACGAGATTATCCGCCTCAGGCCGTGTCTTGAGACCTTCTTCCTCGCTCGGCAGCGGCTCGGGATCGGTCTTCGCCTTGCGCACCTTCTGCGCGATCGCGTCTGCATCGTCGTTGAGGTTGATGCGCGAATAATCCGAAGGGTCGGATTTCGACATTTTCTTCGAGCCGTCGCGCAGCGACATCACGCGAGTCGCGGGGCCGGTGATCAGCGGCTCCGGCTGCGGAAAGAATTTCTCGTTAAAGCCGTGCGCCTTGATCGAGTCGGCAAAATCGTTGTTGAATTTCTGAGCGATGTCGCGCGACAGCTCCAGATGCTGTTTCTGGTCTTCGCCCACCGGCACATGCGTCGCGCGATACACAAGAATATCGGCGGCCATCAGATTGGGATAAGCGTAGAGACCGACCGACGCGTTCTCGCGATCCTTGCCGGCTTTCTCCTTGAATTGCGTCATGCGGTTAAGCCAGCCCAAACGCGCGACGCAATTGAACACCCAGGCAAGCTCGGCGTGTTCGGCGACCTGGCTCTGGTTGAACACGATATGCTTTTTCGGATCGATGCCGCTGGCGATGAACGCCGCCGTCACCTCGCGGATGTTGCGCGTGAGTTCAGTCGGGTCCTGCCACACCGTAATGGCGTGGAGATCGACGACGCAGTAGATGCAGTTGTGAGTGTTCTGGAGTTTGACGAAATTGACGATGGCGCCGAGGTAATTGCCGAGATGCAGATTGCCGGTCGGCTGCACGCCTGAGAATACAAGTTCTTTCGTCATCATTGTGATCCCTCGGCCCGGTGGAGAGGCCGGATTTACCGTGGCGTCACTTGCCACGCGTATCCTGATCGCGCAAGTCGCCAACGCGCAGAGCGATCAGCGCTTCGCCCCAATTCACGACGCCGAGCAGATCGAGCAAGAGGCCGTAGAAGGAAATTCCGGCAGCGACCAGTCCGCCGAGAATCGTGATCTGCGCCATGAAGCCTGCATTCGCGACGACCGGGGCCACGAAATACTGCGACGTCACCAGCATCGTTCCCATCAATGCCGCGCTGATGGCAATGCGTGGCAACCTTCGTTCCGCTGTCGCGTCGATCGAGAAGCCGAACGTCGTCACTGCGCGCCAGCCCAGAATGGCCGCACAAAACCACGCGCCGAGCGAAATCGAGGCGGCTACGCCGCTGGCTCCAAAGGATTTGCCGAACAGCAATCCCGACACGACTGCAACGGCGATGCCGGTCAACGTTGCGTAAAGAGGCGTTCGTGTGTCTTCGCGCGCGAAGAAGGCCGGCGAGAAGACTTTAACCAGAACGTGCGCCGGAAGCCCGACCGCGAGAATCGAAAGCGCCTGCGCAGTCGCTGCCGTGTCCTGCGCCGTGAATGCGCCGTGCTCGAACAAGACTCGTATTGCCGGCTGACTGAGCACGATCAGCCCCAGCATCGCAGGCATCACGAGGCCGACCGCAAGCTCGAAGCCGCGCGACTCCGCCTGCACGAGCGCTGCACGATCCCCGATCTGAACGGCGCGCGTCAATTCAGGAACGAGGACGGTGCCCATCGCAACGCCGACCATGCCGAGCGGCAGTTCGATCAGCCGATTGGCAAAGTAGAGCCACGAGACGGCGGCTGGCGAAGACGAGGCGACAATCGCACCGGCCACGATCAGGAATTGCGGACCGGCATTCGCGATCATGCCGGGAATTCCCTTGCGGAAGAATCCGCGCGTCTGCTGGTCGAATGAAATTTTGATGGGCCTGCCGATGCCGTCGCGCCACGGCCTGCGCTGAACGAGGATCAGCGTCTGCAGGAGACCCGCGACACCGACTGCGCCGGCGATGATCGTCGCCGATGTCGCAGTGTCATACCGCCACACCATAAGCGACGCGATCACGGCGATCAGCGTCACGTTGAACAGAACCGGCGAGAAGGCCGTGAGCATGAATCGGTTTTCGGCGTTGAGCACGCCCATCATCACCGTGACGGGGCCGACGAAAGCGAAATACGGCATCATCAGCCGCGCATCGTCGATGGCGAGCTGCAGCGGCTCGCGTCCGGCGAAACCCGGCGCAAGCAATGCCATCACGAGCGGCATCAGCAGCGTAAGACCGATGGCTATGCAGATCAGAATGAGACTGACGCTTCCCAGCACGCGACCTGCGAAGGCAGCGGCAGCAACCCGGCCTTCATTCTCGCACACGCGCAGATAGCCCGGAATCAATGCGGCATTCAGCGCACCCTCGGTGAGCGATCGCCTCGCGACATTGATGAACTGAAACGCGACCAGAAACGCGTCGGCCACCGGCCCCGCGCCGAGCAGCGCCGCGATCATGGAATCGCGGATAAATCCGAGAATTCGGGAGGACAGCGTGCCGGTCGAAACGGTGAGGATATGTCGGATCATGAAAGGGCTTTTGGGGTCATGATGACGGTCTGACGATGAGGCCTGCGCTTGCTGGCGAACGTGTTGTCGTGATAGGTCGCGGCCTCATCCGCATGAAATATCAGCTGTCGGCAAAATAAGCGCCGCTCCCTCAGGAATATCATTAATGACCGCAGCGACATACGACGTTCTCGGGATTGGCAACGCGATTGTCGATATTCTGGCCAAGGCCGACGACGACTTTCTGGTCCGCCACGGCATGACCAAAGGCGCGATGGCCCTGATCGACGAGGAACGGGCGACAGCGGTCTATAAGTCGATGGGTCCTGCAACCGAAATTTCCGGCGGGTCGGCGGCCAACACCATTGCGGGCGTGGCGAGCTTCGGCGCGCGCGCCGCCTTCGTCGGCAAGGTGCGCGACGATCAGCTCGGGCATGTGTTTGCCCACGACATCAAGGCGGCGAAGGTCGCGTTCGACACGCCGGTCGCCGAATCCGGCGCCGCCACGGCGCGTTCCTATATTCTCGTCTCGCCCGACGGCGAGCGCACGATGAATACCTATCTCGGCGCGGCGCAGGATTTGTCTTCGGACGATATCGACGAAGCGCAAATTGCCGCGTCCTCGATCGTCTATCTCGAAGGGTATCTGTGGGATCCGGCCGACGCCAAGGAGGCGTTTCTCAAGGCATCCAAGATTGCGCATAACCACAAGCGCACCGTCGCGCTCACGCTGTCGGATGCTTTTTGCGTCGGCCGCTATCGCGACGAGTTCTTGAATCTCATTCAAACAAGAACCGTCGATCTGGTTTTCGCCAACGAGGCTGAACTGAAATCGCTGTATCAGACCGAGGATTTCGATGCGGCGCTTTCGCAGCTCGGCCGCGATGCCACGCTCGCTGTGGTCACCCGCAGCGAGAAGGGATGCATGGTGACCGAGAAAGGCGGCGTTACTGCGGTTGCCGCGTTTCCTGTGAAACAGGTGGTCGACACGACCGGCGCGGGCGATCTGTTCGCGGCGGGCTTCCTGTTCGGAGTCGTGCGCGGCTTCACGCATGAGCAGTCGGGCCGGCTGGGCGCTTTGGCCGCAGCAGAGGTCATCCAGCACATCGGCGCGCGTCCGCAGACGTCGTTGAAGGCGCTGGCCGAGCTGCACGGGCTATCGGTTTGAACCGATAACCCATCGATTTCGACCAATGTCGCAGAAAACATATTTGGAACGATTTGAAAGATTCTCGGTTGAACGGGCTGCGCGAGACGTTATCTACCGCTTGACCTCTCAGCACATATTTTGAAAGCGGCGGCGTCTTCGACGCAAAAGGACACGATGATTGCGACCTGGAGTGAATGGAAGCGCTATCCCAAAATCGCGCGTGGCGAGGCCCTTGAAGCCCCGATCGGCCCCGGGATTTTCGAAGTGAGACACGTATCGTCCGGAGCGTTGTTCGCTTTCGATTCGGCCGAAAGTCTTTCCGAGGCTCTCTCGAATCTCGCATTCGGATCGAAATCGCTGCTGTCATGGTTCGGTGGCCGCCGTGAACCTGTGACGCTTCCCGATCTTGAATTCCGCACGATTTCGACGGAGACGCGCGCGCAGGCGAAGATCGCGGCCGAACGCGTGATGGGCCGACGCGAAGCCTATATGAGCAGCGTCGCCTGATCTGAGGTTCAGCGTCCGGTGAATTTCGCCGGCCGCTTTTCGAGGAACGCCGCGACGCCTTCCTTGAAATCTTCTGCGCGGCCGGCCGCGACCTGCATCCGCTTTTCCATGTCGATCTGCTGTTCGAAGGAATTTTCCGGGCTTTCCCAGTAGAGCCGCCGGATCAGCGACAGCGCGATTGTCGGACCATTGGCGAGATCGTGCGCGAGCTTTTTGGTTTCCTCAGCCAATGCCACGTCATCGACGACGCGATTGACCAGTCCCCATTCCAGCGCCTTCTCGGCGGGCAGCCGTTCTCCGAGCAACGACAGTTCGATCGCGCGTGCGCGGCCGATCAGTCGCGGAAGTATCCAGGTCGAGCCGCAATCCGGCACGAGGCCGATACGGCGGAATGCCTGAAGAAAATAAGACGAGCGCGCGCAGATCACGATGTCGCCCATCAAGGCGAAGCTCATGCCTGCGCCCGCCGCCGGACCGTTCACCGACGTAATCAGCGGGCAGTGCAGATCGCGCAGTCGGCGCA
Source organism: Afipia sp. (assembly GCA_016201045.1). Classification (GTDB taxonomy): domain Bacteria; phylum Pseudomonadota; class Alphaproteobacteria; order Rhizobiales; family Xanthobacteraceae; genus Afipia. The sequence continues at coordinate 377,633 of JACQDM010000008.1, read as the reverse complement.
GGAACGGATGAAACGCGGTTTCGAGCGCCGCGCCTGCATTGCGGCGAACCGGATTCTGTTCCTTGTTGCGCCCCTGAAGATTTGCGCCGGTACAGAATGCCTTGCCCGCTCCGGTCAGGACGAGACAGCGAATCTCGCTACGCTTGTCGTTGACGGTATCGAGCGCTTCGCTCAGGCCCGCGAGCATCTCGACGGAGACGGCGTTCATCACCTCCTGATGATCCATCACCAGCGTCGCGACGTTGCCGTCGATTTCCAGTCTGCAATGATTGAACTGCATGAGCGTGTCCTCGTCGATTCATCGCAGCAGACCATCGCCGCGCTTTCGCGCGCGACTATCCGGCAACATTCCCAGGCTGTAAACGGCGGCAAACGCGCGCAGGCCAAAGTCAATTCAGCCATGCGCGAGGTTGTGCGTTTCGCATGGCGGAAGATCGACGGACTCAATCGACGTTTCCGTATTTCTTCCGAAATGATTTCGCGTCGCCGAACTCGGCGAATTGAGAATAATGCTCGTGCGTCGAGATCGCCTTGCGTGCGTGCTTGATCGGGCACCAATACTGCTCGGTTCGTCCGGCGATCTCGCTGGCATAGGCCATCAGGCCGTTACCGTATGAGCAATAAGCGCAATTGATTTTTTCGACAATGTTCAGATAGGCGAGATGCGCGCGATCGAAGATGAAGTAATCGCTGCGCTTGACGCGCTCGATTCCGTAAATCGGAAAGCAGATAAGCTGATAAACCGTCAGAAACAGATCGAGCAGCGCGAACGGAACGATCATCGAATAAATGACGGGCGCGGTAAGGATCACGAGCGGGCTTGCGTTAACGACGTATTTTGCCACCCCAATCCGCAGCGCTCGATGCGCCCGCAACATTTCCTCCTCGAAACGTGCACGGCCCCCTTCGAGCCGGTAGTTCAGTTGATTGCGGATGATTGCAAGTTCGGCATCGAGTTCGATCTGCAGCGTTTTGATCTGCTCGTGAAGTCGTCCGACATTCTCGTTCATGGCGTGGTCCGGATAAGATGCGGCTTTGTAAAACTATTCGGGCAGTGGAATGAATTCGTGCTCGCCCGGCACATGCTCGAAGCGGCCCGCTTTCCAGTCGGCCTTGGCCTGCTCGATGCGATCTTTCGACGAGGAGACGAAATTCCACCAGATGTGACGCGGGCCTTCCAGCGCGCTGCCGCCGAGAAACATCATTTTCGTCTTGCGCAGTGCTTTCACCGCGATGCGGTCGCCGGGACGGAACACCAGAAGCTGCGGCGCCGAAAACTTGTCTCCGGAAATTTCGACTTCGCCATCGACGAGATAAATCGCGCGTTCTTCATGGTCGGCATCGAGCGGCGCTGTCATGCCTGCGTCGAGCGCGACTTCGACATAGAACCAGTCCGACACCATCTCGACCTGCGAGATTGCGCCGAAGGCTTTGCCCGCGATGATGCGCGCGCTCAGTCCCTTATCGTTGACGGTCGGCAGACTGGCGGCGCTGTAGTGCTGAAACGAGGGCGCGATTTCTTCCTTGCCTTCGGGAAGCGCGATCCAGCTTTGCAGGCCGAGCATGCTCTGCCCGTTCGCGCGCTCGACATCCGGCGTGCGCTCCGAATGCGCGATGCCGCGTCCTGCCGTCATCAGGTTCATCGCGCCGGGCTGAATTTCCTGAATATTGCCCTCGCTGTCGCGATGCATGATCGAGCCGTCGAACAGATAGGTGACCGTCGCAAGACCGATGTGCGGATGCGGGCGAACGTCCATGCCCTTGCCCGCGACGAACTGTACCGGCCCGAAATGATCGAAGAAAATAAATGGCCCGACCATCTGCCGCTTGCCGTGCGGCAATGCGCGGCGCACCAGAAAGCCGTCGCCGAGATCGCGGGTGCGCGGCACGATCATCAATTCCAGCGCGTCGCACGAGCGCGCGTCGCCAAGGATCGGATCGTTCGACGGCATCCAGCTCATGACAAGCCTCGCTATTTTATTTTATTGCGCCGACGCCTCGACCACATGGAGGCGCGCAGGCAGAATTTTGCGCACGCTTGAAGAGGCGGCGATCTGGCCCTTCTCGACGAAGGACTCGTGATTGCTTTCGATGTCGGCGAGCGCGTAGAGATAGTTCACCATCAGCCCGTGCGATTGCCGCATGCCGTTCGGCGAGCGGTCGCCGAGAAAATTCAGCCGCTCAAGCCGCGCGCCGTTGCCGAGATGGAAGCGCGCCACGGAATCCACCGGCTGTCCGCGCGAATTCTTCGCCTCGAGGAAATAATAAGCGGCAAGCGGCAGCATCGCCGCCTTGACGCGCTCGCTGACCTCGGCGTTCTCAAACCAGTCCGGCGCGTCGAGGGCCTGCAGGGCTTCGCGCGCATCGTCGTCGATGAGAGCCGAGTTATCCGCGCGCTGGCGCTTGAGCCAGCCCGCGAAATTCGGCGCCGGCGACAGCGTGACGAACGTGTGCACGTTCGGAAGCTCGCGCTTGATTTCCTCGACCACCTGCTTGATCAGGAAATTGCCGAAGGAAATTCCGCCGAGCCCTTTCTGGGTGTTGGAGATCGAATAGAACACCGCCGTTGTGGCGTCCTTCGCCTCGATCGGCGCGCGCGTGAGATCGAGCAGCGGTTCGATCGACGCAGGCGTTTCGCGGGTCAGCGCGACTTCGACGAAGATCAGCGGCTCATCGACAAGCTGCGGATGAAAGAAGCCGTAGCAGCGGCGATCCGGCGGCGCGAGGCGCGCGCGCAAATCGTCCCAGTTGCGGATCGCGTGGACCTGCTCGTAGCGGATGATCTTTTCCAGAATGTTCGCGGGCGTGGTCCAGTCGATTTTCTGCAGCACCAGAAAGCCGCGATTGAACCATGACGCGAACAGATGCACGAAATCGCTGTCGACATATTTCAGTTGCGGATGATTGACGGTGTGCGCGAGCAGCGCCTCGCGCATCCGCACCAGCGACGCCGTGCCGCCCGGTGCGAGGTTCAAACGGCGAATCAGCTCTTGGCGGCGCGGTTCGGCGGCTTTCAGAAGCCTTTCGACGGCATCGGGCGATGCACTGGAATCGCGGACCGCATCGAGCGCCTTGTTGAGTTGAATCATATCAGGGCCGAACATGTCGGCCAGCGCCGTGAGGAATGCGAGCTTGTTCTCGTCGGTGGCCGCTGCGTAGCCCGCAAGCAGTGAGTTCGCCAGCGCTACGCCGGTGGCTTCGCCGCGCCGGGACAGCAGCGTTTCGCCGAGCGAGATCAGTTCGGCCTTGGTCATCGGGGGTACGGAGAGACCGAGAAGGCTGCGCCCGCGCTCGGTCAGCGTGTTGAGAAGCCCACCGAGAAATCCGGACGCGCGGTCGAGGTTTGGAGAGGGCATGGACAAAAATCTCTGGGCCGCGTTAGCGACGGCACATCGGGAGAATAGTCAGTGATTGCGACGGATTCTAGAACAAACGCCCACGACTTTGGTGGGGCTTCAGGCGTCACACATCCACATTCGCGTCGAGCGAATTGTCCTGAATGAACTCGCGGCGCGGTTCGACGATGTCGCCCATCAGTTTGGTGAAAATATCGTCGGCGGCATCGACTTCCTTGACCTTCACCTGCAACAGCGAGCGCGCGTTGGTGTCGAGCGTGGTTTCCCACAGCTGCGACGGGTTCATCTCGCCGAGGCCTTTATAGCGCTGCAAAGCGACGCCCTTGCGTCCGGCGTCGGTCACGGCTTCGAACAGGCTGACGGGACCGTGGATCGGCGTCTCGGCGTCCTTGCGCCGCAAGGTCGCGCTGCGCGGATAGGCTTCCTGCAGTCTGCCGGCGTATTCGTCGAGCTTGCGGGCGTCCGCCGATCCGAGCAGCGCGGTGTCGATCACCGCGACGTCTTTCACGCCGCGCACGGTGCGCTCGAAGAAATAGCCTTCGCCTTCCTTGAAGCTGCCGATCCAGCCACGCTCGACTTCGTCGGCGAGCGCATCGAGGCGCTTGGCGATATAGGCGGCCGCTTCGTTCGCGGTCTTCACATTGCTCACGACATTGGCGCTGAGCACGCCAGCAATCGCCGCCTGTTCGACGACGCTGCGATTGTAGCGGCTGTGCAGATTGTTGAGGATGCCGCGAATGATGCGCGCATCTTCCAATAGCGCCTGCAGATCGCGGCCCTTGCGATCTTCGCCCGAAGCGAGCTTGAGAACACAGTCATCGAGGCCGGTCTCGATCAGGTAATCTTCCAATGCACGTTCGTCCTTCAGATACTGCTCGGACTTGCCGCGATTGACTTTGTAGAGCGGCGGCTGGGCGATGTAGAGATAACCGCCATCGATCAGCGACGGCATCTGGCGGAAGAAGAACGTCAGGAGCAGCGTGCGGATATGCGCGCCGTCGACGTCGGCGTCCGTCATCACGATGATCTTGTGATAGCGCAGCTTGGAGAGGTCGAAATCGTCGCGGCCGATGCCGGTGCCGAGCGCGGTGATGAGCGTGCCGATCTGCTCGCTGGAGAGCATCTTGTCGAAACGCGCGCGTTCGACGTTAAGAATTTTTCCGCGCAGCGGCAGCACCGCCTGGAATTCGCGGTTGCGGCCCTGCTTCGCAGAACCGCCTGCCGAGTCACCCTCGACGATGAACAGTTCGGACTTCGCCGGATCGCGCTCCTGACAATCGGCGAGCTTGCCGGGCAGCGAGGCGACGTCGAGCGCGCCCTTGCGGCGGGTGAGATCGCGGGCCTTGCGCGCGGCTTCGCGCGCGGCGGCTGCTTCGATCACCTTGCCGACAATGGTTTTGGCTTCGGCGGGATGTTCCTCGAACCACGCTTGAAGGGCGTGGTTGACGATATTTTCGACGACCGGGCGGACTTCGGACGAAACCAGCTTGTCCTTCGTCTGCGAGGAGAATTTCGGATCGGGGACTTTCACCGACAGAACGGCGGTGAGGCCTTCGCGGCAATCGTCGCCGGTCAGTGCGATCTTTTCCTTCTTCGCCATCGCGTCGGCGTAGCTCGTCACCTGGCGCGTCAGTGCGCCGCGGAAACCGGCGAGATGCGTACCGCCGTCGCGCTGGGGAATGTTGTTGGTGAAGCACAGCACGCTCTCGTGGTAGCTGTCGTTCCACCACATCGCGACTTCGACGCTGATGCCGTTCTGCTCCGAACGCATCATGATCGGATTGGGCACGACCGGCTTCTTGTTGCGATCGAGGTATTTGACGAATTCCTCGACGCCGCCTTCGTAGTGCAGTTCCTCGCGCTTCTCGACCGCGTGGCGCATGTCGGACAAAAGAATATTTACGCCGGAATTCAGGAAGGCGAGTTCGCGCAGGCGGTGTTCCAGCGTCGCGAAATCATATTCGACGTTCGTGAAGGTCTCGGTCGAGGCCAGAAACGTCACCTCGGTGCCGCGCTTGCCCTTGGCGTCGCCGACGACCTTCAGCGGCGCAACCGCGTCGCCGTGCTTGAATTCGATGAAGTGTTCCTTGTCGTTGCGCCAGACCCGCAGCACGAGTTTGCTGGAGAGCGCGTTGACGACTGAGACGCCGACGCCATGCAGACCGCCGGACACCTTGTAGGAGTTCTGGTCGAATTTTCCGCCGGCATGGAGCTGCGTCATGATGACTTCGGCTGCCGAGACGCCTTCGCCCTTGTGAATGTCGACAGGAACGCCGCGCCCGTCGTCGCGCACCGTTACTGAATTGTCGGGATTCAAAATCACTTCGACGCGCGTGGCGTGACCTGCGAGCGCTTCGTCGATCGCGTTGTCGACGACCTCGTAGACCATGTGATGCAGGCCCGAGCCGTCATCGGTGTCGCCGATATACATGCCCGGACGTTTGCGGACGGCATCGAGACCTTTCAGCACGCGGATCGATTCCGCGCCGTATTCCGCACCCGGATTGGCAGGTTTATCCGCGCTTTTTTTCCGGGCTGGCTCGGTCATGAAGTGGCCTTTGTGGATGGTCGAATCGGAGACGCCGAAATTGCTGTTCCGATTGTCAATTTGTGACACGAAAAGGGGGTATCGCCTAGGACAAAGTGGTCGACCTCAAGCGACTGAAAACATGGTATTTTTTTGCTGTTTTTCAAGGCCGCGAGACCGCATTTTTGGCCCTGTGGAAAACCCCGATTCCAGGACAGATTCGGGTGCCGTTCCGCGCTGGTTTTGGACCTCACGCGCGCCGCGTCACCTGGCCGGATTCGACCCCGAAAATATCGGCGCCGAGATCGATGTCGGTGAACGCTGCGGGATCCGCTCCGGTCATCCAGACCTGCGCGCCGAGTTGCAATAATTCGTCGAACAATGCGCGGCGGCGATTGGGATCGAGATGGGCTACGACTTCATCGAGCAATAGCAACGGCGTGATGCCGGTCATCCCGGCAACGAGATTGGCATGCGCCAAGACAAGTCCGATCAGCAGGGCCTTCTGCTCGCCGGTGGAGGCGTCTTTCGCCGGCATATTCTTCGGCGCGTAGATGACTTGAAGATCGGTGGTGTGCGGACCGTTGGTGGTGCGGCCGGCGGCGGCATCCTTGAGGCGGCTCTCACGCAAGATTTCGCGATAGCGATCCTCGACGGCGGTGGCTTTTTCAGTGAGCAGCGCGTTTTCCATCCAGCCATCGAGGGCGATGTGAGCTGAAGGAAATGCGGACTTGCTGCCGCGCGCAGCCAGCGTCGCGGAAAGCCGCTGCAGCGTCTGTCCGCGCTGCGCTGCGACCGCGACGGCAAGCTCAGCGGTCTCGCGCTCGATGGCGTCGCACCAGTGCGAATCGAAATTGCGATCCTCGAGCAGGCGATTGCGCGAGCGCAACGAACGATCCAGCGCCGAAACGCGGCCGGAATGTTCGCTGTCGATAGCGAGCACGAGACGATCGAAGAAGCGCCGCCGCTCGGATGCGGCGCCTAGAAACAGTCCGTCCATCGCCGGCGTCAGCCACACCATGCGCAGATACTCGCCGAAGGCTGCGGCAGACGACACCGGCTCACGGTCGATGCGGTTGCGCCGCGCGCTCGACGACCCCTCCGCACTCGGCGGATCGATGCCGGTTCCCAATGTCGCAAGGCCGACTTCGCCTTCGACTTCGGCCGAGACCGCCCACGAGCCGTCGCCCTGATTGTCGGCAACATCGTCGAGCGTGGCGCGGCGCAATCCGCGTCCGGGTGACAGAAACGAGATCGCCTCCAAGCAGTTGGTCTTGCCCGCGCCGTTGGGGCCCACCAGCACGACGAGATCGCCGCGCGTCTCCACGCTCGAGGTCCGGTAGTTGCGGAAGTGATTGAGGCTGAGGCGCAGGATGCGGGAGACGGTCATGGCACCCGCTTTATATCAGAAAGGATCGCTACACCCGCATCGGCATCAGGACGTAAAGCGCGCCCTTGGAATCCTTGTCCTGCACCAGCGTCGGCGAGCCGGGATCGGCCAGACGCAACACCGCGACATCGCCTTCGATCTGTGCGGCGATGTCGAGCAGATAGCGCGAGTTGAAACCGATATCGAGTGCGTCGGACGCGTATTCGACTTCGAGTTCCTCGGTGGCGCTGCCGGAGTCAGGGTTTGTCACCGACAGAACGAGCTTGCCTGCGGACAATGCGAGCTTCACCGCGCGGCCGCGTTCGGAGGAGATCGTCGAGACGCGGTCCACAGCGTTCTCGAAATCCTTCTTGTCGACGATCAGTTCCTTGTCGTTGTTCTGCTGAATGACGCGGCCATAATCGGGAAACGTGCCGTCGATCAGCTTCGAGGTCAGTACGACGTCTCCGATGGTGAAGCGGATTTTCCCCGTCGACAGTTCGATCTTCACTTCGGCGTCGTTGTCCTCGATCAGGCGCTGCACTTCGCCGACGGTCTTGCGCGGTACGATGACGCCCGGCATGCCTGCGGCACTTTTCGGCAGCGGCAAGTCCACTTGCGCCAGACGATGACCGTCGGTCGCGACCGCGCGCAGCGTTGCGTTCTTGGCGCTGCCTGCAGCGTGCAGATAAATGCCGTTGAGATAGTAGCGGGTTTCCTCGGTCGAGATCGCAAACTGCGTGCGGTCGATCAGCCGCTTCATGTCGCCGGCGGCCAGCGTGAAGGAATGCGTCATGTCGCCGGCGGCGAGATCGGGGAAATCGCTTTCCGGCAATGTTTGAAGCGTAAAACGAGAGCGTCCTGCACGCACCGCCAGAACCGAGCGGTCGCCGTCGCCTTCGAGCACGATCTGCGAGCCGTCCGGCAATTTGCGCACGATGTCATAGAACATGTGCGCGGGAACCGTGGTCGATCCGCCGCTGCCGGTCTCGGCGGCGAGCGTTTCGGTGACTTCGAGGTCGAGGTCGGTGGCTTTCAGGCTGAGGCGGGATTTTTCGGCGCGGATCAGCACGTTGCCTAATATCGGAATCGTATTGCGGCGTTCGACCACGCGATGGACATGGCCCAGCGATTTGAGAAGTTGCGCGCGCTCTACGGTGACTTTCATGGCTATCCCGCCCAGATCCCTGCCAGCATTGTCCGGATGTGCCGTTCGCTGCCGTTATCGGCGCGCACCGGCGACTGCCGCCCGCAGCCGGTCAAATCAAGGTCCGTCCGGCCCCGCGGGGGAGCGTAAGGTGGCGTGGATGGCTTTGGGATGCAAGTGCGGGGACGCCGCGATTCCGGCTATCCCCGCGCTTGTTTGTTGGTCACTCCTGAAGCTGGCGCTTCAACAGCTCGACCTCGTCGGACAGCGAGGAATCCCTGGCGACAAGACCTTCAATCTTGCGAACCGCATGCAGCACGGTGGTGTGATCGCGTCCGCCGAAGCGTCGCCCGATTTCCGGCAGCGAACGCAGCGTCAGCGTCTTTGCCAGATACATCGCGACCTGACGCGGGCGCACGACGTTGGCCGTCCGGCGTGACGACAACAGGTCCGAGCGGCTCACATTGTATTGCCGCGCCACCACGCGCTGAATGTCTTCGATCTTGACGCGCTTGGGTTCCTGCGGACGGATCAGATCGCGGACTTCGCGCTCCGCCATTTCCAGCGTGACCGGCGTGGCGTTGAGTTTCGAGTGTGCCAGCAGGCGATTGACGGCGCCTTCGAGGTCGCGGCCGTTATGCGTGATCGTCTTCGCCAGATAATCCAGCACCGGCAGCGGCACGTCGAAGCTCGCGTGATGCGAACGGGCGGCCGCCACGCGCGACTTGAGGATGTCGAGACGCAATTCCTCGCCGAGCGATCCCATTTCCACCACGAGCCCGCCGGCAAGGCGAGAGCGCACGCGCTCATCGAGGGCTTCGAGATCGGCCGGCGGTCGATCCGCCGCGATGACGACTTGTCTTCCAGCGTCGATCAGCGCGTTCAGCGTGTGGCAGAATTCCGCTTGCGTCGATTTCCCCTGAAGGAATTGCAGATCGTCGATCACCAGCACGTCGATGCCGCGCAGCGCTTCCTTGAAAGCCAAGGCTGTCTGCGATTTCAGCGCGGCGACAAAGCCGTACATGAATTTCTCGACGGTGAGATAGAGCACCTTGCGCTCGTTGCCGGAATTGCCGGCCCAGGTCACAGCCTGCAGCAAATGGGTCTTGCCGAGGCCGACGCCCGCATGGATGTAGAGCGGATTGAACATCACGCTATCGCCGCGCCGCCCCTCGGCGACCTGACGGGCTGCAGCGTGCGCCAGCGTATTCGAGCGGCCGACGACAAACGTTCCGAAGGTCAGACGCGGATCGAGCGGCGAGCCGCCGAGCGCATCGTGGCTCGCGGACACCGGCGCAATCGCAGCGATGCGCAGTTCCGGCGGCGGTCGGCTGTCGATGCGCTCGACGCGGCGCTCTTCAAGCTGCGTCTTGGCGTCTTTCGGCGGCGGCGGGCAACGCACAGCGCCGCGCACGGTCAGATCGATGCGCTTGAGTTGCGGCAGTTCCGCCTGCCAGCAGGTCAGCACCAGATCAGAGTAGTGAGCCTGAATCCAGCTTTTCAAAAATTTGGTCGGCACCGACATGCGCACGCAATCCGTGCCCACAACCTCAAGGTCGATCCGCGCAAACCAGCTTGTGTAGACGTCCTCGCCGACGCTTGCGCGCAGGCGCTCTTTCACGCGCTCCCAGCTGCCGTGTCCGATCCCCGTTCCCTGTTCTGCTGTTGCTGCCATTGTCATTGTCGTTGAGACTTTTCTGATTGAGTTCGAGAAGCGGCGTTGCCGCCGCGGGTTGCTGCAGCGACCCTCGCGACGGTCTTCCTTCAAATTCGGCAGACGATTGTCCGGCGGCGCTACGCGCCGCGATCGTCGCTGCGAGACTTGAGAAAGACCTGTTGCGGGGTCAGCGCGTACTCGACTGAGGAGGCGAGTCGTGCGGCGTTAAAAATGCGCACGGATGAGGGAGAGTGGCGTTGCCGTTCGAATTTGCCGCGGGATGCTGCTGCAGGCTCTGTTTCAAAGGCATGAATATCCCCCTCTCACCGCGCAATGCCGCGGCAAGTTGCTATTGGTCAATTTGTTTCAAGTTCGCTTCGCCAAGGCTCTGAACGAAATCGCTCAAGCCTCCGCGCGCTTCTGCCCGTCTAACCCGTAACCTTCACCACCCCGGCCTTCGTCCGACGAAAGGCTTTTGCCCTGCACTGATTTCTTCTTGTTGCGCCGCCCGCGAAATCCGCGAGTTGCACCAGAGAAATTTCGACACAGAACTCCGATCTCACGAGTCGTGTGAGTTCGCCTCCGCTCATCGTTAGGAAAGCATCGCTAACGAACGTATCGTCGCCGATTTGTCCGCCTGCTTGAGGGTCTCAGACCGCCCTGATCTGAAAAACCCGCGAGCACTGCGATGAATTAGAGATAACAGAGCTTTCCCGGCCCGCAACGAAATTGATTCAGCAATGACGCTGCAAATTTAAACTTGGATGCTTCGCCAAACATGGCGCCGATTATGACAAAACGGCAAGGTTTTGAATCTGCGCACAGAATCGAATTGTCGTGCGAGTGTCGTAAACGGCGCAATCGCCTAAAATAAATTCACAATTCTATTAAGAATGGTGAGCGCGCCGAAGCGTTTTCCAACTACTGCCCGGCGCTATGCCGATAAGTAACTACCAAAACGCGATTTTTTTTGTTCAGCGAAACAGGGGAGCTTTTTTGAGAGCGGATTTATTTCCTGCACTCTCGGACGCGCCGAAAAATTTGCGCTTGCGTGCCGCAAAAAATTCGTGAAGCGCTTTTCAAAACCATATTACGCCGCGCCAGCGCCACGTCTGCGAAAATTTTCTTCAGGACAAGCGGAACTTCGTCATAAAAAACAAAAAAAGCCCGGCAACGCCGGGCTTTTTCGATCTCGTATTGAAGCGGAAATTATTTCGCGAGCTTGGCAATCTGATGCGTGAGGCGCGAAACCTTCCGGCTGGCGTTGTTCTTGTGAATGATGTTGCGCTGCGCTGCCTGCATCAGTTCAGGTTCCGCTCGCTTCATCGCTTCCAGTGCCGCCTTGCGGTCGCCGCTCTTGATCGCTTCCTCGACGGTGCGCACCGCGCCGCGCATCTGAGTGCGGCGGCTCTTGTTGACGATGGTGCGGCGGGCAATCTTGCGCGTCGCCTTCTTGGCGGAAGTGGTATTTGCCATGTCTCTTCGTCCTTTAGACGGCGTTTTGTGCTTCGTGTCGGCGGCAATTCGCGAAGCGCGCGCCGCCGGACCGATCGCTATCGGCATTCAGGCCGACATTGGGTGAAAATCTGGTGTTCCCGAAACCCGTGCGGCGAAAAAATCGGCGCTTGTCTCAAAGAACAGCGGCGGCAGGATTGCGCCCGCCGCCAGTTGCGGGCTCTTATAGGGTCAGCGCTCTGGACCGTCAACGATTTCCGGGCCATTTTGGCGGCGGATTTATCGCGAAAGGCCGTATTTGCGGCTGAATCCGGCGGTTTGTCCGAGGGACTGCCGAGAACGCGCGCAGTCTCTATATGAGACGTGCAAGACCGAGAGGCGAACGATGATCCGCGGTTTTTTCCGGCTGATTGGCCTGATTTTGATGGTGCTGGCATTTCTCTCGCTGGTCTATGACGGCGCGCGCACCATCGCCGACCAGACCTTGCGGCTCACGAGGCTCGGCGAATTGTGGAATGACATCAATCAGGCAAGCCAGCAGGCCGCGCAGCGCGCGATCGAGGGCGTATCGCCGTTTCTTTGGAATGGCGTGGTGAAAACGATCCTCAACCAGCCGGCCTGGGCGGTGCTCGGAATTGTCGGGATCATTCTTTTGCTGCTGTTCCGGCCCGGAAAGCCGCTGATCGGCTATTCGCGCTACTGAGCGGACGTGAAACGGAGACAATTCAAGGCCCGCTGACGCACATATGATGACGGAGTGGCGTGTAACGCGCCGAAGCATCGGACGTAAGACACTATATGCTCCACGACATATAGAGTGAGCGATCCAACATTAAGGAGTGAGCCATGCTGTTCTCACGCAAGCCTCTCGACATTCCGAGCGCTGCGGACGCATTGCCCGGCCGCCCGACGCCGATCCCGACCGCAAGAACCCATTTCGTCAATGGCCATCCGCTGAAGGGGCCGTATCCGGAAGGATTGGAGAAGGCGGTGTTCGGCCTCGGCTGTTTCTGGGGCGCGGAGCGCAAGTTCTGGGAGCTGGGCGACGGCGTCTACGTCACGGCAGTCGGATATGGCGGCGGCTCGACGCCGAATCCGACTTACGAAGAAACCTGCTCCGGCCGCACCGGCCATACCGAAGTGGTGCTGGTGGTGTTCGATCCGAAGAAGGTGGCCTACGAACAACTGCTGAGGACGTTCTGGGAAAATCACAACCCGACGCATGGCATGCGTCAGGGCAACGATGTCGGCACGCAATATCGCTCGGCGATCTACACTTACGGCGAGGCGCAGATGAAGGCGGCGGAAGCCTCGAAAGCCGCTTACCAGAAGGCGCTTGCCGCCACGCGACTCGGCGCGATCACCACCGAGATCAAGCCCGCGGGCGAATTCTATTTCGCCGAGGACTATCACCAGCAGTATCTGGCGAAGAATCCCGCCGGCTATTGTGGGCTCGGCGGCACCGGCGTGTCGTGTCCCATCGGTGTCGGCGTGACGGCGTAAATTTACAGTCGTCATTGCGAGGAACGAAAGCGACGAAGCAATCCAGATTTCTTGCTGGATTGTTTCGCTACGCTCGCAATGACGATTGAGACATGCTCGCCTTACTTCAAATGCTTTCCGAAAAACGCAGTCGTGCGCTGCCGTGCCGGATCTCCGTCAAGAAATGAAATGGCAAGGAAAACGGAGCTACTTCCACATCCAGTTGCGGCTCCAGTCGGCCTTCCAGCCGGTGAGTCGCCCGTCGCGGAATTGCAGATAGAGCGGGTCATGACGAAACGACCAGCGGCTGCCGCCGACATCGCGGATGGTCAAAAAGACCTCGCTGCCGGGCGGGCCATCGACATAGACCAGCGGCGTGCCGAGCGCGGCCGTGGCTTCATCCGGTGTCATGCCGAACACAAGCGGCGTTGTATTCGAGAGCGTCGTCGTGAAGGGCGGCGATGAAATTTGCTGCGCAGCGGCGTGGCTTGAGTTCCACGCGCTCATCATCGCAGCAACAACAGCTAAAGAGCTTTTGACCGGAATTTTCATCGTATTGATTTTTCGCCGGTTCGCGCGGATACGCAAGCGCAGTACGATCACATCATGGCGACAGGCTGATAAATGTCGCGTCGCACAACGCAGCTTCCTATTTGATAACCGGCACGTTCCGCCGCGTCATGAAATCGACGACGCGATCCGGCGTCAGCGCCCGGCCGATATAGCCGAGTTTCGCAACCATGCCGACATTGTAGCGGGTGCGCGGCCGCCTGGCCGTCGCGGCTTTCACGATGACTTTCGCAACGTCGTCGGCAGTCAGCACATCGAAATGTTTCGGATTGAGAAAATCGCGCATGCGCTGCGCGAGGCGCATCTTGAAGGAGGCGTAGGGGCTGTCCGGCCCGGTGTCGGGAATATCCTGCAGCAACGTCGCCTCGAAATGCGTTGCAATGGGGCCGGGCAAAACGTTCACGACATCGATGCCGAAGGGTTCGACCTCGGGACGCAGGGCATCGGTCAGCGCCTCAATGGCGAATTTCGTCGAATGATACGCGCCGCCGCCGAGAATGCTGACACGGCCCGCGACCGAACTGACATTGACGATGCGGCCGAAACCCTTCGCGCGCATTGCCGGCAGCACAAGTTGCGACAGCCGCAGGCCGCCGAACACATTGGTCTCGAATTGAAGGCGCAATGCGTCGAGCGAAATCTCCTCAAGCGGCCCATATTGGCCGTAGCCCGCATTGTTGACGAGAACTCCGACGGCGCCGAATTCTTTTTCGACTGCATTGACCGCTGCGACGCGCGCGGCCTCGTCCGTCACATCGAGTCGAAGGATGCGGCAACCGAGCGCGCGCAGGTCTTCAAGCGTGGACGGATCGCGCGCGCTGGCAAACGTCTCGAAACCTGCTTCGCGAAAAAGTCTCGCCGCCGCATGGCCGACGCCGCTTGAACAGCCGGTGATGAGAACGGGGCCGATGTCGGAGGGCGTCAGCATATGGCTTCAATCTTCGCCGTCAGTGCCAATCTGCTGGCGCACCCGACACGATTCGAACGTGTGACCTTTGCCTTCGGAGGGCAACGCTCTATCCAGCTGAGCTACGGGTGCTTGCCCTTCGATTTAGCCGATTGGCGCCACGCGGGCAACGACGGTAAGGGTTTCTGATGCTCGATTGGAGAAGGGGAAAGCTCCTTTGCAAGTCTCCCAAATAGAAGTGACCCCGAAATCCGTTCGGGAAGATGGGCTTAAGATTGAGTCGAAACCCCTGGCGTGCCGAAATTCCGGTTCCGCAGTTTCACGGTTCAACTTCGGAGGGTCCGGTCCGTAGTCATACCAAACCTAAAGTGTTGTCATATTACTTGAAAGCGAACGGGTCGAAGACCTGCCAAGCTTGAGGAAAATTTATCTCGATTCCGTTTTTTCGACTTCGCTCCGCAAGAAACTGCATTGACTTGTCGATGTCGTCAAAAAGCATTGGAATTGCTTCCAAAGGCTGGTCGAGCGGCTTTGCAAAATTATCCCAATGTATTGCTATGACCTTCTTTGCGCCCGTTGTTTCAATGATTTCATGCCAGTAGGAATTCATATAGTTCTGATTTTGTTTTCCTAATTGGCCAATACCTAGGAAAACGGTTTCAATCTTGCGATTGATGAATGCTCCAGTCTGAAAGCCAGCACTCGCATTGATCAGAAGACTGCGAGTGCCGTGTTCAACTAGAACGGCGTAACTTCCCCCCTCTTTGTATGAATCGGCGCGAGTGGGTGAGTTGAGTGGAGCGCTGATGTCCCCCATAGCAAGTCCACTCGGAACATGACCTGATGGCAAGAGGGTCACTTTAAATTTCCCGAAGGACAAAGCCTCGCCTATCGCAGGTGTTAGAATTCGGCCTTCAGGAAGATTTCCGCCACGGGCCACGTTCGCGGTTGAAGCCGACCCAACCACGACAGCGCCGGTAAGTGACGCAACTAGTGGGGCGTCCATTGCGTGGTCATAGTGCGAGTGGCAAACAACCACTGCTGCGAGTCTCGTGATCCCTGCTCGTGCCAAGCTTTTTGAAACAATTTCTGTGTCCGGCGAAATTCTATCTAGAAAAACCTGTTTCAGGGTTGGTCGCGAAAAAAACCCATCAGTGAGAATTTTCGTCTCCCCGTCATCCAGAAGTATCGTTGATACTCCAAGGAAGGTTGCGCTCACCGTGCTCGCCGGAGAAGGTGCGCTAGGCGCGAGTTTTGAATAGCTCAAAAGGTCGGCGTGAGAAGTCATTCTCCAATAGAGCCAGCCACCGCAGGCAATTAATCCGACCGCAAGAATGCCCGAGATAACAGCCGCGCGTTTCATCGTTGGCTTTCTGAAATAACTCGAATCTAATTCGAATGTTTGAGTGGCCCCGTCGTGCTGAATTCAAGAATAATGATTCCTAACACAGCGCTGGCGCTCGTTTATCCGTTATTTTTCTGGGTTTTCTGGATTTGCCAAATACAATGAGGTTCAGCTTCGGACGGCAACGCTCTATCCAGCTGAGCTACGGGTGCTTGCCCTTCGATTTAGCCGATTGGCGCCACGCGGGCAACGGCGCGGGTGCATCAAGCCGGAACGATGGTCTTTCCGATCGGCCAAAGCGCGATGGCGCCGAGCTTGAGATGCGCCCATGCGAACGGAATGCCGACAATGGTAATCGCCAGCAGAAACGCCGTGATCAGATGGCCGATGGCGAGCCACCATCCGGCAAGGATGAGCCAGATGAGATTGCCGATGAAACCGAAGATGCCGGTGCCGAAATCGCTCTGGCCGATATAGATGTCGCGCGACACGGCTTTTTGGCCGAACGGAAACAGCGTGTAGGCGGCGATATTCCAGGCGCCGCGCGCCCACGGAATCCCGATGATGGTGATGGCCATGATGACGGCGGCGACCGCCCACCCCATCGCCATCCAGAATCCGCCCATAACGATCCACAAAATATTGAGAAACAGCGAAACCGGGGACATGCAGCACCTTTTCGTGAAGCCTGCACATTAAGTGCCATCGCAATGTGGAAGTTCAATGTCCGCGACGAAAATTATGTCGTCGCATTGCCAAGACAGGCCGCATTCGCCTCTGTAGAATAAGGCTCACATCATTCGATGCGCCACGCGCAGGCTTCCAGGAGACCGTTATGAAATTGCTGCTTTCCAACGCGCTCGCCGGCGCATCGACCCTCGCGATGCTGGCGATTTCGGCTGTCGTTATGTCGTCGCCGGCGCAGGCATTCCAGAGCGGCCGTTCCGAGCGCGCGGTCTGTTTCAACAGCCCCGGCGATTACGGCATCGGCCGCATCTGCGATTTCGACACCATCGCGCAATGCCAGCAGACGCAGCAGGGCATCAACGGAAGCTGCGAAGTCAATCCGTGGTACGAAGCGCCTTACGATCCTTACGAGCCTTCGGCTCCGGCGCGGCCTTATCAGGGACGACCCTACCGCAGCTACTGAGTTTCTTTTTCGATTGCCGAGCATGCGGCCATCGCCGCGACTTGTAAGGTTGTAGAGACATCTCGATCCGTCAGGACACCAGCCCCCCAATGCCAGTGCCCAATGACAGCGACGGGTTTTACGCCAGCGTTCCGCTGTTTCGCGGCTTCGCCAAGCTGATGGATTCCGCGCTCTATCGGCCCCTGCCGGACGACTGGTTCGTCGGCGTGGCCGACATCGTCCAGTCCACCAAGGCCATCGCGGAGAATCGCTACAAGGCGGTGAACATGGCGGGTGCGGCCGTGGTCGCGTCGGTGACGAACGCGCTCGACAACCGCGACTTCCCGTTTGCGTTCGGCGGCGACGGCGCGAGCTTCGCGGTCTCGCCGGTTGACGCGGACCTCGCGCGCATCGCGCTTGCCGAAACGGCAACATGGGTCAAGGAAGATCTCGATCTGCAGATGCGCGTGGCGCTGGTGCCGATCGCGGCAATTCGCAAGGAAGGATTGGACGTTCGCGTTGCGCGCTATGCGCCATCGCCGAACGTATCCTACGCGATGTTTTCCGGCGGCGGCATCGCGTGGGCGGATGCCGCGATGAAGCGCGGAGAATTTGCGGTGACGCCGGCGGCGCCCGGCGGGCACCCCGACCTGACGGGCCTGTCGTGCCGGTTTGCCGAGATGCCGTCGGAACGCGGTCTCATTCTTTCGGTGCTGATCGTTCCGCAGAAGAATTCAGACGCGGCTGCGTTTCGCGCCGTCATCGAAGACGTTGTGTCGCTCGTCGAGAAAAGTCCCGGCTCCGGCCGTCCCATTCCCACGGAAGGTCCGCCGCTGCGCTGGCCGACGGCGGGCGCGGAATTCGAAGCGCTGGCGACGCCGGGCAAGCAGCCGCTGTGGTTGCGGCGGCTGACAGTCCATGCCTTTTCGCTGTTCGCTTTTCTGCTGTTTCGCTTCAACATTTCGGTCGGCGGCTTCATGCCAAAGGTCTACATCCAGCAGGTGGTCGAGAATTCCGATTTCCGGAAATACGACGACGGGTTGCGCATGGTGCTGGACTGCTCGCCTGAACTCGCCGAAGCGCTGGAAAAGCGTCTGGCTGCGGCGGCCGCGAACGGCACGATCCGCTACGGCCTGCACCGGCAGAATGCTGCGATGATGACGTGTTTCACGCTGGCCGCATCGCAGCCGGACCACTTCCACTTTGTCGATGGCGCGGGCGGTGGCTATGCCGCCGCTGCAACGGCTCTCAAGGCCACGTAATTATTTGACGAAACGTCACAAGCTGGAATCCCGGCGCGCAGCATTTCAAGGGCTATACCGCCGATGAAATCATCGGCGATCATTTCTCGCGCTTCGACACGGAGAAGGACCGCAGAGAAAACACGACGCGCGCAGGACGAAAAGTCGTCAGCTGAGACTCTTTTGCTTTGCACGGGCCAGCGTTTCGGACGGGCGCTCCTTGAACGTCTCGCGGTAGTCCTTCGCGAAATGTCCGAGATTCGAAAAACCGCAGGCGAATGCGACGCCGGTGACGCTCGTATTCTGATCCGGCAGGCTGAGCATTTCACGTGCGTGCCGCAGCCGCACCTGCTTGGCGAACGCCATCGGCGAATAGCCGCGGCTTTTCTGGAAAGCCTTGAAGATGGCGCGCGCGCTGTGATCGGTGACTTCACAGATCTTTTCCATCGTCAGCGCTTCGTCCCAATGCGCCTCGATGTATTCCTCGGAGCGGCGCACGTAGTGGGGTGCCGCGTCGTTGACGTTGCGTTCGAGCAGTTCGCGGTGCGCGTGCTGGCATGAGAACAGGAACGTGGTGACGATCGCCTGCTTGATCTCCTTCAGGGCGAACAGCGGCAGTCCGGATTCCGGCGCATCGATTTGAGCGATGAGAAAATCCACCAGCGCGCGCAGCGTGCGTGATTGCGGAACGCTCATGGACACGACCGGCGCGAAGCTGACGTCGCCCTTGGGAGCGGCGCCCAGCATCGCCGCAAGTTTGCGGCGGATTGCGGCCGATTTCACGCGCAAGACCAGATGCTCGGAATCTTCCTCGTAGTCGAGCACGACCGGAACGCCCGGCGAATTCACACAGGTCTGCCGGTCGTTGATGTCGACCGCGACGTGGGCGGCGGTTGCGGTCGAACGGCCGCGAAGCGCGAACTGCACGCGCGCAAAATCCGACTCCGCGAAATGCACGATGGCGCGCGACCCGCAGGCGCTGAAGCCCAGCGCGATGTCGGAGAACTGCACGAAGTTTCCGCGCGTCTTCAGGCGGCTCGGATCTGGCATGTTGAGGTCTGTTGCGCCGTAGAGCGACAGCAAAGTGTGCCTGAATTCGCATGCGTCCGATGTGCGGATAGCGGGATGATTGCTGAGCGGATCAAGCCGCGCGGTCGATGGCATATGAGGTCGCCCATAAATCAAATGCCGCACGGCATCGGTGCGGCACGCGGAGATTATTCGGGAATAGTCAGAAATGATGGGAGCCGGATGAGCGGCTGTGCTCAGCGGATCGATTTCGCAGACTGCGTACATTCGGGCCGCTGCTTTTTCAAGGCCCGTATCTCTTTATATGTGCAACCGTGAGTAGCTGCCGGAGCGGCCGCCATTCACTCAATAAGTGCACCCGCCGCTCACGAAATCTCCGCTCGTTTTGTGAGCAAGCGATACGCGCTGTGGCCTAAGCAATGTTTCAGCAATCGGCGTTATATGTTCGCCATCATATGGCTCGACTGAAGAATTGCTGCCGGAGACAAAGTTGAGTGCCGCTTTAAGCCTTCCCGAACAGACGTCTGCAGATGAAGACTATCCGCGCGATTCGCTTCCGGCGCGAGGATCGCCGCAATGGTCCGAACGCGTGCTCGACATATTCGAGCGCGATTGCATCGACGATTTCGAGGAGCTCTGCCTGCTGATGGGCGTGATTTGAATTTCACCCAGCGCTGCCGGAGTCCAATCTCAACGGCGCGGTGTCTCAGCCCATCGCGCCGTTGAGAAACGGATTGGTCTTGCGCTCGTGGCCGAAACTGGAGCCGGGGCCGTGGCCGCAGATGAAGCCGATATCGTCGCCGAGCGGCAGCAGCTTGTCCTTGATCGAGCGCATGAGGGCCGCGTGATCGCCGCCGGGCAGATCGGTGCGGCCGACCGAGCCGTTGAACAGCACGTCGCCGACGATGGCAAAGCGCATGTCCTTGTTGAAAAACACGACGCTGCCCGCCGAATGGCCCGGACAGAAATAAACATCGAACGACAATTCGCCGACGCTCACTTTATCGCCTTCCGACAACCAGCGATCCGGCGCGAAATTCCGGACGCCTGCCATGCCGAAATTGCGGCCGCTCTCGACGACGCGATCGAGCAAATATTTGTCGGCGAGGTGCGGGCCTTCGATGGGCACCTTCAGCGCGTCGCGCAGTTCGGCCGCGCCGCCGACATGGTCGATATGGCCATGCGTGATCCAGATCTGATCGACGGTGACATCGGCCTGCTTGATGGCGGCGAGAATTTTCGGCACGTCGCCGCCGGGATCGATTACGACGGCCTTCCTCGTTTTCGTGCACCACAAGAGCGTGCAGTTCTGCTCGAACGGCGAGACGGGGATAATCATCGCGCCGGCCTTGGCTTGCGCGGTTGCTTCTTCGGTCGTGTCGGTCATTGCAATCTCATTTGCCCAGGGACTGCATATAGTGGCGATCGTCCTTCGGCAAAGAGGCAATCCAGTCGGGCTCATCACCCGGTTCTGGAAGGACATGGCCGTATTCGATCATCTGCCGCGGTGGAATCTCGACGACGTAAGCCCACAGATGCGCGAAAAATCCGGCCGCACCCGTCACCTCGCTATGGACGCGCGTGATGTCCTTGGCGATTGCGGCTTTCTTTCCGGCGCCGAGCAGGCCTGCAGGCGCGATGCAACAATAAGTCGGCAGGATTGTCTCCGGCAGATGCGTGTGTGCCGGAGACAATGACGTTTTTCGCGAGGTGCGCCAACCGCAAACTGCGGCGATTGCGGATGGCCGTCGGCAGCTATTGCCGCTTGATCTGCGCCTTCAACGTGTCCTCCACCACTTGATCGAACGATGTCGGCTTTGCCGGGTTCGCGCTCTTGCGCTTGTCGGCAATGAAGGCGTCGCGCTTCTGCACCAGCGCCGTCAGTCTGTCGTTGAGCACCTTGCGATTTTGCATCTGCTTGTCGATTTCGGCTCGGCGTTTCTCGATTGGCAAGTTGCGCAGATTCTCCGGCAGGTCCTCGTCCTTGACGCTCGCGAGCCTCTCGCGGCCCGAGGAAATGTCGCTGACGAGGTCGCCGTCGCCGGTGACGGCTTCCGACGACATGCGTGAACGCTTGTTGAGATAGCTCGCCATGTCGGACGCGGCGGAAGGTGCGGCTGCTGCGACCTGTGCAAGCTGTCGCGTCTTGTCTTCGGTGCGTTTCTGCAGCTTCGGCGGGCCGTAGGGAATGACGGTGCCGTTGATGTCACGCTGCAGAATGATGATGTCGTCGTCGTAGGGCGTTGGAATCATCACGATCTCGCCGCCATCCTGCGGGATCGGGATGTAGCGCCCGTTGCCGAGCTGGGCGATATCCTGCCAGACGCGCGCAGTGTCCTGCGCGATCCCGGCCTGCACCGCGTTGACGACGATGTCGCGCTGCTTGGCGACCTTGAGCGTCACCGGATATTTGGTGTCTTGCACATAGTCCATGTGCGGCGGCGCGTCACCGACCAGAAACACGATGCGGCGGGTGTCGCTGCTTTTGCTCCACTTCAGTTTGTTGATCGTGACGTCCAGCGCTTCGTTGACGCTTTCCGGCCAGTCGCCGCCGCCGCGCGCATTGAGCGCGAGCAGGTTGCCGTAGATATCCTGAATGTCGGGCGTGAGATCGAACATCTTGGTGACGTAGTCGTCGCCGATATCGCGATAGGCAACGAGTCCGATGCGAATGTCGGCGTCGGGATTGGTGTCGACGATGGTTGTTGCGATCGACCAGATTTTCCGTTTGGCGCCCTCGATCAACCCGCCCATCGAACCTGTCGTGTCGAGAACGAACGCGACCTCGACAGTCGGCTTGGCGCTCGCTTGTGAAATGGAAATCATCGGCAGAATTAAAGAAGCGAGCGCCAGAATTCGAATCCGGGCCCGCATGGTGATGACTGACTTCATCGTCCCCTCCGTGAATGCGCGGTCGAGCGTCTTTGTCGCTCCCGCCGCATCAAAGGTTCCGTTGCATCGCGTCGCATCCGCGCCCGAATTGTGTCGCGTCAGGTATAAATTTGGGGCTGAGCAGCGAGTCGCTGTCTGTTAGAGTCGGGCGCAATGAATTCACAATTTGGCCATTCGATTCCAAGTCCGTCACCGGATCGCCGCCAGTCTGCCACTGCGCTCGAAATCGCGCGCGGTACCGCCAGGCTGTTGCGATCGTTGGGATTTTCGTGCGTCAGCGAATTGACGCTGCCGTCGGGCCGGCGCGCGGATTTGGTGGCTATGAATGCGCGCGGCGACATCTGGATCGTCGAAATCAAATCGTCAGTTGCGGATTTGCGCGCCGATCAGAAATGGGAAGATTACCGGATGCACTGCGACCGGCTGTTCTTCGCGTTCACGCAGGATCTGCCATGCGAGATTTTTCCACCCGATACCGGCCTGATCGTCGCCGATGGTTACGGCGCGCACATGCATTGCGATGCGCCCGAACATCGGCTCGCGGCGGCGACGCGCAAATCATTGATCGTGAGTTTCGGAATGCATGCGGCGCATCGCATGAATCGTCTGATCGATCCGCAAGGTCACGCCGACATCGTCGAGTAGGATTATTCGGCCGCGACGCTCGCCACCGGAATCAGCGCGTTTTCGAACATGCCGAATGCGACTTCCGCGCCTTGCACGACGCCTGCGGTGTCAGCATGCGCAGCGGGATGATTTTCCAGAAGCGTCAGGAACGTCGGCCAGAACCGCTTGCCGAAGCCGTGGCGCAGATACGCAGTCGCGGCCATCGAACTCGATTCCGGATGCTGAGCCAGCCGCGCCAGCATCACGCGCGCACCCATGCGCGAGGCTTCCAGGACGTAGACCGCGCCGAGCATGTCGGCCGCGCCCCTAAATTCGGGAGCGGGCAGCGGGTCGCACGACACATCCATCGCCGCGAGATCGTGTTCGAGCGACGGCGCCCGCGCACGAAGCGGCCAGTCGCTGACGATGTTGGCAATGCCCTGTTCTTCGAGAGAGGCTTCCAGCGGAAACAACGCCTCGGCCTGACCGCGCAGAAAACCCGCATAATAGCGGGGTTTCCCAAGGTCGAGCCACGATAGAGCAAGATCGAGACGGCGATGGGACGACCGCGTCGCCTCGCTGACAATGTCCCTAATCAAAAGGCTCATGCTCGTTTTGCCCTGATGAAATTCAGTTCAAACGCGACGCAACGAAAACAGTCGGCGCTTTCAAGAGTTCCGTGTCACCACGATCTCGCGGGTGGGAACAAGATGGGCGAGCAAGATAGCCACATAATTCTTCGTCACCTGCGCCGGAAAAGCCCGGCGGCCGATCACGGTGACATGAGGCGCGCAGAGCGATTTTTCGGGCCACACGATCCGATAATCATCAACGAGACCAAGCTGTTTGGTCGCTTCGAGCCGCGAGGAGATATCGATGTGCCGCGACTTCCGCATGATGCCGACGCGGACCTGCCGCGCTCCCGGCGAGGATCGTTCGCGGCGTTAACGCGGTCAGGATCGAAAAAGTTCCGGGGGCGTTTGCGCTTAGCGCGGCGCGCGTTTGGCGAGGATGCGCTGGAGCGTGCGGCGGTGCATGTTGAGACGCCGTGCCGTTTCCGAAACGTTGCGGTTGCACATTTCATAGATGCGCTGGATGTGCTCCCAGCGCACGCGATCCGCTGACATCGGGTTCGACGGCAATTCCGATTTCGCCGTGGCGCTCGCCATCAACGCTGCGACCACATCGTCGGCGTCCGCCGGCTTCGACAGATAATCGACCGCGCCCATTTTCACCGCAGTGACGGCAGTTGCGATGTTGCCGTAGCCCGTGAGCACGATGGCGCGCGCATCGGGACGCTGCGACTTCAACGCCGAGACGACATCGAGACCGTTGCCGTCGCCAAGCCGCAAATCGACAACTGCGAACGCCGGAGCTGCTTTTCCGATGTGGCCGAGGCCCTCGGACACATTGTCGCAGGCGGTCACTTCGAAGCCCCGGGTCTCCATCGCCCGCGCCAGACGCTCCAGAAACGCCTTGTCATCCTCCACGATCAGCAGGGATTTGTCGGTCATTTCAGCTATTTGAGTGGCTCCGGTCACGGTCTTGCACCTCCAGATGTATCCCTATTGATATGGCCCGACATTCGGGCGCTGCCAAGGCGGCTAAAGGATGAGAGGCGCGCAATCATCTAGGTAGCGGTTGCCTGAACGAGATTTGCCGGTGCGGCGGCGTCGGCCGTATCGAAGCTCGCCCGTGGCCAAGCGATCGTGACTACAGCGCCATGATCCGGGAAAACGCGATTGGCGAATGATACTTTCGCATCGGTACGCTCAAGCAATGTTCGCGCAATGAAGACTCCGAGCCCGAGCCCGCCGCGATTGTCACCGGACGATTCCTCACTGGTACGACGTCGTGTCAGATAGGGTTGGCCGATCCGCTTTAGGATTTCGGGTGCGATGCCTGGACCGTCGTCCGAGATGACGATCTCGACTGTTTCGTCATTCCACCACGCATTGACCTCGACCGCCTCGCGCGCAAAATCAACTGCGTTTTCCAGGATGTTTCCGACTCCGTAGAGGATCGCAGGATTTCGCATTCCGACGGGTTCGGGCTTGGGAGCGATTGCAACGCGCACCTTGATCGCTATGCCGAAGTCGCGATGAGGTGCGACCGTTTCCTCGATCAGCGTGGAAAGCGGCATGCGGTCGAACGGCGCGCCGCTCGACGACAGTTGAGTTATTTTCGCCAAAATGTCCCGGCATCGCTGCGCCTGTTCGCGCAACGTCTTGAGGTCGCCGCGCGCTTCTCCATCGAGCGTCGCATCTGTCTCGACGGCCTTCTCGAGTTCGCGGCTGATCAGGACGATCGTCGAAAGCGGCGTGCCGAGTTCGTGCGCGGCGGCCGCAGCGAGACCATCGAGCTGCGTCAAATGCTGTTCGTGCGTCAGCACGAGTTCAGTTGCCGCCAGCGCGTCTGAAAGCTTGCGCGCTTCTTCTGTGACTTGAAATGCGTAGAGGCTTGTCACGCAGATCGCCAGAACGATCGAAAGCCAGACGCCGATCATGTAGGTCCGCGGCAAGACCAGCGGCTCATCGCCGTTCCATGGCAGCGGCAAATGATAAAAGCCGAGTACGCTGGCGCACACCACAGCAAAAAATCCTAGTGCCAATGTCAGCCGCGTCGTCAGGGCTGTTGCTGCAATCAGCACCGGCGCGAGAAACAGGAATGAGAACGGGTTCTGCAATCCGCCCGTCAGCGCAAGGAGCGCTGCGAGTTCTGCGATGTTGATCGCGAGGAGGGCGGCGGCATAGCGTGGCGCCAACCGATGAACGCGATTGAAAGCAATCTGCAGCGCAAGATTGAGCAACGCGGAAAAGCCGATAATCGCGAGGCAGGGGATAACGGGCACATCGAAGTCGAGGCCCTGAGTCACGACGAAAATCGTCGTCAGTTGCCCGAGCACCGCGAGCCATCTCAGCCGCAGAACCGTGTCGAGGCTGACGTCCCGCCGGGAAGGGCGGAAATCCGATGCGGCGATATCGCTCATGGCGGCGACATTAGCGGCTGGGCCTTCCGATCACAAACCACGCGTTTGACTGTGCCAGACCTTGCGCACGACGCTGCGTTGGCTCAATGAACGCATGCGATGAACGAGACGCATGAAATGTCAGTTTTGGCCGAGCCGACGTCATCGGACTGGGCCATTGATGTCGTGAGCCTGACCAAGCTCTACAGCGCCACGCGTGCGGTGGATGATATATCGTTCGCGATTCCACGCGGTTCGGTGACTGGGCTGCTCGGCGGCAACGGCGCGGGGAAGACGACCACGATTGCGATGATCATGGGACTCGTATTGCCGACGTCCGGCCGCGTGCAGGTGCTTGGCTTTTCGATGCCCGCGCAGAGTGCACACGTTCTGGGGCGCATGAACTTCGAGAGTCCGTATGTCGATATGCCGGGCCGGCTCACGGTGCGTCAAAATCTCACGGTGTTCGGCCGTCTATACGCGGTCGAAGACCTGAAGGCGCGGATCGCGGAGCTTGCAAGCGATCTCGATCTCACCGAATTTCTCGATCGTCCAAGCCGTAAACTTTCAGCCGGTCAAAAGACGCGCGTCGCGCTCGCGAAGGCGCTGGTCAATCGGCCCGAACTCTTGTTGCTCGATGAGCCGACGGCGTCGCTCGATCCCGACACGGCCGACTGGATTCGAAGTCATCTCGAGGACTACCGCCGAAATCATGGCGCGACCATACTGCTAGCGTCGCACAACATGCTTGAGGTGGAGCGACTATGCGACCGCGTCATCATCATGAAGCGCGGCCGGATCGAGGATGACGACACGCCTGCGCATATCTTGACGCGCTACAACCGCGCGACACTTGAAGAGGTATTTCTCGATGTGGCGCGCGGCCGTGTTCAGGAGTCGCAGCTATGAGCGGCGCGCGTATTGTGGCTCATTCGGCAATAGAAATACGCACCGGAATTTCCATGCGCCGCATCGGCGCGATGGTTCTGCGCCACTGGTATCTTCTCACGTCATCGTGGCCGCGAACGCTGGAACTCGTCTATTGGCCGGCCATGCAACTTGTGACCTGGGGCTTTTCGCAGGCGTATATTTCGCAGAATTCGAGTTTCTTCACACAGGCCGGCGGCACATTCATCGGCGCGGTTATTTTATGGGACATCCTGTTTCGCGGCCAGCTTGGATTCTCGATGTCGTTTCTGGAAGAAATGTGGTCGCGCAATCTTGGCAATCTGCTGATGAGCCCGCTCAAGGTCAGCGAGTTTCTGATCTCTCTGATGGTAATGAGCATCATCCGTCTGTCGATCGGCGTGATCCCGATGACGCTACTGGCGATCTGGTTCTTTGGATTTAATTTCTACGGGTTAGGTCTCGCGCTGGTCGCCTTCTTCTGCAACCTGATTTTTACGAGCTGGTCCGTCGGCATGATTTCGTCCGGCTTGGTGGCGCGTAACGGATTGGGAGCCGAGGGCCTGGCATGGACGCTGATGTTCGTGCTGCTTCCGTTGGCTTGCGTCTACTACCCGGTGTCGGTGCTACCGCACTGGCTTCAACTGGTCGCTTGGGTCTTCCCGCCGACTTATGTGTTCGAGGGCATGCGCGCGCTTCTGATCGATCATCAATTCCGGGCTGATTTGATGTTGCAGGCTTTGGCGATCAACGCGGTGCTGCTGGTCGTCTCCGCCCTCGCGTTCTTGGCCCTTCTGTCAAGCGCCCGAAAGCAGGGGTCTCTGATCCAAAGCGGTGAGTAGGACAAGCCATCTGCAACCGCTGGTTCCATACGCCTTAATAACCATGCCGATGGCATTATCTCTGCATTGACGGTTTATCGCCTCCTCGACAGTATGCTGCGCCGCGAAACCGGGACCGGGGAATCACTATGCCGATAGGCGAATTTGGCAGGCCGCCAGGCCTTCCGTCTGAAGTCAGCCCTGCGCTGACGACGCCCATGTACTGGATGTATGAGATGGGCAAGGCATCGCTGAATCCCGCCCGGATGGTGGCTGATTTCACTAAATTGATGTTTGAGAATCCGCTCAATCCGCTTTCGAAAACCGAATTCGGAAAATCCATTGCCGCGAGTTGCGAACTGTTCGAACGCACAACGCGCCGGTATGGCAAGCCGGAATGGAATCTCGACACGACCGAAGTCAACGGCATGCGCGTGCCTATCGAGATCAAGAGCGTCTGGGAGAAGCCATTCTGCCGTCTGCTTCATTTCGAGCGCAAACTGGCGCAGCCGCTGCGCGAGCCGCAGCCCCGCGTCCTCCTCGTCGCTCCGATGTCGGGCCACTACGCGACGCTGTTGCGCGGTACCGTCGAAGCGTTTTTGCCGACACATGAAGTCTACATTACGGATTGGACCGATGCGCGGATGGTGCCGGTGTCCGATGGCCGTTTCGATCTCGACGACTATGTCGACTACCTGATCGAGATGATGCACGCGCTGGGGGGCAACATCCATATTGTCGCCGTCTGTCAGCCTTCGGTGCCCGTGCTTGCTGCGGTTTCGATCATGGAAGCGGAGAAGGATCCCTATTTTCCGACGTCGATGACGCTGATGGGCGGTCCGATTGACACTCGCAAGAATCCGACGGGAGTGAATGATCTCGCCGCCGAAAAGGGTATCGAATGGTTTCGCAACAACGTCATTACCAAGGTGCCGTTTCCGCAGCCGGGGTTCATGCGCGACGTGTATCCAGGATTTTTGCAGCTCACCGGCTTTGTGAGCATGAACATGGATCGGCATGTCGACGCGCACAAACAGCTGTTCGACAATCTGGTGAAGGGCGACGGCGATCTCGTCGACAAGCACCGCGAATTCTACGACGAGTACTTGGCCGTGATGGATCTCACCGCTGAATTCTATTTGCAAACGGTCGACCTCGTGTTCGTCAAACATGCTTTGCCGAAGGGCGAGATGAAACATCGCGGCAAGCCGGTCGATCCGTCGAAAATCACCCGCGTCGCGCTGATGACTGTCGAGGGTGAAAACGATGACATCTCAGGTTTGGGTCAGACCGAGGCTACCCACGGGCTTTGCACCTCGATCCCTGACGCCCGGCGCGTGCACTACGTGCAGAAGGGCGTCGGCCATTACGGCGTGTTCAACGGCTCTCGCTTCCGGTCGGAAATCGTGCCCCGGATCTCCGATTTCATGCGCTCCGCCGCCCACGCGAAGGTGGCCATGGCGGCGGCTGAGTAGGCACAGGTTCGGCGCCCAGAATCGCAAAACTGCTGGTCCGGCGGGCCAAATCGCCTGTCGTGCACGCGATTCGCTCACCCAACCGACCTAAGCTGCTAAATTTATTGGTAGATTCTATTTCTCTAAAATGGCGGTGCGAATGACACCGAGCCACGCTTCAAGCCTCGGAAGTGTGTTTAGAATTGAATCTATATTCATGTTTCTTAGCCCCTGATATTGTGGGGCTTAAAATGTCGCTGCCCGATATATTGGGCAAATGATTTGTTTTTGCGCCGACAAATTTCCATGGCGGCGGCTATGGCAGACTTCCGGTGAATTCTACCT
Source organism: Afipia sp. (assembly GCA_016201045.1). Taxonomy (GTDB): domain Bacteria; phylum Pseudomonadota; class Alphaproteobacteria; order Rhizobiales; family Xanthobacteraceae; genus Afipia. The sequence goes on along the minus strand of JACQDM010000008.1, from coordinate 348,427 downwards.
CTCCGGACCTGCTGACATGGCGTTTCGCGCACTCCTCTACCGCCGTCCAACTGAGCCTCGCACCCTGGCGGTCAAAATCGGCTCGGCGATCTATTCAGTTCAGCTTCGGCGGCATCGTAGGGCGCGCCGATACACCCTTCGCATCCATCCGAGCGCGCGTCAGGCCATTCTGACGATGCCGCCTCGTGGCAATCTCGCGGATGCGCGGGATTTTGCAGAACGCCATGGAGCCTGGATTGCAGCACGCCTCGGCGGGCTTCCGAAGGCAGCACCGTTCGCGCAAGGAACGTCGGTCCCGCTTCGCGGCGTGCCGCATAGAATTGTCCATCGTGCCGGCGAGCGCGGCACGGTCTGGGTGGAGACGCGCGAGAGTGGCGAGAAGATCTTATGCGTGGCCGGCGGGACCGCGCATCTCGATCGGCGTGTCCGGGACTTTCTGAAGAGCGAGGCACGGCGCGAACTGGCCGAAGCGTCGCACCGCTATGCTGAGCTCCTGAATGTGAAAGTCAGGCGCTTAACAATTCGCGATCAGTCGAGCCGCTGGGGATCGTGCACCTCTGCAGGCGTCATTTCGTTTTCATGGCGTCTGATCCTCGCGCCAAATTATGTGCTCGATTATCTCGCAGCACACGAGGTCGCCCATCTCGTCGAGATGAATCATTCCGCGCGCTTCTGGAAAGTGGTAGGTCGAATCTGCCTGCAAACCGAGCGCGCGAAGAAGTGGCTCGATACGCACGGCAACGATCTGCATCGCTACGGTGTCAACGACTAGAGTTCAGCGCCGTCCGCCGAACAACCTGTCGATCAACCATCCATCAAGTCCCGCCGATGCTTCGGGTCTGACGGTAGCCTGTGCCGGCTGTGGCCGCGGCTGCGCATAAGGGTTCGGCGAAGTCGGCGGCGGAACGTAACTTGGATTGGCATCGCTGACCTGCGGACGTATCGGCTGCGCATTCGGCCGCGAATTACCCCCGAACAGTCCCGAGAGGAATCCGCCCGGTGACTGCGATCCAGGAAGATCGGCGATCGGCACATTTTGATGTGCCGTCTTCATGAAGCGCGTCCACACCTCAACAGGAAGCCCGCCGCCTGTTGCCTTTCGGGTCGGGGAATTGTCATCGTTGCCGAGCCACACGCCGGTCACGAGGTTTGCGGTGTAGCCGATGAACCAAGCGTCGCGGAAGTCCTGGCTGGTGCCCGTCTTGCCTGCGGCCGACCAGCCGGGAATATCGGCCTTGCGCGCTGTGCCAGTCACGAGAGTTTCGTGCATCATCGTGTTCATCATAGCGACGTAGTGCGGATCGATTACTTGCGCCGGAGGCTCGGGCGCGCGCGCAAACAAGACTTTGCCTTCAGGTGTGCGGATCTTGTTCACGACGTGAGGTGACGCGAGCCTTCCGCCGTTCGCAAATGGCGCGTATGCGCCGACCAGTTCGGTGAGTGACACTTCCGACGTGCCGAGCGCGATGGAAGCGTTCGATTCGAGCTTCGAGGCAATGCCGAGGCGATGCGCGGTGCGCACGACACTCTGCGGGCCGACTTCGATGCCGAGCCTGACGGCGACTGTGTTCAAGGACATCGCGAGGGCCTGCGTGAGCGTCACAGGACCGAAATATTCACGGCTGTAGTTCTCAGGCTTCCAGCCCTTGACATCGAGCGGCGCGTCCTGCCGAACGGTTTCGGGCGTCAGCCCCGATTCAAGGGCGGTGAGATAGACGAATGGCTTGAAGGCAGACCCCGGCTGGCGCTTCGCGGTGACTGCGCGGTTGAACTGGCTCTCGGCATAATTGCGTCCGCCGACCATCGCGCGAACTGCGCCATCAGGTGTCATTGCCACCAGTGCGCCCTGCGAGACGTTGAACTTTACGCTCTTCGCCGCGAGTTCGTCGATAATCGCAGTCTCCGCGACAGACTGCAGCTTCGGGTCGATCGTCGTCTCGACGACGATGTTTTGGTCGACCTGACCGATCAGATCGTCGAGCACTTCGCCAATCCAATCGGCGACATAATTGATCGTGCCGGCGCCCACCGGCCGCACAGCGTAGGACGGTTTGGCGATTGCGGCCTGCGCTTGAGCGTCGGTGATGAATTTGGACTCGGCCATTGCGGTCAGCACGGTTTGCGCGCGTTTCTCAGCACCTTCGGGATTTCTGTTCGGCGCCAGCCGCGATGGAGACTTTACGAGGCCCGCCAGCATTGCTGCTTCGGCGAGCGACACGTTGCGTGCGGACTTGCCGAAGTACCGCTGCGCGGCTGCTTCGACGCCGTAGGCACCCGAGCCGAAATAGACGCGATTGAGATAGAGTTCGAGAATCTCCACCTTGGAGTATTTCCGCTCAAGCCATAGCGCCAGTTCTGCTTCCTGAAGTTTTCTCCGCAGTGTGCGCTCTTGCGTCAGGAACAGATTCTTTGCGAGCTGCTGCGTGAGCGTCGAGCCGCCCTGCGAGACGCCGCGATGGAGAATATTTGTGACGGCCGCACGCGCGATGCCGGTCGGATCGATGCCGAAGTGCGAATAGAAGCGCTTGTCCTCGATGGCGATAAAAGCCTGCGGCAGATATTTCGGGAGTTCCTTCAGAGATACATTCGCGCCCGGCATTTCACCGCGTGTCGCGATGATGCTGCCGTCCATGCCCGCAATTTCGATGGTCGGCGGCCGCTTCGGAATCTCAAGCGACTGGATCGACGGCAGATGTGCGCCGACCCAGACGATCGCGGCAACTCCGGCGATAACTGCCCACAGTCCAAGGACCGTTCCCCAATAGAGAAATTTTCGAAAGCCCGTGCGCGACCGCTGTCGTGATTTCTTTTTGTCCCGGCGTGTCTCGGCGCGCGTTCGACGCTGTCGCCGGGGCGTTTCGTCGCTGGAATTGCGCGGTGCGGAGTTGTCTTCGTCCTCAGAATTGCCGACGCGATCTTGCCGGGAGAGTCGAAGACCATCGAGCGATGCGCCTGCATCGAACTTCGGCTCTCTGCGGCCACCGCTCTTATTCCGCCCAAAAGCCATTCGCCCGCACGCCTAGGTTCAACGTTCTGTCGACAAGGCGTGCAGGCTAACGGCGGCGGTTTAAGGGCAGGTTAAGCGGACGTTAACGGCGCTTTACACGGCTACGCGACAAGCAGCAGTCCTAACGCGACGGCAGCAGGTAGCGCCTGAACCATGACGATTCGCTTGCTCACCGAATAGCCGCCATAAAGCCCCGCCACGATCACGCAAACGAGGAAAAACACCTTGATCTGAAAGCCGACGCCGGCGACGGGGTGAAGAAGGCCCCAGGCAAGACCGGCCGCAAGAAAGCCGTTGTAGAGGCCCTGGTTCGCCGCCAGCACCGCGGAGTCTTGTGCCTTGGCGAGGGTATTGCCGAAGGTCCTGAGACCGAGCGGCTTGGTCCAGAGAAACATTTCGAGCGTTAGAAAATAGACGTGCAATGCCGCAACAAAAGCAACCAGTAGATTTGCGATGTAAATCATAACTGCCCCCGAGTTGTCGAAAGACGCTATCACGGCCGTGGCCACGCGCACAGGTCGCTGGCTCAAGCCGCGGGCTTCTCGGCTGCCTCGCCATTTGCAAGCAGGTGAATAAGCGCTCGCTTGATGGCGGCTTGGCGGGTAGGCGCGGTGATCTGTGCGCCGAGCAGATCGGTGACGTAAAACACGTCACGCGCACGTTCTCCGAAGGTCGCGACATGCGCCGAGGCGATATTCAGATTGAGTTTCGAGATCGCGGTCGTGAGCTGATAGAGCAGGCCCGTGCGGTCGAGACCGGATACCTCGATCACCGTAAACCGATCCGACCATTGATTGTTAATGATCACTTCGGGCTCAACAGTAAATGGCTTCAGCCGAGCCTTGCTGGTGCTGCGCTTGGCAACGATCTCCGGCAGTCTAAGTTTACCTTCGAGCACCTCCTCGATCATGTCGCCAATGCGGGTTGCGCGCCGTCCTTCATCCTCATCGCGGTCGTATTCTCGGGAGATTGCGACGGTGTCGAGCGCAAGACCGTCGGTGGTCGTATAAATCTGCGCGTCGACAATGTTCGCGCCGGTTGATGCGCAAGCGCCGGCGATGATGGACAGCAGCCACGGATGATCCGGGGCCAGAATCGTGAGTTCGGTGACACCGCGTCCCTCGTCGAAGCCGACATTCACTGCAAGCTTGTGGTCGGTCGCTACGCTTGCCTTGATGAAGCGCGCGTGGCGGATCTTGCGCTGAAGCTCGACCTTCAGCCAATAGGCCGGATATTGCCGTGCGACATAGGTGTCGATTTCCTCCGGCGTCCAATCGGTCATGGCGGCGCGGAATTCGGCCTGCGCGGCGAGAATGCGCTGCGCACGGTTCACTTCGGAGAATCCGCCAGTCAGTACTGGCTCGGTCTCATAGTAGAGCGTCCGAATCAGCTGGGCCTTCCAGCCGTTCCACACACCTGGCCCGACGCCGCGAATATCCGCCGTCGTCAAAATCGTCAGCAGTTTCATCTGCTCAACCGACTGAACAACGGCCGCGAAATTCTCGATCGTCTTGAAGTCGGACAAGTCGCGTGACTGCGCCACCGTCGACATTGTCAGGTGTTCTTCGATCAGCCACGCGATCAGTTCAGTATCGGCGGCGTTGAAGCCGAAGCGCGGACATAGCCGTCGCGCGATTTTTGCGCCGGCGATGGAATGGTCCTCTGGCCTACCCTTGGCGATGTCGTGAAGCAGCGTGGTCATATAGATCACGGCGCGATGTTCGGGCCGGATTTTCCGCATGAGGTCGCTTGCCACAGCGAACTCGTCGATGCCGCCCCGTTCTATATCCTGAAGAATTCCGACGCAGCGGAGCAAATGCTCGTCGACCGTATAGTGATGATACATGTTGAACTGCATCATCGAGACGATCTTGCCGAACGCACGGATGAAGCGGCCAAGAACGCCGGTCTCGTTCATGCGGCGAAGCACAGTCTCCGCGTCGTTCGACGTGAGTATTTCCATGAACAGCTTATTTGCTTCGGGATTTTCGCGAAGTTTCTGCGTAATCAGATTAAGTGAGCGGGTGACGACGCGCATCGCATCGGGGTGAAACGCAAGATTGTTTTTCTGCGCGAGCCGGAAGATACGGATGAAATTAACAGGATCGGTCTTGAAAACATCCGGCGCGGCAAGCGTGATGCGGTTGTTGTCGATGATGAAGTCATCGCTTCCAGGAACGCGCCCGCGTTTGCGGCCTGGACGAAGTCGTCCCATCATCCGGCTCAGCATCGGTGCCGGTTTGGCTTCCTGATCTTCCAGTTTGGCGCACAGGATTGCAGTCAGATCACCGACATCCTTTGCAATCAGGAAGTAATGCTTCATGAAGCGTTCGACGTCCTGCATGCCGGGATGCGACGTGTAACCCAGTCGCTGCGCTATTTCGCGCTGCATCTCGAAGGAGAGCCGCTCCTCGGGGCGGTTCGTATAGAAGTGCATGTTGCAACGGACCGACCAGAGGAAATCCTCGCAGCGGCGGAAGGTCCTGTACTCCTGTGGATCGAACACTCCGTTCTCAACGAGTTCGTCGGTCGTGCGAACGCGGTAGACGTATTTGGCGATCCAGAACAGCGTATGCAGATCGCGCAGTCCGCCCTTACCTTCTTTGACGTTCGGTTCGACCAGGTATCGCGACTGTCCCGCGCGGCGATGGCGTTCCTCGCGCTCCGCGAGTTTTGCGGTCACGAACTCGGCGGCGCTTCCTTGGACGACTTCCTTGTCGAAGCGGGTTACGAGCTCTTCGTACAGCGCCTTGTCGCCGGTCAGATATCGTGTTTCGAGGATCGACGTCCGGATCGTAATGTCACTACGTGCTTGCCGGATCGATTCGTCGATCGAGCGCGTTGCATGGCCCACCTTCAAATCCATGTCCCAGAGGCAATACAGAATGGCCTCGGCAACCTGCTCACCCCAAGCGGTCTGCTTGTAAGGAAGGATAAAAAGAAGGTCGATGTCGGAGCCGGGTGCCATCAGGCCACGGCCATAGCCCCCGGTTGCAATCACTGCCATGCGCTCTGAATCCGAAGGCGTCGAGGAGTGGTAGACATGGCGCGTCGCTGCGTCGAACAGTATCCGTATGATGTCGTCCTGAACCTCGCAAAGCCGCTCGGCGCATTTGCGGCCCTGACGGTCTTTCAGAAGTTCAGCCTGAGCTTGCGCGCGTGCAGCGGCGAGCTCTCCCTTGAGGAGTTGTGCCATCGCTGATCGAAACACATCGCTGTTGCCAGCGTGCTTTTCCGCAAGAGCCTCGACTTCGAGCGATATCTGCGTGGTGTCGAACGTGGCCGCAGCCGTCGGTGCCGATTTTATGACGGTGTCCATGCTTTTCGGATATCGAACATACGGTACGGTGTCATCAAGGATTGTGGGTCAATTCTTCGGCAGCTTAGCTTTCAAGGCGTACAGTGCTTCCAGCGCCTCACGCGGAGACATTTCGTCAGGATGCAATGCAGCCAATTCTTCGATGAGTCGGCCCGCCTCGCTTGAAGGCTGCGGTCCGGATGCCTGCCTCGACGGCATAGAAAATAGCGGCAAGTCGTCGGCCAGTGCTAGCGCGGCTGTGCTGCGATCCTGCGCTTCGAGTTTCGTGAGGACTGCCTTTGCACGCGCGATGACCGCAGCGGGCAATCCGGCGAGCTTCGCAACCTGAATGCCGTAGGAGCGGTCAGCCGATCCAGGCAGCACCTCGTGAAGGAACACGACGTCGCCCTGCCACTCCTTGACGCGGACGGTCGCATTGAACAGGCGAGGAAGATGGGCCGAAAGGGCAGTCAATTCATGATAATGCGTGGCGAAAAGGGCCCGGCAGCGATTGCTCTCATGCAGATGTTCGATCGCCGCCCAAGCGATCGAGAGGCCGTCGAATGTCGATGTTCCGCGCCCGATTTCGTCGAGGATCACCAGCGCCCGTTCAGCCGCCTGATTGAGGATGGCGGCGGTTTCGACCATTTCGACCATGAAAGTCGACCGTCCGCGTGCGAGATCATCCGCGGCACCAACACGTGAAAACAGCCGGTCGACGATTCCGATATGAGCGAGCTTTGCCGGCACGAAACTGCCGATCTGTGCCATCAGCGCGATCAACGCGTTCTGGCGCAGGAACGTCGACTTGCCCGCCATGTTGGGTCCGGTGATCAGCCAGATTTGCCCGGATGATTGGGATGGAGCGGGGGATAGGTCGCATCCATTGGCGATGAAAGGTTGGCCATCCTTCTTGAGGGCCTGTTCGACAACAGGGTGGCGGCCGCCTTCAATCGAGAACTTTAACGATTGATCCACGACGGGCCGAACGTAACTTTCGTCGATCGCAAGCTTTGCCAGCGATGCGGTAACATCCAGCAGCGCGAATGCGTGAGCGGCGGAACGAAGCTCATCGCCGGCAGCGATGACACTCGTGCAGAGCTTGTCGAAAATCTCGAGCTCGAGTCCGAGCGAACGGTCTCCAGCACTCGCGATCTTCGCTTCGATTTCTCCAAGTTCGGTCGTCGTGAAACGGACTTGGCCAGCGAGTGTTTGCCGATGAATGAATGTGGAGTTGAGCGGTGCAGACATCAGCTTGTCGGAGTGCTGCGCTGTCACCTCGACGAAATAACCCAGCATATTGTTGTGACGGATTTTCAGTCCCTTGATGCCCGTGTCCTCTGCGTAGCGCGCCTGCATCGCGGCCACGACAAGGCGTGAGGCGTCGCGCAGGTTCCGCGTCTCGTCGAGCGCCAATTCGTAGCCTTGGCGAATGAAGCCGCCATCGCGCTTAAACAGCGGCAGCTCGTCGTCGAGCGCGCGTGCCAACTCTTTCGCCAGTTCGTTTGAAGGTAGCCGCAAGGCATCGATAGCAGACACGATCTCTCGCGGTAGTTGATCGATCCGCTCCAGCCGCAAGATTGCTTCTTGCCCCGCCAAAACTCCGTCACGCAGCGCCGCAAGATCGCGTGGACCACCACGGCCTACCGACAGTCGCGTGAGTGCACGAGACATGTCCGGTGCGCTACGAAGAATTCCACGAAGATCGTCGCGCAACGCGCTGTCCGAGAAAATCAGCGCAACAGCATCGAGCCGGTGGCAAATCGAGGTGCTATCCGTCAACGGGGCGGCCAAGCGCTGCGCAAGAAGCCGCGATCCTGAAGCGGTCACGGTCCTGTCGATGGCATCGAGCAACGAACCGGAGCGCTCGCCTGAAAGTGTTCTGGTCAATTCAAGGTTAGCTCGGGTTGCAGAGTCGATCGCCATCGTTGCACCGGATGCCTCTCGCGCGGGAGGCGAAGGCGGCGGCCGCTTTCCGAACTGCGTGCGATCGACATAAGTGACGGCCGCTGCTGCAGCAGTCGTCTCAATGCGTGACATCGCACCGAAGCTGTCCGTCGTCGCCACCGCGAAATAATCGCACAGCCTGCGTTCTGCTGTCGCCGCATCGAACACGTCGCGCGTAACCGGCGTTACTGCCGGGAGCGATCTCAGCAGCGGTGACATTTCGGGATCGCTATAGAGTGCGTCGGTAACAATCACCTCGTTGGGATTGATGCGCGCCAGCGTCGCCGCAAGCTCCGAAGCCGCACATTCCATGACAATGAATTCAGATGTCGAAATGTCGATCCATGCCACGCCGAGCTTGCTTTCGCCGGATGATGCCTTCGCGCGGACTATTGCGAGAAGGTAATTATTCGCCTTGGCATCGAGCAGTGTGTCTTCAGTCAAAGTCCCTGGCGTGATCAGCCGCACCACATCGCGGCGCACGACGCTTTTGTTGCCGCGCCGCCTTGCCTCTGCGGGGTCTTCCATTTGCTCGCAGACTGCGACGCGATGTCCTTGAGCGATGAGTCGGTGCAGATAGTCGTCGGACCGATCAATCGGCACGCCGCACATCGGAATATCCTGTCCGAGATGCCTGCCGCGCTTGGTCAACATGATTCCGAGTGCGCGGGACGCGATTTCTGCATCCTCGAAGAACAGTTCGTAAAAATCGCCCATGCGATAGAACAGCAGCAGGCCGGGATTGGCCGCTTTCAATTCAAGATACTGTTCCATCATAGGCGTGACGCGGCCGGGTACCTCTAGTAGGGCAGCCTCATCATCCGGTGGTGTCGGCAGCGCGGAATGTATTGTCATGCGCTCACGCTAGCAAAATTTAGTGCTGCCATGTGGCTTTGACGTGCGTTTTCCCCGTACCTCTTGGCTTCATGCATGGCAGGATAGCAGCGGCCTGAAGCCTTGCGAGTTGACCTGTCAACCACGGCTTCCTAGAACGATTTTGACAAGCTGGGAGAAGCAATCATGCGTGACGTATTTGTTTGCGATGCGGTGAGAACGCCGATTGGCCGTTTTGGCGGTTCGCTCGCAAAGGTTCGCGCCGACGATCTGGCAGCTGTTCCGCTGAAAGCATTGATGGCGCGCAACCCCAAGGTAGATTGGGGCGCTGTCGACGAAGTTGCGTATGGCTGTGCCAATCAGGCTGGTGAAGACAATCGCAACGTCGCGCGCATGGCTCTTTTGCTCGCCGGTTTGCCTGAGACGATTCCCGGCATGACCATCAATCGTCTCTGCGCGTCGGGCCTCGATGCCGTTGGAGGAATGGCACGCGCCATCCGCGCGGGCGAAATCGATCTCGCAATCGCCGGCGGTGTCGAATCGATGACCCGAGCTCCGTTCGTCACCGCAAAGGCTTCGGAGGCATTTCAGCGCACCGTTGAAACCTACGACACCACGATCGGCTGGCGTTTTGTCAATCCCCTCATGAAGGCGCAATACGGCGTCGATGCGATGCCGGAAACCGGCGAAAACGTCGCCGAAGATTATCAAATTTCGCGTGCGGATCAGGATGCGTTTGCGATCCGCTCCCAACAGCGTGCCGGCAAGGCAATTGAAGCCGGATATTTCAAGAACGAGATTACGCCGGTGACCATCCCGGGCGGCAAGGCTGGTCCGATCATTGTCGACAAGGATGAACACCCGCGCCCCGAAACAACGCTCGAAGGACTGTCCAAGCTCAAGCCCATCGTTCGCAATCCGGGAACGGTTACCGCGGGCAACGCATCTGGTGTTAACGACGGTGCAGCTGCAATGATCTTGGCTTCTGAAGAAGCGGTCAAGAAACACGGGTTGACACCGCGTGCGAGAATTCTGGGCCATGCATCGGCGGCCGTTGCGCCGCGCGTCATGGGTATCGGCCCCGTTCCGGCGGTGCAGAAGCTGCTTGCGCGCCTCGGACTGAAGATAAGCGCCATTGATTTGATCGAACTCAATGAGGCATTTGCATCGCAGGGTATTGCTGTGCTGCGCCAGCTTGGCGTGAAGGAAGATGCTGATTTCGTGAATCCGCATGGCGGTGCGATTGCATTGGGTCATCCGCTAGGGATGAGCGGAGCGCGGCTCGCGCTGACGGCGGTTCACGGCATGGAGAAGCGTGGTGGAAAGCTCGCGATCGCAACGATGTGCGTCGGCGTCGGACAGGGCGTCGCGGTTGCGTTTGAAAAGCTCAACTGATCGTCGCCGGAGGACGGCATGACTCTTATTTATCCACGCGATAGCAAGTCTGCGTTCGCGCCGCCGCTGTCGCGTGCCTACAAAAGCACGGTCAAGCGGTCGCCGACGAAGCCTCTCATCTTGATGCCTCATACGCTGTCCGAACTGACAGGACCTGTATACGGGCAAGAGTCGGTGCGCGCGAACGATCACGACCTTACGATTCAGCACAAGGGCGAGCCATTGGGCGAACGCATCATGGTGCATGGCCACGTCCGAGATGAAGACGGACGCGGTGTTTCCGATACGCTCGTCGAAATATGGCAGGCCAATGCGTGCGGGCGATATGTTCACGTCGTCGACCAGCATCCGGCTCCGCTGGATCCGAATTTTACCGGAGCAGGCCGCGCGAAAACCGATGCGGCCGGCTACTACAAATTCGTGACGATCAAGCCCGGTGCCTATCCGTGGGGCAATCACCCGAATGCGTGGCGGCCCGCGCACATCCACTTTTCGGTCTTCGGTCATTCATTCATCTCGCGCATCGTGACGCAGATGTATTTCCCCGGCGATCCGCTGTTCGCTTACGATCCGATTTTCAATTCGGTGACCGACGAGAAAGCGCGGATGCGCATGGTCTCTCATTTCGATCTCGAGAATACGAAACCAGACTGGGCGCTATGTTATCGGTTCGACATCGTGTTGCGCGGTCGCAACGCGACGCCTCTGGATAACGATTGATGAGCGGCATCACCCCTTCGCAAACTGTCGGTCCCTATTTCAAGTACGGCCTGACACCCGGCGGCGCGTATCAATGGAATGACGCGTTCGGCAACGATCTCGTCACGCCCGATGCAGCGGGCGAGCGCATTCGTATCGTCGGGCAGATATTCGATGGCGACGGCAAGCCGATCAACGATTCGATGCTGGAAATCTGGCAGGCTGATGCGCAAGGCCGCTTTGCGGATTCGAAGGACAGCCGAGCGATTCCAAATTCCGTATTCAAGGGGTTTGGCCGCTGCGGCACCGATTCAAACGGGGCGTACTCGTTCTCGACGATCAAACCGGGTGCTGTGCCGGGACCGGATGGTAGATTTCAGGCCCCACATATTCTTCTCGCGGTGTACGCACGGGGCATGACGCAACAGGCGATGACGCGAATCTATTTTGATGGAGAGGCCGCCAACACGTCCGATCCCGTGCTCGCGCTTGTTCCTGCAAACCGGCGCGCAACGCTGATCGCCAAGCGTGAAGCCAGCGACATCGCAACCTATCGATTCGATGTGCATTTGCAGGGCGAGAGAGAAACCGTCTTTTTCGATCTTTGATCGATTAGGCCCATTCGACGCCAGATTCGGCTGCAAGATCGATCGTGCTTTGCTTGCCGATGTCGTCGAAATGATTGTCCAGGAATTTTTTGGCGGCGCGCATCCCCGCGCGATGCAGCAGCTCGAAAAAATCGAAATCGGTTTTCATCTTGCTCGATGCGGCAAGCCTCGTGCCGAGGCCGCCCAGATCGATGCGGTGGATGTTTAGTCTGCGGTATTGATCTTTGCCTGTGCCTCGCGGCAGCCGTCCATCGTCAATCAGTTGATTGACGAAATCCATCGTGCGCAATTCCGAGATAAGCGCTGAATTGAAAGTGATTTCGTTAAGCCGGTTGATAATCTCGGCTGACGTCCGCGGTGTCGTCGTCCGCGAAACCGGGTTGATCTGAACGACGAGGACATCTTCCGCGTCCGTTGTTTGAAGAAACGGAAAGATCGCTGGATTGCCCATGTAACCGCCATCCCAGTAGGGAACGCCTTCAATTTCCACCGCGCGAAACATGAAAGGAAGTGCGGCGGACGCCATGACGACATCGGCGGTGATTTTGTCGCCTGCAAAGATATGCAGGCGTCCGGTGTGGACGTTCGTCGTCGAGATGTAGAGCGCAAGATCCTTGTTTTTGCGCAACGCCTCGAAATCGACGAAGCGCTCGATCAGACCGCTTAACGGATTGATGTTGAGCGGATTGAGTTCGTAAGGCGAAAAATAGTGCGTCATCGCCTCGAACCAGTTCTGCACAGGAGCCGATGCAAACGGAATCATCGAAAACAGGCGATCCGTCAGCGCGCGCTGGATCGGCGGCAGGTCTCCGCCGGCGCTCGTCGCGCGCCAGAAATCTGCAAGTCGCTTGCGCGCTTCCTCGGGACCGCCGCGCGTCAGACCATCGGCCAGCATCACAGCATTGAGCGCGCCGGCCGATGCGCCGGAGATGCCGGTCACTTCGAGTCGTCCGTCGCTCAGTAACTGATCCAACACCCCCCACGTAAACGCGCCGTGTGAACCGCCGCCTTGCAAAGCCAGATTGATTTTCTTCGCAGTTGTCGCTTTGCGCGCGCCGGTGAAATTCCAAGGCGCGAGGCTGTCGAGGTAGGATTTGAGGTTGGTCGCCAAGGTGCGTTGCCCTCTGAATGGCTCGCTACAATCCTAGACCGCCGGCGTAGCCGATGATGTGTGGTGCAGAGAACATTTGGGAGTATTATGGTGCAATGCAATAAGAAATTCCGCTGGCCCATAATTTTGATGTCATCTCTCTGAAATATCGAGCGTAATGCTGCCGACAGCGTTAAATGATCCGGCCATGGCTCAGTCAAAACCCGCCTTTCCCACTCCCGGTCACACCCATGGCCGATGCGCGGCCGATGCGTTTTCTCACGCGGAACGGGTCTGCGCCGCTCGTGGACAGAAATTCACGCCAATCCGCCGCCAGGTGCTTGGTATCCTGCTCTCAAGCCATCGTCCTCTTGGCGCTTATGAGATCATCGAACTAATGGCCAAGCAAATAGCGAGACCCGCGCCGATCACAGTCTATCGCGCACTCGATTTTCTGATGGAGAGCGGTCTTGTTCATCGCATCGAAAGTCGCAATGCGTTTCTGGCTTGCTCGCATAACCATGACGATATCTCTGTCGTGGCTTTTTTGATCTGTGAAGTTTGCGGATCTGTCGGCGAAATTCCGTCGGCTGCGATTGAGCGATCGTTCAACGATGCAGCGCGCGGAACAGGATTTTCGCCCAAGCTCTCGGTGGTAGAAATCATCGGGATGTGCGCTTACTGTCAGAAAGCCGCGCGGTAAATCAGAATAAAATCGGCGGAAAGCCGAACCGGAGCTTCATGATAAAAAATCAATCGACGGTCACGCGCGCGGGACGGCCGCTGAACGCGACGGCGATTCTCTTGATGCTGATGCTTTGCCTGAGCTGGGGCTTCAACCAGATTTCGGTGAAGCTCGCTCTGCCGGATATTCCGCCATTGACGCAAGCAGCGATGCGGTCGTTTGGCGGCCTTCTGGTCATTCTTTTGATTGCGCGATCTCGCGGTGTCGAAATTTTCAAACGAGACGGCACTTTGTGGGCCGGCCTGTTCGCCGGCGCACTGTTCGGCTTTGAGTTCATTCTGATTTACACGGGACTGACGTTTACAAGCGCATCGCGCGCTGTTGTGTTTCTCTATGTCGCACCATTTGTCGTCGCGCTGGGCTCCAAGCGATTTCTTCACGAGGAACTCAGCGCCGTTCAATGGATAGGTATGGCGTTGTCATTTGCGGGCGTTGCGCTTGCCATCGGCGTGCCGCAACCCTTCGTCGATGCGAAGGTCATTATCGGCGATCTATTGATCGTCGGAGGTGGAATTCTCTGGGCGGCGACAACGCTGGTGGTGAAATCCACGAGGCTGCTGCAGGCCCCGGCAGAAAAGACCTTGGCCTATCAGGTCGCCGCGTCGGTCCCGATTCTGGCTATTGGAGCGCTGCTCAGCGGCGAGCGGCTGACCCACATGCCGGGGATCGTCGCGACGGTGTCCATGATCTACCAGACGTTCTGGGTTGTTGGGATTACATTCCTGATCTGGTTCTTCCTGATCCGCACCTATTCGGCCAGCAAATTGTCGTCATTTACCTTCATAACCCCACTGTTCGGCGTGATTGGCGGCTATTTCATCATGCATGACAGCCTGACTTTGGCATTCGCGGGGGCTGCACTTCTGGTCATGGCGGGCCTATATCTGGTAAACCGCCCCAAAGAGGCTGCTGGCGATCCGTTGCTGCCTCCTGTCACAAAAACCTGATATTTGAGCACCATGAGCGATCTGAAAGAACGAACGAGAGAGATTCCGGCTGGGCCGAAGGGTCGTCATAAGACCGTTCAAGTGATGGTTGGCAACGTGAAAGTTGGCGACGGCGCGCCGATTGTCGTGCAGTCGATGACCAACACAGATACTGCCGATGTCGAAGGGACCGTCAAACAGGTCGCAGCCCTCGCTCGTGCCGGTTCAGAGATGGTACGCATTACGGTGGACCGCGACGAAGCGGCCGCCGCAGTTCCGCATATCCGCGAGAAACTCGACAAAATGGGAGTGGATGTGCCGCTGATCGGCGACTTCCATTACATCGGTCACAAGTTGCTCGCCGAATATCCCGACTGCGCGAAGGCGTTGTCGAAATATCGCATCAATCCGGGCAATGTTGGCTTCAAGAACAAGCGCGACACGCAGTTCACCGAAATTGTCGAGATGGCGCTGAAATACGGCAAGACCATCCGCATCGGGGCAAACTGGGGTTCGCTCGATCAGGAATTGCTAACAAGGTTAATGGAAGACAACGCGAAGTCTCCCGATCCGATCGATGCACGCGCCGTGACGCGCGAAGCCATGGTGCAGTCGGCGCTGCTGTCTGCCGCGCGCGCCGAGGAAATCGGATTACCGAAAAACCGCATGATCCTGTCCGCGAAAGTATCGAACGTTCAGGATCTGATTTCGGTTTATCGTGAACTCGCTCGTCGCTCGGATTACGCAATTCATCTTGGATTGACCGAAGCTGGCATGGGCTCGAAAGGAATCGTCGCGTCGAGCGCAGCGCTCGGCATTCTTCTTCAGGACGGCATCGGTGACACCATCCGTGTCTCGTTGACGCCGGAGCCGAACGGCGACCGCACGCTCGAAGTGAAAGTCGGTCAAGAAATCCTTCAGACAATGGGCTTTCGCACCTTCGTGCCGCTTGTCGCGGCATGCCCCGGCTGTGGACGTACCACGTCGACCGTGTTCCAGGAACTCGCACGCGATATTCAGTCGTTCATCCGCGATGAAATGCCGACATGGAAGACTCAGTATCCGGGTGTCGAACAGCTTAACGTCGCGGTGATGGGCTGCATCGTCAATGGTCCGGGCGAGTCCAAGCACGCCGACATCGGCATCTCTCTCCCGGGCACCGGCGAAACGCCGGCCGCTCCGGTCTTCGTCGACGGTCAGAAATTCCGTACCCTGCGCGGCGAGAATATCGCGCAGGATTTCAAGGTCCTTGTCATCGATTACATCGAGCAGCGTTATGGCGCCAATCGCAAGGTTCCGGTGACGGCCGCCGAATAATCCGACTGCAGCCGATCAAACTTGAAATACGCCGCTGCTTACAGCGGCGTATTTTTTTCGCTGTTGCTGATCACGGCTTCCTCGAGATCGAGGTTTCTTTCAAGGCGGCGTCGTGTTTCGTCGGTGATTTTGCCGTCGCGTAGAAGTTTGTGCAGTTCTTGTCGTTCAGCTGCGATGATTTCGCGAATGATGGATGCGCCCTGCGTGGCGGGCGTGTGTTGACCTTCTTCTTTTGGTGGATCGGGAATTGCGCGGACGCGCGTTTCATGCCGCGCCATCAGAAATCCGGCGAGACTTTCGGACAGCTTGCGGTTCTCGATGAGATGATCGAGATGCTTGCGGCCTGCTTGGATGATGTGCCGCCGCGCGGCAATCTCAGCCTCCCGCTCGTGACGCTCTTCGGCGTGACCGTGTTGCGATAGTCCGAGGAATTTAACAAGCAGCGGCAGAGTTAAGCCGATGCCGACCAGCGTCACGATAATCACGCCGAAGCTTGCAAACAGAATGAGATCGCGATGGGGAAATTCCTCGCCTCCAGGAAGCGTCAGCGGCAGAGCAAGGGCAACGGCAAGCGATACGACACCGCGTATGCCGGTGAAGCCGATGACGACAACGGCTCGCCACGATGGTGCCGGGTCGCGGGTGGCGAGGCGCCTGTTGAAGTATCGCGTAAGATAGGTGCCCGGGAACACCCAGATGAAGCGTGCGACAATGACGATAGCCGAGGTCAGTGCCACCGCCATCAGAATATCGTGGAGAGGAACGGCCTTCGACTTTTCCATGAGAAATCTCATCTGGAAGCCGATCATCAGGAACAGAACGCCTTCGATCAGCCAGATCACGACATCCCAAAAGAAAATTCCTTGAAGCCGCGTTGCAGCCGGAATGAGCAATGGCCCGTTCCAGCTGACGTAAAGTCCCGCAACAACGGTCGCAATGACACCCGAGCCACCGAAGTGCTCCGGCACCCAAAAGGCGAGATAGGGGGTTAGCAAGGACAGCGAGATTTCAACACGAGGATCGTGCGCCCATTGCCGAAGCCGCAAGCTGAGCCTGCCGACGGCGATTCCGAAAATTACTTCGCCGATGAGAATGCCGATGAATGTGTCGAGTGCAGAAACAAATGAAAACGTGCCGGTGCTGACGGCGAGAACCGCGAAGCGATAGAGGATCAGTGCTGTCGCATCATTGGCGAGACCTTCGCCTTCGAGAATGACGAGAATGCGATGCGGCAGCTTCAGTCGCCGCGCGATGGCAAGAGGCGCGACCACATCTGGCGGGGATACTATCGCGCCGAGGACAAAGCCGACACCCCAAGGCAACCCAAGTACGTAATGTGCACCCGCCGCCACAGCGCATGTCGTGAAGATGACGCAGCCGATAGCGAGCAAGGCGATAGGCCGCAAATTCGATTTGAACTCGCGCCAGCTCATGGCAACGCCGGCCGAATAGATCAGCGGCGGCAGCACCAGAAGCAACACGCCTTCCGGCTTCATTTCGATCCGCGGAAAGCCCGGCGTGAATGCGAGAACGATGCCGACAAGAAGGAAAACAATCGCTGGTGCAATGTCGGTCTTGCGGGCGAGCGTTGCTGATCCGGCGAGGGCCGTGAGCACAAGCAGAAAAGTCAGAAATGTCTGGACCATTTCGGCAGGCTAACCGATTCCTCAAATCGCGCTAGCAGCGATGTTCACCATCAGGGCCAGCAACGCTGTGTTGAAGAAGAAAGACGTGATCCCGTGCACTGTGGCTGTGCGGCGAATGATCTTGTCGGTGATACCGACATCGGAGACCTGCGCGGTCATGCCGACGACGAAAGAGAAGTAGACGAAGTCCCAATAATCAGGTTCGCCCCCGCCGGGAAAGTTCAAACCCTGCGCGCTCCTGCTGCGGTAATATTCATGCGCATAGTGAAGCGCAAACGTCGTATGGATCGCAAGCCAGGACAGAATGATCGTCGTCACCGCGAGAACGAGTTGCGGCGCTTGCTGAGGTTTTACTCCCAATTCCATTACAATTGCCGCGATGCTCGCAAATGCCGCAACGAGAGTCATGATGAGGATCAGGAATCGGCCGTCATCCTGCAAGGCCGCTTGACGGCGGATAAAATCCTGACCGCATGACATGACGGTTGAATAGGCGAGAGACAGATAAAGAATAAGGGAAATATCCCAAGCAAAGAGAAGGCGGCTCGTTATCCTCCAGCTCGCCGGCATAAATATAAGCGACGCAATTCCGATCAGCACCGATATAAAAAGCCGCGGCCGTGCGTACACGATGCGAACGGCCTTCGGCATCTTTCGAAAACGCTCGAGGAAATCGTCGGCGGTTTGCTTGGTTCGGGCCTTCGCCCCTGTGGGCCGGGAGGTCATGTGACTAGCTTTGTCGCTCGGCGACAAAACGAGCGGCTGCGCGCAGCACATCGCCCTTTGCGCCAAACGGAGTTAGCGCTGCGTCGGCCTGTTTCAGCAGATCGCGCAGCCGGGTCTTCGCGCCGTCGATCCCGAGTTGTGTGACGAAGGTGGTCTTGCCGAGCGCCGCGTCCTGACCGGCAGGTTTGCCGAGTGCCGCCGCGTCGCCCTCGACGTCCAGGAGATCGTCAGCGATCTGGAATGCTTCGCCGAATGCATGACCGTAGGTGTCGAGTGCATCGAATTGCGCCTTCGGTGCCTGACCCAAGAGCGCGCCCGCGATACAGCCGTATTTCAGAAGCGCTCCGGTTTTCATCTGCTGAAGTTTGGCTACATCGGGCGTTTCCTTGTCGCCGAAGCGGCCTTCGCCCGCGAGATCGAGCATTTGTCCACCCACCATGCCGCCAAGTCCGGATGCGCGAGCGAGCGCACGAGTCAACGCGAGCCGCACGCCTGCGTCCTTATGAACTTCATCACGCGTGATGATGTCGAAGGCGAGCGTCAGCAGCGCGTCGCCAGCGAGAATGGCGGTGGCGTCATCGTACTTTTTGTGCGCTGTCGGCCGGCCACGGCGCAGATCGCTGTTGTCCATCGAGGGAAGATCGTCATGGATCAGCGAATAACAGTGGATGCATTCGAGCGCGGCTCCGGCCAAAAGAGCGCTGTCGCGCGGCACGCCGAAGATCGCGGCGCTTTCCGCCGCGAGGAAAGGGCGCAACCGCTTACCGCCGTTCAAGCTCGAATAGCGCATCGCGTCCATGAGCCGATGCGGCCGTGTGATTTCACCGGGCAACGTCGCATCCGACAGTAAGCGCTGCAGCAGCGTTTCCGTGTCGGCTGCCGTCGTATCGAGCCGCTTGGCAAAGTCCTGAGGTGAGAGGCCGGTCGTCATCGAAAACTCCAGAAGGGTCGCTTAATTTTGGCGGGACAATCGGTCATGGCTTCGCCTTCGTCAATTCCGCTTAAGCCGGTTCGGCGGGGATTTCGGTAGAGTGCTTAGCGCGATTTCTGCTAGCTAAGGCGCACGTTTCGATTGGCTTGCAAGGTTGGATGAGATGCGACGAGCGGTCCGCGCATTGGCCCTGATTGTTCTCGTGGCTATTGCCGCACCTTACGCCCTGGCCCCGCTTTATGTGGTAGGACATCCGATATCGACATTGATGGTGGGGCGCTTTCTGATGGGCGAACCCGCGATCCGGAAATGGATCGATATCGACGCAATGTCGCCTGCATTGCCACCCGCCGTGGTTGGTGCCGAGGACGCGAAGTTCTGTTCCCATCACGGTATCGATTGGGGATCGGTACGTGATGTGATCGAGGACGCGCAGGATGGCGACATTGTGCGTGGCGGTTCGACGATCACACAACAGGTTGCCAAGAACCTTTTTCTCTGGCCGGGGCGCAGTGTTATCCGTAAGGGCCTCGAATTCCCGCTGGCCTTGTGGATCGATCTCGTTCTGCCGAAGAAGCGTATTCTGGAACTCTATCTGAATGTCGCAGAGCTTGGTCCAGACGGACAATTCGGCGCGGAGGCGGGTTCGAACTACGCATTCGGTCGGTCGGCTTCGTCCCTTTCGCTGCAGGAGGCCGCGCTGCTGGCCTCAATCCTTCCCAATCCGGTCACGCGCAGCGCTCGCAATCCCGGTCCAGCCGTTCGGCGCATGGCCGGCACATATATGGTGCGAGCGCAATCAGCGGAAGCTGCGAATTGCTGGGGCCTGAATCGCCGGTTTTGAGCCATTTTGGCCCATTTTCTGTCCTGTCCCGGTCTAGATTTCGCTATGACGTTCCTCTATAAGCGCGGCCTCAATCGCAATTTCGAAGCGCCTCCCGCCCGGCGGGTGAGCCTTGATCCAAAGGACGACGACCAATGGCCGTTCCACGCAGGAAAACCTCGCCGTCACGCCGCGGCATGCGCCGCTCGGCTGACGCGCTCAAAAAGCCGACCTATGTTGAAGACAAGGACTCGGGTGAATTGCGGCGTCCGCATCACCTCGATCTGAAGACTGGCATGTACAAGGGCCGTCAGGTCCTGAAGGTCAAGAAAGACTAAGACATGATTACGCCGCCTTCGGGCGGCGTTATTCGTTGCGGTCGTGAGCCGCGACTGTTCGCGAAAGCGCTGTGCAGACGATTTCGAGAGAAGGCTTGCCGATGTCGATGATCGGTTTCCCGCTGCTTCTCATTCCGCTCGCGATTTATAACATCTTCGTATTCTTGATGCCCGGGGTGGCATTCACGTCGCAGATCGTGACGGTAACGCTGATGTCTGGCGTGCAGTGGACGCTCACGTTCGGCGACGCCTTGATCGCGCTCGCAATCGTTCTGCTGATGTTTGAGGTCATCAAGGCTTCGCGCCCCGGCACGCGTTACCTCACCGATCATCTGCTGTCGCTGATGGTCTTCGGGGGTGCGACCGCTGAATTTCTGCTCTTAAAAGCTCTCGGTACGTCGGATTTTTTTCTGCTGACGGTTCTCACCGGCGTTGAATTCGTGGCCGGTACAGTGATCGGCCTGCGCAATCGGAGATATGCGGCAGTTTCCGCTGCCCCGCAGCCGATGAGGCAGGAGCCAGTTGTCGTGCCAAAGCCGGACAAGGCGCCATCAGAACCGAAGCGCGCTGATGTCATTCCTTCCGAAGCCAAGCCGCCTGAAATGATGACGGTGTCACCCGCGCCCGTGGCACCATCCTCCGCGCTGAATGCGCAGCCGGGTGCAGAGAAAAAGGTTTCCGACTGGAGCATGTCCGATCTGGTTTCCGATCGGGATCAATCGTCGATAGCTGGCGGCGCGCCGAAATCCAATGCAGAAGGCGATCAGAAGCCCTGATCGCTCAGGCGACCTGCGAAACGCGGTCGCCCGTTCGTATCGAAAATTCGAGCCGGCGATCTGAAGCAGCTCCATAGCCATCGTAAGCGCAGGCGGGCTCGCTTCGTCGCAGCGTGCGTGTCTGAGGGGCACCGGCAGCGGTCGCGATCAATTGCGTGATGAAAAATACGTTTGGCCTAACCGTTCCGCTAAGCCGCGTCTGGCACTCAACGTGAGCCTCGACAGGCACAAGCCAAGTTCCGGTTTCGGATTTTCGACCGTCCATTATGCGCCAGCCCTGTCTCGTTTTGGGACGTAAAACGCCCTTCTGGCCTCGACGTCGCAAGACTCATGCCGGGCATGGTTGGCAAGCATTTACCGAGTGGCTGTGGGTCTGCATGATCCGGTTTGCCACATTCTTCAGGAAGTTTGCCTAGGCTGGATAGCGCCACGCGCTTTATTCTTGGCTTACGAATCACCTGCCGGCGTCCCAGAACGAGGCGACATTGACATCCGCCACCCCATCATCTCCGGCCCCCGCTAAATTCCGTTTGGACGTTCCTCGTATTCTCAACGCGCTCGGTCATGCGAGTTTCGAGTGGAATATTGCATCCGGCTCGATAGCATGGAGCGACAATGCTGCGGCGGTTTTCGGCGACATTTCATTTGAAGCGCTGAGAAGCGCAAGCGAGCTCGCAAAGCTTATCGAGCCGTCACGTGGGGTTCGATCCGATGCGGTCCTCAATAGCTCGGCGAAGGATACGGGCCGCGGTGTGGCCTATCAGATCGAATACGGAGTGCGTGCAAGCACGTCGGCCGAATTGATCTGGATCGAGGAATCCGGCTGCTGGTACGCGGGCGAGGACGGAAAGCCGGCACGCGCGCAAGGCATCGTCCGCGTCAATAACGAGCGGCATGTTCGCGATCAGCAGTTGATGAAGCTATCGCAGAACGACGCTTTGACCGGGGAGTCCAACCGGCAGCGCCTCGTTGCATCGCTCGCCGAGGCCGTTGAGGAAACCACGCGATTTCGTTCGTCATTCGCGTTCATGCTGATTGGTATCGACCATCTTGCGCGGCTCAATGATGCATTTGGATTCGACGTCGCGGACGAAGTGATTCTGGAAATCGCCAAGCGCATCCGCGCGCGTCTTCGTGGCGGGGACGTTCTCGGGCGCTTCTCGGGCAACAAATTCGGCCTTATCCTTAAAAACTGCACTGTCGATGACATGAACATCGCGGCTGAACGCTTTCTCGCCGGCATCCGCGATGAAGTCGTGTCCACGCGATCCGGTCCCGTCGCTGTGACGGCGACGATCGGTGCCGTCAACGCACCTCGTCATGCGCGCAATGCCGAAGAGGCGATGAGTCGGACGCAGGAAGCGCTTGAACTCGCAAAGGCCCGGCGTCGCGGTTCGATGATGATATGGCGCCCAAATCCCGAACGCGACGCACAACGCAGCGTGAATATCCGCGTCACGGACGAGATTGTCACGGCGCTCAACGAGCGCCGAATCGTCATGGCTTATGAGCCGGTCGTGGCCGCCGCCTCACGTCAGGTCGCTTTTCACGAATGCCTTGTTCGCATGAGACAGGAAGATGGCCAATATTCACTGTCGCCGGACATTGTGCCGGTAGCGGAAAAACTGGGGCTGATCCGGCTCGTCGACCACCGCGTTCTTGAATTGGTGATCGCCGAGTTGACATCAGCACCTCATGCCCATCTCAGCCTGAATATTTCTCCCGATACGACAATGGACCAGGATTGGTGGTCGAGCATTGAGTCGCTGATGCGCGCGCATCCGGGCGTTGCCGAACGGCTGATCGTGGAAATCACCGAGACGGTTGCTATTCAGGACCTCGATGACGTTCGAGGGTTTGTGACGCGTCTAAAGAATTTCGGCAGTCGGATTGCAATCGACGATTTTGGCGCCGGCTATACGTCATTCCGCAATCTGCGAAAACTCGGCGTCGATATCGTGAAAATCGACGGGGCGTTCGTTCAAAACATCACACGTTCTGCAGACGATCGCGCGTTCGTCCAAACGCTGGTTGACCTTGCGCATCGGCTTGGCATCAAGACCGTTGCTGAATGGGTGCAGGACGAAGAATCCGCAACGATTTTGAAAAACTGGGGCTGCGACTACATTCAGGGCCGCTTGACTGGATTGGCTTCGCTTTCGAGGCCATGGGGCGAGCGCGCCGGAGCGTCGTCGGCCGCCCAATCTGTAGCCGGATAGCTCTACAAAATTGCACTTAAAAAATCAAAAGGCCGGATTTTTGATCCGGCCCTTTAATCAGGTTTTGTCTTCGGGCTCTTTCGCCATGCGCTCGAGCCGTTCCTGCATCTCTTTCATCTGACGCTTGAGGTCGTCGATGTCGTCGCCTTCCGGCGGTTCGGTGCTTGTGGGCGGAGCGTCGGCCGTGTGAGCGCGCGCAGGCGCTCCGAACGGCTTGAACATCGCAAATGTTTTTTCAAACATTTCCATGTTGCGGCGGACATGCTCTTCCAGCGGAGCAAACGGAGTGTTGCTGAACGTATCCGTCATCTGCTTGCGGAACTTTTCCTGTTCGCGCGTCAGTGTGTCGATCGATTGTTCGAGATATTTCGGCACGACCATCTGCATGCTGTCGCCATAGAAGCGGATCAGTTGGCGCAGGAATGTCGTCGGCAAGAGATTTTGCCCCGCCTTGTTTTCCTGCTCGAAGATGATTTGCGCGAGCACGGAGCGGGTGATGTCGTCGCCGGTCTTGGCGTCATAGACGAGGAAGTCCTCCCCGTCCTTCACCATCGCCGCGAGATCCTCGAGCGTCACATACGTGCTGGTGCCGGTATTGTAGAGACGCCGGTTGGCGTACTTCTTGATGGTAATGGGCTGGTCGGATTTTGCCATGAACTCACACATACATACCGAGGGACCGAACCTCCGGTAACTGACCGGGGCAGTGCAAACAATGCATTGCAATAAAATAAGCACTTTCAGGCGGGTAGGGCTACCGTTTTGTGCAGCACGGTTAATGTGCGAGCAGGGCAGCAAGGCTGGCCCGCACAGCAAATGGCCATATTGCCTTTGGCAGGCCGGTCCAAAGCCGCTAGGCTGGAGGCGAGAGCGGAAGCCCGATTGTCGCGGCTGTCCCGCCTAAAATCCTAGAGCTTTCGAGCTATTCACCCAACGGAGATGTCCATGTCGGACGATGTTGTTATCGTCAGTGCCGCTCGTACCCCGATCGGAACCTTCAACGGCGCCTTTGCAAATGTCCCGGCGCATGAACTCGGCGCAGTCGCCATCAAGGCCGCGCTCGATCGAGCCGGCGTAAAGCCGGACAACGTCTCCGAAGTCATCATGGGCCAGATTTTGACCGCCGGTCAGGGCCAAAATCCGGCGCGTCAGGCAGCTATGAAGGCGGGCATCCCGGTCGAGAGTCCGGCATGGGGTGTCAACATGCTGTGCGGCTCCGGGCTTCGCGCGGTTGCTCTCGGCTATCAGGCCTTGAAGAACGGCGACTCTGATGTGGTCGTCGCAGGCGGACAGGAATCGATGAGCATGTCGCCTCATGCGCAGCATTTGCGCAGCGGCGTAAAGATGGGTTCGACTGAGCTCGTCGATACGATGATCAAGGATGGCCTCTGGGACGCCTTCAACGGCTATCACATGGGTAACACCGCCGAAAACGTCGCCAAGCAATTCCAGATCACGCGCAAGCAGCAGGACGAATTCGCCGTCGGTTCTCAGAACAAGGCGGAGGCCGCGCAGAAAGCGGGTAAGTTCAAGGATGAAATCGTTCCTTTCACGGTCAAGACTCGCAAGGGCGACGTCGTTGTCGACACCGACGAAGGCCCGCGCCACGGCGCTTCACTGGATGGGATGACAAAGCTCAAGCCAGCTTTCGACAAGGAAGGAACCGTCACGGCCGGCAACGCCTCCGGCATCAATGATGGTGCCGCTGCAGTCGTTTTGATGACGGCCAAGCAGGCCGAAAAGGAAGGCAAAAAGCCGCTCGCGAAGATTGTGTCGTGGGCGCAATCCGGCGTCGATCCTTCGATCATGGGTACCGGACCGATCCCGGCGGCACGCGCCGCGCTCAAGAAGGCGGGTTGGAAGCCGGGTGACCTGGATCTGATCGAAGCGAACGAAGCTTTCGCGGCACAGGCGTCGGCGGTCAACAAGGAGCTTGGCTGGGACACCGCAAAGGTCAACGTCAACGGCGGCGCAATTGCGATCGGTCATCCGATCGGTGCATCCGGTGCGCGCGTTCTTGTGACCTTGCTGCACGAAATGCAGAAGCGGGACGCCAAGAAGGGCCTTGCAACATTGTGCATCGGCGGAGGTATGGGCATCGCTATGTGCGTCGAGCGTTCTTAAAATATCAACGCACTGCACAATACAAAATCAAAATGCCCGGCCTTGAGCCGGGCTTTTTTCTTGCCGTCGCCCCGATTGGCCTGAATAATTATTTTCCAAAAGAAACGTCAGTGAGTGAGGACACGCGATGGCACGAGTTGCATTGGTTACCGGGGGGACACGCGGCATCGGTGCCGCAATCAGCAAGGCGCTTAAGGGTGCCGGCTACAAAGTTGCGGCGAGTTATGCCGGCAATGACGAAGCCGCCGCAAAGTTCAAGGCCGAGACGGGAATTCCAGTTTACAAGTGGGACGTTTCGAAATTCGAAGCCTGTGCTGAAGGCATCAAGAAGGTCGAAGCGGATCTTGGTCCGATCGAAGTGCTGGTGAACAACGCAGGCATCACCAAGGACGTGCCGTTCCACAAGATGTCGCTTGAACAGTGGAGCGCGGTGATCAACACCAATCTTGGTTCGCTGTTCAACATGACTCGGCCGGTGATCGAAGGCATGCGATCACGCAAGTTCGGACGCATCATCAGCATTTCATCGATCAACGGCCAAAAAGGCCAGTTCGGTCAGGTGAACTATTCGGCCGCCAAGGCCGGCGATATCGGGTTCACCAAGGCGCTCGCGCTGGAAAACGCCAAAGGCGGCATCACGGTCAACGCGATCTGCCCCGGTTACATCAACACCGAAATGGTGCAGGCTGTGCCGAAGGACGTGCTTGAGAAGGCAGTTATTCCGCAAATCCCAGTGGCTCGCTTGGGCGAACCCGAAGAAATCGCACGCGCTGTCGTGTTCCTCGCGTCGGATGAGTCCGGGTTCATCACAGGTTCGACCATGACCATCAATGGCGGGCAGTATCTTCAGTAGGCCTCAACAACGGCGTCGCGCGCTGAAGATTTTTTGTTGGCGATGACGCGGACAGCCGAGACGCTTATTGGCCTGGCCGCAATCCTGATGTGGTCGCTGCTGGCCGTGCTCACGGTTGCAACTGGCCGAATTCCGGCGTTCCAGTTGCTGGCCATGACGTTCGCGATCGGTGCGTGCATCGGGCCATTGACGTGGATATGGCGAATAGGTGCGTGGCGGGCGTTGCGGCAGCCCCCATTGGTATGGGGTGTCGGGATCGGCGGCCTGTTCGGCTATCACGCGCTATACTTTCTGGCGCTGCGATTAGCGCCGCCTGCTGAGGCGGGCCTGCTCAATTATCTCTGGCCGCTGCTGATCGTTTTATTGTCATCGCTGCTTCTCGGTGAACGCCTTGCGCGCCATCATATCGTTGGAGCTGGCCTCGGTTTTCTGGGGACAGTTGCTCTATTTGCAGGAAGCAGTACGGCCCAGTTCAGCGGAGC
The DNA here is from genome assembly GCA_016201045.1 of Afipia sp. Lineage (GTDB taxonomy): Bacteria > Pseudomonadota > Alphaproteobacteria > Rhizobiales > Xanthobacteraceae > Afipia. The sequence continues at coordinate 321,643 of JACQDM010000008.1, read as the reverse complement.
CAACATTCCGGGTTTTGCGGCCGCCTTTGTCGCGGCATTCGTATGGGCCGGATATTCCGTTATGTCCCGCATGTTCGCGAATGTCCCGACCGACGCTGTTGCGGGATTTTGTCTTGCGACAGCTGCGCTTGCCGCTATCTGTCACTTTGTCTTCGAATCGACGATCTGGCCGGAAACATTAACGCAATGGCTTGCAGTTGCCGCGCTCGGTGTAGGCCCGGTCGGCGTTGCGTTCTTTGCTTGGGATATCGGGATGAAACAGGGCGACATCCGCGTTCTCGCAGCGGCATCTTACGCGACGCCACTTCTGTCAACGGGATTTTTGATCGTTGCGGGATTTGCTCAAGCGACTGCATCGCTTGCTTTTGCGGCAGCGCTGATCGCGGGCGGTGGGTTGATTGCATCAAAAGATATGATCTTTCGAAAGCGTTAGGTCGGAGGAGGTCTCCAGCCCGGAGAAGCCAATTGGAATTTCTCGAATTCGAAACCGGGCGCGACCGTGCATCCCATAAGAGTCCAGTCGCCAGTCGTATCGGCTGCTTGCCACGCTCCGGCAGGGACAACGGCTTGAGGACGTTCACCCGCGCTCAAATCGTTGCCTAGACGGATCCCGCGCTGTCCCGTGTCGTCGGCGATTTCAAGGTTCAGAACACTGCCGGCGTAAAAGTGCCAGACCTCGGCCGCATCGACGCGATGCCAATGCGATCGCTCGCCACGGCTCAGCAGAAAATAAATCGCCGTTGAAGCAGCGCGGCCGTCGCCGGCATATCGCGCATCTCGAAATGTTTCTCGAAAGTGTCCACCTTCCGGGTGAGGCTTCAGGTCAAGCAGTCTGATGATGTCCGTTGCGGTCAATCGACTCATGGTCGCCACGCTCAGGATTTGTTCTTGCGTTCGCGGATTTCACCGAATACTTCCGCCGGACTTTTCCCGGCCATTCCAAGAGCGCTGGCGACGGACGGAACATCCGCGCGCAAAAACACATTTGCTTCCTTTTCGTCGCGGATCAGTGTCGGAATCGTGGGACGATTCTCTGCGCGCAGTTCTGTGACTTCTGCGGCGCGCGCTTTGAGAGCAGGATTGTTGGGTTCAATTCCTAGAGCGAATTTCACGTTGGACGCAGTGTATTCATGGCCGCAATAGATTCGCATGTCGTTCGGCAGCGCGCGCAGTTTCAGCAGTGACTCCCACATCATCGGATAGGTGCCCTCGAACACGCGGCCGCAGCCGATCGAAAAAAGCGTATCGGCGCAAAACAGGGCGCGCTCGGCATCGAACACATAGCTGATGTGGTCGAGCGTGTGCCCTGGTGTCTCAAGAACTCGCGCGGTGAGATTGCCGACCTTCACCGTCGCCCCTTCCTTGACGCGTTGGTCGACAAGCGGAATGGCCGCTCCCCTGTCGTGAGGGGCCACGACCCTGCATCGAAATTTTTCCTTCAACTCCTTGATGCCGCCGACATGGTCGGCGTGATGATGAGTCACGAGAATGTCGGTGAGCACCCAGCCTTCGCGCTGGAGAGCCTTAATGATGGGCGCGGCTTCAGGGGCGTCGATGGACGCCGTCGCCTTTGTGGCTGGATCGTGAATGAGATAGCCATAGTTGTCGGACAGGCAGGGGAACAGTCTGATCTCGGCAGCCATGACGTCTCCATTCCACGAATTTCGTGAAGTTAGCATGTCCACTGCGATCAGTGAAACACGTGTTAACGCAATATCGATCAGGTCGAATTGGTTGGTGGCATAGCTCCATCCTTGCGCCGCATCGTGTTATGATCGCCATCATGACGATTGATGTCATCGACTTGAGGAATTTCTACTCGCAGCGTCTCGGCGTTGTCGCGCGCCGATTGATCAATCGCGGCATACGCAAGCACTGGCCGAACGCCGATAGCATGCGCGTGCTCGGCGTGGGTTATCCGACGCCGTATCTGGGATTGTTTCGCGAGGATGCGGAGCGGTGTATCGCTTTCATGCCGGCTGCGCAGGGCGTTCTGAAGTGGCCAACAGCGCGTCCGACGCTTGCGGCACTTGTGGACCAATATCTGATGCCGCTTCCGGATGCGGCGGTTGACCGAATCATACTGGTCCACGCTGTGGAAATTTCCGACGATCCGGAGGCGTTGCTGCGGGAGGTATGGCGCGTGCTGGCTCCGGCAGGGCGGATGATGGCGATCGTCCCCAATCGTCGCGGCGTGTGGACGCGAACCGACACAACGCCTTCGGTCACGGTCGTCCTTATTCGCGATCGCAGATCACGCAGCTGCTGCGGCAGACTTGGTTCACGCCCACAGCGTGGGGAGAAGCGCTCTACATGCCGCCAATCCAGGGCGGCTGGATTTTGCGGTCAGCCATGGCATGGGAAAAAATTAGCGCGGCAGTGTCGTCGCCATTTGCGGGCGTCCATATCGTGGAAGCCAGCAAGCAGGTCTATCGCGCAATACCGGCACATCGGGAACGAACCCGGTTGATGCCGACAATGGAGCCGGTGCTGGTTCCGACGACCTCGCAATTCGACGAGAAAGCGTCCAGTTAGTTTAGATTGCGCGGGATTGAAGCGATGTTATTCGCTGCCCGAGCCGAATTCGTCACCCGGAGCTGTGGTCGGCTGACCTTCAGGACGCGGGCCGTGCGGGCGCCGCCGACGGCGATTGTTGAAGCGATCTTCATTCGATTCGAGCCCGTTGCCATTCGGCTGAGGCTGCGCACCGCCGGTGATGAATGACGGCAGGCGGTCAACATCGTCGCTGACGGGCTGCGTCGACGGTTGATTCTGCGGTCGATGGTCGCGCTGTTCGCGATTTGAGTCGCGGTGCTGCTGGTGATCGCGCTGCTGGTAAGGTTGTGAATCACGCTGCTGGAATTGCGGTTGCTGCTGCTGAGGCTGTGGCGCGAAACCCGGCTCCTGTCCGAAATTCGAGAAGCTCTCGCCCTCATCGCCGTCATCGGTCTGCGCCGGATTGGCTTCGCCTTCCGGGCGCGGCATCTGCTGCGGTTGGCTTTGGCGGAATTGCTCCTGTGCTGCGGCAATCAGACGGAAATAATGCTCGGCGTGCTGATAGTAATTCTCTGCCGCGACGGGATCGCCAGAGGTGCGAGCATCGCGCGCCAACTGCACATACTTCTCAGCAACGTGCGACGCGGTTCCGCGAATTTTGATGTCCGGCCCGTTGGATTCGAAAACCCGCGTCATCGGGTTTTGCCCACGCCGGTTGTTGTTGTGATTGTTATTGTTGTTGCGGTTACGCATACGCTTGTTGTTGTTCGGACCGTTTCTCATTTCGTGCCTTCTACCGATTCAGGATCGTGATGATCGAGGTGCCGGGCGCAACGATTCGCCAACGTGCGAAACGCAGCGTTGCCCAGCTTCGATTCAGGTTTGCCGTACGTCGCGTTCAACAACTACGCGTTCTCCAAATGCCCAAGGGCAACTGCCCTCAGAGCCGGATCGGATTCGCCTGCCATTGCAGGCTTAAAACTCAGTTTAGGTGCTCAAGCGCAATCTGTGCTCTCGTTCGCATCGCGGTCTTAAGCAGCGCAGCTTCGGTAGCTATCGCGCTCGACTGACCAGCCTTGTCGGAACCTTTCATCCGGCGGGGATCTCTGACGAGACCTCTGGCTAAAGCCCGTATTCCTTAGACGGGAGCCAAGACCCTGAACCGATGTTGTGGCCGGAACGTAGTCGTTCCGAAGCCATATTCCAAGAGGTTTTTTGGGCCATTAACCTCTTAAATATCAGGGTTTTACTGCTGTGATCACGCGCTGGGTACCTGACAAATCGAGCTGTGGTGCCCCCTGAACAGTCAGCTTGGCGGCAGCGAAAATTTCGGAAACTCCGGTTGCCTGATCGTGCCCGATCTCGACGATCAGTGCGCCTTCGGTGCGAAGCAGTTGTTGCGCCTGTGGAGCAATAATGCGGTACGCATCGAGGCCATCGTTGCCGCCATCAAGCGCCAAACGGGGATCGTAGTCGCGTACGTCAGGCGCGAGGTGTTCGATATCGCGAGAGGCGACGTAGGGTGGATTCGAAACGATTACGTCGAATGGCCCCGACAGATTTGCTCCATAGTTGGATGTCATGAACTGAGCGCGGTCACCAAGGTCGAGTCTTTCGAAATTTGCGCGCGCGATCTCCAAAGCTTCGTCGCTGATATCGACGCCGACGCCGCGTGCATTCGGCAGTTCCGACAGCAGCGAAAGCAAGATCGCACCTGAGCCCGTCCCGATATCCGCGATTACAGTTTCTCCAGAAGATCGCTGATGGACGTGAAGGAAACTCAACGCAGCGGCGACGACCGCTTCGGTTTCAGGTCGGGGTACAAGCGTCGCGTCGGTAACTCGAAAATCGCGCCCCCAGAATTCCCTATATCCGATGATGCGGGCGATTGGCTCGCGGACTAGCCTTCGCGATACGAAATCCTCGACCGTGGCTGATTCACCCGACGTAATTTCCCGGCGGGCCTGCGCAGCGAGGCCGGTATGATCCAGTCGAAGAGCGGCTCCAATCAGGAGACGCGCATCCAGTTCAGGCGTTTCTATTCCAGCCGACCTGAGCCGCGCCGCAACCTCGCGTCGCGCGGCATCAACGCTCAAGCCGCTCAACGGCTTCATGCGGAGCTGCCCTGTTCGGCGAGTTGTGTTGCCTGATGTTCGGTCGTGAGCGCGTCGATCAGTTCGCCAAGTGCCTCGCCGGAAATGACCTGCGGCAGCTTATAAAGCGTCAGGTTGATGCGGTGATCGGTAACGCGCCCCTGCGGAAAATTGTAAGTGCGGATTCGTTCGGAGCGGTCGCCGGAACCGACTTGACCCTTTCTCTCTGCTGAGCGAGCGGCATCGATGCGCTGACGCTCCGCGTCATAAATGCGAGAGCGGAGAATATTCATTGCTGACGCGCGATTTTTGTGTTGTGAGCGACTGTCCTGCATATTGACGACGATGCCGGTTGGGATATGCGTGATGCGGATTGCGGACTCGGTCTTGTTGACGTGCTGACCCCCGGCGCCCTGCGCGCGCATGGTCTCGATGCGCAGGTCGTCCTGTTTGACATCGACGTCGATCTCCTCAGCTTCCGGCAAAACGGCGACGGTCGCTGCGGACGTGTGAATTCGGCCCTGGGTTTCCGTATTGGGCACGCGCTGAACGCGATGGGTGCCCGATTCGAACTTCAGCTTGGCATAGGCGGCGCGCCCCTTCACTTCGGCAACGATTTCCTTGTAGCCACCCATTGTGCCTTCGCTTGCGGAAATCAACTCAACCTTCCAGCCCTGCAGCGCCGCAAAGCGCTCATACATTCGAAAAAGGTCGCCTGCGAACAACGATGCTTCGTCGCCGCCAGTGCCGGCACGTATTTCCAGCATGACATTGCGCTCGTCCATCGCGTCCTTTGGCAAAAGCGCGACACGAATTTCTTGAACTAGTCGGTCGCGGCGCTCATTAAGTTGTGGCCGTTCAGACTCGGCCATCGCGCGCATGTCGGAGTCTGTCTTGCTGTCGGCTATCATTGCGTCGAGATCGGCGATTTCTTTTGCCGCGGCGCGATAAGCCTTCACCGCATTTGCGACGGGCGTCAATTCGCTCAGCTCACGTGTGATGCGGACATAGGTTTCCGAACTGACCTGACCCAGCAACTCGGCTTCCAGCGAGGCGTGGCGGGCGAGCAACGTATCGAGTTTGGTTTCAGGTAGAGACATCAATGGAATCTCGAATCGCGAATAGGGAAAGACGGCTTGAAGCGTTGTTTGCAAGCAACCCGCTAAAGCGAAAGCCCTTCGGTCTCGGCAAATTCCATCAGTTTTGCCCGGATCGATATACTTCCTGCGGGCGCATCAAGTAGCGGCGTTATCATCGCCTGAGCTTTTTTCGCATCGAGATCGAGGATCAGCGCCTTAACAGGTCCATGCGCCGTGGCCGAAAGTGACAGCGAGCGATAGCCGAGTGCGACGAGCGCAAGCGCGCCGAGCGGCTGCGACGCCATTTCGCCGCACAAAGATACACTTTTCTTAGCAGCATTCGCTTTCGTTGCAATCTCGCGCAGCGCTCGCAAAATGGGAGCGGACAGCGTATCGAAGCGATCGGTCACCCGGGAATTGCCGCGATCGACCGCGAACAGAAACTGAAACAGGTCATTAGAGCCGACAGAAATGAAATCGACCCGTTTGAGCAATTCGTCCATCTGATAGAGTAGCGCGGGGACTTCGACCATCGTTCCAACATCGATGCGCTCCGGGAGCGTGTGACCGTGCTGGCGCAAATATGTCAATTCGCGCTCGATGACGAGTTTGGCCTGATCGAATTCGTCGACCTGCGAAATCATCGGGAACATCACACGCAGATAGCGACCTGAGGCGGCGCGTAGTAGTGCACGGATTTGCCCGCGTAGTAGCCCGGGTCTATCAAGACCAAGCCGAATGGCACGCCAGCCGAGCGCCGGATTTTCTTCGATGATGGTGTCCATATACGGCAACGCCTTGTCGCCGCCGATGTCGAGCGTTCGGAACGTCACTGGCTTATCGCCTGCGGCGTCCAGTACAGCCCGATAAAGTGCAAGCTGTTCGCTGGTGCGTGGCAAACTTTGACCGACCATGAACTGCAATTCTGTTCTGAACAGACCGATACCAGACGATCCCGTATCGTCGATGTGCGGCAGGTCGATCACGAGACCAGCATTGATCATCAGATCGATCGGTTGTCCATCCTTCGTCACGCAGGGCTTGTCGCGCAGCTCGCGGTACTGCTCCTGACGCCGCGCCCTGAACCTTACACGTTCGGCATAGGCCGACTGGATTTCCTGCGAGGGCCGAATGTAGATCGAGCCTGATGTGCCATCGACGATGATCGCGTCGCCCGGATCGGCAAGGCCGGCGGCGTTCGGCACCTCTCCGACGGCGGGGATGCCGAGCGCGCGTGCGACAATTGAGACGTGCGAATTGGCGGTTCCCTCTTCAAGGACGAGGCCGCGCAAACGTTTTTTGTCGTAGTCGAGCAGCGCCGCCGGACCCATCGAACGGGCGATCAGAATGGCGTTGTCGGGCAGTTGCTCGCGCGATGGTGCATGATCTTGACCGACGAGCTGGCGCATCAGGCGATGGCCGAGATCTTCAAGGTCGTGCAAACGATCGCGCAAATATGGATCGGTCGAGCGCAGCATGCGCGCGCGGGTGTCGGATTGCACACGCTCGACGGCGGCTTCGGCCGTCAAGCCGGTTGCGACGGCCTCATGCAGTTTGTGCTGCCAGCCCTGATCGTTGGCGAACATCCGGTAGGCTTCGAGCACGTCGCGATGTTCGCCACCGTCGGCGACATCGCCGCGCTCGAGCATGCGATCCAGATCAGCCCGCAATTTCGCAACTGCCGCGTCAAGGCGCTTGAGCTCCTTCGGCAGATCTTCAGCGATGTAGTTGGTGATGACGACGCGCGGTTCGTGCAGAACGACGTGGCCGAGAGCGATTCCGTCCGAGAGTACAGCCCCCGTCTTGTGCAGCGAATGACGCGCGGCTGGCTCCGCACCGGGCTTTGCGATCGACGACAACTCGCCGGACGCGATCATTTCCGCGAGTACCATCGCGGTCGTCTGCAGCGCCTCGACTTCTTCTTCGACATAGGTTCGATGCGCGCGGTTCTGCACGACAAGAACGCCAAGCGTGTTGCCGGAGCGCAAAATCGGCACGCCAAGGAAGGAATGATAAATTTCTTCGCCGGTTTCCGGCCGATACGAGAACGCCGGATGCGACTGGGCGTTGGAAAGATTCAGCGGTGTCGCTTCCGAGGCGACAAGACCGACGAGGCCCTCATGCGCGTTCAGAACCGTTTGGTGGACGGCGTTGCGGTTCAAGCCTTCGGTGGCATAGAGTTCGAGCGTGTTATCAACGCGCAGCACGTAGGTCGAACAGACCTCCGCCACCATGTTGGCGGCGATGAGTACCACGATCTTGTCGAGGCGCTCCTGAGCGCTGACCTGTTCGGCCATCGTCTCGCGGAGCCGTCTCAGCAAGACGCGGGGGCCGCCCAGCGCGCTCCGCATCCGTTGACTTCCTTTAACTGCCTCTGATGGAGGCTATATCGAATTGAGGCTCGTTTTGCCAAGCAAAAGACCTGCCAAACGTCCGGTGGAAAACCTCGCCCCACGTTGTCTGGATGCCGCCAGTTTGGAGTCCTCGTAGCCTAGTTCGCGGAATGAACGAGCGTGCTGTAGCCGTTCCAGACGATCTGAATTCCGATGCAGAACAGTATGAACGCCGACAGACGCATCACGACGCTCGTTCCACGCTCACCAAGAGCTGCAACCAGATTTCCGGCGAAGCGATAACAGACATAAATCGTGACCGAAATCGCCGCGATACCGGCAATGGCTCCGCCGCCAAGAAGCGCTAGGTCAGCGACGCTGTCTGCGGCGACTGGGCGCTGGCTTCCCAGTGTGACTGCCACCGATATCGAGCCGGGTCCAACAGTCAGCGGCATCGTCAGCGGATAAAATGTTTCGGTTGAGGCCGCAGGCGGTGAGGTGGCCGCGCTACGTTTGTCGTCCGGTTCTTCGCCGGCATGGAGCAGTTGCCAGCCGAACGCTGCCACGACGAGTCCGCCTGCGATGCGCACGACGGGCAGGGTGATCCCAAAAAATTCCAGCACGTGAGAGCCGACTAGCAGCGACCCCAGTAACAATAGAAAACTATTGCGGGCGACGCCGAGTGCCAGAGAGGCGCGGGCATCGACGGCATACGGCATTGTCAGACGAAGAAAAATCGGAGCAGACCCGACCGGATTGACGATCGGGAAGAGTGCCGCATAGACCAGCAAGAATGCGTTGACGGCACCGTTCAATGCGAACTCCGTTTCGTCAGGCCTGATCCAGTCCGTACAGTGTATGCAGCGTGCGCACCGCAAGTTCTGTGTAAGCCGCGTCGATCAGCAGCGAGAATTTGATTTCGGAGGTCGTGATCGCGCGGATGTTGATGTTGCGCTCGGCGAGGGCAGCGAACGCCTGCGCCGCTACACCGGCGTGGCTGCGCATGCCGATGCCGATGACGGAGACTTTGGCGACATCGGTTGCGGTGTCGAGCTTGGCGTAGCCGATCTTCGACTGGGCCTTGACGATGGTTTCCCTGGCGCGCGGAAATTCGGACGCGGGCACGGTGAAGGTCAGATCGGTGGTGCCGTCCTCGGAGACGTTCTGCACGATCATGTCGACGTTGATCGAGGCGTCCGCAAGCGGACCGAAGATCGCGGCCGCCACGCCCGGCTTGTCCTGAATGTTGCGAATGGAAATCTGTGCTTCATCCTTAGAGAAGGCGATGCCGGTAACAACTTGGCTTTCCATGATTTCCTCCTCGCTGCAGATCAGCGTGCCCGGCGGCGTGCCGCGCGGGTCGATATCTTCGGGCTTGTCGAAACTCGAGCGCACGAACACGGGAACGTTATGCACCATGCCGAGCTCGACGGAACGAACCTGAAGCACCTTCGCACCGAGCGAAGCCATCTCCAGCATTTCCTCGAACGCGACCTTTGCGAGTCGCTTCGCCTTCGGCACAACGCGCGGGTCGGTGGTGTAGACGCCATCGACGTCGGTATAGATGTCACAGCGGTCAGCATGAATGGCAGCGGCGATGGCTACGGCTGACGTGTCCGAACCACCGCGCCCGAGCGTAGTGATACGCCCCGTTGTCTTGTGAATGCCTTGGAACCCGGCAATGACTGCAACTTCCTTGCGTTCCTTGAAGCGCTTGATGATCTCTTCGCCGTCAACGCCGGTGATGCGCGCGGAGGCATGCGCTTCGCTGGTGTGGATCGGGATCTGCCAGCCTTGCCACGAGCGCGCTTGGATTCCGAGCGTCTGTAAGGCAATCGCAAGAAGTCCAGAGGTGACCTGCTCGCCCGAGGCAACGATGGCGTCGTACTCGCGCGCATCGTGAAGAGGTGACGTCTCGGTCGCCCAAGCAACAAGTTCGTTGGTCTTGCCCGACATAGCGGAGACAACAACGGCGACGTCATGGCCGGCATCAACCTCGCGCTTAACGTGAAGCGCAACGTTTTTGATGCGTTCGATGTTCGCGACGGACGTGCCGCCGAATTTCATCACAAGGCGGCCCATAGCGTCGGCGCTGTCCCGTTCGTCAAATTGTTCTGATCTCGGGGTTACGCAAAATGCAGCGCAGCCCTGAAAAGGCGGCTATACATACCCACGCAGTCGGGGGCAGGCAACACGCTTCCGCCGATCATCGAGGGCCAAAATGGCGCGTTATATCGATCAAATCCTGCAGCCCGGCGAAAAGGTGCTGTATTCGACGACCTTGCACGGCATTATCTACCTGCCCGCCATTCTATGCTGGCTTGCGGCGGCTGGCTGTTTCGTCGCGGTGGGATTGATGCCGCCCTTGCTAATTGGCAGTGCAGTGTTCGCGGTGATCGGATTGGTGCTGGTGTTGCGCGCGTGGTTTCAGCGCTGGACCACCGAAACCGATGTCACCAACATGCGCGTGGTCCACAAGGAAGGCTTCATCAAGCGCCGCACCTTCGAGATGAGTCTGGATAAAGTCGAAAGCGTCGATGTCGACCAAAGCATTCCGGGACGGATTTTCGGCTGGGGCGACGTGACGATACGCGGCGTCGGCGAGGGCAAGGAAATCATCAAATTCATCGGCTCTCCGATCGAATTCCGCAATCACATCACCACGCAGTAAAATGAACACAGCCAACGCATCCACAGTCGATCCCGCCGAGGTCGCCAAGTTCTCCAAACTGTCGGAGACATGGTGGGACCCCAACGGCAAGATGAAGCCGCTGCACGCGATCAATCCGCTGCGGCTTTCCTATATTCGCGACGCGGCTTGTCGCAAGTTCGACCGTGATCCGAAGAAACTTGATTGCCTGTCCGGGTTACGCATGCTCGACATCGGCTGTGGCGCGGGACTTCTGTGCGAGCCCCTGACGCGACTCGGCGCGCAGATTGTTGGCGTCGATCCCTCTGCGACCAATATCGAAGTAGCGAAGCTGCACGCGTCGAAATCGGGACTTACAATCGACTATCGCTGCACGACCATCGAAGAGATGAGCGACGATAAATTCGACATCGTGCTGGCGATGGAAGTCGTCGAGCATGTCGTGAGCGTCGGCGCGTTTCTGGATCGCTGCGCGGGTTTGATGAAGCCCGACGGCCTGATGCTGGTCTCGACGATCAATCGCACGTGGAAGGGCTTCGCGCTGGCCATCGTTGGGGCAGAATATGTGCTGCGTTGGTTGCCGCGGGGCACGCATGAATGGGACAAGTTCGTCACGCCGAAAGAGCTTGAGCAATATTTCTCACGCAACAAACTTGAAATCACCGAGCAGTCCGGTGTGATTTACAATCCGCTCGCCGACAAATGGCTTCTATCGTCCGATATGGATGTAAATTACATGGTCATCGCTGAAGCGGCGATCTAGCATCGCTGGCATGTATGTGCGCTGGTTGACGCCTATGCCGCGCTAGTGATTTCTGGCTCTATCGCTCTCCTTCCTCCCGACGTTTATGACACCTTTCATCTGGCTCTGGATTCCATTCACCGTGATGGGGGCGGCGGGGCAGGTCGTGCGCAATGCGATGCAGCGCGGACTGACCGCAACTCTTGGTACGCTCGGCGCAACGCATATCCGCTTCCTGTTCGGATTTCCGTTCTCGCTTATTTTTCTCGGCAGCATCCTGATTGCGACCGGCGACAGATTATCGTGGCCGGAAACCGGCTTCTGGCCCTGGCTGGTCGTTGGCGGCATGTCGCAGATCGTGGCGACCGCGTTGATGCTCGCGGCGATGAATGAACGCTCATTCGTCGTCACCACGGCGTATCTCAAGACCGAAGCAATTCAGGCGGCGATTTTCGGCTTTGTTTTTCTCGGCGACCGGCTCACGCTGCTCAAGGTCGTCGCCATCGTTATCGCAACTGTCGGCGTCGTGATTACGGCGTTGCGTCCGATCGGTGCAAAGGGATTCGGAAATTTGCGGCCGACGCTGCTGGGATTGCTGGCGGCGGCGGGTTTTGCGTTGTCGGCGGTTGGCTATCGCGGTGCAATTCTGAATGTTCCGGGCGTGAGCTTCGTTACAGCGGCGAGCTTCACGCTGGTCGCAACATTGCTGATGCAAAGCATCGTGCTCTCGGCGTGGCTCATCGTGCGCAAGCCCGGAACGATGACAGCGATTTTCCGCGAGTGGAAGCCGTCGATGTTAGCGGGGTTCATGGGCGCGTTCGCGTCATTGTTCTGGTTTCTGGCGTTTGCGCTGACGGCGGCGGCGAATGTCCGCACGCTCGCGCTGGTTGAGGTGCTGTTCGCGCAGGGCGTGGCGTATTATTCGATGAAGCAGCCGGTGTCGCTGCGTGAACTCGGCGGGATCATTTTGATTCTGATCGGCGTCGCGATGCTGGTCGCGGGATAAAATTAATTACGGTCGCCCGGCAATATCGGAAGCGGCGCAACCTCGACGCCTTCCTCGATCAGAGCCTTCGCTTCTTCCGACGTTGCCTCGCCATAAATCGCGCGGTTCTCGGATTCTCCGTAGTGCATCTTGCGCGCTTCTTCGGGAAATTTCTTGCCGACATTATCTGCGTTCTTGACGACGTGATCGCGCAATTCGCGCAGCTTGGTTACGAGTTCGCGCTCCTGTGGCGACATCACGAATTGACTAGGCGCGAGTTCGGGCGCAGGTGCCGCAGCCGGTACATCGGCAGCCTTAGATTTGCGTTTGCTCGCGACGCGCGGCGCCATAATTGCCTTTTCGACCTTGGTAGAGTCGCAATGCGCGCACGTCACAAGACCGCGCTTGGCTTGCGCATCGTAGGCGGAGGAGGATTGAAACCAGCTCTCGAATTCGTGGCCGCGCTCGCAGTGCAGCGTATAGCGGATCATGCCGATCCTCGAACGAGATGCAGATGCTCGGGGCCCGCCTTCGGATCGGCGAGACCAAAACGCCGTCCATGCTGCAATGATGGGATGCCCTTGCGTATTTCAACAACGCGCGCCGGGTCGACTTTTGCGAGTACGACGCTTGGCTCGATACCGCTTTCGGCAAGAATCTCGCCCCACGGATCGATGACCAGCGAATGACCGAACGTCTCGCGCTTGTTCTCATGCTTGCCGCCTTGCGCAGCCGCAAAGATAAAGCAGCCGTTCTCGATGGCGCGCGCCCTCAGAAGCGTGTGCCAATGCGCCTCGCCGGTTTTCTTGGTGAATGCGGCCGGTACGGTGATGAACGATGCACCGGCCTCAGCCAGCGCGCGATACAGCGCCGGAAAGCGAACATCGTAGCAGATTGTTAGCCCGATTCGGCCCCATGGCAGGTCCGAGATCACGGCGGTTTCGCCCGGCTGATAGTTCGCCGACTCGCGATAGCTCTCGCCGCCGCCGAGATCGATGTCGAACATGTGGATTTTGTCGTAGGACGCGAGGATACTTCCGTCCGGCGCGATCAGGAACGAACGGTTCACCGCGCGCTCCGACGTGGCGCGTAATGCGAGCGAACCGATATGAAGATGGATGTTTAATTCCTTCGCTAGCGCGCGATAGGCTTTGAGTGATTTGTCGTCGTCTTCGGTCGCGAGCAGGTCGAACAGCGTTTTGCGGTTCTCCTGCATGATGTTGCTGACTTCGGGTGTCAGCACGTAGTCCGCACCTTTGCTCTTTGCTTCCCGGATCAGTTCGATGCCCTGCTTGAGGCTGGTCTCCGGCAGCAGGCCACTGCGCATCGTAACGAGGCCGACGGTGAACGGAATTCCAACATTGTTGGTCATGATGACACCTTCTGGCCTACAAGCATGCCGTCAAGCTTGCCCTCGCGGTCGAGCGCGTAGAGTTCGTCGCAGCCGCCGACGTGAACCTTGTCGATGAAAATTTGTGGATAGGTGGTGCCGCCGTTCGAGCGCGCCAGCATTTGCTCGCGATAGCTTGGATCGGTCGCCACATCAAATTCGGCAAAGGCGGCATTCTTGCGCGTCAGCAACGATTTGGCAGCACCGCAATAGCCGCAGCCTGGCCGGGTGAAAATCTCGATGGTTGCGGACATGACATGCCTTTATTGAATGGAAGCACCCAAATTATATGGGCGGCCTGAAGCTGTCCACAACTCGCGCGAATACCAGCACATCCACCGACACGGCCTTTGCACGCAACAAGGCGCGGGCACAGGCATCTGCCGTCGCGCCGGAAGTCAACACGTCGTCGATGAGAACGATCTTACGGCCCTGAATAAGCGATTTTTTCTCTGGCGGCACTTTGAACGCGCCCTGTACGTTGCGTGCGCGCTCGATTTTGGACAATCCGATCTGCTGCTCGGTGGCGCGGGTTCGCTGCAGCGTGTCAGGCAACACCGGAACATTCGCGGCGCGGCCGATGATCTTCGCAAGAGCGCCAGATTGATTGTAGCGGCGGCTCCAGCTTCGTTTCCAGTGCAGCGGAACCGGCACAAGCGCATCGGCGTGTTCGAGGACTTCATGTCCCGCGCGTTTCATCCAGCGCCCCATCGTGGGCGCGAGATCCGTGCGATCCTGATATTTTAGCGCGTGAACCATTGCGCGCGCGACATCGTCGTATCGCACGGCGGCGCGCGCGCGAGTGTAGGTGGGCGGCGAGGCGATGGCCTCCATCGACAGCAGACCGGGGCCGGGATCGTAAACGAAGGGAATGCCCAGGCGTTCGCAGTAAGGTCGCGCGATGAACGAGAGCTTTGACCAGCATTGTGCGCAGACGCCGTCGCCCGACACAGGTTCGCGGCAGGATACACATAAAGTCGGCAGGGCGATATCGAGTGCGAGGCGCGGGATCAAAGCGGAGGCGGAGCGGACAGCGTCGATGGTGCGGCTCAGCGGTGCTTGAAACCAGCCGCGAGCCGATTGCGATGGCGCTTCGTCCAGTCCGGACATTGCTTCCTCCGCAAACAGGCTAGTGCGGTCGCTTGTCGCGCTCAAGCCGCCGATTGCCAGATTACGGTCCAAAAGAGTACCAACGCGCATGGCCACTTCCGCACCTACGCGTCTGTTCGATCTTGCTTTGCTGAGCAGGCGGCAGGACCGCGCCGTAAAACTCGGCGTTGAATTGTTTCTTTCCGACCGAGTTGCAGAAGACTTGGCGGATCGCCTCAATGCCGTAACAAGAAAATTCGTCGGAGTCGCGGATATTGGTAGCCCCGGCGCTGCGCTACGAAAGCCATCGCCCGAAAAATTTGACGGCGTGCGGACATATCATTATCTGCCGAAATCTGATGACGAAACGCTGCCGCTCGAACCCGCGTCGCTCGAACTCGTTGTCTCTTCGCTTGCGCTGCAATTCGTCAACGATCTTCCCGGCGTTCTTTCTCAGGTCAAACGCGCGCTGAAACCGGACGGACTGTTTCTCGCAGCGATGATCGGAGGCGAGACGCTCACCGAGTTGCGGCAGTCCTTCGCGGCGGCCGAGTCCGAAATCGAAGGCGGCCTGTCGCCGCGCGTGGCTCCGATGATCGACTTGCGCGATGCGGGTGCGTTGCTCCAGCGCGCGGGCTTCGCGCTGCCGGTCGCCGATGTCGATCGCATCATCGTGCGCTACGACAATGCCTTCGCGCTTATGCGTGATCTCAGAAAAATGGGAGCGACCAACGTTCTGGCCGAACGCAGCCGCAAGCCGTTACGGCGCGCGACGCTGATGCGAATGGTGGAAATCTATGCTCAGCGCTTTGCCGATCCCGATGGGCGCATCCGCGCAACGTTCGACGTTGTCTGGATGTCCGGCTGGTCGCCGCATGAAAGCCAGCAGAAGCCGCTCAAGCCGGGTTCGGCGAAGGCGAGCCTAGCCGATGCCGTCAAAGGCGTGAAGAAAAGCTAGAGCAACAGATCAGTCAGATGCGAGATCAGCGGGATGTCCGCGGGCGGCATCGGATAGTCGCGCAATTTATTTGCTCGAACCCATGCGAGTTGCTGGCCTTCGTGCGCGGTGACAATGCCTTCCCATTTGCGGCAGATATAAAGCGGCATCAGCAGATGAAAATCCTCGTAGGCGTGGCTGGCGAATGTCAGCGGCGCAAGACATGGCTCTTCCACAGTGATGCCGAGCTCTTCCTTCAGTTCGCGGATTAGTGCCGTCTCCGGCCGCTCGCCCACATCGACCTTGCCGCCGGGAAATTCCCACAAGCCCGCAAGCGTCTTGCCTTCTGGGCGCTGCGCGATCAGCACGCGGTCATCCGCATCGATTAACGCGCATGCGACGACGAGGACCGTCTTCACGAGCGATAGTCGCCGTTGATCACGACATATTCTTTTGTGAGATCACAGGTCAGTACGCGGTCGCTGCCCTTGCCGAGTCCAAGCGCGACCTTGATCTGAATTTTCGGCTGCTTCATCAGCGACGAGACCTCGGCCTCGTTATATGACGGATCGCGCGCGCCCTTGGTGGCGACGCGAATGCCGTTGAACGAGATCGCAAGTTTGTCGCGATTTGCGGGCTCGCCCGCCTTGCCGACGGCCATGACGACACGCCCCCAATTGGCGTCTTCGCCAGCGATTGCTGTTTTCACCAGTGGCGAGTTCGCAATCGACATTGCGATTTTGCGCGCGGATTTCTTGCTTACCGCACCTTCGATGATGATTTCGACGAGCTTACGCGCCCCTTCGCCGTCGCGCGCGACTTGTTCGGCGAGATCGGCCAGAACGCCATAAAATGCCTTTGTGAATTCCTTGAGCAACGGATCGCTTGCGCGCTTGATTTCCGGCGCACCTTTTTCTTTTGCAGCTCCAGTCGCAAACGCCAACAACGTGTCCGACGTCGACGTGTCACCGTCGATTGTTACGGCATTGAACGTGTCTTCGACGCCCGACTTGAGTAATGATTGCAGAACCGCCGATGATAGCGGCGCGTCGGTGAATATGAAGGCCAGCATCGTCGCCATGTCAGGTGCGATCATGCCCGCACCCTTGGCCATACCGTTGATGCGCACCTTCGCCTTACCCAGCTTGACGGTCGCGGTCGCAACCTTCGGGAACGTATCGGTGGTCATGATGGCACGTGCTGCGTTGTTCCAGCCGTCGGGAACAGCGCTTTGTGCCAGCGTCGCAAGCACGCCGTCGAATTTGGTGGCATCGAGCGGCTCACCGATCACGCCAGTCGAACAGAGAAAGATTTTCGCGGGCTTGCTGTCGATAGCCTTCGCCGCGATGTCGGCTGTCAATTTCGTTGCTTGCTTGCCGGTCTTGCCAGTGAATGCGTTGGCATTGCCGGAATTGACAACCAGCGCACGCGCTTCCCCACCCTTCAGCCTGTCGCGGCACCAGTCGACGGCAGCGCTTGGGCACTTTGACTTTGTGAAGACACCGGCCACCGTCGTTCCCTTGTCGAGCAGGGCCAGAAGCACGTCGGTGCGGTTTTTGTAACGAATGCCGGCTGCAGCGGTCGCAAGCCTGACGCCCGCGATGCGCGGCATGTCGGGGACATTGGTGGGGGCAAGCGGCGAGATGGCGGTGGACATGGAAACGGTGCCTAGGTGAATGCAGCGGGTCAGAATTGAAATGTTGTCAGGCCGTATCAGGTCCGGCCATCATGCCTTCTTATACCGTCGCATGTGAAAGTCCCAAGACGAAGATGGCCGGGAAAAAGCCCGGCCACCGTGAATTATCAAACTTGAGTAGGCGTCACTTCTTTTTTGCCGGATCGGCCTTTGTGTCGGCTTTGGCCGCATCAGGCTTCGTCGCGTCCGCCTTGATGTCGAGACGCTCGATCTTGGCGGCAGAGCGCAGCTTCGTGACGTAGTCTGCTTGCGCCTTGCGGACGACGAATTGCGAAACTTGCGCCTTGACCTGATCGAACGGAGGCGGCTTGCGGTCACGCTTCTCCTCGACCTTGATGATGTGCCAGCCGAACTGCGATTTCACAGGATCGGAAATCTTTCCGGGTTCGAGCGCAAAAGCGACGGCGGAAAATTCCGGCACCATCTGTTCCTTGGTGAAAAAGCCGAGATCGCCGCCATCGGCCGCGCCCGGGTCCTTTGATTTTTTCTTGGCGAGTTCGGCAAAATCCGCACCCTTGTCGAGTTCGGCCTTCACCGCTTTGGCTTCTTCCTCAGTCGGGAGAAGGATGTGACGTGCGTGAACTTCCTTCTCGCCCGCAGTCTGCTTGATCGCGTCGTCGTAAACCTTCTTCATGGCGTCGTCGGTGAGCGCTGCCTTGCCTTCTTGCCCGAGTAGGCTATCCATCAGGAGGCGGTTGCGTGCGAAGGCGAGCTTGGCCTTGAAGTCGGCGCCGTCACCGATCTTCTTATCTTCGGCGGCCTTGCCGACGATCTTCATGTCGATCAGGAATGCGATCAGGTTTTCGCGCCGCGTCGCTGGGTCCATCTGCGCAAGCGAGGGTCCGAGTTCTTCCTCCGCGATGGTCAAATCGCTCTGCTTGATCTCTGAACCGTTCACCTTCGCGATCACGGTGTTGGGATCGGGGGCCTTGTCTTGTGCGAAGGCCGGTTGCCCGAGCGTGAAGGCTGCCACGAGGCAAGTTGCCGCAACGGATGTGACCAGGCGGGTCGTAAAAGCGGTCATGGATAGTCCTTTTGGGTCAAGGCCGGAGGCGTTTTGAATGGCGGGGACACTCGCCCAACCACCCTCGATTAGCAACGCGAAAAAGCCGCCAAAATCATGAAATCCTTGACAGGTCCGTGCGTTGACAAGGCTTTGGGCCAGCCATATCTCTCACGCAAGGTCGGCCAAACGTTCGGAGCGCGTTAACGCTCCAGCTGGGTCGGACATCAGCCGCCGCTCTCGATCCTTTCTCAACCCTGTGGCCGGTAACTGACACGCGGCTGCAAAGCCGAACGCAGGACAGGACTTTGCTATGATCGGCGCGCTCGCCCGCAAGTTTTTCGGCTCCGCCAACGACCGCCGCGTCAAAGGCTATCAATCCCGCGTCAACGCCATCAATGCGCTCGAACCCGAACTCGAAGCATTAAGCGACGATCAGCTGAAGGCCCGCACAGCGGAATTTCGCGAGCAGATTCAAAATGGCGACACGCTCGACGAACTTCTGATCCCCGCATTTGCTACCGTCCGCGAAGCTGCTAAGCGCACGCTTGGCCAGCGTCATTTCGATGTGCAGCTGATCGGCGGCATGGTCCTGCATGAGGGCGACATCGCCGAGATGAAAACCGGCGAAGGCAAAACGCTGGTCGCGACGCTCGCGGTTTATCTCAACGCGCTCGCCGGCAAGGGCGTTCATGTCGTCACCGTCAACGACTATCTCGCCAAGCGCGACGCCGAATGGATGGGGCAGATCTATTCATTCCTTGGCATGACGGTTGGTGTGATCGTTCACGGTCTCGACGATGCGCAGCGCCAGGCCGCGTACAATTGCGACATCACTTACGGCACCAACAACGAATACGGCTTCGACTATCTGCGCGACAATATGAAGTACCGCCTCGAGGACATGGTCCAGCGCGGTCATTACTATGCGATCGTCGACGAAGTGGACTCCATTCTGATCGACGAAGCGCGTACACCTCTTATTATTTCCGGCCCGCTCGACGATCGCTCGGATTTCTACAACACCATCGACACCTACATGCCGAAGCTCGAGAAAGTCGCCGACTACGAAGTCGACGAGAAGCAGCGCACGGTGGCGCTTACCGAAGACGGTATGGAGAAGATCGAAACCCTGCTGCGCGATTCTGGGCAACTCAAGGGCGACTCGCTCTACGACGTCGAAAACGTCTCCGTCGTGCATCACATCAATCAGGCGCTGCGCGCGCACTCGCTGTTCACGCGCGACAAGGATTACATCGTCCGCGACGACGAAGTCGTCATCATCGACGAATTCTCCGGTCGTATGATGCCGGGCCGCCGTTATTCCGAAGGTCTGCATCAAGCGCTGGAAGCCAAGGAACACGTCACGGTCCAGCCGGAAAATCAGACGCTGGCCTCGATCACCTTCCAGAATTATTTCCGCATGTACGAGAAGCTCGCCGGCATGACGGGTACGGCGGCGACCGAAGCGGACGAATTGTTCGACATCTATAAGCTCGACGTGGTGGAAATTCCCACCAACCTGCCGATCGCGCGTCTCGATGAGGACGATGAAGTTTACCGCACCGCACGCGAGAAATATGCGGCGATCCTCGGTGAAATCGAACGCGCCAACAAGCGCATGCAGCCGGTTCTTGTCGGCACCGCCTCGATCGAAAAATCCGAGGTGATCGCGGAATTCTTGAAAGAGCATGGCTACAAGCAGATCGACTTCGGCGACCCGAAGTCGATGGAGAAGCTTTACGCTGCTGCGCGCAGCGGCAAACCGTCGAAGCTGTTCGCGGTGCTCAACGCGCGTTTCCACGAACAGGAAGCCTATATCGTTGCCGAAGCCGGCGTGCCGGGTGCGATCACGATTGCGACCAACATGGCTGGCCGCGGCACCGACATCAAACTCGGCGGCTCGGTTGATATGCGCGTCGCTGCTGCTTCCGAAGGCGTGACCAACGACGCCGACAAGCAAAAGATAACTGACGGCATCAAGGTGGATATTGAGAAGTTTCGTGAGACGGTGCTGAAGGCAGAAGAGACTGTCGATCTCGATCCCGCGAAGCCCGGAAATAATACCGTGCAGAAGCCCGGTGGTCTCTACATCATAGGCTCCGAGCGGCACGAATCCCGTCGCATCGACAATCAGTTGCGCGGCCGTTCCGGCCGTCAGGGCGATCCGGGCCGCACCAAGTTCTTCCTCTCGCTGGAAGACGATCTGATGCGCATCTTCGGTTCGGATCGTCTCGACACCATGTTGACGCGCCTCGGCCTGAAGGAGGGCGAGGCGATCATCCACCCGTGGATCAACAAGGCGCTAGAGAAGGCGCAACAGAAGGTCGAAGCGCGCAACTTCGATATCCGCAAGAACCTTCTAAAATTCGACGATGTGCAGAACGATCAGCGCAAGGTGATCTTCGAGCAGCGTGTCGAGCTGATGCGCGACCAACATGTGGCAGAGACGGTGTCGGACATGCGTCATGCGCTGGTCGATTCACTTGTTGCCAAGCACATCCCGGAACACGCCTACGCCGAACAATGGGATGTCGCAGGCCTCAAGGAAGAATTGAAGCGCGTGTTGGATCTCGACCTTCCGGTTGAAGATTGGGCAAAAGAAGAAGGGATCGCCAACGAAGAGATGCTTTCGCGTATCGAGCAGCGTGTCGACGAATTCATGGCGGCGAAATCCGCGCAATGGGGTCCCGACGTGATGCGATACGTCGAAAAGTCGATTCTGCTTCAGACGCTGGATCATTTGTGGCGCGAACATCTGGTGATGCTGGATCATCTGCGGCAGGTGGTCGGCCTGCGAGGCTATGGTCAGCGCGATCCATTGCAGGAATACAAATCCGAGGCCTTCGGCCTGTTCGAGGCTTTGATATCGCATCTTCGCGAAGCCGTGACGGCGCAATTGATGCGCGTCGAGATTGTGCCGCCCGAACAGCAACAGCCGCAGTTGCCGCAGATGGAAGGCCACAAGCTGAACCTGAACACCGGCGAAGACGAGTTCGCAATCGCGCAGGCTTCGCTTATGCCCGTCGCCGCCGCCGATCGCGATCCGAATAATCCTGCAACATGGGGCAAGGTTGGCCGCAACGAGGATTGCCCGTGCGGCTCCGGAAAGAAATACAAACACTGCCACGGCAAATACGCCTAAGACGTTTCCGATAGACAAAGAAAAAGCCGGTCGAAATGACCGGCTTTTTTGAAGATAGGCGACGCGGTTAGCGCAATGACCAGCGGCTATCAAATGAATTTCCAGAAACAGTCGGTGCGGAACCGCTGAGCGCAGGTTGTGCAGATGCTGTCGTCGGCGCAGGAGGTGCAACCGGCTGCGGGAAGACGCTGCCATCGTCGCTCTTGGCCTGTGTCTGGCTTTTCTTTCCATCGAGGGCAATGACACGCGTGGGAGCAGCTTTTTCTTCGGCCGCTTTTGTCTGCGCAGAGTCGGTCGATTTCTCGACGGTCGATTTTCCGCTCGCAGTTTTTGCCTCCACTTTCGGCTTGTGTGCCGGCGACTTGGCCTCAGGCTTTGCAGAGTCCGGCGTTTCGGCCGGCTTCGCCTCGGCAGTCCGGAAACCCATCGATTCTTTCAGCTTGCTGAAAAAACCGCCCGATTGAGGCGCTGTGTCGGATGCGCTCGCGCTGGCATTCGCATTCGCGAGGACTGCACGCGAGGTAGGCGTTGTCGCACCGGCGATCGGCGCGTTGGAGTTCGACGACGCGACGGCAGTCGCCGGTGCGTCCGAAGACGCTTTTGGAAGCGGCAGCGTTGCATAGCCCGGTACTGTACCCGGCGCCGATGAGTTGGCGGAAACCGTATAGTCCGTCACATCTTTGTCGATCGCGGCATCGCCGTCCGGAAGTTTCGAAGCGAATACCGGGTGCATGCCGCCATCGATGCCGGTTCGTGCGCGGGCAATCGGCGTACCTCGCGTCACAAGCTGCGCTGTTTTCAGTTCGTCAGCCCGCTGCTTTTCCTGAATGGCCTGGGCAACATCTTCCGGCACTGAATAGGCCGGACATTTGGCGGAAGCATTGAAGACAGGATCACGTGTTGCGCCGGGCGCACGCTCGGCATCGAACACATACTTCTTCTCGCAGAAGCTGACCTTCACATCCTGCTTGGTGACCTCGAAGGCATCGTTGCCTTGCTTGATCATCTTCCAGAACGCCATGTTCGGATTGTTGCGATGACGCGCGAAGTTCTCCGCCGTCATACGGAACGGATAGGCCTGAAACTGAAACGAAGTTGAGCCGCCGAAAAAGGACTCGCGCGCGAGCGAGTAGATTTCGGAAATTTGTTCGTCGGTCATCGCGTAACAGCCGCGCGATGAGCAGTCGCCATGCACCATCAACTGCGAGCCCGAGCGGTTCCATGCGCGATCGTAAGCGTTAGGGAAGCCGGTATTGAACGACAGATAGTACCCAGAGTTTGGATTCATCTGTCCGGGACCGATCGAATAGAAACCTTCCGGTGCCTGACGGTCGCCTTCCTTCACCTTCGGTCCGAGATCGCCGGACCAGCGGCAGATCGGATAGGTTTTTAGCAGCGCGTAGCGACCAGTGCGGTCCTGCTTCCAGACTTCGAGTTCGGATTCCTGTTTGAACAAACGGACCAGCATCGGCGATCCCTTGTCCATATTCTTGGCTTCAATCTCCGCCAGCAGCTTGTCGGGGATCGGCCGCGTCGCTTTCTCGCCGACCATCCCCATCTGTTCGGCGTTGCATCCAGCCAGTAGAACGCCGGCCGCAAGCGCAGCCGACGTCGCCATCGCGCGCATATGCGCCCGGCCGATCAACGCGAAACTCCACGGCAGATGGGCAACCCCAAGCTCCGATTATTTTTAACGCTTAGTGGCTTCAAACGATTGAGCAATTATTATCCTTAAGGGGGGTCGGTCGCAACCAAAACGCCCTCTCGCAAAGGCACTGACGCAGTTGTTGGTGAACGTGCTGTAAAGCCGGATTTTGCTTTCAAACCAACGGCATGCAGATGCTGCCGAGAAAAAGCCATGATGTAATTTCGGGAACCTGCGCAGCACATCTACGCGCCGCGCGCGCGTCACCCGATGCCGATACGAAAATTTCGCGTTCGCGGCTCCCGGAACGTCAGCCGAGTTTGCGGCCGATATCGAGAAATTTCTGACGGCGTTGATTGCGAATTGCGATGGGGTCCAGCCTACGCAGATCGTTGAACGCCTGAGCGACAGCATTGCCGGTGCTTGCAATCATGCCTTCGGGATCGCGGTGCGCGCCGCCGGAAGGTTCCTTCAGAATGGAATCGACAACGCCGAAGCGCATAAGATCCTGCGCGGTGATTTTGAGATTGGTTGCCGCTTCTTGTGCTTTCGCTGCGTCGCGCCACAGGATCGAGGCTGCACCTTCAGGCGAGATCACGCTGTAGACGGCGTGCTCAAGCATCAGCACGCGGTTTGCTGTGGCGATGGCGATAGCACCGCCGGAGCCGCCTTCGCCGATGATCACCGCAACATTCGCCACTTTCAGATTGAGACACGCGTCGGTCGAGCGCGCGATGGCTTCGGCCTGGCCGCGTTCCTCTGCGCCGATGCCGGGATATGCGCCTGCCGTGTCGACTAGCGACAGCACCGGAATCTGGAAACGGTCCGCCATCTCCATCAGGCGAACTGCTTTGCGATAACCTTCGGGCTTCGCCATCCCGAAATTGTGCTTGAGGCGTGTTTCGGTGGTCGACCCTTTTTCCTGACCTATCACGCAGACGCTCTCGCCGCGGAAGCGACCGAAGCCGCCGATAAGTGCCTCGTCGTCCCCAAACTTCCTGTCGCCTGCAAGCGGCGTAAAGTCGGTGATGAGGCCCTTGATGTAATCGACGCAATGCGGACGCATCGGGTGACGCGCTACCTGCGTTTTCTGCCAAGGCGTCAGATTGGCATAGAGTTCATCGAGCGCGGTCATCGCCTTGTCTTCGATGCGCGAAACTTCTTCGCCGATGTCGCTGCCAGTCGCGGCAAGCGCGCGCAATTCATCGACCTTGGAATCAAGCTCGGCGATAGGCTTTTCAAAGTCGAGATAGCTTCGCATCGAATCCGGCATGGCACTCATATAATGGTTCACGCGCTTCATGCGAAGAGCGGATGAAACGGTCCAATATGGCCTTTCAAGTCAAGAAGACGCTTTGAGTCAAGCGCAGGCGGTGAAACCCCTCCATTAAAGGGTTTCAGAGCTCTCATTTGTCGGCCAGCGGATGCAGATCGCGAACCAGGCTCTTCAACCGTTCTTCCACGACATGCGTGTAAATTTGTGTAGTCGAGATGTCGGTATGACCAAGCAGCGTCTGCACGACGCGGAGGTCCGCGCCGTTTTGAAGCAGGTGCGATGCGAAGGCATGTCGCAGAACATGCGGACTGATCGATCGCGGAGCGATTCCGGCTGCCTCAGCCAATTCTTTCAAATCGCGTGCGAAATGCTGCCGCGTCAGATGCCCACTTTCGCCGGATGACGGAAATAGCCACTTCGCTTGCAGAGATTTGCTCTTCTCTTTCGCGTTGGCGTCGAGTGTTGTGAGATAATCTGCCATCGCCTGTTTCGACTTTTCGTTCAGCGGGACAAACCGTTCCTTGTTGCCTTTACCGCGCACGAAGATCATCCGTGCGTCACGTCGTGCGGACGACAGCGGAAGCGCAACAAGTTCGGAGACCCGCATTCCGGTGGCGTAGAGAATTTCCAGAAGACAATGCAGACGAGTCGCACGAACTTTCTGTAAAGGCGATTGCTTGGGGTCGTCCGATTGCGTCTTCGCCAGCGTCAGTAGACGATCGACGTCTGCAATTGAAAGTACTTTCGGTAACGGTTTGCCGCGTTTTGGGCCGCTGAGAATCGCCGCAGGGTCATCGCCGCGCTTATGTTCGTTAAGCAGAAAACGAAACAGATGTCGCATTGAGGAAATTCTGCGCGCGACGCTTGAGGACTTGAAGCCGCGCGTCTCAAGATCGGCGAGATGGTCCCGCAGGCTCTGAGTGGTCGCGTCGACAAAGGCCGTGTTCGAGCGTGACAGAAATCGGGCAAGGTCTTCGAGATCGCCGCGATAGGCCTGCAGCGTATTTTCGCCGGCTCCCTGTTCGGCAGCCAGCATATCGAGGAAAAGCTCAATTAATCTGGCGTCGGATGCTTTGTCGCGCGCCATGCTGTCGGCTCGGTCACTTCTTGTAGAACTTGTCGGGAGGCACACTCACCGTCATTTCGCGCGGCTTCGGATTGACGAAGTTCGCGAGCGCGTAGATACCCCCATAGATTAGGCCGCCGATGATCGCGACGACAGTCAAGAAGCGAAACAGGCTGGGCATCAGTTTGGGCCTTACGCGGTGGTTCGTGCCGGACGTATTAACCAATAAATTGCGGTCAAGGACCGTGCGGTATTCCACCTAATGAATCAACATGTTCGCGCCGTTTCGGCAAGAGAGTCTAGCGGGTTGATCGGAGGCAGTAGTATAAGGGCCAATGACCGAAATCGCCGCCAAGCACCAGCATGCCTCCAGTCAGGAGGCCGCCATTGTCGCCGCCCTCGGCGCGCGCAGCATCGTGCTTGTCGGCATGATGGGTGCCGGCAAATCGACCATCGGTCGCAGGCTGGCGACGCGGCTGCATATTGCGTTTCTCGATGCCGATCACGAGATTGAAGCCGCGCACGCCGGCATGGCGATTTCGGAAATTTTTTCCGTTCACGGCGAGCCGTATTTTCGGGACGGTGAGGCGCGTGTGATTGCGCGCTTGCTTGACGGCGGACCGAGCGTGCTTGCGACGGGTGGAGGCGCGTTCATGCGCGAGGAAACCCGCAACCGTATTCGCGATAAGGGTATCTCGATCTGGCTCGATGTCGAGGGTGATGTGATTTTGCGCCGCGTCAAGCGCCGCGCCGACCGGCCGTTACTGCAAACCGTCGATCCTGCAGCGACGATTGAGAAGTTGATTGCTGAACGCAGTCCTATCTACCGTCTCGCGGACCTTACGATCGCATCCCGCGATGTGGTGCATGAAAAAATCGTCGATGAATGCATCGACGCGTTGCACGCTTACCTTAAGACGGGCGCGTCTAAATGACGGCTCCTATCAAGAATTCCAATCCGGTTGTCCTCGATGTTGCGTTGGGTGCTCGCGCCTATGACATCGTGATCGGCCGCGATGTGCTCGGTTCATTGGGCGAGCGCATCAAGGCGATGCGCCCCGGCGCGCGGATCGCCATCGTCACGGATGCGACTGTTGCGATGCATTGGCTTGAGAAAGCAGAGGCAGCGCTGAAAGGCGCCGGCATCGAATCTTCGCGTATTGTCGTCGGCGAAGGGGAGTCTTCGAAGAGCTACGCTGTGCTCGAAGAGGTTTGCGAAGCGCTGATCGCTGCGAAGATCGAGCGCAATGATCTTGTGATTGCATTGGGCGGCGGCGTGATCGGGGATCTTGCAGGATTCGCCGCCGCCATCGTGCGACGCGGCGTCGATTTCGTGCAGGTACCGACGTCGCTGCTGGCGCAAGTGGATTCCTCGGTCGGCGGCAAGACTGGAATAAATTCGCCGCATGGCAAGAATCTGGTTGGCGCATTCCATCAGCCGATCCTTGTCGTTGCAGACACTTCCGTCCTCGACACATTGTCGCCCAGGCAGTTCCGTGCTGGCTATGCCGAAGTTGCCAAATATGGCCTGCTTGGCGATGAGGCTTTTTTCACATGGTTGGAAAGCAATCACGCAGGGGTATTTTCTGGCAGCGCTGCCCGCGAACATGCCATCGCAACGAGCTGCCGCGCGAAGGCCGCGATTGTATCGCGCGATGAACGAGAGACCGGCGAGCGCGCACTTCTCAATCTCGGTCATACTTTCGGGCACGCGCTGGAAGCCGCGACCGGATTCTCGGATCGTTTGTTCCACGGCGAGGGCGTGTCGATTGGTATGGTGCTGGCGGCGGAATTCTCCGCACATCTGAACATGATTGCTCCATCTGACGCTGAACGTGTGAAGCGTCACTTGGCCTCAGTTGGCTTGCCGACGCGAATGCAGGACATTGCGGGCTTCCGGCAAGAGGGTCTCGCCGATGCGGACGCATTGATGGCTCTGATGGCGCAGGACAAGAAAGTGAAGCGCGGACGCCTGACGTTTATTTTGCTCGAGAAGATCGGAAAGGCCGTCATCGCTAACGACGTCGATGCGCCGAGAGTGCGCAATTTCATCGCCGAGAAACTCTCGCAGCAACCTGGCCGATAGATCGTCATGCACTGGTTCGACTTAGCAATCGTCCTCGCCTGTCTTTTCGTGTCAGCGTTTTTCTCTGCAAGTGAGACGGCGCTCACAGCGTCGTCGCGTGCAAGCATGCTGCGGCTTGAAAAGCAAGGTAGCAAGCAGGCTGGCGTCGTCGCGTATCTGCTTGACGCCCGCGAGCGCATGATCGGTGCGCTCTTGCTCGGCAACAACATTGCCAACATCGGTGCGTCCGCGTTGGCGACGGGATTGTTCACTGCATGGTTCGGTGAGGTCGGCGTGCTCTACGCGACCGCCGTGATGACGGTGCTGGTCGTGATTTTCGCTGAAGTGCTGCCGAAGACAGTCGCAATCAACGCGCCGGATCGGTTCTCTCTCATCGTTGCGCGGCCGATGAAGTTCCTTGTTCTGCTTCTCAGCCCGCTATTGAATATGATTGAGGTCATTATCCGGGGACTGCTCACACTCTTGCGCATTCCTATCGGTGCCAACCAACCGATACTGTCGCCAACCGAGCGCTTGCGCGGCGCGGTTGAGTTGATCCATCACGAAGGTGGCGTCGAAAAGAGCGACCGCGATATGCTCGGTGGCTTGCTGGATCTGAAAGATTTACAAGTTTCGGATGTTATGGTTCATCGCACTGAGATGGTGATGATCAATGCCGATCTTCCGGCAGAGGAACTTGTACGCGAAGTGCTTGCGACGGAATACACGCGCATTCCGCTTTGGCGCGACAAGCCAGAAAATATTGTGGGCGTGCTTCATGCCAAGGATTTGCTCCGCGCAATCCGTTTCGCGGATGGTGACATATCGAAGATTGACGTCGGTTCGATCGCGCTGCCCCCGTGGTTCGTGCCGGATTTGCGGCCGCTGTCCGAGCAGCTTAAGGCGTTCCGCCGCCGCAAGACTCATTTCGCGCTCGTCGTCGATGAGTACGGTGAAGTTGAAGGCATGGTGACGCTTGAAGATATTTTGGAAGAAATTGTCGGCGATATTTCCGACGAACACGATATCGAAGTAGCCGGCGTGCGCGCTCAGCCGGACGGTTCTGTCGTCGTCGACGGCTCCGTGCCGATTCGGGATCTCAATCGTGCGATGGACTGGCATCTGCCCGATGAGAATGCGACGACGATTGCGGGTCTAGTGATACACGAAGCACGGTCAATTCCAGATCGCGGCCAGAGCTTCACATTCCACGGATTTCGATTTCGCGTGCTAAGGCGCGAGCGCAATCGCATTACGGCATTGCGCATCGTCCCGCTGCCGCGCGAGGCGGAGACGCCTGAAAAGAAGCCGAGGGCAGGTACTTCGTTCTAGCTAGCGGCTAGTGATTGCAG
Organism: Afipia sp.; assembly: GCA_016201045.1. Lineage (GTDB taxonomy): Bacteria > Pseudomonadota > Alphaproteobacteria > Rhizobiales > Xanthobacteraceae > Afipia. The sequence continues at coordinate 292,601 of JACQDM010000008.1, read as the reverse complement.
GCCTTTGTTGGTGCGGGCCGCGCACTGCTTTCGCCCGGCGCATAAGCATGTAGCGCCAGCGCATGGACCGAGCCAGCAAGCTCGGGAGCCAATAACGAATTTATCATGCGGTGGCGTTCGATCCGGGTCTTCCCTTCGAAGGCCTTCGTTACGATATACACTCTAAAGTGCGTCTGGCCGCCAGGCCGATAGCCTCCATGGCCTTCATGAAGATGAGATTCGTCGACAACGTCTAGGCTTTCGGGAACGAAAGCTTCGGTCAACTTTTTTTTGATTTGATCGTTCATGGACATGTTCCGTGCAATATCGCGCGTTATTCATTCAGGTCAATGATCGTTTTTATTGCGATTCATCAGCGCGGCGATGTATAGTCCGCGACCTTGAAAATTGACGTTCAAGAATTGAAACTTCCAGCTAGGCGTTGTGACAGTCAGCATGGCAATCGACTCATCCAAGTTCTTCGACAACATCCGCATTAAGCCCAACAAGGTGAGCGCCAAGAAACAGGCTGCTGCGCGAGAAGAAGCTGTGATGTGCGAAGCGCCCGGCTGCAAGAACCGCGGTGCGCACCGAGCGCCGAAAGGGCGCGGCAAGGAACGTGAGTATTGGCACTTCTGTCTCAATCATGTCCGCGAATATAATCAGGGTTATAATTTCTTTCAGGGTATGGCTCCCGACGCGGTCGCGAATTACCAGAAGGACGCGCTGACAGGTCATCGTCCTACTTGGAAGATGGGTGCAAACGGCGGCAAAAAAGGTAAAGCGGCTGACCTTGAAATGGACGCGGCACTCGACCCGTTCAAAATGTTTGACGAAATGAACGGGCGCAATCGCTGGCGTCCGCGTAACGACGAAAACGCCAAGCCTAAGGCGGAGACGCGCAAGGTTTTCAACGCCGAGAAAAAGGCGCTTATCGTGATGGGCCTCGGCCCCGACGCGACGATCGAGACGGTGAAGGCAAAATACAAATTGCTGGTGAAGCAGCATCACCCCGATGCGAATGGTGGCGACCGCTCAACCGAAGACCGTCTGATCGAAATCATCAAGGCGTACAATTACCTCAAGACAGTCGTGCGCGAGGCTTAGGCCTGCGTCGGTATTGTCATTTTGATGCGGCGTCGACTGGCCTCACCTTGCGCCAGTGATAGATCGCCCAAGCCAGCGCGCCGATGAGGATGATCCCGCCGACTAGCGGCCAGCCATAATGCTTCACCCTCACGCCCCACTGCTCGACGGCTGATCCCGCGAGCACGCCGGGAAGCACCATTGCCGGTGCCCAGAGGGCGACGGCAACTGTCATGGTCGGAAAAAATTTCACCGGCGGCATACTTAGTGCGCCTGCTACGATCGGCACGAAGGCGCGGACCGGAGGCACGAAGCGCGCGAAGAACACAGCGGGAGTTCCGTAGCGGTGAAAGAAGTTCGTGGCCTCGATGACGAGCGTTGGATACTTCGACAGCGGCCACGCGTGCAGCACGCTTTCCTTGGTTCGGTAGCCGACGAGATAGGCAATGCCGTCGCCGATCACTGCGCCGAAAAATGCAGCGGCGATCACTGGCGTTAGCTTGAGGTTGCCGCTGGGGATCAACGCGCTCAACGCAACGATTACCGTCGAACCCGGAATGATGGACCCGAATATCGGAATGGCTTCAAATAGTGCTGCACAGAAGATTGCGGTGTAGGCCGACAGCGCATGCATGGACACGAAGTCGATCAGTTCAGTGAGATAGGAATTCACGAAAGGCCCGGTGCTTTGCGTTTTCTATGCTGCAAGTATAGCCGGTATTGGGAAGCCGCCAGCCAGAGGCCTCATCCGGCAGTCCAACATGATTCGCAGGGCAGCCCTACCAAAGCGATAGAAACGGCTTATCTACATGAAAACGTGACGGAACTTTCATTGTTGCGCGGGCTTCTGCCCCCCGCATCCGTCTGATAGGTTGCGTTCCGTATCCCAACCGCAGCAAGCCGAATGTCTTGTTCAAACGTCTGGTGCCGGGAACGCCCGGAACCACGGAGGATTGATGACCGCCGCCGCCACCGCATCGCCCGAAACCACCAATTTGCCCGACATGAAAGTGTCGGTGCGTCAGGTTTTCGGGATCGATAGCGATCTCGAAGTCCCCGCTTATTCCAACGGCGATCCGCATGTGCCCGATGTCGATTCGGACTACCGATTTGATCGTGCGACCACGCTCGCCATTCTTGCTGGGTTTGCGAAGAACCGCCGCGTCATGGTCACTGGTTATCATGGCACCGGAAAATCGACTCATATCGAACAGGTCGCAGCGCGACTGAATTGGCCCTGCGTGCGTGTCAACCTCGACAGCCACATCAGCCGTATCGATCTCGTCGGTAAGGATTCCATCGTCATCAAGGACGGCAAGCAGGTCACGGAATTCCGCGACGGCATTCTGCCTTGGGCGCTTCAGCACAATGTCGCGCTGGTGTTCGACGAATACGACGCCGGCCGGCCGGACGTGATGTTCGTAATTCAGCGCGTGCTTGAAGTGTCGGGCCGTTTGACGCTGCTCGACCAGAACAAGGTCATCAAGCCGCATCCAGCGTTCCGTCTGTTCTCGACCGCGAACACCATCGGTCTCGGTGACACCTCCGGCCTCTATCACGGCACCCAGCAGATCAACCAGGGTCAGATGGATCGTTGGTCGATCGTGACCACGCTGAACTATCTGCCGCATGATAATGAGGTTGAGATTGTTCTTGCGAAAGCCAAGCACTATCGCACCGATGCCGGTCGCGACATCGTCAACAAGATGGTTCGCCTCGCCGATCTGACGCGCAACGCTTTCGCGAACGGTGATCTTTCGACTGTGATGTCGCCTCGTACTGTTATCACTTGGGCGGAGAACGCCGAAATCTTCGGCGACATCGGCTTCGCATTTCGCGTCACTTTCCTGAATAAGTGCGATGAGCTCGAGCGTCCGCTGGTTGCCGAGTTCTATCAACGCTGCTTCAACGCCGAATTGCCTGAGTCTGCGGTCAACGTCGCGCTGAGCTGATTTATGCCTTCAATCGCCGTCGAACGCACTATCGGAAAGACCAAGAAGGCGGTTCTCGACGGATTAGTTCGCTACAACGACGAGAAGCTCGGAAATCAGAAATACAAGCGCTTCGCGATCTCTCTACGTCAGGGTGACAAGATTGTTGGCGGAATCGTCGGCGAAGTTTGGACAGCGGTGCTGTTCATCCAGCTCTTCTGGTTGGATCAGAAATACCGCAGCAAGGGCTACGGCAAGAGGTTGATCAAGGCCATCGAGGGTGAAGCGAAAGACTTCGGTGCCAAGCGGGCGTATGTGGACACGTTGAGCGTGCAGGCACCGGGCTTCTACCGCTCCTGCGGTTACAGGCAATTCGGCTCGATTGGGGGATATCCCCGAAAGACCACACGGCATTGGTTCACCAAATCGCTATGAGCACATCGAACATCAAGTTCAAGACGGGATCGAAGGAATCTCCAACCGAGCCGTTTAAGCGCGCGGTGACCTCGTGTTTGCGCGCCATCGCCAGGCAGCCAGAACTCGAAGTGACGTTCGCTGCCGAGCGTCCGGGGCTGTCGCCGGGCAAGGCGCGGCTACCGGAGCCTGCGCGAAAGCTCACCCGCAAGGATGCCGCCGTCGTTCGCGGTCACGCCGATTCCATCGCGCTTCGGATCGCCTGTCACGATGCAAAGATTCATCGCAAGCTGATGCCCGGCAATCCGCAGGCACGCGGCGTATTCGATGCTGTAGAACAGGCCCGCGTCGAAGCCATCGGCTCCAAGCGCATGAGCGGCGTCGCCAAAAATCTGACAGCGATGCTCGACGATCACTTTCATCGCGGCAAGTTCGATGAAATCACGGATCGCGCCGACGCGCCGCTTGCCGATGCGTTGGCGATGATGGTGCGCGAACGCCTCACTGGCCTCGCGCCGCCGGTTGCCGCGCGCAAGATGGTCGATCTCTGGCGCCCTATTCTCGAAGACAAAATTGGCCCGCGTCTCGATCAACTGAAGTCTCACACCGAGGATCAGGCGAAATTTGGCGACGTGGTTCACGATCTACTGACGGCCCTTGAATTGAACGATGACCGTAATGCCGACGACGATCAGGACGATCAGCAGGACGAGAATCGCGAAGGCGACAAAAACGAATCCGGCCAGGAAGGTTCGCCGGATAGTGATTCTGCAGAGGAGATGAGCGCCGATCAGGCTCAGGCATCGACGGAAGAAATGTCCGAAAATGCAATGGATTCCGCGCAGGCCTCCGCCAGCGATACGTTCGACGACGCAGAATTTTCCGAGGACGAGGAGCCGGGCGAAGCGCAACGGCCGAATCAGCACGGCAAAAACGAGCCGCGCGGCCCTGAATATCATGCGTTCGCACCGAAGTTCGACGAGGTGGTCGCGGCGGAAGATCTTTGCGAGCACGACGAATTGGAACGCTTGCGCAGCTATCTCGACAAGCAACTCGCTCATCTGCAGCACATCGTTGCAAGGCTTGCCAATCGGCTGCAGCGGCGTCTGATGGCGCAACAGAATCGGGCCTGGGAATTCGATCTCGAGGAAGGCATTCTCGATCCGGCGCGGCTGTCGCGTGTCGTCACCGATCCGCATCATCCGCTGTCCTTCATGCACGAGAAGGAAGCGACGTTCCGCGACACCGTCGTGACGCTGCTGCTCGACAATTCAGGTTCGATGCGGGGACGGCCGATTACCGTTGCGGCAACCTGCGCCGATATCCTCGCGCGCACACTGGAACGTTGCGGCGTCAAGGTCGAGATTCTCGGCTTCACGACGCGCGCGTGGAAAGGCGGACAGTCTCGCGAGGCGTGGCTTGCGGCAGGCAAGCCAGCCAATCCGGGCCGTCTCAACGATCTGCGTCACATCATCTACAAATCCGCGGATGCGCCGTGGCGACGTGCGCGGAAGAATCTCGGACTGATGATGCGCGAAGGCTTGCTCAAGGAAAACATCGACGGCGAGGCACTGGACTGGGCGCATAAGCGGCTGCTCGGACGTTCCGAGCAGCGCAAGATATTGATGATGATCTCGGACGGTGCGCCGGTCGACGACTCCACACTGTCGGTCAATCCGGGCAATTATCTCGAACGTCATTTGCGCCACATCATCGAGGAAATCGAAACCCGCTCGCCAGTCGAACTGATCGCCATCGGTATCGGTCATGACGTGACGCGCTACTATCGACGAGCAGTGACGATTGTGGATGCCGAAGAACTCGGCGGCGCGATTACCGAAAAACTGGCCGAGCTGTTTACCGAAACACACGACGCCCCGGCTCCGACTCGCCGCCGCAAGCTGCATTCCTGAGATCGTTCGATGCGGCTGAGTCGGCGGCGGTTTCTTGTAGGTGCCGTAGCAGCGATTCCGGCTGGCTCAATCGGACGATGGCCAACCCATGCCCAGACGGAAACGCTCTCCGCGATTTCAGCGGTTGACGTGAACGCTCGCGAAATTCCTTTCTTCGACCCTCGTGACGCGACGCATGTTCGCTACGGTTCGCTTGAGTTTCGCAGCGGGCTGGTACTCACATCGTCGTTCAAAGGCTTCGGCGGATTGTCGGCTCTCCATCTCGACCCAAAGGGCGAGTTGTTCATTTCTTTGAGTGACAAGGGCTACTGGTTCACCGGCCGCATCGTCTACAAGGGCAAAAATCTATCGGGTCTTGCGGACGTAAAATCTACACACATGCTCGGTCCCGACGGCAAGACGCTCGCCTCGCGCGGCTGGTTCGATACCGAATCGCTTGCCTTCGACGGGGCGTATGCATACGTCGGCATCGAGCGGGTCAATCAGATTGTTCGTTTCGATTTCAGCAAGGGCGGAATTCAGTCGCGCGGTGAACCGATCGCTGTGCCGCTTGCGATCAGCAAGCTGCCATTCAACAAAGGACTTGAATCTCTGGTTTTCGTTCCGAAGGGTCAGGTCCTCGCCGGGACGCTTATTGCGATTTCGGAACGCGGACTCGATGCTTCAGGAAACACGCTCGCCTTTCTGCTCGGCGGGCCGACGCCGGGTCAGTTCACCGTCTTGCGCACGAATGACTACGACATCAGCGACGCGTTGCTGCTGAACGGCAATCTCCTGATTCTCGAGCGGAAGTTTTCTTATTCCAAAGGCGTCGGCATTCGCATTCGCCGCATGTCGCTAGGGGCAGTTAAGCCCGATGCGTTGATTGAGGGTCCGACGATTTTCGAGTGCGATCTCGGCTATGAGATCGACAACATGGAAGGTATCGATGCGCATGTCACCGCCGAGGGCGAGACAGTACTAACACTGATCTCCGATGACAATTTTTCGATGATCCAGCGCACGCTTCTTCTGCAGTTCACGCTGGTCGACCCATAAAAATAGAACGACCGGGTCGAGGCCCGGCCGGTTTCAATTCAAATTGCTGAAATAATCAGCTCGCTTTTTTCTTCTCGATCTCGGCCTTCAGCGCGCGCGCCTTCGGTGAAAGATCGTCCGCCTTCGCCTTCAGCAGGAAGGCATCGAGGCCACCTCGATGATCGACGCTCTTGATCGCATTCGTCGAGATGCGCAGGCGCACCGAACGACTGAGCGTATCCGAGATCAGGGTGACGTTGCACAGGTTCGGCAGGAACCGGCGCTTGGTCTTGATGTTCGAGTGGCTGACCTTGTGGCCAACCTGCGGCCCCTTGGCCGTCAATTCGCAGCGCCGAGACATAGCGAAATCCTTTGGCGAAATCCTGGTGTGATCCCGGAACCCGTCAGGGCTGGCGCGGGGCTTTAAACGTCCATTTTCAGGAACCGCGGAGCTATAAGGGGGGACCCGCCCAGCGTCAAGGTAATCGGGCCGGATTCGGGGTTTGAATTTGGCTGGTTTCGACGTGTGGGAATCGGGATTTCCGTCGCCAAAACAGGCATTTCCAAACATATAAACGACGCAATCCCTAAGAAGATAAGGCAACAACAGCCGCAGTTTTTTGCTCGCAGGAAGTCGGGTTCAGGCCGAACCGCGCGGGCATTGATCAGCCGGATCGTATGCGCCGGCCAACAGGAATTTTCCGCAGTGGGCGTTTTTGGAATTTCGTCGTTTCGCAAGGTTGCGATCCCGGCCGCAATCGGCGCGGTGATGCTGGCCGTGCCCGCTGCTGCGCAGGGCCGGCTGGAAGCAGAGTATGACGCTTACCTCGGCGCGCTGGTGATCGGCAAAGGGGCCTGGGTCGTCGATATCGGCGACGATCAGTTTTCAGCGACAGTTGGGGCAGGGACTGCGGGTGTATTGAAATCGCTTGGCAGCGGCAACGGGACCGGCGCCTCCAACGGACGCGTCGCATCGGGCAAGCTGATCCCTGCCAACTACCTTTCGACGATCAACTACGGTCCCAAGAACGAGACCATCAGGATCACGCTTTCTGGCGGCGATGTGAAGGACTCGTCCATTGAACCGCTTCCGCCCGTCACTCCTGATCGTATCATCGTGACCGACGCTCATCGCCACAACGTGCTTGATCCAATGACGGGATCATTGCTGCGCGTAGGCGGTACCGGCGATCCGCTGAGTCCCGAAGCCTGCAACAACCGGACCGTGTCGATCTTCGACGGTCGCATGCGTTACAACCTCCGGCTCGAATTCAAGCGCATGGAACAGGTGAAAGCCGCGAAGGGCTATCAGGGACCGGCCGTCGCATGTGGCGTCTACTTCACGCCGATTGCCGGTTACGTCCCGGATCGTTACGCGATCAAATACATCGCTGCGCAGAAGAATATGGAAATCTGGTTCGCGCCAATTGCCGGCACCCGGGTGCTCGCGCCGTTCAAGATCGTGATCCCGACGCCCATCGGCACTGGCGTGATCGAAGCGTCGAAATTCGTATCCGCTCAAAAGACCGCGAAAACGAATTGAAGGATTTGGGTTCGGGAGCAAGATTTAGATGGAATCCCGATTGACTCTTGGGACCATCCGATTCGACTCCAGAATTAAGAAAATCGGCCCGAAAATTCAGACGACTGCGCCAGTTCAGGCTTGATGTTGTAGCGACAATTCTCCATCTACACGAGATGTTGCGGTGAACGAACAAGAACGCCACTTGAGTCAGCGATTCGGGCTGCTTTCGTTCCGCAACCGTTCCAAAACTTAAGTAACAGCGCGAAATACGTCGCATTCTGAAACACTTCTCGTTATTTGCTACGGCATTCGCGTCGTGAACGTCGTGCGGACCTGCCAAATTATGCCTCTGTCGACATCAGCGACGTTGTTTTCCGGCGACCGCGCACCCGGCTCTGGCGTCACGGCCGTTCTTGGTCCGACCAACACCGGCAAGACGCACTTGGCGATCGAGCGGATGGTGGCTCACTCATCCGGCATTATCGGATTGCCGCTGCGTCTCTTGGCGCGCGAGGTCTACAACAAGATCGTCGCAAAAGTCGGCGCCGAATCCGTCGCGCTCGTGACTGGAGAAGAAAAGATCAAACCGTCGCGCGCGCGGTACTGGGTCTCGACCGTTGAAGCCATGCCGCGCGATCTCGACGTGTCATTTGTCGCGGTCGATGAAATCCAGATCGCCGCCGATTTAGAGCGCGGGCACATTTTCACTGACCGCATTCTCAATCGGCGCGGGCGCGACGAGACGCTGCTGCTTGGTGCCGCGACGATGCGGCCCATCGTCGAGCGGTTATTACCCGGTGCAAACATCGTCACCCGGCCGCGTCTCTCAATGCTTGAATTCGTGGGCGATCGCAAGATCACGCGCCAGCCGCGCCGGACCTGCATTGTCGCTTTTTCGGCGGATGAAGTTTATGCCATCGCCGAGTTGATCCGCCGCCAGCACGGAGGTGCTGCTGTGGTGATGGGGTCGCTCTCGCCTCGCACGCGCAACGCACAGGTCGATATGTTTCAGGCCGGTGACGTCGATTACCTCGTCGCCACCGATGCGGTGGGCATGGGCCTTAATCTCGATGTCGATCACGTGGCATTCGCTTCTGATCGAAAATATGACGGCTATCAGTTTCGTCGTCTGACGCCTGCCGAGTTTGCGCAGATCGCCGGCCGCGCCGGACGCGCCACGCGCGACGGCACATTTGGCACCACCGGGCGCTGCGAACCGTTCGAGCCGGAACTGGTTAACGCGCTCCAGAACCACACGTTCGACAGCGTGAAGACGCTGCAATGGCGCAACGCCAGTCTCGACTTTTCATCGCTCGGCGCGCTTCAGGCGTCGCTGGCGCTGGTTCCGAAGCACGAGGGACTGACGCGCGCGCCTGTCGCCGAAGACATCCGCGTTCTCGATCACGCTGTCCGTGACGACACCGTGCGGGAATTCGCGGCGAATGCAGACGCCGTCAAGCGGCTGTGGGACGCTTGTCTCATTCCTGACTACCGGAAACTCTCGCCTGCGGCGCATGCCGAACTTGTCACAACCCTGTTCGGATTTCTGATGGAAAAGGGCTGCATTCCGGACAACTGGTTCGGCGCGCAGGTTGCCATGACGGACCGGACGGACGGCGACATTGACACGCTTTCGGCGCGAATTGCCCAGATACGGACCTGGACTTTTGCGGCTAATCGGCCCGATTGGCTGAAAGACCCTGAACGCTGGCAAAACGAGACCCGCGCCGTCGAAGATAAATTGTCCGATGCGCTCCATGAACGCTTAACTGAGCGTTTCGTTGACCGCAGGACCAGTGTATTGATGCGGCGCCTGAGGGAAAACACGATTTTGAATACCGAGATTGGAAAGACCGGCGAAGTAACAGTTGAGGGCCATATCATCGGCCGTCTTGACGGATTTATGTTCGCGCCAGAATCTGCGGAAGCCGGTTCCGACGCCAAGGCGCTGCAGACAGCCGCTCTGAAAGCTCTCGCTGGAGAGATCGACGCGCGCGCCGAGAAACTGTCCGCTGCCGCAGACGATCAGTTTGCGCTCGCCGCCGATGGAACGCTGCGTTGGACGGGCGATGCGGTTGCAAAGGTCGTTGCCGCTGACGACGCACTTCATCCGCGCATTCGAATCGTTGCGGACGAGCGCCTGACCGGCGCGCCGCGCGACAACGTGCAGAACCGTCTCGATCTTTGGCTCAAGACTCACATCGAGAAAATCCTCGGGCCGTTGTTTGAATTGCAGAAGGCCGAGGACGTGGCGGGCATCGCGCGGGGCATTGCGTTCCAGCTCATCGAGGCGCTTGGTGTTATCGAGCGCGCGAAGATTGCCAGCGAGATGAAGGATCTCGATCAGCCGTCGCGTGCGAGCTTGCGTAAATACGGCGTGCGCTTCGGCGCGTATCACATTTATTTTCCGGCATTGCTCAAGCCTGCCGCGCGCGGGCTGGCTTCGCTGCTCTGGGCGTTGAAGCAAGACAATGTCGATTGGGCCGCGTTGACCGGCGCGCAGCATCTGGCCGCCAGCGGCAGGACGTCGTTTCCCGCAGACAAGGCGCTGAACGCCGAAGCTTATCGCGTGCTTGGATACAAACTTGCTGGCGAGCGCGCAGTTCGTGTCGATATTCTCGAGCGCCTTGCCGATTTGATCCGCCCCGCATTGTCGTGGCGGCAGACATCGCCGGGGCCGAAGCCGCCGGGCGCGTTCGATGGCCGCTCGTTCACCGTGACGCAGGCGATGACGTCGCTGACGGGTTCTGCCGGCGAGGATTTCGCTTCGGTGTTGCGCGCGCTGGGTTATCGCATGGATCGCCGCCCGCCGCTGCCCGTCTTTGAAACGCCGGCGGCTGAAGTCACGACCGAGCCGGAAGCCGCGGCAGCGATGGACGCGGTTGCCGACATAACTAGTGAGACGGCTGCGCTGGAATCGTCTACGGATGCAGCGCCGGTTTCGGACGCAGATGCTTCGGCCAGCATCGCTGTTTCGCCAGGGCGTGCAACTGTCGAGTCGGCGCCTGGGGAAGGTGCGGTCGTCGAAACAGTATCCGCCCAGAATAAAGAGGTGGCAGCGCCAGAACTCGTCGAAGTCTGGCGGCCGGGCGGGCGCTCGGATGAGCGCCGTCCGCGTCATCAACACAACCGCAATCGCTCTGCTGAAAAATCATCCGCCGTGCCGGCCGAAGGCGAAGCGACGGCAGATGGTGAAAAGCGCGAACGTCACGGTCGCCATCGCCGCGATCGCAACCAGCGCGATGAGAAACATGCAGCAGCGAACGGCGAGGTTGCGCAGTCGCACCCGCCGCGCGAGCGTTTCAAAGGCCGCGATCGCGATAAGGGCGGCGATCAACGCGGCGAACGCGGAAAGTTCAAAGGTAAGTTCGACAAGGGTCGCGACCGCAAGGACGATCGCGGCGGCGGCAATCTTCGTACCTACGCGACGAGCGCGCCGCGCGAACGCAGTCGCGACGCGGATCCGAATTCGCCATTCGCAAAACTTGCTGCTCTGAAAGAACAACTCGGCGGCAAGGACTAGTTTGAATCGCCAGCGTCTCGACAAATGGCTCTGGCATGCGCGGGTTGTAAGAACGCGCACGGATTCCGCAAAGCTTGTCGAAAAGGGGCACGTCCGAATCAACGGCTCGCGTGAGAAATCGCCGGGACACACGGTCAAGATCGACAATGTCCTGACGATTGCGCTCGACAACCGTGTGCGTGTTTTGAAGGTCGCCGGATTTGCTGAAAGACGCGGTGACGCAAGTTCGGCCGCCGGTCTTTATTCCGATTTGCAACCGCGTTCGGGCTGATTATCTGAAGTCGGAAACGAACCCAGCTTCCCTTGCGGCGTTGCACGTCCTGCGCTACGCCAATCTCGAAATTTCAGACCCGTCCGGAGCCTTGGATGACCTACGTCGTCACCGAAAACTGTATTAAGTGCAAGTACATGGACTGCGTGGAGGTGTGCCCTGTGGATTGCTTCTACGAGGGCGAGAACATGCTCGTGATTCATCCGGATGAATGTATCGATTGCGGCGTGTGCGAGCCTGAATGCCCCGCCGACGCGATCAAGCCGGACACTGAGCCCGGCATGGAAAAATGGCTCGAGGTCAATACCGAATACGCCAAAAGCTGGCCGAACATTACCCAAAAGAAGGATGCGCCGGAGGACGCCAAGGAGTTCGAGGGCGTCGAGGGCAAGTTCGGGAAATTCTTTTCTCCGAAGCCCGGCACCGGCGACTGATCGGTGCTTTCGCAGCAGCCGAATCCGAAAACGCGAATTGTCTTAACTGTAAGCTGAGTTCCTCCGCGGACGCTTGAGTCGTTGGGAACGGATTCGGTCCTAAACCATTGATTTTTGCGGAAAATGTGCTATTATAGCCACAAATGAGCATTGAAGACCCGCGATTTGCCCGTTTGGGCCGCGACGGGTTCCCGGCAAACCGTTGAATGAGGGCGTGGCCGTCCACGCATAGCCGCCGTGTCAGATAAATCGCGTCATAAAAAGAACTCCAAAAAAGATAAGGGTTCCAAGGACAAGAGCGCCAAGGGCTCCAAAAAGGACGCTCGCGCGTCCGCGAAATCCTCAAGCAAAAGAAGCACAATGGCCAAAAAGACTTCAAAATCGTCCGCAAAGCCCTCTAAATCTAAGACTGTCGCCAAGGCCAAGAAACCCGCGAAGGCCGCAAAGGTCTCCAAGACCGCCGCCAAGGGCGCTGGCCCGAAGGCCGGTAAGGTGGCCGCGCGGGTCGAGGAACCGAAGAAGGTTCTCACCCAGCGTCAGGGCTTCAAGACCAACGAATACGTTGTTTATCCCGCTCACGGCGTCGGCCAGATTCTGGCGATCGAGGAGCAGGAAATCGCAGGCGCGACACTCGAGCTTTTCGTCATCAATTTCATGAAGGACAAGATGACGCTGCGCGTGCCGACGGCGAAGGTCGCCAATGTCGGAATGCGCAAGCTCTCGGAACCGCCGCTGGTCAAGCGCGCGCTCGAAACCCTCAAGGGCCGTGCCCGCGTCAAGCGCACCATGTGGTCGCGGCGCGCGCAGGAATACGAAGCGAAGATCAATTCCGGCGACATCGTCGCGATTGCGGAAGTTGTGCGCGACCTGTTCCGTTCGGAATCGCAGCCGGAGCAGTCTTACTCCGAACGTCAGTTGTATGAAGCAGCGCTCGACCGCCTGTCGCGCGAGATCGCGGTCGTCCAACACGTCACCGAAACCGAAGCGGTCAAGGAGATCGAGGCCAATCTTGCCAAGAGCCCGCGCCGCGGCGTCAAGACCGATACCGATGCGACGGCTGCAGCCGACGCGGACGGCGATGATACGGACGGTGAGGACGGCGAAGACTCGGTCTCCGAGGATGAGGCCGCCTGATCGCGTAGTCTTGAGTTCAAAAATAAAAACCCGGCCATACAGGCCGGGTTTTTTTGGTCACTTGTTGGAAGTTAATCGACGACGATCTTCACGCGCTCGCGCGGCTTGATGGAAGCGCGCGCATCTAGGCCGTTCAGGATGCGGAAGCGTTCCTGCGGGCGGTCGACGCCCTGCATCCGGTGCGAAAGCGATTCAACCGTATCGCCGGGCTGCACGGTAATGATCTTGACGCGCAACGGTCGAGCCGCCTGAATTTCCGCAAGCGTCAGCCGGCGGAACGAATTTACGGTGTCGCGAAAGGCTCTGTCGGATTCGTTGGTCTGTTTTTTCGATGCGAAGATAAAGCGATACACGTCACTGCCGAAGCGCAGCGCATAGGTCCTGAACTGCCATTGTTCGCCGGTGGCAGTCGCGGTCGCGGCCGGGAAGCCATTGATCGTCAAGTCTTCGGTAGACGCTTTGTCGACATTGTCCATCCAGCCCGAATTTAGGTAGTCGCCGAGCGATTGATCCGACGGCACGCGAACCACGTCGAACCGCATCGCTTGTGAGCCGCCGTCTTTCACGCCGACCACGGCCTGTGCGGTGTTTTCGAGAAAGAAGGATTCCGGTGCCTGGAAAGTAAATCCAAGCTTGGGATGCAGAAAACGCCGTCCGCGCACGAAACCCTCGCTGGGGTCTTCGCCGTAAACGAGACTGTCGATCGCGCTAAGATATTCATCGCGGTCGCGTTCCACCGCCTCTGGCGACGCATATTGTCGTGCGTTCGCTTGCGCATTCCGAACGCGTTCGGGAGTGGCCGGATGCGAGGAGAGAAAATCCTGCGAACGCGGGTCGGCGGCATTGCGCGGTGCTTTCAGCGCCGAATTTCGTTCCATTGCGGATAGAAAACGCGATGCTCCAAACGGATCGAACTTCGCGCGTGAGGAGATTCCAACGCCGATTCCGTCAGCCTCGAATTCCTGTTGACGGGAAAAACTCGCCATCGTCAGTTTTGTCTTGGCGAGAGCCAGCGCGGTCATGTCCGCATCGTTGCCCATTTCTGACACGACGCGCGTAGTGATGGCGGCCTTCTTCGCCTCGTCTTCGCGGATTGACGCATGCTTGGCGAGGACGTGTGCCATTTCATGCGCCAGCACTGATGACAATTCGGACGTATCGCTGGCGAGCGCGACAAGTCCGCGAGTGACATAAAGCTGTCCGGTCGGCAGCGCGAATGCGTTCACCGCGCCGGAATTCAGGATCGTGATCTGATAATTGAGATCCGGCCGATCCGACGCGGCAACCAGGCGGTCCACGGTTTTTGAAATCAAGGCCTGCAGTTTCGGGTCGTCGTAGGCACCGCCATAGGACGATAAAATGCGCTCGTGCTCGCGCTCGGTCGCCGGCGTCTGCGCTGACGGCTTGTTTGGCTTGACCGGCCCGAGGCCGGGGGTCGAAGCGATCTGGAAACGGCCCATGTCGCCGCATGCGCCGAGCATAAAAGAAGCGCAGAGCGCAAAGGAGGCAAACAGCCGCCCGCGCTGTCCTGTTCCGTTTTGTATCTGAAAAAGCGTCACGCGTTACTTGCCTTCATCCTGAGGCACAATGTTCTTCGCCACCCCGCCGAGGGCACCGATAATCTCAATCTGGCCGGGGCGGGTCGCTTCGATGCGAGGTCCGCCACGGCTCTCTACCCAACCGCGCACCCGGATGGTCTTACCTTCGAGTGATTTCAAATCCACCCCTGCCGCCTCGAATGAAGGCATCATGCGCCTCGAAATAGTCACGGCAAAGTCCCGTGTCCATCGTCTTCCGAAATTGACGTAAAACGTCGATCCCGCCTGCCGCGCCGAGAGAATCCTGCCTTCCACCAAGGTGAATTGCCCGATCCTCGCCAGAATATCGCCGGTCATTTTCGCGTTTTTTGTGACAGAATCGCCTTCCCAAAGACCCCGTTTCGCGCCGCGGGCCGCTGTTTCGGCGGCCAGCCATTCGGTGAAACAGTCCTTGTCGGTGATGCTTCCCGAGACGAGTGCCTCACCTTGGGACAGCAGCGTCGTCTGAACCGAAGTCTCGGACTTGTCAGGAAAAACGATGGCGACCTGACGGCCATAACGGTCGGGCTTGTCGTCGGCGGCGCGCAACGTGATCACACGCCCTTCGATCAGGGATGCGAGTGGCGCGCGCAAGTCCGTATTTTGTCTTGCGCCAGTTTCTATTCCTGCCAGACGAACCTCGCGCCCATCATCAAGGCGGAAAGTTCGTGCATCGATAATCGCAGCGACGCGTCCCTCTCCCTGTTCCGGAAGATTACAGGCAGCGGAAACCGCATCGCAACCGGCGACCGTCAATAGAATGACGCAAAATAATTCGGATACGACGCGATACTTGCGCAACGCTGACCTTCCTATGCTGCGCGATCAGCGCCCGACGAATTTCGCAGGCCGGCGCTCCTCGGTCGATTTCACACCTTCCTTGAAATCCTCAGTCGCGCGCAACCAGCTCTGCTCGGCGAGTTCGTGGTCGGTCTGCGCTTTCACGCGATCGGCCAATCCCGCGCGCATCGTCGCGCGTGTGGATAGAAGTCCGAGCGGCGAGTTCTCGGCGATCTCATTCGCCAGCCTGAAGGCAGTATCGCGAACCTGATTCTGCGGTACCAGTACATTTGCCAATCCCATCGTGTACGCTTCCTCGCCGGTCACGCGGCGGCTCGTGTAAAACATCAGGGCTGCATTGGTTTTGCCGATAATTTCCGGCAGCGTGATCGTTAGCCCGAAGCCTGGATGGAATCCGAGCCGCGTGAAATTCGCAGCGAACCGCGCTTCGGGGCAGGTCACCCGGAAATCCGCCGATACCGCGAGCCCGAGCCCGCCGCCGATGGCTGCACCCTGAACAGCGGCGACGATCGGCTTCTTGTTGCGGAAGATCCTCACAGCTTCGATGTAAAGGTCGCCCGTTGTGCCGCTACCGGATGCCGCATCGCCGGAAAACCCCTGCGGCCGATTGAAATTCGCGCCCGCGCAAAAGGCCTTTCCTTGTGAAGCGAGAACAACGGCACGCGCGTTTGCGTTTTTGTCGATCTCATCGAGCGCGTCCGCAATCTGGCGAATGAGATCGAGATCGAAGAAATTAAGCGGGGGGCGACGAATCTCGATCAGCGTCACATGTCCGTGCATTTCGACGCCGATATCCTTTGAAGCGGTCATTTGAATGTCTCCTAGCGCAAACCGAGACCGCGAGCGATAATTCCGCGCAGAACCTCGGTTGTCCCGCCCTGTATCGTCAGCTTCGGCGCAATTTTTATTGCAAATGCGAGCTGTTCCTCAAGTGTACGATGATTGGACGCGTCGCTATCGACGAACGCCGCCAGATCACGGACTCGATGCGGCAGCCTTTGCTCCCAAATCGTACCAAGGTCTTTCACGATGGAAGCTTCGACGACTGGTTCTTTGCCTGCCTGCAACATGCCGGCGACCGACACCGACATACGGCGCATCGTGTGAAGCTGGGCGACAAGGCGTCCGACCCCCTCGGCGCCGCGTGTATCTGGTTTATCGCCGAGCGCGCGAACGAGCTCGGTCAGCACATAATACGTTTCGAGAAAGCGCTCCGGCCCGCTACGCTCATAGGCAAGCTCGCTCGTTGCCTGTTTCCACGCGCCGTCGATTTCACCGAGTGCATGGTCGTCCGGCAGAAAAACATCCGTGAAGACGACTTCGTTGAATTCCTTCAATCCGCTGATCTGCGCGATGGGATTGATAGTGATGCCGGGTGCCTTCATGTCGACGAGAAATTGCGTCAGCCCGTGACGCCGGTTCTCCTTGGTCGAAGGAGAAGTGCGGAAGATTGCCAGCATGTAGTCGGCAATATGCGCCGACGTTGTCCAGATTTTTGTGCCGTTGATCAGCCAGCCGCCGTCCGTCTTGGTGGCTTTCGTCTTCGCGGCAAACAGGTCCGAGCCGGAATTGGGTTCGCTCATTCCGATGGAAAAGCAGACTTCGCCGCGACAAATACGCGGCAGAATGTCCATTTTGATCCGCTCGTTGGCGAATTTCAGCAGGACGGGTCCGCTCTGGCGATCCGCGACGAAAAAGCGCCGCGTCGGCGCGTTCGCAACGCGCATCTCTTCAGTAACCACGAAGCGTTCCAAAAAGGTGCGTTCATGTCCGCCGTATCTTTTTGGCCATGTCATGCCGATCCATCCGCGCTGCCCCACGCGATGGCTGAATTCGGGAATGTCGCTGTCCTCGCGCTGCGGCTCATTTGGATTGAACGTGCCTGCAGCGATTTCATGGTTCAGAAATTCGCGCACTTCCGTTCGCAGCTTTTCACATTCCGGTGGAAGTCGTATCTGATCGAAACGGAGCGCTGGGGTCATCTCATCGATCTCTCACCGCGAAGCCACAAGTGGCCACAATTCATCGGCGCCACGCGCTGAAACGGATTTCCCCAATTCAGTCGCCCAATACGTCTCGTGGCCGAAATCGTCGCGCCACGCCAGCGCGCGCAGAGAATAGCGATGAAGGATGTGCTCCCTCGAGAATCCGATCGCGCCGTAAACCTGATGCGCGATGGCCGCTCCTTTTTCGGCGGCCTCGGCGCAGCGGATTTTTGCGGCCGCGACTTCAAGCAACAGCGCATCATCGGATATTGGATCGGCGGCCATCGCATCAGCAGCAGAGCCCGATGCAGTGAGTGCAGCGGCGACCTCGCCTGCGAGTTGCGCGAGGTTGTGCTGGATCGCTTGAAAGCTCCCGATTTTTTTTCCGAAGGCTACGCGCTCGTTGGCATAGGCCACGCTAAGATTGAGCAGCGTTTCGAGTGCACCGGCGATCTGCAGGCTGCGAGCGGCCGCACCCATCATCATCAGCGACATAGGGGTGAAATTGAGCGGTGCCGGTTTCGACATCACCGGCTTCGCGCCATCGAATAGAATATTGTTCGACGTATCGCCGCCAAGGCTCTCTCCCGCTTCGATGCGGCATGCCGATGCTGAAACGAGAGCAACGATGAAGCCCTTCCCCGTCTCCGCAATCACTGCAATGTGCTTTGTATCTTTAGCGAACGGAATTCCGCGCGCTCTTCCTTTCAATAAGCCGTCTGAATTGAAAAAGATTCTGTCGCGTGGTGACGACGGCGCAACCGTCATTGGGTTTTCCGGCGATGCGATGCCGGCCTGTGCCAATAGCCAGCCTGCGACCATCGTTTCCACAAGCGGAACGGGGAGGGCATGACGACCAGCAGCCGCAATCACAGAGAAACCTTCGGCAAGCGAAATGCCGGAGCCGCCTAACTCCTCGGCAACCCATGACAAGGGCAACCCGGCTTCCGTTAGCGCGGTCCAGAGAGGGCGCTGCCAGTCGTTGCTCGTTGCACGGTTGATCGTCAGCGCGTCGGCGAGATCGGAAAATATCCGATCTGCTGTTTCCGCAATGATGCTTTCCGCTTCGGACACGCTGCCTCCCGGCTCAATTAGGCAGGCGTTCGATCTCGCAGAGCGAAAATCGCCGCCGTCTCTTTGTTGGTCGTTATGATGATGAAATCCGATATCGATGACAAGCGGCGAAGTAGTGTGCGTCATGGCTGTCATGATACGGGTGCCGCGTGCAAAAGGGGCTGTTCTCCGCAGGCGTCTGCCGATAGTTTGCCGCCAATTCAGATTGGTGCCGCGCGGCAGGCAAAAAGAGGAAAGAGACGATGGCAAAGGATGGACTGAAGGTGATTGTCACCGGGTCTGCATCGGGGCTTGGCGCGGCGTCGGCGGAGATTCTCGCCAAAGAAGGTGCGAGCGTTGTGATCAATTATTCTTCCAGCAAGAAGGAAGCCGAGCAGACTGCGGATTTGTGCCGCAGCGCCGGTGGCGATGTGATCGTCGTGCAGGGCGATGTGTCAAAGGACGAAGACTGCAAGAAGATCGCCGCCGCGGCCGCGCCTTGGGGCAAGCTCGACGCGCTCATCAACAATGCCGGCATCACCAAGCATATGGCGCACGATAATCTCGATGGATTGTCTGCCGAGGACTTCCAGCGCATCTATGCCGTGAATACGATCGGGCCATATCAGATGGTTCGCGCGGCGCGCTCGCTGCTCGAAGCCGCATCGAAAGCCGCTCGCCGCGCGTCAGCGGTGGTCAACGTGTCCTCGGTCGCCGGTATCGCGGGTTTCGGCTCTTCGGTTGCGTATGCTGCGAGCAAGGGCGCCCTTAACACGATGACAATTTCATTGGCGCGCGCGCTCTCACCTGCGATCCGTGTCAACGCGGTATGCCCGGGATTTATCGATACGCCGTGGTTCACCAAGGGCCGCGGCGAAGAAGCTGCCAAACAGATCCGCCAGACTATCATTGAAAAATCGCCGCTGGGCGTTGCATCGACTGCGAACGACGTCGCGGAACTCGTTTGTTTTCTGGCGCGGCCGCAGTCCGGTCACATGACCGGGGAAATCGTCCGGATCGACGCCGGCGCGCACCTCGTCGGATACACGCTGGCGCGATCGGGAAGCACTTAGAAAAGCACTCGCCCCTGACTTAGCGGCCTGGGTCTGAAATTTTCCCCGACGACACGAGCCGGTGCCAGATGAAAAGAACGACGATGGCACCGATCGTTGCCGCGATGAACCCGGCACCCTGATCCGCGCGATAGTGGCCGATCATTTGACCGATGAAGGTCGCCAGAAACGCGCCTGCGATTCCGAGCACGATGGTCAGGATAAATCCGGTCGGATTGTTTGGCCCGGGCGCAATCAGGCGCGCGAGGAAACCTGCAACTGCGCCGACCAACAAAATGTAAAGCATTGCGATATCCTTCTTTCTCAATTCCTAGAAACCAAAACTCTTTCAGCCGCGCGCTCAGATCATGCGCGATGCTTCCTGTTCGTTCGGCAGTTTGCCGTTCGGAGTCAGGCGATTGATGATTTCCGGGAGCTGCTTGGCGAGTTCGGCCAGCAGCACGTCCTTGGAAATACCTGTTTGCGCGCTGATCGTGTTGATCTGATCCGGTCCCAGCGCCGAGGCGAGGTCGTTGGCTGAAATCTGCTTGTTCGGACCAGTGCCGACCCATGAGTTTGCTGTCTCTTCGTGGCCGCCTTGCTGAAGCTGCTTCATAAGGTCGCTAAGACCGCCACTCAGCACGCTGCCCGCAGCTCCGCCGGCGAGTAGGCCGCCTAGCAGCCCGCCGAGACCACCACCGGCGCTTGCCGTCGTTGTGCCGGGGATAGTCTTAGGTCCGGCAGGAGCTGCGGTTTGGCTACCGCCGATATGCTTGACGGCCTTGTAGGCAAGAAGTGCAAGAACCGCCATCGTCATCGGCGACATCCCGCCTTTGCTCGGATCGGGCTGCCCATGCGGCCCATTCTGCATACCGTTGAGTACGTCGAGCAAACCCATATTGATCTCCTGTCGATCGCCTAACCCCGCGGTAACAGTAGTGTTCCGTTATGACGGTTACAAGGCGGCAGGCGAGCGTTCAGGAAAACGGGTTTCCGGTGCCGATCGTGCAGCTCGCGGAAGTGACATTGATCGACTGCAGTTCGACCGGCTCAAGGCTCTTCATTGTCATGTATTGGATCGTTGACGATCCGGCTTCCTTTCCGTGCAGCACACGGAGCGAGCACGATCCGAACCCGGGATCGAATGTCACGATCAGCCGACGTGCCCCGCGCATGAAACGCTGGTCGGCGGCAAGTGTCGTGCCCTCAACGCGCCAATTCAAAGCATTGCGATCTCCGCCCGAAACTTCCTTTCTGTTGACGAAGCCGTGGCCGACCGTTCTGCCGAACGCGCTGAAGAAACGTCCTTCGGCACTGACATAAACCGTGACGATCGAGCTTTGCGTCACAGGACGCTGAACGCCCGTGGACAGAATTTTTTCGACCCGATTGTCGGTCCACGACAGATTGAGATTCTTGCCGCGCAATTGTGGCAGCGCGCCTGCCGCGTGCGCCGATGCTGCAATAACCGTGAATAGAAAAATGGGTGCAGCGATACGGCAATTCCAGAGCAATCCAATCATTCCGGTTCTCCAAAAAGCCCTTAAAATATGCGGGCATCATTCTCCAGCTTCAACCTTGGGGCAAGCGGGGACCGGCAAGCATCCGGTTGCGATGGGCAGGGCGATGACCTACATGAAGCAAATCGGGCTACTGTGTTCATCCCAATCCTGCTTACGGCAAACTAGGTCACGATATGACGTCGGCGAAATCGGTTCAGAAGCTCCGTCACTCCGCATTCGCCGTCAGTATCGTCAGTATGCTGCCACATATATTTTGCTGCCTGCTTCCGACAGTTGCTGCCTTACTGACTCTTGGGACGACCGTCGGCCTCGGTGCAGCCTTGGCCAATGATCGTCTGTATCGCTTTGTCGATGGATACCACGTCTACATTCTGGGATTGGCGGTGTTCACCGTGGTAATCAGTGGCGTCGTCAACCTAGCCGCCTCCCGTATCGAAATTCACGATCACGGCGCAGCGGACGGCCACCACCATGACGCGTCATGGTTTGACCGCTTCAGCAGCTTGAAAATCTTTTTGCTGTCGCTCGGCCTTCTTGCGTTTGACGTCGGGTATTTCCTGTTTGAGGAAAACGTCCTCGGTCTGCACCATCACGCGAACTGAGAATAGCCATCAGGCGCGCTTGAGTCCGTCTCAGGGGTGGATAGCGCAAGGGCGGTCTGATATTGAAATCGGGATGATCGATGCGCTCTGCTTTCAGGTGCGCACCCGGTCCCGTAGCTCAGCCGGATAGAGCGGCGGTTTCCTAAACCGCAGGTCGGAAGTTCGAGTCTTCCCGGGATCGCCAATCTCTTCGTCACTTCCCCGCGGACGCCGGAGCCGCTGCCAGCGCGCTGCGGCGCGTGGCGAGCTGCACGGTTGCGACAAATCCAGCCAGAACAATTCCAATGACGTCGGTAATTAGCCCGGGGTCGATCAGCAGCAACCCGGCGATGGCCAGCAGCGCGCTTTGCCATAACTTGGAGTGCGTAATGAAGTAGCCGTGCAAACCTGCTCCGAACAGCGTAACCCCGACCGCTGCAGTCATGCTGCTCCAGATGATTGTCGGCCAGCTTCCAATCATCAGAAGCGCAGGTTCATAAACAAACATGAACGGGACAACAAAACTCGTCGCCGCGATGCGGACCGCCGCAAGTCCCGTCGTCCACAGATCCGAGCGCGCAATACCGGCCGCCGCGAACACTGCGAGCGCGACCGGCGGCGTGATCGCCGACAGCACTGCAAAGTAGAACGCGAACATATGCGCTGCAGGCACCGCAACGCCGAACTTGATGATGGCCGGCACGAGAAGTGCCGTCATGATGATGTAGGCGGGTGTCGTCGGCATGCCCATGCCCAGCACAATGCCGGCGATCATTGTGAAGATCAGCGCTAGCAGAAGGTAGTTCTGCGAAAGTCCGACCACGAACTGAGTGAACACGATTCCGAGACCGGAAAGCGTGACAACCGCGATGACAACACCGGCTGATGCGCAAGCCAGCGCCACGGGGAGCGCGTTGCGCGCGCCATCGACGCAAGCGCCGATGACATTCTCAAACGTTACATACTGCCGGGTGGATTTGCGCAGAGCTGCTACCGGGAAACACGCGAGCGTGCCGGCAAGTGCGGCAAGCGGGGAACTGTAGCCGGAATACATCACGGCCAGAATCGCAATCACGGGCAGAAACAGGTGGCCGCGCTCGCGCATCACATTGCTCAGTTTCGGCAGTTCGCTGCGCGGCACGCCAACGAGTCCGCGTCGCTTGGCTTCGAAATGCACAGCGGAGAAGCATGCGACATAATAAAGAATGGAAGGAATGATCGCCCAGATCACGACCTGCCCGTAGGACACGCCGAGAAATTCGGCCATCACGAACGCTGCGGCACCCATGATGGGCGGCATGATCTGACCGCCGGTTGAAGCCACCGCCTCCACGCCTGCAGCAAAGTGCGGAGGAAAGCCCGATCGCTTCATCAGGGGAATCGTGATCGGCCCGTCGACCATCACGTTGGCGACAGCGCTTCCCGAGATCGTCCCGAACAGCGCCGAGCTGACGCATGAGACTTTGCCGGGGCCGCCTGCTGTGTGGCCGGTCAGGCTCATCGCGAAATCCATAAACAATTGCCCGGTGCCGGTGCGCTCCATGAAGCTGCCGAACAACACGAAAATCAGCACATAAGATGCGGAGACGGAAAGCGGAATGCCGAAGATGCCTTCATTGGTCATGTAAAGCTGATCGATCATTCTTTGCGGCTCGAGCTTCGCAAAGAAGAGGCCGTACACAATAAACACTACGGCCGTGATTGGCAGCGCGAGACCGATCACGCGGCGCGCTGCTTCCAGCACCATCACGGTCATGACGATGCCCATGACCATGTCCATTGTCGTCAGATCGTCAACGTAGAAAATTCGGTTGACGACGTAGTTGTAGTTCACGAACAAATAGAGAATTGGAGAGATGGCGAGCGCAAGCAGGACGAAGTCCATCAGCGTTGGGAGGTCCTCGGCCTCGCCGTTGCGTCGATGGATCAAAAACAAAAGCGTGAGCGCGAACAGCAAATGCGTCCCGCGGAAGATGATCGCTTCCGGCGTCCCAAAGACGATCGCCCAGACATGGTAGATCACCATCGCCACGGAAATAACAGTCGTAGCGAGCCGCACGGCACCGCCGTAGCTGAGGTCGAGCTTCATAGTGTGATCCACCGCAGTTGAAAATGATTGCTTAGAAATGAAACGGCGGCGCGGAAGCGCCGCCGGGAAATCCCATCAGTTCGTTTTCACCGTGATACCGGCTTCTTTGTAGAATTTCGCCGCACCCGGATGGAACGGAATGCCTATGTCGGTCGCCATTCCCGCCGTCGTCAGCGAGCCGATATCCTTGGCAACGGTCGCCAGGGTCTTCGTGTTGGTGGCGATCTCCTTGACCATCGCATAGACTTCATCGGGCGGAAGTTTGCATGACACGACGAGATGGGTTGCGTAGCCGATCACCTTGACGTCCGAGTCCTGTTTCGGATAGGTGGCCTTCGGAATCGTCATCAGCGTGTAACCCGGATTGAGCTGCTTCATCTTCTCGTAGCTGTCGCTCTGATCCAGCATCTTGATGTCGCGAGCAGCAGCGAGATCCATCAACGAGCCGGCAGGGATTTGCGTACCGAGACCGAATGCAACGGCGTTGCCATCCTTCATTTGGTCGACGGAATCGGTATAGCCGACGAAGCTCACCTTGACGTCGTTGTAAGTAATGCCGTTGACCTCAAGCAGTTGCCGCGTGATGAGTTCGCCGGTGTTGCCGCGCTGTTGCGTGGTGACGGACTTGCCTTTCAGATCCGCAATCTTGTCGACGCCAGAGTTTGAATTGACCGCGAGTTGGTAATATTGCGGATACAGCGTCGCAATGTTGCACACGTTAGTGGTTGCTTTTGGAAACGGCGCGCGACCGGCAAGACCGTCGACCGTCGAAATAGAATTTCCGAAGCCGACATCGGCTTTCCCTTCGTCGACTCCGCGTACATTGGCGATGCCCGCACCCGGCAGAACCTGGATCTGCAGACCGGGAATAGCTTTTTCCCACATCTCCTTCAGCTGACCGCTGAGCGGAATCCACGAACCGCCCTGCGGGCCTGTCATGAATTTTATTTCGATCGCCGATGCGGAACCCGCGACCGTGCAGCTGAAACCCAACGCAAGCCCGAGCATTCTCGCTTTGCCGTTCATGGTGTCCTCCCCGACACGCGCTCTGTCGCGCATTTTCCATCCGGGTGGGCCCGGTGGTCTTGTTGACTGGAATAAATGCTAGGCGGTTTTACAAAGCGCAGGAAGTCTGGAAGCGGATGCCGCGCTGCGAAATGTGAAAGCGCGGCGTGAGGTGTGGCAGGCTGACGCGGATGTTACCATCGTGGAATCAAGCTGAATTGAATACTCAAAACTCAGTTCCGCCGGGTAACAGTGTTGATTGCGGGGGTGTATCGCGTGTATCGGCTTTCATCGACCACGCACCATTGAGTGCTTTCCGAAATGAATCCTTTAGACGACAGCAGCAAACCCAAGACGGCCTTTGTACTCGCCGGCGGCGGCAGTTTTGGAGCGATTCAAGCCGGCATGCTTCAGGCGCTGGTTGCTCACGGCGTGACTGCCGACATTGTCGTTGGATCGAGCGTCGGGTCGATGAACGGCGCATATTACGCTGGTGATCCGACCCTCGACGGAATGAAAAAACTTGCAGCTATCTGGCGCGGCCTTACGCGTGGAGATGTCTTTCCGGTCTCGCTGCGGGCGTTCATCAGCTTTTTGTGGCGGCGCGATTTTCTTGTTTCTCACAGCGGCATCCGAAAAATCGTTGAGACGAATCTGCCGTACCGAAATATCGAAGACGCAACAATTCCCCTGCATGTTGTCGCGACTGAAATTGTGACCGGCGATACCGTCGTTATTTCGAAAGGGTCCGCGTCGGATGCCATCGTCGCAAGTACGGCGATCCCGGGTGCGTTCGAACCAGTGCGATATGAGGATGTCTTCCTCGCGGACGGTGCCATCTCGAGTAACACGCCAATCAACGTCGCGATCAAACTAGGAGCGTCGCGTCTTATTATTATGCCGACCGGCTTTGCATGCGATGTGCAGAAGCCACCTGTGGGCGCGGTCGCGAATGTGCTGCATGCGTTGACGCTGTTGATCGCCCGTCAAATGACTTACGAGCTTGAGGATATCGATCCGAGCATCGAGTATTTCGTGGTGCCGCCGCTTTGTCCCTTGGTCGGCTCACCTTACGATTTTTCGCGAACATCCGAACACATTGAACGAGCTATAAAGAATACCGAAAAATGGATTGCCGACGGCGGGTTGGAAAAGCGGGTGATACCCGGCGAAATGCGCCCGCACAAACATTGAGAGGAATTTTTTGCTCTGCAATAAAACGGTCATGTGAACGCGACGAGGCCTTTTATTTCTGTTCGCAGACGCTTCCGCTATCGCTGCAGAGGAACTGGAGCTATCGACCCGGCGCAGAATCCCGGACATCATGCGCACTGCTTCGCGCTTTTGCCGGCACTACACCGAGGCATCCATGCAGACTCTCATGCTCCCGTTTTCGCCGCGGTTCATCATCCTGACGCTTTGCGCCGTCTTCACGATGTTGTTGATGGCCGGCGCGATCTACCATCCGAAAGAATGGCTGCTGTTCACGATTCCCTTGGCGCTATTTGCGTCGCTTACAGCGCTCGGCATTCACGATCTCATGCAGAAAAGTCACGCGGTTCTGCGCAACTATCCGATTTCCGCGCACTTGCGGTTTTTGCTCGAAGAAATCCGCCCCGAGATGCGCCAGTATTTCTTTGAGAGCGAGAAGGATGGCAAGCCGTTCAGCCGTGACAAGCGCGCAGTTGTCTACCAGCGCGCCAAGATGGTACTCGACAAGCGCCCATTCGGCACGCAGGAAGAAATTTACGAAAGCGGATTTGAGTGGATGCATCATTCCGTTGCACCCAAGCCGTTAGCCGACGAGCATTTTCGCATCACGATAGGCGGCCCGGATTGCACCAAGCCTTACTCGGCCTCGGTGTTCAACATCTCAGCAATGAGTTTCGGCGCGCTCAGTCCCAATGCTGTTCGCGCACTCAATGCCGGCGCAAAAAAAGGAAACTTCGCGCACGATACCGGCGAAGGTGGCGTCAGTCCGTATCATCGTGAAAACGGCGGCGACATCATCTGGGAAGTCGGATCGGGATATTTCGGTTGCCGCAATCCCGACGGCACGTTCAATCCGGAAAAATTCGCCGCCGTCGCTGCCGACGATCAGATCAAGATGGTCGAGTTAAAGATCAGTCAGGGTGCAAAGCCAGGTCACGGCGGTGTCCTCCCTGCCGCGAAGGTCTCGAGGGAGATTTCCGAAATCCGCGGTGTCGCGATGGGCGAGGACTGTATTTCGCCAGCCTATCATCGCGCGTTCTCCACTCCAATCGAGATGATGCATTTCATCGGCGAGATGAGAAGGTTGTCCGGCGGCAAGCCTGCCGGCTTCAAGCTCTGTATCGGGCATCGCTGGGAATTTCTCGCCATCTGCAAGGCAATGGTGAAAACCGGAATTTACCCGGACTTCATCGTCGTTGATGGTAAGGAAGGCGGCACCGGCGCCGCGCCGCCCGAGTTCATGGATCATCTCGGCATGCCAATGCGGGAGGGCGTCAATTTCGTGCATAACGCTCTCATCGGGATCAATGCGCGCAAACGTATACGCATCGGAACATCGGGCAAAATCGCGACCGCGTTCGATATAGCACGCGCAATCGCGCTCGGCGCAGACTGGTGCAACTCAGCGCGGGGGTTCATGTTTGCGCTGGGCTGTATCCAGTCCTTGAGCTGCCACACTGACCGCTGCCCAACCGGCGTTACGACGCAAGATCCGACGCGCAATCGCGCTCTTGTCGTATCCGACAAGACGACGCGCGTTTACAACTACCATCATTCGACGCTGCATGCGCTCGCCGAATTGATCGCGGCGGCGGGCCTCAATCACCCTGAGGAAATCCGCCCCATTCATTTCTCGCACCGGCTTTCGGCGACGGAAGTTCTGTCGTTCGCGCGGCTCTATCCTGAACTTGCACCCGGTGAACTTCTGAGCGGACAAACCGAAAGCCCGCGCTTCGCCAATCATTGGGCGCTGGCGCAGGCTGAGTCTTTCGACCCGTCATCGGCAACGCCGTCTTATGTGCCGATCCGCGCCCGCATCTAGAATTCGCCGTGCAGTCGTCCCGAGAAGATCGAAACCGGCCCGCGATCCATGTTGTAGGCAGGATTCACAATGAGCTGGTAGTCGGCCGTGAAGGTGAACGCCTTGCTGAGCGAGAACGCGTAGTAAGTTTCCATAATGCGCTCCGTACCGTAGTTCAACTGACCGTCACCGATGAGCAGGCCGCGGCCTCCCGCGGCAAGGAAGTCGCGGTGCGACTGGGACAGTCCATTGACGGCTCCGCCCAAGGCCAATGTGTCGGTTGGGCGGCCCCACGAGTTTCCTTTGATAGAGACGCCGCCAGATAAGCTGCGATCGATATCTGTGAATGACAGGATTTCATTTTGGCCGTCGTTCCAGCTTGCTCGCGCGAAGACACCGATATCGGCAGCCACCTGCTGCTCGGCGTTGGCATAGAAGCCGTATTTAGAACGGGTCCGTCGCATTGCTATCGTCGCGTCGTTGATATCGAGAGCCGGATTGGCCGCTACAGCCGCGGTGACATCGCGGTAGTTTGCGGTGTTGCCCTGATTTCCGAACACGCCGAGGCGCAATTTTCCCGGCTGATTCATGATCGAATAGCGCTGCTCCAATTCGACGACCGCGCCGCCTGATTTGAAGCCCAATACGTCGCTCGCCGGTGCCGACGGAACCTGAAACAGTCCCGCGCGCAGTGCCCAGCCCTTGCGGTTGAGTTCGACGACCGCGCCGCGCGTGATTCCCGGCAAGTCTGCGGGGAAATCCCATGCCGCCGACGACCACATCGCCCAGTTCATGAAGTCGGCTCGTGGATCCTTCGCATAGGAGTTTCCGTCGAAGAAATCGCCGACTGCAAAACGCCCGACCGTGACCGTGACGCGATCGATATCGCGCTTCCCCGCGAGTTGCATTGGGCCATCCGCAACGTCCTCTTGCTCTCCGCCGAGGCCGAATGTCTGTCGGAAATAATAGCGCTGTGCACGGAAGCGTGGATATTCCGCGCCGCCCTTCTGCGCTTCACCATTCGAGAATCCGGCAAGTCCGAATGTGCTGCCGATCCCGAAGCCCTGCGCCAGTTCGGGATTGAAGTAAAACTCCCCACCGTTCCACAGCCGCCACCCGAGAAATGCATCGGCGGTCCATGTCTCGCGGCCCTGACCCATGCCGGGCAGGCTTTGCGGCCCCTGATAGGGAGAACGGAACGAGGGATAGCCCTGCGTGATCAGCGTAGTCTGGCCGTGAACATTCCAATCTTGGGATTCTGGCAACGTGATGTGCTTCAGTTGAGTGCCCTTAGTAGTCCAAGGGGCGCTATCCCACAGATGATAGTTGAGGCCGAGCTTGATGGTCTGGACTTTGGGATCGACGCCGACATTTGGAAGCGGAACATCGGCGAGGACGTAGGTGCGCGTACCGAGATCGATATAGTTGTATTCGATCTTGCCGCTCCAGGGCCCGCCTATCGCAAACTCGACACCGCCACCTGCGACCCAGCCGAAATGCGTTCGCGCCTTCATCGCGACGACATCGCCATTGGGATTGTTGAGATCAATATGCGTTGCGCCGAATGCGAGACCGCCGGTGATGTAGGGCATCAGCGTCCCGAAAGCATAGCCGGCGCGGCCGCGAACGGTGCCGAAATAGTCGAAGGTGGTGTTGAACGGCGTGGGTGTCAATTTCGGCCGGTCCAACGGGCTGGCGAACGAAATGTCGGTCTCTACACCGAGCACAAAATCATTCGGAAGCTGAAGATTGTATCCGGCCTGATAGCCGCCGATCAGTCCGGTGATGCTGTAAGGAAAAAACACGCCTTGCAGAGGCAGCGGATTGCTGCCGGGGCCGAAATCTCCGAATCCGTATCCAATGTGTCCGCCGGCATAGAGACCGCTCCAATCGAAATACGTTGCCGCACGCGGTGCCTTCGCCGGCATGTCTGCCGCCATTGCAACATCGCACGACAGTGCACCAAGCGCGACGCTCGCGAGCAACCGCTTCATGGCAAGTCACTGCATTTGAATTTGCGAATCATGGCGTGCTTGTCCGCGCACTTCGTCAGGTGACGTGCTTTGCCACGATCGAATCCGAAGCGCCACTTCGCGCTGCGAAGCCGATCGCCTGTCATTCCGGCGTTACAAAATTGCACGACAAATTTCCCGCAAAGCCCGCGCGAGATAACAGCCGCAGTTGCGAATGATTGTCAACAATTATTGCGAATGGTTTGCAATAAGAAACCAGATACAACAGAAGCCATTGGTTTTCATAAAGAAATTTGAGGCAGAATTTGTAGCCGGGTTAAATCGAAGCGGCTGACGTCATCGAGTAATTGGCAGAAAGCGCGCGCGCCGAATTCGATCAGAGCTTCGCCTTTTTCGGCGGTGGCGAGGGTGGCGTTGCCCACCGCACCCTGAGGGTTGAGATCCTGCGCGGCCCAGGCAAACGGCGCGGGCCGTCCATCCGAGAGCCAGCGGAATTCTTTTGCCATCATGCTTGCTGCTGACGGGAAGTCGGCAATCTCATCTCTGCGCACGCGATCCGGAAACGCGGAGAGAACGATCGACGTCTCGACGGCGCCGCCATGAATTCCGTAGCGAATTTCGTCCTGCGGAAAAAGTCCCTCCGGCGCGCCAAAGCGGCTCCAACTTGTCGTGACAACGAGCATGTCGTGCTTGGCGCGCAAATCCTGCGCGATCAATGCCATCGCCGCGCTGTTGCCGCCGTGGCTTGTGACGATCGCGAGTTTGCGAATGCCGGTGGCTGCCACGCTATCGCCGATCGCCATCCACTTTGCGAGAGCCTCCTGCGTCGTCAGCGTTTGCGTGCCGGGAAACGCGAGGTGCTCGGTCGAGATTCCGATCGGCTCGATCGGCAAGAAAATCGCCGGCACGGAATCCGCCAGCATCTCCCGAACTCGCGTAAGATAGGCCTGCGCAATCAGCGTGTCCGTCTCGAGCGGCAGGTGCGGCCCATGCTGCTCTGTGGCGGCCAGAGGCAATACGGCAATCCACTGCGATGCAGCCATCTTGTCCACGCATGTCCAGTGAATCGCGGACCAGTCGCGGTCGGGAATGGCTTTTGTCATGCACTCACTGCGGCAAGAGAGATTTCATTGTGTGCGATTGCAGGGTAGCTTTGCCCGCATGCAAGCTCAAGGTCATCGACGGAGTTCGATCATGTTGCCATACCTCGCGCGGGCAGCTGCAGCCGCAGGCGTTGTGCTGTTCGCCCTGGCAATGCCGCATGCATCCGCGCAGAAGGTGGTGGATCTCGACAAAATCACGTTCGGGACGAATTGGGTCGCCGAAGGCGAACATGGCGGCTTTTTTCAAGCTGTCGCCGACGGCACGTATAAGAGTTATGGACTCGACGTCACGATCGTTCCTGGCGGTCCCAACACCAACAATCGCATTCAACTTATTGCGGGCAAGATCGATTTTTTCATGAGCGCGAATACGCTCCAGTCGTTCGATGCCGTCGCCAATAAAGTTCCGGTGGTCGCGATCGCGGCAATTTTTCAGAAGGAGCCGCAGGTCTTCCTCGCTCATCCGGAATCGAAGGTTACCAAACTCGAAGACCTGAAGCCGCTGACGCTGTTTGTTTCGAAAGAGGGAATGCCGACCTACTTTCAATGGCTGAAATCCGAATACGGCTTTAGCGAAGACAAAGTAAAGCCCTACACTTTCAATGCGCAGCCTTTTCTCGCGGACAAAAGAAGTGCGATGCAGGGTTACGTGACATCGGAGCCGTTCGCCATCGAGCAGCAGGCGAAATTCAAGCCGACGGTCATTCTGCTGGCCGACTACGGATTCAGCAGCTATTCGACATTGATCGAAACGCGATCCGACTTTGCCGAAAAGAAGCCGGACCTCGTGCAGCGTTTCGTCGATGCATCGATTGTCGGATGGTACCATTACCTTTACGGCGACAGCGCGCCGGGTAATACGCTGATCAAGAAATTCAATCCCGAGATGAGCGATGAGCTTCTTGCCTATTCAATCGACAAGATGAAGCAGTTCGGCATCGTCGATTCCGGCGATACGCTTAAGGACGGGATCGGCGCGATGAGCGACGCACGGATGGCGGATTTTTTCAGCAAGATGACCCGCGCTGGTGTGACCCCGCGCGATCTTGATTATCGCAAGGCCTATACGCTGCGTTTCATCAACAAGGGCGTCGGCCTCGACCTTCGCCCGCGAAACTGACAGCGCTCGCGTGAGCGATCCCTCCGTCATCGAAGCGGGAACACCTACGCCGGCTTTGCTGGCGGGCGTCGCAATTCAGTTGCGCGGCGTTACCAAGATTTATGACAACGGCGTGGCTGCGCTGGGACCAGTCGACTTGTCCGTTCGCTCGGGAGAATTTGTCTCGTTGCTCGGCCCATCCGGTTGCGGAAAATCTACCGCATTGCGCGCAATCGCAGGCTTGAGCGAACCGACGGCCGGTAGTGTCCGCGTCGCGTCACGCGGCGACCGTGATCGATCACGCCACGATGTAGGCTTTGTCTTTCAGGAGCCGACCCTCATGCCGTGGACCGATGTACGCGGCAATATCCGGCTTCCACTCGATCTCGCGGGTGTTTCCCACAGAAACGCAGAAGCGCGTGTGAATGAGGCACTGAGTCAGGTGGGCCTTACCGAGTTTGCCAATGCCTATCCGCACGAACTCTCGGGTGGCATGAAAATGCGCGCGTCGCTGGCGCGCGCACTCGTCACGGACCCGGATATATTGTTGATGGATGAGCCGTTCGCGGCGCTCGACGAAATTACGCGCTTCAAACTCAACAACGATCTGCTGTCGGTTTGGCGAAACCTTCACAAAACCGTTTTGTTCGTCACGCATTCGGTTTTCGAATCAGTTTATCTGTCGCAACGCATTCTCGTCATGACATCGCGGCCTGGACGCATCAGCGAAGAGTTTCGCATAGACGCGCCGCCGTCGCGCGGCGAGGATTTTCGCACCTCCGCTGAATATGCGGCCTACTGCCGGGACGTATCGGCCGCGCTTACAACAGCGAGCGAAGCGGGGGCACCGCGATGATTGCGCGAGAGCATTCAGGTTTCAGTGCTCTGCGCTACGTGCTTCCGCCATTGGCATTGGCTGTCGGCTTGGCGGTATGGGAAGCGGTCGTCCAGGTCAAAAACATTCAGCCTTATGTGTTGCCGGCACCCAGTCTGGTCTTCAGGACGCTTATTCAAGACTGGCCGGTTCTGTTCGATTCCCTGCTTACGACGTTGCTGACGACGTTTGAAGGGTTTGTCGCCGCCTCCGTCGGAGGCATCGTCATGGCGCTTTTGTTCAGCCGCTCGAAGTGGCTGGAATATTCCTTCTTTCCCTATGCGGTCATTCTGCAAGTCACCCCCGTGATTGCGATCGCGCCGCTTCTTTTGATCTACCTGCCGCAACACGCAGCTGTCGTGGTGTGCGCCTGGATCGTGGCGTTCTTCCCCGTGCTGTCGAACACGACGCTGGGATTGAACTCGGTTGACCGCAATTTGCTCGGGTTGTTTGAATTGTATGGCGCGTCGCGCGCGCAGACGTTGCGCCGTTTGAAGTTGCCGTCCGCGCTGCCGCATATTCTGGGCGGATTGCGGATTGCGGGTGGTCTTTCGCTGATCGGTGCGGTTGTCGCGGAAATCGCTGCAGGATCGGCTGGAGCCGGTTCCGGTCTTGCGTATCGCATTGCCGAATCCGGGTATCGTCTCAACATTCCGCGCATGTTCGCGGCCTTGTTGCTGCTGTCGGCGGCTGGAATTGTGATCTACATGACCCTCTCGCTGATCTCATATCTTGTGCTACGACGCTGGCACGAAAGCGCTCTCGGAAAGGAAAATTGATGGCGGATAAGGTCGACATTCTGATTTACGGGCCGTCGAAGCCGGTCATCGACGGTGGCTTCCCCGCCAACTTCGTTTTGCACAAATTCGAGAATCAGCGCGATCTCGGCCGGCTCGCGGCCGATGTCGTCGGCCGTATCCGTGGCATCGCGGTCACAGGTTTGGTTCCAGCGGATGCGACGATGCTTGCGCGCTTTCCGAAACTCGAAATCGTTTCGAGCTTCGGCGTCGGCTACGACCATGTCGATTCCAAATACGCAAGCGAACATAACGTCATCGTCTGCAATACGCCCGACGTACTGACCGAAGAAGTCGCAGACACCGCTTTGGGTCTTCTCATCGCAACGGTGCGCGAATTCATTCAGGCCGACAAATATCTCCGTGCTGGAAAATGGGAAAACGCGTGGTATCCGCTGAGCGCGGGTTCCCTGCGCGACCGCACCGTCGGCATAGTCGGCATGGGCCGTATCGGTCAGGCCATTGCGCGCCGGCTCGAAGCCTCGCTCGTGCCGGTCGTCTATCACTCACGCAATCCGGCGAAGGGCGTCAAATACAAGCACTATCCGAAGCTGCTCGATATGGCGAAGGACGTCGATACCATGATCGCCATCACGCCCGGCGGCGCGTCCACGGCGAAAATGATCAATGCCGAAGTTCTCAAGGCACTCGGTCCGCGTGGCATCTTCATCAACGTCGCGCGCGGATCGGTGGTCGACGAACCGGCGCTGATCAAGGCGCTTCAGGACGGCACCATCATGGCCGCGGGCCTCGACGTGTTTGCCAACGAGCCGAAAGTTCCGGAAGAACTGCGGATCATGAAGAATGTCGTTCTCCTTCCGCACATCGCGTCGGCATCCGTGACCACGCGCAACGCGATGGACCAGCTCGTGGTCGACAATCTGAAGGCGTGGTTTTCGGGCAAGCCACCGCTGACGCCGATTGCGGAAACGCCAGTAAAAGGCCGCTGACGTGCTTGCGTTGCGTCCCTTGGCCGTTGTCGTTGCGTTGGCGATTTCATGCACGCCGTTGCGGGCGCAAGATACGCGGTCGCTCGCCAACGACATGGTCGGGCAGTGGGAACTGTCTACCGCCGGGCGCGACAAGACGTGCGTGATCACGCTTAAAGCCGACGCAACGCCACAAGGTCAAAAACTCGAACTCGACAAAGGCTGTGCCGACGCGTTGCCTTTCACGAAGTCCATTGCAGCGTGGAGCGTAAAAGGTCTCGACATTGTGCGGCTGCAGGACGCCAAGGGACAGCCTGTAATCGACGTCACCGAAGTCGAAAGCGGTATTTTCGAGGGCCAACGCCCGAATGAGGGCGTCTATCTCTTGCAAAATCTCGCGGCGGCCCGCGCGCTGTCGAAGTCGACCGACCAGATGATCGGCGACTGGTCGATGGTGCGCGACAGCGGCAAGACGGTCTGCGGACTGACATTGACCAATACTGAGACGAAGCCCGACAATTTTGCCGTCTATCTCAAGCCGCGCTGCGATCCGCTTGTAGCGGCGTTTGCGCCGACGATCTGGCGCATCGAACGCGGCGAGTTGCTTCTGCAATCGGCAAAGGGCGAAATCTGGCGCTTCGAGGCCGATGACAATGCGCAGTGGCGCAAAATTCCTGAAAGCGCCGATCCGCTGATTCTGGTGCGGCAATAAAGTCTACATCAGCCGCATGCCCTTGAGGCTCGCGTGGCCGTTTTTGCCGACGATGACGTGGTCGTGAACGGCAATGCCAAGGGGCATTGCGATTGCTATGATTGATTTCGTCATCTGAATGTCGGCGGTCGACGGCGTCGGATCGCCGGACGGATGATTGTGAACAAGAATGATCGCAGTCGCCGACAGTTCGAGCGCGCGCTTGACGACTTCGCGCGGATAAACCGGCGTGTGATCGATGGTGCCGACCTGCTGCAACTCGTCGGCAATGAGCTGATTGCGCTTGTCGAGAAACAGAATCCGGAACTGCTCCTTGTCGGCGAACGCCATCGATGCGCGGCAGTAATCGATCACGCTGGACCACGACGACAGCACGGTCTTCTGCTTGACCTGCCCCTTGGCAACGCGGCTTGCCGTCGCCGCGATCAGTTTGATCTCGGTAATGGCTGAATCGCCGAGACCGCTGATTTCCTTCAAAAGCGTTTCGGGTGCATGTACCGTTTCAGCGAACGATCCGAATTTCGCAATGAGCGACTTGGCGAGCGGTTTGACGTCACGGCGCGGTAACGCCCGAAACAGTACCATCTCCAGTAATTCGTAATCGCTGAGCGCATCTGCGCCTGCGTCGCGAAAACGGTCGCGCAATCTTTCGCGATGGCCGTGATAATGCGGCGCCTCGGAAAATCCGGCCTTGGATGGATCGTCAGTCTTCGCTGGCATGACGGGACGCGCACTCGGCTACGCGATAAGCATGCCGCGTCCCGTATTATTTGCAACCGGCATTTGTGTGAAGCGCTACGCGGTTTTGTAGGGCGGCTTGTCCAGCCCGCGCGGCGACGTCGTGAAAATCTCGACGCCAGTTTGCGTGACGCCAACCGAATGCTCGAACTGCGCCGACAAGGATCGATCGCGCGTCACCGCGGTCCAGCCGTCAGAGAGAATCTTCACATGCGGCTTGCCGAGATTGATCATCGGCTCGATCGTGAAGAACATGCCGGGCTTGAGCGTGACGCCTTCGCCGGGGCGGCCGACATGGATGATATTCGGCTCGTCGTGAAACATGCGGCCGAGACCGTGACCGCAGAAATCGCGCACGACGCTCATCTGCTGCGGTTCGACAAAGCTCTGGATCGCGTGGCCGATATCGCCGGTCGTCGCACCGGGTTTGACAGCCGCAATGCCGCGCATCATGGCTTCATACGTTACATCGATCAGGCGCTCCGCGCGGCGCGAAATCTCGCCGACCGTATACATGCGGCTGGAGTCGCCGTACCAGCCATCGACAATGATGGTGACGTCCACATTGACGATGTCGCCGTCCTTCAGCTGCCGGTCGCCCGGCATGCCATGGCAGACGACGTGATTGATCGAGGTGCAGGTGGAGTAGCGGTAACCGCGATACATCAAGGTCGCTGGATAGGATTTGTGATCGAAGGCGAACTTCCGCACGAAATCGTCGATCTGGGAGGTGAAAATGCCCGGACGCACGATCGCCGCCAGATCGTCGAGGCATTGCGCGACCACCTGACCGGCCTTGCGCATGCCTGCAAAGGCCGCAGGCCCGTGCAGCTTGATCTGCCCGGTTTTGCGGAGCGAGCTTTCCGTGGCTTCGACGTAATTCATGAGGGGGTGGGGCTCAGAGCGTGGAAAATCGATTGAGGCCTGAATTTAATGGCTCGCGCAGTTTGCGCAACCCGCCCTTCGGGCGGAGCTGGCATTCGCCTAACCGGACGAGTCGACCACGCTTTCGACAGGCAAAGCGCCGCCGCGCACACGGATTTCCCGAACCGGATAGGGCACGCGGATATTCCGCTCTTTGAAGGCTTCCCACAGCCGGAGCATCACGTCGCTGCGGACGTTGTCCATGCCGGCATAGGCGTCGTCGATCCAGAACGTCAGCGAGAACTTCATCCCGGTTTCGGCGAATTCGGTCAGCAAACAAGTGGGCGGTTTGATCTTTGTGACGCGGGGCGTGCCGAGCGCGATATCGACGGCGAATTTGCAGACCTCGTTGGGGTCGGCGTCGTAGCTGGTCGCGAAGTTCACCTTCACCAGCGAACTGCGGTCCGAATAGGTCCAGTTGACGACTTTTTGTGTAATGAGGTCTTCGTTCGGGATCAAAAATTCCCGCCCGTCACCGGCAGCCACCGAAATATAGCGGGTGTTCATCGCGCTGATGCGGCCGAAACTATCGCCGACGGTGACGAGATCGCCGGGCTTGACGGATTTATCGGCCAGCAGGATCACGCCACTGATGAAGTTAGCGATGATCTTCTGCAGCCCGAAACCGACACCGACGCCGACCGCGCCGGAAAACAGCGCGAAAGCGGATAGATCGATCCCGACCGATCCCATGACGATGGCGACGGCCACGACCATCAGCAGCACGCGCGTCAGCTTGATGAGCAGGACCTGAACCGACGGCGTGAGATCATGCGAGCGCGATATCCGCACCTCCAGAAACTTTCCCGCCACGTTGGCGAGCCACAATGCCATCGCGAGTAAAACCGTCGCCTTGATGATCAGGAGCGGGGTGAGGCGTAATGTTCCGACCACGATCGAGACGGAGTTCAGCGCGTCGGTCAGATCGTCGAGCTTGCCGATGATGCTGAGTGCTGCGATCGCCCATGCCGTGACCGATACAACGCCGACGACGAATTCGTTTCTGATCAGGCCGGTGGCGAGGCGAATGATAACCCACGCAGTCGCAAGGCTGGTCGCGGTCGCCAGCAGATAGCCGCGATGCACGAAATCCATCTTAAGCAGAACGATGCGGGCGACGCCGGTGAGCATGGCGAAGACGATCGTGCCTGCCCGGTTCATCAACACGCGGATCAGCGTGCGTAGCGGTGCTGGCAGGCCCATTGCCAGCGACGTCGGATCGACACGGGCGCGCAGGAAACTCGCCGCCGCCAGCGAAAGCCCGGCGGCAAACAGGATGATCCCGACCTGCATGTAGAACCACGGCGAGGTGACGTAGATTTCCGCCGAGCGGATCGCATCGCCAATGTTCTGCTGCAATTCAACCCATTCCATCGGTCGTTCTCATGGCCCGACGCGGGACGGGCCGTCCCGCGCTTGATTCGTGCTTTCGTCAGATTCTCACATTCCCGCTTTTGGGGCTCGCCGGAAATGCGGGACGTGAGACTTAGCACCAGCAAATCCGGCGCAATCATGATCGCCGGATAAATCGGTTGGCGAGGGCGAGCGGCGACGATAAGCATTGAGAAGCTGAATTTGCAGCGGAGCAAATCGAGGACGAATGGCGTCTCTGGATACAGTCAGTATTGCAATTCTCTTGGGCGCGGTGCTCGTCATGGCGGGCATCCTGTCCAGCCTCCTTGCGCTGCGGTTCGGAGCGCCGCTGCTGCTGGTCTTCCTGTTCGTCGGCATGGCTGCCGGCGAAAGCGGGCCGGGCGGACTTCGCTTTGACGACGTCAGCACCACCTATCTCGTCGGCTCGGTCGCGCTGGCCCTCATTCTGTTCGACGGCGGCCTGCGAACACGATTCCAGAGTATCCGTGCGGTGCTTGCGCCATCGGCTGTGCTTGCAACAGTCGGTGTCTTGCTCACTGCGCTGATCACGGCACCCGTTGCCAAATATGCACTCACGCTCGAATGGCCTCAGGCGCTTCTCGTTGGTGCCGTCGTTGCCTCGACGGACGCTGCGGCGGTGTTTCTCCTTGTGCATGCGCAGGGTCTGCGGCTGCGGCCACGCGTCGGCGCAACACTTGAGGTCGAATCCGGCACCAACGATCCGTTCGCGATTTTCCTCACCCTGATGCTGGTGGAGTTTCTCTCCGCTGGGCAGAGTTCGCCGGCCCATATCGCGACGCAATTCGTTCGCGAGGCCGCGCTTGGAGCCGTGATCGGGATTGTCGGCGGATGGCTCGTCGTCGTTGCGCTCAATCGCGTCGCTTTGCCGCAGGGATTGCACGCGCCATTTGTCACGACGGCGGCGCTCGTGATTTTTGGGTTTGCGCAGATCGCGCACGCGTCGGGATTTCTCGCGGTCTATCTCGCCGGCATGGTGATCGGCAACCGGCCGACCCGCGCGCATAACTCCGTTGTCGCGTTTTTGGATGCGGCAACGTGGCTGGCGCAGATTGTGATGTTCGTGCTGCTCGGTCTTCTGGTCGCGCCGGAGCGGACGCTGGCCAGCGCGCTTCCCGCAACCGCCGTCGCACTGGTGCTGATGCTGGTCGCCCGGCCGATTGCCGTGTTTCTCAGTCTTGCGCCGTTCCGCTTCAACTGGCGGGAGAAGGCTTTCGTCGCGTGGGTCGGATTGCGTGGAGCAGTTGCAATCTTTCTCGCTTCAATTCCGCTTTTGGTGGGATTGCCGAATGCGGCGGTCTATTTCGATGTTGCGTTCGTCGTCGTTATTATCTCGCTTCTGCTGCAGGGCTGGACGCTCGGTTTCGCCGCGCGCAAACTTCACGTTGCACTTCCACGCACGGATCGCGGCCCGCGCCGCGTGGAACTCGATCTGCCCGGCCAGCTCGAACAGCAGCTTGTCGGCTATTCGGTGCGCGCCAATAGCCTGTTTCTGAAACGCGGCCTGATTCCATCCTGGTCGAAGCCGACACTGGTCATTCGCGACCAGAAAATTCTGTCGCCGATGGAAGCCGAACCTGTCGTCAAGGGTGACTATATCTATTTGTTGGCACCGCCGGAGAAGGCCGATGCTCTGGATCGCTTTTTCAGCGACATGCATATCGTTCCGGCGCCGGACCCGCATCTGCTCGGCGACTTCACGGTGTCGGGCGAGGTCACGCTTGGTGCGGTCGCCGAGGCTTACGGTGTGTCGGTCGATGACGACAACGCCGCGCGCACGTTGGCCGACTATTTCGACATCCATCTCGATCACGCGCCGGTCGTCGGCGCGACACTGCCTCTCGATTCGATTGTGCTGGTCGCGCGCAGTATCGGCGGTAACCGCGTCAACGTTGTCGGCCTGCGTCTGCCGGAAGATGAGGATGACGCGCCGAAACCTGAAATGACGCGGGTGAGTGCGGCGAAGCGCAAGGTCATCCGCGCCTTCCGATCTCTCACGAATCCCTAAAGCCTACGTGACGGGAAGAATTTCGACGCCGTCCTGCGCGACGATAGCACCACGCTTCAGAATCACCACGTTCGTTGCAAGTTCGCGCATTTCGGCGGTGTCGTGGCTGACATAGACCATCGGTACCTTCGCCTCGTCACGCAATCGAATCAGGAACGGCAGAATTTCCGACTTGCGTTCGTCGTCGAGCGATCCGAGCGGCTCATCGAGCAGCAGCAATCGCGGCTTTGTCAGCAGCGCGCGGCCAAGCGCGATGCGCTGCTTTTCTCCGCCCGACAACTGCGCCGGCCGCCGGTCGAGCAGGCCAGCAATGCCGAGAAGCGTGATGGTTTTGTCTTCCTCGCCTTCGTTTCGCGGCAGCCCGTTCATGCGCCGTCCGTAGTCCAGATTTTGCCGGACGCTGAGATGCGGAAACAGCCGCGATTCCTGAAAGACGTATCCGATATGACGGCGATGCGGCGGCACGTGCTCGCGCGTTGCGACGTTATCGAGCACAACGTCATCGAGTGCGATGCGGCCGGAATCCGGCCTCATCAGACCCGCGATCATGTTCACCAGCGACGTCTTGCCTGCGCCAGATGGGCCAAAGAGCCCTGTGACCAACCCCCTACTCTCGAATTGCACCGCGAGCGCAAGATCACCAAGCTGCTTTTGGACATCGACCTTGAGCACGATCAGAACCCGTGCAGGCGATTTGTCGCGCGCCGCGCGAGAATCTCGGATGCAACAAGCGCTGTCATCGCGATGGCGATCGATACGATCACCAGACGCAATGCTGCTGTGTCGCCATTAGGCGTCTGCGTGAGCGAGTAGATCGCAGCCGAAATCGTCTGCGTTTCGCCGGGAATGTTGGACACGAATGTAATCGTCGCGCCGAATTCGCCGATGGCCTTGGCGAATCCGAGCACCATCCCCGCGACGATTCCCGGCAGTGCGAGCGGCAATGTCACGGTCAGGAAAACGCGCCACGGTGCTGCGCCGAGCGTACTTGCGGCCTGTTCGAGTTTGCGATCCACGGCTTCGATCGACAATCGTATCGGCCGCACCAGCAACGGAAACGCCATCACGCCGCAGGCGAGCGCAGCACCCGTCCAGCGAAACGCGAACACGATACCGAGATGGTCGGCGAGCCAACTGCCAATGAGGCCTTTGCGCCCGAACGTCAGAAGCAGCAGATAGCCCGTCACGACGGGCGGCAAAACCAGCGGCAGGTAGATCAGCGCGT
Source organism: Afipia sp. (assembly GCA_016201045.1). Classification (GTDB taxonomy): domain Bacteria; phylum Pseudomonadota; class Alphaproteobacteria; order Rhizobiales; family Xanthobacteraceae; genus Afipia. The sequence continues at coordinate 250,921 of JACQDM010000008.1, read as the reverse complement.
CGAGCGCAGCCTTGCCCCAGAAATCGCGGCGCGCCAGAAGCCATGCGACAGCGATGCCCAGCGGCGTCGCGACCAGCGTTGCCACGGTCGCGACGCGCAACGAGAGCTGGATCGCCGTCCAGTCTTCAGGCGATAGATTGAACACGTGCGATCAGGATGTCGGCTTGATCAGAAACGTGAAGCCGTATTTTTCGAAGATCGACTTCGCCGTCCCGGATTTCAGGAATGCGAGATAACTGGCAGCGTCGCTCTTTGCTGTCGCGGTTGCCGCGACAGGATAAATGATCGGCGGATGCGAATCGGCGGGGAACGCGCCGACGATCTTCACGCCGGGCTCGACCTTCGCGTCGGTCTCGTACACGATGCCGAGCGCGGCTTCGCCACGCGCCACAAGTGCAAGCGCGGCGCGCACGCTTTCCGCCATTGCGAATTTCGGCTCAGCTGCCTGCCACGAGCCGAGCTTTTCCAGCGCGGCCTTGGCGTATTTGCCGACAGGCACGGCTTTCACGTCGCCGGTTGCGATCTTGTCGTCGCCTGCGAGCTTGGCGAGATCGAAGCCCTCGCCAATTTTAACGTCGCCGATCTTCGAATCCTTCGGCGCGATCAGAACGATTTTGTTCCCGAGCAGATTGACGCGTGTGGAATCGTTGACGGTCTTTTTGCCGGACGAATAATCCATCCAGTCGGTGTCGGCGGAAATGAAAATGTCCGCGGGCGCGCCTTGCTCCATTTGCTTTGCGAGCGCGGAGCTTGCCGCGTAGCTTACGACGACCTTCACACCCGATTTCGCCATGTAAGCGGCATCGACATCGTCGAGCGCGTTTTTCATCGACGCTGCCGCAAAGACGATCAGCGTCTTGTCGGACGATGCGGTGGGGGTTGCGGGAGCTTTGGCCTCTTGCGCAAAGGCGAGGGCGGGGGCGAGCAGCAGCAAGACTGCGACAATGGCACGGCTATAAGGCTTCATGATGGCGCTCCATGACGGCTCACTGCGCAAAAGCGCGCAAGCCATAGCAAGTGAGGATGACGATCAGCGGAAGCGCCGTTCCGGCAACTGCGACAGCTTACGGCCTGTCGCGGCATCGTTGACCGGACACTAGCAGGCCCAGCACTAACGTAAAGCCCCGGTCACGGCGCGTTCAGCACCTGCTTGCACTCCGCCGGAAGCTGCGCAAGCGTCGGTCCGCGCCGCGGCTCGGGCGGCTTCGCAGGCGGCTTCGGATGGATGATGGAATCCTTGAACCAGAACGCCAGATCGCTCGGCTTGCAGCCTTCGTCCTCGTTCGGCGGAGCCTGTGCTTCGCAGTTGGTGCTGCCGTCCGGGCATTTCATACGAACGTGGAAGTGGTAATCGTGTCCGTACATCGGGCGGATTTTTGAAAGCCAGCCGCGGTCGCCTTTCGCTTCGCGGCACAGCGCCTTCTTGATCGCGGCGTTGACGAAGATGCGCTGCACCTGCGGCTCCTGCGCAGCGTCGCGAATGACATTGAGATGCGTCGGTGTCCATACCTTCGGATCGACGTCGAGACGATCCTCGCGCACCATCATCACCGCCGACATTTCTTCGCGCTCCTGGCGCGACAGCAGGCGATTCGGCATCGGCGTCAGCCAGATGTCGGCGTCCAGCCCCACCTGATGGCTGGCGTGCCCCGTGAGCATAGGCCCGCCGCGCGGCTGCGACATGTCGCCGACGAGAATTCCGTTCCAGCCGGCATCCTTCTTGGCTTTGATCGACAGCCGTTTCACGAGATCGACCATCGCGGGAAGCGCCCAGTAGCGGTTGCGCGACAGCCGCATCACTTGCCACGTCTCGCCGGTCATCGGCAGTGCTTCGGCACCCGCCATGCAGCCCTTGGCGTAGAAGCCGACCGGATGCGGCGGAAGTTTCGCAGCCGACAGCGCGCGGCCGAACAGTTCCTTGGCCGGCAGTTTCGGATCTTTCGGATTGGACAGCGGCGGCAACGGTTTCGGATCGACCGTTCCTTTGTCCTGAGCCAGCGACAGGCCGTTCGCGGCGATCAGAAGCGGCAGCGCGAAAAGAATCGAATGGCGGATCATGGTCAGCACTCTGTCTTCCCAATTGCGCGGTGCAAAGAGGCAGCGTGTCTTAACGAAACATTAGCCATGACTTTGACTGACGAAAATTCTCGCGGAATGCAAATCAAAGGCTCGTTTGTTGTGCAAAGTGCCGGTGAAAATGACACGCTACCAAAGGCGCATCGCTTGTGTTGAACGAGGCCTGAAAATCAATGGCTTTTTACGAGCCTTGAAAGTTCCGGTGTTCGTGTCTCAGCCTTCAAAGCGGGCATCGATCTATCCATCCCAGTGAACGAGACAGTGCAGGACAGCCGCGCCGCTGCAAGAGATACCGATTTTTCAGATACTTGTACGAAAACTGCACCCGCAGAATGCGTGGGGTGCGTTGGAATGCCGATCGATCGGCCAAAACCAAAAATCAAGGCAAGGAAGGATGTGCAAGTGCATGCGAAACCCAGCGTTCGCAAGGCGCATGCCGCACCCAAGCTGAAAATGCGCAAGACCCTTGCCGATGCCGGCGAGATTGCGCGCACGCGCGCGGAAGCGGAAGCCGCAATCGCCGACGCGCAAAAATCCAACGAGCGGCTGCGCGAAGCCATCGACATCCTGCCGCAAGGTATCGTCTTTCTCGACGCCGATGGCCGCTACATTCTCTGCAACAAGAAATATTCCGAGATCTATCACAAGAGCGCAGACCTCTTTCAGCCGGGCGCGTACCTGAAGGATACGCTGCGCATTGGTGTCGAACGCGGCGACTATCCGGAGGCCGAGGGCCGTGAGGAAGAATGGATCGCCGAACGGCTTGCAAAGCTCAATCGTCCGGGCGAGCGCCACGAGCAGACACTCTCCGACGGCCGCGTGATCCTGATCGAAGAGCGCAAGACCGCGGACGGCGGCGTTATCGGTCTGCGCGTCGACATCACCGAACTCAAAGAGCGCGAGGCGTCTTTCCGGCTGCTGTTCGACAGCAATCCTGTTCCGATGATCGTCTGCGCGCAGGACGACGAACGCATCATCAGCGTCAACGAGGCGGCGCTGTCGCATTACGGCTACGCGCGCGAGGATTTTCAGAAGCTGAAAATCTCGCACATTCAGGCATTCGAAGCCGAAGCGCCGTGGACCGGCGAGCAGACCAACGAAGAGCGCGTCGCACGCACCTGGAAGCACATCAAGGCCGACGGCTCCCTGATCGACGTCGCGATCTACTCGCGCCATCTCATCTTCGACGACAAGCCCGCCGTGCTGCTGGCGCTGATGGACATCACCGAACGCAAGCGCGCCGAATCCCGTCTCGCATTCATGGCGCAGCACGATGGCCTGACGGGTTTGCCGAACCGCATCCTGCTGCGGCAGAAACTCGACGAGCTTCTGGTCGGCACGCGCCGCAGCGGCGAGAAGGTGGCGGTGCTGTTCCTCGATCTCGACAACTTCAAAGCCATCAACGATACACTCGGTCACGCGATCGGGGATAAACTTCTTAAAGGCGTCACCAAGCGGCTGAAATCCTCGCTGCGCGAGGAAGATTCCGTCGCGCGTCTCGGTTCGGACGAATTCGCCGTGGTGCAGGCCGGCGTTCAGCAGCCGGAAGATGTTGCATTCCTCGCGCGAAGGCTGATCGACGCAGTCGGCGAGCCTTATCTGTTCGACGGCCACACCATCGTCAGCGGCGCGTCCATCGGCATTGCGATCGCACCGGGCGACGGCGACGACGCCGAAAAACTTCTGAAGAACGCCGACATGGCGCTGTCGCGCGCCAAGTCCGAAGGCAACGCCACCTTCTCGTTCTTTGAATCGGAGATGGATGCGCGCGCGCAAACCCGCCGGCGTATTGAAATAGACTTGCGCGACGCCATCGAGAACAGCGTGCTGCAGCCTTACTATCAGCCGCTGGTCGATCTGAAATCCGGCCGCATCACCGGCTTCGAGGCGCTGGTGCGCTGGCCGCATCCCGAACGCGGCATGATCCCGCCGGGCGAATTCATTCCGGTCGCGGAAGAAACCGGCCTCATCAACGCCGTCGGCGGATTGATGCTGCGCCGCGCCTGCACGGATGCGGCGAGGTGGCCCGACGACGTGCGCGTGGCCGTGAATCTATCACCATTACAATTTCGCGTCGGCAATCTCCTGTCGGTCGTGATGGACGCGCTGAAACATTCCGGGTTGCCGCCGAAACGCCTTGAACTTGAGATCACCGAGACGTTGCTGATGGACAAGAGCGATCAGGTGCTGGCGACGCTGCATGCGCTGCGCGCGCTCGGCGTCCGCATTTCGATGGACGATTTCGGCACCGGCTATTCGTCGCTCAGTTATCTGCGCAGTTTTCCGTTCGACAAGATCAAGATCGACCAGTCCTTCGTGCGCGGGCTGGCGAGCAACCACGATGCGCAGGCGATCGTGCGCTCCATCGTCAGCCTCGGCAAAGGTCTCGGTGTGACGATCACCGCCGAAGGCGTCGAGACTGAAGCGGAGTTGAGTTGCCTGCGCGCCGAAGGTTGCGACGAAGGCCAAGGCTTCCTGTTCAGCCGCGCGCGCGCAAATGGCGAGATCACGCAGCTTCTGCTGGCGCAATGCGAAGCAAACGCGCAGGCTGGTAACGCGCTGGTCGCGTAAATCGCATTCACGCCGTCATTGCGAGGCGCGAAGCGCCGAAGCAATCCATCGCCCCCACCCTAACCCTCCCCCGCGTGCGGGGGAGGGTTAGGGTGGGGGAATTGCTTGCTGACGCTCGCAATGACGGCGAGCAAAACTCCAAAATTCCACGCGTCCGCATCCGCTTCATAGAGGGTGCGGACAACCCGGCCCCGTTTCATTTCCCCGCGAGAAGAAATGGAGCGCCGGGAGGCGCCAGGGGTTTGCGAGACCCCTTGTGACGAGCCCTTGCGAGAGGCCCGTCCGCGTGCCTTGACGCGACAGCTTGCGAAACCGTCACGCGAGGCGCGCGCGTTACGACATCGGCTGAGGTTGCGAATCCCGCCGCGCGAACGCTGCGCCTCCCGGCGCTCCATCCGCCTCCGTCATGCGCGGAGGGTGGAGGTCGTCAGCCGCGTCATGAGCGCGCCGGCGACCCGCATCACATAGGACACAATAGGAATAAAATCAAGATCGTTATTGCTGTCCCCGCAAAACCTTCTGCTAGGCTGAAGCGTATTTCGGGTCGTCGTCGCGAGGCAGGACCGTGGCTCAAAAAGGCTTTTTACTGATCGCCGATATTACCGGCTACACGATGTTTCTGACGCAATCCGAACTGGAGCATGCGCAGGGCATTCTCGATGCGTTGTTCAAAAGCATTTTTGCCGAGATCGTGGCGCCGATTACGGTCTCGAATCTGCAGGGCGACGCCGTTCTGACCTATGTTCCCGATGCCAAGGTGCCGCAGCGGCAATTTCCGCTCGATGCCGTCGAGCGCATCTATTGCAGCTTCGCCGATACGCTCGCGGCGATGCGGCTGAATACGACATGCACCTGCAATGCCTGCAGCAACATGAAGCTGCTCGATCTCAAATTCTTTCTTCATCACGGGGTCTATGCGCTGCAGGAATTGGGCGGCCGCACCGAATTGCAGGGCTCCGATGTCATCCGGCTGCATCGCCTGATGAAGAACACGGTGACCAAGGATACCGGGATCAAGGCGTATGCGCTTGTCACTGCCGAGGCGGCCGCCGCTATCGGCCTGCCGGACTTTTTCTCCGCGACGATTTCCCACCTCGAGCACAGCGAGAATTTCGGAGAGACCGCCTGTTACGTTTACGATCTCGCGCCAATTTTCACGCGCTGGCGCGCGGCGCGGCGGATTGTCGTCGCACCCGACGAGCCGCTGGCATTCGAGCCGATGGAATGCGACCTGCCGGTGCCGCCCGCGGTGGCGTGGTCCTATGTCGCCGACGTCGAGAAGAAGATTCGCTGGCAGCAGGGCCTCGACGGCATGACCATGACCAAGCTCGCGCGCGGGCGCGTGGCGAACGGTTCGGTTCAGCATTGCGCTCACGGCAAGGGATCGACAATTCACGACATCGTCGATTGGCGGCCGTTCGATTACATCACCTATCACATCCTCACGCCGCTCGGCACCGTGGTGCGGCAGACGGCGGAATTCACGCCGCTGGAGGGCGGCGGCACGCACCTGTCGCTGCGCTGCGCGTTGCCGGAGAGGGGCAATCCCTTGAAGGTCGCGTTTGTCCGCTTGGTGATGCGGCTGTTCGTCGTCAAGAAGCTGGTCGGCGAGCAACGCGCGTCGAAGGTGGCGCTGGAGCGTATTGTGGCGGAAGACCTGAAAAAATCTCAGGCGGAAGCGGCTTAGCTTAACTATCCACCTTCAACGCCGCAATAAACGCTTCCTGCGGAATGTCGACCTTGCCGAACTGCCGCATCTTCTTCTTGCCTTCCTTCTGCTTCTCCAGAAGTTTTCTCTTACGGGTAATGTCGCCGCCGTAGCATTTCGCGGTGACGTCCTTGCGCAGCGCGCGCACGGTTTCGCGCGCGATCACCTTGCCGCCGATCGCCGCCTGAATCGGAATCTGGAACATGTGCGGCGGGATCAGTTCCTTCATCTTCTCAACCATCGCGCGGCCGCGGCCCTCCGCGCGGGTGCGATGCACGAGCATCGACAGCGCGTCGACCGGCTCGTTATTGACGAGGATCTGCATCTTCACCAGATCGGCCGGCTTGTAGTCGGTGAGGTGATAGTCGAACGACGCATAGCCCTTCGAGACTGACTTGAGGCGGTCGTAGAAATCGAACACCACTTCGTTCAGCGGCAGTTCGTATTTCACCATCGCGCGGCTGCCGACATACGTTAGCTCTTTCTGATTGCCGCGCCGTTCCTGACACAGCTTCAGCACGCTTCCCAAATAATCGTCGGGCGTCAAAATCGTCGCCTCGATCCACGGCTCTTCGATTTCGGCGATCTTTACAACGTCCGGCATGTCGATGGGGTTGTGAATTTCCATCTCGGTGCCGTCGGTGAGATGCATCTTGTAAATCACGCTCGGCGCGGTCGCGATCAGGTTGAGATTGAACTCGCGGCTGAGCCGCTCCTGAATGATTTCGAGATGCAGGAGGCCGAGAAAGCCGCAGCGGAAACCGAATCCGAGCGCGGCGCTCGTCTCCATCTCGAATGAGAAGCTCGCGTCGTTGAGGCGCAGCTTGCCCATTGCGGCGCGCAGCGTTTCGAAATCGTCGGCGTCAACCGGAAACAATCCGCAGAACACGACAGGGATCGCCGGCTTGAAACCGGGCAGCATGTCGGTGACCGGCTTGCGGTCATCCGTGATGGTGTCGCCGACGCGGGTGTCCGCGACTTCCTTGATTGCCGCCGTGATGAATCCGATTTCGCCAGGGCCGAGTTCGTCCACCTGCTGCATCTTCGGCGTGAAGAAACCGACACGCTCGACATCGTAGGCCGCGTTGGTGCCCATCATGCGGATGCGCTGGCCCTTCTTCATCGTTCCGTCGACGACGCGGATCAAAACAACCACGCCGAGATAGACATCGTACCAGCTATCGACGAGAAGCGCCTTCAGCGTCGCGTCGCGATCGCCTTTCGGCGGGGGAAGCCGCGTCACGACAGCTTCAAGCACATCGGGAATGCCGAGGCCGGTTTTCGCAGAAATCATCACCGCGTCGGAGGCGTCGATGCCGATCACATCCTCGATCTGCTTTCGCACCATCTCGGGTTCTGCGGCGGGCAGATCGACCTTGTTCAGCACCGGGACGATTTCGAGATTGGCGTCGAGCGCGTGATAGACGTTGGCGAGCGTCTGCGCTTCCACGCCCTGCGACGCATCGACAACCAGCAGCGCGCCTTCGCAAGCGGCCAGCGAGCGCGAGACTTCGTAGGCGAAGTCGACGTGGCCCGGCGTGTCCATCAGGTTGAAGATGTAATCCTTGCCGTCCTTGGCCTTGTAGTTGAGGCGAACGGTCTGCGCCTTGATGGTGATGCCGCGCTCGCGCTCGATGTCCATCGAATCGAGCACCTGTTCCTTCATCTCGCGCGCGTCCAGTCCGCCGGTCGATTGAATCAGCCGGTCGGCGAGCGTGGATTTTCCATGATCGATATGGGCGACGATGGAGAAGTTGCGGATGTTATTTATTGGAACGGTCGTCATGGCGCGCGGGATAGCATTCACAACCTTGTGCGGCAACAAAATTGGGCCGTCAGAAGCCACACTTCCCCCGGAATGGCGCGTATTTCCTGCTTCCCGCGATGCTTTTGCGCTGATAGCTGTCTGTCAGGTTTTTTGAAGCCGGACCGGAGACGATTTGTCGCCATGAACGCTGCCACGAATGCTTCTTCCGCCGCCGCCGGCCGCCGCTCGAAAAAGAATCCCGGTCCGCGCACTGGCCTGCGTTCCAAACACAAAGCGCGCCTGCGTCATGTTCCGGTGACGCGCCGCTTGGCGGCATGGATCGCGGCCGTCGCGCATGATGCGCACACCAGCCAGAATTTCGTGATCGGCTTTGCGGCTCTGCATGCGGTGCTGTGGACCATGATTCTCACCGCGCTGAAAAGCGCGCAGGACGTTCACATGGATGTCGCGGAGGCTTTCGCGTGGGGGCAGAAGTTCCTGCTCGGCTACGGCAAGCATCCGCCGCTCACGGGATGGATCGCGGGCGTCTGGTTCCGGATTTTCCCCGTCACCGACTGGGCGACTTACGCGCTGGCGATGACGGTGATCGGATTGGGACTGGTGGTCTGCTGGCACATCGCCATCCGCGTCGTCGATCATCGCCGCGCGATGTTCACGGTGGCGATGCTTGCACTGTATCCGGTCTTCAACTTCAAGGGATTCAAATACAATCCCGATCTGCTGCAGCTGTTCACGCTGCCGCTGTTCGTACTCGCGTATCTCAACGCATTCGAGAAGCGAACATGGCGAAGCGGCGTTCTCCTCGGCCTTGCCGCGGCGCTGGCGCTGATGACGAAATACTGGGTGTTGACGATGATCGGCGCGGCGGGTCTCGCGGCGCTGCTCCATCCTGACCGTATGAAGTTTCTTGCCTCGCCCGCGCCGTGGATCGGAATCGTGGTCACTGCGATCTGCATGCTGCCGCATCTGTGGTGGCTGAAGCAGAGCGACTTCCTGCCGCTGATTTACGCCGGCGACGTGTACGGTTCGCGGGCGTTCAGCGAAACGCTGCGGCTCGTGTCGATCTATCTCTTGCACAATATCGGTCTGCTGCTGATTCCGATTGCGTTTGCCGCCGTCGCATTGGCGTGGAAGCTGCAATGGTGGAAATCGCTGCAGCGGCGCGGGCTGATCCGCGAATTCATCGCATCTGTAAAGCGGCCGTGGGCGCGAGGTCCGAACCCCGGCGTACTTCTCAATGAAGCGCGGCATATCTGGCTGATCCAGATCATCGTCGGCCTGGTGCCGCCGATTGCAGGTTTGATTCTCGAAATTTACATGAAGACCGACTGGGGCCTGTCGCTGTATTTCCTCGTGCCGCTGGCGCTGGTCGCGATCCCGCAACTGCGCGTCACGCAGATGGCGCTCATTCGCCTGATGTTTATGTGGCTCGTCTTCACCTGCGTGATGCTGGTGATCTCGCCGATTGTCGCAGCCCAGACCGTGCGGCGCGACGGCGCGCCCGGCACGTCATTCACGCCGCGCTCGGAATTCGCGATGCAACTCACCGAGGCGTGGCGCGCGCGCTTCAACACGCGATGGGCGGTCGTTGCGGGCACAACAGAAGTCGGCGAGCCTGTCACGTTCTACAGCCCCGATCATCCGGCACCGTTCACGCCAGGTGAAATCTGGGCGTCGGGCCTGACGAGTCTGGAAGAAGCCATGCGGCTGGGGTTCATCGGCGCATGCGACACAAGCGACAACCGTTTGCCGGAATGCGAGAAGTGGATGAACGACAACGCGCCGAATGCGGAGCGCCTCGATCTCACGTCGCGCCGTTACTTCCACGGCCGCGCCGGGCCTGCGGTGAAATGGAAGGTCTGGATCCAGCCGCCGGCGAACAAGGCGGGGTGATTTATTTTACTTTGTCGTCCCCGCGAAGGCGGGGACCCATACTCCTTGCACTCTCGATTTAAGGCAGATGCCAGCCATCCATTTCAAGCCGAAACGTCGGTGGTTATGGGTCCCCGCCTTCGCGGGGACGACGACTATATTTTGAAGTCGGTGGCAGAGGGACGATGACGCGCGACTACCCGCCGTCGGTCTCTTCGCCGAATTTGCTGCCGACGAGTTCGGTGATGGCATCGAGTGCGGCCTGAGCCTCGCGCCCGGTCGCCGAGACGGTGATCGTCGTGCCGATCCCGGCCGACAGCATCATCAATCCCATGATCGAGGTGCCGCCGACGCTTTCGCCGTTGCGCGTCACAGTGATGTCGGCGTCGAACTTCTCCGCCATCTGCACGAATTTCGCGGAGGCGCGCGCATGAAGGCCGCGCTTGTTGATGATCGGGAGTTCGCGAACGACAGGAGCGGCGGAAGCGTCGCTCATTTTCCGGCGAGCACCCGGCTGGCGATGGTCACGTATTTGCGGCCGGCTTCCTGAGCCGCCGCGATGGCGTCCGGAAGCGGGCGGTCGTCGCGGACCTTGGCGAGTTTGACCAGCATCGGAAGATTGATTCCGGCGAGAACCTCGACCTTGGGCCGGCTCATGCAGGAAATTGCGAGATTGGAAGGCGTGCCGCCGAACATGTCGGTGAGGATAGCAACGCCGTCGCCGGTGTCCACGCGCTTGACGGCCTCGATGATGTCGCCCCGGCAGAGATCTGCATCGTCCTCGGCGCCGATCGTGATCGACTCGATCTGCTTTTGCGGACCCATAACGTGTTCGAGAGCTGCCTTGAATTCGTCGGCAAGACGCCCGTGGGTCACCAGAACTAAACCAATCATCGAAGACTCCTCGCGGGCGCTTTTGGTGCACCGCACGAACGGGCGACATGTTGACCATCCACGGTCCCGGCACAAGGGGGGAATATGCCGCGTACCCCCTGAAAACATTGGGGGTGTGGTGTCCGGGTCAATATCGAGTATGGGGCCTATGTGGTTACCAAAGCCCATCCGGCAATGGCAGGTACGGGCCGCGCCGGGCTTTGGAACGTTAAGTTGTGGTAAGAAAGGCTACGACCAAAGGCAGGGGATCGTGGCCCTTTGCGACCGGAATTCGCGGCAATTCCACGCCTTCCACGCTGGTTTTCAGGGCCTTCGGCGGCGGAAGCCGTTCGGCGTCGCTCGCGTCGAGGTCGACGACCAAAGCAACGCTGCCGACATTCGTGCTTTCGCAGTGTCGGATTCCAAGTCCGTAGATTTCGATCTTGCCGTTGAGTTCCGGCACGCCGCGCGCGTGAAGCACACCATTCTTAGCCGAAAGAATAATGCGGTCGTCGCCGACCAAAGTCGTCGGCGGAATCACTCCGGCGCGCCCGGCAAGGATCAGCGCGAAGGCAAGCCGCGATTTGCCGGAGCCTGACGGGCCGCGAATCAGGACGATTCGATCGGCTGAGACGACGGCCGAGGCGTGGATACTCGCGCTATCGTTTGAAGTCATATGGCCGGCAGCCGCACCACGAAGCGCGCGCCGGCAATGCGCGCATCGCCTTCGGCATCGACGGGACCCGGACGGTTCTCCGCCCAGATCCGTCCGCCATGCGCTTCGACGATCTGTTTCGAGATCGACAAACCGAGTCCCGAATTCTGTCCGAAGCCCTGATCGGGGCGGTCGGTGTAGAAGCGCTCGAAGATTTTCTCCAGCGCGCCGGGACGGATGCCCTTGCCGTTGTCGTCGACGGTGATTTCGATCTCATTGCGCACGCGGCGGCAGCCCAGCCGCACAATTCCATCCGGCGGCGAGAACGATTGCGCGTTGGACAACAGATTGGAGACGATCTGGCCGAGCCGCGAATCGTGTCCCGGCACCGAGAAGCTGTCGTTCGGATTGCCCTCGAAATACGCTTCGACCTTCACGGCGGTGCCGTGCTGCGTCTCGTTGGCCATCGAGGTGAGCGCTTCCAGCAGGCGGCGCAAATTGACCGGCTCCGCATCCTGCCGCTGCAACTCGGCGTCGAGGCGGCTCGCATCGGAAATGTCGGAGATCAGCCGGTCGAGCCTGCGCACGTCGTGTTCGATCACCGCAAGAAGCCGCGAGCGGCTGTCGTCGGATTTTGCCAGCGGCAGCGTCTCGACCGCCGAACGCATCGAGGTGAGCGGGTTTTTCAATTCATGTGCGACGTCGGCCGCGAAACGCTCGATGCCTTCGATGCGGTTGTAAAGCGCATCGGTCATGTCGCGCAGCGCGCCGGACAGATGGCCGATCTCGTCGCCGCGCGCTGAGAAATCCGGAATCTCCACGCGCGTCTTGATGCGGCGGCGGACGCGCTCGGCGGAATCCGCCAAACGCCGAACCGGACCTGCGATGGTGCTTGCCAGCAAGAGCGACAGAACGACCATGACGGCGGCGGCGATGCCGAACACTTTGAGAATGGCGAGGCGTTCGGCGGTGACCATCTTGTCGATGTCGTCGCCTTGCGTCGACAGCATCAGCGCGCCGTGCACGGCTCTAAATCGCTGGACGGGCACGGCGACCGAAACGATGACTTCGCCGCGATCGTTGATGCGCACCATCGCGTCTTTCTTGCCATCGAGCGCGCGCTGCACTTCCTGATAGCCGTTGCCGTTTTCGGGACCGAGTTCGCGATACAGCGGCAGGTCGCCGCGATTGAGCCAGGTGCGGAACGCGATCATCGCGCGCTCGGCGATGCCGGGCTTCTCGACGGTCGGCGGCGGCAGCTCGAAACGCAGTACGTCGCCGCGCTCGTAGAGATTGCGGCTGTCGAGAATGAGCACGCCGTCGCGGTCGTAGATGCGCGCGCGCGTCTTGGTCGGCGAAATCAGCCGCCGCAGCACGGGTGCGACGCGCTCGGGATTGATGGGGAAGTCGAGGCCCGACAGCGCGTCGTCGTTCGGGCCGTAGGATTCGCCCGGCTTCAGATCGAGCAGGCGATCGGGATCGACGGTGATGGTGTTGGTTTCGACCGTCGCAGACGCGGCGATCGCGCCGGAAATGATTTCGGCCTGCACCAGCAGGCTCTGCGCCCGCGCGTCGATCAATCCGGCGCGGAATTGCGACAGATAGAGAATGCCGATCACGAGGGCTGCGAGGCCGATGAGATTGAGCGAAACGATGCGGCGCGTGAGACTCGAAAACGTCAGTGACGCGAAATATTTTCCGGCGCGGCGGAACAGGCCGGGCCCGCTTTGTCCGGCGGTCGGCGCGACGATTTCAGCCTCAGGGGCGAGCGGGGGCGAAGCCTCGTCGGCCTGCGGGCTTGCCTCATGCTGCGTGCGATCGAGCAATGGTTAACCGCTTGGTGGTTTCGATGTCAGGCTTCTTATAGCACTGTTTGTCATCGCAGGGCTCATCCCAGCGATGCCGATTGAGCCAGCCTCACGGTCCAATCTAAGTCTCAGGCTTCCTTGAAGCGGTAACCGACGCCGTACAGCGTTTCGATCATGTCGAAATCGTCGTCCGCGCCTTTGAACTTCTTGCGCAGGCGCTTGATGTGGCTGTCGATGGTGCGGTCGTCGACATAGACCTGATCGTCATAGGCCGCATCCATCAGCGCGTTGCGGCTTTTGACGACGCCGGGGCGCGTGGCGAGCGCCTGAAGGATCAGGAATTCGGTGACGGTCAAAGTGACCGGCTCGTTCTTCCAGGTGCAGGTGTGACGTTCGGGGTCCATGCGCAGCAATCCGCGCTCGAGAGCCTTTGCGTCCATTTCCTTCTGCTGCGCGGAGGCCGGATCTTTCGGCACCGCGCGGCGCAAAACAGCCTTCACACGCTCGACCAGCAAGCGCTGCGAGAACGGTTTGCGGATGAAGTCGTCGGCGCCCATTTTCAGGCCGAACAATTCGTCTATTTCCTCATCCTTGGAGGTGAGGAAGATCACCGGCAGATCGGATTTCTGGCGAAGACGGCGCAGTGTCTCCATGCCGTCCATGCGCGGCATCTTGATATCGAGGATCGCCATGTCCGGCGGCGAGGTCTTGAAGCCTTCGAGAGCGGAGGCGCCGTCCGTGTAGGTCATGATGCGATAGCCTTCGGCTTCCAGCGCGATCGAAACCGAGGTGAGAATGTTGCGGTCGTCATCGACGAGGGCGATTGTGGGCATGAGCCTGCTTTCCGAGTCTGGAGGTGAACGCAGTGGCGGTCGCGCTACCGATTGAAACCGTGATGCTGCCAAACAAGGCGTTGATGTGCTTGACGAGGCTGCCAACGAGCAATGCAAGCTGGGCTGAAATGTGACCGTGTTCCGGGTGTGGCAATTTTCCCGCTATTCCGGGCTATATAGGTGCCCTATCCGCAAAAAGAACCCTTTTCAGCCGGAAAATTGCCGGTTCCATGAATCGATTTAGGCCATGCCGATGGATGAAAATATCGACCGCAAACCTCCGGACATCGCGCGGTCGCTGTTGCGGCGAAGCCGTCAGGGCGCATTGGCGACGCTGACGCCGGGATCGGGCGATCCTTATTGTTCGCTGGTGAATGTCGCGTCCGCCCATGACGGCTCGCCCATTCTGCTGATCTCGAAGCTCGCCATTCATACCAGGAACATCCTCGCGGATGCGCGCGTGTCGTTGATGCTGGACGAGCGCGCACCCGGTGACCCCCTGGAAGGCGCGCGCATCATGGTCGGCGGCGTGGCCGAGCAGGCAGGCGGCGACAAAGATGTTTTGCGGCGGCGTTATCTTGCCGTGCATCCTTCCGCCGAGATGTTCGCGGGCTTCGGCGATTTCGCGTTCTTTCGCATTGTGGTCAAAGGCGTGCATCTCGTTGCGGGTTTCGGCCGCATCGTCGATCTCAAACCGCAGGACGTTCTCACCAATCTCGGCGGCGCGGATGAACTGATCGCATCCGAGCCCGACATTCTGGCGCACATGAATGCCGAACACGCCGACACCATGAACCTCTACGCGACGAAATTGCTGGGAGCTGAAGATGGCGAGTGGCGCGCAACGGGTTGCGATGCTGCAGGCCTCGACATGCAGGACGGAAGCCGTGTCCTGAGGCTCGATTTTCCGCAGCGCATCGTGAGCGGGGCCGCACTGCGGCAGACTTTGAAAGCGCTAGCAAACGAGGCCCGCCAAAAACCGAACTGATCGCTCAAGCGGCGCGATTCATTGAAAAATCGGCTTCGATCGGGGTCAATTCTCCCCTCCATAAACCAATTCCTGAAGGATCGGCTTGGCAAGGTAGGCGTTGGACACTATTAAGTCGCCCGGATGACAGCCCGGCGATATGATGGCCGGGCATCCGCGACAGGCGCGCTGACACATGCGCCGGACGACAAGCGGTTTAGAGGGAGATGTTTCGTGAAAGAGACTGGCGTGCGCAACGGTGCCTTCGGCGCCGACAAATTCGGCTTCAAAAATCTCGGAAGCCTGAACTGGAACCTCGGCACTTCGGCGCTCTACGAGCATGCCCTCAAGAACAACGAAGGCGAATTGACCGACGGCGGCGCGCTGTGCGCGGAAACCGGCGTTTTCACCGGCCGCTCGCCGAAAGACAAATTCACCGTTCGCGACGCCTCCACCGACAAGACGATGTGGTGGGCCAACAACCAGTCGATCACGCCCGAGCAGTTCGAAACCCTCTATCAGGACTTCCTGAAACACGCCGAAGGCAAAAATCTCTTTGCGCAGGATCTCTACGGCGGCGCCGATCCTGAGAATCGCATCAAGGTTCGCGTTTTCACCGAACTCGCCTGGCACTCCCTCTTCATCCGCACGATGCTGATCCGTCCCGAACTGAAGGAGCTGGCCTCCTACGTTCCCGAGATGAACATCGTTGATCTGATATCCTTCAAAGCCGATCCGAAGCGTCACGGCTGCAAATCCGAAAACGTCGTCGCCATCGATTTCGCGCGCAAGATCGTGCTGATCGGCGGCTCGCAATATGCCGGCGAAATAAAGAAGTCGGTGTTCACGACGCTGAATTATTACCTGCCCAGGAAGGGCGTGATGTCGATGCACTGTTCGGCCAACGTCGGCCCGAACGGCGACAGCGCAGTTTTCTTCGGCCTTTCGGGCACCGGCAAGACGACGCTCTCCGCCGATCCGAACCGCACGCTGATCGGCGACGACGAAACCGGCTGGGGCAAGGACGGTATCTTCAATTTCGAAGGCGGCTGCTACGCCAAGACCATCAAGCTGTCGAAAGAAGCCGAGCCGGACATTTTCGCGGCTTCCACGCGCTTCGGCACGGTGCTGGAAAACGTCGTGCTCGATCCGGTCACGCGCGTACCGGATTTTGACGACGGCTCCAAGACCGAGAACACGCGCTCGGCCTATCCGCTCGACTTCATTCCGAACGCTTCGCGCACCGGCCGTGCCGGCCATCCGAAGAATCTGGTGATGCTTGCCGCCGACGCCTTCGGCGTATTGCCGCCGATTGCCAAGCTGACGCCGGCGCAGGCGATGTATCATTTCCTCTCCGGTTACACTGCGAAGGTCGCGGGGACCGAGCGCGGTCTCGGCAACGAGCCGGTTCCTGAATTCTCGACCTGCTTCGGCTCGCCGTTCCTGCCGCTGCATCCGAGCGAATACGGCAAGCTGCTGCGCGACCTCATCGCCAAGCACAATGTCGATTGCTGGCTGGTCAACACCGGCTGGACCGGCGGCAAATACGGCGTCGGCAACCGCATGCCGATCAAGGTCACGCGCGCGCTGCTCACCGCTGCGCTCAACGGCTCGCTGCGCAATGTCGAGTTCCGCACCGACAAATATTTCGGCTTCGCGGTGCCGGCCAAGCTCGACGGCGTGCCGTCCGAAATTCTCGATCCGGTCAACACTTGGAAGGACAAGGCCGAGTTCGACGTCACCGCGCGCAAGCTCGTCGGCATGTTCGCCAAGAACTTCGAGAAGTACGAAAGCCATGTCGATGCCGACGTGAAGGCGGCGGCACCGGACCTGAAGCTCGCGGCAGAATAATCGTTCGCGAATTCTTCCGATCGAAAGGCCGCTCGAAAGAGCGGCCTTTTTCATTGCGAGGCCGCGACGATCGCATCGTAACGATGCGTGTGAGAACATTGGTCCGTCCTATCGGGACATAGGCTCGTCCTATGTCGGCTTTGCGTCCGCGACAGGTCATCGCGCCGCGATTTTTTCATTTGATTGATCGGCGCGCGTCGGTGCATCTATCGACTCGAACTGCAAAACAAGGAATACCGATGAAACACGTCAGCGTTCTTGTTGCCGCCAGCCTGTTGCTTGGCACTCCGTCATTCGCGCAGGATCGCTTCATCACCGTTTCCTCCACCACATCGACCGAGCAATCCGGTCTGTTCGGATTCCTGTTGCCGAAGTTCACCGAGAAAACCGGAATCAGCGTGAAGGTTGTCGCCGTCGGCACCGGACAGGCGCTCGACATCGGCCGGCGCGGCGATGCGGACGTTGTGTTCGTTCACGACAAGGTTGCCGAAGAAAAATTCCTCGGCGAGGGCTTTTCGACCAAGCGTCAGGACGTGATGTACAACGACTTCGTCGTGATCGGCCCGAAATCGGATCCCGCGAAAATTTCCGGCGGCAAGGATGTCACCGCTGCGCTCAAAGCCATCGCCGATACCAAATCGCCGTTCATTTCGCGCGGCGACAAATCCGGTACCAATGCCGCCGAGCTGCGTTACTGGAAAGCTGCGGGCGTCGATGTCGAGCAGGGCAAGGGCACGTGGTATCGCGAGATCGGGCAGGGCATGGGACCGACGCTGAACATGGCTTCGGCGACCAATGCCTACACGCTGTCGGATCGCGGCACCTGGCTGTCGTTCAAGAATCGCGGCGATCTCGCTATCGTCGTTCAGGGCGACAAGCGGCTGTTCAACCAATACGGCGTGATGCTGGTGAATCCGGCGAAGTTTTCCAGCGTCAAAGAGAAAGACGGGCAGGCCTTCGTCGATTGGCTGGTGTCGCAGGACGGACAGAAAACCATCGCGGATTATAAGGTCGGCGGTGAGGAACTATTCTTCCCGAACTCCGGCAACTAGCAGAAACGCAACCGTGCTGACGATCCCGCTGATCGTCAGCAGAATGATGCCGAGACCCAGCGCGAGCGGAAGATCGCCCTTGCCGGTTTCCAGCGCGATGGCTG
Organism: Afipia sp.; assembly: GCA_016201045.1. Taxonomy (GTDB): domain Bacteria; phylum Pseudomonadota; class Alphaproteobacteria; order Rhizobiales; family Xanthobacteraceae; genus Afipia. Next base: position 232,783 of record JACQDM010000008.1, on the reverse strand, counting down.
TCGTCATCGTGCGCGTGAAGCCGTCGATATTGCCGCCGACAACGATAATGGCACCGACTTCGGCGATGGCACGGCCGAACGCAGCAAGAAATGCCGTCAGCAGCGACGTGCGCCCGATTGAAAACAGCAGACGCATGCTGTGAATCTTGGACAGCCCGTCGGATTGCATCAGGTCGCCATACTCCGCCCACAGCAATGACATCGGGCGGTGCACCAAAACAGCAATGATCGGTGTGACAAGCACGACCTGCGCGATAATCATCGCCGTTGGCGTGAACAGCAATCCGGCTGCACCGAGTGGACCCGAACGCGACAACAGCAGATAAATTGCAAGGCCCGCCACCACGGGCGGTAATCCAAGCAGCGCGTTCGCAAATACGATTGCGCCTTGCCGCCCGCGAAATCGCGCTACGGCCAGAATGGCGCCGAGCGGCGCGCCAAGCAGCATTGCGATCACGCTGGCCGTGAGGCTGACGCGCAACGACAAAGCAACGATCTCCGCAATTGCGGGATCCAGATTGCGGATGAGTGTGAGTGCCGTCGCAAGCGCGTGCCAGAAGTCGTTCATGTGTGGCTTCTAGCGGGTCGGTGCAGCAAATTCCATGCGCCATTTCTGCGACGGCACGAAGGTGCCTGCTATAGGTTCACCCTATGACCGGCAAGGCTCAAACGGGCTCGCCTAAAAAAGCCTGCATGATTCCTGCCTTGCCTGGATTTTTGCTTTTTACTTCCGCAAGCACGGCTTGATGAAGAGCGTCGTCAAGCATTGTCCATGTTGGCAGTCCTCTGCTCTGCGGGTTACCGATCGGATTATCTTTTTTGCCATTCCATCTGAATCCGACCCGCCGCTTTCCGTTCCACATACCGATTGCGTACGCGCATCGTCTCTCACCGTTGTCCAACACGACATCGACCAACGCCCAATTTGCTTTGGGTGAAATCACCTCCGAGGGCTGTATGTGGGCCATCGCTAACGCCGCATAAGCGCATTTCGGATAGCCATACGTGTCGGTATTCGTCAGAGTTTTCTCATCGAAAATCCGCTGATCTGAACCGATCCGCAAGAACAAATTAAGAACACTTTAGCAAGTACTTGATATATCATTGTGATTCGGTGCGCCTGCACCACCACATCTTGGGTCACATAGGGCTATCGAGGACTACATGTCCAATATCGCTTTCGACGACACCGCACTCACGCGGATCGCGGACTTCGCGCGGACGCTGTCGCGCCTGCATGCCGCCTCGCGCGTGCGCAGTGTGGACGACGACCAGATCGACCGCGAATTCAACGCGGTGTGCATGTCGGTGTGGGGCTACACCACCGACGACATCACCGACGATCTGTTCGCGCCGAACGATCACGAATTTCTCGACACGCTGGACGAGGCGCATGCGCGCATGTTCGCGGCCTCTCACGGCTACGACCTTGTCGATGATGACGGCATCCTCACCGACTGGTGGGGCTATTGCTGGATGATCCTTGCGGAGCTGCGCGGGCTATTGACGCCGGAGATCAAGGCGAAGTCGCGCATGAAGATGGAAGAGAAATATCTCGCCGCGCCCAACGTGATCGGCGTCATCGTCGGGCGCTAGCGCCTAGTTCACGTCCGCACGCTTGGCACGCGGTGCCGGCTTGAATTCGCCGGTCGGCAGCGGCGGCAACTGCTCGATCAATGGGCGCAGCGCATCCTGCCTGTCTTCGCTCGACATCGGGATCGACGACGTATAGGGCGCGTCATCGGTGATCTCGGCGCTCACGGGCGCGACTTTCATTTCGCCGAGCTTGGCGCGCACTTCCGCAGTCAGGCCGGGATAGTTCGCAACCGGCGTGAATTCCGCCGTCTGTCCCGTCGCGGTTTTCACGCCGGAATAAGCAACGAGACCGTTCGAGGTTGCAATGATATCGCCGGGGCGCAACGTGGTGTCGAGCGACAGATCGACCGGCGCGAGGCCGGTGGAGTCGCGGCCGTTGCAGGTGCAGTCAGCCTTCAGCGATTTGCGATAGGCGAAGGCATTCGGCATGTCGACGTAGCGCTCTCCCATATTGGCGACCGCGTAGTCGATGCTGTTGCCGGAGAAAACCTTGGTCGGGCTCGCCGGGCAGAACGACTGGCACATCTGCGCCGGCGTGGCACCGCCGCGCGCGCTGATCGGAAAATAGCGGCCGTCGCAGGTGCGCACGCAAAATGCAGTGAAGCGTCCGCTGCCGGTCGACACAGGTGCGGATACGTTCGGATAGGCCGAAGGCGCGGAGGGGTCGGCATAGGAACTGGCTTCCGGCTGAGGCGCGGGCGCTTTCGCCGCAGGCTCGCTGTTGCCGAACAGGAAATCGAAGAAACCCGCCGAAGCTACGCCGGGCGCGAGCGCCGCAGCATAGAGAATGGCGAGCACGGGCGTCATGCGGCGCCGCATGCGCGAAACACTCAACTCTTTACGCAAACTTAATACCCCACTCACGCAACGCTTACGCGTCCGGGCAAGCACGCACCCGAACCGCAGGCACCTTAGCGGGGGGAGGTAAACGCGGGGTTAGGGTTAAGCCCCGCGCGTCACGGCGTCAGTGGAAGTAACGCAGCCACAGATAAACGTGCGAAATCGCGACCGACACCAGCATCATCGGGAATGCGTAGAGCGTGTAGGTCAGAAATTTGAACGGCACCTTGTTGCGGTCGCCGATGCCGGCCACCGTGAGGTTTGCGGACGCGCCGATCAGCGTGCCGTTACCGCCAAGGCATGCGCCCAGCGACAGACACCACCACAAGGGCTGGATCGCGGCATCGCCGCCGAACGACGGCGCCATCGTTTTGATCAGCGGGATCATGGTCGCGACGAACGGAATGTTGTCGACGATGGCGGACAGCACCGCCGACGCCCAGAGAATCGCGTAGCCGGTGGTTGCCATGTTGCCGCCGGTGGCAGCGACGAGCTTGCCCGCGAGCAGGCTCAATAGTCCGCCGACCTCGACGCCGTGAACCACAATGAACAAACCGATGAAGAAGAAAATCGTGATCCATTCGACGTCGCTGAACGTCTGGTGGACATTGTGCGCGGCCTTCTCGGAATGATGCTCCCAGTTGTCGCATAGCATCAGAAGGGCTGCGCCGATCATCGCGATGGTGGCGGGCTCAAGGTGAAGCTGACGCGCGAAAATGAAGGCGACCATCACCACGGTCAGAATCACGACGGACTGTTTCAGCAGCGTCCAGTCGGTGATCGATTTGTTGGCCTTGAGCGCCATCACGGTCGCTTTCGCACGCGGTGTCGCGCGCATGGAGCGCCCCCACAGCAGATGGATCATGATCGCCTGCACCACCATGACGACGATGATGACCGGCGTCAGATGCACGACGAAATCGTTGAAGGTCAGCCCGGCCTGCGAGCCGATCAGGATGTTCGGAGGATCGCCGATCAGCGTGGCGGTGCCGCCGATGTTGGATGCGAAGATTTCCGCAAACAGGAATGGATAGGCGGGAACTTTGAGATCCTTGCAGATTGCCAGCGTCACCGGCACGACCAAAAGCACGGTGGTCACATTATCGAGCAGCGCCGACAGCATCGCGGTCGTGATCTGCAGCAGAAACAGAATTCCGGCCGGATGCGCGTTGGCAAGTTGTGCCGCCTTCACCGCGATATACTGAAACATGCCGGAGCGGCGCGAGATCGACACGAGGATCATCATGCCGGTGAGAAGGCCGAGCGTGTTCCAGTCGACGCCCTTGATGGCCTCAACCTGATCGAGCACGCCGACGATCACCATCGCGCCCGCGCCGAGCAGCGCGATGATCGCACGGTTGACTTTCTCCGACATGATGGCGGCGTAGGTCACGAGCAAAATGCAGGTCGAAACCCACATCGGATTCATGCCGAAATAAATCTGCGACGCAGCGTGACCCATGTTCCCCCCAAAAAGCGGAAAGTGCGCCTGCGGCGCTATTGATTGGGCGCAAATTCGCCAATCGGCGAGGGAGAGTCAAACGGTGTATGTGAAATCGGCGGCGCGCGAGTGCCGCATTAGCGTCAGCCGGTCAGAAATTCGCCGGCCTTGTAAAGCGAACGGAACGCGATCCCGGCTTCCTTGAAGGCTTCTTCCGCGCCTTCGTCGCGGTCCACCATCGTGAATACCATCACGACTTCGCCGCCGGAATCCTTCACCGCATCGACAGCCTTGATCGCCGAACCGCCCGTGGTGGTGACATCCTCGACGATGACGATGCGCTTGCCTTTCAGCGTCTCGCCTTTTGCAAGTCCCTCGACGGCAAGCCGTGCGCCGTGTTCCTTCGGCTTCTTGCGCACGAAAAACGCGGCGATCGGATGACCCTTGATCCACGACAGCTGCGCGATGGCGCCCGCGATCGGCACCGCACCCATCTCGAGCCCGCCAATGTAATCGACCTTGTCGTTCTTCAAGGCGTCGAGCGACAACTCCGCGAGCAAGGCCGCGCCTTCGGGATCGAGCATCGTCGGCTTGAGGTTGAAATAGAAATCGCTCTTGCGGCCGGAGGCCAGTGTGATCTCGCCGCGCCCGAACGAGCGGGTGGCGATGATCTTCGCAAGGCGGGCACGGGACGCGGAGACGGACACGGCAAATCTCTTGGGATGGATGGAGTTGGCGTGAACTTAGCGGCGGCGGCGTGGACATTCCAGAGCGGATCGCGCACCGTCAACAGCGCAGGTTCAATCGTCAAGGCAATGGCATGACAATCGACCTTTACGCCTGGGATACGCCGAACGGGCGCAAAATCAGCGTCGCGCTGGAAGAAATGGAACTGCCTTACAAGGTGCATCCGGTTCATATCGGAAAGGGCGAGCAGAATTCGCCTGCGTTTCTCAAGATCAGTCCGAACGCCAAGATTCCCGCCATCGTCGATCCCGCCGGACCGCACGGCAAGCGGATAAGCATTTTCGAATCCGGCGCGATCCTTCTTTATCTCGGCGAGAAGACGGGAAAGCTGTTGCCGAAGGATCTGGGCGAGCGCATTGCGGTGCTGGAATGGCTGATGTGGCAGATGGGCGGCTTCGGGCCGATGCCGGGGCAGGTGCATCATTTCATCGCGCTGGAGAACGAGCAGGATCGCCGCTACGGCCTCGAGCGTTTCATGAAAGAAACGCGCAGGCTTTACAGTGTGCTCGATCTGCGTCTCGCGGATCGCGAATTCGTCGCGGATCAATATTCCGTCGCCGACATCGCCATTCTCGGCTGGGCGTGGCGGCACGAACGGCACAAGGTGTCGTTTACAGATTTTCCGAATGTCGGACGATGGTACGACGCGCTGATGGCGCGGCCCGCGGTGAAGCGCGGCTTTGCGGTCAAGCTCAACTAGCGGCGCGTGCTGAACGCAAACCACACCGCGATGGCGGCGAGCGCCACCGCAAGGCTCTTTCGAATCCATCGCAGCTTCTGCGGCGAATGAATGGTCGTCTGCAGCGATCCGGCGAGCAGCACGATGCCAAGATGAACTGCAGTTGCGATGGCCACATAAATCGCGGACAGCAACACCGTCTGCGATAGTGCAGCACCCCTTTCGGGCTGCACGAATTCCGGCAGCACCGCGATGTAGAAGATCGCAGCCTTCGGATTGAGCATGTTGAACATGAGGCTGCGGGTGAACGCTTTGCGCGGCTCGCCGTCGGCATCGGCTGTCTGCGTGGCGGCGATGTCTCTCTCTTGGGACCAGCCTTCCCAGGCGAGCCACAACAGATAAGCGACGCCGCCCCAGCGCAACGCCTCGTAGAGAATCCGGGAATTGTCGATGATCGCCGCAAGGCCGAGCGCGGCAGCGAAACCCGACAGGGCAAGACCGAGCGCGACTCCGGCGACCGCGGCAGCGCCTGCGCGCAACCCTTTCGACAGCGAAAGCGCGGTGAGATAGGCCATGTTGGGTCCGGGCGTCAGTTCGACCACGAGCGCGGTGACCGCGAACGCAAGCAATGGATTGGCGAGCAGGCCGTTCATGCGCGCGTTGCGCCGGTCAATGCGCTTCGTCCCAGTTGTTGGCGGCGCGTGCCTCGACCTGCAGCGGCACCGACAGCGCGACCGCCGGGAACGGCGCATCCGCCATGACTTTCTGAATCACCGGCAGCGTCTTGTCGATTTCCTTGTCCGGCACTTCAAAAATCAGTTCGTCGTGAACCTGCAGCAGCATCTGCGCCGACAGTTTCTTCGCGGCGAGCGCATCCTCCATGCGGATCATCGCACGGCGGATGATATCGGCGGCGGTGCCCTGCAGGCGCGCGTTGATCGCAGCGCGCTCGTTGAAGGCGCGGATCGACGGATTCGGCGACTTGATGTCCGGGTAATGACACTTCCTGCCGAACAGCGTTTCGACGTAGCCGTTCTCGCGGCAGAAGTCGCGCGTCGCATCCATGTAAGCGCGGATACCGGGGAAGCGCTCGAAATACTTCTTGATATACGCGCCGGCTTCCTCGCGCGGGATGCCCAACTGATTGGCGAGGCCGAACGCCGAGATGCCGTAGATGATTCCGAAGTTGATCGCCTTGGCGCGGCGGCGCACTTCGGACGGCATGTCCTTGATCGGCACGCCGAACATTTCCGATGCCGTCATTGCGTGAATGTCGAGACCGTCCTTGAACGCCTGCTTCAAAGTCGGAATATCCGCGATCTCCGCGAGCAGCCGCAATTCAATTTGAGAGTAGTCCGCCGACACCAGCTTGTGGCCGGGAATTGCAATGAAGGCTTTGCGGATTTTGCGGCCATCTTCGGTGCGAACGGGAATGTTCTGCAGATTGGGCTCCGACGACGACAGGCGGCCGGTTGTGGTCGAAGCGAGCGAATAGGATGTGTGGACGCGCTTGGTGCGCGGATTGATGTATTCCGGCAGCGCGTCCGTGTAGGTCGATTTGAGTTTGGAGACCTGGCGCCAGTCGAGGATTCGTCTCGGAAATTCGTGGCCTTCTTCCGCGAGATCTTCGAGGATCGAAGCGGAGGTGGACCACGCGCCGGTTTTCGTTTTCGTGCCGCCGGGCAGCGCCATCTTGCCGAACATGATGTCGCCGAGTTGCTTCGGGCTGCCGGGATTGACCGGCTCGCCCGCCATGTCGCGGATTTCGGATTCCAGACGCGCGGCGGTCTGCGCGAAGTCGCCGGAGAGTCTTGAGAGCACCTGACGGTCGATGGAAATACCGCGGCCTTCCATGCGCGCCAGCACACCGGCCATCGGCCGCTCTAGCGTCTCATAGGGCGTGTTCATATGTTCTGCCACAAGGCGCGGCTTCAGCACGTTCCACAGCCGCAACGTGACATCGGCGTCTTCGGCGGCATACTCAGTCGCCTTCTCGATCGACACCTGATCGAAGCAGATTTGACTCTTGCCGCTGCCTGCGACGTCGGAAAACGCAACCGGCGTGTGGCCGAGATATTTCTCGCTCATCGCATCCATGCCGTGCGAACTGCGCCCGGCGTCGAGGATGTAGGACATCAGCATGGTGTCGTCGATGCAGTGGAGTTCGATCCCGTGCTGGGCGAACACCAGCGCGTCGAATTTCAGGTTTTGCCCGATTTTCAGAATGCTCGGGTCTTCGAGCAGCGCCTTGATTTCCTTGATCGCATCGGCGGTCTTGAGTTGATCCGGCGCAAGTCCACCCGCGAACAATCCTGCGCCGTCGCCACCCTGCTTGTGAATCAGAGGAATGTAGCAGGCCTCATCGGGACCGAGCGCGAGTGAGATGCCGCACAGCTCCGCCTGCATCGGATCGAGACTTGTCGTTTCGGTGTCGATGCAGAGGTGGCCGATCTCATGCGCGCGCGCGATCCACTTCTTGAGTTCGTCGAGCGCGCGAATGGTTGTGTATTGGCTGCGGTCGATTTTGGTCTTGCGCGCGATCTCGGCGCGTGAGGCGGCAAGCGCGGCGGGCGTGTTTTTGTCACCTCCCCCCTTGAGGGGGAGGTCGGATCGCGCAGCGATCCGGGAGGGGGGTGCTCCGGCGTCTGAGTTTGCCAACCCCTCTCCCTGACCCTCCCCCTCCATAAGGGCGTTCACGCCCGTCTTCGACGGGCTATGGGGGGAGGGAACAGTTGAAGCAGCTTTTGCCGCGCCGCTCTTCATTCTGCTATCCGCTTCAATCTCCGAAGCATCGATCTCCGAATAATCCGCGACGCGCTTGGTCAGCGTGGAAAATTCCATCGCCTTCAGAAACGCGATCAGTTTCTTCGGGTCGGGCTCATGGACGGCGAGGTCGTCGAGCGGCACGTCGAGTTTCACTTTATCGTCGAGCTGCACGAGGCGGCGCGAGATGCGCGCCTTATCGGCGTTCTCGATCAGCGCTTCGCGGCGCTTCGGCTGCTTGATCTCGCCCGCGCGCTTGAGCAGCGTTTCGAGATCGCCGTACTCGGCGATCAACTGCGCCGCCGTCTTGATGCCGATGCCCGGCACGCCCGGCACGTTGTCCACGCTGTCGCCTGCGAGTGCCTGCACTTCGACGACCTTCTCCGGCGGCACGCCGAACTTCTCGATCACTTCGGGGATGCCGATGCGGCGATCCTTCATGGTGTCGTACATCCACACGCAATCCGTGACGAGCTGCATCAGATCCTTGTCGGATGACACGATGGTCGCCGTCGCGCCGCGCTCGCATGCCTCGCGCACATAGGTGGCAATCAGATCGTCGGCTTCGAATCCAAGCTGTTCGATGCAGGGAAGATCGAACGCCAGCACCGCTTCGCGGATGAGCGCGAATTGCGGAATCAGATCGTCGGGCGCGGGCGGGCGATGCGCCTTGTAGTCGGGATAGAAATCGTTGCGGAATGTCTTTTCGGATTTATCCAGAACGATCGCCAGATGCGTCGGGCGGTTGTCCGCGGGCATGTCGCGCATCAGCTTCCACAACATGTTGCAGAAGCCGAGCACGGCGTTGACCTGAAGCCCGTCGGACTTTCGGCTCAGCGGAGGCAGCGCGTGATAGGCGCGGAAAATGTAGGACGAGCCGTCGACCAGAAAAACATGGTCGCCCTTGCCGGATTGCTTTGCGGATTTTGGCGCTTTTGCAGCGGCGGGCTTCTTGGGAGCGGGCTTTTTCGGCATGGGCGCAACTTAGGGATTTCTCCCCGAGAATGACACCCGTTGACGGACAGATTTGAACCGGAAAAAGCGGGCCTATTCCGCAGCCTGCAGCGTCGCGCGCGGCTGTTTCGGCGCAATCCAATAGCGCTGCGGCCGCACAAACAGGAAACTCAGCCCAGTCCGCATCGCGAAGCGCCAGATCGCCAATGCGCCGAGCACGCCGCAGATCGTGTCGATCAATGAGACGAGACCGACATCGAGAATATTGAGCTTCAGCAGAACGACACGCACCACCGCCATCGGCAGGAAGAATGCCAGATAGATGACGATGGAATGCTCGCCGCAGAAGCGAAGCCCGTCGAGCCATTTCATTCTTGCCAGAAGCGCGCCTGTCGCGATCACCGCGAGCGCGCCGACCGTTCCCAGCATCAGCGAGATACCCGGAAGGATCGCCACATCGGCGAGCACAAGCAAACCGTTCACGGTTGACCACACCGCCAGACCCCACAGCGCCATTGCCGGCCACGACTGAACATTCGCTGCAAATCTGAAAACGTAATTCGCGAACAGATAACCCGAATAGAAATAAACGAAGCGCGCGGCGAATTCGTCGATCACCGTCCAGCCGGTCTGGATATGCGCCATCTCAAGCGCAGCGGCGGTAATCCAGATCAATGGCGCGGGAACGCGCAGCGTCGCTTTGGTCAGCACGAAGAACACCGGCAGCATGTAGATGAACCACAGCGTGCCGAACGGCTCGTAGAAAGTTTCAAGATACAGGAAGCCGACATGCGCCCAGCCATGATCGGCGGCGAAACTCGGTGCCTTGAACGCGAACTGGATCGCGACCCACAGCAAATAGAAATAGAAAAAGTGGACGACCTTGCGGTCCAGATATGTCCGCCAGTCGCGATCGATGACGCGCGCCAGAAACAATCCCGAGATCAGGAAGAAGTCCGGCATGCGGAACGGGCGGGCGAATTCGACCAGCACGTGCATGAAGCCGTGTTTTCCGGCGGATGCTTCCACGCCGAGCGTCGAATGCATCATCACCACCATGACGATGCAGATGCCCTTGGCGTAGTCGACCCAGTCCACGCGCTCGGAGGCGGAGGTGAAGCCATTGGATGATGTGCCGGATTCAATCATGATGTCTCGATTCGACGCGGATCTGATCCCGCCTTGGGCATTATCCGCCGCAGGCGTTTCATTCTCCTTTATTCATACAAATGTTGTGCCTCTTTCGCCGAAAACGCGCTAAGAGACCCGCGAAAACGGCGCTTTCGCGTTAACCATTTCGGGCAGGTTGTTTCATGCGGATTGCCATGATCGGCACGGGCTATGTGGGGCTGGTTTCGGGTGCCTGCTTCGCCGATTTCGGCCATCGTGTGACTTGCGTTGATACCGATGCCGCCAAGATCGCCGCACTCAAGGGCGGCGCGATTCCGATTTTCGAACCCGATCTCGATCGTCTCGTTGCGGAATCCGTCAAAGCCGGACGGCTCGATTTCACGACCGATCTTGCGGGCCCGGTCGGCGAAGCGGATGCCGTGTTCATCGCGGTCGGCACGCCGTCGCGTCGCGGCGACGGACATGCGGACCTGACCTACGTTCACGCCGCCGCGCGGGACATCGCCAAAGCGCTGAAGACATTCACGGTAGTCGTGACGAAATCGACCGTGCCGGTCGGCACCGGCGATGAAGTGGAACGTATCATTCGCGAGACCAGCCCGAAGGCGGAATTTGCCGTCGCATCCAATCCGGAATTTCTGCGCGAGGGCGCGGCAATCAGAGACTTCAAGCACCCGGATCGAATCGTCGTCGGCACCAACGATGAGCGCGCGCGAAAAGTTCTCGGCGATGTCTACCGGCCGCTGTATCTCAATCAGGCGCCGATCATGTTCACTGAGCGTCGCACCGCCGAACTGATCAAATATGCGGCGAATGCGTTTCTCGCCACGAAAATCACCTTCATTAACGAGATGGCGGACCTTGCGGAAAAAGTCGGCGCAGACGTTCAGGAAGTCGCGCGCGGCATCGGCCTCGACAACCGCATCGGCTCGAAGTTTCTCAATGCCGGCCCCGGCTTCGGCGGCTCGTGCTTTCCGAAGGACACGCGCGCCATCGTCAAGACCGCACTCGATCATGATGTGCCTTTGCGGATCGTCGAAGCGGTGCTGGCCGTCAACGACAACCGCAAGCGCGCGATGTCGCGCAAGGTCTCGAACGCGCTCGGCGGCAATCTGCGCGGAAAGAAAATCGCGGTGCTCGGTCTGACATTCAAACCGGAAACCGACGACATGCGCGAGGCGCCGTCGATTCCGCTGGTGACGGGCCTGCTCGATCTCGGCGCGAAGGTGCGCGCCTACGATCCGGTCGGCATGGAGGCCGCGAAGCACGAACTGCCGGATATTGAGTATGCGCATGACGCCTACGATTGCGCCAAGGGTGCCGACGCGCTGGTCATCGTCACCGAATGGGTGCAGTTCCGCGCGCTCGATCTGCCGCGCCTGAAACGCGAGATGTCGCAGCCGGTGATCGTCGATCTGCGCAACATCTATCGCCGTGAAGACATGCAGGCGCTCGGCTTTATTTATGAGAGCGTCGGCCGCGGCGCGGTGTGACGAACGTGCGCAGTTTCGACACGCCGCTCCCCATCGACGATGTTCTTTCCGAACTGACGACCAAACTGTCCAACAGCAACACGGCCGTTCTTGTCGCACCGCCCGGCGCGGGCAAGACCACGCGCGTGCCGCTGGCGCTGCTCGGTGAGCCTTGGACCAAGGGCAAGAAAATCATCGTGCTGGAGCCGCGAAGAATCGCCGCGCGTGCCGCCGCCGAACGCATGGCGCAGACGCTGGCTGAGAGAGCGGGCGAGACCGTCGGCTATCGCGTGCGGTTCGGTTCCAAAATTTCGCGCGGCACGCGAATCGAAGTCGTCACCGAAGGAATTTTCTCGCGACAGATTCTCGATGACCCCGAATTGAATGGTGTCGCTGCCGTATTGTTCGACGAATTTCACGAGCGCTCGCTCGACGCTGACTTGGGTCTGGCACTTGCCCGCGACGCGCAACAGGGTTTGCGCGAGGATTTGCGAATTCTGGTGATGTCGGCAACGCTCGACGGCGCGCGCGTTGCCAACTTACTCGGTAATGCGCCTGTGATCGAAAGCGAAGGTCGCGCATTTCCCGTGGAGACCCGCTATCTCGGCCGCAAGCCTGACGTTCAGATCGAACGACAGATGGCCGACGCGATTGCGACCGCGCTGCGCGCGGATGCAGGTTCGGTGCTGGCGTTTCTGCCGGGTGCCGCGGAAATTCGCCGTACCGAAACCATGCTGCGCGAGCGCGTGAACGACGCGAGTATCGGGATCGTACCGCTGTTCGGCGCGCTCGATTCCGCCGTGCAGGATCGTGCGATTGCACCGGCCCCCAAAGGCACGCGCAACGTCGTGCTCGCGACCTCGATTGCGGAAACATCGCTGACTATCGACGGCGTGCGCATCGTCGTCGATTCCGGCATGGCGCGCGTGCCGCGTTACGAGCCGGACATCGGCCTGACGCGGCTCGAAACCGTCCGCGCCTCGCGTGCGGCTGTCGATCAGCGGCGCGGACGGGCGGGACGCACCGAACCCGGCGTTTGTTATCGGCTGTGGGACGAGCCGCAGACGGCGTCGTTCGAGGCTTACACGCGCCCGGAAATTCTCTCGGCGGATTTATCTTCGCTTGTGCTCGATCTCGCGCAATGGGGCGTCAGCGATCCCTCAAAGCTGGCATTTCTCGATTCGCCGCCGACACCCGCGCTGAAGGAAGCGCGCGATCTGCTGCGCGAACTGAACGCGCTCGACGGGCAGGGCCGCATCACGCCGGAGGGCAAAAGTCTGCGAGCGCTGGCGCTGCCGCCGCGTCTCGCGCGCATGATCGTGGACTCGCATCGTCTCAGTTCGGGCGATGAGGCGGCGATGATCGCCGCCATCCTGACCGAGCACGGTCTTGGCGGTGACAGCGCCGATCTCGATTCGCGTCTGGATAATTTCCGCCGCGACCGTTCGCAGCGTGCGCAGAGTGCAAGACAGCTTGCACAGCGCTGGGCGCAGCAGGTGGCGCAAAGCGAAAAGATGTCTGCGAAGGACGTGACGCTTTCAACCGGCCGCATTCTGGCGCTCGCCTTTCCGGATCGCGTCGCGCGCAATCGGGGAAACGGATCGTTCGTTCTGGCGAACGGGCGCGGCGCGAGCGTGGACCAGACAACGTCGCTTGCGAAGTCGCCCTACATCGCGGTTGCCGAACTGACCGGGACAGCCGCGAACGGACGCATTCTTTTGGCCGCGCCGATCACGCAGGACGAAATCGAAACGCAATTCGCCGATCACATCGAGATGGACGACGAGATCGCTTTCGACAAAGCCGCGATGGCGCTGCGCGCACGACGGAGAAAAAGGCTTCACGCGATCACGCTGTCCGAACACACCTTGCCAGTATCGCCATCTGCCGACACGGCGCGCGTGCTCGCGGAAGGCCTTGTGACCGCAGGCATCGACCGTTTGCCCTGGTCGAAGCCGCTGAAGCAGTGGCGCGACCGTGTGATGTTTCTGCGCGCGGCGTCGCCCGAAGACTGGCCCGATTTGTCCGACGCTGCGCTGGCGGCGTCATTCGATACGTGGTTGACGCCTGCGCTGTTCGACAAAACATCGCTCGCACAGTTCTCCTCGGGCGATTTATCCGACGCGCTGATGTCGTTGTTGCCCTGGGATTTGCGCGCTCGGCTGGAGCGCGAAGCGCCGACGCATTTCGAGGCTCCCACCGGAACGTCGCTGCCCATCGACTACGAGGCCGAGCAGGGCCCGACCATCGCGGTGCGCTTGCAGGAATTGTTCGGACTCACCGCGCATCCGTCGATTGCGAACGGCAAAATTCCGCTGGTGCTGGAATTGTTGTCGCCCGCGCATCGGCCCGTACAAGTGACGCGGGATCTGCCCGGATTCTGGCGCGGATCGTATGCCGCCGTGCGCGCCGATCTGCGCGGGCGCTATCCGCGCCATCCCTGGCCGGAAGATCCTGCGTCGGCACCGCCGACAAAGCGCGTCAAACCGCGCGGAACTTGATGCGTTTCAGTTAACCTTTCGCTCACCGTCATCCCATAAAAGCTGCGCTCCGCGGCCGGCGTTAGTCTCAACTTCCAGAACGGTGTGTTGAAGTCGGCGGTGAAAATTCCCAGAAACGGGCGTCGAGCGTAATGCGTACCCTGATGATCGTCGCGGCGGCTTTGGCTGCCTCCGGCACCTACATGGCCAATGTCGCCGACAAGATGTCGAGCGAGAAGGCGCAGGCGAAGGCCGTCGCACAGGCAAAGAATGTCAACGCGTTCGCAGCGATGCAGCCGCAATCCTACGGCCCACGCAGCGTCGAGATCGCGCGCGACGGGCGCGGGCATTTTCAGGCCGATGCGCGGATCGACGGCCGCCGAGTCAATTTCATGGTCGATACCGGCGCGTCGGTGATCGCGCTCAACGAAACATCCGCCGCACAGATCGGCGTGCGGCCTTCGCGCGGCGATTACACCGCGAATGTTTCGACCGCCAACGGCACAATTAAGGGCGCGCGCACGCGCCTCGCCGAGGTCAATGTCGGCGGTTTGATCGTGCGCGATGTCGATGCGATGGTGCTGCCCGACGAGGCGCTGTCGGAGAATTTGCTCGGCCTGTCCTTTCTGACGAAGCTCAAACGCTTCGAATTCGCCGGACAGAAGCTGGTGCTTGAGCAGTAAGCTCAGGTCTTCCGAAACACCACGCTCAGATTGTTCGCAGGCATCGGCGTCACATCCGGCGCGGAAAATCCCGTGCGCTCGGCCAATGCCGCGACGTCTTCGAGATTACGAAGCCCCCATTCCGCATTGCGCGACTTCAGGCTTGCGTCGAACGCCTCATTGCTCGGCACGGTCGTAACTCCCGCCTGCCGGTAAGGGCCGTAGAGATAAAGCGGTGCGCCGGATTTCAGAATTCTGGACGCGCCGCGCATCAGCCCTTCGGTCGCAGACCACGGCGCGATGTGAATCATGTTGATGCACAGAACTGCGTCGGCGGATGTCACCGGCCATGCGTCTGACGCGGCATCCAATCGCAGCGGCGGCAGAATATTCGTTAAACCCGTCTCGGCAGTCCACGCCGCGATGCTCTTGAGCGCGGCGTCTTCGGGGTCTGTCGGTTGAAACACGAGATTGGGAAAAGCCTTCGCAAAATGCATGGCGTGTTCGCCGGAGCCGCTGGCGATCTCAAGCACCATTCCCGATTTTGGCAGCGCGTCGCGCAGCACATCGAGAATGGCGTCGCGGTTGCGCTCGGTCGCAGGATAGTTGAGGCGGGCGTCGGTCATGTCGCGTTCAGCTTCGCTGGTCCATGTTCTGCAAGCGCATTCGCACCGCTCTCAAACCGCCGCAATTCCTATCCAAAAGGCGGCTCCCACCTTTCATTACTCTACGGCATTCGATAAGTCTGCTGTACGACACACACTCTATATTCCTGAGGATTGAATGTTTCCGAAGCCGAAGCCTGAGCTGATCCCCAATACTTATGCCTACGAATCCGAGCCGATGGTGAAGGCGACCGGATTTCGCGAATACGACGCACGCTGGCTGTTCGGCAAGGAAATCAATTTGATGGGCATTCAGGCGCTGGGCATGGGCCTCGGCACGCTGATCGCCGAACTCGGCCAGAAACAGGAGATCGTCACTGCGCATGACTTCCGCAGCTATTCGGCGTCGATCAAATACGCGCTGATCTCCGGCCTGCTCGCATCCGGCTGCAAGGTGCACGACATCGGGCTCGCCGTGACGCCGATGGCTTATTTCGCGCAATTCGATCTCGACGTGCCCTGCGTGGCGATGGTGACGGCCTCGCACAACGACAATGGCTGGACCGGCGTGAAGATGGGCGCGAACCGCCCGCTCACCTTCGGTCCTGACGAGATGACGCGGCTCAAGGACATCGTGCTCAACTCGGCGTTCAAGCTGAAGCCGGCTGGCGAATACAAATTCCACGAAAATTTTCCCGCGCGCTACATCGCCGATCTCACCAAGAAGACGAAAATAAAACGCAAGCTGAAAGTCGTCGTCGCATGCGGCAACGGCACGGCGGGTGCGTTCGCGCCGAAAGTCATGGGAGCGATCGGCTGCGAGGTAATCCCGCTCGACGTGGAACTGGATCACACGTTTCCGAAATACAATCCGAATCCCGAAGACATGGAAATGCTGCACGCGATCCGCGATGCCGTGCTCGAACACAAGGCCGATGTCGGGCTTGGTTTCGACGGTGACGGCGACCGCTGCGGCGTGGTCGATAACACCGGCGAAGAAATTTTCGCGGACAAGGTCGGCGTGATGCTGGCGCGCGACATGTCGGCGATTCACAAGGACGCGCAGTTTGTGGTGGACGTGAAATCGACCGGCTTGTTCGTCACCGATCCGGTTTTGCAGAAGCAGGGCGCGAAGACGACCTATTGGAAAACCGGCCATTCCTACATGAAGCGCCGCACCAACGAGTTGAAGGCGCTGGCAGGTTTCGAGAAGTCGGGACACTTCTTCTTCAACGCGCCGGTCGGCCGCGGCTACGATGACGGTTTGGTGTCTGCGATTGCGGTGTGCGAGATGCTCGACCGCGCGCCGGACAAGACAATGTCGGACCTGAAAAACGCGCTGCCGAAAACCTGGTCGTCGCCGACCATGTCGCCGCATTGCTCGGACGAGACCAAATACGGAATCGTCGACAAGGTGGTGAAGCATTTCGAGGCCGCGCAGAAGAAGGGCGACAAGGTCGCCGGTCAGCCGATCCGCGATCTCGTCACCGTCAACGGCGTGCGCGTGACCTGCGAGGACGGATCGTGGGGGCTGGTGCGCGCGTCGTCCAACAAGCCGGAGCTTGTGGTCGTGGTCGAAAGTCCGGTATCCGAGAAGCGCATGCGCGACATGTTCGAGGCGATGGATCAGGTGCTGCGCACGCATCCCGAAGTCGGCGAGTATAATCAGAAGATTTAACGGAGCGTGCGGCGTGAGATTCCTGATCGCGATTCTCGCAGCCGCTCTCGGAATTGCGTCGGCGCAAGCTCAATCGCCGAAAGCGAAGCCGAGCGTTGAAACGTGTCTCGCCGCGACCAAGGCCAAGCCCAACACCGACACATGCATCGGCGCCGCATCGAATCCGTGCATCGGTCCTGATGAGGGTGCCAAGCGCGACTCAGAGGTGACCGCGTGTCTCGACGACGAACAGAAGCAATGGGACAAGGTTCTCAACGCGTCGTATCAGGCGCTGCTCAAGGGACTCGAACCCGAACAGCAGACCAAACTGCGCGAGATGCAGCGCCTCTGGCTGCAATCGCGCGCCGCGACGTGCGGTTTCTATTTCGACTATTTTCAGGGCACGATGGCGAACCCGATGATTGCCAACTGCATGAATCGCGAGACCGCGCGGCGCGCGGTCTTTCTGAAGGGATTTGCGGACGATTTGGCCGAGCGGAAGTAATTCCTGTAGTTGGATAAGCTACGGCGATTGCAAACAAATACTCGACTGCCCGGATTCCAATCGCCAAGCTGAAGGGGTCCAATAGCTTGTGAGTGGTGCTTTCCGGCCACATGCGAATCTGTGGCATGGTGCTACCGTTTTCGACTTCAAGATCGAGGCGGGGCGTTTTCGGCGTGAAGACTAGGTTGCTCACAATTATTTCCGCCGCCATGCTGGCGGGCAATTCCGCTTTTGCCGCGGCACCTCCTCCCATGCCGAGCTGGTCCGGCCCCTATATCGGCGGTCATCTTGGATACGACTGGGGTCGCACGCGCGTTCTCGATAACGGCGTGCTGACCGAACCCGGTGCGCCGACGAACGGCGCTGTCGGCGGCTTCCTCGCAGGTTATCGCTGGCAGAACGGCAACATCGTTTTCGGTTTCGAGGCCGACATTGGAGCTGCGAATCTGCACGGCACGGGAATACCCGTTCCGGTCTTCGTTCCGCCAAACCAATATTTCGTCGACTGGACCAGCAACTTCCGGGGTCAGGTCGGCTTCATCATCTTGCCGTCGACGCTGTTTTTCATCTCGGGCGGTCTTGGCCTTGCGGGATTCACCTTCCAGGACGGTGGAACGGGTAACAAATTCGGCGCGATCTTCCCCGGCTATACCGTCGGTGGCGGCATCGACCACATGTTCACGCCGAACTTCATCGTCCGGCTCGAATATCTCTACACGGACTACGGCAACAAGACCTATGAAGTCGCGCCCGGTGATTTCTACAATGCGGCATTCACGGCGCAGACGCTTCGCGGTGCGCTGATCTGGAGATTCGGCCCTTAGGCCGCAGCCATCGCCGGCACCGGCAGCGCCGTCACCGACTTGATCTTCTCCATTGCAAATCGCGAGGTGACGTTCTTCAACGCCACCGCGCCGATCAGCTTTTTGTAGAATACGTCATAGCTCGCCATGTCGGCGGTGACCACGCGTAGCATGTAGTCGACATCGCCGGCCATGCGGTAGAATTCCATCACCTCCGGCATGGCACTCACGGCGTCGGCGAATTTCTTCAGCCACGCTTCGGAGTGGTCGCTGCTTTCGACCGACACGAACACGGTGATGCCGAGGCCGATCTTGTTCTGATCGACCAGTGCGACGCGCTTCTGGATCACGCCGTCGGCTTCCATCTTCTGGATGCGCTTCCAGCACGGCGTTGAGGACAGCCCGACCCTGTCGCCGATTTCGGCAACCGAAAGCGAGGCGTCGTCCTGAAGGACGGTGAGGATTTTTCGGTCGATGGCGTCGAGGCGGCGGTGGGTTTCGACGGGGATGGCGACATCGCTCATGAGAAGAACTTTCTTCCATATTTGAAGGCTACGACCCTCATATAGAGAAAAATCTTCTCAGACAATCCGACTTTCGGCGCCTTTGGGGTCTTCTAGACCGAAAGGGCGACCGTGCTGGAGGCCAAAAGCGCATCGACTTCAATGCGTTGCGGAGAGGCGAAGGCGCCGCCGAACCGCGTGCATTTCAGCGCGGCGGTGGCTGCCGCAAACCGCATCGCGTCTTCGAGCGGCTGGCCTTCGGCAATCGCGAGCGTGAACGCGCCGTGGAAAGCGTCGCCTGCGCCCAGTGTATCGACGGTGTGAACCGGAAACGCCGGCATGTGTTTCGGTTCGCCCTTGTCGTCGAGCCATGACACGCCTTGCGAACCCGAGGTGACGCCCAGGAAGGCGGGCGTGAGATTTGCGATCTTGCGCAACGAAGCGATCTCGTCGCTCTCGCCCGCGGTCGCGCGCAACGCTTCCGCCGAGAAGATGATGTGCGACGATACCTGCAGCAGACCCTCGCGCAGCGACATCAGGCGGTCGGCATCGATGACGACGGGAATGCCGCGCCGGTGCGCTTCGGCGCAAATATCGGTGACGAATTCCGCGCAGCGATTTTCGGTGAGGATCGCATCGCATTCGGCGAGCAGTTTGTCGGTGTCGGGCAGCTGCACCGTCCACAATTTCGGATCGCGGTAGGTGACGATGGTGCGCTCGCCGGATGGGTCGATCATGATGTTGGAGATGGGCGTGACGAGGCCCGGCATTTTCACCAGATATGTCGTGTCGATGCCTTCTTCGTGCATCTGGTCGTAGATATAGACACTGGTTTTTTCCTGCGGCCCGCCGATGGGGCCGCTCAATGTGACGCGCCCGCCGAGCCGCGCGATGGCGACACCGGCATTGAGCGAATTGCCGCCGGCGAGTTCGACGAAGCCGGTCGCGTGTTCCTTGTTGCCGCGCTCGGGCAAACCGTGAACGCGGAAGATCAGATCGCGCACCGGCATCCCGATGCAGAGAATGCGTGGCGACTTCTTCTTGCGCAAACGGCTGTGCATGTTCATGAGATGGCCTGCCTTAACAGGTAATAACGGCATGCGGCCAATCGGGTTCCCTGTTCAATGCGGGATCGGATTTTGCCTTAAGTCTTGTCGTGCAGCCAGTGAGCGAGAAGGTGGTGCGCGATTGCGACCGGATGAGGGCCGGTCATGCCGTCGGGATGCGTGCGGTTCAGCATCGCGGTGGCCTCCTCGCGGGTGAACCAGCGCGCGTCTTCGAGTTCTTTCCGGTCCACGACGATGTCGTCATTCGTCGCGCGCGCGGTGCATCCGATCATCAGCGATGATGGATAGGGCCAAGGCTGCGTCATGTAGTATTTCACGTCCTCGCAGCGGATCCCGGATTCCTCGAGGATTTCGCGCTGGACGGCATTTTCGATGGTCTCGGCGGCTTCCACAAATCCGGCGAGGCAAGACCACATTCCTGCTGGGAAGATCGCCTGCCGCCCGAGCAGACATTTATCGTCCTTCGTCACCAGCATGATGACGACCGGATCGGTGCGCGGAAAATGCTCGGCCTTGCACTGCGGACATTCGCGCTTCCAGCCGCCTTCCTTCATCGAGGTACGCGTACCGCAGTTGGCGCAAAACCCGTGACGCTGATGCCAGCTCACCAGCGACTTCGCCATCGCGATGGTCGAGAGTTCGCGCGCGGCGATTGTGCCGGTGGTCGCAACCGCGCGCAGATTTTCGACATTCACGTCGTCCCGTGCGATCAGGTCTTCGGCGGCCGCCGCGCCGATACCCATGCCGAAAATGGCCGCTCCATTTTCGAGCCCCAGAAAAATTGTGCCGGGATTGGCGCCGAATTTCCGCGCCTCATCGAGCGTGAGCAATGCGCGCGGCTTGTCGGCGCTGAGCGCAACAAGAATAGAATCCTTGTGAATGACATAGGCCCGCGCGCCGGGGTTCGTTTCCAGCGCGAACAGCTTCTCATCGTCCAAGCGCAGATGTGCGGCGCGGTCGATGGG
The DNA here is from genome assembly GCA_016201045.1 of Afipia sp. Lineage (GTDB taxonomy): Bacteria > Pseudomonadota > Alphaproteobacteria > Rhizobiales > Xanthobacteraceae > Afipia. The sequence goes on along the minus strand of JACQDM010000008.1, from coordinate 211,913 downwards.
GTGGGAGACGAAGCCGGGTTGACCGAGCGGAAAGGAGTCGTTTGTTGCCATGCGAATTCCGAGTTGAAAATCAGCTCAGCCAAATCTGCTTTCGCAGCGCGCGAATGAAATGTTCGATCTCCTGCGGGTCGTGCGCAACCGGCGGCACGACGCCCCAGACCGGACGCGGCCATGCCGGATCGGACGTGCGCCGCGCGATGACATGAACATGAAGCTGCGGCACGACGTTGCCGAGGGCTGCGATATTCAGCTTGTCCGGTTTGGTGATGTCCTGAAGCGCGCGCGAGACGCGATTGATCTCGGTCATCAACTGTCCCTGTTCGACCTCGTTGAGATCGACGAGATCCTTGGCGTTCGCGCGGCGCGGAACCAGCATCAGCCACGGATAGTTCGCATCGTTGACGACGAGCACGCGCGACAGCGGCAGATCGCCGATATTGATCGTGTCCTGCTCAAGCTGCCTGTGAAGCGACCAGTCGGCCATGCGTTTCCCGTTTGCCTTAAGCTAAATACCGCGAAAACAACTACCCGTTTTGCGGCGATAAATCGCGTAAATTGTTGTTTAGAACGGGATTTTGCGGCGGTCTGGAATGCTTGCTTTCCTGTTGCTTTGGCCCCAAATAGAAGGCGGGAGATTGGCGGTGGACGAGCCACTCGCCAACCGGGTCAGGTCCGGAAGGAAGCAGCCCTAACGAGGTCCGGATCGGGTCGCTCGTCAGTCTCCTACTTCAATTTTGTGCGCGACGATCGCCCATTGTGGGTTTGCGTCGCTGCTTCGGGACGTGGACCGATCGATGAGCGATGCTGGACATCCCGAAACCCAAAACGCCGGCGGCTATCGCGTCCTTGCTCGTAAATATCGCCCCTCGACTTTCGACGATCTGATCGGCCAGGAGGCCATGGTTCGTACCGTCTCGAATGCGTTCGAGGCCGGCCGCGTGCCGCAGGCGTGGATTCTCACTGGCGTCCGCGGCGTCGGCAAAACCACAACGGCGCGCATCCTCGCGCGCGCGTTGAATTACGAACTGCCGGACGGATCGGTAAAGGGGCCGACGATCCACATGCCCAAGATGGGCGTGCATTGTCAGGCCATCATGGAAAGCCGTCACATCGACGTGCTGGAAATGGACGCCGCGTCTCACACCGGCATCGACGATGTGCGCCAGATCACCGACGGCGTGCGTTACGCGCCCTCAAGCGCGCGCTATAAAGTCTACATCATCGACGAAGTTCACATGCTGTCGGAGAAGGCGTTCAACGCTTTTCTCAAGACGCTGGAAGAACCGCCCGAGCACGCCAAGTTCGTGTTCGCGACCACGGAAATCCGCAAGGTTCCGGTCACGGTTCTGTCGCGCTGCCAGCGCTTCGATCTCAAGCGCGTAGATGCCGACGTCTTGATGACTCATCTGGCGAATATCGCGGAGAAAGAAGGCGTCAAGACCGAACCGGAAGCGTTGGGTCTGATTGCGCGCGCCGCAGAAGGATCGGTGCGCGATTCGCTCTCGTTGCTCGATCAGGCGATTGCGCACGCGGCTGGCACCGTGAAGGCCGACGATGTGCGCCAGATGCTCGGGCTTGCCGACCGCACGCGCGTCATCGATCTGTTTCAGTCGCTTGCGAGCGGCAACATCGCGAGCGCCTTCAAGGAATTCCGCGATCAGTACGACACCGGCGCCGATCCTGTCGTGGTGCTGAGCGATCTTGCAGAGTTCGTCAATTTCATCACCCGCGTGAAAGTCGTGCCGTCGGTCGCGGATAATCTTGCGCTCGGCGAGACCGAACGCGCGTGCGGGCGTGACTTTGCGGCCAAGCTGTCCATGCGTGTGCTGTCGCGGATGTGGCAGATGCTTCTGAAAGGCATCACCGAAGTGCAGAACGCGACGCGGCCGCAGGCGGCAGCTGAAATGGTTCTCGTGCGCATCGCCTATGCTGCCGATCTTCCGACGCCGGATGAGGCGATCCGCATGATCGACCAGAACGGTGGAGCATCTGCATCATCTGGTAACGCGGCGGGCAATGGCAGCGGGCCGCGCGGCGCGCCTTCTGCAACGATGGCGCCGGATCGCGGCACGCCGGCTCGCGCAGTTGCATCCGGCGGCGAGACGCTGTCCCGTCCGCAAATGAGTGCACCCGCTCCAACCGCGCAGGCCGCGTTGCCGCAGCTCAAGCTCGCGACGTTCCCTGAAGTTGTCGCACTCGCCGCGTCCAAGCGCGACCTGCAGATCAAGACCGCGCTCGAAGCCGACATGCGGCTCGTGCGGATGGAAGACGGGCGGCTTGAAGTTGCGCTGGAGCGGAGTGCCGCGCGGTCGTTAGTCAATGAACTGTCGCGCAAGCTCGAACAATGGACCGGCAAGCGCTGGACCGTGATCGTATCGAACGAGCAGGGCCAACCGACCCTGCGCGAACAGGCGAAGACGAAAAAGGATCAACTCACCGTCGGCGTGCATGCCGATCCGCGCGTCCAGGCGGTGCTGTCGAAATTTCCCGGCGCGCAGGTGATCGACGTGCGGCGGCTGTCGCACGACGACGCGCCGGATGCGGTCGCGGAACCGGCCGATGTGCCCGAGGACGATCTCTAACCGATTGAAGGCAAGGACCGCTCATGGCTGATTTTATGGGCATGATGAAAAAGGCTGCCGAACTGCAGTCGAAGATGAAGGCGATGCAGGACGAACTCGATCATATCGAGGTCGAGGGCGGCTCCGGCGGCGGGCTGGTGTCGGTGCGCATGACCGCGAAGGGCGAGGTGAATAGCGTGAAAGTCGATCCGTCGCTGGCGAAGGCAGACGAAATCGAAATTCTCGAAGACCTGCTTGTGACCGCGATGAACGATGCGCGGCGCAAGGCCGAATCCGCGATGCAGGAGAAGATGCAGGCGCTGACCGGCGGTCTCGGTCTGCCGCCGGGATTAGGTTTGGGTTGATGGCGACGGCCGTTGCGGGACCGGAAATCGAACGCTTGATCCAGCTGCTCGCGCGGTTGCCGGGTCTCGGTCCGCGTTCGGCAAGGCGCGCGGCATTGCATCTGATCAAGAAGCGCGAGGCGCTGATGACGCCGCTGTCGTCGGCGTTGCAGGTCGCTATTGAAAAAATTGTCGTCTGCTCGACCTGCGGTAACATCGACACGATCGATCCATGCACCGTCTGTACCGACACGCGTCGCGATCCGTCCATCATCGTTGTCGTCGCCGACGTCGCCGATCTATGGGCGCTCGAACGCGCGCATGCGACGAGCGGGCGCTATCACGTGCTCGGCGGCACGCTGTCTCCTCTCGATGGCGTCGGACCGGACGATCTCACTATCGACGCTCTGGTGAAACGCGCGCAGGCTCCTGAAGTCTCCGAGATCATCCTCGCATTGAACGCGACCGTCGATGGCCAGACCACGGCACACTACATTACCGATCTGCTGCACGATGCGAATGTGAAGGTCACGCGCCTCGCGCACGGTGTTCCCGTCGGCGGCGAACTCGATTATCTCGATGAAGGCACATTGTCGGCGGCGATGCGACAGCGGACTTTGTTCTGAATTTTGGGGCTGGACCCGCGCACCGCAAATCGGCTAGACGGACCTCCCATGACGTTCAGGTTTCTCCCTCAATTTGTCATTCTCGCTGTGGTGATCGGTGCGATGCCGTTCAGCGCGAGCGTTGCCTTTGCTGCAAAAGCCAAGCCGCTCAACAACGGCGAAATTCTTTCCGGCGAACTGACGGCGATGAAGAGCAAGCGGACCAAGACCGTTACCTATCAGCTCACCAGCGAACCGCGCCGCCTGCCGCCACCGAGCGGGCTCTGCAATCTCGAGACCGGACCCGAGACGTTTCAAATTGTGACCAACAGCACGGCCGAGGCCGCCGAACTGAAACCTTTCATCGGCAAGACCGTATCGCTAAAGGCCAATGAGATGTCCTGTCCGCAGGATGCCTCGCAATACAGCGACGCCATTGTCACGAAGTGGAGTCTCGTCGGCAAGCAATAGGCGTGAATGCAGGAGAAGCCATGCGTTTCTTTCGATTTGCAATGTTATGCGCGGCGGCGGCGGTTTTATGTTTTCCCATTTATTCTGTTTCGGCCGAGGGGCCGCTGACGAGCGGCAGCTGGCTGTCCGGCACGCTCAAGCTCATTCGCACGCATCATCCCAACGGACAGACGATCGAGGCCTATCAGATCGTCAGCGAGCCGCGCCAGATGCAGGCGAGCGACGATTTCTGCACCAATCCCGACGGCAAGGCATCGACGTTCCATCTTTTCACCAAGACGAAATCGGATCGCGTACATCTCAGCCGTCTCGTCGGCAAGAAGATGCAGATCAGAGTTTGGGAATTGTTCTGCTCGCAGACGGCTTGGCATGTCGGCGATGCCGCTGTCAGCAAATGGTCGTGGCAATAGGCTGAGGCCTTACGCGCGTTGCAGGCTGTCGAAATGCCCGCGCCGCTGCAGGATCGCCAGCAGTACCAGTCCCGGTATCGCGCTCAAGGCACAGATCGCAAAGAACCAGACCCACCCCGTTGCCTCGGCGATGTAACCCGCCAGCGCCGAGAGATAGGTGCGGCCGAACGCCGAGAGTGCCGTGAGCAAAGCGTATTGCGTTGCCGTGTGTAGCGGATTCTTACAAAGCGCCGACAGATACGCGACGTAGATCACCGTGCCGATGGCGCTGGTGAAATTCTCCAGCGTGATGGCGAAGGACAGCCACAGCGGATCGTGACCGACGGTCGCCTGCCATGAGAATCCGAAATTGGCGAATGCCTGCAAGATGCCGCCGATCCACAGGCTTGTCGCGAGAGGATAGGCTCTCGCAACAAAGCCTCCCGCGAAACCGCCGAGGATCGTTGCCGCGAAACCGACGCCCTTGATGATGGTCGCGTATTCGACGCGCGTGAAGCCGATGTCGATCACGAACGCCGCCGTCATCGCGCCCGCAAGCGCGTCGGTGAATTTGAACAGGATGACGAACAACAGCGTGACCACGGCAAGGTCGCGCGTGAGAAAATCTGAAAACGCCAGCCGCGCGGTCTCGAAAACGCGCTTGAAACGATTCATGCCGGGATTGCGGGCGGCTTCCGCCTCGGCGAGTTGGGATGCTTCCGGTTCGGTCGCCATGATCGATGCGACGATGCCGACGACAACGAGAGCCGCCATCGCGAGATAGCCGAGCATCCATGACGTGCCGCGCGCGAAACCTCCGCCAGACTCGAAGCCGCTGACGATATAGAGCGCGCCCGCCGTCGAAATCAGATTGGCGACGCGATAGGCCGCCACATAGGAGGCCATGCCCGCTGCCTGCTCGCTCTCGCTGAGGCTTTCGACGCGGAACGCATCGATCACGATGTCCTGCGTGGCGGATGCGGTCGCGACCAGAATCGCCGCGCCGATCAGCGTCACCGGATCCGATTTCGGATCGCACAGGCTGAGGAGCGCAATCGCGACAATCAAGAATAGTTGCGACAAGATCAGCCAGCCGCGCCGCCGCCCGAGCAACCGCGACAGCAGCGGCACATCGAGCGCGTCCACCAGAGGCGCCCAGAGAAATTTCAGCGTGTAGGGCGTGCCGATGATGGCGAACAGGCCGATGGTCTTCAGGTTCACGCCGCTTTCCGCCGCCCACACCTGAAGCGTCGAGCCGGAAAGCGCGAGCGGCAGCCCCGATGAGAACCCGAGCAGCAGCACGATGAAAACGCGCGGCTGTAGATAGACGGCGATCGCTTCGCGCCAGCTCGGTTTGGATTTTGTCCCGGGTGCTGCGGCCATCCATCCCACCTATCCGATTTGGCGGGATGTCGCCAGCGCCGCTATTCGCCGGCCTGCAATTTGCGCTGCGGAGCGGTGAATAGTTCGGCGGTGGCGGGCTTTTCGCTTGCGGTATCCGCCGGGCCGTCGAATTCGAGACTTTCGATCTTGGCCGCGTGCTTGCCGATTTTCGTGACCGAAATCAGCACTTGCCGCACGTCTTCCCCGACCTGATCGAAATGCGTGCCGAGCTTGCTGACGCGGTCACGCAGCCGCTCGACGTCGTCCATCATGTTGCGGACTTCGCTTTGAATTTGATCTGCGGCGTCGCGCATCCGCGCGTCTTTGAGAATCTGCCGCATCACCTGAATGGCCAGCATCAAGAGCGACGGCGACACCAGCACGACGCGCGCGCGATAGGCCTTCTGGATCACATCGTCGAAGCCGTCGTGAATTTCCGCATAGACCGATTCCGAAGGCACGAACATCAAGGCCGTGTCCTGCGTCTCGCCCGGAATGAGATATTTTTCAGCAATATCTGTGACGTGCTTCATCACATCGAGCCGCACCCGCGCCGTCGCCGCCTTCTTCTCGTCGTCCGAGCGCGCATCGCGCATTGCCGTCACCGATTCGAGCGGAAATTTCGAATCGATGCACAGCGGCCGCTGGTCGGGCAGGAACACCACGCAGTCCGGCCGCTTGCCGGTGGACAGCGTGTATTGCAGCTCGTAGCTGCCTTTGGGCAATCCATCCTGCAGGATGGATTCCATACGGGCCTGACCGAACGCGCCACGCGACTGCTTGTTGGCCAGCACATCGCGCAGAGTCGTTACCTGCGAGGTAAGATCGGTCAGGTTTTTGTGTGCGCTGTCGATGATGCCGAGCCGCTCATGCAGCGCGCTCAGGCTTTCGACAGTTTTTCGCGTGGTCTGCTCCATCGACTGGCCGAACTTCTGGTTCACCGAATCGAGGCGCTCGTTCACCGCGCGCGTCATCTCCGCTTGCCGTCCGACCAGCGCCTGTCCCATTTCATGGACGCGCCCGGTGGATTCGCTCTGCATCCGCAGAACTTCGGACAGCCGTTCCTCAAGCTCGTCGGCGCGCACCGCCTGCGCCATCGCCGCGGCAGCGCCGCGGCTCGACGAGTGGGCGATCACGATGGCGATTGCGACCAGCAGCAACAGCGCCAGAACGCCGAACGCGGTCAGAGCCGTGCCGGTGCGAACCGGGAAATCGCCGAGCGTGAGGAGAATTTCGTTCATGGGGCCTTCTAACAGGATTCGACGCCGGATGCGAACGAATAGGGAACATTTATGGTTAATCAACCCCTAAATTTTTTTGCGGGGGAAAGCCCCAATAATCCGAGATGCCGCAAAAGCTCAGTAAATCAAGCCATTTGACCCCGGCCCGCGCGCCCATTACATCGCGCAGCATGGCCATTCGCGAAATCATCAGCCTGCCGGACAAACGGCTGCGGCTTATCTCCAAACCCGTGGAAAAGATCACGGCGGAGATCCGTGCGCTCGCCGACGACATGTTCGAGACCATGTACGACGCGCCGGGTATCGGGCTTGCCGCGATCCAGGTCGCCGAGCCGATCCGTCTCATTACAATGGACCTTGCGAAAAAAGAGGGTGAGACCGAGCCGCGCGTTTTCATCAATCCGGAGATTTTGTCTTCGTCCGAGGAATTGAACACCTACGAAGAAGGCTGTCTGTCGATCCCCGAATATTACGAAGAGGTCGAGCGGCCCGCGAAAGTCCGCTTCCGATTCATGGACATCGACGGCAAAGTCCACGAAGAGGACGCCGAAGGATTGTTTGCGACCTGCATCCAGCACGAGATCGATCATCTCAATGGCGTATTGTTCGTCGATTACCTCTCCAAGCTCAAGCGCGAGATGGTGATGAAAAAGTTCAAGAAGGCCGCCAAGCTCGCGGCGAAGTAAGCCGGGGCCCACATGTCTCTCCGCCTCATCTTCATGGGCACGCCGGATTTCGCAGTACCGACACTGCGCGCGCTTCATGCTGCGGGGCACGAGATTGCGGCCGTCTACACGCGCGCCCCGAAACCGGCGGGACGCGGCATGAAACTGCAGCCGACGCCGGTCGAAGTCGAGGCGCGGCGGCTGAACATTTCGGTGCTCACACCGACAACATTGAAGACACCGGAGGCCGAAGCGGAGTTTCGTGCACACAACGTCGACGCGGCTGTTGTGGTCGCCTACGGCATGATCCTGCCGCAGAATATTCTCGATGCGCCGCGTCTTGGATGCTTCAATCTGCACGGCTCGCTGCTGCCGCGCTGGCGCGGTGCAGCGCCGATCCAGCGCGCGATCATGTCGGGCGATCAAGAGACCGGCGTGATGGTGATGAAGATGGATGCGGGCCTCGACACGGGCGATGTCGCTATGACGGAGCGCATTGCGATCACGGACAAGATGACGGCGCTCGATTTGCACGACGCACTCGCGCCGCTCGGTGCGGACCTGATGGTGCGTGCGATGGCTGCGCTGGAGCGCGGCAAATTGCAGTTCACCAAACAGAGCGAGCAGGGCGTCACCTACGCGGCCAAGATCGACAAGGCAGAGGCGCGTATTGACTGGACCAAATCAGCGCACGAAGTGCTGCGGCACATTCACGGCCTGTCGCCGTTTCCCGGCGCGTGGTTCGAGTTGCCCATCGAAGGCGAGATCGTTCGCATCAAGGCGTTGCGTTGTGAGATCGATCAGACACATCGCACACTTCCCGCTGAGGACAAATTCACGTTTGGCTGCAGCGACGGCGCGATCAACATTCTCGAATTGCAGCGTGCAGGCGGCAAGCCGATGGGCGCAGCCGAATTCATGCGCGGCATGCCGCCGCAATGGCAGCCGCCAAAAGAAATCGCCTGATGCCGCGCTACAAACTCATCGTCGAATATGACGGCACGCCGTTTAGCGGCTGGCAGTATCAGGACAACGGCCCGACGGTTCAGGGTGCTCTTGAGAGTGCTGCGAAAGCGATGAGCGGCGAAGATGTGCGGGTGAATGGCGCTGGACGCACCGATGCCGGTGTTCACGCGCTGGGACAGGTCGCGCATCTCGATCTGACGAAATCATTCTCGGCGGATCGCGTGCGCGACGCGCTCAACGCCTATCTGCGTCCGAATCCCATCAGCGTGCTGTCCGCCGAGATCGTGCCGGAGACATTCGACGCGAGGTTTTCGGCGACGCGGCGTCATTATATCTACAGAATTTCAAATCGACGCGCGAACCTTGCGCTGAACATCGGCAAGTCGTGGCGGGTCGCGCGAACGCTTGACGCTCAGGCGATGCACCAAGCCGCGCAGGTTCTGATCGGCAAGCACGACTTCACGACCTTCCGCGATACCGAATGTCAGGCCAAGTCGCCGGAAAAGACACTGGATGTACTCAACGTTATCCGAGACGGTGACGAAGTGAACATCGTCACCAATGCGCGCTCGTATCTGCACAGCCAGGTGCGCTCGATGGTCGGCTCATTGGTGTGGGTCGGTCATGGACGATGGAGCGCAAAGGATTTGCGTGCGGCTCTCGATGCGCGCGAGCGCGCAGCCTGCGGTCCCGTTGCGCCGCCGGACGGGCTATATCTCGTAAAAGTCGATTACTGAACGCCCTTCACGATCGCGCTCATCTCATCCCAGAACAGGTCCTGTCCGCTCGCGACATTTTCGTTCCAGTGATCGGCGGCGTTGCCGTCGGCCTCGTCGGTGATGAACTTGAACGCGCGCCATGGCAGGCTGTGCCGCACGCAGACATGCGCGATGGCGTAAAGCTCCATATCGACGATGTCGATGTTGTTTTCCACCAGCCACGGATCGACCGCCGTGACGAAACTGTCGCCGGTGCCGCAGGTCACGCTGCCGTGGCCCGACGATAATCTGTCGATCTCCGGTGAGAACGGAGTACGGCCGCGCGGCGCAAGCGGCATCGCCATCATGTCGCGCTGGACGGCATGCGCGACCTCAACGAGACCGCTGTGCATCTTGTGGATTTTTCCGGCGGTCCCGTAGTTCACGACGAGCTTCGGCCGCAGCACGAGCAATGCAAGAGTCGCTGCACTCGCCGCGTTCACCTTGCCGACACCCGTGTAGATGATCTCGACATTGTCCGGCGCGCGCGCCTTGTCGAGTTCGTCGTCGATGGCTGTGAGAACGAGAATTTTTCCGCTCACGCGAAATAGCGCTCCAGCACGCCGCGATAGATTGTCGTGAGCTTTTCAAGATCGGAGACCGGCACACGCTCGTCGATCTGGTGCATGGTCTGGCCGACAAGACCGAATTCCAGCACCGGACAGTAATTCGCGATGAACCGCGCGTCGGACGTGCCGCCGCCCGTGTTCAAGTCCGGCTTGCGTTTCGTCACCTCTTCGACGGCCGCGACCACCATGTCGGTGAAGGGACCGGGCTTGGTCCGGAACACATCGGCATTCGACGGCTCCCATTCGATGCGTGCGCGGATGGAGTTGCCGGATGCTTTCGTCACGCGCTGTTCGATCAGCGCGCGCAGCGAATCCTGTGTGTGGCAATCGTTGTAGCGGATGTTGAAGCGCGCGCGGGCTTGCGCCGGAATCACATTCCAGGCTGGATTGCCGACATCGGCGGACACGAATTCGAGATTCGACGGCTGGAAATGATCGGTGCCCTGATCGAGCGGCTCACTGCTGAGTGCCGCGATCAGCGCGGCCATCTGCGGGATGGGATTGATCGCGCGATGCGGGTAGGCGACATGGCCTTGCGTGCCTTCGACGATAATCGTGCCCGATTGCGATCCGCGCCTTCCGATCTTGATGCAGTCGCCGAGTTCGTTGACGTTGCTCGGTTCGCCCAGCACGCAATGATCGAATTTCTCGCCGCGATCCGAAGCCCATTTCAGCAGCTTGATCGTGCCGTTCACCGCAATGTCTTCTTCGTCTCCAGTGATGAGAAACGAGATCGAACCCTTCGGTTTGCCGCCGTTCGCTTTGAGATAATCGAGCACGGCGGCAACCGAACACGCAATGCCGCCCTTCATATCGACCGCACCGCGCCCGTAGAGAAACCCGCCCGCGACATCGCCCGCGAAGGCACCATGTGTCCACTTCGTCTCATCGCCCGGCGGCACCACGTCGGTGTGACCGGCGAATGTAATGTGCGGCTTGTCCTTGCCGATGCGTGCATAAAGATTGTCGATGTCGGCAGCGCCGGCTTCCGAAAACGTGACGCGATGCGTTTCGAAACCGGCAGCCTTCAAAACGCTTTCGAGAACGCCGAGCGCGCCCGCATCCGCCGGTGTCACCGAGGGGCAACGCAGCAGATCGCGGGCAATGGACAGGGCGTCGGACATTTATCTCTCAATTTGTCATCACCGGGCTTGTCCCGGTGATCTCGATTAGTCGGGCATTGTGCTTTCATTGTCGGGATTGCCGGAACAAGTCCGGCAATGACATGAAATTAAACTCTAATCCCGCAGCAGTTCGTTGATGCTGGTCTTGGCGCGTGTGCGCTCATCGACGCGCTTGACGATCACGGCACAGGCGAGCGACGGCGCGGGCGAACCGTTCTTGAGCGGCTTGCCCGGCAGCGAACCCGGAACGACGACAGAATATTCCGGCACTTCGCCGATGAACGTCTCGCCGGTTTCGCGGTCGACGATCTTGGTCGATGCGCCGAGAAACACGCCCATCGACAAAACTGCGCCCTTGCGCACAATGACGCCTTCGGCGACTTCCGAACGTGCGCCGATGAAGCAGTCATCCTCGATGATGACGGGTCCGGCCTGCAACGGTTCGAGCACGCCGCCGATGCCGACGCCGCCGGAGATGTGAACGTTTTTTCCGATCTGCGCGCAGGAGCCGACGGTGGACCATGTGTCGATCATGGTCGACTCATCGACATACGCGCCGAGATTGACGAAGGACGGCATCAGCACGACGTTCTTGGCGATGAATGCCGAACGGCGCACGATGGCGCCGGGCACTGCGCGGAATCCTGCGTCGCGAAAACGGTTCTCGCCCCAGTCCTCGAACTTCGACGGCACCTTGTCCCACCACGTCGCGCCGCCGGGGCCGCCGGTGATGGGTCCCATGTCGTTCAACCGAAACGACAGCAGCACAGCTTTCTTCAGCCATTGATGCACGGTCCACTTGCCGCTCGCCTCGCGCTGCGCGACGCGCGCCTCGCCCTTGTCGAGCATGTCGAGTGCCAGCTCCACGGCATCGCGCACTTCGCCTTTGGTCGACGTGTTGATCTTGTCGCGGGCGTCGAAAGCGGCGTTCAGCGTGGATTCGAGAGCGGCGTGAGACATTGTCTTTCCTTGATTGAGAGAAGGCTGTTGTCGGGATTCGACGGCATCAAGTCAAGCGTGGCACGGTTTATGCGGATCGCATTTGCTGCAAAAACCCGGTCAAATCGTCGGTGATGTGATCGACATGGGCGGCGTCACGGCCCTCTAGTTCCCAGTCCTCGCGCACGACGTTCTTGGTGCCGTCCGGCACGACGAGCACCGTTGTCATGCCGAGATCGTGCGGCGTCACGAGATTGCGCGCGAGATCCTCGAACATCGCCGCCCTCAAAGGATCGACGTCGTGCATCTTCAGGAAACGCAGATAGGTGGGCCGCGCGGGCTTAGGTTCGAGTTCGGCGGAAACGATGTCGAACACATCCTCAAAATGGTCGCCAAAGCCGAGGCGCTCCAGCACTTTTACAGCATGCGCCTTCGAGCCGTTGGTGAGAATCAATTTGCGTCCGGGCAATTTCTCGATGGCTGTGCCCATCGCCGGATTCGGCTCCAGCGGCGAGTGATCGATCTCATGAACGTAATCGAGAAAATCGTCCGCGTTGAGACCGTGCTCGGTCATCATGCCGCGCATCGTGGTGCCGTAGCGCTTGTAATAATCCTTCTGGATCTTGAATGCCTCGTCCTTCGAGACATTCAGATATTGCGCAACGAAATCGCGGATCCGCACGTCGACCTGCTGCCACAGATTGACGTGATGCGGATACAACGTGTTGTCGAGATCGAACACCCATGTCTCGACATGGGCAAAGCCGCGCTGAGCCTTCTTCATGGCATCGCGAACCGCAGCGTCCTGCCACTGCCGGCGACCATGTCGACGGTCGCATAGCCCGTCGTGTTGAGTCCGCGCGTGCCGCAGTCGCCATGCTCGGTGAATTCGAATTGCGTTTCGCGTGTACACAGCATTGTTGCTCCGCCCCAGTTCACCGGGCGGCTGTTGACCTTGATGGTGCGTCCGTCGGTGTCGATGGCTTCGGCAAAGCTGTAGATGTTGCGCGGCGTGCCGATCACATCGGGATGCAGGCATTTGCCGCTTTCGATGCGGTACCAGCCGCGGCTCGTGATCGTTCGTCCGTCGTCGGTGCCGATCGACGCCATCACACGATAGGGCGTGTCGTTGCACCATGTGAGCCCGGTCGCTGAAGGCAATTGTACGGCAGCAATCATCGTCTCGAAAAAGTTCGGAGCCTGCGGCGCTTCTGGCGAAAGATTGCGTGCTTTCAGAAACGCCGCGAGCGCGTTTTGTGTTTTCGGCCCGTCGACGCCATCGATGGGAGCCGCGTCGTAACCTGCAATGACAAGCAGCCGCTGGATTGCTGCCAGTTTCGCCTGTTCGTCGTCGTACTCCGCGCCTTCGGCGAGATAGGCGATCATATTGCCGTCGGCATCCGCCGTCGGCTTCACTTCCGTGAATGGTGCAGCCGTCTGTCCGCCGCGGCATTGCCGCGCGGCTGCGATGACGAAATCATTCTGGGCGATACAGAAATTATCGGTGCCGCTCTGCGGGATGGGCGACGCGCCGTAAACCGGAAGCGCGCGCGCATGAAGCAGAATGCGATCCGCGCTCAGCGTGCCTTGCGCGACGACCCGGCACCCCGCCGGATCGATGCGAAACCAGCCGCGCGTCGCGGTTGCGCCCTTGTCGTCGATGCCGATGGCAGCTTCGACGACGTAGCTCATGCGGTTGCAGATTTTCAGGTCGGCGCGGGCCGCGCTCGATACGGCGACGAGCGCTGCGCAAACAAAGCCGAATTGTGTCGCGCGAACCATCACTTATGAATCAGCGTTCCGGTGCCCTGATTGGTGAACAGTTCGAGCAGCACCGCGTGCGGCGTCTTGCCGTCGATAATCACCACGCCTTCGACGCCCGCGTCGAGCGCGTAGATGCAGGTCTCGACCTTTGGAATCATGCCGCCGGAAATCGTGCCGTCGGCGATCAGCTTGCGCGCATCCCTCACCGAGAGTTCCGGAATGAGCTTCTTGGATTTGTCGAGCACGCCCGGCACGTCGGTCAGAAGCAGCAGGCGCTTGGCTTTCAGCGCGCCGGCGACAGCGCCGGCAAAGGTGTCGGCATTCACATTATATGTCTTGCCGTCCTTGCCGGCCGCGACAGGGGCCAGAACCGGAATAAGATCGTAGCCGATCAGCTGATTCAGCAATTTCAGATCGACTGTATCCGGTTCGCCGACGAATCCGAGATCGACGACCTTCTCGATGTTCGAGCCCGGATCGACCGTGGTGCGCGTCGCCTTCGTCGCGGTCACCATGTTGCCGTCCTTGCCGCACAGGCCCACAGCCTTGCCGCCGGCCTTGTTGATGTTGCTGACGATCTGCTTGTTGATCGATCCGGCAAGGACCATCTCGACGATTTCGATGGTCGCAGCATCGGTGATGCGCAGCCCCGCCGCGAATTCGGACTTGATGCCGAGGCGCGTGAGCATCGCCGCGATCTGCGGCCCGCCACCGTGCACGACGACCGGATTGATCGCGGTCTGCTCCAGCAGCACGATGTCGCGTGCGAACTGCCGCGCCATCTCTTCTTCGCCCATCGCGTGGCCGCCGTATTTGATGACGATGGTTTCCTCGTCGTACTGCTGCATATGCGGCAGCGCTTCGGAGAGAATGCGGGCCTGATCCTGAGGGCTGATGTTTGTCGGAAGGTCAATCATTACAGAAGTCTCGTTCGTGCGATTGTGCGTGGTTTAGCCGATTGGCGGCAGCCGCGCAAAGCACGGACGCGGGTTTTCAGCCCGCGCGGCGCGACCAGAGCGCTGCAATCGCAAGCACGATCCAGCTCAAAATGAGGAGCGAGCCGCCGGTCGGCGCGGCAAAAGGAAACAGCGCGTTTCCGGCATAGTGTCTGAATACGAGATCGCCCGAAAACAGCGAAGCGCCGGCAATGAAGCCGAAACAAGCGGTGATCCCGAGCGGGCGCTGAACCATGCCGTGCGCGGTCACGAGTGCTGCGGCCATCGCGGCAGGAGCGTGAAACAGCAGCATGGTCGACGCCGGGCCGAGGCGGGCTGCATCGCCCGCATGCGCGGCCATTGCTGCAAGAGCGACGCCTGCCGCACCCATCAGTCCCGCAAGCGAAGTGACAACGCGTACAAATCCGTTCGTCATCCCGTGCGCTCCTTCAAGAGTTTGGCCATCGCCGCGCGCAATTCCGGCATGCCCGACCCGCTGCGCGACGACGTCACGAGAATCTCGGGAAACGCCGCCGGATGCTTACGCAATGTCTCGTGCGTGGCAGCTATCGTTTTTTCGAGTTCCGATTTTTTGACCTGATCGGATTTCGTCAGAACGATCTGATAGCTCACCGCGGATTTGTCGAGCGTCATGAGGACTTCGGTGTCGGCGTCCTTGAAGCCGTGACGGGAATCGATCAGCACATAGACGCGCGCAAGATTGGCGCGGCCGAGCAGGAATTTATGAATCAGCGCCGTCCATGACGCGATCTGCGCTTTCGGCGCGGAGGCGTAGCCGTAGCCTGGCATATCGACGAGACGCAGGCTGTTGGGCTGGCCGGCGTTCGCCGTGTCCTGAAAGAAAATCAGTTCTTGCGTGCGGCCCGGCGTGTGCGACGTGCGTGCCAGCGCGTTGCGGCCGGTGAGCGCATTGATGAGACTCG
Source organism: Afipia sp. (assembly GCA_016201045.1). Classification (GTDB taxonomy): domain Bacteria; phylum Pseudomonadota; class Alphaproteobacteria; order Rhizobiales; family Xanthobacteraceae; genus Afipia. The sequence continues at coordinate 196,255 of JACQDM010000008.1, read as the reverse complement.
ATTTGCCGACATTGGAGCGGCCGGCGAATGCGATCTCTACTCCCGCCATCGGCGGCAATGTCTCAATCGACGGAGAAGCCCAGAAGAATTGCCAGTCGCCGGCGAACAATTTGCGGCCGGTTTCGATCAGCTCCGCATCGGTGTCGGCGGTCATGCGAAGGTCTCGAAGTGAAAACGCCCGGCGAGGGTGCCGGGCGCGAAGTCGTCAGGTTGTTTTCTTGGCGCCGCCGAACGTCGACTTGATGTTGTCGAACAGTTCGACCTTGGCCCCGTTCTTTTTCATGATGTAGCTTTGCTGCAGAACGGAAAGTGTGTTGTTCCATGCCCAATAGATAACGAGACCGGCCGGGAACGACGCCAGCATGAAGGTGAAGATCAGCGGCATCCACGCGAAGATCATCTGCTGCGTCGGATCCGGCGGCGTGGGGTTGAGCTTCATCTGGAACCACATCGTGATGCCCATGATGATCGGCCACAGGCCGAGCGCAAGGTAATGCCCGAAGAACGGCACCGTGGTCGGATCGAAATTGATCAGGCCGAACAGGTTGAACAGATTGGTCGGATCGTGTGCCGACAAATCCTTGATCCATCCGAAGAACGGCGCGTGACGCATTTCGATGGTGACGAACAGCACCTTATAGAGAGAGAAAAACACCGGAATCTGGATCAGAATCGGAAGACAGCCGGCGACCGGATTGATCTTCTCCTTCTTGTAGATTTCCATCATCTCCTGCTGCTGCTTCACCTTGTCGTCCGGATAGCGCTCTTTCAGCGCGGCCAGCTGCGGCTGCACCGCCTTCATCTTCGCCATCGACGCATAGGACTTGTTGGCGAGCGGGAAGAACACCGCCTTGACGAACACCGTCACCAGCAGAATGGCGACGCCGAAATTGCCGACGATGTGGTAGAGGAAGTCGATCATCCAGAACATCGGGCGGGTGATGAAATAGAACCAGCCCCAGTCGATCAGGCGATCGAACTTGTTGAGGTGAAGCTGCTTGTCGTAGGCGTCGACGGTGGCGCTTTCCTTGGCGCCGGCGAACAGGTTGACGCTGGTGGTCGTCGTGCCGCCGATCGACACCGTGATCGGATCGAGCAGATAGTCGGTCTGATAGGTGCGCAGCGTGCCGACGAGGTTCGATGAGAACCGCGCCTGCAGCGATGTGGACGGATTCGGCAGCAGTGTCGCCGCCCAGTATTTGTCGGTGATGCCGAGCCACGCATTGGTGGCCTTGAACTCGACTGACTTCGCTTCGTCGATTTTCTTGTAGCCGTATTCCTGCAAGCCGCTGTCGCCGAGAACGCCGATCAGGCCCTCATGCAAGATGTAATAGCCGGACACCTGCGGCGTGCCGTGGCGCGAGATCAGCCCAAAGGGATAAAGCGTGACAGGCTTGTCGCCGACGTTGGAAACATCGTCCTTGATCGTGAAGAGATATTTGTCGTCGACGGAGATCGTGCGCTTGAAGGTAAGACCTTCGCCGTTGTTGAAGGTCAGCGTGATTGGCGTCGACGGCGTCAGCGTTCCGTTGCCTTGCTGAGTCCAGACCGTATCCTTGTCCGGCATCTTGATCGTCGAGCCAGCGGCCGGAACGAAACCGAATTCCGCATAGAACGGCTCCTTGGTGCCGGACGGCGAGAACAGTTCGATGGCGGGCGACTTCGGATCGACGGTCTCGCGATACTTTACGAGCGCGACATCATCGATGCGCGCGCCCTTGAGCGCGATCGATCCCGACACGCTCGGCGTGTTGATCTTCACGCGCGGCGTGGCGGCAATCGCGGTGTCGCGGCTCTGAATGGCTACGGGCGCTGCGGTCGGTCCGCCCGGAACGGCTCCGGCGGAAGGTGTGCCAGCCTGCGGTGTCGGCGTTGAAGAATTCGGAGTGGGCGTCGTCTGGCTTGCCTGCTTTTGCGCCTGCTCGGCAGCGCGCTGCTTTTCCATCGCCGGGATGTTGTAGAAATACTGCCATCCGATGAGGACCACGCCGGACAAAATCACGGCAAGGATCGTATTGCGATTGTCAGGCATCATCGTTCTGGTCTCGTCAAATTCGCTTTAGATTTCGTCGGGTGGCCGGATTTCGCAGGCTGCTGCTCGAGGCGGCTGAGCGCCGAGCGCAGATCGTTGAACATGGTTTCGAAGCCGCGGTCCAGCGCTGCCCTGCGGCCAACTAGCACATAATCATGGTGGGGTCGCATGGATATGACGTCCAGGCGTTTCACCAATTCGCGAAGCCTGCGGCGGACCCGGTTTCGCTCGGTCGCGGTTCCGACTTTCTTGGTGACGGTAAATCCGACACGGACCGGACCCATATCGTCGCGGGCGCGGGATTGAAGCACAAAGGCGGGGCTGGCAGCGCGCGGACCTGCGGACGCCGCGACGAAATCTGCGCGTTGCCTCATCCGGTTCATGATCTCAACCGGCGCATGGGGTGATGTTCCGGATCGGGCTGGTTCAGGCGCTCAGGCGCTTGCGGCCACGGGCACGGCGCGCGGCGAGAACCTTGCGGCCGCCTGCGGTTGCGAGACGGGCACGAAAGCCGTGACGGCGCTTGCGCACCAGCTTGCTGGGTTGATAGGTCCGCTTCACGGGTCGTTCTCCGCAGTCGAGCAGTTGTCCGGCAATGTGCCGAGTGAATGAAATTCGTCCAGAAATGCCGGCTCGGGAGCCAATTTCGGGTCAAAACGGAGCGAATCTGGCTCCAAAATGAACCGGCCCGGTCGAGCCGGGCCATCGAGGACAATTGGCGCGGTTTATAGGGGAGCGGCCTGTTTTCGTCAATCTTGGGCTGTATGACGTCATGCGTTCTTAAAACCTGTCAAACCCTAACGATTTCGAGGGTTTGACCGCCCCAAGGCGCGGGCGCATTGTCGAACTCGCAAGACCGGAACACGGACCAGCCCGATCAATGAGTGCGATTGAGCCAAACCCTCTTCAGGCCGAGACGAGGCCCGAGCATCGTCCGATGCCGGGGCTGCGCTTCGGACTGTCCGGCAAATTGCTGCTGTTGACGATCCCGCTGATCCTGATTGCCGAAATCCTGATCTACGTTCCCTCGATCGCCAACTTCCGCATGAACCGGCTCAACGACCGGCTTGCTGCCGCAAGCACGGCGGCGCTCGTACTCGACGCGGCACCGAGCGGCATGGTGCCGGACGAACTGGCGCGGCAGATTCTCGACAGTATCGGCGCGCGCGCGGTCGCGATCAAAACCGGACAGCAGCGACGCCTTCTCGCCGCCGCCAACATGCCGGCGAAGGTCGATCACGACGTCGACATGCGCGACATGAAGGTGTGGTCCGCCATCGTCGATGCATTTCAGATGATGATCGATAACGACGATGAAGTGATCCGCATCGTCGGTCCCGCGCCGGGAAGCGGACAGTTTCTCGAAGTCGTTGTCAACGAGCGGCCGCTACGCGAATCGATGTTCCGGTTTTCGCGAAATCTGCTGCTGCTGTCGCTGGTGATGGCGATCATCACGGCGGGCCTGATCTACTACGCTCTGCATCATCTGTTCGTGCGCCCGATGCGGCGCATGACGGCCAACCTCGCCGCGTTCCACGAGAATCCGGAAAGCCCTGCGCACATCATGCGGCCATCCGCGCGCGGCGACGAGATCGGCGTCGCCGAGCATGAATTGTCCGACATGCAGCGGGACCTCGTGTCGATGCTCCATCAGAAGAGCCGGCTTGCCGCGCTCGGTCTTGCCGTCTCCAAGATCAATCACGATCTCCGCAATCTTTTAGCGTCGTCGCAGCTGCTGTCGGACCAACTGAGCAGTGTGCCCGATCCGCGCGTTCAACGGTTTGCGCCGAAGCTGATGCGCTCGCTGGAGCGTGCCATTGCGTTCTGCCAGTCGACATTGTCTTACGGCAAAGCGCAGGAAGCGCCGCCGGATCGCCGCATGATCGCGATCGAGCCGGTGGTCAACGAAGTCCGCGAATCGGCGGGACTGTCGTCCGATGCTTCGATCGAATGGATCAACGCCATCGAGCGCGGCCTGATGGTCGACGCCGATCCCGACCAGTTGTTCCGCGCGCTGCTCAATCTCGTGCGCAACGCGGCGCAGGCGCTGGAGAGCGACAAGTCGAACGCAGGGATCGCCAGGCAGATTCGCGTCACCGGCCGCCGCGAGGGGGCCGTGACAATTCTCGAAATTTCCGACACCGGGCCCGGGATTCCGGAGAAGGCGCGTGCGCATCTGTTCGAGGCGTTTCAGGGTTCGTCGCGCGAAGGCGGCACAGGTCTCGGTCTTGCCATCGCAGCCGAACTGATCCGGGCGCATGGCGGCGATCTTCACCTCGTCGAAGGCACCATCGGCGCGACCTTCCGCGTCACCATCCCGGATCGCGCGGTGGAATTAAGCGCGCTGCGCGAAGTCCGCGCGCGGGCGTGAAACACGCGATTTCCCCTGCAAACGCGGCTGTTTCCAGCTTGCAAACCCGTGTCGGAGCCGTTAGCTATGGCCCTCTTTCGCGGCGGGCGGTTCGGCCCTTATTGTTGCTGCGATTTGCGCGCCCGTAGCTCAGCTGGATAGAGCACCAGACTACGAATCTGGGGGTCAGGAGTTCGAATCTCTTCGGGCGCGCCACTAACGCTTTCAAAGATTGAACTGAAATTGATTCCGGGCGCCGTGGTTTGCGAGCGCCCGGAATGATGTCGATTGTGTCCGTCAGATTCCGCGAGCCGAAATACCGCCCTTGCGCACCTGAGTTGTGGGAGCCGCCTTAGCGTCGCTCGGCAGAACTTCAGCGCGCGCGTCGCGCATCGAGTTCTGGACGTAGAACTGACCCTGCTTCGGCGAGCCGGTGTAGCGAAAATCGGCGGAAGCCGCGGTCGCGAACGAAACGAGCGCGCCGGCAACGATAGCGATCTTGGTGAAGGACATCGGAGTCTCCTGTTGTTGAACCTGCGGGACATCCGCAGGCCGTGGCAGAACAATGGTGAAGTTCATGCGTGAACTGAAATGCCGATGCTCTTCCAAGACGATGCACGCCGCCTATGTAACGCGGCTTGCTCTTTTCCTCACTCAGCCGCCATCATGATGGATTGCTGCTCATGCAGAATGACGCCGGACAGCGGATCGAACTCGCCTGACCAAGGCGAGCGATTCAGCACCGCCTTTGTGTGTGAATATCCGGCTTCCCAGCGCTGATGAATGCCCGACGGGCTGAAGTCGATATCCTTGGTGTGGTTCTCGCGGTCGAGCTGGGGCGCGAGCAGGCGCACCACGTGCATCTGCGTCGGGCAGCCGTAACCCGTCAATTCGCGCACGGCTTCGCTGTTCCGCTCGCTCTCGGGCAAGCGCGCTGCCAATTGCGTAATGACATGGCGCAGGCGATGGGCCTGCTGCTGACGCGCGATATGGCTTGCGATCCGGCTGGAATACTGAATGTCTTTATGACGATTCAAAACCTCTGCCATCGTGCGCGGCTCAGCGCCGATCGGATTCCACATATGGACTGCGAAGATCAGAGAATTTTTCCGCGGATTGTCGTCGAACACCGCTTCGGTCGGCGTGTTGGATAGAATCCCGCCGTCCCAATAAAGTTCACCATCGATCCGCACGGCGGGAAACGCTGGCGGCAATGCACCCGAAGCCATGATGTGCTTGACGTTCAGATCAGAGTCGCGGCTGTCGAAATATTTCATCTGGCTGGTGCGCACATGCGCCGCGCCGACCGTCAGTCGCGGCGAGCATTGGTTCACAAGCGAGAAATCGACGAGATCGAGCAGCGTTTCTTCGAGAGGTTTCGTCGAGTAGTAACCTGCGTCGTCCGGTCCCAGCGGATAGTCGGGGCTTGCGTGCGCGAGAAAGTTCGGCCGGAAGAAACCGGGGATTCCATTCGATACCGTCGTCCAATAGGCAGCCTGATCGGCAACGCTTGGGAGGAAGCCCGGAAACGCCCAGGCCGGTCTTTGTTCCATCCGTTTCCAGAACTCCTGTAATTTGTTCAGACGGTCCTTCGGAAGATTGCCGGCGATCAGACTCGCATTGATGGCGCCGATCGACGTCCCGATGATCCAGTCAGGCTCGATGCCTGCTTCGTGAAGCGCCTGATAGACGCCGGCCTGATAGGAGCCGAGTGCGCCGCCGCCCTGAAGAACGAGAACCACCTGACCGGGAAGATTCTTGCCGGACTTGTCGGTCTTCATTTTCTGGTTGTCCTGAATCTGTTTCATCGTCGTCTTTCATCGTGTTTCAGTGAGCGGTCCATCCGCCATCGACGGGAAGCGCAATTCCGGTGATCGAGTTAGCCGCATCGCTGGCCAGAAACACGGTCAGCGCGCCCAGCTCCTCGACGGTTGCGAATTTCTTGTTCGGCTGCTGTGCCAGCAATACGTCACGGATCACCTGCTCGCGCGGAATGCCGTGCGCCTTCGCCTGGCCTTCGATCTGCGCTTCGACGAGCGGCGTGTAGACGTAACCAGGACAGATCGCGTTGCAGGTGATGCCTTCCTCGGCCGTCTCCAGCGCAACGACTTTCGTCAGACCGACGATGCCATGCTTCGCCGCGACATAAGCCGCCTTGAACGGCGACGCGACGAGTCCGTGTGCCGACGCGATATTGACAATGCGGCCGTAGCCGTTCTTGCGCATCGCCGGAAGCGCAGCGCGCGTGGTGTGAAATGCGGACGACAGGTTGATGGCAAGAATGGCGTCCCATTTTTCGATCGGGAATTGATCGATCGGCGCGACATGCTGGATGCCGGCATTGTTGACCAGTACATCGAGACGCCCATGATCTTTGAGCGTTGCCGCGATCATGGCCCCGATCGCATCCGGCTTTGTCATATCGGCGGCCGAATAGGTCGCCTTGACGCCGAAATCGGTTTCGATCTGTGCTCGCACCTTTGCGATGTCGGCTTCCGCGCCGAACCCGTTCAGCACGATGGCCGATCCCGCTTCCGCCAGCGCGCGGGCGATGCCGAGACCGATGCCGCTGGTCGAGCCGGTGATGACGGAGACTTTTCCGTCGAGAAGACGCCGGTCCGTCGCGGCCTGCATTTTCGTCTGGATGTTCATGGCAAATTTCCTTCGATGAAATGGGCCTTTCGCCAGCCCAGCCTGTTGAGGGAAATCTGCCTGCCAGTCTTTAATGACGGAAATGCCCGGTGGCTTCCGTATCCATACGCCTTGGCTATTGATGTTTTTGTGGGGTTAAACGCCGGTTTCAGCTAGGTTCCATCCCAGAGACCACGCGGGGCACGGTCATGGAAATGCATCAGGTTCGATATTTTCTGGCGGTTACGCGCACGTTGAATTTCACGCGCGCTGCCGACGAGTGCAACGTCACACAGCCATCGTTGACGCGGGCGATCAAGCAGCTCGAAGCCGAACTCGGCGGCGATCTTTTCCGCCGCGAACGGCCGGCTGCGCAATTGACCGAGCTTGGTCTGCGCATGAAGCCGCTGCTTCAGCAATGTTACGACGCAGCCGTCGGCGCGCGGTCATTGGCTTCGTCTTTCAAAAGCGGCGAAGTCGGCGCCTTGCGCCTTGCAGTAACCGAGGCGGTCGATCTTTCGCTCGTGATACCTCACCTTGAACAACTTAAGCGGCACTTTAATCGCCTCGAGTTCAGGATCATGCGGGGCGACAGCAGGCAGGTCGGCGAGTTTCTCAAGAAAGGCGACGCCGAACTCGGCATTGCCGCCGAGATCGGCGAGGACTGGGACCGGCTCGATAGCTGGCCGTTGTTCACCGAGGGCTTCGACATCGTCGTCAATGAGAAGCACCCCTTCGCCGAACGCGGAAACGTCGAATACGACGACGTGAAATCGCAGCAACTTCTCACGCGCGGCTATTGCGAGCATGCGGACCGCCTCAACAGCAACCTGCGCGACCATCAAATCGATGTCGATCACAGCCATGAAATCTCGACCGAGAGCGATCTGTTCAAGTTGCTCGAGGCGGATATGGGCGTAGCGGTCGTTCCGCGCAGCACGTCCGTTCCTCAGTCACTCAAGCGGGCAGGGCTCAATGGGCTGAACGTGCAACGCACCGTACAGCTTTACGGTGTGGCCGGCCGCGAGCGCACGGCTGTCGCGTCGGCGGTGATGAAAATGATGCGCGGTGCTGACTGGTCGCACTTCTCAAGCGCAGCCGCCGGCTCATGATCCGCTGGCTTTTTTCTTCTCTGTTCAAGGTTGCACCCGGCATGACTTACGATCTGATCCGAAAGCAGTTGGGCAGTTCGGTTCCGTTCGCGCGGCATGCCGGCGTCGAGATCGAGACAATCGAGAGCGGGCGGGCGACGGCGCGGCTTCCGTTCCGTGCAGAGGGCCTCAATCATCTCGGAACGCAGCATGCGGCTGCACTGTTCACGCTCGGCGAGGCGGCGTCAGGCGCAGCGATGGCCGGCACTTTCGCGCCGATTCTGCTTGAGATCAGGCCGGTCGCCGCGCAGGCGTCGATCAAGTTTCTTTCCGTGGCGAAGGGTCCGGTGCGCGCCGATGCGGTTGTGAGCGGCGATGCGAACGATCTGGTCAATTCAGTCAAGGCCGGCGGAAAGACGCAATTTCCTGTCGTGGTGACACTGACCGGCGAGGATCAGTCCAAGATCGGCGAAATGACCGTCGATTGGCACGTCTCGCTGAAGCGGTGACTACGCCTTCTTGAAGGCGGCGATCAGATCTTCGATGTCCATCCGGTTGCGAAAATCCGGATCGACGAAGCGCGCCTTGACCAGCCCGTCCTTGCCGACGACGAACGTCGCCGGAATCGGCAGCATCCACGCATCATTGCCGTGATAGTTCGGCATGTCGCGGCCTGAGAGAATTTCCTGAAGATCGGGACTGAGCCAGATCGCAAGATTGAGCAACAGCGCATAGCCGTTGTCGAGATCGGTCAGAATTGGAAACGGCGCGCGCGAACTCGATTTGAACTGCTGCGCAAACTCCTGCCGTTCTGGCGTGACGATGACCACTTGGCCACCTGCCGCCGCGATCGCCGCTTGCGATCCCACCAACGTATTGACGTTAATGCGGCAATACGGACACCAGTGCCCGCGATGAAACATCACGGCTACCGGCCCATTTTTCAGTAAATCTTCGAGGTTCACCAGCGTCCCGGTTTCATCCGGCAGAATGAAGGGCGGCATCGGCTCGCCGGGACGCGGAGAATTTTCGCCGCCGCCGTTCTCCTGAACACGTGCGACAAGCCGGTCCACGGCCTTGCCGTATTGCGGCAGCACTTCATGACTGACCGCAGCGTAGCTACGCAGCCGCTCCTTCAACGTGCCGTCCATGTCGCGGCAATGTTCGAATGCTTCCTGAAGGCGTTTGGCGGCAGTCTGCGGAATCATGTCTCGCTCCGGCTTGGAATTACAGCTTGATCTTCGTTTGCTGGCAACGGGCAAGTCCAGCGTAAACGCCATAGCGCGTGTCTATGGCTTCAATGATGAAACGGCATTCGGTCATTTGAGGCCGATGACGGCGCCTGCGCCGGCGAGCAAGTCGAGATTCGCGGCGAGATCGAAACCGTTGTCAGCGCGTCCCGCAATCCGGCTGGCGGCGGCGATTGTCGATCCATCGTTGAGAGCTTGCAAAAATGCGAACCCACCTGCAGGTAGCAGCCACGCATCGACCTTGCGGTCCGCCCGCGCGATCAGGGCGCTCTGTCGTCCCCAAGCCCCCATCGGCACCGATTGGCCGGGCTGATTCGTCTGCCAGGCGGAAACGATGGCGAAGCGCGATGTCACGAGCGAAACCGAAGGATGAAACCTCACGCGCAGCGTGCCGACATGCTCGGGCCGCAAATTCGCAAACGCATTTCGCGGAAGGGCTTCCGCCTCGGCCGAATAGGCCGCCCGCACGCGCGCCATTTCGATCTCGGCGATGTCTGCGACATAGGCGAAACAGGCTTCGTTACTCAGCGTTCGGATGAATTGCGGAAAGCCCCCGCCATAGCTAGCCAGCACCGGCAGGCGCGGCGGATGAAGCGCGATGAACTGCCGTGCGCGCTCGAAGAAGGAATCGTCGCCAACGACGCGGCGCACGACGGGAAATCGCGCCGTCATCAGATTGAGCAGGCTCTCCGGCGTGCCGTAGCGAAAGTCGGCAAGCCGCGCGGCCGGCTTCCTGCGCCGCGAAGGCGCTGCGGCGACGAAAGCGGGCCGCTGCTGTGGCCGTATCAGTTCGGCTATCTGCGTCATGTTTCTCTCCCTTGCCTAAATAGGCGTTATTGATTCTGTGTCGTTTGGTCAGGTTGCCAGGCGTTGCGGGTCCAGCCGACGAATGTTGCTGCCTCGGCCACCTGGATTGCAGGAGTCGGCTTGACGGCCATATAGACGGCAGGCTTTGAGACGATTTCCGAAACGCCGATGTCGTGCAGGCGCGCCGCGCTCAATGCCAAAAGCGAAAGCGACGAAACTGCGAGCGATACCGCCACGATCTTGATGTGCGTGCCGCCATCGGCGGACTTCAGCGAATGATTCATCACGGCCTCCTGCAACGGCGATCTGCCGATGCGGCGATAAGGCCTGAGCCGCTGCAATTTCTGAAATGCCGATAACGCACATTCGCGATAGGCGCCTTCTATGACGCAGCCGCAATAGCGCGAGGCTATGGAGACGGAAGCCACTCAGTATTTCTTATCGGACACGTCATTGCGCATGTTGCGTCGAAGCAAACGCAATCGTTCCCATTCTGAATAAGGAGAAGTCCGATGACTAACTTCACTGCAATTATTCGCACGGCCTTACTGGCGTCGGCTGTATTCGCGCTGTCGCTATCTACTCCGTCCAAAGCCGACAGCAACGACGGCATCGTGCGCGTCAAAAGCGCGGTTTCGATCCCCGAAGCCGTGGTCCGCATCAAGAAAGACATCGCAGCGAAGGGGATCAAGTTCTTCTCTGAAATTGACCAGTCCAAGCTCGCGGCCGGCGCAAATATCAAGTTGCGGCCGTCCACGCTTCTTGTGTTCGGCAACCCGCCGCTCGGCACGCAGTTCATCACGTCGAATCCGAATGCCGGTCTCGATTGGCCGGTGCGGCTGCTGTTGACTCAGGATGACAACGGCGACGTCTGGGCAGTTTGGACCGATTTCGACTGGATCGCGAAGCGCCACGGCATCGCGGATCGCGAAGCCCAGTTCAAGATGGCGACGATGGTGGTACAGTCCATCACATCCACTATCACCAAGAAGTAAGAGCATCACTGCGGCGCGAGGCTCCCATGACAAGCGAGAAATTCGATGTCGTCATTCTCGGCGGCGGAAACGCCGGGATCGGCGTCACCGGCCCGACTCGCGCTGCCGGGATGTCGGTGGCGATGATCGAGCCGCGTGACATGGGCGGCACTTGTCCCAACCGCGGCTGCACCCCGAAGAAGGTTCTCGTTGCAGCCGGCCACGCACTGCACGAAATCGAACGCGCGAATTTTCACTGCATCTCCGTCGGCAAACCGAAACTTGATTGGGCCGCGCTGATCGACCGCGAGAAGGATCTCATCAAGGATATTCCCGCGCGTCTCGAAGCCGCGATGCTAAAGAGAAAGGTCGAACTTATTCGCGGCGAAGGCGTTTTCGTCAGTCCGAATACGATCAAAGTCGGCGAGCGCCTGCTTGAAGCAAAGCATATCGTCATTGCCACCGGCTCGAAACCACGTCCATTGCCGATTCATGGCGCCGAATATCTCATCACATCCGACGAGATGCTGAGTGAGCGCACGCTTCCCAAGTCGGTGGTCTTCATCGGAGGCGGTGTCATCTCGCTTGAGTTCGGCCATGTGTACGCACGGGCGGGGGTCAAGGTGACGATTCTGGAAGCGCTGCCGCAGTTGCTCCCGGCGCTCGATCACGATGCCGTCGCGCAATTGCAAAAGGAAAGCGAGCGGATCGGCATCGACATCAAGACATCGGTGCGGATCGAGCGGGTGGAAAAAGCTAAAGGCCACCTTCGTGTCTTTTATCGCCACAAGGACATCGAGCAATTCGCCGATGCCGAGCGTATCGTCAACGGCGCGGGCCGCGTCGCCAATGTCGATACGCTCGATCTGGCTGCAGGCAACGTCGAACATCAGAACTGGCGCATCGTCACCGACGCGCATCTGCGCTCGACGTCCAACCCGATCGTTCATGTCTGCGGCGATGCCGTCTCAACAACGCCGCAGCTGTCCCCGGTTGCAAGCTACGAAGGCGACATCATAGGCCGCAATATCGTCGAAGGTGCAAAGCACAGCCCGGACTACGACAGCCTTGCGACATCGGTTTACACCGTGCCCGCGCTCGCCTCAGTCGGTCTCACCGAAAAAGCGGCGCTCGAAAAGGGTCTCAACGTCAAGGTCCATGCAACAGACATGATCGGATGGTTATCGGCGCGAACTTATGCGGAATCCGCAGCATGGTCGAAAATCATCGTCGATGAAGAGACCGACCGCATTGTCGGCGCGCATATTTTCGGCCACGCCGGCGAAGAACTCATCAACATGTTTTCGCTGGCGATGGCGCATAATATCCCGGCGAGCGCGCTGAAAAGCCGGATCTATGCTTACCCGACATTTTCTTCCGACGTCGCTCACATGCTGTGAGCGCGAGCCCGGACATAGCGCCGCGCTATCGACACGGAAGCCAACCGGCATTTCATAAATGAATTGCGAAGCGCGATTGTCGGGCCTGTTGCTACGGCTGTTTGAAAGGCCGGGCTTTCACAGGAGAAGCAAGATGATCCATTTCACCATCAAGGAAATCGCCGCGGCGACCGTCATCGTCGGCGCCGTGGCCGTGTCGTCGGCGGCGTTCGCGGGCGAATGCCCTGCCGACAAGTTCAAGCCGGACGTTCGCGAACAGGTCACCCTCAAGGCCGTCGGCGTCACCGACACGACACTCGGCTCGATCGATCTCGAGAAGGAGCCTGCGAACATCAAGGGCCGCGAACTTCGTTTCCGCAAACTCGTGATCCAGCCGGGCGGCATCGTGCCCTGGCATAGCCACGGCGACCGTCCTGCGCTGATCTACGTCGCGGAAGGCACCATCGAAGAATACGCCAGCAACTGTTCGGTGCCGATCGTCCACAAAGCGGGCGATCTTCGTGCAGAACGCAGCGGCACCTCGCACTGGTGGAAGAATCTCGGAGACAAGACCGTCGTTCTGTTCGTCGGCGATGTGCGCCGCGATCCCAACGACACTCATATGTAACGAGCTGACGCTCCGTTACATGATGTGACGCCCCGGTCCCCCGGTCGCCCCAACCCTCCCCCGGGGCGTCACATCCTTCTTCCATCGAGTTCAATGCGAGGAGCAGGTGATGACTGAGATGTTCCATGCCGGACCCATGCGGATCGTCCAAGGCGGTCATTCGTCTGGCGCGTTGCTGCGGTCCTTTGTCATCGGGCTGACGGCATTTCTCACCGTCGTCGATCTCTTCGCGACGCAAGCGATTCTGCCGACGCTGGCGCGACACTACAACGTCACGCCCGCGGCGATGGGCTTCGCGGTGAACGCAAGCACGATGGGCATGGCCATCGCCGGACTTGCCACGGGACTTTTCAGCCAGAAGATCGATCGACGCCTCGGTATTCTCGCCAGCCTTGGTGTGCTTGCGATTCCCACCGCGTTGCTTGCGACTGCACCCGATCTTACGACTTTCACAATTCTGCGCGTGATGCAGGGTCTATGCATGGCGTCGGCGTTTGCGCTCACGCTCGCCTATCTCGGAGAACAATGCAGCGCGATGGATGCCGGCGGAGCGTTCGCGGCCTACATTACCGGAAACGTCGCAAGCAACCTGATTGGGCGACTGATCGCGGCCGCTGTCGTGGACAATCTTGGCATCTCATCCAATTTCTATTTCTTCTCGCTGCTTAATCTCGCAGGTGCCGTTCTGGTCTATTTTACGATCAATCGCGCGAAACCGATGCAGATCGATGAGACGCACGAGATGCAGACGCCGCTCGCTGCGCTGAGGGCTCATCTGCGCGACCCTTCGCTGCGTGCTGCATTTGCAATCGGCTTCTGCATTCTGTTCGCGTTCATCGGAACTTTTACTTACGTCAATTTCGTGCTGGTCCGCTCGCCGATCTCCATCGACCGGATGCAACTCGGCTTCGTGTATTTCGTGTTTGCGCCGTCGATCGTCACGACGCTGATGGCGGGCGCGGCCGTCCAGCGCTTCGGCACGCGCCCCGCAATTTGGGGGGCGCTGGCCGTGGCCGCGCTCGGATTGCCGCTCATTCTGTCGCATTCACTCCTGATGGTGCTGACAGGCATGGTGATGATCGGATGCGGGACCTTTTTTGCTCAAGCCGCCGCAACAGGATTTGTCGGCCGCGCAGCGCAGGGCAATCGCGGCGTCGCCAGCGGGTTCTACCTTGCCTGCTATTTCTCCGGCGGGATGGTGGGCACGGCTGTTCTCGGCCAGCTATTCGACCGTTTCGGGTGGACGGCTTGTGTCGCTGGCGTCGCGACGTCATTGGCGATTGCAGGATTTCTAGCGGCGTGGCTCAAACCACCGCGCGAGTTTCAGTAAGGACCAGGCCGGATTGCGCGTTCGAATCTGTTCGGGCGCGCCACTCTTCTTCTTTGTCATCGCTTCGGAAATCGATAGAACCGGCGCCGCTTTCGTCCGGTGATCATTGCTGCCGGCAGGTTCTGCCGCTGCAGAATGCTTGCGATTGCAACTCCGACGACGTGGATCGCGGCCAGCACGAGCAGGGAATAGGACGACCAGGTGTGCAGTTCCTCGACCCAGTCGACGCCGAAAAACCGGATCGTGATCTGCATCCATCCTGAGATCGCCGAAATCAGAACGAGCGCAAGCGATGCCACAAGCATCGCCGCGCCTGCGGGATTCAATCCGATATAGGCACCCGCGCGGCCTCGGCCGAATTTCACGAGATAGCGCGGCGCAATTCTGAGCAGCGGCAGCGTCCGGTAGAAGCGCGCATAGCGTGAACCTGCGAATCCCCACACGATCCTGAAAGCAACCAGCGCGATTGACGTGTACCCCGCGACGCGATGCAGTGTTTCAAAGACGTTTGCGCTGAGCCACGCGACGATGATGCAAACGGCAAGCGACCAATGAAAAATTCGCAGCGGCAATTCCCAGACATAGACGGACACCTGCGGAGTTCGGTCCGCAGGCGCTTGTGTCTCGGCGTCGAGAGTCCTCGACAAGTCGTTACTTGGCGATGGTGTGCTTCAGGCTCAAATCTTCGGGGCTATAGAACAGCTCGAACAACTTGCCATCCTTGACACCGTACACCTCGTAGCAGGAACCCTCGACCTTGGATTTGCGTACCTCGTAGCCGGCAGCCTTCGCCTTGGCTTCGGCGTCGCTCGCCGGCTTCCAGCTTGCCTTGTCGATCTTGGTGCAATCCTTGTAGCCGTCGGCGAGTCCCGCGCTGCCAAGGCCGAGTAAGAGCGCTGCAGCGATACCCGTGCGAACGATGGTCGTCATTGTCTTCCCCTTTGATGGCCGGTCTGAACTTCCGCGCGAGCGGCAACTTCATTGCGAGGCAAAATGATGGGCCGATGCTTTCGAGGAAAGGGAAACCTCGGCGCGTACTTTAGAACATCTGTATTTTCGAACAGCAGTTGTGACGATTTGACCGATTGATTTAGTCCGCATGATTGTCGCGCAAAACGGTCGCCTTCACCGCGCACCATTGATATGGTGCCCGAAAACAAGGGCACCATGACGAATCTGTATTTTCACTGGCGGCGGCTGATCGCGATCAATCTGGCGATCGTCGTCGGGTACGCTCTCTATAAATTGTCGCGCGATTTCCTGTCGCTGCCCTACATCCATCTTCTGGTCGATTATCATTTCGGGTTCACGCGCCGTGCGCTGGTCGGTGCGTTTTTCTCTCTGTTTTTGACCAAGATCCCGCAATGGATGCCGTTTGCGATCGGTCTGCCGGCGATTGCGATCACGATGCTTCTGTACGCAAAACTCTTTCAGAAGACTTTCGGCTTCTCGAAAGCGACCGCGCCGCTGTTCGTTTTTCTCGCGGGCTCGCCGTTTTTCTTCAAGAACTTCATCGTTACCGTCGGCTATTTCGACGTGATCGGCTGCGCGTTCGCCATCGTCATGCTGCTCGCGCCGGCGCGCTCGTTCTGGTTCGTTATTCTCGGCGCGGCATTCTCAACACTGCTGATTTTCATTCACAGCGGGCAGACGCTGCTGTTCGTACCGACCATTCTGTTCATCGTCGGCATGCGCTACTTCATGGCAAAGCCGGTCAGTGCCGCCGAAATCGGCGGCGGCGTCGTGCTGCTGGCGATCGTTGCGGCCAGCGTGTTCGTCAACGTGGTGTTCGGCAGCCTCGACGTGTCGCGCGAGGAATTCACCAAATATCTTCAGAGCCGTTCGCTTTCGACCAATGACAACTGGATGGTCTATATCTTCGTCTGGTTCGACACGGTGACCGAGGGCCTGAAGATCACACGCGCCGCCTTGCCCCGAAATCTGATGTTCATTCCGGTCTACATCGTTCTGTTTATATTGCATGCACCTCTGATCCGCTATTTCCGCGACTCGATTGGTGCGCTGACGTTGCGCGACCGGCGGCTCGTTCTTGCGGGCATGGCGGGGATCACCGCCGCCTACGTTCTCGTCTTTATATTGGTGTCGGATTACGCGCGCTGGCTCGCGGACTGGGTCGTGTGCATGATGCTCGTGCTGCATCTGATCAAGGAACTGCCGTCCGTCCGCTCGGTGCCGCTGATCGAATGCGACAGCTGGCGCAACATCAGGCTTGGACTGATCGTCACTATCATTCCGCGCTGCGGCGGCGTTACGCCGTGGTGATCGTTTCCGCTCGATCCGGCGATTGCTTCACTGCCGCCTGAAGCCACTCGCGAAACGCGACGATCTTCGGCAGCTTCGTCGTTTCCTGCGGCGACACGAAATAATACCCGGCGTCTTCCGGCAGCACGACGTCGAAGGGCGCAACGAGCCGGCCGCTGGCAAGGTCGTCCTGCACGAATGCCGTGTGGCCGATGGCGACGCCGATGCCGTCGACCGCCGCCTGAATCGTCATGAACGACAGATCGAACGTCAGTCCCGGATTTCCCGCAATCGCCGCCGGCAATCCCGCCGCCGTCAGCCACAGCCGCCAGTCGTCGGTGTAACCGGACGAATGCAGCAGCGTGAACCGCGCAAGATCTTCCGGCCTTTTCAGTCCGCGTTCGCCCTGAAGCAGTTTCGGGCTGCAGACCGGAAACAATTGGTCGGCCATCAGCCAGTCGGCGTGCAACCCGCTCCATTGGCCGCGTCCGTAACGGATTGCCGCATCGACATTGTCCTTGCGGAAGTCGACGAGTTCGGACGACGTGGTGATGCGGACATCGATGTCGGGATGCTGTTCCTGAAAACCCGACAACCGCGGCAGCAGCCATTTGGTCGCGAGCGATGTCATCAGGCTGACGGTCAGGACCTTGTCGTCGTCTTTCCGCAGCAGGCGGTCGGTCGCAAACCGCAAGTCCTGAAATGCCGCGCGGATGCCCGGCAGATATTCGGCGGCCTTCGGTGTCAGCGCCAGCGCGCGGTTTTGCCTGACGAATAGGCGCAGCCCGAGTTCCTCCTCGAGCCTGCGAATCTGATGGCTGATCGCGGTCTGCGTGACGTTCAACTCGGCGGCGGCATTCGTGAAGCTCAGGTGCCGGGCGGCAGCCTCGAAGGCCCGCAAACCGTTCAAAGAGGGAAGCCGAGGTGCCATAGGGCCTCAAAACATGAGATTTTCTCATATTAAGCGGGACAGAGTGTCGTTTGTCAATGCCCGATATTGCGACGATATTCCTATCAACGCTCAGCAATAGGAGGTCGCCATGACGACTTGCAACTCTCAGACGATGACAAATCATCATCAAGCGGACTTCTCGCATCCGCTGACCCTGATCTCGGACACGCTCCACACCTGGAGCCAGCGCTACCGCGCCCGTCAGGAACTGGCGCATCTGACCGATCGTGATTTTCACGATGTCGGCGCGAGCTGGTCGGACTTCGCCACCGAGGCCAACAAGCCGTTCTGGCAGGCGTGAACCCAAAACAAAAAGGCCGGACTTAGGTCCGGCCTTTTTATGACCGGCGGAGACGCACCATGTTGGCAGGCATTGAGACTGAACTCGCCCCCGCCGAACTCGGCCGGTTCACCGATATTCTTCGCCTGCGTTCGGGCAAGCCGCTGACGGTCCGTTTCGTCGCGCCGGACGACGCCGACGCGCTGCAATCCTATTTCCGCGCGCTGTCGCAGAATGCGCGCTATCGCCGTCTGATGGGCGGCGCGAGCGAATTGCCGCCGTCCGAACTCGACAAGGCAACGCATGTCGGCGCTCACAATATTTTCGCTGTGGTTGCGGAAATCGGTATCGACGGCGTGGACGTGATCGCCGGCGAAGCCTGCTACGCATTCGATCCGGATGTGTGCGCGGTGGAATTCGGCATTTCCATTGCCGACCGCTTCCAGGGGCAGGGGATCGGTGCGGCCATTCTCACCAATCTCGAATGCCGCGCGGCGGCGCTCGGTGCTGTGCGCCTGATCGGCGATACGCTGCGCAACAACGAGGCGATGATCGCGCTCGCCCGCAAACTTGCCTTCGAATTCAAGCCTACCCCCGGCGACTGGAAGCAGGTGCGGTTCGAGAAACGCCTCGTGCAAAGCGTCGCCGATATTCCGTGCGAGAGCTGGCGCATTGCTGCCTCGCGCAGCTTTGCGGCAAATGCGGTCTCCGCCGCCGTCTGATTTGTGATACAGGCTTTCGGACGCTTTCGCGTGCGATCCGGGAGACCTGAACGATGTCCGCAAAACCAGATGTATGGCTCGCCTCCGGCGTTCGAACGCCTTTCGCCAAGGTCGACGGGCCGCTCAGCGGCGTCGATGCGATTGCGATGTCGGTGCCGGTCGCCAAGACGATGATCGCCAAGCTCAACGGTGCAAAGCCCGACTTCGCGGTGTGGGGCAATGTGGTGCCCAATCTCACATGGAGCAACATCGCGCGCGAAATCCTGATGGATGCGGGCGCGGACGCGACCATTCCCGCCCATTCAACCGTCATGGCCTGCTCGACCAGCATGATCGGCGTGTTCGAGGCGGCGGGCATGATCGATGGCGTGCGCAATCTTGCATTGGTCGGCGGCGTCGACAGTCTCAGCCAGGTTCAGCTGGGTCTCGGCATGTCGCTGTCGAATTGGGTGCGCCAGTTTCAGGGCGCGCGCTCGCTGGGACAGAAACTCAGCCACGCCATCGATCTGAAACTGCGCGATGTGCGCCTTTACATTCCGGCGGTGAGCAATCGCACGACCGGCATGAGCATGGGCGAGCACACCGAGATAACCGCGAAGGTCTGGAACATCTCGCGCGAGGCGCAGGACCAGATTGCGCTCGAAAGCCACCAGCACGCGGTGGCGGCGTGGGATCGCGGCTTCTTCGACGATCTCGTGATTCCGTTCGGCGATCTGCGTCGCGACACCATCCCGCGCAAGGATACATCCTTGGAGAAACTCGCGCGGCTGTCGCCGGCTTTCGACCGCACCAGCGGCAAGGGCACGCTGACGGCCGGCAATTCTTCGCCGCTGACAGACGGCGCGTCGAGCATCTGGGTCGGATCCGAAAAGGGTCTCGAAAAAATTCCGGCCAACACGCCGCGTGTGAAACTGATCGACTGGGAAATTGCGTCGGTCGATTTCCGCACCGAGGGATTGCTGATGGCGCCGCCTTACGCCATTCCGCGCCTGCTCGCGCGCAATTCGCTCAAATATGACGACATCCATCTTTGGGAAATTCACGAAGCCTTCGCCGCGCAGGTGCTTGCGCATATCAAGGCGCTAGAAAGCCCGGACTTCATCCGCGACAAAGCGGGCGTGAAAGCCGACTTCGGCAAATTCCCCCGCGAGCGGATGAACCCGACCGGCGGCAGTGTCGCCATCGGCCATCCGTTCGGCGCGACCGGCGCGCGGATTTTGAGTCAGGCCGTGAAGGAACTGGCGGCGATGCCGAAAGGCCAGCGCGCCATCGTCAGCATCTGCGCGGACGGTGGGCAGGGTACGGTTGCGCTGCTGCAGACCGCTTAAGATTAGCTTCCCGAAAATTGCGGCTTTCGCTTCTGGACGAAGGCCTGCACGGCTTCGCGGTGATCGGCGGTCGCCGCCGCGCGGACCAGCCGCGCCGCCTCGCGATCCAGCGATGTGAGAAAATCGATCTCCAGCGCATCGTCGAGATTGTTCTTCATCGCTTCAAGCGCAATCGAGGGGCCTTCTGCCAGCGATTTCGCCAGCGCGAATGTTTCCTCGCGCAGTCTGTCGTCCGGCACCACGCGATTGACGAGGCCGAGTGCCTCGCAGCGCTTCGCATCGATCTTCTCCGACAGAAACATCAATTCGCGGGCGCGCGCTGTGCCGACAAGGCGCGTCAGCAGCCACGTGATTCCATAGTCGCCGCTGAGGCCGACTTTCATATAGCCGGTGCTGACGAAAGCAGATTCGGCTGCAATGCGAAGATCGCAGGCGAGCGCGATCGAAAGTCCGGCTCCCGCCGCGGGCCCCGGCAGCGCGGCGATGGTCGGCTTGCGAACCGCCACCAATGCTCCGGTCAGAGTGCGCTGGCGTTCCTGCAAGCGCGCGACCTTCTGCTCGAAACTCAATTCCGGCGCGTTGCTGCTTCCGCTTTTGCCGCCCATGCCCTTGACGTCGCCGCCAGCGCAGAATGCGTCGCCCGCGCCCGTAATGAGGATCGCGCCGACATCGGGATCGTTGCCGCAGACTTTAATCATGGTCCGCAGCGCGGGCGAGAGATTGTCCGACAGCGAATTGCGCGCCTGAGGCCGATTGAGCGTGATCGTGGCGACGCGGTCGCGCACAGAACACAGAAGCTCTTCGGTACCAGTGTCTTTGATGACTTCAGCCTGTCCCATGCGCCGCCTCCCTCGTTTCTTGAACCGAATGTGAATGGCCCTCGACCAACGATCCAGAAAAACCTCGCGCAACCCTGTTATGTGACGCGGCCCATCGTATATGATGCCCGCAATGGCGGCCTTGAACGCCGGGTTCGGGGCAATATTCTGGAGATATTCATGCGTAAGATTTTGACGGTGCTCGCAG
The DNA here is from genome assembly GCA_016201045.1 of Afipia sp. Lineage (GTDB taxonomy): Bacteria > Pseudomonadota > Alphaproteobacteria > Rhizobiales > Xanthobacteraceae > Afipia. The sequence goes on along the minus strand of JACQDM010000008.1, from coordinate 175,213 downwards.
CGCTCGCTTCCCTGAGCCTGACGAATTGCGGTTACAACGCGATCCAGCAGAACGACGAGAGCGTGAAGTCGGCCTGGTCCGAAGTCACCAACCAGTATCAGCGCCGCGCCGATCTCGTGCCGAACCTCGTCAATTCGGTGAAGGGCTTTGCGCAGCAGGAAAAGGATGTGCTGCTCGGTGTCACCAACGCGCGTGCCAAGGTCGGCAGCGTCAATGTCTCGGCCGACGCGGTCAACGATCCTGCGACGATCCAGAAATTCCAGGCTGCTCAGGGCGAATTGTCGAGTGCATTGTCGCGCCTGATTGCTGTGTCGGAAAATTATCCGACGCTGAAATCCGATCAGCTGTTCCGCGATCTGATGGCGCAACTTGAAGGCACCGAAAACCGCATCGCGGTTGCGCGCAACCGCTACATCAAGGCGGTGCAGGACTACAACGTCGGCATCCGCACCTTCCCGAACAACCTGACCGCGATGGCGTTCGGCTATAAGGAAAAGGCCAATTTCACGGTGGAGAACGAGAAGGAAATCTCGGTCGCGCCGAAGGTCGACTTCAACCCGCCTGCGGCTCCGACGCAGACTCCCGCACCGGCGCAGCCCGCAAAGTAGGGCCGCGATAGCGTCGGGCGGGCGCGATGAAATTCTTCAAACCGGCGCTTCTGGCGTTGCTGCTGTTCTGCGCGTCCGCGAGTTTCGCGGACGTTGCGGTGCCGCCGATCGAACGCGTGGTCGATCAGACCGGCACGCTGTCGAGCAGCGACATCTCTTCGCTCGAGCAGACGTTGAAGGATTTCGAGGATCGCAAGGGAAGTCAGATCGCGGTGCTGATCGTGCCGACGACTCAGCCCGAGACCATCGAGCAATATTCGCTGCGCGTGGTCGAGAAATGGAAACTCGGCCGCAAGAAAATCGACGACGGCGCGCTGCTCATCGTCGCCAAGGATGACCGCAAGCTGCGGATCGAGGTCGGCTACGGCCTCGAAGGCGCGCTGACCGACGTCACCTCCAAACGCATTATCGACGAAGTGATCACGCCGAAATTCCGCAGCGGCGATTTCGCGGGCGGCATTTCCGATGGCGTGACGAAAATCTTGAGCGTGATCGACGGCGAGCCGTTGCCTGAACCGAAGAGAAAAGGTCAGCCGATCGATTACGACTGGCTGGGTAATGCGTGGCCCTTCCTCTTCATCCTTACGCTGATTGCCGGCGGCGCATTTCGCGCGCTGTTCGGCCGGTTGCTCGGCGCGTCGATTGCAGCCGGCATTGTCGGCGTTGTGGTCTGGATCATCTCTTATGTCATTCCGATATCGCTCATCGCTGCCGCCATCGTGTTCGTGCTGACGCTGTTCGGCGACAGCATCGCATCGGGCAGCGGCGGGGGCGGGTCGAGCGGCGGATCGAGTTCGGGTGGTTGGAGTGGCGGCGGCGGTTTCAGCGGGGGCGGCGGCAGCTTCGGCGGCGGCGGCGCATCGGGTAGTTGGTGACCATGAGCATCAAACGCATTGGCAAACATCTGCTTCTGAGTCGCTGGCGGGTCCGGCAGATTTTCCCGCGCAAAACGCTGTTGGCCATCGAACACGCCATCAAGGCCAGCGAAGTGAAACATTCGGGGCAGATACGCTTTGCGGTCGAAGGCGCGCTCGACGGCCGGCCTCTGTTTGCCAATCAGGCGGCACGGGCGCGGGCCATCGACGTGTTTTCGCGGCTGCGGGTATGGGACACCGCACATAACAATGGCGTTCTCATCTATCTTTTGCTTGCCGATCGCAAGGTCGAGATCGTCGCGGACCGCGGCATCGACGCCAAGGTCGGCCATGCGGCGTGGGAAAAAATCTGCAACGCAATGGAAGCCGAATTCCGCAGGAAGAATTTCGAGGGCGGTGTCCTCAAAGGTGTGGCGGCCGTCACGGATCTGCTGATCCAGAATTATCCGGCGTCCGGGCCGCACGCCAATGAACTGCCGGACAAGCCGGTTGTGCTGTGAGGGCACGGAGCCCTCACGCTAAAGTTTCCGGCAGACTGCATCCGGCTGTTGATCGGCGAAACAATCCGCCATATTGACGTTCGGCGGAACCTTCAGAGGCTGGGAAACGTGTTCAGCGTCGCATCGCGCATCGTTTTGATTGCCGCTACATTCGGCTTGGTTGCCGTGGCGCAACCGTCATTCGCGCTCCGTCTCTCCTCCGAACAGGCCGAGATGTATACGTCGGTATCGATCAATCCGCCGTCCGCCGAGCAGATGACGATCTGCTACGGCTTCGTCTGCCGCCGCCGCGCCGAACTCGATTTCACCGCCTCGGATAAAGCGGAGCTGACGAAAATTCTCGCCGCCGGAAAGGCAACCGCGCCGGCCGAGCGTTCGGCTATCCAGAAGGCGGTCGTGTGGTTCGACAAGCGCGTCGGCCCGATGATCGGCACCGATCATCGCGTCGCCAACGCAGACATTCGCAGCGGCGCTGCCGCCGGCAATTTCGATTGCTGGGATTCGACGCGCAACACGTCGAGCTTTCTGTTCGTATTGCAAGAGTGGGGACTGCTGAAGCATCACACCGTCGGCAACCCGCGCTATCGCGGCAACATCCTGGCGATGCAGTTGCCGCACAACACGGCGGTACTGGTCGAGAACGAAAGCAAGATCGAATGGGTCGTCGATATGTGGACGACCAAATACATGCAGCCGCCGGATGTGATGCTGGTCGAGACCTGGCTGAAGAAGGACTAAGCCGTCGCCTTCTTCGCGGCCTGCCAATATCTATCGCGTAAATGCCGCTTCACGAGCTTCCCGGTCGGCGTTCGCGGCAATTCCGCCTCAAAGTCCACGCTCTTCGGACATTTGATCGGCGACAGATGCTTGCGGCAGAATAAAATCAGATCAGCCTCCAGCGCTTTACCCGCCGCTTTCATGTCGTGCGGCTGCACGACGGCTTTGACTTCCTCGCCCATTTCCTCATTCGGCACGCCGAACACCGCGACATCGGCGACGGCGGGATGCGAGATCAGAATGTCCTCGGTTTCCTGCGGATAGATGTTCACGCCGCCGGAAATGATCATGTAGGCCTTGCGGTCGGTGAGGTAGAGATAACCTTCGCTGTCGAGATAGCCGACATCGCCGATGGTGGACCACCCTTTGTCGTTGTAGGCGCGTTTCGTCTTGTCCGGATCGTTGTGATAGGCGAATTGCGGGCCCTCGGCGAAATATACCGCACCGATTTCGCCTGCCGGCAATTCGTTGCCGTCGTCATCGACAATCTTGATCTTGCCGACAACCGCTTTACCAACGGTGCCGCGATGCGTCAGCCATTCCTGCGAATTGGACACGGTAACGCCGTTGCCTTCGGAGCCTGCGTAATACTCCACGATGATCGGTCCCCACCACGCGATCATCTTTGCCTTGACCTCGACCGGGCAGGGCGCGGCCGCATGGATCGCGGATTTCAGCGTCGAGACATTGTATTTGGCGCGAATCGCGTCGGGCAATTTCAGCATCCGCACGAACATCGTGGGCACGAGTTGCGAGACGTTGACTTTGTGCTTTTCGACAAGCGCCAAATATTCCTCGGCGTCGAAATGCTCCATGATGACCGACGTGCCGCCGAGCACGCCGACCATCATGTTAAAGCGCAAGGGAGCCGCGTGATAGAGCGGCGCGGGCGACAGATAAATGCTCTCCGACGACATGCCGTACATGTCGACGCACAGCAGCTTCAGAAAAGCGTTCGGTACGACAATCGATGTTTCGGCCGCAACGCGTTTCACGCCCTTCGGCCGGCCTGTCGTACCGGAGGAATAGAGCATGTCGAAACCCGCGCTCTCGTCGGCAATCGGAGTCTTCGGCTGCTTGGCGGTTTCTGAATCCCATGAACGGAAGCCGTCACGCGGCTCGCCGGTCATGAAAAAGATCGTTTCGGGCGCACCCGCCATCAGCGGCACGACAGCATCGGCGCATTTCGGCGTTGTGATCAGAATCTTCGCGCCGCAATCCTTGACGATGTAGGCGATCTCGTCGGCGGTGAGATAGCGGCTGATCGCCGTGTAATAGAGCCCGCTGCGCTGTGCTGCCCAGCAGATTTCCATGAACGCGAGAGTGTTTTCCATCAGGAACGCGATGTGATCGCCGCGCTTCAGGCCGAGTGCGCGAAACAGATGTGCGCCCCGATTGGAGCGCTCGTCGAGCTGACGATAGCTGATCGTCTCGCCGGATTTCGCCATGCGATAGGCGATCTTGTCCGGCGTCGATTGCGCGTGAATGGAGGGATGCGTCACGGGCGTCTCCCGCGATTACAGCCGCTCGACGATCGTGACATTGGCCATGCCGCCGCCTTCGCACATGGTCTGCAGGCCGTAGCGCTTGTTGCGCTGCCTGAGCGCGTTGACAAGCGTTGTCATCAGCTTCGTGCCTGATCCACCAAGAGGGTGTCCGAGCGCAATCGCGCCGCCGTTGACGTTGAGCTTTGCTGGGTCCGCTCCGGTGTCCTTCAGCCATGCCGTCGGCACCGAAGCGAATGCTTCGTTGACCTCGAACAGATCGATATCGTCGATCGACATTCCCGCTTTCTTCAGCGCCTTGTGGGTCGCAGGCAGCGGCGCTTCGAGCATGATGACCGGATCGTGGCCCATCATGGTCATGTGATGGATGCGCGCCATCGGCTTGATGCCGAGCGACTTCAGCCCCTTTTCGTTGACGATCATCATGCCGGATGCGCCGTCGCAGATCTGGCTCGCGCTTGCGGCGGTGATGCGTCCGCCCTCTGCAATGAGTTTCACGCCGCGAATGCCGTCGAGCGTCGCATCGAAACGGATGCCTTCGTCAATCGTGTGCGTGTCGGTCGAGCCGTCCTCGCGCGTAATCTTGAGCGGGATGATTTCATCCTTGAAGTGGCCAGCCTGCGTCGCCGCAATCGCCTTCTGATGGCTCCGGTAGGAATACTCGTCGAGTTCGTCTTTCTCGATATTGTATTTCTTCGCCATCATTTCCGCGCCGGGAAACTGACTGAACTGGACATTCGGGTAACGCTTTTGAATGTTCGGACTCATGTAGGTGCCATAACCGTTCTTGAACGGCAGCGATGCGGCCAGTCCCATCGGCACGCGCGTCATGCCCTCGACGCCCGCGGCAATCACGATGTCCATCGAACCGGACATCACAGCCTGTGCGGCGAAATGCAGCGTCTGCTGCGATGAGCCGCACTGGCGATCAACCGACGTGCCTGGCACACTTTCCGGAAGTTTCGATGCGAGCACTGCGTTGCGGGCGACATTGTTGGATTGCTCGCCGGTCTGCATGACACAGCCCATGATGACGTCTTCGACCTGCGCGGGATCGGCACCGGAGCGATCGACCAATGCATTGAGTACGGAGGCCGCCAGATCGACCGGATGCCATCCGGCGAGACGTCCGCCCTTGCGGCCCCCTGCGGTGCGCGCTGCAGCAACGATATAGGCTTCGGCCATGACGAACTCCCTGACGCATTGTTGTTGGTTGGCGGGAATTAAACGGACGCGGGACGATTTAGTCAATCGGTCAATTAACTCTTGAGCGGCATCCGATCATCGGCTTAGCTGGCGGCCTGTTGCGTATGGGATTTTCAATGCCGCAGCGTTTGAGTGCCAGACCGTCGCGCCGTCCGCCGCTGCCGAAACCGCGCGCCGTGGGCGACGTCGTGCCGCTGAACGCAACGGCGGCGAAACTTCTGGTCGCGGCCGGCGACCTGATGACCGAACGCAATTCGACGGACATTTCCCTCAGCGACATCGCGGAGAAATCCGGCGTCAACGCAGCGCTCGTGAAATATCATTTCGGCAACAAGGACGGGTTGCTGCTCGCACTGCTCGCGCGCGACGCAAAAGGAGAAATCGAAAATCTCGCTTTCGTCATGGAGCAGCCGATTTCGCCGACGGAAAAAATGCGCCGGCATATCGCCGGTATCATCAACGCCTATTACCGCTTTCCCTACATGAACCGGCTGATTCACCTGTTGCTGCACGACGGCAACGAGAAGACGGCGAAAGAGGTCAATCGCTTTTTCGTCAATCCGCTGTTCGAGTTTCAGCGCCGGCTGCTGGCGGAAGGCATCGCCGCAGGCGAATTCCGCAAATTCGACCCGGTTCTCTTCTACACGAGCCTCGTCGGTGCGTGCGATCATCTGTTCTCGGGCCGTCAGATGGGATCGCGCTTCGCGGGCCGCGACATGACCGAAGACACCCGACGCCAATACATCGCTCACATGACCGATCTGTTCCTCGGCGGCATGCTCGCGCGCGATGCCGCCGTTGCGCCGATCGGCACTGGCAATAAGACCAGGAAATACGGGAGGGCCGGATGAGCGAGCGGCCGATGGCCACAGGCCCGTTGCGCGGCGTGCGCGTGATCGAATTTGCCGGTATCGGGCCGGGACCGTTTGCGTCGATGCTGCTGTCCGACATGGGTGCGGATGTTGTTTCCATCGCGCGGCCCGGACAGGGCAAGCGCGACGCACGCGATTTCGTCAATCGCGGGCGACAAGTGATCGAACTCGATCTGAAAAATCCCACTCATGTCGCGCAGGTGCTCGACCTGATCGCCGCCGCCGATATTCTGATCGAAGGATTCCGCCCGCAGGTGATGGAACGGCTCGGCCTCGGGCCGGATGTTGCGCTGAAGCGCAATCCGCGTCTCGTTTACGGCCGCATGACCGGATGGGGTCAGGACGGCCCGCTCGCGCACTCGGCGGGTCATGACATCAACTACATCGCGATCACCGGCGCGCTGGATTCTTTCCGGTCCTGCAACGGCGACACGGTGTCGCCGCTCAACCTCGTCGGCGACTATGGCGGCGGAGCGCTGTATCTCGCAATGGGCGTGCTAGCGGCTGTGATCGACGCGCGCACAACCGGCAAGGGACAGGTGGTGGACGCTGCGATGTGCGACGGCGTCTCCAGCATGCTGACGCTGTTTCACAGCATGCATGCGACGGGACGATGGACCAAAGAGCCGCGCACCAACATGCTGGACGGCGGCGCGCATTTCTATCGCACCTATCAATGCAAGGACGGTGGCTACATGTCGGTCGGTGCGATCGAGCCGCAGTTCTACACAGAATTGCGCAAGCTCGCTGGCCTCGGCGAGGACTGCTTCAACGATCAAATGAATCGCAAGCAGTGGCCCTTGCTGCACGACAAGGTCGCGGCCGTTTTCAAAACCAAGACGCGCGACGAGTGGGCAAAAATCTTTGACGGCACCGATGCCTGCGTCGCGCCGGTGATCGCGATGTTCGACGCGCCGAAGCACCCGCATCTCGCAGCACGCAAGACATTCGTCGAGGCCGACGGCGGCGTGCAGCCCGCGCCCGCGCCGCGCTTTTCGCGGACACCATCGGCGATTCAGGGCTCGGCGGCAGCGCCGGTCAAAACCGCAGCCGACATTCTTTCCCAATGGACGAAGCACACTTCGGCCAAAGCCTCTTAACTCACGCAAGGAAACGCATATGCAACTCAAGGATATTTCAGTTCTCGTCACCGGCGGCGGCTCGGGCCTCGGCGAAGCAACCGCACGCGCGATGGCAGCCAAGGGCGCGAAGGTCGCGGTGATCGACATGAACAAGGAAGGCGCGGAACGGGTCGCCTCCGAGATCAAGGGTCTCGCGCTGGTTGGCGACGTATCGGAAGAAGCGCCGGTGAAAGACGCCATCGCGAAAGCCGAGAAGGCGCACGGCGTCATCCGCGTGCTGGTGAACTGTGCAGGCATCGGCAACGCCGGCAAGACCGTCGGCAAGAACGGCGCTTACGCGCTCGCCGACTATACGCGCGTCATCAAGGTCAATTTGATCGGCTCGTTCAACTGCATCCGCCTCGTCGCGGAGCGCATGCAGACCGCGCCGCCCATCGGCGAAGAACGCGGCGTCATGATCTCGACCGCCAGCGTCGCGGCCTATGACGGCCAGATCGGTCAAGCTGCGTATTCGTCGTCGAAGGGCGGCATTGTCGGCATGACGTTGCCCGTCGCGCGCGATCTTGCCTCGCTCAACATTCGCGTCATGACAATTGCGCCGGGTTTGTTCCTCACGCCGCTGCTGAAAGGTCTGCCGCAGGAAGCGCAGGACAGCCTGGGAAAACAAGTGCCGCATCCGGCGCGCCTCGGCGACCCGAAGGAATACGCCAACCTCGCGGTTCACATCGTCGAGAACCCGATGCTCAACGGCGAAGTGATCCGTCTCGACGGCGCCATACGTATGGCACCGCGCTGACACAAACGACGGCGCGGCGGGAATAACAAAAGCAATCTCGCCGCGCGCCTTTCTCCAGGGAGGAGATTGCGATGGACGCCAAAGTAGCGGTGCGCGATCAGGCGGCGGAGAAACCGCCGTTCCGCAAGATCGACTGGCTGCCGCGCGACATCGCGGTCGAACGCCGCGCTGACGGCGTTGTGGTTCTGAAATCGCGTATCCCGCTCGATCCCTACGAGCCGCACATTCCCTCGTCACTGGCGAAATGGGCGAAGGAACGTCCGGATCACATCTGGCTTGCACAGCGCAAGGGCGAGGCGCGGCAGTGGCGCGAGGTGAGCTATGCCGAAGCCAAGCGCACCGTCGACGCGCTGACGCAAGCGCTGCTCGACATGAAAATCCGCGACGGCGGGCCTGTCGCCATTCTCAGTTCGAATTCCATCGAGCATGCGCTGATGACGCAGGCCGCGATGCAGGCGCGCCTCCCGGCAGCACCGATCTCGCCGGCCTATTCGCTGATGAGTCAGGATCACGCCAAGCTCAAATATCTGTTCGACCTCATCAAGCCTGCGGTGGCGATGGTTCAGGATGGCCCGACCTTCGAGAAGGCGCTCGCCGCACTCAATCTCGACGGCATCGCTGTGGTTCACGTCGATCGCCCGCCAACCGCAATCGAGAGTACAGCCTATGCGGCGCTGGCGGCTACGCCTGTCACATCTGCGGTCGAATCGTCGATTGCGAAAATCACGCCGGACACTGTCGGCAAGTTGCTGTTCACGTCGGGCTCGACCGGCATGCCGAAGGCCGTCATCAACACGCAACGGATGATGTGTGCCAACGCGCGCATGATGATGCAGGTTCGTCCGCGTCCGACCGGCGGATCGGATGCGGTCTATCTCGACTGGATGCCGTGGAATCATACGATGGGCGGCAACGCGCTGTTCAACCCGGTGCTGACCGAAGGCGGTACGCTTTACATCGACGAAGGCAAGCCGGTGCCGGGTCTGTTCGACGAGACGCTGCGCAATCTGCGCGAAATCTCGCCGACCTATTACGCGAACGTGCCTGCGGGGTACGCCGCACTCGCCGCCGCGATGGAAAAGGACGACGCGCTGTGCCGGAATTTTTTCAAGCACCTCGGCCTGATGGCTTATGGCGGTGCGCGGCTGCCTGACGATTTGCACGACCGCATGCAAGCGCTGGCGGTAAAGACGACCGGCGAGCGCATTGTCTTCTACACAGGATGGGGTTCGACCGAGACCGCGCCGACATCGACCGGCACGTATTGGGACACCGAGCGCGTCGGCCTGATCGGATTGCCGTTTCCCGGCGTTGAATTGAAAATGGTTCCGGTCGGGCCGAAATTCGAATTGCGCTTGCGCGGCGTCAACGTGATGCCGGGCTATTTCGGCAGGCCCGATCTCACCAAGGCGGCGTTCGACGACGAGGGCTTCTATTGCATCGGCGATGCCGGAATGTTCGTCGATCCGGGCGACCCGGCGAAGGGCCTCATCTTTTCGGGCCGTGTCGTGGAAGACTTCAAGCTGACGACAGGAACCTTCGTCCAAGTCGGGTCGGTGCGCACCGACGCGATTGCCGCAGCATCGCCCGTGGTTCAGGACGCGCTGGTTGCGGGTCAGGACCGTTCGTATATCGGACTGCTGGCGTGGCCCAATCTCGATGCCTGCCGCCGGCTGATCGGCGATCCGGCCGCGTCGATGGATCAAGTGATCGCGCATCCAACCGTGATCGCGCATCTGCGCGACGGGCTTGCGCGCTACAACAAATCGGTTGGCGGCGTCAGCAGCATGACGATCGGCCGCGCGATGCTGATGGCGGAGCCTCCGTCCATCGACGGCAACGAACTGACCGACAAGGGTTACATCAATCAGCGTGCGGGACTGGGTCGCCGCGTCGCATTGGTCGAGCGGCTCTACAGTGATCCGCCGGGTCCCGATGTGATCGTTCTGAAATGAAGTTGATGGAAGGCGAGTGAGACAGCATGAATTTCGATTTCTCCGACGATCAGAAGCAGCTGCGCGACGAGGCGCGGAAATTCCTCACTGAGAAATCTCCGCCGAAAGCGGTACGCGCGGTGCTGGAAGGAAAAGCCCCTTATGATCGCGAGCTTTGGAAAGGTCTCGCCGAGATGGGATTTCTCGGTGTTGCTATTCCCGAACAGTTCGGCGGCTCGGGCGCGGGACATCTTGAGCTGTGCGTGATCGCCGAAGAAATGGGCCGCGCGCTGGCACCAGTGCCGTTCGCGTCCACAATCTATCTCGCCGCGGAAGCGATCATGCTCGCCGGCAGCGATGCGCAGAAGGCGAAATGGCTGCCGAAGATTTCGTCAGGCGATGCCATCGGCACGCTTGCGCTGTTCGAGGGCGCGGGCAATCCGTCGCAAAAGGCAATCAAGGTGAGCACGTCGAACGGCGCGCTGACGGGAAAGAAATTTCCTGTTGCCGACGGCGCGATCGCGGACTTTGCTATCGTTGCGGCGCGCACGGCGAATTCGGGCCGCGAAACCGACATCGGGCTGTTTATCGTCGATCTGTCCGGCGATGGCGTGCAACGCAAGTCTCTCGGCAATCTCGATCAGTCGCACAATCAGGCTGAAATCGTCTTCGAGAAATGCAAGGCCGAGCCGCTCGGACTGGCCAACGAAGGCTGGAGTATTCTCACGCGCGTGCTCGACCGCGCGGCGGTGTTGATGGCGTTCGAGCAGCTTGGCGGCGCGGATCGTGCTTTGGAAATGGGCCGCGACTATGCGCTGGATCGTGTTGCGTTCGGCCGGCCCATCGGATCGTTTCAGGCGGTGAAACACATTCTCGCGGACATGTATGTGTCGGCGACGCTTGCGCGCTCGAACTGTTACTACGGCGCATGGGCACTTTCGACCAACGCGGGCGAGTTACCCGATGCCGCAGCAACGGCTCGCATCAGCGCGACGCAGGCGTTTCAGCATTGCGCCAAGAACAACATTCAGGTGCATGGCGGCATGGGCTTTACGTGGGAATACGATTGTCACCTTTATTACCGGCGCGCGAATGCGCTCGCTTTGTCGCTCGGCAGCCTGTCCTACTGGGAAAACCAGCTGATCGACCGCATGCGCTTCAAGAATGCAAGCTGAGGTTCAAACATGAATTTTGACGACACACCGCAGGAAGCGAAATTTCGTGCCGAGGCGCGCGCATGGATCGATGCCAACGCGCCGAAAAATCTCGAAGCCGAGCTGTCGCAGCCGACGGTCGGCCGCATCAAACTCAAGGGCAGCGACATTCTCGTCGAATCGAAGAAGTGGCAGAAGAAGAAGGCCGACGCAGGCTGGGCATGCCTTCACTGGCCGAAAGAGTATGGGGGACGCGGCGCATCTCCCATTGAGCGCGTCATCTGGCAGCAGGAAGAAGGCTTCTACGGCAAGCTCGAAGGCGTGTTCCTGATCGGACAGGGCATGTGCGGGCCGACTGTGATGGCGTTCGGCAGCGACAGCGACAAGGCGAAATATCTGCCGAAGATCGCGTCCGGCGAGCACATCTGGTGCCAGTTGTTTTCCGAACCGTCTGCCGGTTCTGACGTCGCGGGGCTTCGCACCCGCGCGGAAAAAAAAGGCAGCGACTGGATTATCAACGGCCAGAAGGTCTGGACCACCGGCGCGCATTTTTCGGATTATGGAATCATCATCACGCGCACGGATCCCACGCAACCCAAGCACAAGGGACTGACGATGTTCTGGCTCGACATGAAGTCGCCCGGCGTCGAGGTGAAACCGATCAAGCAGGCCAACGGCCAGTCGGAATTCAACGAGGTTTATTTCACCGATGTGAAGATTCCGGATTCGCAGCGCCTCGGCGCGGTCAATGACGGCTGGAACGTTTCGCTCACCACGCTGATGAACGAGCGCATGTCGATCGGCGCGCGACAATCGACCGGATTTCCCGAACTGTTCGCGTTCTGCAACGATCTGATGCTGGAGGATGGTCCCGCCATCGACGACAGGAACGTGCGCTCGAAGCTGGCAAGCTGGGCGGTAAAGGCGAGCGGATTGAAATATACGAGCTATCGCTCGATCTCGGCATTGTCGAAAGGCCAGCGGCCGGGACCGGAAAATTCCATCGGCAAATTGGTGGCAGGAACGATGCTGCAGGACATCGCGACCTTCGCGATGGATTTGCAGGGCGCCGCTGGCGTGCTGACAGATGCCGACAGCGTTGCGGTCGACGGGCAGTTTCAGTCGATCCTGATGCGTTCGCCGTCGGATCGCATCGCCGGCGGCACCGACGAAATCCTTCGCAACATCATCGCCGAGCGTGTGCTTGGATTGCCGGCCGATATTCGCGTCGACAAGGACGTACCGTTCAACGCGATCCCGACCAAGGGACGATGACATGAGCGATCTGGACGTTGTCGAAAAGCTGCTCGCCGCGCGTTATTCCTGCCGTGCTTTCAAGCCGGATGAGGTGCCGCGGGCAACTATCGAGCGTGTCTTGAGCGCGGCGCAGAAGACCGCATCGTGGTGCAACAGCCAGCCGTGGCAGGTCGCGATTTTTTCCGGCGAGGCTGCGAAGAAATTCGGTGAGGAGGTCTATAAGGCCGCGAGCGGCGGCGGGCCCGGCGGCAGCGACTTTCCGTTCCCGCGCGAATACAAGGGCGTCTATCTCGAGCGCCGCCGCGAAAGCGGGTTTCAGCTCTACAACGCGCTCGGCATTCCGCGCGGCGACAAGGCGGGATACCAGAAGCAGATGCTGGAGAATTTCCGTTTCTTCGGCGCGCCGCATGTCGCGATCGTCACCACGGCCGAAGAACTCGGCGTCTATGGCGCGATCGATTGCGGCGGCTATGTCGGCAATTTCATGCTTGCCGCACAGGCTGCGGGACTGGCAACGATCCCGCAAGCGGCGCTCGCCGGATATTCGGACGTCGTGCGCAAGCATCTCGGCGTGGGCGATGAGCGCAAAGTTGTTTGCGGAATTTCGTTCGGCTATGCCGATACATCCCACAAGGCCAACAGCTATCGCACCAATCGCGCGACGGTCCCTGAAGCAGTCACGTTCATCGGCTGACGAAGCTGCTGCCGAATCACTTGGAACCCGTGGCCTGCGCCAATCGCCTCTCTACACAATGAACGCCGTCCGCGATCCGCTTGCGTGGTTAACCTTGCGTTAGGAAATCCCATTGCATCCTTCGGAAACGGAGAAACGCAATGTTGTCCAGCCGCACCGCCTTTGAGAACGACGCTTGCCCCGTCGGCGAAGAATTGCTTGGCAGCCTTTACCGCGCCAGCGAGCACGGTCTTGCGGAACTCGTCGAATCGGTTTCGCCCGATGTTCGCGCGATGCTCGCTCTGTTCTGCTATCGACGCAATCATCTGCACTCGATGGGTCTCGCGATTGCGGCGACCTGCAGCCAGCGCGATCTGATCGAGCAGGGCGGCATCGTCGGCTCCACGCTGTTTGCAATGTCGCGCGAAGCGCCATCTGCACAGCCGGTGTCATCGGCCTACGGCAAGCGCACCATTACGCTCTCGACCAAGCCGCTGAGCGCCATCGCCCAAATGGACGACGATCTCGACGACGCGCCGACCGCGCTGAACGCGTAAGTTCGCAGAACTGCTTCCCAGAATCATCGAGACAGTTCGGCCAGACCGAATTTGCGCCGCGCCAGCGTGCATTCGGGATCGCCCGGCATGCAGGTCCGGCACACCTCCGGTCGCAACTCGTAAATCCCGCATGCGGTCGATTTGCCGACCTCGCCCTTGAGCGCGCTGCATCGCTCGCCGATACAGCGCATTCCCGATTGCCGCCCGTTAACGAAGGCCGCGGGAATAAGCGCGAGCGCTTCGTCGTCTTCAATGGAGAATCGCGGCCAGTTGCTCGAATAGGAACAACACGCGCCGCAGCTTTGGCAGGGATTTGAGGCTTCGCTCATCGCTTCCTTAAAGCACGGCGCGATTAGGCCTTCGAGAGTTGCTTCTTCAACTCGGCCACTTCCGCTTCAAGCTGCGCAATCCGCGCATCCCGTTGGCCGACGACGGCAGCGACATCGGCAAGGTCGATTTTCTGCGGGATATGCTGCGGGCAGTTGCTGTCCCATGCCGCGATCTTGAAGACGATCGCCTGCTCGGGTTTTGCCTTGTAGTCGCGCGGCATCAGCGACGCGACCAGCGCCGGGTCGTCCTCGACCACGCGCGCCTCGCCCCAGATCTTGATGCGGCGGCGATGTACGTAGTCGATCAGGAAAATATAGGCCTTCGGATTTTCGGCGAGGTTACCCTGCGTGATGTATTGCCGGTTGCCGCGAAAATCCGCGAAAGCCAGCGTCTGTTTGTCGAGAATTTTGATGAAGCCGGGCGGTCCGCCGCGATGCTGGATGTAAGGCTGGCCTTCCGCGTTGGAGGTCGCGAGGAAAAAGCTCGTCTGCTCGCCGATGAAGGCCGCGAGCGCCGCATCGATCTCGGTCTGCCAGCCGCCGTTCTGCTCGACGCGGGCGTAAGCCTCGCGCGAACCCTTGCGGGCTTGAATGTCTTTCACCGCAGGCGTGAAGGCGACATCGCTCGGAAACTGATGGGCGTTCGACATGGGGCCTGCCGGTTCGGTGATGCGTCGAACCAAGATAGGCCGGAAAACTCGCGGAACAATGCCTGCTTCACGCACGCAGGTGAATTAGGCCGCTTTCGGCTTCACGATCTTGAACGTCGCATTGGCGCGCGCGCAGGGCTCTCCGTCCGCGGTCACGAGACTTTGAGCGAAGCAGATCGAACCGCCGGTCTTGACGAAATTGGTCGCGACCTCGAGCCATTGCCCAACGCTTGCCGAAGACAGAAAATCGACACTCAGGCTGATCGTGACGAGCCTGCTACCCGGCTCCTTGATGTGCAGCCCGCAGCTCAAACCCATCGCATTGTCGGCGAGTGTGGAAATCAAGCCGCCGTGGACCATGCCACGCGAATTGGTGTGAGGTTTCGCGAGCCGGAGGGCGAGGATGAAAGCATCGGACGTGACCTTCGCATAGATCGGCTCCCACGGCTCGGTTACTGGACTCGTCCGCGTGTGGCGGGTGAAGCCGTCGGGAATATCTGCGGAAACGTCCGTTGCGCTCATGACCTGTCATAGCGCGGTTGCGGAGAGTATTCACCGGCGATGATTGTTTGAAACGCGCCGCTCGGTACGTTTCAAACGAACGTCAGTAGGGAAGGCCGACGTAATTTTCCGACAGCGCCGCCGTCGCGGCATTTGAGCTGACGAGATAGTTCAACTCGGCGTTCTGGATGCGCGCGCTGAACGCATCGGTGTCGGGAAAGCGATGCAGGATCGACGTCATCCACCATGAAAAACGTTCGGCTTTCCACACGCGCGTCAGCGCGCGGCGCGAATAGTCGTCGATGCCTGCTGAGGATTTCTCGCCGTAGAACTCGCGTAAAGCTGTCGCGAGATAGTGAACGTCGCTGGCTGCGAGATTCAATCCCTTCGCGCCGGTCGGCGGGACGATATGCGCGGCATCGCCTGCCAGAAACAGGCGCCCGAACCGCATCGGCTCGGCCACGAAACTCCGCAAAGGCGCGATGCTCTTTTCGATCGACGGCCCCGTGACGAGATGATCGACTGCTTCGGGATCGAGGCGGCGTTTGAGTTCGTCCCAGAACTTGTCGTCGGACCATTGATCGACGTGATCGTCGAGCGAGCACTGCACGTAGTAGCGGCTGCGCGTATGCGAGCGCATCGAACACAAAGCGAAGCCGCGTTCGTGATTGGCGTAGATCAGCTCGGGCGAAACCGGAGGTGTTTCCGACAAAATGCCCAGCCAGCCGAACGGATAGACGCGCTCGAAGACCTTGATCGCGTCCGCCTTCACGCTCTGGCGGCTGACGCCGTGAAATCCGTCGCAGCCTGCGATAAAGTCGCATGCGATTTCGTGGCTGACGCCGTCCTTGGCGTAGCGCACGCGCGGTCGGTCGCTTCCGAAGTCGTGCAGGCTGACATCCTCGGCATCGTAGACGATCTTCAGCTGCGCCTTGTCGCGCGCATCCATCAGATCGCGCGTGACTTCGGTCTGGCCGTAAATCGTAACCGTCTTGCCGCGGGTCGCCTTTTTCATATCGATGCGGTGACGCTCGCCTCCAAAAGCGAGTTCGATGCCGTCGTGAATCAGGCCTTCGCGATGCAGGCGCTCCGCAACGCCGACCTCCTCGAGCAGACCGACCGTGCCCTGTTCGAGAACGCCAGCGCGGATTCGCGCGAGCACGTAGTCGCGATCTTTCCGCTCCAGAATGATGTTGTCGATGCCGTAAGCATGCAACAGCTGGCCAAGCAACAGGCCTGCCGGTCCGGCACCGATGATCGCAACCTGTGTCGCCAAACGCCCGCTCCTGGCCGTACTGAGTGTCTCGGAGGCCTCGTGCGTCAGGATAGCGCGGCCAGGCGACCGGGATACCACTGCCATAGCACGGCTGGTTGATATATCAACTGCAATGGGGCGTATGGCATTTGCGGTACATTGCGCATCGCCGAAGCAAACCCGAGGAACGTCCGCCGCACCGCAAAAACAGGCGTTTTTTGACTCGGCACGCTTTCATTATACTGTATAACCATTCCGCCTAACGTTCAAAAAAGCCTGGAGGGGAGGACTGCATGAAAAAGATCACCATGACGGCGTTCGCGTTGGCGGCGTCCGTCTCGTTCGCGCCCGCGATGGCGCAGGATGTCACCGTCGGTATCACACTGAGCACGACCGGACCCGGTGCCGCGCTCGGCGTGCCCGAAAAGAATGCGATCGAGTTCTGCCCGACCGAAATCGGCGGCGCAAAGATCAAGACCATCGTGCTGGACGATGCGGGCGATCCGACGACGGCGACGACGAACTCGCGCCGCTTTGTCACCGAATCGAACGCCGACGTCATCATCGGTTCGTCGATCACGCCCGCGGCCATCGCGGTGTCGACGGTCGCCAACGAAGCCGGCGTCATGCATTTCAGCCTCGCGCCGTTCCCGATCACGCCGGCCCGCGAGAAGTGGTCGGTGGCGATGCCGCAGCCGATTCCGATCATGGGCAAGGTGCTCTACGATCACATGAAGAAGAACAATGTGAAGACCGTCGGCTATATCGGCTATTCGGATTCCTACGGCGATCTGTGGATGAACGATCTGAAGAAACAGACCGATGGATCGGGAATCAACATTGTCGATGAAGAGCGCTATGCACGCGCCGATACGTCGGTGACGGGTCAGGTGCTCAAGCTGATCGCCGCCAACCCCGATGCGGTGCTGATCGGCGGCTCGGGTGCCGCAGCCGCGTTGCCGCAGATCGAACTGCGCCAGAAGGGCTATAAGGGCCTGATCTATCAGACGCACGGTGCTGCCGCGATCGACTTCATCAAGATTGCGGGTCCGGCAGCGGAAGGCGTGATCATGGTCTCCGGTCCGGTGATGGCGCCGGAAGGTCAGCCCGACAGCGCGCTGACCAAGAAGCCGGGCCTTGCGCTCGACACTGCTTACGAAGCCAAGTTCGGTGCGAACACCCGCAGCCAGTTCGCGGGTCACATGTATGACGCGTTCGAAATGCTCAAGCGCGTGATCCCTGTTGCGCTGAAGAAGGCAAAGCCCGGAACGCCGGAATTCCGCGAGGCGATCCGCCAGGCGATCATGACCGAGAAGGAAATCCCGGCGAGCCAGGGCGTCTACAACTTCACCGAAAAGGACCGCTACGGTACCGACGACCGTTCGCGCATCCTGCTGACGGTGAAGGACGGCAAATACGTCGTCATCAACTGATTTGGTTTGAAACGATGCGAAGCGGCCGGGGCATTCCCCGGCCGTTTTCGTTTGTCAAAGTGCCGTCGGTTCGTCGTGCTGAAAACCGAGATAGCTCGCCGCAACGCGCGCGTCGCTGCCGATGTCCTTCGCCGATCCGTTCATGATGAATTCGCCAAGCTCCATCACATAGGCACGGTCGGCGACGGCCAGCGCCGCGCGCGCGTTCTGTTCAACCAGCAGAACCGAAACGCCGGCCTGCCGCAATTCGCCGATGGTCCGGAAAATATCGGCGACGATCAGCGGCGCGAGACCGAGGCTCGGCTCGTCGAGCATCAAAAGTTTTGGTTCGCCCATCAGCGCGCGGCCCATCGCCAGCATCTGCTGTTCGCCGCCGGAGAGCGTGCCTGCAAGCTGCGTTCGGCGCTCCTTCAGGCGCGGGAACAGCGCATTGACGCGCTCCAGCGCATGCGCGGCCTTGGCGCGCGGCGCGCGAAATGCGCCGAGCTGCAGATTTTCCTCAACCGTCATGGTTCCGAACAGTTCGCGGTGCTCGGGCACGATGGTCATGCCTGCCGCGACGCGATCCTCGATGTCGAGCCGTGCAATCGGCTTGCCTTGAAAGACGATGCTGCCTTTGAGCGGCAGGATGCCCATGATGGCATTCAGGAGCGTTGTCTTGCCCGCGCCGTTCGCGCCGATGATGGTGACGATCTCGCCTGCTCTGACATCGAGCGAAACCGAGCGAACGGCCTCCACTTTGCCGTAAGCGATGGTTGCGCTCTCGACCTTGAGCAGAGTCTCGCTCATGACGCGGCTCCGAGGTAGGCCTTGATGACGTCGGGATTGTTACGAACCTCGGCCGGCGTGCCTTCGGCGATCTTGGTGCCGAAATCGAGCACCACGATGCGATCGGCAAGATCCATCACGAATCCCATGTCATGCTCGACCAGCAAGACCGACATGCCCTCGGCACGCAGTTGACGCAGCAAATCCGCGAGTTTCTGCTTCTCCATGTGGCGCAGGCCCGCGGCCGGCTCGTCGAGCAGCAGCAGAATAGGATCGATACACAGCGCGCGGGCGATTTCGACGATGCGCTGCTGGCCGAGCGACAGATTGCCCGCCAGTTGATGCATCTGGTCGCCGAGCCCGACGCGCTCGATCTGCTTTGCTGCTTCCGCAAGCAGCTTCGCTTCATCGGCGCGGTCGAGCCGCAGCATGCTGGTGATTGCGCCTGAATGTCCGCGCAGATGCGCGCCGATCGCGACATTCTCCAGAACGGTCATATCCGGAACGAGCTTCACATGCTGGAAAGTGCGCGCGACGCCGAGATGCGCGACGCGTTGCGGCGGCGTGCCGGTGACATTCTTGCCGTCGAGAAAAAATTGCCCGGAATTCGCCAGCAGAATTCCGGTGATGAGATTGAAGGTCGTGCTCTTGCCGGCGCCGTTCGGGCCGATCAGCGCGACGACCTCCTGACGCGGCACCTCGAAGGACACGTTGTTGACGGCAACAACGCCGCCAAACTGTTTGCGCGCATCTTGAACTTGTAGCAGCGGACCCGTGCCTTTATCTTTCTCGCGCGGCACGAGCGGCGAAGCCGGCTGCGGCTTGCGCCATCTGTCGCTCATTGGAAACAGCGCCGCGATGCGCGGCCAAAGTCCGGTCGGTGCGACCTGCAGCAGCGCAACGAGCAGAAGGCCGAAAACGATGGTTTCGAGTTGCGCCTGCCCATGGAAGATCATCGGCAGGTAGCTCTGCAGAATTTCCTTCAGCACGATCACGATGCCGGCACCGAGCACCGCACCCCACACGTAACCCGCGCCGCCGACAACCGCGATGAACAGATATTCGATGCTCGCCGTAAGACCGAACGGCGTCGGATTCACCGCGCGCTGGAAGTGCGCATAGAGCCATCCTGACAAGCCTGCGAGCACGGCCGCATAAATAAAGACGAGCAGTTTTGCGCGCGCCGTCTGCACACCGAAGGCTTCAGCGGCGATATGGCCTCGACGCAGCGCGCGGATGGCGCGTCCGGTTCGCGAGTCCAGAAGATTCACGGTGAGGAGAGTCGCAAGGGCGACGGCAAACCAGATCACAAAATAGATTTTGAAAGGCCCGACGAATTCCGCAGATCCGATGCTGAGCGGCGGGATGCTGGAGATGCCGTCGTTGCGTCCAAGGAATTCAAGTTTGCTGAAGAGATAATAAAGGCTGAGCCCCCATGCGATGGTGCCGAGCGGCAGATAGTGGCCGGATAACCGGACCGTCATCAGGCCGAGAATGACGGCGGCGAGGCCGCTTGCGATCAGCGACAACGGCAATGTCAGCCACGGCGACAGCCCGTAGGACGTTGTGAGGATTGCGGTGACGTATCCGCCGAATCCGCAAAAGGCAGCTTGGCCGAACGACGTCAGTCCGCCGACGCCCGTCAAGATCACAAGTCCCATCGCGACCAGCGCGGCGAGACCGATGTTATCGAGCAACACGATCCAGAACGGCGGCATCCCCGGAATGAACGGAAGCGCCGCCATGACGAGCGCGAACAGAAGGATGGCCCAGCGCTGCGTCATTTTTCTCAATCCTCCTCGTCGTCAACCGCCGGCGAGGCGAGCGAGCGCAGGATGAGAACGGGCAGCAGCAACGTGAAGACGATCACTTCCTTGAAGTTGCTGGCGTAGAACGAGGAGAACGCTTCGACGACACCGACGACGATGGCCGCGAGTGCTGTGAGAGGGTAGCTCACAAGTCCGCCGATGATGGCGGCGACGAATCCCTTCAGGCCGATCAGAAAACCCGTGTCGAAGAAAATCGTCGTGATGGGAACGATGAGAATTCCTGATACCGCGCCGATGATCGCTGCGAGCAGGAACGCGATCTGTCCCGACAATGAGGTGCGAATGCCGACAATGCGCGCACCGAGCCGATTGACGGCGGTGGCACGCAGCGCCTTGCCGTACAGCGTGTAGCCGAACAGCAGCCACAGGCCTGCGATCAGCGCGATGGTAATGGCATAGATGCCGATGCTTTGGCCGGTGATGCGCAACGGCCCGACCGAGAAAGCGGTCGCCGTCATCGCCGGCGCACGCAGGCCCTCCGGCCCGAAGAACACCAATCCCAAGCCCTGCATCGCAAAGTGGATACCGACCGACGCGATCAGCAGCACCAGCACCGAGGTGTGCGCGATGGGCTGATAGGCGATCCGGTAAACATAAAGGCCGATCGGCGCAACGATGGCGACCGAGAGCAGGAAATTGATCGGAACGCTGGTCTTTTGCGCGTGCAGCGCGAGCGCAATTCCGTAGATCGCGACCGGCAGCAGGATATTCACGACGGCGGATCGCGCGATCATTCGCATGTGCAGCGCATTGCGTCCGGCGATCATGTCGAAGCAGAACGCAACGATGCCCATCGCGAGCGCGAGCGTTGCGGTTCCCGGCATGTTGCCGCTCGACAATGTCGCGTAGGTCAGCGCGCCGTAGGTGACAAACTCACCCTGCGGGATCAGGATGACGCGCGTGACGGCAAACACAAGAACGAGCGCGAGACCCAGCAGCGCATAGATCGCGCCGCTGGTGATTCCGTCCTGCAGCAGGAACAGAAAAATCGTGCTGTCCAAACCCGGCCGCTCCCCTCATGATCGGATAGGCCGCGAGGCGAACGCCTCGGCGTCTGTCCGAAATCGGCGGTTGAAGTCCGCCTTCGCTATTTGATATACTTTATAACGATTATCGATTATAACCGCAAGACGGACCCAAGGTACGCTCACGGCAGGCTGTTGGGCTCTTACAGCAGATAGAGCACGAGACGCGCAAGATGGCTGTTTCCAGACCGATCGCCGCGGGCACCGCGAGAGCGCGCCGATCCGCGAAAGCGTCGTCGGAAGCGCCGCTTCTGGCTGATCATCTGTCGCAATATCTCGGCTATTCGCTCAAGCGCGCACAGCTTCGCATCTTCGACGACTTCATGCGCTGCGTCGCGCCTCTTCAACTGACGCCCGCGCAATTCTCGGTGATGCTGCTGCTGGAGAAGAATCCAGGGCGTAACCAGACCGAGATCGCGACCACGCTCGGCATCCTCAAGCCGAACTTCGTCGCGTTGCTCGACGATCTGGAAAAGCGCGGCCTTTGCCTTCGCGTCCGCTCGGTCAACGACCGCCGCTCGCACATTCTCGCGTTGACGGAGAAGGGAGCCGCGGCTCTGGTGCGAGCCAAGAAGCTGATCGCCGCCAAGCACGAAGCGCGGCTGCGTGCTCTGCTCGGCGATGACAAGCGTGCGCTGCTACTGTCGATGCTCGAGACAATCGCGCGGGATTTCTGATCGTCACGGATCGATCAGGATGACGCGGATATCGTTGACGTTGGTCAGCGTCGGTCCGATGTTGAGCAGATCGCCGGTTGCCGTAAAGAATGCCGTTGCGTCGTTATTCTCAAGCGCGACCTTCGGGTCGAGCTTGAGTTCGCGGATTTTCGCGAAGGTACGCTGATCGGCGATGGCTCCGGCAGGATCGGTCGGCGCGCCCGCGCCGCCGTCGGCGCCATCGGTATCGCCCGCGAGCACGCAAATGCCGCTCGTGTCTTTGAGAATGTCGGCGAGTGCCAGCACATATTCCTGATTGGGACCGCCGCGCCCCGTGCCGCGCACCGTTACCGTGAGTTCGCCGCCTGAGATAATTGCGAGACGCCGTTTATCGGAAAGCGCCTTCGCGGCGAGTTTCGCATGCGCTGCTGCGACATCGCGCGCCTCGCCTTCGAGGTCTGCGCCGAGATCGAGAACCTCGTAACCAGCGTTCCTTGCCGTGGACACTGCAGCATCGAGCGAATCTTTCGGCCGCGCGATCAGTCCAAAGCGGGCATTGGCAAACGCAGCGTCGCCCGGCTTGCAGCTTTCGTTGCGTTCATCATCGAGAGCGCTACGAACGGCATCGTCGATCGGCAGATTGTAGCGCGCAACGATGGCGCGCGCGTCGCTCAACGTCGTCGTATCCGGCACGGTCGGCCCCGACGCGATAGTGGCCGGATCATCGTGCGGCACATCGGAAATTGCGAGTGTAACGATCTGTGCCGGCATGGCGGTGCGCGCGAGCCGTCCGCCCTTGATGCGCGACAGATGTTTTCGCACAGCGTTCATTTCGGAAATCGGTGCGCCGGATCGCAGGAGGCTTTTGTTGACCTGCTGCTTTTGCGCGAACGTCACGCCGTCCGCGGGCGCGATCCAGTTCGCCGATCCGCCGCCGGTCAACAATACCAGCACGAGATCGTCCGCTTTCGCGGTTTGCGCCAGCGCAAGTGTGCGGTCGGCAGCCTTCAGGCCTGCTTCATCCGGCACCGGATGACCGGCCTCGACGATCTCGATGCGCCGCGTCGGCACCCCATAGCCGTGTCGCGTCGTCGCCAGACCCGATAGCCGCGCGGGGTCGATTTTCAAATTGTCGAGGTAATATCGCTCCGCTGCAGCCGCCATCGCGGCAGCACCTTTGCCGGCAGCGAGACAGATGATGCGGCCGCGCGGCGGCTGAGGAAGATGCGCCGCGAGGATGCTGTCGGGATGGGCTGCGGCAACGGCGGCATCGAAGATTGCGCGCAGCAGGGGGCGTCGGTCGGTCATTCGCACTTGATAGAGAAATATCCGGCGCTTCACAAATCGAATGCGTCGCCGTTTTCGTTACGTAATGAAAAAGCCCTCCGCGATGTCTCGCGGAGGGCTCGATTTGATGGGCTGATCCCAATCGCGGGATAGAAGGTCCCGATTAGCCGCCAACCTCGCCGCTGACGACGGGGCCGAACAGCTCGAAGCGCTCGCCCTTGAACTGCTCCAGCTGAAGCTGGGAGATCGGGGCGAAGTCCGTCGGGCTGGTGTTGAGCTTGATGCCGGGAAGCGCGGCCTCAAGCTGCAGGTCCTTGATGTTCGCAGCCTGCTTCATGACGTTCTCGCGCGTGAGATTGTCGCCGCATGCCTTGAGAACCTGCACAAGCGTCTGTGCAACGCTGTAGCCGACGATCACCGACCCGTCGGCGCGATTGCCTTCGGGGAACCATTTGGCGAGGAAGGCATCGAAGTTCTTGATGCCTGCGTCGTCCTTCCACTGCGGATCGGTCGGATCCTTCAGATAAGCCGCCGAGATGATGCCCTGCGAATTCTCGAAGCCGGCGGGTTTCAGCACGGTGCCGACAGACGCGCCGACGTTGTTGAGAAGGAAGATCGGCTTCCACTGAAGCTCGGCAACCTTCTTGATCGACTGGGCGGCGAACTTCGGCGTCGTGACGCTGAAGAACACGTCCGCACCCTTGGTCTTCAGGTTGACGATACGGGAGTCGATGGTCGGCTCGGCGGTCTCGTAGCTTTCTTCGGCGACGATCATCGACGCAGCCTTCGCGCCGAGGCCGTCCTTGAGACCCTTCAGATAGTCCTTGCCGTAGTCGTCGTTCTGGTAGAGCACGCCGATTTTCGCGTTCGGCTTCTCCTTCAGAATATACTTCGCGTAGATGCGAGTCTCGCTCTGGTAATTGGGCTGCCAGCCCATCGTCCACGGGAAGTTCTTCGGATCGTCCCACTTGGTCGCGCCGGTCGCCACGAATAGCTGGGGCACCTTCTTCTCGTTCATGTATTTCTGGATCGCCGAGTTCGACGGCGTGCCGAGCGAGTTGAAGATGAAAAGCACCTCGTCGCTCTCGACGAGCTTGCGGGCCTGTTCGACGGCCTTCGGAGGCGAGTAGCCGTCATCGTAGGAAATGAAATTGATCTTCCGGCCGTTGATGCCGCCTTCGGCATTGATCTTGTTGAAGTAGGCGGCTTCGGTCTTGCCGATGATGCCGTAGGCGGAAGCCGGTCCGCTATAGGGCATGATATTGCCGATCTTGATCTCTTTGTCGGTCGCGCCGCTGTCGTATTTTTTCTGGGCGAACGCGCCGGTGCTGGTTGCGGCAAGCACCGCGAATGCGGCGGACGCAACTGCAAGAGCTTTCATCGTAGGCATTGATTACTCCCTGGTCGTTGTATGTATCACTGGTTGTTGAATTGCGGGCTCTAGGCGGCCCTGCGACATTCAATACCCATAAGGAAGGCTATTCAATGAAAAGCCCTCCGCAGGAGTACCGCGGAGGGTTCGACTTTCAGCCTAAGTACTGCACAGCGGAATAGATTAACCGCCGATTTCGCCGCTGAGGATTTCGCCAAACAGTTCCCAGCGTTCACCTTTGAGCCTCTGCAGCTGAAGTTGGCTGATCGGGGCGAAATCCGTTGCGCTGGTGTTCAGCTTGATGCCGGGAAGTCCCATTTCAAGCTGCAGGTCCTTGATGCTGGCGGCCTGCTTCATGATGTTGGCGCGTGTGAGATCGTCGCCGCAGGCTTTGAGCACATACACCATTGTCTGCGCGGTGCTGTAACCATACGCCACCGACCCGTCTTCGCGGTTGGCCTCAGGAAAATATTTCTGAAGGAATGCATCGAAGTTCTTCATTCCGGCGTCGTTCTTCCACTGCGGGTCGGTCGCATCCTTGCCGTAGTTCGCCGAGATGATGTCCTGAGCATTCTCGAAACCGGCCGGCTTGATAACCGAGCCGATCGACGCCGCAACGTTGTTCAGGATGAACAGCGGTTTCCACTGAAGCTCCGCAACCTTCTTGATCGACTGGGCAGCAAACTTCGGTGTCGTGATGCTGATGAAAATATCGACGCCCTTCGATTTCAGGCTGACAACCTGCGAGTCGATTGTCGGGACACTCGTCTCGTAGGGTTCCTCCGCGACAATCATCGACGCCGCCTTGGCACCAAGTCCGTCCTTGATGCCCTTGACGTAGTCCTTTCCGTAATCGTCATTCTGATAGAGGATGCCGATCTTTCCGTTCGGCTTCTCTTTCATGATGTATTTGGCGTAGATGCGGCCTTCGCTCTGATAGTTGGGCTGCCAGCCCATCGTCCACGGGAAGTTTTTCGGATCGTCCCATTTGGTCGCGCCGGTCGCCACGAACAGTTGCGGCACTTTCTTCTCGTTCATGTATTTCTGAATGGCCGAGTTCGACGGTGTGCCGAGCGAATTGAAGATGAAAAGCACTTCGTCGCTCTCGACCAGCTTGCGCGCCTGTTCGACAGCCTTCGGCGGCGAGTAGCCGTCGTCATAGGAGATGAAGTTGATCTTGCGGCCGTTGATGCCGCCTTCCTGGTTGATCTTGTTGAAGTAGGCGGCCTGCGTCTTGCCGATGATGCCGTAAGCGGAAGCAGGTCCGCTGTAGGGCATGATGTTGCCGATCTTGATTTCGGTATCGGTCGCGCCGGTGTCGTATTTCTTCTGCGCCAGCGCGCCGGTGCTTGTCGCTGCGACGACGGCAAGTGCCGCCGAAAGCGTAGCGATCCGTGAAGCAATCTTTGACATGTTTCACTCCCTGGATTCGATTTGCGTGCTCTTTCGGTTTTCTTGATTGAAAGCTCTTTGCGGCTTGGCGGTATTCAATACCCATTGCGGGTGCCGTTCAACGAAAAGCCTTCTGCGAGATTGTCGCAGAAGGCTGATTTAACGTTTGGAATTTCGCAGGGCGAAAGAGATTAACCGCCGGGCCGACCGCCGACGATCGGTCTCTGCAGTTCGTACTTCTCTTCTCAGGATTTTAGTTTTTTCAACATGTGTTCGAGGTAGTACGCGACTTGCCTTGCCCCGTGAGGAACAAGGAAGATGACGGCGAACAGGATGACGCCGAAGACCGCGCCGGAAAGACCTTTGGAGATGCTTTCGGCGATGTTGGGGACGAAGACGATAAAAGCGGAACCGACCAGCGATCCGGGCAGCCAGCCGACGCCGCCGACGACCATGCCGACGAACAGCGCGATCGCCAGCTGAATGGTGAAGCTGTCGGGCGCCACGAACTGCACGACGATCGCGCCAAGCGCGCCCGCGATGCCGGTGAACCCGGCCGTCACGCCGAATGCCATCGTTTTGTAGAATGGCAGATCGACGCCCATTGCGGCGGCCGCGATCTGGTTGTCGCGGATCGCCATCAGCGCGCGACCGGATCGCGAGCGCAACAGATTGACCGCCAGAATGTAGATGATCGTCGAGACAGCCAGCGTGAAATAATAGAGCCACATGTCCTGCGACATCTTCAAGCCGAACGGCGGATCGGGTTTGGTGACGACGAGGCCCTGCACGCCGCCGGTCCAGTGTTCGAACACACCGAGCTTGAGCAATTGCGGCATCGCCACCGCCAGCGCGAAGGTCGCGAGCGCGAGATAGACGCCGCTCAAGCGCAGCGCCGGGAAGCCGAACATGAAGCCGAAGATGAAGCAGACGATGCCGGCCGCCGGCAGCGTCAGCACATAGTTGATATGCATCATCTCCATCATGATCGCCGCCGTATAGGCGCCGACCGCATAGAACGCGCTCTGGCCGAGCGAGAATTGTCCGCTGCCGCCGGTCAGAATGTTGAGCGAGAGAATGGCGATGCCGTATATCAGCCACATCGTCATCTGGAAGATGATGAAATTCTTGACGAACAGCGGTGTGACGACGAGCAGCGCAAACACGACGAGCGTCGTGGCCAGCCCTACGGTCATTGTCTTCTTGGCAGGTATTGAAACCGTTGCGGGCTTCGCGGCCGAATCCTGAACTGCGCTCATGTTACACCCGCTGTACGATTGCGCGGCCGAACAGGCCGGACGGTTTGACGACAAGGACGACAATGATGAGAGCCAGCGCGATCGGCAGCTTCAATTCGTTGCCGACGCCGGGAATATAAGTGCCGACAAGATTTTCGATGATGCCGACCATGAAGCCACCCATCACCGCGCCGAACGGGCTGGTGAGTCCGCCGAGCACGGCGGATGCAAATCCGTAAAGCAGAATTCCGCCCATCATATTGGGTTCGAGAAACACCACCGGCGCGATCAGCATGCCGGCGATAGCGCCGATGGCACTCGCCATGCCCCAGCCGAGCGCGATCATCCAGCTCGTGTTAATGCCGACGAGGCGCGCGGATTCAGGCAGCGACGCGGCTGCGCGCATTGCAAGCCCGATCCGGGTGAAGCGGAAGAACACGAACAGCAACAGCAACAGCACGATGGTCACGCCGATCATGCCGGCCTGATGCGTACTGATGAGACGGCTGCCGAGAAAGCCTGACGAGCCGAACGGCGAGGGGAACTGCTTGATGGTGAAATCCCATGTCAGTCCGGCGACGCTGTTGAGAATGGCGAACAGCGCGATGAAGCCTGCGACATGCACAAGCACCGGCGCATTGGTCAAAGGCTTGAACAATGCGCGCTCGATGACGATGCCGCCGATGAAGGAGATAATGAGCGTCAGCAGGAAGGCGGGCCAGAATGTCAGGCCCCAGTCCATCAGCTGCCAGGCGATGAAGGTGGAGAACATCGCCATTTCGCCCTGCGCGAAATTCAGATGGTCGATTGCCTGATAGATCATGACGACGGCGAGCGCCATGCACGCGTAGATCGCACCGTTTGCGATCCCGGACAGGACTTGGTTGGTCAACAGTTCCATGGCGTCCTCAGTATCCCAAATAGGATTTGCGGATGTCTTCGTTGCTCGCGATTTCCTTCGCGCTGCCCGACATCACGATGCGTCCGGTTTCGATGACGAATGCCTTCTCGGCGAGTTCGAGCGCGAGTTGTGCGTTCTGTTCGACGACGAGGATCGTCACTTTATCTTCGCGGTTGATCTTGCCGAGAATTCCGAACAGGTCGCGCACCACCAGCGGAGCGAGGCCGAAGGACGGCTCGTCCAGCAGCATCAGGCGCGGGCGCAGCATCAGCGCACGGGCGACCGCGAGCATCTGCTGTTCGCCGCCCGACAGCGTGCCGGCTTGTTGCGTGTGACGCTGCTTGAGAACCGGGAAGTGCGCGTACATGCGCCCGATATCGTCCTTGATCCTCTGCTTGTCGCCGCGCGAGATCGCACCGAGCTGAAGATTCTCTTCCACCGTCATGTTGGTGAAGGTGCCGCGTCCCTGCGGCACATGCGCGATGCCGAGGCGGACAATGTTTTCCGTCGATTTGCCGGCGAGCGACTTACCCTCGAATTCGATATTGCCGGTCGAGCGAAGCATGTTGCAGATCGCACGCAGCGTCGTCGTCTTGCCTGCGCCGTTGGCACCGAGCAGCGTAGTGACGCTGCCTTCGTTGAGCGAGAGGCTGAGGCCGTGCAGCGCCTGCACCTGGCCGTAGTAGGCGCGCAGGTCCTTGATTTCGAGCATCGAAGTCATGCGTCCTTGCTCCCCAGATAGGCCTTGATGACGTCCGGGTCGGACTGCACGGCAGCAGGCGTGCCTTCGGCGAGTTTCTTTCCGAAATTGAGAGCGACCACGTGATCGGCAATCGACATCACCAGACCCATGTGATGCTCGACGAGAAGCACCGTGATATTGCGGTCGTCGCGGATGCGGCGAACGAGATCGCCGAGTGCGTGGACTTCTTCATGGTTGAGGCCGCCGGCAGGTTCGTCGAGCAAAAGAATCTTTGGCTCCGCTGCGAGGGCGCGGCCGAGTTCGACGCGCTTTTGCGTACCGAACGGAAGGCCCGCGACTTCGCGATCCGCGACATTATGCAGATCGAGATAGGTCAGGATCTCATCGACCTTCTCGTTGAGCGCCTGCTCCTGATGGCGCACCGCCGGCAGCTTCAAGGCGTCGCTGATGAAGTCGCTCTTGGTGCGGCAATGGGCACCGATGCGGATGTTGTCGCGCACGGTCAGGCGCGGAAACAGCGCGACGTTCTGGAAGGTGCGGCCGATGCCGCATTCGGCGATCTGCGATGCCTGACGGGTGAGAATGCTCTTGCCTTCCATCAAGATTTCGCCGGTGCTCGGCTGATAGAGCCGGCTCAGGCAATTGAACAGCGTGGTCTTGCCGGCGCCGTTCGGTCCGATGAGGCCGAGAATCTGACCTTGTTTCATGTCGAACGAAACGCCGTTCAACGCCACGATGCCGCCGAACACGACGCTGACGTCGCGAACGGCAAGCAGGGGAAAGTTTCCATTCCCGAGCTGTGCCTGCATCATTCGCCATCGCCTTTGCCGGGCCGACGGCGGCTGTTACCTGATCCCCTCAACAACACGCGTAACTCTCCCTCCAGGTGACTTCGTTTTTTTATTGTCAGTGTTTTCTTTGATTTGCGATCTGCGTGACATACTTCCATTCAGCGCAGCCTCGATGTTCCTTACCATCGAGACAAGACGCGGACCAATATCGTTCTTCAGACGATCTTCGGTGAATTTGAAGGCAGGCGCGCCGCAATTCAGCGCGAACGGCCCGGTTCCATCATTCAGCTGTAGCGCAACACCGACCGCGTGAATGTCGTCGTGCCACTCGCCAGTGGACATCGCGAAGCCGTACTTCTCGACGGTCTCGCCGGCGCGGTCGATTCCTTCGCGCACTTTCTGCCAGCGGCTGCCGACATGTTCCTTGATGTCGTGCAGAAGTTTTTCGCGCTCGTCCGGCGGCAGCGCCCAAAGATAAGCGCGGCCCATCGCGGTGGTCGCAATCGGAACGCGCGAGCCGACATCGAGCAGCACGCCGACGGTGAGTTCGCTGCGGCTCTGGCCGAAATAGATCATGTTGAGACGATCGCGCGCGCCGATGGCGACAGCGCCGCCGGTCTCGCGCATCAGCTGATCGCGGAACGGATCGGAGAGGTGGCGCACGCCCATATTCGCCAGCGCAGCATAGCCGAGCGCCATCGCAGCGGGTGCGAGCTGATACTTCTCGAACCTCGGGACCTGTGTAAGATAGCCGAGCTTGGTCAGAGTATATGTCAGCCGCGAAATTGTCGGCTTCGGCAGATTGGTGCGGGCCGCAATCTCCTGATTGCCGAGAAGCCCGTCGTTAGGACGAAATGCGCGCAGTACGTCCAGCCCCCGCGATAGCGCGACGACAAAACTGCGATCGGTCGCGGTTTTCTTTGCAGGACGTTTCATCGTTGCCGGAGGTGCCGCCGCATGGGTGCTCTTCGTTGACAAGGCACGTGCTTCAAAATATGCCTCCGTGTCAAGATGTGGAATTGAATTCCGCTCTGCGAAATTAGTCAAATTGAGCGTTTAAGGGAGAGCTGCGTGAGCCAAGTGGTCAAGATGGAACGTCACGGCGAAGTCGCCATCGTCACAGTCGACAGCCCGCCGGTGAACGCGCTGAGTGCTGCGGTGCGGAAAGGTATTTTCGACGGCGTCAAAAGCGCGGCAGCCGATCCCGACGTCAAAGCCATCGTTGTCACCTGTGCGGGACGCACCTTTATCGCCGGTGCCGACATCACCGAATTCGGCAAGCCGCCGCAGCAGCCGGGTCTGCACGAAGTCATCGATGAAATCGAAAAGTGCCCGAAGCCTGTGATCGCCGCCATTCATGGCACGGCGCTCGGCGGCGGATTCGAGCTCGCGCTCGGCTGTCACTATCGTGTCGCCACGAAAGAAGCGAAGGTCGGTTTGCCTGAAGTGAAACTCGGATTGCTGCCGGGTGCCGGCGGCACACAGCGCCTGCCGCGCGCGGTCGGTCCCGAAATGGCGGTGAAGATGATCGTCACCGGCGATTTCATCGGCGCGCCGGAGGCGGCAAAAGCCGGAGCAATCGACGAGATCGTCGATAACCTCGCGTCCGGCGCGGAAGCGTTCGCCAAGAAAATCGTCGCCGAGAAAAAGCCGCTGCGCAAACTGCGCGATGACGATTCCAAGCTCGCGGCGGCCAAGGCCGACAGGTCGATCTTCACCAACGCTGCCGCTGCCGCCAACAAAAAGGGCCGCGGGCTCGAAGCGCCGGTCACAGCTGCGGAAGCGGTGAGCCATTCGCTCGATCAGCCATTCGAGCAGGCGCTGAAGACCGAGCGCGAACTGTTCACCAAGCTGATGAACGGCGAGCAGTCGAAGGCGCAGCGCTATGCGTTCTTCGCCGAACGCGAAGCTGCGAAAGTTGCGGGCGTTCCGGAAGGTACCAAGGGCCGCGACGTCAAGAGCGTCGCGATCATCGGTGCAGGCACGATGGGTGGCGGCATCGCGATGTCGTTCGCCAATGCCGGCATTCCGGTGACGCTGATCGAGACCGGCGACGAGCAGCTCAAGCGCGGCCTCGGCATCATGCAGAAGAATTACGATGCGACGGCTGCGCGCGGCGGCATTCCGGCAGATGCTCCGGCAAAACGCATGGGGCTCATCAAGGGCGTTGTCGGTATTGAAAACGTCAAGGATGCGGATCTCATTATTGAGGCCGTGTTCGAGACCATGGCGATCAAGAAGGAAGTGTTCGGCAAGCTCGATCAGTACGCCAAGAAGGGCGCGGTGCTCGCCACCAACACGTCGTATCTGAACATCAATGAAATCGCGAAGATGACGCAGCGTCCGCAGGACGTGCTTGGCATGCATTTCTTCTCGCCGGCCAACGTCATGAAGCTGTGCGAAATCGTGCGCGGCGAAAAGACTGCGCCGGACGCGCTGGTGACGGCCGTGAATGTCGCCAAGAAAATCGCCAAGGTGCCGGTCGTCGTCGGCGTCTGCGACGGCTTCGTTGGCAACCGCATGCTCGCCGCGCGCGGCAAGCAGGCCGAGAAATTCCTGTTCGAGGGCGCATTGCCGCAGCAGGTCGACGCGGTTCTCACCAAGTTCGGCATGCCGATGGGACCGTTCGCGATGGGCGACCTCGCCGGTCTCGATATCGGCTGGCGCTCGCGCAAGGACCGCGGCATCAAGTCGGAGATCGCGGATGCGATCTGCGAAGCCGGACGCTTCGGCCAGAAAACCGGCAAGGGCTATTACAAATACGAACAGGGATCGCGTGCGCCGTTGCCCGATCCGGAAATCGAAAAGCTGATCGAGGAAACCACTACCAAGATGGGCCTCAAGCGCCGCCAGATGAGCGACGACGAAATCTTCGAGCGCCTGATGTATCCGATGATCAACGAGGGCGCGCGCATTCTCGAAGAAAAAATCGCGCAGCGTCCGAGCGACATCGACGTGGTCTGGCTCTATGGCTACGGCTGGCCGATCTATCGCGGCGGCCCCATGTTCTACGCCGACTCTGTCGGCCTGAAGAAGATCGCGGAGCGGCTGTCGTTCTACGCCAAGCAGACTAACGATCCGTCGCTTGAGCCGACACCATTGCTCAAGAAACTTGCCGATGAAGGCAAGACTTTCGCTTCGCTCGCAAAAGGCTGATGGCGTGACCCATCCCGGCGAACAATTCTATCCTGAAGGCGTTCGCTGGGACGCGCCGATCGAACGCGGTACGCTGCCCGATCTGCTCGCAAAAGCGGCTTCGGATTTCGGCGACCGGCCCGCGATCGAATATCGCGACGGGCCGATCAGCTTCAATGAGCTGAAGGCGATGGCGGATTCTGCCGCCGCGGCATTTCTGCGCGCGGGCTACGGCAAGGGTTCGTCGGTCGCATTGTTTCTCGGCAATGCGCCGGATCATCCGGTGAATTTCTTCGGCGCACTGAAAGCCGGCGCGCGGGTCGTTCATCTCTCGCCGCTCGACGGCGCGATTGCGCTTACTCATAAATTGAAAGATTCCGGCGCGCGCATCCTCGTCACCAGCAATCTCTCCACGTTGTTTCCCGCCGCGCTGAAATTCTTCGAGGCGGGGTTGGTGGATCGGCTGATTGTCTGCGAGGATCAGACTTGGGGCGACGTCGGCAATCCAATGACGGCGCTGCCCGACAATCCGGCCATCGTCACGTTCAAGAATTTTACCAAAGATGCCAAAGCGCCCGCGCAATGGCCGCAGGTATCGCCCGACGACATCGCGCTTCTGCAATACACCGGCGGCACGACCGGCCTGCCCAAGGGCGCGATGCTGACCCACGGCAATCTGACCTCGGCTGTCTCCATCTATGATGTGTGGGGTGCCAAGTCTCGCGCCGAGAGAAATGTGATCGACCGCGTCATTCTCGTGCTGCCGCTGTTTCACATTTTCGCTTTGACCGTCGTCATGCTGAGCAGCATCAAGCTCGGTGCAATGATTTCCCTACACCAGCGCTTCGATCTCGACGCGGTGATGCGCGATATCGAAATCAAGCGCGCCACGATTTTCCCCGGTGTGCCGACGATGTGGATCGCCATCGCGAGCCTGCCCGATCTCGACAAGCGCGACCTGTCCTCGCTTGCGCATGCCGGCTCCGGCGGTGCCCCGCTGCCTGTGGAAGTCGCCAGGATTTTCGAGCGCAAGACCAAGCTCACATTGAAGAGCGGCTGGGGCATGACCGAGACTTGCTCGCCCGGCACCGGCCATCCACCGACAGGCCCCGACAAACCGGGCTCGATTGGATTGATGCTGCCCGGCATCGAGATGGATGTGGTGTCGCTGGAAGACCCGGCGAAGGTTCTGCCTGTTGGAGAGACCGGCGAAATTCGCATCAGGGGTCCGAACGTGACGCGCGGCTACTGGAATCGCGAAGCGGAAACCAAAGAGTCGTTCGTCGGCGACCGTTTTCTGACCGGCGACATCGGCTACATGGATGCGGACGGATATTTTTATCTGGTGGACCGCAAGAAGGACATGATCATCTCCGGCGGGTTCAACGTCTATCCGCAGATGATCGAGCAGGCGATCTACACCTATCCGCCGGTTCAGGAAGTTCTGGTGATTGGCGTTCCGGACGATTATCGCGGCGAGGCTGCGAAGGCGTTCGTCACACTGCGCGCGGATGCCAAGCCGTTCACCATCGAGGAACTGCGCACCTTCCTCACCGGCAAGATCGGCAAGCACGAGCTTCCCGTCGCCGTCGAATTCATGAAGGAGCTTCCACGCACCAGCGTAGGAAAGCTCTCCCGCCACGAACTGCGGAGCCGGCAGCTCTCGCATCAACAACAACCCAAACAGTTTGCAACAGGAGGTCGTTCATGACCGAAGCCGTTATCGTTTCCACCGCCCGCACGCCGATCGGCAAAGCCTATCGCGGCGCATTCAACAACACCGAGGGCGCGACGCTGCTCGGCCACGCCATTCAGCACGCGGTGAAGCGCGCAGGCATCGACGGCGCAGAAGTCGAAGACGTTGTGATGGGCGCCGCCATGCAGCAGGGCACCACCGGCGGCAACATTGCCCGCAAGGCGGCGCTCCGGGCCGGCCTTCCGGTTCAGGTGGCAGGCACCACCATCGACCGCCAGTGCTCTTCAGGTCTGCAGGCGATTGCGCTTGCGGCGCGCTCGATCATGTATGACGGCGTCGAAGTGGCCGTCGCGGGCGGCGGCGAATCGATCAGCCTTGTGCAGAACGATCACATTAACAAGTTTCATGCCGTCGATCCCGAACTCGTCGCGATCAAGGGCGACGTCTATATGTCGATGCTTAACACTGCCGAAGTCGTGGCGAAGCGTTACAACATTTCGCGCGAGCGGCAGGACGAGTTCGGGCTGGAAAGCCAGCGCCGCACCGCGTCCGGCCTGCAAGGCGGGCGCTTCAAGGACGAGATCGCGCCGATGACCACCAAAATGGCGGTGGTCGATAAAAACACCAAGGAAGTGTCCTACAAGGAGATCACGATCTCGCAGGACGAGGGTCCGCGCCCCGATACCACGGCGGAAGGACTTGCGAGCCTGAAACCCGTCATCGAGGGCGGCTGCATCACCGCCGGCAACGCCAGCCAGTTGTCTGACGGCGCCAGCGCGCAGGTCGTCATGAGCGACAAGCTCGCGGCGAAAAAGGGCCTCAAGCCGCTCGGCATTTTCCGCGGCTTCGTCGCTGCTGGCTGCGAGCCGGACGAAATGGGCATCGGGCCTGTGTTCGCAATTCCACGCTTGTTGAAACGTCACAACCTCAAGATCGAGGATATCGACATGTGGGAGCTGAACGAGGCGTTCGCCGTGCAGGCGATCTATTGCCGCGACAAATTGGGAATCGACCCGGAGAAACTCAACGTCAATGGCGGTGCGATTTCGGTCGGCCATCCCTACGGCATGACCGGCTCGCGTCTTGCCGGTCATGTTCTCGTCGAAGGCCGCCGCCGCAAGGCGAAGTACGGTGTTGTCACAATGTGCGTTGGCGGCGGCATGGGTGCTGCCGGCCTGTTCGAGATTTTGCAGTAAAGGGAAAACGCCGTCATTACGAGCGCAGCGAAGCAATCCATTCTTAAAATAAAAGCTGGATTGCTTCGTCGCTATCGCTCCTCGCAATGACAGACACAAAGGAGCATCCAATGGATCTCAGCTTCACCAAGGAAGAACTCGCGTTCCGCGACGAAGTCCGCACTTTCTTCAAGGAGAGCGTGCCGGCCTTGACGCGCCAGAAAATGGAAGAGGGCCGCCATCTCGGCAAGGAAGACCTCGTCAACTGGCAGCGTATCCTGAACAAGAAGGGCTGGGCGGTGACGCACTGGCCGAAGGAATATGGCGGCACCGGCTGGACGCCGGCGCAGCAATATATCTTCAACGAGGAAATGCAGATGGCGCCGGCACCGTCGCCGCTGCCGTTCGGCGTCAGCATGGTGGGGCCGGTGATCTACACCTTCGCCAATGACGCGCAGAAGAAATACTTCCTGCCGCGTATCGCCAACATCGACGACTGGTGGTGCCAGGGATTCTCGGAGCCGGGTTCGGGTTCGGACCTCGCCTCATTGAAGACCACCGCCAAGAAAAAGGGCGACGTCTATATCATCAACGGCCAGAAGACATGGACCACGCTCGCGCAATATGCCGACTGGATTTTCTGTCTGTGTCGAACGGACCCCGCCGCGAAGAAGCAGCAGGGAATTTCGTTCATTCTAGTCGACATGAAGTCGCGCGGCGTCACCGTGCGGCCGATTCAAACGATCGACGGCAGCCACGAAGTCAACGAAGTGTTCTTCGACGACGTCGAAGTGCCGGTGACGAATCTGGTCGGCGAGGAGAATAAAGGCTGGGACTACGCCAAGTTTCTTCTGGGTAACGAGCGCACGGGCATCGCGCGCGTCGGCGTCTCGAAAGAGCGCATCCGCCGCATCAAGGAATTGGCTGCGAAGGTGGAGTCCGGCGGCAAGCCGGTGGCGCAGGATCAGCGTTTCCGCGAAAAACTCGCGTCCGTCGAGATCGAGCTGAAGGCGCTCGAACTGACGCAGCTTCGCGTCGTCGCCAACGAGCACAAGAACGGCAAGGGCAAGCCGGACCCCGCGTCCTCGATTCTCAAGATCAAGGGCTCGGAAATCCAGCAGGCGACAACCGAACTGATGATGGAAGTCATCGGCCCGTTTGCCGCGCCCTACGATACGCACGATCCGGGCTCCAACGAGGAGATGGATTGGACCACGCAGATCGCGCCGAGCTACTTCAACAACCGCAAGGTCTCGATCTACGGCGGCTCGAACGAAATTCAGCGCAACATCATCACCAAGGCTGTGCTGGGGCTCTAAGCCCCGGCGAGGATATTAGGGAAGTAAAATGGATTTTGATTTGTCCGAGGAGCAGCGGCTCCTGAAAGACAGCGTCGACGGCCTGCTCGCGGATTCTTATGACTTCGAGCAGCGCAAGAAGTACGCCAAGGAAAAGGGCGGCTGGAGCAAGGGCGTCTGGAGCAAGCTCGCCGAGCAGGGTCTGCTCGGCCTGCCGTTCTCGGAAGACGACGGCGGCTTCGGCGCAGGTGCTGTCGAGACCATGCTGGTGATGGAAGCACTCGGCAAGGCACTGGTGCTCGAGCCGTATATCGCGACCGTCATTCTCGGCGGCGGCTTTCTGCGTCACGGCGGTTCGGCCGCACAGAAGGCCGCGCATCTTCCGTCGATCATCGACGGCAGCAAGACTTTGGCATTCGCGCAGTTGGAGAAGAACTCGCGTTACGATCTTGCGGACGTCTCCACGACCGCGAAGAAGAAGGGCGACGGCTGGGTGATCGACGGCGAAAAGTTCGTCGTACTTAACGGCGCATCCGCCGACACGCTTGTCGTCACCGCGCGCACCAAAGGCGGTCAGCGCGACCGCACTGGCGTCGGCGTGTTCCTCGTGCCCGCAAACGCCAAGGGCGTGAGCATTTCAGACTATCCGACGCAGGATCTCCTGCATGCCGCCGACATCACGTTCAAAGGCGTCGAAGTCGGCAAAGACGCCGCCATCGGCGATCCTGAAAACGCTCTGCCGCTGATCGAGCGCGTGGTCGATGAAGCGCGCATCGCGATGTGCGCGGAAGCCGTCGGCGCGATGGACGAATCGCTCAAGACAACGGTGGAGTATCTGAAGACCCGCACACAGTTCGGCGTGCCGATCGGCACGTTCCAGGTGCTTCAGCATCGCGCCGCCGACATGTTTGTCGCGCTCGAACAGGCCCGCAGCATGTCGTATTTCGCGACCATGGCGAGCGACACCACAGATGCCAAGGAACGCGCCAACGCGGTTGCCGCTGCGAAAGTGCAGATCGGCAAGTCGGCGAAGTTCATCGGCCAGCAGGCGATCCAGCTTCACGGCGGCATCGGCATGACGATGGAGGCCAAGATCGGCCACTACTTCAAGCGGCTGACCATGATCGAAAACACGTTCGGCGACACCGACTATCATCTGGCGCGTGTCACCGAACAGGGCGGTCTGATCTGACAACCGGATCGCGCGCATGACCGCGTCACCGTTCGATCTCGCCGGCAAGGTCGCGGTCGTCACCGGATCGAGCCGCGGCATCGGCCGTGCCTCGGCCGAACTGCTCGCGCAGCTTGGCGCAAAGGTCGTGGTGTCGAGCCGCAAGGCCGATGCCTGCCAAGAGGTCGTTGATGGCATCAGGAAAACGGGCGGTGACGCACATGTCATCGCCTGCAATATCAGCCGCCGCAACGAGGTCGATGCGCTGATCGACGGCACCATCAAGCACTACGGCCATGTCGACGCGCTGATTTGCAACGCAGCAGTGAATCCTTATTACGGCCCGCTGCTCGACATTACGGACGAAGCCTTCGACAAGATCATGGGCTCGAACGTCAAGAGCAACATCTGGCTGTGCGGCAAAGCGATCCCGCACATGGCGGAGCGCGGCGGCGGCTCTGTCATTATTATATCGAGCATCGGAGGCCTGCGCGGTTCGACCGTGATCGGCGCCTACGGAATTTCCAAAGCGGCGGATTTTTCTCTGGCGCGCAGCCTTGCGGGCGAATGGGGTCCGAAGAAAGTGCGCGTCAACTGCATCGCACCGGGGCTGGTGAAGACCGATTTCGCCCGCGCGCTGTGGGAAGACGAGGCGCTGCTCAAGCGCCGCACCGCGACGACGCCGTTGCGAAGGATCGGCGAGCCGCACGAAATCGCGGGCGCTGTCGCATATCTGGTATCGGATGCCTCGACCTTCATGACCGGCCAGACGATTGTCATCGACGGCGGCGTGACAACCGCATCGGTTTGATGTTTCGTTAGCCGCGCAACCGACGCGGATACGACATGGCCACGCATATCCTCGCTATCGACCAGGGCACGACATCGTCGCGCGCGATTATATTCCGCGCTGACATTTCCATTGCTGCCGTCGCGCAGCAGGAATTCCAGCAGCATTTTCCTGCATCCGGCTGGGTCGAGCACGAGCCGGAAGATATCTGGACCTCGACGGTCGCGACCTGCCGAGATGCGATGAAGAAAGCGGGTGTCGCTGCGAAAGATATCGCGGCCATCGGCATCACCAACCAGCGCGAGACGACGGTGGTATGGGACCGCGCGACGGGAAAGGCCGTGCATCGCGCCATCGTGTGGCAGGATCGTCGTACTGCCGAGATTTGCGCGAAGCTGAAAGCGGAGGGGCATGAACCTGCTATCAGCGCCAAGACGGGCCTCATCATTGATCCGTATTTCTCCGGTACCAAGATCGCATGGATTCTCGATCATGTTCCCGGCGCGCGCGAACGCGCCGAGCGCGGCGAGCTGCTGTTCGGCACGGTGGATTGCTATTTGCTGTGGCGATTGACGAGCGGCAAGGTTCACGCCACCGACGCCACCAATGCGTCGCGCACGCTGCTGTTCGATATTCACAAGGGCGCGTGGGACGAGGGCTTGCTGAAAATCCTGCGTGTGCCGCGCTCGATGCTGCCTGAGGTGCGAGATTCGTCGGCTGATTTCGGCGAAACCGCCGCCGATCTGTTCGGCGGCGCGATTGCGATCAGAGGCATCGCAGGCGACCAGCAGGCGGCGACGATAGGTCAGGCGTGTTTCTCTCCCGGCATGATGAAATCGACCTACGGCACGGGATGCTTTGCGCTGCTGAACACCGGCACGACGGCGGTGGCTTCAAAAAACAAGCTGCTTACGACGATCGCGTATCAGCTCAAGGGCCAGCGTACCTACGCCCTCGAAGGCTCGATCTTCGTCGCGGGCTCCGCCGTGCAATGGCTGCGCGACGGCCTCGGCATCATCAAGAGCGCTGTGGAGTCCGGTCCGCTCGCGGAAAAATCGGATTCCGAGCAGTCGGTCTATCTCGTGCCGGCTTTCGTCGGCCTCGGTGCGCCGTACTGGAATCCAAATGTGCGCGGCGCGCTGTTCGGCCTCACACGTGGCACCGGCCCCGCCGAACTCGCACACGCCGCGCTGGAAAGCGTGTGTTATCAGACCTACGATCTGTGGGCGGCGATGCGCGCCGACTGGCCGGACGCTGCGAAAGCCAACACCGTATTGAGGGTCGATGGCGGCATGACGGCATCGGACTGGACCATGCAGCGGCTGTCGGACGTCTTGAATGCGCCGGTGGATCGTCCGGTGATTCAGGAAACCACGGCGGTGGGTGCGGCCTATCTCGCCGGTCTTGGTGCAGGCGTCTATCCCGAGCCGGCTCGCTTTGCGGATTCGTGGCGGCTCGAACGCCGCTTCAAGCCGAACATGTCGGAAGCAACGCGCGCGCGCAAATTGAAAGGCTGGGCGCAGGCCGTCAAAGGCGTGCTGGCGAGCGATCCCGGCTGATCAGTTCCGCGCTTCGGCGCGCGGTTTCATGTTCAATCGCACATGCATCGCGCAGCCGCATCCCGGCGGATGCTGCGCCAGCGGAAGTTTCGACACGTCCGCATCCGGCGCGAGATCGGGCGTCGGTTCGCTCGACGGGATGTAGTTCAGCACCGGCGCGAGCCAGCGTTCAGTCTCCGCAATCGTGAAGCCCTTGCGCTCCGCGTAATCCTCGACCTGATCGCGCTCGACCTTGCCGACTCCGAAATACTCGCTCTGCGGATGACTGAAATAAAGACCGGACACCGACGAGCCCGGCCACATCGCCAGACTCTCCGTCAGCGTCACGCCCGCATTGCGCTCGGCATCGAGCAATTTGAAGATCGTGGTCTTCTCGGTGTGATCGGGCTGCGCGGGATAGCCCGGCGCAGGGCGGATGCCGTTGTATTTTTCGACGATCAGATCGTCCTTCGAGAAATTCTCGTCCGGCGCGTAGCCCCACAACTCGCGGCGCACGCGCTCATGCATGCGCTCGGCAAAGGCTTCGGCGAGGCGATCGGCCAGCGCCTTCACCAGAATGGACGAGTAGTCGTCATTGGCGTTCTTGAAACGGTCGGCGATCGCGTCCTCGCCGATGCCGGCAGTCACGACGAACGCGCCGATATAATCCTGTACCTTGCTCGCTTGCGGCGCGATGAAATCCGACAACGCCGCGTTGTGGCGGCCTTCGCGCTTCTCAAGCTGCTGGCGTAGCGTGTGCAGCGTCGCGAGCGGCTTGGTGCGCCCTTCGTCGCTGTAGAGCGTGATGTCGTCACCGTCCGCATTCGCCGGCCAGAAACCGACGGTGGCGTTGGCCTTGAACCATTTCTCTTTCACGATGGTGTCGAGCATCTTGCGCGCATCGTTATAAAGAGACGTCGCGGCCTCGCCGACCTTCGGATCGCTCAAGATGTTCGGGTAGCGCCCGGTCAATTCCCATGTCTGGAAGAATGGCGTCCAGTCGATGTAATCGACCAGTTCCTGAAGCGGATAGCCGTTGAACGATTTGACGCCGATGAACGACGGCTTCACCGGCTTGGTCTGTGCCCAGTCGATTGCCAGCGCGTTGGCGCGTGCATCCGCCAGCGATAGCCGCTTCTTGTTGGCCTGCGCCCTGTGGTGCGCCTCGGAAATCTTGGCGTATTCGGCACGAACCTCGCGTGCGTAGGCGGCGCGTTTCTCCGGCGACAGCAATGCGGAGGCGACGCCGACGGCGCGGCTCGCGTCGTTGACGTGCACGACGGAGCCGTTGTCATAACGCGGATCGATCTTCACCGCGGTGTGCACGCGGCTTGTGGTCGCGCCGCCGATCAGCAGCGGAAGGTCCATGTTTTGCCGCTGCATTTCGGACGCGACGAACACCATCTCATCCAGCGACGGCGTGATCAGGCCGGAGAGACCGATGATATCCGCGCCTTCCTTCTTTGCCGTTTCGAGAATCTTCGCGGCGGGCACCATCACCCCGAGGTCGATCACCTCGAAATTGTTACATTGCAGAACGATGCCGACGATGTTCTTGCCGATATCGTGAACGTCGCCCTTCACGGTCGCCATCACGATCTTCCCGGCCGAATGGCGGCCTTCGCTGGCAATGCCTGCGGCCTGATTGCGCGCCTTTTCTTCTTCCATGAACGGCATCAGGTAAGCGACCGCCTGCTTCATCACGCGCGCGGACTTCACCACCTGCGGCAGGAACATTTTCCCCGCGCCGAACAAGTCGCCGACGATATTCATGCCGTCCATCAGCGGGCCTTCGATCACGTTCAGCGGACGATCCACTGTCTGCCGCGCAGCTTCGGTGTCGGCATCGATGAATTCGGTGATGCCGTTGACAAGCGCATGAGAGAGGCGCTTCTCAACCGGCCATTCGCGCCAGGCGAGGTCCTGCTCTTTTGTTTGCGTTTCCTTGCCGCGATATTTTTCGGCGAGCGCAAGCAGCCGCTCCGACGCGCCGGGATCGCGATTGAGAATCACGTCCTCGCAGGCATTCCGCAGTTCCGGCTCGATGTCGTCGTAGATCACCATCTGCCCGGCATTGACGATGCCCATGTCCATGCCGGCCTTGATGGCGTGATACAGGAACACCGAATGCATCGCTTCGCGCACCGGCTCGTTGCCGCGGAACGAGAACGAGAGATTTGAGACACCGCCGGAAATATGCGCGTGCGGCAGGTTTGCTCGAATCCAGCGCGTCGCCTCGATAAAATCGACGCCGTAGTTATTATGTTCTTCGAGACCCGTCGCGATCGCGAAAATGTTGGGATCGAAGATGATGTCCTGCGGCGGGAAGTTGAGCTTCATTGTGAGCAGGTCGTAGGCGCGTTTACAGATTTCGGTCTTGCGCGCGAACGTATCCGCCTGTCCGGTCTCATCGAATGCCATCACGACGACGGCCGCGCCGTGACGGCGTGCAACCGATGCCTCATGAAGGAATTTTTCTTCGCCTTCCTTCATCGAGATCGAGTTGACGATGGGCTTGCCCTGAACGCATTTCAGGCCTGCTTCGATGACGTCGAACTTCGACGAGTCGACCATCACCGGCACGCGGGCGATATCGGGTTCGGAGGCGACGAGATGTAGAAATTCGATCATCGCCTGTTTGGAGTCGAGCAGGCCCTCGTCCATGTTGACGTCGATCACCTGTGCGCCGTTCTCGACCTGATCGCGTGCAACTTGCAACGCGGCTGTGTAGTCCGCGTTCTTGATCAGCTTGCGGAAACGCGCCGAGCCGGTGACGTTGGTGCGCTCGCCGACGTTCACGAAAGGAATGTCTGATGTCAGTGAGAATGGCTCCAATCCAGAGAGGCGCAGCAGCGGCGCAATCTCAGGCACAATGCGCGGTTTGTGCGGCGCGCAGGCGTTCGCAATGGCCTTGATGTGGTCCGGCGTGGTGCCGCAGCAGCCGCCGACCACATTCACAAGACCCGCCTGCGCAAATTCACCGACGAGCTTTGCCATATATTCCGGCGACTCGTCGTACTGGCCGAATTCGTTCGGCAAGCCGGCGTTGGGATAGGCGCAAACCAGCGTATCGGCGACGCGGCCGATGTCGGCAATGTGCGCGCGCAGGTCTTCAGCACCGAGTGCGCAGTTGAATCCGATTGTCAGCGGTGCGGCGTGCTGAACCGAATACCAGAACGCTTCCGGCAACTGGCCGGACAGCAATCGACCCGATTTGTCGGTGATCGTGCCGGAGACCATCACCGGCACACGAATGCCGCGTTGCTCGGAAATTTCCGCAATCGCATACAGCGCGGCTTTGGCGTT
Organism: Afipia sp.; assembly: GCA_016201045.1. Taxonomy (GTDB): domain Bacteria; phylum Pseudomonadota; class Alphaproteobacteria; order Rhizobiales; family Xanthobacteraceae; genus Afipia. The sequence goes on along the minus strand of JACQDM010000008.1, from coordinate 131,178 downwards.
GAGCGTATCGAAGATCGTCTCGACCAGAAGAATGTCCGCGCCGCCGTCCAGAAGTCCGTTGATCTGTTCGCTATAGGCGATGCGCAGATCGTCGAATGTCACCGCGCGAAAACCGGGGTTCGCCACATCCGGCGAGATCGACGCGGTGCGGTTGGTCGGGCCGAGCGCGCCAGCGATGAAACGCGGCTTGCCGTCATCGGCTTCCGCGCGCCTCGCCGCGTTGCGCGCGAGCTTCGCGCCCTCGCGGTTCATCTCATAGGCAATCGTCGTGAGATCGTAATCGGCCTGCGCGATGGAGGTCGAGGAGAAGGTGTTGGTCGCGACGATATCCGCACCCGCCTTCAGGTATTGATAATGAATGTCCTCGATCGCCTTCGGCTGCGTGAGAATCAGAAGATCGTTGTTGCCACGCAGGTCGCGATGGAAGTCCTTGAATCGTTCGCCGCGAAACGCCGCCTCGTCATATTGCAGCGCCTGGATCATCGTGCCCATCGCACCGTCGAGCACAAGAATGCGCTCGCGCGCCAGCGCGCGGAATTTGTCGGCGACGGGAGAAATCCTTTTGGTCATCACGCGGCTTTCTGCGCACCGTTCGGCCGGATGCCGAGCAGATGCGAAATCGCGAACACGAGATCCGCGCGGTTCATGGTGTAGAAGTGGAAATTCTCGACGCCGTGCTTGAACAGTTTCTGAACCTGCCCCGCGGCAACTGTCGCCGCGACGAGCTTGCGCGTCTCCGGATCGTTATCGAGGCCGTCGAATTTTTCCGCGAGCCAGTCGGGAACGGTGGTGCCCGCGCGCGTCACGAAGCCGCGTGCCTGCTTGAAATTGTGCATCGGCATGATGCCGGGGAGGATCGGGATTTCGATGCCGCGCGCGCGGACGCGATCGAGATAACGAAAGTAGAGATCGTTATCGAAAAACACCTGCGTGATGGCGCGTGTCGCGCCCGCATCAACCTTTGCCTTCAGCACGTCGATGTCGGCGTCGAAGTTCGCGCTCTCAGGATGTTTCTCGGGATAGGCGGACACGGTGACGTCGATACCCGGATAGCGCTTGCGGATGCTGCCGACGAGTTCGGCGGAAGTCTGATAGCCATCCGGGTGTGCGGCGTAAGGTGTGCCGATGCCGGTCATCGGATCGCCGCGCAGCGCCACGATGTGACGCACGCCGACATCGTGATAGCGGGCTACCACGTCGTCGATATTCGCGCGCGACGCGTTTACACAGGTCAGATGCGCAGCAGGGACGAGATCGGTTTCTTTCAGGATTCGCGCGATGGTCGAATGAGTGCGTTCGCGGGTCGAGCCGCCCGCGCCATAAGTCACCGAAACGAAGTTCGGGTGCAGCGGCGCAAGACGCGTGATCGAGCCCCACAGGCTGTGCTCCATTTCTTCCGTCTTCGGCGGAAAAAATTCGAACGAGATTTTCGGCAATTTCTGTTTCGGGGCGTCAGGCCGATTGGAATTCCCGGCCGGGGCTTCACTCGTCACGCGGTCAACTCCACTGGGTGCGCTCGGCCGGTCGGGACGGCGGCATCGCCACCTTTTCGCCCCTCGATTCCAAGTCCGTCACCGTTTCGCCTTTGGGTCTTAAAATAAGAGAAACAGGCCCATTCCGACAGCCCAATAAGCCTCAGAACCAGTGGGAAATTGACCAAAATGGTAAGTTTTATGGATTTATAGGCGGTAACATATCAGAAATCCCACTAGAAAGTCCTTATGATTTTACATTATGTGATGGGAAATCACTATAGTAGCCTCATTATCTCATCCATACGCCCACTACCGCCATAATTCGTTGCGTCGGAGCCATGCCCGGCACCGCCTTTGAGGGCGCAATCTGAGCCACTAGCTTCGTGCGATGGCCCTCAATATCCCGCTCTCCGTCCTCGACCTGTCCGTCGTCACCACCGGCACCAAACCCGCGCAGTCTTTGCGTAACTCGATCGATCTCGCGCAGCACGCGGATCGCTTGGGCTACGTCCGTTACTGGCTGGCCGAGCATCACAACCTGTCCTCGGTCGCGAGTCCGTCGCCGGACATCATGATCGGGCAGATCGCCGCCGTGACGAAACGCATCCGCGTCGGCTCCGGCGGCGTGATGCTGCCGAACCACGCGCCGCTGATCATTGCCGAACGATTCAAAATGCTGGAGGCGTTGTTTCCCGGTCGCATCGATCTCGGTCTCGGCCGCGCGCCCGGCACCGATCATGCGACAGCGTATGCACTCCGTCGTCGACTCGATGGCCGCGAAGGCGACGATTTTCTCGAACGTCTGCACGAACTGACCTTGTGGGAGACGCGGGAATTTCCCGAAGGTCATCCGTTCAACAGCGTGGTCGCGATGCCGGACGACGCGCCGCTGCCGCCGATCTGGCTTCTCGGGTCGAGCGACTACAGCGGCCAGCTTGCAGCGCAGGTCGGGATGGGATTTGCGTTCGCGCATCACTTTGCTTCGCACGATGCGGTCGCGGTGATGTCGCACTACCACGACCATTTCAAACTTTCGCGCTGGCGCGACAAGCCGCACGGCATCCTCGCCATCGCCGTGATCATGGCCGACACGGATGAAGAGGCGGAGCGGCTTGCATCATCGGCGGACTTGAATCGCTTGCGTCGCGATCACGGGCAATATCTTCCGCTGCCGAGTGTCGAGGAAGCGTTGGCCTATCCCTACACCGACGGCGAGCGGGCCAATATAGCACGCAACCGCTCGCGGTTGTTCGTTGGTAGTCCGCAGACTGTAATGCAGGCAATTTCGCCGATGATTTCAGCGTGCAAAGCGGATGAGGTGATGGTCATCACCGCGACCTACGATCACAACGCGCGCAAGAAATCCTACAGCCTGCTTGCGCATGCATTCGGATTGGGAAAGCAGAAAGCGGCCTGATCGCAGGCTTTAGTCGGTCTTTTCGCTGAACGCCACGCGGAACGGATGCGCGGGATAGACGCCAACGATGCGCAGTTCCTTGGAGAAGAATTTCAGTTCTTCCAGCGCGAAGGCAAGGTTCTTGTCGTTCGGATGACCATCGACGTCCGCGTAAAATTGCGTGGCGAAGAAATTGCCCTCGACCATGTAGCTTTCGAGCTTGGTCATGTTGACGTTGTTGGTCGCAAAGCCGCCCATCGCCTTGTAGAGCGCGGCGGGCAGGTTGCGCACGCGGAAGACAAAAGTCGTCACTAGCGGACCTGAGCCCTGTTTGGCCCAGTTTTCATGGCGCGAGAGGATGACGAAGCGCGTGGTGTTGTGCGCCTCGTCCTCGATGTCTTCCGCCAGAATATCGAGGCCGTAAATTTCGGCCGCCAGCCGCGACGCTATCGCGGCGCGCGATTTGTCGCCGCTTTCGGCGACGATGCGCGCCGAGCCGGCCGTGTCGCCTGCGACAATCGATTTGATCTTCAGCTTGCGGATGACATTGCGGCATTGGCCGAGTGCATGAACATGACTTTCGACAGACTTGATGTCGGAAATCGTCGCGCCGCGCGGCGCCATCAGTTGATGCCGGATCGGCAGGAACCATTCGCCCACAATGAACAATCCCGACTGCGGCAGCAGGTGATGGATATCCGCAACCCGGCCCGCGACCGAGTTCTCGATCGGGATCATTCCGAGATCGGCTTCGCCCGACGAAATCGCGGCGAGCGCGTCCTCGAAGGTCGCGCAAGGCAGCGGCGTTGCACCCGGATAGGCTTCGGCAATCGCAATATGCGAGTTCGCGCCCGGTTCGCCCTGAAATGCGATCTTCATCGGTTTGGTCATCGGTTTGTCCCCGCCAGCACCTGGCGCGCGGTCTCGAGATCATGAGGCGTATCGACGCCCAAGGGAACGCTGTCAACCACCGTGACGTCGATCCGCATGCCGGCTTCCAGTGCACGGAGTTGTTCGAGTTTCTCGCGCAGTTCGAGCGGCGACGGCTTCAGCGCCACGAAGCGGGAAAGCGCTTTGCGGCGATAGGCGTATAGCCCGATGTGATGGTAGCGCGGCCCTTCATTGGCCGGCGCAGTGGCGCGGGTGAAATAAAGCGCACGCATTCGCCTCTCGCTCAGCGGCGAGCCGACGACTTTGACCACATTCGGATTGGTGTGCTCGTCGGGTTTGCTGATGATAGCGGCAAGGGTTGCGATATCGACGGCTGGATCGGCGAATGGCGAGACCACCGCGCGAATGTTCGCAGGCGCAATCGTCGGCAGGTCGCCTTGAACATTGATGATTGTGTCGATCTGCCGCGACGGATCGAGCGCTTCGAGCGCCTCGAAAATGCGATCCGAGCCGGAGGGGTGATCGGAGCGCGTCATCGCCGCTTCGCCGCCATTCGCTTTGACCGCCTGCGCGATTTCCGGCGCGTCGGTGGCGATCACGACCCGCCCGATGTTCGCTTCCTGCGCTCGCCGCATGACATGGACGATCATCGGCAGGCCCGCGATGTCGAGCAGCGGCTTTCCGGGCAGGCGCGTCGCGGCCATGCGGGCGGGAATCAGCACCAGGGTCCGGGCGTCTAGCATCGGCAATGAACGGCTCGCACGGCCAAAATGATGAGGAAATGACAGGTGTTTTCAAGGGGTCGCGGCTTTATACGGGTTGCAAGAAGGCAGGCAACCCGTTATCTCGATCCGGCTACCGGTATTGCGGCGCACGCGGATGCTGGCGGCTTCCTCGCGGCCGAAAAATCGGCCCGCCAAACGACATTCCGGTCCGGGGCCTGCTCGAAAATGGACTCCTTCGAACTTAACAAAATCATGGGCGCCATTCTCGGCACCTGCCTTGTGTTGCTTGTGACGAATTTCACGGCGAATGCGATCTTCTCGCCGATCAAGGCTGAAAAGCCGGGCTACGAGATCGCGGTGAAGGAAGCTGAAGGCAGCGGACACGACACGGCTGCTGCTGCGCCGTCCGAGCCGATCGAAAAATTGCTGCAGACGGCTTCTGCCGAAAAGGGCGCGGCTGCTGCCAAGAAGTGCGGTGCCTGCCATTCCTTCGAGAAGGGCGGAGCGAACAAGGTCGGTCCGAACCTCTACAACACCGTCAACGAGGCGAAGGGCGAAGGCAAGAACGGGTTCAATTTCTCGGCTGCCATGAAGTCCAAGGGCGGCAAGTGGACCTACGACGATCTCAACAAGTTCATCGCCAACCCGAAGGGCTTCGTTCCGGGCACAGCGATGGGTTTCGCCGGTATCTCGAAGGATAGCGAACGCGCTGACGTGATCGCGTATCTGCGGACGCTGTCGGATTCGCCTGCGCCGCTGCCGACGGCCAGCAACTGACCGCGAGCGTGACAGAGATTTAATGCGAGAACGGCCGGGTTTTGCCCGGCCTTTTTTGTTCCCATCAATGCTGCGTTATTGAGACGTTTGGCCGCGAAACGCCCGGAGTGCCGGACTGGCGCGGTATCCAAAAACGGACATAATCCCTGCCGACGCTGACTGCGTCCCGCCCTCGAATTTCAACCGCGACAGGATTTCCTTTGGCAATTTCACGCCGTCGTCTTCTCCAAAGCGGAGCCTTTATCGCAGCCGCTCCGGTAATAAGCACCGCAGCTGGGCGGCCGATCATCGAGGCCGCAAATGCGCAGGCACCAGCCAAGGCAACGCAGCAATGGCGTCACGCGCTGTCGCTGTTTGGCGACATCAAATATCCGGCTGACTTCAAGCGGTTCGACTACGTCAACCCCGATGCGCCGAAAGGCGGTGTCGCGCGCCAGATCTCCATCGGTACGTTCGACAACTTCAATATCGCCGTCGCAGGCGTAAAGGGTACGATCGCGCCGGCTGTCGGGCTGATCTACGAAACGCTGATGACGCGCTCGCTCGACGAGACGACGACGCAATATGGGTTGCTCGCGGAAGCCGCGATGCACCCGGACGATCATTCGTGGGTGATCTATCGTTTGCGTAAGGACGCGAAGTGGCATGACGGCAAGCCGGTCACGCCGGAAGACGTCATGTTCTCGATGAATTCGCTCAAGCGCTACAGCCCGATGTATTCGTCCTACTATCGTCATGTGGTCACGATGGAGAAGTCCGGGCCGCATGAGGTGAAATTCATTTTCGACGCGCCGGGCAATCGCGAGTTGCCGACCATCGTCGGCGAACTGACGGTGCTACCGAAGCACTGGTGGGACGGCAAGGATTCCCAGGGCCGTAAGCGCGACATCGGCGCAACCACGCTGGAGAAGCCGCTTGGGTCGGGACCTTACGCGGTCAAGGACTTCGTCGCGGGTCGCTCCGTAACGCTCGAGCGCGTGAAGAAATACTGGGGCGACAAGCAACCGACCCGCATCGGCCAGAATAATTTCGAAGAACTTCGCTACGAATTCTTTCGTGACACCACGGTGTCGCTCGAGGCGTTCAAGGCCGATCAGGCGGACTGGACCGTGGAGTCGTCCGCAAAGAGCTGGGCGACCGCTTACGACTTTCCTGCGGTCACCGAAAAGAAAGTCGTTCTCGAAGAATTCCCGATCAATGACTCAGGCCGGATGCAGGGCTTCGCCTTCAACATCCGCCGTCCTTTGTTCGCGGATAAGCGGGTGCGCCGCGCGTTCAACTACGCGTTCGACTTCGAGGAGATGAACAAGCAGTTGTTCTACGGCCAGTACAAGCGCATCGGCTCCTATTTCGAGGGAACGGAGCTAGCGTGTTCGGGCATTCCGGTGGGCAAGGAATTCGCGCTTTTGAAAGAGATTTACGAGGACATTCCGCCGGAAGTGACGACGAAACCTTACGAAAATCCGGTCGGCGGCGATCCGGAGAGGGTTCGCGAGAATTTGCGCCAGGCGACAAGGCTGCTCAAGGAAGCAGGCTATGAGGTGAAGGATCAGAAGCTGGTCGACAAGGACGGCAAGCAGGTCAGCGTCGAATTTTTGATCGACAGCCCGCCGTCGGAGCGCATCGTGCTTTTTTACAAGCCTTCGCTCGCGCGATTGGGAATCGACGTCACGATCCGGAGCGTAGACAGCACGCAGTATCAGAACCGCCTGCGTAATTTCGACTACGACATCATTACCGATGTGTGGGGCCAGTCGTTGTCGCCGGGCAACGAGCAGCGCGATTTCTGGGGAAGCGAAGCGGCCGACACGCCGGGATCGCGCAACACCATCGGCATCAAGAATCCTGTCGTTGATAAACTGATCGACAAGATCGTCTTCGCGAAAGATCGCGAAACGCTTGTCGCTGCGACCAAGGCGCTCGATCGCGTGCTCCTCTGGCACTACTACGTCGTGCCGCAGTTCACATATGGGTTTTCTCGCTATGCGCGCTGGGACCGTTTCAGCCACGCGCCATTGCCGAAATATGGGCGATCCGGGTTGCCGGCGCTGTGGTGGTTCGACAAGGACAAGGCCGACAAGATCGGAAAGCGTTCTTGACCGGCGTTACGCGCCGTCGCGTTCTGGTGCTCGGCGCGACAGCGCTTGCAGCTTTGCGTTCTCAGCACACGCAAGCGCAAACGCAGGCTGAATCCGAGTCTCACGGCATGTCGGCATTCGGCGATCTGAAATATCCCGCCGGGTTCAAGAATTTCGAATACGTCAATGTCGATGCGCCGAAGGGCGGGGCGTTCTCCACCATTCCGTGGGGCCGGTCCTACAACCAGTCGTTCACGACGTTCAATTCGCTCAACAGCTTTATTCTCAAAGGCGATGGCGCAACCGGCATGGAGCAAACCTTCGCGTCATTGATGGTGCGCGCCGGCGACGAGCCTGACGCGATGTACGGGCTTGTCGCCCGCTCGGTGAAAATCTCGTCTGATAAATTGACCTATCGTTTTACGCTCCGGCCCGAGGCGCGGTTTCACGACGGCAGCAAGCTGACCGCGCAGGATGCGGCCTTCTCGATCAGCGTACTGAAGGAGAAAGGCCACCCAATCATCCGCCAGCAGCTGCGCGACATGGTGAAGGCAGAATCCCCAGACGATTCGACGGTCGTGGCGATATTCGCGCCGAAGCGCGGACGCGATGTGCCGCTGTTCGTGGCCGGTCTGCCGATCTTCTCGAAAAAATATTACGCCAGTCGCGCGTTCGACGAATCCACGCTCGATATCCCGCTGGGTTCGGGTCCGTATAAAGTCGGACGTTTCGAGCCGGGCCGCTATATCGAGTTTGACCGCGTCAAGGATTGGTGGGCGAAGGATCTGCCGGTGTCGCGCGGCGCTTTCAGCTTCGATACGGTTCGCTTCGAATTCTACCGCGACCGCGACGTCGCCTTTGAAGGCTTTACTGGGCGCAACTATCTCTATCGCGAGGAATTCACCGCCCGCATCTGGAACACGCGTTACGATTTCCCGGCCGTCAAGGACGGCCGTGTCAAGCGCGAGACATTACCGGATCAGACACCGTCGGGCGCGCAGGGCTGGTTCATCAACACGCGCCGTGAGCAATTCAAGGATCCGCGCGTGCGCGAGGCGTTGACGCAGGCTTTTGATTTCGAGTGGACCAACAAGACGATCATGTACGGCGCTTATGCCCGCACGGTTTCGCCATTTCAGAATTCCGACCTGATGGCGAACGGCGCGCCGCCGCCGGAAGAACTTGCGTTGCTCGAACCCTTCCGAGGGAAAGTCCCCGATGAAGTGTTCGGCGAGCCTTACGTGCCGCCGGTTTCGGACGGATCTGGCCAGGACCGCACGCTGCTGCGCAAGGCTTCGCAACTATTGATGGATGCCGGGTGTTCTATCAAGGACGGCAAGCGCTATCTGCCGAATGGCGACGCATTCAAGATCGAGTTCCTCAACTACGAGCCGTCGCTGCAGCCGCACCACGCACCATACATCAAGAATCTTGCCACGCTTGGAATCGAATCCAGCTTCCGATTGGCCGATCCGGTACAGTATCGCGCGCGGCTCGACGATTTCGATTTCGATATGACGATCGAGCGCTTCAGCATGGCATCGACGCCGGGCGATGCGTTGCGCACGTTCTTTTCCTCGCAGGCCGCCGCCATCAAGGGGTCGCAAAATCTCGCAGGCGTCGCAAACCCGGCACTCGATGTTTTAATCGAAAAGATTATTGCGGCCGATAATCGCGATGAGCTGCGGATTGGGTGCCGAGCGTTTGATCGCGTGTTCCGCGCGGGACGGTACTGGGTCCCGCAATGGTATTCGACGAACCATCGCATTGCCTATTGGGACGTGTTCGCGCATCCTACGAACATCCCGCGATATACCGGCGGGGTCGGTGCGCCGGAACTGTGGTGGCATGACGAATCCAAAGCCAGAAGTGCAGCGCAGTCGACCGGATCGCCGAAATCCGATCAGGCGAAGTAAGCCAAGAGACGATCCATGAGCGCCTACATCGCCCGCCGCATCATTCTGATGTTTCCGACGTTGCTGGGAATTCTGTTTGTGTCGTTCGTTGTCGTGCAATTTGCGCCCGGCGGGCCGGTCGAGCGCGTAATCGCGCAACTGTCGGGCTCCGATACGGGTGCAAGCTCGCGTATTTCCGGCTCGCCCGGCGGCGATTTTGCCTCCCGCCCTCAAGCCGGCGCATCCGCTGACGCCGTGTCGTCGAAATACCGCGGCGCGCAGGGCCTCGATCCCGATTTCGTCAAAAGCCTCGAAAAGCAATTCGGCTTCGACAAGCCTGCCCCTGAGCGATTCCTGCTGATGCTGTGGAATTTCGCGCGTTTCGATTTCGGGAAAAGCTATTTCCGCGACGTCAGCGTGATTCAGTTGATCAAGGAGAAGCTGCCGGTCTCGATGTCGCTTGGGATCTGGATGACGCTCCTGACCTATCTGATTTCGATTCCACTCGGCATTCGAAAAGCGATCAAAGATGGATCCCGTTTTGATGTGTGGACCTCCGGCGTCATTATTATCGGCTTTGCAATCCCTGGTTTTCTGTTCGCGATTCTGCTGATAATCCTGTTCGCGGGCGGATCGTTCTTCGACATCTTCCCGCTGCGGGGATTGACCTCCGACAACTGGACGCAATTCCCCTGGTATCAGAAAATACTCGACTACTTTTGGCATCTGACGCTGCCGCTAATTTCGATGGCGCTCGGTGCCTTCGCGACCATGACGCTGCTGACCAAAAATTCTTTTCTTGATGAAATCCGCAAGCAATACGTGATGACGGCGCGCGCCAAAGGCTGCACCGAGTGGCAGGTGCTGTATGGTCACATCTTCCGCAACGCCATGCTGATCGTGATCGCAGGATTTCCCGGCGCGTTCATTCACGCATTCTTTTCAGGCTCGCTTCTGATTGAGACTATTTTTTCGCTCGACGGACTCGGGCTATTGGGATTCGAGAGCGTGCTGAACCGCGACTATCCGGTGGTGTTCGGCACGCTGTTCATTTTCTCGCTCGTCGGCCTGATCGTGAACCTGATTTCCGATCTGGCATATATGTGGATTGATCCGCGCATCGATTTCGAGGCGCGGGACGTATGACAGACACCGCGAACCCGCCTGTTGAGACAACTGCGCAATCACTGCTCGGTGAAGTCGTGCCGCCGTCGCGTCGTCCGCTTGCTCCGTCGCCACTCAACAAGCGGCGCTGGCAAAATTTCAAGGCCAACCGGCGTGGCTATTGGTCGTTTTGGATCTTTCTGATTCTATTTTTCGTTTCGCTGTTTGCGGAACTGATTGCCAACGATCGGCCGTTCTTGATCAAGTTCGACGGAAAACTCTACTTTCCCGCGTTCATCACCTATCCGGAAACGGCGTTCGGCGGCGATTTCGAGACGGCGGCGGATTATCGCGATCCTTATCTGCAAAAGCTGATCGCTGAGAAAGGCGGCACCGTCGTGTGGCCGCTGATCCGATACTCTTATGATACGCACAATCTCGATCTGCCGACGCCTGCGCCTTCGAAGCCGACGTGGTTACTGACGGAAGCGCAATGCAAGCCGGTCGTCGAAAAGAAGGGTCTTAAGAGTTGCCGCGATCTCGAATACAACTGGCTCGGGACTGACGATCAGGGCCGCGATGTCGTCGCACGGCTGATTTACGGATTCCGAATTTCGGTTTTGTTCGGTCTTGCACTCACAATCGTCTCGTCGATCATCGGTGTCGCTGCCGGCGGGGTGCAGGGCTATTTCGGCGGTTGGCTTGATCTCGGTTTTCAGCGCTTCATCGAAGTCTGGACGGCGATTCCATCACTTTATCTTCTTCTCATTCTATCATCCGTGCTAGTCCCTGGATTTTTTGTTCTGCTCGGAATCCTTCTTCTGTTCTCTTGGGTATCGCTAGTCGGTCTAGTGCGCGCGGAATTTCTGCGTGGCCGGAATTTTGAATACATCCAGGCTGCGCGAGCGCTCGGTGTGCCGAACGCCAAGATCATGTTTCGTCATCTGTTGCCGAATGCGATGGTCGCGACCATGACTTTTCTGCCGTTTATTGTGTCGTCCTCCGTGATGACGCTGACGGCTCTCGACTTCCTTGGATTTGGCCTGCCACCGGGCTCACCGTCGCTCGGAGAGATGCTCTCGCAGGGAAAATCCAATGTGCAGGCGCCGTGGCTCGGCTTCACCGGATTTTTCTCGGTTGCCATCATGCTGTCGCTCCTGATTTTCATCGGTGAGAGCGTGCGCGACGCCTTCGATCCGCGCAAGACGTTCAGGTGATCGGCATGGATGCAATCAATCAGCCGTTGCTTGACGTTCGCGACTTGTCGGTTGGTTTCCGTCAGGCCGGTGGCGAGACACTCGCCGTCGACAGGATTTCATTTTCGATCAATCGCGGCGAGTGCGTCGCGCTTGTCGGCGAATCCGGCTCTGGCAAATCCGTCAGCGCGCTATCGGTCCTGAAACTCCTGCCATACCCGACCGCCACGCATCCGTCTGGCAGCATTCATTTCAAAGGCCGCGAACTGCTGACGATGAATGAGAACGAGATTCGCTCGATCCGCGGCAACGATATTTCGATCATCTTTCAGGAGCCGATGACGTCGCTGAATCCGCTTCACACTATCGAAGCGCAGATCGGAGAAGTCATCTATCTCCACAGCGGCGTGCGCGGTGCGATGGCGCGGGCGCGAACGCTCGAACTTCTCACACAAGTCGGAATTACCGATCCGGAATCGCGTCTTCAGAGCTATCCCCATCAGTTATCGGGCGGTCAGCGTCAGCGTGTGATGATCGCGATGGCGCTCGCCAATGAACCGGATTTGCTGATCGCCGACGAGCCGACAACAGCACTCGACGTGACGGTGCAGGCACAAATTCTCAAGCTGCTCGGCGAAATCCGCGCACGACTCGGCATGAGTATGCTGTTCATCACCCACGATCTCGGCATCGTGCGGCGGATCGCCGACGTGGTCTGCGTGATGAATAACGGCAGGATCGTCGAGCAGGGTCCCGTCGAGCAGGTTTTCACCACTGCCAAGCATCCATACACGAAGGCGTTGCTTGCGGCGGAGCCTAAGCCTGACCCCGCGCCCCCGCGTCCGAACGAGCCCGTTGTAGTATCCTCGGACGATCTGAAAGTCTGGTTTCCGATCAAGCGCGGACTGTTGCGAAGCACCGTTGGGCACATCAAGGCTGTCGATGGCGTCAGCATTTCAGTGCGCAAGGGTGAGACGCTGGGCGTTGTCGGCGAATCTGGCTCCGGGAAGACCACGCTTGGCCTGGCTTTGCTACGATTGATCTCATCACAGGGCCCGATCGTATTTCTCGGCAAGAACGTTCAGGGGCTCGGCTTCAAGCATATGCAGCCGTTCCGCCGCGACATGCAGATCGTTTTTCAGGATCCTTACGGCGCGCTCAGCCCGCGTATGTCGGTGGGCGACATTATTGCCGAGGGATTGGGTGTGCATCAGCCGCAGCTTTCACGAGATGAACGTGAAGCGCGCGTTGTGAAGGCGCTTAAGGAAGTCGGCCTCGATGCCGCGACGCGCTTTCGCTATCCGCATGAGTTCTCGGGCGGGCAGCGTCAGCGTATCAGCATCGCGCGGGCGGTCGTTCTGGAGCCAAGTTTCGTGGTGCTGGACGAACCGACCAGCGCGCTGGATATGCTTTTTCAGGCGCAGATGGTCGATCTGTTGCGGCAACTGCAACGGCGGCTCGATCTCACTTATATGTTTATCTCTCACGACCTCCGGGTCGTCGCCTCCTTGGCGAGCAATTTGATCGTGATGCGTGAGGGCAAGGTCGTAGAACAGGGGGCGGCAGCCGATTTGTTCAAAAATCCCAAGACCGACTATACGCGCGCGCTGTTTGCGGCCGCTTTCCATATCGAGGCGGCGCCGACCGGCTCTGCCACGTAATAAAGTTTCATTTCAAGGGCGGTTCCAAATAAACGGGGATGTGGCTTCCCAGTCACAGATATCAGGTTCCGCCCGGTGCTAGCGTACCTGCGAAAATTCCTAAAATAATTGGGTGGGGAATGGGCAAACACTTTGTTGTTGCGTCTGCTGCAGTCGCTGGTCTGGCGATCATCCAGATTCCGGATGCCAACGCGCAGGATAGTCGCGATTCTTTGCGTCGTTTGGCGATGAGGCAAGATCCGGTACGTAATTGGGGTGGTTTCTACATAGGCGGCGAAGTTGGCGGAACGTCGAGCTCGATCGACTACAGCGGCGGCTTCATCGGCAGTACGTCACCATCCTCCGTATCAGGCGGCGGCTTTGCGGGCTTCAACTACAATTTCCGCAGCGGTCTCGTGATCGGCATCGAAGGCAAGTTCGGTGCGACCAACATGAACAGTACGGTCGTCAACGGTGTGGCTCTCAGTACGTCATCAGACTGGTACTCGTCGATTGGTGGCCGCGCCGGCTATGCCGTTTCACCGAACATCCTGATTTACTTCACCGCCGGTGGTGCCTGGACCAACCAGAATTTTAACTTCCCGACCAAGGCCGAATCCGAGACTCGAAGCGGAAGCTTTGTCGGCGCGGGCATCGAAGGCAGATTGTGCGGCGGCTGGACGGCGCGCATCGAATACACCCATGCCGATTACGGCAAAGTTACAAAATTTGGCGATCTCTACACGGGCTTGACCACCGATTCGGTCAAGGTCGGCGTCTCGACAAACTTCGGCAAGCCCGGTGCTCCGGTCGAATATGTGAAGGTCTGCAGCCTGTATGGCTCTGGATTTTTCTATATCCCAGGCACCGATACGGTTATCCGCCGCTAGGGACCTGCAACCGTTTATTCAGCGCCGCAGACTCACCGTCCGCGGCATTTTTTTATGTCTGACGTTTGTAGATTTGCTGGATAACCGGGAGACTCTTGCCGCATGCGCATCTGTCGGCCAATCCGAACGGACGCGCGGCCAGCTCGACGATATCGCCGGTTAAGTATCGGACGAGCGGCATGGCGTAGTTATAGAATGGTGTGACGACCACACGGCCAACGCCTCCCGCCGGTGCCGCGCGGCCATTCTCATCGACAACCTCCACGATGCAGACTTCGTTTTGCATGTGATAGATATCTAACTCTGGGCATTGCAAAGCGAGGGGACCAGTTTCCAGCCGACCGTAAATGTCTGCGATGCTCGCGCCGAGATGCTCTCGGCAGAGACTACGGGTCGCGCTTGTGACAATCTCTCCGTTCGTGAAAATAACCTTCACGGCGGGTCTTAGCTCTGGATGCTCGGCAGCGGCGGTGGCCAAAGCATGAATTTGACTTGGCAGGGCTTTGAGTGCAGCCGCACCGCATTGCTGAAGCCATCGAAGCTGGTTCGCCGCAGACAGATTGGCGTCTGCGACAAGAAGTGGACCGCGTTGCAGAGCCAGCCACTTCGGCACCCATGACGCTTCACGCACACCGCTCCCTTCGGGCAGAAGCGAAGCCATCGTCTCGCTTGTGTTGATTCCGAACCAGCGGAATAGCCGCGCCTCGATGCAGGATTCAGACGCTAGCTGCAGCGTGGATTTGGAAACGGTCATGGGCTGACCGCTCGAGTGGAACGCAACACAGTGAACGACCGCACCGTGCAGCGCCTCGACGTGGCGGCTGAGTAACAGATCGCGATGCGTCGCCACATCGTCTTCCGTTGTCAGCGGAACGTCTTCCCAGCGGCCCCAATCTATAGTGCCGCTCGGCGAAAACAGTCTGGCAAGCCGGTCACGGTAGAAGGGAGTCGTCTCATAGGCATGCCGAAGAAACGGCTCGGCGTTTCCGCGCATCACTTTCGAAAGTTTGCGTGGGGCAAGGCGTTCGGTCTCAATGAGGCGGTTATAGAAGCGCAACTCTGCGGAATCGGGCAAAGCCGCTTCGTCCGCAGCGCGGGCAGAATGTGTGAGCTGTTCGGGTGTGTCCAGAACCACGGCCGCTGCATGATCGCTGTTAGAATCTTTGGCGCGCGCTCTTAAATCCGAGAAGAAAGGAATCGCGTCGAGCCGTTCAACCGTTTTCAGGAGTGCCCGCGAATAAGCCTCGGCATATTGCGATGGCCACTCTTCCCAGATTCCCGTGCCGACGCCGCAGGTGTTCATCTCGATGATTTTGAATTCGTTGCCGGAGCGCATCAGGTCGAAGCTCGTGTAACCAGCGCCGTGCGTGAGCAGCGCAATGCTTACCTTCGCGATAGCCTGCTTCAGACTTTCCGGCGGTGCGAAGAAATGCGATTTCTGATCTAAAATCACCTGCCAATCCGGAAGCGTCATATTGCGCGTCGGCAAAATCCAAGATCCAAGAATTTCGCCGCCGAACGCGTCGATCTTGTAAGTCGCCGGATCGTCCGGCAGGAATTCCATAAAAAGATCGGCGCCGGGCTTGAAATCGGGCGGAAACGGCTTGCGACGCTCCGTAAGCGGCCAGAGGAAAACGCCGTTGCGCCGCGACGACCAGTCGTACTTTAAGACCGCGACTTCGCCCCACATGCGTGTGGCGCTCGTCAGTTCATCGTCGTTCGCCGGCGAGCAATATCTTGCGACCGGGCCATTCTGTTCGCTCGCAACTTCAAGCCTTGTCAGCCGGTTGAGCGTTCGTTGACCGAGAATTCTCGTGCTCGACAAGGTGTCTCGATCTGCGATTGGGTCAGCGCCTACGACAAGGTTCGCCGTGGCGAATTCGTCGCGCCAATGATCGGAAACGATCAATTCAACACCGGAACGCGCAAGCTGCGGCATCATCTCCGCAAAAACGCGGTGGTGGCTTTCCCTTCGGCAATTGCAGTCGACGATTACGACCTTCATGCGTTTGCCTGACGAGAAGATAAGTTTATCTACTTACAAAATTAAGCCGCTTGATGCTGCTGACGTCGCCGGTTTCGGATTTGCGTATTCGTGCAACAGCGGTTTCGATCGGTTCGCAAGCTACGCACATATGGGTGGCGTTGGCGTGGACCATCGTGCCGTCGCCGCGCGCGATTGCAACGTGGCCTTTCCAGAAAATAAGATCGCCGCGTTTCAGGCTACCGAAGTCGCGGCTTTGAATGGCTGTACCCTCGGATTTTTCCTGCAAATCGGACTCGCGCGGGATCGGAAAGCCGGCAGCTTCGAGAGACACCTGCACCAGCCCCGAACAATCGAGGCCAAGACTGGTTTTACCGCCCCACAGATAGGGCGTTCCGACAAATCTCTCTGCAACGGATACAAAGTCCCCTTCCATGACATTGAGCGGTACAAGGTGCATCGCATGGATGAAGATGTTGTCCGGTGTGATCGCGAACGGCCCATCGTGACGGGCAATCGTCACGCGGCATCCAAGTGACAGCACGTCAACAGGGGGCAGTTTGATGGAGGGTCCCGGAAAAGCCAGCGTTCTGAGGGCTATCACCTTGTGCGTGTGCTTTTCTGCGATCGGTCCAAGAGCGTTTTCCGGCAGCCAGCCGACGTAACCGTCATTCTGCAACTGCCCCCACGCCCAGCCTTCGGCCCGGTCGTAGATCGTGACGCGCTCGCCTTTCAATGCTTCCGTATCCAGAGAGGATTGATGCGAAGGTTCATGGCGCACCGGAGCGCTGGCCGCGATCACTTCACAGTCAGCGCCTTCGACGAAACGCCCGGCCTTCACCTTGCCTTCGAGAAATTTCGCGGCGAGATCTGGTCGTGCAGGAGTGAGGCGCGGATCGGTTTTGAGGTCAGCCATAGCGCGCGCTCAGAAGTTTGTAGACCGCGCGCGCGGCCTGACACTCGCCGCCCTCCGGTCGCCCCGGTTTGGCGGTTGGCGTCCATCCGTAAATGTCAACATGTAGCCAGGATTTGGCGTGCTCGACGAAGCGCTGCAGAAAAAGAGCGCAAGTGATGGAGCCTGCGAATGTGCCGGCTGGCGCATTGTTGAGATTGGCAACTTTCGAATCGAGCCACGAATCGTATGGCGGCCATAGCGGCATGCGCCAAAGCGGATCGTTCTCGCTGCGTGCGTAAATTTCGACTTCGTCTGCCAACATGTCGTCATTAGTGTAGAACGGCGGCAGATCGGGACCGAGGGCGACACGTGCCGCTCCGGTGAGCGTGCCCAGATCGACAAGAAGGTCGGGCTTCTCTTCATCTGCAAGCGCGAGTGCATCCGCCAGCACAAGGCGTCCCTCCGCATCGGTGTTGCCGATTTCCACCGTCACACCCTTGCGCGATGGGAAGATATCGAGGGGGCGAAATGCGTTTCCGGCAACGGAATTCTCGACAGCTGGAATGAGGACACGCAATCGCACCTTGAGTTGTGCACTCATGATCATGTGCGCGAGTGCCAGAACATTGGCGGCACCACCCATGTCCTTCTTCATGATGAGCATGCCGCTCGAAGGTTTGAGATCGAGACCGCCGGTGTCGAAGCACACGCCTTTACCGACCAGCGTTACCTTCGGATGCGATGCATTGCCCCAAGTGAAGTCAATCAGTCGCGGCGCGCGGGCCGAAGCACGGCCGACCGCGTGGATCAGCGGAAAATTCCGCTTCAGCAGGTCGTCGCCAACGATCGTCGAATATTGCGCGCCGAATTTGTCTGCGAGCGCTTTGGCTGCGCCCGCAAGTTCATCCGGCCCCATGTCGTTGGATGGCGTGTTGATGAGATCGCGCGCCAAAAATGCCGCTTCGGCCGTCCGCGAAATTTCGATGGCGTCTATGCCGTGCGGCAGAACGAGACGCGCTCTGCTCGGTTCGATCTTGCGGTAGCGGCCGAACTTGTAGCTCCCGAGCGCGAACGCCAGGGTGGCAAGCCTTGCATCGTGCGGCGCGTTCGCGAACCGATAGATTCCGGCGGGCAACAGGCCGGGCAGCTGACCGGGCTGGAACGGGTCGTGCCATGCGGCGTCTTTTTCCTCGATGCCGAACAGCACTTGTGTCAGTGCACCCTTGGCGTCCGGTAGCCCAAGATGCTGGCCCGGCTTACCGGCGAATCCGCTCGCTTTGGCAAACTGGTCCGCCACCGGAGGCAATGCCGCGAGGGCAGAATCCAGCGTGGACTTGGTGACGAATGTGATCGGGATCGAATCGGCCGGGCTGGCGAAGGCGGGATGCATGGCATTCTCAAAAGGGCGGGCGTTGCCGGCATCATAGCAGCGGGCCGGGGGCGACCGGGGGAATTAACCAGTCATTAGGGTTAACGGTCTATTACGAACAGTATCCGACTTCGCCAACCGCCTAAGCGAGTCCAAGTGCCATGCGTATTTCGCGCGCTTTCAACCGCCATTTCGGGTCCGCTGCCGTCGCGGCGCTTTTGGCCGTGAGTCTTGGCGGCTGCCAGACCGCTCAATCCCCGGATATTACCGGCTCGCTGAACGCACGTGCCGAGGCCGGTCCCGGCCGTCTCACCTCCAGCGAAATCGAGAGCCTTGGCGAGCGCTATCGAGCGAATCCGAAAAATGCCGATGTCGCTTTCGAATACGGTACAGCGCTGCGGCTCAATGGCCAGCGCCAACAGGCGGTCGCAGTTCTTGAACAGGCAACCATTCTCAGCCCCGGCAATCGTCCGCTGCTCGCCGCCTACGGCCGAGCCTTGGCGGACAATGGGAATTATCAGCAGGCTTTCGACACGCTGACCAAAGCGCATACGCCGGCCAATCCGGACTGGCGCATTCTCTCCGTGCAAGGAACCGTGCTTGATCAAATGGGAAAACATGACGAGGCGCGACGCTACTATGCCAGCGCGTTGAAGATTGTCCCCGATGAACCCTCGGTGTTGTCGAACCTCGGGATGTCCTACGTGCTGTCTAAGAATCTGCCGAAGGCCGAAGCGACGCTGCGCACGGCACTCGATCGCGGCACCACCGATCCGCGCGTGCGTCAGAATCTTGGACTTGCTGTGGGTCTTCAAGGCAGGTTCGCGGAAGCCGAGACGATCGTTCGCGCCGATCTGCCGCCGGACGAAGCGGAAGCCAACGTCGCCTATCTCAAACAGATGTTGAATAACGGCGACGGTTCGGGGCGCAAGTCGCGGACGACCTCCGCGGGATCCCCGCACGCGTCCTAGGACGCGCATGCGTTAGTTCATATAGGCCGCGACCTTGATGCCGGTCGGTCCGAGAATGACCACGAACAGCACCGGCAGAAAGAAAACGATCATCGGAACAGTGAGCTTCGGCGGCAGCGCCGCGGCCTTCTTCTCGGCCTCGTTCATGCGCATGTCGCGGTTTTCCTGCGCCATCACGCGAAGAGTTGCACCAATCGGCGTGCCGTAACGCTCCGCCTGCTGAAGCGCGAGACAGACGGACTTTACGCCTTCGATGCCGGTTCGCTTGGCAAGGTTTTCGTACGCCGTCTTTCGATCCTGCAGATATGACAATTCGGCTGTGGTCAGCGTCAATTCCTCGGCAAGTGCGATCGATTGAGAGCCGATTTCCTGGCTGACTTTGCGGAACGCCGCTTCGATCGACATGCCGGATTCTATGCAGATCAGAAGCAGGTCGAGCGCGTCGGGAAACGCACGGCGGATCTGAAGCTGGCGCTTCTGGATCGCGTTCTTGAGAAACAGCATGGGGGCCTGCATACCGGCCCAGGTTGCGCCAAGACACATGCCGGCCTTCATGAGGCCGGTCTGCTCCATGTGCGAAATGACAAACACATAGAGCACCGCCCCGACAAAGAATACGATCGGCACGACGAGGCGGAAGAACAGAAATGTCATGTAAGGCGATTGGCCGCGATAGCCGGCCATCACCAGCTTGTCGCGGGCTTCTTCCTGCGCAAGCCACTTGCCGAGATTAAAGTCCTCGACGGTCTTCTGAATGAATTGCTTCGGTGTCTGCCGCAGCGCCACTTTCTCGGTGCGATTTATGCGCTCGCGCTCACGCTGGCGCATGCGTTCGCGCTCACTGGCGACGGCCTTCATCCGCTTCTGTAATCCCTCACCAGCAAAGAGGGGCGATACGAGCGTATAGGCAGTCGCAGCCGCGGCGATGCCTGCAAGCAGCATCGCCATGAAGCGAGTGTCGTGAAACCTGTCGATAAGAAGATCGAGCATGATGCCTCGTCAAAAATCGAAGTTGATCATCTTCTTCATCACGAAGATTCCGGTGGACATCCACAGGACGCAGCCCGCGAGCATCAATCGCCCGGTGGGATGGGTCCACAAAAGCGAAATGTATTCGGGAGTCATGATGTAGACCATGATCATGACGATCGGCGGCAAAGCGCCGATGATCGCGGCCGAAGCCTTGGCTTCCATCGACATAGCCTGAATCTTGGCGGCCATTCGCTTGCGGTCGCGCAGCACCTTCGACAGATTGCCCAAGGCCTCCGAGAGATTGCCGCCCGATTTGGTTTGAATGGCGATCACGATCCCGAAGAAATTGGCTTCCGGCAGCGGCATGCGCTCGTACAGACGCTGGCAAGCCTCGCCGAGCGGCATGCCTATGGCCTGCGTCTCGATGATTGCGTTGAATTCGCTGCGAAGCGGTTCAGGTGTATCTGCTGCGACAACCTTGATCGAATCGAACAACGGCAATCCGGCCTTGATGCCACGAACGATGATGTCGACGGCATCCGGAAGCGCGTCGAGAAACTTTTTCTCGCGGCGCTTCTTCAGAAAGCCGAGAATCCAGCGCGGCAATCCGAATCCGGCACCGATCGCGAATCCTGCAGCTGCGAGAAGTCCTGCACCCATGAAGAAGGTAACGAAAAACGCAACGGCACCTAGAACGACCGAGCCGATGATGAATTGCTGTTTCGTCCACTCCATGCCCGACTGGGCGATGCGCAGTTGCAGCGACACGCTCTTCGCCTTTTTGTGACGCTCTTCGACTTCCTTGAGCGACTCTTCGACCTGCGAGCGTTTCGAGCGTTGCGCTCGATCCTCGCGCCGAACACTTGGCGTGGTGCGGGCAAGCGAAGCCCTGCGCTGTTCGGCCTTTCGCTCGCCCGATAGCAGCGGATAAAGGAATACCCACGCCAACCCGCCGATAGTGACGGAAGCGAGGAAAGCCAGAGCGAGCGTCTGCATTTTCATGCGCGCTACTCCTTGATGCCCGGGACTTCGGCGGCGTCGAGCGCTGCTGCGAGGCGCTTTTCTTCGCCGTAGTAGCGCGCGCGTTCCCAGAAGCGCGGGCGGCCGATGCCGGTCGAGCGGTGGCGGCCGAGGAGATTGCCGTTCAAATCTTCGCCGGTGATATCGTAGAGGAAGAGATCCTGGGTGATGATCGTGTCGCCTTCCATGCCCATCACCTCGGTGATGTGCGTGATGCGGCGCGAGCCGTCGCGCAGGCGCGCAGCCTGAATGACGACGTCGATCGAAGCGCAGATCATTTCGCGAATGGTGCGCGACGGCAGAGAGAAGCCGCCCATCGTAATCATCGATTCGGCGCGAGACAGCGCTTCGCGCGGATTGTTGGCGTGCAGCGTTCCCATTGAGCCGTCATGGCCCGTGTTCATGGCCTGAAGGAGATCGAATGCTTCGGGTCCGCGGACTTCGCCGACGATGATGCGTTCGGGGCGCATACGCAGACAGTTGCGGACGAGGTCGCGCATAGTGATCTGGCCTTCGCCCTCGATGTTCGGCGGGCGAGTTTCGAGGCGCACAACGTGCGGCTGCTGAAGTTGTAATTCGGCGGCGTCTTCGCAGGTGATGATGCGTTCGTCGTCGTCGATGAAGTTCGTCAGGCAGTTCAGCAGCGTCGTTTTACCGGAGCCGGTACCGCCCGAGATCAGCACATTACAGCGCACACGACCGATGACTTTCAGGATTTCTGCACCCTCGGGCGAGATCGCGCCGAATTTGACAAGCTGCTCGAGCGTCAGCTTGTCCTTTTTGAATTTGCGGATCGTCAGCGCGGGGCCGTCGATTGCCAGCGGCGGTACGATGGCGTTGACGCGGGAGCCATCGGCGAGGCGCGCGTCGCAGATCGGCGACGATTCATCGACTCGGCGGCCGACCTGGCTCACGATGCGCTGACAGATGTTCAGCAGCTGCTGATTATCGCGGAAGCGAATACCCGTGCGCTGAATCTTGCCGGCGACTTCGATGTAGACCGTCCCTGACCCGTTGACCATGATATCGGCGATGTCGTCGCGCGACAGCAGAGGTTCGAGCGGTCCGTAGCCGAGAACGTCGTTGCAGATGTCGTCGAGTAGTTCTTCCTGCTCGGCAATCGACATCACGATATTCTTGATCGCGATGATTTCGTTGACGATGTCGCGGATTTCCTCGCGCGCCGATTCGACGTCGAGCTTGGAGAGCTGCGCAAGATCGATGGCTTCGATCAAGGCTCCGAAGATCGTCGCTTTGGTTTGATAGTAGGAATCCGAACGCCGGTCCGCGGGCGGCGGCGGAGGAGTCGGTGCGCGTGCAGGCGAGATCGAAGGCGATGGGACCGGCGCCGTCTCAACTGTTGGAGTCCGTGGCGGAGGCGTGGCCTGCTCCATAGGGGCAGGTGCCAGAGGCTTCGGTGCCCTGACATCGACTTCTGATCCGCTACGCTTACCAAACACGACGATACCCCACGCGAACTATCTGGCCCGAAGCTTTCCGAGCAAAGGTTGTAGAAAGCCGGTGCGCGGCTTTTTGGCCTCACCGCGCCCCGTGAGACGCTGCGCGATCTGCAGAAACATTTCCGACGTGCGATGTGTCGCTGCGATTTCTGCGATCATCTGGCCGTTGTTTGCGGCTGAGCCGAAAATCTGCGGCTCGAACGGGATACTGACGATCGGTTGGTTCTCGATGGCCTTGGCGAATTCGGAGGTCGAAATTTCCGGGCGCTTCGGGACGCCAACCTTGTTCAGGCAATACAGCGGCGGCCTGTCGTTGGGTCGCGACGCCTTGAGCATGTCGAACATGTTCTTGGTATTGCGCAGATTCGCGAGATCAGGCTCTGCAACAATCAGAATATCGTCGGCGCCGATCAGCGCACGCTTGGTCCAGCCATTCCATTGATGGGGCACATCGAGAACGATGCAGGGCATCGTGGTCCGCAACGTATCGAAGATCGAATCGAAGGCTTCAACGCCGAAATCATAGACGCGGTCAAGCGTCGCAGGCGCGGCAAGCAAGCTCAGATGATCTGTGCACTTCGACAACAGACGGTCGATGAAGGCCGTGTCGACGCGGTCCGGCGAGAACACCGCGTCCGCGATGCCTTGCGGCGGATCCTGATTGTAGTCGAGACCGGCAGTGCCGAAAGCGAGATCGAGGTCGGCTACCACCGAATCGAGTGCGAGATCGCGCGCGATGGCCCACGCCGTATTGTGTGCGATGGTGGATGCGCCGACGCCGCCCTTGGCGCCCGCAATCGCGATGATACGCCCGACGGCTTTTGCCTCGGGAACGGAAAACAAACCACAGATTGACCGCACGATATCGAGCGGCTTGACCGGCGCAATGACGTAGTCGCTGACGCCCCGGCGGACCAGTTCGCGATAGAGCAAAACGTCGTTGACGCGGCCGATGACGATAACACGTGTCCCTGCGTCGCAGACGCTGGCGAGATCGTCGAGGCCAGTAAGAATATCGGAGCGTCCCTCGGTTTCGAGAAGAATAACGTTCGGGGTCGGAGCGGTGCGATAGGCTTCAATGGCAGCTGCCATGCCGCCCATCTGAATCTTGAGATGCGCCTTGTCGAGCCTCCGGTCCTCGCCGGCGGCCTGTACTGCTGCGGCAGTCTCGACCGTTTCGCAAAACGCCTGCACGGAAACGCGCGGTGCGGGTGCGATATGATCGTCGGCCGATGCTGCCGGTTGCTCCTCCGGCCCCTGACGTTGCTCGTAACTAATCATTTGCCCACATCGCTGATCTTGGCCTTGTCGGATTCCGGATATGTCGTCGCCGTCGTCTGACCCTTACGGTATTTCTCGAAGGCTTCGCTGCGGCGGGTCGAGTTGGCCGGCGTTTCCGAGCGCGGCTGCACGAGGTCGGACGGATTGTCGACCATCGCGGCGAGATTGCGCTGCGTGGAGCAGCCGAAATTGTGATACTGCCGGTTCTCGATGTAGCCCTTGTTGTTGACCGAGGGACCGAGATCTTCAGGCCACAGCCCGCACGGGCCGGCATCGGCCATGATGCGCGGATAGTTGACGCGGATCGTTGCGAACATGCGCGGATCGCTTGGCGTGTAGCTGCGAACCTTGATACCGCGCGGCGGCACGCCGGCCGCGCTGAGAATGGCCTGGATTTCGTGCAGCGAATCTTTCGCCGCCCGTGCGTTCGGCGTATTGACCGGCATGTCGATCATGATGCCGCCTGTACCTTCACGCAGCCACGCCTGCGCAAGCCCCATGATATCGGCGCGCTGTGAAGCGGTGAGACCGCCCCGCGCAGAACCGACGAACACTTCGGTCGCGCGGTTTGCTTCCTGAATCACGATGGGGTGACGCTGACGATAGCTGCCGTCGATGCTGCTGGTTGTGATGGTGTCGCTCGTCGTCTGGCATGCGCCTAGCGCCGCAGAAGTAGCGACAAGGAGCAGCGCCAGCTGTAGCCTGGAAGCGAGATTGGGTCCCTTGGTCATTGTAACGTCCTGTCCCATCTCAATCCGTGATGAAGCCGTATTTGCCGTTGTAGGTTTTGTCGGGCGCGCGGCCCGGCACGCCGTAGATGCGATTGATGCTGCCGAGCAGTTCGGCCTGCGGATCGGCTGCGTCTGCAAAGCCATCGTCGGGGCGCGACAAATCTTTCTGCGCGACTGCACGAACGACGTAAGGTGTCACGAGCACCATCAGTTCGCTCTGGCGATTGACGAAGTCGCGGCTGCGGAACAGCGAGCCGAGCACCGGAACTTGCGCTAGACCCGGCACGCCGTTGATTGCCTGCTTTGTTTGTTCCTGGATGAGGCCTGCCATTGCCATCGAGCCGCCTGACGGAATTTCGAGCGTCGTTTCGGCACGGCGAGTCTTGATCGAAGGAACGGTCAGTGAGTTGACGTCGGTCGCGGTAACGGCCTGCGACAGCGTGATCGCGTTGTCGTTCGACAGTTCGGAAACTTCCGTCATCACGCGCAAGCTGATGCGGCCTTCGGTCAAAACGACTGGCGTGAAGTTGAGCGAGATGCCGAATTTCTTGAAGCTGATCTGCGTCGTACAAACGTGCGTCGTCGGGTCGCACGAATAACCGGCAGGAACCGGGAATTCACCGCCGGCGATGAAGGTCGCGGCTTCGCCGGAGATTGCAGTCAGGTTCGGCTCGGCCAGCGTGCGCACGACGCCGGCGCTTTCCATCGCACGTAACGTCGCGGTGACGGATTTGAACGAACCCGAAAGCTGGTTGCCGGCGACAAGCTGGCGGCCATAGGCCGTGAACGGATTGGTGTTGTTGAAGTTCACGACGGCGGTGCCGTAGTTCATGCTGGCAGATAGATCGATACCAAGCTGTTTGACGATATCGCGCTGAACTTCGGCGACGGTCACTTTCAGCATCACCTGATCGCGGCCGCGAACGGCGATACTGTTGACGACCTTGTCGGCACCGCCAGCCAGCCGCGTTGCGATTTCATAGGCTTGCTGCGCTTCTGCGGGAGTCGCCGCCGAACCGGACAGCACGACGCCGTCGCCGACGCCCTCGATGCGAATGTCGGCGCCGGGCATCGCCTGCTGGAGTGCGGCACGAACGCCGTTGAGGTCGCGCGTCACGGCGATATCGTAGGCCGCGATCTGCTGGCCTGACGAATCGAAGAACACGATGTTGGTCTGGCCGACCGCCGCACCGATGATGTAGGCGCGCTGTGCCGAACGAACGACGGCGTTTGCGATCTTTGGATCAGCCACGAGGACGTCCTTGATGTCGCGCGGCAAGTCGATGACCACCGATTTGCCGATACCAAGCGGCATGAAACGGGCGTTCATCGCGTTGCCGGGCGCGCTGGTTGCCGCAGCAACCGTCGCCTTGTAATCGCTTGCGGTCACGGGCGTCAGCGCCGGGGTGAGCGCCAGCGCGGAGGCCGTCGTAAACGACAAAGCGCGAACCATGCAGGTCCGCAGTGTCGTCTTATATTCCTCTCGCTTCATCGACGCGTCCTCTCCGTCACTTCTGTGTCGTCGTAGTGGTTGAAACGCCGTAGCGAACGATGTTCACGCTGTCGCGCTTGCCGCCGGTGTTGTCTTCGGCCTTCGCTTCGACTTTGTTGGCATCGACGAGGCTGCGCAGCGCAAGCGACAGCGTACCGCTCTGGCGCGAGCGCGCGAGCTGCTCAGCCTGTTCGGGCTTCAGTTCGAGTGTCGCGGTTTTACCGACCACCACCTTCTGTCCGTTCTTTTCCTCAACGGTCTGGTCGATGGCGAGAACGCGGATGTTCTGCAGAATGATCTCGGCGTTGACGATGTCGTTAGTGCCCGACTTGTCGGCGTTTTTCTCGCGCTTGGTCAGAATCACATCGACGCGGTCGTTGGGCAGAATGAATCCGCCTGCGCCGGTTTCCGCTGAAATTTCGGTCGAGACAGCGCGCATGCCGGTTGGCAGGATCGCGGCCATGAAGCCGGAGCCGTTGCCCTTCACCAGCTTGGTTTCGCGAATCGGCTCACCGGCAAGGAACGGTGAGCGCGCGATCGAGCCGCCAAGTTGCGTTTGCGCGTCGCCGCGATCGGTGCGGCGGATGAAATTCGAGCTTGCGGTTGCAGATGGCCACGATTGCCATTGCATATCGTCCGGCGTCACCGTCTGCCCCATGGCGATGTCGCCACGCGCAACGAGAACGTCGGTGGTCTCCATTTGCTGAACGGGAGCTGCCACGGTCGGAACGGGCTTGGGATCGGAGCCGCTTGCAAGATATGCAGCAACGCCCCCGGCACCGACAGCAATGGTGAGGACCACAATCCGGGCGGTATTCATTACGCTTCACTTTCCACATCACGCCGCGACGGACCCGTCGCCGTGGTGGGATTTGACCAGCTAAACGTCAAAGCATGGTTAATGAGGCGTATCTAAATCGCGTTAATGAGAAGTTTCATCAACGTCTTCACGGGCCTACGAAGCGCGCGAGGTCGACTGCCTTCATCCACCCGGTTTCCGGGTAGATCATCAGCGCGCCAATGGCGAGGGCGACGCCGTAGGGGATTCCGCTGTCCTTGCTGTGCAGTCGAAGCAGCCATTCCTGCGAGCGCAAAGCATAGGGCATCGGCCACTGACGGAACTGCAACAACAATAATGTCAGCGCCCCTCCGAACAGAGAGGCATAGACGAGATAGTCGGTGAGATACGAAAAGCCGAACCACAGGCTTGCTGCCGCCGCGATCTTGGCGTCCCCCCCACCGATCCAGCCGAAGGCGAAACAGGCAAATGCGATCACAAGAACGAGCAGGCCGGCACCGATATGATTGGCGATCTCGCCGGAGGGCATGCCGCTCAGGAGCGCAAGCGCAAAGAATGACGCCACAAGGATCAGCGAAACCCTGTTCGAAATGGTCATTGTGAACAGGTCGCTGGCCGCGGCGAACGCGATCAGGGCCGGAAATATAAAGAGTCGGGCAAGGTCCAGAATCATAGCGGTGAAAATAGCCGCCAGAGGTGAACAATGCTGAAACGCAAACTTATAAGGTGAAGGCAATTCTGAGCAGGATCGCCGCCGAGGCGATGATGAGAGCAAGACAGACGATCCGCATCGAATCGCTGATGAGGCCGATGTCCTGAAATCGTTCGGATCTGCTCAATTCGCGGCTTTTCATCGTGCTGTCGGTACTCGGAATGGATGAGAGGGGCAGAAACGAAAAAAGGCTTCGGGGGAACCGAAGCCTTCATCCGTTCGAAAACGCCGTCGCTTACTTGAGCGAGGTGTTGATCGAGGTGAACTTCGAACCGAGGTTCGTGCCGAGGCCGTTCACGGCTGCAATGATCGCCAGCGAAATGCCGGCCGCAATGAGGCCGTATTCGATAGCAGTTGCGCCGGATTCGTCCTTGACGAAACGAGCAAAAAGCTTGGTCATCGGTAACTCCATAGATAGGTGGCTGTCGAACTTCATGGTCTTGGCGGTGTTGAAGCACCGTAACCATGCGGCCAACCTAGATGCGAGGAATTGCGGCGCAGTTAATTCGATTGCAGAAACACCCCGGTATCAGCCTCTTCTTGCACACGGTAAACGCTGCTTTAACGGCCGCGAATAATCCCGTCGCTATTCGGCTGCGCGATGCAGATATCGAGCGACGGCGAGCGTTCATCCGCTTTTAAGCATACGGGACTAACTGTGAACTCCTGACGATTGGGATTTCACATGACGAACAACCTGCCACTCGAAGTCATTCACATGTTCGGAGAGACGATCCTCAAGATCGTTCCTGTCACTTTGGGTTTGGCGGTTCTGTTCTCGATCCTCTCTTACTTCTGGGCCTGTAATCCCGGCAATCCGTGGTGGCGCAAGAAGGAGCTCGCGACCGACGTTTGCTATTGGTTCTTCGTGCCGTTGATCACGCGCGTCGTGCGCATTGGCCTTTTGGTACTGGCCGCATCGGTGTTCTTCGGAATCAAGGATGCTGACGATTTGATCGCATTTTATGACAACGGTCACGGCCCGCTGGCGACGCTGCCGCTTTGGGTGCAGGCGCTGCTATTCTTGGTCGTATCGGATTTTCTGCTGTACTGGACCCACCGCATGTTTCACGGCGGCGGCTTCTGGAAATATCACGCTATCCATCATTCTTCCGAAGAGATCGAATGGATTTCCGCTGCCCGCTTTCATCCCGTGAATCTGTTTCTTGGAACGGTCGCGGTCGACGTGCTGCTTCTGGTTGCCGGCATTTCGCCCAACGTGATGCTCTGGGTCGGTCCCTTCACGATCTTCCACTCGGCCTTCGTCCACGCCAATCTCAACTGGACGCTCGGACCGTTCAGGTACGTGATCGCAACACCCGTTTTCCACCGCTGGCATCACACTTCGTTGGACGTGGGCGGCGATACCAATTTCGCCGGCACCTTCCCGATTTGGGACATCCTGTTCGGAACCTTTCGCATGCCGGAGGGCGTGCTGCCGGACAACTACGGTATCGATGACAAGCATTTCCCGGCAGGCATTGGCAGCCAGCTCGCGTACCCGTTCCAGCAGTAACGAACTGCCGTGCATTCTTTTGGCCGTTTGCGTTTGATTCATCAATTAACGGCACATTTGCCTTGTTAAACGGGCGCCGGCTCCGCTGCGTATCGCTTTTGCCGGCTTGTAGTGTCCCGGAGTTGAGTATGTCGGTAGTGCGTAACATTCGCGGCCAGTCCGCGTTCTCATTCCTTGTCATCGGCTGTCTGCTGAATCCGGTCGCTGCTCTCGCGGCCGGCGAAACCGACTCCGTTGCTGTCGTCGTCGATCAGGCGCGGGTGATCAAATTGCCCGAGCGTGTATCGACCATCGTCGTCGGAAACCCTCTGATTGCAGACGTTACTCTCCAGCCCGGCGGAATGGTCGTGGTGACCGGCAAGGGCTATGGCTCGACCAACATGATCGCGATGGACCGCACCGGCGCAATTCTAGCCGACCGTTCGATCCAGGTCGAAGGCCCGTCCGACAAGTTGGTGACGGTGTTTCGCGGTATCGACCGCGAATCCTATAGCTGCACGCCGGTCTGTCAGCGCCGTGCAACGCTAGGCGACGCGCCGACCTACTTCGATGCGGTGCTGGGCCAGACCGGCAACCTGAACGGCGCGGCCGGCGGCTCGGCGGGCGCCAAACCGTAAGCCATTCGCGCGGTTCGAATTCGTTAATAACTGGTTAATGGGGCGTCGCGCCTTGTCATGATCGGGCGCAAGCATTCGACAATCAATGTCGGCTAGCTTCAGCGGTAGCTATTTCATGCTTTCTCTGAGGAATCTCCCATGATGTCTCCCGGCGCCATAAATC
Organism: Afipia sp.; assembly: GCA_016201045.1. GTDB lineage: Bacteria > Pseudomonadota > Alphaproteobacteria > Rhizobiales > Xanthobacteraceae > Afipia. The sequence goes on along the minus strand of JACQDM010000008.1, from coordinate 101,129 downwards.
GGTCGCTGCGAAAGTTTCGGCGCAATCAGCGCGGGTCCGCTGCCGTCGAATTCGCGTTCATCGCGCCGATGTTTTTTGCGCTGATCTTCGCGATCATTGAAACCTCGATCGTTTTCTTCGCCCAGCAGGTTTTGGAAACCGGCACACAGGATTCCGCGCGTTTGATGTTGACACACCAGGCGCAGGACTCCGGCATGACGCAAGCCGCATTCAAGCAGGATCTGTGCAATCGCGTCTCGGTGCTGATGACGTGTGCGAACCTTTATGTGGACGTGAAATCCTATTCGTCGTTCTCGACTGTTTCGATCAACGATCCGGTCAGCAACTGCACCTTCGTCAACAACTTCACCTATCAGTCGTCGAATCCCGGCGATACTGTTGTGGTTCGCGCCTTTTATCAATGGCCGCTTTTCGTCACGAAGCTCGGCTACAACATCACCAATATCGGTTGTGGCACCAGCAATCCCTATCGGCTTCTTGCGGCGACCGCAGCGTTCCAGGTTGAACCGTAAACGGCACCATCATGACAGCGATTGCGACATTGAAATTCTGGGTTGAACTGCGGCGCCTAGCTTTGCGTCTGAAGCGCGATACCAGCGGCATGGCGGCGATCGAATTCGTCTTTATTGTGCCACTGATGCTGGTGATTTTTTTCGGCACGATCGAGCTCTCGAACGGCGTCGCCGCCGACCGGAAGGTGACGATTACCGCGCGCACGCTGTCGGACCTCGTGTCTCAGAACACGAACGTCACCAACCAGCAGATGACAAATTTCTTCACGATGGGTACGGCGATCATGACGCCGTATTCGGGAACACCGATGACGCTGCGCGTCTCTGCGGTCAGTATCAACAATTCCGGTGTCGCCACGATTGCCTGGAGTGATGGACAAGGTATTGCTGCACGGACGGTCGGATCGACAGTCACAGTGCCGTCGGGTCTCGTGGTCAACAACACCCAGCTGATCTGGAGCGAGATCGGGTACACCTACACTCCTGCGATCGGTTATGTGATGAAGACGGCCGTCTCGCTATCGGACGTGTGCTACACGCGGCCGCGTCAGTCGACGACGGTGACGCGCTCCGCAACCTAAGTCTCGTTTAAATTCGATATAAAAAAGGCCGCTTAAAAAGCGGCCTTTTTCAATTCTGATCTGTTTGGAATTCCCGGCAAGGGCCGTGGAAACCTCAATCAGCCAGCAGCGCGCAGATTGTCCGCCGACGATTTGCCCGAACGGCGATCCGCCACGATTTCGTAGGAGATCTTCTGGCCTTCGCGAAGAGTGCCGAGACCGGCACGCTCAACGGCGCTGATGTGAACGAACACGTCGTTGCCGCCGTCGTCCGGCTGAATGAAACCGAAACCCTTGGTCGCGTTAAACCACTTCACAGTTCCCATGCTCACGGGGGTAGTCCTTCTCAAGTAGATATGTAGTAGCCCACTCCGCACGATGTGAAATGGGCCGGTGAGATCGAAATTTGGAAGAGGTCGTCAGCGTTAACCGGCTGTACCGGTGGAGTGCTAATGTCGTCCGGCCGAAGATCGATTTTTCAATATTACGTGAACCAGTGCCTCAAAACAATCCTGAAGCACGGCGTTTTTCGATGGATTGGGCAACACCGCGCTATGGTTTCACAGCGCGGAATTTTCCGCTTTCGGTGTGATCGCGTTAGCGGCGGCGGAACTGGCCGCGCGGTGGCGTCCCTCGTGGGGGAGCGCTGCTCGCACGTTCATCTTTGTGACGGAAAATCAACCGGCCCTTCTCAAGATCGTAGGGCGACATCTCGATCGTCACGCGGTCGCCCGCCAGGGTCTTGATGCGGTTCTTCTTCATCTTGCCCGCGGTGTAGGCGACGATCTCGTGCCCGGCATCCAGTTGAACGCGGTACCGCGCGTCGGGAAGAATTTCCGTCACAAGTCCTTCGAACTGGATCAGTTCTTCTTTAGCCATAGGCTCTCCAAGTCCTCTCTTTGCGTCTTTTATACCCGATTACGAACGATGTGGGCGACGATTGCGCTTTTGCTGATGCTGAGCCGGGCGGCTCTCGCGGTGCAAGAAGGCGACACCCTGAATGCCGTCGCCCTTGTTGTGGGAAGAGCGTGGGCCTTCGTGGCGATTACCTTCATGTCGGTTGCCTTCGTGGCGTTGCGTCTGGACCATGCCATTGCCGCCCGGACGGCGACGGCGGCGCTTGCCATGCGAGCCCGGCGCAGCATCGTTTCCGCGCAGTGAATGGCCGTGACCATGCGGACGCGGGCCGCGATGTTGTGCCGGAGCAGCCTGTGCAGGGCGCTGACCGCCCGGTGTGCGGCGGTCTTCCTTCGGCAGGTTGATGCGGATCAGCTTTTCGATGTCGCGCAGATAGCCAAGTTCCTCGCCGCCTGCGACAAGCGAGATCGCGGTGCCGTCGGCCCCGGCGCGCGCGGTGCGGCCGATGCGGTGGACGTAGGTTTCCGGCACGTTGGTGAGGTCGTAGTTGATCACGTGGCTGATGCCGTCGACGTCGATGCCGCGCGCGGCGATGTCTGTTGCGATCAACGTGCGGATTTCTCCGGTGCGGAACGCCGCGAGCACGCGTTCGCGATGGTTTTGTGACTTGTTGCCGTGAATCGCTTCGGCCGGTATGCCCGCTCTGACAAGGGTTTTTACGACTTTGTCGGCACCGTGCTTGGTGCGCGTAAAGACGAGCGCGCGGTTGACCGGCTCCGTCTTGAGAAGCTGCGCGAGAATTTCGGGTTTTGCCGAATGATCGACCTGCAACACCTTCTGGGTGATGCGTTCGACGGTCGATGCAACCGGCGTCACGGCAACGCGCGCGGGATTCTGCAGCATGCGGTCGGCGAGATCGGCGATGTCCTTCGGCATGGTGGCCGAGAAGAACAGCGTTTGACGCTTCGCCGGGAGCTTGGCGACGATTTTGCGGATGTCGTTGATGAAGCCCATGTCGAGCATGCGGTCGGCCTCGTCGAGGACGAGATATTCGACCTGACCGAGCTTGAGCGCATTGCCCTGCACCATGTCGAGCAGGCGGCCGGGCGTCGCAACCATCACTTCAACGCCCTGCATGACCGAGCGGACCTGACGGCCCATCGGCACGCCGCCGATGGCGAGCGCGGAGGTGAGTTTCATATGCCGGCCATAGGCGTTGAAGCTGTCGAGAATCTGTCCCGACAATTCGCGGGTTGGGCTGAGCACCAGAACGCGGCACGTTTTCGGTTGCGGCTTGATGCGGTTCTCCAGAAGGAGATGCAGGATTGGCAACGCGAAGGACGCGGTTTTCCCGGTCCCGGTTTGCGCGATGCCGATGACATCGCGACCCGTGATTGCGATCGGGATGGTCTGGGCCTGGATGGGAGTGGGCGTGACGTAATTTTCTTCTTTAAGTGCACGCGAGATGGGATCGGCGAGGCCGAAATCCTGAAAGGAGGTCAAAAGATAGTCTTTCTATGAGTCATGGCACGCGCCCGACAGGTGCCGGGTGCGAACGGGTGTCTTGGTGACACCCGCGTGTTAGGGCGTCGGCTTTGTTAGCTGAATGAGGCAAGCCAGAAACCGCTTCGCGGATCAGAACACGCGGCTTGCAAAGACCTGATGATTCTCAAGGTCGTGGCGCTCATATGGAACAGGAAGGCGGCGCTTTCAAGGTGAGTCTCGCTTGCGCGATCCCGAGCGGCTCTTGTTTTTGCAAAAAATTTTAGCATCAGAAAAATCTCGCATAAAAATTATGCATTTTGTCCGAAATGTATTCAAAAAAACCGCCTATTATATAAGCAAGCTGGTCCAACCGAGCGCATTAAAATCAAAAAAATTTTTATAATTCAATATCTTAGTATGTCTGAACCCCTTGGCACAGTTCTTGCGATTCCCTTAACGCCGGCGGCATGGGACCGCCGAAGTTTCATGTCTGCGTCAGGGAGATTTCAGCGCATGTACACCCATTACAAAACTGCAGCGGCCAAGCCGTTCAGCCGCCGCAAATGGCTGGCCGCGACCGCGGGCCTTTTCCTCGGTCTTGCCAGCATCGGCGGGGCAAAGGCGGCCGACGATACGATCAAGGTCGGCGTGCTTCACTCGCTATCGGGCACGATGGCGATCAGCGAAACCACGCTGAAAGATACCGTTCTGTTCCTCATCGACGAACAGAACAAAAAGGGCGGCGTCATGGGCAAGAAGCTCGAAGCCGTCGTCGTCGATCCGGCTTCGAACTGGCCGCTGTTCGCCGAAAAGGCACGCGAACTCATTACCAAGAACAAGGTCGCCGTCGTGTTCGGCTGCTGGACCTCGGTGTCGCGCAAGTCCGTGCTGCCGGTGTTCAAGGAACTGAACAACATCCTCTTCTATCCCGTGCAGTACGAGGGCGAAGAGTCCGAGCGTAACGTGTTCTACACGGGCGCTGCCCCGAACCAGCAGGCAATTCCTGCCGTCGACTATCTGATGTCGAAGGATGGCGGTTCGGTGAAGCGCTGGGTGCTCGCGGGCACCGACTACGTCTATCCGCGCACCACCAACAAGATTCTTGAAGCCTACCTGAAGTCGAAGGGTGTGGCTCAGGAAGACATCATGATCAACTACACACCGTTCGGTCACTCGGACTGGCAGACGATCGTGTCGGACATCAAGAAATTCGGCTCGGCGGGTAAGAAGACTGCGGTGGTTTCGACCATCAACGGCGACGCCAACGTTCCTTTCTACAAGGAACTCGGCAACCAGGGCATCAAGGCGAAGGACATTCCGGTCGTCGCGTTCTCGGTGGGTGAAGAAGAACTCGCCGGCATCGACACCAAGCCTCTCGTCGGCCATCTCGCCGCGTGGAACTACTTCCAGTCGATCAAGACGCCTGCCAACGAGAAGTTCATCAAGGACTGGCAGGCCTATACCAAGAACCCGAAGCGCACGACCAACGACCCGATGGAAGCTCACGTGATCGGTTTCAACATGTGGGTTAAGGCGGTCGAGAAGGTGAAGTCGACCGATGCCGACAAGGTCATCGACGCACTTCCCGGCATCGAAGCGCCGAACCTGACGGGCGGCGTGTCGAAGATGCTGCCGAACCACCACATCACCAAGCCTGTGTTCATTGGTGAAATCAAAGGCAATGGCCAGTTCGACGTGGTGTGGAAGACCCCCGGCCTCGTGCCCGGCGATGCATGGTCGAAGGAGCTTGAAGGTTCCAAGGATCTCATCGGCGACTGGGTCGGCAAGAAGTGCGGCAACTTCAACGTCAAGACCAACAAGTGCGGCGGTCAGAGCTCCTGATCTCCTAAAGCCTGAAAAGCCGGAAGGCGGCGATTGTCGTCGCCTTCCTTTCTTCTTTGCCGGGGTCGTCACGTGTCCGCTCGTTCCAATCTGTCCAGCCTCGTCGTGCGTGGCCGTTTCGTCTTCGCCGCGCTTTTTCTGATTGCTGTTTCGGGTCTGCCTGCCTTTGCGGGACCATTTGAAGATTCGGTCGCAAAATTCGCCAACGATTCATTTTCCGATACGCAGGATGCCGTAGGCGAGGTTGCCACCAGTGGCAACCCGCGCGCTTTCGACATCATCAGCGCGCTTCAGGATGAGCGGTTGCTCGCCGATCCCGACAGCAAGCGTGTTTTCATCAAAACGACGGACAGCAAGACGGTCGATGCGCTGTCCGGTGAACCCGTGACGGATGTCCCGAAGAATACCGACGGCGTTCGCCTCAATAACCGCCTGCGCGGCATCGTGGACGCGGCGCTCGGCGGGCTCAACCTTTTGTCGCCGGATTTGAACACGCGCATCGGTGCGGCTCAGTCGGTTTTCAAATCGCCGGACGAGACTTTCCTTCCGGTGATCGAAGGTGCCTTGAAAAAAGAAACCAACGGCACGGCCTTGCGCGCGCTTGCCGAAGCCAAGGCGGCGATCGTGCTATCCAAAGCCGATGCCAGCGACGCCGACAAGCTTGACGCGATCGGCGTCATTCGCGCGCGGGGCGATCAGGAAGCGCTGGCGCTCCTCAGCAACCTTCCGTCCGGCCAGCCGCCTCTCGTTGCAAAGGCCGCGACAGCTGCCATCGGCTCGATCAACAACACGCTTGCGCTGTGGTCTGTCGCGCAGAACGCCTGGTACGGACTGTCGCTCGGGTCGGTGCTGCTGCTCGCGGCCATTGGGCTCGCGATCACCTTCGGCGTGATGGGCGTCATCAACATGGCGCATGGCGAAATGGTGATGATCGGCGCTTACGTGACCTTCGTCGTGCAGGAATTGATCCGCACCAAATATCCAGCGTTGTTCGACTATTCTCTTTTGATCGCGTTGCCGTTGGCGTTTCTCGCTGCGGGCCTGATCGGCGTTCTGATCGAACGCACGATCATCCGTTTTCTCTACGGACGCCCTCTGGAAACGCTGCTTGCGACTTGGGGACTTTCGCTTGTGATTCAGCAGGCGGTGCGCACCGCGTTCGGTCCGACTAATCGCGAAGTCGGTAATCCGTCGTGGATGTCGGGCGCGTTCGACATCGGCCAGATGACGATTACCTACAACCGTCTCTGGATCGTCGTTTTCACTATCGCCGTGTTTTTCATTTTGCAGGCGATGCTGCGATTCACTGCGCTCGGTCTCGAAATGCGCGCCGTCACGCAAAACCGGCGAATGGCGGCCTCGATGGGGATTCCAACGTCGCGCGTAGATGCACTCACTTTCGGTCTTGGTTCGGGCATCGCCGGTATCGCCGGTGTCGCTTTGTCACAGATCGACAACGTCAGCCCCAATCTCGGCCAGAGCTACATCATCGACTCTTTCATGGTGGTCGTGTTCGGCGGTGTCGGCAATTTGTGGGGCACCTTGATCGGCGCGCTGTCACTTGGCATGGCCAACAAGTTTCTTGAGCCGGTGGCGGGAGCCGTTTTGGCAAAGATCGCCATCCTCGTATTGATCATCCTGTTTATTCAGAAGCGCCCGCGCGGTCTGTTCGCGCTCAAGGGCCGGGCGATCGAAGCATGACGCCGTATCTGCTCACACGCTCGCTCAACAAAGGCGCGACCGTCTTTTTGCTGCTGGTCGCGGCGGCGGGCATTCTCGTGCCGCTGTCGAATCTGCTGCTGCCCGAATCCTCGCCGTTGCAGATACCGACTTATCTCGTGGCGCTGTTCGGCAAATATCTTTGCTACGCGGTTCTTGCGCTCTCCATTGACCTGATCTGGGGCTATTGCGGCATTCTCTCGCTTGGCCACGGCGCGTTTTTCGCGCTCGGCGGATATGCGATGGGCATGTATCTGATGCGCCAGATCGGCTCGCGCGGCGTCTACGGCAATCCGATTTTGCCGGACTTCATGGTGTTTCTGAACTATCCGAAATTGCCGTGGTACTGGCACGGCTTCGACATGTTCTGGTTTGCGGCAATGATGGTGCTCCTTGTGCCGGGATTGCTCGCCTTCTGCTTCGGCTGGCTGGCATTCCGTTCGCGCGTGACTGGTGTGTATTTGTCGATCATCACACAGGCGATGACCTACGCGCTATTGCTGGCATTCTTCCGCAACGATTTCGGCTTCGGCGGCAACAACGGCCTGACCGATTTCAAGGATGTGCTCGGCTTCAATGTACAGGCGCAAGGGACGCGCGCGGCGCTGTTCGTGCTATCGTGCATCGCGCTTGCGCTGGCGTTCCTAATCTGTAGAGCCATTGTCACCTCGAAGCTCGGCAAGGTCTTGATCGCCATTCGCGATGCCGAGTCGCGCACGCGTTTTCTCGGTTATCGCGTCGAAAACTACAAACTGTTCGTGTTCACGCTGTCAGCCTGTATGGCCGGCGTTGCGGGCGCGCTCTATGTGCCGCAGGTTGGCATCATCAATCCCGGCGAGTTCGCTCCGGGCAACTCCATTGAGGCCGTGATCTGGGTCGCGGTCGGCGGGCGTGGCACGCTGGTCGGCGCGGCGCTCGGCGCGATCGTCGTCAACTATGCGAAGACGGTTTTCACCTCAGGCCCGCTCGCGCCTTACTGGCTTTTTATGCTGGGTGCACTGTTCATTCTCGTCACGCTGCTGCTGCCGAGAGGCATTGTCGGGACCGTCAAAGGCTGGTGGGAGCCTTGGAAGGAAAGACGCGTGCTCGCAGCGAATAAAGCGAACGCCGAGAAAGAAGACGGCATCACCGAAACCGGCGGAGTCGCGACATGAGCGTCAGCGACGATCGCGCAACATCGGCCATGCTGTATCTCGACGGCGTTCACGTGTCGTTCGATGGCTTTCACGCCATCAACAATCTCTCGCTGACGATTGCGCCTGGTGAAATGCGCGCGATCATCGGGCCGAATGGCGCCGGCAAGACGACGATGATGGACATCATCACCGGCAAGACCAAGCCGGACGAGGGCGATGTGCTGTTCGACGGCATCGTCGATCTGACGCGGCTCGACGAGACGCAAATTGCAGAACTCGGCATCGGCCGCAAATTCCAGAAGCCCACCGTATTCGAAAGCCAGACGCTGGAGGAGAATCTGCAACTCGCACTCAAAACCGATCATAACGTCCGCAAAACGCTGTTCTGGCGCGAAACGCTGGACGAGCGCGAACGCATCGACAAGGTGCTGGAAACCATTCGTTTGACGGATTCGCGCAATCGCCTTGCCGGAAACCTGTCGCACGGCCAGAAACAATGGCTCGAAATCGGCATGCTGCTGGCGCAAGATCCGAAGCTGATGCTGGTGGACGAGCCGGTCGCGGGCATGACCGATGTGGAAACCCATCAGACCGCAGAACTCCTGAAAGAGATCAACAAGGAAAAGACCGTCGTTGTGGTCGAGCACGACATGACTTTCGTGCGCGAACTCGGCGTGCGGGTGACCTGTCTGCATGAAGGTTCGGTGCTCGCCGAAGGCTCGCTCGACGAAGTGTCGAACAACGAGCGCGTCATCGAAGTTTATCTGGGGCGCTAGCGCATGGTCCCGAAAAGTAGGTATCGATTTTCGGACAAGATCATGCGCGGAAAGTAAAGCCATGTTGGATGTAAAGGACATCACTCTCTACTACGGGGCGGCGCAGGCATTGCGCGGCGTGTCGCTGTCTGCTGAGCCCGGCAAAGTGACTTGTGTGCTCGGGCGAAATGGTGTGGGCAAGACAAGCCTGCTGCGTGCTCTAGTCGGCCAATATCCGATTCGCGACGGCTCGATCACGTTCGACGGCGCGGACATGAAGCTGTTGAAGCCTTACGAGCGCGCGCGCAAAGGGATCGGCTTCGTGCCGCAGGGCCGCGAGATTTTTCCACTGCTCACGGTCGAAGAAAATCTGAAAACAGGTTTTGCGCCGCTCAAGCGCGACGAGCGCAACATTCCGGACGAGGTGTTCTCGCTGTTTCCGGTGCTGCAGACGATGCTGGGCCGGCGCGGGGGCGATCTTTCCGGCGGTCAGCAGCAGCAGCTGGCCATCGGACGCGCGCTCGTGATGCGGCCGAAACTGCTTTTGCTCGACGAGCCGACCGAAGGCATCCAGCCGTCGATCATCAAAGATATCGGTCGCGCGATCTCCTATCTGCGCAGCCTTGGCACCATCGCCATCGTTCTGGTGGAGCAGTATCTCGACTTTGCCTGCGAGTTGGGAGACAATTTTGCCGTGATGGATCGTGGCGCGGTCAAATATACATGCGGCCGCAGTAATCTCGATCCGGACGAGATCAGCAGGCAGATGGCGCTCTGACGCCGTAACAAAATAAACTGCGCTGCAAATGCGGGGGCGAATGCAAGGCGTGGCTACGGCATCTGCGGATACGTTTGCGGGCAATCGCGCGCGCGGCGCTGTCGCGTTCGACGTGCATCAGCAGGATGGCGTCACCCGTCGCCGCGAGCTTCACGAGTCCGGATCGCTGCGCGTGCGGTTTCCATCGCCGGAACAAAAGGGGCTGTCTGCCGTATTCGTCAACACCGCAGGCGGAGTGGCAGGCGGCGATATTTTCGACATCAGCATTGCGGCGGGTGAGGGTGCGTCGCTGACAGTGACCACAGCGGCGGCGGAAAAAATCTACCGTTCGCACGGCCCGGATTCGCAGATCAATGTTACGCTCCGGTGCGAAGCAGATTCTCACATCGCATGGCTGCCGCAAGAGACGATCCTGTTCGATCAGGTCCGCATCGTGCGGAAATTCGACATCGATCTTGCGGAGACGGCGTCGTTGCTCTTGTCCGAAATAGTCGTGTTTGGCCGCACCGCGATGAACGAGACGGTCGCGCGCGGCAGCTTCACTGACCGTTGGCGCCTGCGGCGCGGCGGCAAGCTGATCTTTGCCGACACGGTCAAACTCGACGGCGATTTCGCCGGAAAACTCGCGAGCCGTGCGATTGCCAATGGAAGCGTTGCGATCGGAACCGCGCTGATCGTTCCGGGTGATGAATTGCTCGTCGAGAAAATCCGAGAAGCAGCGAGCGGCTTCGGCACGGAAATGGGCGTGTCAGCGTGGAATGGATTGGCGCTTGTGCGCTTCTGCGGAGGTGATGCAGCGCGGCTGCGGGCAGATATGATAACAACGCTTGCCTGCATCAGTCCTGCAGGCCTACCGCGACTTTGGCCCAACTAGTTTAGACGAATCGGATGCAGCAACCATGAATCTGTCTCCTCGCGAAAAGGACAAGCTCCTGATTTCGATGGCCGCGATGGTGGCGCGCCGCCGGCTTGAGCGCGGCGTGAAGCTCAATCATCCTGAAGTCGTTGCGATCATCTCCGATTTCATCGTCGAAGGTGCGCGAGACGGTCGAACCGTTGCTGAACTGATGAAGTCTGGTGCCGAGGTGATCAAACGCAGCCAGTGCATGGAAGGCATCGCCGAAATGATTCACGACATTCAGGTGGAAGCGACGTTTCCGGACGGAACGAAGCTGGTGACGGTGCATGAGCCGATACGGTGAGTGACATGGCAATTGACGCATCTGAAGCAGGGCACCGACTTGCAGTCTTGCAAGGTGATTATCTTTTTGAAACGGGATTCGGGCCAAGTTTACGAAACGCCCAACGTATCTACGTGATGCTTTGGCGATTTCAGGCAGAAATATATAACGGCGGGATTTGGCAGTTTTTTACAAACTCCACCAACATGTACGCGCCTTATATTTGCGATGCATTGAGAATAGTCGATGCTGATAAAATTAGCTCTATTATGGAAGAGGCCATTGCAAATTCGCGTCCAGGCACTCCCTGGTATTCTGCAATGAAATGTTCCGGCTTAAGACGCAATGCGCCAATTGAAGTCCGTGATATTGAAGAGAAGCTCAATCGAAGGCTCGCGTTGCATTTAGATGATCTCTCGGTATTGCTCTTTAAATATATGTCTAAACATCGCCACGAGTTTGATGTGCCTGAAGAATTCTGGGAAGAAGGAACTTTACAATGATTCCCGGCGAACTTTTTATCAAGAGCGGCGATATCGAACTGAATGCGGGCCGCAAGACCGTGACGTTGACGGTCGCCAACACCGGCGACCGGCCCATTCAGGTCGGCTCGCACTACCATTTCTTCGAGACCAATCCCGCGCTGAAGTTCGAGCGCAAGAAAGCGCGCGGCATGCGTCTCAATATCGCGGCAGGCACAGCGGTGCGCTTTGAGCCCGGACAGACGCGCGAAGTCACGCTCGTGGCGCTTGCAGGCAAGAAAACGATCTACGGTTTCCGCGGCGACGTGATGGGCAAACTCTGATGACGACAAAAATTTCACGCTCCGTCTACGCCGACATGTTCGGTCCCACGACCGGCGACCGTGTGCGCCTCGCTGACACCGATCTCATCATTCAGGTCGAGAAAGATTTCACAACCTACGGTGAGGAAGTGAAATTTGGCGGCGGCAAGGTGATCCGCGACGGCATGGGCCAGTCGCAGGTGACCAACAAGCAGGGCGCGGCCGACACCGTTATCACCAATGTGCTGATCGTCGATCATTGGGGCATCGTCAAAGCCGACGTCGCGATCAAGGAAGGTTACATTTCCGCCATCGGCAAGGCCGGTAACCCCGACATCCAGCCGGGCGTCAACATCATCATCGGCCCCGGCACCGATATCATCGCAGGCGAGGGAAAAATTCTCACTGCCGGCGGCTTCGATGCTCATATTCATTTCATCTGCCCGCAGCAGATCGAACACGCGTTGATGAGCGGCGTAACTTCGATGTTAGGGGGCGGCACGGGTCCCTCGCACGGCACCTTCGCAACAACCTGCACACCGGGGCCGTGGCACATCGCGCGGATGATCCAGTCGTTCGATGCGTTCCCGGTGAACCTCGGCATATCCGGCAAGGGCAACGCGTCGCGCCCCGCCGCGCTCATCGAAATGGTGAAGGCGGGCGCGTGCTCGCTGAAGCTGCATGAAGATTGGGGTACGACACCTGCCGCGATTGATACATGTCTTAGCGTTGCCGACGATTATGACGTGCAGGTGATGCTGCATTCCGACACGCTCAACGAGTCGGGCTTCGTCGAAGACACGATCAAGGCATTCAAGGGCCGCACCATTCACGCGTTCCACACCGAGGGTGCGGGCGGCGGTCACGCGCCGGACATCATCAAGGTCGCGGGCCTGAAGAACGTGCTGCCGTCATCGACCAACCCGACGCGGCCATTCACGCGCAACACCATCGACGAGCATCTCGACATGCTGATGGTCTGTCACCATCTCGATCCGTCGATTGCAGAGGATTTGGCGTTCGCAGAAAGCCGCATCCGCAAGGAGACGATTGCCGCCGAAGACATTTTGCACGACCTCGGCGCGCTTTCGATGATCTCATCGGACTCGCAGGCGATGGGCCGTTTGGGTGAAGTTATCATCCGAACGTGGCAGACGGCCGACAAGATGAAGAAGCAGCGCGGTTCGCTGTCGGAAGATAAGGGTAAGGACAGCGACAATTTCCGCGTCAAGCGTTACATCGCCAAATATACGATTAACCCCGCCATCGCGCATGGTGTGTCCAAGCTCATTGGCTCGGTCGAGAAAGGAAAGCTCGCAGATCTCGTTTTGTGGTCGCCGGCATTTTTTGGCGTGAAGCCCGATCTCGTCGTCAAGGGTGGCTCGATTGTTGCGGCCCCGATGGGCGATCCGAACGCGTCGATCCCAACGCCGCAGCCGGTTCATTATCAGCCGATGTTTGGCGCGTTCGGAAAGTCGCTTACCGCTTCATCGGTGGTGTTTACCTCGAAGGCTGCGGCATCATCCGGTCTGGCGAAGAAACTCGGTATCGAAAAGACGCTGTATCCGGTGAAAAACACCCGCAGCGGCATTTCGAAGAAGAGCATGATTCACAATGGTGCGACCCCCAATATCGAGGTCGATCCCGAGACTTATGAGGTTCGTGCCGACGGCGAGTTGCTGACATGCGCACCGGCCGAGGTTCTGCCCTTGGCGCAGCGCTACTTCATGTTCTAGGTTCCTCCGGCAAAAGAACAGTAGCCGGGAGGAATTCATGATCTACGTCGTCGCCACGCTGACCATCAAGCCGGAAACGCGCGCCGCGCTGATCGCAGGCGCGAAGACCTGCATCGACATCACGCGCAAGGAGAAGGGCTGCATTTTGTACGATCTGCACGAGAGCACGACGGATCCGGTGCGCTTTGTTTTCGTCGAGCAGTGGGAAACGATGGAAGATCTGATGGCGCATGGCGGTAACGCGCACATGAAACCGTGGCGCGCCATCGTCAAGGAATGCATGAGCGCGCCGACCAAAATCGAAATCATCACTCCTGAAAAAGTGGACGTCCGTTGATCCGCGCGACAAAAATCCAGCCGCAGCAGAAGTGGACAGTTGCAGCCGCCGATACTGTCGTTCTCGATTGCGACGACCGGCATCGCCGCCGCATGGCGATGACCGGCACGCGCGGACTGGAGTTTCTGCTCGATCTGGATGAGGCGTTCGCGCTGCGCGGCGGCGACGCGCTGGTTCTGGAAGACGGCCGCCTGATAGAAGTGGTCGCTGCACCCGAGCCGCTGATCGAGATTCGCGGTCACGATCCGCTGCATTTGGTGCGCATCGCGTGGCATCTCGGCAACCGCCATCTGCCAACGCAGATCGTCGGCAAGGGACTTCGCATCCGGCGCGATCATGTCATTGAAGAGATGGTGAAGGGGCTCGGCGGGCGTGTGATCCAGATCGAAGCACCGTTCGATCCTGAAGGCGGCGCCTATGCGGGCGGTGGGCATGATCACGCCGCGCACGCTCACGGTGATCACGCGGGCGACCATCATGACGATCACGTCCATGACGATCATTGCGGTCATGACCACGATCGCGGTCACGCTCATCACGGTCATTCCCATGCTCATGACCACAAACACTGACGCGACGTCGCGGGATGCGCAGGAACAGGCTGCGTTGTTCCGGCTGATGACGTGGCTGTCGCCGTCGTTTCCGGTCGGTGCGTTCTCATATTCGAGCGGAATCGAATGGGCGGTCGAGGCTGGCGACATCAAGGACGTGGCATCGCTGCAGGACTGGCTTGCGGCGATGCTGACTGATGGCGCTGGTTTTTGCGACGGAGTTTTCTTGTGCCACTCGCATCGAGCTGCGATGGATTCCAATGCGGACGCACTGAAGGAGATCGTCGAGCTTGCCGCCGCATTCACGCCATCGCGGGAGCGTCACCTGGAAACCATTTCCCAAGGCCGCGCTTTTGTCGAGATCGCGCGCTCTGCGTGGAATTGCGAGGCGCTCAATCTGCTGCCTAACGATCGCGCGTCGGACATCGCTTATCCGGTCGCTGTCGGCGTACTGGCAGCGGGACACAATATTCGGATCTGTCCCGCGCTGCATGCCTATTTTCACGCCGTTACGTCGAACTGGATTTCTGCGGGTGTGAGGCTCATTCCGCTTGGGCAGACCGACAGTCAGCGTGCGCTTGCTGCACTCGAGCCAGTTATCGCCATCGCAGCGGATAAATCGGAGCGCTCGACGCTCGACGACCTTGGCAGCGCGACGTTTCGCGCGGACCTCGCCACCATGCGCCATGAAGCACAATACACAAGGCTGTTCCGGTCATGAGTTTTATCGCGTTCGCTATCTTTCTGTTTCTTACCGCGGTGGCGTTGCTTCACGTGCTTTGGGGTGCTGGTTTTCGCTGGCCATGCAAGACCGACCTCGAACTCGTGTCAACGGTGGTCGGGCACAAGAGCGATGCGATGCCGACTCCCAATCAATGCTACCTTGCAGCGCTCGCGATCTACGTTCCGGGCACCATTGCGCTGATGCTGGCGGGACTGATCGACGCGTCAGTCACGGCGTCCACGCTTCCGCTGGCCGGCGCTGCCTGCGTGCTGGTCTTTCTCGGGCGCGGCATCGCCGGTTACGTCCCTGCATGGCGCGAGCGATTTCCGCGCGAGCCGTTTGCGACGTATGACCGTCTCTATTATTCGCCGTTGTGTTTGTTGCTCGCAGCGGGATTCACCCTTCTTTTGATCAACAGATCCGGAGTCTGACATGACGCGCTTTAACGGCCCCCTTCGTGTCGGCATTGGCGGGCCGGTCGGCTCCGGCAAGACCGCGCTGATGGATCTGCTCTGCAAGACGATGCGTGAGCGTTACGACATCGCGGCGATCACCAACGACATCTACACGAAATGGGACGCGGAATTTCTGGTGCGTTCGGGCTCGTTGACGCCGGATCGCATCGCAGGCGTGGAAACCGGCGGCTGCCCGCACACTGCAATCCGCGAAGACGCATCGATGAATCTCGCTGCGGTGGCCGACATGCGCGCAAAATTCCCGGACCTAGATCTGGTCCTGATCGAGTCCGGCGGCGACAATCTTGCCGCAACCTTCTCGCCGGAACTTGCGGACCTGACGATCTACGTGATCGACGTCGCGGCCGGCGACAAAATCCCCTCGAAGGGAGGCCCCGGCATCACGCGATCGGACCTGCTGGTCATCAACAAGATCGACCTCGCGCCGCATGTCGGCGCGTCGCTGGAAAAAATGGACACAGACGCCAGGCGGATGCGGGGCGCGCGGCCGTTCGTGATGACCAACCTGAAAAAAAGCGCGGGTCTCGACAAGATCATCGGCTTCATTGAGGCTAAGGGTGGCCTCAACCCGGTTGCCAAAGCGGTCTGACGGCAGTCCACGGTCCCACCTATACTGTTGATTGGGCACAAATTTCTGGAACCTGGCTTGGTTGTGGCGGTTAGTTGTCATGATGAGTAGACAGCGCACCGAAACAAAGGATTACAGCGGTCTGTTTCTGGGAGTTATCCTGGGCGGGCTGGTCGTCATCGTGCTCGTCCTGATGGTCTCGGTCGAGGAATCAAGGGTTCGGATCGTAGGTGCAGAGCCCCCTTAAGGCAGGCGGCAGCAGCCTCGCGCCCGGCGGATTCAGCATTAACTCCAACAATTTATTTAGCGAAACGCGGAACGAATTGAAGAGAGATAAATTGTTCCCCGTTGCCGTCTTTTTATGGACGGTGAAAGCGGCGAACGGGCGCCTTGGCAACTTCATGACGACCAGCGTCTCAGTGTCATACGAATGTTCCATTCGCGAGATCGTGCATGGGCTGACTATCTGGCTTGGCTTTTTAGAGTAATCGCGTGTTCCGTCTCGGCGTCATCCTTTTCCTTATGGCGATTGTCGGCGTTCTTGCCTCAGGCCTGGCAGCGTTCAAAATCCGCGAACAGGAAGAGGCGATTGCGCGCATTGCGATGGCGCGTTCAGTCGATTCCCATGCGGCGATTGTTCAGGAGCGGCTCGGCGAACGCGAACTGCTGACGAGGGTCGCGGTCGGTCTTTTTCGTTCGCCGTCATCCGATAAATCCAACGCGCTCGTGCCGCTGCGATCGTCGATCTACGCCTTCAAGACCGATTTTGTGGTTGTCGGCTGGATACCGCGCGTTCCGCTAAGCGAACTGAATCAGATACAATCCGACCTAAAGGCAGCTGGATTTCCGAACCCCACGCTGCGCAATGCCGACGACACCTCACTCGACCAATCGAAAATATCAGCGCCCGCGACGGTGTTGATGGATGTCGAGCCGCAAAACGACCAGACAAAAGCATTTGTCGGACGCGTCTTCAACAATTCTCCGATATTGTCTTCGTTGTTCGCGCGCGTCGTCGCGGACGGTAGGCCGGTTTCTTCCGACCCTCTGAGATTGTTGCGGCCAGATGGACCGATGGGAATTATCCTCGCGGCACCCGTCAAAGAGAAGAATGACATCGTCGGCTTCATGACGATTTCCTATCAGTTACTGCCTCTGATGCTGGCGAGCGACGAACAAGCCAATTTTTCCGTGGCGCTGCGCGATCCGCGAAATTCCGCGAACAATCTCAAAGCGAACGACAAAGGCGAAGTTGTGGAGCAGCCACTGTTGACCGACAGCGACAATCCTCCCTTGTTGCGTGTCGTCAATTTCGGCGACCGCGACTGGACGCTGATGTATTTCCCCAAAACCAGTTCGATCGCGCGGGCGCAGGATATCGCAATCGTCGTGCTCGCCGTAGGTCTGGCGATTACCGCGATTTTATGCGGACTGTTCGGTTACGTGTCCTACAACAACATTCGCCTCAGCCGCGAAGTGCAGACCCGTATCGGATTTGAGCGTCGTCTGACCGCAGTGATCGACGAGCTCAATCATCGAGTGAAGAACATTCTGGCCGTGATCCAGTCCATCGTCACGCGCACGATGCGGCACGGCTCCGACATCGATGTTTCGCGTGAACTGCTGATCGGGCGCATTCACGCAATGTCGCATGTCGTTTCGCTGCTTAGCGAAAGCCAGTGGCAGGGCGTCAAACTGAAGGGCCTGTTCGAATCACGCGCGATTCCGCACGGCGACCGGATCGCGCTCAACGGGCCCGATATCGTGGTCAGCGCGCGAGCGGCGCAAAGCCTGTCTCTGCTGTTCTTCGAGCTGGCATCGCACGCCGATGAAGGTCACGCGCTGGCCGGCCGTCCGCCGCAGATCGTCGCGCAATGGAGCGTCTCCGGGGATGAGCCGGAAAAAACGTTCGATTTCCGCTGGGAGGAATTCAACACCAGCGCCGCCACGCGCCGCCCGGACAGCGACTTTGGACTTGTACTGCTGGAGCGTGTTGTGCCCGAAGCGCTCGGCGGCACCTCGAAGCGTTATTTCACCGATGTCAGCTACGTCTACGAATTGAACGCGCCGATGGCAACCGTTGTCGATCAGAACGAGATGAATCGCACTGGCCGCCTCGGCGCCATGCCGAGGCGCAAGTGAGTCCAACTGCGGAACAAAGTTCCTTCCCGTGAATTGACGGTCGCATCGATTAGGACGCACAGGAAAAAATCCGATGGGACGATATCTCTTGCTGTGGCTGCTCGGCATGCCTTTGCCGGTGCTGTTCTGATCTAAGCCTTCGGCGGATTGCACTGACAGCAACGCAAACAAAAAAGCGGCCACGTAACGCGGCCGCTTTCTCTATTGTGTAATTGACCTAGCCCCCACCGCCGCCAATTACGGCGCGCACCGTATTGTCGGGGCCGAAGTCTTCGGCACCATCCACATATAGCATCGAGCTGAGCTTGGACCGCGCGCGGTTGACGCGGCTTTTGATCGTGCCGACCGCGCATCCGCAGATTGCGGCGGCATCTTCGTAAGAGAAGCCGGACGCGCCGACGAGAATGAGCGCTTCGCGCTGATCCTGCGGCAGCTTCTCAAGGGCGGTGCGAAACTCCTCGAATTCCAGATGCGCGTTTTGCGCGGGTTGGGATTTGAGAGTCTTGGCGTAGTTCCCCTCGGCATCTTCGACCTCGCGCCGCCGCTTGCGATAATCCGAGCGAAACAGGTTGCGCAGGATCGTAAACAGCCATGCCGGCAGATTCGAACCGGGCTGGAACGAGTCGATATGTGCCAGGGCGCGCAGCAGCGTTTCCTGGACGAGATCGTCCGCCCGGTCGCCGTTACCGCTGAGAGAAATTGCGAACGCGCGAAGGCTCGGCACGGTCGCCAGAATGTCGTCGCGAAGCTGATCTGTGAGCGGCATTAATCGCTCCCATCTTTTTTGGCCCCTGCTTCCACCTGCGCAGCCGCAGTGGGCGTATCGAGCTGACGGATCAGCTCGGCGAAACGATCGGGTACGCCCTGCCGCACCACGTCGTCGTACATGGCGCGCAACTGGTGTCCGATCCGCGATTGGATTTCAGGATTCAGCCCGCCCTGCTTTGGCTTTGCGTCTTTCATGACCTGACCCATTTGTCCCCGAAGGAGCATCTCATTGATAAATCTACATTTTTGCTTGGTTTGAAGCTTTTCAGCCCCGACTTATGTAGTTCCTAATGCCGCCCGGACCAGAAAGTTCCAAGAATCGGGAACTTTTCTCCCTGCCGGGAGTAGATAGTCGGAGTTAAGGGAACCCGAGCATTGCCGCCTCAAATCGACGAGCGCGGTGGCTTGGGTACCCAAATCGTCACCGAAATCGATTGGAGGGGGTATGTCTCGTTCTCAGCTCGTTGCTGAACATCTGCCATTGCTGCGCCGGTATGCACGCGCGCTGACCGGAAACCAGACGTCAGGCGACGCCTACGTCGCTGCGATGCTCGAAGCACTGTTGCAGGATCCCTCGCTGCTCGACGAAAAGCGCGGCGCGCGAACAGGGCTGTTCCGGTTGTTCACGCAGATCTGGAATTCCGTCGCAGTGAACGAAAACGCCGATGAGCCGATGAGTCAGGCTGCTTCTGAACGTCGCCTGTCCAACATCACGCCGCTGGCGCGGCAGGCTTTTTTGCTGCTGTCGCTCGAAGGCTTCTCTGAGGAAGAGGTCGCATACATTCTCGACAAGGATGTCGGCGAGGTGCGCGAGCTGACTGGCACCGCCGGCCGCGAACTCGCGGCGGAAATCGCGACCGATGTTCTCATCATCGAAGACGAAACGTTCATTGCGATGGATCTTGAAAGCCTCGTGAAGAATCTCGGCCACAACGTCATCGGTGTTGCGCGCACGCACACCGACGCGGTTGCGTTGGCCAAGCAGAAGCGGCCCGGACTGATCCTGGCCGACATTCAACTGGCGGATGGAAGCTCGGGTCTCGAGGCGGTGAACGAACTGCTCAGATCGTTCGAAGTGCCGGTGGTGTTCATCACCGCCTATCCGGAACGCTTCCTCACCGGCGAGCGGCCGGAACCCGCGTTCCTGATCTCGAAGCCGTTCCAGCCTGCGATGGTATCGGCTGTGGCAAGCCAGGCGCTGTTCTTCCAGCGGAACTCGCGCAATCGCGCGCCGAAGGCCGCAGCCTCGTAATCTAGTCTGAGGTCCAAAGCAAAGCCGGGTGGCCAACCAAATCGGCCGCCCGGCTTTTTGTATCCGCTTGCAGCTAAACAAAAAAAGGGTGCAGCCGGCATCACCACAGCCGCACCCTGGACCGGCCGATTAGGGGCAGGGGATGACCGGTCGCCATGACGACGCGCGACCGCCCAAAGCGTTCCCGCTTGCCGGGCAAAAGTTTTTCAGACGCCTTTGCGACAGCGCGGAACGATGACCTGCCGGGCAGGTTGTCTGGGGAATTGCGGGCGGCGTGTTCCGTCCGCATGGGCTTCCAACAGTAGAGGCGTCCCATGTCCCAAATGGCTTCTGGAATTCTCGGCGCGATAGCTGCCACGCTCGCACTCGGTGCGGTTCACCTCGAGGTTGCACCCGGTGACGATCTGCTCGGCCCCGTGCAGCGCGGTGACGCGAGCCTTTCCGGCGCGACGCCGGACATCAATCGCGCCGTGAAAGGTGACCGTCAGGTGGCGTCTCAATCCGCCGAAGGTGTCACCATTTCCTTCCGCGTTCCCGGTATCGCCGATCAGTCGGTGATGATGCGCGTGCCGTCGGAGGTCGCCAGTGCGGCAACGCGTGGGCCGGCGGCGGCGAACGAGACGGCTGTCCGGAAGCGGCAGCAGATCGCTTGCGAACTGACGGTCAGCCAGATGACGGCGGTGGCCAAGCAGTTGCAGCCAGGCCGCTGCCTGGCCTGATCGGACAATAATAAAATAGTTTGAAGATGCGTTCGACTACTCGGCAGGCTCAGCCTCGGCCGAACGCCGGTTGGCCATCACGCCCAGAGCAATCCCTCCCACTGCCAGTAGCGGAACTAGCCGCGAAACACCGACGCTGCGCACGATCTGCAAGCCTGCTGCAACGATCATCGGATCGCTCAGCGCAGTCTGCAGCGCAGACTTCGCCTCCTTGGCAGCCTCAACGGGCTTGCGTTGAACTTGACGTTTGCGGATTGCATAGCAAGCGGCTGCCAATAGCGTCGTCAAAAAGAATACGGCCGCGCCGGCCAAACATGCATACATCAGGCCGTATCTCTCGAGCACGAAAACAAAGGCTGCCGCACAGAGAAAGCCTGTGGTGATGAAAAGCGAAACGGCAACGGCGGCCGCAAGCGATGTCAGCCGCAAGGCGGTGCCCGTGCTTTCGCGAAAATCGTCCATCAATTTATGAAACATCCATCACCTGTCTAAAGATCGAACCATCTTGCGACGAAGTTTAGCGTCGCCACGTCACGCCGATCAGAAACCCGAGCCCGAGCGCAAGACCGACGGCAGCCAATGGTTTCTGCACGATGGCGTCTTCGAGCGATTCCTCGAGCGTATTGGCGTACTCCTGCGCCGCATCGAGCGCCTCGCTGCCGTACTTCGAGAAGTCGGAAACCGCCTCGTCGACATTGGCGCGTGCAGTTTTGTACGTCCGCCGCGCTTGCTTGCGGGCCTCGCCGGAAAACTGATTGAGGGCATCGTTGATCTGGTCCGAGAGTGCGCTGATATCGTGTTTCACGGCATCTACATCCTTCTGCAAGCGGTCATAATTCGGATTGTCGGTCATGTTTCTGATCGCGGTTTCGCCATCGGTGCTCGACATCAGAGCTCCTGAAAGTGTGAGGTTACGTGCTGCACAAACGCGCGGTTCCCGCGAAGGTTCCGCTGACACCCGAGCCTACCCCGCGGGCAATTCTGCATCGTTGACCTGGATCAAATGTGCTTTGACGATAAGTCCGACGATCAGGATGGGCGACGACATCGCTCCCATCGGCCCCCAAAGGTTTTGGCGATTAGCTTTTCGTTGACGCTTGTCGTCGAACTCACGGGTGCCGGAGACGCTGGCGGCGGTCATGGCTAGATGTGGCCTAACAGCAGCAGAATAAGCACGATCACGAGAAGTACGCCGACGATTCCAGAGGGGCTGTAACCCCATGATCTGCGCCGTCCACGCGGGAAGGCCCCCAGCAGCAGAAGAACAAGGACCACGACAGGGATCGTACCCAGCATGACGCGCCTCCTCGCGCTCGAAAGCAGGTGTCACGCTCACATGAGGGGGCGAGAACAGGTCAGGGAACTTTAGATTCCATCAAGCGCCACGTGTGAGGCATCTTTTTACGGCCTCGATAGGCCGGTGGAACATCGAGCCTGCGGGTACGTTTGATGTGCGCGGGCGCGACACCACCATCAAGCCGATGCCTGTTAACGCTACCGTCGCGCCGACAGGTTCACTACAAAACGTCAAATTGTCCGAATTGTATTGAGTGAATCGACGCGAGCTGCGAGCTAAGAGACGCCGACGAGGTCAGTCATGAAAAACATCAGACGAAATGCTTTTGCCGCTTCTACGGCGATTCTTCTTGCGGCAACGCTGACGGTCGCGCCTGCGCAGGCACGCGATTTTTTCTCGAGCTTTATGACGATGTTCACGGGCAGCAATGCCCATGACCGCTCAAACGCACCCGAGCCTCCAACCGCGCTGCCGTTCGCAAATGAAGGCGATCAGAACGAACAGCAGCAACAGCCGCGGTACTCGCAGGGCGCATCCGCGTTTTGCGTGCGAACCTGCGACGGTCGCTATTTCCCGATCTCGTCCGGCGGCGGCGATCGCGTCAAAACCTGCAACAGCCTTTGCCCGGCCAGCGAAACCAAAGTGGTTTTCGGCGGCGGCATCGAGCATGCATTCACCGATAAGGGCCAGCCATACTCGTCGCTGCCGAATGCTTTTCGTTATCGCGACGAAACGGTCGCGGGCTGCACCTGCAACGGCAAGACCAGCGGCGGCCTTGCTCAAATCGGCATCGACGACGATCCGACGGTGCGCAAGGGCGACAAGGTCGCGGATGCCGACGGCAAGCTGATACCGGCTCCGAAGACTGCAGCTTCCGCCGCGAACTACACCCCGCGTCCGCGTGTCGCTAGATCCGGCATTCCCTTCTTCCCGGCTTTTGCCGCCCAATGAAGTTCCTTGTATGGAACCAAAGCTGAGTTAACCTGTTGACGGAACGAAGTGCGGCGGCTGGCCGCGCCGGTTCAATCCGACAGGGGGCTTCATGTCCATTCTCATCAGCATTCTGATCACATTCCTCGTCATCATCCTGGTGCTCTATCTCGTTCGCATGCTGCCAATCGCCGGACGCGCCAAGCAGATCATCAACATCATCGTCATCATTATCGGTATCCTCTATCTGTTGAGGGCGCTCGTGCCGGGTTTGGGGATGTAAACTTCCAGTATCGGAATATGAAAAGGCCCCGGCTCATCGCCGGGGCTTTTTTTGCGGTGCGTCGTTCTGAGCGGATGTGGAGCGATCAGCCCGCAGCCTTTGCCTCGCGACGGCGCTGCGTGAGAATGAATTCGGTATAGCCGTTCGGCTGTTCCCGGCCCTTGAACACGAGATCGCACGCAGCCTTGAAGGCGATGCCGTCGAATTTCGGCGCCATCGGCTTGTAGAGTGGATCAACCGCGTTCTGCTTGTCGACCACGACCGCCATGCGTTTGAGCGCTTCCATCACCTGATCCTTGGTGACGACGCCCTGATGCAGCCAGTTGGCGAGATGCTGCGCCGAGATGCGCAGCGTTGCGCGATCTTCCATCAGCCCGACGTCGTGAATGTCAGGCACTTTCGAGCATCCAACGCCCTGATCGATCCAGCGCACGACGTAGCCGAGAATGCCTTGGCAGTTGTTGTCGATCTCCTGCTTGACGTCATCAGGCGCCCAGTTCGATTGCGAAACCGGAATGGTCAGAATGTCGGAGAGCTTCGCTTTCTGCCGCGACTTCAATTCTTTCTGCCGCGCGCCGACATCGACCTGATGATAGTGCAGCGCGTGCAGCGTTGCGGCGGTCGGCGACGGCACCCACGCGGTCGATGCGCCGGCCTGCGGATGCGCGATCTTCTGCGTCAGCATGTCGGCCATCTTGTCGGGCGCGGCCCACATGCCC
Organism: Afipia sp.; assembly: GCA_016201045.1. Lineage (GTDB taxonomy): Bacteria > Pseudomonadota > Alphaproteobacteria > Rhizobiales > Xanthobacteraceae > Afipia. Next base: position 77,017 of record JACQDM010000008.1, on the reverse strand, counting down.
TTGCCGACCTGGGCGTGACCCGGAAGACCGTTCGCCAGACCGATATCGACGTTCCAGTCTTCGTAAGCCTTGATCCAGGGCTGCGCCTTCATGTCGTTCTTTCGGATCATCGGACCCGCTTCCATCGAGGTATGAATCTCATCGCCGGTACGATCAAGGAATCCGGTGTTGATGAAACAGATGCGCTTCGAAGCGTTCTGGATGCATTGCGCGAGATTGACCGTGGTGCGGCGCTCCTCGTCCATGATGCCGACCTTCATGGTGTTGGCTGCGAGCGACAGCATCTTCTCGACGCGATCGAAAATCTCGACGGTGAGCGCGACCTCATCGGGGCCGTGCATCTTCGGCTTCACGATATAGACCGAACCCTTGCGACTGTTCTTGAGCTTCGATTTACCCTTCACATCATGCATCGCGAGCAGGCCAGACACGGCGGCGTCGAGAATGCCTTCCGGAATTTCGTTGCCTTTGTCGTCAAGCACCGCGTCCGTATACATGTGATGGCCGACATTGCGGATCAGCATCATGCTGCGTCCGTGCAGCGTGACTTTGCCTTTGCCATCTGGAGACGTGTAGACGCGGTCCGCGTTGAGCGCGCGCGTCATCGTCTTGCCACCCTTCTCGAAATCGGCTGAGAGTGTGCCGTTCATGATACCGAGCACGTTGCGATAAACCAGAACCTTGTCTTCGGCATCCACTGCGGCAACCGAGTCTTCCATGTCGAGAATCGTCGAGACCGCTGATTCCAGAATCATGTCCGACACGCCGGCCGGGTCGTCCTTGCCGATGCGGCTGGTGCGGTCGATCTGCACATCGATGTGCAGGCCATGATTGACGAGCAGAATTGATGAAGGCGCGGACGCGTCGCCCTGATAGCCCGCGAACTGCTTCGGGTTTTTCAGCCCGGTCTGGTTGCCGCTCTTGAGCTTGACCGCGAGCTGGCCGCTTTCGATGAGATAAGCAGTGACATCGCTGTGGTTGCCGGTCGCGAGCGGGACGGCCTGATCGAGAAACGTCTTGGCTTTTGCGATCACCTTGTCGCCGCGCGCCTTGTCGTAGCCTTTCGCTTCGTTAGCGTCGTGCGGGATCGCGTCGGTGCCGTAGAACGCATCGTAGAGCGAACCCCAGCGCGCATTGGCGGCGTTGAGTGAATAGCGCGCATTGGTCAGCGGCACGACAAGCTGCGGGCCGAACATGGTGGCGAGTTCTTCGTCGACATTCGCCGTCTGAACTTCCTTCGGCGCGGGCTCAGAGACGAGATAACCAATCTCTTTGAGGAACGCGGTGTAGGCGTTCATGTCGAACGCCTTGCCTCTATGCGCGCGATGCCAGTCGTCGATCTTGGCCTGCAGCGCGTCGCGGGTTTTGAGCAGTGCAGCCATCTTCGGCGCGAGATCCTTCACGATGGAAGCGAGACCGGCCCAGAAAGCGTCCGGCGCAATGCCGGTGCTGGGCGTTGCTTCCTTGGCGATGAAATCGAACAGGGCGGGGGCGACTTTCAGGCCATGGGAGTCGATACGTTTCATATGAAATCTCACGGAAAACAGCCGTTTCCGGCTGTTCTGGCTTCGGAAAATTGGGTGCGGAGACCGCGAGCGGCGCGGCACAGGCCGGGTGTTTTACCCAAAGCGGAGCAAAAGAGAAGGGCTTCTATCGTCCGATAGGGCCGCGCAATCGCAGGGCCAGGACCCGTATTTTTGCTGCGAAATTCAGTCTGCGCGGCTTAGATATTAGCTGCGAAATCGGTCATCTCGCCGAATAGGACGCCGCTATCAGCCAGCATGCGCTCGATGTCTTCGGCTGCGTCCGCGACCGAACGCGCCGACGTATCGAGCGTCAGTTCAGCGTGCTCCGGCGCCTGATAGTCGCGGCCGATTCCGGTGAAGCTCGGCAGGTTTCCGGCGCGGGCCTTGGCGTAATGTCCTTTCGGGTCGCGGCTCTCACACACCTCCGCGGGCGTAGAGACGTAAACCTCGCGAAACAGCGTGTCCGCAATGCGTCGTGCATTCGCTCGGTCCTCGATGGCCGGCGACACGGCGGCGACGATGGCAACGTGGCCGTGGCGCGCGAGATGCGTCGCAGTCTCCGCGAGGCGACGAATGTTTTCCGCCCGATCCTGCGGCGAGAAGCCGAGATCGTTGTTCAGGCCCGCGCGCAGCGTGTCACCGTCGAGAAGGATCGGCGAGCCGCCGCGCGTGAACAATTTTCGTTCCAGCGCACGGGCGAGCGTGGACTTCCCCGAACCCGGCAGTCCTGTGAACCAGACGACGGCGCCGCCATGACCGTAACGGGCGGATCGCTCGTCGGGCCGAAGGGCGGATTCAACCGGCACGATATCGACAGGTATGGCGCGCTGGCCGGAGTCGACGCTGAGGACGAGTCCGCCGCCCGCGATGCGGCCATTGATTTCGATCACAAGCCGTCCGGTACGCGGATTGTCAGTGTAAGGGTCGGCGGCAATGGGCTTGGCCAGCGAAATATCGATTTCGCCGACGTGGTTGCGGCCGATCTGGGATGTCGCAACGCTTTCGAGTTCTCCGGGATCGACGGCCTTGTCGATCGCAACAATCGTGGCACGCGACTCCATCGTGCCGAGACGGACGAGGATGGACGTGCCGGCTTTCAGCGGTGCGTCATGAAGCCAGAAAACCCGGGCGCGCAAACGGCGCGTGTCACGCGGCGCGGTATTCGCGTGCGCGATGATGTCGCCGCGTTCCAGAAACAATTCGCGGTCGAGCGTGATGCCGACCGAGCGGCCCGCGCCCTGGCGGTGCACAAGCGGGGTCAGCGGCCAGCTCTCGACCGATTTGACTTTTGCGACTTTGCCCGCAGGCAAAATGACGATCTCATCGCCCGCGCCGATGCGGCCGCTCTCGACCCGGCCCGCCACGATTCGCCGGTCATCGAATTTGGTGATCGCCTGAACGGGCAGCCGCAGCGGCAATTCGTCCAGCGCGCGAGCAGGTGCTAGCGCATCGATGGCCTCCACAACGCTTGGACCGTTGTACCAGCCAATGCGCGGGGTGCGTTCGGCGACACCGTCGCCGTCGCGTGCGGAAATCGGAATGATAGCCGTTGGCGTGACGCCGAGGCTGATGAGATGTGCCGAGATCTCATCGCTGATTTCATCGAAGCGCGCTTGGCTGAAATCGACGCGGTCCATTTTGTTGACGACGATTGCGACCTGCTTGATGCCGAGCAAATGCAGCAGATAGCCGTGACGGCGGGTCTGGTCGCGCACACCTTCCAGCGCGTCGATGATAAGCACCGCGCCGTCGGCCTGCGATGCGCCTGTGATCATGTTGCGCAGGAATTCGGCGTGACCCGGCGCGTCGATCAGCACGACGTCACGCGATTTTGTCCGGAAACGAATTTGTGTCGTGTCGATCGTGATGCCCTGATCGCGCTCGGTCTGCAGCGCATCGAGCAGGAACGACCACTCGAACGGCATGCCGCGCCGTGCGCTCACCGCCTGAAGCATTTCCAGTTTGCCGTCGGGAAGGCTGCCGGTTTCGTGCAGCAGGCGGCCGACGAGCGTCGATTTACCGTGATCGACATGGCCGACGATGACGATACGCACCTGCGGGCGCGTGGTGCCGTTTGGCGTGGTGAGTGCCGGTTGTGGAAGAACGACGTTCATCGCGGCACCCATGACATTGACTAGAGATAACCAGCGACGCGAAGGCGCTCGAACGCGTCCTCGGTCTCATGGTCGAGCGCGCGGCCGGCGCGTTCGGGAATTTTGGTTTCGTTCAATTCTTTGAGAATTTCATCGATGTTCGATGCGTTCGAATCGACAGGATTTGTAATGTCCCGATCGCCAAGCGAGCGATAGCGTTTGCCGTTGTTCGACAAATATAACGGAATGATCGGAATGCCCTCGCGTTTGGTGTAGGCCCAGATGTCAGCCTCGGTCCAATGCAGGATCGGATGCACACGAAGATGCGCGCCTTGCGGCACCGACGCATTGAAGTGATCCCAGAATTCCGGCGGCTGATCGCGCACGTCCCACCCGCCCTCAAGTCCGCGCGGCGAGAACACGCGCTCTTTTGCACGGGTGGCTTCCTCGTCGCGGCGGATGCCGGCGATCAATCCGTCGAAACCGTATTTGGCGAGTGCCAGTTTCAAGCCTTCCGTTTTGCGCGCGGCCGAACGTGCGGCGGGCGGCAGCGTCGGATCGACGCTCTCGACCGGAGGGCAGTAATCGACTTTGATATCGAGACCCCACTCCTTCGCGTACTGCTCACGGAAGGCGTACATCTCCGGAAATTTCTTTTGTGTGTCGACATGCAGCGCGGGGAACGGCACCTTGCCGAAGAACGCCTTGCGCGCCAGCCAGATCATCACGTTGGAATCTTTGCCGAGCGACCAGAGCAGCGCGAGCTTCTTCAGCCGCGCGAAGGCCTCGCGCAGAATATAGATACTCTGCGCCTCAAGCTCATCGAGATGATCCATCGAAGGAGCGAGGGAAACCTGTTCAAGCGAACGGGGCTTGTATGTGGACATGCGCTACTCCGTGCCGGGAGCAAGGGTCAGGCGCATGCCGTCCATTTCTGGTGTGACGAGGATCTGGCAAGCGAGGCGGGAATTGGATTCGACAAAAAACGCCCCGTCGAGCCGGTCGACCTCTTCCTCCTGAGGAGGAGCGAGCTTCGGGAGCCACTCATTGTCGATATACACATGGCACGTTGCACATGAGCACGCGCCGCCGCACTCCGCTTTGATGGGCAAGCCCCAGTCACGGATGACTTCCATGACGCGCCAGCCCTCTAGGGCCTCGAGCTTGTGCTCCTGGCCGTCATGATCCGTAACGAGAAGATGCATCTCTTTAGATTGCATTTTGTGGTACTTATTTCCAGCGTTGCGGTGCAACAGAGAAAGAATTTTTTTCTCTTTGTGTAGGTGTTGTGATACATATATAGAAAATAATTCCAGTCAACCCTGAATTCAGGGCGATGGAGTTTCGGTATGCGATTTCTGCCTGTCTTCCTCGATTTGCAAACCGGCCCGATCGTTCTGGTCGGGCAGGGCGAGCTTGCGCAGGCGAAATTGCGGCTGCTGCTGTCGGCGGGCGCACGGGTGCGCTGGTTCGCAACTGACAATAAATACGACCTCTCCGGCTTCGATGCTGACGCAATCTCGCGTGTCGAGAAGGCTAGCGGCGACCCGCTTGCGGTCCATCTCTCCAACGTGATTGCAGTCCTGTGCGCGGGCGCGGGCGACGCCGGTCATGCGATGGCGGCGCGCGCGAAAGCCGCGGGCATCCCCGTCAACGTGATGGATGAAGTTTCGCATTCAACTTTTATTTTCCCCGCCATTGTCGATCGAGGGGATGTCATCGTCGCCGTCGGCACTGGAGGCAACGCGCCGGTGCTCGCTCGGCGGGTGCGTGAAAGCATCGAGAAAGTTTTGCCGGCGCGAATCGGCGACTTGTCGGCGCTGATCGGCGCATGGCGCGAGCGCGTGAAGGCAAAATTGCCGGAGATGTCATCACGCCGGACATTCTGGGAACGCGTGGTCGATGGTGAGATCGGTGCGGCGGTGCTTGCGGGGCGGAAGAACGACGCCGACCGCGCGCTTGAAAATATTTCCGATCACGATGCCTTTGCGTCTTCCAAAGGCGAAGGCTTCGTCGCGCTGGTCGGTGCGGGTCCGGGCGATCCCGATCTCCTGACGGTCAAGGCGTTGCGTGTCTTGCAGGACGCGGACGTGATTTTCTACGACGATCTCGTTTCGCCCGAGATTCTGGATCGCGCACGCCGCGACGCCGCACGGGTGTCTGTTGGCCGACGTATCGGCAAGCCGGGCATCGGTCAGGATAACATCAACAAACTTTTGATCGAGGCTGCACGCGAGGGCAAACGCGCCGTTCGTCTCAAAGGTGGTGATCCGTTCGTGTTCGGGCGCGGCGGCGAGGAAGTCGCCGCTTTGCGCGAAGCGGGAATCCCCTATGCGATCATACCCGGCATTACCGCTGGGATCGGCGCCGCCGCTGAATTCGAAGTACCGCTGACGTTCCGCAAGCAGGCGCTGCGCATCACGTTTCTCACGGCGCACAAGGCTGAAGACGCAGGCCAAGTCGACTGGACGACGCTGACCGATACCAAGATGACCGTGGTCGTTTACATGGGCATCAGCGCAGCCTCAGCCATTCGCGAAAGCCTGCTGAAAGCTGGCCGCGCATCGCAAACCCCGGTCGGCGTCTTCGCACGTGTGACGCGGCCGGATTCAAAGGCGGTTGTCGGAATGCTCGACGACTTGCCGTCTCTCGTCTCGGCGATTGAGAGCGGCCCGGCGATTCTCGTGATCGGCGACGTCGTTGCGCACTCGCTGCCTTGGAAGAACGCAAACCCGCAAGAATTTCTCAACCAACTGATGATGGCTGCCGAATGACATCCCCTCTGCAACAGAAAATCAAAATCACCGGCCCCTCGGTTATCACCGCCAACCGCACCCGCGACGGCATCGTGATCTGGCGCACCGACAAGAGCTGGTCCGACAATCTCGCCGACGCAAAGATTGTCGACAGTTCTGACGACGCGCGCAAATTGCTCGCCGAAGCGGTTGCCGACGACCTTGGTGCTGTCGGTGCCTATATTGCGCCGGTACGCCTCGATGGCGGCCGCGTCGTCCCGGGCAATCTGCGTGAAGAAATCCGCGTCAAGGGCACGAGCTTCCCGCTGCCGTTGTCCGCTTAAGGCAAGAAGAAAAAGAGTGCCATGTACGCCTACGACGAACTCGATCGCACCATCGTCAATGAACGTGTCTCGGAATTTCGCGATCAGGTCGCCCGCCGCCTGTCGGGCGAACTGACCGAGGACGAATTCAAATCGCTGCGGCTGATGAACGGCGTGTATCTGCAGCTGCACGCCTACATGCTGCGGATCGCGATTCCCTACGGCACACTATCGTCCAAGCAGATGCGTGCGCTCGCGCATGTCGCGCGTAAATACGACCGCGGCTACGGCCATTTCACCACGCGGCAAAATATCCAGTTCAACTGGATCAAACTTGCCGATTTGCCTGACGCGCTCGCCGATCTCGCCGAGGTCGGTATCCATGCGATGCAAACATCCGGCAACTGTATCCGCAACATCACGGCGGACCAGTGGGCCGGCGTCGCGCCGGGCGAAGTCGAGGATCCGCGCATCTGGGCGGAAATCCTACGGCAATATTCAACGCTGCATCCGGAATTCACGTTTCTTCCACGCAAGTTCAAATTCGCCATCACGGCATCGGAGCATGATCGCGCCGCGATCAAGGTTCATGACATAGGGCTTCGCATTCACAAGAATGCGGCGGGCGTAACCGGATTCGAGGTTCTGGTTGGCGGAGGACTGGGTCGCACGCCGTTCATTGGCAAGACGATCAGCGAATTCGTCTCGCATCGCGATATTCTCACCTATGTCGAGGCGATCCTGCGCGTTTACAATCAGTACGGACGCCGCGACAACATCTACAAGGCGCGCATCAAGATTCTCGTCCATGAGCTTGGCATCGAGAAATTCAAGCAGGAAGTGGAAGAAGAGTGGGCTCAGATGCGCGATGGCGAACTCGTACTCGAGGACGCTGAGGTCGAGGATATCCGCTCTCGGTTCTCCTATCCGGCCTACGAAAATCTTCCAAACATGCCGGATGAGTTGAAGAAGGCCGCCCACGATCCCAAATTCGAGGCGTGGCGCAAGAATTCTACCTTCGCACACAAGGTTTCCGGCTATTCAATCGTCACGTTGTCACTGAAGCCGGTCGGCAAGCCTCCGGGAGACGCGACCGCCGAACAGATGGACGCGATTGCAGACTTGGCCGACAAATACTCGTTCGGTGAAATTCGCGTCGGTCACGAGCAGAACCTCGCGTTCCCGAATGTCGCCAGGCGCGATCTCCCGGCGCTATGGCGCGAACTCGACAAGATCGGCGTCGCCACGCCGAACGTGAACCTGGTGTCGGACATCATCGCCTGTCCAGGATTGGATTACTGCTCGCTGGCCAACGCGCGCTCGATTCCGGTTGCGCAGGAAATCACGCGCCGTTTCGCCAGTCTTGAGACCGCGAATCTCATCGGCCGGCTGCACGTCAATATTTCCGGCTGCATCAATGCCTGCGGCCATCATCATGTCGGTCATATCGGTATTCTCGGCGTCGAAAAGAACGGTCAGGAAGTCTACCAAATCACCATTGGCGGCCGTGCCGACGAGAAGGCGAAACTTGGAGAGTTGATCGGCCCGGCTGTACCTTACGACCAGGTGGCGGACGTGGTTGAGGATATCGTCGAAGCATATCTCGCGCTGCGCCAGCGGCCCGATGAACTCTTTATCGACGCGGTGAAGCGTCTTGGCGTCGAGCCTTTCAGGGAGCGGGTCTATGCCACTCGTTAAAGGCGGCGCCATCGTCGTAGACGAATTCACGCATCTGGCGGACGACGCGCCGCTCCCGGTTGGCGGCGCGGTGTTGCTGGCTGCCGGGCGGTTTCTCGCCGATCCGAACGCCGTATTGTCACGCAATGGCAAGACCGGCGTGATCTGGCCGAACAATCGCGATTTGGACGAACTGGTGCCTCATCTGTCCAAGCTGGCTACGGTCGCGCTGGTGTTTCCGATTTTCCGCGATGGGCGAGCCTATTCGCAGGCGCGCCTGCTGCGCGAACGCTTCAAGTTCAAGGGTGAGCTGCGTGCGACCGGGCAGGTTCTGCGTGATCAATTCATGTTCATGTTGCGTGCCGGCTTCGATTCGTTCGAAGTTAAAAAGGAATCGGACGCAAAGGCGTTCGCGGAAGCTGCTCACCGCTTCACGGTGTTTTATCAGCCCACCGGCGATGGTCGCGTTACAGCGTTTCATCGCCGCCTGATGCGCATGCCGGAAGGCGCGCGCTCATGAACGGACCATCGCCCTTTCTCGCTCAATCGGCGGAACAGGGCAGTACGCCGCTCGTCGCCGCTCAGGCAGCGTCGCTCGACCGCGATTTGAGCCGCGCGTCTCCCGCAGAGATCATCGCCACGGCCCTGCACGAAGTCGGGCGTGAAAAGCTTGCCGTTGTGTCTTCGTTCGGAAGCGAATCCGCCGCGCTTTTGAAACTGACGGCCGATGTCGATCCGGCAATTCCTGTGATGTTTCTCGATACGGGATGGTTGTTCGAGGAAACGCTCGCTTATCGCGATTCGCTCATCGAACTGCTCGGCCTGAAGGACGTCCGCACCATTCATCCGCTCGACGAGAATCTGGAGCGCGAGGACAAGGACCGCGATCTTTGGTTCTCCGATCCCGACCGATGCTGCTTCATCCGCAAGGTCGAACCGCTGACACGCGCGTTGACGCCATTCGAGGCGTGGATCAACGGCCGCAAGCGTTTTCAGGGCGGGGACCGTGCCGCGATTCCGATCGTCGAGGCCGACGGCGCGCGCCTGAAATTCAATCCATTGGCAAATGTGACGCTCGATGAGTTGAAGGCCCTCTATGCAGGGATGAAACTTCCGCCGCATCCTTTGGTCGCATCGGGTTTCACCTCGATCGGCTGTATGCCTTGCACGACGCGCACAATGCCCGGCGAAGACCCGCGTGCGGGACGCTGGCGCGACCGCGACAAGATCGAATGCGGAATTCACGTTGCGAAATTGTCTTGAAAGCTGAATTTTCCGCGAACCAAGTTTTTACAGGAACGTTTCAGTCTTAGTCGTTCAAACAATGAAATCCGGTTTCGTTGACTTGGATGCATTTGATGCAGACTTTCAGCGCTCATCGGTGGCAACGGTGCCGCCGCGCTGAATGGAGATTGTAAATGTTTCGCCGTATCCGCCACATTGTCGCGAGCCTGCTGTTGGCTAGTTCGATTTCGTTGACGAGCGCTGCGCTTGCCGCCGATGTTTCGCTGCTCAACGTGTCTTACGATCCGACGCGCGAATTGTACGTCGAGTTCAACAAGGCCTTCGCCGCGGCGTATCAGAAAGACACCGGCAAAAGCATCGAGATCAAGCAGTCGCATGGCGGATCGGGATCGCAAGCGCGATCTGTGATCGACGGGTTGCAGGCCGATATCGTAACTCTTGCGCTTGCCTATGACATCGATGCCATCGTGAACAAGGATTTGCTTGCGAAAGATTGGCAGGGTCGCCTGCCGCAGAATTCCTCACCCTATACTTCGACCATCGTGTTTCTGGTACGCAAAGGAAATCCGAAGGGCATCAAGGATTGGGACGATCTGATCAAGCCGGGCGTGCAGGTCATCACGCCTAATCCGAAAACATCCGGTGGCGCACGCTGGAATTATCTCGCGGCATGGGGCTATGGCCTGAAGAAACTCGGCTCAGAGGACAAGGCGAAGCAGTTTGTCGCCGACATTTACAAGAATGTCCCGGTTCTCGATACCGGCGCGCGGGGTTCGACCGTCACTTTCGTTGAGCGCAGTGTGGGAGATGTGCTGCTGGCTTGGGAAAACGAGGCGTTTCTCGCGGTCAAGGAATTCGGCCAGGATAAGTTCGAGATCGTCGCTCCGCCGCTCTCGATCCTGGCGGAACCGCCGGTTGCAATCGTTGATACGGTTGCCGACAAAAAAGGCACGCGCGCCGCGGCTGAAGCCTATCTGAAATACTGGTACACTCCGGAAGGTCAGGAAATCGCCGCCCGCAATTTCTATCGTCCGCGTGATCCCGCTGTCGGCGAAAAATACGCGGACGCGTTTTCCAAAGTCGAATTGTTCACGATTGACGATGTGTTCGGAGGTTGGACCAAAGCGCAGAAGACGCACTTCGGGGAAGGCGGCGTGTTCGATCAGATCTACAAGAACTGATTCGCGAATTGTAACGGGGGCATCGTGAGCGGAGGATCGGGGCGACAGCGAACCTTGCCGGGCTTTGGTCTCACAATGGGACTTACGCTGACATGGCTTTCGATCATCGTTCTGATTCCGCTCGCGGGTCTCTTTCTCAAAACATCCGAACTGTCGCTCGATCAGTTCTGGAGCATCCTCACCAGCCGCCGCACGCTCAACGCACTGAAGATTTCATTCGGCCTCGCGTTCCTGGCGGCGCTCGTCAATCTCGTCATGGGCATGGTGATCGTCTGGGTACTGGTGCGTTACAAATTTCCGGGACGGCGTACCTTCGATGCCATCGTCGATATTCCCTTCGCATTGCCGACAGCTGTCGCCGGCGTCGCGCTGACGGCGCTGTTCGCGCAGAAGGGATGGCTTGGCGCGCCGCTCGCTGCGCTCGGCATCAAGGTAGCGTTTACGCCGCTTGGCATTTTCATCGCCATGATCTTTATCGGCTTTCCATTCGTGGTGCGGACCGTGCAGCCGGTTCTGATCGATCTTGAAATCGAGGTTGAGGAGGCTGCCGCAAGTCTTGGCGCTTCGCGCTTGGACATTGTTACGCGGGTGATATTGCCAAGTCTCACGCCGGCGATCCTGACCGGCTTCGCGCTTGCTTTCGCGCGCGCCGTCGGCGAATACGGCTCGGTCATTTTCATCGCGGGAAATCTGCCGAACGTATCGGAGATCGCGCCGCTTCTGATCGTCATCCGGCTGTCGGAATTTCGTTACGCGGACGCCACCGCCATTGCGGTCATCATGCTTCTGGTGTCGTTCACCATCATCTTCATCATCAACCGCATTCAGCGCTGGGCCCAGACCCGCGGCGCGGCCATCGCATACTGAGCCGCGCATCATGACTATCAACAGAATCAGGTCAGCCTCTGCGCACGAAGCGCGCACCGAGCCGAAAGCCGTTCGTTACACGCTGATCGGAATCGCGGTGACGTTTCTCACCGTCTTCGTTGTGTTGCCGCTCGTCGTCGTCTTCGCCTCCGCATTCTCCAAAGGCATTTCCGCTTACCTCGGCGCTTTAAGCGACCCCGAAGCGCTTTCCGCGATCCAGCTGACTCTATTGATTGCTGCGATCTCCGTCGGGCTCAATCTGGTGTTCGGTATTGTTGCAGCATGGGCGATCACCAAATTCGATTTCCCCGGCAAGACGTTTCTCATCACGCTGATCGATCTGCCGTTCTCCGTCAGCCCGGTGATCTCGGGTCTTGTGTTCGTCTTGCTGTTCGGCGCGCAGGGTTATTTCGGTTCATGGCTGATGGCGCATGGCGTGCAGATATTGTTCGCCGTTCCCGGCATCGCGCTGGCTACGACGTTCGTCACGTTTCCATTTGTGGTGCGCGAACTGATTCCGCTGATGCAGGAGCAGGGCACGCAGGAGGAGGAAGCGGCGATTTCACTCGGCGCGTCCGGCTTGCGGACATTCGTGCGCGTCACGCTGCCGAACATCAAATGGGGCATTCTCTACGGCGTGCTGCTGTGCAACGCGCGCGCGATGGGCGAATTCGGGGCGGTGTCGGTGGTGTCGGGTCATATCCGAGGCGAGACCAACACGATGCCGCTGCTGGTTGAGATTCTCTACAACGAATATCAGTTCGTCGCGTCGTTCGCGATCGCGTCACTTCTGGCATTTCTCGCGCTGGTCACGCTGATCGTGAAGACCATTCTCGAAAGCCGTATTGAGGAAGGGCAGTTCGCAAGTGACGATTGAAGTCCGCAACATCGTGAAAAAATTCGGCGCCTTCGCTGCTCTCGATGACGTGAGCCTGAAAGTCGCGACCGGCGAGCTGGTCGCGTTGCTCGGTCCCTCGGGTTCGGGCAAGACGTCGCTACTGCGCATTATCGCGGGTCTCGATTGGCCGGATTCGGGAACGGTGATCTTCGACGGAGAGAGCGCGCTTGAGCGCGGCGCGGGCGAGCGCCATGTCGGTTTCGTGTTTCAGCACTATGCACTGTTCCGGCACATGAGCGTGTTCGAGAACGTGGCCTTCGGCTTGCGCGTACAGCCGCGCGCGATCCGAAAATCCGAAGCGGAAATCCGAACGCGCGTGAAGGAATTGCTCGATCTGGTTCAGCTCGACTGGCTATCGGATCGCTATCCAAGTCAGTTGTCCGGTGGACAGCGCCAGCGCATTGCGTTGGCCCGCGCGCTTGCCATCCAGCCGCGCATCCTGTTGCTTGACGAGCCGTTCGGCGCGCTCGATGCCAAGGTGCGAAAGGAACTGCGGCGCTGGCTGCGCCAGTTGCACGAAGAGATTCAAGTGACGTCGATTTTCGTCACGCACGACCAGGAGGAGGCGCTCGAAGTCGCCAACCGCGTCGTCGTCATGGACAAGGGTCGTATCGAGCAGATCGGCTCACCCGGCGATGTCTACGATAATCCGGCGACGGCCTTCGTTCACGGCTTCATAGGCGAATCCATCGTGCTGACGGTGAACGTCTGCGACGGCAAGGTGCGGCTCAACGACAAGGTTCTCAATCTCGATCCGCGCGGCGCAGCCGCCGGTCCGTCGAATCTCTTCATACGCCGCCACGATGTCGCGATTGTTGCGCCGGGGGCAGGGGTGTTCGAGGGGGACGTCAAGCATGTCCGCGCCTTCGGGCCGACGCAGCGCGCCGATATTGTGCTCCACAATGGCACGGAGGAGACGCTGGTCGAGATCGATGCTCCGCGCGACCGCGATCTCAAGCCCGGCGACACGGTCAGCCTTCAGCCAAGGCGCTACCGGATTTTCCCGGCCAAATCCTGACTCTAAAGACGACTTCGTTCACCATTCAGCCACTGTTGGTGTGCAACAACTGCGCGCGAACGGGGCGAATGCGATGCGATTTGTGATTGTTGCCTTGATGGCCGTGGTGGCGCTCGGCGGGTGCATGATGGACCAGAAGTCCACCGAGCAGCCGGCGTTCTACGTCAGCATGGCAAGTCCGGATGCGACACTGGACGCGCCGGTGGCGGCGTCGATGATCTCGGGCTATCGGCAAAACAACGGCCTCGGTGCCGTGCAGATCGATCCGGAATTGATGAGGCTTGCCGAAGCGCAATCGCAGGCGATGGCGTCGAAGAACAAGCTCGACCACAATGTCACAGGCCCGCTCGACAAGCGCATCAAGTCGTCGGGCTATAAGGCTGCGAAGGCAGTCGAGAATGTGTCGGCTGGTTATCACACGCTGGCTGAGGCGTTTTCCGGCTGGCGGGACTCGCCGCCGCATAAGGCCAACATGCTGGCCAGCGATGTCTCAAAAATGGGCATCGCGGCGACCTACGCGCCAAGCTCGAAATATAAAGTTTTCTGGACGCTGATCCTCGCCGAGCCAGGTCGCCAATAACGCCGTTGATAACAGTTGCGTGACGCGCCGCGACCGATGGACGATTGACGCAGCGCAAAACAACAGCCACGTTACGAACGCCGCGTCATTTTCAAGCAGCGTTCATGAGTTCCGACGGCCTCGATTCCAGAGTAGCCACATCGCCCGCGTCCGCCCAGCGCGTGCTCGTGCTTCAGGGTGGCGGCGCGCTCGGCTCGTACCAGGCCGGCGCATATCAAGCGCTCTGCCATCACGACTTCGAGCCGGAATGGATTGCGGGCATCTCCATCGGTGCGATCAACGCGGCGATCATCGCCGGCAACCCGCGCGAGAAGCGCGTCTTGCGATTGAAAGAGTTCTGGGAGCTGGTGACGTCGGCGTCGCCGATGCCGTGGGCGCCGCTGGTTCAGGGCGACAAGATTCGCTCGGCCTTCAATGAAACGAGCGCTGCACTGGTCGCGACATTCGGCGTGCCGGGATTTTTCGTGCCGCGCATTCCGCCGTCGACGCTGTGGCCGCCGGGTTCGCCGCAATCGCAGAGCTACTACGACACCGCCCCCCTGCGCGCGACGCTGGAACGCCTTGTCGACTTCGATCTGATCAACAGCTGCAAGACGCGCCTCAGCGTCGGCGCGGTCGGCGTGACGACAGGAAATTTCCGCTATTTCGACAATGTCGAGTTCCGCAAGCTCGGCAAAACCATCGGCCCCGAGCACATCATGGCGTCGGGCGCGCTGCCGCCGGGTTTCCCGTCAATCGAAATCGAAGGCGAGCACTATTGGGACGGCGGTCTCGCATCGAACACCCCGCTGGATTATGTGCTCGACATGGAAACGGCGCGCGATCTTCTGATTTTCCAGATCGACCTGTTCAGCGCGCGTGGAGAATTGCCGAAAACCCTGATGGATGCTGCCGAGCGAGAGAAAGATATCCGCTATTCCAGCCGCACCCGCATGAACACTGACAAGGCGAAGAGACTTCACGACGCGAGGCTGGCCCTGCATGCGCTGATTGCCAAGCTGCCGGACAATCTGAAGGGCGATCCGCTGGTTGCGACGCTCAACGATGCAGCAAAGGAAAACACGGTGACGGTGGTTCACCTGATCTATCGCAGCAAGGTGCACGAAGCCTCGTCGAAGGACTATGACTTCTCGCGGCTTGCGATGAACGAACACTGGATGGCGGGCGAGCGCGACGTCTACGCCTCGATGGCGCACCCGGATTGGCTCAACCGGCCGCAGTCCGGCGAGACAATGGTTACATACGATTTGAGCCTCGATGGCTCGCAACATATCAAGCAGTAACAGGAGACGACGATGGGTACTCTTTCAGGCAAGACGGCAGTTGTGACGGGTTCGACCAGCGGCATCGGCCTCGCCTATGCGCGGGCGTTTGCGGGCGCGGGGGCCAACATCGTCATCAACGGCATGGGTACGCCTGCTGACATCGAGAAGGAACGCGCCGCGGTCGAGAAGGACTTCGGGGTCAAGTGCGTTCATTCGCCGGCCGACATGAGCAAGCCTGCCGAGATCGCGGAGATGATCGCGCTCGGCGAGAAGACCTACGGCTCGGTCGATGTGCTCGTGAACAACGCCGGCATTCAGTTCGTCTCGCCGATCGAGGAATTTCCCATCGAGAAGTGGGACGCGATCATTGCCATCAATCTGTCGTCGGCCTTCCACGGCATCCGTGCCGCCGTGCCCGGCATGAAGAAACGGGGCTGGGGCCGCATCATCAACACGGCATCCGCGCATTCGCTGGTCGCCTCGCCGTTCAAGTCGGCTTATGTATCGGCGAAGCACGGTATTGCGGGATTGACCAAGACCGCTGCGTTGGAATTGGCGACCTTCAAGATCACCGTGAACTGCATTTCGCCTGGCTATGTGTGGACGCCGCTGGTTGAGAAGCAGATCCCGGACACCATGAAGGCACGCAATCTCACCAAGGAGCAGGTCATCAACGACGTGCTTCTGGCAGCGCAGCCGACCAAGGAGTTCGTCACATCAGAACAGGTTGCGGCGCTCGCGCTGTTTCTGTGCGGAGACGATGCAGCGCAAATTACGGGCACGAATTTGTCGATCGACGGGGGATGGACAGCCGCATGATCCCGAAAAGTGGAAGCCGGTTTTCGGATCGGATCATGCGGAAATAAAAGGCGTTAGGCCTTCTTGCCGAACGCGAAGACGTGGAAGCCGAGTTTCCGGCGCGTGATCCAGAACAGCAGGATCGTCTCGAACACGAGCGCGATGGAGGTCGCGGCGGCAGCGCCGTAACCGCCGTAGCGCGGAACCAGCATCACACACAAAGCGAGGTTTATCGCGAAGGCCAGCGCATAAGCCAGGGCGCACATGTTCTGGAGGCCCAGCATGTTGAGCAGCCGTTCGACCGGGCCGATGGCCGAGCGCACGATCAGGCCGATGGCGGCGACATACATGATGCCGTAGCCGACGGTGAATTTTTCGCCGAACAGCCACAACAGCGGCTTGCCGAAGGCGAGCAGCACGGCCGTTGCCGCAACCGACGGCCAGAACGTCCACTTGATGGCGTGCGCGATATAGGCTGACAGCCGCTCCTTGTCGCCAGACGCGTTATATTCGCTGAAACGGTGTGCGGTGGTTGCGGACATCGCGTAGTGAATGAACGACACGAGTGCAAGCGTCTTCACAACCGCGAAATAGATGCCGACTTCTTCCGACGACCGATATTGCTGCAGCACGAGTACATCGATGTAGGACAGAAGGAGATAGAAGCCCTCGACCAGCATGATAGGCAGCGAGACCTTCAGCCAGCCTCGGAAATCGTAGTCCTTCGCTCCGCGTTCGACGGTCTGTCCGAGGCGGCGGTTGAGAACGAGCATCTGTCCGAACATTGCGATCCACACGGCGGCGGCGCTCGCGGTCATCGCAGCCGTCGCGCCGAGGTTCATACCGAGCACAACAGCACCCGCCGTGAAACCGATGATCAGCGATTGCCGCACAATGAACTGCGGCATCAGGCCGAGCCGCATCCAGTCGTGTGAGCGCGCGATGCCGTCCTGCGTGTTGGCGACGACGAAAGCGGGGAGGGTTAAGCAGCCAATATAGAGAGGGACGATTTCTTCGGGCCGAATCCACGATTTGAAAAGCGTAATCAGGCCAGCCAGCATGAGAGCCACGCATGCCGATGCGCCAAATACAATCCATCGGCTGCCGGAAAGAAATCCGCGCAGCAACGCGAAATCGCCGCTTGTGCGGTATTCAGGAATGAGCTTCTGAGAACCGACCGAAATGCCGAAATCCAGCATCGAGCCGAGCAGCAGCACCCAGGTCCAGACGTAGACATAGACGCCGTAGTCGGAACCGCCCATCCAGCGCGCGAGCAGCACCTGCGAAAAATAGGCGAGGCCGGCGCTCAGTACGCGGATGATGAAGACGGTGCCGGCGAGGCGCTTGGTGAGCGATGCATCGCTCGTGCCGACGAGCACGTCGCGCAAGCGATGCATCAGGCTGTCAGTCGAAAAATTCTGCGCGTCCGTCACGGCCATGAATCACGTGTCCAACCCAAAGTGCCGCGCGAAGCGGCAGCCTCCCGGTTAGCAAGGATTCGTTAAGAATTGGTTGGATCGGCGGTATCAGCCGGCGAAGCCGCCCGCGTCGAGAAACGCTTGTTCTTCAGGTGTTGTGACGCGGCCCAGCGTCTTGTTCCGGTGCGGGAAGCGGCCGAACTTGCGGATGATGTCGGCGTGCAATTCAGCCCATTTCACTCCGTCGGCGTCGTTGGCCGCGCGGTAAAGTTCGATGCAGCGGTTCTGGTCGTCCATCGATTCGGAATGCTCGAACGGCAGATAGAAAAATCCGCGCATGACGGCATCCGCCCGCTTGTCGCGGCCCTGCGCGATTGCCGCCTTCGCCGTAGCGAGCGCCATCGCGTCGGTCGAGAACATCTTCGGGTCGCCGCGGAACATGTTGCGCGGAAACTGATCGAGCACGATGACGAGCGCCAGCGCGCCGTCATCCGTTGCCTGCCATGAGGCGAGGTTGCCGTCGCGCGCGGCTTCCCACGCACTTTGAAAGCGCGTGCGCAGGATCGTATCGAACGCGTCGTCCTTGCCATACCAGCGGTCGTATCCGGCGTGACGCCAGAAGGAGAGAATGTCGGCGGGTGAGGGGAGGGATTGAATCATACGGCGCTCAAAAGAAAGAACCCCTCCCGAAACGGAAGGGGTCCGGTTGATGTGTAGCGTGCAGGATCAGCTCGCCGCAGCCGCTGCCTTCGGTTTCTCGTCGCGCAATTCGCGGCGCAGAATTTTGCCGACATTGGTCTTCGGCAGATCGGCGCGGAATTCGACGAATTTCGGCACCTTGTAGCCGGTCAATTCCTTCTGCGCGAAGGCGATCACGTCCTGCGAGGTGAGGTTCGGATCCTTCTTCACCACGAAGGCTTTCACCGCTTCGCCTGATTTCGAATCCGCGACACCGATGACGGCGCATTCAAGCACGCCCGGATGGCTCGCGATCACTTCCTCGACCTCGTTCGGATAGACGTTGAAGCCGGAGACGAGGATCATGTCCTTCTTGCGGTCCACGATCTTGGTGTAACCGTCCGGCGACATGATGCCGATGTCGCCGGTGCGGAAGTAACCGTCGCTGGTCATGACCTTCGCGGTTTCTTCCGGACGCTGCCAGTAACCGGCCATCACCTGCGGACCCTTCGCGCAGATTTCGCCCGCTTCTCCGAGCGGCACTTCCTTGCCATCGTCGTCGCGGATCGACAGCCAGGTCGACGGCACTGGAATGCCGATCGAGCCGGAGAACTTGTCGGTATCGGCTGGATTGCAGGTGAGCGTCGGCGATGTTTCGGACAGACCGTAGCCTTCCGACAGCGCCACGCCTGTCACCTTGGTCCAGAGATCGGCAACAGGCTTCTGCACCGCCATGCCGCCGCCGAAGCAGCTCTTGAGCTTGGAGAAATCAAGCTCGGCGAAGCCCGGCGTATGCAGCAAGCCATTATAGAGCGTATTCACGGCAGGGAACGAGTTGACCTGATACTTCTTCAATTCCTTGACGAAGCCCGCCATGTCGCGCGGGTTCGGAATGAGAAGATTGACGCCGCCCGCACGCACGGCGAGCAGAAAGCACGCCGTCAGTGCGAAGATGTGATAGAGCGGCAGCGCGCAGACGATGAACAGTTCATCGACAATCGGTGGCTTCCTCAGCGCCGGTTGCAACCACGCATCGTTCTGCAACACGTTCGCCAGAATGTTGCGATGAAGCAGCGTCGCGCCTTTCGACACGCCGGTGGTGCCGCCGGTGTATTGCAGGAACGCGACATCGTCGCCGGTCAGCTTCGGCTTGTTCAATGTCATCTTGCGGCCGGCGGCCAGCGCGTCGTTGAACGAGATTGCGCTCGGAATCGAGAACGCCGGCACCATCTTCTTCACCTTGCGGACGACGAAATTGACGATGTGCCCCTTGAAGCCAAGCAGATCGCCCATCGATCCCATAATGACGTGCTTGACGTTGGTTTTGGCGATGACTTTTTCGAGCGTGGTAGCGAAATTCTCCAAAAGCAAAATCGCTTCAGCGCCGGAATCCTTGAGCTGATGTTCGAGTTCGCGCGGCGTATAGAGCGGATTGACGTTCACCACCGTATAGCCTGCGCGCAGGATCGCCGCCGACGACACCGGGTTCTGCAACACGTTCGGCATCATGATGGCGACGCGTGCACCTTTCTTGAGGCCTTTGCTCTGGAGGTAGGCGCCCATCGCCGCCGACATTTCGTCCAGGTCGCGATAGGTGATCGCCTTGTCCATGCAGATGAACGATTTGCGATCGGCGAATTTCTTGAAGCTCTCTTCGAGCAGTTCGACCAGCGACGGATAGATCGTCGGATCGATGTCGTGAGGCACGCCGGCCGGATATTGTTTGAGCCAGATGCGTTCCATGTCGTTTCCCCTCGATACTGTTGGCTGACGGCCCCCAGTTCTCCCGATGGGGTGCCTTATTTGCCTTCAAGTATTGAGCGAAGCCGGGGGCTTAGCAAGCCTGTGCGCGCTAACGCCGCATCGCGTCTCTGCAATTTGGTTTATCGCTGAAAGCTGCCAGCGGATTTTCCGCAAAGCACAATTTGTCGACCGATCAGCCTTTCGGCGGCGGATCCGATTTCTTGTCGGCTGCGGGCTTGCTGCTGCTTTTCGGAGCATCCGCCGCACTCGCGTCCTTGGGCTTCGCCGCAGGTTTGGCAGGCGGTTTCAAGTCGCCGGAGAGCGGCTTTGCGGAATTCGCAATTGGCTTCGGTTCGGGCTTCGACGCAGTCTTTTTATCCGACTTGGAGTCGGATTTAGCATCCGGCTTGGTGTCAGACTTCGCGTCCTTCTTTTTCTCGGGCTTGGCGTCTGGCTTTGCGGCGGCGATCTGCGGCTTCTTGCCCTTCTTGCCTTTGCCCTTCGGCGTCTGAGCTTCCGTTTCCGCTGCGTCGGCAGCCGCGATCGCGGAGCCGGTGCGCGTGGGTCCGGTGTAGACGATCACGGGCGGGGCAAGCGCTGCGGCACCCGCAAGCAATTCGGTCGTCTTTATTGTCTGCGGTTGCAGACCGGCCGCATACATCGACGGGTTGCCATCGCTGCTTTCGGTGCCGGTCGCGATTTCAACGTCGTCATCTTCGTCCTCGGCGGCGGGACGCTTGCGCTTCGGTCCGCACATCTGGTCACGCAGATCGGGCGGCGAAGCGTCGATCGGTGCGAGTTGATCCACCGTTCCCATCGACGGGCGGAGCCAGGCGAGCTTGTTGCCGCTGAACCCGCGCTCCAGTAGCTGCGCAGCCTTGACCGCACGCTGCGCGGAAGACTGCGCGCCGAGCACGACCGCGATCAGCCGCTTTCCGTTGCGTGTGGCGGAGGCCACGAGATTGAAGCCGGATGCACAGATGAATCCGGTCTTCATACCGTCGGCGCCGGGATAGCGGCCGATCAGCTTGTTGAAATTCATCGTGGTTCTGCGGCCGAACTTGATGCCGGGCAGATGCACGAAATATTCGTATTCGGGCAAATCCTTGAAGAAGGCGCGCGCGAGAATTCCGAGATCGCGTGCCGAGGACACGTGACCTTCCGCGGGCAAGCCGTTCGGGTTGACGTAATGTGTTTGCGTCATGCCCAAACGCTGCGCATTGCGGTTCATTTCGTCGGCGAAACCGTCGACCGAACCGCCGACGCCTTCGGCGATGACGACCGCGATGTCGTTGGCGGATTTCACCATCATCATCTTCAGTGCGTTGTCGAGCGTGACAGTCGTGCCCGGCTTGAACCCCATCTTCGACGGCGCCTGCGCGGAAGCAATCGGCGAGACGGTCAGCAGCGAGTCGAGCGTCATGCGGCCTTCCTTGACCGCTTTCAGCGCGACATAGGCCGTCATGATTTTCGTGACGGAGGCCGGATACCAGGGGTACGTCGCGTTCTCGGCCTGCAAAACCTTGCCGGTGTCCGCCTCGATGACGAGCGTTGCCTCGGCATGTGCTTTTTGCGGCGTGCAGGTCAGCGCCAGAGCTGCAAGCATTGCAGCGAGGCTAGCGGGCCTGAATGCGGAACGCGACATGCTCACGGTCAACTTCCAATCGTGCAAATTTCGGCGACGGAAATCATGACGTGGGTTCGTGCCATTACGTTGATAACGTGGGTGAGCCGGGTTCGCCGCGCGATGCTCAAGCGACGGGATTGTTTATCCGTTTGGCGCGGTGCGGCATAGTCACTTTTCGGCTCATTCAAGCAGGAAATGGGCCAAATTTCGGCGATGCCCACATCTTGATCGGTATCTATAGCTTACTCTCGGCAGCAAGCGCTGGAGAGGGCAACGCCTTCTGTTCCTCCTGCACCATGAACTGCGCTTTCGCCAGCTGCGCGAAATATCCGCCTTGTGCGACCAATTCGTCAAACGTGCCGCTTTCGGTGATGCGGCCTTTGTCGAATACGAGAATTTTCGTCGCGTTGCGGATGGTCGAGAGCCGGTGCGCGATCACGAATGTCGTGCGGCCTCTCATCACAGTGTCCAGCGCGGCGTTGACCTTCTGCTCTGTGACAGCGTCGAGTGCGGATGTTGCCTCGTCGAGAATGAGGATCGGTGGGTTTTTCAGGAGCGCGCGTGCAATCGAGAGGCGTTGACGCTCGCCGCCGGACAACATCCGCCCGCGCTCGCCGGCATTGGTGTCGAACTTCAATTCGGAGCGCTCGATGAAGTCGAGCGCCTGCGCGCCTTTCGCGGCTTCGCGCAACTCCTCATCGGCGGCGTCGGGTTTGCCGACCCGCAAATTCTCGGCAATGGAGCGGTTGAACAGCAGCGCTTCCTGAAATACCACGCCGATATTTCGCCGGAGTCCCGCAAGCGTCATCGCGCGGATATCCACGCCGTCGATTTTGACGACGCCGGATTGCGGATCGAACGCACGGTGCAGAAGCGCGATAGCGGTGGATTTTCCAGCGCCAGTCTCGCCGACGAGCGCGAACGTCTGCCCCGGCATCGCCGAGAAGTTCACGTCCTCGATCGCGGGCCGCTTGCCGTCATAGGAGAACGATACGTCCTGAAACTCGACGAGACCCTGCAGCCGGCCCGGATCGACCGCATCCGGCCGGTCGCGCACGGCAGGCACCGCATCGAGCACGTCGAAGAATTCCTGCAGGCGCGGGGCTTCCATGAACACGTTGTTGATGAAGCTCACGACTTGTTCGAGCTTCTGGATCAGCATGGTTGCGAACGAAACGAACATCACGATTTCGCCGACCGTCGCCATGCCTTGCGCATGCAGCGCAATGCCGACGACGAAGATCGCCAGAATCGTGATCGTGGTCGACGCGCGCGTCATTACAGCGACCAGCGCCCACCAAGACAGCACGGGCAGTTGCGCCGAAAGCAACTGGTCCGCGATGCCGCGCAGGCTCTGCACTTCGGCATCGACGCGCGTGAAACTCTGCACCAGCGCCACGTTGCCGAGCGCATCCGATGCGCGCGCGGCGAGATCGCCGTAGTGCTCCTCGACTTCCATCTGCATGCCGTAGGTCTTGCGCACCACAAGCGTCGTCAATGCTGTGAAGACGATGCAGAGAACGAACAGAATGCCGGCTAGCCGCCAGTTGATGTAAAGCGACAACGGCAACAGCACGATCAGCGAGACAATCGCCGCGAAATGCTCGCGGAAGAACCCGAGCCAAACCCGCCACAGCGCATCGGTGCCCTGAAGCATCACCTTCATCAGACGGCCCGAATGGGTGCCGGTGTGGAACGTAAGCGGCAGCTGCATGATGTGATCGAAATAGCTCGTTAGCACCGCTTGGCGCTGGCGGTGGGCAAGACGATCGGCATGGAGTGCGACGAGCGCACTGCAGGCAATCGTGAACAGACCGAACGCAACCCATGCCAGCAACAGCGGCCACGGTGAAGGCGGCGGCGGTCCGCCGGTCACGGCATCGGTCGGCGCTTTGGAGAGTACGTCGATGATACGGCCGAACAGCACGGGCTCGGCGAATTGTGCGACTGCGAGCGCAAGGTTTGCGATGGCGAGAATCCATCCCAGCCGCGCTTCCTTGCCGAGCAGGTCCAGGACGCGGATATAAAGACGGACGAGGGCCATGCACTGCAACCTGATTTAGGACGAAATTAGTAACGGGCATTTTACAGCCCAGTATCCTCTAAACTAGGCTATTTCTTAGTTCCCGGCCGTGGCCTAGCATCGGCCGAATCTTTGCGTCAGCGGTGAACTTGATCGCCGCCAAGCGACACAGAGCTTCTACTGGCTCGGAAAGATACGCGTTCTATCGATCATTTTTTGAGGAGGTTGCCATGAAGAAGTGGATTTTGGCCGCCGGTCTCGTCGCTTTCGCGACGGCGGCTCAGGCGCAGTACTACGGCGGAAGTTCGAGCTACGACAATTCGGGTAGCTACTACAACAACGGCTACAGCAGCGGCTACGCGACGTCGCAGACATACGGCGGCAACAACGATCCGTCGCCGAGCTATCATTCAGCGCCGACGTACCATCCGACCTACCGCAACTACTATTCCTATCACCCGCAGTATCGCTCGAACTATTCGGGCTATTCAGGCGGCTCGGGCTACTGAACCTTCGGTTGCTGTAGCTCGGATTGGGCCGCGCTTGCGCGGCCTCTTCCGCTTGTGTTGGGCTCCAAGTTCACCTCGATTAACTCAGATAATCCGATTGCCGGCGTTCAGCCACGCCGTTTGGCGATCGGCGAGGCCGCCACAAATGGCGGCCTCTTCCTTTTCCGCAGGTGAAGGAAGACTTGGTTACCGATTTCTTAATCCGGGCTGAACTCCAAGAAAGTTCCATTTTAACGATTGTATGGTTTCTGAGGCGATGTAACCCGCAATCGAATTTGAGAGCGCTTTCCTTGGTTTCCACTCTGCAATCGATGTTGCGTCTGCCTCGCTGGATTTTCACGATTCGGATGCGCCTGATATTGGTCACGCTGACCTTGGCGTTACCGGCGCTGGCCTATCGCATTCACAATCTGGAAGTTTCGCGAACGAACGAAATTTTCGCGCAAACTGAAGCCTTGGCACAAATCGCGGAGCGCGCTGCCGCCAGCCAGCACGATCTGCTTTCATCGGTTGAGAGCTTTCTCCGGACAGCAGCTTATATCTACGCGCAGTCCAGTAAGCGCGGCGCGGGTTGCAGCCTCGTCCAGAGCGGCGCGACGATCCTGCCTAACTGGATTACCAACTTCTCCATCGTCGGATCGGATGGATTGGTTCAGTGCTCGACGCTGCCGAGCCTCATTGGGGTCGATGCGAACAAGAGGGATTTCTATCGTCAAGCGCTGGCGACGGGAAAGATGACTGTGAGTGAGTTCGTTCTCAGTCGCGGACGGAATGAACCTTCCTTGCTTGTCGCTTTCCCAATTCAGTCTATCGACGCCGAATCGAAAAATGTCATTATCGTCTCCGTCGGCGCGCAATGGTTCGGCCGGATTCTCGATCAATACAAGGTCAAGCGCGGGGTCGCGGCCTATTTGATAGACGGCAAGGGCATCGTGCTCACCTCGAAACCCGCCCAGCCTGACGTGGTCGGGAAAGTTCTTCCCGCCTCTCAAATTCTCGCTACGATCCTTCGCAGCGATCGAGGGTCCGATTTGGAGGACAACAATTTTCTCTATTCGTTCGCGCATATCGAG
The DNA here is from genome assembly GCA_016201045.1 of Afipia sp. Classification (GTDB taxonomy): domain Bacteria; phylum Pseudomonadota; class Alphaproteobacteria; order Rhizobiales; family Xanthobacteraceae; genus Afipia. The sequence goes on along the minus strand of JACQDM010000008.1, from coordinate 51,740 downwards.
GATACCAACCTGCGTCTGGTTGTAAGCGTCAACGAGCAGATTATGCTCTCAAAGATCAATTCGGATATCGCATTTGCCCGACACGAATTTGTCGGAGGCGGCGTGTTGGTTCTTCTGGCGACATGGTTGATGTCCGAACTTCTAATCTTGCGGCCCATAAGGCGAATCGCCGCAGTTGCTCGAAAACGAGCGGATGGACGCCGCGATCTTTCGCTCGATCCGACCGCTTTCCCGCCGGAATTTTCACTGCTTGCATCGGCGGTCAACGGCATGGCCGAGAAATACGAGGGGCGGGAGGACAAGCTCCAGTCCGCAAACTCCGAACTGAACGTTCTTTCCTCGCGCGATCCTCTTACGGGCCTCATGAATCGGCGCGCGCTGGATGTTGCGGTCGATCTCGCTTGGAAAGAGGCGTCGCGCAAGAAAGCTCCAATGGCTTTCGTCATGATCGATATCGATCGGTTCAAGCATTTCAACGATACCTACGGCCACATGGAGGGCGATGCGTGCCTGAGACGTATCGGCGCGGCGCTCAGTAAAATTGCGGACTTTCATTCAGCACTGGCCGCCCGATATGGCGGCGAGGAATTCGTAATTGTTTTTCCGTTCGTTTCAGCGATGGATGCGCTTGAGTTGGCGGAATTTGTGCGTCTCGCTATTCAAGGTCTGAACATCACGCACTCAGGAAACGAAAGTGGATTCGTGACCGCAAGTCTTGGGCTGAAGATGAGCAATGCGACGGGCGTATCCACCATTGCTAAACTCGTTCGCGGTGCCGACGAAAACCTGTATGTCGCAAAAAAGCTCGGGCGCAACCAGGTCGTCAACGACGCGCGCTGGACATCGCGATTTCTGGTCCAAGATCGAGTTGCCTAGGTGAGCGGCATGATTGTCAAGGAGACACGCACGGCCAGTCGTCGGAAAGTGCTGAAGGCTGGCTCAATCATTTTGCCGAATGGCGGCGTGATTGGCTGCACAATTCGCAACCTGTCTAATTCTGGAGCGGCGTTAGAGGTGACTTCTCCTGTGGGCATCCCTGACGGGTTCTCGTTGATGATCGAAATGGAGCATCGAAAGAGAACCTGCAAGGTCATCTGGCGGCGAGATAGACGGATCGGCGTTTCATTCGAATAGTACCCGCCTCCAAGGCGGTGTGGCCTCGTTTTCGCCCTTCAATTCCAAGTTCGTCAGGTTTCCGCGACAATTTGGCCATTCGTCCTTCAGCTTGCATTCAGGTGAGGGAACCCAATGTAAACGAAAGGGTTTCCCTTGAACTGGCCTCGACAGGCCACGGATGACCCGGAAGGATACGACGATGTCCACTTTGAGGAGTTTGCCGGCTTTCGCGGTTGCTTCGGCTATCACGCTCACATTGGCTGCTGCGCCTCAGCCTGCGCAGGCACAACCTGCTGCTGCCCCGGCGCAGCTCAAAGCCAGCGATGCAACCGATATCAGCGCGCGCCGTTATTATCGCCGCGGCTACCGCAACAACGCTGCAGGCCTCGCATTTGCCGGCATGGCCATCGGCACTATCGGCGCGATCATCGCAAACGAACAGCGCCGGGATTACTACCGCCAGAACTATTATTACGGCGGCAATCCTTATTACGGCGGCCGCTACTACGGCGGCCCCGCTTACTACGGTCCGGGCTATTACAATCCGTACTGAGCAAGGGTTTCTAGCTCGCCAAATGGACATTCGCCGGGAGAAATCTCGGCGAATTTTCATTTTCGGCAGCGTTTTCAGCCGCTTGTGAACGCGGCGTTAACACGATGATGAGGGATTTCGACTAGGTTGGCGTCATGAGCGATTCGATGGACCGGCTATATCGGGCTGTGGTGGCGGCGAAGGATCTCGATCCTGCGACGTCGCGCACTGCGCGCCTGTTTCAGCGCGGCCCCCACAAGATGGCCAAGAAGCTCGCCGAAGAAGCGATCGAAGTCGTTATCGACGCGGTGAACGGCAAGGCCGATGCGGTGGTCCGCGAGAGCGCCGACCTGCTCTACAACCTCTCGGTGTTGTGGGCGGCGGCCGGCGTCCGTCCGCAGGATGTGTGGGACGAAATGGACCGCCGCGAGCGCACCCAAGGCATCGCCGAAAAACTCCCCAAGCGTTCCTCCGGCAAATTGCAACCGGACACTCCGGCGAAATCCGTTGCCAAGGTCAAAGCTGCAGGCACAGCACCGGCGCGGCGACCGATTGTCGCGCTCAGCAGCGCGCGCCTTAAAAAACGGCGCTGATATTTCGCACTTTTCTTCTTATCCAATAGCACTTCAGCGCATGGACAATTACGCGCGGGAATGGTTCATCGCGCCATGCTGAGACGAATCTACGATTGGTGCATCGCCGCCGCCGAGAAGCCCTATGCCCTCTGGTTGATGGGTGCGGTTTCTTTTGCGGAAAGTTCGTTCTTTCCGGTGCCGCCCGATGTGATGCTGATTCCGATGTCGCTGGCCAAGCCGCAGCGGGCGTGGCTCTACGCGCTTGTCTGCACGATCACGTCGGTCGCCGGAGGTGTGGTCGGTTATGCCATCGGCGCTTTGCTCTACGACTCGGTTGGACAGTGGCTCATCAATCTCTACGGCTACGGCGACAAGGTGGAGGCGTTCCGCGCCTCTTACGCAGAATATGGCGCGTGGATCATTCTGCTGAAAGGTCTCACGCCGATCCCCTACAAGCTCGTGACGATCACCTCGGGCTTTGCCAACTACAATTTATTGCTCTTTATCATGTTCTCGATTATCGCGCGCGGCGGACGTTTTTTCATTGTCGCAATCGTCCTCAATCGGTACGGCGAGTGGATTCGCCACGTCATCGAGAAGCACCTCGGCATTTGGGTTGCGATCGGCGTTGGTGTGATCGTTATCGGTTTTGTCATCGCTTTCCGGCTGTTTTGAGCGATAGCTCTTTTCCCTGCCAAGCCGGCGGGATAGGCTCCGCGCATGTTTGAACGTGTCAGCGATTTGAACGTCCGCGTACAGCGGCGGATAGCGTTGACGGCCATCCTGACCGCCGCGCTTGGATGCCTTGCGACAGTGGGCAGCGCACAGCAGCAGGCTGTGCCGCCCCAGCAAGAGCAGATCGCGCCGGCGCAAACGCCTGCCGAACAGCAGCCCGCACCTGCTCCCGCCGAAAAGCACAATCCCGGTCTCGTCGATGAGATCGGCAGGCTTTTAAAAGACTCTGCAACCGGGATCAAAAACTCCGCGACCGGCCTCACGTCGAAGCTACCGAGCGCCAAGGATACGCTTGAGGGCATCAACAACAGCGCCAAGGGCGCGACCGACAGCCTCTCGCGCCTTGCTCCGCCGCTTTCAGGTCAGTCTGTCAGCGGACGCAGTATCTGTCCTTTGGCGGGAAACGGCGCCCCTGACTGCAAGCTCGCGTCGGACAATCTTTGCAAGGAAAAGGGTTACAAAGAGGGCCGCAGCGTCGATATCGAGACGTCGCAGAAATGCTCCGCCAGCAATTATTTCTCCGGTGGCGGCGCCTGCCGTACCGAAAATTTCGTCACCCGCGCCGTCTGCCAGTAGCAGCAGCCTCTTTTCTCCGCCCCGCGCACCTCGTATGACCGCAGCACAATTGCCTTGGGATATGGCGTGCGGCAACGTTCGCCATGCGGAATTAAATTAAGGGGACTGATTTCTATGTCGATGCCTGCCTTGTTCAAGAATCGCCTGTCCATCCCGGCCATCGGCTCGCCGCTTTTCATCGTGTCCGGTCCCGATCTCGTTATCGCCCAATGCAAGGCGGGAATCGTCGGATCGTTTCCGGCGTTGAACGCGCGTCCGGCTGCATTGCTCGACGAATGGCTGCATCGGATCAAGGAAGAACTCGCCGTGCACGACAAGGCGCATCCGGATCGGTTGTCCGCGCCGTTTGCCGTCAACCAGATCGTCCACAAATCGAACAACCGCCTCGATCAGGACATGGCCCTTTGTGAAAAACACAAAGTGCCGATGGTCATCACATCGCTCGGCGCACGCGAGGAATTGAACCAGGCGGTTCATTCGTGGGGCGGCATCACTTTCCACGACGTGATCAATCAGAAGTTCGCGCACAAAGCTGTCGAGAAGGGTGCCGACGGTCTCGTTCTGGTCGCAGCCGGCGCGGGCGGGCACGCAGGCGCTCTATCGCCGTTCGCATTCGTCGCCGAGACGCGGCAGTGGTTCGACGGGCCGATTGCGCTGTCGGGCGCGATGGGTCACGGCCGCGCGATCCGCGCCGCGCGTGTTCTAGGTGCGGACTTCGCGTATATCGGTTCGGCTTTCATTGCGACCAACGAAGCGAACGCGCCCGAGAACTACAAGGAGATGGTGGCTGCGTCTTCTGCAGAAGACATTGTCTATTCGAATCTCTTTACCGGCGTTCACGGAAATTATCTCAAGCCGTCGATTGTCGCGGCAGGCATGGACCCGGACAATCTGCCGGTGTCCGATCCGTCCAAGATGAATTTCGGTACCGACGCCAGCGGCGAGCGCAACAAGCCAAAAGCCTGGAAGGAAATCTGGGGCAGCGGGCAGGGTATCGGCAGCATCGACAAGGTGATGCCGGTGGCCGAACTCGTTGGACGCCTCAAGAAAGAATACGAAGCCGCGATTGACGCGCCGCTTTGATCGGAAATTTCACGAAGCGATGTTGAAGCATGGAAGCGGTCTTTCGCGTCGAAGGAAACAAGGTCCTCACGTCGGTGCATGCCGGTGGGCCGTGGGATCCCGGCATGCAGCACGTCGGCGCGCCGTCGTCGCTGATCGTGTGGGCGGCTGAGCGGATTCCGACTGCCGTTCCGATGCAGATTGCAAGGCTCACGATCGATCTGATGCGGCCGGTGCCGGTCGCGCCTTTGACGATTGAAACCGAGGTTCTGCGCGAGGGCCGCAAGATCCAGCTTTGCGGTTTTCAATTATTGGCGGAAGGCGTCGAGGTCGTGCGTGCGACTGTCCTGAAAATCCGCAAGCAAGATGTAGTTTTTCCGGGTGTCGTCGCCGAAGAAAAGATCGATGTCCCGTTCCAGCAGGACGGCGTACTGCAGCCGCCGCACGGTAGAAACAATTTTCTGACCAGCACGACGCTTCGCGCTGTGCGCGGCAGTTTCCTCACGCCCGGCCCCGCTGCGATCTGGTTTCGCGGCGACCGTCCCATCGTCGAGGGATTTCCGATCTCTCAGGCGATGCGCGTCGCACTCGCGGCGGATTTCTCCAACGGCGTCTCGTCGGTTCTCGACTTCAAGAAGTGGATCTTTATCAACGCCGATCTCACCGTGACGATGGCGCGCGAGCCGGTCGGCGAGTGGATACTGCTGAATTCCGAAATGACGCTGGGTCAGGATGGCGCGGGACTCGCAGTTTCACGCCTTGGGGACGAGAAGGGATATTTCGGTCGCGCAATCCAGTGCCTCGTGGTCGAGCCGCGCTGACGGCAGCGCAGCAATCAGCGACGGAAGTCCTTGTGGACATTTCGTTTGCGTCGGCTAACTGTTCGCAAAAATAAGAACTTGGAACGGGAGGATTTGACGATGCGCCGGGGTTGGTTTCGGTTTCAGCCGATTGTTGCTTTTTGTTTTGCAATTTTTCTCGCGCTTACCTCTGGAAAGGCGTTCGCCGGAACAATCGAAATCCTTCATGCCGACTCGCTTGCCGGCCCCTTGCGTGAGCTGAAGAAAGTGTTCGAGGCCAACAACAAGGACGTCACGATCAATCTGACGGGCGGCACCTCGAAGGAATTGGCCGAACGAATTCTGAAAGGCGACGTCTGCGACGTGTTCGCCTCGTCCTCACCCGCTGTCGTCGACCAGGACTTGATGGGCAAGAAAATCGCCGCGAACGGTCAGGATGCAGCGTCATGGTACGTCGTCTTTTCTGCAAACGAAATGGTGGTGATTGCTGCTAAGGGAAATCCGCACGGAATCAGGCAGGTTTCGGATCTTGCAAAGCCCGACGTGAAATTTCTTCGCGTGACGGCGGAGAAGGATCTCGCAACCAATCGCACGATCTCTTTCCTCAAGCGCGGGGCCGAAGCCGAAGGCAAGCCCGAGCTTGCGCAGAAGATCATCGACGCTTCAGTGGGCGATGCGTCCAAACCCTCGTCGATTCCCGAAACCGTAAAGGCTGTGCGCGAGGGCACGGCGAATGCGGCGGTCGTCTACTATTCATCTGCTGTTGCGGCCAAGAACGATGTCGCTATCATTCGCTTTCCGGCGAGCGTCAACATGAGCGAAGCGATCCGCAACGCCGCAACCGTGCCGGGCAGCGCGAAGAATCCGAAACAGGCCAGCGCGTTCGTGAAGTTCTTGCTGACCAAGCCCGCGCAGGACATTTTAGCGGAGACGGGCCAGCCGCCGATTGTGCCCGCTATTGAGAGGGGCAGTGTGCCAGCCGACATCAAGAACTGACGCTGCTCAAAGGGCACGACGCGCCGGACCGCAAATTGTCGGAAGAGGTGGTGCCCCTGGCCGGAATCGAACCAGCACTCCTTGCGGAACTCGATTTTGAGTCGAGCGCGTCTACCAATTCCGCCACAGGGGCTTGCGAGGCCGTGTTGTTGAAGAAGGCCGCGAAGTCAGCGGAATATAGCCCGCGCGGGCTCGCGGTCAACCGCCTGTGATTGCGCGCGCGTCGACATTCTACAGTGACCGGGTTACGACGCTGCCGATCAGGGAGAAGAAGTCGTGGCTGAGACGTTGACAAATTCATCCAGCGCCGTCGCCTCGCGGGAGGCGAGTTATGCGGCGATCTTGCTCGGCGCTATTGCGGCGCTGACCATCGGCGGCGCGTGGTTTTTTCAGCTTGTCCTGGGAATCGTGCCGTGTCCGCTGTGCCTTGAGCAGCGCTACGCCTACTATTTTCTCATTCCGCTTGCCGTGCTGATCGCTTTCGCAGCATCGCGCGGGACATCGCGCAACATTCTCGTGATGGCGTTTGCCGTAGCTGCACTTGCCGCCATCGCCAACGCCCTGCTCGGGGTTTACCACTCCGGCGTCGAATGGGGATTCTGGCAGGGTCCGACCGATTGCACGGGTCCGCTGCTCAAGCTCGACAGCGGCAGTCTTCTGGACAGCATCAAGACGGTGAAGGTAATCCGCTGCGACGAAGTGCAGTGGCGGTTTCTTGGCCTTTCGCTTGCGGGCTACAACGTTCTGATTTCACTTGCGATGGCGGTAGTCGCTCTGTGGGGCGCCCGAGCGGCCTCGCGTTAGTTCGCGAGGCGGCCCGGCGGATACCGAACATTAGTTGGCCTTGGAATCGCCCTTCGCGTTTTTCTTGCACTCGGAGCGGAATTTCTTGCGCTCCTTGCCGTGCAATCCCTTGGCGTCCGCCTCCTTCGAGCATTCGATCGATTCGGCGGTGCGCGGTTTTTCGGCTTTCTTCTCGGCCGGCTGGGATTTTGTCGTTGTCGTCGATGGCGTCGCGGTCGTCTGTGCGACGGCAGACCCGATGAGAACGAACGAAGCGACAGCGGCGGCGATTGTAGGAGTAGAGAACAATTTCATGTTTGCACCTCGGATTGAAAACCGAAAAACCGTCGTCCCGCGAGCATGAATGCCGGGTGAACGCCGCACTGCAAGATCGCTCCTTCAGATCATCAATATTTGATGGGCCCTGCGCGCCCTTCGTTGAATCGGGATTTGGCCGCGCTAGAATGCGGCCCTCACTGAATCCGGTGACAGGAGATTCTTAGATGACGATCAAATCTTATGCGATTTTTGCTGGCGCGCTTTTTGGCTTCGCTGCGGCCACGGCGACCGTTCCGGCTCAGGCTCTGACGATGCAGGAATGCAGCGCCAAGTATGAAGCTGCCAAGAAAGACGGCTCTCTCGGTACCAAGAAGTGGAATGACTTCCGCAAGTCGGACTGCTCGGCCGACGCCAAGCCTGCGGCGACCGCTGCACCGGCACCTGCTCCCGTGGCCCCGCCGAAAGCCGAAGCGAAGGCCGCGCCGGCACCGAAGCCTGCCGCGGCGCCGGTTGCATCCGGCCCGGTCGCTTTCCCGACCGCCGTTTCTCCGAAATACTCGTCGGAGAGCGCGGGCAAGGCGCGGATGCACACCTGCCTCGATCAGTACAACGCCAACAAGGCCGGCAGCGGCAATGGCGACCTGAAATGGATTCAGAAGGGCGGCGGCTATTACAGCCAGTGCAACGCCAAGCTAAAGGGCTGAACCTAAATTTATCGAAGCAAGGATCGCGGCCGGGTGGTTCACCCGGCCGCTTTCATTTGCGAAGGTTGCAATGGCAACCGTTGGCATGAGCGCAGACCGATATGCACGATCGCAAAAAGATTCTGCGGTTCAGTCTCAAGGGTTCGCTTGAGATTTTTCTGCCGATTCTCCTTCTCTATCTGGTCGCGGCCTATTTTCTTCTGCCGTCGATCTGGCGGCACTACGAACATCAGAAGAAGCTGGACGGTCTACCAATGGTGACGGCGACTGCGCAGGGAATTCCCGCCGATCCGATCAATGTTGGAATGGTCGGGTCATCGCAGGATATTCTTTGCGCGATGCGTGAGGCTGGCTGGTACGCCGCCGATCCAATCACATGGCGCTCAAGTCTTGAAATCTCGCGCAGTGTAATCTTCGACCAGCCTTATCCGGCCGCGCCCGTCAGCAATTTGTTCTATGCGGGCCGCAAGGAAGACCTCGCGTTCGAAAGGCCGCTCGGCAAAAGCGCCGACCAGCGCAGTCATGTCCGGCTGTGGAAGGTTCTCGATCAGGGCGAGGAAAGGCGTCCTGTCTGGCTTGGCGCTGCGACATTCGACAAGAGCGTCGGTCTCAGTCGATACACAGGCGCGATCACGCATCACATCTCGGCCGATATCGACGCCGAACGAACTCTGATTGAGGCCGATCTGCAATCGGCGGGCATGATCGAAGCTCGTTATCAGGTCATGGGGATCGGGCCCACGCTGCTCGGACGCAATGGCGAAGATGATCCTTACTTCACGGACGGTGAAGTGTGGATTCTGCGGCTTGTTGGGGATTGCAAGAAGCGATCCGCGCCGCCGCAGATTTTGCCGGACCCTCCGGTGACCAAGTTCAAGGACGCCATATGGAAAAGTGTGTCCGGACTTTACCGGACAGCGGCGCGCTGAAACCTACGGATCGAGTTCGGTATCCCAATAGAGATAGTCGAGCCAGCTGTCGTGCAGATAGTTCGGCGGGAACAGTCTGCCGTTGCGGTGAAGCTGATGCACGGTCGGCGCGAACGGCATCTGGCGCGGATGCATCCGCGCCTGAGTCATCGTCATGTTGCCCTTGCGGAGATTGCACGGCGAGCAGGCGGCAACGACGTTGTCCCACGTTGTTTGCCCGCCGCGCGAGCGAGGGACGATATGGTCGAACGTCAGGTCTTCCTGCGACGTGCAGTATTGGCAAGTGAAGCGATCGCGGAGAAAAACGTTGAACCGCGTGAACGCGGGATGCGTCGTCGGTTTCACGAACGACTTGAGCGACACCACGCTCGGCAACTGCATTTCAAAGGATGGGCTGTGGACCGCGTGCTCGTAGTTCGCGACGATGTTGACGCGCTCGAGGAACACTGCCTTGACCGCGTCCTGCCACGACCAGAGCGACAGCGGATAGTAACTCAGCGGCCGGAAGTCCGCGTTCAATACCAGTACCGGCCAACCGCCTTGCGAGACATGTGCGTTCAAGTAACGCTCCCGGCCCCCTATTGGCTGCGAAGCAGCTCACACGGACATACTACAGGGAGCGTGACGGGATTGTGAAGAGCGTTTCGGCGCTATCCGGCGCGCGCCGGTTCCTGCCTAGCGGGCCATCGACAGCATGTGCGCTTCGTCTGGTTTCACGCGCCCGGAGAGAGAGTCGAGATAGACGCGCTGAACCGCGTCTGGTCCATGCCCCGTGACGATCCTGAGCTTCGGCCCGATGTCTGCGGTGAAGCGAGAGAACGCCCCGCCGAATCGCTGATCGAGCCCGCCGGGTCCCCACTCCTTGGCGCGTTTGCGAATCTGGTCCGGCGCAAAGAACCATCGTGGCTTTGCACCGGGAAGATTTTCGCCATCGGGTGCGCCATCCTGATGCGTCAGGCCGACGCGGCAGCTGCATTTCATCATGTCGCGAAAGTGATTGTGGAGCCGCGCGCGGACGTCTCCGTTGCCCGCCATGTCCACGAACGCGACAGGACTTGTGGACGGCATCTTCTCGATGTCGTCGTAAGTCACGATCTCGTCGTAGCAGCCGAGCGACTTTACGAAGGCGGCATTGCTCGGCGAGGTAAGTCCGATGACGCGAATGGGTTTTCGGTTGGTGCGCAACAGCCAAGCGAGGCCGAACGCGGTCTTGCTGGATGCGCTCGACAGGATCACGCTCTTTGCGCCGAAGAATTCATTTTCCGCAAGGAAGTCGTCGACCAGAAACGACAGCATGAACAGCGGACGCAGCAATGCCTGATAATCGCCTTCGCGTCCAACGAAGGCCGCGTCGCCCTTGACGCGCGCATAGGCATTGTAGACCGGCGAGACATTCTGGCGATGCGCCGCGCCGTCGCTGAATCCGCTGCGTTTGAGATTTTTCGCTTCGATCACAAGATGCGTCGCCATCGGAAAATAGCCGAACAGGATTTCGCCCCTCGCGATGTCCGGATGACGCGATTCGGCGACTTCACCGAAACCCCAGACCGGGACAATTCCTAATCCTTCGGGTGCCGGGAACAGGTCCCAGTATTTCAACTGATCGCCCAGAATAGCGTAGGTTATGTTGTTGGCGGTGAAAGCGAAGCGGTCGACTTTCACGAGCAAGCCATCGTCCGGCAGTTGCGCGATCGACGGTAAAGGCGCCTCGATGATCTTGGAGGTCTTCAGATCGTTGCGTGCGACGACGAGTTGAACGGAATTCATTTTCGTCTTCCGGGTTTTTTCGATGCAGACTTTCGTACCGCATTCTTTCTCCCCGGTCGTGACCGTTTAACGACGCGCGACTTGTTTGAAACGCGTTTGGTGTTTGAAACGCTTTTCGAATCGCTCGGCAAAACGCCTTCGCGTTTCTTCACTGCGTGATAGTACGCCCACCACAAATGCGCGGCGGCCCCGCGCAGCGGCCGCCACGGCTCCGCAAGCGGCTGCATTTCTTTTTCCGTCGGGCGCTTCTTGAGGTTAAGTCCGATCCGCATTGCTTCCTGCACCGCAAGGTCGCCCGCAGGCCATGCGTCGCCGTGTCCCAAGCAAAACAGAAGGTAGATGTCGGCGCTCCAAGGCCCGATGCCGTGAAGTTTCGTCAGCGTCGCGTGCGCGATATCGGCGTCTTCTTCGGCCAGTACGTCGAGGTTCAGCCGCTCCTCGCACAATTCGCGCGCGATGAATTTCAGCGACTTGATCTTGGCTCCCGACAAGCCGAGCCGGCCGAGTTTGTCGGAGCGCGCTCTCTTGAGCGTCTCGTGATGAAACGGATCGAATGCCGCGCTGACGCGTCCCCAGATCGAGGCTGCCGCCTTGGTCGAGAGCTGCTGGCCACAGACAATCGCGGCGAGACCAGCGAAACCGGGTTCGCGTCGTCTGAGCGCAGGCATTCCGGCGACATCGAGAACGGGTTTCAGCCGCGGGTCGAGATTGACCAGCGCGTTGATCGCGTCATCGAGGTCCTGTTGCGTGTTGAGATGGACTGTCATTCTATTTGGGAGTTTGAATGGAATCGCACGTAAGCGCAAACGCTGCCCTTGAGTGCGGAGCAGAGACTGGACGATGCCGCCACCCGTTTTCAGATTTGCGCCGAGTCCGAATGGATATCTCCATCTCGGCCATGCCTATTCGGCTTTATTGAATTTCGATCTGGCGCGCAAAAGCGGCGGCCGTTTTTTGCTGCGCATCGAGGACATCGACAATACCCGCTGCCGGGCGGAATTCGAGACGGCCATCTACGAAGACCTGTCGTGGCTCGGAATCGAATGGGAGCAGCCAGTGCGCCGGCAATCGGAACATCTGGCGGTCTATCGCGAAAGCCTTGAGCGGCTCGAGCATGAAGGTCTCATCTTTCCCGCATTCGAGAGCCGCTCGCAGCTCAAGGCCTTGGTGCAGGCAAAAGATAAAGTATCGCCGTGGCCGCGCGATCCCGACAACGGACCGCTTTATCCGGGCGATGCCAAAGGAATGTTGCAGAAGGAACGCGACAGAAAAATTGCTTCCGGCGCGCCGTATGTGTCCCGGCTCGACATGGCAGTTGCAGTTGCAAGCATCGGCAAATTGTCGTGGACTGAAGAGGGTGTTGGACCGAACGGCGAAACCGGGTCTGTCGAAGCGTCACCCGAACGTTGGGGCGACGTCGTGCTCGCGCGTAAGGAAACGCCGACCAGCTATCATCTGTCGGTCGTCATCGACGACGCGCTGCAGGGCGTGACGCATATCGTGCGCGGACAGGACCTGTTCTGGGCGACCAGCGTCCACCGCCTGCTTCAGGAATTGCTCGATCTGCCGCAGCCGGTCTACCGGCACCACAAGTTGCTGTTCGACGAGACCGGAAAGAAGCTCTCGAAATCGACGGCAGCCACGGGGTTGCGCGAATTGCGCGCAGAAGGCGCGACGCCCGAAAACATCCGGCAGTTGATCGGTCTCGGTTCTCCGTAGTTCGGCCCTTGCACGACTCGACCCGCCGGGTTCCGGCGTGGCATGTTGCTGCCGGGGGAATCATGGCGGCGAAGTCGCGCGCAAAGCGCAACCAGCGGAAGGCACTCAAACCAGCGAAGCGGCGCGTCGCAAGAAAGCGCCTCAACGCCGTTGCGGGGAAATCCCGCACCAAGGCTTCGCCCAAACGTGCCCCTGCGCATGCCGTTGAAACCGCTCTCGCTGCGTTCGCGCATGAGGTTCGCACGCCTCTGACCGGAATTCTTGCCATCAGTTCGTTGCTTGCGACGTCCGACCTCGGCGAGCGGGAGCGACGCTGGGTCGAAACCATCAAGGTCGGCGCAGAGCATCTGGCTTCGCTTGCGACTCTCTTTGTGGATGCAGCGCGCGGCGGCGGTCTTCGGGTAAGAAGCGATTTTTTCGACCTACGTACCCTCGCTCAGACGGCGGGCGATTCCTTGGCGGGCCGCGCGTCGGCCAAAGGTTTGAAGTCGATGATCACCATCGCCGACAATCTGCCGGTTTTTGCCATCGGCGATCCTGTCCGGCTGCGCGCGGCGCTGGAAAACCTGATCGACAACGCCGTGAAATTTACCGAACGCGGCGGTGTGGCGCTCGATGTGTCGGTGCAGGCGAACGCGAAGGACCGGCTTCGTGTTGCCTTTGCGGTATCGGACAGCGGCATTGGAATTTCGCCCGCTGAGATCAGGCGATTGTTCAAGCCGTTCTCGCAGGCGAATCTCGATATTGCGTCGCGTTTTGGCGGCGCGGGCCTCGGCCTGTCATCGGTCAGGCAGCTCGCCCGCGCGATGGGAGGCGACGTTTCAATTCGCTCGCGCGACGGCAACGGTGCGACGTTCATTTTGACCGTATTGCTGAAACCTGCGGCGAATTTGTCTGGCCCTACCTCTTCAAGCAGGAACAAGACACCACCGCAGTCGAAATCGCTCAGGGTCCTGAGCGTCGAGGACAATCCGTTCGGCCGCGTCGTGCTGAATGCGATTCTCACCGAATTGGGTCATGTCACCGAATTCATCGGCAGCGGCGAGGAAGCGCCGAAGCGAGTTCTGAACGGTCAATTCGATGCGGTGCTGATGGATATGGTGCTGCCCGGCATAAGCGGCGTCGAGGCGATCAAGCGCGTGCGCGCGCTCGCAAAGCCACATGGAATGACGGCGATCATCGGCGTGTCGGGCAAGGCGGATGATGAGAACGCGTCGCGTGCGGCAGGTGCCGACGCCTTCCTCGTCAAGCCTGTTTCTCCCCGCGCTTTAGCAACTGCGCTGCTTGAAGCGACACGCCATCGGGCAGACGCGACTTGATGATGGCGGCGTTCAGTTCGCCGCCATACACGAAGATCGCCGCGATGAAATACAGAAAGACCAGCGCGATCATCACTGACGCCAAGCCGGCGTAAGTTGTTACGTAGTTGTCGGCGAAGCGCGCGAGATATTGTCCGAACACGATGCCCGATACCAATGACGCGATCATCGTGAAAACGATTCCCGGCAAAATCTGAAGAAAGCTCCGGCGGCCCGCCGGCAACCATGCGTGGACGATGAACAGCGCGCTGACAAGAGCGAAAGTCGCAATGCCGTAGCGGGCGAACGTCAGGAGATTTTCGTTTGAGTCGACGTGAAGGGGGATATAGCGGCGCGCGGTGGCAAGGATCAGCGGTCCGAGCACGATCATGAACGACATCGCCAGCGACATAATCGCGGCAACCAGCGTGTATCCGATTGATTCAAGCCGAAGCCAATACCAGCGGCGCGGCTCGACGACAGCATAGGCTCGGTTCAGTCCGACGCGCAGACTCTCCACGCCGTTTGACGCGAAGTAGATCGCCAGAACCACGCCGATGGTCAAAAGACCTCCGCGCGGCGTCGTTAGCACGTTTTGAATTTCACCTGACAGCGCATTGGCTACCTGGTTCGGCCAGGTTTCCAGCATCAGCAGCACGGCCTGATCGGCAAGTTCTTTCGAGCCGAAAAATCCCGCCAGCGATGTGATGACGATGAGAAACGGAAACAGCGCCATCAGCGCCGACAAAGCGATATGGCTCGCGATCGCCCAGCCGTCGTCGGCGAGAAACGTATAGAACGCATCGATGGCGATCTTGATGGCGTTGATCAGATACGTCACGTCGTCTCCCGAACCGATTTGCCAAACTAGCGCGCGAAGCCTTTGAAGTCAGTACGGGCGGCGCGCCAAATGGTTCTGTCCAGCGAATTATAATCTGCATTGGCGCATGGCTTCGGGCGGTGTTATGTAACGCCCATGGCAACATTTCTGAGCACCATCGCGCTTCCCATCGCCCTCGCAGCGGTCACCATCGTTCTGCTGCTTGGCCTCTTCAACATGATGCGCGGCGGATCGCCGAACAGATCGCAGCGGTTGATGCAGTTACGGGTGCTGTTCCAGTTTGTTGCGATCATCATTACGATGCTCGCGCTTTTTGCTCTCGGTCGCTAGCGAAGGTTCCTCAACCCGACTGGATGCCGTCATGGTCATTCTCAACCGCATCTACACCCGAACCGGCGATGACGGAACGACGGCGCTCGGCAGCGGTGAGCGGCGCCCGAAATACGATCTGCGGGTGGCGGCCTACGGAACGGTTGACGAGACGAATGCCGTCATCGGCGTTGCGCGGTTGCATACGAGCGCTGACAAGAAAATCGACGGCATGCTGGGAATGATACAGAACGATCTGTTCGATCTTGGTGCAGATCTTTCGGTTCCGCAGCGTGACGGCAAGGCGGAGCGGTTGCGGGTGCTGGCGACGCAGGTCGCGCGGCTTGAGCATCACATCGACGATCTCAACGGAAGTCTCGCGCCGCTCAACTCTTTCATTTTGCCTGGCGGAACACCGGCCGCCGCGCATCTGCATCTGGCTCGCACGATTTGCCGGCGCGCCGAACGGATCGTGGTCGAACTGGCATCCCAGCCGAACGAGCCGGTCAATGGCGAAGCCGTACAGTATCTGAACAGGCTCTCGGACTTTCTTTTCGTCGCCAGCCGCGCGGTCAACGACAACGGCGCAGGCGACGTACTGTGGGTACCGGGGCAAAACCGTTAAGCCGCAGAATAGCTATACGTTTTCCGTTTTTTGGGGTTGGCGCGTTGACCCCGATTGGCCGGACCTTTAGGTTCCGCCGCCACAGTTCAATCCAAGCTAAAAGACGAAAGGGAACCGATGAAGGTTCTGGTGCCGGTCAAGCGGGTCGTTGATTACAACGTGAAAATTCGGGTCAAGAGCGACGGCTCTGGCGTCGAACTCGCCAATGTCAAAATGTCGATGAACCCGTTCGACGAAATCGCGGTCGAGGAAGCCCTGCGCCTGAAAGAGGCCGGCAAGGCGACCGAGGTCGTCGTGGTCTCGATCGGTCCGGCGCAGGCGTCCGAGACGATCCGCACGGGTCTCGCGATGGGCGCCGACCGCGGCATTCTCGTCAAGGCCGAGGGCAACGTCGAGCCGCTGGCGGTCGCGAAGATTCTGAAGGCAGTTGCGGACGCGGAAAAACCTGGCCTCGTCATTCTCGGCAAGCAGGCCATCGATGACGATTCCAACCAGACCGGCCAGATGCTGGCAGCACTGCTCGGCTGGTCGCAGGCGACATTCGCATCGAAACTCGAAGTCGACGGTTCGGATTTCAAGGTGACGCGCGAGGTCGACGGCGGCCTGCAGACGGTGAAGGTCAAGGGACCGGCAATCGTCACGACCGATCTTCGCCTCAACGAGCCGCGCTATGCGAGCCTGCCCAACATCATGAAGGCGAAGAAGAAGCCGATCGACGAGAAGACAGCCGACAGCTACGGCGTCGATCTTGCGCCGCGTCTCGAAGTTCTCAAGACCAGCGAACCGCCTGGCCGCAAGGCCGGCGTCAAGGTCAAGGATGTCGCCGAACTGGTGTCGAAACTTAAAGAAGTCGGAGCGATCTGATGACCACGCTGCTTATTGCCGAACACGACCACGAGACGCTCAAGGATTCCACCAACAAGGCGCTCACTGCTGCAGCGGCGCTTGGAAGCGAAGTGCATGTCCTCGTTGCGGGTGGCGGTCAGGGCACCAAGGCGGCTGCGGAGACCGCAGCCAAGCTCAAGGGCGTGACGAAAGTGCTGCTCGCTGAAAACGCGATGTATGAACACGACCTCGCCGAACCGCTCGCTGCGCTGATCGTCGCGCTCGGCGCATCTTATGACGCCATCGTGGCTCCCGCGACCTCGCGCTTCAAGAACGTGATGCCGCGCGTCGCTGCATTGCTCGACGTGATGCAGATTTCGGAAATCACCAAGGTGGTTGCGCCGGATACGTTCGAGCGGCCGATCTACGCGGGCAACGCGATCCAGACCGTGAAGTCGAAAGACAAGAAGAAAGTCATCACCGTTCGCACCTCGACATTCGGCGCGGCGGGCGATGGCGGCAGCGCTTCAGTCGACAATGCTCCCGCAGGTACCGATCCTGGTCTCTCAAGTTTTGTCGGCGAGGAGGTCGCCAAGAGCGATCGTCCGGAACTGACGTCGGCGAAGATCATCGTCTCTGGCGGACGTGCAATGCAGAGCCGCGAGAACTTCACCAAATATATCGAACCGCTCGCCGATAAGCTCGGTGCCGGCGTCGGCGCATCGCGCGCCGCAGTAGACGCGGGCTACGCGCCGAACGACTGGCAGGTCGGCCAGACCGGCAAGGTCGTCGCGCCTGAACTCTACATTGCCATCGGCATTTCTGGCGCGATTCAGCATCTGGCCGGCATGAAGGACTCCAAGGTGATCGTTGCGATCAACAAGGATGAGGACGCGCCGATTTTCCAGGTTGCCGATTTCGGACTGGTTGCCGATCTCTATCAAGCGGTTCCGGAACTGACGGCCGCGCTTTGACCCCGTCCTGCGGGAAGGTGAAACGCAGGCCGGTGTTTGACGTGATATAAGAGCCTTCGGCGGATGTCCGCCGCGGGCAAACAAGAGAACGAAGACAGATGGCGACCATCAAGACCGTCGGTGTGATCGGATCGGGCCAGATGGGCAATGGCATCGCGCATGTCGCGGCACTGGCCGGGTTCGATGTTGTGCTCAACGATTTGTCCGCTGATCGCCTAAAATCGGCGATGGCGACCATCAACGGCAATCTGACCCGGCAGGTTGCCAAGAAGATCATCACCGAAGACGCGCATCAGAAGGCACTGGCCCGTATCAAGTCTGCGGAAACCATCGATGGCTTATCCGGTTGCGATCTCGTGATCGAGACGGCGGTCGAGAAGGAAGAGATCAAGCGCAAGATTTTTCACGATGTCTGCGCCGTTCTGAAACCCTCAGCAATCGTCGCATCGAACACGTCCTCGATCTCGATCACGCGGCTCGCCGCGTCGACAGACCGGCCGGAAAAATTCATCGGCATTCATTTCATGAACCCGGTTCCGGTGATGGAGCTTGCCGAACTCATCCGCGGCATCGCGACCGACGACGAAACCTTCGACGCGGCGCGCGAATTCGTCACCAAG
This sequence comes from Afipia sp., assembly GCA_016201045.1. Classification (GTDB taxonomy): domain Bacteria; phylum Pseudomonadota; class Alphaproteobacteria; order Rhizobiales; family Xanthobacteraceae; genus Afipia. Next base: position 33,675 of record JACQDM010000008.1, on the reverse strand, counting down.
ATGGGCAAGCAGATTGCCGTCTCGGAGGATTTCCCCGCTTTCATCGTCAACCGCATTCTGCTGCCGATGATCAACGAGGCGATCTACACGCTTTACGAGGGCGTCGCGAATGTCGAAGCGATCGACAAAGCGATGAAGCTCGGCGCGCACCATCCGATGGGCCCGCTGGAATTGGCCGACTTCATCGGCCTCGATACGTGTCTGTCGATCATGCAGGTGTTGCATGAAGGTCTGGCGGATTCGAAATACCGTCCATGCCCGCTTTTGGTGAAATATGTCGAGGCCGGCTGGCTTGGCCGCAAATCGCAGCGCGGCTTTTATGACTATCGCGGCGACAAGCCGGTGCCGACGCGCTAGGCCGGTTCGAATTCCTTAACTGTTTCGACCTAGGTTCACGCATTCATTCGATTGAGTGTGCGCTATGGATGTGTCGAGTCTCGCTGCCAGTCTTGTCACCATGCAGGCGGGCAATATTCAGCAGCAGATCGCAACCAGCGTTCTGAAGCAGAACATCGACCAGCAGCGCTCCGTGCTTCAGCTTCTGCAGCCGTCGGCGAGTGCCGCCAATCTCGCGCCGGGCGTCGGCGGCAATCTGGATATTTCCGCGTAATCAGACCGGCGTCATCCAGCCGATTCCCGCGCCGCTCGGTTCGAGCAGCATCGCGATGCGTCCGACGTTCGGCACATCGAAAATCGGCATCATCAGCTTCGCACCGGCTGCGGTCGCCTTCTTCACGCGCGCATCGACATCGTCCACTGCCAGAAATGGAATCCAGCTTTCCGGCACATCCTTGAATCGTTCGGTCAGCTCGAACAGGCCTGCGATGGGCTGGCCGTTCATCTCGGCGATCCAGTAGGTCGTGCCGTCCGGCGTTTTGCTCCCGCTAAATGTCCAGCCGACGGTCTCTTCGTAAAATTTCTTGGCGCGATCCGCGTTGCGGGTGCGCAATTCGTTCCAGTGGAAATGTCCGTGTGCGGTCATGATGCGTTCCTTTGCCGATGGACGCTTGCGCCGCCTGCCACGCAGCGTCGAATGCCAATGTGAAAAAATTGCCGCATTCGCGTTGTGGCAGAGGGGCGCTATGCCGCCTCATAGGCCTGCTCCAGTTTCCCGATGTCGAGCTTGTTCATCACGGTTTCGACCTTTGCATTGGGAAAAACCGATTCATAAAAGGCGACCGCTTCAGGCACATTGTTGTCGAGCCAGAGGAAAGGTGTGATTGAAGCCATTTGGATTTCCTTTTTATTGGTTGAAAGTTGCTGCGCGGCGACTGGAGCTATGCCGTTACGAAGGTGTCGAACCCGCCATAGATCATGCGCTTGCCGTCGAACGGCACGTTCTTCGGGTTCATCATCGCGGCGAGGCGGGGATCCTTCATCACCTTCTTGAGCACGGCGTCGCGATGCTTGCGCGACTTGTAAGTGATCCATGAGAAAATGACGGTCTCGCCTGCTTTCAGTTTCACGCTGCGCGGAAACGAGGTCCACTTTCCTTTCTTGACGTCCTCGGCCACGCATTCGCGGTAGTCGAGCGCGCCGTGTTCGAGCCAGACCTTGCAGGCCTTCTTCGCCATCGCACGGTAGGCGCTCATCTTCTTCTTGGGCACCGGCACGATAAATCCATCGACGTATTGCATGTGGGTTGTCCTTTTTCGGTTTACGCGAACATCCGTTCGAGTTTGTCGAGCGTGCCGGTCCAGCCGCGCTTGTGGCCGTCTCGCGCGGCTTCGTCGAAGAACTTCTCGTGCGTCAGCGTGAGGAACGTCATGTCGCCTTCCGGCTTGAGAATGACGCTGACCTGCGACTGCCGTTCCGGCGTCGTATGCCAGGCCCAGCTGAATACGAGCCGTTCGTTCGGCAGCACCTCGATATATTTGCCGCCGACTTCGTGCTGTTCGCCGTCGTCGGTCTTGAAGCGCACGCGGAACGATCCGCCGACGCGCACGTCCATCTGTGCATCGACGCTGCCGTCGATGGTGTGTGCGGGTCCGAACCAGTGAACTATTTTTTCCGGGTCCGTCCAGGCCGCGAAGACTTTGTCGGGCGTCGCTTTGAGGCGGCGGGCGAGGGTGAGGCTTGGCTGGGCGAGCATGAATTGTCCTCCACAAAAGCGGCGAGCCGGTCGAGTTGCGCGGCCCAGAACCGCTGATAGCGACTGAGCCATTCCATCGCCTGTTCCATCGGTGCCGCAGTAAGCCGGCACGTCACCGTGCGGCCGGTTTTCGTTCGCGTAATCAGTCCGGCATCCGACAGCACATCGAGATGTTTCATCACCGCCGGAAGCGACATCGCGAACGGTTTTGCCAGATCGCTGATGGAAACGTTGTCGCGGCCTTCGAGTTGCGACAACAACGCCCGGCGGGTGGGGTCCGCCACCGCCGCAAAAACACGATCCAGACGGTTGGATGAATAGTAAACCATATGGTTAAGTATAGGAATGTGGCCTTCGTCGTCAAGTGCGATTCCGAAATTAAATCGTGAATGCGGAACCCGGCGCTATTTGGCGATGGCTGCTTTCAGCAGCGTCACCGCATCGTCGCTCGCCCATTCGGCGGGTCCGGCGATATTGGCGATCTCGCATCCCGAACCGTCAATGAGAACGGAGGTCGGCATGCCGAGCGCGAGATTGGCACTTTTCAGATCCTGAAACACCTTCGCCTTGTCGTCGTGAAAATATGCAAGATGGGTGAGGTTGCCTTCTTTCAGGAAATTCTTCGGTTTGTCGGGATCGCGCGTGTCGATGTTGATCGCAACGACCTCGAAATCCTTGCCGCCCAGCGTCGTTTGCAGTTTGTCGAGCGCCGGCATTTCTTTCCGGCAAGGCACGCACCACGTCGCCCACAGATTGACGAGGACGGTCTTGTCCTTCCATTCCGACAATTTTCGCGCCTTGCCGTCGGCGTCGTTGAAGGCGAGATCGGGCAACTGGCGGGGCGCGGTCGCCATGGTTAACGCGGCGACTTCGCCCTTCGCCAGCGGTGCTATCTTTTTGGCGATATCGACAGCCGCCGCGCAGCTTGTTTGGGCTTGCGCATTGCGCGTTAACCCATCGATCCCGTATATCCCCCCAAATCCCGCGATTAACGCTATAATGGCGGCCACAGCGATCACCGTGATGCGAAAATGGCTTCTGCTGGGCAGGTCGGATGTCTGCTGATCGATGTCCGGCATGGTCTTGAGCTTTGCTGAGTTGGTGCTGACGGGAATTACGAACGGCGGGTTAGAAAAGTTTCTGGCAGAGATTTGAGATTGTCATGAGCAACAAGATGTGGGGCGGCCGCTTCGGCGAAAGTCCCGATGCCATTATGGAGGAGATCAACGTCTCGATCGACGTCGATCAGCACCTATACGCTCAGGACATCGCCGCGTCCAAGGCGCATGCCGCCATGCTCGCCTCGCAAGGCATTATCACGGCCAACGATGCAAAAAACATCGCGGGCGGTCTAGACACGATTTTGTCAGAGATCGGCAAGGGCGGCTTCACGTTCAAGCGGGCGCTGGAAGACATTCACATGAATGTCGAAAGCCGGCTGGGCGAATTGATCGGCCCTGCGGCTGGACGCCTGCACACCGCGCGATCGCGTAACGATCAGGTCGCAACCGATTTCCGTCTTTATGTTCGCGACGTCGTCGATGACATTGATGATGCGCTCGCGGCCTATCAGCGTGCGCTGGTCGAGCGCGCGCTCGAACACGCCGACACCGTGATGCCGGGCTTCACGCATCTGCAAACCGCGCAGCCTGTGACATTCGGTCATCATCTGATGGCTTATGTCGAAATGGCCGCGCGCGACCGCGGGCGGTTTGCCGACGCGCGCAAGCGCTTGAATGAAAGCCCGCTCGGTGCGGCGGCGCTCGCAGGAACGTCATTCCCAATCGATCGCGATGCAACGGCGAGCGCGCTCGGCTTCGATCGCCCGATGGCAAATTCGCTCGACGCCGTTTCGGACCGCGATTTCGTGCTCGAAGTTCTCTCGGCTGCGTCGATTGCTTCCGTGCATCTGTCGCGCTTTGCCGAAGAGATCGTGATCTGGACCTCGCCGCTCGTCGGTCTCGTGCGCTTGTCCGATAAATTCACCACCGGCTCGTCGATCATGCCGCAGAAGCGCAATCCCGATGCGGCCGAACTCGTGCGCGCCAAGACCGGCCGCGTCATCGGCTCGCTGACCGCGTTGCTCATCGTGATGAAGGGCCTGCCGCTTGCCTATCAAAAGGACATGCAGGAAGACAAACAGGGCGCGATGGAAGCGTTCGCCGCGCTGTCGCTCGCCGTCAAGGCGATGACCGGCATGGTGCTCGATCTCGTGCCGGACGAAGCGCGCATGAAAGTCGCAGCCGGTGAAGGCTATGCGACTGCGACGGATCTCGCCGACTGGCTGGTGCGCGAACTGAAAATGCCGTTCCGCGACGCGCATCATGTCACCGGGCGCATCGTCGCGAAGGCATCGGATGGCGGTATCGCCCTTCACAAATTGCCGCTCGGCGAGATGCAGGCGATCGAGCCGCGAATCACGGCTGCTGCAATCGATGTGCTGTCCGTGCAGGCGTCGGTCGAAAGCCGCACGAGCTATGGCGGGACCGCGCCGGACAATGTGCGCGCGCAGGCGAAAGCGTGGTTCAAGCGACTGGAAAAAGAGCAAAATTCGGGCTGAACCGGACAATTTTGGTTTCCTCCGGCACTCGCCAGATACGCACCTTCTTTGTATGGTGCGCGCAATTCAGGGACTCTCGACGTGGCTATTCGTTCTCGCAATTCTTCGACACTGACGGCTGTTGCGCTGGTCGCAATGGCATGCGCGCTTGCGGGTTGCGGCCGTAAGGCCGGTCTCGACCTTCCGCCCAGTTCGTCGAGTTATCAGGCTACGCCGGGCGTTCTGGATGACACCAGCGCCGGACCTCCCGAAGCGGCGACGTCGCAGGGCGATCTGTATTCGGGCGGCACCAACAGTGTCGACAAGGGCCCGATCGCGCCGAAAGGCCCGAAGAAACGCATCATCCTCGATCCGATTCTGGATTGATCTCAAATGAATCATTTCCAGTATCGTGACGGCGTGCTGCACGCCGAGGGCGTTAGCCTGATCGCGCTTGCCGACAAGGTGGGCACGCCGTTCTATTGCTATTCGACTGCGACGCTCGAGCGTCACTACCGCGTGTTTGCCGAAGCATTCGCCGGCGTGGATGCGCTCGTGTGTTACGCGATGAAGGCGAATTCCAACCAATCCGTTCTCAAGACGCTCGCGAAACTCGGCGCAGGCGCCGATGTGGTTTCGGGAGGCGAACTGAAGCGCGCGCGTGCAGCGGGAATTCCCGCGAATAAAATCGTGTTCTCCGGCGTGGGCAAGACCGAGGCCGAGCTGCGTCAGGCTCTCGCCGAAGACATTCTGTGCGTGAACGTCGAATCCGAACCCGAACTTGAACTATTGTCGAAGCTCGCGTTCGAGACCGGCCGCACGGCACGCATCTCGGTGCGCGTCAATCCGGACATCGACTCTGGCAGTCACGCGAAAATTTCCACCGGGAAGTCCGAGAACAAGTTCGGCATTCCGATCGCGCATGCACGCGCTGTCTATGCGCATGCGGCCATGCTGCCTGGTCTCAAGATCACCGGCGTCGATATGCATATCGGCAGCCAGATCACGGATCTGGTGCCGTTGGAGGCTGCGTTCCGTGTGCTCGCCGATTTCGTGAACACGCTGCGCGCCGACGGTCACACGATCTCGCATGTCGATTTTGGCGGCGGTCTCGGCATTCCCTATCATGCCGATCGCGAAGCGCCACCCGCGCCTCTCGCCTATGCCAACATGGTCAAGCGCGTGACGCACAATCTCGGCTGCAGGCTATTGTTCGAGCCGGGGCGCATGATTGTCGGCAATGCAGGCATTCTCGTGTCGCGCGTCATCTATGTGAAGCATGGCGACGCGAAGAACTTCGTCATCATCGATGCGGCGATGAACGATCTCATTCGTCCGACACTCTATGAAGCGCATCACGATATTCTGCCGGTGCGCGAAGCGCCGAAGAACGCAAAGACAATGGTCGCCGATGTCGTCGGACCTGTCTGCGAGAGCGGCGATTACCTCGCGCTCGACCGTTCGATACCTGAACCGCAGCATGGCGATCTGGTCGCGATCATGACGGCGGGGGCCTATGGCGCAGTTCAGTCGGGCTTTTACAACACGCGCGCCTTGGTGCCGGAAGTGCTGGTCAAGGACGATCAGTATGCCGTCGTGCGTCCGCGCATCGACGCAGACGCGCTGATCGCAATGGATCGTCCGGCGCCTTGGCTTTGAAGCGTCTTAAGACGGCTTGCCTTTGACGATGACGCCTGCGGCCTTTTCCATCGGTTGAATGGCGGACGTGAAATCGGACTCGGGTCCCATTTCCCTGATGACGGTTTCCCATAGCCGTCCGACGGCTTCCGTGACTTCCATCGACAGGCCCATTGCCTTGCTTTCCTCGAGGCAGAGCCGAACATCCTTCACCATCAACCCGGTAGCGAAACCGAAATCGAACGTGCGCGGCAGAATCGCGCGGGGAAACTTGTCGCGGCTGGCGGTGTTCATGCCGGAGCCCGCATTGATGACGTCGATCATCACGCCTGCATCGAGGCCGGCTTTCACGCCGATCACCACCGCTTCGGATGTTGCCGCGACGGCGGTTGCCGACAGGAGGTTGTTGACGAGCTTCATGGTCTGGGCCGATCCGGGCTTTGCGCCGATGTAGAAAACTTTGCCGATGACATCGAGCACGGGTTTCAACGCGTCGAAGTCTGCGCGTGGGCCTGAAACCATGACCGCAAGCGTTCCCTTTTCGGCGCCGCCGACACCGCCGCTCACCGGGCTGTCGAGTTGAGCGATGTCGCGCTTGGCGAGCAAGTCGTGAATTTTCACCGCCATCTGTGAGCCGACCGTGGACAGATCGATAAAGCGCTTCACGCGCTTGCCTTCGATCACGCCATCCTTGCCGGTCGCGACGTTCAGCGACGCCTCGAGCGAAGGCAGGCTCGCCATCACGGTCTCGACGCGGTCGGCGACTTCGCTCGGCGATGACGCGGCCTCGGCACCGATTGCCGTCAGGCGCTTGACGGCATCGGCGCTGGTGTCGAACACGACGAGGTTATGATTGGCCTTGGCGAGACGCCGGGCCATCTGAAAGCCCATGCGGCCGAGACCGATAAATCCGATATCCATTGTCACGCTCAGCTTTTTGCGACTTCTGCGAAGGCTTCGCGCGCGATGCGAAAGCTGTCGACCGCACATGGCACGCCGGCATAGATCGCGACCTGCATGAAAATCTCGCGGATCTCGTCCTTGGTGACGCCGTTGGTGAGCGCGCCCTTGATGTGCAACTTCAATTCGTGCGGCCGGTTGAGGATCGCGATCATGGCGAGGTTGAGCATGCTGCGGGTCTTGCGCGGCAGTTCGTCGCGACCCCACACCGCGCCCCAGCAATACTCCGTGACGAGTTCCTGAAACGGCCGGTTGAAATCGTCGACGTTCTTCAGCGCGTTCTCGACATACTGCTTGCCGAGCACGGCGGTGCGAACTTCCACGCCTTTGTCGAAAGTTGTCTTGTCCATATCGATCCTCTCTTGGAGACGGTTATTGGCTTCGGTCCTGCTCACGTTAAGGTTTCAGCACGCGCCCGTCACGCTTTGCGGCGATGGCGGAATTGCATGTGAGTTAGGCGGCGCCGGACATGCCTCATTGCCGCCCATGTGATAGAGTCGCATCGAGGTGCGATGGAGAGCCCGTTGAAAGGACTGAAACGCAGGGTCCCCGAGCCTGCAACCGATCCGGAAACGGCTCGGCAGCAGCAGCTTGCGCAGGCTTTGCGCCGGGCGCGGCTGGCGCTGATCTGGGAGCGGGCGTGGCCAATTCTCGCTCGCCTGCTGACGGTTGCCGGCCTCTTTCTGGCGGCCTCCTGGGCCGGAGCGTGGGTCGTTCTGCCGTTCATTCCCCGAGTTATTCTTTTTGTCGTGTTTGTCGCGCTGGCGATTGCCTCGCTCTGGCCCGTTCTGCGCTTTCGTTTTCCGACGCGCGAGGACGCCTTGCGCCGTCTCGATCGCGGCACCGGCATCGCGCATCGCCCCGCGACCGCGTTGACCGACACGCTGAAATCCAACGATCCGATTTCGCAGGCGTTGTGGGCGGAGCAGCGGGCGCGCACGCTTGCATCGATCAAGCGAATTCGCGCGGGCCTTCCATCTCCGCGTCTTGCGATTCACGATCCGTGGGCGCTGCGCGGACTAGTGGTGGTGTTGATGGCGGCCACATTCGTTGCCGCGGGCAGCGATCGCCTGTCGCGCGTTGCGGCGGCCTTCGACTGGGATGGCGCATTCTCCGGCCCGAATGTCCGCGTCGATGCGTGGGTCACGCCGCCGCCCTATACGGGCCGTCCGCCGGTCATTCTTTCGGCATCGAGCAACAGAAGCGTTCCACAATCGGATTCCGCGCCGATTTCGATTCCGGCAGGCAGCACTTTGATCGTGCGATCGAGCGGCGGAACGCTCGATGTTAGTCTCGGCGGCAGCATCGCGGAGGCGCCGGTCACCGACAAAATCCCGCAAGGCACCAGCGAAAAGCATTTCGCGATCACCGGCGACGCGACCGCGCATATCCGCTCGCCATCGGGTCAGCCCCAGTGGACTTTCAAGGCGCTGCCCGATCAGCCGCCGACCATTGCGCTGGCGAAAGATCCTGAGCGTCAAGCCAAGGGCTCTCTGTTGTTGTCCTACACGCTCGAAGATGATTTTGGTGTCACCGAAGCGCATGCACAATTTGCCGCGCGGGGAGCGGATGCGTCGGCCCAGCCCTTGTTCGACGCGCCGGACTACGTGCTCGGATTGCCCAATGCGCGCACGCGAAAGGGCGTCGGACAGACTGTAAAGGACCTGAGCGAGAATCCTTACGCCGGCGCTGACGTGACGCTCACGCTTACGGCGAAGGACGAAGCCGGCAACATCGGCCGCAGCGAACCGTTCAACATGAAGCTGCCTGAGCGGCTGTTCCTGAAACCGCTCTCGCGCGCGCTGATCGAACAGCGGCGCAATCTCGCGCTCGACGCCAATCAGAAGCCGCTGGTGATGATCGCGCTCGAAGCGCTGATGATTGCGCCGGAGGCCTTCATGCCGGAGATGGGACAGTATCTCGGACTGCGCAGCGTCGCCGCCCAGCTCGACCATGCCAATTCCAAGGATGCGATGCGCGAGACGGTCGACAACATGTGGGCGCTCGCCGTTTCGATCGAGGACGGCAACATCACCGATGTCGACAAAGCGCTGCGTGCTGCACAGGACGCGTTGAAGCAGGCGCTGGAGCGCGGCGCGAGCGACGAAGAGATCAAGAAGCTCACCGACAATCTGCGCGCGGCGCTGGACAATTACATGCGCCAGCTCGTCGAGCAGCTGCGCAACAATCCGCAGCAACTGGCGCGGCCGCTCGACAAGAATACCAAGATCATGCGGCAGCAGGATTTCAAGAACATGCTCGACCGCATGGAGCGGCTCTCGAAATCGGGCGACAAGGATGCGGCGCGCGCGCTGCTCGACCAGATGCAGCAGATGCTGGAAAACCTTCAGATGGCGCAGCCGGGACAGGGCGGCGAAGGCGACATGGAGCAGGCGCTGAACGAACTCGGCGACGTTATCCGCAAGCAGCAGCAACTGCGCGACAAGACCTATCGCCAAGGCATGGATTCGCGCTCGGATCGCAATCGCGGTTTGCAGGGTGAGCAGAATCCGATGAACGGATTGCGTCAGGATCAGCAGGCATTGCGCGACCGGCTCGGCAAGCTGCTCGACGATCTGAAGAAGAACGGGATGATGCCGGGTCAGCCGGGCGACAAGAGTCAGTCCGGCGAAGGCGACGATGCGCAGCAGGAGGGTGGCGATTCACTCGCCGATGCCGATAGCGCAATGGGCGATGCCGGCGGACAGCTTGGGCAGGGCAACGCGGAGAGTGCAGTCGATTCTCAGGGCCGCGCGCTCGAAGCTCTGCGCAAGGGCGCGAAGAATCTCGCGCAATCGATGCAGCCGGGCGACGGGCAGGAGGGCGGCGGACCGGGCAACAAGGTTGGACGCCAGCAGAACAGCGCCAACGGCACCGATCCCTTGGGACGTCCGCTCAGCGGGCGCGAGTGGAGCGACGATCTCACCGTGAAGATCCCCGGCGAGATCGATGTCCAGCGCGTGCGCAGGATTCTCGAGGAACTGCGCCGCCGTCTCGCAGATCCGTCGCGGCCGCAGATCGAACTCGATTATATCGAACGCCTGCTCAAGGATTATTGAGCGGCGCAAGCGCGTCGGCCTCAGCACCGCAAAAATGAAATGCCTCGCTTGACAGGGGTTCTTTGCCGCTGTATTTAACCTGTGAGTTAATTAACTGGATGGTTTAATGCAGGGCGATCCCCTCAGCCTTAAATTCGCGGCGCTTGCGGACCCGACGCGGCGCGCGATTCTGGCGCGTCTCGCGACCGGCGAGACTTCGGTCATGAAGCTGGCTGAACCCTTCGACATGAGCCTTCCCGCCGTGTCGAAACACCTAAAGGTGCTGGAAGGCGCGGGGCTTGTGACGCGCGGCCGCGAGGCGCAGTGGCGTCCCTGCAAGATCGAGGCGTCGGCGCTGAAGGAAGTCGACGATTGGCTGGAGCGCTATCGGCGCTTCTGGGAAGTGCGGCTTGATCGCCTTGAAGATTATCTCACCCGGCTTCAGTCGAAGGACAAGCCGAAAAGAAACCGGCGCGGCAAAGCGAAGAAGCGCGCGCCTTCGAAGAAGTAGCACTTGTACCCAAGGAGTATCGCATGACCGACAAACTGCCCCCGCTCATCCCGCATCTGTGCGTTAAAGGAGCTGCCGACGCGATCGAGTTCTACAAGGAAGCCTTCGGCGCAACCGTAGTGATGCGCATGCCGGCGGAAGACGGCAAGCGGCTGATGCACGCGCATCTCATCGTCAACGGTGCGGTCGTGTTTCTGATGGACGATTTCCCCGAGCATCGCGGCCAGCACGGCGACATTAAAATTTTTCCGGCAACGGAAATCGGCGGCACGCCGATCAAGCTGCATATGGAAGTTGCGAATTGCGACGAAGCCGTCAAACGCGCGCAAGCCGCCGGAGCGCAAGTCACCATGCCGCCGTGGGATGCGTTCTGGGGCATGCGCTATGCGGAAGTCTCCGATCCGTTCGGGCTGGCGTGGAGCTTCGGGCACCCGCTTCCGGCGAAGTAAGTCGAGGATCATTCGATGAGCAAGGAATTCACGATCTCACGCACCCTCAGCGCGCCGCGCGATCTCGTATGGAAAGCGTGGTCCGATCCGCAATCGTTTGGTCAATGGTGGGGACCGAAGGGTTGCAAGATCGATGTCGCAAAATTCGAATTCAAGCCGGGCGGACTGTTTCACTACGGCATGAAAATGCCGGACGGAAATATCTGGTGGGGGCGCTTCGTCTATCGCGAGATCTCAAAACCCGAGCGTATCGTATTTGTGAATTCGTTCTCCGATGCGTCGGGCGGAATTACGCGCGCGCCGTTCAGTCCGGTCTGGCCGCTCGAAATCCTGAACAATCTGACGCTGACCGAAAGCGGCGGAAAGACCGTGCTCGATCTGCGCGGCGGCCCGATTAATCCGACCGATGAGGAGCGCGCCGCATTCGAAGGCATGTTCGCCTCGATGACGCAGGGTTTCGGGGGAACTTTGGACCAGCTCGAAGAATTTCTGGCGAAGGCGTAAGCTATGCCCGTATCTCTATCGACGTTACCACGGAGAAGTTTGATGATGACCGTTCTCATGATCGTTGGTGTAATTCTCGCCATCGCGATCGTCGCTATTCTGATTCTCGCGGCGATGAAGCCGGATACATTTGTGGTTCAGCGATCCGCGCTTATCAACGCGCCTGCCGAAACGGTCTATCCACTCATCAACGATTACAAGAACTGGGCGTCGTGGTCGCCTTACGAAAAGATCGATCCCGCGATGAGGCGCACCTATAGCGGCGCGCCCACCGGCGTGGGCTCGATCTATCAGTGGGAAGGCAACAAGAACATCGGCAGCGGCCGGATGGAGATTCTCGACTCCTCGCCGTCGCGCATCGACATCAAGCTCGATTTCATGAGCCCGTTCGAGGCGCACAACATGGCCGAGTTCACCATGAAGCCGGAAGGCAACGCGACGAACGTCACTTGGACGATGCGCGGCCCCATTCCCTACAAGTTCAAGATCATGCACGTGATCATGAATATGGATAAGATGGTTGGCGGTCAGTTCGCCGAAGGCCTCGCGAACATGAAGGCGGTTGCGGAACGTAAGTGATCGTTAGCCGTTGCGGCCTTCGCCGCGCAACGTCGGCAGACCGATTCCCGTCGCCTCGAACCCGCCATCGACCGCGAGAACCTGTCCTGTGATGTAGCTCGCACGGTCGCTGCACAAAAAGAAAATCGCCTCGGCGAGTTCTTCTTCCAGCCCGTAGCGATTGAGGGGAATGGTGTCATGATAATCGGCGCGGATCGCAGGCGTATGGACCGCCTTGGCCATCGCGGTATCGACCGGACCGGGCGCAACCGCGTTGACGCGAATACCGAGCGTGGCCAGTTCGACGGCGAATTGTTTTGTGAGGTGAGCAAGTCCGGCTTTGCTGGTGCCGTAGGCGGTTCGCAATGTGGACGCGCGGAATCCGGAAATCGACGTGATGTTGACGATGGCGCCGCCGCCGTGTTCGCGCATCAAGGGCGCTGCAGCCTGCGTGCAGATAAACGGGCCGGACAAATTGACGGCGAGCACGCGGCTCCAGTCGTCCTGCGTCGTCTCCAGAAGCGGTTTGAAGATCGCGATGCCGGCATTGTTGACGAGCGCGTCCAGCCGTCCGAAGCGTTCTGCGATTTTCGACATGGCCCCGGCAACGGCATTCGCATCCGACACGTCGCATTCGAGCGCGAGCGTCGTATCGGGCTTGGCCAGCGCCGTCATCGTCGCGCGCAGCGTTTGCGTCTCGATGTCGAGCAAGGCCACGCGCCAGCCGTCGGCAAGAAAACGCTTTGCGGTCGCAAGTCCGATGCCCCGCGCAGCACCTGTGACCAGCGCAACTTTTCCGTTATCTCCAGCCATGCCTCGGCTCCCTCACATAATCGACAAGAATAAGCGGGAAATATCGCGTCATGACAACCAGCTTTGCACGTAACGCCATCGTTCTCGGTCTTCTGTCCGCAATCGGTCCGTTCGCCATCGACATGTATCTGCCCGCGCTTCCTGCGATCTCGGCCGACCTCCATGCGTCGACGGCTGCGACCCAGATGACGCTGATGATGTTTTTCGTAGCGTTCGGTGTATGCCAGATCGTATATGGGCCGCTCTCCGACATGGTGGGACGCAAGCCGCCGCTCTATTTCGGCATCGTCGTCTTCGCGCTCGGCGGGATCGGTTGCGGGCTGTCGCCCACCATCGAGTGGCTGATTTTCTTTCGCTTCGTGCAAGGCCTTGGCGCGTCCGCCGTCATGGTCATTCCGCGCGCGATCATCCGCGATCTGCACACGGGCGCGGATGCGGCGCGATTGATGTCGCTCATTATGCTCGTTTTCAGCGTGTCGCCAATTCTCGCTCCTTTAACAGGAAGCGCGCTGATCGTGCCGTTCGGCTGGCGCGCGGTATTCGTCGCCGTCACAATAGCCGCGATCTTCTCGTTCATTCTCGTTGCTTTCGTTCTGAAGGAGACGCGCCCCCCGGAGGAGCGTGTCGAAGTCAGCGTGAAAAGCGTGCTCGACGGTTTCGGCATTCTGCTGCGCGACTGGCGCTTCCTCGGACTGACATTCATCGGCGGCTTCGGGATGTCGAGCTTCTTCGCGTTTCTCGCAAGCTCCTCGTTCATCTATATCGGCCATTTCGGGCTGACACCGACCCAATACAGCCTTGCGTTTTCCGTCAACGCGATCGGATTTATCGGCGCATCGCAATTCAGCGGCTCTCTCGCCGAACGCTTCGGTATCGCGCGCGTCGTGTCCGTGGCAGTCACGTGCTTTACGCTGGCCTCGCTCGTGTTGTTCGCCGTCATCGCGTCAGGCGTCGACAATCTGGCGGTGCTGATGGCACTGCTGTTTGTCGCGTTCGCCTGGCTCGGTCTTGTGATTCCCTCGACGATGGTGCTGTCGCTGGAGGATCACGGGCCTATCGCCGGCATGGCCTCGGCACTTGGCGGAACGCTGCAGATGATCACCGGCGCGCTGATGATTGTGATCGCCAGCGCCTTCTTCAACGGAAAGGCGCTGCCGATGGTGACGACGATTGCGGTCTGTGCGGTGATTGCGTTCGTGCTGTGCCGGCTGACGCTGCGGCCGGCCGAAGCTGCGTCGCAGCTTGCCGAGTAATCAACTGGCTTTGCGCGATGCCAGCGCGTCGGCGACGGCGGTGCGGATATCGGCGACCGCGAACGGCTTGGTGATGACGTCATGCACGATGGCGTCGAGACCGGACGCGCGCTCGCGCTGATCGGCAAATCCTGTCATCAGGAGAATGATCAGCCGCGGATAGTCGCGCGCAGCCGCCAATGCCAGCGCGATGCCGTCCATCACCGGCATCTGGATATCGGTCAGGAGAAGATCGAACCCGCCGCTTTCGCGGCTCAGCAGTTCGAGTGCTTCGGCGCCATCGGCGGCGGTGACGATGTCATGGCCGTCCATCGCAATCGCACGGGCGACCAGCGCCCGCATCGATTCCTCGTCGTCGGCGATCAGGACGCGCGGCATCAGCTTCCTCCGGCAGACAGGTCCTGCTTATGGAAGAATCTCACGGCAATTTCGCGTCCTTCTGCCGGTGGCGCGGCCAGCCGTGTCTTGAACCATGCCTTTTCGCCGGGAATGAGAGAGGGCTGTTCGAGCACCGCGTTCCACGCGTAGAGGTCGGAGCCTTTGGCGTCGCGGACGATGAATCGCAGCCGTGGAATTTCGACGGCCTTGCGGGACACATCCCTGATGTTGCCTTCGATCAGCAGCACCGGCTTGTTGTTTGCCATTTCGGTTGTGATCTTGACGTCCTCGATGGCAAGCCCGCGCAAATTGACGCCGAGGCCGGCCATTTTGAAAAAGGTCGCCGTCTGGGGCATCAGCCGCACGACATCGGCCCGCCAGATCGCGAGCGCCAGCACCATCGCACCCATGACGGCGCAAGCCGTGTTGAGATTGATCGCCGGAAACGCTGCGAAGGATTTGAGGCGTCCGCTGAGCGGCGCGATCGGCGCGCCGAGACTATGGAATCGCGAGGCCTTTTTCGGTTCGACCGGCTCGTCGATGATGTCGTCCTGCTGCGCGGCAGCGGCCCAATCCGGATCGGAGTCGTTGGCGGCGTGAGACTCTTTCGGATGAGGCCAGTCGCCCGAAATCGAGGGGCTATCGATGTGCGGCGCGTCGCTCTCGGCCATGCCATTGCCGGCCGGACCTGCGTTCATGCCGGAAAAGCCGTCCGATGCGCCAACTTCAGCCATCGCCGGAACCGGCTCGGGATGTGCCAGCCATACTTCCTGGCAGCGCGCGCAACGGACTTTACGGCCCGCCTCGCTGAAATTCGCCGGGTTGACCTCGTAAGATGTCGTACAATGGGGACAGATTATCTGCATGGGACGAATCGCCAGAGTGAGACCGCGCCTAGGCTATCCGCCGTCCGTTAACGAATCGGAAACCATAACGGACGCAACAATATTTCCCGGCTACCCGGTCCTACCGGCGGCGCGGCGGCCTTGGGCGGCGGCATCTGCCGTTCTGCGGCCGAATCCGGCACACGGAGCTGAGCTTGGTCCGGTTTGAAAATGTCGGTCTGCGCTATGGGCTCGGCCCGGAAATTCTGCGCGACCTCACTTTCGAGATTCCGCCGCAATCGTTTCAGTTTCTCACCGGCCCGTCCGGTGCCGGAAAAACGTCGCTTTTGCGCATGCTATTCCTGTCGCTGCGGCCGACGCGCGGCCTCGTCAATCTGTTCGGACAGGATGTTTCTCTGCTCGACAAGGATTCGCGCGCGGATCTGCGTTCGCGGATCGGAATCGTGCTGCAGGACTTTCGGCTGCTCGACCACATGAGCACTTATGAGAACGTGGCACTTCCTTTTCGGGTGATGGGCCGCGATGAATCGAGCTATCGCCGCGAAGTGATCGATCTTCTGAAATGGGTCGGGCTCGGCCATCGCATGGATGCGCTGCCGCCGATCCTTTCGGGCGGTGAGAAGCAGCGCGCCGCGATCGCGCGTGCGGTGATTGCACGGCCGCAGTTGCTTCTCGCCGACGAGCCGACCGGCAATGTCGATCCTTCGCTGGCGCGCCGCCTGCTCAATCTGTTCATTCAGTTGAATTCCACCGGCACCGCCGTCATTATCGCGACCCACGACATCGCACTGATGGATCAATACGACGCGCGGCGCATGGTGCTGCATGAATCGCGGCTGCACATCTATGACTGACTTTCGTAGCGCGGACATCGCATCATGATGGACATGGACGACAGCGTCTCTACAAGCGAAGCCGATGCGCGCAACATGTCGCCGATCGTGCCGCGCGGTTCGATTGCAGGCCGCGCGCTGATCGCGGTCGTCGCGATCATGACGTTTCTGGCGTCGATCACCACCGGCGCGGTGCTGCTGGTCCGCGCCTCCGCAGCCGAATGGCAATCGCAGGTCGCGAGCGAACTGACGATTCAGATCAGACCCACGCCCGGCCGCGACCTTGAACGCGACGCGAAGGCGGTCGCGGATTCCGTGCGCGGGCAGCCGGGCATTCTCGACGTCCGTCCCTACACAGCCGAAGAGTCGGCCAAGCTGCTGGAGCCTTGGCTCGGAACGGGTCTGTCGCTCGACGATCTGCCGGTGCCGCGCGTCATCGTCGCGCGGATCGTGCCAGGTGCTACGCCGGATCTCGCCGGTCTGCGCCGCGCGGTGACACAGGTCACGTCATCGGCGAGCGTCGACGATCACCGCGCCTGGATCGAGCGGATGCGTTCGATGACGGGTGCCATCGTATTTGCGGGGACAGGTATCCTGATCCTCGTGGTGATGGCGACGATCATTTCGGTGTCATTCGCCACGCGCGGTGCGATGGCGGCCAACCGGCCCATCGTGGAAGTGCTGCATTTCGTTGGCGCGCAGGACCGCTATATCGCCAATCGTTTTTTGCGGCATTTTCTCCGTCTGGGACTCGAAGGCGGATTGATCGGCGGCATTGCGGCGATGCTCACATTCGGCTTTTCGGAATCGATTGCAGGCTGGTTTTCCGGCACACCCGTCGGCGATCAGTTCGCCGCTTTGCTGGGGACGTTCGCGCTTCCGGCATCCGGCTATCTTGCGCTCGCGGCCCAAGCGGTGATGATCGCGGCCGTGACCGCATGGGCCTCGCGGCGGACGCTATTTGCAACTCTCGAAGAGATCGATTGAGTGCCGGATTGGTACCACAGCAGTGCCGGAATTTGAGATATAGAGTCGGTTTTTGAGGACATTGCATCGAACGCCATGAGCTTGACGGCCGCACGGAAATCAGACCCCGGCAATCAAAGCCGCTCCGGACCGCGCGGCAGCCGCGCGGTGGTGTCGCTTGCCGTGTCGCTTGTGATCGCGCTCTGTTTCGGATTTGCGTGGTTTTTGTCGCAGGTGAATTCCACGGAGTCGAAGCCATCGCAGAACGCCGACGGCATCGTTGTGCTGACGGGGGGATCGTCGCGCGTATCGGATGCAATGGATCTGCTCGCCGAAGGATACGGCAAACGGCTCCTGATTTCGGGCGTACACCCGACCAGCGGCTTCAATGACATCAAGCGTTCGCTGCCCGACAGCGAGCGGCTTCTCGCCTGTTGCGTCGACCTCGACCGCTCGGCGGTCAATACCCGAAGCAACGCCACCGAAACGCGGCGCTGGGCGATCGAGCGCGGGTTTCAGTCGCTGATCGTGGTGACGTCGAACTACCACATGCCGCGCGCCATCGTGGAACTCTCGAGCGCGATGCCCGGAATCAAGCTCATTCCATTCGCGGTGATAGGCGATAAATGGCGCGATGAACCGTGGTGGGCGAGTGGCGCGGCGTTGCGGCTCCTGCTATCGGAATACGCGAAATTCCTGTTCGCGGAGCTGCGTGTCATGATCGGCGACAAGGCCGACTCGGGCGAAGCGCCTCCGGCGAAGCCGGCGGCTACGCCCGCAAAGTAAAAGAACGAGTTTATCCGATGGTATCGATTTTCGTCCGGTCGCTGATCTTCAACATTGTTTTCTATCTCAATCTGACGTTCTGGGTTCTGCTCGGCATCCCGACCTACATCATGCCGCGATGGGGCATCGTCTGGATCGCGCAGCATTGGGGACTGACCAGCATCTGGTTCATGCGGATCATCTGCAACACCAGGGTCGAATATCGCGGACTCGATAAGCTCGAACCGCTCAAGCGCGGCCCGCTTCTGGTTGCGCCCAAGCATCAGTCGATCTGGGAAACCTTCGCGATGCTGCAATTTTTCGACGAGCCGCTCTACATTCTCAAGCGCGAGCTGCGCTGGATTCCGCTGTTCGGCTGGTATCTCGTCAAGTCGAACATGATCGGCGTCAATCGCGGCGCAGGCGGACGGACCCTCAATGAAATGGCCCGCCGCGCGCGCGAGGAAGTTGCCAAGGGACGCCAGCTCATCATTTTCCCGGAAGGCACGCGCCGGGCTGTCGGCGCGCCGCCGAACTACAAATTCGGCGTCAGCCAGATTTACGTCGATTGCGGCGTGACATGTTTGCCGGTGGCGTTGAACTCCGGCCTGTACTGGCCGCGCCGGACGTTTCTGCGTTATCCCGGAACGCTCGTCGTCGAGTTTCTCGATCCGATTCCGCCGGGTTTGCCGCGCGACGAATTTACCCAACGCGTGAGCGCAGCCATCGAAACCGCGACGAACCGTATCGTTGAAGCGGGCCGCGAGGAGCAGGTGCGGCTGATCGGATTTTCCGCGCCGCTTCGCACCCAGAACTGATTATTTCTGACGCAGCGGCGTCTCGCCGCCCTTAAGCAGCGCCGCGAGCCGATGCAGCGGCACGTCGCGCACGCCTTGCGCCTCAAGTGCCGCGACCGTGGAAATGACGTACTCGGCATTGTCGCCGTAAACGCCGTGTCCCTGCCGCACCAATCGCAACTGTTCCTCGAGCGTGAGGCGGCCGGCATATTGATCGTGGCTGCGATCAGCCACATAGGCCAGCGCCCGCACGCGCTCGCGCGCATCGCTCTTGAGCCAGACCGAGCGCATTACCTCGCGATAGACGCCGGTCACCTGTTCGCGCTCGCGCAGATATTTCACAGTCGCATCGCGATCCTTGCGCGCGACACGAAATGCCATGCCCTGGCATGCACCGCCCTGGTCGAGCCCGAGCACGAGTCCCGGCTTTTCGTAAGTGCCGCGATGGACCATCGAATAGATACAAAGCGAACGATGTTCGCCGATCAGCCGCGCCGGGGATTGCTCGACGAACGCGAATCCCGGCTTCCAGATCAGCGATCCGTAGCCGAACACCCACAGGTCGCCGTCGGGAAATTCCGCCTCTGAAAGTGCTTTTCCAGCCATGCGTCACGCCTAGCAGCAGGTCCGCAAACGCGCAACGGCTGGACTTCGTGCTGCATACCATCTTCTATTTGCCAAATTCGGCTGCTCTAGGTTTGTGATGCATGACATGAATCCAATCAAGCGTCGGTCGCGCTGGCGGCTTTTCGCAGCACCTTTGCTGTTGCTCTGCGCAGCCTTGGCGTGGAGTGCATTCTGGTTCTATGCGGCATCGCAGGTCGATCAAAAGTTCGACGGCTGGAAGCAGCGCGAAGCAAAGTCCGGCCGCTCATACGATTGCGCCGGCAAATCGGTCGCGGGATTTCCCTTCCGAATGGAAGTGTTGTGTCTCGATCCGGTTGTGACGCTCGCCTCGCAGACGGCTGATCAGGCGGCAAGCGGCGTGAAGCTGAAGGCTCAGCTCAAAAGCATTTTGGTGCTGGCGCAGATTTACGATCCGACGAAAATCATCGCCGAGTTTACCGGCCCCGCGATTGTCGCGAGCGGCGGCGAGCCGGCATCCTATGTGGCGAATTGGACGACGGCGCGCGCGAGCGCTGCCGGATTGCCGCTGATCCCGCAGCGTGTGTCGTTCGTGTTCGACAATCCGGCCGTGGACCGCATCGACAATGCCGCGCAGCTTCCGCTGTTTCGCGCGACTCATTTTGAGTTGCATACGCGCGTTGCGGAAGGCTCGGTCAACGACAATCCGGTGATCGACACCGCGCTGGAATTGACCGCCGGCACTGTGCAGGGATTGCATCCGATACTGGCCGTGCCGTTCGACGCGGATATTCGCGCGCAACTTCGCGGACTGAAAAATCTGTCGCCGAAGCCATGGCCGGAGCGATTCCGTGACATTCAGGCGGCGGGCGGGCGGCTCGATTTCACCCAGTCGCGCGTCCAGCAGGGCGAGACGATTGCGGTGGCTGCTGGTTCGCTCGGCATCACGCCGGACGGGTATCTCGACGGTGAACTGCAGATGACGGTCGCCGGTCTCGACAAGATTGTGCCGTTGCTCGGCATCGACAAGCTGCTCGACGAGGGGGTTTCGCAATCGGCGGTGGATCGCATCGCGCCGGGCGTGAAGGCCGACGATGTCAACAAGGTGATCGGCGCGCTCGACCGCATCATTCCCGGTCTCGGCAATGTCGCGCGCAAGAATGCGAATGCGGGCGTGGCCGCAGGAATCAATCTGCTCGGCCAGCCTTCGACGCTCGAGGGGCGAAAGGCGCTGGCGCTGCCGCTGCGTTTCGTCAGCGGCACCGTCTATCTCGGCCCGCTGAAGGTCGCGCAGACGCCAAAGTTGTTCTGAACTATTTGTCCGAAGGCTTCGGCAGACTGGCGTGGCTGCGGCCGAAGTCGGGAGCGGCCGAATCCTGTCCGATCTGGATGATGCCGCGCCGGATCGCTCGGGTGCGTGTGAAATGCTCGAACAGCGCATCGCCGTCGCCTCGGCGGATCGCGCGCGTCAGTTTTGAAAGATCCTCGTTGAACGTGCCGAGCATTTCCAGCACCGCGTCCTTGTTGGTGAGGAAGACGTCGCGCCACATCGTCGGATCGGACGCCGCGATGCGGGTGAAATCGCGAAAACCGCTCGCGGAAAACTGCATCACTTCGGAACTCGTCACCTTTTCCAGTTCGTCTGCCGTGCCGACGATGGTGTAGGCGATGAGATGCGGAAGGTGACTGGTGATTGCGAGAACGAGGTCATGATGGTCCGGCGTCATGATCTCGACCTTGGCTCCGATGCCAGCCCAGAACGCCTGCAGCTTCTCGACTGCAGCCTGATCCGTCCCGGCAGGCGGCGTCAGAATGCACCAGCGATTGACGAACAACTCCGCGAAGCCTGAATCCGGACCGGAGTGTTCAGTACCCGCCACCGGATGTGCCGGAACGAAATGCACGCCGTCCGGCAAATGCGGTGTCATGTCGCGCACGATTGCGCCCTTCACCGAGCCGACATCGGAGATGATTGCACCGGCTTTTAGATGCGGCGCGATCTCCTGCGCGACCGGCCCGCATGCGCCGACCGGAATGCAGAGAATGACGAGATCGGCGTCCTTGACCGCTTCAGCGCTGGTTTCCACCACGCGATCGACGATGTTGAGTTCTTTCACACGCTCGCGCGTCTTCGGCGAACGCGCCGTCGCGACGATTTCGCCTGCGAGACCCTGCGTCTTTGCTGCGCGCGCGATCGAGCCGCCAATCAGGCCGAAGCCGATCAGTGCGACACGCGGGAAAAGCGGCGTCGTGCTCACTTGCGCCCCATGAATTCGGCGAGCGCTGCGACGACGAGCTTGTTGGCTTCCTCGGTGCCGATTGTCATGCGCAGCGCGTGCGGCAGTTTGTAGTTCTTCAGCGCACGCAGGATCAGTCCGCGCTTGGTCAGGAACGCATCCGCATCGTCGGCGGTCTTGCCTTTGTCGAGCGGGAAATGGATCAGGATGAAGTTCGCAGCGCTCGGCGTTACGGTGAGGCCGAGCTTGGAGACTTCTTCCGTAAGCCACGCGCGCCACTTCTCGGTGTGGGTGCGCGACATGTCCTGATGCGCGGTGTCTTCGAGAGCGGCAACCGCCGCCAGCATCGCCGGCGTCGACACGTTGAACGGGCCGCGAATGCGGTTGACCGCATCGATGATGTTTTCCGGGCCGTACATCCAGCCCACGCGCAGCGAGGCGAGGCCGTGAATCTTCGAGAAGGTGCGCGTCATCACCGTGTTGTCGGTGGTCGCGACCATCTCGATGCCGGATTCGTAGTCGTTACGCGACACATATTCCGAGTACGCGGCGTCGAGCACGAGAAGTACATGCGGCGGCAAGTCCGCGCGCAGGCGCTTCACCTCGTCGAACGGAATATAGGTGCCGGTCGGATTGTTGGGATTGGCGAGCCACACGAGTTTGGTGCGCGGCGTCACGGCTTTCAGAATCGCATCGACATCGGCGGTGAAATTCTTCTCGGGCGCGATGACGTTGATCGCGCCGTTCGCCATCGTCGCGATCGGATAGACCAGAAAGCCGTGCGTGGTGTGGATCGCCTCGTCGCCGGCACCGAGATAAGTGTGCGCGAGAAAATTCAGGATCTCATCGGAGCCAGCGCCGCAGATGATCCGATCCGGATCGAGTCCGAATGTGCGGCCGATGGCTTCGCGCAGCACACGCGACGTACCTTCGGGATAATCTTCCAGTGCGTCGGCGGCAGCCTTGTAGGCCGCGATGGCCTTCGGCGAAGGTCCGAGCGGCGTTTCGTTGGCGGAGAGTTTGAACACGCGCCCGCTGACACCCGCGCCGCTCTTGCCGGGCGTGTAGGGTGCAATATCGAGAACGCCGGGCTTCGGCACGGGGCGGGACATTGACGCAACTCCAGAGGGATCAGGCTTTCGAGCCGTTCGGCGACACCGTATAGCGCGTTGCATGGCCGCCGACGAGGGCGGATGAACGCACGGATGCACCCGCCGCGATCAGCGCCGCTTTAATCTTGTCGAGGCCAGTTGTGCCCGGCACCGAAACCAGAAGGGCCGCGCCGTCCGACGCCGTATCCGGCACTGCGATGATCTCGGCGAGCGGCGATAGTGCGCGCGCGACGTCCGCACTCCAGCCGGAGACGCGCACGCTCCACATCTCGACCTCGGTCACCATCGCGTCAGCCGCCACGCGCGAGACGACGAACACGGGCAGTGCCGCCGGATGATCGGCGCGTTCGACGAACGGCAACCGCGCGATGATTTTCGGCGCATCTTTCGGCTCAAGCGCCAGCCACCACGGCGTGCGGCTGCTCGATGCCGACACCAGAGCGAGATCGCCCTTTGATTTTGCGACGGCATCCACCGCAGCACCGGCGTTAAAATGCGCGAGGAACGGCACGGTGAAGCCGAAATGGAATCTTGCGGAATCCCGCATCGCGGATTCGCCGGTCGACAAATCCGCGTGCACCGAGAACGGCGCCTGTACGAATGTGAATGTCGAGATGATGACGCGCCAGATGCTCTCGACGGTGTCGAGCGGCAGCATTCCGCGATGGCGCTCGACGAGGCGGCGCATCATCTCGGCCTCGCGGGCGGGACGAAACGCCGAGCCGACTTCCTGGGTTTTCTTCACCGAGATAAGACGGCTGATGATGTCGCCGCGCTTCATCAACAGGCCATGCACCTGCTCATCGATGTCATCGATTTCGCGGCGCAGATCGGCAAGCGAGGGTGCGGTCGGTTTCGTCATCGGTCGCAACGTTATCCGGGCAGCGTTTGCGCTGCATCAGGCGCGGTTCAAAAGGTGTGTGATTGGCCGCATTGATAGGAGCCGTGACGGCCGAAAGCAAAGAAAACATTGAGTCTTTTGGTAACCAAGCCGGTCAGTCATGCGGCGGCACAGCCGGGCTTGCCTTGACGGAAATCCCTCATGGGACTAATGTTTTTGTCACTTCCGTGGTCATTTGAGCCGGCCGGCTTGCAGCCACGTTAAACAACTCGCTAAACAGGCCGGGGACACGTGATCCCGGCCGAACAATTTGTTCAGGCCGGTTTTTTATTGGCCTGAGTTCCGGTGTCGCTCTGTGAAGAGCGCGGAGGCTTGTAGGATCGCGATGTCACCGACCCAGTCGAAAAGCCGCAAGGTGAAGACCGGCGAACGCGCGCACGAGGCGGATCATCCGACCTCGCTGCTGGCCGTGTTCGGTGCGGACAAGCCGTTGCGTCTCGACAGCGGTGTCGATCTCTCGCCGTTCCAGATTGCCTATCAGGCCTACGGCAAACTCAATGCCGATCGCTCCAATGCCATTCTGATCTGTCATGCGCTGACCGGCGATCAGCACGTCGCCAACGAGCATCCTGTCACCGGCAAGTCCGGCTGGTGGGATACGATGGTCGGTCCGGGCAAGCCGGTCGATACCGACAGATATTTCGTCGTCTGCAGCAACGTCGTCGGCGGCTGCATGGGTTCGACCGGGCCGTCATCGACCAATCCCGCGACCGGAAAATTGTGGGGACTGGATTTTCCCGTCATCACGATTCCAGACATGGTACGCGCGCAGGCGATGCTGCTCGATCGTCTCGGCATCGAAAAACTGTTCGCAGTCGTCGGCGGATCGATGGGCGGCATGCAGGCGCTGCAATGGGCGGCCGCCTATCCCGAGCGCGTGTATTCGGCGCTCCCCATTGCATGCAGCACGCGGCACTCGGCGCAGAACATTGCCTTCCATGAGCTCGGCCGTCAGGCGGTGATGGCCGATCCCGATTGGCGCGGCGGGCGCTATTTCGAGGAAGGCACGCATCCGCAGCGCGGGCTTGGCGTCGCGCGCATGGCTGCGCACATCACTTATCTTTCCGACGCGGCGCTGCATCGGAAATTCGGGCGGCGCCTGCAGGATCGCGCGGTGCCGACGTTCTCGTTCGATGCGGATTTCGAGGTCGAGAGCTATCTGCGGCATCAGGGATCGTCCTTCGTCGAACGCTTCGATGCCAACAGCTATCTCTATCTGACACGCGCGATGGACTATTTCGACATCGCCGCCGACCACAGGGGCGTGCTGGCGGAAGCCTATCGTGGTACGCGCACGCGGTTCTGCGTGGTGTCGTTCACCAGCGACTGGCTGTTTCCGACGTCGGAATCGCGCGCGGTGGTTCACGCGCTGAATGCGTCCGGCGCGCGGGTGTCGTTCGCGGAGATCGAGACCGATAGAGGTCACGACGCATTCCTGCTCGACGTGCCGGAATTCATCGACATCGCGCGCGCGTTTCTTGAATCGGCGGCGTCCTCGCATGGTCTGGCGGGCGCTTGATGACAGTCCAGAACCAGACATTCAAACCGACGGCGGTGCTGCCCGTGACCGACAGCGGTTATCGCAGCGACCATCTGCTGGTCGCGGAAATGGTCGAGCGCGGATCGAAAGTGCTCGACGTCGGTTGCGGCGAGGGCGACCTGCTGCGGCTTCTGGAGACTCGCGGCGTGGACGGTCGCGGCATCGAGCTGTCGCGCGAGGGCGTGAACCTCTGCGTCGCCAAGGGACTTGCGGTGGTGCAGGGCGACGCGGACACCGACTTGGTGAACTATCCCGACGATGCGTTCGATTATGTGATCCTGTCGCAGACCTTGCAGGCCACGCGCCAGCCGCGCGTCGTGCTGGAGAACCTGCTGCGCATTGGACAGCGCGCCATCGTATCGTTTCCGAATTTCGGGCACTGGAAGATGCGGTTGCAGCTTCTCATCAAAGGGCAGATGCCGCGCACCGAGAATCTTCCGGCGACATGGTACGACACGCCGAACATTCACTTCTGCACCATCAAGGACTTCGTGCAGCTCTGCGACGAGATCAACGTCAAGATGGAGCGCGCAGTCGCGCTCAATGTCTACGGCAAACCGTTGCGGCTGAATGCGCCGTGGTGGTTCTGGAACATGTTCGGCGAGCAGGGCGTGTTTCTGCTCAGCCGCCGCGATTGAATTCCTGCTTAAAGCAACGGTAAGACTCGTGCCCACAATGCGGCAGCGATGAGTCGCGCCTGCCTTGAAATGATCGCGCTATGAACGCGAAATGACTCGGCTTGCGCCTTATCGAGTCTTGCTCGCGCCACATCCAAATTCGTTTTACGCCCATGAATGTGTTCCCGGATTCGGGACTTCGGGGAACGGGGGTTCAACGAGGACTACTGGATGATTCGATCTACTTCGCTTCGCGTGTCGCTTTGTGCCGCTACACTGGCACTCGGTTCACTGTCAATCGCGGCTTCAACCGAAACTGCATCGGCGCGGCCGCATCATGGAATGAGCCGGCATCACCCCGCGCACTACTCTCATCGCAAACTTCGCATCCGCCACGCCTATCGCGGACGGATGGCGATGCGTGCGAGACAACAGGATGCTTTCTCAACCCAAGCCGTCGGCACGTTCGGCGCGTCGAACGTCGTCGATGAAGCGCGGCGTTACATCGGCGGCAATCCAACCGGACGCGGCAGCCTGTGGTGCGCGCGTTTCATGAACATGGTGCTCGAGCGGTCGGGCCATCACGGCACGGGCTCCGACATGGCAAGCTCGTTCGCATCCTACGGATCGCGCGTGTCGGGACCGCAGGTCGGCGCCATCGCCGTGATGTCGCGCGGACGGCGCGGCGGACATGTCGGCATCGTCAGCGGCATCGACCCGAACGGAAATCCGATCGTGATATCCGGCAACAATGGCAATCGCGTCCGCGAAGCCGCGATTTCGCGCGGGCGTATCTACGCCTACGTCATGCCGACGAGCTAAAGAAGACTTAACTAAAGAAGACTTGGACTAACGACTTCGATTGTATCGCCGGCGGCAACGGAGCCGCCGGCGATCACTTCGGCATAGACGCCGCATTCGTCGTGCCCGAAATGCTGCACCATCGTCTTTGGAAGATTCAGATCGCGCTCCGCCGTCACCGGATCGACATTGATCGCGGCGCACCGCACGATGGGCTTTGTCACTTTCATCCGCACATCGCCGATGGCGAGCGTTTCGCTGACGAGCGAGAATTCATGCCAGCCCGGCCAGCCGTCGATATAGAGATTGCCGCGAAAACGCAGCGGATGCACCGGCTGTCCTGCGGCGTTTTCAACAGCAGCGACGCTCGCGAGATTGATGATCGAGACGACCTTCGCCGACACGTCGGAGAAACTGTGGCCTGCGGCGGAGAGGATTTTAGGCTCGCCCTTCAGGTCGCTCGCGAATTCCTGTCTGAAGAAATCCTCAATGGCCTTTCGTCCCTCAGCCGTTTCGAGATCGCCGCGCACAGCTACCGCGCCGTTATGGCGAATGGTGAAGATATTCGTCGCATCGTCGAAATGCGTCTGGAGCCCGGCGAGGCGTTCGTTGCGCATCAGCATCAGGAAATAGGCCTTGGGCAGATATTTCGGATTGGCCGGATCGAACTGGCTGGGGCCGTTCTCGATGGCGTAACGCCGGTCGGATGGAAGCGTCTGCCCTTTGGACAGCACGACGCCCGATAATTCCTCCGGCGACAGGCCCTTCACGGGGTAGCGGTAAATGCTGGCAATCCTGACGCTGGAATCGTTCGGCATGAGGCTTCTTAAGGATATTTCTTGTGTCGCGCCACCGTGCGGGAATTTTTAGGCGTGCCTCTTTCGCAGGCGAATTCGGGTTCCCACATTTGGTGGCAAGCCGGGGCAATTCCGGTGACTCCCGTAACCGGATTGACCAACCTCAATGCCGGATCGGACCCATTGACGATGCTGTTTACGTGCCTCCGGGGCGGAATGGCAGGCTGAGGGACATCACGAATGAATATCGAAAAATACACCGACCGGGTGAAAGGCTTCATCCAATCGGCGCAATCGCTGGCGATGCGCGAGGGGCATCAGCAATTCACGCCGCTGCACGTCCTCAAAGTGCTGCTCGACGATTCTGAGGGATTGGCCGGCGGGCTGATCGACCGCTCCGGCGGTAATTCGCGCGCCATCCTCAAGGCGACCGAAGACGCACTTAATAAGATGCCGAAGGTTTCCGGCGGCGGCGGACAGATCTATCTGGCGCCTGCGACCGCGCGTGCCTTCGATTCCGCCGAACAGGCGGCCGACAAGGCGGGCGACAGTTTCGTCACCGTCGAACGGCTCCTGCTGGCGCTGGCTCTCGACAAGGACAGCGACGCCGGCAAATTGCTGGCGAACGGTGGCGTCGCGCCGCAAAATCTCAACACCGCGATCAACGCGCTGCGCAAAGGCCGCATGGCCGACTCTGCGTCCGCCGAAAACGCCTATGACGCGTTGAAGAAATACTCGCGCGATCTCACGCAAGCGGCGCGAGACGGCAAGCTCGACCCTGTGATCGGCCGCGACGAGGAAATCCGCCGCACGGTTCAGGTGCTGTCACGCCGCACCAAGAACAATCCCGTGCTGATCGGCGAACCTGGCGTCGGCAAGACCGCCATCGTCGAAGGGCTCGCGCTGCGCATCGTCAATGGCGATGTGCCGGAAAGCCTGCAGGACAAGAAGCTGCTGTCGCTCGATCTCGGCGCATTGATCGCGGGCGCGAAATATCGCGGCGAGTTCGAGGAACGGCTGAAAGCTGTTCTGCAGGAGGTCACGTCATCCGACGGCGGCATCATCCTGTTCATCGACGAAATGCACACGCTGGTCGGCGCGGGCAAGGCCGACGGCGCGATGGATGCGTCGAACCTGCTCAAGCCCGCATTGGCGCGCGGCGAACTGCATTGCGTCGGCGCAACCACGCTCGACGAGTATCGCAAGCACATCGAAAAGGACGCAGCACTCGCGCGGCGTTTCCAGCCGGTGTTCGTCGAAGAACCGTCGGTCGAGGACACGATCTCGATTTTGCGCGGCCTGAAAGAGAAGTACGAGCTGCATCACGGCGTCCGGGTCACGGACTCTGCGATCGTCGCTGCCGCGACTTTATCCAATCGCTACATCACCGACCGCTTCCTGCCCGACAAGGCCATCGACCTGATCGACGAGGCTGGCGCGCGGCTGAAGATGCAAATCGATTCCAAGCCGGAAGAACTCGACAACATCGATCGCGAGATCGTGCGGCTGAAGATCGAGCAGGAGGCGCTGAAAAAGGAATCCGATTCGGCGTCCAAGGATCGTCTCAAGAAGCTCGAGAAAGAACTCGTCGGGCTTGAGGAAAAGGGCGGCGCGCTGACGGCCAAGTGGCAGGCGGAGCGCAACAAGCTGTCGGATGCGCAGAAGATAAAAAGCGAACTCGAACAGGCGCGTCAGGAACTGGCCGATGCGCAGCGCCGCGGCGAATATCAGCGCGCGGGCGAGCTTGCCTATGGCAAGGTGCCCGAGCTTGAGAAGAAGCTGAAGACAATCGAGGACAGCGAAGGCCAGAGCGGTGCAGTGCTCGAGGAAGCCGTGACCGCAAGCCACGTCGCGCAGGTCGTCTCGCGCTGGACCGGCATTCCGGTTGATCGCATGCTCGAAGGCGAGCGCGACAAGCTGCTCAAGATGGAGGAGCAGTTGTCGAAGCGCGTCATCGGTCAGGCCGAAGCGGTGAAAGCCGTCTCGACCGCCGTGCGCCGCGCGCGTGCAGGGTTGCAGGATCCGAACCGGCCCATCGGCTCATTCATGTTCTTAGGGCCAACCGGCGTCGGTAAAACCGAGCTGACCAAAGCGCTCGCCGAATATCTGTTCGACGACGAGACCGCGCTCGTGCGCATGGACATGTCCGAATACATGGAGAAGCATTCCGTTGCGCGGCTGATCGGCGCGCCTCCGGGCTATGTCGGTTACGACGAGGGCGGCTCGCTGACGGAAGCGGTGCGCCGCAGGCCGTATCAGGTCGTGCTGTTCGACGAGATCGAGAAGGCGCATCCGGACGTGTTCAACGTGCTGCTGCAGGTGCTCGACGACGGACGCCTCACGGACGGACAGGGCCGCACGGTAGACTTCCGCAACACGCTCATCATCATGACCTCGAACCTCGGCTCCGAGTTTCTTGTCGGTCAGGCCGAAGGCGAGGACACCAGCGCGGTGCGCGAGCAGGTGATGGCGATCGTGCGCGCGAGCTTCCGCCCTGAATTCCTCAACCGTGTTGATGAGATCATCCTGTTCCATCGCCTGCAGAAGAGCGAGATGACGCGCATCGTCGATATCCAGATCGCGCGGCTGTCGAAGCTTTTGGAAGATCGCAAGGTCAAGCTGATCCTCAAGCCCGACGCGCGGGAATGGCTCGCCGAAAAAGGCTGGGATCCCGCTTACGGCGCGCGGCCTCTCAAGCGCACCATCCAGCGCGCGGTACAGGACCCGCTCGCCGAAATGATCCTCGCCGGAAAAATCCACGACGGCGAGACTGTGAATGTGTCGGCCGGCAAGGACGGGCTGTTCTTCAACGACAACGTCGTTGAAGTTGGCGCGCAGGAACGTTCGCCGAAGCGAGCCAAGCTGCACTAAACACAATCGAATGAAGTTATCGGGAGCCGGCGATCACTGATTGCCGGCTTCTGCCGTTTTCTGCGAGCGCGACACCTGCGCGGGCGGGCGTCCACCCGGACGGTTGGCCATGATGCCGTCGAGCCGGTCGCGCTCGGTCTCGAAGCCCGCAAGCATCGCGCCTTCGAGCGAGCGGCCGCGCGGCAGTTTCACGCGCATCGGATCGACGAAGCGGCCGTTGACGAGAATTTCGTAGTGAACGTGCGCTCCGGTGGAGAGGCCAGTCGAGCCGACGAAGCCGATGACCTGGCCCTGACGGACGCGCTTGCCGACGTCCATGCCCTTGGCGAAGGCGGACATGTGGCCGTAGGCCGTTTCATATCCGTTGGGATGCTTGATGCGGATGTATTTGCCGTAGCCGCCTTCCCAGCCTTCCTTTTCGATCACGCCGTTGCCGGACGCGAAAATTGGAGTGCCGTAGGCGGTCGCCCAGTCCACGCCGGTGTGCATCTTGGTGTAGCCGAGGATCGGATGGCGGCGTCCGCCGAAACCGGAGCGCATGACCGCGTTGCTGACGGGCTTGCGGACGAGGAATTTCTTCGCGCTCTTTCCGGTC
Organism: Afipia sp.; assembly: GCA_016201045.1. Lineage (GTDB taxonomy): Bacteria > Pseudomonadota > Alphaproteobacteria > Rhizobiales > Xanthobacteraceae > Afipia. Next base: position 2,680 of record JACQDM010000008.1, on the reverse strand, counting down.
TCGTCGTAGTAGTCGACCACCGCGTCGTCGGGCGTCTGGAAGCGATAGTATTTCTTGGTTTCGCCGCCGACGGTGAGTGCCGCATAGAGCACTTCGGGTTTTTCGCCGGTCGATGGCGCTTCGTCTTCGCCGGCGAAGAACACTTCGAACGAGTCGCCCGCCTGAACGCGGCGCTGGAAATCCACATCGTAGGAATAGACGCGGATCATGTCTTCGATAACGGTGGTCGGAACCTTGTTGCGAAGCGCCGTCTCGTAGATGCTCTGATAGAGCCGCACGCCGGTGCCGTCATCGTAATCGTCGTCGTCGGCATTGCTTGCGGTTTCGGTTGCGGTGTTGAAGCTCTGCGGATCGACGGCGACATATTTGCCGAGATCGGACAATGCCGCGACCGCCTCAATGGTGGTTTCGTTGGCGACGATCACGCGCACCGGAACGAGCCGTTGGCCGAGCGCTGCTGGCGCCATCATGATGCGCAGTTTCTGGCCTTCCTTCAGGCCGCCATCGCGGCCTTTCGCGCCGAGATTGTTGGCAATCGCAAGCGCCTCGCCGGGAGATGCACCCATGTCGCGTAGAACGCTCTGCACGGTGTCGCCCTTCTTGACGACGTGGATTTTTTCGCTCGCCGGATTGCCGCCGGTGGTCTGATCCTTGGTCTTCGGCAGCAGCGTGACGTTTTCCGGCACAATGCGCGTCTCAAAGCCAGCATAAGGATCCGGCGTACCTTCGGCGGCGTAAGCCATTTTCAGGTCAGGCCCGTTCGCGGCATATTTCACGCCGCCATTGCCCTTCCAGTTCGATGCGTCGCGCACCTTCAGCACGATTTCGTCGAGCGGAATGTTGGCCGCGATTTTCGCGCGCGGCAGAACCGATGCCAGATCGCGCGTCACGAATGAGACTTCGGCATCCGGCTCGGCGGCGTTCTGCTGATCGTCGCCGTCCATCGGAGATGCGCCGCCGACATCGGTCAGGACTTTCTGCGCGTCGAAGGCCGGAATTTTCGCCGACAGGTCGCTCGTCGTCAGCGACAGATTGCCTGCGATGCGAACGAACGGGCGCACGCGCATGATGTCGCGGTTGCCGGCGCGTGTGACTTGCGACACGCGAATGACCTGACGGGCCGCGGCACTCTCGCTGGCCGGCGGCAGGCGATCGGCTTTGCGCGCAACGAGCTTGTCGGCGCCGGCAAGCGCTCCGCGCAGCGCGCTCTCGACGCGCTCGGGCACTTTCGCAAACGTCATTTCACCATCGAGCGACGCAAAAACGGCGCCGCCGATGAGGGCCGCGCCGCAAAATCCGGTCAGAATCGTTCCGCTAAACCACTGCACCGAGACGCGCCGGCGATCGATAACCGGGACTTCGGTGCCGTCGACGGACAACGGTGGCTCGTGACCGAGATCGATGATCCCGGCACGCCCGTATTGTCCCCCGCGTGACGTCCCGTGGTTCAAACCCGTCCCCTAAAGCTCATTCAGCGCTCGGCGCGCGTGTCGATGCGCGCCGTTGGTCCTGTCGTTGCCCTTCGGCCGGGGCGATGGTTCAGGCTGGCGGCAGTCTACCGCCGTCTTATCGCTCGTCCAACGTGCGCAGGCTTCCCCACATCCGTTACAAACGGATTCCGTGTGCCGATAGCTATACTTGTATTCGGCGCCCGGCGGCATATTTCATGAGCAGAACGTCGCAGGAATGTGGCTCAAGTACGGCATTAAGCCCTGTGAAATCAGGGGTTCTTGCCTGTGCCCAGGGGCCGCAATCGGTGCGACGTTTTATTGACAATGCCGTTGACAATCTTCGGTGAGCGGGCCTATAAACCGCCCACTCGGTGCGGCGCTGCCGTGGCTTTGGCCCCGGCATGCTTTCGTGCCTTTGAAGCTCCTCACTACGATGAGTGAATCCACAACCGATCGTTGTCGGTTGTCATTTGCCGTCGAATGAAGACTTCAAAACGAGAATTTGGGGCGTCCCGCGCTCCGGGCTGTTTGACAAGTAAAGATGAAGAAAGAGAAACGTGGACGGCGGAGTCCTTGCGGGTCTCAGTCTGTGAAAGGCTTCGGCTTTTCAGAGGTTTGAGACCGGACGAAAGACTTCGGCGGTACACGTTTCGATATAAGGTTACACCATCGTTGTCCGCGATGTGAATCGCAGACAGCTGTCGGCTTCCGTTCGCAAGAATTGGGCTGACAAAAAATGGTGGGACCTCGTCAAACGTTGTGATCAGCCGGTTTAAAGTTTCAAGTCCAACTTGAGAGTTTGATCCTGGCTCAGAGCGAACGCTGGCGGCAGGCTTAACACATGCAAGTCGAGCGCCCCGCAAGGGGAGCGGCAGACGGGTGAGTAACGCGTGGGAACGTACCTTTTGGTTCGGAACAACACAGGGAAACTTGTGCTAATACCGAATAAGCCCTTACGGGGAAAGATTTATCGCCGAAAGATCGGCCCGCGTCTGATTAGCTTGTTGGTGAGGTAACGGCTCACCAAGGCGACGATCAGTAGCTGGTCTGAGAGGATGATCAGCCACATTGGGACTGAGACACGGCCCAAACTCCTACGGGAGGCTGCAGTCGAGGATCTTCGGCAATGGGCGCAAGCCTGACCGAGCGACGCCGCGTGTGCGATGAAGGCCTTCGGGTTGTAAAGCACTGTCGAGGGGGAGGAAAGCCCGAAAGGGTCTGACTAATCC